>NZ_CP090898.1 GCF_023078835.1 Synechococcus sp. NB0720_010
GTGACGGTGCAGCAGGGAGAAACGCTGTGGCGTCAGGTTCAAGAAGCACTCCAAGGCAATCTCTCCAAACCCACGTTTGAGACCTGGATTCGTCCGGCCACGTGTGTCGACCTGCAGGGCAACGAGCTGCAGCTGCTGGCCCCCAATACCTTTGCTTGCGGCTGGCTGCGCAAGAACTACCTGAGCACCATTGCCGCGGTGGCCAGCGAGATCGCCGGTCGCCCGATCGCGGTCAGCGTCGAGGCCGGTGGTGAGTCCGCCCAGGGCATCACCCTGAACGGTCAGCCCCCCACGACCGCCGGGGTCGAGGTGGCCCCAGGCTCCGCTGCCCCCCAGCAGCGCACGGCCACGGGTGAGGCCCCGCGCAAGTTGGCCCCGGGCCTGAATCCCCGCTACGTCTTCAACCGCTTCGTGGTCGGGCCCAACAGTCGAATGGCCCATGCCGCGGCGTTGGCCGTCGCTGAGGCCCCCGGCCGTGAGTTCAACCCGCTGTTCATCTGCGGCGGGGTGGGTCTGGGTAAAACCCACCTGATGCAGGCCATTGGCCACTACCGCCTGGAGATTGATCCGGAGGCCCGGGTCGCCTACGTCAGCACTGAGACCTTCACGAACGATCTGATCCAGGCCATCCGCAAGGACGGCATGCAGAAATTTCGGGATCGCTACCGGGCTGCCGATTTGATCCTGGTGGATGACATCCAGTTCATCGAGGGCAAGGAGTACACCCAGGAGGAGTTCTTCCACACCTTCAACGCCCTGCATGAGGCCGGGCGCCAGATCGTGATTGCCAGCGATCGTCCCCCAAGCCAGATTCCCCGCCTGCAGGAGCGTTTGATCTCACGCTTCTCGATGGGCCTGATCGCGGATATCCAAACGCCTGATTTGGAAACGCGGATGGCGATCCTGCAAAAGAAGGCGGAGCACGAGCGGGTCAGCCTGCCCCGGGACCTGATCCAATACCTCGCGGGTCGCTTCACCTCAAACATTCGCGAGCTCGAGGGTGCCCTGACCCGAGCCGTTGCCTTTGCTTCGATCACCGGTCTGCCGATGACTGTGGAATCGGTGGCACCGATGCTCGAACCGGCCGGTGTTGAGGTGGAGGTCACCCCGGATCAAGTCTTGAACAAGGTGGCCGAGGTCTTCGGTGTGGGCGTCGATGAGATGAAGAGCGCCAGCCGTAAGCGGGCCGTGAGCCAGGCCCGGCAGGTGGGCATGTACCTGATGCGCCAGGGCACCAATTTGTCCCTGCCCCGCATTGGCGATGCCTTTGGCGGCAAGGATCACTCCACCGTGATGTACGCCGTGGATCAAACCGAGAAGAAGCTGGCGGCTGACCCCCAGTTGGGCCGTCAGATTCAACAGGTCCGCGACCTTCTCCAGATCGACTCCCGCCGCCGGACCCGCTAGGGATTAGCCGGTGATCGGTTCACTGGGGTCAAGGCCTTCGACCTCCCCGGAGAAGACGCGGCTGGCGGTGATGTCCTCCGCTTCGATCGTCATCAGATCCAGCTTGGTGAGCTGACTGCTGTTCATCACATTGAACAGGCGATTGGCTTGGCGCATCCGCGAGCGATCGATCGCATTGCGAATCGAGCGGGCATTGGCAAAGAACGGCAGTTGCATGCGCCGATCGATGTAATCCTCGAAGGCCGCCAGGGCCTCCTCGCTGAAGCGGTAGTTCTCCTCCGCCAGGATCAGCCGCGCAATGGCAAGCAGTTCGCTGGCGCTGTAATCCGGGAAGTCGATGTGGTTGGCCACCCGAGAGGAGAGCCCAGGATTGCTTTGGTAAAAAACATCCATCCGCTCCTTGTAACCGGCAAAGATCACCACCAGGTCATCGCGGTTGTTCTCCATGACCTGGAGCAGGATCTCAATCGCCTCGGCTCCGTAGTCGCGCTCATTTTCAGGGCGATAGAGGTAGTAGGCCTCATCAATAAACAGCACCCCACCCATCGCCTTTTTGAGCATCTCCCGGGTCTTGGGAGCGGTGTGGCCGATGTATTGCCCCACCAGATCATCCCGGGTGGCGGTGACCACATGGCCTTTGCGCACGTAGCCGAGCTTGTGCAGGATTTGGGACATCCGCTCGGCCACGGTCGTCTTTCCCGTTCCTGGCCGACCGGTGAAGGACATGTGCAGGCTGGGGGCCGTGGTGGAGAGTCCCACCTGCTTGCGGGCCCGGTCGACGACCAGTAGGGCGGCGATTTCACGGATCCGGGTCTTGACCGGCTGGAGTCCAATCAACTCTTGGTCCAGCTGATCGAGAACCTCTTGGACCTCGGCCCCCTCATAGGCGGCCTGGAGATCGACGGGCGTGTTGTCGGGCTGCTCAGACGAGGCCATCGATGGCAGCGGCAAACGCGAGGTCAGCCTCGCCGATGCTCGCCCCCTCCTCCTCGGGCCGGAGGGTGATGTTCACGTATGTACGCCCAAAACTGATGTCGGGGTAGCGCCCTTCCTGCTCGCAGAAATCGTTGAGGCGATCCAAAAACGCCCGGTTCCCGGCGTAGTCCTCGAACTCAATCCGGCGCTCCAGCCACTCAACGCGATCGGGCTTGGGCCGGGGATTCCAGAGTTGATCCATGGGTTGACCCTACGCCGCGAGGCAATCGGTGCGGCCAATCACCAGGCGAGCGGCCCAGGAGGCGGCATAGGCGCGATTGGCCTCCTGTTCTTCCGGGTTGGTCGTGTCCAGGGCGTGGGGCATGGTGCCGCTGATGGCGGCGTTGGTCACGCAGAACATCGACTTCTGGAAGCTGCGGCAGATCTTTTCGCGCACGTCCCCTTCTCCGCGGGTGCGCACCAGATACCACTGGTGCAATCGCTCCGGAAGATGGCGGTACATGTCCTGCATCAGCAGGCTGGGGGGCACGCCCGCACCCATCGTGGGCAGAGGGTCGGCATAGAGCGCGCCGTAGGTGAAGGTCGCCTGGTCCGGTGAGATTTGCTGGGCCTGGGCGTTGTAGCTGACGGTGCCCAAGAAGGGCATTCCCCGTAGGAAGACCGCCTCGACGTAGGGAACGGCTACATCCACCAGGAAGGTGAGCTTGGCTTCCGGCGGCAGGATCCAGAACCGTTGGCCGCCGATCATCACGCCGTATTCGATCGGGTTGGCGGCGGCGGCCACGAGCCCCTGCTTGATGAAGTCGACCACATCCGGGATCGATCGCACAGCACCGGAGCGTTCCGCCTTGGCCAGGTCGATGAACAAATCGCTCATCACCCGCCAGAACTGCCCCAAGGCATGGGTGGTGGCGGCGTTGCGAATCAGTTCGCTAAGGAAGTCGGGGAACAGGGGATGCAGGATCGCCAGCAGCGGATCACGTCGGCGCTTGGCGGCAATGATCGCCTTGCAGTTCTCGCTAAAGGCCTCACTGTCGAAGTAGGCATCCATCCCGCCGGTGGCATGCCAGAGCATGCCCTTCATGCAGTACTCGGCGTACTCGAAGTTGATGCGGTCGTGGTTGAGATGGCGCCAGATCTTGGCGGGGCTGAGGTCCCCGTCGAGGTACTTAAAGATCGGGAATGGGTTGAGGAACTGATGTTCCCCTTGGTAGATCAGGTTTTTGCTGTAGGCATCGAGCACCTCGCCATAGCTCTCGAGCACATCGACCACCTCAATGAGGTGATCGGCGGTGTCGCTCAGCAGGGTCTCACCTCCGAGGAGTTTGGCGATGATCTGCTCGGCGTCGAGGCCGGGGGTGCTGTGAACCAGCTCAGCAGGAATGACAGGCATCTCAGCTCACTCCCATCGATTGCAGGGCCAAGGCTGTGAGCGAGGTTTCGCTCAGATAGCTGAGGCCAAACGGTAAGAGGCCCAGGCCAATGATCGCTGCGGCCAGGGCAAGGGCGGGATAGGTCTCCCGGGGAGCTACCGGCGCGAGTTGGACATCCAAGCGTGCATCCCGAATGGGATCGTCGCTGTCGGGGGTAATGGAGAGGCGGCCAAAGAAGGCGCGGTTCACCAGCAGCAGGAAGTACACGGCCGTCAGTCCCGAGCCCACCATCGAAAGCAGGGTGGCGACCGGGAAGGCGCTGATGCTGCCGCGGAAGACCAGGAATTCCGAGATGAATCCGGCCATGCCCGGCAGGCCGGCGCTGGCCATCACCGCCAGGATCATCAACGTCCCCGTCAGGGGGAGACCCTTTTCAGGGCTCAACAAACCATGGAGCACCTTGAGGTCGCGGGTGCCGGTCTTGCGGTAGACGATGCCCACCAGCAGGAAGAGCAGGGCCGAGATCAGACCGTGGGCCACCATCTGGAACACCGCCCCCAGCAGGCTGATGGGGGTGTTGGCCGCGGCAGCCAGGAGCACGTAGCCCATGTGGCCGACGGAGCTGAAGGCGACCATCCGCTTCATGTCGGTCTGGGCAATGGCCGCCAGGGAGCCGTAGAGCACGGAGATGGCCGCCCAGATCGCGAGGCCAGGGGCCAGCTCAGCCCAGGCCTCTGGGAAGAGCTGCAGGCCAAAACGCAGCAGCCCATAGGTGCCGAGCTTCAGCAGCACACCAGCCAGGAGAACCGACACCGGAGTAGCGGCCTGGGTGTGGGCATCGGGCAGCCAGTTGTGCAGCGGCACCAGCGGGATCTTGATCCCAAAGCCCAGCAAGATCGCAACCAGGAGCACGATCTGACCGCCCATGGCCAGACGATCGGAGAGGACCGGGGTGATGCTGAAATCCACGGTTCCAGTCAGCAGCGCCAAGCCGAGGAAGGCGCCCAGGATCAGCATTCCTGAGATCGCTGTGAAGATCAGGAATTTCGTGGCGGCATAGGCCTTGTTCGCTCCGCCCCAGACGGAGATCAAGAGCCAGAGCGGAATCAGTTCCAGCTCATAGAAGAGGAAGAACAGCAGCAGGTTGTCGGCGATGAAGGCCCCGTTCACCGCACCGCTGATCAACAGCAGCATGGCGAAGTAGATCCGCGGTCTTCGGTCGATGTCGCGGGTGATGATCGCCGAGACCAAGGTCAGGGCGGCATTGATCAGCACCAGGGGCAAGGACAGGCCATCGATCCCGAGGGCGTAATCCAGACCAATGCCAGGGACCCAGCGGTGGAACTCCTGGAGCTGCATCCCAGCCACGCTGGGATCGAACTGGACGGTGATCACCAGGCTGGCGATCAGCTGGATCACCAGGATTCCAATCGTGATCAGCCGCAGGCGCCCCAGGGGTTGCTCCCCAGGCCAAAGCAGCAGCGCGGCGGTCCCCAGGAAGGGGATCAACAGCAGAGAACTCAGCAACATCGATTAACCCCCACGCCCCAGCTGCAGCACACCAAGCAGCAAGACAATCGCGAGGAGCACCGTGAGCACATAGCTCTGGGTCTTGCCGCTGACGCTGAGCTTCAGGCCGTTGGCTGTGGCCATCGAGAGATTGCCGACACCATCAGCCATGGCCTTGATCACGTTGAGATCGAACCAGCGGGTGAATTGGGCCAAGTTGGCCACCAGGCTCACCACCGTGCGCTTGTAGATCTCTGGTGTGTAGAAGTCGTAGGCCAGAAGGTCCTGCAGGGTTCGAACCCAAGGGGTGGTCGAGCGCGACCAGAACTGATCCAGGGGAATCACAGCCCCAATGACGACACCAATCAGACCGGAGGCCGCGACCGCAAGCCCGATGCTGAGGCTGAAGGATGCGATCCCCGGAACCGGATCAATGCGCTGCATCATCGCGGGCAGCAGCATCACGATCACGCTCAGGCTGACGATGGGCAGGGCCATCAACCAATTGACCTCTGGGGTGCGCTTGGTTTTGGGCAGTGGTTTGCCAAGGAAGACGGATCGGTAGACCCGGGTGGCGTTGGTGGCCGTCAACAGGTTGGTGATCAAGAAGACCACCGCAAAGCCCGGGTCGCTCTCCTTGAGGCTGTTGATCATCAGGCCGTAGCACCAGAAGGAGCCCAAGGGCAGCAGGCCCACAACACCGGCGCTGCCGATGATGAAGGCCAGAGAGGTCGCGGGCATGCGGGTACCAATGCCGCCCAGTTCAGTCAGGTCCTGGCAGTTGGTGGTGGCGATGATGCTGCCCACCCCCATGAACTGCAGGGCCCTTGCCAGACCGTGGGCAAAGAGCAACAGCAGTGCGATGCCAGGGCGCTGCAGCGCAATGGCGATGAAGACCAGCCCCAAATAGGAGGTGGTCGAGTAGCTGAAGGCGCGCTTGAGGTCCACCTGGGCCAACGACACCAGGGCTCCGCCGATAGCGCTGATGGCCCCCACCGCCAGCAAGACGTCTGTCGCGAGTGGTGAGAGCTGGACGATCGGCATCAGCTTCATCAGGACGATCGCGCCGCAGGTCACCACGACGGAGTTCCTGAGGATCGAGGCCGGGTTCGGGCCCTCCATGGCTTCATCCAGCCAGAGGTGCATTGGGAACTGGGCGCACTTGCCCATCGGACCGGCGATCAACCCCAGGCCAAGCAGGGTGATGCCCAGGGGGCCGAGGGCGCCACTGTCTTTCAAGCCGCCGGCCCAGTCGTAGAGGTCGGTGAACTCCATTGAGCCGGCAAAGGCCGAGAGCGCCACAACCCCCATCAACAGCAGGACATCACCGACGCGCTTGGTGAGGAAGGCGTCCCGAGCGGCCGTGACCACCAGCGGTTGGGCATACCAAAAGCCCACCAGCAGATAGGTGGAGAGGGTGAGCATCTCCAGCAGGAAATAGCTCATGAACAGGTTGCTGCTGAGCACCACCCCACTCATGGCCCCTTCAAAGAAGCCCACCAGGGCGTAGAAGCGGGCCAGCGACCATTCCTTATCCAGGTAGCCCAGGGCATAGACCTGGCAGATCAGGCTCATCGTCGTGACGAGCTCCAGGGCCGCCAGGTTCGTCAGCGAGAGATCGAAGCCGATGCGCAGGTCGAGGTCAGCGGCTTGGAACCAGGCCAGATCGAGGTGCTGGGGGCCGATCTCGTAGACCGATCGGAGCACCAGGCTGCCGTGGATCACGGCCAGCAGGGTGACAAGAAGGTTGAGGTAGGCCGCCGGGCGCGGGCCATTGCGTTTGATCCACCCCGTGGCCCAGGGCAACGACAGGAGCATCCCGCTGAACCCGTACACCGGGATCAGCCAGATCAGTTGCAGGGGAAGGGGGAGAGCAGCGCTCAAACGGTTAAAGAATTGGGCCGCCGAAAGCAGCTTCGGCGGCGGAATCTAGGCGCTTCTGATCCCGGTTGGGCAGATCCTCCAGCGCCGAATGGACTCAGAACGTGGCGCGGTCTTGCAGTGCCCCGCGGCGGCGGGAGCCATAGCGCCCGTAGCCGCGGGGACGACGCCCACCGAGCTCGTTGAGCCAGGTCTCGAGCTCCTGCATGTGGTGCTGCTCGTCCTCCAACAGGGATTGGAAGAAGGCCGCGTTGTTTTGGTCGTTGACCAAGCGACAGAAGCGGACCGCCTCGTCGTAATGGTTGACGAGCTGCTGCTCGAGATCGGCGTTCTGCTCAAGCAGACCCACTAGATCGGCGGCATGGGTCACCGGCTGCAGTTGGGAAGCAGCCGGTGCCGCGCCAAGCGACAGCATCTGTTGGACGATCCGTTCAGCGTGCTGCATCTCTTCGACGGTTTCCTCACGGAACCGATCGGCCGATGCCGCATCACCCCAGAGCCCCACGAGGGAGGCCTGGGTCATGTACTGCTGAACAGCGGTCAGCTCAAGGCTGAGGGCACGCCCAAGAAAACCCAGGACGCGCGGATGGACGGCGTCCATGGTCATCAGGCCCGGCGGTTGTTGCTGCTCACCAAAGCAGGCTCGACCTCGGAGTGGGGGCGGGCAATGATGTGGGCGGCCACGAGGCCATCACCCACGCGCTCGCAGGCATCGGCGCCGGCGCGAACGGCGGCGTTCACAGCACCGGTTTCGCCGCGGACCAGAACGGTGACGTAACCACCACCGACAAACTCGCGACCGATCAGGGTCACTTCGGCTGCCTTGGTCATGGCATCAGCAGCCTCGATGGCGGGCACCAGACCGCGGGTCTCGATCATGCCGAGAGCGATGCCTTGAACGGAAGAAGCCATGGGGGAGGTGCGAGTGGAGGGGGTGGAGCGGTTGCCGCCGGAGCCCGAGCCGGAGGCAGAGGAGCGAGAGGCGGCAGCACGGGTGCTGCTGCGACGGGCAGCGGGAGCAGCTTTCGCTGCTGTGCTGGCCGCACTCTTCGCAGGGGTCGAGGCGACCGTCTTGGCGGTCACCGTCACGGGAGCGGAGGCTGCCGCCGCTGCCGCCGGTGCGGCGGTGGTGGCCTTGGCAGCCGCCGCGGGGATTGCGGTCACCGGAGTGGTCCCGGCGGCCGGCTTGGCGGCAGCGGGCTTCGCGGCTGCGCTGGATTTAGCGCTGGCTGAAGTGCTGGTAGCTCGGGAACGTGGTGTGGCCATGACGGTGATGGGCTAAGCCCGGTGGATGGTCGCTGGAGATAACGGAGTGGACCCAGGCTGGCTGGGAGGAACCAGGGGCTCCTTAGCCGTCGGGCGACCAGTGGTCGATGATTCCGCCGATCGTGAGATCGGTGAAGAGGTTGGCGTTGCCGGTGGCATGGCGAGCGGCGGAGCCACTGGCGGTGAACACCCAGTTGCCGGGGGAGGCGCCCACCGGATCGGTGGCCACGCTCAACTTGCCTTTGTTATTGCGCAGGATTCGCAGGGTTTGGTGCGCGAAACCCTCCACCCGTTGGGTGCAGACCATCGATCCCATCACCTGCATGATTTCCATTACTTGGCGCCCCCTTGGGGTTTGCCCGCGGCCATTTCTTTGCCGGCCTCGGGATCCCAATGGTCAATGATCCCGACGATCGTCAGATCGCTGGGGTACGACTTGCTGCCGGCGGCTTCGCGGGCGGCGGAGCTACCGACGCAGATCACCCAATCCCCGGGGATGGCACCGACTGCATCGACGGCCACCTTCTGAGTGCTGCCATCGAGCACCACCTGAAGATGCTTGTGCTGAAAATCAGCGATGCGGTTGGTGGAAACCAGTGGCTTCACCACTTTGCAGATCAACATGTCAGTGCCCCCCTCCTGTGTTGAACGTGATTGAGGAACTTACGGTCTCAGCCGGCACGTGCCGATCCCGATCCCTCACGGTGAGCAGGGTGTGAAGGAGTCCTTGTTCGCAGAGCTCGCTGTAGCGGGCCTCGATCGCAGCCTTGACCCGCTCGCAGTGCTGGATGGCCCGCTCCCGGGCGCCGGGAACGGCACCGTGATAGTCGAACCGCAGCACCACAGGAATCGGTAGGCCGCGGGAGACGTTGAGGCCCTTGAAGATCTTGACCCCGACATCGAGATCAGGGGCGCCCTCTTCAACGGTGTCCATGTAGGCGAAGTAGGTCAGGTTGCGCAGGTGGATTTCCTTGAACCCGATGCCGACGCCAATGAAGCGCTCGGCGTGGCCGAAGTCGGTGTAGCTGCCGCCGTGGTACTGGCGGACGTAGTCGATCTGGGAGAGGTTGTTCTCCATCAGGCGGCTGATCAGCTTGACCATGCCCTCATCCGGTGTTGCGGCTGCTGCGGCTTTGACCTGGTTCTCGATCTCAATCCGGGCCTGATCGGCTCGCATCGAGCGGGTCGCGGCGTAGACATCGCGGGCATCCAGCCAGCTCTCGAGGTTGGTCTTCCCGTCGGCGCTGGGGACGTGGACCCGAATGGCGTCGGTGTCGGTGTCCATCCCGACCAACAGCAGATCCACCGAGGCTCCGCAGCAGAAGCTGTTCTCAACGGCCTGCTGGAAATCCTGTAGGCGCTGCAGGCCCTGGGCGGCAGCTGCCGTGTCGTCGCTGCCATGGGCAGCACAGCCCTCATGGCAGGGGTCCTTCGAGCTGAAGTGGTAGACGACGGTCTTGAGGTACCGGGTGTCGGCGTGGGCTGGATTGGGGAGCCCTTCGCGATAGCGGCGGTGTTCGGTCTTGACCCAGCGATCAACGGTGTTTTCCACGTCGAACATCGCTCCCGCGTGGGAGCGGCGGCGGACCGAGCTGAAGGGCAGCCTCAGGGCGTAGGCAATGGCATGGGCGAGGCGGCCATCGGCGCAGGGCGTGACATCCAGCAGATGGAAGCCGCACTCCAGCAAGAAGGTGTTGAAGGCTTCGGCATCAGCGCTGCCGGCCTGCGCTGCAAGGGGGTCGTCGTTGAAAAAGGAGAGGCTGGCCTGTTCATAGGCCTCAAACACACACCAAGCGAACAGGGTGCGCATGTCCAGCTGGCTGGTCCAGGCGGTCTCCAAGACCGGCTGGGGCAGCTCATGGCCGAGTTCACCGACGGCCAGGCGCTGGGCTTGCTCAACAAAGTTGTTTTCGTGCTGAAGCGCAGAGAGACGCTTCAGGACAGGCACGATCCGATCAAAGGAACCGAGGGTTTGCTCCTCGTAGGCCCGCAGTGCGGCGTTGGCCTGGCCGTTGCTCAGGGGATGCAGACCACCGGAGTGAACGGGGCCGCTGGAGCGGCGGTCCAGGACGACTTGGGTCGCCACCGGGCGCACCCTGCGTGGATTGCTCAGCTTGGACTTGATCTCAGCAACGGCTGAGGTCTTGCCCCGCACGCGGCTCGCCCTGGAGCTGCCAATGCGGGAGGCGTTCGCCAGTTCACGCTGACGCAGAACCTTGCTCAAGGCGCTGCTGGGGTTGAGCTCAGCGGGGGATTCCGCTGGGCCTGCTGACTCCTGGACCCCAGTGCCGTTTTGGCGGCGGCTGGGGGCCGTGGGAGCAAGCGGCCGCTCGTTAGTGGCGGAACGCCGACGCATTGCGGAGTGCTCCTTAGCCCCGGGCGCCGCCGGAGACCGTGATCAGGGAACCCTGATCGGTGCTGCCGCTGGAGCCGGTCACCTTGTTGTTCGGAGCAGGGACTTCCTGGTTGCGCTTGTTCTGGGCGCCAGGCATCCCGCTCATCGGGCCAACGCGGGTGGGGTTGCGGCGACGGGCAGATCTGCCCTCGGTGCCGGTGACGCGGTCTCCGCGATCCCAGTCGTCGCCGGTGATCTTGGTGCCGGAACCCTCACCGGTGACCCGGGAGACGGGCTCTTCAGCAGCGGCGATGGCGGCGGGCTGTTGCGCCTGGGCCAGACGCTGGTTGGCGCGACGGTCGAAGCGGAACTGCTCAGTGCCGGTGATCTTGCCGCTGGCCATGTCGAAAGGGCCAGTGATCCTTCCGCCTTGCTCGTAGGTGCTGCCGGTCACACGACCGGTGCTTTCGCGCTCCTGTTGGGCGGCGCGGGCAGGGGACTGAACACTGAACTGTTGCCAGTCAGCACCATTCAGAGCCTGGGGAAAGTCAGCATCGCGGCTGGGGGCGGTGCCACAGGCGCTGGCCTGTTGATCGGCGCCGACGTAGGGAGTACCGGTGACGTCTTCGCAGGCGCCACGCTCGGCGCCGGTCAGGGAACCACCAATGCCGGGCTGAATGCCGGTCATGCGGTTGGCGTTGCGAACGGGAGTCCGCTCACGGACAGCACGGACGGCAGCGGTGTTGCAGAAATCACCAGCCTGCTCGAGCCCGGCGTAGGGGGTGCCGGTGACGACTTTGCAGCTACCGGGTTCATCACCGGTGACCTTTTCGGAGCGACCGGTGCGGCTGCCGCTGACGACCTGGTTGCGGTTGGTGATGCTGAAGCCCACCTTGGCGGCTTCGGGCGCAGGGCGAGTGCCACAGAAGCTGTCGAACTGCTGACTACCGATGTATTCATCGCCAGTCACGTTGCGGCAGCTGCCGGCCTCATCGCCGGTGACCCGCTCGCTGCGGCCCACGGAGGTCCCGGTCACGCCGGTGCCACGCAGGGTGTTTTGGCTGCTGACCTTGGTCGCGGCACGGCCAGGAACACTGGCGTCGGAACCGAGGTATTGATCGCCGGTCAGATGGCGGCCTGAACCAGCCTCATCGCCAGTGACGCGCTCGCTGCGGCCCACCATGACGCCGCTGACGGCTTGGCCGCCCAGGGTCTGGCTGCGGCCCACCTTGCGGACCGAGGGGTCAACGCCACCGCAGTAGGACGCGGACTGGTTGGCCGAGATGTACTCGGTGCCGGTGACGCTCTTGCAGGTGCCGGGCTCATCGCCGGTCACTTTTTCGCTGCGGCCGACCTCATTGCCAGTGACACGGTTGCCATGGCTGGTGGCGGTGACGCGCACCTTGGCGGGTTGGTTGCTTCCTGCGGGTTGACCGCCGCAGAAGGTCTGGAAGACTTCGGCGCCGAGGTACTCGGTCCCGGTGATCGAGCGGCAGGTGGCCGCTTCGTTACCGGTGGTTTTCGCCGAGCGGTTGGCCTGGGTGCCGGTGACGGTCTGACCAGAGAGGGTCTCGCTCACACCCACCTTCCAGGCGGCATCCGCGGCTGCGGCTTGCTTGGCGCCATGGCGATTGGGGCCACTGGGGCGGGTTCCGCTGTTGCGAGCCGTACCCGCAGAACCGGTTTTGCTCTTGAGCTCACGCACCTTTTGCGCCAGCTCACGGGCACTGAGGTCGGGGTTGATCTGACGGGCCACAGCAGCTGCACCGGACTTGGCCGCCGTGCTCGCGGACTTGCCGCGCTTGCTCAGGGCTTCGCGGCGCGCCAGGACAAGTGCCCGGCTGGCGTTGTGGACAGCCGTGCCCTTGCGGGCTGCGGGGCGATTGCCTGCGGCAGCACGGGAGGAGCTGGAGGGACGCTCAGTGCTGAGGGAGAGGCTGGCGGAACGGGAAGAGGAGGTATCGCTGGTCGTCTCTTGGCACTTGCACTTGTGCTCAGCAGCCGGTGCCGATGCGGCCTTCGGGGCTTCCTTGGCGACGTCGGTGCGGGTGCGGTCCTTCGAGGTGTCGGCACGCTTGCCGCCGCGGGTCATGGCCTCGCGACGGGACAGCACCAGATCGCGGCTGGGGTTCGAAACGCGCTTGCCAGCGGAGGAACGGTGGCTGCTGGGGGCGGACAGCTGACGGGTAGGCGCCGGAGCGGCTGCGGGAGCCTCGGCTGCGGCGGGACGCGGTGCGGAACTTGGAGCGGCGTTGGTCCGGGTCGGACGGGCATCCGCGACGCTGCGGACGCGACCGCCACCACTGCCGTAGCGACCGGTGGCTTTCTTGCCGCCGTCGGTGAGGGCCTTGCGGCGCTCAAGGGCTGCTTCGCGACTCGATTTAGTGGCCATGTCCGCCCGGTGTATGGAATGACTGGATGGCATTAACGAAGCCGTTGATTTGCGTCAACACGGCATCGGAATGCTTGAAATCTGAATGCGAAAAATCGCAGTCAGATGGTTAATGAGTAAAAGAAGGAGTGGTCTCGAGGTGAATCGAGACCACAACTTTTAGAAGGCAGCTAATCAGCGGCCTTCGAACACCACGAAGCAAGCGCCTTGGCTTTGGGTGTAGGCGTCGTAGCCCACGAGACGCACGTGGTGGTCGGGGTAAGCGCGGTGGCAAGCTTCGAGCTCGTTCACGATGACGCTCAGATCCTTCTCACCGAAGAAGGGCAGCTTCCAGTAGGACCAGTAGGTGGCCATGGAGCGGCTGGGGTGGACGTGCTCAACGAGCGGGCTCCAACCCTGGGCAATGATGTACGCGATCTGGTCGTAGATCTCGTCCTGGGTCATCGGCGGGAGGAAGCCGAAGGTCTCCAGGGTGGCGACTGTTTGGTAGTCACCCACGGTGCTCTTGAAAGGCATGGGGTTCCTTGAGATGGATGGAATGAATGAACCTTGATTTGGTTCGATGTCCTGTTCCGATCACTGAATGGGATGGAGCCAACGGATGTTGACTCCGATTCCCAATCGCTTCGAAATCAGTTGACGTCGAGCTTGTCGACGGTGTCGAACTCGAACTTGATTTCCTTCCAGGTCTCGAGGGCGATGGCCAGCTCGGGGCTGTGCTTCGCGGCTTCCATGAGGATGTCGCGGCCTTCGCGCTCAATCTCGCGACCGGCGTTACGGGCTTTGACGCAGGCTTCCAGTGCCACGCGGTTAGCGGCAGCACCAGCAGCAGAACCCCAGGGGTGACCGTGGGTACCACCACCGAACTGGAGCACCGAGTCGTCGCCGAAGATGCTCACCAGGGCAGGCATGTGCCAGACGTGGATACCGCCGGAGGCCACGGCGAACACGCCGCCCATGGAGCCCCAATCCTGGTCGAAGAAGTTACCGCGGCTGCGATCTTCGGGAACGAAGGATTCGCGCAGCTGGTCGATGTAGCCGAGGGTGGACTGACGGTCGCCCTCGAGCTTGCCGACCACGGTGCCGGTGTGCAGCTGGTCACCACCGGAGAGACGCAGGCACTTGGCGAGAACGCGGAAGTGGATGCCGTGCTTGGGGTGACGGTCGATCACCGCGTGCATGGCGCGGTGGATGTGCAGCAGGATGCCGTTCTTACGGCACCAGTGTGCAAGACCGGTGTTGGCGGTGAAGCCACCCGTGATGTAGTCGTGCATGATGATCGGCTGCCCGAGTTCCTTGGCGAACTCGGCCCGCTCGTACATCTGCTCAGGGGTGGCGGCGGTGCAGTTCAGGTAGTGACCCTTACGCTCGCCGGTCTCCTGCTCAGCGGACTTCACAGCTTCGGCAACGAACTCGAAACGGTTCTGCCAGCGCTGGAAAGGCTGAGAGTTGATGTTCTCGTCGTCCTTGGTGAAGTCCAGACCGCCGCGGAGGCATTCGTAGACGACACGGCCGTAGTTTTTACCGCTCAGGCCGAGCTTCGGCTTGATGGTGCAACCCAGCAGAGGACGGCCGTACTTGTTCATACGGTCGCGCTCGACCACGATGCCGTTCGGGGGACCCATGCAGGTCTTGATGAACGCCATCGGGAAGCGGATGTCTTCCAGGCGCAGGTGGCGCAGTGCCTTGAAACCGAAGACGTTGCCGACCAGGGAGGTCAGAACGTTGGTGACGGAACCCTCTTCGAACAGATCGAGGGGGTAGGCGATGAACGCATAGAAGGATTCCTTGTCGCCAGGAACGTCTTCGATGCGGTAGCAACGGCCCTTGTAGAAGTCGAGGTCGGTGAGGAGCTCGGACCACACAGTGGACCAGGTGCCGGTGGAAGATTCAGCGGCAACAGCAGCTGCAACTTCTTCCTTGGGAACGCCTTCCTGGCCGGTGCACTTGAAGCAAGCCAGCAGGTCGGTGTCGAGGGGTACGTAGTCAGGAGTCCAATACGTGTCGCGGTACTCCTTAACCCCAGCGTCGTACTTCTTAGCCATGGAGAATCTCCGAGTGGGTCGAGGGAAATAAGTCAGAGAGATGAGTGGCCTTTAGAGGCCTAGCTCAGTCCTCAGTCCTTCGAACCAACGAAGCCAGCGCTGCTGTTGAGAGCAGGCTCCACTTCACGGTGGGGGCGAGCAATGATGTGGGCGGCAACCAGGCCATCACCCACGCGCTCGCAGGCATCGGCGCCAGCGCGAACGGCAGCGTTCACAGCACCGGTTTCGCCGCGCACCAGAACGGTGACGTAACCGCCGCCCACGAATTCGCGACCGACCAGGCGCACTTCGGCGGCCTTGGTCATGGCGTCAGCGGCTTCGATCGCGGGGACCAGACCCCGGGTCTCGATCATGCCGAGGGCGATGCCCATGGTTTCGTTAGCCATTACCTGCTCCTGGAGGAGGGGTGGAATGTTCGCCAGCAACCATGCTTCGGCAACGATCCGTAAGTCAAGACATTTGGCCCTGAATCGCGATTACCGTCACCACAGTCATTGATAAGTGGCGCTCATCAGTGCCTCACAAAACTTTGGGGATGCTTCTCTAGCTGGCGGTTGCGACGCCTCTGGGTGTCTCCAAAAGCACTGCAGCTAGAGCATTTCTGCTTCGGAGACGTAGGCCACTCCGCCGTAGTAATCGAGCAGCGGTTTGAGCTTGGTTCGCAGTTGCTCCACAACCTCGGGCTCGCAAAACGTCACGACGTGGGCATTGGCGCCAAGGCCGCTGAAGTCCATCGCTTCTGAGACGGATCCATGGGGTCCTTTCCCTGTGACGTGCTTCATCACCGAGTAACCCGCTGCACCCGCCACCTCAATTGCTTTGAGGATGGGTGTGAGCTCCCGCTCGCTCACCACGACATCAACCCGTTTCATGGCGTCAGCTTGCGGAGGGAAGGATGCGATTGATCAGCGCCATGTACAGGGGGATGCCGATCACGATGTTGAAGGGGAAGGTCAACCCCAGCGCGGTTGAGATGTAGAAGCTCGGATTGGCTTCAGGGACGGTCATGCGCATCGCCGCAGGCACCGCGATGTAGGAGGCACTGGCACACAACACAACAAAGAGCAGGGCATTGCCCGGCCCCAGTCCCAGGCCTCGGGCAATCAAGGTGCCAATCAGGGCATTGCAAAGCGGCATCAGCAGGGCGAAGCCGATCAAGAAGCTTCCTGCCGCTTGGAGATCACGGATTCGCTGGGCGGCGACGATCCCCATGTCCAGCAGGAAAAAGCTGAGGGCGCCGTAGAACAACTTGTCGGTGAAGGGCAGCATCTTTTCAACGCTGCTCGGACTCTGGCCTGCACTGAGGAAACCCACCAGCAGGCTGCCGACGAGCAGGTAGACCGAGCCATTCAGCAGGGATTCGTGCAGGACGGCCCCCCAGCGCATTCCTTCGCTGTTGGGGTTCTCCTTCGGGCCTGCCAACTTCACCAGGAGCAGGCCAACAATGATGGCTGGCGACTCCATTAAGGCCAGGGCGGCCACCATGAAGCCGTCGTGCTGGAGGTGTTGGGTTTCGAGAAAGCTTTCGGCGGTAATAAACGTCACCGCTGAAATGGAGCCGTAGGTCCCGGCAATGGCCGCCGCATTGAACCGGTCGAGCTTCAAGCGCAGTACCCCAAAGGAATAGAGGGGAACGACCAGCGACATCAAGATCGCCGCTGCAATGGTTGGCAGCACTTGCCCGCTGATGCCGCTGTGCTGTAGCTCAAGGCCCCCTTTAAAGCCAATTGCCAGTAAGAGATACAGCGAAAAGAGCTTGGGTAGGGGTGCCGGGATCTCCAGGTCCGAGCCCAAGAGCACGGCAAAAACACCGAGGAAAAAGAACAGAACCGGGGGTGTTAATAGGTTCTGCAGGACCAGGCTGGTGTCCATGGACGAACCTGCAGAGAGGGGCTGCCGTTTGACGCTAGGTGGCCGCGTTCGAACTGTTCCGTGGTGCACACATCAGGCATCAGTGCCATTGCGCGAGCGGGGCGGGATCCCTACGGTTTGAGGGAGGCAGGTGCCCCTGGATTTGTCTGGGGTGGAATGTTCAACCCAACCTGCCTCACCCCCTTAGGCGGCACAATGGCGGCCCCTGGTGTCATTGGATGCGATCTGGCACGCCCCAGCCGATCTTGGTGATTGCCAGTGGCAACCCCTACAAGGTGGCCGAGATCCAAGCGATGCTCGATGCCGTTGAGCTCGAGGTGCGTCAGCAGCCCGAGGGACTCGAGATCGAAGAAACGGGTACCACCTATCTCGAGAACGCTCGGCTGAAGGCCTGCAGCGTGGCCCGGCTCACGGGCCAGTGGGCCCTGGCTGATGACTCTGGTTTGGAGGTTGATGCCCTGGGTGGTGCGCCTGGGCTGTATTCCGCCCGCTATGCCTCCACCGATCCCGAGCGCATTCAACGCCTACTGGAGGAACTGGGAATGACCCCCTACCGCAGCGGCAGCTTTAACAGCGCCATGGTGCTCTCCGATCCCGAGGGCAATCCTGTGCTCGAGTCCCAGGGGATCTGCCGCGGCGAGATTCTCAGTAGCCCGCAGGGGCAAGGGGGCGGCTATGACCCGATCTTCTGGGTGCGGGAAGCAGGACTGACCTATGCCCAGATGGGGCAACACCTCAAGGACAAACTGGGCTCCCGGGGTAAAGCGGCCCGTGCCTTGGCCCCGGGGTTGATGCAGATCTTCGGTCTGCGCTGACTCAGCGGGCAGAGCGCCGGTTGATTTGCTCGACGGCCCGCATCGCAGCAGCAGCAGCTTCGTTGACGTCCCCTTCCCAGCCGGCCAGGGTCAGTCGGCCGAAGGCGCCGACGGCCTTGACGTCGACCACGGTGATGTTGCTGGACTTTTCCGCTTCGTTGGCGGCCAGCAGGACATAGCCGGCCGGTTCGGTCTCCAGGATGAACATGCTCATGCCGGCCTGAATCATCGAGCCGCGCCGGTTCTGACGGTTGATCAGCACGGCGTGGTCGGGGGTGATCGCCCGGATGACCTCGGTCCAGGTCACGCTGCAGCGGGTGCGCTGCTCGACGCTGCTGCCGATGGCTTCAAGGACGACATCGCCGGAGTGGAGCACATTGCTCTGGTCGCGGTGATACAGCGCGAGGGAGCCAAAGGCCCGCTCCACGATCATCTGGCCCAGGCGCACCGTGCTGGCTTTGAGGGCGATGTCCGTCACCCGGTGCACGGCCATGCCAGGGGAGACCTCAAGCCAGAGGCAGGCATCGCCTGGGATGGGCAGGAAGCCCTGGCTCACCGTCCCCATGTAGGTGGCGAGTTGGGGCTGGAGTGAATCGAGAAAGACGTAGGTCCGCAGCTCGATGGATTCGACTGCGCTGGCCTGGCTGACCAGCCGCGCTTCGCTGTCGGTCGTGATGACACAGCTGGCGGCCGATGGGTGCAGCTCATCCAAAGAGGTGCCGCTGCCGCTGAATCCCAGGTCGGTGCCAGTGATCTGCACCGATGCAGTTCGTCGCCTGGGATTGCGTTCAATCAAGGGGTCGGGCTGCTCCCTACAGACGTTGAGGTCCTCTGCTGGTCAGCGGGAGGAGCGCGGCGATCTTACCGCTCTACCGCTGTGTTTCCGCACGATGACCTGGGCGCAAAACGGTGGCGAAGGCCACAACCGCTCTGGGAGGCCTGGCTAACACGGCTTCATTCGCGGTGCGTTGGCCATGCTCACACCGTCCACCAGGCTCCGTCTTCAGAACATCGTCCACCGCATTGGCGCCGACCAGGCGGTGTCGTTGCAGGAACGCATCTACCTCCAAAAATTTGCCGATCGCGACCATGCCGTAGCGGCTTGGTTGCGCCAGGCCCGGCGCCGCCAGCAGGCCGCCTCCAGTCAGGGGCTCGATCGCTTGATGGCGGAATTGGATTTGGGCGAGGTGGACCCTGGAGCGGCCTTCCGGCCTGATCCGGAGGATCCAGGCGATCTCGGTGATTGGTTTGGACAGGCCCCGGATTGGTTGCGCCGCAGTTGATGTCCGCCGGTCTCTGGGGTCTTGCGCCCCGGGCGAGAGCCGGTACCGTCCGGCCATCCCTGCAGGACTGCCCGTGGCTGCTAAGCGCTCTGCCCCTTCTGCCTCCGCGAAGGGCGCTGCTCCCGTTCAAGACGGCGGCGATCTCAATGCTGACCAGGCTTTGGCTCTGGTCAGCATGAGCCTGATGCAGAAGCTTGCGGCCCAAGGGCAGCCCCCCTGGGTCTGGAACGAGTCCGAGGACGGTGGCGCCTGTGATGTCGCCTCCCTGCGCCAGCGCCTGGAGCTCACCCAGTTGGCTCTGCAAACGGGTGCGCCCCTGTCGACGGCAGAGGTGACTTATTTGATGGGTGCCCGTCCCGGCAGCGCCGAGGTGGAGCGGGGCGGCCTGCGGGCTAGGCGCATCAGCCGCAATGTCTGGAAACTGGGCCAAACCGCTGGTGGCGAGGAGCGCCGGGGTGAGGTCACCAGCTTCGCCAGCTTCAATGATGGCCGCCGTCGCTTCGGTTGATCAGGGCAACTCGCCGCCTGCGCTGATCTCTTGATCCCAGGCGGCGATCAGCTGGTTTTTCAGCGCTTCGCTCTGTTCTAGGGCGATCTCCAGTCCCCCCCACCAGTTGATCAAGGCCACGGGGACGGGCATGGCATTGCACTCCAGTTCATAGGACTGGATTTGCTCTTCAGCATCGATCAGGACGCAGATGCTGAACTCCAAGAGCCCGTTGGACCACGGGTGGAGTGAAACGGTCGTCACTGGGCCCAGGTCAATGCTCCACCAGGGGCAATTGGGCGTGACTTTCGGAACCCCGGCGGGAAGGTCAAGCTTGGCCCACCCCCGCAGCACCAGTTGTTCCAGTAGGTCGTTGAGGCTCGAGCGCATGGACTCCCCCGGATGGGGTGTCTTTGTCATGGCACGGCCCATGGGCTGCCAGCAAGGGCAGATCGGGCCATGGTGAGGCCAGCCGCGCGCCACAGGGGTGCTTTCGTTTGCCCGTCGTCTTTTGGGGCGTCCTCTGCTGCGCAGGGAATCGGATGCGCAGCGCCTGCCGAGCCTGATTGCGCTGCCGATCCTCTCCTCGGATGCCCTCTCCTCGGTGGCCTATGCGACCGAGGCCGCCCTGGGGGTGTTGCTTCTGGCCGGCAGCGGTGCCCTTGGTCTGTCCCTGCCGATCACGGCCTGCATCGTCGGCTTGATCGCGATTGTGGTGCTCTCCTATCGCCAGGCGATTGAGGCCTACCCCGAGGGGGGAGGCTCCTATGTGGTCGCCCGGGAGAACCTCGGCGCCTGGGCGGGGTTGGTGGCGGCGTCGGCATTGCTGGTGGATTACACCCTGACCGCCGCGGTGAGTCTGATGGCGGCGGCCCAGGCCCTGAGCTCCCTGCTTCCAGGGCTGCTGGCCCATGAGACCAGCCTCTCTCTGCTGCTGTTGGCACTGGTGGGTTGGGCCAATTTGCGGGGGCTGAAGGAGGCCGGCCGCCTGTTTGTTGTGCCGACCTACTCCTTTGTGGTGATGGTCGCGCTGCTGGCCCTGTTTGGTCTGCAGAACATCGTGTTTGCCCATGGCTTTCGCCCGGATGCAGCGCCGGCGATCGCTGCCCTGGAGCCCTTGGGCCTGTTCTTGATTCTTCGGGCCTTCAGCGCCGGTTGCTCGGCGATGACCGGTATTGAGGCGATTGCCAACGGGGTGAAGGTGTTCCGTGAGCCCTCGGCCCGCCGGGCCCAGGCCACGCTGCTGGTGATGGGGGTGTTGCTGGCGCTGCTGTTCCTGGCCGTCAGCGGTTTGGCCTATCTCTACGGGATTGCCCCCAATCCCGATCGCACCGTTCTGGCCCAGATCGGTCTGCGGGTGTTCGGTCCCGGCAATCCTCTCTATTGGTTCCTGCAGATCAGCACGTTGTTGATCTTGGGCTTGGCGGCAAACACCGCCTTCGCTGGATTCCCGCGGCTGGCGGCACTGCTGGCCAAGGACCGCTACCTGCCTCGCCAGATGGCTTGGTTGGGGGATCGTCTGGTGTTCCAGAACGGCATCGGCCTATTGCTGCTGGTCTCAGCCCTGGTGATCGTGGTCTGCCGCGGCAACACCAATGTCGCGATCAACCTCTATGCCTTGGGGGTGTTCCTGGCCTTCACCCTGTCCCAGGCGGGCCTGGTCAAGCACTGGTGGGTGCGGCGGGGCCAGGGGTGGAGCAACCGCCTAGCGCTGAACGCTCTCGGGGCGTTCACCACCGGGGTGGTGTTTGCCGTGATTGTCGTCAGCAAATTTGACGAGGGCGCCTGGATCGTGGTGCTGCTTCTCCCCCTGCTGGTCTGGGGCTTGGCCGGCATTGGGCGCCGCTACAAGCGGGTCTATGAGGCGATTGAGCTGAAACCAGGGGAGGACTGCTCAGTCCCCTGGCCAGATCGGCGCGATCCCTTGGAGAACCAGAGCATCGTTTGGTTGGCCTCCTGGAGCCGTCCGACCCTGGAGGCCCTGCGCTACGCGGCCCAAGTGTCTGATCGCGTGATCGGCGTCTGGGTCTGTGAACCCGAGGACGATTTCGAGGCCTTGCGCCTGCGCTGGCATCGACTGGTGGGCGATGCGCCTCAATTTGAGTTGCGCCTGCTGGAGAGTCCCTTCGCCTCCTTGATCGATCCCTTTGCCCAGTTCGTGGCCGAGGAGGAGGCCCGCTGCCCAGGGAGTCAATTCACGATCGTGATGCCCATGGCGATCCCCAGGCGCCGTTTTGATCATCTGCTGCTCAACCAGCGCGGCTTGAACATGCGGGAGGCCCTCAATGCTCAACACAGCCGCGTTTTTACCCTCGTTCGCTACTTCCCGCCTGCCTAGAGGGCATCGAGGCAAGACTGCAGGGCGCCGTAGCAGCGCTCCAGTTGGTCGGTGCTGGTGCAGAGCGGGGGCAAGAGATAGACGACGTTGCCCAGCGGCCGCAGGTAGACGCCTTGATCGATGCAGTGGCGCTGAACCGTTTTCCCAATCGGATTGAGATAACTGGTCTGGCCAGCGTCCAGCTCAAAGGCCGCCACGGTTCCTGTGCAGCGAGGCCGAAGCACCTTGGGGTGCTGGGCGAGGGCCGCCAGGTGGGGGGTGTGGCGCGCCTCAAAGTCCCGGTAACGCTCGGGGTTGGCCTCCAGCAGATCGAGGCTGGCCAGAGCAGCGGCACAACCGAGGGGATTGGCGGTGAAGCTGTGGCCGTGGAAGAAGGTTGCCGTGGGTTCGCTGTCGCTGATGAAGCCGGCGTAGATCCGTTCACTGGCCAAGGTCACGGCCATCGGTAAAAAACCAGCGGTGAGACCTTTGGAGAGGGCCACAAGATCCGGCCGAATCCCGGCCCGTTGGCAGGCGAACAGTGCTCCCGTCCGGCCAAAGCCGGTCATCACTTCATCGGCAATCAGCAGGGCTCCACTGGCTTGCACTTGTTCGGCGACTGCTTTTAGAAACTCCGGCCGCACCATGCGCATCCCTGCGGCCCCCTGGATCAAGGGCTCGACAATCAGGGCTGCGGTGGGTGTTTGAAGCGCCTCCCTGAGGGCCGCGAGGGCGGCCTCCTCCCGCTCCTCCACCTGCTCGTCACCCCAGTGGGTGGCGGGCCAGGGAAGTCGGGTGACATCGAAGAGCAGCTCCTCGAAGGCTTCGGTGAAGACCGAGCGATCCCCCACGGCCATCGCTCCAAAGGTGTCGCCGTGATAGGCCCCCTCGAAGGCGATCAGTTGGCGGCGTTCACTGCGCTGATTGCGCCACCACTGCCAGGCCATCTTCAAGGCGACCTCAACGGCACTGGAGCCGTTGTCGGAGAAAAACAAGCGCTCGAGGCCGCTCAAGGCGCTGAGGCGGCTGGCGAGTTCTTCCGCAGGGCTGTGGCTGAAGTTGGCAAAGATGACCTGCTCCAGCTGCTGCGCCTGGTGGCCGATGGCTTCAGCAACGCTGGGTTCGGCGTGGCCATGGAGGGTGACCCACCAACTGCTGATGGCATCAATCAGCTCCCTGCCGTCTTCGAGCTGAAGAACGGAACCCTGGGCTCTCACCACCCGAGCCGGCGCGTCGCTGCGCGCCACTTGGGTGATGGGATGCCAGAGATGGGGATGCCAGGCCATGGATCAGGTGATGGCGCTGACGGCCTGTTGCAGAGCCAGGCGACGGTCCAGGCCGGTGCGCTCCGCGGGGAGTTTCTTGTAGAGCCCCAGCTTCTCGAGGCGGCGCTTGGTGGTTCCGCTCGCCCCGACCACAAAGACCTCGCGGCCCTTCTCGATCGCTTCCTCCACGGCGTTCTCCACCGCCAGGGCTGCCGTGACGCCGAGGTGAGAGACCTCAGTTAGGTCAAAGACGACGGCGCGGCAGTCACCAATGGCGTTGTGCTCGCGGCCGATCGCCTTGGCGACGCCGAAGATCATCGCCCCGTTGAGTTGGAAGAGCAGGACCTGACCGCGGGCGGCGTCGAGGAGTTGACGCTCTTCATCACTGATCTCGAGGTCGCCGTCACCGGTGCTGATCGACTTGACGCTCTTGCTCTGCAGGGCGCTCATCTTGTCGATCGTGAGGATGTTGGCGATGAAGACGCCCACGCCCACGGCGGCGATCAGATCCACGAGGACCGTGAGGGCGATCACCAAATACATGATCAGTGCGCCGCTGATCGAGATGCGGTGAGCGCGCCTGATGAAGCCCCAGTCGACGATGTCGACACCCACCTTCAGGGCGATGCCCGCGAGGACGGCCTGGGGGATCTGGGCGGCGACGCCGGTGAGGGCGAGGATCACCACCATCAGGATCAGGGCCCGGCTGATGCCAGAGAGGGCACTGCGGCCGCCGCTCTGAATGTTGACCACGGTGCCCATGGTGGCGCCGGCGCCGGGCAGGCCACCGAAGAGGCCGGAGGCGAGGTTGCCGAGGCCCTGACCGATGAGTTCTTTATTGGAGTTGTGCTCGGTGCGGGTGATGCTGTCGGCCACCACCGAGGTCAACAGGGCATCGATGCAGCCCAGCATGCCCAGCACGGCTGCGTCGACAAACATCAACTGCAATTCGCCCAGCTCAAAGTGGGGAATCTGCAGAGCGGGGAAGCCGGAAGCGATCTCGCCGATGCGGCGAATCTCCTCGCCTCCACCGCCGCCCAGGACGGTGATCGAGAGCAGCGTCCCCACCACCAGGGCAATCAGCTGGGGTGGGGCCACTTTTTTGACGGCCGCCGGGGTCAACCAGAGGATGGCCATCGTCACCACGGCCAGGCTGATCTCGGTGGGCCGGGCGTTGGCGAGCAGCTGGGGCAAGTTGTTGAGGGTGCCCATGACGCCGCCCTTCGGGCTGGCCTGACCGAGGAAGGGTCCCAGCTGCAGGATGATCAGGATCAGGCCGATCCCACTCATGAAGCCCGAGATGACCGTGTAGGGCATCTGGGTGATGTAGCGACCGAGCCGCAGCAGACCGAAGGCGATCTGGAAGAGGCCGGCCAGCATCACAACGGTGAAGGCCATGGCGAGCCCGTGCTCGGGATTGCGGGCCGTCAAGCTCGCGATCACGGCCGTCATCACCACGGTCATGGGACCGGTGGGTTCGGAGATCAGGCTGGGGGTTCCGCCAAAGAGGGCTGCGAACAGGCCCACCAGCACCGCACCCCAGAGGCCGGCCGCTGCCCCGGCTCCTGAGGCGACGCCGAAGGCCAGGGCCATCGGTAGGGCGATCACAGCGGCCGTGACGCCGCCAAAGAGATCCCCTTTGATGTTGTTGGTGCTGATCTGATTCAGCAGGCGAAAACTTGACGCACGTTGGGACGTCGACGCCGGGGTCATGACCACTGTCAATGGGGCCAAAACGCTACGTCTGAGCCGAATCGATTGGGGCTTTGCCGGCAGGGCGTTAGCGAATCGGTCATCCTGAGCCCAGGACTTTGCGCGAGCCATGGGCGAGCCCACACCCCTGGCGTTCCTGGAGGCCAGCTTTGAGCGGGAAGCCCGCCTGGATCAGTCCTATGTGGTGCTCACCGTTGCGGCGAGCCTGATCGCCACCCTGGGACTGTTGGCGGACAGCGCCGCGGTGGTGATCGGGGCGATGTTGATTGCCCCCTGGATCCTGCCCCTGCGCAGTGCTTCCTTCGCGATCCTGGAGGGACGACTGGCCCTGGTGGGCCGTGCGTTGCTGACCCTGGCCGTGGGCGTCGGCATCACGGTGCTGACCTCAGCGGCCCTGGGTTGGGTGGCCAACCTGCCAGTCCTGGGCGATGAGGTCCTGGGGCGCACCACGCCGAACCTGCTGGATTTGGGCATTGCTTTGGTGGCGGGATCGATCGCGACCTACGGCCGCCTCAAGCCGGAGGCGGTGTCATCCGTTGCAGGCACGGCGATTGCGGTGGCCTTGGTGCCTCCGGTCTGTGTCCTGGGCCTGTTGCTGTCGCTTCAGCAGTGGGAACCGGCCAGGGGAGCAGCCCTGCTGTTTGCCGCCAACCTGCTGGGCATTCTTTCGGGGGGATTGCTCACCTTGGTGGCCACCCAGGCGAGCCTGCGCCAGCAGCTCTTCCGCAGTCAGATGGGTCTGGTGAGCCTGCTCCTGACGGGACTGCTGCTGATTCCGCTGACCGGTGGCTTTGTGACGCTGCTGGGACAAGCCCAACAGCGTCAGGCCCTTCAGGAGGTGGAGCGGGCCATCACCGAGAGCCTGCGCCAACGCACCATCACCTTGGGGCGGGATTCGGAATTGACGGACGTCAAGATCGATTGGACGCAAAACCCCCCCTTGATCAAGGCGGCGGTGCGGGTGAGTCGCCCCAACCTGCCCACCCCGAAACAGGTTGCGGCTGTTCAGGACTTCATCAACAAGACGCAAAAGTTCCGCTACCGCCTTTTGGTCCAGCGGGTCTCCATTGACGTGATCGGCCCTGAGACCGAACCCAACCCCGAACCCACCCCCGTGGAAGAACCCCAAGAGGTGGTTCCAGAGAAAGCTGAGCCGGCCGGCATCACCCCTGCTCCAGCGGTCGCCCCGCCGCCCGCGGCTCCGGCCGTGCCGGGGTAACGGCCTGAAGACATTTCGGCTGTTCTGTGCACAATTGGGCCAGTCCGCTGCTGGCCATGCCTGACGCCCTCACCTTTCTGGAGATCGTCGCGGGCATCTTGCTCCTCTTTGGCGGGGGCGAGTTGTTTGTGGCCGGAGCGGTTGCCCTGTCTTTGCTGCTGGGTATTCCTCAGATCGTCATCGGCCTGACGGTCGTTGCCTTTGGCACCAGCGCCCCTGAGCTGTTTGTGAGCTTGCTCTCGACCTTGCAGGGAAATTCCGGCGGGGACTCGATTGCCGTTAGCAATGTTCTGGGCTCCAACATCTTCAACGTGATGGTGGTGTTGGGCGCCAGCGCGGCGATTACCTCCTTACGCGTTCGTAGTCGCTTGGTGCGGCGGGATGTGCCGTTGCTCATCGCCGTGTCGATGGCCACCTGGGCGATGGCCTCATCCGGGAGCTTCTCCTGGGTTGCGGGTCTGGCTCTGTTGACAGCCCTGGTGATCACCCTGGTCTGGGAGGTGCGCTCAGCGCGGGAAGACCACGAGGACGGTCTTGATGACATTGATGCGGAAGGGGCCTCCACCACACCCGTGGCCATCGTCAAATTGGCCCTGGGTCTGGTGTTGCTGGTGGTGGGCTCCCAGGTTCTGATCAAAGGCGCCATCGCTGCGGCCCAGACCCTCGGGGTGAGTGAGGCGGTGATCGGTCTGACGATCGTTTCGGCTGGCACCTCGATGCCAGAACTGGTGACGTCCCTGGTGGCGGCTTACCGGGGTAAGGCGGATCTGGCCATCGGCAACGTGGTGGGTAGCAACCTGCTCAACCAACTCTTGATCCTGGGTCTGTGCGCCCTGCTCTCGGGTCAGGACGGACTGTTGGTCAGCCCTGAATTGTTGCGCCGTGATTTCCCAGTGATGGTGCTGACGACCTTGGCCTGCCTGCCGATTTTCTGGAGTGGCGGCGTGATCAATCGCCTTGAGGGGTGGCTCTTGCTTGGCGCCTACGGCCTCTATTTGGTTGAGCAGATCCTCAGCAGTACGGCGGCTCCGGGTATTGATGAATTCCGCTTGTTCGTCTTGGTGGCAGCTCTCCCCCTGGTGTTGGTCTTCCTGACTTGGACCTCACTGCGCTGGATGCAACAGCGCAAGAGCGTTGGTTAGGAGCAGACAACGCTCGGGAGCATGGACACGCTGACCCCTGCGGCGGTGGCGTCGTTGTAGAGGCTTTCGCTGCTCTGGCGGTTCAGATTGACCTGTCCTGAGCAGATCAAGTCCCAGGTTTCATCGGCGAAGTGGGTTTGCAGCCAGAGCATCCCCATCACCGTGCGGTGCTTGAGGTTGTAGCTCTCTCCGACGGACGTCAGGGTGATGTCCATGGCCCACAAAAAAACCTCCCCCTATTGGAGGGGGAGGCGTTGGACGCTGATGTATCAATACGAACCAAAACCAAAAGCCTTGGTTTTGGGTCGGAATCAGCCTTGGTTGACCTGGGAAGCGGCCTCGGCCTGGCGGTGGTTGTAGTGATGCCCGCGGTACTGCAGATCGACAGTGGCGTCGACGGAAGCCGCTTCGTGACGGAGGGGCGCTTCGAAATGTTGGCCGCGGTAGGCGTGCTCAACGGGAGCGCTGGTGGGCTGTTCGTGGTTGGCGTTGTCGTAGGTGACGCCGCGGTACTGGAGTTTGCTCATGGTGGTCATCGGGCCTCGAAGGGTTGGCTGGTTGTCCGCTTCGTGGGAAGGAGCGTTGCTTCGCCTCGCGGTGGGCTACTTCCGGTGGAGCCAGGCCCAAAGGGGGCTCACTCAACGTTTTGTCCTTCTGCAGCATTTCTAGCTGATGAAGAATGTTCAGAGTGAACAAAAGCCTCTTTTTTGTCTTTTTTGTAATAGTTACTGTGGCCCGTTGAACGTTTTTTCTTCACTTTCCTTCTGCTGCCATAGCGCAATTCCTGATGGACTTGCGAATTGGTAGCGAATGCAACCTTGACGGTGGTCTGTGATGCGGAACATTGGCACCTAATGGCGGTAATCCGTCATCCACCCAGCGACTGCTTTTTGATGACTGTTGCTTCTCCTGTCTCTCGGCCTCGGTCGAAGAGCCTGCAGGAAGCGAGCTTGCTGGAGGCTCCTCAGCTTCTGCTCCGCAAGGTGCGAGGACTGTCCTCCGGCCGTTCGCTGACCTGGCTGGCTTGTGTGCCTCTGGCTCTTTTCGGCCTGGGCGTGTTCAACCTTTCGGCCCGCGCCGCTGAGCTCCCCGAGCTCAACGCAGCGTTCCTGGCCAACAACATGTGGCTCCTGGTGGCCACGATCCTGGTGATCTTCATGAACGCCGGTTTCGCCATGGTCGAAGCCGGGATGTGTCGCCAGAAGAACGCCGTCAACATCCTTGCCAAGAACTTGTTCGTGTTCGCCCTCGCGGTGACCGCCTACTGGTTCATCGGTTATTCGCTGATGTACGGCGGATCCCTGGTGGATGGCTGGCTTTATTTCAACGGCCTCTTCTTTGACCCCACCGTCACCGCTGAGATGGTGACCGAGGGAGCCTTGGTTCCCACCGTTGACTTCCTGTTCCAGGCTGCCTTCGCCGGCACCGCCGCCACGATCGTTTCTGGCCTCGTGGCTGAGCGCGTCAAGTTCGGCGAGTTCGTGATCTTCGCGCTGGTTCTGACTGCTGTTATCTACCCGGTCTCCGGTTCCTGGCAGTGGAATGGCGGCTGGCTGAGCGAGCTGGGCTTCATTGATTTCGCTGGCTCCTCGATCGTCCACTCCGTGGGTGCTTGGGCCGGCCTGGTGGGCGCAATGCTGCTTGGCCCCCGCATCGGCAAGTTCGTGGGCGGTAAGCCCCAGGCCATCCCCGGCCACAACATGTCGATTGCAACCCTGGGTGCCCTGATCCTCTGGATCGGCTGGTACGGCTTCAACCCCGGCTCTGAGCTGGCGATGGACCAGTACGTGCCCTACGTGGCTGTGACCACCACCCTGGCGGCTGCAGGTGGCGCCATCGCTGCCACCATCGTCTCCACCCTGACTTCTGGCAAGCCCGACCTGACGATGATCATCAACGGCATCCTGGCCGGTCTGGTGAGCATCACTGCCGGTTGCGGCAACATGACCCTGGTGGGCTCCTGGGTCGCTGGTGCCGTCGGCGGCATCATCGTTGTCTTCGCAGTCTCCGCACTGGATGCCTCTGGCATTGACGATCCCGTCGGCGCCTTCTCCGTCCACGGTGTGTGCGGCGTCTGGGGCACCCTCGTCATCGGCCTCTGGGGCGTTGATGGCATGGACGTCGGTTCTGCAGGCCTTGGCCTCTTCAATGGCGGCGGCTTCAGCCAGCTCGGCATTCAGGCCCTGGGCTGTGCGGCCTACGCCATCTGGACCCTGGTCACCTGCTGGATTGCTTGGTCCGTGATCGGCGGCCTCTTCGGCGGCATCCGCGTCACTGAGCAGGAAGAGATCGAAGGTCTCGACATCGGTGAGCACGGCATGGAGGCTTACCCCGATTTCGCTTCGGCGAAGTGATCCTCTGAGCTCTGCTCGATGGGCCCGCTTCGGCGGGCCTTTTTTATTGCCTCAGGGCCTTGGCTGGCAGCATGGACGGGCCCAAGGGTGCCGCTTTTGCCCTGCCCCCGCTGCGGTGCGCGCTTGCTCACCAAAACCGAGGAGCGCCCTCCGCGCTTGGTTTGCGTGGACTGCCGGCAGGTCTTGCCCCAGTCGGTCCAGGTGCCGCTCATCACCCTGGTGGTGCGTCACTTTTTGGGCGTGATGCTGCTGCTGGGCCTCGTGGTGGTTCCACTGCTGGTGATGAGTCTTTCGCCCTGGATTGATCGGGTTCCCCGGGCGCCCCGCACCAACTTGAGTGCCATTAGATGAAGTACATCGCTTGCGCCTGAAGCAGTGCATCCCGTTGGGCGAGAAGGTCCGCGAGGGATGTGGACTCCAGTAGGGCCAGGCGCTGTTCCTGCAGTTGGCTCCCAAGCGAGTGCAGCACCTGCTGCTCCAGGCTCTGTTGAGCCGCTGGCTGCGGTTCGGACCTGCCCTCGAGGCAGTCGATTACCTCGGCCAGCCGGATGTCCGCAGCGGGTCTGGCCAGTTGGTAGCCCCCCTTGGGGCCACGGCTGCTGTTGAGCAGGCCCCCCTTGCGCAGGCTGGTCATCATCTGCTCGAGGTAGCGCTCGGGAATGCCCTGTCGCTGCGCGATGACCGAGACCTGGAGCCGTCCTCCTTGGGCCTGGATGCCAGCGAGTTCGATCAGGGCGAGCAGTCCGTAGCTGGTTTTGGCGTTGAAGGGCAACGGACGTGCTTGAGGCAATTCCACGGTAAAGCACTTGGGAATTGGTATAGCCAAGTTCCCTTTAGGAGACTCGGCTCTGGCTGAACTTTTCTCGCTGTGCTGTTATTCCCGATCCGTGTGCCGTGTTTTGCGAGCTGTAGGCTGAGGGCCTTGCCCGATCGCCCCTCCCTTGGCTGATCTTGTTGCTGCCGCTCTGCAGCCCGGAGCCCTGATCACGCTGGTGGTGTTGCTGGGCTCCGTGGTCCTCTTCATCTCCGGTTGGCTGGCGCCCGATCTCACGGGGTTGCTCGCCGCCGGCCTGCTGGTCAGCTTCCACGTGATCGAGCCCCGCGAAGCCCTGGAGGGTTTTGGCAGCCCGGCCCTGATCACGCTGGCTGGTTTGTTCGCCATCTCCGCTGGGCTGTTCCGCAGCGGGGGACTGGATCGTCTGCGCGCCTTGATCGGCTCAGACGCCATTCGCAGCCCGAAGCGAATGATTGCCTTGATGGTGGCGGTGGTGGGTCCCGTTTCTGCGGTTGTTCCCAATACCCCGATCGTCGCCAGCCTGCTTCCGGTGGTGGAGGGCTGGTGCAAACGCCGCCGCATCTCCCCGTCGAAGGTGCTGCTCCCGTTGTCCTTTGCCACGGTGCTCGGGGGGACGATCACCCTGCTGGGCAGCTCGGTGAACCTGCTGGCCAGCGAGGTCAGTAGCCGTCTGGGCTACGGCAGCTTTGGCTTATTCAGCTTTACCCCGATCGGTCTGGGGGTCTGGCTGCTGGGCGGTTCGCTGATGGTGCTGCTCGCCGATCGCTTTCTGCCGGATCGGGGCCGCGATGACGACGACCTGATCGCTGACCTCTCCAGCAGTGGATACCTGACCGAGGTCAAGATTCCATTGGGTTCTGAGCTCATTGGCCAGTCGCTCCACGCCACGCGGCTGCAACGGCGCTTTGACCTCGACGTTCTGGAGCTGCACCGCGGCACGGAGCGCTTTATGCCTCCCTTGGCCGACCGCACCTTGATGCTCGGGGATCGTCTGCTGCTGCGCTGCAGCCGCGAGGACCTGCTGCGCCTCCAGCAGGACCACACAGTGGTCTTGGCCCCCACGCCGGAGCAACCGCTCAGCCTGGAGCAGGACAACAGCCAGCGGATGGTGGAGGTGCTGTTGCCCTCCGGCTCCACCCTCGCCGGTGACTGCCTGCGCGATCTGCGTTTCCGGCAGCGCTACAACGCCACGGTGTTGGCCCTGCGGCGCGGCAATGCCGTGCTGCGGGAACGGCTCGGGCGCGCCCAACTCCGTGAGGGGGATGTGCTGCTGCTGCAGGGTCCCAAGGACGCCATCCGCGGCCTGGCGGCCAGTAATGACCTGGTGGTCCTGGAGCAGTTGGAGAAGGACCTGCCCACGGTCAGCCGCAAGCGCGTGGCGCTGCTCATTGCTGCCCTGGTGCTGCTGTTGCCCAGCTTTGAGATCATCCCCTTGGTGGCGTCCGTGCTGCTGGGCACGGTGGCCATGGTGGTGACCGGTTGCCTGCGCGCCGGTGAACTGCAACGGGTGGTCCGCCTGGATGTACTGGTGCTCCTGGGCTCGCTGGCGAGCTTCAGCGTTGCCCTGGAAAAAACGGGTCTGGCCTCTGCCCTGGCCCAGGCCCTGTTGCTCGGCTTGAGCAGCTGGCCGGTCTATGGCGCCATGCTCGTGGTGTTCCTGTTCACCGTCGCGTTGACCGAAGTCATGAGCAACGCGGCGACGGTGGCGATGTTGATTCCCATCGCGGGTCAGTTGGCCCAGGGGCTTGGCCTACCGCCGATGGCCTTGATTTATGTGGTGCTCTTCGGCGCCAGCCAGAGCTTTCTCAGTCCGATTGGCTACCAAACCAACCTGATGGTCTATGGCCCGGGTCGCTATCGCTTCTTGGATGTCTCCCGCTATGGCTTCCCCTTGACGATTGCGATGGCCATCGCCGTTCCTTGGATGGTCTGCCGCTGGTTCGGCCTGTAGAACGTGAGCTCGCAAGGCCCGCGGGGTTGGATGAAGCGCCTCAAACAGTGGTTGCTCTGGCTGTGGCATCACGAGGCCAGTCGCGGCCAGAAAGCCCGGGGCTTGGCGGCAGGGGTGTTCATGGGCTGCTTCCCGATCTTCGGTCTGCAGACCTTGCTGGGCATCGCCCTGGCCAGCTTGGTGCGCGGGAACCACATCCTGGCTGCGGCGGGTACTTGGATTAGCAACCCCCTGACCTACATCCCCCTCTATTGGTTCAACTACAGCGTCGGTTGCTGGTTGCTGGGCCCTGGCCCTGCCTTGCCCACCCTTGAGGCAATCCAGCAGGGGGGCATCTGGGAGCTCGGGCTGGCGATCTCCAGCCGTCTGTTGCTGGGCTCCACCCTGGTGGGATCCCTCAGCGCAGCGCTGTTTGGTGGGATCTACTGGTGGTTGCTCAAGCGCAGCCAGCAGGGCCGCGCCCATACCTAGCCCTCGGGGACCCGCTTCCAACCGGCCAGCACCCCAAGGATGTCGGCGGCGCTGACCAGGCCGACGAAGGCCCCGAACTCGTCGACAACAACCCGCACGGAGCTGCGGTCGCCGCGCCGGAAGCTGGTGAGCAGCCGATCGGCACGGATCATCTCGGGGACGAATTGCGGCGCATCACAGAGCTGGCTGATCAGGCGGTAGCCCCCACCGCTGAGCAGCTCAGCCATGGCTCGCTCGCGGCTTTGAACCCCCAGCACCTCATCCACCTCTTCCCCCAGGACAACCCACCAGGCGTCATCGGCGGCCTCAAGGATCTCCTGGCGAACCGAGTCCAGGCTGGCGCCGCCTGAAAGGGACGGGGTCGCCACCCGTGAAACCATCAGATCCCTGGCGGTGAGGTCGTTGAGGGCAAAGACCTTGCCGATCATCGCGGCCTCGTCGGCTTCGATCTGGCCCTGCTGGGAGCCCAGGCGCGCCATCAGGTGGATCTCACGTTCGTTGGTGGTGAGTTCACTCGTGGCTGTGATGGCCGGCATCAGCTTCTCCAGCACCAGCAGCAGCGGCAGGGTCAGCCGCTCGAGCATCAGCAGAATGCGGGCCGAGACCAAGGAGATCGGCATGGCGAAGCTGTTGCCGATCGTTTTGGGCAGGATTTCAGCGAAGAGGATCACGGCCACCGTGAACCCGACGTTGAAGAGCAGCAGGGCCCAGCGGCCCCCGACGCTTTCGAACACCTGGTTTGCCTGGCTACCGAGCAGGATTGAACCGGAGATGTTGAACAGGTTGTTGATCACCACCAGCAGCACCAGGGCCCGCCCGGGCCTGGCCTTGATGCGCTCCAGTGCCCGTGATCCCGGCACCTTTTGCTGCTTGAGGGTGTGGACCTGAATCGGATTCACCGTCAGCATGGCGGCTTCCGTACTGGAGGCCAAAGCCGAGCCCACCAGGATCAGCACCGCCATCACCAGCAGCACAACGATCGGATTCATCGACTGGCGCAGGCTGCGAGATCGATCGGACCTTACCTACGGTTTGCGGGATGAACCCGTCTTCGAGCAATCCAGTCCGGGCGCTACAGCGTTGGCGCCATCAGCTCACGGTGCCGCAGTTCACCGTGGTGACGGGCCTGCTGGTGATCGTTTTGGCGACACTGCTGCTCTCGACGCCGCTCTGCTCCAACTCCAACGTTGGTTTGTGGCAGGCCCTGTTCACGGCTACCTCGGCGATCACTGTGACCGGTCTTTCGGTGATCGATATCGGAGAGGATCTGACCTTCGCAGGCCAGGTGGTGCTCGCGGGCTTGATCATCACCGGTGGTCTCGGACTGATGGCGATCACGACCTTCCTGCAGGGGTTTGTGCAGGGCCGATCCGGCTTGCGTAATCGTTTGGACAAGGGCCGTGCCCTTGATGAATTCGGGGTCGGCGGCATCGGACCCACCTTCCACAGCATCCTGCTGGTGGCCCTCTGTGTGATGGGCTTGGGCACGGTGGTGCTCTACAGCTTTGGTTTTACCGACATCGAGGACCCTGGCAGACGGCTTTGGGCTGCGATGTTCCATGCCATCAGCGCTTACAACAACGCCGGATTTGGCCTCTGGTCCAACAGCCTGGAGAGCTATCGCGATAACCCCGTGGTGACTGGGGTCATCGCTTTCATGATCGTCATCGGTGGCATTGGTTGGCGGGTGGCCAATGACATCTGGAACAACCGCTTTCAGTTGGGTCGCCTGCGTCGCCTGAGCCTTCACACCCGCCTGGTCATTCGCAGTACGGCGCTGTTGATCGTCATCGGCGCGGTGGGTCTGTTGATTACCGAGCACATCGGCTACGGCGCCTCGGCGATGGAGCCCTATGGCTGGCTTGAGGATCTGCAGATCGTGCTCTTTCAGTCGATCACCACCCGCACCGCCGGCTTCAACACGATTCCCCTCTCCGCCCACCAGATCACCGACGCCGGGCTGCTGCTGATCATCCTGTTGATGTTCATTGGCGCCAGCCCCGGCGGCACCGGTGGCGGGGTGAAAACAACGACCTTCGCCATCCTGATGGGGGCCACCCGCTCGACCCTCCAGGGCCGCAGCCATGTGCTGCTGCACCGCCGGCAGATTCCCGATGCCACGGTGCTGCGGGCCGTGGGGGTCACCTTGGCTTCGGCCCTGTTTGTGGTGCTGATGGCCTTGACCTTGGGTTTGGGGAATTCCCTAGGGCAGCAGCAGGTGCAGTCCTTCAGTTTCCTGGAGAAGCTCTTCACCTGCGTCTCCGCCTTTGGCACGGTCGGCCTGGACCTGGGGGTCACGGCCCATCTCAACCGCTGGGGCCAACTGGTCTTGATGGTGGGGATGTTCGTGGGGCGGGTGGGAATCCTGTTGCTGCTCTCCGCGCTCTATGGCACCCGGCCCCAGAGCCGGGTGGGCTATCCCAAGGAAGATTTGTATGTCTAGTGGCTTCAGCACTTAGAACAGGGGCGACGAGCACCGGGCTGTGAATCAGTGGCTGTGAATCAGTGGTGGCAGTGGAGCGCTGAAGCCGGGGTACGCCGCGGCAGTTTTGCCGTCATCGGGGTCGGACGTTTTGGCTCCTCGGTCTGCTCGGAGTTGCTTCAGTCCGGGGCGGAGGTGTTGGCCATTGATTCCAACCAGCGCGCCATCGATGAGCTGCGCCAGATCGATCCCGCCATCGAAGCGCGGGTGGTGGACTGCACCGATGAAGAGGCCCTGCGGGCGGCAGGGGTGCTGGACATGGAGACGGTGGTCGTGGCCATGAGTGAACCGCTGGAGGCCAGTGTCACCGCGACCTTGATCTGCAAGGACTCCGAAGGCAGTCGGGTGAAGCAGGTGATCGCCCGGGCCACGAGCGACATCCACATGAAGATGCTCAAGCGCGTCGGCGCGGACCGCGTGGTCTTCCCCTCAAAAATGATGGGTCAGCGGCTCGGGATGGAGCTGGTCCGCCCGAATCTGCTGGAGCAGTTGCGTTTGGACGACCGCAGCAGCATTGAAGAAATCAAGGTCCCCGCAGCTTTCATCGGCCATTCGCTGCGGGATCTCAACCTCCGCAAGCACTACAACGTCAATGTCCTGGCGGCAGGACCGGCGGGCGAGCTGCATGTGAACCCCCCGGCCTCCCATGTCCTGGCTGAGGGCGAGCTGCTGGTGGTGATGGGCTCTGAGGATTCCCTGCGGGCGTTGCCCGCCAGTTGAGGGATGGGCTTTGTGCGCTTTCCCTCACCCCGTTAATGACAGCTTGTGCCCAAAGCCCCCCTAACCCCCCAAGCCGGAGCTAGCCCGGGTCGATAGCGCTCACCAAAGGGGGCTGGCTGTGATGGTCAGTAGCTCAGTTGCTTCGACGGCTTTACCACCACCGCTGAAGGAAAGCGGTCAGCGGGAGGTGTTTTGCGGCCTGACCTCGATCGTCTGGTTGCATCGGCGCATGCCGGATGCCTTTTTCCTGGTGGTGGGCTCCCGCACCTGCGCCCACCTGATCCAGAGCGCCGCCGGGGTGATGATTTTTGCCGAACCCCGCTTCGGCACCGCGATCCTTGGCGAGCGCGATCTGGCCGGCTTGGCGGATGCCAACGAGGAGTTGGATCGACTCGTCGCGCAACTGCTGGAGCGCCGCCCCGAGATCCGCACCCTGTTCCTGGTGGGGAGTTGCCCCAGTGAGGTGATCAAGCTCGACCTGGCGAAGGCCTCGGAGCGGCTGAATCAGCAGCACGCCGGGCGCGTGACGGTGATCAACTACACCGGCAGTGGCATCGAGACCACCTTCACCCAGGGGGAGGACAGCGCCCTGCAGGCGCTGGTTCCCCTGATGCCTAAAACGGACCAGCCCCAGCTGTTGATCGCAGGGACCCTGGCGGATGCGGTCGAAGACCGTTTGGTCGGCCTGTTCCAGAAACTCGGCATTGAGCGGGTGGTGAGCCTGCCGCCACGGCGTTCCACTGAGCTTCCCCCGGTGGGCCCGGGGACCCAGCTGCTCCTGGCGCAGCCCTTCCTCTCCGGTACGGCTCGGGCCTTGGTGGACCGCGGAGCCACGTTGGTGCCTGCGCCCTATCCCTTTGGTGTTGAAGGCAGCCGGGACTGGATGGCCGCGGCGGCCAGGGCCTGTGGCATTGCGCAGGACCGGATTGATGCCGTGCTGGATCCCCTGGTGGAGCGCGGCCGGCGGGCCTTGGCTCCCCACCGGGAGGTGTTGGCGGGCAAACGTCTCTTTCTGCTTCCCGATTCCCAGCTGGAGCCGGCCCTGGCGCGCTTTCTCTCGCGGGAGTGCGGCATGGAGCTGGTGGAGGTGGGAACCCCCTACCTCGACCGTCAGTTGATGGCCGAAGAGCTGGCGCGCCTGCCCGAGGGCACGCAGCTCAGCGAGGGGCAACATGTCGAAAACCAGCTGCAGCGGGTGCGCGAGGGGCGTCCCGATCTGGTGGTTTGTGGTTTGGGCCTGGCCAATCCCCTGGAGGCAGAGGGGATGGCCACGAAGTGGTCCATCGAGTTGGTCTTTAGCCCCATCCATGGCATTGATCAGGCCGGAGATCTGGCTGAACTCTTTGCCCGTCCCCTGCGTCGCCGCGGCGCGCTGCAGTTCTCCTGATTTACCGCCGATGGAACTCACGCTCTGGACCTACGAAGGCCCCCCGCACGTTGGGGCCATGCGCATCGCCGCCTCCATGGAAGGGGTGCACTACGTCCTGCATGCACCGCAGGGCGACACCTACGCCGACCTGCTGTTCACGATGATTGAACGGCGGGACCGCCGCCCGCCTGTCACCTACACCACCTTTCAGGCCCGGGATCTGGGGGGTGACACCGCCGAACTGGTGAAGCGCTCCATCACCGATGCGGTCGAGCGCTTCAAGCCCGAGGCCCTGCTGGTGGGCGAGAGCTGCACGGCAGAGTTGATCCAGGACCAGCCAGGAGCCCTGGCGGCGGGCATGGATCTGGGCGGGATCCCGATGGTCAATCTGGAGCTGCCGGCCTATTCGAAAAAGGAAAACTGGGGGGCGGCTGAGACCTTCTACCAATTGGTCCGCAGCCTGCTGAAACCGCAGCTTCCGCCGCCCGGACAGCCGAAGCTCGATCCAACCCGCTGGCGCGCAGAAAACCGACGCCCGCGGGTGAACCTGCTGGGTCCGTCCCTCTTGGGTTTCCGCTGCCGCGATGACGTGCGGGAGCTCACCCAGCTGCTGGCGAGCTACGGCATCGATGTGGCTGTCGTTGCCCCCCTCGGTGCTCGGCCGGCTGACCTGCTGCGCATCCCGACGGCTGACGCGAACCTCAACCTCTACCCCGAGGTCTCCGGTTCGGTCTGCAGCTGGCTGGAGCGTCAGTTCGGCTTCCCCACGGTGAAAACGGTTCCGATCGGCATCGGAGCCACGGTGGAGTTCCTGCGGGAACTGCATGGCGTCCTTGGCCTGGAGCCGCCCCAGGATCTGCAGCCCGGCGCCGATGGCCTGTGTGCAGCGGAGCGTCGCTCGCGTCTGCCCTGGTACTCCCGCTCGGTGGATTCCACCTATCTGACGGGGAAGCGGGTTTTCGTGTTCGCCGATGGCACCCACGCCCTGGCCGCGGCGCGGATCGCCAGCCGCGAGCTGGGCTTTGAAGTGGTGGGCCTGGGCACCTACAGCCGTGAGATGGCCCGGGAGGTCCGGGCGCTGGCGGCGGAGTTAGGGCTGGAGGCCCTGATCAGCGACGACTACCTCGCCGTTGAGGCGGCCATGGCCGCCGCGGCTCCGGAGTTGGTGCTCGGCACCCAGATGGAGCGCCACAGCGCCAAGCGCCTGGGCATTCCCTGCGCTGTGATCAGCGCCCCCTTGCACGTTCAGGACGTCCCCGCCCGCTATGCCCCCCAGATGGGCTGGGAGGGGGCCAACGTCATCTTTGACAGCTGGGTGCACCCCTTGATGATGGGTCTGGAGGAGCACCTGATCGGCATGTTCCGCCATGACTTTGAGTTCGTGGATGGTCACCGCAGTCACCTGGGCGATGGCGCCCCGGCCTCGCCCGTGGCACCTGCCGAGGAGATCACGCTGCCCCCAGTGGATGGGTCGCAGTTGTCCTGGAGTGCCGACGGTGAGGCTGAACTGGCCAAGATTCCCTTCTTCGTGCGGGGCAAGGTGCGTAAAAACACCGAGGCCTATGCCCGCGATCAGGGTCTGGCGGTGATTGATAGCGAGGCCCTCTACGAAGCCAAGGCCCACTACAGCCGCTAAGCGCAGTAGTGGGCTGGGTATTACTACCTACAAATGTGTGTTTAAACCCTCAATTTTCTCCTTAACTGTTTCGCTTTGCATGGCCCCTCGGGTCAACGGGCACGGCCAGGTCTTGGATGGGAAAGAGCTTTAAAACCAGGGTTCCTGTGTTCCTGGTTTTCCTTGTTTTATGACCACCACGCTCAAGCGCCCCGATGGTGAGGGCAGCGTTCAGGTTCATCAGGATTCCTCGATGCAAATCGAGGAGGGAGCGTTGGTCATTGCCGTCTACGGCAAAGGTGGGATCGGCAAAAGCACCACTAGCTCAAACCTCTCTGCGGCCTTCTCCAAGCTCGGCAAACGGGTGCTCCAAATCGGCTGCGACCCCAAGCACGACAGCACCTTCACCCTGACCAAGCAAATGGTCCCGACGGTGATCGACATCCTCGAGGGGGTGGACTTTCACACCGAGGAGTTGCGCCCAGAGGACTTCGTCTTTGATGGCTTCAATGGGGTGCAATGCGTCGAGTCCGGTGGCCCTCCGGCGGGTACCGGCTGCGGCGGCTATGTCACCGGACAGACGGTCAAGTTACTCAAAGAGCACCATCTCTTGGAAGACACCGATGTGGTGATCTTTGATGTGCTTGGCGACGTGGTTTGTGGTGGATTTGCGGCCCCTCTGCAGCACGCCCACTACTGCCTGATTGTCACGGCGAATGACTTCGATTCGATCTTTGCGATGAATCGGATCATTGCGGCCATTCAAGCCAAGGCCAAGAACTACAAGGTGCGCCTCGGTGGGGTCGTGGCGAACCGCAGCCGCGACACCGACCAGATCGATCGCTTTAACGACCGGGTGGGCATGAAGACCATGGCCCACTTCCCCGATCTCGATGCGATCCGCCGCTCGCGCCTGAAGAAGTGCACGATTTTCGAGATGGAATCCACCCCCGAGGTGGAGGCCGTCCAGAACGAATATCTACGCCTCGCTCAGTCGATGTTGGAGAGCGTGAAGCCCCTGGAGGCTGAACCGCTCAAGGATCGCGAGATCTTTGACCTGCTCGGGTTCGACTGAACCCTTAAAGCCGAACCTTGGTGACTTCGGCTTTGATGCTTCCGCCGCGGGTTCCCACCTCAATGGGCGCCCGCGTGAAGATCTCGACGCGAATCCCGCTTCTGGCAATCCGCCAGAGCACCTGAGCCAGCAGCGCCACGCTGGCCAGGACCACAAGGGGCCAGAGCAGTGGTTGCAGGGACTGTCTGTTGAGGAGTTGTGCTGCAGCCAGTCCGCTGAGGAAGCCCAGCAGCACGAGCAAGCAGGACAGGGCTGCGCGGTTCAAGAGCTCAGGCTGCTGCAGGCATCCAGCAGGAGTTGCTCCGCCGGAGTTCCAGCGCCGGGAACCCGCCAGTCCCCCCAGTTGGAACCAGCCCGCTTGCGGTTGAGGGTCAGATCACGGCAGTTCACCGCGAGTGCCCGATCGGGCACGTTGCTCTTGGGATTGCTCTCTGGCGTGGAGGGCCAGCTCAGGCCTCCAATGGCCGTGGGGCGGGTGATCGCCCGTCGCCAGGGGGTGACCCAGATATAGGGGTGACTGTCGTACGGCTTCCAGCTGGTCCAATCCACCTCCACATCACCGAAACGACGCCAGCGTTCGTGCTCTTGCGCTTGCCGCTCGCGCAGGCGCTCCAGCAGTGCCTGTTGCTCTGCGCTGGTCGCTGTTTCGGCCCGTACTGCGGCGATACCGCCGCTGCCCATTAGGAGCATCAAGCTGCCCGAGAGCAAGGGGAGGAGGGGGACGCGTTGAGTCATGGCCGGCGCCTCAGGGGAGCGGGGGGAGCGGTAGCGGTGAAACGGCCTTGAGGGCGTCCTTGATCGTGACGGTGACATTGCCGCCGATCTGGTTCACCCCCACTTCGCCATTGACCAGCAGCGGTTCATCGCTGACGATCTCGACGGGTTCAACAATTTTCTCAACGGTCACCGGCTTGGCGATGCGTCCAACGTCAACCGGGAGTGAGTCGTTGGCCTTGACCGGAAGGGCTGCTTTGGCACTGACGGCAACCGGTAGGGCGCCGTTGGCTTGGACCTGGACTGGGGTCAGGATTTTCTCGACTTGGATGGGCCCCTTGAGGACCACGGGGAAGGGCTGTTGGCGCTTGACGGCAATCGGTATGGGTTGCCCCAAGATCTGGATTGCCGCCATGGCCGCCGACCAGGTGGCCAGCACAACCGCCAGGGGCCAACGGCAGGCCATCGCCAGTAGGAACCAGCGCGGCTCATCCTGAGGGTTCAGTGGAATCACAGGCCTTCCCATCGGCAACCCTGCAAGGCTTGCCGTAGGCATACATCAGGGATAAGGGCTTGTCATCCCTACTGCAGGTGAGCCGTTGGACTAGCGCAAGCCGACCAACTTGAGTGATTCATCCCAAACCCCTTGTGCCGTTTCGGGATTGCTGGCCTTATCGGAGAGCTCTTGGCTGAACTGCTGGCCGCCCTGCTTCTGGCGGTTACCCCAGCTCCAATGCACCCCGGATGTGCCAAAACCTGGATCGGCGACCACCTGGGCCACCCGCTCTCCGGCGAGGGCTTGGCTGACGTAGCCACCGGTGACGTTCTTTTGGAACCAGGGGAAGATCTTCTGGAAGGCCCGCGGGGTATTGCGGAAGAGGGGGGTGTCCGCGACGCAACCGGGGTACAGCGAGCTGAAGACGATCCCCGTGGAGTGGTGCAGGCGGCGATGCAGCTCCTGCGTGGTGATCATGTTGCAGAGCTTGCTGTCCTTGTAGGCCTTGCCAGGTTTGAAGGCCTTGCCGTTGGCCATGGCGATGGGTGCCTTGAAGCCCGCTTTGAAGCCGCTGAGGTCGCCCAGGTCCGCCGGAGCGGGGATGGGGATTTTGCCGCCCAGTTCTTTCGAGTTGGCTGTGACGGTGCCGAGGATCACGACCCGCTTGGAGGGATGCTGCGAGGCCTGCAGCTGCGGCAGCAGCAGTTGAATCAAGAGGAAGTGGCCCAGGTGGTTGGTGGCCATGGAGAGCTCATAGCCCTGGGGAGAGCGCTCGGGTTCTTTAAGCCTGGGTTTGTAGACCGCCGCATTGACGACCAGGGCATCGAGGCCAAAGCCCAGGGAGTCGACCAGGGTCTCAACGCCGACACGGACACTGTCGAGATCCCCGAGGTCCATGCGGATGTGGTGGAGCTTGTCGCTGGGGATGCCCAGGGAATCGGCGGCGGCTCCAGCGCGCACCGGATCCCGGTTCGCCGTGACCACCGTCCATCCCCGATCGGTCAGGGCCTTGACGGCATTCAGGCCAACCCCTGAGGTGGTGCCGGTCACCAGGACCGCTCCGGCGGGTCCGCCTGCGTTCGTGAGGTTGCTTGAAGCGGTCATGGACCCAAAAACTGCCCGCAACAACTTACGGAAAGACAGGCCTCAAGGGGTCTGGATTGCGTTGGACGGTTGCTGATTGGAATCCGGGCGCAGTTGCTTCCAGACCACCCGCAGGCGGTTCGGGGCGATCCACTGGTCCTGCTCCTGGATCAGCTTTTGCTCACCACCAACGTTGAACAGGCGATCAAAACGGGTCTGGGCTTTGAGCAGCTTTGCTTTTTGGATGTCCAGAACGGCGGTGATCTCGCCGTAACGATCCAGGCGCTCCTGGTAGGCCCCCGCCAGTCGAACCAAGCTGACCACGGCCACCAGGGAGAGGCCGATCTTCAGGGAGAGACCGATGGAGCCGTAGAGCAACTCCTGGCTCGGACTTGAAGGCCTGATCTGCTGCGAGGGTGCCGGCTCAACAACGCTCAAGTTGGCGTCACTGCGGTGCTGGCGACGGCCTCGAGCGGGCTCCGCTTTGGGATCTTGAGCAGTCCGTTTCCGATTTGCGGATCGCCGCTGCGATAGCTGGGCAGATCGGGAGGGGCTCAAGGGTGAGGAGGAGTGGGGAGAGACGCACCGCTTCTAGCAGGTCGTCTCTCCCGTGCCAAGGGATCAGGCGCGGTAGAGGCTGGCGGCGAGACGCACTGCGAGCACGCCAGCGTGGGCGGCCACCACCAGGGCGATCAGAATTTCAGCCTGGGTGAGGGACATGACCGTTGAGAAAAACACCAATTCATTTTCACGCAGATGGTGGGGCTGGCTAGGGCCTGGGCCTGGGCCTGTCACAGCTCGACACCCCTAGGGGATGGGCTCGCTACGGTCGATCGACAGTTCTGCAGGGTTCTTTGGTGTCTGGTCTGGCTCCTGATGGAACGGTGTCGATCTCAGCGCAACAGGTTCAAGACCAGAGCCTTGAGCCCCTGCAGCCTTGGTTCGCCTTGGACCCCAAGGACCTGCTGCAGGCCAGCGGCAGCCTGACGCTCCAGTTCGACTGGCCCCGTTCAGCGGAGGACCCGCGCGAGCTCTCGGAGATCACGGAGCTGCGCCTCTGGAGCCTGCGCGCCGATGCCCTCTGCCCGTGGCTACCGCTGCTGCTGGAGCGCAGCAGTGGCCAATTGACCCGCCACGTGGCGATGCTGCTCCCCCATCAGTTCAGCCGCAGCGAGGGGATTCGCTTCGCCCCAGACAGCCTTGAGCTCTGGATGACCCATCGCCTCTACCTGCTGGATCACTGGTCCAGGGGGTATGGCTTGAACTGTCGCGGCAATCTGGAGCAGATGGCGGCCGTGCTCGGCTTTGAGCTGGACGGCAGCTTCTGGAAGGACCACGAGCGCTAGAGCCAGAGCAGAACGGCCCGCCGTCCGACGTCCACGGCCAGCAGCACGCACAGCAGCCGGATCAGTCCCACCAGGCGTTGTTCCGGCACCTTCTGCAGGTGCCCGGCCGACCACTGGGCGGCTGAGGCGGCCGTTGCCCCCAGCACCAGGCCGATCAGCAGTTGGGCCCTGCCGTCTCCCCAAAAGGTGAAGGAGGCGACCAAGGAGGAGGCGAAGACCGCCATCGTGCTGAGCCGGATCGCCTGGTAGACCCCAAGGCGCAGCCCGCGAACCATCAGCGGCACCATCACCAGGCCGCCTCCGACACCCAGCAGGCCGCTGGAGAGGCCCGCCACCAGGCCTACGCCGATCAGTCCCCGCACCGGCACGGTTGAAGCGCTGTTGCCGCCCGTGCGTCTGGGCTCGATCACCAGGGCCAGCAGCCCGTACATCAGCGCCTGCAAGGCCAGCAGTTGCCAGCCCTCAAGGCTGTGGCCGAGCCGGCTGAAGAGGCCCCCGCCAAAGGCGGCGCCAGCGCTGATCGCGAGGGCCGCTTGCGCTGGCACCTGACCGCTGCGCCAGTGGGTCAGGCTGCCCGCCATGGTGGTGGGAACAATCGCCAGGGTGCTGGTGGCCAGGGCCTGATGGGGCGGCAGGCCAATCCAGAGCAGCAGGGGAGAGAAGACCAGGCCTCCACCAATTCCCAGCAGGCCTGAGAGCAAGCCGGCCAAGATGCCTAGAGGCAGCAGAGGCAGCAGCTCCCAGCCCATGGCGCATGCCGCACGTCTCACCCGCATCCTGCCAGCTCCATGAGGTGGCGTTGGATCCCTCCACTCACGGCCGATGCCGGCCTGCAGATGGCGATCGACCGTTGGATGCTGCAGCAGCAGTGCGTCGGTCAGGGCGATCCGATGCTGCGGCTCTACCAGTGGAATCGGCCGACGCTCTCATTGGGCCGGCACCAACGCCAGATCGATCCCCGCTGGATCGCCCTGGCCGAGCAGGGCCGTTTGCACCTGGTGCGGCGTCCCAGCGGCGGTCGGGCTGTTCTGCATGCGGGTGAACTCACCTATGCCCTGGCCTGCCGGCCGGCCACGACCCATCGCCTGACGGCCTATGCCGAGGCCTGTCAGTGGCTGCAGGTGGCCTTCGCGGCCCTGGGCGTTCCCCTGGAGTTCGGCTCGGTGAAGGCTGCGGAGGCGGCCCAGCGGGGCAACTGTTTTGCCAGCGGCACGGCTGCAGATCTGGTGCAGGCCAATGGCGCCAAACGGATCGGTAGTGCCCAGCTCTGGAGTGGGGCCTGCCTGCTGCAGCACGGCAGTGTCCTGCTCTCTCCCCCCCAGGACCTCTGGCGGGAGGTCTTCAACTCTCCAGCGCCAAACCTGGAACCCCTACCGCAAGCGGCCGTGATGGCGGAGCTCCAGCGGGCGGCACGGGATCACCTCTGTAGCGGTGCGCTCCAGACTGTGGCCCTCAGCGCCAGGGAGTGGCAGCAGATCCAGCTGTTGGAGGACGCGGCTCCCCTGGGCTGAACCCCTCAACCCTCGGGGTTGCTTTCGATGGTTCGTGCCACGGGCGCCAGCATCATCCCCAGGGGGTAGACCCCTTGGCGGCGCGCGGCCTCGAGGATCGGTAGAGGCAGCCGCACGCCGAGTTCTTTCAGGACCCGCTCCGCCAGTTCCGGTCGCTCCAAGGTGCCGGTGGGGAGGCCCGCTGGACCGAGCACCAGCAGCCGATTCACCTCCGGTTGGTCGAGCTGCAGGATCGCCTGCCAGAGCGGTGTCCCATCGCCGATGCTCGGGAGTTGATCGAGGGGTTGCAGGTGCTCGCCAACGCTGTCCTCATCCCAGCGCTGCACCGGCAGGCTCTGCAGGGGGGCATCGGTGATGAACCCCTTCCAGCGGCCCTGGTCACAGACCAGTAGCCAGTCCGCCAGACCCTTCTCGTCGCTGACCCGCAGGCGGCTGAGTTCCCGCAGTTTCGTGTTGGCCTCGAGTACGCGGTAGCGCCTCTGGGCCGCATCCTTGACCTGCAGCCTGCGCAGCACGCCCTGCAGCGCCAGCATCTGCGATTGGTTGCGGGCGGCGCCCAGGCCAAACCAGCCCAGCAGCATCAACCAAATCCCCGCTACCCCGGCTCCTCGCAGCAGCAGGAAGGCTCCAAGACCAATGGCGCTGAAGGCCAGCACCTTGCCGCTGGCGGTGGCCACCTGGATTCCCTTGCGCTGGCTTCCGGTGAACTGCCAGACCAGGGCCTTGAGAATCAGGCCGCCATCGAGCGGGAGTCCCGGCAGCAGGTTGAACAGGGCCAGGATCAGATTCAGCACGCCCAGCTCACTGACCATGGCTCCGAGCAGGGGCCAGGCATGGCTGGCGCTATGGCTGCTGAGGAGCAGCAGGGCGGAGAGCACCAGGCTCACCAGGGGGCCAGCGGCCGCCACCCAGAAGGAGCCCATGGCGGTTGGGCACTCGCGCTCCACGCTGGCCACCCCGCCCAGCAGGAACAGGGTGATGCTGCGGACCTTGACCCCCTGACTGAGGGCCACCAGGGAGTGCCCTAACTCATGGAGCAGCACTGAGAGGAACAGCAGCAGGGCGGTGAGCAGGCCAATCAGCCAGAGCCAGGCCTCCTGGGTTTGCGCGGCGAATTGCTGGCTGTACTGCTGTTGGAAGGCCACCGTGGCCAGGGCCAAGATCAGAAACCAGCTGGGGTGAATGCGTAGGGGGATGCCCCGAATCCGCAGTAGCTGCCAGCCTTCCCCCACACGTCCTCATCCGTTGCCCCGATCCTAGAAAGGTTGGGCTTCCTGGGGCCACGGCATGACGGCGCGTCCAACTTCCCCCATTGGCCACCAGCCATGGCTGAAGGTCTGTGGACTGCGCCATCCCGAGCAGGCCAGTGCCGTGGCCGCCCTGGGCGTCGATGCGATCGGGGTGATCGGTGTTGAGGCCTCCCCCCGCTGGTTGTCCCCTGGCGCCCGGCCGGCGCTGTTTGCGGCGATGCGCCAGGCCTCAAGCCGCTGTCTTGGCGTCCTCGTGGTGGCCGATCCCAGTGATGGGGAACTGTCCCAGTTGGGGGCGGCCGGTGGTCATCAGGTGCTGCAACTCCATGGCCAGGAAACGCCAGAGCGCTGCCGGCAACTGCGGCAGGCCCTCGGCCCGGATCTCTTGTTGTGGAAGGCGCTGAGAATTCGCCAGCCCGAGGATCTGCAGCGGGCGGCCGACTACGGCGCGGTCGTCGACGCTCTGCTGCTGGATGCCTGGTTGCCCGATCAGCTCGGCGGCACGGGCCACCGCATCCCGATCGATTGGCTCGGTGGTTTTTGCTCCCCTCTGCCCTGGTGGCTCGCTGGCGGCTTGAATCCCGATCGGGTTGCCCCGGCCCTACGGGCCCTGCAGCACCGGCCCCCCTCTGGATTGGATGTCTCCAGCGGGGTGGAGCGGGCTCCGGGGGATAAGGATCTCGCCAAAGTGCAGCAGCTGGTGGCCGCCTTGGCTCCCTTTCGCCAGGATTTGATCAGCTAATCCTTGGCCATGGCTGCTCTGCGCTCTGCCCCTGTGCTCCTGGGCTTGGCCCTGGCGCTGTCCCCAGCCCTGCGCGCCCAGGACCTGGTCGGTTGCCGCCTGGTGGGCGCGAGCCTGCAGTGCATCCCCGGCGTCACGGAAAGTGCCCAGCAGCAGATCAGCACCTTCCGCGATCAGATCTCTGCGGATCTGGAGTTGGAGGGTGCGATCGAGCAGCAGATTGATGGCCTGCGTTCACTCGTGATTGCTGGTCAGGCCATTCAGGGTGGGCTGCTCCAGGCCACGGTCGAGGCCGACGCCAATGCCGCCCTGGCGAACGCCCAGTACCACTGGTACCGGAAGGATCCCTCGGCACGCACCTGGCTCTTGATTGAAACGGCCCAGGGCACCAGCTATGTCCCGGGACCGGTGGATGTCGGCCAGAACCTCATGGTGGTGGCGGTCGTCAACCAAAACGGTCAGGTCAAACGCATCGCCTCAGCCCCCGTCGGGCCGGTGCTGGCGCCTTAGCCCAGCATCGACTCCTGCTGCTTCACCAGTTCGAAGAACTCAGCCTTGAGGCTGGAGTCGTGGCGGAAGTCACCGCGGACAACGGAGTTCACCATGCTGGTTTGGGGCTCCTTCACCCCGCGCCACTTCATGCAGTAGTGCTGCGCCTTGACCAGGATGGCCAGGCCCTGGGGTTCGCAGAGACGCTCGATCTCATCGGCCAGGATCATCACCGCCTCTTCCTGGATGTGGGGACGGGAGAAGACCCAGTCGGCCACGCGCGAGAACTTGGAGAGACCAATCACCCGTTCGCCGGGCTTGATCCCAATCCAGCAGTTGCCCAGGATCGGCACCAGGTGGTGGGAGCAAGCCGAGCGCACCGTGATCGGGCCCACGGTGTAGATCTCGTCGAGCTTTTTGACGTTGGGGAAGCTCGCGATCTTCGGCTGGGGATGGAAGCGACCCTTGAAGACCTCATGGAGGTACATCCGGGCGACACGCTCGGCGGTCTCCTCGGTGTTGTGGTCGTTGTCGATATCGATCACCAAGCTGCGCAGCAGCTCGCGAACCTTTCCGGCAACCTCGATTTCCAGTTGATCGAGTTCGCCGTCCTTGAGGTGTTCGGCGATGTTGTCGTTCGCCAGGAAGGGCACGCCGGCGGACTCGAGGCGTTCACGGATGCGGCGGCTCACGGGAGCCAACTGGCCGGGAATGCTCGAGGACAGGGTTGAAGTCATGAACGGGTCCCGAGATGCGTTCAAAGAACGCCCGCTGCGGGCATAAGGGTTAGATCCTCCACAACATTGGAGGAAGGTTGCTGAGCCAAAGACAGCAGTGTCTCGGCCACGCGCTCTGGGGTGAGCATGGCACGGCGGTCGAAGGAACTGTGGACGGTCTCGCTGTCCCAGAGGGGGGTATTAACCGCACCCAAGGTGAGCGTCGATACACGGATTCCGTGCTGGCGCTCCTCTTCCGCTAAGCAGCGACTAAAGGAGGCCAAGGCGGCCTTGGTGGTGCAATAGGCCCCCCATTCCGGAAAGGCATTGCGGGCCGCATGGCTGCTGACGTTGATGATCAAACCCTGGGTCTGGCGCAGGGCCGGCAGGACCGCCTGGCAGGTTTGAACAACGCTGGTGAGGTTGAGCTGCAGCAACCATTGCCATTGCTCCAGGGGCATCTCCGCTAGGGCCCCCGTGTAGGCCGCTCCGGCGTTGTTGATCAGCACCGTTGGAACCAGTCCCCGGGAGAGCAGGTTCTCCAGGGCAGGGGCGATGGCTTGTGGATCGGAGAGATCCACAGCGATCGTTTCCACCCGGCAGCGCTCACTGCGCAGCTCCTGGGCCAGCTGCTCAAGATCGGCTTGGGAGCGGGCCAAGAGCAGCAGCTGATAGCCGGCTTGGGAAAAAGCCCTTGCTGCGGCTGCTCCGATCCCCCTGGAGGCGCCAGTGATGAGGGCAACGGGCGCTGAAGCGGAGACAGGGGAACTCAACGGCGGGGGCGGGCCGCAAGGACCCCGATCAAACCAACGAAAACCTTACGAGCTCAGGCTTGCGTCCTGGGCGCCGGATTCCAGGAAGCGACCCATCCGGCGGAACTTGGCGTAGCGCTGATCCACCAGTTGCTCCTCGCTGAGGGCCTGCAGGCCTGCGAGTTGCTGTAGGAGAGCCGCCTTCAAATTCTCTGCCGCCTGACGCGGGGCCCAGTGGTTGCCGCCCGAAGGCTCGGCAATGATTTCATCGATGATCCCCAGCTTCAGCAGATCGGGCGCGGTGATCTTCAACGCCTCAGCGGCCACCGGAGCTTTACCCGCATCGCGCCACAGGATGGAGGCGCAGGCCTCGGGGCTGGCCACCGTGTAGACGCTGTGCTGGAACATCAGCAGCCGGTCCGCCACGCCGATGCCCAGCGCACCACCTGAGCCCCCCTCACCGATCACCGTGGCCAGGATCGGAACGCGCAGCTTGAACATCTCGCGCAGGTTCACGGCGATGGCCTCGCCCTGGCCCTGCTCCTCCGCCAGCAGTCCGGCGTAGGCGCCCGGGGTGTCGATGAAGCTGAGGATCGGCAGGCGGAAGCGATCGGCGTGCTCCATCAGGCGCATCGCCTTGCGGTAGCCCCCAGGTGAGGCCATACCGAAGTTGCGAGCCACGTTTTCCTTCGTGTCGCGTCCCTTCTGGTGGCCCAAGAGGACGACGCCTTGATCGCCAATGCGTCCGACGCCCCCCACGAGGGCTTGGTCATCGCTGCCGCGCCGGTCCCCGTGCAGTTCGATGAATTCATCGGTCAGCACCTGGATGTAATCGAAGGTGCTGGGGCGTTGGGGGTGGCGCGCAACCTGAATCTTTTGGGCGGGACTCAGGTTGCTGAAGATCTCTTCCCGCCTGCGGGCCGCCAGGGTCTCCAGTTGGAGCAACTGCTGGCTGACGTCGACTTCAGAGTCTTTGGCGAGCTGCCGGATTTGGTCGATCTGCTCCTCCAGCTCCACCAGGGGCTTCTCGAAGTCGAGCAGGGGACGACGGGCCATGGCAGCGGGTGTAAGGGGCAGGGGGGCGAGCGTTGAACCGGGAGGCCTTAAGCAGCGGCCAGTTCAAGGTCGGGGTTGCCGGAGCTTGCTGGGGCTTGGTTCAGGCCAATGGCCCGGAACCCGTGCCGCAGGGAGGCTTCACCAATGAGCTCCATGTTGGCGATGGAGATGCGGTTGCGGCCCCAGCTGAAGTTGGTGTGGATACCCTCGAATTCCAGCAGCATCGCCTCTGCAAAGCAAGCGAACAACTGGCGTTTGGGGTTTTCCATCTCCACGACTTCCATCATCTGCCAGCTGATGTCCTGCCAGAACTCGACGATGCCGCCCTTGAGGACATGGACCCCCTCACCGGCCACCTTGGCGTCGAGATTCTTGGGGTAGCCGCCGTCAATCATCAGGCAGGGCTTGCGCAGGCTGCCGTGGTCGATGGTCAGGGTCTGGGGAAGGCTGGCCACCCACACCACCACGTCGGCTTCGGGGAGCGCCTCCTCCAGGGTCAGGATCCGGCCACCGCCGAGGGACTCCTGCAGATCCAGCAGCCGCTGCTGCTGCCGAGCGACCAGGAGCAGTTCACCCACGCCTGTTTTTTGGCTGAGCCAGCGGCAGACCGCGCTGCCGATGTCACCGGTGGCGCCGACCACGGCGACTTTGGCCTGGCTCAGGTCGATGCCCAGCAGAGGGGCATTGGTCTCGACCTGTTGGCAGATCACCCAGGCCGTGTGGGTGTTGCCTGTTGTGAAACGCTCCCACTCGAGGGTGGTGTTGCGGATCTGCTGGAACTTCGAGAGGTCGTAGTTCTCGAAAATGATCGAGGTGAAACCGCCCAGGGCTGTGACGTTGATCCCGTTCTTCTGCGCCAATTCCATGGCGTTTTGAACCTTGCGGGTCGCGGTCTTGAAGCGGCTCAGCATCTCCGGCACGAAGCAGGAGTCGATGTAGGTCCCTTGGATGGTGGCCCCCGTTTTGCTGGTGACCTCGAAGGTCTCCAGCAGCTGAGGTGGAGCCGAGCACCAGGAGAGGAGGTCCGCTTCGGCCATCTCCTCTAGCCCCAGGTCGCGGGCCTTTTCCTGGGCCTGCGCAAAGCTGCTGGAGTGACCGATCAGACCAAACATTCGCGGGGGCTCTCCTGGTTACACACCGGCCGAGAAGACACCTGATTAAAGGGCAGCGTCGACTCGTTCAGGCTGATCGCTTCAGCCGATCAGAGCGGCGGCCGCCATGCGGGCGATTTCGCGGGTGGTGAAACCGATCTCGGTCAGAGCTTCCTGGTAGGCGATCAGGAAATCCTCGATCAGATCCTCCTTGTCCATCTGCAGAACAGCGGCGTCACCGGCCACCTGATCGAGCATGCGGCGGATCAGGGGGAGGTTCTCGCGGTTGGCCTCTTCGAGCTCCTCACGGCAGCTCTCCAGGTTGGCCTTGAGCCAGACCTCGCCGTAGTTGAGGTGGGTGTACTCGTCCTTCACCACGCCCTCGGTGATCTTGCGGGCGAAGGGATCGGCGACCGGGATATAGATGTGATACGCCGAGATCGCGAAGGCTTCGATCAGCAGGGCCTGGATCAGCAGGCAGGTCGGAACCTTGCCCTCTTTCAGGGCTTTTTGGAAGTTGCCGTGCAGGGGGGCGAAGAATTCCTTGGCGAACGCCATGTCGGCGGTTACACCCAGGTTGTTGGCACAGGCGGTGAAGCCCTTCATGTGCTTCAGCTCCATGCGAGCCAACTTCGTCAGTTCGTCGGCCTGCTCGGGCAGCAGCGTGCCGATGGACATGTAGTTGTCGTGGGCTTCCTGCTCGCCCTCGATCACGATCGCGTTGATCCGGCTGTAGGCGTCCTTGTAGTTCGCGCAGGTGAAATCGGGAAGCGCAGTCGCGCCCGCCGTAGGCAGATCAGTGGCTTCGAGGGTCGCCATGGCTACCGAGAACACGTTGCAATGGGGTTGACTGTAACCATCTCCACAAGCCTCAGATGGGCTTTGGCAGCTTTTGCCAACTTCCCGTCGCCCGCTGACCCCGATTCCTCAGCGCTGGTCTCGCTTTGGTTTGGGCTCCCGGGGGGGCCAGTCGCTGCCCAGGAGACTGCCGAAGAGCGCGCTCCAGCCCTGGACCAACCGCTGCTGGAGCGCCTCGCCTTGGGCCCCATCGGCCTGGCTGGGATCGCCAATGACGCCACTGCTGCTGAGGTCCTGGGTCAGCCAGGCATTCGGCACGGCCCCCTCCAGGCTCCATCCCTGGGGCGGCTGTTGGGCCCCCAGGCCATCTGCGGTCCGCTTCGGCCCGACGAGCTCAGGATTGAGCTGCAACATCAAGCTCGTCTCGACCTGTCCGGCGTGGAGGCCTTCACTGCGCTCGGGCTCCTCGATCAGCTTTCCGATTCCCTTGGGGCCGCTCCAGAGGAAGCATGGCAACACCCCAAGCGAGGGATGGGCGGCGCGCAGTTGTCGGGCGGCGACCTGGAGCAGGGCGATTTGACCGCCATGGCCGTTGAACAGCACCAGCCGCTCGAAGCCTGCCGCCGCCAGCTGGCCGCCAACGGTTTCGATGCTGCGGATCAGGAGCTCGGCCGGGAGGCTCAGGGTTCCTGGGAAGCCCAGGTGCTCCGGTGAAAAGCCGATGCTCTGCAGCGGCAGCCGCCAGATCGGCGCCTCCTGGGGGAAGGTCTCGAGCACCTGGTCAAGGATTTGCTCAGCGAAGAGTGCATCCGTTCCCAGGGGAAGGTGAGGACCGTGCTGCTCGAAGGCGCCAAAGGGCCAAACCACCGTGCTGCCGCAGGTCTGGGCGGCCGCCTGGAAGGCGGGCCAGGTCAGGCGCTCGAGGCGACGGGATCCCTGACAGGCGTATGCGTCGTCGCCCATGGGTCCGTCTTCGATCAAGGAGGGTCGTCCCTACAGTGTGGCGCTGTGCGTCTTTGCTTGGTCATGGCCGGTTCCGGCACTCCCCAGCCCCCCCAGCCCTTCTCCAAGCAGCAACCCACCTCGGCTCGTCCGGTGCCTCCGTCGCCTCAGCGTCCCGCCGCTGCGCCGCCGCCGGTTCGCAAGCCGCCCCAGGTTCTGCAGATCAATAAGAAAGAAGAGCAGCTGCGCCTGGAGCGTGAAGCCGCTGAGGCCCGTGCCGCCGCCGAAGCCGCTGCGCAGCGGGCAGCTGAATTGGAAGACGCCGCACGGGCGGCCCGAGGTGAGGCGCCGGTCGCGCCCCAGCGCCCGGCGGCTTCCCCAGCATCAGGCGATGACGACCTCTTCGACATGAGCGGCTTTGAGGGGCTGTCCATGGCGGACCTGCTGGGCCCCGACGACCGCAACAAGGGTCGCCGCTCCGGTGGCTCCCGCATGGCGCAGCCCCAGTCCAAGCCGGCGGCGGTTCCCACCCGTTCGGTCGATGACTTCGACTTTGACGAGGAGGCCTTTCTGGCAGCCCTCGATGAGCAGGATTTCGTCGGCACCACCGGTGAAGTCGTCACCGGCACGGTGATCGGCATGGAGAGCGACGGTGTCTATGTCGACATCGGCGGCAAGGCCCCTGGCTTCATGCCCAAAAAGGAGTGTGCTCTTGGGGTGATCACCAACCTCAAGGAGCGCTTCCCGAAGGGGTTGAGCGTTGAAGTGCTCGTCACCCGCGAGCAGAACGCCGATGGCATGGTCACCATCAGCGCCCGTGCCCTGGCCCTGCGCCAGAGCTGGGAGAAGGTTCGTGCCCTCGAGAAGGAAGGCAAGGTACTCCAGGTGAAGGTCAACGGTTTCAACCGTGGTGGCATCACCTGTGATGTCGAAGGTCTGCGCGGTTTTGTGCCCCGCTCCCAGCTGCAGGAGGGTGAAAACCACGAGGCGCTGGTGGGCAAAACCCTCGGTGTGGCCTTCCTGGAGGTCAATCCGGACACCCGCAAGCTGGTGCTCTCTGAGAAGAAGGCGGCCACGGCGGCCCTGTTCCAGAACCTCGAGGTCGGTCAGCTGGTTGAGGGACAGGTGGTGGCCATCAAGCCCTATGGCCTCTTCGTGGACCTGGGCGGCATCAGCGGACTCCTGCACCACTCCGTGATTACGGGTGGTCAGATGCGTGATCTGCGCGAGGTCTTCGGCCAGGGCGATCGCGTGAAAGCACTGATTACTGAATTGGATCCCGGTCGCGGTCGCATCGCCTTGAACACTGCTCTGCTGGAGGGGCAGCCGGGTGAGTTGTTGATTGAGCGCGACAAAGTGATGGCGGAGGCCGCCGATCGCGCCAATAGGGCTCGTAACGTGCTGCGTCAGCAGGAACAATCCGCCGGATGATTCAGGCCACCGAGCCCGCGAGTCCTGCCCGTCTGCAGGCGGATTGGGAGCTGGATTACTACTCCCGTCCAATCCTGGAAGAGGACGGAAAGAAGCGCTGGGAGCTGCTGATTTGCAGTTCCCCCAATGCGGACAATCCCGGTCGCGCCTTCCAGTGGGTCCTGAAGTGCCCGGCCTCCAGCGTCAACTCCCAGTGGCTGAAGTCCGCGTTGGAGCAGGCCTTGGAGCAGGCGGATGCTGAGGGGTTTGATCCCCCACGCAAGATCCGCTGCTGGCGTTCCTCGATGCGCACGATGGTGCAGCGGGCCTCCGAGCAGCTGGGCCTGGAACTGGTGCCGAGCCGCCGTTGCTATGCCCTGGTCGAGTGGCTCCAGGAGCGCGAGGCCACGGTTTATCCCGAGGAGGAGGGCTACATGGCTGGCCCCCTGGCTCCGCCGCCCCAGCCGATTCAGCCCGTGGCTGTTCCGCTGCCTGAGGCGGCCCGCGGCGACAGCTGGTCTTGGGCCTCCCTGCCGATCGGTGCCCTGCGGGAGGCGATGACCTGGGACACCAGCTTTGCTGGTCTGGTTCCCTTGCCGGAGTCGCTCGATGACGAGCTGATGGTGAGCGGTCTGCGCCTGTTCAGCGCGAGCCGCTCCTTGGCGATCGCTGGCTGGGTGTCGGGATTGGAGCCGGTGCGCCTCGAGGTCTGCGGTCAGCAACTGGTGCTGGAGGCGGGCCAAGAAGACCGATGGTTGCTGGGACAGTTGGAGTCAGACGAAGCTGAGGCTGCGGCCGCGGCATTCCTGGCCTCTCGCGGTCAAGCCGGTGGTGTGCAATTCCTGGCGATTCAATCCAGCCCGGATCAACCCGGTTTTGATGGCTTCTGGATCCTGCGGGACCTCCCCGATGCCTAGACGGTTGTATGGCTGAGGCCGTTGAGGCCCCCTTTGACCGCCCAGATGCAGGGTTTAACGCCCTAGAGGGTTGGACCTGGATCGGTTGCTACGGGGGCTATTACCTCCAGTCGAATCTGCTGGAGGCCTTTGAACATGGCTTCTTCACCCGCCAGTGGCAGGGCCGAGGCCCTGATGTGTTGGCCGGTTATGTCAGCGCTGGCATCAGCGTCCACCGTCCCCAGCAGGTCCACAGCGCGTTGGTTTTGTCGGCGAGTGAGGCCCTAGCGGAGCCCTGGCCCCAGGCCGATGGCTTGGTGTGCGATGCCGGTGGCCAGAGTCTCTGGGTCTGCGGCGCCGATTGCACTCCAGTGCTGCTGGCGGATCCGGAATCCGGACAGGTGGCGGCCTGCCATGCCGGCTGGCGTGGTGTGGCCGGGGGCATCGTTCAAGAGGCGATCCGGCAGCTGGAGCAGCGCGGCTGCCGCCGCCGTGACCTGCTGATTGCGTTGGGGCCAGCCATCAGCGGCCCCCAGTACCAGGTGGAACCGTCCGTGCCGGAAGCGATCGCTGAGCAGTTGCTGCAGGTGGATGCGTCCCTCACGCTCGAGGGGGCCCTCGCGTCCATGGAGGAGTGCGGTGCTCTGCTCGCCGATCCAGATCCGCTGCGGCAGCGCCTCGATCTGCGGCTCGCCACCCGTTTGCTGCTCGAGCGCTTCGGTGTGTCCCCAGAGCAGATCAGTGTCTGCCCCCTGTGCACGGCATCAGAGCCGCTGCTGTTTCACTCCTGGCGCCGCGATCAGGTCAAGGCGGTGCAGTGGAGCGGCATCGTCTCCCAACAGTTGCCTAGTTGAACTCCAGGCTGAGCTGGCCGTTGTCGGTTTGGCTGCGCTTGGGTTTGCGTCTCTTCGGGGGGCTCTCCCCGGCTTCACCGGTCTCAGCCGAGCGCCTGAGGCTGAACCAGCTGAGCAGGGCCAGCCATCCCTCCCGGTCCAGTCGATCGAGGTCCACCGCCTCCGGGAAGAGCTCCGGTGCCCGGGGTTGCGCCCAGAGCACCTGGCTGCCGGCGATTTGATCACTGCCAAAGGGCGTCAGGTCAGCGGGCAACCGTGCCAAGGCGGAGGGAATGTCTCCGATGCCGTGGCGTGTGTTGCTCAACGCCTCCATCCGCGCCTGGCGCGCTTCCTCGTAGTTGAGCATTGGGGCGGGGTAGTCCGCGAAGGCGGGGGGCTCTCCGAGCTGGTCATTGGTGAGGCGCTCGAGTTGCGGGAGCCAGCGCCGGATGAAGAGGCCATGGGGGTCGCAGCGATTCACGGCCACCTGGCCGGGGTGATAGATCCGCGTCCAGGCTTTGCGGCCCCGATAGGTCGCCCCGGCCTGCATGGCCCATTGGTAGTGATCGATCGGGCAGTCCCCATCGATCAGGTGCCGCATGAAATGCAGGGCGCCGTAGCGCCAATCAATTCCGCAGAGGTTGCTGAGAAAGCTGGCGTAGATCGCTCGGCTGCGGAAATTCAGCTCCAGCCATCCCCCGCCCCCACGCAGGCAGTGGGCTGCGGCATCGACGATCGGGAAACCCGTGCGGCCCTCTTTCCAGGCTTCGTAGAGCTCGAGCTGTTGGGCGGAGAGCGCGCTCTCTTGGTCGAAGGCGCTCCAGAGGGAGCGCAGCTCCAGCTGGGGCAGGTAGCGGAAGCGCTGGTGAATGGAGCAGCCCCAGCGCAGGCGGCTGAACAGTTGTTGGATGCTGCGCAGGCGGCTGCGATCGGCGTTTTCCTTTGCCCGTAGGCCCGCTGCGGTGAGCCGTTGTAGGCACTGCCTGGGGCTGACGACGCCGAACTTCAGGTACGGGCTGAGCCCTGAGGTGACCTTGGCGGAGGGATAGCTCAGCTCCCAGTAGTAGGTCCGCGAATCGGATCCCTCGAGAAACCGATCCAACCGCCCTAGGGCGGCATCAGTACCTGCTTTGGGAATCGGTTTGCCATCGCTGATCAGCCCCAGCTCCTTGAGGCTGGGGACCGGTGCATCCGGGCACTGCTTAGGTACTACGACCCGCTGAGGTTCCGGCACCAGCGGCGCGGCCATGGCGCCATGCCACTGGCGGTTCCAATCGCTGTAGGGCTGAAGCTCGCCGCTGGCACCGGCTGGTTCGATCCACTCCAGCTGGATGCCTTGCTCCTTCAGGTGGCGGTTGACGCGGGCATCACGGACCCGGCCGACCAGGCGCTCACTGTCGGTATGGGCGAGGACATGGCGCGCGCCGCTGCCTTGGGCGAGACGGGCGAGGACCACTTCGGGTTGGCCGCGCTGCACAAGTAATCGCCCCCCTAGACACCGCAATCGGGCATCGAGGGCCTGCAAACTATGTAGTAAAAACTCAACACGAGCGACGGCAGTCTCAGGATGAAACAGCAACGCGTCATCCAGTACGAACACCGGAATGACCGGTCCTCTTAAGCAGGCCTTCGCCAGCGGTTCGTGATCCTGCGTGCGCAAATCGCGGCGATACCAGACCAGCGTGGGGGGCATTGATTGAAAAAAAAACTCCTGGGAAATCCCGGCTTTTTGAAAAAGTCAGCCTTGCTGAATTGACCGTCGGGTGTGATGATGCAGAAGTTGCATAACTATCAATCTCATGCTCACCGGAGCTGATCTTCTCGCCAAAGTCAAAGAAATGGGCGACGTGAGCAAATCCGACGTTGTACGTGCATGCGGATATGTCTCCAACAAGAAAGACGGCAGCGAGCGGCTGAATTTCACGGCGTTCTACGAAGCGCTGCTCAATGCCAAGGGCGTTGATTTTGGCGGCTCGAGCGCCAAGGTTGGTAAAGGCGGCCGCAAGCTGAGCTTCACCACCAAGGTCCAGTTCAACGGCAACCTGATGGTGGGCAAGGCCTACACCGCCCTGCTGGACCTCAAGCCCGGCGATGAGTTCGAAATCAAGCTGGGTCGTAAGCAGATCCGTCTGGTGCCCCTGGGCGCTCCTGACGAAGAAGAGTGAGGCCAACGGCTTCCGCCACGCGGATGCCATCCATCGCAGCGGAGAGGATTCCGCCGGCGAAGCCGGCCCCCTCTCCCGCCGGATAAAGCCCTGGGGTGTTGACGCTCTCCAGGGCTTTTGTTCTGGGAATGCGCACGGGGGATGAGGTGCGGGTTTCAACGCCAGTCAGCAGCGCATCGTCCATGGCGTAGCCCGGAATGGACTGCTCGAACTGCGGCAGGGCCTCCCGCAGGGCTTCGATCACAAAGGCCGGTAAGGCCTGCCCCAGGTCTGCAGGGACTACACCGGGGCTGTAGGAGGGCTTGACCGTCCCCAGATCGGCGGGTGCCTGGCTGCCGCCGGCCAGGAAGTCCTTGAGCCGCTGACCGGGAGCGGCATAGCTCTTGCCACCGAGTTCAAAGGCTTTGGCCTCCCAGTGCCGCTGGAAGGCAATCCCCGCAAGGGGGTCGCCGGGGTAGGCGCCATAGCTTTCGACGTCGCCTGTCTCAATGTTCACGACGATGCCGCTGTTGGCGTTGCGCTCATTGCGCGAGTGCTGACTCATCCCGTTGGTGACGACCCGTCCCACCTCAGAGGTGGCCCCCACCACCAGGCCACCGGGGCACATGCAGAAGCTGTAGACGCAGCGCCCGTTGCTGACGTGTTTGACGAGCTTGTACTCCGCAGCCCCCAGACGGGGATGGCCGGCGCAGTTTCCCCAACGGGCCGCATCGATCAGGGGTTGCGGGTGCTCGATGCGAAAGCCCACCGAGAAGGGTTTGCGCTCCAGTGTCACGCCCTGCTCCTGAAGCATCGCGAAGGTGTCGCGCGCGCTGTGGCCGACCGCGAGGACCACCTGCTGCGCCGGGATGATCTCTCCGCTGGCTAGGGCAACGCCGCTAAGGCGCCGCTCTTCATCGCTCTGCTCGACGCAGAGCTGACTCACACGGCTTTCGAAGCGAATCTCTCCGCCGAGGGCCGTGATCTTGCTGCGCAGACCGCGAACCACCGTGGCCAACTTGAAGGTGCCGATGTGGGGGTGGTGCTTGACCAGGATCTCTGGATTGGCCCCCGCTGCGACCAGTTCCTCCAGGACCTTGCGCCCGAGGTGTTTGGGGTCTCTCACCTGGCTGTAGAGCTTCCCATCGGAGAAGGTGCCCGCACCCCCTTCCCCAAATTGCGCGTTGGATTCGGGGTTGAAGGGCGCACTTCCTTTCCAGAAGCCAAAGGTGTCCGCCGTGCGCTCCTTCACGGGTTTGCCGCGCTCGAGCAGCAGGGGTCTCAGCCCCATCTCCGCCAGGATCAGGGCACAGAAGTAGCCGCAGGGTCCGGCGCCAATAACCACCGGCCGCTGGGGTAGGGGATCCCCGGGGCTGGCCTGCGCCACGGCTTGGTAGTGGGTGTCGCTTGCGGGTTGCAGGTGGGGATCGCGCTTGAAGCGCTTCAGCAGTTGCTGCTCGAGCTGCGGCGGCAGTTCCAGCTCCAGGCTGTAGGCGATCTGGATGGCGGATTTCCGCCTGGCGTCGATGCTCTCTTTGATGACCCGATGCGCGAGCAGGGCCGCTGGATCGATCTTGAGGCGTTTGCAGATGGCTGGAGCGAGGTCCGCTTCCTCGTGATCCAGCGGCAGCTTCAACTCGCTCAGTCGCAGCACCACTTGTCCTGAGCCTCGTTCCTGTATTCCAGCACCGCGCTGCCTAGCCTCGCCGCCAGTTGCGTTGAAGCGGTGGAAGCGACCTATTTCGGGGCAAACGGCTGGTTACTGGACTGGTCGGGACTGCGGGTGCTGGTGGACCCCTGGTTCTGCGGTCCGTTGGTCTTTCCCCCCGGGCCCTGGTTTTTCCAGGGGCAGTTGTCCCGCTCCTTTGCGCTTCCTGCCGATCTCGATTTGCTGCTGCTCACCCAGGGACTGGATGACCACGCCCATCCCGAGACCCTGGCGTTGCTGCCCCGTTCCCTGCCCGTGGTGGGGTCCCTGACGGCGGCCAAGAAGGTTGAGCAGATGGGCTTTGAGCAGGTCACGGGCCTGCGCCCCGGTGAAACCACGGCCTTCGGCGAGCTCCGAATTGAAGCCACAGCCGGTGCACCGGTGCCCCAGGTTGAGAACGGCTACCTGCTGCGCCATCCCCAGGGGAGCCTTTACCTCGAGCCCCACGGCTACCTGCCCGCTGACCTCGCCCCAGAAGCACTCGATGCGGTGATTACGCCCGTGGTCGATTTGGGCTTGCCGGTCGCTGGCGCCTTTGTCCGCGGCCAGACCGTTTTGCCTGAGCTGTTGGAGCGCTTTTCTCCGCGCACGGTGCTGGCGAGCACGACCGGCGGGGATGTGGCCTTCAGCGGCTGGCTGAACCGCTGGCTCTGGCAAAAGGGGAACTTGGAGGAGGCCCAGCAGGCTGTGGCCTCAGCCGCCCGGCTGATTGATCCAGTCCCAGGAGAGCCCTACGCCCTGGGGGTCTTTCCTGGGTTCTGACTAGGGTTGACCTTTCTTGATCGGTCGCATGCTCTCGCGCTTTCCCGCTTGGTTGAAGCCGATGGGCCGTCAAGCGGCCTCATTGCTGGCCCCCGTCGCCGTCCTGGGCGCCATGTCTGCGGCTCCCGCCCTGGCGATCCCTGAAGCCGAGGCGATCAAGAAACTGCAGGTGATTCCGGTCTTCGTGATCACCGATGCCAATGGCATTCCCCTGCCGATCCCCCGGGACGAGGCGTTGGTCCTGCCCCTCTATCTCGAGAGTGATCGGGCGAACACCGAGCTCAAGGCGCTGCTGAAGTCGAACCCGAGCCTCAAGGCCACCGTCACCCCCGTTCCACTGAATGTGATGAACGAGAAGGTGGTGGAGCTCAATAAGCAGCTGAAGGACAAGAGCAAGCCACTGGTGGCCCCTGTGGTGATGAATGACGCCGACATCAAGCAGGCCTACACCCTGCTGAAGAAAGAAGGTCTGAGCGACGATGAGATCAAGAAGGGCCTGAACGTGGCGGTGTTCTTCACCCAGCCCTTCCTAACCCTCAACACCCCCGATGGCCCTCGGGGCGTGTTCTTCCTGAGCTACGACGAGTTGCAGAAGGCCCTTTCCAACGTGCCTGAGGCTGAGCGCAGCAAGCTGAAGCCCAGGGTTGCTGACCTCACCGCGGTGCTCTCTCAGATCAGCAAAGCCAAGGAGGACAGCTTTGTGATCTTCCCGACCAAGGAGTACTTCCGCCTGGTGGAAGAGGGCCGCACCAAAGCCCAATCCAGCCCTCAGACCAAGCCGGCGAAGTAACGCTCAGGATTCGTCTTCGGACCTGGCCTCGGGAGCTGACTCCGGCATCAGCTGGGCTAGCAAACCCGCTGCGATCAAGACTCCCCCTACCCCCAGGGCGAGGGACTTGTTGTCCGCGGCCGCCGCAGGTCCCCAGACCGCGGTGGCGATGAAGGCACTTCCCAACAGGAGTGTGGGCACCAGCACAATGCCCTTGGCTGCCCGATTGATGCTCAACGGCCGTTAGCAGGATCCTGAGGAGGACGCTAGGCCCGATGCAATCAGCTCCGCGCCCAGGTCGTGGTTGGCGTGCCCATCGAGGTGATTGATGCGGGCGATGAGGACCCCATCGGCACTGCCGGTCGGGCGCAGGTTCACCTTGCTGCGCCTGGGCAGTTGCTTACGAATCCAGTCCACGGCGGCAGCGTCATCGTCTGGGTCCACCACGACGCAGGCCAGTTGCACGCTGTAGGTGCGGTTGCGGTCACCGATCTGCAGCAGAGTGCCGCTCCGCACCTGCAGCACCTCGGCCGCCAAGACCTGTCCCGGCCAGAGCAGCAGGCAGGCAGCCGCTGCAGCACAGACCCAGCGGCGGATCAGCCCCAGCCTCACAGCTTGGCGCCGCAGTTGGGGCAGTACAGGCTGGAGCTGGAGGTGCTGTGGTGGCAGCTGTGGCACTCGCGATTGGTGTCGATCGCCAGTTCCGGATGGGAGGGGAGGCCCACCATCTGGGCGTTGCTGGCACCGGGGGGCACCATCGGATAGCAGTTCTCGTTGCGGCGCACCTTCACCTCAATGAAGGCCGGACCGGGGTGGGCCAGGGCTTCGGCGAGTTTGGTGCGCAGTTCCTCCCGTCCTTGGATCTGAACTCCTTTGACGCCGAAGGCTTCCGCTACAGCGGGGAAGTTCGGCATGCCGCCGGTCATCTCTGAGGCGCTGTAGCGCTCGCCGTAGAAGCTCTCCTGCCACTGGCGCACCATCCCCTGCCAGCCGTTGTTGAGCACCACCACCTTCACGGGGAGGTGGTACTGGCTGAGGGTCCCGAGCTCCTGGATGTTCATCAGGATGCTTGCATCGCCGGCCACGCAGATCACCGGTTCTTCGGGGAAGGCGCACTGAACGCCCATGGCCGCCGGCATGCCGAAACCCATGGTCCCGAGGCCCGCGGAGCTGATCCAACGGCGGGGGAGGGTGTGCAGGAACTGCGCAGCCCACATCTGGTGCTGGCCCACGTCAGTGGTGAAGAAGGCTTTGGGGGAGAGCTCCTGCAGCATCGACACCACCTCTTGGGGCGCGATGTCTCCCTCGGGTGCTGGAACCACCAAGGGGTAGTGCTGTTTCCACTGGGCGATGCGCTCGAGCCAGGCCTCGGTGCGGCCTCGGGAGTCCTCCTGGCTGGAGGCGGCCAGCAGGGCCTCGACCGCTTGCTTGACGTCGGCGACGACGGCCACATCCGGCAGACGGGTTTTGCCCATCTCTGCCGCATCAATATCGATGTGGATGACCTGGGCCCGGGGGGCGAAGCCATCGAGGCGGCCGGTGACACGGTCGTCAAAACGGGCACCGGCGGCGATCAGCAGGTCGCAATCGGTCACCGCGAAGTTGGCGTAGGCGGTCCCGTGCATGCCGAGCATCCCCACCGAGAGGGGATGGAGCTCATCAAAGGCACCCTTCCCCATCAAGGTGGTGGTCACCGGAAGCCGGAAGCGCTCCGCCAGGGCATGGATTTCGGCGTGGGCGCCGCTGCTGATCGCCCCACCACCGACATAGAGGAGGGGACGGCGGGCATTGCGGATGAGCTCCAGCGCAGCGGAGATGGCGCTGGGGACCGGCGCGGGGGGGAGTTTGAAACCAGGGGGAACGGCCGCGCCGGGTTCAACGGGGATGTAGTCGAACTCCTCGACTCCCACGTCCTTGGGCACGTCGATCAGAACGGGACCGGGTCGGCCGCTGGAGGCAATCAAGAATGCCTCCGAGACGATGCGGGCAATGTCCCGGGGATCGCGCACCACCCAGGAGTGCTTCACGATCGGCAGGGTGATGCCAAAGATGTCCGTCTCCTGGAAGGCGTCCGTCCCGATGGCCGCCCGGGGGACTTGGCCGGTGATGACCACCATGGGCACGGAGTCCATGTGGGCCGTGGCGATGCCCGTCACCAGGTTGGTGGCCCCTGGACCTGAGGTGCCAAAACAGACCCCGACCTTGCCGGTCGCGCGGGCGTAGGCGTCGGCTGCGTGGGTGCCGCCCTGTTCGTGGCGCACGAGCACGTGCTTCAGCCAGCCCCTGGATTCGGCCTTGTGCAGCTCGTCGTAGATGGGAAGGATCGCGCCGCCGGGATAGCCAAAGATCGTCTCCACGCCATGGCGACGGAGGGCATCCATGAGGGCGTAACCGCCACTCACCCGGGTCGGGGTGGAGTGATCAGCGGCGGTGGCCGCTTGTGAAACGGACGTCACGGTCACGGCGGCGGCGGACAGCGTTTTCAGATCCAGTCACCCTAAGGTCTGGCCTGAGAAATGGGCGTTTCCAAGCGCCTGGCGTCAGCCATTGCTCGCAGCAGCAGCACCGGGTCCAGCCAACGCTCGTTCAGCTTGACGCCCCAATGCAGGTGAGGTCCGCTGCTGCGGCCGCTCACCCCGATGGCGCCCAGGGGTTCCCCCGTCCGTAGCCAGGAGCCCTGGCGCAGGCTCGCGCCTCCGCTGTGCAGGGTGTCCTGTTCGATCGTTCCCTGCAGATGGCAGTAAAGGTGCTCGTAGGGGCCGGAGCGAATCGTCACGCCGATGCCGCAGCTCCCGTCGTTGATCAGCCGCTCCACCCGCCCGGCCCACCAGCTGAGCACCGGGGAGCCCAGGGGAGCGGCGATGTCCAGGCCCCGGTGGAGGCTGGAGCCGCCGGATGGGCTGCTTCTGAGCCCGTAATGGCTGGTGTAGCCGCTGAACTGGGGGACGGGGAAACGGGCCTGTTGCCAGGGGTTGGCCAGGGCGGGCCCCAGCAGCAGGGATGCTCCGAGAAGGGCCTTAGAGCAGGCCGATGGAATGCAGCGGGCCACGACCGCTCAGCAACTCCAGCAGGAAAGCGGAGAAGCCGAGCATTGCCAAGCGTCCGTTCCAGACCTCGGAGCTGTTGTTCCAGCCCCAGGCCCACTTGTCCTGGGGATAGAGCTTGACCTGGGTTGGCAGGGCCGCGGCTTGATCCAGGTTGACCTCTGGACCTTCCAAGGCGTGCTGGACCAGGTTGGCCAGGCCCTGAATAAAGGATGGGGTGGTGTCGAGGGCCGGAACGCGTCGGAAATTCGTGATGCCGGCTTCTGTGGCAATTTCGCGGTACTCGATATCGATCTCTTCGAGCGTTTCGATGTGCTCGCTGACGAAGCTGATGGGGACGACCACCAGGTCCTTCACCCCGGACTCCCCGAGTTCATTAAGGGCGTCATCGGTGTAGGGCTTGAGCCACTCCACCGGACCGACGCGGCTCTGGTAGGCAAGCGTGAAGGGGTTGGCGTGGCCGAGATCGGCGGCCAGCTTGTCCATGATCAGCTGGGCGCAGCCCTCGATCTCCTTTTGATAGGGGTCACCGGCTTCCTCGACGTAGCTCTTGGGGACGCCGTGGGCGGAGAAGAAGACGTGGGCCGTGGCCGGATCGGGGCAGGCCTGGATTTCCTTGCCGATCAACTCGGCCATGGCGCCGATGTAACCGGGGTCGTTGTAGTAGCTGCGAATGCAGCGGATCGGCAGCTTGGAGAAGGCGGGGTCGCCCTGGCGCAGGCGCTGCAGTTCACGGAAGCTTGAGCCGCTGGTGCTGATCGAGAAGTGGGGATAGAGGGGCAGGACCACCACCTCATCGATCCCATCGGCCTTGATGTCGGCCACGGCCGACTCGGTAAAGGGGTGCCAGTAGCGCATCGCCACGTAGCTGGTGGCCTCGATGCCGCGCTGGCGCAGGGTGCTTTGCAGCTCGCGGGCCTGCTGCTCGGTGATGCGCCGGAGGGGGGAGCCCCCACCGATGGAGCGGTAGGCGGCTTGGGACTTGCCGGCGCGCAGGCTGCTGATCAGCCAGGCCAGGGGTTTTTGTAGCGCCGGATTGGGCAGCCGGATGATTTCCGGGTCAGCGAAGAGGTTGTAGAGGAAGGGACCGACGTCCTGAATGCGCTCAGGGCCGCCCAGGTTCAGCAACACCACGCCGACCTTGGCCATGCCCCGCTTCATCGGACAACAACAGCGGCGAGCGTAACGCTGCCGGCTGGGGGCTGGTCGCTCCCGTTCAGGCTCGATAAGGTCGGCCGGCTCGCTTTGGTCTCAAGATCAGCCTCGAACGCCTCGATCTGGCCCTTCGGGAACACAACGCGCTGCTGGCCGCCAGCGGTGTTTCGCTGCGGCTGGAGCGCCGGGGCTCCCGGCTCGGCCTGAGGGGACCCTTGCCCTGCCGCAGCGGTGGGTCGGATCAGCGGGTGCAACGGATCAGCCTTGGTCTTGACGCTGACCCAGCCGGCCTCGAGCAGGCCCGCCACCAACTGAAGCTGGTCCTGCAGCAGCTTCAGCAGCAGCGCTTCTGCTGGGACGACTGGCTTCAAACCAAGGACGCTCCCACGGGGCCATTGCCCCCAGCGACGGCCTCTTCGCTTGCGGCGCGGCTGCAGCGCTTTGAGCAGGGGTTTTTCCAAGATCCGCGCCGCCGCCGCAATCCCTCCGGAGCCCGGACGACCTGGAGCAGCGCCTATCTGCCCTATGTCCGCCGCCTCGAGCGCTTGGCTGGGGATCAGGGGATGGCCTGGGGCCTGCCGCTTCTGGAGGCCGTTCTGGAGAGTTATCCCCTGGCCTCGCGGGGGCGACAGCAGTGCGGCACCACCCTCGCGGCCCTGGCTCGAGCCGAAGGGTTGGCGTTGCCCCCTGACTGGGGTGAGCGGGCGGGGGGCTATGGCCTGCATGCCGCCCAATTTCGCCAGCTCCCAAGCGACCTTCAGATCCTGGAGTGGCTTGAGCGCATTCCTAACCCCGGATGGCGCTTGGCCTACGGCCTGATGGCGACCTATGGCCTACGCAACCATGAGGTCTTCTTCACCGACCTCTCCGCCTTGGCACCCGGGGGCGATCGGGTGATCCGTGTGTTGCCCACGAGCAAGACCGGAGAGCACCAGGTTTGGCCCTTTCAACCGGAGTGGGTGGAGCGCTTCGGCTTGGAGCAACTAGGGGCTCAGCGTCAGCTTCTGCCGGCGGTCTGTACCGATCTCCGCCGCACCACCCTGCAGCAGGTCGGCCGCCGTGTTGCCGAGCAGTTCCGTCGCTACGACCTGCCCCTCACCCCCTATGACCTGCGCCATGCCTGGGCGGTTCGCACGATCCACATCGGTCTGCCCGACACGGTGGCGGCTCGGATGATGGGCCACTCCGTGGCGATCCACACCAGGACTTATCACCACTGGATCACCCGCCGGGATCAGCAGCAGGCTGTGGATACGGCCCTGGCCCGGCACCAGGCGAGCGCGGCTTAACCGCGCCAGATTGGAGGCACCCCTGACCTCAAGCTGTGGCCGATCCCAACGCCCTGGACCAGACAGCATCGGAGTTGGGGATGGGCGGAGACCTGGCCCCTGAGGCCACAGCCGATGCCTACCAGCGGCGCATGGCTCGCCGCAAGGAAGTGCAGCAGCAGCGGGTTGGGGAGCGCTCCCTGGAGAAGGGACTGGTGCTGGTTTTCACCGGTGATGGCAAGGGCAAGACCACGGCAGCCCTGGGGTTGGTGCTGCGGACCTTGGGCCACGGGGAGCAGGTGGCCGTTGTGCAGTTCATTAAGGGGGGCTGGCAACCCGGCGAGGCCAAGGCGCTGGAGCTGTTTGGTGAAGCGCTGCACTGGCATGCCCTTGGGGAGGGCTTTACCTGGGAAACCCAGGACCGCGAGCGTGACCGTGCCTTGGTGCAGCAGGCCTGGAAGCGCTCCTGCGAGTACCTCGCTGATCCCCAGCGCAAGTTGGTGGTCCTCGATGAAGTGAATGTGGCCCTCAAGTTGGGCTACCTCGATCTGGAGGATCTGTTGGAGGGATTGATGCTGCGGCCGCCCTTGACCCATGTGGCGCTCACCGGCCGCGGCGCTCCGGCGGCGTTAGTGGAGCGTGCTGATCTGGTGACGGAGATGAAGCTTGTGCGCCATCCCTTCCGGGAACAGGGGGTAAAAGCCCAGGCGGGTATTGAGTTCTAAGGACTGGTCTGGGTTTGCACCGTGGCCAGGGCGCTCATCAGCACCGAGAGCCCGCTGATCAACAGCGCCCGATGCACGACCGGTTCAGCCCAGGCGCGGGGGTCTTCGGTCAGTTGTTCCACGGCCGAGAGGGTGAGCCGTGCCATGAGGCCGCTGCGGCTGGAGCCGACCGGTGGAATGGGTTGGTCCTGATGCCTGTCCATCCAGCACTCCCATCTGCTGGCATCGAAGCGCTCCTGGCCAGCGTCGGCAAGGGATCTCACGCTTGCTACTGTTCGGCCAACGAAGCTGCAGCACGAAGGGATGGCCTATCAGCGCGTGTTGCTGAAGCTCAGCGGCGAAGCCCTGATGGGCGAGCAGGGCTACGGCATCGATCCTGCGGTGGTGGATGCCATCGCTAAGGATGTCGCCGCTGTGGTCTCCGACGGCAGCCAGCTGGCGATCGTGGTGGGCGGCGGCAACATCTTCCGCGGTCTTAAGGGGTCCGCCGCCGGCATGGACCGGGCCACCGCTGACTACGTCGGCATGTTGGCGACGGTGATGAATGCCATCACGCTCCAGGACGGATTGGAGCGGGCCGGCATTCCCACCCGCGTCCAGAGCGCCATCTCGATGCAGGAGGTTGCGGAGCCTTACATCCGTCGCAAGGCCATCCGCCACATGGAGAAGGGGCGCGTGGTGATCTTTGCCGCCGGTACGGGTAATCCCTTCTTCACCACGGACACCACCGCTGCGTTGCGGGCCGCTGAGATCGGAGCCGACGTGGTGTTCAAGGCCACCAAGGTCGACGGGGTCTACGACAAGGACCCCAACAAGCACGCCGACGCGGTGCGTTACGAGAGCCTCTCGTTCATGGATGTCCTCAGCAAAGAGCTAGAGGTCATGGACAGCACGGCCATCGCCCTCTGCAAGGACAACGCCATCCCAATCGTGGTGTTTGATCTGTTCGGTTCCGGCAACATTGGTCGGGCTGTGCGCGGTGAGCCCATCGGCACCAGCATCCTTCCTTCGGCCTGACGGGTCGGCCCCTTTCTTTCTTCAGCGACGCCCTTTTTCTCGCCATGGATCTCGAAGCCAGCATGCGCAAGTCGGTGGATTCCACCCAGCGCACCTTCAACACGATTCGCACCGGCCGGGCGAATGCGTCGCTGCTCGACAAGATCCAGGTGGAGTACTACGGCGCGGATACGCCGCTGAAGTCCCTGGCCACCATCAGCACCCCCGACTCCTCGACGATCCAACTGCAGCCCTTCGATGGCAGCTCCTTGGGGCTGATCGAGAAGGCCATTTCGATGAGTGACCTGGGGCTGACTTGCAACAACGACGGCAAGTTGATCCGTATCAACATCCCGCCCCTGACGGAGGACCGCCGCAAGGAGCTCTGCAAGTTGGCGGCGAAGTATGCCGAGGAGGGCAAGGTGGCCCTGCGCAACGTTCGCCGCGATGCGATCGACAAGGTGAAAAAGCAGGAGAAGGAGGGCGAGTTCTCCGAGGATCAAAGCCGCGATGAGCAGGACAAGGTCCAAAAGCTCACCGACAAGTTCATTGCTGAGATCGAGAAACTGCTGGCTGAGAAGGAAGCAGACATCCTCAAGGTGTGAGCGAACCGCACTGTTTTGATGTCGCCGTTGTCGGCGCCGGTGCTGCCGGCGGCGCAGCGGCCTTCCACCTGGCTGCGCGGGGACGTCGTGTTCTGCTGCTTGAGGCGCAGTCCCTTCCCAGGGCCAAACCCTGTGGCGGTGGCATGGCGGCCTCCGTGCAGCGTTGGTTTCCCTTTGATCTGCAGCCGGCCGTTGATCGCGTGATCACCCAGGTGAAATTCACCTGGTGCCTGGAGGATCCGGTGGTGGCGGTCCTTCCTGGCGACTCTCCGTTTTGGATCGTGCAGCGCTCCAAGCTGGACCACTATCTGGTTGAGCGGGCCGTTGCGGAGGGTGCGGAACTGCTGGATGGCTCCGAAGTGTCGTCAATCCACCGGGATGGCGATCGATGGATGTTGGAAGCCGGTGGCCATGGCTACCGCGCACGAGCCGTGATGATTGCCGATGGCTCCAACTCTCGTTTTGCCGCCCCCTTGGGCCTCGGTCCCAGTCAGCCGCGCTTTGCAGAAGCCCTGGCGGCTGAGGTTGATGCCGAGGTGTTGGAGGGGGACACGGCCCGATTCGAATTCGGTCTCGTGCGCCATGGCTTCTGCTGGGCCTTCCCCAGGCAAGGGGGCTACAGCATTGGAGTGGGCACCTTCATTGGCCGCGAAGCGGCGGATGCGGATGCGGTGTTAACCGAATTGCTTCCCTCCTTGGGCCTCGCGCCGGATGCCGGCCTGCGGCGCCGTTCTCCCCTCAGGGTTTGGGATGGTCACTACCCACTGCATGTCCCTGGCGCCGTGGTGGTCGGTGACGCGGCCTCCCTCTGTGATCCCTTTTTGGCGGAGGGGTTACGCCCGGCACTGATGAGTGGCGTGCGGGCCGCTGACGCGGTGGATCGCTATCTGGGCAGCTCCGCTGCCGATGAGCAACAGCAGGCCCTCGCTCAATACAGCGCCCAGATGCGCCAACACTGGGGCGACTCCATGGCCTGGGGCCGGCGCATTGCACAGGTGTTCTACCGGGTACCGAAAGTGGGCTACCAGCTGGGGATCAAGCGACCGACAGCGCCGCAACGGATCGCCCAAATTCTTTCGGGCGAGATGGGTTACGGCGATATCGCCCAACGCGTGATTAAACGCCTGCTGTTCCAGCGGGGCTGAGCGCTCAGCCGACCTTGGTGCAGTCCTTGAGTTGCCTCAGGCGGTGATCAATTGAGCCCAGCAGCTCGATGGCGAACATGGGGGATTCCTGAACGGCGAAGAGGAACTTCTCGCGGTTCATCTTCAGCAGCTTGCAGTCGCTGACGGCTTTGGCATTGCCGTACCGGCGATGCTCCGCCGTCACCAGGGCACCGGCACCAAAGACGTCGCCGGCCTGAATGACCTCATGGCCGACCTCGTCGTTCCAAGTGAGCTCAACGGTTCCTTCCAGAACCCCGAACATGCAGTCTCCGGTCTCCCCGGAGGAGAAGATCGCATCACCTGCCGTTGCCTGAATCACCTCTCCCTGGCTGGCCAGGGCACGCATGGTTTCGAGGGCGTTCACGCAACAGCCAACCAACTGGCCCAGAGCCTAAGTCAGTTGTTAATAGCGAGGGCCGCACCGAGTCCGCCACGGATGTCATTGGGCAAAAGACGTCCGTCGTGATCGGTGTCCAGGGCATCGAACACAGCATCGGTCCCCAGCCATTCCTCGCGAGTGATGCAGCCATCGCCATCGAGGTCGTTCAGCAGGAAGATTTCCTGGGCGGCATGTTGGAAGGCACTGGCTCCCTCCAGTTCGCCCAAACGGTGGGCCAATTGGGCTTCCAAGGTCTCGATTGCCTTGGTGAATCCCCGGATACCCTCATCCAGTTTTTCAGTGGCCATCTGATCCTCGGCCATCATCGCCTTGAAGCCTTGGGCATCCAGGTGGATCTGTTGCTCCGTCGTCGCTGGATCAAAGGGGTTCAGTTTCCGTTGCAGATCCCCTTGGGTGTTGCGCAGTTGATCCAGGAGTTTGGGCGAGATGGTGAGTAGGTCACATCCCGCCAATTCGACGATCTCGTCGATGTTGCGGAAGCTCGCTCCCATGACCTCGGTTTTGTAGCCGAAGGTCTTGAAGTAGTTGAAGATCTTGGTGACCGAGAGCACGCCCGGATCCTCATGGCCGGGATAGCTCTCGCGGCCGGTGCTCTTTATGAACCAGTCGAGGATGCGGCCGACAAAGGGGGAGATCAAGGTGACGCCAGCCTCAGCGGCGGCCACGGCCTGAGCGAAGCTGAAGAGGAGGGTGAGGTTGCAGTGGATGCCCTCTTTTTCGAGCACCTCCGCGGCCTTGATGCCTTCCCAGGTGGAGGCAATCTTGATCAGCACGCGATCACGGCTGATGCCCGCTTGGCGATAAAGGCCAATCAGCTTGCGGGCCTTGGTGATCGTCGCTTCGGTGTTGAAGCTCAGGCGCGCATCCACTTCGGTGGAGACCCGGCCGGGGACGATCTTGAGAATTTCCTTGCCGAAGGTGACGCAGATCTCGTCGAGGGCTTCGCGCACCACCTCTTCAGCCGGTGCCGAGGGGCCGCAGACCTCGCGGGACTCCCGCAGGGAGGTATCGATCAGGTTTTGGTAGGTCGGGATCTGGGCCGCCGCCAGGATCAACGAAGGGTTGGTGGTGGCATCCCGGGGGGTGAACTGCTGAATCGCATCGATGTCACCGGTATCGGCGACAACAACGGTCATCGCGGCCAGTTGGTCGAGGAGATTGGCCATGCCGGGCACCAAACGTATTTTCAAGCTAGCGATGCCAATCGGGGCGTGACTCCCGTTGTCATCAAGCGGTCACGCAGTGCGATCTACTGACGGGCCGTTGTGGGAACCGTGCGGCTGGGCGGGATTTTCTCAATCACCAATAAGGCCTCAATGATTTGCTTGGCGACGGGAACCGCCACCGTTGATCCGTAGGCGTTTTCGCCCTTCGGCTCATCGACAACGACCAACACGACATAGCGCGGTTGGTTGATCGGCAAATGGGCGATGAAGCTCGTGATCTTGGCTCCGGCCACGTAGACACCATTGCGTGCCTTTTGCGCCGTCCCTGTTTTGCCGCCAATCCGGTGGCCTGGGATTTGTACGCCACGGCCACTGCCTTTCTCCACCACCGTCTCCATCCAATTGAGGACGGTTTGGGCGATGGCGGGCCGGATCAGTTGCACCCCTGAGGCCGGCGGGGCGCTGGCCAGGTCATCACCGGAGCGCAGGCCGCGGGTGATGTGGGGACTGACCAGCCTGCCGCCGTTCGCCAACATCGCGTGCAGCTGGATCAATTTCAGGGGCGTCAGGTTGAAGCCTTGACCGAAGGCGGCCGTTGCGGGCTCGATCGGTTGGGTTTTAAAGGTCTCGAGGGATTTGAGCTGACCGGCTACGGCGCCGGGCAGGTCGGTATCCGGAGTGTTGTCGATTCCCAGGGTGTGGAGCCAATGCCAGAAGCGTGCCGGTTGAACCCGCCGCATCGCTTCCACCATTGCCACGTTGCTGGAGACCTGCAGGACCGTTGGGAAGTCGATCAAGCCATTGCCTTTGCGGTCGTGGTTAAAGATCGGCCAGCCGCCAACGGTCAGTTGGCCGGAGTCATTCACCTTTCCTGACGGGTCAATGGCGTTTTCCTGAAGGGCGATCGCCAGGTTGATCGGCTTGAAGGTTGACCCCGGTTCATAGAGATCTTGGACGGACCACTCACGGAACAATCCCGGCTGGAACTTCCAGAACTGGTTGGGGTTGTAGGTCGGGGTGGAGGCCAGGGTCAGCAGCTCACCGTTGCGGACATCCATGACCAACGCGGCCCCGCGCTTGGCCTTCCACTGCTGGACCTGTTTGGCCAGTGCCATCTGGGCGACTTGCTGCAGGCGGGCATCGAGGGTGAGCTGCAGCTTGAGGTCGTCGCCGTAGAGCACCCCTGGTTTCAGACCATCGGGCAGGGGCGTGCCATCGGCTCCACGCCGGAGACTTTTGGAGGCTTCTTGGCGACGCAGGTCGCGGTCACGGCTCTGCTCGAGACCCGCCTGGGGGACCCGCTCGAGATTGAGGAAGCCAACGACATTGGCGAAAAGTCCCCCTTGGGGGTAGACCCGCTGGGGATAGGCCTCAAGGTCGACACCGCTGATGCCCAGCTCGCGCACCCGTTGTGCGGTTTCTGGGTCGAGCTCGCTGGCCAGCTTCACCCCTGACTTACGGCCATCCATGGCCTTGAGCAACTCGCCCATGGGCTTGGCCAGGACGGGGGAGAGTTTGCGCGCCACATCCAGGGGGCTGCGCAGCCTTCCGATGTCGTCTCCAGGGAAGGAGAAGTAGCGGGGGTGGGCCCAGAGGGTGAAGCGCTCTTCATCCAGGGCAACCAGCCGACCCTGGCGATCAACGATTGTCCGCCTGCGGCCAAGGGGCGTGATCGTTTGGGTCTGAATCGCTCGGGCCCGGTTCAACAATTCGTTGCCCTGGATCACCTGAACCCAGGCCAGCCGCAGCGCTAAACCACTGAGTCCAGCCGCCAGAAGGCCGTAGACGAGCCAAAGCCGGCGCGGGGGCACCGGCTGCAAATCCACGACCCGGTTGCGTCTTGGACCACGTCCTTCCCGTGGTGCAGGGGCGCGCCGACCCTGCAGCCCCTGCTGCGCCATCAGTAGCCCGGAAGAATTTGACCGGGATTGACTTGGGCCAAGAGGGCTTCGAAGTCTGGCCCTGCTGAGACGGCCGGCGGAGCGACGTACACGAGCTTTTCACTGCTGGTGGGCTCCAGCAGGGCCGGCTTGCGGGTCATCGAGAGGTGATGCTGCTCGAGCACCGCCGCTGATTCCTGCAGGCGGTGCTCCAGCCGCTGGGTCGCTTCAAGGGATTGGAAGCTGCTGGTCCAGCGGCCCTGCCAGTGGAGCGTCAGGGCGCTGAGACCGACAACGGCAACTCCCAGGCCGACGAGACTTCCATCGGCAATGCGATGCAAATTGCCAAGCCACGGCGCTTGGCGATCCAGCTTGCGGGCAAGCAGCGTGCCTTGAATCAGCTCGAGGGAACGGCTGGAGCGGCTGCCCGGCGCTCTGTTGCTCTTCTGGAGCGGAACGGCAACCACAAACATCAACGCGTGCTGCGCAAGTCAACCACGCGAGAGCGCTTCCAGCAAGGGGGTTTTCACCAACCCAGAACAACGAGATTGGCGAAGGTCAGGCTGTTCCAGAGGGCGTGCATCAGCACGCAACTGCCGAGCCGTCCACTGCGCCAGCGCAGCCAGCCCAAGCCGAGCCCCAGCACCATCAGCGGTGGAAATTCTCCGAGGCTGGAATGGGCCACGGCGAAGACAGCGGCGCTGACCACAATTCCCCAGCCCGATCCCCAGTAGCGCGCGGCAACGGGCAGCAGCGCACCGCGAAAGATCGTCTCCTCAAACAAGGGGGCAAGGACGATGGCGGTGATTCCAAAACAAGCCAGAGCGGGGATGTTGTGTCCGTTGAGGACCAATTCCAGGAGGGGATTGCTGCCGCCCGGATCGCCAAAGAGTTGTCCCTGAAGCCAGCCCACCAGGCTCACCAGGGGCAGCACCATCAAGAATCCTTTGAGGGCTTGGCCAAAGCAAAGCGGCAGGGGGGACCAGCGGAATTGCAACCATCCCCCCTGGGGCCCTGGCCCGAGGGGCTTCAGCAGCAGCCGCAGGATCAGCAGTGGCCCTGTCATCAAGGCGCCGTAGAGGACCACGACACTGATCCCCTGTTTGAGCACAGCCTCGATCGGCCAGTCCTGCAGCAGCCGCGTCAGCAGCGGTGCCACCAGCAGGGGAGTGATGAGCTCACCGACGACCACAAAACCGCCGGCCACCAGCAGAACTGTGTCAATGCCGGAGAGGGCTGGGCCGAGCCATGGGGGCGCCGCTGGAGTCTTTCCGCGCCAGCGCCTCCAGAGCTCGCGAATCAGCAGGGCGATGCCGCCGAGCAGTCCCAGGCCGGGCACCAGGGTGACCGCCAGCAGCTGCACGCTGGCCTGCCTGGCGACCTGATCCCCCTGGCAGGCCTCAGGGCCCAGCAGTGCTTCGCAGCTCCACTGGCGTACAAGCGTTGATCCCTTGAGCTCGGCAAGAAGTTGCTCGCGCGACTGGCGGCCGTGCTGTTCGGGGTTCAGCAGCACGGTGGCGATCGCCTGCTGGGCTCCCCCTTCTTGGCGGAGCTGCTTCAGCAGGGACTGCGCTTGGCTCAGGTCCCCTGTGCGTTGCAGCAGCAGGGCTTGCTCAAGCAGCAGTCCTGGGGGTGGATTGCGCCCCTCCTCCTCGCTGTCGTTGATCGCGTTCTGGAGGCTCTCCTGGAGGGTTCGCAGGGGATCACCCGAGCTCAGCAGCGGACGGATGGGCTCGCTCAAGTTCCCCTGGGCCAGCACGCTCAGCTCCAGCTGGCGTCGGCTGAGGTCATCGCCAACGGAGGGGCGTTGCAGGCTGCTGACGAGTCCGTTGAGCCAGAGCAACAGGCTGAGGGCCAGGCTGACCAGCGCCAGGGCCGATTTCCAGTTGGGTGTGTCTGACCTGCGTGGACTGTTGGACTCCTTTTCCGTGCTCACCCCACCGCCCCGTGCATCTCACTGGGCTGCATTCTGCGGCCCAGTGAGGGGCCATAGAGCCCTCAAATACGATGCCGTTTCGTTAAGGAAGTGCCCGTGTCCCTCCGGATCCTGCTGGTTCGCCACGGCCTGAGCAGCTTCAACCTCGAGCACCGGATCCAGGGCCGAGATGACCTCTCGAGCTTGACCGATGTGGGCGCTAAGCAGGCGCTGGCCACCGGTGAAGCCCTGCGGGCTCTGACGATTGATGCGGCTTACAGCTCTCCGCTGCGGCGCGCCCACGACACGGCCAAGGCCCTGCTGGCGGCGCAGGGATCCAGCGTGGATCTGCAGTTGAGCGATGACCTGCTCGAGGTGGACCTGGCCCCTTGGAGTGGCCTGCTGAGCAGTGAGGTCCAGACGCAGTTTCCCCAGGACTACGCCACATGGAAACGGAGCCCTGAGCAGCTCCAGCTGCGGCGCGCCGATGGATCCGAGTACGCCCCGATCCCAGAGTTGATGGCGCAGGCCCAGCGCTTTCTCGATGGTCTGCTGGCGGCCCATGAGCCAGGGGGAAGCCCCAAGACCGTTCTGGTGGTCGGTCACAACGCGATCCTGCGTTGCCTCGTGCTGGCCCTCCTTGGCTTGGAGGCTTCCGGCTTCCGTCGCCTTCGCTTAGAGAACGCCTCCTTGTCGGTGTTCAACGTCAGTCCTGCGCCAGCCGGTTCGGCCTCCAAGCCCGTCGCGGTTCAAATCGAATCGCTGAACGGCACGACCCACCTGCAGCCCGAGGTCTGCGGAAGCAGCCTGCCCAGCAAAGGTCCAGGCCCCCGGATGCTGCTGGTGCGCCATGGCGAAACCGACTGGAACCGCCAAGGGCGCTTCCAGGGGCAAATCGATATCCCCTTGAACGAGAACGGCCGAGCCCAAGCCGCCGCCGCCGGCGAGTTCCTGCGCAAGGTGAGCTTTGATCGGGCCTATTCCAGTTCCATGTCTCGCCCCCGTCAGACGGCGGAGGGGATCTTGAAGCACCACGCGGGGGTGCCCCTCACCAGCGTCTCTGATCTGGTGGAAATCGGCCACGGTGAATGGGAGGGCCGCCTGGAGGAGGAGATCTCTGCGGGCTGGGCGGAGCTCCTGGCCGACTGGAAACGTGCCCCCGAAACCGTGCAGATGCCTGGTGGGGAGACCATTCACGACGTCTGGGATCGCTCCTTGCGGGGCTGGAACACCATTGCTGCGAGCTTGGCCGCAGAAGAGACCGCCCTGGTGGTGGCCCACGATGCCGTGAATAAGACGATCCTCTGCGCGTTGCTGGGCCTGACTCCGGCAGATATCTGGGCCGTCAAGCAGGGCAACGGCGGCGTCACCGTGATCGACTACCCCAACGGAGCCGATCAAGCCCCAGTGGTGGTGTGTTTGAACCAAACGGCGCATCTTGGGGGGGTGATCGATCGAACCGCTGCCGGTGCGCTCTGATCGCCCCAGTCCCCCGCGTTGACCATGTCCATGTCTCTCCCCCAAGCCCTGGTGCTGCGCCAGGTTCAGCTGTTGGAGGGACCAGGCCAGGCGCTTCGCCGCACTGACGTGCGTCTGGAGCAGGGCCGGATCGTCTCCTGGGGTGAGGGTTGCCTGGATCAAGGCACCCCAGAGATCGAGGCCTCGGGGCTCCTGTTGGCCCCTGCCCTGGTCGATCCCCATTCCTGCCTGGACGATCCCCAGAACGGGGTGGCTGAAACCAGGGCCTCCCTCGAGCGTTCCGCGATTGCCGCGGGGTACGGCACCGTCGCTGTTCTGCCGGACTCCTGCCAGTGGCGCGACTCCCCTGAACGACTACAGGCTTTGGCTCCGGTGTCCTCAGGGAGCTTCGAGCTTCTGCGCTGGGGCAGCTTCAGCCTGGCGGGGGATGGCCAGGAGCTGGCCCCCCACGGCGATCAATTGGCCAGTGGAGCCCTGGGGCTGGCGGATGGCGCCCAACTCCCCTCTCTGCCGCTGCTTGAGCGTGGCCTCAGCCTGGCGGAAATGGACAACGCTCCCGTCCTCCTCTCTCCCCGTGATCGCCGCCTGGCCCAAGAGGGGTTTGTCCGAGAGGGTGTCGCGGCCCTGCGGGCGGGATGGCCCATGGATCCCTCCACCAGTGAAAGCCTGCCCCTGCGCAGCCTGTTGGCGCTGGCCGAGCGCTATCCCTCGCGACGCCTGCAGCTGATGAATCTCTCCACCGCCGAGGCGGTGAACCTGCTCGAGGCCGTGGCCCCAGACCAGCGCCCGCCCGCCACGGTCTGTTGGTGGCATCTGCTGGTGGACTCCGCCAGCTTGGATCCAATCGCGGAGGGGTGGCGTGTGGAGCCGCCCCTGGGATCCGCCCTGGATCGCCAGCGGCTGAAGCATGGGCTGCGCCAGGGGCTGATCAGCGCCGTGGCGGTTAACCATCAAGCGCTGGATCCTGAAGAGCAGCTGCTTCCGGTGGATCAGCGCCGCCCTGGTGTCGCCGGCCATCGCTTCGTTCTGCCGGCCCTCTGGCAGGAGCTGGTGCAGGTGGATGGCTGGAGTGCCGAGGAGCTCTGGCAGGTGCTCTGTTTTGGCCCCGCCTCACTGCTGGGTCTCGCTCCTCCCCAGCTGTCTCTCGGCACGGATCGCTGGTTGCTCTTTGATCCCCAGCAGGTCTGGTCGGCCCAGCAGGATTCCTACGCTCCGCTGGCTGCCAACCAGCCCCTGGCGAAGGCAACCCTCAAGGGGCAGGTGCTGGCGACGGGGCTCAACCCCCAGCTTTGGCGCCGGAGTCCTTAAGCGGATCGCTGCTCGCTAACGCACCGGATGTGGGGAGGGGCCAGAAGCGCCAGAAGGCCCGTCCAATGATTTCCTGCTCAGGAAGGAAGGCGCCACCGGGCCAGAAACGACCATCCCAGCTATTCGCCCGGTTGTCCCCCAGCACCAGGACATGGCCCGGAGGGACAACGGCATTCAGGGTCCGGCATTGCCCCATGCCCAGGGCATCGACGGGGCAGTAGTTCTGCACGTAGGGCTCCTTGAGCCAGCTGCCGTTGATGTTGACCTGCCCTCGCGGGTTGACGACGACCCGATCACCGGAGACGGCGACGACGCGTTTGATGTAGGCATCACAGGCAGGATCGGCGACCCCTGGAATGCTGTTCAGAATGGGCAGCTGGGCCAGGACGCAACTGAAGGGTCCGACCTTGCGATCAGCGCTCAGAACGGGATCGAAGTGGTGGGGTGCATGGAAGACCACGATCTCCCCTCGTTTGGGTGAGCGGCTGCGCAGGGAGAGTTTCTCCACCAGCAGCCGGTCCTGCAGCTGTAGTCCAGGCAGCATCGAACCCGAGGGGATGTAGCGGGCCTCCAGGACGTAATGGCGCACGCCCAGGGCCACTCCGAGGGTGATCAGCACCCCCCTCCAGAACACCCAGGGACTCTCCTGGGGGGGCTGTTGAGGGGTGCGTTCGGGGTCTGAACCTCCGCTGTTGCTGCTGGCGGCTTGTGTTGGATCGTGCGAGGACAAGGACGGGGCTGCCAGCTGGGGGTTCGGCTAGGGAAGATTAGGTCCGTCCCCTCGCTTGATCGATGGTTCGTCCGCGTTGGTTGTCCGTTCAGCGAACCGGCGCGGCGCGCAGCTGGTTGATCTGGGATCGGACCATTGCCCTTTGGGCCACGGTCAATTTGGTCTGGGTGGTCTTTGACATCACCTATGTCCCATTCCGCACCTTCTGGTTGCAACGGAATCTGACCCCGATTCCCCAGGTGCCGCTGGTGGTTCCGCTGACGGTTCTGCCCAACATCACCCCGCTCTACGACCCGGTGAAGGGCATTGAGCCCCATCGGGAGACCCAGGGCTATCTGCAGCAGTTCGATCAACTGGATGGGGCCCTGCTCAAACCCGCTCCATTGAGCAATTCGCTTCAGCTGCGCCGTCAACAGGTGGCACTGACCGAGGCGATGATCAACGAGAACCCCTTTGCCGCCTCAGGTAACAGCGGCACCCTCGAGAAAATCAAGAATCGCCTGCGTCAGCGAGCTGGCTTGGACTCCGCTAAGGAGTCCGCGCAGCGCCTGCTCTCGGACGGCTGGCTACAGCAACACTCCTGGGAGGAGGAGCGGCGTTTCTGGCAGCAGCAGATCCTGCCGCTGGTGGCCACGAGCTATTGGCGCTCCATTGATGAGAACGGCCGCCCCACGGATCACTTCTGGCGCTACGACCTTCTGCTCTTTCAAAGCGTCTTCGCCTTCGACATCCTGCTGCGGATGCTGCGTTTGCGGCGGCGCTTCCCAGGCCTGAGTTGGCGGGATGCCCTGCTGCGGCGTTGGATCGATCTGCCGCTGTTGCTGCCCTTTTGGCGCTGGATGCGCCTGGCGCCGGTGGTGGAGCGCTTGAGTCAGACGGGAATGATCAATGTCGAGCCGCTGCGGGCCGTGATTAGTCGCGGTGTCGTCTCACTCTTGGCATTGGAGCTCTTTGAGGTTTTGGCTCTGCAATTGGTGGATGGCACCCAATCGCTGATTCGATCGCCCCAGTGGCCGCGCATGATTCGGAGCCTGCGTAGCCACCAGAGTGTCAGCGCGCTACCCCCCCAGCTCGAGCAGCCCCTGCTGGGTTTGCTGCAGTTGTGGGGACCGATGGTGCTCGGCCAGGTCACCCCCAGGCTGACCCCAGAGCTGCAGTCCCTGCTCAGCCATGCCCTCGAGCAAAGTCTCCGAGAGGTGCCAGGGGGGGCGGTGGTTCCCTCTGCCCTGGCCCGTCAGCTCACCGCCAGCATGGTGGAGACCGTCGTTGAGCTCTCCCGGACAACTGCGGATCGCTTGGCACAGAGCGATGACCGGCAGGCGGAACTGCTGCAGCGCTTCGGCGATCGCTTCTGGGAGGAGTTGGCGGCGGCTCTGGAGCGCGGGGACACCCTGGAGCGCAGTCAGGAGCTGCTCTGCGGCTTGCTCCAGCAGGTGAAGTTGAACTACTTGGCCCAGGTCAACCGCGCCGGCATCGGCGCCTTGATGGAGGAACTCGATGAACTGACAGCGCCTGTGCCGCTTAGCCCAGAGCCGCCTGCCACTCCTCAGGCTTGAATCCCACCAGGGCCGTGCCGGCTTCGGTGATCGCGAAGGGACGTTTGATCAGCTTCCCGTCAGCAGCCAAGGCAGCAAGGGCCTCGTCATCGCTGAGTGCAGCCACGGCTGCGGCACCAAGGGCTCGATAGCTCTGGCCACTGGTGTTGAACAGCCGCTTTCGCCCCAGGCTGTTGAAGGCCAGGCGCAGGTCGTCCGGGCCCGGGGGATTGAGGGTGATATCGATCAGCTCGAGATTCCCATTCCCAACAGAAAAGCCCTGCTGGTCAAGCCATTGCAGGGCTTTGCGGCAGGTGCCGCACTTGGGATAACTGAAGAGCCGAAGACGGCTGCTGCTCACTTGCCCAGCAGGCTCTTGATGGCGCCCACGAGGCTGTTGGAGCCGCTTCCGGTGCCGCCTTGGGGCCGGGTGCGAACGGTCACATCACCGTTGACGCTGGTGCGGCAGCTCAGGCGGTAGTTAGCGGGACGGTCAGCCAGGTAGACCTGCTCGACGTCACTACGGGGGGAGAGGTTCTGCATGCCCTCAACCACCTCGACGACGCAGGTGCCGCACTGGCCGACGCCACCACAGTTATTGAGGTTGTTCAGACCGCCGTAGGGATTGACGCCTGCATCCACGGCAGCCTTGCGAAGGTTGGCCCCTTCAATGCATCCGACCTGCTGGCCTTCCTGTTCAAAACGGATGGTGGGCACGGTCGGGCGGGGATCTTCGGCGCCGACAAACCTACCTGGCCGCAGACGTTCTTTGACGTTGTTTGCTGCGGCTGACACCAAATGCAGCGTCCTGCCGTGTCGCATTGGGCTGCTTAGCATTGGCCTTTCTTTGGCCGAAACGGTGCATCCAGCGGGTTACGACCGTCTCCAGAGCCAAGTCATTCCCGGCTACGGAAGTCTGGCTCGCCTGGCCGTGGCCCTGCTCAGCAGCTCACCTCAGGCTCAGATCGAGGGATCATCCGTCCTGGTGGCGGGCTGCGGCACCGGTGCGGAGCTTCTGGAAGCGGTTGCGCAGCGTCCGGATTGGCGGCTGACGGCCTTGGATCCCAGCGACGAGATGCTCCAGGCCTCGCGCGATCGCCTGGGTGAAGGGGTTCCCATTCGTTGGCATCAAGACACGGTCGAGGGGTTTGTCGCCGCTGACGCCGAAGCCGGTGGCTACGCCGGCGCCCTCTCGGTGCTGGTGCTTCAGTCCCTTCCTGATGACGGCAGCAAACTGGCCTATCTGAGCGCCCTAGCCCAGTGCCTTCAGCTCGGGGCTCAGCTGGTCTTAGTTGACTTGATGCGCAGCTCCCTGACGTCGTTGGAGCCCCAGCTCGATGCGGCCTGGGATCGCTTCCAGCGCGCAAGTGGCCTCGATCTCACCCGCGATCAGTTGGCCTCGGAGGGTTTGCATCCCATCGGTCTGGCCCGTCTCACCAGCCTGGTCAACGCCGCTGGTTTTGGTGATCCGGCCCGGGTGTTTCAGGCCCTGGGTTTTGAAGGCTTTTTGCTCCAGAAGCGGGGTTAAGGCTGTTGCGCTGCGGCGCTGCAGGCTTCGATCAGCGCAGGGACGGCGTCCGCATCGAGCCACCCCAGGATGTCGACGACCCGGCCCTCCATGCTCTTGTAGGTCCGGAAGAATTCGGCCACCTCTTCGAGCTGCACCGGAGCGATCTGTCGAATGCTGTTGATGCCCCGTTGGTTGGGATCGGCCGCAGGAACGCAGAGGAGCTTGCCGTCATGGGCCCCCTCGTCGAGCATGTCGAGGATGCCGATGGGACGGGCCTGGATCAGGCATCCGGCAAAGGTGGGTTCGTGCATGATCACCATCGCGTCCAGAGGAGCGCCGTCCTCTGCGAGGGTGTTGGGGATAAAGCCGTAGTCGAAGGGGTAGCGCACGGAGGAGTGCAGCACCCGATCGAGGGCCATCACTCCAGCCTCTTGGTTGAACTCGTATTTATTGCGGCTTCCAGCTGGAATCTCCACCACGAGGTTCACTAGCCCTGGCCGCGGGGAGGCCTGCAGACTGCGCAAATCCATGGCTGGGTTGCTCGATCACGCCAGAGGGGGGAGCCGCTACCTGAGCGGGACCCGATCGACTGCCCAGCACGCTGGCGATCGGAATCACCATGGTGCAGACGGCAACGACAAAGCCCAGAAGGGGAGCGGCGGAGTCGTAAATAGGGCTGGAACTAAAGGGTTCCTCGCTCGATTCGCTCAACACGGGGGTGGATCTGCTGCTTGCGGCTTGCGTGGTGGCCGGAGCCTGAGCCGCAGGAGCGGATCCGCTGGTTCGGGGAGGGGGATCTGAGTCCATCGACGGGGTTAATGAAAACCCTCAGTACAGATTAGATATGTGCATCCTGACATCCGGCGATGGGACTGTCAGGTGCAGCGTCTATGCCGCGGGGCGTTCTTGCTCGTGCTGATCCCGCCGGCTATCGAGGGTGGTTGGGCTGAGATTGCTCGAGTCCAGAAGCTCTCGAATCGTGCGCAGTTCTTCGAGGATCGAACCCAGGAGTTGCTGGGTTGCCGTTGAAGGGGAGTTCAGTACCTCAACGGTCACTTCCTTGATGCGCAGGACGTCCCGGGCGAAGCGAGCCACCTCATTGGGGTGGAACATCAAGGGTTCTTTCTGATCGCTGCGGTACTCGGGGTTGAGTTTGCGGGGATTGAAAGGCGGGTTGAGGTTGCGCGGATCGGTGTTGGTGTAGCGGTAGACCGAGGCCCGTGAGCGGTTCAACGAACGCTGAACTTCGTCGATGCCAATCAGGTTCTCGGATTGTTCGGAGCTATTGGCTGCGCCTTCTGCACTGGCTTCAATCGCAGCGGCTGCACTGGCCATCCCTTGCCCCATTCCTGAAGTGAACGAATGGGGGTTCATGAGACGTGCGTGCGACGGGTTGGAATCAAGCGGAAACTAGCAGGCTTTCCTCTCTGCAACTGAAATTTCGTCTTGATTTCCGCTTCACTTGTGGCGCTTTTTTAAGCGGGTGGGACGGAACGGTTCGTGGGGCTGCAAATGCTGGCTCCAGGGCTGCTCGAGCAGGTGATAGCTTCCGGCCTCTTTCCTTGCTCGGATCTCATGCGCGTCTCCCGCCTGATGCTGGTGACGCTGCGGGATGACCCCGCCGAGGCTGAGATTGCCTCCCACAAGCTGTTGCTGCGAGCCGGCTATATCCGCAGGATTGGCAGCGGCATCTACGCCTATCTCCCCCTCCTCTGGCGCGTCCTTCAGAAGGTCTCAGCCGTTGTCCGCGAGGAACTCAACGCGGCGGGTGCCCTGGAGACGCTCCTGCCCCAGCTCCAGCCGTCTGAGCTCTGGCAGCGCAGCGGGCGCTGGGCCGGGTACACCGACGGCGAGGGGATCATGTTTCACCTTGAGGACCGTCAAGGTCGCGAGCTCGGTCTCGGCCCGACCCACGAGGAGGTCATCACGGCACTCGCCGCTGATCTGCTTCGTTCCTACCGGCAACTCCCGGTCAACCTGTATCAGGTGCAGACCAAGTTTCGCGATGAGATTCGTCCCCGCTTCGGTCTGATGCGTGGGCGCGAATTCATCATGAAGGACGCCTATTCGTTCCACGCCAATGAGGACTGCCTGAAGCAGACCTACGGCCTGATGGACCAGGCTTACCGCAGGATCTTTCAGCGTTGTGGCCTGCGGGCCGTCGCCGTCGAGGCCGACAGTGGTGCCATCGGCGGTTCGGCCAGCCAGGAATTCATGGTCACGGCTGAATCCGGTGAGGATTTGATCTTGGCCGCCGGCGATGGCCGCTACGCGGCGAACCAAGAGCGGGCGGTTTCCCTACCACCCGAGCCCCAGCCGCTTCCGCCCGGCTCGGCTGTGGAGCGGATCGAGACCCCTGGTCAAAGCACCATTGAGGCCCTGAGCCAGGCCCAGGGTTGGCACCCCACGCAGGTGGTCAAGGTGCTCCTATTGCTGGCTCGCTTTGAAGACGGCCTGCAGCAGCCGTTGCTCGTCTCCCTGCGGGGCGACCAGCAGCTCAATGAGGTCAAGTTGAGCAATGCCGTCAGTCACCGGCTCTCGGCTAAGCACGGCACCCTTTTGGACCTGCAAGCACTGCAGCCCGATGAGGCGGCCAAGCAAGGCCTGACGGGGATTCCCTTTGGTTACATCGGGCCGGATTTGAGCGATTCGATGCTCTCCGGTGCCAAGTCTTGGGCCCCCCGCTTTGAGCGCTTTGCCGATGGCACCGCCACGGCCTTGGAGGTCTTCATTTGCGGCGCGAATGAGCGTGATGACCATCGGCTGGGCGTGAGCTGGGCTGCGCTCGGGGGTGCTCCTGATTCAGGCGATCTGCGCTCCGCGCAGCCCGGGGATCGCTGCGTCCATGACCCCAGTCAAACCCTCGAAGCCAGCCGTGGAATCGAGGTTGGGCACATCTTCCAGCTCGGCAGGAAGTACTCCACGGCCCTGGACGCCACCTTTACCAATGAGTCCGGCCAGGAGGAGCCCCTGTGGATGGGCTGCTACGGCATCGGTGTATCGAGGCTGGCCCAGGCCGCCGTCGAGCAACACCACGACGCCAACGGAATCTGTTGGCCCACCGCAATCGCTCCCTATGAGGTGATTGTCGTGATCGCCAACGTCAAAGAAACGGAGCAGGTGGACTTGGCGGAACGTCTCTACGACCAGTTGCAGGCGGCCGGCGTTGATGTGTTGCTCGACGACCGCTCTGAACGGGCTGGCGTCAAGTTCAAGGACTCAGAGCTGCTCGGAATTCCCTGGCGGGTCGTGGTCGGTCGCGGCGCGGCTGAGGGGCAGGTGGAGTTGGTTCAGCGCTCCACTGGTGCCAAACAGGACCTCGCGGCCGACCAGCTGGAAGCCACCTTGCTGCCCCAGCTCCTGCTGGAGCGTCAAGGACTTCTGGCCGCCGAGGCCCCCTAGGATCCCGCTCAAGTTGATCCCGAGTCCGATGGCAGCTGGTTGGCGTCGAATCAAAGCAGCCCTGCTGGCTGTCTGCCTGGGCCTGACCCTGCTGGTGACGGCTTGCTCTGGCAGCTCGGGTCCCCTGACCGGTAACTACGCGGAGGACACGGTTGTCGTCGCGGATCAGCTGATGGCCACCATTGCCATTGCGGCTGATGATCCTGGCCGCAGTGAGGCGGAGACCTCGGCACGGGCCCTGATCAATGACTACATGGCCCGCTACCGCCCCCAGGCCAAATTCAACGGCTTGGCCTCCTTCACCACCATGCAGACGGCCCTGAACTCCCTGGCGGGCCACTACGCGAACTACCCAAATCGCCCCGTCCCCGATGCCCTGAAGGAGCGCCTGAATAAGGAGCTCAAAAAAGCTGAGACCGGTGTCGTGCGCGGCGCCTGATCGTCTCCGCCTTCGTTGTTTGAACCCAAAGCGGTCCGGATGGGCCGCTTTTTTAATCCAAACAATTCCGTGATTGTTTTGACGGAGGGTCACCTCATCTGAGATCCTTGATCCTTGTGCTTAGAAGCGGCTGCGGGCCGCTGTGTCCTTGGCCAACGTTGTCGTCATCGGTGCTCAATGGGGTGACGAGGGGAAGGGCAAGATCACCGATCTCCTGAGTCGTTCGGCCGATGTGGTCGTCCGTTATCAGGGCGGTGTGAATGCCGGCCACACGATTGTTGTGGATGACAAGGTGCTGAAGCTGCACCTGATTCCCTCCGGCATTCTTTACCCAGGAACCGTCTGCCTGATTGGCTCCGGCACCGTTGTGGACCCCAAGGTCATGATCGGTGAGCTGGACATGCTCGCTGAGAACGGCATCCCGGTCGACGACCTGCGTTTGGCCGCGACGGCCCACGTGACGATGCCCTACCACCGCCTGTTGGATCAGGCGATGGAGCAGCGCCGCGGGGATCAGCGCATTGGCACCACCGGCCGTGGCATTGGCCCGACCTACGCCGATAAGTCCCAGCGCAACGGGATCCGGGTGATCGACATCCTGGATGAATCGCGCCTTCGGGAACGTTTGGCCGGTCCGCTGGCGGAGAAGAACGAGATCCTGCAAAAGATCTACGGCATCGAGCCCCTGGATTTCGACGCCGTCGTTGCTGAGTACGTGGCCTACGGCCAGCGCTTGGCTCCCCACGTCGTCGATTGCACCCGCACCATTCACCAGGCGGCCAAGGCCAAAAAGAACATCCTGTTTGAGGGTGCCCAGGGCACCCTGCTGGATCTCGATCACGGCACCTACCCCTACGTCACCTCCTCGAATCCAGTCAGTGGTGGTGCCTGCATTGGTGCTGGCGTCGGTCCGACCCTGATTGACCGCGTGATCGGTGTGGCCAAGGCCTACACCACCCGCGTCGGTGAAGGTCCCTTCCCTACGGAATTGGAGGGCAGCCTGAATGACCACCTCTGCGATCGAGGTGGTGAATTTGGAACTACCACCGGACGTCGCCGCCGCTGCGGTTGGTTTGACGGGGTGATCGGCCGCTATGCCGTTGAGGTCAACGGTCTCGATTGCCTGGCCATCACCAAGCTCGATGTTCTCGATGAACTCGACGAGATCCAGGTCTGTGTGGCCTATGAACTCGATGGCCAGCGCATCGAGCACTTCCCCGGCTCCGCTGAGGATTTCGCCCGCTGTCAGCCCATCTTTGAGACCCTGCCGGGTTGGCAGACCTCCACGGCTGATTGCCGCCGCCTTGAGGATCTTCCCCCGACGGCCATGAGCTATCTCCGCTTCCTTGCTGAGCTCATGGAAGTGCCGATTGCGATCGTTTCCTTGGGTGCTGATCGCGACCAAACCATCGTGGTCGAAGACCCCATTCACGGTCCCAAGCGGGCCCTGCTGAGCCGCTGATTCCCATGCCTGAAGTGAAGACCTTGGATGTTGTCGGGATCGGCAACGCGATCGTTGACGTGCTTGTTCAGGCCGACGATGCCGTCATTGAGGGCTTTGGTCTGACCAAGGGCACGATGGCCCTGATTGATCAGGACCAAGCCGAGTCGCTCTACTCCAAGCTCGGCCCTGGCTTGGAAACCTCTGGGGGATCCGCGGCTAACACCCTGGCTGGCATTGCCCAGCTTGGCGGGCGTGCTGGCTTTATTGGTCGGGTGCGGGATGACCAATTGGGCACGATCTTTGCCCATGACATCCGTGCTGTGGGGACCCGTTATGAGACCCCCGCAGCAACGACCGGGGCCTCGACCGCACGCTGCTTGATCCTGGTGTCACCGGATGCGCAGCGCACCATGTGCACCTACTTGGGTGCCTCGGTTGGCCTCGATCCCAGCGATCTGAATCTCGAGATGGTGGCCCAGGCGAAGGTGCTCTACCTCGAGGGCTATCTCTGGGATAGCGACGACGCCAAGGCTGCTTTTCTTGCGGCCGCCAAGGTGGCGAAAGAGAACGGTGCCGAAGTGGCGCTGAGCCTCTCCGATGCGTTCTGCGTCGAACGCCATCGCGACAGCTTCCTTGAGCTGGTCGACGGCCATGTCGACATTCTCTTTGCCAATGAGATGGAGATCACCTCCCTCTACAAGGCCAATAGCTTTGATGAGGCCGCCCAGGCTGTCCGCGGCCGCTGCCGTATCGCCGCCCTGACTCGCAGCGAGCAGGGTTCTGTGATTCTCAGCGGCGATTCATCGATCGCCATCAAGCCCTTCAACCTGGGCCCGCTTGTGGACACCACGGGCGCCGGTGACCTTTATGCCGGTGGTTTCCTGCATGCCTATACCCAGGGCGAATTGCTGGAGCGCTGTGGTCAGCTCGCCTCGCTCTGCGCTGGTCAGGTGGTGACCCAGCTGGGTCCCCGCTCCCAGGTCGATCTGAAGGCCCTCGCCCAGACGCACCTCAACTAGGGCTGCAGGCCGCCTGAGCCCAGGCTCCATAGCCAGGGCTGGCCTCTGCACTCCAGACGATCCATTCGGGTGTCTCGTAGCTGTGGTGCTCATGGACGGCGGCCTCCAGGGCCTGCTGCTGCTCTCGAGTGGTTTTGATCAGCAGCTCGACCTCCGCGCTGTCCTCGATCTGTCCCTGCCACCAGTAGAGGGCCCGTTGCGGTCGCAGGGCGACGCAGGCCGCCAGACGCCTCTCCAGAAGAACGCGGGCGAGGGCCTCGGCGGTCTCTGGGTTTGCCTCGGTGGTGAGGGCCAGGATCAATGATGGGCTCATGACCGCGCTTGCGCTGCCCCAACTTGACGCAGGATTCCTTCCGGTGTCAGGCCTACTGGCAGCTGTTCTGCGGGGGGGCGGATCTGGATCAACTGCAGGCCCAGCTCCTGGCTGAGGTTCTGCCAGATCTGCTGGGTGAGTCCCCCGGATTGCCTGCAGAGCACGGCGCTGATCCCCCAGCGCCGGCAGAGGGCGCGTTCGATGGAGCCCTCGGGCAAAGCCCCGGGCCGCACGCAGGCCAGCTGCTGCGGTTCAAAGCCTGCCGCTAGGGCAAGACGCAGGCTCTCCGGGTTGTCGAGGATCCGCGCGAAGTGCTGCGAAGCGGAGCTCTGGCGCAGGGCCGCTTGGAGGTGTCTCGAGCCAATGGCCAGGAGCAGTCGCTCTCCCCGCAGCGCGATGGAACGCAGATCCTCGAACTGTTGGATCCCATGGATCCGGGTTCCTTCAGGCAGGCGAGGGGTCTCCCGTTGCAGTCGCAGCAGGGGTTGGTTCATGGCCTGGCAGCGCCGTTGCAGCCTGCCGCTGATCACTGCGGCGAAGGGATGGGAGGCATCGAGCACCCAGCGGGGTCTGAGCGTCCTCAGCAGTTGATCAACGGCCTCATCCTCCTGGAGCTTCCCCACCTGAAAGCGCAGATTGGGGTGGGACCGATAGGCCCGTGTGGCGAAGGCGCTGACCACGCTGACCAGGACGTTCCAGCCCTGCTGCAGCAAGGCCTGGGCCAGGGGCGGACCATCCCCGGTGCCTGAGACCAACCAGATCGTCTCGGCAGGGGCAGAGGTCGAGGAATCCCCCTGGTGAAATTCCAGGCCTTGCATCAGGATGTGGCCCCGTGCCATTGACCGGTCCTGTGAACCATTGCTTGCTGGAGGTGGAGGTGCTGGAGGCGCCTCAGGTTCGATACACCCAGGACAACCAAACTCCAGTGGCGGAGATGGCCGTTCAGTTCGATGGGCTGCGTCCTGATGATCCGGCGGGTCAGCTCAAGGTTGTCGGCTGGGGAAGTCTTGCTCAGGACCTGCAGAACCGTGTGCAGGTTGGCCAGCGGCTAATGGTCGAGGGTCGTCTGCGGATGAACACTGTGAGCCGCCAGGACGGGACCAAGGAGAAGCGCGCTGAATTCACGCTCTCCCGCCTGCATCCCCTCGTTAGCAGTGGCGGTGGCAGTGCCGCCCCTCGTCCCGCCGCTGCTGCACCGGCTGCTGCACCGGCTTCGGCTCCTGCCCCTGTCCGCAGTGCCGCCCCCGCACAGCAGCAGCCTCCCACCTGGAACACCGCACCCCTGGTTCCTGACCTTCCCGAAGGCGAGGACGAGATTCCGTTCTGATCGCTTAGCTGCTGGGGCTGAGTCGTTCTTGGGCCTGCTCCAGCAGCTGACCCAGTTCACGCTCCAGGGCGGCCAGGTCTAGGCGCAGTTCTGGCCAACGTCCCTGGTCCAGCTGCTGCAACAACCAGAGCCGGTCCCGTTGCAGCTGTTCAACCAGCTCCGCCGTGCTGGGGGCATCCTGCGCGGGGTTGGGCTCCTGCCCCCCGTTGACCGAAGATGCCTGCATGCTCGCAATCGCTTCCCCCGGCAGCCTAGTCACCTTGGCTGGTGCGGCCCTCTCGGTCATTGGCTGGATTGGCTACGCCACCTCCAATCCGAACCTCAGCCTGCCGACGATTTTTTACGGCATCCCGATCCTCTTGGGTGGGTTGGCTCTCAAGTCCTCCGAACTGCCCCCCGCAGAGCTCCTGGAGGCAGAGCCAGATGCGGTTGCCCTGCGTGAGCAGGCCGCCAGTAAGACCCTCCGCAAGCTGGTGAAAGACGTCACCCGTTGGCGCTATGGCCAGAAGGCTCACCTCGAGAGCTCCCTCGAGGCCCTCAAACTTTGGGATGAGGATGAGCCCCCTCAGTTGATCAGCGTGCTTGAGCGCGCCGTCGACGGTCGCTATGCCGTTGTGATGCGGTTTCGCTGTGAAGCGGTTCCCTTCGAGCGTTGGCAGGAGAAACAGGACCGACTGGGCCGATTCTTCGATCGCGGCCTGCGGGCAGAGCTGAGTGAGCCCTCCAAAGGTGAGGTGCTCCTTGAGTTGTTGCCTGCTGCTGGCTAAACCTGAGCACATCTAGGCCCCTCTTCTCGAGACAAGTCCCTCCCTTGAGCGAACGTCCTGCTGATCGCACTGACGCCCTGCGGGTGTCGGTGCTGAGTGAAGCCCTCCCCTACATCCAACGTTTTTCCGGCCGCCGCGTCGTCGTGAAATACGGCGGTGCCGCCATGGTTCGCGAAGACCTGCGCGATGCGGTCTATCGCGACTTGGTGCTGCTTGCTTCGGTCGGCGTGAAGCCGGTGGTCGTGCACGGCGGCGGGCCCGAGATCAATGAGTGGTTGGGGCGCCTGAATATCGAGCCCCAATTCCGCAATGGCCTGCGGGTGACCTGCCCGGACACCATGGATGTGGTGGAGATGGTTCTGGTGGGCCGGGTCAACAAGCAGATCGTCAACGGCTTGAATCGTCTGGGCGCTAGGGCCGTGGGCCTCTCCGGTAGCGATGGCCCGCTGGTGCGGGCTCGCACCTATGGCGATGGGACCAATGGCCTGGTGGGGGATGTGGCTGCGGTGGACCCGTCTGTTCTCTTCCCCTTGCTGGATGCCGGCTACATCCCCGTCATCTCCTCGGTGGCAGCCGACGCTGAGGGCCAAGCCCACAACATCAATGCCGACACGGTCGCTGGGGAGTTGGCTGCAGCCCTGGAAGCGGAGAAATTGATTCTCTTGACCGATACCCCGGGGATCCTGCGGGACCGGGAAGACCCCAGTTCGTTGATTCGCTCCGTGAGTCTCTCCGGCGCCCGCGAGCTGATCAGCAGCGGTGTCGTGGCCGGCGGGATGACGCCGAAAACCGAATGCTGCATTCGCGCCTTGGCCCAGGGGGTCGCCGCCGCCCACATCGTCGATGGCCGAACACCCCATGCGCTCTTGCTGGAGGTGTTCACCGACGCGGGCATCGGCACGATGGTCACCGGCCGAACCAACCTCTAGGTGCCGGTGGAGGAGTCCAACGCGGCCCAGCCCGCGGAGGCGTTTGATCCAGCGACGCTTCTCCCGGCCCGATCAGCCCTGGAGAGGGGCGACTACGGCACCTGTGAACGCTTGCTGGAGCCGCTGCTGCAAGCCCACGGTGCGATGACCCGGGCTGGGGGAGAGGTCCGGCTTCTGCTGGCCACGGCCCAGTTGGGGCGTGGGGATCACAAGGCCGCCGCTGCGACCTGCCGCAGCCTTCGGGCCTGCCGCGACACCACCCTGCGCGCCCAGGCCAAGGACCTCCAGGAGATCCTTGACGCGCCGGCCTTGGTGAGGCCCAGGGAGTGGTCGATGACCCTTCCGAGCCTGGGGGAGATGAAGCCCCTGGAGGGCGAGCTCAAGGCGATGGCCCGTCAACGCCGCCGCCGCCGCGGCCCCCCAGAACCACCACCACCGCCCACTGGACCCACCCAGGCTCCCTTGGGTTTCGCTGTCGTGGCGATCGTTCTTTTACTGCTGACGGCTTTGCTCGGTGGGTGCGTTGACCTCGAGACCCAGCTGCGCTTCCCCGGCCCTGGACGCCTGCAGTTTGAGCAGCGCAGTCAATCCCAGACGGATCAGCCCCTTCCTTGGCAGAGCCAATGGCGGCAAGGACTGCGCGGCCGCTCCCTGCGCGTGGATCAAGACCATGGCCGCCTGACGCTGGCCTCGCCGGTGCTGCCTGCTGCTCAGGCTTTGGAGCTGCTCCAGGACAGTCTTGAGCAGGGTGCTGCATTGGCCAACCTGGATCTACCCGCACCTGAACTGGACTTCCAGGAGCGCAACTGGTTGATCGGCGTGCGTCAGCGGCTGGCCATCCAGCTGGATCTGGAGACGCTCCAGCCCCTGCCTGGATTGCAGTTGAGCGTTGCCCTCGAACCACTTCCGCTGCGTGCGATTCAGGCCTCTGGGCCCATCCCCGCCCGCGCCATGCGCCGGGGCAAGGGCGAGCCTGAGGTTGTCCGTTGGCGCCTTGAGCCCGGGGCGGTGAATACGCTTCAGCTCTCCTGCTGGCGCTGGAGCAAGCTTGGCCTGGGTACCCTGGCCATCAGCCTGCTCCTGCTGCTGGTGGCACTGCTTCAGCGGCTGCGCATCGCCGCTGGTTTTGGCTTGCCCCAGCTGCCGGCCTAGAGCTCCAGCGGATCTGGGTCGATCGCCAGACTGACGTCATTGGGGAGCAGGGCCCGCAGCTCTGTCTCCATGGGCAGTGGAAGCTCAGAGTCGGCTGGTCCGTGCAGCAGGAGCTGCCAGCGGCTGTTCCCCGCCACCCTGGCCACCGGTGCTGGAGCTGGTCCGATCAGCAGCCACCCCTGCTGCATCAGCGCCGCACGCAGGTGTTCCGCCAGGCTTGAGGCGGCCGTCGCGGTTCGACTGGCGGATGGTCCCGCGAGGCGCAGCAGGCATGCCCGGCTAAAGGGAACCAGGGATGCGGCCTGCCGTTGTTGGAGTTCCTCCTTCAAAAAGGCTTCATAGCGGCCATCCACCAGATGGCGAATCACGGGATGTTCGGGGCTGTAGGTCTGCACTAGGACCTCCCCAGGACGGTCCCCTCTCCCCGCACGGCCGGCCAATTGCAGCAGCAGCTGCAGGCTTTCCTCTGCGGCCCGCAGATCGGGTCGATGCAGGAGCCCATCGGCGGCCAGCACGGCAGCCAGGGTCACCCGCGGCAGATCCATCCCCTTGGCGAGCATCTGGGTTCCGATCAAGACATCGGCTTCCCCGCGGGCAAACCGCTCAAGGAGTTGCCGATGGCCATCGCGCCCGCGGGTGGTGTCCCTGTCGAAGCGCAGCAGCCGCAGCTCCTCCAGTTCGCCCGAGAGGTGCTCCAGCACCTGTTGCGTTCCGGCCCCAAAGGGCTTGAAGGCCGTGGAGCCGCAATGGCCGCAGCGGCGCTCCACCTCTGCACGGTGGTCGCACCAGTGGCAGCGCAGCCAGGAGCGCTCCCGTTGCCGGTGCACCGTGAGGGCCACGTCGCAGTGGGGACACTGCACCACTTCGCCGCAGCTGCGGCAACTTAAAAAACTGCTGTAGCCCCGCCTGGGAACCAGCACGACCGCCTGCTCCCCCCGTTCTTTCAGGGTCTGGAGCCGGTCCATCAGCGGCCGACTCACCAGACGCCGGTGGCCCTCCGCCAGTTCCTGCCGCATGTCCACCACCAGGACCGGTGGCAGGACACTGCTGCCAATGCGCTTGGGGAGTCGCACCAACTGACACTGCGCCTGGGGGCCTTGGCAGGCGCGCCAGGTCTCCAGGCTTGGGGTGGCACTGCCGAGGATCAACTTGGCCCCGCTGGCCTGAACCCGCAGTTGGGCCACATCTCGGGCGTGATAACAGGGCATCGGGCTGTCCTGTTTGTAGGAGCGATCGTGCTCCTCATCGAGCACCACCAAGCCCAGCTGCTTGAGCGGTAGAAAGATCGCCGAACGGGTGCCCACCACCAGCAGCGGAGAGGGGCTATCGAGGCAGTGGCGCCAGGTTCGAATGCGCGCGCCATCACTGCAACCCGAGTGGTATTCCGCCACCGCCGCACCAAAGCGGGCTCGGCTGCGATCCAGCAGCTGGGGAATGAGTCCAATCTCTGGGGTCAGCAGCAACACGGACCGTCCTGCCTGAAGCTCGCGTGCGGCGGCCTGGAGATAGACCTCCGTCTTGCCAGCCCCCGTCACCCCCCAGAGCAGGAGCTGGCTTCCTGGTTGAGCTCCCTCAATGGCGGCTAGCGCTTGGGCTTGATCCTCAGTGAGCTGCTGGGGGATGCTGCTGTCGCCCCCTTGGCGCATCACCTCCTCGGCCTGAAAGGGGCGCCGCTCTCGCCGAAGGATTCCCCGGCGCTGCAGGGTGTCACTGACCGAGCGGCTGACCTGGGCGGCCTCGAGGGCCTGGGTTTGCCAGCACTGGCCGCCGTGGGCCTCCAGCACCTGGAGCAGACGGTTTTGGGCGTCGCTCCAGCTGCTCCGTTCCGTTTCCGTGGGGGGCTGAATCAGCTCGAGCCAGAGCTGCTCCCGCGGCCGCTGAGCCGCTGCGGCCGGGCGCTGCCCAAGCCAGCCAGGGGGCAGGACCGCTTTGAGCGTTCGGAAGGAGGTGGTTCGGCACTGTTGCGCAACCGTCTCAATCAGGCTTTGCCAGTCGGGCTCAACAGCGGCCTGTTGATGGACGGTTTCGATCGGTTGCAGGGCTTTGCCGGCTAAGGCCGCGGGCCGTTCATCCAGCAGCTCCAGCACCAGCCCGATGTGGCGCCGTCCCCGGAGTCGAATTTGCACCAGATCCCCTCTGGCGCAGGGGAGTTGCTTGGGGTTGCTGTAGGTGAACACCTGCCCCTCACGGCCCGCCTCAAGCCAGACCTGGACCCAGGAACCCTGGCCATCTGCTGGGGTGGGGCCGGTCACTCTTGCAAAGCTCTTGGGAGTTTCTTAAGATGAGTCTGTTGAGCAGTCCATAGGGCTGCAGTCGGAACCCGGCAAAGTTCCGTCCAGCGGGAAGATCTTGAGGACAGCCAGCACTGCTGCGCGCCCGATCTGCGACCACCCCTGACAGCCTTGCTGGGCTTCTGGCCCTGTTCCCATTCCTTTCTATTCCCCTCAGCATGCCGCCAAGTCCCTTGGCAAGTCTGCTGGGTTCGTTGACGCCCCACCCATTCATCGTTCCCATGGGTCATTGAGCCTTGACCGGCTCTGTAGCCCGATCGATGCGGCCTTTCGCCGATTCCGGTCGATTGATGATTGGCACCTCGCCCTTGGCTTGGTCGGGTCTGCGTCTGACGTGTCAACCGCCTCAACATCATCTAGCCGAACGCGATGAGTCCTGCTGCTGCGACAAAGAAGTCAGCGACCACCAAGACGACCACGAAGGCAGCTGCGACGGCCAAAAAGCCCGCTGCTGAAATTCTCGCCGTGGCCAATTCTTCGGGTGAGACCGTCAAGGTGACCAAGGCCAAGGCCGCCAGCAAGACCAAGAAGGACGCCGAGGCCGCGAACAAGGTCAGCCCAACCAAGGCCAAGGCCACGAAGGCTGCATCGACGAAAGCGGCCTCCACTAAGGCCGCCAGCAGCAAGAAACCTGCATCGACCAAGGCTGCTTCCACAAAGGCTGCGGCATCGAAAGCCACCAGCAAGAAGGCCGCGGCCGCCGACCTCGACAAGGCGGCTGATCAGCTGCTTGCAGAGGCGGGCAAGGCTCCGGCTGCCGATGCCAAGGCCACGGAGAAGGATGCAGCGAAAACCGCCAAAGCCCTGGCGAGCATCAAGATCGGGCCGAAGGGTGTCTACACCGAAGACTCCATCCGGGTTTATCTCCAAGAGATCGGCCGGATTCGACTGCTGCGTCCTGACGAGGAGATTGAGCTGGCCCGCAAAATTGCGGACCTGCTGCAGCTCGAGGAGCTAGCGAACCAGTTCGAGGCAGACAACGGCCACTACCCCGACACCAAGGAGTGGGCGGCCCTCGTCGAGATGCCCCTCGTCAAGTTCCGCCGGCGCCTGATGTTGGGTCGCCGCGCCAAGGAAAAGATGGTCCAGTCGAACCTCCGTTTGGTGGTGTCGATTGCCAAGAAGTACATGAATCGGGGCCTGAGCTTCCAGGATTTGATTCAGGAGGGCTCCCTCGGCCTGATCCGCGCCGCCGAGAAGTTCGATCACGAGAAGGGCTACAAGTTCTCGACCTATGCCACCTGGTGGATTCGTCAGGCGATCACCCGCGCGATTGCGGATCAGTCCCGCACGATCCGTCTGCCGGTCCACTTGTACGAGACCATTTCTCGGATCAAGAAGACCACCAAGACCCTCTCTCAAGAGTTTGGCCGCAAGCCCACTGAAGAGGAGATTGCTGAATCGATGGAGATGACCATCGAGAAGCTCCGCTTCATTGCCAAGAGTGCTCAGCTGCCGATTTCGCTGGAGACACCGATTGGCAAGGAGGAAGACTCCCGCCTGGGTGACTTCATTGAGGCTGATATCGAGAATCCTGAGCAGGACGTCGCCAAGAACCTGCTCCGGGAAGATCTCGAAGGCGTTCTGGCGACCCTGAGCCCCCGTGAGCGCGATGTGCTGCGCCTGCGCTACGGCCTGGACGATGGTCGGATGAAGACCCTCGAGGAGATCGGCCAGATCTTTGATGTGACCCGCGAGCGCATCCGCCAGATCGAGGCCAAGGCCCTGCGCAAACTGCGGCACCCCAACCGCAATGGCGTGCTCAAGGAGTACATCAAGTAACCAACTCTTTGACTGCGCCCCAAGCGGTTTAAGGTTCACCCGCCGGCGGGATTTCCCGCCGGCTTTGTCTTGAGAATTCGATGGGCTTGCGGGTCTCGATTGTTCTGCCCACCTACAACGAGCGGGGCAACATCGAGCCGCTTCTGGCACAGCTGCTTCCCCTGGGTGAGCAGTGGGATTTGGAAATCCTTGTGGTGGATGACGACTCGGCGGATGGGACAGCAGAGCTGGTTCGTCAGCTCGCCCATGACGAACCGCGGCTTCGTCTGATCCGCCGGGTCGGGCGCTCCGGTTTGGCCAGCGCCATCAAAGAAGGTCTGCTGGATGCCACGGGCGACTTTGTCCTGGTGATGGACAGTGACGGCCAGCATGAGCCTGGCTCTGTCCGCCGCGCGATCGAGACCCTGGAAGCCGGTGGTGCGGACCTGGTCATCGGCAGCCGCTTCCATCCCGAGGCCCAGATCCTGGGGCTGAGCGATCGGCGGGAAACCGGATCGACGTGGGCCAATGCCAGTGCCCGCTTCAGCCTGCCCAAGCGCTATGCCCATCTCACGGACTACATGAGTGGCTTCTTTGCCCTGCGCCTAGAGCCGCTGCTGCCCTTGATCCGTGGCGTGGATGTCAACGGGTTCAAGTTCCTCTACGAACTGCTGGCGGTGAGTCGTGGGCGCTTGAGCACCGCCGAGGTGCCCCTGACCTTCCAGCCCCGCACCTATGGCAGCTCCAAGCTGGATCTGGCCATCTTCTGGGATTTCCTGATCTCAATCCTCCACACCCTGAGCTTCCGCCTGCTGCCCAGGCGAGCCATCAGTTTTGGTTTGGTCGGTCTCAGTGGCGTTGCGGTGCAGCTGCTGATCACGCAGCTGTTCATGGCTCTCTGGGGTCTTGGCTTTGAGCAGGCGCTCCCGATCGGTGTGATCTCGGCAGCCAGCTCGAACTACCTGATCAACAACGCCCTGACCTTCCGTTTCGCTCGCTTGAAGGGCATCCTGCTGCTGCGCGGACTGTTCAAGTTCCTGTTGGTGGCCTCCTTACCGGTGATGGCCAATGTGGGCTTGGCTTCGGCCTACTACAGCCTGATCGCACCGAATGTCTTCTGGGCCCAGTTGGCCGGGATCATTGTGGTGTTCGTCTGGAACTACGCCGCCAGCAGCCGTTTCGTCTGGAACACCCCCAACTAGTGATGCAGAGGCTCAAAACCTGGCTGGATGCCAATCCCACCCGGGCGCTCATCACGGCGATCGCAGCCCTGTTGGGCCTCTGTGTTCTGGCTTTCTTTAACCAGTTGGGAAGCCTGGGCCTACTGGATAAAACCGAGGGGTTGTTCGTTGAGGTCCCCCACCAGATGCTTCTCAGCGGTGACTGGGTCACCCCCCGCTGGAACGGTGAAACCTTTTTCGATTACCCCGTTTGGGGGTACTGGATGGTGGGCCTCAGCTTCCAGCTATTCGGTGTCAGTGAATGGGCAGCCCGCTTCCCTGCGGCCCTCGCCGCCAGCGCGGTTGTCTTCGCCGTTTTTGGTCTGCTTCTAGCCCTGGCGCCATCGACGGAGTCCGTCAGTCAACGGCTGGGGCGCGCGACCCTCTGCAGCGGGCTGTTGGCCTTGAGTCCCGGCTGGGTGGGCTGGGGCCGCTCCTCTGTCACCGACATGTTTCTGGCCAGTGGCATCAGCCTGGCCCTGTTGGGCTTTGCCCTGGCCTACTGGCGCAGGGATCAAGAGGTCCTGAGGCGCCTAGGCCATGTGATGTTGGCGCTCTTCTGCGGGATTGCGGTGCTGGCGAAAGGTCCCGTTGGCCTGCTCCTACCGGGCCTGGTGATCATTGGTTTTCTGCTGCTGCGGCGTGATCTCTGGCCGGAGGTTCGTCAGACCCCATGGCTGGCGCTGCTGTCCCTGTTTTTGGGTGTGACCCTGCCTTGGTATGTGGCAGCGACCCAGGCCAACGGGTTCACCTTCCTCGCGCGCTTCATTGGCTTCAGCAACCTGGAGCGCTTCACCTCGGTGATCTACGCCCACCCAGGTCCCCCTTGGTTTTATTTGCCCTGGTTGCTGCTACTGGCACTGCCCTGGTCGCTGTATCTCCCGGCGGCAATCCTCAAGCTGCAGGTCTGGGCTCCCCAGCGCTGGCATCGCAGTGATGCGGGCGAGGCCCTCGCCCAATTCGGCTTGATTTGGCTTGTGGTGGTGGTGGCTTTCTTCTCCGCCGCGGCGACCAAATTGCCCGGCTACATCCTTCCGGCCGTTCCGGGTGCAGTCCTTCTGGTGGGCCTCTTGTTTGCGCCCCTTTCCCCGAGCACGGGCCATCCCCCTTGGCTGGATCGTCTGCAGCGGGGCAGCGGTTGGTTCAATGCCGTTCTCCTTGGGCTGATGGCCTTGGCCGCCGTCCTTGCCCCTCGCTTGATTGAGGTGGATCCGGCCTACCCCGGTTTCGCGGATGCCATCGCCCAGTCCGGCTTGCCCTGGCTGCTGGCACTCCCCTTGGCAGGTGCCTGCGGCGCGTTGATCTGGTTGCTTCGTGCGCGGGATGGCGTCGCCCTGCGTTGGCTTTGGCTCCCCAATGCCGCTGGGTTTGCGGCGGTTTTGGCCTTGGTCATTCCCGTCTTGGCGCCCCTGATGGATCGTGAGCGCCTGCTGCCGATCCGGGTGCTGGCCCGTCAGGCCGCTGCCTCAGCTCTGCCTGGCGAACCGCTGCTGGTGGCCGGCTACAAGCGCTACAGCGTGGTGTTCTACAGCGGTCGTCCGGTGCTCTTCGTTCACGACGCCCGTTCGGCCATCGATCAGCTGGAGGCCCAGGCTCTACCCGCTGATTCCGTCTTGGTCCTGGGGTCTGATCGTGAATTGCTGGACCTGGGCGTGGGACCCGGTGATGCGGAGCTGCTGGGCCGCCTGGATGCCCACCGCCTGATCAGACTGGACCGCACCACCCTCGATCAGTTGAGCCAGAGACGGTGATCGCCATGCCTCCTCTTCTGCGTGAGTGGTTGAACGCCCTTGGACGGCGCCGATTGCTGTTGACCCTGGCCATTGCGGTTGTCTTGCTGGTGGTGAGTCCAACCCTCAAGGCCAATGCCTCGGACTCCTTCGATCGCGTCCTGCTCGATGGGCTGCATCAGCGCATCCCCGCCTGGCTTGGACAGCTCCTGCTGGTTGTCTATCAAGCCAGTGGCATTCATGTGACCGCGGTGTTGGTCCTGGCTGTTCTGGGTTTCCTGGCCTTCAAGCGCTTCTGGCCTGATTTGGTCTGCGTCGTGGCCGGAACCGGCGGCATTTTGGTGATCGTTGATCGCTTGCTGAAGCCCTGGTTTGATCGACCCCGCCCCGACGCCAGCCTGCTGGAGCTGAGTGGCCGCAGTTTTCCCAGCGGCCATGCAGCCGGTTCGGTGGTCTTCTATTTCATGAGCTGCACCCTGCTGGCGGCCCACTACCCCAGGTTGCGCCGGCCATTGTTTCTCCTCTCGAGTCTTTGGGTCGCCTTGGTTTGGCTGAGCACCCTCTATTGCCGCGCCCATTGGCCAACGGACATCCTGGCTGGGGCGGCCGTCGGTTATGTGTGGCTCAGCTTCTGCCTGGCCGGTTTCACCGTCTGGGAACGGCACCACCCCACTTCTTCCTCCATCCATGGCTGACGGGCCCTCGCTGCTGGGATCACTAAAGGGACTGCGCACGGCCCCTGAGCTCTCCTCAGCTGAGCAGGGGCAACTGCTGGAGGAACTGACCCAGGCCATGGCGACCTGCGAGTGGTTCACCGTGGGTGTGATGGCCCCCTCCGCAGCCCTTGCGGTCGCGACCCTGCGGGCGCTTGAGCAGCGCTTCTCCTGGGAAACCCTGGAGCTGGATCCAGCCGGTGAGGAGCTGGCGACGATCGAGGGTCCCGTCTTCCTGAAGGCGAATCAGAACAACGGTCGTTTTTTGGTGCGCCGTGAGAGTGGCCTGGGCCAAGGTCTGTTGATCACTGGACACAACCCCGTGGATCCCAGCACCGAGGACACCTGGGGCCCCATTCCCCTGGCCCTCTTCGCAAACGACGACTGATCAAGACTTTGCGGCCTTTGGCCGCGATGGGCACACCACTCCCTAGGCTTGGCGGCTGTTTGCTGCCTTGATGCATTCCGATGGCTGGTTCCCAACTGCGCATTGCCTCTCGCCGCAGCCAGCTGGCCATGGTCCAGACCCATTGGGTGCGTGACGAGCTAGCCAAGGCCCATGACGGTCTCGAGATCACCATCGAGGCGATGGCCACCCAGGGCGACAAGATCCTCGATGTGGCCCTGGCCAAGATTGGGGACAAGGGTCTGTTCACCAAGGAGCTCGAGGCTCAGATGCTGGTGGACCGTGCCGACATCGCCGTCCACAGCCTGAAGGACCTGCCCACCAACCTGCCTGAGGGGCTGATGTTGGGCTGCATCACCGAGCGGGAGGATCCCGCCGATGCCTTGGTGGTGCACGAGAAGCACAAGGACAAGACCCTCGCGACCCTTCCTGACGGGGCCGTGGTGGGCACCAGCTCCCTGCGTCGTCTGGCCCAGCTGCGTCACCACTACCCGCACCTCACCTTTAAGGATGTGCGCGGCAACGTCATCACCCGCCTGGAGAAGCTCGATTCCGGCGAATTCGATTGCTTGATCCTGGCCGCCGCCGGTCTCGGTCGCCTGGGCTTGGGCGATCGCATCCACGAGCTGATCGATCCCTCCATCTCCCTCCATGCCGTGGGTCAAGGGGCCCTGGGGATTGAGTGCCGCGATGGCGACGCCGAGGTGCTGGAGCAGATCAAAGTGCTGGAGCACGTTCCCACCGCCCGTCGCTGCCTGGCTGAGCGCGCCTTCCTGCGCGAACTGGAGGGCGGCTGTCAGGTCCCCATCGGTGTGAACACCCGTTTTGAAGGGGACGAGCTCGTGCTCACCGGCATGGTCGCCAGCCTGGATGGCAAGCGTCTGATCCGCGATCAGGTGCAGGGGGATCAAACCAACCCTGAAGCCCTGGGGATTGACTTGGCCCACAAACTGAAGGCCCAGGGAGCAGGAGAGATCCTGGAGGAGATCTTTGCAACCGTTCGGCCCGAGGCCTGACACCCTTCCGGACGGGGCCCCGCCTGAGCTCGATGAGGCTCGGCCCCTTCCGTTTCAATGGAGCCTGTTGGCCTGGGCATCCCTCGTTGGCGGTCTGACGGGATTGGCCGTGGTCGGCTTCCACGAGCTGCTCGGCCTGATCAATAACGGTCTGTTTGGCCCGGCCGTGTCCTGGGCCCTGGCCTTGGTGGGACAGACCCAGCCCGAGCCGCCCGTTCTGCCGGTGGATCCCTTGCCGGTCGACAGCGGCACACCGCTGCGGGCCTTGCTTCAGATCGGCCTGGGGGGCGTGGGCTTTTTGCCGGATCCCACGCCGCTTCCTCCGGATCCCACACCAGCGATCACGGGCAGTCTCCCCCTGTGGTTGGCCTCCTGGCCGGTTGTGCTGATGCCCGTGCTCGGTGGATTGGGGGTCGGTCTGCTGCGGCTGTGGTCCAGGGACCTGGGTCCAGGACTGCCCAGCTTGATGGCCATGGCTGACGGCGCGGTTCAGGCCAAGCCCAAGCTGCCCTTTCAGCGCTTGCTGGGCGCTTCGCTGAGCCTGGGCAGCGGCGCGTCCCTTGGCCCTGAGGGGCCCAGCGTTGAGAGCGGCGGCAACATTGGCCTGTGGCTTGGGATGCGCGGCGGACTGCCCCCCGAGTCCCAGAAGGCCTTGGTGGCGGCAGGTGTTGCGGCTGGACTGGCGGCCGGTTTTAAGGCCCCGATCGCCGGTGTCTTTTTTGCCTTTGAGGGCAGCTACAGCACCATCCCCGGCCGTCCCAGTATCCGCGCAGTGCTGGTGGCTGCGGTGGCCTCCGCCCTTGTCACGCAGCTCTGTTTGGGCAGTGACCCGATCTTTCGCCTGCCGGCCTACGAGGTGCGCTCGCCCCTGGAATTGCCCCTTTATCTGGGCTTGGGGCTCTTGGCGAGCGGAGTGTCCTTGGCGCTCCTGCGCCTGCTGGCGGCTGGCAGGAGTCCACGGGTCCAGCGCCTGCTGGGACGCCTGCCATCTTGGTCCCTGCCTGCCCTGGGGGGCTTGGCCATTGGCTTGATGGCCCTGGGCTTTCCCCAGGTGCTTGGGGTGGGCTACGACACGATCGAGGCGCTGCTCGGCAGTGGGGGCGGCATCGCCCTATTCACCCTGGTGGGTCTGCTGCTGGTGAAGCTGCTGGCTACGGCCTTGAGCAGTGCCACAGGCTTTGTGGGCGGTGGTTTTGCGCCGTCGCTGTTTGCCGGCGCGGTGCTGGGCAACGTCTATGGCCAACTGCTGGGGGACAGCGGTTTTGGCCTGCCGGTCGCGGAACCCCCCGCCTACGCCATGGTCGGGATGGCTGCGGTTCTGGCCGGCAGTGCCCGCGCCCCTTTGACCGCCCTCTTGCTGCTGTTTGAGCTCACGCGTGACATCCGCATCGTCCTGCCGCTGATGGCGGCCGCGGGTCTGAGTGCAGCCTTGGTGGAGCGCTGGCAGGGCCTGGCTGACCCCGGTCTGCTGGGGCCTGATCTGATTGAGGACCAGCGCCGTCATGCCTTGGCGTCCCTGCCCGTGCTCGATGCCTTTGAACCCGAGGCACCGCTGGTTCTCAATGCTGCGGAGTCGGCCCAGTCAGCGCTGCAGCAACTGCTCTCGGCCCATGGTCACTGCCTGATGGTCGAGCAGGACAACTGGGTGGTGGGCCTGGTCACCCTGGCTGACCTGCAGCGGGCCCTCACCGGCTTGGGGCCGGCTGTCACCTTGGCGGACTGCCGGCGCTCGGAGCTGCTCTGGCTGCCGGCTTCCGCGAACCTCGCCCAGTTGGAAGATCAGTTGCGTCCCAACGGCCTGCGTCAACTGCCGGTCTTTGAACTCGCCCTGCCGGACCTGCCCCATCTCCCCAGCGCCCTCCCTGCCACGGGCCTTCCCGTGAAGGCCCTGCAGGGATTGGCCAGCCGCGACGGCATGGCGCGGGCCGTAGCTCGAGCCCAAACGTCCGCAGACTCCAAGCCATGAAAAAAGCCCCCGGTTGGGGGCTTGGCTGCGATCAGTTGACCAGCTTGGGCGCGATCACTTCCATGTAGCGGGCCTCGCACTCCTTGACGATCTTCACGGCTTCTGCGGAGTCGAAGAAACCATTGACGCGGCAGGTGCCGGGCTTCTTGAGGTCCTTGTAGTGCTCCCAGTAGTACTGGGTTTCCTTCAGCCAGTGCTCACCAAGTTGGGTGTAGCTGGTGATGTGGTCCATGCGCTTGTCATCGGCCAGCACGGCAATGACCTTGTCGTCGACTTCGCCGCCGTCGTCGAATTTCATGATGCCGATGATGCGGGCTTCCACCAGGGAGCCGGGCACCAGGGGCTCGGTCACACCGACGATCTCGATGTCGAGCGGGTCGCCGTCCTCATCCCAGGTGCGGGGGATGGTGCCGTAGGCGAAGGGGTAGGCCAGGGAGGAGTAGCCGACGCGATCGAGCTTGAGGTGACCGGTTTCGGTGATCAGCTCGTACTTGTTGATCGTGTTGCTGTTCAGCTCAACGATGGTGTTCAGCCGCAGTTCCGCTTCATCGGCAAAGGCCGGCAGCACGTGCAGCAGGTTGAGCATCGTGCGGCTTGGGGCGTGGTCGATGTTCGCCATCAGGGCAGCGGGCCTTAAGGATGGGCGGCATCCTACGGAGTTCCCGGAACCGGCCTTTGGCCTAGGCCGCGAGCGCCTCGGAGCTCAGATCTTCGTGATCCTGCTGGGCTTCGCAGGCCTGGATCCAGGACCAGGCTTCTTGCGCTGAGTCGGTGAACCTGACGAGCTCCAGGTGCTCCTCGCGGATCAGCCCGCAGTCCGCCAGGTAATCAAAATCGATCAGCCGTTGCCAAAACTCCGTTCCAAAGAGGATGACGGGCATCTGACCCTTGATCGCGGTCTGGCGGAGTGTCAGGACTTCAAACAGCTCATCAAGGGTGCCGAAGCCGCCGGGGAAGAGGACTGCAGCGGCCGAGCGTTTGACGAAGTGGAACTTGCGTAGGGCGAAGTAATTGAACTGAAAGCAGAGCTCGGGACTGATGTAGGGGTTGGGCTCGGGTTCCCCCGGGAGCTTGATGCTCAGACCGATCGAGCGTCCACCGGCATCAAAGGCACCGCGGTTTGCCGCTTCCATGATTCCGGGGCCGCCACCGGTGACGATCACATGGTTGTGATGACCTGCCTGTTGGTCCGCCGAGACCAGCCGGCTGAACTCACGGGCCGCGTCGTAGTACCGCGAGAACTCCAACTGGGTCTGGCTGCGTCTCAACTGCCGTTGCAGTGGGCCGCTGTTGGGGTTACGGGCGAGTTCGGCTTCTGCGGCGGCCAGTCGCCCCTCGGCAGCGGAGCGCTCAATGATGTTCACCCCACCAAAAATGATGATGGTGGACTCAACGCCCTCGGCTTCAAGGACCTGCTGTGGCTTGGTGATTTCCAGCAACATGCGGACGCCGCGCATCTCGGCGCTGGAGAGCAGTTCCTCATCGGCGTGGGCCAGCTGATAGCTGGAGGACTGCAAGATCCGGCTTAGGTTTTCATTGACCAAGCGCTCGTCTTCACTGCGCCTGGTTGCTTTCGCTCCTGCAGAGTTGGTGGCTTGGCTGTTAACGCTCTGCCCATGCTGCTGGGGCGAGAGATCGAAACTGGCCTTGCGGGGGAATTGATTTGCCATCTCTTTCCTTTCGCGCAGGCCCATCAGAGCGCAACGGTCAGCGTTTGCACACCTTTGTTCCGTTTCTTCACGCGGCGAGTCGTTCGAGCTTCTGCTGCAGGTAGCGCAGGAACGGACGATGGCTCAAGGGGGAGCCTGAGATCTGCTCGACGAGCTCCATGGCGTTGACACTGCGCCCCAGGGGATACACCCGCTGTTTGAGCCAGTGGCCCAGGGCTGCGTCATCGCCCGCTTCTAGTAGCGATTCGATCGGACCGAGCTGCCCTTCGATCGTCTCGCTGATCTGGGCGCTGATCAGGTGTCCCAGGGCATAGGAGGGGAAGTAGCCAAAGAGTCCTTCACTCCAGTGCACGTCCTGCAGGCAGCCCTCTCGGTCGTTGCTCGGCTCGATGCCGAGGAGCTCCTTCATGGCCCGGTTCCAGGCACTGGGCAACTCCTCAACGGGCATCCCCCCCTCCAGCAGTGCGAGCTCGAGCTCGTAGCGCAGCAGCACGTGCAGGCCGTAGCTGACCTCATCGGCCTCCACCCGGGTCAATCCCGGAGCGATCGGATTGAGATCGCGCCAGAACCCCTGGCTGCTCCCCCAGACATCCTGGCCAAGGGCCTGGGCGAAACGCGGATGCCAGCGGCAGGCCATGGTCTGGCTGCGGGCCAATCGGTTTTCGTAGAAGAGGCTCTGGCTTTCGTGAACGGCCATGGAGGTGGCTTCCCCCAGGGGCCAGGGGAACCAGTGATCCCCCGTGCGCGGCAGTCCCTGTTCATAGAGGCTGTGCCCCCATTCATGGGCGGTGGCCAGGAAGGCCGAGAAGGGTTGTCCCTCGACGACGCGGGTGGTGATCCGGAAGTCATCCGGCCCCAGGGTGCTGGAGAACGGGTGGGGTGAGCGGGCCCGGCAGCAGCGCTGAGGGTTGTACCCCCACTCCTGCAGCAATTGATCGCAGAGGCTCTCCTGGGATTGGTCGCTGAGATCCCACCGCTCAGTGCTGCCCTTGGGGAGCGCCTGGGCTCGCTCAAGCAGCGGCGGCAGCTCGTTGCGCAGGGGAAGCAGCCAGCGGCTGAGCGCCTCTTTGCTGACGTCCGGTTCAAAGGGTTGGGCCAGGATTTCCCAGGGGCTTCGCTCCTGGCCCGAGGCATCCCGTTCGGCCGGAGCCAGTTGACGTGCCTGCTCGAGCCTTAGATCAATCAGGGATTGGATGGCCGGGGCAAAGCGGGCGAAGGCGTTGTCGCGCTTGGCCTCTTGCCAAAGGGCGTAGCCCTGGGCCTGGGCCTGGGCCAGTTGCCCCACCAGGGCAGGATCCAGGCGGGACTGCCGCTCCCATTGCTGGCGCAACAGTTGGAGGTTGCGGTGCTGCTCGTGACTGGCCTGGGCTCCTGCTTCGGCCTCGGCATTGGCCAGCAGATCGGCGTATTCCGTTGAGGTCTGCCGCTCGTGCAATTGCAGCGCCAGCAGGGCCAGCTGCTCGCCGCGCCAGTGGGCCGATCCCGGCGGCATGGCGGTGTTCTGGTCGAAGTAGAGCGTGCTCTGAATCCCTCCGAGCAGTTGGGTGGTGTGCAGGTGATCGCGAAGCTGTGCGTATGCCTGTCCTGCGCTCAAGGGAATGCCCGGCTCTGGGCGCGACCCTAGGTGTGTGACTGGGATCACGGCCGGGCTTGATTTCGCTCATGCCCGTTGCTTGGCGCAGCCCCGAGGCTGAAGGGAGCTTCAGCCCGAGCCATGTCAGCTACATACGTGCTTCGCAACGCCCTGGCCGCAGGCCTCTGTCTGTCTTCCGCCCTGCTCTGCTCGGCCGCCAAGGCTGTTGAAACAGCCCCTTTTCCGCGGCCGCGCCCAAGCGGCTCAGACCTGGGAAAATTTGCCTCGCTTCTGATCTCGGGCAGCCTCGACAGGCTGCACCCTCTTGAAAAAGGTCAGCAGCGGTTTTTGATTGATACCCGCTGGGATGAAGGCAAAAAGGTCGCCCCCGGTTCGATCGAGGTTCGGGTTGGTCAGACGGTTCTGTCTGACTGCAATGGAGTGGCGTTTGCTGGCTCCTTCAAAGCGGTGAGCTCTGTTCGCTCGGAGCGCTATCAGTTTTGGAGTTTCGAGAGCGGTGGCCTGATGAGCACCTTGAAGCTCTGTCCGGATTCCGCGCGCCATGAGCGGCTGGTGTGGATGTCCGGAAAGCCCGCTCAGATTCCTTGGAGAGGTCGCGCCACGGTGATCGATCTGCCCGAAGGCTGGACGCTGCAGTGGCGACGCCAGGGCGGGGCCAGCCCTGGGCCCTGGATCAATGCCCGTTCACTGCAATCGCGTTTCAGCTCCAGTGGAGCTGCATCGCCACAGCCCCTTCAAGACTCAATTTGACCGGGCAGTTTTCAGCGGCTTTGCGCAGGATCTTGCGGGCCTTCTCATCGAGGTGGGCCGGTAGTTCGATCCAGACCTCGAGCTGGGCGATCTTGCGCGGGGCTTCGCTGGTCATGACCTTCTCCACCCGGGCCGTGCATCCCTTGAGATCCCAGTCGTGGCGTTCGGCGACGATGCCCATGATCGTCAGGATGCAGGTGCTCAGAGCTGTCGCCACCAGGTCGGTTGGTGAGAAGCGCTCGCCCTTGCCTTGGTTGTCGGTTGGGGCATCGGTTTCCAGGGCGGAGCCCGATGGCCCGTGCAGCGAGGCACAACGCAGGTCCCCGCTGTAGCTGCTGTTGATTTGGGTCACGGGGCGGTGAGTGGTTGCCGCCAGGTTGGCAGTTTTGTCTCGCCTCGCTTAGGTGGACCTGTCGATGTGGCTGACGATGGATCCCGGAGCTGGCTCACCGATGCTCGGCTTGGCCAAGGCGATTCAGCTCTCAGTGGCCCCAGTGTTTCTGCTGACGGCCATCGCGGGCCTATTGAGTGTGATCAGTAACCGCCTGGCCCGTGTGCTGGACCGGGCCCAGCGGTTGCAGAGCATCCGGGACGAAGCCATGGATCTGGCGTTGTTGAAGCGGCGGATGACCCTGCTGACCCGAGCCAGCGAAGCGGTCACCACAACCGGCGTACTGGTGGCAGCCGTGGTGGCGGTCACCTTCATCAGTGCGATCGCCGTGATTGACCTGACGGCGATCGTGGTGCCGCTGTTCGTTGTGGCGATGCTCTCGCTGATGGTGGGGCTATTGACCCTGCTGTTGGATACCCGCGTCTCAGCGCGTCTGATCCGCCGTCGCTTCTAAGCGGCAGTTGCAGAGTTGATCCAGGTTCGGGCGTCCCGTGAGGGCGAGGCGCCACTGGGCCCAGAGGCCATAGACCCAGTCCGCCAACGGTCCGATGACGGGCCAGGCCGTCGGGGCGTACAACCAGCCCAGGCCGATCAGGCGATAGGCCTCGCGGAAGACCGCGACATCCTTCAGAACGGTCCCATTCCCCTGGATGGCATGGATGCGCCCCATGGCCTGCCGGTAGCTGATTCCCTGGTGCTGCTCCGGGCTGTAATCGCTGGCGTTGATGTCGACAAAGCCGATCCGCGAGTGCTGATCTCTTTTTCGCAGGAAATTCACCTCCCGCAGACAGAGCGGGCAGCCACCGTCGTAGAGGAGTGTGAGTTCTGTCGTCATCGGCCCAGCCTGAACGATGGCCCTGGCTCTCCGTGGCTGATCGCTTTGACTGGAGCCGGGTTGCGCTGGATCAGTGATGGGCTTGCAGCAGGCGCTCGAGCAATTCGAGTTCAACAGCAGCGGCAAGGGGTTCTTGCGCATCGACCCTGAGCTGAACCGCTGGATTCGCTCCACGGGCCTGCGACAGGGCGTCCTGCATCTGAGTGCTCTCCACACCAGCTGCAGCCTGACCATCAATGAGAATGCCGATCCGCGGGTTCTCGATGACCTGGCGGCCTGGATGGAGGCCGTGGTTCCTCAGGTCGCCCATGGCGCCTTGGATGGCTCTGATTCCCTGCGCCGTTATCGCCATGACGACGAGGGGCCTGACGACATGCCCGCCCACATCCGCTCGGCGCTGACCAGCCAAACCCTCTCCCTGAGTGTTGTGGATGGGGAGTTGCTGCTTGGCATCTGGCAGGCGGTTTACCTCTGGGAGCACCGCTCGAGGCCCCAGCGCAGGCGGGTCGCGGCCCATCTGGTCGGGGAGTGAGTGATGACGCTTTCTCTTGAGGAACTGACCCTGGCGCTGACGCGCCTGCAACAGCGGGTGGAGACGCTGGAGGCGGAACTGGCATCCCTGCGTGGCCGGGACCTCTCGCCTTCAACCCAGTTGGCGCGGCGCAATGCCGAGCGACTGGCGGAGGAGGTGCGGCGCCGCAGGGAGACCACACCGGAGCCTGAGGAGGACACGGATATTGATCTGCTGATCGATCGCTTGCACGATCTGGCCCTTGAGAATGGCCCCAGTTCTGGCAGCCGTTGATGGCCTCATCAATCACCGTTGTCCATGGGCCTGAGCCTGCCCAGCTCGAGGCGTTGGGGGTGGAGCAGTGGCCGATCTGGAGCTGCGAGATCAGTTCCTTCCCCTGGACCTACGACGAGCAGGAAACCTGCCTGCTGCTGGAGGGGGATGTCACGGTGACTCCCGAGGGCGGTGAACCGGTGCGCTTTGGTGCCGGTGATCTGGTCACCTTTGCGTCCGGTCTCTCCTGCCACTGGGATGTGCATCAGCCTGTACGCAAGCACTACCGCTTCGGTTGAGGGGCGCCAGCCTGGGTGCAGTACTGGTGATGATTGATGGCTGCTGTTCCGCTGACTCCGGCTGAGATTGATCAGCTGCCGCAGCAGTTGCTCGGCTGGAGTCTGGTGGATGGAAAGCTGCACCGAGAGCTGGTCTTTGCTGATTTCAACGAGGCCTTTGGCTTCATGAGCCGGGTGGCCCTGATCGCCGAAGCCATGGGCCATCACCCGGAGTGGCGCAACGTCTGGAACCGGGTTGTCGTTGATCTCACGACCCATGACACCGGTGGGCTCTCCAACCTGGATCGGCAGTTGGCGCAGCGGATCAACGCGTTGCTTTGACCGTAGATTCACTCCACTGAGGGGCGCCTCGCATGTGCGGATTGGCAGGCGAACTCACGCGTGGATCGGCCGAGACCATGCCTCGCGCCCAAGCCGAGCGCATTGCTGAACTCCTGGTCCACCGCGGCCCTGACGATGCCGGGATTTGGCAGAGCCCGACCTGCACCCTGATCCACCGCAGGCTCTCGATTCAGGACCTCTCCCCGGCGGGGCACCAGCCGATGCAGTCCCCCTGCGGGCGCTATCGGCTGGTTTTTAACGGCGAGATCTACAACTACAAAACCCTGCGTGCCCAGCTGGAGGCCGAGGGTGAGACCTTTGTCTCCACGGGCGACACCGAGGTGCTCCTGCGGCTGTTGATCCGTGAGGGGGCCTCAGCCTTGCCTCGCCTGCGCGGCATGTTCGCGTTCTGCCTGTTCGACCAGGAGCGCCAGAGCGCCCTGCTGGGCCGGGATCCCTTTGGGATCAAACCGCTCTATCTCTACCGATCGTCAGACCAACGCCTGCTGTTCTCATCGGAGGTGCGGGCGCTGCTGCGCAGCGGATCAATCCCTCGTGAACTCAATGGGGAGGCGCTGCAGCACTACCTGATGTTCGGCTGCGTTCCCCAGCTCGGGACCTTGGTCGAAGGATTTAACGCCCTGCCGCCTGGCCATCTGGCCCGTTGGGCCAACGGCGCGTTGACGATTGAACGCTTTTGGCAGCCGCGCTTTGGGGAGGAGAAGGGCGACTCCTATGGCGCCTTGGTGGAGCGCACACGAACGGCCGTCAAGGAGAGCGTCGAAGCGCACATGGTCTCCGATGTGCCCGTGGGTCTGTTCCTCTCTGGTGGACTGGATTCATCGGCGATCCTGGCGGCCTCTGACCAACGGCTGACGACCCTCTCGATCGGTTTTGAAGAGGAGGCTTTCGATGAAAGTGTCCTCGCCGAGCAGGTGGCCCAACGCTTTGGTTCCGACCATCGCCGCCTCTTGTTGCGACGCGACAAGGCTTGGTCCCGTCTCCCGGCGTTCTTTGATGACCTGGATCAACCCAGCACCGATGGCTTCAACACCTACTGCGTTTCGGCTGAGGCGGCGGATGCGGGATTGAAGGTGGTGATGAGTGGCTTGGGGGGCGATGAACTCTTCGGCGGCTACCCGCTGTTCCAAACCGTTCCGAAGTTGCTGGCGTTGCGTCAACGGCTCGGGCCGGCCGCCTGGGCCGCCTCCCAGCTGATTCGGCCGATCAAGCGTGCCAAGCTCCAGCGCTTCTCGGACTACCTGGCCAGTCCGCCCGGTGTGCCCGCGGCCCACCGCTGCATGCGCACGATTTTTTCAGCCCGCGAGGCCTCCCGTTTGATCAAGCTCTGGGATCTCCCCGCTCCATCAACGCCTCCCCTGCATGAGGGGTTGGAGTCTGCAGCTCTCGCCGATCAGATCGCCTGGCTCGAGACGTCGAGCTACATGGGAGCGATGCTGCTGCGCGATAGCGATGCCCTCTCCATGGCGAGTTCACTGGAGCTTCGGGTGCCGCTGGTCGATGTCGCTCTCTTTGAGGCTCTCGCGCCCATCGCAGCCTCAGAGCGCTTGGCCCAGGGGAAGCAACTGCTGCGGGATGCCTTCCCGGAGGTGACGGCGGTTCTGCAGGACGCCCCCAAGCGTGGGTTTGTGATTCCCTTTGACCAGTGGCTCCGCTCGCCATCGGCTAGTAGCGGTCTTCCTCAACTGGATCTGAAGGCGGCATCGCGGCGGGTTGACCTCAGGCCCTGGGCGCGCCAGTGGGGACTGCTGGTTCTGGCCGATTGGTTGGAGCGCAACATGGGGATTGCGCTCCAACCCGGCTAGTTCGAGGGACTAGACCAACAGCGGCAGCTTGCTGGGGTCCACCTGCTGGAAGCGCAATGTCTCGCCTTCCACGTCGACTGCCACGTCGTGCCCGGCGCTGAATTGCCCCGCGAGGATCCCTTTGGCAATCGGAGTCTCCAGCTCCTTCTGGATCGCGCGTTTCAGAGGGCGGGCGCCGTAGACGGGGTCATAGCCAACTCCGGCGAGCCAGTCGAGGGCATCGGCATTGACCTGCAGCCCCAGCTTCTTGTCCTCTAGGCGCTTGGCCAGCCGCTGGATCTGCAGCTCCACGATCTGCCGCAGTTCCTCCTGCTTGAGGCTGTGGAAGATGATCGACTCATCGAGTCGGTTGAGGAACTCGGGGCGGAAGTGTCCGCGCAGGGCCTCATTGACTCGTGCTTCCATCTCGCTGTGGCGAGCGGGATCACCGGCGAGATCCAGAATCGACTGGCTGCCGATGTTGCTGGTCAGGATCAGGACGGTATTGGTGAAATCCACGGTGCGCCCCTGGCCATCGGTGACGCGACCGTCATCGAGGATCTGCAGCATCACGTTGAAGACGTCGGGGTGCGCCTTCTCCACCTCGTCAAAGAGGATCACGGCGTAGGGCCGGCGGCGAACGGCCTCAGTGAGTTGTCCTCCTTCCTCGTAGCCGACGTAGCCCGGAGGCGCTCCGATCAGACGGCTGACGGTGTGTTTCTCCATGTACTCGGACATGTCGATGCGCACCATCGCCTCCTCGCTGTCGAACAGCTGGGAGGCCAGGGCCTTGGAGAGCTCGGTCTTGCCCACACCGGTGGGGCCGAGGAAGAGGAAGCTGGCGATCGGGCGGTTGGGATCGCTTAAACCAGCGCGGGAGCGTTGGATGGCATCAGCCACGGCGGTCACCGCCTGCTCCTGGCCGATCACCCGGGTGTGCAGTTCATCCTCGAGCTGCAGCAACTTCTGCATCTCGCTTTGCACCAGCTTGGCCACAGGAATCCCGGTCCACTTGGCGATCACCTCAGCGATGTCGTCTTCAGTGACCTCCTCACGCAGCAGCGACTTGTCATCGCCCTCGCCCGTGAGTTCCTCTTCTTTGGCGGCAAGCTTCTTGTGCAGACCCGTCAGGGTGCCGTACTCCAGCTCGGCGGCCTTGTTGAGGTCGTAGCTGCGTTTGGCCTGCTCGATCTGCAGCTGCACTTGCTCGATCTCCTCTTTGATTGAGCTGAGCTCATCGATGGAGCCTTTCTCTTTTTGCCACTGGGCATTCAGGGCGCTTTGCTGCTCACTGAGGTCCGCGAGTTCCTTCTCCAGCCGCTCCAGCCGGTCCTTGCTGGCGGCATCGGATTCACGTCCGAGCGAGAGCTTCTCCATCTCCAGCTGCAGGATGCGGCGATCGAGTTCGTCGATCTGCTCCGGCTTGGAGGTGATCTCCATCTTCAGGCGCGCGGCGGATTCATCCACCAGGTCGATGGCCTTATCCGGCAGGAAGCGATCAGCGATGTAACGGCTACTGAGGACAGCAGCAGCCACCAGGGCGTTGTCGGCGATGCGCACGCCGTGGTGCACCTCGTAGCGCTCCTTCAGGCCCCGCAGGATTGAGACGGTGTCCTCCACCGTGGGCTGGTCGACAAAGACCTGCTGGAAGCGGCGCTCCAGGGCCGGGTCCTTCTCGATGTGCTGACGGTGCTCATCAAGGGTGGTGGCCCCGATGCAGCGCAGCTCACCGCGGGCGAGCATCGGCTTGAGCAGGTTGCTGGCATCCATGGCGCCACCGCTGGCACCGGCGCCGACCACGGTGTGGATCTCGTCGATGAACAGCACGATCTGTCCCTCGGAGGCCGTGACCTCCTTGAGCACAGCCTTGAGCCGCTCCTCGAATTCACCGCGGTACTTGGCCCCGGCGATCAGGGCCCCCATGTCCAGGGCAATCAGTTGACGGTTCTGCAGGGCCTGGGGGACGTCTCCATTGACGATCCGTTGGGCAAGCCCCTCGACGATTGCCGTTTTGCCCACCCCGGGTTCACCGATCAGGACGGGGTTGTTCTTGGTGCGGCGGCTGAGGATCTGAATCGTGCGGCGAATCTCCTCGTCGCGACCGATCACCGGATCGAGTTTTCCATCGCGGGCGGCCTGGGTGAGATCGCGGCCGTATTTCTCCAGGGATTCGTAGGTGCCTTCGGGGTTCTGGTCAGTCACTTTCTGGGATCCGCGAATCGCCTGAACGGCCTCTTTGAGCTGGGCGGCATCGCTGCCGGCCTGCTTGAGCAGTTGTTTGCCGCAGCGATCATCACTCGCCAGGGCGAGTAGTAAATGCTCAATGGCGATGTAGCTATCGCCGTAGGACTCCTTGAGGCCATTGGCTTGATCCAGGACGCTGTTGAGTCCTTTGCCGAGATAGACGTTCTCAGGCGGAGAGCTCAAGGAAGGCTGCCCTTCGATGAAGGCCTCGATGGTCTGGCTGAGGGTCCCCACATCCACCCCGGCCTTCTCGAGCACCCGATTGGCCAGACCCTGTTGAGCCAGGAGCGCGGCGAAGAGATGCTCGCTTTCCATCTGCTGCTGCCGGCGCTGCTGCGCGAGCTGCTGCGCTGCAACAACTGAGGCCCAGGCTTTCTCGGTAAACAGTTCGGCGGTGGGATGCATGGCGGTCCTCCCTCAACTGGGTGGTGACCAAACCGTATGGCGATTGTTTGGCTTTGAAGGAGGGGAGAACCGAAGTTGCAGCTTCGGTCCTCCACCCCTCGGGGATGCAGGCCGTCCGCTCCGGACGGTTTTCCGATCAGCGGGGCGAGCCGTTGTAGATGACGTTGCTGACCGTGCGGCCATCGCTTGAGATCTGGATCTCGGTTTCCGTGGTGGCGGGAGTGCCCTGCTGCTGCCAGCCGGGTGCACCGCCGAGGAATTTGAAGCGGAAGCCCTGGCTGTTGTTCTGCGTCAGGCAGCTGCCGCCGCCATCACCGGTGTTGAACATGCAGGCGGCGGGACGATAGACGCTCAGGCCACCGTTGTTATCCACGGCCCAGTTGCGGGCGGAATTGAGGGCCCGGACGTTGGCGGCGCTCACCTGGGCGAGGGCAGGAAGGCTGCTGAGTACAGCGGTCGTTGCGACCAGCACAGAGGTCTTCACCAGCGACTTGAACATGACCGTTGCTGCGGAATGAGAGGAGTCCTCCTCAGTGTGTCCAGAGTTTCTCTATTGGGCAGCCGGCAGGGTCAAGACACCACTGGTCTGGCTGCAGAGCCTGGTCGGGCAGCCGTCGGCTCCGTAGATCGCATCCGCCGGGGACAGACAACCCAGGCGGTTTTTCGCCGCAACGGCACTCGGTGCGATCCGTAGGGGTTGGAGTGCTGGCAGCTCTGGGTTGACCACCAGTCGGCAGCGCTTGGCCTCAAGGATGCGCAGCGCATTCGGCCCAATCGCAGCCGGTGTCCCCCCTCCTTGAATCAGTTCGAGTGGGGCGAAATTAGTGCTGGACTGGGCTTTGACCGTCGTCCCCAGCAGCGTCAGGCTCAGCAGCAGTAGCGGCCAGGCTCTCTCTCTCGCCATCATGGCTGGGTCCAGTGACTCCAGTCTGGTCAAGACACGCCGAGATGCCCGTCGATTCAGCAGAGCAAGAACCTTCCCGGTCTGAATTGGTGCAGCGGTTAGCCCAGGAGTCCTTCACCTTCGACGGCACAGCCCGCGACCCTGAGCGCAATTGCTGGCTTGTGGTGCATCGCCATCAGCACGGTTGCCTGCCGAGTGAATACGACATCCGCGAGGTGGATGAGGCGCTCTATCTCGAGGTGCTTGAGGCCCGGCGTGCTCTGGCTCAGTCCTGACTCCAGTGGCGCTCGGCGGTTTGTTGTGCACTGCCCGTACCGCCGTCAGCTGCATTTCTGAGCGGTGGAATCGCGGCGAGTTTCGAGCGCTTGAGAAAGTCCACGACCGATTGCTCTTGAGTCGTTCTGCTCCTCTCGTGGCCTGTGCGGTTGCCCATGGCGTTGGCTGTTGCGCATCGTTCACCCTCGCGCGCTCAGCCTTGTACGGCAACGGCTCTCGCCTTTAGCAGGCATAAAAAAACCGCCCCCGAAGAGGCGGTTTGGTCTGTGGGGTCTGAGAGATCAGGCCCAGCCGTTCTGGCTCTGGGACTCGACGTAGGCAGCGACGTCAGCGATGTCACCTTCGCTCAGCTTGCCGCCGAAGGCGGGCATGGCGTTCTTGCCATTGGTGACCTGGTACTGGATGGCCTCTTCGTGACCAGCGCTGTAGTTAGCGAGGTAGGACTCGAGGGCCTCTTTCTTGAGGGTGCGCTCTGCGTTCACCACGTTGCCGCCGCCCATGTGGCAAGCAGCGCAGTTCGCGGAGAAGATTTGAGCGCCGTGGTCGGCATCAGCGGCGAAGCTGGGGGAAGCACCCAGCACCAGCGCCAGGCAAAGGGCAATCAGGGAGAGGAGACGGCGCATCTGAGCTCGTGCAACCTGGCCAAATTAAGAGGCCGAAGTGGCCCTCGTCGCGTTTGCTGCAGAGGTTCGCAACATTTGAAACCTCCTGTTGTGATTAGCCCCGGTGTTTCAGCCCGGCGTCCTCGAAGACCGCCTCGAGCGTGGGCGCATGGCTCACCAAGCCAAAGCGCTCCGGAGGGCTGATCGGGTCGTGGACAAAGTGCCGCTGGCGGATCGAGAAACGATCCCAAGCATTCACTTCGATCCGCAGGAGCTTGATCAGGCCTTCAATCAGCCAACCCTGGAGATCCAGGCCAAATGGTGGGTACCAGGCGCGGCGCCAGCGGCAGAGGCGTCTGACGGTTTCATCCACCGTCACCATCGGCTGTCCCAGCACCAAGCGTCGGACGGCACCCTGGCCGACCTCTGGATTGGGCTGATGGGGATGGGTCGCCAGCTGGACGCAAACCCGGGCGATGTCGGCCGCATGGATGAAGTGGAAGCTGGCCTCGGCCCGCAGCCACTTGGCCAGCCAGAGCCAGCGGGCGCCTTCCTTCAGTCCGGCCGTCAGGTAGCTGGTGGGGAATTTGCCGCCGCCGTCCACCCGTCCGCCAAACACAAGTGTCGGGAACACCGCCACGATGCGCTGGGCTAAGGGATGCTGCTCCAGCTGCTCCAGGCACTGGGCTTTGGTTTGGATGTATTCGGTGCCGTAGGGCATCGCCTCCGGCAGCAGCTTCAGGTCCTTGTTGAGGATGCTCGCGGTGGAGAAATAGACCACCTGCTCCAGCACCTCTGGATTGGTGGCCGCCAGCATCTGCTTCACCGCCACCACGTTCACCTGTTGGGCCCGTTCGGGATCGCCCCAGGCGGTGGCGGTATGGATGATGCGGGTGGCCGAGGCGATCTGGGCGCGGTGGGGTTCCACATCGCGTAGGTCGCCCACCAACAGGGTGATGCGCGGATCGTTGGCCGGGACGGCGGTCAGCTTGCTGGGATCGCGAAGCCAGAGCAACAGCTCGGCGTCGCTCTCGCGGTAGAGCAGATCAGCGATGTGCTGGCCAACGCAGCCGCTGGCCCCAGTAATCAGGATCCGTGCGGGGGCCGAACTCAAACCGCAGCTCCGAGGCGGTCCATCACGGACTTGCCGGCTTCGAAGAAGAACTGACCGTTCTCTTCAGGGGTTCCAGGAAGGATGCCGTGACCCAGGTTCAGGATGTGCTTCCGGCCGCGGGCCTTACGCACGCAATCGTCGATGCGATCGCGGATCGCGTCTTGGCTGCCGAAGAGCAGGCCGGGGTCCACGTTGCCCTGAACACCGATGTGCTCGGGCATGCGGGCCAGGCCTTCGGCCATGTCCACGGTCCAGTCCAGGGAGACGATGTCCACACCGGTCTTGGCCATCCGCTCAATCACGCCAGCGCTGCCGGAGATGTAGAGGATGAAGGGGGTGTCGGGGTGGGTCTGCTTGACCAGGTCCACCACCTTCTTTTGATAGGGCGCGGCGAAGGTGTCGTAGTCAGCTGGGCTCAGCTGACCGGCCCAGGAGTCGAACATCTGCACCACCTGTGCACCGGAATCGATCTGGTAGCGCAGGTAGTTGGCGATCGACTCGGCGAAGTGATCCAGCAACTTGTGCAGGATCTGGGGTTCGCGGAAGGCCATGGCCTTGATCACCGCGTAGTTCTTGCTGCTCTTGCCCTCAACGACGTAGGCCGCCAGGGTCCAGGGGGCACCGACAAAACCGAGGACGGCAGCCTCGTTGCCCACGCTTTGGCGCAGGCGGCCCAGCACCTCACCCACAAAAGGCATGGTCTCAGCCGGGTTCAGGGGAGTCAGGGCCTCCACCTGAGCCATCGAGCGGATGGGGTCCTGGATTTGGGGCCCCTTGCTCTCGATGATGTCGAAGTCAATGCCCATGCCGGGCAGGGGCGTGAGGATGTCGGAGAAGAGGATGACGCCGTCGGGCTTGAAGGCGTTGAACGGCTGCATCGAGATCTCGTAGGAGAGATCCGGGTTCTCCGAGCGCTCGCGGAAGCTGGGGTATTTGTCGCGCAGGTCGCGGTAGATCTTCATGTACCGCCCGGCCTGGCGCATCATCCAGACCGGAGGACGCTCCACCTGCTCACCACGGGCGGCGCGCAGCAGCAGAGGGGCGTTGGAAGACATGAGGACCAGCGAAGGGGCCTTGGAACCTACCCGAGCAGACCCCCGATTGAGGCCTTCCAGGCGCCGGGTTCCGCCGCATCGTCATGAACTTCAGTCTCGCCGGCAGCCTGGCCCTCCTGGCTGCGCTTCTCATCCCGCTTGAAGACCAGCACCGACAGGGGGGGCAGGCAGAGATCGAGGGAGTTCTCGTAGCTGTGAATGCCCCACTCGTCGGTGAACTTGCCGCCGAGGTTGCCCAGGTTGCTGCCGCCATAACGGGCGGCATCAGTGTTCAACACCTCGGTGTAGAAGCCGCTCAGCGGCACGCCCACCCGGTAGTGCGAGTGGCTTTGCGGGGTGAAGTTCGCCACCACGACCAACCATTGGCCGGTCGTGCTCTCCCGGCGCATGAAGCTGATGACTGAATGACGGTTGTCATTGCAGTCGATCCATTGGAAGCCGTACTCCTCAAAGTCATCCCGCCAGAGAGCTGGTTGTGACTTGTAGAAGACGTTCAGGTCATCCACCAAGCACTGCAGGCCTTGATGGGGCTCGTACTGCAGCAGATCCCACTGCAGGTCACCCCAGACATTCCATTCGGCCCGTTGACCGAATTCCATCCCCATGAAGATGGTCTTCTTGCCGGGATGGGTCCACATGTAGGCCAGCAGTGCCCGGGTGTTGGCGAACTTCTGCCAGTCGTCCCCAGGCATCTTGTGGAGCAGGTTGCTCTTGCCGTGCACCACCTCGTCGTGGCTCAGGGCGAGCATGAAGTTCTCGGTGTAGGCGTACCAGATCGAGAAGGTGACGTTGTTCTGGTGGAACTGGCGGAACCAGGGGTCGAGCTCGAAGTAATCGAGCATGTCGTGCATCCAGCCCATGTTCCATTTGAGGTTGAACCCCAAACCGCCCATGTCCGTGGGCTTGGTCACCATCGGCCAGGTGGTGGATTCCTCGGCAATCGAGAGGGCCCCAGGGAAGTGCTGGAAGAGCACGTGGTTGGCCTGCTGGAGGAACTGAACCGCTTCGGTGTTCTCCCGCCCGCCGTGCTCATTGGCAATCCACTCGCCATCGGGACGCAGGTAATCCCGGTAGAGCATCGAGGCCACCGCATCGACGCGGATGCCATCGATGTGGAACTGCTCAAACCAATAGATCAGGTTGGCAACAAGGAAGTTGCGGACTTCGTTGCGGCTGTAGTTGAAGATCAGCGTTCCCCATTCCTTGTGCTCACCGATGCGGGGATCAGCGTGCTCATAGAGGTGGGCGCCATCAAAGAAGGCCAGGCCATGGGCATCCTTCGGGAAGTGCCCAGGAACCCAATCGAGAATCACGCCAATGCCTTCGGCGTGGCAGCGATCGACGAAGGCCCGGAATTCATCGGGCCGGCCAAAGCGGCTGGTGGGCGCATACCAACCCGTGACCTGGTAGCCCCAGGAGCCATCGAAGGGATGCTCCGAGATCGGCATCAATTCGATGTGGGTGAAGCCCCGTTCCTTCACATAGGGGATCACCCGATCGGCTAGCTCGGGGTAGGTCAGGAGGCGCGCGCCGGGCTTGAGGTCGGCGGCGGGGACGGGCGCACGGGCTTTGCCGTCGGCCTCGATGTAGGGCTGATCGGCGCTGGCGTGCATCCAGCTGCCCAGGTGCATCTCATAGACCGAGATCGGCTGGTCGAGGGGATTGCGGCTATCCCGCTCCTGCATCCAGCTGCTGTCCGCCCAGGTGTAACCCTCCAGGGCTTCGACCACCGAGCCGTTATCGGGCCTGACCTCGTGGCGGAAGCCGTAGGGATCGGCTTTTTGATAGCAGTGCCCCTGCTGGCTGCGGATCTCGTACTTGTAGATCTCGCCAGGCTTGAGCCCCGGGATGAACAGTTCCCAGCAGCCGCCCAGGCGCGACTGCATGGGGTGATGACGACCGTCCCAGCCATTGAAGTTGCCCAGCACCGAGACGCTGCGGGCGTTCGGAGCCCAGAGGCAGAACATCACCCCGGCGACACCATCGCGGCTCACCACATGGGCGCCCATCCGCTGCCAGATGTGGTGGTGGTTGCCTTCGGCAAAAAGATGGCGATCGAGATCGCCCATCCACTCGTCGCGGAAGGCCCAGGGGTCATGGGCGACGTGTTCGATGCCGCCGCGCTGCACCCGGACCTGATAGCCGCTGCCGGGGTTGCTGGGCAGCTCAGCCTCAAACACCCAGGGGTGATGGGGCGTTTCCATCGCCTGGGGGGCGCCTGCGCCGATCAGTTCAACCCGATCGGCCTCAGGCATCCAGACCCGGACCACCCATTGACCGTTGTCGAGGGGCTGTGGACCGAGGACAGCCTGGGGATGGTCATGGCGGCATTCCGCAAGGCGCTGACCGTCTTCAACCATCCACTCGAGCTGAGCCAGCACAGGACCTCAAGGCAAAGCGTGGCTGGGAGCTTAAGCGGGTTTTTGCCTAAGAAGCTGCAGCCGGTGCAGCAGGTTGTTCGGGGAAGTCGACGCCGGTGATTTGGTTCTCGTTGTTGAGGATCACGTAGAGGTTGTCGCTGAGGCGGTTGAAGTGAACATTCACCAGAACCAGACGCATCTCCGGCGTCGACTCCGCCTCAACGACGCGGTTGATGTTGACGAAGTTTCCGGTGATGCGCTGCAGCCCGAGCCACTTGCGCTGGAGGGCGTCAGGGGTGATCTCCTCCTGGAAGGAGGGGCTGAGGAAGCTTTGGGCCGTGATGAAGTTCCCCGTGCTCACGGCCTCGATGAAGCTCTTGGCCACCAGGCTCGTGGCATCGTCGGCACGGTCGACGTAGTAGCGGGAGAGTTTGCCCTCGCCATTGAGGACCATGAAGACCACGCGCTTACCGGCGCTGGTGTTCAGTTCCGCCTCGACGATGCTCTTGCCCATGCCGCTGCGAACACTCAGCAGGGTGTAGCCCAGGATCTTGGGCTGGGTGCGCATGGTGGCCGCGATCATCGAGGGGCTGGTGATCGCTTGCCGTTCAGCCGAAAACTGGGCGTAGCGGGCGTTGGCATCTCCGTCTTTAACGGCCTTCAAGATCCGGAGTGCCGCTGCCCTGGCCTGGTCCACGCTCAGCGCGCTGCCTTGGGCAATGGCCTTGGGCTGCGGATTGGACACCGCTTGCCCAGGCGCGGGGCTTGCCAACAGGCCAGACGTCGCCATGGCCAGGAGACCGGCGGAGAGCAGGCGCAGGTGGCGCGGCATTGCTGAGGCTCAAAGTGGGCCTCAGTTTGCCCCAACCATCGGAAGAATGCTGAGGGCTGCGTTGCCCAGCCTGAGGGACACCGTGATCACGCGATGGTTGGGGCCCGCACCGGAGCGGGGCTGCGAGCCATCGCCCGGATTCACGGCAATCTGAGGCCAAGCAGCCAGGGCGATCGACAGCCTGAGGGCACAGCCCGCGTCGACGTTCAGCAGCAGCGGCTGCAGTGAGACCGTGCGCCGCTGAGACACCTGGGCTGATGCGCCAAGGATGCGGGAGAACCCCGTTGAGAGCTGCTCAATCCGGCCATCGCCATGGCAGAGCGAGAGGGCGACGCAGAGATCAAACCCCGGTTGATCCGAGACAGCCTCCAGCTCCAATTGCGGTTGGCCAAACACCTCGGTCGGGCGATCAAAGCGGGCGCTGGTGAAACAGCCCACGTCGGTGCGTGCATCGAGATCACGTCGATCGACCAGGCCCGCATCCAGTCCGAGGTGTCCTCCGCGGCCGGCCATGGGGCGCCATGGGTCGTGCACGATCACCACCTCCGGAGAGGGAGTGGCGTCCTGGCGGAGTTGCCCTTCAGCGGCGAGGCCGTTGCTGGCCAGGGACCAGCGTTGGCCGCTGCACTGCCGTGGTGATCGCTGCTGCCAGGCGCCGGAGCCCATCTCCATCAACTGGGTTTCCGGCAACGGCTGGGCTGGGGGCCGTCCACAGAGGTGCTCCTGGAAAAAGTCCAGCTGCAGCTGATCTAGTCCCCCCTGCCAGTTCAGGTGACTCCAGGCGCCAATGCGCAGCAGGCTGGATCCGCCGGCAGCCGTGGAACGTCTCCAAAGATCCAGCACACCCCTGAGGTGGGGGTCATGCCACCCGCCAATCAGAAGCATCGGCCGCTGCCAGAGTTCCTCAGGCGGCTCGTAATGCCTCCAGCCCTCTGGACGCTCTGGGTCGCTCTTCAGCCAGCGCAGCCCCATGCCTGTGGGGTCGAAGCGCTCCAGCAAGTCCCAGCCTTCGCGCAAGAAGGATCCGCTCTCGAGGCTGCGGCGGATCTCCTCCCAGCCTTGATGATCCCCCTGCCGCTGGCAGCGTTGGGCGGCAAGCTGCAGCGCCCAGCCCAGGCCCAGGGCCCACCAATGACAGCCCCCCTCGCTGGCCCAATGCAGCCGTTCATCCAGGCCGCACATGGCCGGTGCAAGGGCATCCGGCAGATGCTCCGAGCCGGAGAGCAGTAGCTGGCTCAGTCCCTGGTAGGAGAAGCCGTAGGTCCCCACCTTTCCGTTGCACCAGGGCTGTTGGCGGATCCAGCGCAGGGTTGCGGTGGTGTCGCTGGCCTCCTGCTGGAAGCCGAGGAACTCCCCCTCCGAATCGCCGCGGCCGCGGACGTCTTGGACGAGAACGGCGAAGCCCCGCCTGGCGTACCAACTGGGGTGGGCGTAGGTGACGGTTGAGGCGATCGCCCGCCCGTAGGGCTGACGCATCAACAGGGAGGGCCAGGGACCTTGGCCCTCTGGCTTCCAGAGGGTTGACCTCAGGGCAGTCCCGTCAGAGCAGCGCAGCTGCTCTTGACTCACCGGACTTTCGGGCAATACAGGCCCACCACATAGGTGGAGAGGATCTCGGCGTCGGTGGTGTTCAGACCCTGCTGCTTGGCGACCAGGGCTGTCGCCTCAGGGGAGTTGTAAGAGATGCCCTTGGCGTTGAGAGCCTGCAGTTCTCCGCAGAGGGCCTTGGCTTTCTGGGGGTTCTGCTTGACCGACTCCAGCAGCGCAGAGTCCGCAAGTGCCGGAGCGGCCTGGATGAAACAGAGGGTTGCAGCGGCCAGGGACAGGCCGCAAAGGCGGAGGCGTGTCACTGAAAGGACTCCCGATGGATCTATTTGAGGTCGCCTGTGCTACAGCGCTGCGCGCTAGGGGTCACTTCGTCGAGCGACTGGCCGCCTGCGCCCGTTTGATCCAAGTTCGAATCAGGGCGGGTGTGATGCGTGCCGGGGCCATCCCAGTCAGCGAGCGCTCGAGGCGCCCCAGCTGGGTCAAGAGCTGCTGGGGCGATGCCGCCGCTAGGCCCTGACGATTGGCGATCCCCGCGTAGAGCAGGAGGGCCGCTTGGTAGGGCTCAAGATCGAGCTCCACCACCAGCTGGGCCTGACCGCGCAGTTTGCGCAGCTGACGTTCCAGCGCCCCACCCCGTCTGGAGAGCTGATCGAGGTCCCGATCGGAGAGGGCGGCAATCGCTGGCCAGCTTTGGATGCCGGCTTCCATCAGGACAGCCTGCTCCCTGGCGAAATGTGAGGGAAGCGGATAGGGGCTGCCTTCGCTCACCGCTTGGCGTTGACGCTCACTGTCACGTCGCCCGTGGCCCAATCGCGAACGGCGGTGGCCAGCACCACGGGGCGATCAACGCCATCGCCTTGGGGTTCGACCCGGCGGAGGCGGACTTCAACGGTGGGGTCCTTGCGGCCGCTGCCGCGTAGGTTGCGGGCGACCTGTTCCACGCTGGGTCCAAAGGTCTCGGCAGCGAGGTCCGCTGGTGCGGCTGCCACGACGAGATCAGAGCCGTTGTCGAAGACCACGGGAACACTGACGGCCCCCTCCACCAACAGCCGGGGCGCGTAGCTCACGGCAAAGGCCAGACAGGACAGCGAGAGGAGCACGGTGAAGCTGGTGACGCCCACCAAGCGGAAGCGGAAGCCCCAGCGGGCCAGAAAGGCCACCACGGTGATCAGCAGTAGTCCACCAGCGGCAATCCCCAGCCATTCGCCAGCCGTGAGCAAGAGGGGATCGGCGCGCATGGCGGATGTTCTGGATCAAGAAACACTCTTATATTGCGGCCTTCTCAGCCCCCGAGACCCACGGGCCCAGCGCGCCGCCGAAGGAATCCCAGAACGCGCGGCCCCGCGGCCTCTTCCCTGCCTGCCCTGCTGGCGGCCGCGGGGATCGCGCTGACTTGGTTTGGCCTCGATCGTGTCGCGGCCTGGCAGTACGGCCTGCGAAAGCCCTGGCTCGAGTTCCTCGCCAGTCGCTCCATGGGGCATCCCCTGGAGCTCGGTCCCTATCGCGGATTGCGGCCCCTCGGTCTGGCGGCCGGCGCCAGTCGCTTCACGCCGGGGCTCGACAACCCATCCACGATCGAGGCCCAGGCGGTTTCGGTCTCCCTGGACCCCCTGCGCAGCCTGCTGACCCGCAGCTGGGTGTTGCAGTTTCAAATTGATCGTGCCCGCGTTGACCTGCGGCGCAACAGCCAAGGCTCCTTCTGGCAACTGGGGCGTGTGCCTGCGGGGGGACAACCGCCCGCATTGACACTGCGTTATGGCTTGAGCGGCGGCCCCGCCCAGGTGCGCATTCACGGGGCGAAGGGTGAGTCGACGTCCCTGGCGCTGGAGGGATCCCTGTCGGTGGATTTGCGCCGGCGGCGTCTGGATACCAACACTCAGCTGCGCAGCCGTGAGGCGGGGCAGCTTCGCGTTGAGGTCCGCAATGACTGGCAACGCCAACGGCTGCAGTTGCAGCTTCAGCCCCAGGCGCTGAAGCTCGCCTCCCTCTTGCCGTTCCTTCCGGGTGAGGTCAAAGCCGATGTCAGGGGCGCGCTCAATGGCCGGCTGCGCCTGGAGCGCAGCGCCTCAACGAACCGCTGTCAGGGACAGCTGGATCTGACCGATCTGCGCTGGGCGCCAGGGGGGGCAATGGAGCCCTTGACCTCCGCTCGCTTGGATCTGCGCTGCAGTCCTCAAGGACTGCGCCTGGCCTCTTCCCCCCTGCGCTGGAGTGGTTGGCGCGGCCAGCTGCAGGGTGAGTTTCCCCTGGTGGGGGCACGGTCCAACCAGCTTCAGCTTCAACTCCAGGCCCGTGAGTCCAAGGCGGGCCACCGCTTCAGCGCCGCGCTTGCTGGGCCGCTGGCTGAGCTCCAGCTCCAACTCGATGGTCAGCTGGCCGGTGTGGCCGTAGCCAATCAACCCCCTCAGCCCTTGGTGTTGCAGGCCCAGGCTCTCCTGCGCAACCAAGCAGGCCTAAGCGCTGAGCTGAAGCGGTTGCTGCTTCGCCAGGGTGGCGGTGAGCTGGTGGCGAGCGGTCAGCTTTGGCCCAACCTCCAGCTCCGCAGTCGGACACTCAGCCTGGGACCACGTCAGCAGAAGGCCTGGGGCCCTGTCATTGGCTCGCGTCCGAACCTGCAGCTTGTGCTCAAGCAACTGGGCCCCTGGAGCAAGCCCCAACTGAGCCTTGAGCTCGAGCAACAGCGCAACCCGCTGCTGGGTTCGGTTCGCTCCCAGCTGATCTGGCGCCCCTCGGCCCTGCGGTTGGAGCGCTTCGAGTCGCCCTATCTGACGGCCCAGGGGCCGCTGCCGCTTGGGCGCACGCCGATGGACCTGGAGATTGACCTTCGGCGCTTTCCCCTGGAGCGCCTCTCTGCGTTGCTGGGGACAGAGCTGCGGGGGCAACTCAGTGCCTCGGGGGCACTCCGCGGTTCCCTGCAACGCCTTAGACCCGACCTCACTCTTCAAGCGGAGGCGCCTGGGCTCGGTCCGCTTGGTCTTGATGAGAACTGGGTTGGGACCTTCCAGGGCTTATCCCTGCGGCTGCAAGTCGAAAACAGCGCCGTTCCTGGAGTGTTGCAGGCGTGGCTGACCCCTGGCTGGCAGCTCAGCTCCCTCAGCCTCAAGAGGGCGGGCGGGGCGTTCGCCCTGACGGCGGGCAACCAGCGCTACCGCTGGAGTGCCGAGCATTTCCCCCTCTCTGGCTTTGACCTGGCCCTTTGGCCAGCGGCCGCACCCCAACCGTTGTCCGGTTACTTGAGCGGGCAAGGGGCCCTCGCCATGAAGCCCCTGTCCCTCGATGGTCAGCTCCAGGTTGATCAACCGCAGTTGCTTGGATTGTTCGGTCGCTCCCTGCAAGCCAAGGCTGCGCTTCGCCAGGGTCGCTTCAGCCTGGATGGCCAATGGACGGCCCTTGGCTACGGAACGGTTGGCATTCAGTTCAAAGGCCAACAGGCCGGCCCCCTCTGGCTGCGGTTGGAGGCTCGCCAACTCCAATCGCAAACCCTGCAGGAGCTGCTGGCCGCTGTCCCCCATTGGGGGGGACTCCCTCCGACGCCAAGTGGTCGTGCCTTTGATTTGGGCAAGCTGGTGTTCAACACCCAGGGCCTGTCCCTGGCGGATCAGCTCACGGCCCTGGCCCAAGCCCAGCGTCAGCGCCAGCGGGCCCAATCGGCGCAAACCAAAGCCGCACTGCAGGACCTGCGGGGGGTCTTGGATGCCGACTTCACCTTGAGGGGGCCATCCGCTGACCGTTTATTTGTCGACCTCGCGGCCCAAGGACACCTGTGGCTTCAGGGGACGGATCGCGATCTAGCGCTTACGGATCAGCCGACGGTTGTGCGTCTCCATGGGCCCCTCAACCAAGGGGGGGAGTTTGAGCTGGCCCATCTGCCACTGGCACTGCTGGCATTGGTCGCGCCGGTTCCAGAGGGTCTCCGGGGATCGCTTTCCAGTCGCGGTTCCTATCGCCTCGGAGGCCCCAAGCAGCGTCCAGCTTTTGAACTGAATTTGGCCCTGCAGAACGCCTCCCTCAATGGAGAGCGCTTGGCCCTCGAGCGCGGTGAGGTGACGTTGCAGAACAACCAACTCGCCCTCGATTGGGTCTTGCGCGGTGGTGGTTCCTCTGAGGTCGTGGATGTGCGTGGCACGGTTCCACTCTCGGCGTCATCGGATGCCCTCACATTGCGGATTGGTAGCCGCGGTGATGGTCTGCGCTTTCTCACGGCCCTCTCGGGTTCGGCGGTGCAGTGGAAGCAGGGCAGCGCCGACCTGGAACTCCTGGTGCGTGGCTCCTTGCTCCAGCCTGTGGCGAACGGCTTTTTGCGCTTCAGCAATGGGGTGATGCAGCTGGCCGATCAGACGGTCCGCGATCTCGATGCGGTCCTGCTGTTCGACTTCAGTTCCCTGGAGATGCAAAGCCTGAGCGCTCGCGTCGGCGACAAGGGGCAGCTCAGTGGCAGCGGAGATCTCAACCTCTTTGCCTCGGGTGAGGGTGCGCCAGCACGCCGTCTGAATCTCACTGTTAAGCAAGCCCCGTTCAAGCTGGCGCGGATGGCCGCCGTCGCCGACGGAACCGTTGAGATCGGCGGCAGCCTGCTGCGCCCCGTTCTGGGCGGTGAGCTCGCCCTGAGCCGCGGGGCGATCAACGTTCAGCCCGGTGAGCTCGCCACGGAAGACGCCCCCAGTAAGCCCACCAACGTTCCTGCCCTGCTGGAGTCCAAGTGGGACTTCAACAAACCCCTGCTCGTCATGGGGCGGCAGTTGGAGAGCTCCAGCAGCCAAGACCTGCGGGCTGCCCTGCCCAACTTGGGCTCCGTCAGCTTTGAGCGCTTCCGCTTGCGCTTTGGCCGCGATCTGCGGGTGGAAGTCCCCAACGTCCTGAACTTCGGTGTGGGTGGTTTGTTGACCCTCAATGGCCCCCTCGACCCCAAGATTCAGATCAGTGGCGTCGTACGGCTGCTGCGGGGTCGCCTTGGGCTGTTCACCACCACCTTCAGCCTCGATCCCGACGCCCCCAACGTGGCGGTCTTCACCCCCAGCCTGGGCCTGATTCCCTACGTGGACATCGTCTTGCGCACGCGGGTGTCCGACACCCTCTCGGCCTTCGGCGATGGCAGCAATCGCTCCACCATCTACGACTGGAGCACCAATGGCTCCTTCAACAACGCCTCCTTGACCCCCAACAGCTTTGATCAGCTGCAACTGGTGCGGGTGCGGCTCGAAGTCACGGGGCCTGCGGACCAGTTGGTCGACAACATTCGCCTCTCCAGTACCCCGCCGTTGCCTGAGGATCGATTGCTGGCCTTGATTGGCGGCAATTCCCTGGTGGGTCTGGTCGGTGGCAACGCTGGAGCAGCCGTCGCCACCGTGGTTGGACAGTCCTTGCTCTCCCCTTTGGTGGGCAGCCTGACGGAATTGCTGGGCCAGCGGCTTACCTTCGCGATCTATCCGGCCTACGTCTTACCGACGAACTACGACGCCGAATCCAACCGCTCCGGTCAGGTGCCATCGCAGCTGGTTCCCGTCACCGACATCGGCTTGGATGTGAGTGAGCGTTTCAACGCCTCTGTGCTGGCTGCTCCCAACCGCAGCGACATCCCGCCCCAGGTCACCCTCGGCTACCAGGCCAAGCCCTGGTTGGGACTACAGACCTCCATCGATGCGGAGGCCCGTTGGCAGACCCAGATGCAGGTCTTCTTCCGTTTCTAGCGGCCATCCCAATGAGCGAACTGATCGGAGTGGATGTGGGAGGGACGGCCATCAAGCTGGGCCGCTTCTCCAACGGCGGTGAGCTCCTGGCGGAGTTGGAATGCCCCACGCCGCAGCCGGCCATGCCCGGCGGAGTGGTGACGGCAATCGTCGATGCGGTCGCTGCCCTCGATCCCGATCGACGGGCCTCGAGGGTGGGCATTGGTTTGCCTGGACCGATGGATGCGGCGGCCCGGGTGGCTCGGGTCTGCATCAACCTGCCGGGTTGGCAGCAGGTGCCCTTGGCGGAATGGCTTGAGCCGCAACTCGGCCGGCGGGTGACCCTCGCCAACGATGGGAACTGCGCCCTGATGGGTGAGGCCTGGCGGGGTGCTGCGGTCGGCTACCGCGATGTCTTGCTGCTCACCTTGGGGACCGGCGTGGGTGGAGGAGTGCTGCTCAATGGTCAGCTCTTCACGGGTCAAGGCGGAGCCGCCGCTGAACCGGGACTGATCAGCGTCAACCCCGATGGCCCCGCCTGCAACAGTGGCAACCGTGGCTCCCTGGAGCAGTACTGCAGCATTGCCGGCCTGCGCCGGCTGTTGGATCAGGACCCTCAAACCTTGGATCGGCTGGCCCGTGCGGGCGACCTGCAGGCCTTGGAGGCCTGGCGGGAGTACGGCCGTTGGCTTGGGGTCGGCTTGAGTTCCTTGATCTATGTCCTCACGCCGCAGTTGGTGCTGATCGGAGGTGGTTTGAGTGCCGCCAGCGCCCATTTTTTGCCCCATGCCCTGGCGGAGGTGGAGCAGCGGGTCCAGGCCGAAAGCCGCCTGGGCGTTGAGATTCGCTGTGCTGCCCTTGGCAACGGGGCCGGGCGACTGGGGGCCGCGCGCTTGGCTCTGGAACGGCTGAATGATTGAGCCCGGCTGGGATGATGCTCACTCGAGCCCCAGAAGTGTGTGAACGTTCCCGATCCATCGCCTGAACTACTGCAGCGCGCTGGTGGCGTTCGAACCGCTGCGATGGCCCTGGGGCGTTGCAGTGATCAAGAGCGACGGCAGGCCGTCCTGGCGATGGCCGATGCCCTCGAGGCTGAGGCCAGCGCGATCGTCGCGGCCAATGCCGCTGATCTCGAGGCCGCGGCAGCCGCTGACCTGGCTCCCTCCCTGGTGGCCAGGCTGAAGCTGGATGCGAGCAAGCTGGCCGGCGCGATCGAAGGGGTGCGTCAGGTGGCCCAGCTGCCGGATCCCGTCGGCGTGCGCCAGATGCACCGGGAGCTCGATTCCGGCTTGGTGCTCGAGCGCCTCAGTGTTCCCTTGGGGGTCCTGGGGGTGATCTTTGAAGCCCGCCCCGATGCGGTGATGCAGATCGCCTCGTTGGCCATTCGTTCCGGCAATGGCGCCATCCTCAAGGGCGGCAGGGAAGCCAACCGCAGTTGCACGGCGATCCTCTCCGCCCTTCGCAGCGGATTGGCGGCCTCGGCGGTCTCCCCTCAGGCCCTGGAGCTGCTGACGTCCCGTGAGGAAAGCTTGGCCTTGCTCAAGCTCGATGGCCTGGTGGATCTGATCATTCCCCGGGGTTCCAACGAACTGGTGCGCTTCATTCAGGACAACACCCGCATTCCTGTCCTGGGCCATGCCGATGGGGTCTGTCACTTGTATGTCGACCAGGAGGTTGATGTTCCCCAGGCGATTCGTATTGCCCTGGACGCCAAAACCCAGTACCCGGCCGCCTGTAATGCGATCGAGACCCTGCTGATTCACCGCAGCAGCGCCGCGGCCTTCCTCGAACAGGCCCTGCCGGCCTTTGCCGAGGCTGGTGTGGAGTTGCGCGGGGATGCCGCCAGCCAGGCTTTGGGGGTTTCAACAGCAGCCGAGGAGTCGGACTGGCGGACGGAGTACTCCGATTTGATCCTCTCGGTCCGCGTCGTGGATGACCTGCAGAAGGCCCTGGATCACATCGCCCGCCACGGCTCAAGGCACACCGAGTGCATTTGCACCACCAATGGCGCAACGGCGGAGACGTTCCTGCGCAGTGTCGATAGCGCTGGGGTCTATCACAATTGCTCCACGCGCTTTGCCGATGGCTTCCGCTATGGCTTTGGCGCCGAGGTCGGCATCAGTACCCAAACCCTGCCGCCCCGTGGCCCCGTTGGCTTGGAGGGGCTGGTGACCTATCGCTACCTGTTGCGTGGTGACGGGCACATCGCCGCTGACTACGCCTCCGGCGCCCGCAGCTTCAGCCATCGCGATTGCCCCCTGTGAGCGGTAGCGATCGGATCGTGGTGCGGGACCTGCGCCTTTGGGCCCACGTGGGCGTGCTGCCCCATGAGCGGGAATTCGGTCAGTGGTTTGAACTCGACATCGAGCTCCGTTGGGATCTCAGTGACGCCGCCGCCCGTGACGATGTGACCGCGACCCTGGATTACAGCCGTGCCATTCAGGCCCTGCAGCGCCAGGCCAGGCAGCTGCGTTGTCAGACCTTGGAGCATTGGAGCGGCCTGATCCTGGATCTGCTCGAGGACCTCTACGGCCCGGTACCGATGGCGATCGAACTGCGCAAATGCCAGGCACCTGTCCCTGGATTTGGTGGCACGGTTGGCGTGCAGCGCAGCCGGCACCAGTCCGCCTGACCGATGACCAAGCGTCCTCTGGTGCTGCTGCATGGGTTGTGGGACACCCCCCGTTTGTTTCGCCGGCTCGAGCAGGCGCTGCTGGAGCGTCAGCCAGACCTGGAGCTCTTTGCACCCCACTTGCCCCATCGCCTGGGCGCCACGCCCATTCGTCAGCTCGCCGCGCAATTGGATCGCTTGATTCAAGGGCGCTTTGGCGCTGAGAGAGAGCTGGATCTCTTCGGGTTCTCCATGGGTGGTGTGATTGCGCGCACCTGGCTGCAGGAGTGGGACGGGGTTCGGCGAACGCGCCGTCTGGTCTGTTTAGGCAGTCCACAGCAGGGAACATTGACGGCGCAGTTGGTTCCTCGCTGGCCCTTGGCAGGCATTGCTGACATGAAGATCGGCAGCGCACTCCTGCGGGATCTCGATGCGGGGAAGCATCACTTGGATGGCTTGCAGTGCGTCAGTTTGTACAGCCGCACGGACATCACGGTGTTTCCTGGTTGGCGGGCGGTTCTGCCCCAGGGGCCGCGGCAGGCCTTGCCCGTTTGGACGCACCGGCAACTCATCGTGAATCCACGGGCGATCGCAACATTGGCTGAGGAATTGCTGGCGCCTTAGCCACAACATTTCCCATCACGGCCGTTGTCGCTCGAGGGAAGCGTGTCTATGGGTAGGCAAAGTTTGAAGGCCCTCTATGTGCTTTTCAGCCTCCGCCAGTTTCACGGCATCGGCGGTTTTGATGCCGTTGGGGCTCTACAGCACCCACGTCGCACAGAAGACAGGAAAACGGGATTACATCCCACTGGCGCTGGTGCCCTTTTTCTTTGGGGTCCAACAGTTTGTTGAGGGTCTGGAGTGGACCGCGATTGACCAAGGCGGAGTGGAGCCGCTGAGCACCCTGGCGGGGCTGGGCTTCCTCTTTTTTGCCTACTGCTTCTGGATGATCTGGATTCCCTGGAGCGCCTGGTCAATCAGTCGATCGACGGATTCCAAGGGGCTGCAACAACGGCTGCGCTGGGTCGCGATTGTGGCAACGGTCTTGGGCATTGCCTTCTACTTGCCCATTTTGTTTAACCCTCCCGCTCTGCAGCCTGCGGTCCACAGCAACGGTCGTCTGCTCTATGACGTCTCCAATCTGCACAGCATTATCCATAACTTCGTCAACACGGAGCCCGTGGGTGAGCTTGCGTATTGGGGCTTCATTGTTCTCCCCTTGATTGCTCTCTCTGATAAGGCCGTCAAATTGTTTGGGGTCCTGATCTTTGTCTCGATCTTCCTGACCTGGTTGACCTATAGCGCCACATTTAATTCGGTCTGGTGCTTCTATTGCGCTGTTCTTTCCATCTACGTCATCTGGATTGTTAACCGGCCGGCCTTGCGTGCTGCATCCGGCCGCTAGTTGACGGGGGAGTTGAAGCATGGGAGTCCAAGCAGCACTCGACGCTCTCGGTACTTGGCTCGTTCAAACCGACGTGGGCCTCGGTTTGTTGCTCGTGGTGGGACTGTCAATGTCCCTCTCCCATGTCTTTTCTCTCCTTGCCAATCGCCTCAATCGCCGCCAAATCATCATCCATCTGATTCTCGATGGCCTGATGCTTTCGGTGGCTTTCCTCTTAAGCAGCACCATTGACATGGTTCTGCTGGCCACAAGAGCCAGTGTTCCAGTCCACCCCAGTGCCTTTATTGATGGGGTGGCTGTGTGTTTGCTGCCGGCGGTCTTTTATTTGCTGGTGGCAGCGCCCTATGTCGGTGAAACCATCGGCTTTGTGATTTGGGTGCTGATGCACCTCAACGTGGTGTCGTTGTTGCATGTGCGCTTCGCTCTGCCCTACGGCGAGGCCTTGCTGCTGGCGACTCCTGGCTATGCCGTTGCCGTGTTGCTTGTCTGGTTGTTGTTCCGCCAGAGCTGGCAGGCGGGATACAGCACCCTGGCCTCCCAACTGTCCGATGCCCATGGGGCTTGAGTGATGAACCGGTCATCCCCCGCTCAGCAAGCGGCGATCCAAGCCCAGCAACACAGCACTCGCTCGAGGCTCACTTTCATTGTCCTGGTGCTCGCCTTGGGGCTGGGGGTGAGTTGGTTTGGTGTGGGCCATGTGCTCTTGGCCCTGCGCTCGGTCTTGGATTGGGCTGACATCAACCTGCTCTTGCGTTGGTCTGGCTTGCTGCTGTTGGTCTTGATTCCGACGGCTGGCATCTATTCCCTGGTGACGCAATTTGCCTTTTGGGAGGGCTGGTTGGAGGGGCTCCCGGATCCCACCGCCCTGTTCCCCACGTCCCCTGCGGCGGCTGAGCATCGCTGTTTTGTGGTGTATCTCGATGGGATTCACCAACTGGAGCGCGATCATCCGCCGCGGGTCTCGGCCTTTCTGCAGTTGCTGGATCAGCAGCTCAACCACTCCACCCGGTTGGTGAAGGGCTTAGAGGCCTACACAGTGCTGCCCGTGGCCCTGGCTCAAGACCTCGGCAGTGCCTGGTTTTGGCGTCGCTTGTTTGCCCTGCAAGAGGAGCATCCCAACGGCTGGATCCAGCTGTTGGCTGCCGTTTTGGTTCAAGCCAACAACGTGATCAAGGTGGGAATTTCCTCGGATCACCGCTACGGCCCGATCATGAATTACGAGCTGTCCCTCAAGATCGCGTTGCGGTTGGGGGAGGTCGGGTTTCGGCCTGATCAGGGCCAGCGCATCGTTCTGGTGGGCTACAGCGGTGGTGCTGAGATGGCGATGGGCGTCGCGGAATACCTCCGCCGCATTTGCCGTGCTCCAGTGAGCATCGTCAGCTTCTGCGGCGTGTTTAGTGGCAATCAACTGCTGAGCCAGCTCTCCAAAATCACAATGATCGTTGGGAGCCGTGATCCGGTGGCGGCCTTTGGCCGCATTGCCTATCCGGGGCGATCACCGTTGCTACCCCTTTCGAATTGGAATCGAGCCCTGAAGCACTCCCGCATCGAACGGCGGGAGATCGAGGGTATGAACCACAACGGTTTGAGTGGCCCGTTTGCTGAATTGCACCGCGAGGCCGTCGTTGAGCAGATCGTCCAGGCGATTGAGTCAGAGGACTAGGGCCTGCTGGGTCAACCGGAATGGGCTGCTTTGGGGTTGTGAGGCTTTGAGGCGCCGTTTGGCATCGCGGCTGCCCTCCGCAAAGCAAAAGCCATCGTGGGGCAGCTCTGTGAGGGCGCGGCAATAGCGCTCACGGGCCCTGTGCTGTGACTCGTGCTGTAGCTGCAGTCCACGGGCTCGCTGCAGGAGTCGTTCTCGCCAGATGGCCCCGAGCAGGCAGGGGAAGAGGTCGCAGCGTCCGTCCATGGCCTGTTGCAACACCGCAGAGCTATCGATGCAAAATCCCAAGGCCCCATATCCCCCAAGCCAGAGCGCATCGGCATCGCTCTGCTGGTTGTGTATCAAGGCCATGATGTCGCAGAGATCCATCACCTCGAGGAGACGTTCAGCGCAGAACGGCTCCCCCAAGTAGCGGATCGTTCCATTCTCTCGGTCGTTCTGCCAGGGACGATGGAGATCGTTGAGGGCTTCCCAACCGCAGAGCCCCTCGGTGCCCTGGTAGTACTGCAGGCGGATGAGATCGTTGCCCCGCCGCCATTCCAGCTCCAGACAGCTGTGGGGAAGCAAGCTCTGGATGTCCTGCTCCCCCTCCCCAAGCAGTCCGGTGCGGATGGGGAGGGCCAAGGGCACCTGGCTGCAGCCCTCTGGATTGGGCAGGCTTGCCCCAAGTCCAAAGCTGGCCACACTGGCGCGCAGCTGGGCCTGAAGGCTCCAGCCCTCTTGCTGCAACCGGCTGAACCAGGCCCTGCAGCTGCTGGCTCCATCGATTTGCCACTGATCCTGCTCCAGCGCGTTGGCTGCGAGGCGATTGAGCACGCGGGCGGCCAGTGCGTTGCGCTCTCGCTCGCTGGCGGACTGTTCATGCTGCAGTCCTGCGTTATGCCAGATGAGCCCGCCGCTGAGGCGCTCGGCCTCTGTGCTGCCTACTTGAGGGTCTGTTGGATCAGTGCTTGATGGATTGAGCCGAAGGAGCTGCTCCAAGCTGCTGGGCAGGTCGGCGTCCTGTTGCCCGCGCCAACGGCCCATGGCAGCGGCGTGTTCCCCATTGAGGAAGTGGGGAAGCGCATCGGCCACCGCCCCAAGCAGGGCCGGAGTGAGCAGTTCGCGCTCCACGAGTCCGCTCAGGGTCTGCAAGCGCTGGGGCAAATCTGCCGGAGCCAATTTCCAGCCCTTGGGCAACAGCCAGAGCAGCGGCAGCAACTGTGGCTTGTGGAGCTGGTGGGCGAGGCGTTTGAGCCAATCCGATCGGGTTAAGCCTGAGCGAAAGACGCTCTGATCCAGGGCGTCTTCAAAGGCGAGCAGCGGAACGCTGCAGGACCAGTCCGGATCCAGCTCCAGGGGATCGGCAATAGAGGCGAGGGGGGAGCCTGAAGCCATGGGGCGGCCCATCTCCCCCCATCCTGTAGGCCCTGGACTTAGACGGCTACCAGGCCGGAGTGGCGAATCAGAGCATCGCTACTGGGTTGACGCCCCCGGAAGGCCTCAAACACCTGTTTTGGGTCAAGGCTGCCGCCAAGGCTCAGGACCGTGTTGCGGAAGCGGCGACCGGTCTCGCGAATTTGGTCTTCGTTCTCCAGGCCGACGTCCTCAAAGGCTGCAAAGGCATCGGCACTGAGCACCTCGGCCCACTTGTAGGAGTAGTACCCCGCCGCATAGCCGCCGGCGAAGATGTGTCCGAAGGAGCAGAGGAACGCGTCCTCGTCGATGGGGGCCAGCACTGAGGTGGTGGTAGCGATCTCCCTTCGGAGGGCCTCCGGTGTCACATCGGACTCCGGCGTCCACTGGCTGTGCAGACGCAGGTCCACCAGGGCGAAGTGCACCTGACGCAGGGTCGCTGAACCGCCCATGAAGGTTCGTGCGGCCAGCAGTTTGGAGAATTCGCTCTCGGGTAGGGCCTCACCCGTTTGCCAGTGACGAGCCATTCCCATCAGGGTGGCGCGGTCATAGCACCAGTTCTCCATGAACTGGCTGGGTAGTTCAACGGCATCCCACTCGACGCCATTGATGCCGGCCGCCTGGGGGTGCTCCACGCTCGTGAGCATGTGCTGCAGACCATGGCCGAACTCATGGAAGAGGGTCTCGACCTCGTCAAAGGTCATCAGGCTCGGCGTCTCTCCGACCGGCGCACTCTGGTTGCAGATCAAGTAGGCCACCGGCAGGACCACGCTGCCGTCAGTGCCCTTGGAGCGCACCAGGCATTCATCCATCCAGGCGCCACCACGCTTGCTGCCCGGACGGCTGTAGGGATCGAGGTAGAAGCCAGCCACGGGTTGGCCTTGCTCGAGGATGCGGAAGAAACGCACATCCGGATGCCAGATCGGCGCCTCCCCATCGGCCGCCTCGATCCGGATTCCAAACAGTCGCTCGCTCAGGGCAAACAGCCCATCGAGCACCTGCGGTAGGGGGAACCAGGGCCGTAGGGCTTCGCTGTCGAGTTCAAAACTCTCCTGGCGAAGGATCTCAGCCCAGTAGCTGATGTCCCAGGGTTGCAACTCAGTCGCTTCTGGGGCGCCGTGGGCTTGGGCGCAGGTGGCAAGCGCCTGCAGTTCCTGCTGGGCAATCGGGTAGGCGGCGCCGCGCAGGTCCTCCAGCAGCGACTCCACGGCCTGCTCTGAATCGGCCATCTTCGAGGCAATGCTCAACTCCGCCCAGTTGGCAAACCCCAGCCGCTCCGCCTGTTGTCTGCGCAGCGTCAGGATCTCTTCGATCAGCGGCCAGTTGTTGAGGTCACTGCCGTCTTGACCTGAGGCACGGCTGACGTGGGCCTTGTAGACCTTCTCGCGCAGATCACGCCTGCGGCTGTACTTCATGAATGGCACGTAGCGGGGCATGTCCAGCCCCATCAGCCACGGCCCTTGCTCAGCACTGGCGTCCTCGTCGCCGGCCTGGCGTGCCGCTTGGGCCAACTGCCCCAGCAGGCTTGCCGGTAGACCTTCGACCTCGGCGGCGTCCGTCAGTCGCAGGGTCCAGTGGTTCGTGGCATCGAGCACATGGTTGCCGAATCGGGTCGAGAGTTCCGCCAAGCTCTGACTGGCACTGTTGAAGGCCTCTTTTCTGGCGCCACTGAGGCCGACCCCGCGCAGCTTCATGTCCCGAAGTTCGGCATCGAGAATCCGTTGTTGGGTGCCATCCAGGCCAGAGCGACCCGCCTCGAGTTGCTGCAGGGCGCGATAGATCACCTGGCTCTGGCCAGCACGGTTGCCGAATTGGACAACCGAGGCCTGTTGTCTGGCATGGGCATCCCGCAGCTCTGGGCTGTTGCAGACCCCGTTGAGGTGACTGACGACACCCCAGCTCCAGCGCAGCCGCTCACCCAGCCGCTGCAGTGGAGCCATCACATCGTTCCAGCTCAGCGTCTGGTTTTGCTCGAGTCTCTGGCCTAAGGACTGCTCGAGGGCCCCCAGTTCGCTTTCCAGGGCCTGCATCAACGCAGGGATGTGCTCGCTGACGGCGTCGGGGGTGATCGCTTCAAAGTTCGGCAGGCCCTCGCCCCGCAGGATCTCCGCTTGAGCGTTGGCAGCGCTGCTGACAGTCATCGTGGCTGAGGCAAGGGGCCTTGTTCGGCCCATTCCAGCTCAGGGACTGACGCTGCGGGGAATTAGCCGAGGGCGGGTAGCCGAAGGGCCACGACGGCGTGCTGCGCCAGGTCGTTGGCAAGGGCCGTGGTGGTCGCCTCATAGAGATCAATCGCCACTCGAGGCCAGAAGCCAATCACGAGGGTTGGGACGAGCAGGGTGAGTCCAATGACCAGTTCCCTCGGCTTCATGTCGCCCAGGACCGCCAGCGCCGGGATCCGGGGTCCAAAGAACACCCGTCGGCAGAGGCTCAATAGGTAGATCGGGGTCAACACCACACCGATGGCCGCCAGGACAACGGCGATCACCCGGAAGCCCACGGTGAAGCCGTCATTGCTCGTCACGCCAAGGAACACGGTGATTTCACTGACGAATCCACTCATGCCAGGCAGGGCCAGGGAGGCCAGGGAGCTGGCGACAAAAAAGGCGAAGGTGATCGGCAGAACCTTTGCCAATCCCCCCATGTTGGGGATCGAGAGGGTTTTGGTCCGCTCGTAGAACACGCCGGTCACGAAGAACATCGCGGCCGCGATCAGTCCGTGGCTGATCATCTGCAGCATTGCTCCGCTCATCCCCAGGCTGTCGATGGCACCGATGCCGAGCAGCACGAAGCCCATGTGGCTGACGGAGCTACAGGCGATACGCCGTTTGACGTTGTCCTGGGCCAGGGCGTTGAGGGCGCCGTAGACGATGTTGACGATGCCCAGAACGATCAGAGCGGGGGCCAGCTGCAGGTGGGCCTCCGGCAACATCTGCACGTTGAAGCGCAGCAGGGCGTAGCCCCCCATCTTCAACAGCACCCCAGCCAGCAGCATCGAGACCGGGGCATTGGCTTCTCCGTGGGCATCGGGAAGCCAGGTGTGGAGCGGGAACATCGGCAGTTTCACGCCGAATCCCACCAGGAATCCCAGGTAACAGAGCAGGCCGAAAAGGCCGCCTGGAGAGCGGGCAATCAGTTCGCTCAGGTTCAGGGTGAAGGGACCGTTGAGAGCCAAGGCCAGGCCGCTCAACAGGATCAACAGCGAGGCCGTCGCTGTGTAAAGGATGAACTTGGTGGCCGCATATTGACGCTGCTGGCCGCCCCAGATGGCGATCAGCAGATAGACGGGAACCAATTCGAGCTCCCAGGCCAGGAAGAAGAGCAGGAAGTCCTGGGAGAGGAAGACCAAGGCCTGGGCAGAGGCCTGCACAAGGAGCAAAGCGAAGTAGAGCCTGGTTTTGGTCTTGATGTTCCAGCTGGCGGCCACCGACAGCAGGGTGACCAAGCCAGAGAGCACCACCAGCGGTGCTGAGAGTCCATCGGTGGCGAGGGACCACTCCAGGCCGATGGCGGGAACCCAGGCGAAACGCTCAACCAGTTGCAGCCCCGCGATCGAGCCGTCGTAGTGCTGGCTGTAGACGTAGAGCATCAGCCCTAGGTCAGCCAACAGGGTCGTCAGCGCAACCGTTCGCGGGAGCTTGGGGTCCGTGCCATCACCGGGCAGGAGCATCACCAGTGGCGCGATCGCGATGGGAAGCAGAGCGATCAGGCTGAGCCAGGGAAAGGTTGTTGGCGCCGCCAGCATTCCCTGGGCGAGAGCGGAGTCACCAAACGCGGAGCCGGGAATCGCAGCGGACGCGGCCATCAGGGGCAGGTTGGCGTCCATCGCGTGCACGGCTTTTGGGTATCGAGGGCGATGTCCCGTATCTGGGTTCAGCCCTCTAGGGACTCAACCCTCCTCCTACGGGAGGTGCCTATCAAGGAAGAAATCTACCAGTGAGACCGATCTGGTCTAGGCATTTCTACTCAGGTTGAGTGGCCTAGGAGGGCAGGTGCTCCCAGCGGCTTCCAGCCTGGTGGAGCTGCAGCACCTGGGAGCGGGAGGCCACCCCCGCACCCTCCCAGGCCCGAACCATGGTTTTGCTGACGGCCACCGCCGAGTCTTCAGGGCAGAGGGCCAGGATGCTCGGCCCGGCGCCGCTGATGACGCAGCCCCAGGCCCCCGCTGCCATGGCGGCCTCGCGCACCTCCTGGCCCCCTTGGATCAAGCCCCAGCGATAGGGCTCGTGGATCCGGTCGTGCATCCCATCGGCGATCAGGTCGCCATTCCCGGTGCGTAGTCCCTGCAGCAGCAAGGTCAGGCATCCGAGGTTGGTCACGGCATCGGGAATGGAGATGGCCTTCGGCATGACCCGTCTGGCTTCGCTGGTGGACAGACGAATGGCCGGGATGGCCACCACCACCATCACCTTCGGGTCCCATTCGCAACGCACCACGCGCCAGCGATGGGAGGCGGCTCGAGCGGTCAGGCAGAGGCCACCGAGCAGTGAAGGAACCACGTTGTCCGGGTGACCCTCAATGTCGATCGCCAGCTCCAGCAGCTTCTCGCGACTGAGCTTCTCGCCGATCAGCGCGTTGGCCCCCATCAGGCCAGCCACGATGGCTGTGGCGCTGCTTCCCAGTCCCCGTGCTGGTGGAACCGCCAGGCGGACCCGCGCTTCGACAGCAATCGGCTCTTCACCTGCTTCTTTCCAGACCCGCTGGGCTGCGCGGTAAACGAGGTTGTCCGGGCCGCCCCGCAGGTGCGATCCCTCGCTGCCTTCGATCACCAGTTCAAACCGCTCGCCACTGCCTTCGATGCAGCGCATCTCGAAGCGGTTGTTCAGATCCAGGGCCGCTCCGAGGCAATCAAAGCCGGGACCCAAGTTGGCTGTTGTGGCGGGGACATCCACCACAACCCCCTGTCCAATGCGGGGGCGGGCCATGCGCTCTGTTCTGCTGGGGTCAGTGTCCCACTCAGGCGTTCAACAGCCGAGCCCGGCAAGCGGCACTGAAGAGTCCAGTCTCGCTGTCGATCAAGGCGTGGACAGGGATTTGTTCCACAACGGCGTTGAGCCGTCCTTTGTTCAAGAAGGCCCCAAGGAAGCGCTCTGAGCGCAACTCATCGAGCAGCTTGCCCGCTGTGCCACCTCCCAGCCAAAGCCCGCCATAGCAAAGGCTTTGCAGGGCAAGATCCCCTGCGCAGCTTCCGTAGGCCTCCAGCCAGAGATCCAGGGCTTTGCGGGCGAGGGGATCGCCAGCCGCGGCGGCCGCAGCGGTCGCCGCAGGCAACTCGGTGTCGGCCGTCTTCATCAGGGCATGGTTGCTTCCGTCGGGATGGGTGGCCAGGCGCCAGCGCATCACGTCGCCCAGTCCCGTGCCGCTCACCACCCGTTCAATCGAGAGGCGCGGCAGACCGAACTCGGCCATCAGCCAGGTCTTCAGTTGCCACTGCTCCTCGTTGCAGGGGGCGAATTCGCCATGGGAGGCCTCGCTGGCCATGGCCTGCAAGCCCCCTGCCGTGGGCACTCCGATCGCTACCCCCAGACCGGTCCCGGCCCCAAGAATCGCGATCGGCGCCTTGGGGTCGCCGCCGCCCGCAGCCGGCTGCCGCAGGGTCGTCTGTTGCTCTGGCTGCAGGTGAGGCAGCCCATAGATCAGAACGGCAAAGTCGTTGACCAGCTCGAGCACCTCGAGCTGGCAGGCGCGGGCCAGTTCCACCTCATCCAGCAGCCACGGGAGGTTCGTGAGTTTCACCCGGCCCTGGCGCACCGGACCCGCAATCGCGAAACAGGCCTGGCGAGGTCGCTCGAAGCAGGACGCCTCCCCGTCGAGGAAGTGATTCACCAGGGCCGAGAAATCAGCCCAATCGGCCGAGACGAAACGTTGACTGGCCTTCTGAATCAGTGCCGTTCCTTCGACGCTGTAGAGGCCCAGCAGGGTCTTCGTGCCGCCAATATCACCGGCTAGAAGCGTGGTCATCGGAGATCAGCGGGGGCTGATCTTGAGCCCCGCTTCCCGATCTTGATTCGCTTCCTTGGCAGCGGCCACAACGGTCTCCAGCTCGATGCTGCCCAGGTCGCCCTCCCGGCGGCTGCGCAGGCTGATGGTCCCGCCTTCGGCCTCCTTGGCGCCGATCACCCCCAGAACGGGGATCTTCATCTGTTCGCCATTGCGAATCAGCTTGCCCAGGCGGTCACCGGAGTGATCCACGCTGGCGCGTACGCCCGCCGCCTTCAGGGCCGCTGCGACGGATTCGGCGTAGCCGGCGACCTCATCGGTCACTGGCAGCAGGCGGATCTGCTCGGGTGCCAACCAGAAGGGGAAGTCACCGGCGTAGTTCTCGGTCATGATCCCGAAGAACCGCTCCAGTGAGCCAAAAATGGCGCGGTGGATCATGATCGGCCGCTGCCTGGATCCGTCCGCTGCCACGTACTCCAGGTCGAAGCGTTCAGGCAGGTTGAAGTCCAGCTGGATCGTGGAGCATTGCCACATCCGGCCGATGGCGTCCTCGATCTTGAGGTCGATCTTGGGGCCGTAGAAGGCACCACCGCCTTCGTCGATCTTGTAGGCCCATCCCTTGCGCTCCAGCGCTTCGATCAAGCCCTGGGTGGCGAGATCCCACACCGCGTCTTCGCCGATGGACTTCTCAGGCCGTGTGGAGAGGTTGATTTCGTAGTTGCGGAAATCAAAGGTCGAGAGGATCTGTTCGGTGAGATCCAGGATCGCCAGGATTTCGTCGCTGATCTGCTCCGGCAGGCAGAACACGTGGGCGTCGTCCTGGGTGAAGCCCCGCACCCGCATCAGGCCGTGCATCACTCCGGGGCGCTCGTAGCGATACACCGTCCCGAGCTCGGCCCAGCGGATCGGTAGCTCGCGGTAGCTGCGCAGGGTGCTGGCGTAGGTCAGCACGTGGAACGGGCAGTTCATGGGCTTGAGCTGGTACTCCCGCTCGTCCACCTGCATCGGGCCAAACATCGACTCGCTGTAGAAGTCGAGGTGGCCAGAGGTCTTCCAGAGGCTGATGTCAGCCACGTGGGGGGTGTAGAGCAGCTCGTAGCCGGCGTTGAAGTGGAGCTCCCGCCAGAGGTTCTCGATCAAGAGGCGCATGCGGGCGCCGCGGGGATGCCAGAAGACCAAGCCAGCGCCGGCTTCGTCCTCAATCGAGAACAGGTCAAGGTCGGTCCCGATCCGGCGGTGGTCCCGGCGCTTGGCTTCCTCTTGCCTGCGCTTGTATTCGCTCAGCTGTTCTGGGGTTTCCCAGGCGGTGCCGTAGATCCTCTGCAGCTGGGCGTTCTTCTCGTCGCCACGCCAGTAGGCGCCTGCGACGCTCTCAAGGTCAAAGGCCTTGGCGTTCAGTTCCTTGGTGTTGCTGACGTGGGGGCCTGCACAGAGGTCCCACCAGTCCTCGCCGAGGGTGTAAAGGCTGATGGGTTCTTGGATCCCGGCCAGAATTTCCAGCTTGTAGGGCTCGTTCTGGGCCTGGATCCGGCTTTCGGCCTCCGCTCGGCTCACCTCCAGACGCTCCAGCGGAAGCTTCTTGTTGATGAGCTTGATCATTTCCTTCTTGATGGCCTTGAGGTCGGCCTCCGTGAAGGGATCGGGGTTATCGAAGTCGTAGTAGAAGCCGTTCTCTGTCCAAGGTCCGATGGTCACCTGGGCCTTGGGGAAGAGGCGCTGGACCGCCATGGCCATCACGTGGCTCATGGAGTGGCGGATACGCAGCAGCTGGTCGCTCTCGCTGGTTTTGGGCAGGTGCACCGTGGCTGCAGGCTCGGCAGTACGGGTCGCGGTCACGGCAGCGGGATAGCAACCCCGATCCTACGCAGCGCAATTCAGACCATTACTAGGGTGTGGGGGTGAGCAACTCCCAAGAACCCCAGGCTGAGTCGGCCGAATTGCTCGACCACTTGCTCGAGTCACTCTTTGGTGACTTTCGCTATTGGTTCCAGCGCGGTTTGGTCCTTCTGGATCACGCCCCCGACCACCTGGTGCCACCGGTGGAACAGCGGGAGTTTCGTTCCGCCCTGGAGGAGGCACTTCAGGCGATCGCCGCCGCCAAAGCACTCCGGGCCGCCTGCTCGACCCCCATGGCCGTTGATATGGATGCCATGACCCCTTGGCATCGCCTGATGATGCGGGTCTGGAACCTCTCCGCCATGTTGCGGGTGGCGGGAGTGCCGCTTCCGGAGCAAGAGCGCCCCGATCCTCCTCAGGCCTGAGCCCAGCGGCTGCGCTTCAGTTGCTTGAGGTTGGATTCGTAGAAGTTGGCCAGTTCCGCAGCCTTCTTCACGGGTTGGCCGTAGGCGCTCAGTCCGTTGTGGCTAGGGAAGGAGGCCCACTCCTTGGACAGCACGGCCATTACCCCGCGGGTTAAGCCGCTGCGGTCGACTTGATCGAGTACACCGCGGCGATCCACCAGATACAGGGCCGCTTGGTCCTGGTTGTGGGGCTTGAAGCTGCGAAGGCTCAGTTTGTTTGCGGCTTCTTTCCAGGTGCCGGGCAGGAATTGATAGGCACCTGCGGCCGCGCTCGTGTAGCGCTTCACCACCACCAGATCAGGGTGTTTGGCCAGGCTGCTGAAACGCCCGCCGCCGTAGAGGGTGCGATAGCCCTCGGGGCCTTGTTTCCAGGTGCCCTCGGCGTAGCGAATGGTGTTGAGCAGGGCCCGGCGCTCCGGGGTGATCGCATACAGCTCTCCGTCCTCGGTCTTGCTGGCAGCCGCCACGATCTGCTCCAGTGACTGATCCACCTCGACTCCCTTGGAGGGAGCTACGAGGGGGCCAGCGGCCAGAAGCAGCAGACCCAGTGAGCAGGCCGGAGCGGCGGCACGACTGGGCTTGAGGGAATGCTGGAGCGAATGACGAATTGGCAAGCGGCACAACGTCGCAGTCCATTGAGACTGCTGGCTAGCCGAGTCCCAAGGTGAGACTTCCCGTCCGAACTGGACAAGTGCTGCCTCGATGTGCTGCAGGTTGATTTTTAGTTCTCCAGGGCGATTGGCGAGGTTTTTGGCTGGCCAATGCGCCGTAACGAATTAGCCACCTTTATCTTTCCTTCCGTTTTTGATTAGCGGCTTGGGGCCTCAGTTCGCCTTGAGGAAGCCCAGGGCCTCGCGGGTTCGCTCCAGAGTGGCCTGGGCCACAGCATTGGCGCGCTCGCTGCCTGCTTTGAGGACGCGGTCCAGTTCGGCGGGATCAGCGCTCAGGTCGTTGTAGCGCTCTTGAATGGGGCGCAGCGCTTCGACAAGTGTCTCGGCCAGTAGGGGTTTAAAGGTGCCCCAGCCCATCGCGGCGCACTCTGCAGCGGCTGCCTCACGACCTTTGCCGCTCAGCAGGGCATAGAGCCCCAAGAGGTTGTCGGTTTCGGGGCGCTCCGGGTTCCCAAATTCGAGGCCCATCACGGGATCGGTTTTGGCGCGCTTGACCTTCTTGGTGATGACCTCAGGCGAATCCAGCAAATTGACACGGGATCCTTCGTTGGGGTCGCTCTTGCTCATCTTGCTGCGCCCGTCGGTCAGGCTCATTACGCGGGCACCCTCCTTGAGGATGAGCGGCTCGGGCACCTTCAGGACGGGGATGGGCTCGCCTTCGGCATCCCGCGGGGCAAAGCGAGCGTTGATTCGCTGCTGGGCGATGTCTCGGGCCAGCTCCAGGTGCTGTTTCTGGTCCTCGCCAACGGGCACGAGGTCAGCGTCATACAGAAGGATGTCCGCCGCCATCAACACGGGGTAGTCCAGAAGGCCAACGGAGACCTGGTCCCCCTGTTTGACGGCCTTCTCCTTGAACTGGATCATCCGCTCCAACCAGTTGAGCGGTGTGACGCAGTTCAGGAGCCAACAGAGCTCGCTGTGGGCTGAGACATGGCTCTGGACAAAAACCGTCGCTTTCTCCGGATCGATTCCGCAGGCGAGATAGAGGGCGGCGGTGTTGCGCGTGTCACGGGCCAGGGCGGCCGCGTCATGGGGCACGGTGATCGCGTGCAGGTCCACGACACAGAAAAAGGTGTCGTGGGTCTCCTGCAGTCCGACCCAGTTGCGGATGGCTCCGAGCCAATTGCCCAAATGCAAGGCGCCAGTGGGCTGAACTCCGGACAGGACCCTGGCGCGTTGCATGCGAGCTGGCGAAATGTTCGCCGGATTCTGCCTGGAGGCAGGACCCGGCAGCGGCCTCGAATCAGGCCTCGGTGGTCTCTTCGGTGGTGGTTTGCTCTGTTGCCACTTCGGTGGTTTCCGACGCGGCTTCCTCGCTCACCGTCTCCTCTTCAGGGACCGCGGCTGCTGGTTTGGCGGGACGGGCAAACGGATTGGGGCGGTTGCCAGGGCGCTCATTGCGCTCGCCACGACGGTCAACCCGCTCGCCCCGTCCCCGGGAACCGGCACTGGCCTTCTGCTGGGCAACGATGTCGTCAATCCGGCCCTCTTCGATCAGCTGGGCCACGGTGCGCAGGGATAGGCCCAGGGCTGCCACGGTGGAACGGACGCCAAAGGCCTCTTGCACGGCGCGGGCGGCGCGCATCTCGTTATCGCTCAGGCGAATGCGGAACCCGCCACCTTCGCGAGGACCGCGGTTGCCTTGGGACTGCTCGCCCGAATTCCGTTGGAAATCACCGTCGGCCATGGCCGCACACCTGAAGAAGTCAGCGGCAAGTGTGCCCTACCGACAGTGAGGCCGGCCAGTGCCAAATCAGGCGATGGTGTTCTGGACTGCCTGCTCGGGCCAAGACCAGTACCGGCAAAGGATTTGGTCCCTCCGATTCGATGCTGCTTCGGTAGCGCGACAGCAGGTCGAGGTAGGCCTGCAGCGTCCAGCCATGGCAACCCTGATCTTGTGCGGCCCAAAAGCGTTGGAGCGCCTCAGAGCAGGCCACCTTCCCGAACTCATCCCAACATTGTTCTTCCGCTTCTGCGCTCGAGAAACCGGCGCGGATCAGGTTGCGGAAGCGAATCAACTCTGGGGCTTCACCACTGTTGTCGGGGGGTAAAACCGCGCTGAGCCTGCTGATGGGCAGGATCTGCAGCCGCAACCAGCAGCGCTCGAGCAGGGCAATGGGCCGATCGCCATCCCAGCGAGCCAACAGTTGTTGGCGGTCACTGAGATCGGCCAAGAGCTGCTGCTGATGGGGGGTGAGCCAGCGCAGGAGCTCAGCCATGGGTCCCCTGGAAGGTGATGGTGGATTCCGCGTACTCCCGCGGTTCCAGGTGGATTGTGCAGCGAACGGGTCCAAAGCGCCGCTCGAGATGCTCCTCCACGAGCTCGGTAATCCGATGGGCTTTTGGCAGGTCATCGGCATCCACCACCATGTGGAGCTCAATGAACACCCGCTGACCCAGAACCCCGCGGCTGGCGATGTCATGGACGTTGAGGACTCCAGGGACGCCCATCGCCGTCTCGTGGATGGATTCCGGTGCAATGGCGATTTGATCGACCAACCAGGGCAAGTTGGTCTTCAGCACCTGCCAGCAGACGCGGATCAAGAGGACGCAGAGCGGGATGGCCATCGCCACGTCCAGCCAGGTCTGCTTGAACAGAACGACCCCACAGAGACCGACCAGGACCACAACGGTTGTCCAGATGTCGCTGGTCGTGTGTTTGGCATCGGCTAACAGCAGCTGGTTGCTCAGGCGTCTGCCCTCACTGCGCTCGTATCCGGCAAGCAGCAGATTGCAGCCCAGGACGATGAGGAGCAGCAGCAGCTCCTGGCCATCCAGGCGGATTGGGGGCAGGCCCGAGCTGATGCGCTCGAGGGCTGTTCGCACGATCTCAAAGGCCGTCAAGCAGATGAAGCCGGCAATCGCCAAGGCTCCGATCGCTTCGTATTTGTCGTGGCCGTAGGGGTGATCGCGGTCCGGCTTGGGGTCCGAGAGGCCATTGGTGATCAGTCCCAGCAGGCTGGACAACCCATCGGTGGCGCTGTGCATGGCATCCGCCAGGAGCGCCAGGGATCCACTCAAGAGGCCAATGCTCAGCTTGAGCAGGGTCATCCCCACATTGACCCCGAGGGCGACCAGCAGGACCCGCCGGACCTCGGACCGGCGGTCGGTCCGCTCGTTGGTTTGGCCGGCTAGACCCATGGCCAAGGAGGCGCATTGCGGTCCTCCCACGCTATTGGGTCTGGGCATGGGTTAATAGCTGAGCTAAAGAGTTGGCGCGGCCGCCGAATTCAGGCTCCCCATTGACGGTTCCTCAGGTCTCAGCTGAATCCCCATCGCCGAGGCCTCTCGCACTGGGGGACGAGCTCAAAGCGCAGGTTCTGCGCCAAGGAATGCGGCATTGGCCCTGGCTTGCGGCAGCAGGCGGCGGTTGGATGGTGCTGGAGTCCCTCCATGGGCCCCTCTCCTCGCTGATGGGGTTGGGTGCCGCAGGGGCCGGCCTTTGGTTGCTTGGCGGACGCATGCGTCCAAGCGGTCAGCAACTGCCTCAGTCCTCCGAGGGTTGGCTTGAGCGCTGTGAGGCGGTTCTTGAGCAGTTCCAAGTGCTGCAAGCAGCCAGCGCTGAGGAGGGTCGTGCTCAGGCCAAGACCTTTGAGCTCCACCAGACTCAGCGCCGCTCTCAGCTGGAGCTGTTGCGTCAGCGCCAAGAGGAGACCTGCATTCAGCTGGCCCTGGTGGGGACCGCAGCGTGGAGCGCTTCCGAGCAGGAGCAGCTGTTGTGTCACTGCCCCTCTGTTCATCCACTTCGGGTGCATCGCAGTCACGCGCTGCCCTTGTCTCCTCAGTCCTGGCAGTGGCCGGAGGTGTTTCGCCACTGCGAGCTGCTGCTGTATCGACTCGATCTGCCCCTGACCGCGGCTGACCTGCGCTGGCTTGAAGCCCTGCCAGAGCAGCAGCGGGTGGGAATTCTGGTGCGCACGAAACCGGAGCTCGAGAGTTCCGCCCAGCTCCAGCAACTCGAGCAGCAGCTTCCCGTTCATCTGCGCGGGCGCTGTTGGCCGCTTGCGGCCCAGGAGGCCAGTGGCTGGCGAGACCTCACCTCCTGGTTCGCGGAATCCACACCGCTGAGCCGGGAGCGCAACCAACAACGCTGCCTGCAGGAGTTGCATGCGGCTTGGCAGCTTGAACTCGAGGGCCTGCGCCGCCAGCACTGGTCCCGTTTGCTGCAGCGCACCCAGTGGACCGTGGCGGCGGGCGTCGTTGTGGCGCCTCTTCCCAGCTTGGATCTGTTGGTGCTGGCCGCTGCCAATGGCTTGATGCTTCAGGAGATGGCCAGGCTTTGGAATTGCCCTTGGTCCCTTGAGCAACTGCAAGCCTCGGCGTCTCAGTTGGGCAAGGCGGCGCTGAGTCTGGGGGTTGTCGAGTGGAGCTCTCAAGCCCTGGCCTCGGTGGTGAAGTGGCACGGTCCGACATGGCTTGTGGGGGGTGCCATGCAGGCCCTCAGTGCCGCCTATCTGACCAGGGTTGTGGGCCGGGCGATGGCTGACTACATGGCTTTGGCCGCCGGTGTTCCCGAAGCGGAGTTGGATGCTCTCTTGCAGCGCCAGGCTCCCCTGTTGGTTGCCCGCGCGGCGGACGAGGAGAAACTGAACTGGAGCGCGTTTTTGGTATCTGCGCAGCAGTGGCTCAAAGAACAATCGGCCCCCGCCTAATCGCCAGGCCGCACAGACTCGATCGCTATACATAGCTTCATGAAGCCTTCATGAAGCTCTTCATGAACATTTTGGTTCTTTCCTGAATTTAATTTTTGCTCCAGGAAATGTTTTCTAGGGGCTCCTAGGTTTTGCAGGCCGCATCTGCGGCATTCGTACTCATTTGGCTCGATTGGGCCTTCCCCTATGACCACTGCTCTTCGTAAGAGCGGCTCCAGTTCTTGGACGCAGTTTTGCGAGTGGGTCACCAGCACCGACAACCGCATTTATGTGGGTTGGTTCGGCGTCCTGATGATTCCCTGCCTGCTGGCCGCCACCATTTGCTTCATCGTTGCCTTCATCGCCGCCCCGACGGTGGATATCGATGGCATCCGTGAACCTGTTGCCGGATCCCTGATCTACGGAAACAACATCATCTCTGGCGCTGTCATCCCCAGCAGCAATGCCATTGGTCTGCACTTCTATCCCATCTGGGAAGCCGCCAGCCTCGACGAGTGGCTGTACAACGGCGGTCCGTATCAGTTGGTGGTTTTTCACTTCCTGATCGGCATCTCCTGCTACATGGGCCGTCAGTGGGAACTCTCCTACCGCCTCGGCATGCGCCCCTGGATCTGCGTGGCCTATAGCGCTCCGCTGTCTGCTGCGTTTGCAGTGTTCCTGGTGTATCCCTTCGGTCAGGGCTCCTTCTCCGATGGCATGCCCCTGGGCATTTCTGGAACCTTCAACTTCATGTTGGTGTTCCAGGCTGAGCACAACATCCTGATGCACCCCTTCCACATGCTTGGTGTGGCTGGTGTCTTCGGTGGTTCCCTGTTCTCCGCCATGCACGGCTCCCTGGTGACCTCCTCCCTGGTTCGTGAAACCACCGAGAGCGAGTCCCAGAACTACGGCTACAAGTTCGGCCAAGAGGAAGAGACCTACAACATCGTGGCTGCCCACGGTTACTTCGGTCGTCTGATCTTCCAATACGCCTCCTTCAACAACAGCCGCAGCCTCCACTTCTTCCTGGGTGCTTGGCCTGTTGTCGGCATCTGGTTTACGTCCATGGGCGTCAGCACCATGGCCTTCAACCTGAACGGCTTCAACTTCAACCAGTCGATCCTGGATTCCCAGGGTCGTGTGCTGAACACCTGGGCTGACGTGCTCAACCGCGCCAACCTCGGTATGGAAGTGATGCACGAGCGCAACGCTCACAACTTCCCCCTCGACCTGGCTGCGTCCGAGATCACCCCGGTGGCTCTGACTGCACCGTCGATTGGCTGAGCCCCAACGGATCGGCTCCATTCCCAGAGCCCTCGCGTCAGCGAGGGCTTTTTTGTGTGCAGGCCCGCCTGGCTTTTGATGGAGTTCCAGCCGTTGTTCGTGCTTCGCTGTGTCCACCGACCCCGTTGTTTGGTCAGCACCGGAACTGCCGCCGATGCGTTTGGCCGTGGTTGGTCACATCGAGTGGGTGCAATTCCTGGCGGTTGATCAACTACCTCGACCGGGTGCCATTGGCCATGCGCTCCGCAGCCTGGAGGAGCCCGCCGGTGGTGGCGCGGTCGTGGCGGTGCAGATGGCGCGGCTGACCCAACAACCCGTTCAGTTCTTCACGGCCCTGGGGCGGGATGCGGTTGGGGAGGCCTGCGTGCAACGCCTCCAAGCCTTGGGTCTTGAGCTCCATGTGGCCTGGAGGGATGCTCCGACCCGGCGGGGCCTGAGCCTGGTGGATCCCGGAGGGGATCGGGCGATCACGGTGATCGGAGACCGCCTGAGCCCGTCCCTCAGTGATCCGTTGCCGTGGAAGGACCTGGCGGACTGCGATGGACTCTTCGTCACGGCGGCTGATGCGCCGCTCCTGCGCGCCTGCCGCGCCTCCAAGGTTCTGGCGGCCACACCGCGGGTCCGTCTACCCGTGCTGCATGAGGCCGCTGTTCCCTTGGATGCCCTCATTGGCAGTGGCCTGGATCCTGGAGAGGCGGTGGATCCCACGCAACTCACAACCGCGCCCCGGGCCTTGATCCGCACCGAGGGAGCCGCCGGAGGCCACAGCGTTCCAGGCGGCCGGTACGACGCGGCTCCGCTTCCAGGGCCCCTGGTGGAGAGCTATGGCTGCGGCGACAGTTTTGCGGCAGGTGTCGTGACGGGCCTTGCGGCCCAACGGTCGCTCGCTGATTCCATCAGGCTGGGCGCCCAGTGCGGAGCAGCTTGTGCAACACGCTTTGGCCCCTATGGCTAACCGACTTGGTCGCCTGGCCCTGCGGGTCCTCAGGGTGACGGCAAGCACCGCCTCGATCATTGAGCTTCTGCGCTCCGATTGGACCGGAGGTGTCTCGGCTGGGCTGGCCTGGCTGTTGTTCGTGCAGTTGGAGCGCCGGGTTCAGGCCGGTTCAACGCATGATTCCGAGGAGCCACTGAGCTGACTGACGCCGACCCCGGCCGGTGCACAGAGGTAGGTCCCATCACCCACACGCTCCATTTGGCCGTCCAGGGCATGGACGGCGCCGGCCACGAAATCGAGGATTCTCTGCGCTTCGCTGGGCTCCATTCCTTCGAGTTGCAGCACGACGCATTGGCGCTCCCGCACCGCTTCGACGGCATCGCTGGCCTGCTCGAACTGCCGGCAGCGCAGCACCGTGACCTGCGGGAGCCAGATTCCAAATGGCGTCTGCATGGCCCGCTCGTGCAGCGATGTCTGTGTTCTGCCCCATGTGGGGGCATCTGTCCAGGCGTTGCGGGTCGAGCCCGGGATTGTTGAAACGTGCCTGGATCGGCCGATCCGCCCACCAAGGGCCTCCTGGCCTGCGATCATCGAACCACCTTTGCCGAGGAGCCGGGCTTGGAAGCGCTGGACCACCAGGTACTGCCGGCCTTCCTGCTGACCCTCGGCGCAGGCCTGTCGACAGGGATCGGCAGTTGGCTTGGCGTGCTCAGCCGGCGCTTTAGCCCGGGATTACTGACGAGCGCCCTGAGCTTTTCTGCCGGGGTCATGATCTTCGTCTCCTTCGTGGAGATCTTCCCGAAGGCCCGCCAGTCCCTGACGCCTGCCCTGGGCACCAGCACGGCCTATCTCGTCACGGTTCTGGCCTTCTTTGCCGGGATGCTGGCTCTTGCGCTGATTGATCGCTTGCTCCCTTCGCACGAGTTGGCGATTTTGCCCTTGCGCGAAGGCTCCGATTCCTCGGCACTGATGCGCACTGGGCTGTTTTCGGCCCTGGCCATCGCGATTCACAACTTTCCCGAGGGGTTGGCGACCTTTGTGGCGGCGCTTTCTGAACCCCGGCTTGGCATTGGGATCGCCATCGCCATCGCCATTCACAACATCCCGGAGGGGCTCGCGGTCTCAGCGCCCGTGTATTACGCCACTGGTAGCCGAAGCAAGGCATTCTGGATTTCCTTTGCCTCGGGCTTGGCGGAACCAGTCGGAGCGCTGATCGGCTACGTCTTTCTGCGTACCTTTCTCAATGACGTGGTTCTGGGCCTGGTGTTTGCCAGCGTCGCCGGAATCATGATCTACATCTGCTTCGACGAGTTGCTCCCGGCGGCCCAGCGCACTGGCGCCAAGCACCACCTGATGATGTTCGGGGTCACCGCGGGGATGCTCGTGATGAGCATCAGCCTGGTGCTGCTGACCTGAAGCGCTCGATGGTTGCCGCTTCCGACCAGCGCTGGACTTGGTGGCCGTTGCTGCCCCTCTATCCCTACGGGCGCAAGCGCACGCTGGTGCGTGAGCTGATCCCAGACCAGCTCTGGAGTTTTGAGCAGCTTCAGGGTGTCTTTTACGTGGCGGTGCCCATCCGAATGACGGTGGTCCGTGTGCGTGGTGGCCTGATGCTCTATGCACCAGTCGCGCCCACCGTCGAGGTCCGTCAGGCCCTTCGCTCCTTGGAGGAGCGTTTTGGAGCGGTCCAAACGATTGTGTTGCCGACGGCCTCAGGGTTGGAGCACAAGCTCCCTGTCCCGCCGATGGCACGGGCTTTTCCCAAGGCGGAGGTCTGGGTCACCCCCGGTCAGTGGAGCTTCCCGATCAACCTGCCTGCCAGCTGGTTGGGCTTCCCGCGGGCGCGAACCCGGGTGCTTCAGGAGGATGGCTATCCCCACAGCGACGAGCTGGTGTGGTCGTCCTTGGGTCCGCTTGATCTTGGGCTGGGTCGCTTTCAGGAATTTGCCTGCCTGCATCAGGCCAGTGGCTCGCTGCTGCTGACGGACGCCTTGGTGGCCATTAACCCGGAGCCACCACCCATTTTTGATTTCGATCCCACCCCCCTGCTCTTCCATGCCCGTGACAGCGGCGATCAACCCCTAACGGACACGCCGGAACTGCGCCAAAAAGGTTGGGAGCGTCTTGCTTTGTTTGCTTCGTTTTTGCGGCCGGAGGCCCTGGAGGTTCCACCCCTCCGCGAGCTGTTGTCCAAGGCGTTTCAGCCGGGCTGCCGCTCAGCTCGGAGCTATTTCGGTCTGTTCCCGTTTCAGTGGCGCTCCAGTTCTCGCCTGGCCTTTGAAGCGTTGACGCAGCCGAGCGGCTCGCTTCTGGTGGCACCCGTGCTCGAGCGACTGGTGTTCCCTCGGGCGAGGCCCGTGGTGATTCGTTGGCTGCGGGAATTGGCGCAACTGCCCCAGGTGCGCTGGGTCGTCCCGGCCCATTACGACGCTCCCGTGCCCTGCTCCAACGAGCAATTGGGCCAGTTGGCCGATGCGTTCGAGCACAGGCCATGGGCCCCAAACGAGGGGGACTGGGACTACCTCGCCTCGATCGATCAGTTATTGGTGCGCTCCGGAGTGGTCCCGAGCGAAGAATCGGCCTAAAGCCTGAGTTCGCCGGGATCGGCGTCGGCGCCGTCGTCGTCGAACAGGGTCGCTTCTAGTTCCATGCGCTGCTCCATCTGGCGCAGGAAATAGCCAGTCATCATCGCCGAGGCGAGCAGGCCAGCCAGATGATCACGGCTGGCGGTGATCTTCACGTCGAATTGCTCACCGGGAATCATCCCCAGCAGCCCTTGGACGTTGTGCCGAATGATGTCCTGAATGTCGCCGCTGGCGGAGCGAGCCACGCGTTGCAACACGTCCGGGGATTGTTCCTGCAGGTACTGAATCAGCGAGTTGCCGCTGATCGGTTCGCTGTCGCTGGTCAGGAACTCCGGGTTGAACATTCCGGCGTGCTCCACGTCAGGGTTGCACCCTACCCCAGCTGATTGTCGGCCCCTGGGGCGGGGAACCGAATCAGGCCGGCGCGGTTCAGGGGCCAGTAGCGGAGCACCGCGGTGCCGATCAGATCCTGCTCGGGCAGTGGTCCCCAGACGTGGGAATCCAGGCTGGCATTGCGGTTGTCCCCCAGCACCAAGAGGTGGTGATCGGGGACGGTGACGGGGCCAAAGCTGTAGTCGATTGCTTCAGTGCGCCAGGGTTCCGCGACGGCTTCACCGTTGCGCAGCAGCTCCCCACCGCGGATTTCCACGACATCGCCGGGGTGGCCAATGACTCGTTTGATCAGAGCGGCCGCCGGGTCATAGCCCGCAGCGACGAGCTGCTCAGGGGCGCGGAAGACCACGATGCTTCCTAAAGGAACGCCAGACCCGAGTTTGGGTCTGATTTTCTCCACAAGAATCCTGTCCTGCAGTTGCAGGGTGGGGAGCATCGAACCCGAGGGGATCCAGCGGGGTTCGATCACGGCCCAGCGCAGCAGCAGTGCCAGGCCCAACCAGAGGAGGACAGATCTCCAGCCCTTCACCGCGGACCCGGGGGATTGAGGCGGAGTCTGCATTGAATCAGCGCGGGCCGGCATGATCGCCACATCCTGATCAATGGCCCGCCGCGGTGCCTCTTCCCCCTCCAGACCCCTGCAGTGCTGAGGCGAATCTCCGGGCTGCACTGGAGCTGTTGCTTGAGCTCAGACGCCAGGGGCTGCGGCGTCTGGTGCTTTGTCCGGGGAGCCGTTCAGCTCCCTTGGCCCTGGCTGCTGGACTGCTGGCGGAGCAAGGGTTGGAGCTGTTCTGTGGCGTGGACGAGCGCTCGGCGGCCTTTCTTGCCCTGGGCTTGAGCCGAGGCGATGGGATCCCTGCAGCCCTCGTAACGACCTCGGGGACGGCCGTGGCCAATCTGCTTCCAGCCGTGGTGGAGGCCGATTTCGGTGCGATTCCGCTGCTGGTGCTGAGCGCCGATCGCCCCGCCCGCTTGAAGGGTTGTGGGGCGAATCAGACGGTGAATCAAGAGTCGTTTCTTGCCTCCTCTTGCCGCTGTTTGCTTCAGGGGGATCCCCGGGGTCTGGCGGCGATGGAGCGCTCGGAACTGCGGGTGTTTGCCCAGCAGGCCTGGGCGAAGGCGCTGCTTCCCCCCTGGGGCCCGGTGCACTGCAATCTCCCCTTTGAAGAACCCCTGCATGCCCCGGCCGAGAGCATCAGCCGCCTGCAGAGCGAACTCAAGGCGCAGCCCCCTGATGCGGCCAGTGGCGAAGACCTGATTCCCTCTCTTGCGGCCGGGGCTGGAGAGGGTCTTCCCTTCGATCTCGATCGCCCAGGGGTGGTGATCGCCGGTCCCTGGCGTGGTCGCGCGGAGGACTTGCCGGGCTTTGCCGCTGCCCTGCAGCGCTGGCAGGCGCGGACGGGTTGGCCGGTCTTGGCTGATCCGCTCTCCGGGCTGCGGGGTTGGCCTGGCCTGAGCTGTGTTCTCAGCTACGACCTGTTCCTGGCAGAGGGCCATCAGCTGCCTTCTGCGCCACAACTGTTGCGCCTGGGGCCGGTGCCAGCGAGCCGTCGTCTGCAGGCCTGGATTCAGCGAAGCGCCGGCGTTCAGTTGTTGGTGAGTGAACAGGATCCGCGCAACCTCGATGCCTTGGGCACGGCCAGCCAGCATTGGCCCCATGGACTGGAGGCCTGGCTCGCTCAGCACCCCGCGTCCCGCTGGGACGCTCCAGTGGCTGCTGGTAACCAGCGGTGGCGCGACCTCTGGTGGGCGGCTGAGCAGCAGGTGCAGCAGCGTCTGGACCAGCTGCTCCCGGCGCAGGGGCTCTCGGAGCCAGGCTTGGCCCGGATCCTCAGTCGCGCTCTGCCAGCCGACTGGGGCTTGATGCTCGCCAGCAGCAGTCCTGTGCGGGACTGGGAGAGCTTCTCGGCCCCGGATTCCCCTTGCCGCAGCATTGATGGCTTCCGCGGTGCCTCGGGCATCGATGGGACGTTGTCCCTCGCTGCCGGTTTGGCTATCAGCAGAGGCCCCCTGGTGCTCTTGAGCGGTGACTTGGCCCTGCTGCACGACGCCAATGGCTGGCTTTGGCTGCAGCAGCTGCGAGAGCGTGGCGCCCAGCTGATGGTCGTGATGGTCGATAACGGCGGCGGCGGCATCTTTGAGCAATTGCCGATCCGTCCGGCCCTGGATTTCGAGCGCCTGTTCGCGATGCCACAAGCCATGGACCACCTGCGCTGGGCCGAGGGCTATGGCATCCCCGCCCAGCGCGTAGAGAGCCTGGAGGCGTTGCCCCAGGCGATGGCTTGGGCGCATGGGCAGACGCTCAGCCTTCTGGTGGTGCAAACCGATCGCCAGGCGGATGCGCAGTTGCGGCAAAGCCTGCGCCGCACAATGGTCGAACTCGCCACCCGCTGAAGCCGCTGTGCAGTGGATTCCCCAGGGCTCCTACGACGACATCCTGTTTGATCTCAGTGAGGAGGGCATCGCCCGGATTCAGATCAATCGCCCGGAAAAGCGCAACGCCTTTCGTCCAAAGACCGTCAGCGAACTCTTTGACGCGTTTTCACGGGTGCGGGATAACCCGCGGGTTGGGGTGGTCCTCTTCGGCGGGGTCGGCCCTGCCCCCGATGGTGGTTATGCCTTTTGTGCCGGCGGTGATCAGAGCGTCCGCGGTGACGGGGGCTACGTCGGTGATGACGGCCTGCCGCGGCTGAATGTTCTTGATCTTCAGCGCCTGATCCGCAGCCTGCCCAAGGTGGTGATTGCCCTGGTGGCTGGCTACGCCATCGGTGGCGGACAGGTGTTGCACCTGCTCTGTGACTTGAGCCTGGCGGCTGAGAACGCTCGCTTCGGCCAGACCGGTCCGCGGGTGGGCAGTTTTGACGGGGGCTTTGGCGCTGGTTATCTCGCCCGCGTGGTCGGCCAGCGCAAGGCGCGGGAGATCTGGTTCCTCTGCCGCCAGTACGGCGCCCAGGAGGCTTTGGAGATGGGTTTGGTCAATGCCGTTGTTCCCCTTGATCAGCTCGAACTGGAGGGAGTGCGTTGGGCGCGGGAGGTGATGCAGCACAGCCCGACGGCGATCCGTTGTCTGAAGGCGGCGTTTAATGCGGAGACCGACGGTCTTGCGGGCATCCAAGAACTGGCCGGGCAAGCCACCCATCTCTTTTATCGAACGGAAGAGGGGCAGGAGGGCAGAAATGCATTCCTGGAGAAGCGGTCTCCCGATTTTTCTGGCGCTGACTGGCTGCCGTAGCACAACTGAAGTCTCGTAGCTAGTCCTGGGTGAGACTGCTGCTTGGCTTGTGACCTTCTCCCGCTCGACTGGCCTCGCCCTCCTGGCGCCTTTGGCCTTGGCCCTGCTTCCGCAGATCGCTGAGGCACGCCAACCCGACCCCATTCCACCTCCGGCACCGGTCATTAGTGATGCGGTGGCCCTCTCCCGCATTCCGACCTCGCTGATGAATCAGGAGGGTCTCCACCTGGTGCTCGATCGCCAGACGCGGCAGTTGATGGTGATCAAGGACGGCCGGATGCTGCATCGCTACCCCGCCGCCGTTGGTACGGACGGTTGGGAAACGCCCGCCGGCAGCCATCGGGTTCTCGAGAAGGTGGCCAAGCCCGTTTGGCAGCATCCAGGCAATGGCTCCCAGGTCCCTCAAGGCCCGAAGAATCCCCTGGGTTCACGCTGGATTGGCTTCCATCGCAACTGCACCCCCAAAGAGAATGCCTGGGACGGTGAGCGCTATCTCAGCGTCAACGGCTGCACGGTGGCGGGCTTCCATGGCACGCCCCACCGCTGGACCGTTGGACGTGCGGTCTCCCATGGCTGCGTACGTCTCTACGAAGAAAACGTCCAGGAAGTGTTTGAGCTGGTCGAGGTCGGCACCTTGGTGACGGTCCTTCCCTAGAGACTGCCCGTAAAGTTGCGCCCACTTGCGATCCCATCGCCATGCGGGTGCTCTTTGCCGCGGCTGAATGTGCACCGATGGTGAAGGTCGGCGGGATGGGCGACGTAGTCGGCTCCCTCCCCCCGGCCCTGGCACCCCTGGGCCACGACGTACGGCTGATCATGCCGGGCTATGGCCGCCTCTGGAGCCTTCTGCAGATCCCGGCTGATCCCATCTGGCGTGGCCACACGATGGGCACCGATTTTGCGGTGTTCGAAACCCGTCATCCGACGAATGGCTTGCCCCTGTACCTGGTCGGCCACCCTGTCTTCGATCCGGAGCGGATCTACGGCGGCGAGGACGAGGATTGGCGTTTCACCTTCTTTGCCAGTGCCGTCTCGGAATTTGCCTGGCACCACTGGAAGCCCGACATCCTGCATTGCCATGACTGGCATACCGGGATGATTCCGGTCTGGATGCACCAGGACGCAGAGATCAGCACCGTCTTCACCATCCACAACCTCAAGTACCAGGGCCCCTGGCGTTGGAAGCTCGATCGGATGACCTGGTGCCCCTGGTACATGCAGGGTGACCACACGATGGCGGCGGCATTGCTTTACGCCGACCGGGTCAATGCGGTCTCACCGACCTACGCCCAGGAGATCCGCACGCCTGAGTACGGCGAGAAGCTCGACGGCCTGTTGAATTTCGTCAGCGGCAAGTTGCGCGGCATCCTCAACGGCATTGACCAAGACGCCTGGAACCCGGCCACCGATTCCACCCTGCCCGCGACCTTCACCCCTGATGACCTCTCGGGCCGCGCCGTGTGCAAACGGGCCCTGCAGGAGCGCATGGGCTTGGCGGTCAATCCCGACACCTATCTGATGGGTGTGGTGAGCCGTCTGGTGGACCAAAAAGGCATTGATCTTCTGCTGCAGGTGGCGGACCGGGTCCTGGCCTATTCCGACAGCCAGATCGTGGTCTTGGGGACCGGGGACCGGCACCTCGAGGCGGGGCTTTGGCAGATGGCTTCCCGCTATCCGGGGCGTTTTGCGGTCTTCCTGACCTATGACGACGCCCTCTCGCGCTTGATCTACGCCGGTAGTGATTCGTTCTTGATGCCGAGTCGGTTTGAGCCGTGTGGCATCAGTCAGCTCCTGGCGATGCGCTACGGCTCCATTCCGGTGGTTCGCCGCGTCGGTGGTCTGGTCGACACCGTCCCCCCGCACGACCCCAATGGCCACACCGGCACGGGGTTTGGCTTCGACCGCTACGAGCCACTCGATTTCTACACCTCGATTGTCCGCTCCTGGGAGGCCTATCGCCATCGCCAGAGTTGGACGGAGCTGCAGCGCCGTGCCATGCAGGCCAATTTCAGCTGGGATCGCTCAGCTCTGGAGTACGACCGGATGTACAAGGAGGTCAAAGGGGTCAAAGAACCGACCCCCGACGCCCAAGCGGTGGAGCAGTTCTCCCAGGGTCAGCAGGCCGATCCGAGCCGCCAGGGCCTTGACCAAGTGTCTGAGGCTGAGGCCGCTCCTGGTCTGCGCAATCCCCTCTCGCTTCTGCGCCGCCGGAGCAGCCGCTGAGTTCTCCTCCGCCCACGGAACGGCGCAGCAATCTGCCGGCGCCCTACAAGAACCCTTGGCTCTCCCTGGCCGAGGACCTTGGCGCCGTCCGCGGCGACCTTGTGCTCCGCTCCCGGGAACTTTGGCGACGCAATCGCCAGGGAAGCCTCTGGTCGCCGTCCTGGTGGCCGTCGGACCTCGCTCCCCTGTTCTGGCCGGCCCTTGCGCTGGTCTTGGCGGCACTGCTGGGGTCGGCCCTGGTCTTCCTCATGCGGGTCTGGCCCTCCGCACCCGATCCGGCAGCACCAGCTGCTCTGGTGGAGAGCGCTCCTGAGCCGCAGCAGTCCTCCGAGCTGACGAACGAGCCGGCGTTGATCGAGGCCCCTTCCCTCGTTGAGGAGCCGCCGGTTGAGCCGACCCAATCACTGGAGCCGAGCGAGCCGGAGGCCTCGGCGTTGGAACCTGAGGCTCTACAAGGGCCCTATGCCCCCGACCCTTTGCTTGAGCTGGTGCAGCGACCCGAGGCCGATGGATTGTTGGTCCAGGCTGAGGGCTTGCCTGACCAGTCCCTGCTGATCCTGCAGGTGCGGCCAGCCTTCCCGGCACTGACCCCGCAGGAGCAGCAGCGGCGCGCTGAGGTATGGCAGCTGTGGGCCAATCAGCTCGGCTACGAACACCTGGAGCTACGCGATTCCCGCTCTGGCCTCATCGCCCGAGATGCCCTGGTCGGTGAGGGCATGATCGTGCTCAGCGAATCTCCGTCCACCTGATCCGATGCAGCTCGGCGCTCTGATGGCCCTTTGGGGAGCCCCCCAAGGTGCCTCAACCGATTGGGATCCCGAGGCTGCCGTCGGCGAGATCTGCACCGACACCCGAACGCTATCGGGTGGTCAACTGTTCGTTCCCCTGGTGGGTGAGCGCTTCGATGGCCATCTGTTCCTGCCCCAGGCGTTGGCCGTTGGAGCCCAGGCTGCCCTTGTGCAACGGAATCGCCGTGAGCTGGTTCCAGAGGGTCTGCTCCATTGGCTCGTCGATGACAGCCTTGAGGCCTACCAGCAGTTGGCGTTGCTCCATCGCCAGCAGTTGCATTGCCCCGTGGTGGCCGTGACCGGTTCGGCGGGGAAGACCACAACGCGTGAATTGATTCGCTCAGCCCTGCTGCCTTTGGGTCCTGTTCAAGCGAGCCGTGGCAATGAGAACAACGACATCGGCGTTCCACTCACCCTCCTCAACGCCAGCGACCAACACCAGGCTGTGGTCGTCGAGATGGGCATGCGTGGCCTCGGCGAAATTGAACGCTTGAGCCGCGCCGCTGCCCCGGACGTGGCGGTGGTTACCAACATCGGGACAGCTCATATCGGACGACTGGGAAGCCGGGAGGCGATCGCCCAGGCCAAGTTGGAAATCACGGCCGCCCTGCGGGAGGACGGTCTGCTCGTGGTGCCGGCGGGCGATCCACTGCTCGAGGCGGCTCTGGCTCAGGTTTGGTCGGGTCGGGTCGCACGGGTTGCTCTGTCTGATGACGCCGGCGCCGATCAGGCCGATTGGATCGGTGAGCTCGATGAGCGCGCTGGGCTGATGCGCGTGGGGGGATCGCGTATTCACTTGCCCTTGGAGGGGCGCCACAACGCCCGCAATCTGCTGTTGGCCCTGGCCGTTGCTGCCGAGCTCGGGGTGTCAGCAGACGCATTGACCCAGATGAGTGTTGCGGTCCCGGGGGGGCGCAACCGGCGCCTGCAGATGGGCGGTCTGACGCTGTTGGATGAGACCTACAACGCCTCCCCCGAAGCTGTCTTGGCGGCCTTGGATCTTCTGGCGCGCCAGCCAGGCCGCCGCTTTGCGGTCCTGGGCACCATGCTGGAGCTCGGGCAGCAGAGTGTCGCCCTGCACAGCCAGGTGGCCGAGCGTGCCGCTGCGCTGCAGCTGGATGGTTTGGTGATCGTGGCCAGTGGGACCGAGGCTGAGGCGATGGCCCAGGCGGCAGCGCCCCTCCCTCGGGTGTTGGTCGTCGAGCGGCCAGAGGACGCCGCTGGAGCGCTTCAGCAATGGCTCCTGGCTGGAGACGTGCTGTTGCTGAAGGCCAGCCGTGGTGTTGCACTTGAGCGCTTGATTCCGCTGCTTCCAGAGGTCTGAGCCAATCTGGCCTCAACGCCGAGGTCAGCATGCAGTTCAATCTGAAGAGTCGCCTTCAGTCCCTCAAGCTGGTCTCGGGCTTGGCGACGTTTCTGAAACACCCCGATTCCCTCGAGGGGGTGTTCGCCGTGAGCCGCAGCCTGCAGAACAGCCCCCTCTCAGCGCAGATGTTTCGCCATCTGCTGGAGAACCCTGAGCTGGCGGCTTTGGTGGACTCCAACTGGCGTCCAGGGCCCATTGACTTGGATGCCCTCTTGGCCCTTCCCGAGGGGAGCCTGGGTCATGTCTATGCCCATCAGCTCCGCTCCCAAGGGCTGACACCAGAGAGCCTGATTGACCCCAGGCCGATCAGCTCTGCGGAGGATTACATCACCCACCGGCTGCGGGAGACCCACGACATCGTCCACGTGCTGACCGGATTTGGCACCGATGGTCCTGGAGAGTTGGGCCTCCAGGCCTTCAACCTGGCCCAGAACCGCTCGCCCCTGGCGGTGATGCTCATCTTTGGCGGGATGTTGAGCTGTTTGCAGAACGACGAACCGCTGGAGGCGCTGCTGGAGTCCCTCTCCCGCGGTTTCGAGATGGGCCTCAAGGCCCGCTGCCTCATCGCTCAGAAACTTGAGGATGGATGGGAACGCCCTCTGGCGCAATGGCGGCAGGAGCTGGACCTCCCCTCCTAGGACCAGTTCTCCTTGATCAGTTGCTTGGCGCGACCGAGCGCTAGGGAACCAGCGGGGACATCCTTGGTCAAGGTCGATCCGGCTCCAACCGTCACGTTGGCCCCCAGGCTGATCGGCGCGACCAGCACGGAGTTGGCTCCGGTTTTGCTGCCAGCACCAATCACTGTCCTGTGTTTGTTGACCCCGTCGTAGTTGGCGGTGATGGTGCCCGCTCCGACGTTGACGTTCTCACCGAGTTGGGCATCACCGATGTAGCTGAGGTGGTTGACCTTGCTGCCCGCGGCGATTTGGCTCTTCTTGATTTCGACGAAGTTGCCGATCCGGCAGTCCCGGGCCAATTCCGTACCAGGTCTGAGTTGGGCGTAGGGGCCAATCGTGCAGCGATCAGCGACGACCGCATCACGCACGACGGAGTAGAGGACCTCCACCTCTTCGCCAACGCTGGCGTTCTCGAGGAAGCTCCCAGGACCGATGCGGCAGCCACTGCCGACGCTGGTTTCTCCGCGGAAATGGCATTGCGGTTCCACGACGACATCCCGGCCGAAACGGGTGCCATCGCTGAGGGTGCAGCTCTCGGGATCGACAAAGGTCACGCCCTCGGCCATCCAGTGGCGCCGCAGGCGCTGCTGGATCACCGCTTCGCATTGCGCCAGTTGGTAGCGGTCATTGATGCCATTGATCTCGTCGGCATCGGCCACCTCCACGTGCATGGCGGGGCTGAGCATCGCCACGGTGTCCGTGAGATAGAGCTCCCCTTGATCGTTATCGGTTCTCAGTTGGGGGAGGACCGCAGCGAGCTTGCTCCAGTTGAAGCAGTAGATCCCGGCGTTGGTGAGGTTGTTGGACCGTTGCTCTTCCGTGCAATCACGGTGCTCGACGATGGCGGAGACATGGCCACTGGCATCGGCAAAGACGCGCCCGTAGCCGGTTGGGTCATCCAGCCTCGCGGTCAACAGGGTCACGGCCGCCTGGGAGTTGCGGTGGCGCTCGAGCAGTGCCGTGATCGTCTCCTCCCGCAGCAGCGGTACGTCCCCATTGAGGACCAGAAGTTCACCGTCAAAGTCCGCCAGGGGCGCCAGCAATTGCTGGACCGCATGACCGGTGCCGTTCTGGGGCTGCTGCAGCACAAACTCCAAGCCCCCGTGCTGGCTGAGGGACTGCTCGACGCGCTCGGCCTGGTGCCCGACGATCAGGATCTGGCGCTGGGGGTCCAGGGCGCGGCAGCTGCCGAGCACGCGCTCCACCAGTGTTGCTCCCGCCAGTGGCTGCAGCACCTTGGGCAGGTCGCTTTTCATCCGGGTGCCCTTTCCGGCGGCCAACACGGCAACGGCGAGCATTGGCAGGGGCGGGTAGCTGAGCGGGAATCTACTGGTGGTTGCCCGCAAGTCCCCAGCGCCGGCGCCAGGCGCTCGTGCCCTCCACGTTGCCCTCTCGCATCGCCCGGGCCTGGGCCTGTTGCCGCCGTTGAAGGATCGTCTTGCGGTCGAGGCAGAAGCCGGGGTCGCGGTAGGGCTCGGCGGCATTCGTGCCCAGATGCTCGATCTCCATCGGCGTGAGCGCTCGAAGCCGGGGCCCGGGGGGCAGGGGGGAGGGGCTGGCCGCGGTGCCGCCGCTCCAATCCTGTTTGTGCTGCTGCAGTCCGCAGGACGCTTCGATCGCTGCGAGTTCAAGGCCGGCCAGGCGCAGGGCCTGACGCACGGCCGCCGCACTGCAATAGGTCAGCAACCGGCCCTCGGGCTTGAGCAGGGAACCCAGGGCATCGAGAAATTCAACGCTCCAGAGCTGGGGGCAGCGACTGGGCGAGAACGCATCCAACAGCAACAGATCGAACTGCCCCTTCTGCTCTTCGACCAGCGGCTGGACCGCCAGCCTGGCGTCTCCCCAGAGCATGCCTGGGCTGCTGCAGAGTTCCTGAAGCCGCGCCACCGTGCCGGGTTGCCACTGCGCGCGAAAGGCAGGGCTCGCCAGGGCTTGGGCCAGGGGTTCGCGGTCGAGCTCGAGTCCCCACCAGTGCAGTTCCAGCCCTCGGCTGGCGCAGGCCTCAATCAGCGCAGCGGTGTTGCAGCCGGTGCCGACGCAGACATCCAGGACCCGAAGGCTGCTGCCCCGCCCCAGGCGCTCCAACCCTGCGGGTTCGACGAATTTCTCGCGTGCTTCCGTTAGGGCGCCGCGGCTGCTGTGGAAGGCTTCGCCGAACTCCGGGCTGAACAGGCTGAAACTGCCGTCGCCGGTGCTGCGGACCTCAAGCTTGAAGCCGTTCGAGGTCATCCCAGAAGCCCGGGTAGGAGACGGCGGCCGCTTCCGGTCGCGCGATCGTGGTCATGCCCGAGGCGATCTGGGCGGCGACGGCCAGGCTCATGGCGACCCGGTGATCGGTTTCGCTATCGACCTCGGCGCCGTGCAGCGTCACGCCGCCCTGGATGGTCATCCCGTCGGGGAACTCCTCGATCTGGGCGCCCATGGCTCCGAGTTGACGGGCCATGACCGCCAGACGATCGGTTTCCTTGACCCTCAACTCCTCGGCCCCCGTGACCCGGCTGGGACCTTCGGCGCAGCAGGCGGCCACGGCCAGAACAGGGATCTCATCCACCAGCCGGGGGATCAGATCGGCGCCAACGCTGAAGCCCTTCAGGGGGCCATGGACGACCCGCAGATCACCCACGGGCTCGCCTGCGACGTCCCGGGCATTGAGCACCTCGATGCGGGCTCCCATCTGCTCGAGAACATCAAGAATGCCGGTGCGGCTTGGGTTGAGGCCGACGTTTTCGATCGTCAGGTCCGCCCCGGGGGTGATCGCTCCAGCAACCAACCAGAAGGCGGCGGAGCTGATGTCCCCAGGCACAACCACGTCCTGCCCTTTGAGGCTCGAGCCCGGCACCACGGTCACTTCGGTTTGGCCTGGACCTCCAACGCTGAGGTCGGCGCCGAAGGCGCGCAGCATCCTCTCGCTGTGGTCCCGGCTCTGGACTGGCTCGATCACCGTCGTCGGTCCGTCCGCGGTGAGCGCCGCCAGAAGGATCGCGCTTTTGACCTGGGCGGAGGCCACGGGGGTGCGAATCGTGGCCCCTCTCAATTGACGGCCTTCGATCGCCAGGGGGGCGAGGTTTCCGCCTGCGCGCCCATGGATCGTGGCTCCCATCTCGGAGAGGGGACCGCCCACCCGCTTCATCGGCCGGCGCCGCAGGGAGTTGTCACCAGTCACAACGAAATGGCGACCACTGCGGCCCGCCAGCAGACCCAGCATCAGGCGCATGGTGGTACCCGAGTTGCCGCAATCCAGCACGCTCTCGGGTTCTTGAAAGCCATCGAGGCCGACGCCTTCGACGACCACGGTTTTGCCGGCTTCAATCGCTGAGACTTGAACACCCATCGCCCGCAGGCAGGCGGCGGTGCTCAGGGGATCCTCCGCGGGAAGCAGTCCTTCAATCCGTGTTGTGCCCTCGGCGATCGCGCCAAAGAGCAGGGCGCGGTGGGAGATCGACTTGTCGCCTGGGACCCGAACGTGGCCCTTCAGGCTGCGGCCGTTGCTGGTGCCCAGGGCGAGGGACATGGAGGAGGACTTGGTTTCAGCGAGCGTAGGAACTGATCGAAAACAGGCTCAACTCGCCAAACTGAGCACACCCCCGATCAAGGGTCCATGGCCGAGCAACTTCAGGCAGTCTTTGGCTTCCTCGCTCTGATTCAGGGCGACGCTGAGCTGCGGGCGCGACTCAATGAGGTCTGCACCGCCGATGAGGTGGCGGCGATCGCCAGCGCGATGGGGCACCCCTTTGAGGCCTCCACCTTGCTGGGGCTGTTTGAGCGCTGCAACGAAGCCCCCGTCGCTCGCTCCGGGCTGATGGATGAAAAGCTGATCCGCGTTTATCTCCAGCGGGACGCCCTGGCTTAACCCAGCATCAGGCCGCCCTCGTTGCTTAGGCATTCCTGCCAGCTCTGAAGGTCAAACAGGAGTTCTTGAAGGGTGAGCTGCTTGAGCTCGCGATCCAGGGCGGATTGCAGCCGCCGGCCCATGCTCTTGAGGACGTCCTGCTCGGCGCGGCTGCTGTCCCCGGGGGCGTCGAGCACCAGGGGGGCACCGACGGCCTTAAGGACCTCTCCTACGGGAATGGCCTCGGCGGGGCGGCTGAGGCGGTAGCCCCCCTGACGACCTCGCTTGGCCTCGACGAGTGCTGCGCGCCGCAGCTGCAGGAGCACCTGCTCGAGCATCGGGGCGGGCAGTCCCTGGGCCTCGGCAATCTCGCTAACGGAACACCACTGGTGGTTGACCATGGCGAGGTGCAGTAACGCCTGGAGTGCCTGCAGAGCGCTGCGCCGCAACATCGCTCAGGCCGGCCGTTGTAGCCGCTCGAGAACCTGCTCGAGCACATAGCCAAACAGCGCAGGGTCGGGTTCCTGTTGACCGACGTCGCCCAGGCCCAATTCCTCCCAGCGTTGATCCACGCGGCGCTCGAGTTCGGCGGGCCGTTGCAGTGGCTTGCCCCAGGGGTGGTTGCGCTCGGGGCCCACTTTGGTGGTGGCGTCGATCGCCAGCCGTCCCCCCAGTCCCAGCTGTTCGCTGGCGAAGTCAAGCGTGTCGAAAGGGGTGTTCTCCAGGACGAAGAGATCGCGCTGTGGATCCACAAGGGCACTGATCGCCCAGATCACCTGCCTTGGATCGCGAATGTTGATCGACTTATCGACGACGACGACGAACTTGGTGTAGGTGAATTGGGGCAGGGCGCTCCAGAAGGCCATGGCTGCCCGCTTGGCCTGCCCCGGGTAGGCCTTGTCGATGGCGATCACGGCCAGTTTGTAGCTGAGCCCTTCCATGGGTAGGAAGAAATCGACGATCTCCGGAATTTGCTGGCGCAGGATCGGCGTGTAGATCCGGTTCAGGGCGATGGCGAGCATCGCGTCTTCTTTGGGGGGCCGTCCGCTGAAGGTCGTGAAGTAAGTGGGATTGCGCCGTTGGGTGACGCACTGGATGCGCACCAGTGGTGAGGGTTCCACGCCTCCGTAGAAGCCCATGTGATCGCCAAAGGGGCCATCGGCCAGCTCCTCCCCTGGGGTGATCGTTCCCTCCAGAACGATTTCGCTGTGGCTGGGCACCTCCAGATCGAGGGTTTTGCATTTCGCCAGGCGAACCCCCTCACCGGCGTAGAGACCCGCGAAGAGCCACTCACTGAGTTGAACCGGGATCGGGGTCGCAGCGGCCATCACCAGCAGCGGGTGAACACCAATCGCGATGGCGATCTCCAGGGGTTTGCCCAGGGCAGCGGCCTTGCGCAGGTGGCGGGCGCCGCCACGGACGCTCAGCCAGTGCACGGTCATCGTGTTGATCGACTGCTGTTGCAGCCGGTAGACACCGACGTTGGGGGTGCCGGTCTCCGGGTCCTTGGTGATCACCAGGCCGAGGGTGATGATCCGGCCGGCATCACCGGGCCAGGGACGCAGCAGGGGCAGGCGATCGAGGTTGACGGCCTCGCCCTGAAACACCTCCTGCCGGCAGGGGGGGAGCAGGTCGAGGTCGGGTTTCGCCTTCAGGACATCCAGCAGGACCGAACCAAAGCGCAGGGCTTCCCGCGGTCCCTTGGGGGGCTTGGGCTGTTGCAGCAGGGCCAGGCGCTCGCCGAGGGTCTCGAGCTCCTCGGGTCGCTCCATCCCCATCGACCAGAGCACCCGCTCCAGGGTCCCCAGCAGATTGACCGCGACGGGGATGCTCGAGCCCTTGACGTTCTCGAACAGCAGGGCGGGACCGCCGCAGCCCAGCACCCGGTCGGCAATGGCCGCCAGCTCGAGGTCCGGGTCCACCGGAGCGCTGATGCGGCGCAACTGACCCCGAGCCTCCAGCAGCTCCAAAAAGCCCCTCAGATCACGTTGGGATCCAATGGCGTTGGCCGCAGATCCCATGGCGCTCTCAACTTTTCAACAGGTTCTGCCTACTGTGACGCACCCCCTTGAGTCACTGCGGCCGTGCAGATCTCCTATTTCCACACCTCGGAGAACGTTCCCAGCCTGCGCCCCGTGGCTGAGGGCGGCCCCGACGCGGCCGTGGTGATTGATGTCCTGCGGGCGACCACCACCATTGCCTGTGCCCTGCAAAGCGGTGCCGAGGCCATTCAGGCCTTCGCTGCGCTTGAGGCCCTGAATCAAGCGGCCGATGCCTGGGTCCCTGAGCGTTGCCTGCGCGCGGGTGAGCGCGGTGGTCAGCGGGTGGAGGGCTACGACTTGGGCAACTCTCCCCTGGCGGTGACCCCTGAGGTGGTCGGGGGCAAGCGCATCTTCATGAGCACGACCAATGGCACCCGCTCCCTGGAAGCTGTGAAGCCCGTGCCGCTCTTGGTGACGGCCTGTCTGCCCAACCGCACGGCGGTTGCCAAGCGCTTAATCGACCATGGGGTCGAGCGGGTTTGGGTCGTCGGCAGTGGCTGGGAAGGGGACTACTCCCTGGAGGACAGCCTGGCTGCCGGTGCCGTGATTTCAGCTGCGATGGAGTGTGCCGTCTCGCCCCATGTGGGGGTGCGCTGCGCCAACGATGAGGCCCTGGCGGCCCTGGCCCTTTGGCAGCAATGGCGCCATGACACCGAAACCTGCCTGCGGGCCGCAAGCCATGGCCAGCGTCTGATCGGTCTGGGTAACCATGACGCCGATTTCGCCTGTTGCGCGGCCGTCGACACGATGACCATGGTTCCCACCCAAACCAGCCCAGGGGTGTTGCAGGCCGCTTGATCCCCTTACAGTGGCCGCGGTGGCAAAACTCCAGCGTTGACAAGCTTTCTGGCGTCGGCAATCCAGCTCAACAGCAGCGCTGATCTCACCGCCAATTTCGCCGCCGCTGAAGAGCAGATTGAGCTGGCCGTTCGCCGCGGTGCCGAGTTGGTTGGCCTGCCGGAGAACTTCGCCTTCATGGGTGAGGACAGCCAGCGCCTCGAGCAGGCCGCGCTCATTGCAGAGCAAGCGCAGCGCTTCCTCATCACCATGGCGCGCCGCTACCAGGTGACCCTGATGGGTGGTGGTTACCCGGTGCCGGCGGGGGCCGGTCTGACCAGCAATCGTGCCCAGCTCGTGGCCAAGGACGGTCAAATTCTGGCCACCTACGACAAGATCCACCTCTTTGACGTCGATCTGCCCGACGGCAATACCTATCAGGAGTCAGCAACGGTTCAGCCCGGCAACACGCTGCCGCCTGTCGTCGAGGTTCCTGGCCTGTGCCGCATTGGACTCTCCATTTGCTACGACGTTCGTTTCCCTGAGCTCTACCGGCACCTGGCGGCTGAGGGTGCTGATCTGCTCTTCATCCCGGCGGCCTTCACAGCTTTTACCGGCAAGGATCACTGGAATGTCCTGCTGCAGGCCCGGGCGATTGAAAACACTGCCTATGTGGTCGCACCGGCACAAACGGGCCATCACGGCGGTCGTCGCCAAACCCATGGCCACGCCCTGGTGATCGATCCCTGGGGCACCGTGCTCTCCGATGCCGGGACCTCGGTGGGCCAGGCCGTTGCACCGATCGATGTGGGCCATCGCCAGCGGATCCAGGCCCAGATGCCGAGCCTTCAGCACCGCAAGCCAGCGCTCTTTTAAGGCGAGAGTTGTGTCGTTGCTGACGCTGCAACACCAAGTCAGGCGGTTGTCCCGTCTTGGGTTTGCCCTGTTGCTTCCCTGCGTCACGCTCCTCTCCGCCCTGCCGGCGAGGGCGTGGAGTGCCCTCTCGGCCTGGGGGATTAGTCGGGACGGTGTCCTGGAGCTGCGAACGCCGCCGGCCACCCGTCTCCAGGCCTTTTTTGAGGACGGCAATGGCGCTGTTGGCCCTCGCATTTGGGTGGATCTACCCGGTGCGCCTCAACGGTCCAGAACCCTGGTTGGCAATGGCGCGATTCGGGAGGTTCGGATTGGCCGACCCACCGATAACGCCACCCGTCTGGTCATTGAGTTCCAGCCGGGCACACGTCTCGATCCCCGCCAGATCAAGTTGGTCGGCACCGATGTCGATCGCTGGTCGATGGACTTTGGCCCCAGCGTCCGCGGGCTTCGGGCCATTGGAGAGGGCAGCCTTGAAAGGCCCCAGGGCCCCAGTTGGCGGGCGCTTCCCCCTCCCTCCTTGCAGCTTCCGCGCGGTCCGATTCCCAAGCTGGGGGATCTCCCCTCGGTTCCCCAAGGGCGCTACACCGTGGTGCTCGATCCAGGCCACGGCGGACCGGACCCTGGGGCGATTGGGATCAACAATCTGCGTGAGACCGATGTCGTTCTGGATGTGAGCCTCCAGGTGGCTCAGATCCTTCAGGCCAAAGGCGTTCGAGTCCTGCTCACCCGCTCCTCGGAAGTGGATGTGGATCTGCCCCCCCGGGTGGCTTTGGCGAACAACAACCGAGCCGATGTTTTTGTGAGCATTCACGCCAACGCTCTGCGCATGGACCGGCCGGACGTCAATGGCGTTGAGACCTTCTATTTCCAAGGTGGCCGCTCTTTGAGCCTGGCTCAATCGCTGCAGAACCAAATGCTGGCGGCTTCGCCTGGAACCCCGGATCGTGGTGCCCGCTCCGGCCGCTTCTTTGTGATTCGCCGCACGGTGATGCCCGCGGCCCTTGTCGAAATGGGCTTTGTCACCGGGCAGCTGGATGCTCCCCGTTTGGCCGATCCGACTTTCCGGCGGCGCCTGGCCGTTGCTATCGCTATGGGCATCCTCAACTACCTCGTGGCTTATCCATGAGCGGGGCCCCCATCGGTCTCTTTGATTCCGGCGTTGGTGGTTTAAGCATCTGGCGGCAGGTGGTTCACGCCTTGCCGTCGGAGTCGCTTCTTTATGTCGCCGATCAGGCGAATGTCCCCTACGGCCATCGCTCCGCTGACGAGATTCAGGCCAACAGCCTGGGAATTGCGGACTATCTCGTCGCCCAGGGCTGCAAGGCGATTGTGGTGGCCTGCAACACCGCATCGGCGGTGGCACTGGAACCCCTGAGGCAGCGCTTTCCCCAGCTGCCCATCCTTGGTCTGGAGCCGGCGGTGAAGCCAGCGGTCCAGCTCACCCGTTCCGGGGTGGTGGGGGTGATGGCGACACCGGCCACCTTTCAAGGGCAGCTCTATCGCGCCACCGTTGGGCGCTACGCCACAGCCGTACAGGTGGTCGAGCAGGTTTGTGTGGGCCTGGCTGAGTTGGTCGAGCAGGGGGATCTTGAGGGCCCGGACTGTGATGCCCGCTTGATGGGCTACCTCCAGCCGATGCTGGACGCTGGTGCCGACACGATTGTTCTGGGCTGCACCCACTACCCCTTCGTGATCGAGTCCATTCGCCGTTTGGTGGGACCCGCGATGGCGGTGCTGGATCCAGCGCCTGCCGTTGCGCGCCATCTCGCCGATGTCCTCGGCCAGGCCGGGCTGCTGGCCACGGATCCAGCCGGGGCCTTGGCGCCGCGCTTCGGCACAACGGCCGATCCCTTGGCCTTCAATCGGGCCCTTTCGCGTCTGGTGGGGGTGAGCAGCACCAGTCAGGCACTGATCTGGCAGCTCGGACCCGATCAAACCCGCTGTCTGACCCCCGCTTAGGCAGCGGTCGGAGGCAGGCGCCTTCTAGGATCTCCCCACCGCTGGGGGTCATGGCCACCGTTGCAGAGCTGCTACAGCCCGTCGAGTCCGATCTCGAGGCTCTGCTGAGTGATCTCCGCAGTCTGATCGGTGCTGGGCACCCGATTCTTCAGGCCGCTGCGGAACACCTCTTCAGCGCCGGTGGCAAACGGTTGCGCCCCGGCATTGTTCTCCTGATTTCAAGGGCCCTCGCGCCCCAGGGTGAGCTCACGAGCCGCCATCGCCGGCTGGCCGAGATCACCGAGATGATCCACACCGCCTCACTCGTTCACGACGATGTGGTGGATGAAGCGTCAACCAGGCGCGGCGTCGATACGGTCCACAGCCGTTTCAACCATCGGGTTGCGGTTCTTGCTGGCGATTTTCTCTTCGCCCAGGCCAGCTGGCACCTGGCCAACCTCGACAACCTTGAGGTGGTAAAGCTGCTCTCGCGCGTGATCATGGATCTCGCCGACGGTGAGGTGAAGCAAGGGCTTTACCGCTATGACACCGGCCAGAGCTTTGAGACCTACCTCGAAAAGAGCTACTGCAAGACGGCGTCCCTGATTGCCAACAGCGCCCGCGCGGCTGGCGTGCTCAGCGGTCTGCCGGAGGACCAACTCGATTGCCTCTATCGCTTCGGTCGCCAGCTCGGACTGGCCTTCCAAGTGGTCGATGACATCCTCGATTTCACTGGCAGCGACCAACAGCTCGGCAAGCCCGCGGCCAGTGACCTAGCCAGTGGCTACCTGACCGCCCCTGCCCTCTATGCATTGGAGGAACGTCCTGCCTTGGCGGGCTTGATTGAGCGCGAGTTCAACCAAGACGGGGATCTGGCTCAAGCCCTGGAGTTGGTCCGCGGCAGCGAGGCCATCCAGCGCTCCCGCACCCTGGCGGAAACGTTTGCGAATGAGGCCTACGAGGCCCTGAGCTTCCTGCCCCCGTCGGATTGCCGTACGGCCCTGCTTGAACTGCCGGAATTCGTGCTGAGCAGGTTGTACTGAGCTTCAGTTCAGCAGCGGTAAGACCTCGTCGAGGGAGCTGATCCTGTCAGTGATTTGGGCTGGGTAGAGCACTGGGTCTGCATCCGGTGCAGGCACGACGAACACACGGCAGCCCGCAGCGAGGGCTGCATGGGCCCCTGCCGGTGAATCCTCGAAGGCCCAGCTGTCCTTGCAATTCACCCCAAGTCGCTGGGCGGCGAGCTGAAAGACATCCGGATGCGGTTTGCCGCGTCTGAGCTCAGGGTCGTCTCCGTGGACCCGTTCTTCAATGGCCGCCAGCCAAGGGTGGGGCTTGGCTTTCAAGTTCACCGCCTCTTTTGAGCTGCTAGTGGCCAGGGCCATCGGTAGGCCCAACTCCAGGCAGCGACGGATCAGCGCCTGGGCGCCGGCCATGGGTCGCGCCTGAATCAAGAGGGCCTCGGCAATGGGCTGGCGAATGGCCAACAGCTCATCAACGCTTGGAACCAGCAGCTGGCTCGCGCGGATCCACTCACGCACCTGCTCAGCGCAATCCAGGCGCCGGCGTCCTCGCAGTTGCATCAGTTCTGGATCGGCCAGGGGGCGTCCGAAGTGATGGGCCGCCTGCTGCCAGGCCTGCGCATGCAGGGGTTCGGTGTCGAGCAGCAGCCCGTCCAGGTCAAACAGGCAGGCGGCGGGATGAGCCATGTCTCCATCCTGAACCCTGCAACAGCGTTACAGCGCTTCAGAGCAGCCTTTTTCCTCGCTTGAATGGCTCCATTGCGTTGTCGATGGGCCATGGCTGAGACCGGGATTGAGTCGGTGCTCAATGAGGCGCGGGTGTTTGATCCACCGGCCGCCCTGTCGGCATCCGCTCGGATCGGCTCCTTGCAGGCCTACCGGGACCTGGCCGCCCAAGCTGAAGCCGATCCCGATGGGTTCTGGGGTGAGGCTGCTCGGCGGGAGCTGCATTGGTTTAAGCCGTTCGAGACGGTCCTCGACTGGAGTAACCCACCCTTTGCCCGCTGGTTTGAAGGGGGGCAAACCAACCTGTCGTTTAACTGCCTGGATCGCCATCTCGATGGTCCCCGGGCCGACAAGACGGCCCTGATCTGGGAGGGGGAACCGGGTGATGTGCGGCGCTTCAGCTACCGCGAACTGCACGCGGAAGTTTGCAAAGCGGCCAATGCCCTGAAGGCCCTTGGCGTTGGTAAGGGCGACTTGGTGGCCCTGTACATGCCGATGGTTCCGGAGGCGGCCATCGCGATGTTGGCCTGTGCCCGTATTGGTGCGCCCCATTCCGTGGTCTTTGGTGGTTTCTCCGCCGATGCGCTGCGCGATCGCCTGATCGATGGGCAGGTCAAGCTCGTCGTGACGGCGGATGGGGGCTTCCGCAAGGACAAGCCGGTTCCCCTCAAGCCCGCCGTGGATGAAGCGCTTGCGGCAAAGGGTGGTGCTCCGAGTGTGGAGAAGGTTCTGGTCGTCCAGCGCATCGACTCGGGCTGTGCCATGGAGTCGGGTCGTGACCACTGGTGGCATGAGCTCGTGGATGGTCAGAGCAGCGATTGCGCGGCGGAGCCGATGGAGAGCGAGGACCGCCTCTTCGTCCTCTACACCTCCGGTTCCACCGGTAAGCCCAAGGGGGTGGTGCACACCACGGCTGGCTACAACCTCTGGGCTCACCTGACCTTCCAGTGGATCTTCGACATCCGTGAAGACGACGTCCACTGGTGTACAGCGGATGTGGGCTGGATCACCGGCCACAGCTACATCGTCTACGGCCCCCTCTCCAATGGCGCGACGACGGTGATGTACGAAGGGGCCCCTCGCCCCAGCAACCCCGGGGCCTTCTGGGAGCTGATCCAGAAACACCGTTGCACCATCTTCTATACGGCGCCCACGGCGATCCGCGCCTTCATGAAGAGCGGCCGGGAGGTGCCGGATCAGTACGACATGAGCTCCCTGCGGATCCTCGGCACCGTGGGGGAGCCGATCAATCCAGAGGCCTGGATTTGGTATCGCGATGTGATCGGCCGTGGTCGCTGCCCGATCGTCGACACCTGGTGGCAGACGGAGACCGGTGGGGTGATGATTAGCCCCCTTCCTGGGGCGACGCCGACGAAGCCAGGCTCGGCGACCCTTCCACTCCCCGGCATCCAAGCCGACATCGTCGACCACGACGGCAACTCCCAAGGAGCGGATCAAGGTGGCTACCTCGCGGTGCGTCGTCCCTGGCCAGGAATGATGCGCACGGTTCACGGCGATCCCGACCGTTTCCGCAAGAGCTACTGGGAGGAGATTCGCCCGGCCGATGGCTCCCACATCTACTTCGCCGGAGACGGCGCCCGCCGCGATGCCGACGGTTACTTCTGGGTGATGGGCCGGGTCGACGACGTGATCAACGTCAGTGGCCACCGTCTGGGGACGATGGAAATTGAAAGTGCTCTGGTCAGTCATCCCGCCGTGGCGGAATCCGCTGTGGTGGGTCGCCCGGATGACCTCAAGGGTGAGGGCATCGTTGCGTTTGTGACCCTTGAGGCCGGCCGTAGTGGTGATGACGCCTTGGTGGCCGAACTGCGGAGCCATGTGGGCAAGGAGATCGGTCCGATTGCCCGCCCAGATGTGATCAAGTTCAGCGACGCCCTACCGAAGACCCGCAGCGGCAAGATCATGCGCCGGATCCTGCGCTCCCTCGCCGCCGGTCAGGAGGTCAGCGGTGACACCTCAACCCTGGAGGATCGCTCCGTTCTTGATCAGCTGCGGGTCTGATCCGGGCTCGTCCACCACTGCAGCAGCTGATTGGCCAGTTGATCCAGTTCCCTCTGTCGGGCTGGATCATCGGCCCATCCCCCAAGCAGGTTCTGGCGTAGCCCTGCGCTGGCTGGGGTTAGGTGATCCCCGGCGCGCTCGAGCAACCGGGAGCGGTCTTGGCTGCGGTTTTGAAGCACCTGCAGGAGCCGAGGGCTCTGGTCCAGTTGGTCGCTTTTGAAGCGCACCAGCAGGTTGTTGGCTTGTCTGTAATTTTTGGCGATCAGTCGCAGGGTCTCCTCGGGGGAGGGGCTGAACTCGCTCGTGACCCCGAGGGCCCCCCCGAGCTCGGCGAGTAGGGGAACACTCCTCTCGGCGGAGAAGTTGTTGAAGCTCATCGCTGCCAAGGCGCTGCAGCCTCGACCGTTATCGGGCGCCAACAGGTGCAGCTTGCAGCCCAGGCTGTGGCCAAGTCTGAGCGGCGGGGGCTGATCGGGGTCCCTGCGCTGGCGGAAGCTCCTCCAGGCGTCATTGGCCTGTGCCTGATGGTCAAAGCCGGGGACATAGCTCCAGGCGTGGATGGCCATGCCCCGGCGCGCCAAGGCCTCGAGAAGCCGCCGATAGCTGATCTGCGGCGTCGCAGCGAGATAGCTGCCGCCAATGAACTCGATCAGCCCCCGCGGTTGGGGAGGGGTCCAGCACCAGAGGCTTCCGCGCTGGCGCCAGCTCATGCGGCCTGAAGGCGCTTGAGGCAGTCGAGGGCTTCACGGCGATGGGCCGGGCCATCGAGCAGGTTGTTGAACACGTGACGAACGACCCCGCTCGCGTCGATCACGTAGGTCACGCGGCCCGGCAGCAGTCCAAGGACGCCGGGCACCCCAAAGGCCTTGCGCAACTGGTTGTTTTGATCCACCAGCAGGGGATAGGGCAGGTTGTGGCGGCTGGCAAAGCGCTGATGACTGCTGGCGTTGTCGCCACTGACGCCCCAGACCTCCGCCCCTAAGGCCTGCAGGTCGGCATAGCTATCGCGGAAGGCGCAGGCCTCCATGGTGCAGCCAGGGGTGTCGTCCTTGGGATAGAAGAACAGAACCAGAGCCTTGCCCGCGAGTTGATCGCTGCGGCGCTCCACGCCGTTCTGATCCTGCAGCGCGATCAGGGGAGCGCGATCACCGCTTTTCAGGGCTTGGGCCAAGGCCGGTACAAGAGCTGCGCAAACCCTAGGGAGGGGCTGGCCAGGGCTGGGATTATGGGGCGACTGCAGAGGTGGGGATGACCAGGGGCGACGCGGAGATGGACGAACAACAGCCCCGTGCTGGCTGGGAGCAGGTGGATCTGCTCAGCCTGGTCAGTGGATCTGCCGCGGCGCCAGTCGTGCCTGAGCCTGCGCCGGAGCCGGCTGCGGAGACGGCTGTTGTTGCTGACCGGGCTGAGGCACCTGAGCCATCGCCTGCCGCGCGTCTCTCTGGTCCCAGTGGCCCCGAGCTGCTGTTGATCCTCGACACGGAGACCACCGGCCTCTCCCCGGCGGAGCATCGCTGCATTGAGGTCGGTGCGGTTCTTTTTTCGGTGCCGGATCGCTCGGTGTTGAGCCAGGTTTCGTTTTTGATGCCTTGCACCAGCAATGCCGCTGAAGCGGTGAATGGCATCGCCCCGGCCCTGACGCAACGCCCTCAGCCATGGCAGGCGGGTCTGGCCTGCTTCGAGGCCATGGTTGAAGCCGCTGACGTCCTCCTGGCCCATAACGCCGCCTTCGATCAGCAGTGGTTTGGTCTGGGCTCCCTGCCGGCACTCAGCAAGCCCTGGCTTTGCTCCATGGAGGACATTCGCTGGCCCCAGGAGCGTCAGCTGCGCTCTACGCCCTCGGTACGTGATCTGGCCTTGGCCTATGGCGTACCGGTTTGGGCGGCCCATCGGGCCCTCACCGATTGCATCTACCTGGCGCAGGTCTTTGAGCGTTGCGAGGACTTGGAGGACCTCCTTCTCCAGGCGATGGAGCCGCGCCGCCTCTACCGCGCTCGTCTCTCCTATGAAGAACGCCACAAGGCCCGAGAGGCGGGCTTCCGCTGGAATCAACCGGTGAGCGGAGCCTGGAGCCGGCGCCTGTCTGAACGGGAGGTGGCCCTATTGCCCTTCCCTGTCGTTCCGGTCGATGAGGCTGCGGAATTGCGCAGCGCCTGATTTGCTTCAACAAGAGGAAGCGGATCCACTCATTTCAAGGAGCAGCTGAGCCTTCTCTCCATCGTGGTGGGTGAGCTCTGGTCAGTTCCATGTCTGTGCATGCTCGCGGTCATCCCTCTAGGCCCTGCGCCCTGAGCAAGGTTCAGCGCTGGCAGCGCAGCCGCACCTGGGCCCGCTTAATTCGCGAAGCAGAAGCCCTCTGGCATGTGGATGTGCGCGAACTCCATCGTTTGGCTGCGCTGGAGTTGTCGCAGCTGCTGGAGGAGGTGCCGCCGGGATTGCGTCCCAGGGTGAACCGTTGGCTGCAGGGGTATCACGTTCAAACGCGACTGGAGCCCGATTCGAGGGAGTAAAGCCTCAGCTTTTTGGACCAAACACAAAAAAACCACCTCTGGGGGAGGTGGTTTTGGCGGAAGTTGCCGGTGATCAAATCGGAGCGGCGGGATTTGAACCCACGACCCCCACTACCCCAAAGTGGTGCGCTACCAAGCTGCGCTACGCCCCGGCGAGAAAGAAGCTATCACAGCGCTTTGCCGCGTTTCGAGCGGATTTTTCGAAGCATTCGCCGGGTCAGTTGATCGCGGTTCAGGCCCGCGTAGCCCCAGAGGCGCAGGGCGCGAGCGAGCTCCCTTAATTCCCGCAGATTCATCGAGGCCAGGCGCAATTCAGGCACCTTTTGCCAGGCGGTGGCGGTCGGCGGCAGAGCACTACCCACGCCGCCCGGCTTCAGGCTTGAGAGGGCACCGTCGGCCATCCACTCAGGCACCAGCACAAACAGAACGGCCAGCAGCCCGTAGAGCTCCACCAATCCGCGGGGAAGGGGGTGCAATTGCCGAGGGGCGTTGTTCTCAGCCGATTCGGTAATGGGTCTTGGCTCCGCGTCAGCGCCGGCGCCATTGTTCCGCAAGCCAGGCGTTCCCCCAAGGGGGGCAGAGCCAGAGCTGTCTGCCTAGATCAGGTCAGCCGGGCGCGCCTGAAGCGGTTTGGGGCGCTCCAGGGCGGGCTGCTCTTTCCAGAGCATCGGTGGCTCGGTGCTGGGCGCCAGGCGGACGTACCAAAACACCAGGGCAAAGACCAGCCCCAGGGTGGCCAGGATGCCAATGATCACGGTTCGATCCGGTAAGGGGCTCATCAGACCTGATCCACCCGTAGGCACTGCATCCGCATTGGCAGTTGCTCCAGCGTGAGCTCATCGCCACGCAGGATCATCTCCATGCCGTCACTGCTGTAGCGAACGCCAGGTTCGTTGCTCTGCAGCCGAAAAAAGGTTCTGCGGTATCCACCGCTGATGAGGGAGGCCTGGGATTGATTGCGCTCGATCACCAGCATTCCCTTGTCATGGCAGAGGTAGCGATCTTTGATCGCGTAGTCCTCCCACCAGGGGGACTGCATGGCCTGAGCCATCAACAAGGCGAGTCCGAACATCAAAGGCGAATTGGGCTGTTGTCTCCCCGCAGGACGCAGTGGCTGATGCTCCAGTCGTAGTTCTGCCAGACCGCCGCCGGGAGTTGGTAGTGACAGCCTTCCCACTGCTCATCGAGCAAGACCCCCTGGGGTTGTGCGGAGCAGTAGGGCCGGCTGCCTGGACGGGCCAGGTACTGCTGGTGATAGCCCTCGGCGAAGAAAAAGGGTTTGCCCAGGGCAATTTCCGTGGTGATGGCTCCTTTGCCGGAGCCATTCAGTAGCTGCTGGTAGCGATCAGATGAGGCCTTGGCGACCGCCAGGAGCTTGGGCTCGTTGACGTAGATCGATGAGCGGTACTGGGTACCGGTGTCGTTGCCCTGGGCCATCCCCTGGGTTGGGTTGTGGCATTCCCAGAAGAGCTTCAGGAGATCACTGAAATCAATGGCGTTGACATCCCAAACCACACGTACGACTTCGGTGTGACCGGTTCGGCCGGAGCAGACCTCCTCATAGGTCGGGTTCGGGGTGTAGCCACCGGCGTAGCCCACCGCGGTCGTGATCACCCCGGGCAAGCGCCAGAACCCCTTCTCCGCGCCCCAGAAGCATCCGCAGCCAAAGAGGGCTTCCTGCTGACTGGTGCTCAACGGAGCCTTCAGCGCTGTACCCAGGACCACGTGGCGATCCGCCGTCGCGATCGGATCGGAGCGTCCTGGTAGGGCCGCTTCTGGTGCAATCAGGTTTGTCTTTGATCCACCCATGCCCTGAAACAGTCCGAACACCACAACAGCCTTTGCTGGCCAGAGCCTAGGAAGTTCAACCCTCGCTCGAAGTCGACTCCAGGGCGATGTGATTCAGCAGGGTTGTGGTGAAGGTGAAGAGCAAAAACGGCAGGGACAGCACCAGGATCAGCCCAACGCCCACCAGGGCCACGATCGGTTTGCTGGCGCCCATGAGCGCGAGTCCGGCCGCCAGGCTGACAAAGATGACCAGCATCCAAATCAGGATCTGGCCGTAGATATCGCCAAAGGTCAGGGTGCAGCGCAGGCGGTAGGCAGAGCTGGTGAGCATGGGGGCGCTCAGCGGAGGCGTCCCTCCAGCTAAGCGAGCTCAAGCGGGCTTGTCCTGGGATGTTGCAAGAACGATGCGGTCCTTCAAGCCACGCGCGTGAGTTGTTCCTCCGCCTGTTCCCGCTCCCAGAGCCTGCGGTAGGTGCCGGCTTCCTCGAGGAGCGCGTTGTGGTGTCCCTGCTGCACCAGACGCCCCTCGTCCAGGACAAGGATTCGATCACAGGCCGCTGCCGCTGAGAGTTGGTGGCTGATCATCAAGATCGTTCGGTCCCGCTGGGCGCGAATCGAGCTCAGGATGTCGGCGGCCGTGTTGTTGTCCACGCTGGCCAGGGCGTCATCGAGCACCAAGAGCGGGGCTTGAACCAGCAGGGCACGACCCAGGGCTGTGCGCTGGCGCTGTCCGCCACTCAGGGTGATGCCGCGCTCCCCTACGAGGGTTTCGTAGCGATCGGGGAAGCCCCGCACATCAGCGGCCAGTCGCGCCTGCTCCGCTGCCTGTTCGATCCGTGCTTGATCCGCGTCTGGTTCTCCATAGCGGAGGTTGTCGGCGAGGCTCGCAGTGAAGAGGTAGCCCTCCTGGGGGACCAGGGCGACCTGTTGGCGGAGCTGCTCGAGGTCGAGGGCTGTGATGTCAGTCCCATCGAGGTACAACTGCCCTTCAGGCACGTCCACCATCCGGCCCAGGGCCCTGGCCAAGGTGGTTTTGCCGCATCCCACGGGTCCGACAACGGCCACGAGTTCCCCTGGGGCAAGGCGGAAGCTGACGTCCTCAAGGGTGTTGCGCTCCGCGTCGGGGTAACGCAGGGTGAGGCCTCGGGCTTCGATCCCGGCGGCTTGGCTGCCCGTCCGTTGAGGGACTGGCTTTGGTGCCTTAGGGGATTGGATGCGCGGCGTCCGGCGCAGCAGCTCTTCGACGCGCTCCAGGCTCACCTGGCCGGTCTGGAAGGTATTTAGCGTGAATCCCAGAAGGGCCGTCGGGAAGACCAGTCGCTCGACGTAAAGGATCAAGGCCACCAAATCCCCGATGGAGAGGCGACCGCTCTCCAGTTGCCCGCTGCCAAGGGCGAGCAGCAACAGCAAACTGACCGACGAGATGCCCTCCAGGAGAGGGAAGAGCGTGCTGCGGGTGCGGGCTAACTGGAGAGCGTCATCCCGGTAACGCTTGTTGCGCCGCTCGAAGGCCTCCCGCTCGGTGCGTTCTTGGCCATAGATCTTGATGGCGCTGATGCCGGAGAGGTCCTCCTGGATCAGATCGCTCAATTCACCGAGCGCTTCCTGCTGACGGCGCTGTTGCCGCATCATCCGGCCGCCGAAGAGTCGAACGGTGATCAACATCAACGGATAGAGCCCCACCGCCGCCAGGCTGAGCAGTGGGTCGATGGCGAGCATCGCCGGCAGTGTCAGGGCGTAGGCGAGGGCGGTGTTCGTGAGGCTGAGCACCGCAAAGCCCAGCAGGCGCCGCACGTTCTCCACATCACTGGTGGCTCGGCTGATTACTTCGCCGCTGCCGGTGCTCTGCACCCAACCGGGCTCCTGGCGGAGCATGTGATCGAAGATCTTCTGCTTCAGCTGGGCCTCCACCTGCCGGCCCACTCCGAAGACCAGCATTCGCGAGACCAGCCGGACGCCCCCCATGAGGGTCGCCAGCACGACGATGATTCCGGCCTGCCGCAGCACGTCGCTGTAGGTGAAGCCGTCCTGGAGGTCATCGATGACGCCCCGCACCATCAGCGGGATCGTGACGCTCAAGAGGTTGACGACCACTAGGGCGGCGACGCCCAGAAGCACCGTGCGCCGATAGGGCCGCAGGTAGCGCTGGATCAGTCCGAAGCGGATCGCCGCCATGGATCAAGGCAAGGTTTCGCCAACCTAGGCAGCGACCCCAGAACAGCGTTGTTGAGCGATGCTGTGCCGGCGCACCCTCAGTCGGCTCGATGGACGAGAACCAGCAGTCTCATCCTCTTTATGGAACCGAACGCGACCTGGTGGACCGGTTGTTGGCCACTGAGGCACCTGCTGATGCTGATCTGGTGGAGCTGGGTCGCCTGTTGATGCGTTACGAGGGATTTCCCGGGGCCCTGGATCTTCAGGAGGATCTCCAGAAGACTCTGCGTCTGTGGGGCTTAAGCCGCGAGCAACTGCATCAGCGCACTCGGGCGATCTGGGCTGGCGGCTATCGGCCGGGGGCTGAAGCGGCACCTCAGGCCGTCGGATCTGGTTTTGACACGTCCGATCAGGACAGTCCCTGACCTTTGTTTTTGCTAGAGACCACCTTCGTTCTTGCGTTTTGATGACAGCCCCCCAGTCCTGGTCGGCCCTTCTCGATCAACTCCTGCGCGGTGAGTCGTTGCAGGGATCGCAGGCACGCGATCTGATGGAGGCCTGGCTGTCTGAACAGCTCGAGCCCGTTCAAACGGGCGCCTTCCTCGCGGCCCTTCGCTCCAAGGGGATGAACGGTGAGGAGCTGGCGGCCATGGCTGAGGTCCTGCGCGCTGCTGCACCCCTGCCCTGTGCCCGGCCTGACCTTGAACTGGTGGATACCTGTGGCACCGGTGGGGATGGGGCCAATACGTTCAACATCTCGACGGCCGTTGCTTTTGTGGCCGCCGCCTGTGGGGCCCAGGTCGCGAAGCACGGAAACCGCAGTGCCAGCGGCAAGGTCGGCTCTGCCGATGTTCTTGAAGCGGTTGGACTGAACCTCAAAGCTTCAACCGACGTGGTGGTTCAGGCACTCAATGCTGCCGGCGTCACCTTCTTATTTGCTCCGGGCTGGCATCCCGCCTTGGTTGGACTGGCCCCCCTGCGCCGGGCCCTGGGGGTGAGAACGGTGTTCAACCTGCTGGGTCCCCTGGTCAATCCCCTCAGGCCGGACTATCAGGTCCTTGGTGTCGGAGCAGCGGAGTTGCTCGAGCCCATGGCCGATGCCTTAGCCCGCTTGGGCTGCCGCCGTGCCGTCGTGGTCTTTGGCCATGGCGGGCTCGATGAAGCATCCCTTTCTGGCCCGAGTGAGTTGCGTCTGATCCAGGACGGACAGGTGGAACGCCAGCTCTTGGATCCCCAGACGCTGGGCTTGAGCCTCGCTCCGATGGAGGCACTCCGGGGTGGAGAACTGGAGGACAACGCTCGGATCCTGGAGGCCGTGCTCCAGGGCCAGGGGAGCCAGGCGCAACAGGATGTGGTGGCCCTGAACGCGGCCCTGGTGATCTGGGCCGCTGGCTTGGCTGACTCCGTTGCGGCAGCCCTGCCTCTGGCGCAGGCCGCCATGGAGAGTGGAGCCGCCTACGCGCGGCTGCGCAGCCTCAGTCAGGCCCTGGCTTAGAACTCCCTTAAGGGAAGATGTCGGCATGAGCAGCTCACCCACCCCTCAACCAGCCCTTCTTGTGTTGGCTGATGGCCTGGTGTTGCGTGGCGAAGCCTTTGGCGCCAGAGCGACGGCCTTCGGTGAAGTGGTCTTCAACACCGGTATGACCGGTTACCAGGAGGTCATGACCGACCCCAGCTATTCCGGGCAGTTGGTCACCTTCACCTATCCCGAACTGGGCAATACCGGGGTCAACGGCAGTGATCAAGAGGCCGATGTCCCCCATGTTCGCGGTGTGATCGCCCGTCAGTTGGCTCCCACCCAGAGCAGCTGGCGCAGTGAAGGCAGCCTCGAGGCCTGGTTAGAGCAACACGGCGTGGTCGGTATCTCCGGCATTGATACCCGCTCCCTGGTTCGCCACCTGCGCGAGGGCGGTGCCATGAACGGTGCCATCAGTACTGACGGCAGCACGCCCCAGCAGTTGCTGGAGCGGGTCCAGGCGATGCCGTCAATGGCTGGTTTGAACCTGGCGAAGGACGTCTCCACCAGGGAGCCCTACACCTGGTCATCCCTTTGCACTGCTGCCTTCGATCAACGCCTCCAGGACAATCCCGCGACCCCGTACAAGGTCGTGGCGATCGACTTCGGCATCAAACGGGCCATCCTCGAACGGTTGGTGGCCCATGGCTGCGATGTCACGGTGCTGCCGGCCGACGCCACCTTGGAGCAGGTCCTCGAGCGCCAGCCTGAAGGTGTTTTCCTCTCCAACGGCCCTGGCGACCCCTCGGCTGTGACCAGTGGGATCAACCTGGCGAAGTCGTTGGTTGAGCAGGAGGCACTGCCCCTGTTCGGGATCTGCCTGGGGCACCAGATCCTGGGTCTAGCCCTTGGTGGAAGCACGTTCAAGCTTGGCTATGGCCACCGCGGTCTGAACCACCCGTGCGGGACCACCGGTGTGGTGGAAATCACCAGCCAAAACCACGGTTTCGCCTTGGACGCTGACTCGCTCCCGGCCGATCAGATGGAGGTCACCCATCTGAATCTCAACGATCGAACCGTGGCGGCCTTTGCCCATCGCCAGAAGCCGATCTTCGGGGTGCAGTACCACCCAGAGGCCAGTCCTGGCCCCCACGATGCCGACCATCACTTCGGCCGTTTTGCCGCGCTGATGAGCGAGCGACGGGGCTGATCGATCGCAGTTTGTTGCGGTCGTGCCCGTTTCGAAAACCCTCACTACACTGCGATCGCCAGTGACGTCAGAGGTCAGCAGCCATCACTGATCTGCAGCGATTGACCGTCTCTCTACGCGGTGGTTTTGAACAGCAGGACGGATGTCTCCTGTTCAGTTTCACCGGGCAGTTGGATGCTTACTCCGAGAAGCAATTTCTCGCCTTTATCAACGACCACCTCACCAGCACCCCGCAGCCGCTGGTGCTGGACCTGAGCAAGATCGATTTCATCGATTCCTCGGGTCTCGGAGCCCTGGTGCAGTTCGCTAAACACTGCAACGACCAGAAGATCCAGTTCTTAGTGGTCGGCAATGCCAGGGTCGTCCAGACGGTGAAACTGGTAAGGCTTGAGGAGTTTCTCCATCTCCAGCCAGACCTCAACACCGCCCTCGGAGCCATCGCCGCCTGATTCGGCAGCCTGGCTGACCCAACTCCAAGCACCGGGATGGCCCGGGGAGTTGGGTCCGCTTCAGCTGGCCTGGCTAGGGGATGCTGTCTGGGAGTTGCACCAGCGCATGCGCCGCTGCCGCCAGCCGGGACGCAGTTCCGATTTGCATCGAGCCGTTGTGGCGGATGTCCGCGCAGATGCCCAGGCGGAGGCCCTCGATCGCCTGCAGGAGAAGGGATTGCTCCAGGAGGCCGAACTGGAGTGGGTGCGGCGTGGACGCAATAAAGCGGGTCGTGGGCCCCGCAAGGGAGAGGCTGGTGTCTATGGCAAGGCCACGGGATTTGAGACAATGGTGGGCTGGCTCTTTCTGCAGAACCCCAGCCGCCTTGCACAGCTGCTGGCAGAACTCGAGGACGCCGACCGATAACCCCTTTGCCTGACAACCATGAGCCCCCGTTTTGATCGTCGTAAGGACCAGCGCTCGGGCCCAGGTGGAGGGAAGCCACCCCGCGGCGGCGGACGGTTTGCCGATGATCGATCCGGCGGCGAGCGTCGCGGCGACCGTTTTGGCGGCGAGCGTTTCGGATCGGATCGGGGTGGCAACCGCTTTGGCGGGGACGAGGCCGGCGGTGGACGTCCGGGATACCGCTCCGGTGGCCGTCCTGGAGGTCGTCCTGGCGACCGATCTGGTTTTCGTGGCGGCTCGTCCCGTCCGTTTTCTCCCCGCGGCGAATGGCGTCCCGACGGAGAGCAGCGCGGTGGTGGTGGCGAGAGACGTGAGCGCTTCTCCCGTTCGGAAGGCCGCCCCGATAGCCGGGGTGAGGCCTCCAGTCGGCCCGAGCGCCGCGGCCCGCGACCCCAGGGCCGCCCGTTTTTGAAGGGACGCTCCTCTGATCGCTTCCGCGACGAGGCTCAAGAGTCCGGCCGGGACGGTTACCGCCCTGGCGGCAAGGGGCGTTTTGGGGGTCGTCGCGACGAGCAGGGTGGCGGGCGCAAGCCGTTCTCCCGTGATCGCGACCAGGCCAAGCCCATCGCCGTCGAGGTTCCCGTTGGTGAGGCCGAACGGTTCAACGCCTATCCCGCCGATGATTTGATCTGGGGGCGCCATGCGGCCCAGGCCGCCCTGGAGAGCGGCCGTCCCGTGCACCGCATCTGGTGCACCCCGGAAATGCGTTTTCAGCCCCGTTTCCTTCAGTTGCTGCGGGAAGCCAAGTCCGGCGGCGTGCTGGTGGAGGAGGTCACCTGGTCGCGTCTCGGCCAGCTGACCAATGGGGCGGTGCACCAGGGCATCGTCATGCAGGCTGCGGCCGCCGACACCCTGGATCTGGGCACCCTGATCGATGGCTGCCGCGACCTGGGTGAGCCCCCGCTGCTGATGGCCCTCGACGGCATCACCGATCCCCACAACCTTGGGGCCATCGTCCGCAGCGCAGAAGCCCTCGGCGCCCATGGACTGGTGTTGCCCCAACGCCGCAGTGCCGGTCTGACCGGTTCCGTCGCCAAGGTGGCTGCTGGAGCCCTGGAGCACCTGCCCGTGGCCCGAGTGGTCAACCTGAACCGCGCCCTCGACAGTCTGAAGAACGAGGGCTATCGGGTGATTGGTCTGGCGGGAGAGGGCAGTGTTGCCCTGAGTGAGGCTGACCTGGACGGTCCCCTGGTGGTGGTGACTGGCTCAGAAGGGGATGGTCTCTCGATGCTGACCCGCAAGCACTGCGATCAGCTGGTGCGGATCCCGATCCGTGGCGCCACCCCCAGCCTGAACGCCTCGGTCGCCACCGCGATGGTTCTTTATGAGGTGGCCCGTCGCGGCTGGATGAAGCAGATCTCGGGGGCCGCGCCGGCCCCGCGGATCGTGCGTCCTCAGTTGCCAACGCCTGCCCCCCTGGAGCTGCCGGAAGAAGGCAGTGCAGAAGCGACCTCCGCCGTTCCCGAGGACGACATCGTTCTCAGTCCTGCTGAAGAGGCCCGTGCCGATCAGCTGGTGGCCGATGTGATGGCTGAGTTCCAGGTGGATTCAGCAGCGGTTGTTGAACAGACCGATGGGGCCGATGGGACGGATCCAACCGCGACGTTCTCCTCCGACATCAAGCTCTGAATGCTGCGCTTGCCCATTCCGGAGCCAGAATGGTGTTATCGCCTCCCGTCTGGATGACGCCCCTTCTTCGGCCTCTGCGCAGCATTGCCAATGGGTTTGGTCTGGCTTGGTGGGCCCGCGTTGAAACGAGGCGGCCGGATGTGACCTACTGGTTTGGTCCCTACATCCGGCGCAGCAGCCTTGAGGCTGCCCTGCCTCCTTTTCTGGCTGACCTCCGCAGCGAAGGAGCTGCTGAGGTCAACCACTCCCTGATCAAGACCCGGCGCGCCGAGCCCCTGACCATTGCGGCCGAGGGTTAGCTCACGGGTTGGCTGATAGCGTCAACCCTTGGTTTGGACCTGGGTTTGATGGGTATCGCCGAGTGGCGCGACCAGCTCAAAAGCGGCGATGTGTCCGCCCGTGAGCTCACGGACCATCACCTCAGCCGCATCGAGGCGGTTGAGCCCAGCGTTAAGGCCTACACCGAGGTCACGGCTGAACGGGCCCGTGCCGATGCCGACCGCATTGATGCCCTGAGGGCCTCTGGTGCTGAGCTCCCGCCCTTGGCGGGTGTTCCCCTGGCCATCAAGGACAACCTCTGCACCCGTGGGATCCGAACGACCTGCTCCAGCCGGATGCTGGAGAACTTCGTTCCCCCCTATGAGTCCACGGTGACCGATCGGCTCTGGGGTGCCGGCGCAGTCCTGCTTGGCAAAACCAATCTCGACGAGTTCGCCATGGGCAGCTCGACCGAGACCTCAGTCTTCGGCCCAAGCCGCAACCCCTGGAACACGGACAAGGTTCCCGGGGGCAGTTCCGGTGGCAGTGCCGCCGCCGTGGCAGCTGGTGAGTGTGTCGGTTCCCTGGGATCCGACACCGGCGGCTCCATTCGCCAGCCCGCCTCCTTCTGCGGGGTGGTGGGCCTCAAACCCACCTACGGCCGTGTCAGCCGCTATGGCTTGGTGGCTTTCGCCAGCTCCCTGGATCAGGTGGGGCCCTTCGCCAACAGCGTCTCGGATGCCGCCGAGTTGCTCCAGGTGATCGCCGGTGAGGACCCCCGCGATTCGACCTGTCTGAAGGCTCCCGTACCCGATTACCGGGCGGCCTTGACCCAACCGGTGGCGGGGCTGCGCGTGGGCATCGTGCGGGAATGTTTTGAAGCCGAGGGCCTGCACCCTGAGGTCAAGGCCTCGGTGATGGCCGCTGCGGCCCAACTCGAGGCCCTGGGCTGTGATCTCGTTGATGTCAGCTGCCCCCGCTTCAACGACGGCATTGCCACCTACTACGTGATTGCCCCCTCGGAGGCGTCCGCCAACCTGGCCCGCTACGACGGCGTGAAGTACGGCTACCGGGCTGAGGATGCCGCGAGCCTGGCGGAGATGACCTCCCGCAGCCGGGCCGAAGGCTTCGGTGACGAGGTCAAGCGCCGGATCCTGATTGGCACCTATGCCCTCTCGGCCGGCTACGTGGATGCCTACTACAAGAAGGCGCAGCAGGTCCGCACCCTGATTCGCCGTGACTTCGACGCCGCCTTTGGTCAGGTGGATGTGTTGCTCACCCCCACCTCACCCACCACTGCCTTTGGCTTCGGCGCCCACGCTGAAGACCCCCTGGCGATGTACTTGGCTGACCTGTTGACGATTCCCGCCAACATGGCCGGTCTCCCGGCCATCAGCCTCCCCTGCGGTTTTGATGGGGCTGGTCTGCCCATTGGCGTGCAGCTCATCACCGGTGTTCTTCAAGAGGAGCGCCTGCTCCAGGTCGCTTATCACTACGAGCAGGCCGCGCGCGTCATGGACAAGCGTCCCCAGGCGTCTTTGGTGCCCTGATCCCTAGTGGTGGCGTGCCGGGCTGAAGAAGTGGTGGCTTAGGCCCTGAATCTGGTGTTGCCGGCTTAGCCTGGACTCAGCCTCGGCTCCACCGCTTTCTTCGCGCTTGGCCTTCGTCCCCCTCCATAACCACAGCGACTACAGCCTTCTGGATGGGGCAAGTCAGCTGCCGGCCATGGTGAAGCGGTCTGAGGAGCTGGGAATGCCGGCGATCGCCCTGACCGATCACGGTGTGATGTACGGCGCGATTGAGCTGCTGAAGCTCTGCCGCAGCAGTTCCGTCAAGCCGATCATCGGCAACGAGATGTATGTCATCAATGGCTCCATTGATGACCCCAACCCACCGAAGAAGGAGCGCCGCTACCACCTGGTTGTCCTGGCCAAGAACGCGGTGGGCTATCGCAATTTGGTCAAGCTCACCAGCATCAGCCACCTGCGGGGCATGCGCGGGCGGGGCATTTTCTCTAGAGCTTGCATCGATAAGCCGACCCTCGAGCGCCATAGCGAGGGCCTGATCATTGCCACGGCCTGTCTGGGCGGTGAAATCCCCCAGGCGATCCTGCGGGATCGCCCCGATGTGGCCCGGGATGTGGCCCGTTGGTACCAGGGGGTCTTTGGCGACGACTTCTACCTCGAGATTCAAGACCACGGCTCCCCGGAAGATCGGATCGTCAATGTGGAGATGGCGAAGATCTCCAAGGAATTGGGGATTCCGTTGGTGGCGACCAACGATGCCCACTACCTCACCAGCAATGACGCCGAGGCCCACGACGCCCTGCTGTGCGTGCTGACGGGCAAGTTGGTCACCGATGAGAAGCGTCTTCGCTACACGGGGACGGAGTTCATTAAGAGCGAGCAGGAAATGCTCGGACTCTTCGCGGACCACTTGGAGCCCGAGGTGGTGGCCGAGGCCGTTGCCAATACGGCCCTGGTGGCCGAGAAGGTCGAGGACTACGACATCCTTGGGCGCTATCAAATGCCCCGCTTCCCAATCCCCGAGGGGCACACCCCGGTGAGTTATCTGCGGGAGGTGACCGAGCAGGGACTACGCGCGCGCCTGGGGCTTCCGGAGGGCAGCGGTTTCGAGGCCACCTATGGCGAACGCCTCGATTTCGAGCTCCAGGTGATGGAGCAAATGGGCTTTCCGACCTACTTCCTGGTGGTTTGGGACTACATCCGCTTTGCCCGAGACAACGGCATCCCGGTGGGCCCTGGTCGCGGTTCCGCCGCCGGCTCCTTGGTGGCCTACGCCCTCGGCATCACCAACATTGATCCGGTCACTAACGGTCTGCTCTTCGAGCGCTTCTTGAACCCAGAGCGCAAGTCGATGCCTGATATCGACACGGACTTCTGCATCGAGCGACGTGGTGAGGTGATCGACTACGTCACCGAGCGCTATGGCGAAGACAAGGTCGCCCAGATCATCACCTTCAACCGGATGACCTCCAAGGCCGTCCTCAAGGATGTGGCCCGGGTGCTGGATATCCCCTACGGCGATGCCGATCGTCTCGCCAAGTTGATTCCGGTGGTGCGCGGCAAACCCGCCAAGCTCAAGGAGATGATCGGTGAGGAATCACCCGCCCCTGAGTTCCGCGAGAAGTACCTCGGCGATCCCGCAGTGAAGCGCTGGGTCGACATGGCGATGCGCATTGAGGGAACCAACAAAACCTTTGGCGTCCACGCTGCGGGTGTGGTGATCGCCGCCGATCCCCTCGATGAAGTCGTTCCGCTGCAACGCAACAACGACGGTCAGGTGATCACCCAGTACTTCATGGAAGACGTGGAGTCCATGGGTCTGTTGAAGATGGACTTCCTGGGGCTGAAAAACCTCACGATGATCGACAAAACCGTCGATCTGGTGCAGCAGAGCTCAGGGGTCAGCATCGATCCCGATGCCCTTCCCTTGGATGACGAAGGCACCTTTGGCCTGCTGGCGCGTGGAGACCTGGAGGGCATTTTTCAGCTGGAATCCAGTGGGATGCGCCAGATCGTGCGGGACCTCAAGCCCTCCTCCCTGGAGGACATCTCATCGATCCTGGCCCTCTACCGACCGGGCCCGCTCGACGCGGGGCTGATTCCCAAATTCATCAACCGCAAGCACGGCCGCGAGGCGATTGATTTCGCCCACGCCAAGTTGGAGCCGATCCTGCAGGAGACCTACGGGATCATGGTTTACCAGGAGCAGATCATGAAGATCGCTCAGGATCTGGCGGGCTATTCCCTTGGAGAGGCGGATCTTCTCCGCCGGGCCATGGGTAAGAAGAAAGTCTCGGAGATGCAGAAGCACCGAGACATCTTTGTCAAAGGTGCAAGTGAGCGTGGTGTCGACGCCAAGATCGCCGATGAGCTCTTCGACCAGATGGTGCTCTTCGCGGAGTACTGCTTCAACAAGAGCCATTCCACCGCCTATGGCGCGGTGACGTATCAGACCGCCTACCTCAAGGCCCACTACCCCGTTGCCTATATGGCGGCGCTGCTCACGGTGAATGCCGGCAGCACCGACAAAGTGCAGCGCTACATCTCCAATTGCAATGCAATGGGGATCGAGGTCATGCCCCCCGATGTGAATGCCTCCGGGATTGACTTCACCCCCGTCGGCGATCGCATCTTGTTTGGCCTCTCGGCCGTGCGTAATCTCGGCGAGGGTGCGATTCGTGCCCTGCTGGAGGCCCGCAGCAGTGACGGTCCCTTCCAGTCCCTTGCCGATCTCTGCGATCGCATTCCCGGCACCACCTTGAACCGCCGCTCCCTGGAAGCGTTAATCCATTGCGGTGCCATGGACGCCCTCGAGCAGGAGGCCAACCGGGCTCAGCTGATGGCCGATCTGGATTTGATCGTTGATTGGGCCTCGTCCCGCGCCCGCGACCGCGCCAGTGGCCAGGGCAATCTCTTTGACCTGTTTGCGGCTCCAGCCAGTGGGGATGCAGAGGAGACCCAGGGGGGTGGATCTGACCTGAGCACCGCACCCAAGGCGGCACCGGTCAAGGACTATCCGCCCACCGAAAAGCTCAGGCTCGAGAAGGAACTGGTGGGTTTCTATCTCTCTGATCACCCGCTCAAGCAGCTGACTCGACCGGTCCAGTTGCTTTCACCCGTCGGCCTGGGTGGCCTCGAGGAGCAGGCCGATAAGGCGCGGGTCAGCGTCGTTGGCATGGTCTCAGGCCTACGCCCGGTGACCACGCGCAAGGGGGATCGGATGGCGGTCCTGCAGCTGGAGGATCTCAGCGGCAGTTGTGAAGCGGTGGTCTTCCCCAAGACCTACGCCCGCCTTTCGGATCACCTGATGGTCGATGCCCGGCTGCTGGTCTGGGCCTCCGTCGACCGGCGCGATGAACAGGTCCAGCTGATCGTGGACGACTGCCGTGTCATCGACGAGCTCCAGTTTCTCGTGGTGGAACTGGATGGACCGCAGGCCAGCGACATCGCCATTCAGCACAAGCTGCGGGAATGCCTGAACCAGCACCGCACCGAGAAAGACGAGGGAGGTGTTCGTGTCCCTGTCGTGGCGATGGTCAAGGACCAAAGCCAGGTGCGCTATGTGCGCCTGGGCCACCAGTTCTGCGTGCGCGACAGTCGTGCTGCCCTCAGCAGTCTTGAGGCCCAGGCCTTCCGGGCCCGACTCAGCTCGAAGCTGGTGGCCGCTTAACGGAGTTGCGCAGCCGGCTGATGTTCACGCCGATCTGCTCGAATCCCAGCAGGGTTCCCGCTGAGGTTTCCCAACTTGCTGACAAGACCCCGTAGCTCAATCCGAGCAGGCCCAACAGGAAAAATCCCCCAGACGTCACCAGGGTGGCGGCGGGGGGAATGTCCAGAATTCCACGGCTGACCACCACATAGCTCACGATGAAGGTGGCCATGCCCATCACCGTGGGAATGCCGGTGGCGATGCCCACCCGCCGCGCCATGCGATTGGCGACGGCCGGTGGAATGGCTTGTGGGTTGGTCGGCTTGGAGCGACCTTGGGCTGCTTTGGATTGGCTCGGGGGGACGCTTGGCGCGAGTCCGCCGCCGCCCTTCTGCGGGCGGGAGCGGTTTTTCCCCTCGTTTGCCATCTCAGCCGCGGATGCCGAGCTTTTTGATCAGGTCGGAATAGCGCTGCTCGCTGTTGCTGCGCAGGTAGCTGAGGAGGCGCTTGCGGCGGCCGATCATCTTCAGCAGACCCTGGCGGGATGAGAAGTCATGGATGTTGCCCTGCAGGTGACCACTCAGCTTGCTGATGCGCTCGCTCAGCATCGCCACCTGAACTTCCACGGAACCGGTGTCGGTGCCATGGGTCTGGTGAGCGTTGATTAGTTCCTGCTTCTTGGTGGTGTCGAGCGGCATGCGCGGCGTCTGGCCCTGACGGTGCAAACAACCAACTTACTGCCCCGTGGGACATCCAGGTCTCAGGCCACGTCGCGGGAGAGATAGCGCAGGCTTTCCCGCAGCCAGGCGTCGCCGTCCTCCCCAAGTTCAGGGCCCTGTGGGCTGATCGCCCGCAGGGCCCGGTTGATCTCCAGGGCTTCGTAGCCGAGCGCCGAAAGGGTGAGCTGAACCTCTTCCCGAACGCCCGCGGCCGGCCCCTCTCCGCTGTCGCTGACCTGCAGGTCGTCCGACTGGCTCAACTGCAGGCTTTCCCCGTAGCGCTGCTGGAGCCGGGTGCGCAGTTCCACCGAGAGCCGCTCGGCGGTGCGCTTCCCCACCCCCGGCGCCTGGCAGAGCTGGCGAAGATCGGCCTGCACAATTGCGCGCACCAGCTCCTCGCAGCTCAGTTGCCCAAGCAGCCCCAGGGCCATCTGCGGGCCGACGCCGCTGACGGCCACCAGTTCGCGGAAGAGATCGCGCTCATGGCGTGCACAGAAGCCATAGAGCGTCCAGCTGTCCTCGCGAATGACCTGGTGGACATGCAGGGCGGCCTCGGTGCCGTTTCCTCCGAGCTGATCCCAGTGGCGACGGGGCATCTGGACCTCGTAGCCCACCCCTGAGCAGACGAGCAGAACCCCGAATCGGTTGTTCAGGTGCCAGCGATCGGCGAGTTGCCCTTGCAGCCAGCCGATCATGGGGAGACGCTCACTGCCCGCCATGCTGCCCGGTCTGACCGCCCAGGCTGATCGCCTTGCACCACTTTCTCGCCTGTTGACCTGGGCTTTGGCCCTGCTGTTGTCATCCGTGTTGGCCCTCGGTCTGGGTGGATGTGGTGGTTCTGGTCAGCCTCCCCAGAAGGTGCTGCTCTCGGCTCTTGCGCTGCAGATCGATCTCACCCAGCGCTCCATCGCCGATGCCCTGACCCTGGACGCCTCTGGCCCACCCCAGGTCAGCCGGGTGCGGGTGGAATCCCAGGAGAGCCTCCCCATTGGCGGCGGCAAAGGCATCCATCTCACGGGGCGGTTTGATTGGCGCCTGGCCGGGGATCCCATTCGCGTCGACAGCGCTTTTGATCTGTATCTGCAGCGCGGTGAGCGGGGTCAGAGCTGGCGCTTGGCCCGGCCCAGTGGCAGTGAGGACGGCGCGACCCAGGACTGGTTGACCTATCCCCTTCCGCTGAAGGGTGAGCAGAGCTAGGCCGCTGGGCGTCGCTGCGGTTTCAGGCTCAGGAGCGTTGCAGCTAACACGAGCACTGCGGCCGTGGTGGTGTCGGGGTCCAAGGGTTCCTGGAAGAGCAGCCATCCCCACAGGGCAGCCAGCGGCACCTGGCCGTAGCTCATGGCCGTCGCTCGCGCCGCTGGCATCCCCAGTAATCCCTTGGTGATGCCGATCTGGCCCAGCTGGGTGAAGACCCCAACGCCGATTAAGGCCAGGAGTTCCCAGGTGCTTGGCCAAACCGGCTGCAGCAGCACCAGTGGCGCCGTCAGCACCAACCCCACCAGGGGGAAGTAAAAAACGATCACCAGGGGATGCTCGGTGCGGCCAAGGGCCCGCACGCTGACGTAGGCACAAGCCGACAACAGCGCTCCCGCCAGGGCCAGCAGCACGCCCCCCATGGGTAAGGGCGTGGCCTGAACCTGCAGTAATCGACTGCCGAGGGGCCCAAGCAGGCCCATGAGCTCCATCGGGTTGCTGAGGATCAGGACCGCGAGCCAGCCCAGCAGCGCGGCGATCCAAACCTTGGCCCCGAGTCTTTCCTTCAAGAGCAGCCAGGCCAGCAGTGCCGTGAAGGTGGGCTGCAGGTACTGAAGGACCGTGGCGGGTGCCAGGGGCAGTTGGGCCAGGGCTGCGAAGACGCAGAACAGAGCTCCCGTGCCGATGGCGCCCCGCAGGATCAGCAGCCCTTTGCGCTGTCCCCAGGGATCGAGACCGGCCTGCCGCAGCATCGCGACACTCAGCACCAGGCTGATGGCGGAGCGAGCCATCACCACCTCGGCCACAGGGATCCTGCCGCCCAGCGCTTTGACGCAGACCCCCATCAGGCTGAAGCTCAGCGTGCTGGACAGCATCCACAGGCCAGCCCTGCCATCCTGGAGCGTCACTTGCGCCCGGAGCGTGTCAGTCCCTCGCCTCCATCCCCGCACGATCGAGGCCGTTAAAGAGCGCGCTGACATCGTCGATGTGGTGGGCGAGCACGTTGTGCTCAAAAAGAAGGGCAGGGAATTCGTCGGGGTTTGCCCCTTCCACGACGACAAATCACCGTCGATGACGGTGTCACCGGCCAAGCAGTTCTACTACTGCTTCTCCTGTGGCGCCGGCGGCAACTCGATCAAGTTTTTGATGGAGTTGCAGCGTCAGAGCTTCAGTGACGTCGTCCTGGAGTTGGCGCGCAAGTACCAGCTTCCCGTGGAGACCCTGGAGGGTCCTCAGCAGGAACGACTGCGGCAGCAGCTCTCGCGCCGGGATCAACTCCACAAGGCCCTCTCCCTGGCTGCTGGATGGTTCCGCTCACAATTGCGCGCTCCGGAGGGCGCCGCGGCCCTTGACTACCTCAAGACCAGCCGTGGTCTTGATGAGGCCACCCTTGAGGCCTTTGGTCTGGGCTATGCCCCGGAGCGATGGGATGGTCTGCTGAGCCATCTCCAACAGGTGGAGGGACTCAGTCCTGAGCTATTGGAGGCGGCCGGGCTGGTGGTGCCACGCCGCGGCGGGGATGGCTTCTATGACCGCTTCCGCCATCGGGTGATGGTTCCGATCGCGGATCGCCAGGGCCGAATCATTGGCTTTGGTGGCCGCAGCCTCGATGGCGGTGAGCCGAAGTACCTGAACTCTCCGGAGACGGAGGTGTTTGAGAAGGGCAAACACCTCTTTGGCCTCGATAAGGCTGTCAATGCGATCCGCAAGGCCGATCGCGCGGTCGTGGTGGAGGGCTATTTCGATGTCATCGCCCTCCATGCCGCGGGCATCACCAATGCGGTTGCGGCCCTCGGGACAGCCCTGAGCAATCAGCAGATCACCCAGCTCTGTCGCTGCTGCGACGGCAAACGGCTGATCCTGAACTTTGATGCCGATGGCGCTGGTGTCCGGGCCGCCCAGCGCGCCATTGGCGAGGTGGAGCAGTTGGCCCTGCAGGGGCAGCTGGAGTTGCGGGTTCTCCACCTGCCGAGCGGCAAGGACCCCGATGAATTCCTCAAGCAGCACGGCGCAGGGGACTACCGCTCCCTGCTGGATCAATCCCCCCTCTGGCTCGATTGGCAGATCGACCAGGTCCTGCACGGCTGCGACCTCAGCAAGGCCGACCAGTTCCAAAAGGCGGTCACGGATCTGGTGGCGCTGCTGGGCAAGCTGCCCGCCAGCGCCGTTCGCTCCCGCTACCTCCAGCAGGTGGCCGAGCGCCTCAGTGGTGGCCAGGCGCGGCTCGCTCTGCAGTTGGAGGACGACCTGCGCCAGCAGGTCAAAGGTCAGCGCTGGCATGGGCGCTCCCGCCGCTGGGAGCAGCCCGGTGAGGCGGGCCTGCGGGAGCGGGCCGAGGCCGAGGTCCTGCGCCTCTATCTCCACTGCCCGGCCTATCGCGGTCCGATCCGCGCTGAGTTGCGCCGCCGCGAGCTCGATGACTTCGCCATCGCCCATCACCGTCAGCTCTGGGCGGTGATCAGCTCCCTCGAGGAAGACAACCTCGGTGTTGGCCGGCTGGAGGCGATCAACCGTGGCAGTGAGGCCGGTTCCGATCTCGCGGACCTCGATCTGCCGCGGTTACTGAGCGATCAGCTGCTCTTGGCGGATGATCCCGACTCAGGACTGCCAACGGAATTGCTCGCCCGCCTGACTCCCCTGCTGGAGCCCAGCGACGTTCAGCGACTCGCCCTCAGCAACCCATCCTTGCAATTGCGTGGTGCCACGGCAGCCCTCGAGCGGCAGCGCAGCGTCAAACGCTGTCGTCACCTTCTGGATGCCTGGAGCAGTCAACGACTGGAGACCCTCGAGCGCTGTATCGCCCGTCTGCTCGATGACAGCCAGCAGCCGGATCCTGTTCCCCAGGGCGCCAGCCAGGACATGGAGGCCCGCATTGAGGCCATGTTCGCTGAACTCAACAGCGATGCTCTGCGCTTTCAGGACCTCTATTACAACGAGCGCAAACACATCGATCACCTCGATTCCCAGCGTCGCGCCAGTTTTGAGGACGTGATTGTCCAGGACGCCCAACCGGCCTAGGGCCGCCTGTTCTTTCCCTACAGCTCTGCCATTTCCGCTTCAGCGCTGCTATCACCAATCTGAACCGTTCCGGCTCTTCCCCTGACTGACGCCCGTTTGCTCGTGACACGCGCTGCTGGTGTGGCCGTTTTGAGCGGCAGCACCCTGCTTGTTGCTGCGCCTGCTTCGGCGCAAAACATGGTCGTTCAGATCATTCAGAACCAGTGCGCCAGGGCGATGAATGCGGACTTCAAGGCCGCTGGCAAATCCCCCCCGCCGGGCATGGTTCAAGACACCTGCAACTGTGTGGCCCAACGCATCGAGCAGCGCGATTCCATCGAGGAGGCCAAAGCCTTCTGTGTGAAGCAGAGCACCGCCAAATACGGCGCCGTTTGACGGCCTAGCGAGCCCAGACGGTGGGCAGGTCGCTGAGTCGCGTGGTGGCGGCCCTGGAAAGCTGTTCCCGTCGCATCAGCCAAGCCGGCTGCAGTCCGCAGGCGGCCCATTGCACCGTTCCGCGGCCATGGCGGCGATTGAGCCGATCGATGCTGGCCATGAGCGCCTCCCGCCGCTGTTGCTCGGCGCCACTGAGCGGTTGCAGCAGGTGGTGTTGCAACTGCGCCTCGGGCTGCAGCTCCTGCAGCAAAATTCCCGCCTTGGCGAAGCGCTTGTAGGGCCGGTAGAGGCTGGAGATCATCTGGCTGGCGGCCCGCAGTAGAACCCCGGTGTCGTTGCTGGCGAGGGGCAGGCTGACGCTGGCGGCCTGGCTGTAGAAGCCTGGGGCAAAGGGACTGGTTCGTGCGAAGACTGTGAGTCGTCCGGCCCGTTGCCGTTGCCGCCTCAACTTCTCGGCGCCGCGGCTGACATAACTGGCGATGGCCTGGCGCAGTTCCTCTTCGGTGGTGACGGGCCGGCTGAAGCTGCGGCTGACGCAGGTTTCCTGTTTGTCCGCTGGTTGCTGCTCCAGCGGCAGGCAGCTGATGCCCTGCAGTTCCAATTGCAGGCGCAAACCCACCACCCCGGCTTTGGCCCGCAGTTCTCCGCTGGGCATGTCCCTGAGTTGCTGCGCCGTGCTGACACCCCGTAGCCGGCACCAGCGGCTCAGGCGTCGGCCGACCCCCCAGATCTCCTCCACCGGGGTTTCCTCCAGCCAGGCGGTGGTCTCCTCGGGTCGACTGAGGTCAAAGACACCAGCGTGTTGCCGTTCTCCCTTGGCGATGTGGTTCGCCACTTTCGCCAGCACTTTGCTGTTGGCCAGGCCGATGGCAATGGGCAGCCCCAGGTTGTGGCGGATCCGGCTGCGCAGGGCACTGGCCCAGGGAAGGAGGTCACCGCTTTTGGGCCTCGGCAGACGAACGAAGGCCTCATCGATCGAGTACACCTCCAGCTCGGCGACGAAGGGCTCCAGGCTGCTCATCAGCCGTTGGCTCATGTCGCCGTAGAGGGCGTAGTTGGAACTGCGCACGACCACGCCGTGCTGTTCCAGTTGCTCCGCGATCTGGAAGTAGGGCTTGCCCATGCCAATGCCGAGTTGCCGGGCCTCGCTGCTGCGGGAGACCACGCAGCCGTCGTTGTTGGAGAGCACCACGACGGGGCGCCCCAGGAGCGCGGGATCGAAGGCCTGCTCACAGCTGGCATAGAAGTTGTTGGCATCGATCAGCCCGAGGGCGTCAGCCATGGGCGGCGAGGCTGTGAATGGCGTGGATGGCGACACCCCAGATCTGCACATCGCCGCAGTGGTGCAGCTCCAAGGGGGGGTAGGCGCTGTTGGCGGCTTCGAGCCGCAGCCGCCCTTGGTGGCGAGCCAGGCGCTTCAAGGTGAAGGCGCCGTCGAGCACGGCCACCACGACATGGCCCGGCCGGGCCTCGAGGCTGCGGTCCACCACCAGCAGGTCGCCGTGCTGGATCCCGGCCCCGACCATCGAATCACCGCTCACCCGCAGAAAAAAGGTGCTGCTGGGGTGCCGGATCAGGGTCTCGTTCAGGTCGATGCCGACATCGATGTAGTCGTCGGCGGGGCTGGGGAAGCCGGCGGCCACGGTGCTGCTGGCCAAGGGAAGCGGCCGCCGCGGGCGCTCGTCCCGCAGCCCGCCGATCAGAACAACAGGGACCGACACGCACGCACCCGACACACCCCTTCAGGATAGTTCAGGTGTACCACTAGGGTTGATGTTGCCGTCTCCGTCCTGGATGGTCAGGGTGGTGGTTGTGCCTGCCCCTGGATCGATGGAGCGATGGATTCGCCGCCTGCGCCGGCCGGCTCACTCGCTCGTCGCCGCTCTGGCGGCTGCGGGACTGGGTGGGCTGACGGCTTCGCCTCTGCGGGCGTGCACCAGCTTTGTGCTGCGCGGATCCGATGGCGGTCGGGTCTATGCGCGCACGATGGAATTCGGCCAGCCGCTCAACAGCCAGGCCGTGCTGATTCAGCGGGGTACGCCACTGCGGGGCAATGGCCCCGATGGAGGGCAGGGCAATGGTCTGGCCTGGACCAGTCGCTACGCCGTGGTGGGTCTGAATGCCCTGGGACTCAAGGATGTCGTCCCCGATGGGATGAATGAAAAGGGCCTCGCCGGCGGACTGCTGTATTTCGCGGGCTACGCCAAGTTTCAAACGGTCCCGCCGGGGCAGACCCAGCGCTCAATCAACAGCGCGCAGCTGCTGACCTATGTGCTGACGAACTTCGCGAGCATCGCGGAGGTCAAGCGCGGCTTGCCCAAGATTTTGGTGAACGGCGCCAGCGTCCCGGCTTTCGGTGGACCGTTGCCGATTCACATGACCCTGCACGATCGCAGCGGCCAGAGCCTTTCGGTGGAATACATCGACGGGGCGCTCAACCTGATGGATAACCCCACGGGCACCTATACCAACGATCCGCCCTTCCCGTATCACCTGGCGGCAGCAGGGAACTACGCCAATCTGAGCGCGATGCCACCGCCGGAGATGCGCATCAACGGCTTGGCCTTACCCCCGGCCAGTACGGGCGCAGGTCTGCATGGCCTACCCGGAGATTTTCTGGCGACCTCCCGCTTCATCCGGGCCCTGACACTGAGTCGCTTCGCGCCCACCAACCTGAGCAGCCAGCAGCAGGTGGGGACGGCCTTCCGAATCCTGGGTCAGTTTGATTTACCGCCGGGAAGCGTGCAGTTACCGCCCGGGGGCGCCTTTGGGGGCGCCGGTGCCACGAGCACCTATGAGATCACCGAGTGGAGTGTTGCCGCTGATCAGCAGAACCTCGTCTATTACATCCAGACCTACGACAATCCAGATCTGCGCAGCCTTCGCTTTGATCGCCTGCCCTTGGATGGGGGAACGATTCAGGTGATGGCTTTGGATCAGCGTCCTCAGATCACTGAGCTCCGTCCCTGAGTCCCAGGGGTTGGTCTCAGCTCTCCTCGTCCCCTTCCAGCAGAAACTGCTGGAAGGCCACATAGAGATCCTGTTCTTCGCTGTTGGCGGGGCGCCGGCGCTGCTGATTGGGCAGGAGTTCCTGGGGTTTGCCCTGGGCTTGCAGGCCACCAGGGCTGCGGTTGGTTTGGCCTTGTAGGGATTGCAGCTGCTCCCGTTGGGCGGCTTGCCGTTTGCGCTCTTGATCGGCTTCCGCCTGGCGCAGGCGATCCATCAGATGGGGGGGGACCGTCCCGTCTTGGCTGGCCTTCATCAATTCCCCGAATAGCGCCTGGGGATCGGTCTCGGTCTCAACGCGATGGCGTTTGGCGGAGGCCCGCTTCGGCTCGACGCTGGACTCGGGTTTGGGAAGGGGCTTGGGGAGGGAGCGGCCGAGTTCTTGCAGGCGCTCCAGGCTGCGGGCATCGAAGCTCATGGCGTGCCGACCTCAGCTGCACTCAAGGGTGTCTTTGGTGACGCGACCGGTCACGGGGTTCGTGCCGCTGGCACTGGCGCAGAGGGTTTTCAGGACATCACCGCGGAAGGGCACGTTGGTGAAGTCCGCCCCATCGATCAGGACGTCCTTGAAGCGGGTGTTGAAGGCAAAGGCGTTCTCAAGGACCGCATTGCGCAGGTCCGTTCCCTCGAGGACGGCCGAGTCGAGGGTGGCGTCGCTGAGGTCCGCTCCGGCGAGGTTGGCGTCCTGGAGCTTGGCGCCGTAGAGGCTGGCGCCGCGCAGGTCGGCCCCGTGGAAGTCCGCTTCCCGCAGGTTCGTCAGATTGAAGGTCGCGCCATGCAGGTCGACTCCGGCGAAGTCGTGGCCGATCAACACCTGCTTGGCGTAGTCCATCGCCGCCTGTGCGGGTTGCGCCAGAAGGAGGATCAGCGCAAGCAGCGCTGAGGACAGCAGGGACCGGAAGAAGCGACGCATGGAGGAGAGCCGGTGCCTGGCAACCCTAGGCAGGGTGTCTGGGTGGGGACGGTTGGTTGTTCTCCTAACCTCACGACCCTCTCGTTTTTGGTTCACTGAGCGGAACGGGTCGAGCGATCGACCGCCAGTGCAGGCCCATGGGCAACCCGATCGACCGCGATACGTTTTTGGCCCGGGCCAGGGCGCGCTTCGGGGAGCGCTACGACTACAGCGGCATCCAATACAGAAGTTTTAAGTCGCCGATCAAGATCCGCTGCCGGGAGCATCCGGTCCGTCAGATCTCGATCACGCCCGAGCGTCACCTGGTGACCACGGGCGGCTGCAAGTACTGCCTGCGGCAGCTGCGCGGTCAGCTGCCATCCGTAGGGGAATCCTGAGGGGCAGTGCTGGCTGCAGGCGATCGGACGTTCTCCTTCACAACGGCAGGGCCACTGGGCTGAGCAGCGGGCGCTGCGGCTGCTGCAGGCCGCCGGTTGGCGCTTGCTTGAGCAGCGCTGGTGTTGCCGTTGGGGTGAGCTCGATTTGCTGCTCCACAAACCTGGGCGCCTGCTGTTGGTGGAGGTCAAGGGCCGATCCCGCTCGGGTCTGGACGCCTGGGGGTTGGCGGCCCTAAAGCGGCCCAAGCGGTTGCGGCTGGAGAGCAGCTTGATGCTCTGGTTGCAGTGGCATCCGCAGTATCAGGACTGCCACTGGGAATGGATCTGTGCCTTGGTCCCACTGCCCCCAAGCCGCCGGCCTGTGCGTTGGTTGCCTTGGCGCTGAGTGAAGCAATGTGGACGTAGGCCTGCGCCCGTCCTCTGATGTCCTTCGCGGCCCATCGCGCCCGCAAACGTTTTGGCCAGCACTGGCTGAAGGACCAGTCCGTGCTCGATCGGATTCTTCAGGCCGCAGAGTTGACCGCCGCTGACACGGTCCTCGAGGTGGGCCCGGGTCGAGGAGCCCTCACCGAGCGGCTCTTGGAGTCCTCCGCCCGCGCGGTCTGCGCCGTTGAGCTGGACCGTGATCTGGTGTCGGGCCTGCAGGAGCGCTTTGGTGCGAATCCGCGCTTCTCGTTGACCGAAGGGGATGTGTTGGCGGTGGAGCTGCCGGAGGCCACCGCCGTGGTCGCCAACATTCCGTACAACATCACAGGGCCCCTGTTGGAGCGCCTGGTCGGACGTCTTGATCGCCCAGCGCTGCAGCCCTATCGCCGTTTGGTGCTGTTGGTGCAGCAGGAGGTGGGTGAGCGGATTCGGGCCCGTCCCGGCAGTAGTGCCTATTCCGCCCTGAGTGTGCGGATGCAGCTCTTGGCGCGGTGCAGCACGGTCTGTCCTGTGCCCCCTCGCTGCTTCCAACCGCCGCCGAAGGTCATGAGTGAGGTGGTGGCCTTAGATCCCTTACCGCTCGAGCAGCGACTGGATCCAGCCCTGGCCAAAACGGTGGAGATGCTGCTGCGGCGCTGTTTCGCTGCCCGCCGCAAGATGCTGCGCAACACCCTCTCGGGCCTGGTGGAGGCTGAGCAGCTGCAGAGCCTGACCGAGGCCGCGGAGATCGGTCTGCAGCAGCGTCCCCAGGAGGTGGCACCAGAGCGTTGGGTGAGCCTGGCGGCGGGCTTGAATCGGCTCATCCCGGACTCGACGCAATCTCGCCATGGCTGAGCTGCAGGTCAGCGCCCCCGCCAAGATCAACCTGCATCTCGAGGTGCTGGGCCTTCGCCCTGACGGCTTTCACGAGCTGGCGATGGTGATGCAGACCCTGGATTTGGCCGACACGATCAGCCTCCGCCCGACGGCTGATGGGGCGGTGAGCCTGCGCTGTGATCGCTCGGACCTGCCGACCGATGGCAACAACCTGATCGTCAAGGCAGCTGAGTTGCTGAAGCAGCGGGTGGGACTGCCCGAGCTCGGTGTCGCAATGCACCTGACCAAACGCATCCCCATTGGGGCAGGGCTGGCGGGGGGCTCGAGCAATGGTGCGGCGGCTCTGGTGGGTCTGAACACGCTTTGGGGCTGTGGGTTCAGCGCTGAGCAGCTCTTGGCGATGGCCGCTGAGCTCGGCTCGGACATGCCGTTCTGCCTAGATGGCGGCACCCAGCTGTGCTTTGGCCGGGGCGAGGTTCTGGAGTCCGCAGGCCTGCCGGAGCCCCCTGCACTGGGGGTGCTGCTGATCAAGCATCCAGAGTCCAGCGTCTCCACCCCCTGGGCCTACAGGCAGTGCCGGGAGCAATTTGGAGCGGACTACCTCTCGACTGAGGCCGACTTTGAGCAGCGGCGCCAGGCCCTACGTGAGGCAGCGTTGTTGCAGGGATTGAGCGGCGGAGCGCCCCTGCCGGTGATCCGCAATGACCTCCAGAGGGTGGTGGAGCCGGAGGTGGCGAGCGTGCGGGAGGGATTGTCGATCCTGCGGCGGGCTGAGGCGGCCGCTGCGGTGGCCATGAGCGGCTCAGGGCCAAGCCTGTTCGCCTTGTTCGTCGACCGGGATGCCGCCGAAGCGGCGCAGCAGCAGTTGGCCGCTCCCCTGGCAGCCGCTGGCTTTGAGTCCTGGGTGTGCCGCTGCACGGGCTCTGGTGCCACGCTGGTCTGAACGCAGCACCATCCACCCCGCGTGAGTGAGACCCAAAGCGACAGCCAAGACCTCGCCAGCGCCAAGCAGAAACCGCGCAAGGGTCCAATCAGCTTCTTGAGCGGCTCCCTGACGAGCTTTGGCTTCGGCTGGCTTGCGCTGCAATTGGCCGGGAAGGTGGTGGGCTACTACGCCGACCATCCGCCCCAGTACGAGGCCCGCTTTGCCCAGAGCATTGCGGTCTTTATGAAGACCCTGGTGGTGGGGATGACCTTTCTGGCCACCTTCACCTTTGCCTTCATTGGATTGGGCCTGTTCCTGACATTTATCCGCAGCCTCTTACCGGGCTGGGAACAGGCGGAAGAAACCCCCTAGCCTTTGGCCACGGGCAGCCTGACGACGACATGACCGGCCACGACCTACAGCTGCTGGTGCTGCTCCTCTCACCAGGAATGCTGTTGTCAGTGTTGTTGTTGCTGACCTTCGCCGCAGGCGGTTGAGATAGGTTGGCCCCACCCCGGTCCAGTGCCGGACCCGCTTTTCAACCGTGGCAGAGACCCTTCTCTTCAACGCCCTGCGTGAGGCCATCGACGAAGAGATGGCGCGTGATCCCCATGTCTGCGTGATGGGGGAAGACGTCGGTCAGTACGGCGGTTCCTACAAGGTCACGAAGGATCTCTACGACAAGTACGGCGAACTGCGGGTCCTGGACACCCCGATTGCTGAGAACGCCTTCACGGGCATGGCCGTTGGTGCGGCGATGACGGGCCTTCGCCCGATCGTTGAGGGCATGAACATGGGCTTCCTGCTGCTCGCCTTCAACCAGATCTCCAACAACATGGGGATGCTCCGCTACACCAGCGGTGGCAACTTCACGATTCCCACCGTGGTGCGCGGCCCTGGTGGTGTGGGCCGTCAGCTGGGCGCGGAGCACAGCCAGCGACTCGAGGCCTATTTCCACGCGGTTCCCGGCATCAAGATCGTTGCCGTCAGCACCCCGACGAATGCCAAGGGCCTGATGAAGGCGGCGATTCGCGACAACAACCCCGTGCTCTTCTTCGAGCACGTGTTGCTCTACAACCTCTCTGAGGACATCCCCGAGGGCGACTACACCTGCGCCCTGGACCAGGCCGATCTGGTCAAGGAAGGAAGCGATGTCACGATCCTCACCTACTCCCGCATGCGTCACCACTGCCTGAAGGCCGTGGAACAGCTGGAGAAGGAGGGTGTGAGCGTGGAGCTGATCGACCTGATCAGCCTGAAGCCCTTCGACATGGAGACGATCTCCCGCTCCATCCGCAAGACCCACAAGGTCCTGGTGGTTGAGGAGTGCATGAAGACCGGCGGCATTGGCGCCGAGTTGATCGCCTTGATCACCGAGCACTGCTTTGACGACCTGGACGCCCGCCCGATCCGTCTCTCCTCCCAGGACATCCCCACGCCCTACAACGGCACCCTGGAAAACTTGACCATCATTCAGCCGCATCAGATCGTTGAAGCGGCCAAAGCCCTCAAGGCTGGCCAGGTCTGAAATGGCACGTCAACAGGGGTGGTTTGCCCTGATCTTGGCCCTGGCCTTCGCAGCCGGGGCTGTTCTTGCTTCGTTCCCACTGCAATTGGGTCTCGACCTGCGCGGGGGCAGTCAACTGACCCTTCAAGTCCTGCCGGCTGGAGCGATTCAGCGCGTGCAGAGCGAGCAACTGGAGGCCGTTAAGGACGTCCTGGACCGGCGCATCAACGGCCTGGGGGTGAGTGAATCCACCCTTCAGACCATTGGCGACGATCAACTCCTGCTGCAGCTGCCGGGTGAACAGGACCCCAGCCGTGCCGCCAAGGTCTTGGGCACCACGGCCCTTCTGGAGTTCCGCGCGCAGAAGCCAGGCACTGAACAGCAGATGAGCGGTCTGCTCAAGCTCAAGCGCCAGGCCCAAGCGGTTCTCAACCTGCGCCGCTCCAAGGACCAAGGTCAAACCCAAGCGGTCGACCTTGATGCCGATGGCCTGGCACAGCTCCTCAAGGACGCCGGCGTCAGTGCCCCTGCCGGCAGCACGGAGACCGAGCAGCTGGAGTTGTTGCTGGCGGCGGTCAACACCAAGATCGTCGACCTCTACGAGCCGGCCGCCCTTACCGGTAAGGACCTCACAGGTGCCGGGCGTCAGCAGAACCAGGCCGGCAGCGCCTGGGATGTCACCTTGAGTTTCAACACCGAGGGGGGCCGTAAGTTCGCCCAACTCACCCAGAGCATTGCCGGTAGCGGACGCCTACTCGGCATCGTTCTCGACGGCCGCTCCATCAGCGAAGCCAGTGTGGGGCCGGAGTTCAAACCCGCCGGCATCAGCGGCGGTGCCGCAAGCATCACGGGCAACTTCAGCGCCGAAGAGGCCCGCGACCTGGAGGTTCAGCTCCGCGGTGGTTCGCTGCCCTTGCCGGTGGAGGTGATCGAGCAGCGCACCATTGGCGCCACTCTCGGTAGCGAGAACGTCCAGCGCAGCCTTCATGCTGCCCTGCTGGGCTTGGCCTTGGTCGCCGTCTTCATGGTCGTCGTCTACCGCTTGCCCGGCGTTGTGGCCGTGGTTGCTTTGGCGCTCTATGCCCTGTTCAACCTGGCCATGTATGCCCTGATCCCCGTCACCTTGACCCTGCCAGGGATCGCAGGCTTCATCCTCTCGATCGGGATCGCTGTCGACGCGAACGTCCTGATTTTTGAGCGGGTCAAAGAGGAGTTGCGACGCGGGAACACCCTGATCCGCTCGATTGATGCGGGTTTCTCGCTGGCCTTCTCATCCATCCTCGATGGCCACATCACCGGTTTGATTAGCTGTGTGGCCCTCTTTGCGCTTGGCACTGGCTTGGTGAAGGGCTTTGCCGTCACCTTGGGGATCGGCTTGGTGCTCAGCTTGTTCACGGCTTTGACTTGCACCCGCACCCTGCTGCGTCTCTTGATGGGGTATCCCGCCCTGCGCCGCTCCAGCTACTTCTTACCCCAGACCCAGCTGCCAGCCCAGGCCTCCTGATGTCCGATTCCTCGACCTCCGTGGCCGCCACCGCGCCCCGCTTTCGCATCAGCCGCATCCGCCGCCAGGGCTGGCTTGCTTCTGGTTTGGCCGTTCTGCTCAGCCTGGTGGGGATGGCCTTGTGTTGGAGCAACCCCCGTATCGCCGCTCCCTTGAAGCCCGGTTTGGATTTCACCGGTGGAACCCAGGTGGAGATTCAGCGCAGCTGCAGCGGAGCGGACTGTGCGGGACTTAAAGCCGCTGAGGTGCGTCAGCAGTTGCGCATGCTCACGCTGCCGGAGGTCGGTGGTCAAGCGGCCCCCCAGCTGGTCAACGCTGGTGTGCAGGTGCTCGACCGCGGTCGTTCTGTTGATCTGCGCCTGCCGGACCTTGAGCCCGAGCAGACCCGGGCCCTGATCGAAGGTTTGGCCCCGGTGATTGGCACGGTGAACCCCCAACAGGTTGCGATCAACACCATTGGACCCACCCTTGGCTCCCAGCTGCTCAAAGGAAGCCTGATTTCCCTGTTGGTCAGCTTTGCTGCGATCGCGCTCTACATCAGCTTTCGCTACGACGGGGTGTTTGCAGGCTTGGCCCTGCTCTGCCTGGCCCACGACATCGTCATTACTTGCGGGGTCTTCGCCTGGTTGGGACTGATCAGCGGCATTGAGGTCAATTCCCTGTTTGCCGTGGCGTTGATCACCGTCGCGGGTTATTCGGTCAATGACACGGTGGTTGTCTTCGACCGCATTCGCGAGCAAAAAAGGGCTCTTCAGGGCATGAGCTTGCAGGAACAGGTTGATGTGGCGGTGGATGCCACCTTGACCCGCTCGCTCTACACGTCCTTCACCACCCTGCTGCCGTTGGTCTCGTTGCTGCTCTTTGGCGGCAGCAGCTTGTTCTGGTTCGCCGTGGCCCTGACCGTTGGCATTGGCGTTGGCAGCTGGTCCAGCATCGGTATTGCACCCACACTCTTGCCCGTTCTCTCGCGTCGATGACGCGATCCAGGCGGTTTTCTGTGCCATGGGCCCCGGTGGCGTTGGCACTCCTTGCCCTCTGGGATCTGCGCGCTGAGCTTCAGCTCCTAGCCGAGCACTTCACCTGGATCAGCTTGTTGATGATTCCCCGCTATCACTTGCTTGCGGTCACGGTCTTGATCTTGACCCCGAGCTTGATCCGCCAGCGGCGATAGCCCTAGGTCCACCGGTCCATGACCTGCTCCACCAGCACCCGTTGAGAGAAGACCTGGAGGACGACGACAAGCGGTAGGGCCAGCAGTACACCGGGTAGGCCCAGCAGTGCCCCCAGGCTGAGCTGCGCCATCAGCGCGACGGTGGGCAGCAGATTGACCGTTCGACTCAGGAGCAGGGGCGTGAGTAGAAACGCCTCGCCGTTCTGCAGCACCAGGCGAAGCACGATCACCTGAACGGCCAGGGTCGGCGAGATCAACAGCGACACAGCCACCGGTAGCAGGCTCGCCAGGGTGGGGCCGATTGTGGGCACAAAGGTCAGAAGGCCGCAGATCAGTCCGCTCAACAGGGCCAAGGGGACCTTCAAGGCTGCCAGGCCGGCCCAGGTCAGGAGGAACACCACCGAGGCCGAGAGCGTCATTCCCGCCAGCCAGCCCCCGAGGGCTTGGCGGCTTTCTGTCAGGAGGTTCTGCACCAGCGGCCGGCTGTGGGCCGGCGTCAGGGCCAACACCAGGCGTTGGTGACTGCGCGGATCGAGGACCAACAGGATCGCCAGCAGCCCCATCAACAGCAGCAGCACGGTGCCGCTGGCCGCGCCCCCGGCGAACCCAATCAGTTGGGCTCCAATGGGTTGCAACTTGTCGAGTGTGATCAGATCGGCGAGTCGACCTTCCAGACCCTCCAGGACGCTGACACCGCCCAGCAATTCCGAAAGGCGTGCAATCAGCGCTGGCACCAGCTGGGTCAGCTGATTGAGCTGCTCGAGCAATTCCGGCAGGAGTAAGTCCGTGAGTTGCCAGCTCAGAAGAGCCAGCACCATCAGCACCAGCAGGAGTGCCAGTGGCCGGCTGAGCCTCAGGCCTCGGCGCAACCAGCTCACGGGCACGTCGAGGGCGACAGCGAGGACGACGGCACCGAAGAGCACCATCAGGACCCAGCGCAGTTCCCAGGCCAAGAGCCCAAGAACCACAAGGGACAGCAGCAACAGCAAACTGCGTGGTGTCATCAGCGCTCAGCCATCGGGAGTTCCCAGCCGTTCAGAACGTCTTGGATCAGCACCTCGCGAACCAGGACCTGGAGGCAGACCGCCAGTGGCAGCGCCAACAGCAGTCCCAAGGGACCAAAGATCACCGTGAAGAAGAATTGGGCAATCAAGGTCAATCCAGGCAGCAACTTCACCTGGTGATGCATCACCGAAGGGGTGATCAGGTAGCTCTCGATGTGCTGAATCACCACATAAAGCAGCAGCACCAGCAGCGCTTTGACCGGTGAATCGAGCAACGCCACGGACATTGGAAAGACCGTGCTCAAGGTCGGTCCGATGTTGGGAATGATGTTCAGCAGGCCAGCCAATAGCGCGTTGGCGGCCACCAGCTTTACCCCCAGTAGTGACAGGCCGATGGCGGCCAAGACGCCGACGCAGAGCGAGCTGATCAGCACGCCGGCCATCCAACTGCTGAGGGCCTCACCGCAGAGCGTGAGAACGTCCCGGAAGCGTCGCCGATAAAACGATGGGACCAGCAGGATCGCGATTTCCCGGTAGGCCTGGGGTTGGATCGCCACCATCAGGCTGACAGCGACCACAAACAGGAGCTCCACAAGCCCGCTGCCCAGGTTCCCTGCAATCCCAAGCAGCTTCAGGAACCCCTCGGTCGGGTCAAGGCTGCCGGACCCCTGGCTGAGCCAGCTCTTCTGCAACCACTGCAGCGCCTCGCGGCCATAGAGCATCTGACTGCTCTGATCCAGGGTGCGGCGTAGCAGCTGCATCGCCAACTGCAGGGCTGCTGGAAGCTGCCGCAGCAGTTCTTGGAACTGGGCAACAAACGGTGGGACCACGACGGCGGTGGTCAGCACCACCACCACAAGCAAGCCCCCCAGGCTGATGAAGAGCGCCAGCGGACGGTTGCAGCGCAAGCGCTCTTGGGTCATACCCACCAGGGTGCAGATCGCCATGGCGAGCACCACGGCAGCAAAGACGAGGACGAGGACCTCCCGCAGGGACCACAGCAGCACCAGCGCCGCTGCTGTGGCAATCAATCCGAGCCACTGGCCGAATCGCAAAGGGGGAGGCCAACTCGTGTTGTTTTAGCGCCGATTGCGGCGATTGAATTCAGTTGGCGTCCTCTTCGCCAGCTTCGTCCTTTTTGTTCTGGGCAAAGCCGAGGTCATTGGCCTGGGCATAGCGCTCGGCAAAGCGCATGAACCGCTCGAAATCCTCGGTGGTTTTCCAGGTGTAGGTGGCCTCCAGGGCCGAAGGCTTGCCGTTGACGAACTTGGCGTTGACGTCGCGGGTCACCATCTGACCCTCTTCATCGAGCATGTACATGCCGCCGATGTCAGCCATGGTCTCTGGGGAGAGGGCCTGGGGCTGATCGAACACGAAGATCGCCTGACCGGTGCGACCATCCCGCGAACGGGTCATACGGATATCGGGCACGACCGGCTCATCCACACCGGGGAAAAACTGGATCGCGGCCATCGCCCGTTATCGCAAAGGCTGATCCTAGTGATGCTGCCCGGCGGATCTGGTTGCCGTTCCGCTTTCGATCAGTTGCTCGGCGGCTCCCTGCGCAGTGAGCCCCGCACAGTCGAGTCGCTCCCGTGGGCTTGGCTCTTCGGTTTGACCATGGCGCTCGAGCTCGTGGTCGTAGCAGCGGTCGTAGTAGTCCAGCATCTGCGCACAGGCGCCATGCCAATCCGCTTGCTCGATCGCCTCGAGGGCGGTTTTGGTGCGTTGGGGACCCAGGCGTCTGGCGATCCGTTGGGTGGCATCGGCAAGGGCCAGGGGGTCCTGGATCCCGTAGACCGCCACCAGCTGCTCCAGTCGCTCCTCAACCGGTCTTGTGATTTCCAGCAGCGGAGCCCCCTGCATCTGCTGCCAGAGCCCCGAGGGAATCCGGCAGCGGCCCACCTGCACGCTTTCGGCTTCAACCCAAATCTCTTGGGCCGAGCGGTGCTGCTGCAGCACTTCAGCGATTTTGTTTTCGAAGTGCTCCGTGGTCGGCTGGGCCGGCAAACCCAAGCCGCCAAAGCTGCTGCCGCGGTGATTCGCCAGTCCTTCGAGGTCCAGCACCGCCACGCCTTGTTCCGCCAGGGCCACCAGAAGGTCGGTCTTCCCCGTCCCTGTCCGTCCGCCGAGAAGGCGAATGGGCCAGGGCTGCTCCATCAGCGCGAGGACCCACTGGCGATAGCTCTTGTATCCACCCTCCAGCAGCAGAACCTCAAGATCGAGGGTTTCGGCTAGCCAGGCGATGCTCCCCGAGCGCATTCCGCCGCGCCAGCAGTGAATTTTCAGGGGTTGCCCTGGATGGCTTTTGCTGAGTGTCTGCAGCTTTTCCCCTAGGAAGGCCAGCTTTGGCCCCACCAGCGAGAGGCCGAGCTGCACCGCCGCAGTGCGCCCCTGCTGCTTGTGGCTCGTTCCGACCTCTGCACGCTCCTGGTCGCTGAACAGAGGCAAGTTCTGGGCCCCAGGGATATGGCCCTTTTCGAATTCAGCCGGGGCGCGGACATCCACCACCGGACCCGGGCCCTGCAGGAAAGCCTCAATCGATTGGCGCTCAGCCATGGCGATGATCCTGGGTGGGCTTCTTGCCGCTATGGGACTGCAATGCCTGACATAGTGGGCCAACGCTGTCGCACCAGCGTCAGGTCAGCCCGTCTCCATGCTCTCCGGACCACCCGTCACCACCACGGTCAGCGCTGACCAGTTGATCGAGCGCTTTCTGACGAGCGCTCCACGCCAACGGCGCTCCCTTCTGCCGCAAGTGCTGCAGCGCAGCAGTGAGTGCCGTCCTCTGATCGCCGATCAAATCGACCGCTGGGATGCCACTGGAGATGACTGGGCCTGCGGGACCCTGATCCAGTTGTTGGTCTCCGAGGACGACGCGCTCTCCCAGGCTTTTTGGACCCGTTTCCCAGAGGGCTGGCTCGCCGTGACCAGTGGCCAGGGCCTGGATTACGGCCCCCTGCAGTTGGCCTTGATTCGTCAGGACTTCGAGGATGCCGACCGTCTAACGAGCGTGCACCTGCGCCAGTTGGCCGGACCGGCAGCCGAAAAACGCGGCTACGTCTATTACTCCGAGGTCCCGCCGATGGCCTCCGTGGATCTTGAGAGTCTGGATCGCCTTTGGGTGACCTTCTCCCAGGCTCGTTTTGGTTTCTCCGTTCAACTGCGTTTGCTGCGCAGCCTGGGCAACCGCTGGGAGCAGCTTTGGCCGCGGATTGGCTGGAAGCAAGCGGGGATCTGGACCCGTTACCCCAAGGCCTTCACCTGGACCCTCGAAGCTCCGGAGGGGCACATGCCCCTGGTGAATCAGTTGCGGGGGGTCCGTCTGATGGATGCCTTGCTCTCTCACCCAGGGGTGCAACAACGCGTGGCGTCCTGAAGCACGGCGCTTCACTCGGCGGTAGGGTCAATCCGTTCGCTGTTCCCCTCTCCGGGGCTCTATGGCGCTGCGTTGGGCTGACTACATCACCCCATCGACCCTGCATCTCGCTCCGCTGCTGGAGCTGTTGCTGGAGCCGATTCAATGCGCCGAACAACAGGCCACGCTGCAGTTGGGCCTCCAGGAGGTCCTGGTCAATGCCGTGCGCCACGGCAATGGCAACGACCCCCTGAAGTGCGTTCGGATTCGCCGCATCCTCTCCCCCAGGTGGTGTGTGTTTCAGGTTCAAGATGAGGGACCTGGCCTGCCTGCCCAAGCCCGCGTCGCTGCGCTTCCGGATCGCCTGGATGCTGCGAGTGGCCGGGGCCTGTTCCTGATCCACCAGTGCTTCGAAGATGTGCGCTGGAGCCGCAGGGGCAACCGCGTCCAAGTGGCGATGCGCAGGGCCTAGTGGCCGTGCGTCGGGCAGCCGGGGTCCTTCAGCTCACCCTTGAGCCAGCCGAGGGCATGCTCCACCAGGGCCGTCGCCTGTTGCCTCTGTGCGCTCACGCCGGCTGAGGCCGGGCCGTTGGCTGGATCCAGCATCAGCACCAGTGCTGCTGTCAGTTGCTCGGCTGCCCGCCGTTGGGGCTGTGCCTTGAGCGCATGCCAGTCCTGGTTGCTGATGGCCAGCTTCTGATGCAATGCCTGCGCCAACTGCTGGCTCTCCAGGGGCCACTCCCGCGGATTTTGCTTCGCCTGTTGAGCCTGCACTGGACGGATCCGTTGGGACCAGGCCATCCTGACGCCATGCAACAGCGACCGCGCTCCCCCTACCAGCCGATCCGCTGGCTGCATCAACTGGCCAACCTGCTGGCCACCGTGTCGGCCGCTGAGCGCCTGGAACCCTCCGACGACAGCCTCCAGGCCCGTCGTTTGCGACAGCGGCTCTCAGCAGCCCAGCGACTGTTGGATCCGCTCCCAAGTCCGCTTCAGGCCACTCTCTGGAGTGAGCGGGTTGTTTGGCAATTCCTGCGTTGGGGCGGCGTGGGCGCCCTCATGGCCGTCCTGTTGAAGCGTTGAACCGTCACGTTCAGGCGGCGACGCGAATCAGCGAACGTCCGGTGGGGCTAGGAGCCTGTTCTTGACTGCTGCCCTCAGGAGTCAGGCCATCTGGACGATTCGCCTTGAGTCGCTCTCCCCTGAGCCAGGCGGCATGCAGGGCACGGCGGCGCCGGTCCTCTGCCAGAACCAGGCGATCAGCGGCTGCCGTCGGGCTCTCGCCAGCTCGCACCGGAGTCCGCAGACAGATTCCGAAGCCACGTGCTTCCACTTGAACTGCCCCCTCCATCAGCACGGTCTGGAAGGACCAGCCGTTGAGCCAGCGCACGTGAAAGGGGTTGCTCATCAGCAGACCCTATGGAGCGAGCGAGCAGTGGCAAGCCCTGTGTCAGGGCTTGGTGGCAGTCCAGACCCGGGTCATCAGATGGGATTGGGCACGAATTCCGCTGAATCCTGCTGCGCTCAGGCGAGCGTCGATGTCATCGCCGATGTAGTCGCGGTAGTACGGCTCATGGAACATCCGGCGGAAGTTGTCCATGGCGACTTCAAATTGCGGTGAGTCAGCCAGCTGGACGGAATCCGCAAGCACCAGGACACCACCAGGTTCCAGAACCCTGAAGCAGTCTTCGATCACGGCCTGACGCGCTTCGCCTGGCAGTTCGTGCATTAAGAAGACGCAGGTCACCCCCTGCATGCTCCCTTCTGCAAAGGGCATCGACTCGGCGTTGCCCTGGACCAGCTGGGGTAGTTCCGATGGACGTTGCGAGAGCCAGCGATTGGCCTGGCGCAGGTAGGCCGATGACAGATCCAGGCCCACGAGCTGCGCCTGGGGCAGGGCTGCTCGCAGTTGATGCAGGGTCCGGCCAGTACCGGTGGCGACGTCCAGAACCCGAAGGGAGCTGCTGGGTCTGTCACCGAAGGCGCGAAGGCCTTGGACCAACGGCTTGATCACCCGCCGGCGCATGGGATCGGCCGTGCCGTTGAACAGGATCTCGACCTGCAGGTCGTAGAGGGTCGCCGAGTGATCGCTCAGATAGCCATCGGTCTGATGGTGGAAGTTCTGCAGGTAGTAGTCGGGGTAGTTCTCGGTCTCGACGTTGGTGGGAAGGTCACGGACGTTGCGCTCGGAGCGCCTGGTCCAGGTGCTGGGCATGTCCAGCCAGACCAGGGGGTAGCGCGCGGCCCAATCGCCCCAGGGGGCATCAAAGAGCAAGTTGGTGGGATACAGCCCCGCTTCTGCTTCTTGCCAATCCAGGTCCAGCAGGGCCTTGTGGGAGGCCTGCAGGTCCCGAAGCATCTGCGGCGGAATGGGCAGGGTTTTGGGCGCTCCATCGGGCGCCACAATTTCCATCAGGCGTGTGCTGATCTCCTTGTGGGCGACCCCGACCAGGCTCTTGCCCTGCTGTAGGGCCTCGTAGGCGAGCTTGGTGACGGCGTCAGCCATGGGCGGGATGCCACTGATCTCATGTGGCACCTATTTCAGCCGATGGGATGCAGTCGCTGTGGACTTGTATCGGCTTGAACTCTGATCAAGATTGATGGAGATGCGCGCAAATTGGTAGCAACAGCTACAGAATGAATCTGTGAAACAGGAAGGAGGAAGTCAATGATCGATACCACCCCCTCTGCTCGTTTGAACGAGCCGCACTATGTCGCCTGGGTGCGAGAGCGCCAGCGTGCCGCCCGTCGGCTGAGCGGCTGGCTGTCTCAGCGCCGGGCCAAGCCCGACCTGGATCATGAGGAGCGGGTCGACGCTCAGACCTTGGTTTGGGCCCAGCGCCATGCCCATGAGCAACGGCTGCATGACAGCGCCATCGAGCAGCTGCGTCACAGCTGACTCGCCATCAAAAAGCCCCGGCCGAAGCCGGGGCTGCCATGAACGAGACCCTGATCAGGCGTCGTAGTACATGGTGAATTCGTGGGGGTGGGGCCGCTGGCGCAGCTGCTGCACCTCCTCGTACTTCAGAGCGATCCAGTTGTCGATGAAGTCTTCGGTGAAGACGCCACCGGCCAACAGGTATTCGTGATCAGCCTTGAGGGCTTCCAGTGAGCCGTTGAGGGACGCGGGAACGGTCGAGATCTTCGCCAGCTCCTCGGCGGGCAGTTCGAACAGGTCGACGTCGGTGCCATTGCCCGGATCGATCTGGTTCTTGATGCCGTCGATGCCGGCCATGAGCATGGCGGCAAAGCCCAGATAGGGGTTTGCCAGAGCGTCGCCTGAGCGGAATTCCAGGCGCTTGGCCTTGGGATTCATGCCGGTCAGCGGGATGCGGACGGCGGCGGAACGGTTGCCCTGGGAGTACACCAGGTTCACCGGTGCTTCAAAACCGGGCACCAGGCGCTTGTAGCTGTTGGTGGTCGGGTTGGTGAAGGCCAGGAAACTGGGGGCATGCTTCAGCAGGCCACCGATGTACCAACGGGCCGTTTGGGACAGGTTGGCGTAGGTGCCATCGCCCCACATCAGGGTGTCGCCGTTCTTCCAGATGCTCTGGTGAACGTGCATGCCGCTGCCGTTGTCGGCAAAGATCGGCTTGGGCATGAACGTGGCGGTCTTGCCGTACTTCTTGGCAACGTTGCGCACGACGTACTTGTAGATCATCACGTTGTCCGCCGCGGTGATCAGCTCGGCGAACTTCATTCCCAGCTCATGCTGGGAGGTGGCGACCTCGTGGTGGTGCTTCTCGATGGGCACACCCAGGGAGCCCATGGTGAGGAGCATCTCGGTCCTCATGTCCTGAAGGGTGTCGTTCGGGGCGACGGGGAAGTAGCCCTCCTTCAGTTGAATCTTGTTGGCGAGGTTGCCACCTTCTTCAACGCGATCGGTATTCCAGGGGTTCTCGATCGAGTCGACGCTGTAGAAGCTGGAGCCATTGGCGCTCTTGTAGCGCACGTCGTCAAAGACGAAGAACTCGGGCTCGGGTCCGAAGTAGGCCGTGTCGGCCAGGCCGCTGGAGCTCAGGTAGTCCAGGGCCTTCTGGGCCAGGGCACGGGGGCAGCGGGAGTAAGGCTTGCCACTACGCGGCTCCTGAATGGAGCAAATCAGGCTGAGAGTTTTGTGGCCGTAGAAGGGGTCGATCCAGGCGGTGTTTGGGTCGGGCACCATGGCCATGTCCGACTCGTTGATGGCCTTCCAGCCGCGGATAGAGGAGCCGTCAAAGGCAACGCCCTCAGTGAAGGCTTCCTCTTCAACCAGATCAGGGGTGACGGTGAGGTGCTGCCACTTGCCGTGGAGGTCAATGAACTTGAGGTCAATCAGTTCAATGCCTTCGTCCTTGATCTGACGGAGGACGTCCTGGGCGGTCTTGGCCATGACGCGTTGAAAATGGCTTGGTGGGTGCCGGCCTGTACCGGACGGCTCAGACCGTAGTGATCGGCGATGACCCCGCTTTGTATCGCCCGTAACCAAATGGAGGACTCATCGGCCTGTTTTGGACTCCTCCGCTGGTTTGAGTAACCGTTTCTGTCAACTTCTTCAAAACCTCGATCCAGCAAGGGATCTGGACGTTTGCCGGTGCTACGGTCCAACCCAGGTGCGTCGATCTCACACCCACAATGCGTGATGCCATCACCGGTCTGATCGGCCGTTACGACCAGCTCGGCCGTTATCTCGACGGCTCGGCTATTGACCGAATCGCCACCTATTTCTCTGAATCGTCGTTGCGTCTCGCTGCGGTTGAGCTGATCAACTGCGAAGCCGCTGAAATCGTCCGCGAGGCCAGCCAGCGCCTCTGGCAGTCGGATCCCGAGCTGTTGCTACCCGGCGGCAACGCCTACACCACTCGCCGCTGGGCTGCCTGCCTGCGGGACATGGATTACTTCCTTCGCTACGCCAGCTACGCCTTGGTGGCTGACGACAGCACAATCCTGAACGAGCGGGTCCTGAACGGCCTGGATGACACCTACAAGAGCCTCGGTGTCCCCACTGGTCCCACCGTTCGCAGCATCGCCCTGATGGCCGATGTGATTAGCGAGAAATTGCTCGATTCCGGTGCCGCTAGTGCGGAGCTCATCAACAGTGTTGTTCGTGCTCCTTTTGAGCACCTTTGCCGCGGCTTGGCTGATACCAACGTGCGCGCCCGCTGATTCGCTCGCACCTGCGACTGCGTAGTCTCAACCCATCCAGCCCCCTCCCAGGCCTTGGCTTCCATCTCATCAACCGTGTCAGATCGACATCGGCTGTCGCTTGCTCCGATTGATACTCCGGAGCGCTTGCTGCTGGGACCTGGCCCCTCCAATGCCCACCCGACGGTTCTTGAGGCCCTCAGCCGCTCGCCGATCGGCCATTTGGACCCGCTGTATGTCGCCCTGATGGGCGAAGTGCAAGAGCTCCTCCGCTACGTCTGGCAAACCGATAACCGCCTGACCCTGCCGATGAGTGGCACGGGATCGGCGGCTATGGAAGCCACGATCGCCAACATCGTTGAGCCTGGCGACACCGTCCTCGTGGCAGTTAAGGGCTACTTCGGTTTGCGTCTTCAGGACATGGCGGGCCGTTACCGCGCCAATGTCCAGACCATCGAGAAGCCCTGGGGCGAAGCCTTCAGTCTTGATGAGATCGAAGCGGGCTTGAAGCAGCACAAGCCCAAGGTCCTGGCGATGGTCCATGCCGAGACCTCAACGGGTGTCTGCCAGCCCATGGAGGGCATCGGTGACCTCTGCCGTCAGCACGACTGTCTCCTGCTGCTGGACACGGTGACCTCTTTAGGTGCAGTGCCCCTGTATCTCGATGAATGGAAGGTTGATCTGGCCTACAGCTGCAGCCAAAAGGGCCTGAGCTGCCCTCCCGGCCTCGGTCCCTTCTCGATGGGTCCCCGCGCCGAGGAGAAGCTGGCTGCCCGCAGCGGCAAGGTGCCCAACTGGTACCTCGACGTCAGCTTGCTGAATCAGTACTGGGGCAGTGACCGGGTGTATCACCACACCGCACCGGTCAACATGAACTTCGGCATGCGCGAGGCCCTGCGCCTGATCGCAGAAGAAGGTCTTGCGAACGTCTGGGCGCGCCACCGCCGCAATGCTGAGCGCCTTTGGTCAGGTCTTGAGAGGCTTGGGCTTGAACCCCACGTTCCCCTGGAGCTGCGTCTCCCCACCTTGACCACTGTTCGCATTCCAGAAGGTGTCGATGGCAAGGCCTTCACGACTCACCTGCTGAACAAGCACGGCATTGAAGTGGGCGGAGGCCTGGGTGCCCTCGCAGGCAAGGTCTGGCGCATCGGGCTGATGGGCTACAACAGTCGCGAAGAGAACGTGGATCTCCTGCTCAACCTGCTTGAGCAAGAGCTTCCGGCCTTCCGCTCTTCTGCGCCTGCCGCTGCTGCCGCCGCTGCTTGAACCAGGCCTCGAGCCTGCTCTTGCATTCCAGCTCCAGCACTCCGCCCATCACTGTCATGTGGTGATGGGCGCTCGGATCCGTCGCCAAGTTCAGACAGCCGCCGAGAGCACCGCGCTTGGGGTCATGGGCCCCAAAGATCACCTGTCCCATGCGCGCTTGCACCAGGGCGCCTGCACACATGGGGCAGGGCTCCAGCGTCACGATCAGGCTGCAGTCGTTAAAGCGCCAGTCGCCCCTCAGGCGTGCGGCTTGCTCCAAGGCCATTAACTCCGCATGCCCCAGGGGCCGTTGCTCCCGTTGCCTGCGGTTGACCCCCCAGCCCAGGGCCCGTCCATGGCCATCCAGCACGACGGCCGCCACAGGGATTTCACCCTTCTCTCCAACGGCCTCTGCCCGGCGCAGCAGCCGCCTCATCCAGAGTTCATGGCGCTGAGCTTCGTTCAACCCCGAGGTCGATTCGCAGGCTTCTTCAACCATGCCAGCACGGCGGGTCCGATGACACGGGACAATGGGCGCTGAACGCTCAGGGCCATTGGCTCAAGCCCAACCGAGCCAGCCGCAGCGCAGCGTTGCCTGCTTCCCGGATCCCCTGCGGGAGGATCCCGCGTTGGAAGCCTTCTTGAGCTCGGCCAGCACGCGTCTCTGCCAGTGGTGGTCCAGTGCCGCTGAGCGCTCGCCCTTGCCCCTGCTGAGCGTTCTTCCCGAGCCGGCTCCACAGCAACAGGGCCTGTCTGCTGAGGCTTTGCTTGAGGATCTGCAGCTGGTGATGGATGGGGCCTACAACCCCATCCACCCCGGTGCGATGGCCCACTTGGATCCCCCACCGCTCACCGCATCGGTGGCGGCTGATCTGGTCTGCGCTGGCCTCAACAACAATTTGTTGGCCGAGGAGCTCTCGCCAAGCCTGTCGCGGCTCGAGCGCAGCTTGACCCATTGGATGGCTGAACAACTGGGCCTCGGAGAGACGGCCGGTGGTGTCGCAGCCAGTGGCGGCAGCCTCAGCAATCTGATGGCCTTGGTCGTGGCTCGCCATCAGCTCGCCCATGGCGAGACCTCCGACTTGACGGTGTTCTGCAGCGCAGATGCCCACGTCTCTATCGGAAAGGCCCTGATGGTGATGGGCTTACCGAAGCAGAGTCTCCAGACCATCCAGACGGACGGCGCCGGCTGTCTCTGCCCCACGGCCCTTGCCGCTGCGTTGCAGTCGGCCGAGCAAGAGGGACGTCCTGTCCTTGCCGTTGTGGCCACCGCCGGAACCACGGTGCGGGGTGCCGTCGATCCCCTGGCGGCCATTGCTGATCTGTGCCGCCGCCACGGGGTCTGGCTGCACGTGGACGGCGCGATTGGCGCTGTGTTTGGCCTCAGCCAACGGCACAAACACCTGGTCCCCGATCTGGACCGAGCCGACTCCCTCACGGTGAATCCCCAGAAGCTCCTGGGTATCACCAAGACTTCCTCCCTCCTGCTGCTGAAGCGTCCTGAACTGCTGGCCTCCTGCTTTGGCACTGGCCTGCCCTACATGGAGCCCAGTTGGCTGGATGCCCATGGCGGTGAATGTGGCCTTCAGGGAACGCGGCCGGCCGAGATTCTCAAGCTCTGGCTGGGACTGCGTCAATTGGGTTTGGATGGCATCGATGCGTTGCTCCAGGGGGCCCTCCAACGGCGCGCCGCGCTGGAGCAACACCTTTGCGGGCTGCCCTTGCAGATCCGCAGCGGCCCATTGCATCTGTTGGCCTTCACCCCGAGTGCGATGGGGGCCAGCGAATCGGAGCGATGGTCGAGCCAGACCCGGCAGCAGTTGCTCGAACAGCAGTTGATGCTCTCCCGTCCCTTCTATGCGGGGAGGCATCACCTCAAGGCCGTACTCGGCAATCCCCACACCCGATCCACTGACCTGGCTGCCGTGGCCTCGGTCGTTCAGCGGTCGTTGACTTGCGTTTGAGATGAATCAACCGAACCCCCAAGGCCGCTGGGTCGCCATCGTGACCGGTGCCATCTCGATTCTGATCGCGGTGGCCTATCTGGCCTTCATCACCGTCCTGGATGCCCGTGGACCGATGCAGCCACCGCCGCCGGAGGCCTTCAGCGACGCTCGGGCCGTGGCGGCAGTTGCCCCTGCTTCCCCTGACGCTGCAGCGGTTCCACCACACGCTTCATCGCTGCCGACAGAAATGCATTGAGGGCGGATTCACGGCGGTTCAGGTCGTACTGACGCTGCACGACGTCCTGGATTCCGCCATCCCCCCAATCCTGATCCTGCTGGAAGTAGGTGATGAAACTGCGTCCGGCGATTCGAGTCAGCCAGCCTGCACCCACCGCCTGCACGGCACGGCTCAGCAGCAGCGCCGGAAGGTTCAGGCTGAGCGCGGCCCCGACCAGGCTGATGCCGCCCTTGATCAAGCCCAAGCTGGCCAGGGTTCGTCCCACGGAAACAGCCAGTTCCTGGGCCGAGGTTTTCGACAGGCTGACCCCATAGACGCGGCCGATTTCCATCACCATCTGGGCATTGACGGCGGCGGCCCCGAGCAAATCGATGCCCGGAAGCGGAGTGGCCGCGAGCACCCCGGCGCTGATCCAGCTGTAGCGATCGACGATCGACTCCGCATCCTGTTGCCGCTGCTCCGCCAGCAGACGGCGTCCCGCGTCGCTGAGCCTGCTGCTCTGCATCAGGATGTTGTCGGCAATCAGCTCCTCCCCGTCGCTGTGCAAGACCTGCGCGATCCTCCGCAGGAGCCGATCGATCTCCGGTGCTGGTTGCAGCGGTTGACCACCCGGCATCGGAACCGATTGGGGTGATGCACTGGCCGTCAGCACGTCTTCCAGTGCAATGCGGCCCTGGGTTCTGCGTCGAAGCAGCTCGAGGAGGCGTTTCTCTTCTTCTTCACCCCGCAGATCGCACTTGTTGAGGACCAGCAGCAGCCGTTTGCCCAAGCTGGCGAGCGCCGCAAACACCTCGAGCTCAGCGGCCCGAAGATCCCCATCGACAACAAGAAGTAGGAGATCGGCATTCGAGGCCTGATCGCGGGCAATCTGCTCGCGCTTCTGCCCCTCGATGCCCGCTTCCAAAATCCCCGGCGTGTCAACCAGTCGGATGCCTCGCTGCAGGTTGCGCAGGCGGAGGCGATAGCTCGTGGTTGTCGTCGTTGAACCCATGGCTGCTCCGACCTCGCCCACGACGTCGCGCAGCAGCGCCCGGATTAGGGATGTTTTCCCGGCGGAGCCGGTGCCAAACACCACGATCACTAAATCGCCGCGTTCCAGCTCTGCTGCAACCCTCTCTCGTTCTTGCCTGAGGGCCTCACGTTGGACCTCGTCCCGGATGCCCTGCAGGAGCGTCTCGATCCCTGCAAGGTTCTTTTGAGCTGCTTCCTTGCGGTTGACGGGAGCCTCAATCGACGCACTGGTGCGCGAACCGGGCTCTTGAAAGACCTTCCAGCCTGAGCGCCGGATGCTGTTGAACCAGGGCCAAGCAAAGCGAGCGATCAGCAGTGCTGCCCCGCCGAAGAGCAGCAGGCTGAAGGGGCCAACAAGCCAGCTCGGAAGCAGGTAGCTCAGCTGCCAGAGCAGATTGTTGACGGCCTGGAGCACGGCGGTGACGACCACCAAGACCCCGAGGGCCAGACCAAGCCAAAGCCAGATTCGACCAGGAGGTTTCACGCCAGCATCCCTTGTTGGAGGTCAAGGGCTCCTTGACCACGCGCTCCGATGATCCCCTTGATTAGTGCCTGCGCCAAGCGGGAAAGAGCGAGAGCGCTAGGCAAAGAACCGCGAGGTTGATGGCGACATCCGCGAGGTTGAAGATCGGGAAGGAGATCGGCACAAACTCCAGGAAGTCCACCACCCGCCCCAAGCGCCAGCGGTCGATTCCATTGCCAACGGCTCCCCCCAGCAAGAACCCCAGGCCCATGGCCTGCCAGCGATCCAGTGGACCGCTCGTCTGGATCCAGAACACAAGCCCCACGGCGACCGCGAGGCTGACCACTCCCAACAGGTTGGCGTTTCCCTCCAGCATGCTGAAGGCCGCACCGCTGTTGAAGACCAGCTGCAGTTGGAGCAGTCCTGGAAGCAGCGGACGAACGCCCACTCCGGCCAGATGGTCCACGGCCCAGGCCTTGCTGATCTGGTCCATCAGCACAACGGCGATGGCGATCCAGTAGCTCCGCTTCATCAACGGTCCAGCAACAACAGGCGTCGGGTCGGCCAGGCGAGAACGGCCACCGCACAACAGAGGAGCAGTTGGGGGAGCAGCGGCCCAAGGCTGTAGGTCAGCACCAACTGGGGCAGCTGTCCGCCCCAGCGCTGGAACAGCCCGCCGAGCAGGAGGTTGGCCAGGCCGCAACCCTGAAGGATCAACAGCCCCAGGACCGCTGCAGCCACAAGATTCAGCAGGTCATCCATGTCCTGCTGCTGGGCGAGGCGGCCGGTCAGCCAGGCAGCTGGTAGGAACCCAGCCAGATAGCCAAAAGCGGGATCGCTGAGGTAGCTCAACCCGCCGCCACCCTGAAAAACCGGGAGCTGGAAGAGCCCCAGGCTGATGTAGGCCATGCCGGCCAACATGGCCGGACGATGTCCGCAGACCAAGGCCGTAAAGAGCAGGGCTGGCACCTGCAAGGTCATGGGCAGGGGCACGAACGAGACGCCCTGGCTGCCTGGCCAAGGGATCGCGGCCTGAATCAACCCTCCACAGAGGATCAGCAGCAATCCAGCGAGGGCACCACTCCAGTTGGCAAGGGCGCGCACAGTTGGCCTCTCAGTGGGACCATCCTGCAGGAGAGTGGTGGTCTTGCAACGACCGATGTCCCAGGAATCCATCAGCGTTGGCACTCAGGTGCGTCTGCTGGCTCAACCCAGCTATCTCAAGACAGCCGACGCGATGTCGATGCTGCGCCCACCTGATTTGATCGACGCCGACGAGGTTGGCCAGGTGGTGGCCCTCAAGGCCTTGGATCAAGTTGCCGTCCGTTTCCGTCGCGGCACCTTTTTGCTGGAGCTCAAGCAACTGGAACCGGTTTAAGACCGGTTCAGTGGATGCCCCGTCCAGACCGCCGTTGCTGCCTCAATCGCGTCCTGCGGTCCGCAGAGGCTCAAGGACGGTCCCTGCAGCAGCGCCTGCGCTGCTTGGTGGAGATCGCTCGGCGTCAGCGCTTCAGCTTCGAGAAGACAGCGATCGGCAAAGTCGAAGGGCAGGCCATGGCCGAGGACCAGGGAGTGGCGATCGGCCACTTGGCTGCAGGTTTGGCGCCCTAAGGCCTCCTGACCTTTGAACTTCGCCTTGGCCAGCTGGAGTTGTGCATCACTGATGGGCTCCTCGAGCAGGCGCAGCCATTCATTGAGCAGCTCGCGGGTGGCTTCCTCAGCTCGCTCACTCGAGCTGGAGAGATGGAACACGAAGGGGGCATCCCCGAGGCGCGCGGGGTAGTGCACCCCCACGTCGTAGGCCAGGCCGTGTTCCTCCCGTAGGGCCACAAAGAGGCGGCTGGACATGCCGATGCCCAGGTGGCAATGCAGCAGCCGTAGGGCCAGGGCCTGCTCACTGCCGAGGGGAGCTGTGGTGGTCCCAAGCATCAAGACCAACTGCTCGGTCTCATCGACGTTGCTCGCCAGTGAGACCTGCTTGAGCCCGGAGGCTCCGGCCAGGCGCTTTGGTGCCTGGGTCCTCCAGCTCTGGCCCTCGAGCTGATGCAGCAACAGTTGCTCGGGCTCCGCTGGGATCTGGCCCGCCAGGACCATCACGGCACCCTCTTGCCCGAGCTGGTGGGTCATCTGCTCGAGTTGCGGTCGAGCCAATGCGCAGAGTTCGGCCTCAACACCCAGGGGGTCGTGGCCGTAGGGCCCTGAGCCGTAGAGCTGCTGACGCAGTTGATCGTGGGCGACCTGGAAGGGGTCCTCCTTCTGCCGCTGCAGGGTTTGCAGATTGAGTTGACGCTCGAGGGTCACCTGGTCCTCGACCAGCCACGGGCTGGTGACCATCTGCAGGACCAGCGGCAGCAAGAGAGCCGCGTCATCACTGGCGCACTTCAGGCTGATCAAGGTGCCGTCTTCGGCGGCCTCACAGCGCAGTCCTGCACCCCGGCCTTCAACGAGATCAGCCAGGGCGTCGCCACTGAACGGCCCGCAGCCCCGGCTCAGCACCCCCGCGAGCAGTTGGGAGGCTCCCCGCTGGCCAGTGGGGTCGGCGCTGCTTCCGCCGCGGATCCAGAGCTTGGCCGAGAGGATGGCTGGACCTGGACGCTCGATGAGCCAGAGCGGACAGCCGCCACTGAGCTCACGTTGTTGCACGCCGGCGCTCCTCATGCTGGAACCGCCTCCAACACAAAGGCCCGCTCCGGCTGCAGTTGGGGGACGACGTCCTGCACCAGGCGCTGTCCGTCCCATTCCTCGAGCCAGTCGAGCGGGGCTTGGAGGTTGTGCTTGCGATCCCACAGCGCGCTGTTGCCAACCATCGCGGCGACGGCGCTTGGCGCCTCCAGGCTGAAGCGGTAGCCGTTGCCGACCAATCGCCGGGCCCGCTCCACCTCGGCTTCGCTTGGGATCTCCTGCTGCAGTGCCTTCAGGACGCCATTGATTTCCGCTCGAACACGGCTGAGGTGTTCGGGCTCACAGACCGCCTCAAGCAAGACAAGGCAGCCGGACTCCAAGACGTTGAGATCGAGATCAACGCTTTCCACCAGACGAAGCTGCTCCCGCAGTCGCTCCACCAGGCGACTGCGCCGTCCCTCCGCCAACAGGGTGGTGAGCAGGTCCCCACCAACCACAGACATTTGGTCAGCTGCACCGGGCAGCGGCCAGGCCATTAAGAGCCTGGCGGCCTCCAGCCGGGGCAGTTCCAGTCGCTCTTCACCGGGCATGAACTGCAGTGGAGCAGGCCTTGCGTCGGCATCGGAGGGGACCAACTGCGCCAAGGCTGAGCACTGGAGTTGCTCTTCCAGTTGCAACGCCGCCAGCGGCCCTGCCACCGAAAGGCAACAACGATCGGCGCGGTAATGACGGGCGTGGAAGCGCGCCATGGCCTCCGGGGTGTGGCCAAGGAGTGCGTCCCGGTCCCCCAGGATCGCTTTGCCATAGGCGTGATCCAGGCAGCTTTGCTTGAGCAGCCGCTGAAAAGCCACTTCTTCCGGTTGGTCCTCACTCTGGGCGAGTTCCTCGAGCACCACCTGGCGCTCCATGTCGAAATCGCTGCGGTCCAAGCGCGGTTGAAGCACCAGATCAGTGAGCAGCTCCAGTGCTTCAGCGCAGGCTTCGGGCGGAATCAGGACGTGATAGTGCACGTCGTCGAAGCCGGTGGCTGCATTGCTGTTGCCCCCAAGCGCTTCGATGCGCTGGTCAAATTCACCGGCTTGAAGGCTGTGACTTCCTTTGAAGACCATGTGCTCGAGGAAGTGGGCGATCCCCGCCTCCCCGGGGGCCTCCACTCCACTGCCGGAGCGGCACCAAAAGTCAAGGCAGACCACAGGTGCATTCGGCAGATCGAGTTGCACCAGGGACGTTCCGTTGGCGAGCTGACCACGCTGCGGTTCAGGCAGCGGAGCGGTGTTCAGACCTGACAACGGATTGAGAACCTGTGGTTCGCCCCATTCTGCTGGCAGGATCGCCAGGACGGTCGCCGCTTCAGCCCCGATGAGTTCTGCTGCCCTCGGCATTCATCCGCTCGTTGACGCCCTCGCTGAGCGCATCCGTCAGCAGTGGTCCTCCTTGCCGGAGCTGCAGCCACTGGCGGTGGATCCCCAATTGGAGGCCATTAGCGGCAGCCTCGATGGGGAGGACCTCTTCATCCGCAATGAATTGCGCTCCAGCCGCGGTCTGCGCAAGTTGCACCTGGAAACCGCACGGCTTGGAGCCGGCCTGCAGATCCTCCACTGCGTCTTTTTCCCCGACCCCCGCTATGACCTGCCCGTCTTTGGGGCGGACATCGTTGCCGGCCGTGGGGTGGTCTCTGCTGCAATCGTTGATCTCTCGCCCGTGGATGGCGCCCTGCCGCAGGCGGTCCTTCAGCGTCTGGAGGCCCTGCCGAAGCGCGCGTTCAGCCAGGAGCGTGAGCTGCCTGAGTGGGGGACGATCTTTTCTCCCTATGTCCGATTTGTCCGTCCTGCGGATGCAGCGGAAGAGCAACGCTTTATCGAGCTGGTCAGTGATTTTCTGCGGGTGTTGGGTGAGGCCAGTGCAGAGGCTGTTCCTCAGCCCATCGATCACCCAGATACGGTGAGGCGACATAGCGGCCAGCTTTCGTATTGCCAGCAACAGAAGCGCAACGACAAGACCCGCCGCGTGCTCGAGAAAGCCTTCAATCCCGAGTGGGCCGATCGCTACATCGAGGAGTTGCTCTTCGACGATCCACTGCCCCTGCAGTGATGCTGCAGTGGCTGAAGCGATATCCCTGGCGAAGTGGCGGTGGAGCAGTGGCTCTGCTGCTGCTTGCCGTGGTGATTGGTCGTGCCCTGGACCGGCCCGCCCCGGTGCCTCCGGCCCCGGTTGTTCAACCCAGAATTGAATCCGTTTCGGCCCTGGGTCGACTGGAACCCGCCGGCGACGTCCGCAAGCTGGCCGCTCCTATGGGGTCGATGGGCGGCAGCCCCCGCATCAGCAGCCTTTCGGTCCAAGAAGGTGACCGGGTCAAGCGCGGTCAGATCCTGGCCACCTTTGATAACCGCCCCGGACTCTTGGCTGATCTCGCGGCGATCAATGCCCGTATTGGCACCCTGGATCGCTCGATCGCGATGCAGCGTCGTGAGGTGAGTCGCTACCGCGAAGCCTCCAGGGAAGGTGCCGCCAGCATGGTGCTCCTAGAGGAGAAGCAAGACGAGCTGGCGACCTTCGAAGGACAACGGCGTCAAGCCCTCGCTGAGAAGCGAGGCATTGAAGTGGACCTCAAGGACAGCCAACTCCGCTCACCCATTGATGGGACGGTATTGCGGGTCTATGCCCGTCCTGGGGAGCGTCCTGGTTCGGACGGCATCCTGTCGGTTGGCGCCAGTGACCGCATGGAGGCGATCGCCGAGGTCTACGAAAGCGACATCGGTCGGATTCGCCTGGGCCAGAGTGCTTCGTTGATCAGTGAAAACGGAGGCTTCAGCGGCAAGCTGAAGGCTGAAGTGCTGCGGATTTCACCGCAGATCCGGCAGCGGGATGTGCTCTCCACCGATCCCACGGGCGATGCGGACGCTCGCATCGTCGAAGTGCGACTCGCCCTGGATCCCGCCGATGCCAAGCGTGTGCAGCAGCTCTCGGGCCTGAAGGTCATCGCGCGCTTTGAGCCGTGAGTCTTCAGCGTTGGTTTGAGGGGATCTGGCAACGCCGGCGCATTCCCCTGGCCCTGCTGCTATTAACCCGGCAGCCAGTGCGTCTGGCTGTAGCGCTTGCGGGCATCAGTTTTGCCGGGATCCTGATGTTCATGCAGCTGGGCTTCCGTGACGGGCTGTTTGATGCCAGCGTCACGATTCACCGGCTGTTTGACGCCGATCTGGTGCTGATCAGTCCCCGGTCCACCAGTTCGGTGAGCATGGCCGGCTTCCCCAAGCGCCGTTTGGTCCAGACCATGGCGGCTCCAGAGGTGGAGGGGATCACGCCGGTTCACTGGAATTTGTTGCTCTGGCGCAACCCCGATACGCGGGGCACACGCTCCATCTTGACCCTGGGCTTTGAGCCCAATGATCCCCTCTTCACCGATCCTTCGCTGGCCCCAAAGGCGCGGGCGCTGACTCAAAAGGGGCGGGTTCTTTTTGATGAGCAGTCCCGACCGGAATTTGGACCGGTGGCCGAGTGGTTCCGTGAGGGGCGCACGGTGGAGAGTGAAATTGCCGGCAAGCGCGTCCGCGTGGCTGGTTTGGTGGGCTTGGGAACCTCCTTTGGAGCGGATGGAAATCTGCTGACCAGCTCGGAGACCTTCATCGATCTGCTTCCCAACACCCCGCCCGGGAGCATCGAGGTCGGCTTGGTTCGCCTGAAACCCGGAAGCGATCCCATCGCCGTCGCCCAACGTCTGCAGGCTCAACTGCCCAGCGACGTCAAGGTGCTCACCAAGCAGGGCTTTATTGATTTCGAGCAGAACTACTGGCGCACCAGCACCTCCATCGGCTTCATCTTCACGCTCGGGGCCGCCATGGGATTCGTCGTTGGCTGCGTGATCGTCTATCAGGTGCTCTATTCCGACGTGAGTGACCACCTGCCGGAGTACGCGACCTTGATGGCGATGGGCTACAAGCTGCCCAGCCTGCTTGGGGTCGTTGCCCGCGAAGGACTGCTGCTGGCCGCCTTTGGCTATCTCCCGGCCTATGCCGCAGGCCAGGGCCTCTATCTCATGGTGCGCTCTGCCACCCAACTGCCGGTGTTCATGGACTCCGCCCGCGCCATCACCGTGTTCAGCATGATTCTGGTGATGTGCATGGCGTCAGCAGGGCTGGCCATGCGTCGCCTGGCCGACGCCGATCCCGCAGAGATTTTCTGACCCGATGGCCACCTCCGCTGCAGTTGATCTTCGGGAGCTCTCCCATTTCTATGGATCGGGGACCATGCGGCGCCAGGTCCTCCAGGGCGTCAACCTGACCGTTGCGGCCGGCGAGGTCGTGCTGCTGACGGGACCCTCCGGCTGCGGCAAGACCACCCTGCTGACCCTTGTCGGCGCCCTGCGCTCCGTTCAAGAAGGATCCGTAGAGGTGTTGGGCCAACAGCTGGCCGGAGCCAGTCGCCGCGATCGTCAGCGGCTGCGCCGCTCGATCGGCATGATTTTTCAAGGACACAATCTGCTGCGCTGCCTGACGGCGGAGCAAAACGTGCAGATGGGATCGGACCTGCTGCCTGGCCTGAGCTACCGCGCCCGGCGTGATCAATCCAGGGAGTGGCTTCGGGCCGTGGGCCTCGGGGACGAACTGCATAAGTTGCCCCATGACCTCTCCGGCGGTCAGAAGCAGCGCGTGGCGATTGCCCGTGCCCTCGCAGCCCACCCGCGCTTGCTGCTCGCCGATGAACCCACCGCAGCGTTGGATTCGCAAACGGGTCGTGAGGTGGTGGAACTTTTAAGGCGTTTGGCCCGGGATCAGGGCTGTGCGGTCCTGATGGTCACCCATGATCCGCGGATCTTGGATATCGCTGATCGCCTGGTGCGCATGGAGGATGGCCGTCTGCTGGAGGCAGGAAAGCCCGCGTTATCCGTTCAGCACTGAGGGCGATTCAGTACTGTGGGGACTAACCCGAACTTCACGCCGTTTCGATGGCCAAACGCCGCAACCTCAAGAAGGAAAAGCAAGAGCGCAACCGCGCGTACGCCCGCAAGTTCAAAAAGCGGAAGATGCGTAACGACGGTCGCGGCGAAGGCGCAGGTAATGGCGTGACCGGCACCGCCAACAACGGCGGCGCTGCTGACTGATCAGCTCTCGCAATTTGACTGCTCTGGGATCCTGAGGGATCCCTTTTTTTTGCTCGAATCGTCGACCTGGCCATGTTCCTCAGCGTCGTCATCCCCACCTACAACCGTCTGCCGATTCTCGAGAAGTGCCTGCGTGCCCTCGAGAGCCAGCGACTGGCTGCACCGATCAGCAACTACGAGGTGGTGGTGGTGGATGACGGGTCCACCGACGACACCGTGGCTTGGTTGGGCCGCCATCAGGCCGATCTCCCCCATGTCCGCCTGGTCCAACAGGACCACGGTGGACCGGCTGAGGGGCGCAACCGCGGGGTGGATCACGCCCGTGGTGACGTGATTGTTTTTATTGACAGCGACCTGGTGGTGACGGAGGACTTTCTCCTGAGTCACGCCAGCCAGCTGAACCAGAGCTGGCAGGAGCGGGGCGACCGCCTCTGCTTCACCTATGGAGCGGTGATCAACACCGCCAATTTTGAAGATCCGACCAGCGAACCCCACAAGCTCCGCGATCTCTCCTGGGCCTATTTCGCCACCGGGAATGTCGCGATTGACCGTGAGGTTCTTGAGCGCAGTGGCCTGTTTGACACCCGCTTCCGGCTCTATGGCTGGGAAGACCTTGAGTTGGGCGAGCGGCTGCGGCAGATGGGCGTCGTGCTGGTCCGTTGTCCAGCTGCGGTTGGCTATCACTGGCACCCGCCCCTGAGCTTGGAGCAGGTCCCCCGCCTGATCGCCGTCGAGGGGGAGCGGGCCAAGATGGGTCTGGTCTTCTACAAAAAACACCCCACCCGGCGGGTGCGGTTCATCATTCAATTCACCATCCTCCATCGGGTGCTCTGGGAGCTACTGACCCTGGGTGGTCTCTTGAATGAGCGCAGCCTTCGGCCGCTGCTGGCTTGGCTGATTCGTCAGGGCCAAGCGGCATGGGCCATGGAGCTACTCCGGCTTCCTCTCAATCGCATCGGTGTCAGGGCGCTTTATGCCGAGGCTCGGGCCGCCGGTCTGCGCTGAGCAGAAGGCCCGTTTGGTAGTGTTTCCAGGCACTTTCAAACCGCACACCTGCGCGTTTCGGGTGATCAACCGGTGATTCAGGTTCGTCCTGTTCGGTGGATCCCTGGCAGGTGGAGGCAAACCCGAAACCTCAACACAACATGGCTGTCGTCACTCTCGCCGAAATGATGGAGGCGGGTGCTCACTTTGGGCACCAAACTCGCCGTTGGAACCCCAAGATGTCGCGCTACATCTACTGCGCGCGCAACGGCGTCCACATCATTGACCTCGTGCAAACCGCGGTTTGCATGAACAACGCCTACAAGTGGGTCCGCAGTGCCGCACGCAGCGGCAAGCGCTTCCTGTTTGTGGGAACCAAAAAGCAGGCCTCTGAGGTGATTGCCCTCGAAGCCAGCCGCTGTGGTGCTGCCTACGTGAACCAGCGCTGGCTGGGCGGCATGCTCACCAACTGGACCACGATGCGTGCCCGCATCGACCGCCTGAAGGACCTCGAGCGGATGGAGTCCTCCGGCGCCATCGCCATGCGTCCTAAGAAGGAAGCCGCAGTGCTGCGCCGCGAGCTGGACCGCCTGCAGAAGTACCTGGGTGGTCTCAAGAACATGCGTCGCCTTCCCGACGTGGTGGTCCTGGTGGACCAACGCCGCGAGACGAACGCCGTGCTCGAAGCCCGCAAGCTGGACATTCCCCTGGTGTCCATGCTCGACACCAACTGCGACCCCGACCTCTGCGACGTGCCCATCCCCTGCAACGACGACGCAGTGCGCTCCGTTCAACTGGTGCTCGGCCGTCTGGCGGATGCCATCAACGAAGGTCGCCACGGCTCCAACGAGCAAGCTGCCTACGACGACGTTCAGGCCTGATTCGTTCCTGACCCCAGTGGTTGATGCCAGGAGCTTCCCCCCGGGGAAGCTCTTCGGTGTTGGGCCCCTGTTTTGAATTTTCCCCTCTTCATCACCGCAACGCACCATGGCTGAGATCTCCGCCAAGCTCGTCAAAGAACTGCGCGATATGACCGGCGCAGGGATGATGGACTGCAAGAAGGCCCTCAACGAAACGAAGGGCGACAAGGACAAGGCCGTCGAGTGGCTGCGTCAGAAGGGCATTGCCTCCGCCGAGAAGAAGGCTGGCCGTGCCGCCGCTGAGGGCGCTATCGGTAGCTACATCCACACCGGTGCCCGCGTCGGCGTTCTGGTTGAAGTGAACTGCGAAACCGATTTCGTCGCCCGTGGCGAGATCTTCCAGGAGCTCGTGCGCAACGTGGCCATGCAGGTCGCTGCATGCCCCAACGTTGACTACGTCAAGGTCGAGGACATCCCCGCTGAAGTCGCCGAGCGCGAGAAGCAGATTGAGATGGGCCGCGATGACCTCGCCGGCAAGAAGGAGGAGATGAAAGAGAAGATCGTGGCTGGCCGTATCGGCAAGCGCCTGAAGGAGATGTCCCTCCTCGATCAGGCCTACATCAAGGACAGCGCCCTGACCGTCGACGAACTGGTTAAGCAGGTCTCTGGCAAGGTCGGCGAGAACATCCAGGTGCGCCGCTTCGTTCGCTTCAACCTGGGCGAGGGCATCGAAGTCGAGAAGATGGACTTCGCGGCTGAAGTGGCTGCCATGCAGGCTGCTTGATCGGGACTCGTCCCTTCAGCGCTCTGGTGCCGTGAGTCGTCCTCTGGATCCCAACACACGATCCCTGGACGAGGCCAAGGCACAACTCCTCTCGCTGCTTCAGCAGCAAGAGGAGTTCACTCCGGCCCTCTACCGCGACCTCGCCCTGTACCTGCAGGTTCTGCGGGATGGCCTGTTGCACAGCGTGCAGCAGGCCTGTTTTCATTTGGCGACCCAGGTGGTTCCTGAGCGCTACAACCAGCTGACACCAGAGCGCCGTCAGACGTTTCAGCGGCGTCTCCAAAGTTTGGTGAAACGCTCCTGTTCCCTGCTCACTGTCGAGCAGGTGATGGGTCTGGCCGCCCAGCAGGCCCGCAAGCAACAGCGCCGGCAGCTGCAGGAGCAGCAAAAAATTCTGCAAAGCATGCTGGAGGGCCAAGAAGAAGCCACCCCGAGCTCTCCGCCCGTTGAACGGCCTGCTGAGGCTCCATCGCCCCAGTCGATCAATCTCAGCCTGGATCTCCCCCTGGGGGCCGATCTGTTTGACCGAGGTGTGCCGGGATTGCCACCATTGACCCCGCGTCCTCGTGTAACCGAGGAAGACGAGGTTCCGTCTGCCGAGCCAGCTCCGCCTGAGGGAGATTTAGCCCTGCTTCAGTCCCTGTTCTCGATGGCCTCCGAGACCCTGTCAGCACGGTCCTCCGAGTCCGAGACCCCCGAGGTTGAGGAGTCTGGGGACGAGGTGGGCGATTCCGAAGGCCTTCCGTTCGAGAGCTTCGACTCGGACGTCGTCAGTTCTCATCTGCCTCGCGATCCCCTGCTTCAGGTGCGCTGGTGGGCCCATTTCGATCGTGCTCTGCGCCGACGTCTGCGCAACCTCTCCCATGCCATCAATGTGGAGATGATGCGCGTGGGTCTGGCGCAGGGCTTGCTCCCTTTGAATCTCCTGGATGCGGTCTTGGATGGACAGGTCGAGGCCCTGCCTGCGCCAGCCAATGTCCTGCGGATGGCTCTGCCTCTCACCCTGAATCCAGCGGCGCCCTCCCTCGCCCCGACCGAGGTCTTGACCCTGCTGTTGCGTGGTCCGGATCTGGAGTTTGAACAACCCCGTTTGCGCACCTGCCGTCAGCGCTTGGAACAGAGGCGCCGCACATTGCGCACAATGGCCAAGCGGTATCGCACCTGGCAGCGCCGGGTTAGTGCCCTCGAGGCAGAGCACCAGTGGTTTCAGGACAGCGCCCCCACCCAGAATCCAGCAACGGATCGCAGCTAGCGCTCCAGGCCTGGTTGCGTCCGCTGCAACAGGCGCTCCAGCTCGAGGCTGAGCGTGGTTTTGAGGACCTGCTCGGCCGCAAGGAGCGCTTCAGCAGCTTTCTGCAGCGAGCCCTGGCGGCGCCACCTGAGGAGCTCGATCGCCAGCGCTTCTCTGGCTTGGGGGAGCTGGCCGGTGACTTTGCTCGGTATGGCGAACTGAGCCAGTCCCGCCGTCAGAGCCTGGTGCGCCGCAGCCGCCAGTATCTGTTTGAACTGCAGAAGGTCCTTCAGCCGGTTCAGCCGGTCTCTCCCCCTCGACTGCGCCTGCTCTCCAGTGAGTCCCCAGGCGCTCCCCGTTCCCAGTCGATCCAACCGGATACCCCCTTGAGCGAGGTCCGCGGTGTGGGCCCAAAAAGTGCCACGCGCCTCGCTGCCTTGGATCTTTGGCTTGCCCGAGACCTGGTTCGCTACTACCCCCGCGACTACCTCGACTACGCCAACTTGGTGCGCATCGCCGGCCTCGAGCCCGGCAAGACGGCCACGATCGTCGCCACGGTGCGCCGCAGTCACAGTTTCACCAGCCCGCGCAATCCGAATCTCTCGATCCTCGAGCTCCATTTGGCCGACATCACCGGCCGGATTCGTGTTTCGAAGTTCTTTGCGGGGAAGCGGTTCAGCTCACCGGCTTGGCTTAAGGCCCAACAGCGCAACTATCCCGTCGGGGCCTCTGTTGCCATCAGCGGCTTGGTGAAGGAGACCCCCTACGGACCGGCATTCCAGGACCCCCTGATGGAGGTCCTGGAGAGTCCCAATGCCTCGGTTCGCAGTGACCAGATTGGCCGCCTCTTGCCTGTCTACGGCCTGACCGAGGGGCTGACGGCCGACCGCCTGCGCAATCTGATCCGTCCCGTGGTGGCGGCTGCAGGCCAATGGGGTGATCCGCTGCCGGCTTCGCTGCAGGCGCGGGAGGGCTTGGTCCCGCTGCCGGAGGCCCTGGTCCAGATCCATGGTCCGACGAGCCAGGCGTCTCTGAGCGAGGCTCGCCACCGTCTGGTCTTTGACGAGTTCCTTCTGCTGCAGCTGGGCTTGCTGCAGCGGCGCCGCCAGCTCACCAGTCGTCCCGCCCCTGCCCTGGCGGTTGAGGGTGACGCATTGCTCCAGGCGTTTTTGCAGCTGCTCCCCTTCCCCCTCACCGGAGCCCAGCAGCGCGTCTTGGCGGAGATCCGGGCTGACCTGCGGCGGGACCAGCCGATGGCCCGTCTGGTGCAGGGGGATGTCGGTAGCGGCAAGACCGTGGTCGCGATCGCTGCTCTGCTGACCGCGATTGATTCCGGCTGCCAGGGGGCCCTGATGGCACCGACGGAGGTGTTGGCTGAACAGCACTACCGCAAGCTCTGCGAGTGGCTGCCCCAACTGCATGTCACCTGCGCCCTACTGACCGGATCGACCCCCATGCGCCGGCGCCGCGCATTGTTGGCGGACCTGGCCAATGGAACCCTGAAGATGCTGGTGGGGACCCATGCCCTTCTGGAGGATCCCGTTCAGTTCCAGCGCTTGGGTCTGGTGGTCGTCGATGAGCAGCATCGCTTTGGCGTCCACCAGCGCAACCGCCTGCTGGACAAGGGCCTGCAGCCTCACCTGTTAACCATGACGGCGACGCCGATCCCAAGGACCTTGGCCCTCTCCATTCACGGTGATCTGGAGGTCAGCCAAATCGACGAGTTGCCGCCTGGCCGCACCCCCATTCGCACGAGCCTTTTGGCAAGCGCCGATCGCGACGAGGCCTATAGCTTGATTCGAGAGCAGGTGGCCCTCGGCCAGCGGGCCTATGTCGTCCTGCCCCTGGTGGAGGAGTCCGAGAAGTTGGACCTGCGCTCTGCCGTCGATGTGCATCAGCAGCTCAGCGAGCAGGTCTTCCCGAACCTCCAGGTCGGACTGCTGCATGGACGCATGCCCAGTGCTGAGAAGCAGGCGGCAATCACAGCCTTTGCGAGCGGCGAGACCCAGGTGCTGGTCAGTACGACCGTGGTCGAGGTGGGTGTGGATGTGCCCGAGGCCAGCGTCATGGTGATTGACCACGCCGATCGCTTCGGACTGGCCCAGTTGCACCAGTTGCGCGGACGCGTTGGCCGAGGGGCTGCGGCGTCCTACTGCCTGCTGGTGAATGACAGCAGCAATGTGCTCGCCCGGCAGCGCCTGGAGGTGCTGGTGCGCTCCAACGACGGCTTTGAGATCGCGGAAATGGACCTGCGCCTGCGGGGTCCCGGTCAGGTGCTGGGCACGCGTCAGAGTGGCCTGCCGGATTTGGCCCTCGCCAGCCTCACCGACGACGGGGAGGTGCTGGAGCAGGCCCGCCGCGTTGCCCAGGAGATCGTGGCGAAGGATCCTGACCTGGATCAACACCCCGGCCTTGCCAAAGTGCTGAGCGACCAGCGTCATCGGGTCGCCCAAGCTGCCCGCCTGAACTGATGCCCCTGCGGCCCTGGAGTGACATCGTCATCCGCGACTGCGCCGAGTCGCTTGCCGCCTTGCCTGCGGCTCTCTTTCGGATCGAACCCCACCCCTATGTCGCCGTTGGTGCCCCCTATGGCGAGGGTGCTTGTCCCTTTCGCCTCCGCACCGGAGTCATTCAGCGCCTCCTCCAGGCCCAGACGGTTTTAAGCACGGCTGAACCCGGCTACCGCCTGGCGATCTTTGACGCTTGGCGTCCGATTGCTGTCCAGCGCTTCATGGTGGACTACGCCATCGCCCAGGAGTGCAGCACCCGAGGCCTAAACCCCAGCTCGGCCAGCCCAGCCGTGGCGGCTGTCATTGACGAGGTGAGTCGCTTTTGGGCTCCGCCCAGCCTTGATCCTGCGACACCACCTCCCCACAGCACCGGAGCGGCGGTTGACCTCACCCTGCTGGATGGGGCGGGCGAACTCGTCGACATGGGTTCTGACATCGACGCGATCGGTGCTGTATCAGAGCCGCACCACTACCGCGCCGTTGCCGATGCGACGCCTGACGCTGTGGAGCGCCAACAGGCCCTCGAATGGGATCGACGGCGCCGACTCCTCGCTGATGCGATGGAATCGCAGGGCTTCGCCCAACACCCCAACGAGTGGTGGCACTTCAGCTACGGCGACCAGCTCTGGGCCTGGCAGCGGAGCCAGAGCGAGGCGATCTATGGCCGTGCGTCAGACGGCTGAGCGGACCAGCTCTTCAACGGACTGGCGGCCGAGCTTGGCGACATAGTCACCGAAGCTGCGGCGGCCGCCGGCGGCCTTCCAGCCCTTCAGCAGCGGTTCAATCGTGCTCTCGAGTCTCTCCAGCGGCATCCGCTCGAGGTAAGGCTCAGCCAGACGACTCAAGTTCGGTGTTCCACCAAGCCAGAGTTGGTACTGATTGACGCCATCACCCACCAGGCCCAGTTCAGCCATGTAGGGACGGGCGCATCCATTTGGACAGCCGGTCATGCGCACCAGGATTGATTTCTCAATCTCGAGGCGCCGAAGTTGTGCATCCAGCCGCGCCAGCACATCGGGAAGAATCCGCTCGGCCTCGGTCACCGCCAGCCCGCAGAGGGGGAGCGCAGGACAGGCAATGGCGTGACGCGCCAGTTGGTCCGGTGTTTCGGGCGTCTCAACGCCAATAGCGGCGAGGGCTTCTTTCACCGCAGCCCGCTGGGCCGTGCCGATGTTGCAGAGCAGCAGATCCTGGTTGGGGGTGAGACGAATCTCCAATTGATAGGTCTCCACCAGCTGGCGAAGGCCCCGCTTGAGATCGCCCGAGAGACGGCCACACAACAGCGGGATGCCGACGAACCACTTGCCGGCGCTGATGCGATGCCAACCCAGATAGTCCTCAAGCTTGGCTTTGGGCTCAAGTCGTAGACCCTTGATCGGGTGCGAGAAGTACTTCGCCTTGAGTTCTTCTTTGAACCAGCGAATGCCTTGATCGTGGATCAGGTACTTGAGCCGTGCGTGACGACGGTTGTTGCGGTCACCGTGGTCCCGTTGCAGGGCCAGGATCGCCTGAACCAGATCAAAAATGTGTTCAGCTGCCACATAGCCGAGGGGATCAGCTGTGCGGGCAAACGTCTCCTCCTTGTTGTGGGTGCGGCCCATGCCACCACCCACATAAACGTTGCAGCCACGGAGTTCGCCGTTGGCATCAGCAAAGGCCACCAGGCCGATGTCCTGGGTCAGCAGATCGACGGAGTTGTCCCCAGGTACCGTCACGGCCACCTTGAATTTCCGGGGTAGGTAGGTGCCGCCGTACAGAGGCTCCTTGGCGTCCCCGCTGAAGACACCCCCTTCCTGTTGCCGCTCGCGTGCCTTCTTCACGGGGCGGCTGGGTTTGATCCGGTAACTCAGATCGCCATCGACCCAGAGGTCCAGGTAGCTGCCCTCAGCGGCCTGCGGGCTGAGGACGTCAGCGATGTCGTTGGCTAATTGGCGGGCCGCTGGATAACCGCCTTTTTCGAAGGGGGCCGCCGGCGCCATGACGTTGCGGTTGATGTCCCCGCAGGCCGCCAAGGTCGAACCCATCGAGCGAACGATGGTGCCGATCACCTCCTTGAGATGTCCCTTCCGAATGCCGTGCATTTGGAAGGCCTGACGGGTGGTAGCCCGCAGCGTTCCATTGCCGAGGCGATCGGCCAGCTCATCCATCGCCAGATACAGGCCGGCCGGGATCCGTCCAGCGGGGCTGCGCAGGCGCAGCATCATCTGCCAGTCCTTGTCTTGACCCTTCTGCCTGTTTTCGCGGTTGTCCTGTTGATAGCTGCCGTGGAATTTCAGCAACTGAACGGCCCCGTCACTGAAGTGACTCAGGTCGTTCTGCAGCTCTGCAGCGAGAGGGTCCTTCAGGTAGTCGCTGTCGGCCTTGAGTTGCTCAAACTTGGTGCGCTCTGCGCCTGTGGCGATGGAAGGGGAAAACGTCCGTTCCTCGGGGCTCTTCTGCTCCACTTGCCCCACGGACTGCCCTTCGGCCACGCTTACGCACCACAAACAGTGATCTTTGAACGTAGCGAAGCGTCGACCGGGCTTGGCTTCGGAGCCGTTTCAATAAGCTGATCGGCTGCTGAGGCTGCCTGCTCCGTGTCCACCTTTCTGCTTGAGATCGGGACTGAGGAGTTGCCCGCGGATTTTGCGCGCCTGGCGCTGCCGCAGCTGGAGCAGGCGGTGAAGCGTGATCTGAGTGCAGCGCGACTGAGCTACGGCCAGGTTGAGACCACCAGCACTCCCCGTCGCCTGGTGGTCCAGGTGAGTGATCTGTCTGAATCAGCCCCCGATCTGCGCGATGAGCGCAAGGGGCCACCCGCAGCACAGGCGTTCAAAGACGGTGTCCCGACCCAGGCCGCCATAGGTTTCGCCAAGCGCTGCGGTGTTGATCCCGCTGCCCTTGAGGTGCGTGACACCCCCAAGGGTCCCTTTGTCTTTGCGGAAGTCCTGGAAGCCGGGCGCCCCGCCCGTGAGCTCCTGGCGGAGGCCATTCCCCAGTGGATTGCAGCCCTCCAGGGCCGTCGTTTTATGCGTTGGGGCGTGGGAGAAAGCCGCTTTTCCAGGCCCGTGCGTTGGCTAGTGGCGCTGCTGGGATCCGATCTGATCCCCGTCACCCTCTCCGGTAGCGACCCCGTCGTGCAGTCCGGCCAGACCAGCCGTGGCCACCGTCTCTACAGCGACGCTGTGGCGATCCCGTCGGCCGATGCCTACGCCGCTGCCCTGGCCGACGCCGGGGTGGTGGTCAATCGCTCTGATCGGGCGTCATTCATTCGCACCAGCGTTGAACGCAGTGCCGCCGTCTTGGATGCGGTTCCCGATTTACCCAGTGACCTCTTTGAGGAACTGACCGATCTCGTTGAGACCCCCCTGTTGATCGAGGGAAGCGTTGCGGACCATTACCTGGCTCTGCCCGCGGAGGTCTTGAGCACCGTGATGCGTGCCCATCAGCGTTACGTGCCCCTGTATCGCAAGGACGCGGATTCCGACCCCCTGGCCTTGGACGCCCGCAGGAGTTTGCTGGCGCGGTTCCTCTGCATTGGCAATGGCCTTGCCGAGGCCAGCGACACCGTCCGCCGGGGTAACGAACGGGTCCTGAAGGCCCGGCTGGCTGACGCTGAGTTCTTTGTCCAGGCCGACCGCGCCGTCGCCAGCGCTGAGCGGCGCGAGCAGCTCAAGCGGGTGACCTTTGCTGAGGGCCTGGGTTCACTCCTCGATCGCGTTGAGCGGCTCGAGTGGCTCACTGCCCTACTGGCCGAGCAGCTCGAGCTGCCGAACCAGGTGGCCGACCACGCCACCCGCGCGGCTCACCTGTGCAAGCACGATCTCGTCAGCCAGATGGTTGGTGAGTTCCCAGAGCTGCAGGGCGTCATGGGCGGCAAATATCTGCTCGCCGAGGGTGAACCCCGCGAGGTGGCCCTGGCTGTGCTGGAGCACTACCAACCCAAGGGGGCCGGTGATGCCCTGCCGAGTTCGGTGGCAGGTGCTGTGGTGGCCCTCGCGGAGCGCTTTGAACTCCTTCTGAGCATCTACGCCAAGGGTGAGCGTCCCACCGGTTCCTCGGACCCCTATGCCCTGCGCCGGGCTGGCAACGGCATCCTCCAGATCCTTTGGGATCAAGGTTGGAGCCTCAACATCAAGACGCTCCTGGAACGTGCGACGCAGCATTGGGCCAAGCTGCTTCCCCATTTCAAGGTCGATGCATCGGCATTAGCTCAGGAACTCTCCGAGCTCATGGGGCAACGCCTGCAGAGCCTGCTGGAGGAGGCCGCCATTGATTCCGATCTGGTTCAAGCCGTCGCTGGAGAAACGGTTTCTCTCGAGAGGCTCCTGGCCGACCCGGGTGATGCGCGTCAACGGGCTTCTCTCCTCCAGAGCCTGCGCTCTGGCGGCGAGCTCACCGCTGTCCAGGCCGTGGTCACCCGTGCTGCGAAGTTGGCCACCAAAGGGGATCTGCCTCAGACGGTTCTCTCGGCCAGCGCTGTTGTCGATGCAAGCCTCTTTGAGAAGTCCAGCGAAGCCGGGATGCTTTCGGTTTTGAACAGTCTGGAGCCCGTCGCCACCGGCAGTGATCCCGATCGCTACGCCCAACTGGCCCAGGGATTGATCGCTGGTGCGTCGGCCCTTGCGAATTTCTTTGATGGAGAGGACAGCGTGATGGTGATGGCTGAGGACGCATCGATCCGCGCCAATCGCCTCAATCTGTTGGGTGTTCTCAACAACCAGGCATCGGTTCTGGCTGACTTCAGCCGGATCAGTGGCTAACGCTCTGTAACAAGAGGTCTTAGCCTGTTTGCAACAAAGAGGCTGATCCGCTGACGACTTCCATCCGCTCAGCAGAGCTCGACAGGCCACTGAGTCGCGGCGATTTCTCCCTCGCTTCTTTTCGCCAGTCCAGCAACGCCAGAGCGCTCTGGCAGGTCCTCGTGACCGTTCTTCCCATTGCCTGTCTCTGGGCCGTCATTCCCGTTTGCGCGGCTGATCCTGGTTTGCGCTGGCTTTTGGTGCCGGTGCTGCTGGCACTGGTGTTGTTCTCTGCCCGCAGCTTCTCGCTGATGCATGACTGCGGCCATGACACGCTCTGGTCAACGCGATGGTGCAACCGACTGACGGGCTTTGGCTTGGGTTGCTTGAACGCCATTCCGCAGTTCCCCTGGTCCCGGGGTCATGCCTTTCACCACAAGCACAACGGCAATTGGGATGTCTATCGGGGGCCGTCGTCCCTTTTGACGGTGGAGCAGTTTCTCCAGTTGTCCCCTTCTGCCCAGTGGCGCTATCGCCTGATCCGCCACCCCCTGATGCTCTTTCCCGGTGGCTTCTTTTACCTGGTGATCCGTCCCAGGCTTCAGCTACTCCTCGGCTCAGCTGAATTCGCGGGCGCAGCACTGAACAAGGCCATTCGCTTCCCTAGGACGGGACCCTCCGGTTGGAAGCGCTTTGTTCTGGACTTTAAGTCCAGCCACTGGTACACCACAGGTGAATGGATGGACCTGGTCGCCAACAACGTCGTGGTTCTGACCAGTTGGGTTCTCATGGCTTCCTGGTTGGGCCTTGGGCTTTTTCTGAGCTGCTATTCCTTCGTGATGGCCTGCTCAGCGGCCATGTTTATCTGTGTCTTCTTTGTTCAGCACAATTTCCAGGGTTCTTACACCAGTGGAACCTCCGGTTGGAGTTATTTCAAGGGTGCCATTGAAGGCAGCAGCAACCTTGTGCTGCCAGCCATCTTGAACTGGTTCACGGCTGATATTGCTTTTCATTCTGTCCATCACCTTTGTGAACGCATTCCCAATTACAGACTCCGGGACTGCCACCGCTTCCATTCGCATTTACTGCAGAACTGCACCTATCTGACCCTGAAGGACATCCCCCATTGCTTTGACCTCATTCTTTGGGATTCCAAGGCCCTGGAGTTGGTCAGCATTGATCAAGCACTGAGCACCGCCTCGGCTTAAGCACAAAAAAAGGCAGTGGAGTAATCCACTGCCTTTTTTGACCAACCAGGTCCTTATTTGCCGCTCAACGCCGGCTCACGATCGGCTTTGGCTTTGGCCTTCTGGTTCCCGACGCGAATACCACCTTTGATGGTGCTCACGGCCAGCATGGCGTTGACCTCTCCGTCCTCGCGGACGGCGCTGGGAACGGGCTTGTAACCCTGCGGTGCCAGAGCGTTACCGCGGAGAACGGAGCCGAGGGTCAGCAGGGTCAGCTTGAGTTGCTGCCAGGGGTTCATCGCTACCACGCGCTTGTAGAGGTAGCTGTCGAACGTCAGGCGCTGAACGTCCTTGTCGTCGCACATCTCGACGAAGGCTTCACGGGCCGCGTCGTTGCGATAGAAGACGTTCTGGAGAATTTCGAGCACCTTGTAGGTGGCGCCGTACTGGCGATCCCACTTCTTGAGGTACTTCTTGAGGTCGGCTTCAGTCGGAACCCGCTTGCCGCCTTGGCTGGCCTCAACGATCTGCTCGGCGCACATCCGACCACTCTTGGCGGCGAAGTAGATGCCCTCACCGGAGCTCTTGGTCACATAGCCGGCGGCATCACCAACAAGCGCCATCCGGCCGACGACGCGGCGGGGACGGGGGTGCTCAGGAATCGGGTGGGCCTCAACTTTGATGACTTCGCCATTCACCAGACGCTTCTTAGCGCGCTCGCGAATGCCCTCCTGCAGGCTCTTAATCAGCGCCTGGTTTTCCTGCATGGTCCCGGTGCCGACCGCGACGTGGTCGTACTTCGGGAACACCCAGGCGTAGAAGTCGGGAGACACATCCGTGCCCACGTACATCTCGGCCAGGCTCTCGTAGTACTTCATCTCCTCAGCAGGCAGCTTGATGCGCTCCTGGAAGGCGATGGCCACGTTGTAGTCACCAGCATCCATGGCCTTGGCCACGCGGCTGTTGGCACCGTCGGCGCCAATGATCAGGTCCACCTCGAGACTCTTGGTCTCACCAGTGGCCTCACCCTCGCTGTAGTCGGAGTAGGTGAGGGTGTAGGGCCCCTGGCGGTTGGCGCCGGTGTCGATCTTGGTCACCAGACCGTTGACCAAGTTGGCGCCGAGTTCAGCGGCGCGGTCGCGCATGAAGGCATCCATGACCTCCCGGCGGCACATACCGATGTATTCGTTCTCGTTTTCGAGATTGATGTCCACCTCACGGTTGGAGGGGGAGATCATCTTCATGTTGCGGACCTTGCGGTCGATGATCGACTCGGGCAGGTCGAACTCCTCGACCATGCACAGAGGGATGGCCCCACCACAGGGTTTGGCGTTATCCAGCTTCCGCTCGAAGATCCAGGTCTCAATTCCCGCCTTAGCCAGAATTTCAGCAGCACAGGAACCACTCGGGCCGCCGCCCACCACCGCGACTCGCAACATCTTGAAACCCGCTCCGCCAGAAGGATGTTGACGCGAAGCTAACACCGCTTGATAGGCAACCGCTGGCAACTCCAGCGCGAGCTCGTAACATCACATAACCCCAGTTCCAACGGGAGTTCTCGCTTGCCTAGCCCCGGTCGTCAGACCAGCCAGTACCGGGCGGGCGCAAGCAAGGGCGGCGCTGAACCCTCCGGCATGGATGACATTCCTCTCGCCAGGCGCACCCTCTCCCCCAGCCTGCAGCGCAAACGTCGGACTCCCGTTGCCGTAGCCAGCGCCTCTGCAGCACTCGTTCTCGTTGCAGCTGTGGCCTATGCGTTGCGGGCTCCACTGCTGCAACGGTTGGCTCCCGTTCCCGTTGCCGGGCTGAGTGCCCGTCTGAGTTCCGACGGCCGCCTGCTCGGTCACTTCCCCTATCCCGAGGCGGAGGATTCCCAACTGATCAGTATTGGCCCAGGCGTGGCACTCAATGCCCAGGCGGCCGAGGCTCTGCGTCAGATGCGCCGCGCTGCTGATGCCGAGGGTGTGGACCTGCGGGTGCTCAGTGCCTTCCGCTCGATCTCCCTTCAAAAGCAGATCTTTTTTGAAGTCAAATCAGAGCGCAATCAAAGTGCTCGGGAACGAGCGCAGGTCAGTGCACCGCCCGGATTCTCTGAGCACAGCACGGGCTACGCCGTTGACTTTGGCGATGGTCGACGCCCCGAGACCCATCTTTCCCAAAGTTTCGATCGCACCGAGTCCTTTGCCTGGCTTGAGCGCAACGCCAATCGCTTTCATTTCGTCCTCTCCTTTCCGAAGGACAACCGTCAGGGCGTGAGCTACGAGCCCTGGCACTGGCGTTTTGAGGGATCCGCCGATGCGCTGAAGACCTTCGATGCCGCCGGCCGCTTCTCGGAGTAATCCATGGAACTGATGCATGGCTGAGGCCCCATTGCCGGAATTGCTGGCGCCGGCGGGTTGCTGGGAATCCCTCAAAGCGGCCGCCGTCAACGGTGCTGACGCGGTTTATTTCGGGGTCGAGACCTTCAACGCACGCCTGCGGGCCGAAAATTTCAAGGCGTCTGATCTCCCCGAGGTGATGGATTGGCTCCATCGCCGCGGCCTGAAGGGTTTCCTGACCTTCAACGTCTTGGTCTTCACCGACGAGCTCAGCCGAGCGGCGGAGTTACTGCTGGCCGCTGACGCTGCCGGAGTCGACGCTCTCATCGTCCAGGACATTGGCCTTGCCGCATTGGCCCAGCAGCTCACCCCGGAGCTGGCCATCCACGGCTCGACCCAGATGTCCATCACCAGCGCTGCCGGTGTGGCCATGGCCCAAGAGTTGGGCTGCCAGCGCGTGGTCCTGGCGAGGGAGTTGAGCCTCAAGGATCTGCAGCGGATTCAGCAGCAGCTGGTGAAGCGTCAGCTGGAGATGCCCCTTGAGGTCTTCGTTCACGGCGCCCTTTGTGTGGCCTATTCCGGCCAGTGCCTCACCAGTGAGGCCCTTGGCCAGCGCAGTGCCAACCGCGGCGAATGCGCCCAGGCCTGCCGGCTTCCCTATGAACTGATTGTTGATGGAGAAGAGCTGGACCTCGGCGAGCAGCGCTATCTGCTCTCACCCCAGGACCTAGCCGCCTGGGATCTGTTGCCGGAGCTGGTGGATGCCGGCGTGGCCAGCTTGAAGATCGAGGGCAGGCTCAAAGACCCCACCTATGTGGCCGCGGTCACCGACGCCTACCGCCAGGGTCTCGACCAGCTCTTTGGTGAGCGCACGCCTTTGGAGCAGTTAGAGCAGCGGGAGCTCCGGCGAAACCTGGAGTTGAGTTTCTCGCGCGGGCTCAGCACCGGTTGGCTCGCAGGCATTGATCACCGTCAGCTGGTCCATGGCCGCTGGAGCAAAAAGCGCGGCCCCTGGCTTGGGCGCTTGGAGCGTGTTGATGGGGACTGGCTGCTCTTCAAGGGCCGTCTGGATTGCAAAGCCGGTGACGGACTCGTGCTGGAGGTCCCCCATTCCGATCCCCTGTTGCCCCCTAAGGAAGTCGGGGGACGGGTGATGGCGATCGAGCCCAGGCCGAAGGGGGGATGCGCCGTGCGACTGGGTCCCAGGCGTGTTGATTTGCGTGGCTTGCGCCGGGGCAGTCCCTGCTGGCTGACGAGCGACCCCCAGCGGGAGAGCCGCTTTCAGCGCATGGCCGAGCGCTCCCTGGAGGAGCAGCGGCGCCCTTTGGTGTTGAAGGCCTCGGGCTCGTGCGGGACCGCCCTTCGGCTTGAGGTCGTGAGGGCGGCCGGTCTGTCGATCGAGGGATGCTTCGTTCTCAGTGAGCAGCCCCTCGCGCCTGCGCAGGGTCAAGCCTTAAACCGTGAACGCCTGGAGCAGCAACTCGGACGACTTGGCGGCACCCCTTGGCGTCTAGAGCAGCTGGAGCTGGAGCTTGAACCGGATCTCTTTCTTCCGCTTGCCCAGTTGAACCAACTGAGACGGCAACTGGTGGATCAGCTCGCACAGCAGGCCACTCCAGTCCCCCCAACGATCCGGGAGCCGCGCCCAGCGGCTGACCTCCTGGAGGCCTTGATTCCTCCCATTGCTGAGGCCGAACGGCTGGAGCCCCAGTTGAGCGTTCTGGTGCGTGACCTCGACCAGCTCGATGCCCTGAAGGATCTTCCAGTCGATCGGGTGATCGTTGATCTTGAGCATCCTGCGCACCTGCGGGAGGCCGTCAAACGCGGCAAGGGGTATTGGCCCGGCGGCCTCTGGTTGGCGGGTCAGCGGATCTGCAGGCCCGATGAGTCCTGGAGTCTGGAACCGCTGATTCGCGCTGAGCCGGACGGCTATTTGGTTCGGAATGTGGATCAGCTTGAGCGGCTCACGCCCCTGGCCCCCTGCCAGGGCGATTTCTCCTTGAACGTCGCCAACCCCATCACTGCCCGCTGGTTGATTGACCGCTGGGGCCTGGAACGGCTGACGGCGAGCTACGACCTGGCGTTGGATCAGCTGTTGGCCCTTGTCAGGACCTGTCCTCGCGAGGCCCTCGAGCTGACCCTGCACCAGCACATGCCGCTCTTTCATATGGAGCACTGCCTGTTTTGTGCCTTCCTCTCTGAGGGGCACGACCACACCGACTGCGGCCGTCCCTGTGAGCAGCATCAGGTTCTCCTGCGGGACCGCAGCGGCGCAGAGCATCCCCTGCGCGCTGATCTGGGTTGCCGCAATACCTTGTTCAATGCCCGTGCGCAGACCGCCGCTGAGGCCATTCCCCAATTCCTGGAGGCTGGCGTTCGCCACTTCAGGCTCGAACTGCTGCAGGAAACCGCCGCGGATACCCAGCGCCGTGTCGCCCTCTACCGCCAGGCCCTCAACGGAGAGATCAGCGGGCAGCTGGTCTGGCAGAGCGAACAGTTGGAAAGCCGCCTGGGGGTGACCCGCGGAACCCTGTCCGAGCGCCACTAGAACGGTTTGTTGCTGGGATAGATTGCGTTAACGCACCGAAGGGTTCTTTGGTTTTGGTGTGTGGTCGTTCGTCACGAACGCTCCAGACACATCAGCCACGCTGCAAGAGATACCGGCTTTGTTCGATCAGGTTTATTCCTGCGACGTTGCCCATGGGTTTCAGCCACCGTTCCCAAGCCAACGCCTGCTCTTGAGTTGAGCGTTGCGGCCGTTAGCTGCGGCGTGCTCCAGCCAGACCATCCCTGACCTCCTCCCTCGAGCCCCATCCATGAGCGGCGAGCATCCCGGAACACCGATCCGCAATATCGCGATCATTGCCCACGTCGACCACGGCAAAACCACCCTGGTGGATGCCCTGCTGGCCCAGTCGGGCATCTTCCGCGACAACGAGGCCGTCCCCACCTGCGTGATGGACTCCAACGACCTGGAGCGTGAGCGGGGTATCACGATCCTCTCCAAGAACACTGCGGTGGACTTCGAAGGGATCCGGATCAACATCGTTGACACCCCTGGTCACGCTGACTTCGGTGGCGAAGTGGAGCGCGTGCTCGGCATGGTCGACGGCTGTCTGTTGATCGTGGACGCCAACGAGGGGCCGATGCCCCAGACCCGTTTCGTGCTGAAGAAGGCGCTCGAGAAGGGCCTGCGTCCGATCGTTTTCGTCAACAAGATCGACCGCGCCCGCGTTGATCCTGAGCAGGCCGTCGACAAGGTTCTGGATCTGTTCTTGGAGCTGGGTGCCGACGACGATCAGTGCGACTTTCCCTACCTCTTTGGTAGTGGCATGGGTGGCTACGCCAAGCCCGACATGGCCACGGAGAGCGACAACATGCGTCCGCTCTTCGATGCCATCCTTCGCCACGTTCCGCCCCCGGTTGGCGACCCCGAGAAGCCCCTGCAGCTTCAGGTCACAACACTCGACTACAGCGATTTCCTCGGCCGAATCATGATCGGCCGGATTCACAACGGCACGATCAAGGGCAACCAGCCGGTCGCACTGTTGCGTGACGACGGCAGCGTCAAGCGCGGCCGCATCAGCAAGTTGCTCGGCTTCCAGGGCCTTCAGCGCGTTGAGATTGAACAGGCTCGCGCCGGTGACCTGGTGGCCGTCTGCGGCTTTGACGAGGTCAACATCGGCGAAACCATTGCCTGCCCTGACGAGCCCAAGGCGCTGCCCCTGATCAAGGTGGACGAGCCGACCCTGCAGATGACCTTTGTGGTCAACGACTCGCCCTTCGCGGGCAAGGAGGGCAAGTTCGTCACCAGCCGTCAGGTGCGTGACCGTCTGAATAAAGAGCTGCTGACCAACGTCGCCCTGCGGGTTGAGGACACCGACTCCCCCGATCGCTGGGCCGTCAGTGGCCGCGGTGAGCTGCACCTGGGCATCCTGATCGAGACCATGCGCCGTGAGGGCTATGAGTTCCAGGTCTCCCAGCCTCAGGTGATCTTCCGCACCATCGATGGCACCCCTTCGGAGCCCTTCGAAACCCTGGTGCTGGATGTGCCCGAGGAATCGGTGGGTGCCTGCATCGAGAAGCTCGGCGTCCGCAAGGCCGAGATGCAGAACATGGAGAACACCAACGACGGCCGCACCCAGCTGGAGTTCGTGGTGCCCTCCCGAGGCCTGATCGGCTTCCGTGGTGACTTCATCCGCGCCACCCGCGGCGAGGGGATCATGAGCCACTCCTTCCTCGACTACCGCCCGATGCAGGGCGATTTCGACACCCGTCGCAACGGCGTGTTGATCGCCTTCGAGGAAGGGACCGCGACCTTCTATGCCCTGAAGAACGCCGAGGACCGCGGTCAGTTCTTCATCACCCCTGGCACGAAGGTTTACAAGGGCATGCTCGTGGGCGAAAACAACCGTCCCCAAGACCTCGAGCTCAACGTCTGCAAGACCAAGCAGCTCACCAACATGCGCTCGGCCGGTGCAGAGGAACTCGATACCCTCCAAGCCCCGATGCAGATGACCCTGGAGCGGGCGCTGGAGTACATCGGTCCCGATGAAATGCTCGAGGTCACCCCTGAGTCGATTCGCCTGCGCAAACTGCCCGCGAAGAAGCCCGCAAAACGTTGAATCAGCCCCTCGACCCTGAGGAAACCAGCCTGACGCGCGATCCCCGTTTTGGGGAGGCCGTCAGGCTTTTCAATGCGGGTGAGTGGTACGCCTGCCACGACGGCTTTGAGGAGCTCTGGCATGAGACCCAGGGACCTTGCCGCCGCACGCTGCAGGGGATCCTCCAGATTGCGGTTGCCCACCACCATCTCGACCGCGGCAATCAACGCGGTGCCATGGTTCTCCTGGGCGAAGGCCTCGGCCGTCTACAGGGGGCAGGGCCGAACCAGTTCGAGCTGGCCCTCGACCCCCTGAGGCAGGTTGCCCGTGAACGCCTCTTGGCCCTGCACGAGAACCGCTCGCTTGAGGGCATCCCCTTGCCCGAACTCACACCCATTGATGCCGATTCCTGAAGGAACGCAGCGGTGCTCGGCGATAAGATGGATGTCACCGCGTTGCTGGAGTGGGTTTGGCCGCAGATCGCAGCACTGCCCGTCTCTGGTGCAGTGCCCTCGCTAGTCGCGCGGCAAGCCTTGGACTCTTGATCGGCGTCTGCGCCCCAGGTTGGGCTCAGCAGACCGTTCCGGCGGCTGAAGTCATCAGCGTTGAAGAGGTCGTCAGCGCAGAAGCGGGCGATGGTTCTGCTCCCATTCCCACCAAGCCCCTGCGGTTGAACACCGGCCTGGTGACGATTGAGTCGGACCAACAGCAAGCGGATCAACAGACCGGTGTGATCACCGCCAGTGGCAACGTCCGCATCGTCTATCCAGATGAGCGGGTCGTGGCCACCGCCCGCCAAGCTCAGTACTTCAGCAATGAGGGCCGGGTTGTCCTCAGTGGTGACGTCGACATCCTTCAGGACGGCGGCAATTGGCTGCGTGCTGAACAGGTGATTTACCTGGTGGACAGCGAGCGCATGCAGGCCATCCCAGCACGCGGTCAGCAGGTTTTTAGCCGTGTCGCTCTCCAGACCCTCCCCAGCTCGGGCCCCGCGAAGCCATGAGCCTGGTCCTTGATCGCGTCGCCTTGACCATTGGCGGCCGACCTTTGGTGAAAGAGGTCAGCCTCAACCTCAATCCTGGAGAGGTGGTCGGGTTACTGGGCCCCAACGGAGCAGGTAAGACCACCACCTTCAATCTGGTGACCGGTCTGCTGCGCCCTGATTCAGGGGCCGTGACGATGGATGAGACCTGTGTTGCCGACTTCTCTATGCCGGAGCGTGCCCGCTTGGGCATCGGCTACCTCCCCCAGGAAGCAAGTGTCTTCCGCAGCCTGAGCGTCCAGGACAACCTGATGTTGGCCCTCCAGGAAAGTGGAGCCCCCAAGGAACAGCGCCGTGATCGGGTCGAGCAATTGGTGCAGGATTTCCACCTGAAGCCCTTTCAGCACCGCCTCGGTTATCAGCTCTCAGGCGGTGAACGCCGGCGCTGCGAAGTGGCCCGTGCCCTGGCGGTCGGCGAAAGCGGACCCCGCTATCTGCTGCTGGATGAACCGTTTGCAGGTGTCGATCCCCTGGCCGTTGCCGACCTTCAGACCTTGATCGCCGGACTGCGGGATCGAGGCATGGGGGTGTTGATCACGGATCACAACGTTCGTGAGACCCTGTCGATCACCGACCGCGCCTACATCCTGACGGAGGGAAGCATCTTGGCCAGTGGCCCCTCCCGTGAGATGGCGAATGACCCCCTGGTGCGTCGCCACTACCTAGGGGAGGACTTCCGGCTGTGACGATCGCACCGACCTGGACCGAGCCCCTGCGCCGCCAGTCTCAAAAGCTCCAACGCCAGTGGAGAACCCTGCCTCTGCTGGATCGCTGGCTGTTTGCCGAGATGCTCGGCCCACTGCTCTTCGGCATCGCCGCCTTCACGGCCGTCTCCCTCTCGGTGGGTGTCGTCTTTGAGTTGGTCCGCAAGGTGGCCGAGGCAGGCCTGCCGCTCTGGGCCGCTGGCAAGGTCCTCGCCCTGCGCATGCCCGGCTTCTTGGTGCTGTCCTTCCCGATGGCCACCCTGATGGCCACCCTGTTGGCCTTTAGTCGCCTCTCGGGCAGTAGCGAACTCACGGCCCTGCGCAGCATCGGCGTGAAGACCTGGCGCATGGTCGTCCCCGCCCTAGTGCTGGCGGCCCTGATGACGCTCCTGACCTTCATGTTCAACGACGTCATTGTTCCAAGCGCCAACTATTCGGCCTCCAACGTTCTCGATAGCGCCCTCGGTCGCGCCCTCTCCGCCCAGACCGGAAAAAACGTTGTCTATTCGCGCTTTGGCCGCATTACTCCCAAGGAGCCCGGTGGCAATGCCGGAGAGGGACTGACCCAGCTCTTCTATGCCAAGGAGTTCAAAAACGGTGAGATGCAGGGCGTCACCCTGCTCGATTTCTCCCGTGAGGATCAGCAGCAGGTTTTGACCGCCAACACTGCGGTCTGGGACGAGAACAGGGCGATGTGGGAGTTCCGCAATGGCCGAATTCTGAACATCGATGCGGCCAATAACTTCACCACCTCAGCCAACTACACCAGTTACTACTACCCCTTCACCCGGGCTCCCCAGGATGTGGGCATGCTGCCCAGTGATGCGGCCCAGATGACCGTGGCCCAGGCTCGCCGCGCCGAGGCACTGCTGGTTCAAGCCGGTGATCAAAAGGAAGCCCGGAGGCTTCGGGTGCGGATCCAGGAGAAATTTGCCTTCCCGGCCATCTGCCTGGTCTTTGGCTTGATCGGCAGCAGCCTTGGGGTTCGCCCCAATTCCCGCACCAGCCGCAGTCAGGGCTTCGGCATCAGCGTTTTGCTGATCTTTGGCTACTACCTGATGTCGTTCATCTTCAGCTCCCTCGGCATCAAGGGAACCCTCTACCCCTTCTTTGCCGCTTGGTTGCCGGTTTTGATTGGCCTTGGTGGCGGTCTTGTGCTGCTTCGCAAGGCCAGCCGCTGACCTTGCCTTTGGCGCGGCAGACTGTTCGCCATCTTTGATCTCGTCAGCGGTTTCGTGACCGATCCGGTTCTTGCGCTTGGTCTTGCTGCCTTTGCGCTGCTGCTCCTGGCCCTTCCCCTGTCCTTTTGGAGCGTCAGTGGCGGAGGCCAGGGCAGCACCGTGGTTCGCCTCCTGGTGGCGACGGCCAACTTGGCTCTGACAGCGCAACTGGTGCTGCGCTGGTGGCAGTCCGGCCACTTTCCGATCAGCAACCTCTACGAGTCCCTTTGTTTCCTGGCCTGGGCTTGCACCTTGACCCAGTTGCTGGTGGAGCGGACCTATCGCTCACCGCTCGTGGCGGCGTCCGCTACACCCATGGGTCTGGGCTGCGTGGCCTTCGCCTCCTTCGCCCTGCCGGATCAACTGCAGCAGGCCGCCCCACTGGTGCCCGCCCTGCGCTCCAGCTGGCTGGTGATGCACGTCAGCGTGATCATGGTGAGTTACGCAGCCCTGTTGGTCGGCTCTTTGCTCTCGATGGCGGTGCTTTTTACCGATCGCGGGCAGGCCTTGGAACTTCGCAGCAGCTCCATCGGCAGTGGCGGCTTCCGCCAGGCCAGCCTTGCCGCCGACGGAGCCCCGGTTGATCTCTCATTGAGCAGCGCCTCTCTCTCCCTCAGTGAGCAGCTCGACAGCCTGAGCTATCGCACGATCACCGTTGGCTTTCTGTTGCTCTCCGTTGGCATCGTCAGCGGTGCGGTCTGGGCCAACGAGGCCTGGGGCAGCTGGTGGAGCTGGGATCCCAAGGAAACCTGGGCCTTGATCTGCTGGCTTGTCTATGCCGCCTACCTTCACACCCGCCTGAGCCGTGGTTGGCAGGGACGCCGTCCTGCTTTGGTTGCTGTGGCTGGCTTTGTGGTGATCTGCGTTTGCTACATCGGTGTGAATCTGCTGGGCATCGGCCTGCACAGCTACGGCTGGTTCTTCAGCTAAACCAGCACATCGCTGCTGCACCTTGGGCCACAAAAAAAGCCCCGGCTAAGCCGGGGCTTTTTCGTGCCATGGATTGGCTGGCTCAGGGGCGCTTGCTGTTGCGGATGCCGGTCATGGCATCGGCGTAGCTGGGCTGGTTGAACACGCCGGAGCCACTGACGATGGCGTTGGCACCGGCTTCGATCACCTTCCAGGCGTTCTCGGCCTTGATACCGCCATCCACTTCGATCCAGGGATCCAGGCCCTTTTCGTCGCACATCCGGCGCAGGTCACGGATCTTCTGCACCTGGCTCTCGATGAAGCTTTGACCGCCGAAACCAGGGTTGACGCTCATGATCAGCACCAGATCACAGAGCTCAAGGCAGTACTCGAGGGTGTCGATCGGGGTGCCGGGGTTGAGCACCGCACCGGCCATTTTGCCGAGATCTTTGATCTGGGCGAGGTTGCGATGCAGATGGGTGCAGGCCTCGACTTGCACGGAAATGATGTCTGCACCGGCCTTTGCGAAGTCGGGGACGTACTTCTCCGGCTCGACGATCATCAGGTGAACGTCCAGGGGCTTCTTGGTCACCGGGCGCAGGGCCTCGACGATCATGGGGCCGATGGTGATGTTGGGGACAAAGCGTCCATCCATCACATCCACGTGAATCCAGTCGGCACCGGCTTCATCCACCGCGCGCACGTCCTCCCCAAGCCGGGAAAAATCCGCGGACAGAATCGAGGGGGAGATCACCAGGGACTTGGTGCTCATGGGGCGCAACCGCGGCTGAACAGGGGCTGATTGTAGGAATCGCCATCACCCCTCTTTTTCAAAGGCTGCATCGGCTCGGCGCGCCGTGAAGCACTGATACAGTGAGCGGCGCTAAAAGCCCGAGAGGCCCTGCTGGCGCTGGACTTCCACTCATTGACTGGTTCTCACGGCCGTCAATGCAGGTCTCCAGAGCCCCAGAGCCCTTTCAGCGCTTCAACCCTTCCCATCGCCGGACCGCCGTGGATCGCACCCTGATTCAAGAAATTCTCGAGGTTGTTGAGCAGGCAGGCATTGCTTCCGCCAAGCTCACCGGCATGGGCCTGAAGAACGAGGCCGACGCAGCCGCCGTGGAGGCGATGCGTGAGCGCATGTACAAGATCCAGATGCAGGGCCGCATCGTGATCGGCGAGGGCGAGCGCGACGAAGCCCCCATGCTGTACATCGGTGAGGAAGTCGGCAGCGGCACCGGCCCTGGCGTGGACTTCGCTGTGGACCCCTGCGAAGGCACCAACCTCTGTGCCAACAGCCAGCGTGGCTCGATGGCCGTTTTGGCTGCCTCTGACCGCGGCGGTCTCTTCAATGCCCCCGACTTCTACATGAAGAAGCTGGCTGCACCCCCGGCAGCAAAGGGCAAGGTCGACATCAACAAGTCGGCCACCGAGAACATCAAGATCCTGAGCGAGTGCCTGGGCCTTCCCGCTGAAGAGCTGGTCATCGTGGTGATGGACCGCGCTCGTCACAAGGACCTGATCAAGGAGATCCGCGCCACCGGCGCCCGCGTCCAGCCCATCTCTGATGGCGACGTGCAGGCTGCCATCGCCTGTGGTTTCGCAGGCACCGGTACCCACTGTCTGATGGGTATTGGCGCTGCTCCTGAGGGTGTGATTTCCGCAGCCGCCCTGCGCGCCCTGGGCGGTCACTTCCAGGGACAACTGGTGTACGACCCCGCCGTCGCTCAGACCTCCGAGTGGGAAGGCCTGACCAAGGAAGGCAACCTGGCCCGCCTGGCCGAGATGGGTATCACCGATCCCGACCGCGTCTACGAAGCCAACGAACTGGCCTGCGGCGAGAACGTGGTGTTCGCTGCCACCGGCATCACCGATGGTCTGCTCTTCGACGGCGTGAAGTTCGAGAAGGACTGCACCCGCACCAGCTCCCTGGTGATCAGCACCCTGGACAACACCGCCCGTTTCACCACCACGGTCCACATCAAGGACGGAGCCCAGAGCATCGCTCTGCGCTGATCGCCCGATCAGCTCGAGCCGGGTCTCCTCTGGGAGGCCCGGCTTTCTTTTAGCCGTCCCTGTTGCGCACCCCCGGATCCACCTTCATGCACATCGCCGTCGTCGGACTCAGTCACCGAACGGCCCCGGTTGAGATCCGGGAACGTCTCAGCATTGCTGAGCAGAGCATGGAGGACTCCCTCCAGCGCCTGCGGGCGGACGAACAGGTTCTTGAGGCCTCGATTCTCAGCACCTGCAATCGGCTCGAGATCTACACCCTGCTTCGCAACCCTGAGCAGGGGGTTTCAGCCGTCGGTAGTTTTCTCAGTCAGCATTCCGGCCTTGAGCTCTCTGAGCTCATGCCCCACCTCTTTGCCTACCACCACGAGGAGGCCATCGGGCACCTGATGCGTGTCGCGGCTGGCTTGGATTCTTTGGTCTTGGGGGAAGGCCAGATCCTGTCCCAGGTCAAAAAGATGTACCGCCTGGGCCAAGAGCATCGCTCGATCGGCCCAATCCTGAACCGCCTGCTCAACCAAGCCGTCAGCACTGGTAAGCGGGTGCGTTCGGAGACCAACCTGGGGACCGGTGCCGTTTCGATCAGCTCTGCAGCCGTTGAGCTGGCCCAACTGAAGGTTGGACAAGCCCGTGGGATTGACGATCTCGTTCCCCTCGATCAGGAACAAATTGCGGTGGTTGGCGCCGGTCGGATGGCCCGACTGCTTCTCCAGCACCTTCAGGCCAAGGGAGCCAGGGGTGTTGTCCTGCTCAACCGAACCGTCTCCCGTGCCGAGGAGATGGCGGCGGACTTCCCCGCTCTGCCGGTGCAATGCCGGCCGCTCAGCGATCTCAATCACTGCCTGAGCACCTGTTCCCTTGTGTTCACCAGCACGGGTGCCGATGACCCGATCATTACGGCAGAGCGTTTGGGGCAATTGAACCGACGCTCCTCCTTGATGTTGGTGGACATCGGCGTGCCACGGAACATCTCAGCGGATGTCTCCGAGCTCAGCGGCATCGCTGCCTATGACGTGGACGACCTCCAAGAGGTGGTTGCCCGCAACCAGGAGGCGCGCCGTGAGATTGCCGCTGAAGCAGAGGGCATGCTTCATCAGGAGGGGCAACAGTTCATCGAGTGGTGGGATGGTCTAGAGGCGGTCCCCGTGGCCAACAGGCTGCGCACCCAACTCGAGGAGATCCGCGAGCAGGAGCTCCAGAAGGCACTGAGTCGGATGGGTCCTGACCTCTCCGCCCGCGAGCGCAAGGTTGTCGAGGCCCTGAGCAAAGGGATCATCAACAAAATCCTCCATGGTCCCGTCACGAAACTGAGGGCTCCCCAGCCCCGTCAGCAGCGGCACCAAGCGATGAAGGTCATCCAGGAGCTGTTCGAATTGGAGGACCTCCAGGGCTAAGCACCCCACCCGGTTTTTAAGGGATCACGGCTGTTCTGGGAAAAGCCGTACGAATTGCCGCCAATGTGCCCCAAAAGCCGTGGAGCGGCCTCAGTAATCGCTTAACGTCGCCGTGCTTTTGGCGTAGAGGGAAGCGATGAAGCGCGTTCTGGCGATCATTCTGGGCGGCGGTGCAGGGACCCGCCTTTACCCTCTGACCAAGATGCGGGCCAAGCCCGCCGTGCCCCTGGCTGGCAAGTATCGACTGATTGATATCCCCATCAGTAACTGCATCAACTCCGACATCAACAAGATGTACGTGTTGACGCAGTTCAACAGCGCTTCCCTCAACCGCCACCTCACCCAGAGCTACAACCTCTCCTCTGGCTTTGGTCAGGGCTTTGTCGAGGTACTGGCGGCCCAGCAGACCCCTGAGAGCCCCAGCTGGTTCGAGGGAACAGCGGATGCTGTTCGCAAGTACCAGTGGCTCTTCCAGGAATGGGATGTGGACCACTACCTGATCCTCTCCGGTGACCAGCTCTACCGGATGGACTACAGCGAGTTCGTCAACCACCACATCGCCACCGGCGCCGACATCAGCATCGGTGCTCTGCCGGTGGATGCCCCGCAGGCCGAAGCCTTCGGCTTGATGCACACCGACGAGAAAGGAAAGATTCGCGAGTTCCGCGAGAAGCCCAAGGGTGATGCCCTGAAGGAGATGTGGGTCGACACCTCCCGTCTGGGGCTCTCCCCAGAGGAAGCCGAGAAGCGCCCCTATCTCGCATCGATGGGGATCTATGTCTTCAGCCGCGAGACCCTGTTCGATTTGCTGGCGAAGAACCCCAGCGCCACGGACTTTGGCAAGGAGCTGATCCCTGCCTCCTTGGAGCGGGGTGACCACATCCAGAGCTACCTCTTCGATGACTATTGGGAAGACATCGGAACGATCGGTGCCTTCTATGAGGCCAACCTGGCCCTGACCGATCAGCCCAACCCGGCCTTCTCGTTCTACGAGGAGTCCTTCCCGATCTACACGCGTCCCCGTTACCTGCCCCCCAGCAAGTTGCTGGACTCCCAGGTGACCCAATCCATCATTGGTGAGGGTTCAATCCTCAAGGCCTGCAGCATCCACCACTGCGTCCTGGGTGTTCGCAGCCGCGTTGAAGAAGACGCTGTTCTTCAGGACACCCTGGTGATGGGCAACGACTTTTTTGAGTCATCCGCCGAACGCAATGCTCTGCGTCACCGCGGCGGAACTCCTGTCGGCGTCGGTCGCGGCACAACGGTTAAGCGCGCGATCCTCGACAAGAACGCTCGCATCGGAGACAACGTCACCATCGTCAACAAGGACAACGTCGAAGAAGCCGATCGTCCTGAACTGGGCTTCTACATCCGTAACGGCATCGTCGTCGTGGTCAAGAACGCGAGCATCCCCGACAACACCGTCATTTGATCGCCCAAGACGATTGAGTACCAAACCCTCTCTGCCTTTGCAGAGAGGGTTTTTTTTTGTTGGCAACTCAACCTGTTTCAGTGTTCGCCAACAACGGTTCACGCCGCTGAAAGACGCCGCCACACTGGTGACATTGGATCCATCTTCAAAGCTCCATGGACAAGGCCCATTTCGGCTTGATCGGTCTCGGTGTGATGGGCGAGAACCTGGTGCTCAACGCTGAGCGCAATGGCTTCTCCAGCGTGGTCTACAACCGCACCTATGCCAAGACAGAGGAGTTCCTCTCTGGGATGGGCGCCGGCAAGAACATCGTTGGCTCCACGAGCCTGGAGGACTTTGTCAGCAAGCTTCAGCATCCGCGCCGGATCCTGATGATGGTCAAGGCCGGTCCCGCTGTGGATGCGGTGATCAAAGACATCTCGCCCTACCTCGAAGCAGGCGACCTGCTGATCGATGGTGGGAACTCGGAGTACCACGACACCGAACGTCGTGTGGCTGAGCTCGAGAGCAAGAGCTTTGGCTTTATCGGGATGGGGGTCTCAGGCGGGGCCAAGGGAGCCCTCGAGGGGCCGAGCATGATGCCCGGCGGCACCAAGGCCTCCTACGACGCGATTGAGAGCCTCGTCTGCAAGATGGCGGCCCAGGTGGAGGACGGACCCTGTGTCACCTACATCGGTCCTGGGGGCTCTGGCCACTTCGTCAAGACCGTCCACAACGGCATTGAGTACGGCATTGAGCAGATCCTGGCCGAGGCCTACGACCTGCTCAAGCGGGTTGGGGGCCTCAGCGGCACACAGATGGCCGACATCTTTGGCCACTGGAACAGCACAGAGGAGTTGGCGTCCTATCTCGTTGAAATCACCGAGATCTGCCTGCGGACCAAGGACCCCGCCGATGGCAGCGACCTTGTGGAGAAGATCGTCGATCAGGCGGGCCAAAAGGGCACGGGTCTTTGGACCGTGGTGAGTGCCCTGCAGATGGGGGCACCGGTGCCCACCATCTACGCCGCCCTCAACGGCCGCGTGATGAGCTCGATCAAGCCCCAGCGCCAGAACGCCGAGGCGATCCTCCATGGCCCCGCGGTCCAATCCTTTGAGCTCTGCGGCAACGACGGGACTGGTCCGCTGATGGATGCCGTCGTCCTGGCCTGCATGGCGAGCTATGCCCAAGGCATGGAGCTTTTGCGCATTGCCTCAGCTGAGCATGACTACAACCTGAACATGCCCTCCATCGCCCAGATCTGGAAGGGGGGCTGCATCATCCGCGCGCGCCTGCTCAAGCGCATTCAGGACGCCTTCAATGCCAACCCGCAGCTGGTCAATCTCTTGATCGACCCTTGGTTCGCCGAGCAGGTGAATCGTCGCCTGCCGGGCCTCGCCAAGGTCGTTGCCGGCGCTGCGGAGGCGGGGATCCCTGTCCCCTGCCTGAGCAGCACCCTCGACTACATCAACAGCTACCGCACCGCCCGCCTGCCGCAAAACCTCGTGCAGGCCATGCGCGATTGCTTCGGCTCCCACACCTACCAGCGGGTCGACCAAGAGGGGACCTTCCACACCGAGTGGCTCGATTGAGAGGCAACCGTCCATGACGAGCTACCGCATTGAACGGGCAAGCGACGGCCACGCCCTGGCCCGCCTCGCTGCCCAGACCATTGCTTCCCATCTGGATCTAGCCCTCGACCAACGGGATCGGGCCCAATTGGCTCTCTCCGGTGGGAGTACCCCAGCGGTGGCCTACGGCCTACTGGGTCAGGAACACCTTCCCTGGGAGAGGGTGGATGTGTTCCTCGGCGATGAACGTTGGGTCGATTCCGAGGATGCCTCCAGCAACGCCCGCATGCTTCGGCAGACCCTGCTGAAGGAGGGGCCCGGCCGCAAGGCCGCCTTCCATCCGGTGCCGACGGTGAGCCTGCCGACCCCAGAGGAGAGTGCCGCCGCATTCGCGTCGGCCATCCAGAGGGTCTGTCCTGGTGAGCCGCCGATCTTTGATCTGATGGTTCTCGGCTTGGGTGAGGACGGCCATACGGCCTCCCTGTTCCCCGGCACCGAGGCGCCGACCATCACCGACCGTTGGACCACGGTCGGTCGCGGTAAGGGACTTGAGCGCATCACCTTGACCGCACCTGTGTTGAGTGCGGCCCGCCAGGTGATCTTTCTGGTGAGTGGATCAGGGAAGGTGCAGGCCCTCAGCCGCCTGCTGGATCCGAGTGAATCACCCGATCGGACCCCCGCCAAGTTGGTCACTCCCCGCAATGAGGTTCTTGTCCTGGCGGATGAGGCCGCGCTCGCGGGTCTGACTGCGGCAGGCTGACGCCGTTGCTTTGGATCGCATCCATGCTTGCGCCACTGGTCCTGGCACAGGGAGCTGATTTCCCTGGATGGCACACCCTCAACGACACGATCATGGGGGGACGCAGCCAGGGTCAGTGTCACTCCACCGCGTCTGGCTTGCTGATGGAGGCCGTCGTTGAACCCGAGGGCGGCGGCTTTGTGAGCTGCCGCTCAGCGGTGCTGGATCCACCGCTGGATCTCTCCTCCTACGGAGCCCTCGAGCTCGAACTCGATGGCGATGGTCGCCGCTACAAGCTGGCCCTGGCCAGCCGTGATGGGGTGGCCGGCCTCACGGAACTGATCCCAGGTGGATTGCGTTGGGTGGCGGAGTTCTCCACCCGGCCAAACGGCACCTCTGTGGTGACGATTCCCTTTAGTCGTCTCACCCCCAGCGTTCGGGCCACCCCCGTTGGCCTGCCCCTGCGCTTTGATCCCGCACGGGTGACCAGAATTCAGATCTTGCATTCCAAATTTGGAGACATGGGCGGCCGTAATCCCGGCTTCCGGCCCGGTGCCCTGCGCTTGCTGCTCCGCTCGATCCGAGCCGTGGCCTGACTGTGGACCTCGAACCCCTCCTGAGCGAATTGGCCAAGGCCGCCGATGTCTGCCTGAAGCCCTATCGCCATGCCCTGCGTTTCAGTGGCGAACCGCCCTCCACCGTCGGGGACTGCAGTGATTGCTGTCTCTTGATCGAAGCGCGCGACACCGATGGGGTTCGCCACCCGGATCGCGATCTCGAGCTGGAGATCTACCGCAGCGGCGACGAACTAAACCTGATGCTCAGCATGGTGGCCGATGAGCAGGCACCCATGCTTTGGCATGGCAGCCATCCCGTCTGGATGCAAGCGAACTCAGGGGAGCGCTGCGAACGCCCCAGCGCCGGCGCCCCCCTTGAAGCCCTCTGCAGGCGAATTCGCGCCTTGCTTGCTGGCGAGGCCTAGAGGTCAGGCTGGTCGGTCACAGCACCTTTGCTGCTGGAGCTCACCAGCCGGGCGTACTTACCCAAAACACCGGTCCGGTACCTCGGCTCAGGCTTGCTCCAGGCGGCCCGGCGGGCGGCCAGTTCGGCGTCATCAACATTGAGTTGGATCAGCAGTTGGCTGGCATCAACGGTGATGCTGTCGCCTTCCTGGACCAGACCGATGGTTCCGCCCACGGCCGCCTCGGGCGCCACATGGCCGACCACCAGTCCAAACGAGCCCCCGGAGAAGCGTCCATCGGTGATCAGGGCCACGGAATCCAGTAAGCCCTGGCCCACGATCGCGGCGGTGGGGCTGAGCATCTCGCGCATGCCGGGGCCACCCACGGGACCCTCCTGGCGCACCACCACCACGTCGCCTGGGTTGATCTGCTTATCGAGGATGGCGGCCAGGCAGGTTTCCTCGCTTTCAAACACGCGGGCGGGGCCGGTGATCACGGGATTCTTCACCCCACTGATCTTGGCCACGGCACCCTCTTCGGCCAGGTTGCCCTTGAGGATTGCGAGGTGCCCCTTGGCATAGAGCGGATTGCTCAGCGGCCGGATCACGTCTTGGCCGGCTGGGGGCACCGCGGGAACATCGGCGAGCACCTGTTTGAGTGTCTTGCCCTCGATCGTTTTGCAATCGCCGTGGAGCAGGCCGGCATCCATCAGCAGCTTCATCACCTGGGGGATGCCACCGGCCTGATGCAGGTCCACGGTCACGTAGCGGCCGCTGGGCTTGAGGTCGCAGATCACAGGCACCCGCTGGCGGATGGTCTCGAAGTCATCGATCGAGAGATCAACACCAGCGGTGCGGGCCACGGCCAGCAGGTGCAGCACCGAGTTGGTGGAGCCGCCCACGGCCATGATCACGCTGATGGCGTTTTCAAAGGCCTCGCGGGTCATCAGATCGCGGGGAAGGATGTTGGCCTTGATCGCCTCAGCCAGCACCTCCGCGCTGCGGGCAGCGCTATCGGCTTTTTCAGGATCTTCGGCAGCCATCGTGGAGCTGTAGGGCAGGCTCAGGCCCATGGTTTCGAAGGCCGCACTCATCGTGTTGGCGGTGAACATGCCGCCGCAACTGCCGGCGCCAGGGCAGGCGTTCTTCTCAATGGCCGTGAGCTCCTGCTCGTCGATCCGTCCACCGCTGAACTGACCCACCGCCTCAAAGGCACTCACAACGGTGAGGTCACAGGCGCCGAGCTTTCCGGGTTTGATCGTGCCGCCGTAGACAAAGATCGAGGGGATATTCATCCGCGCCATGGCCAGCATGGCCCCAGGCATGTTTTTGTCGCAGCCGCCGATGGCGAGCAGCGCATCCATGCTCTGACCGTTCACAGCTGTCTCGATTGAATCCGCGATCACCTCGCGGCTCACCAGGGAATACTTCATCCCTTCGGTGCCCATCGAGATGCCATCACTCACGGTGATGGTCCCGAACATCTGGGGCATGGCACCCGCCGCGTGAGCCGCATCCTCAGCCCGGCGGGCCAGATCGTTGAGGCCCAGGTTGCAGGGCGTGATCGTGCTGTAGCCGTTGGCGATGCCGATGATCGGTTTGTTGAAGTCAGCGTCTCCAAAACCGACAGCCCGCAACATGGCGCGGTTGGGGGAGCGCTGAATGCCCTGGGTGATCGCGGCGGAGCGAAGCATGGCTGCGGGGTTGTCTTCCCAGCAACCTACCGAGGAGCCCTGTCAGCTCTGGGGGCTCAGCCCCTCGAGCTGCCTACGAACGTCTTCGATCGCTTGGTTGAGCTCTTGAACCTTGTCCTGAAGTTCAACCTCTCGGACCACCGGGCGGTCGCTATTGGGGTCAAAGGCTTGATCGTCGTGATCGGCCAGCCGACTTAGGCGCAGGCTTCGCTGTTGCCGGGTGTTTTGCTGGCGCCGCTCAGCCTCGGAATACAGCCACCAGGCAAAGCCAGCGGCACCGATCACAGCACCAACCAAGAGGGTGCTCAGAGAACCTGAACCGCCGTCTCGGTTGGACATCGCGTGGACCTTCTTTGAAGTTGCCTCAGCCTACGAAGCCTGACTGCGGCCTGCCATACAGACGGTCACCAGCGTCACCTAAGCCAGGAACGATGCGCTGCTGATCGTCCAACTCGGCGTCGATACAGCCGGTGTAGATGGTCAGATCGCTGTAGCGCTCACCGAGGGTTTTCAACCCGGGACTGGCGGCAAGTGTGGAGATCACCCGCACCCGTTGGCCAGTCACCCCCTTGGTCTCCAGCTGTTCGAGCACGTTCAGGAGCGTTCCAGCAGTGGCCACCATGGGTTCAAAGACCAGCACCCCTGCATTGGCGGGGATGGTCTCCGGAAGACCGTTGAAGTAACACCGGCAGCGACCGCTGGCCTCATCCCGTTGCAGGCTCATGTGGGCGACGGCAGCGCTAGGGATCACCGACTTGGCTCCGTCCCATAGCCCCAATCCAGCTCGGAGGATCGGCACAGCCAGTACCGGAATCGATCCGTCAACGATGGTCCCTTCCGTCTGGGCGAGTGGTGTCTGCACCTGCACCCGCTGGTAAGGAATCCAGTCCCGCATGGCCTCATAGGTCAACCATCGACCCAGTTCGGCCATCGCCGTTGCAAAGAGGGGCTGAGGGGTCTCTCGATCCCGCAACACGGTCAACCAATGGCCAATGAGGGGATGGGGAGGGACCACCACCCGAAGGGTCTTGCTCATCGGTCGCGCTCCGGTATCCGCCTGCAATAACTTGAGCGCCCAAGTTAAAGCTGCAGTGCGGAACCTCGTTGCGCTCGTTCAGTTGCTCGTGGCCCGCTCACTGAGCGCGCTCGCCCTCGGCGTTGTTCTGCTGCTGGCCTCTGTTCTTCCAGTGGCCTCCCCGGCCTTGGCGATTACCGCCCCCGAACTACGTGGTCAGCGCAGCGCTCAGGACCTGCAACCGGACATGCACGGCCGAAACCTTCAGCAGCAGGAGTTTCTAAAGGCCTCCATGGAGGGGTTTGACCTCAGTGAGACCGACCTGCGCGGGGCCGTGTTCAACACCGCCAATCTGCAAAACGCCAACCTCTCGGCGGCTGATCTCGAGGATGCCGTGGCCTTCGCCACCCGCTTTGACAACGCTGACCTCAGCGGTGCGGTCTTTCGCAACGCGATGCTGATGAACAGCAAGTTCACCGGCGCGGTCATCGAAGGCACGGACTTCACCGACGCGGTTCTGGACCTGCCGCAGCAGAAGGCCCTTTGTGCCCGGGCCAGCGGCGTCAATCAACGTACGGGTGCCGATACCCGCGAAAGCCTGGCCTGCCGTTAATCAGCGCTTAGGCTCAGTGCTCCGGTTCTTCGGGGGATCAGCCCGAGGAGGAAACGGGGAAAGTCCGGTGTAATTCCGGCGCTGTCCCGCAGCTGTGAAGAGTCCTGTCCCTAGGGCTCCAGTCAGAACGCCCGCCGGTTCACTCCCATAAATCACCTGGCGCGGACCAGTCCTATTGATGTTCAAGCGTTTCGGGGCCCCTGCGCTCCTGCTGGCTTCCCTCTCTGTCGCGCCAGCTCTGGCCCATCACCCGATGGAGTCCATGGCGCTGGTTCCCTCACCGGTGAGTGGATTGATCAGTGGTCTGGCCCACCCGCTGCTGGGGCCTGACCATCTGCTCTTTCTGATTGCCCTGGCCCTGGTCGGCTTTCAACGCTCCATGCGTTGGACCATGGCGTTGCTGCTCGTGGGCCTCAGCGCCACGGCACTGGGTCTTTGGTTGCCCGGTCTGCCTGGCGCCGAGGCACTGGTCTCCCTCTCCCTGGTGGTCGAGGGCCTCGTGATCGTGGGCCGTCTTCCTGCCCTCAGCTTGATTCCCGCCTTCGCTCTGCACGGTTATGTGCTCAGCGCCTCGGTGATTGGCTGGGAGTCCACCCCCATTGCCTTCTACCTGCTGGGTTTGTTGCTCAGCCAAGGCGCTCTGTTGACACTCTCTCTCGTTGGCCTGCGTCGCTTCAGCCAGGGGCTCCCGTTGAGTCAGAAACAGCTCCTCGCCGGTGTGATGGTTGGCATCGGCGCCGCCTTCACCTGGACCGCGCTCGTCGCCTGACCATGACTGTGGTACCCGCATCACGCCTCCCGGTCACGGTGGTGACCGGGTTTCTTGGCGCCGGTAAATCGACACTGTTGCGTCAGCTTCTGGTCTCCAGTGGACTGCGGCTTGCCGTTCTGGTGAACGAGTTTGGTGAGGTAGGGATCGATGGCGATCTGATTCGCAGCTGCGGCTTTTGCCCTGAGGATGAGCTCGACGGACGGGTCGTTGAGCTGGCCAACGGTTGCCTCTGCTGCACCGTCCAGGACGAGTTTCTGCCGGTCATGCAGCAGTTGCTGCAGCGTGCTGACCAACTCGATGGAATCGTCGTCGAAACCAGTGGCCTCGCCCTGCCCGTGCCCCTGGTGCAGGCCTTCCGCTGGCCTGAGATTCGCACCAAGACCCGTGTGACGGGCGTGGTGACCGTTGTCGACGGTGAGGCACTGAGTGGCGGAAGTGTCGTTGCCGATCCCAGTGCCCTCGAGGCCCAACGACAGGCCGATCCAAGCCTGGATCACCTCACTGACATCAACGCGCTCTTCGACGATCAGCTCGAGGCCGCCGATCTCGTGCTGATGAGCCGGGCGGATTGCTTAAGCGAGGAGGCCGTCGACCGTCTCCGCCGCCGCTTGAGCGACCAGGTCCGCAGCGGCGTGTCTGTTCTGCCCATGGCCCGCGGCGACGTTCCAGCGGCTCTGCTGATGGGACTCGATCGCCCCGAACACGCCGACGATCATCACCACGACCACGACCACGATCACGATCGCGATCACGATCACGATCACGATCACGATCACGATCACGATCACGATCACCACGACCACACCCACGTGGCGATGGAATCGCTCGCCTTCCAGTGGCAGGGAGTGACCAGCAAAGCCCAGCTCGAAGCCCTGTTGCCGGCTTGCATTACAGACCAAGGCCTGCTGCGTCTCAAGGGACGGGCTTGGCTGCCTGGTAAAACCCACCCGCTGCAGATTCAGGCGGTTGGCCCGCGTCTGGAGTGTTGGTTTGACAGCGGTTCGCGGCTGGAGCGCCCCAACGACGACGGTCTGGAGCTTGTCGCCCTGGGCCTGTCCCTCAAGGGTTCAGCCCTGAAGGATCAGTTGATCGCCGGTTTGGGCTAGTCCAGCGGCAAGGCTCCTTTGGCGCAGATGCCCCCCCAGCAGAGGGCCTGCTCAGATCTCCAGTGGGGCTGAACAAGCCGGGGCTCTCTTGCCGCATCCTGAAGTTCGATCTGTCCCCTTCCATCGTGGTGAAAGTCCAGTCGGCGCCCACCGACCTGGAGCCACCAGTGCTCCCCGAGCCGTTCAACGGTCAGCGTGCAGGGCTGCCAACGGGCCGATTCGAGCTGGCATTCGAGCGGAAGGGAAAAGGGTTCCTCCCCTCTGGCGACCTGGGCGGTCAGGAGTGCCCAGGCTGTCAGCAGCCCAGTCAGCAGCGGCAAGCGATCCACGGCGACCCCTTAGGACCCCCTCCAACCTGACCACAGCCGGGTCTAGCGTCAGCCGGCCTGCCAAGATTTAACAAACCCCACCTAGAGCTCAGGTGCCCGTCTTCTCTGCCCGTGTGTTGGTCTCCCTGAGGCCCTCCGTGCTCGATCCCGCTGGTGAAGCCACCCGAGCCGCCGCCTCACGCCTGGGTGTCGATGGCATCGGCAAATTGCGGATCGGTAAGGCCGTGGAGGTGGAGCTTGAGGCTCCTGACGCCCAGACCGCCCGTCAGCAGTTGGAGCTGTTGAGTGACCGGTTGTTGGCCAATCCCGTGATCGAGGACTGGACCCTCGAGCTCAAGGACGACCCCAGCGCTGGAGCCTGAGCCATGACCCTTGGTGTCGTCGTTTTTCCTGGCTCCAACTGTGACCGGGATGTCCAGTGGGCAGCCCAGGGCTGCTTGGGGATCGAAACCCGCTTCCTTTGGCATGAGGAGCGGGATCTGAGTGGTCTTGATGCCGTGGTGATTCCAGGCGGATTCAGCTACGGCGATTACCTGCGCTGCGGAGCTATTGCGCGCTTCGCCCCTGTGCTGGAGGAAGTCGCGGCCTTCGCGAAGCGCGGCGGTCGCGTGCTGGGAATCTGCAATGGCTTCCAGGTGCTGACCGAGATGGGCCTCTTGCCAGGCGCCCTGACCCGTAACCAGAAACTCCACTTCATCTGCGAGCCCACGGATCTTCGCGTTGAGCCGGGTCAGTGCAGCTGGCTTCAGGGCTACAGCAGCGGCGAGGTGGTGAATTTCCCTATCGCCCATGGAGAGGGGCGCTACCAGGCCGCTCCCGATGATCTCAAGGCCCTTGAGGACCAAGGCCAGGTGGTGTTGCGCTACTGCCGCAATCCCAACGGCTCTGTCGCCGACGTGGCTGGACTGACCAATGCCCAGGGCAATGTGCTCGGCCTGATGCCCCACCCCGAACGGGCCTGTGACCCAGCGACCGGTGGGGTCGATGGACGCCGTCTGTTGGCCAGCCTGTTGGGATGAAACCCTGGCGCCGCCGTGAGCTGCTCCTTGGGGCACTAGCGGCAGCGGTTCCCCTGGCTGTCCGCTCCCGAGCAGCGACGCAGCGCGGCCCGGCACCGTTGAAGCCGGGAGCACGGATTGCAGCGCTCGCACCAGGCACCTGGCTTGAGCGAGAGGATCCGACGTTGGAGCTCCTGCGGCGGCGCTGCCGGCAGGAGGGTTGGAGGCTTCTCACTCCGCCTGAACTCTTGGGCCAGTGGCGTTGGTTCTCCGGGACGGATGAGCAGCGCGCCTCCTCCCTGCGGCAGGCCTGGCTCGATCCCTCCATTGATGCACTGTTCTTGGTCGGGGCGGGCTGGGGTAGTGCACGCGTGCTCGAGCAGGGCTGGTCCATCCCGGCCACCCCACGCTGGTGTGTTGGGTTTTCAGATTGCTCAGCGGTTCTCCTCGCCCAACTCGCCGCAGGCAGTTGCGGTGGGGTGCATGGCTGGTTTGGCGGATCGGACCTTCAGTGGGAACGCCTGTCTTCTCTGCTCAAGGGGAGGCCTGTGGCATCCCTTCAGGGCCGGCGTCTACGGCCAGGCATCGCCCGCGGAGCACTGGTGGTGAGCAACCTCACCATTGCCACGAGCTTGATCGGTACGCCTTGGCTTCCCGCCCTGCGGGACAAGATCTTGGTGCTGGAGGACACCGGTGAAGCTCCCTATCGCGTCGATCGGCAGCTCACGCAGTGGCGCAGCTCAGGGTTGCTCGATGGTGTGCGGGGGATTGGCCTAGGGCGCTTCAGCTGGGCTGAGGACGATGTCTTGCCAGGGGACTTCTCAATGGAGGAGATCCTCGAGGAGCGGCTCGGCAACTTGGGTATCCCGCTGGTGCATCAGCTACCAGTCGGCCACGGGCGGCCCAACATGGCACTTCCCCTCGGCGTTCCAGCGCAGTTGGACGGTGCGACAGGGGAACTGAGCCTGGCAGCCCCTGATTGAACATAAAAAAGGGGGCCTCTCGGCCCCCGTAGAACGATGGGAACTGGGGATCAGTTCACAGCAGCGAAGAACTCCTTGCTCTTCACGGGATCGGGGTTCATGGTCTTCTCGCCAGGGGTCCAGTTGGCGGGGCAGACCTCGTCGGGGTGGTTGCGGATGTGCTGGAAGGCCTGGAGCAGACGCAGGGTCTCGTCAACGCTGCGGCCGACGGGCAGGTTGTTGATGGTGCTCTGCATGATCACACCATCGGGATCGATGATGAACAGACCGCGCAGGGCCACACCGGCTTCCTCGTCCAGCACCTCGTAGGAACGGGCGATGTCCTTCTTCAGGTCAGCGACCAGGGGATAGGCAATGTCGCCGAGACCACCGTTCTTACGGTCGGTCTGCACCCAGGCGAGGTGGGAGAACTGGCTGTCCACGGAGACGCCCAGTACTTCACAGTTACGGCTGGAGAACTCGCTGTAGCGATCGGAGAAGGCCGTGATCTCCGTCGGGCAGACGAAGGTGAAATCCAGGGGATAGAAGAACAGCACCACGTACTTGCCGCGGTATGAGGAGAGGGTCACCTCCTTGAATTCCTGATCGACCACTGCAGTGGCGGTGAAGTCAGGAGCCTGAAGACCGACGAGCCTCGACATAATCCGTGAAATGATTGGTGGAGACAGGGATTAGACCCAACGTTTCGGTTAACCCGAACCCGGATCGACTTCCAGTTGTCACCGCAACAATTTATCACGCTTCTCCTGCACCCGCGCTGCCCAATAGGCTGAGGGTCTTACAGACCAGCGCTCATGGCTTGGGATCCGTCGCTGCTGCGGAAATACAACACCACCGGCCATTTTCGGCTACTGAACCAGCTCCGCGGGGAGTTGAAGGACCAACCGATCCAGCGGCCACTGCCCACGACCCGTCCAGAGGCGACCCGGCGTAATCCAATCCGTCGCCGCTCCGAGGCGGACCAACCAAGCGCCTCCCCTCAGGCGAGCTCGCCGGCCCCCAGTCGGACCAGTTCGAATCGTTTCCGCCGTCAGGCCGAGCCCACTCCGCAGCCTGCGATTACGAGCTTTGACCCGATCGTGACGGTGCCCGTTCTGCTGGATGCCTTCACAGAACAGGACAACTAAGCAGTCAGGGACAGTCCCGCTGCGGCTTCGTTACAAAGCCTGTTGTTCCTTCATAAACGGGAACCCTCTCGGCTATTCGTTGATTCAGAACAGCATCTGATCCCCTCTTGATGACTGAAGCGACGACGACCGCTCCCCTCAAGATCCTGGTCGCAGATGACGAAGAGAACATTCGTCGAATCCTTGAGACCCGCCTGGTGATGCTTGGTCACGAGGTGACCCTTGCCGAGAACGGAGCCCAGGCACTCGAGCATTTCCGCGCATCAGAACCGGATGTCGTGGTTCTCGACGTGATGATGCCGGAGCTCGACGGTTTTGCCGTGACCGAGCGCATTCGTGCCCAGTCGGAGGTCCCGATCATCCTGTTGACCGCCCTCGGCGATGTGGCAGACCGGATCACGGGTCTGCAGCTTGGCGCCGACGACTACATGGTGAAACCTTTCAGCCCGAAGGAGCTGGAGGCGCGAATTCGCTGCGTCATGCGGCGCGTCAGCTCTGTTCAGGCCAATGGGGTGGCCGGGCCCGGCCGCACGGCCCATGTGGTGGTCGTGGGTGACCTCAGCATCGACTTCAACAAGCGTCAGGCCCATCGGGGCGATGAGCGCATCCGACTGACCGGCATGGAGTTCAACCTGCTGGAGCTTCTGCTTAGCCGGTCTGGCGAACCGATCAGTCGCCTGGACATGCTGGAGAAGGTCTGGGGCTATAAGCCCGAGCGCTCCTCCGACAGCCGAGTGGTGGATGTGCACATCTCCCGGCTGCGGGCCAAGCTCGAGGATGATCCCGAAAACCCGGAACTGATTCTCACCGCTCGGGGCTTGGGCTACATGTTCCAGCGCATTCCCCAGGCGCTCGAGACCCTCAGCGCGTAAAGCGAACCCGATAGGCCCCATGGCTGGGGCCGAAGTGGTTCATCAAGGCATCCCGAGCTGCGTAGTGCAGTTCCTCAAGGTTGCTGGAGCGAATGCTCAGCTGCGGTTGCTCACTTTGGGCTTGCAGGTTTTCAGCTGAGCAGGAAACGCGAAAGACGACCTCGCGCATTGTTCGGTGGCCGTGTTGGCTCCACAAGTGTTGGCCACACTGCCCTTGTTCTTCCGTCGCCTGGGCTACCCGCGCTGGTGATGGGTCATGAAGTTCTGACAGTGGTCGATGGCGGCCTGCAAGTTGTCTGACTCAGTGAGTCCGGAGGCCTTGGTGGGCTTAAAGCTGTGATCTCCGCTCTGCAACCAGGTCAACTCCACCGACGCGGCCAGTGGATAGCGCTCCACTTCCTCACGGCGTCCAAAGCTGTCCCGTTCCCCCTGGAGAATGAGGCACGGGGAGTGCATGACCTCGAGATGGTCGGTGCGCAATGACTCTGGTTGTCCTGGGGGATGGAAGGGATAGCCAAGGCACAGGCAACCCTGGACGTCGCTCAGCGTGTCGATGAGCAGGCTGGCGATGCGCCCTCCGAGGGACTTCCCAGCGATGAACAGATTGGCGCCCTCTTGCCGCTGTTGTTCGCGGATCACCTCCTCGCGGTAGGCATCAAGGAGTTTGGGGAGTCGATCTGGTCCACAACGTCGACCCAGCTCCCGACTTCGCTGCATGTAGGGGAACTCGAAGCGCACCACCCGAACACCGCAATTGCCGATGCCTTCGGCCACGGTGTTCATCCAGGGGCTATCCATCGGTGCGCCTGCACCGTGGGCAAGAAGGAGTGTGGTGTTGGCCGTCTCGGGTCCATTGATCAGCCTCGCTCCATCGTCACGGGTCATGGCACCAGGAGGGAGCGGGCGTGTTCCGTCAGTGTCGCAAGGCCTGCCGTGCTGTTTTGGATGACCAGGTCGGCTTGCGGTTTCAAGGGAAGAATGAATTCCCTTTCCCCGGGCAGCGTCTCCAGCACGGTCTGCCGAATCACATAGGCCAAGGAATGCCCGCGTTCACGGCGATCACGCAGTAGGCGTCGCCAGAGGCGCAGCGGCATCGTGAGCTCCAGATAGACCATCGATCGCAGCAGCGGCTCCTCCAGCAGGAGCTGGGGACCAAAGGCCCCCTCGAGAACAATCAGGTCATAGGCCTGAATCAAAGGCTCGTGCCGGGCCTGGTGGCTGACCATGTCGTAGCGGCGAAGGCTGGTGGCGTCCCCCCTGCAGAGCTGCTCCAGATCAGCAAGCAGAGCCTCGGCATCAATTCCGGCAGGCGTGTCGTAGCCGTAGACCGCATCCGGGGTCCATTCGTGCCAGTAGTAGTCATCACAGGACAGTGGCAACACCCTGATGCCGTCACTCTCCAGAAGGTTCTGCAGGGCTCGCGTCATGCTGGTTTTCCCGGCAGCGGACGGGCCGCAGAGACAGAGAAGAGGGATCACTGCTTCAACAAGCCAGAGAGAAAACTGCTCAGCTGGAACCCACTGGGGTAGCTGACATCACCCACCACCCATGATCCATCGGCGGTCTGCTGCATCTGCAGAGAGAGCCGTTGTGGAGTCTCGGAGAGACGTCCTTTCAGACCCGTAAACACCGCGACATCGGCACTGTCGCCGCTGCAGCCCACCACGAGCACGTTGTGGGTGTAAACCTGCGTGCCACTGAAGGGATCGAAATCCAAATAGCCACGCCCCTCACCTGGGTTGAGCTGATAGGCAGCGCTCAAGTCCTGGTACAACGCTGGGCTGAGAAGGTTTTGGATGGACTTCAGCTCAGGGCGCCCCGGTGTGTCCTGCCGTCCGATTTGCCAGCGATACAGCTGAGTGATGGGCGTCTCGATGGCCGGTGAGCAGCTGCAGGCCAGTGCGCTGGAAGGCGCCAGCGCCACGCAGGCCAAGAACGGCAAGACCTGTCGGAATGCCTGCATCACTCCCCGGTTTAACTGGCCAGACCCTAGGCGTGGAGTGAACGCAGACAGCAAAAAGCCCCGCCGAAGCGAGGCAATAAGCGATGGCTCGGGGGAGACTTGAAGGGTTATGAATCTCGAGAAGTTGCTCGATATCCCTTGCTACCAATGGTGTGATCTTGAGGACTTTGCACGGGACTTTGCACGGGACTTTGCACGTTTGCCAAATCTTGATTTTGAGAAACACGGTCTCAAAGCTGTCTCATTGCTGTTGGATCTCGTTTTTATTCGGCCTGTAGACGCATAAGGACACGCTGTTCATGCCAGAGAGTGCTTGAGCGCGGAGCCAGTGGATTGGCCTTGCGAAAATGATGTCCTTGCCGGAAGTAACCGGCTGACTTCAACCGTTGGAGGGTCACACGGTGGAGGCTCAGATGCTCCGCCATCTGGCGTGTACAGATCCACTGGCGACTGAGTCACTCTTCATCGGTTGGCGGCAGCTGCCAGAGGCTATTGGCGCGCGTTCCGCCCTCAAGGCCGCCCCTCACCTCGACCACTCAACGAGCTCCGAAGGGCTAGGCCCGCCAGGATGCTCAGGCCCTGGCTGACGGCCTCATCAATGCGGCCCTGGGGGCGACTGCAGAACACCGAAACGGGTGGCTCTGGAGGAACGGTTGCTGGGGGAGTGTTCTGCTGTTGCTCGAGAGCTGGCAAGCCATTGCTTCGCAGATAGAGCCAGCTCAGGGCCGTGCAATTGAGTAGATCGAAGGCCAAGGTTGCGCCCTAAAAGCTAAGGATTCCGGCGGAGATCCAAACCACTAGCCGGCGTGAGTTCATCTGCTGGAGTCCTGGGAGAGCGAAGGGTTCCGAGCGCTGCATCCGGAACCCTTCAAGCTCGTCTGCTCCCGCGCATTGTCTGAACCGATCCAGCTGCTCTCAGCGGTCCGCCATTTCCAAGAACTGCCGCACCAATGTGAGGACTTGGGGCCTGCTGCAGGACAGCCTCACACCAGAGCAGCTGGAGCTGTTCGCCGCACACTTTCGAGGCGGGCGGACACCAGGGCTAATCCAGTTGCCCGTTCCGTACCTGAGCCAGAACGACAGCGCCACCGATCAGGGCCATCGGATGTGTTTCTCCTCGAGTTGCGCCATGGCCGCTGCCTTCTTGAAACCCGGCGCCATGCAAGGCTCCGGCCAGCTGGATGATCAATACCTGTCCTTGGCGCAACGCCACGGCGACACCACTGACGCCAGCGCTCAGGTGAAAGCGCTGCAGAGCCTGGGGCTACAGGCGCGGTTCAGAACGGATGGCTCCATCGACCACCTGATCGAGCAGTTGCAGCGAGGGATTCCTTGCCCGGTGGGTTGGCTGCACAAAGGACCTGTCTCTGCGCCCTCCGGTGGTGGCCACTGGAGCCTGGTGATCGGCTGGGATCCAGCCAAGCGCCAGCTCCTGATGCATGACCCCAATGGGGAAGCCGATCTCGTCAACGGTGGTTATGTGACGACCGCAATTGGGAGCGGAACTGCCCAGCGCTACTCCGAGCGCAACTGGGGGCGCCGCTGGATGGTGGAGGGAGCCGGAACCGGCTGGTGGATACAACTAAACAGCGTGACCTGACAAGTAGTTGTGAGTTGATGGCCGCAAAATATCTAGGCTCTATTCGTCGCTGGCTAGTCGTTTTCGACCTACAGCCCGCCGCACAATTCCCAGTGAACCCCGTTGCTGAGTCCATGGGCATCTTTGAGCGTTTTCTGAGCCTTTGGGTTGCCCTTGCGATTGCCTCCGGAGTGGGGCTTGGCGCAGCTTTCCCCGGGTTCGCTCAGGCGCTCGCAGAGCTTCAGGTTGCGGGCATCAATCTGCCGATTGCTCTGTTGATCTGGGGCATGATTTATCCGATGATGCTGGCGGTCGATTTCGGCTCCCTGAACGGGCTCAAGCGTCAGCCCAAGGGATTAATCGTCACGATTGTGGTGAACTGGCTGATCAAACCGCTGTCGATGACGGCGATCGCCTGGCTGTTTATGCGTGGCCTTTTCGCGGCCTGGATTCCAGGGGAGCTGGCTGATCAATACATCGCCGGAATGATCCTGCTTGGCGTGGCACCGTGCACGGCGATGGTGTTTGTGTGGAGCCGCCTGAGCGATGGAGACCCGAACTACACCCTGGCTCAGGTCGCCATCAATGATCTGATCATGGTGTTTGCCTTCGCACCAATTGCCGCTCTGCTACTTGGCGTCAGCAAGGTTCTGGTGCCATGGGACACGCTGATCACCGCTGTCGGCCTGTTCGTCGTGATCCCCCTAGCGGCAGGTTGGCTCACTCGGATGTTGCTGCGCTCCGACACGCGGATCACACGCTTGGAGGCAACACTCAAACCCCTTGCAATCGTGAGCCTGATCGCCACCGTCCTACTGCTGTTCATGGTTCAAGCCAGCGCGATCCTGGGCAATCCGCTGGCGATCGCCCTGATCGCCATTCCTCTGATCGTGCAGACCTATCTGATCTTCTGGATCAGCGCCCAGTGGATGCGCTTGTGGCGCCAACCCCATGCGATCGCAGCGCCTGGAGCGATGATCGGCGCCTCTAACTTCTTTGAGCTGGCCGTGGCCGTAGCGATCAGCCTCTTCGGCCTCAACTCTGGTGCTGCTCTGGCCACCGTGGTCGGTGTTCTGGTGGAGGTTCCGGTGATGCTCTCGCTGGTGGCGATCGCCAATCGCAACGCACGATTGTTCCCCTTTTAGCCGGCTGCAGCATGCTCGCGCTCGTCCTGCGCGCTGGAGTCGCATTTGAGCCCATCTGCCATGGCTAAGCCCAGCGGTCGTTCCGCAGTACTTCTTACTTCTGATCCGGAGCGATCCATCCAGATCGAGGGAAGCTCAGGCAGGTCGAAGGAGCCGGAAACGGCTGGTGGATTCAGTTCAACCCCGGGACTTGATCAGGGCAGCGGGGAACACTTTCTGCAGTTGCTCCGAGTCCCTTGACCTACACCCCAGCCATGACAGCCATCCCCCTGCACAACGATCACCACGTGCGAGTCGGCCTGGAAGCCCAGCTACGCCAGTTCTGGGCCATGTACAACGCCCTGCCTACAGAAGCCAACCGCTATCACCTGGTGCAGCTAGAGCGTTTGCTGCAGAGCATTTAAGTGGCGGATCCAGAGTTCAGGGTGTTACAACAGAACCACTGCAGAGGATGACAACCTGCAATCCCGTCGAGGTCTCTTGAGGCCTCTTTGTTATACAAGCGATTGGGCTTATCCAGCTCGCGGAAGCTAGTCAGGCGAGTTATTTTCAAGCCGTTGATTCTTGACGTCCATGCTCACCGGTTCTGACCTGCTCGCCAAAGTCAAGGAACTGGGCGATGTTTCCAAATCAGACCGCGTGCGCAGCTGCGGCTATGTCAGCACCAAGAAAGATGGCGGCGAGCGCCTCAACTTCACTGCCTTCTATGAAGCCTTGCTTGAAGCCAAAGGCTTGAGCCTGGGCAACGATGGCGTGGGCCGGGTCAAGGGTGGCCGCAAGCTCAGCTACACCGCCACCGTGCAAGGCAACGGCAACCTCCTCGTGGGCAAGGCTTACACCGCGATGCTCGACCTCAAGCCCGGCGATGAGTTTGAGATCAAGCTCGGCCGCAAGCAGGTGCGGCTGATCCCCGTGGGTGGTGTGGACGAGGAGGAGTGAGGCTCTTTTGGCATCATGAGTATTGATGGCACGAGCTGGCGGTGAACGCTCAGCGAGATCAAGTATCGATCTGGTGCTCCTGAACGCAGCACCCCTCTGAGTGCCAAGTCTCCCTGACCCTGGTGCGCCTGAGAACCCTCGGCCTACCCGCCGGGGGATCCTATTGCGACACGATGTTCGGGAAGAGGAACCGTTGCGCGGCCACCGCTCATCGCCAATCGGCGTAAAGTGAAATTGAGGGGAGGAGCGGTAACCACCCCGACATCTCTGCCTCCAACAGAGTCCGGCCAGGGATCACCCGAGCCGGTGCGCACAACGGAGGTGCGCTCGAAATGCGTCAAACACCAGCACAAACCTTGTCCTCGACGGCGCGGCGTGAGCGCCATCCCGTAGAGCTTGAGTCATATGCCACCAACAAACTCCCCACCGTCCAAACCTGGGCTGCATAACCCAGGCGGAGTGAACAACTGATCAGGCCAAGCCTTGAGCATCTCTGCTCAGTGCCGTCACTCGGCCATTCGATCCCTGCCGCGACACGGCAGGGAGACAACCACGGGGTCAAACCCATCGAGATCGTTGAACCACAGGCACCCGACCGGAGGGCACCCCAACTGCCAAGGTGACCATCCGCAACCGGTGATAAGGCGCCCGCTACGGGGCGCCTTTTTGATGGATGGCGCCTGCTGATCCGCAGCAGGACCCGCCTCAGTGGAGAACAGAGCCTTGGATGGACGCAGCGACGCGATCGACAATGTCTGCCACTCATCACAAGTTCATGCCGAAGTCAGACCCGGAGAACGCGACGACCTGGGAACCCGATGAGGAGCGCAAGCTCGATCACAAGCAAACCCATGCAGATCAGGCAGAAGAACCCGACCATGGGCGCCATGCGATCGATCGCTCTAGGCCTACTAGCTTCGTGCGCAAAAGCCGCTGATCAGGCAGGTCAGGCCGGGGCTGCATCAGGAGTTGGGCGGCCTTATTGATGGCGTACTCGAGAACGGCATCGGGCAGGCGCGGCAAGAGGGTACTGATGGCGGCAGCCGTGCGATCAAGAAGGTCGATGTGTGAGAGGTCTGGCGAGAGCAGTTGAGCCAGTCGAGCCTGCTCAAGGGTTGCAGCAATGAGCAGACGGATGTCGATGAGATCGGCGCGAACGTGCAGAAGTCGGTTCAAGAGATCACCGGCAAGTACGCCGCCCAGGGCATCACGGTGGACTTCACCCTCTTTGGTCACCTGCACGCCAGCGCGATCGGCGACTACCACGCCCGCAACGCCTCCCTGGTGGGCAGCAACGCCTACTCAGAAGCAGGTCTGAACTTCTGCAGCAAGGCCGCCCAGAACGTCCATGTGGTGACACCCGGAACCATCGACGGGATGAAGGTCGACCTGCAGGACGTGTCCGGCATTGAGCCCTATCCCTTCGCTGCCGAATGGGAGGCCTACTGCCCCAAGAGCGAGCGCAAGCTCCACACCCCCTCTGTCGTCTATCAGGTCGTCGTCTGATGTCGCATCCCATCTCCACCCACGGCTGCTCCTGCCGCCAGCAACCTGAGCAACTCGATCTCCAGCGCACGCTGCTCCAGACGATCACGGGCCTGACGCAGCTGTTGAGCCAACTCAACCAGCCCACTGCGGCGGTGGCTCCGGTGGCGGTGCCAGCTCCCCGCGGCAACGGCCTTTGGGATGAGTTGTCGGTCGTTGAACTGCGTTCACTGCTGCGCAGCTATCCGATCGATCGCAGCTCGCTGCCGGCGCCGATCGAACTCCTGCGCCGCTCAGAACTGATCGAAGCCCTCCATCAGATCCAGACCATCGTCCGCTGAACACACCACAGAGAGATCTATGACTGCAACCTTGACCGCCCCTGTCCTTGGTGAACCCAGCCCCGGCTCAGCTGAGGCTCTCGTACTCCTGGCAGCAGCTGGTGTCCTCCCAGCCGAAGCTGGAGTGGAGGACCCTCGCTTCTCCGCCGAGTCCATCACCACCTGTGTCTCCCGCCTGCTTGAGGTGAAGCACCAGCAGGAGCTCTTGGCTCACGAGCAGAAAGAACTGAATGAACAACTGCGCCTGGCGCACCTGCGCGGTGATCTGCGCTCCCATCTGCCGGCCGGCAAAGACGGCCAGGGCTATCAGATCACTCCCGATCTGGTGCTCAACCGCCGCGCCGGCCGTAAGCAATGGAGCTATTCGATCGGCTGCAAAGAGATCGAGTGCCAGCTCAAGGCACGCCAGAGCTACGAACAGCAAATCGGGATCGCCAGCTACAGCGTCGGCGCGGCATTCTGGGACATCAGAGCCGGCAGGGGTTGACGCCTGACAGCAGACCTCTGGCTCTCCTCCGCCCTGGGCTATGGCTCGGGGCTTTTTGCTGTAGATGCCCCTCCTCAGGGCGACAAGAAGCAGCAGAGTTTCTATAACGCCCCCAGTGGATACGGCTGCCATGGGACTGCTCTACGAACTGCTGATCGACTCCGCCGATGGCACCACCACCGTGCGGATCGAGGCCGACAGCCGCGAGGAAGCACTGGGAAACGGCCAGGAGCTCTTCCCGGGCTGTCGCCTCGCACTGGTGAATCCCGAGCCGGGAGAACAGAACGGTTGATGTTGTAGAGCTGCCGTTGGGTTGGCAATCTCGGTGGTTCAGGCTCGCCTCGGCCTTGAGAACCAGAGACTCAGCCCGGAGAGGATCACCACCAGAGTGAAGATGCCGAGCAGAATCGAGTAGTACGGCTGCAGATTCAACGGTCCGAAGCGTCCGGTGTGAATCTTGAGTAGCCAGAAGGCATCCACGCCCTGCTCCAGCAGGAGGCTGTAAAGCGAGCCGCTGGCGGCCGTGAGCAACAGCGGTGCCGCTGCCAGTGGAACGAGCAGTCGATGCAACCGCCGAGCCCGGTGTTGCAGAGAGCGGGGCATGGGCGTCACTCCTCGCGCAGTTCCTTGTGCAGCATCGCTTCGTTGCTGCAGGGCATCCAGCGGCCGTTGTTGTCGTGCACCCCATCACAGCCGAGCTGCTTGGCCCGTTGCTCGGCCTCGGATCGGGTCGAGTAGAGCCCCTTGGAGTGGGCCCAGCTGGCTTGAGGAAGTAGCAGTGTGGCGCTGAGCAGCACTGTGACAATGGTGCAGCGCTGGGGGACTGGGCTGATCACAGTGAAAACAGAGCGTCGTACTTGTAGTAAGCCGGTTTGTTGAGACCGTCACGCCGAAGCATGCGGCGCAGCTCGATGATTTCGCGGCGCTGGGTCACGATGATCTGGCGCGCCAGCCGCAGGATTGTGGGGTTGGTGGATTTATCCAGGGCGTCGTGCGCCATCTCCAGTGCACCGCCGTGGTGCTGAATCATGCCCTCAAGAAACCAGTTCACCCGGGTTTCAGGGCTGGGGGCCGATCCGCTCATCTGCATCGCCGTGATCTGTGCGGCGCTCATCCGCCGCAGGGCTTCCAGGCTGTTGGGATTGCCACCGGGAGGCAGCATCACTGGATACACCGGAGCCTGGGGATACCAGGCTTTGCGCCACTGCCCCATCGCCTTGATCTCATTGCTCTGCTCATTCCAGATGCCGTTGGCCAGGGCTCCCACGCCCGGTGAACCAATGTTGAATACGAATTCACTCATGCGCAGCGCACCGATGTGGTGCTGCACCATGGCGTCGATCCAGCGCAGGTCGTAGGTGCTGCCTGCAGGGCCCACCGAATGGTCATGCCCATGGTGCGGCTGTTGGCTCGGTTGCCGTTGATGGTGGTCGTGGTTGTGATCGTGACCTGAGTGATCCATCGCCGGCTGTGCCACGGACACGGCCGGTAGCCAGAGGGAGGCAAAGGCAACCAGAGGAAGAAGGCGACGCAAGTCGGACAGCACGAGTCCAGATAGTGTCTGGTCTCCCATTACAGGAGAGTCAATCCCCGTGACGGCTTCGGATGCGTTGCTCAAGATCGGTGCGGTGGCGGAGCGCAGTGGCGTTTCGGTGAAAACGATCCGCTTCTACTGCGACCAGGGCCTGCTCCAGCCGGTGGCGCGCTCTGATGGGCGCTACCGCCTGTTCGACGACTCGGTGTTTGCCGAGCTGGCCTTGATCCGCCGTCTGCGGGCCATGGATCTACCGCTGGCGACGGTTGGCACTGTGCTGGGTGCACGGCGATCCGGGAATTGCACCTGCAACGATCTCCAGGCCACGATCCGCGGCAAGCTCACCGAGATTCAGCAGCGCGTCCACGAACTACAGAGCCTGGAAGCCGAACTCAACACGATGCTGAACACCTGGGAGCGCTGCGGCGGCCGTTGATGCGTTGCGCGATCAGCGCAGTGCTCAGGCTTCGATCAAGATGTTGCCCATCATGCCGAGCTCCTCGTGATCGAGGATGTGGCAGTGATACACGCTCTTGCCAGCAAAGTCGCTGAAGCGGGTGCGCACGCGCACGGTTTCGCCAGGGCGCACCAGCACCACATCCCGCCAGGCCCGGTAGGGCTCAGGCCTGCCATTGCGGCTGATCACCTGCATCGGATTCACATGCAGATGGAAGGGGTGATCCATCACGCCTGTGTTCAGCAGCTCCCAGTCCTCTGTGTCTCCCAATTGCACGCGCGTGTCAATGCGCCCATGGTTGTAGCTCTGGCCGTTGATCAAAAAGGCCATGCCCATGCCTGGTGCCATGCCGTGATTCATCACAAATCGGCGCGTACGCAGCGGGCTGGGGAGCTCCTCCACCGCTAAGAGCTGCTGCGGCAGAGGCTGCGGCGCTACAACGCCATTGGTGCTCACCGTTGCGATGACATCAGCTTGTTCCTGGCCAGACACCGCTCTCCCCATGCCCATACCCATACCCATGCCCATACCCATGCCCATACCCATGCCGCCCATCATTGGGCGCCCCAGGCGCCTGTAGGGGAGGTTGTTCAAGCGAAACCGACCACCTTCGGGAGCCACCTGCACCAACACATCGGCACGCTCGCCGGGCACCAGCAGCAACTCCTGCAACGGCAGTGGTTGCTCCAGTGCACCACCATCAGTGGCAATCAGATGCATGGTGTGACCCTCCAGCGCCAGTCGCCAGAAGCGGGCATTGGAGGCGTTGAGAAGGCGTAGGCGCAGCAAGCCGCCGGCTGCAACCTGCAGCTCGGGCTTCACCTGGCCGTTCACGCTCAGAATCGAGCCTTCTCGGCCAAGCATCACACCAGAACCGGAGCGCTGGTTGGCGGCTGGAAGATCCTTGAGCACAAGCACTTCTTCCTGGGCCGCCTGCACTTCAGGGATGCGATCGAGATCGCCTCTCACCAGCAGCGCACCACCCAGGCCACCAAACACCTGGTCAGCCACCGTTCCATGGTGATGGGGGTGGTAGTAGAAGAGGCCCGCCGGGTGATTGTCCGGCAAGGAGAAGCTGCAGCTCTGTCGCTGGCCAGGAGCAACCCTCAGGAACACATTGTCGGCTGCTCCGCTGGGTGGAATGTGCAGGCCGTGGTAGTGCAGATTCGTTGGCTGAGTCAGGCGGTTGTGCAGCTGGATCCGCACCGCATCACCAGGCTGCAGTTCAAGCTGGGGGCCAGGGAGTAAGCCGTTGTAGGTGAGTGCCCGTCCTGATGTGCCAGGGATGCTGATGGACGTTTCCTGCGCTACCAGATCCAGCTCCAGCAGGCCAGCTTGAGAGCGCACTGGCGACGTCGCCGCCGCGTTGATGCTCCTCCGTGGATCTGGGGCCCAGCCATGGCAGCCATGGCGCAGAGCCGCGACTGAGGCTGCTGCAGTGCCACCGGCTGCCAGGGCGAGAAAGGAGCGCCGGCTGATCACAACGCACCCCCAGAAGCAAGAGCCATCACTGGCTGAATCAACATCGCCAAACCCATCAGCCCCATGATCAGATTCTCAGCGAAGCTCACCACCCCCAGCGGTGTGCGGGAGTTGCCGCCCACGCAGGCACAGTTCAGTGCCAGGTGATCGACGAACACGGCTTTGCCGACGGAGACCATGCCCATCACACCGAGAAGCACTGCTGTCACGCCAATCACAGCTTCAAGGCCCATACTCTCGGCCGATTGCAGCATCCCAAGTCCCACCAATAGCTCAACAGCGGGATACAGTTTTCCCCAGGCCTGCCAACGCTGCGTGAGCAGGTCATATTTGCGGAAGCTTGCAGCGAATGCCGCAATATCCATCAGCTTGAGCATCGCCAACAGGCAGATCGCCAGGCCCATGTAGCCCCGGATTTCGCCCCCTAATGCCAGGTTGATCAACAGAGCGCTCAGGAACACAGCGATCACTGGTGCGTAGGACACCTCTGCTGTTTCCGCGGTGACACCAAGCCGTTTCGCCAGCTCGGTGTAGCCCCCAATGCGCTCCGCGCCGGCAAACACCTGCGGCGTGGTGGTCACACCGTGGGCATGCTTGAAGGCTTCCACCTCCGCCTGGCTGCGCAGAGGATGATCCTCAAACGGAATCCCCTGGGCGCGCAGGAGCTGAAGCGCGCGCTGCCCCCACGGACAGGCATGCTCGGGCGTCTCCATCCTGTAGAGACGCACAGCGCTGAGTTCCGGCTTAGCCATCACCCTCCACCGTCTGGAAGGCTTGGGTCCGGCCGGATTCGGTGAAGGTGAACACCGTGTAGCTCTCTGTCTTGAACGGTGATTCCATGCCGGGCGAACCGAGCGGCATACCGGGTACGGCAATTCCGGCCACCTGTGGGCGTTCCTTCAGCAGCCGCTGAATCGCCGACACTGGAATATGACCCTCAACCGTGTAACCCCCAATCCGGGCGGTGTGACAGGACTGCAGCTGAGGTGGAACGCCGTAGCGCTGCTTGATGCTCGCAAGGTTGCTCGTCACGTAGTCCTTCACTGTGAAGCCGGCTTGCCTGAGGTGGTCCAGCCAGCCTTTGCAGCAGCCACAGCTTGGGGAGCGATAGGCGGAAACCACCGCAGGCACAGGTATGGCGGCGACTGGAGGCATCAACAGAGGCACAGGAGGACGGCGACTGCTTCCACCGTAAACACTCCAGTCGGTGGAGAGTCAATGGGGTGGCTCAGCCGCCGGAATCTCCAGGGAGAAGCAGCTGCCGCATCCAGTCCTGGAGTGCACCTGGATTGCTGCGCGATGGCGGACGGCGATGGCTTGCGCGATGGCCAGCCCCAGCCCACTGCCACCCTGGAGGCGTGAGCGAGACGGATCCAGTCGCGTGAAGCGATCAAAGATTCGGCCCTGCATCTCCTCAGCGATGCCAGGTCCGTTGTCGGTGATTGAAAGCTGGAAATGGCGACCCTGGTGCTTCAGGGAGACGTCGATCGCGCCACCTGCTGGGCTGTGCTGCATCGCGTTGCTCAGCAGATTGATCACAAGCCGGCTGAGTTCTGTCTCCGCCCCAAGCACCTTGGCACTGGACATCCATGACGTGTGAATCAGGCTCACCTGAGCAGCCGCAGCTGTCTCTGAAAAATCCTCCATCACATCGGCCGTGATCTCGGCGAGATCACACACCGTTGCCGGCTCCCGCTCGCAGGGTCGTTCAAGGCTGGCGAGCAACAACAGGTCGCCGATCAGGTTCTGCAGGCGCCGGCCCTGGGCCAGCACCCGATCCCAGCGTCCTGTCTCCACCACTGCCATCAAGTTGGCCAGCGGGGTGCGTAATTCGTGGGCCACATCGGCGCTGAACTGCTCCTGTCGCTGATAGGCCTCCAGTAATGGTGCCATCGCCAATCCAGCCAGCCACCAGCTGGCAGCGCCCATGGCCAGCAGCGCAACGAGGAAGACAGCATGTCCCAACCACACCAGCTGTTGTGCTTCCCGGTCCAGATCGTTCAGGCTGTGTGAAATCTGAAGGAATCCCCAGACGGGTTCTCTGTTGCTGTTGGAGTGATGCAGATGAATGGAGTAGGTGAGCCAGCGCCGGCCAGCGGGTTCTTGCGTGAGCTGCCAACCTTGATCAGCCGCTGGCGGGAGCAGGATCGGAGCCCCGGGGGAGCTGGCCAGCAGAGCACCGTTGGGATCGAGAACACGCAGCTTGTAGCGGTCGGAATCGGTGGCACTGATGGCATGGCGTTCAACCAATGAATCCGGTGCCTTGCAAGGCTCTCCTGCAATACAGAGGCCCGGTAGAACCGAAACAAGTGCGGGCGTGGGCCGGGCCGCCTGCGGCAGCAGGACAGGCTTGAGACTGTCGTGCAGGGTGCCGGCAAGAGCTTGCAGTTCACGCCGGATGGCGCTGTCCTGGCTCTGCAGCAACAGCCGTCCCATCGCGAACCCCGCGCCGTAAAGGAGTGCACCCATCACCAGCAAGGAGAGTCCCGCCAGTCTCAATCGAGCTTGAAATAACAGGCGATGCGCTGGCGTTTGGATGGTCATCACAGCAACACCGCAGCATGCGGGTTCAGCCGATACCCCTTACTCGGTATGGTTTCAATCGGAGAAGCAAGCCCATGAGAAGCAAGCTTGCGCCGCAGCAATCGCACCTGGGCGGCAACAACATTGCTGATGGGATCCTGCTGCAGATTCCACAGTTGGTTGCGCAAGCGTGAGCCGGAAATCACCTCACCGGGGTGTTCCAGGAAATAGCTCATCAGTTGCTGCTCTTTCGTGGAGAGCTCAATGCAAACCTCAGCTGCGGCTGTTGCCACGAGCAACTGCCCCGCGGCGAGATCCAGCCGGAAGCAACCGGCTTCCAGGAGCGGCGCCCGATAGCTGGGCTGTCGCCGCTGCAACGCCCGTACCCGTGCGAGCAGCTCCTCCATCGCGAAGGGCTTGCTCAGATAGTCGTCCGCGCCGACATCCAGGCCCTCAACCCGGTCGGCTGTTTCGTTACGGGCCGTGAGCAGCAAGAGCGGTAGCGCCAGGCCCCGCGATCGCGTTCGCCTGCACAGATCGAGGCCGCTGAGCTCCGGGAGCATCCAATCAAGAATTCCCAGGTCGTAGTGGGCCTGATCACTCCCCAGAAGCACCCAGCCGTCCTGACCGCTGACGCAGTGATCCACCACATGGCCCTGGCCCTCCAGGACTGCCTGGATGGATCGCGCTAGATCCATCTCGTCCTCCACCAACAGGATCCGCATGGGCATCGGCGTGGCGGATCAACAGGGCACAGATCTTAGTGAGGGCAGTGGATTTCATCTGTTTTTCATCCCGGTTGTGCCAACTTCCGCCTATCCAGTGCTTCCCCAGGCCTTTGCTTCCCCGAATCCTGCAGCTGGCGGCCAGCGCCAGCCTTGCTGCCACAGCCTTACTCGCAGCGCCCATCGCCACGCCCCTGGCCCTGGCGCATGTGGGCCATGGCGATGAATTTCAACAGCAGGGCGAGGCGCGGCAGGTGCGCCGCAACGCCGACACCGATGCCTTGCTGGGGGTGGCCACGGCGACGCCGGAAGACGGGCCGGATGGGCTGTCGGTTCCCTCCACCGCCCTGGTCGACGCCAACGGCAAGCCACTGCTGTTCGTGCAGACCCAGACCACCTACGACCCCGTGCTCGTGGTGACGGGGGGCAGGCAGGGCGACCGGGTTGTGATCAGCGAGGGCCTTGATCCCACCGACGAGGTCGTGATCTCCGGCGCCCTCTCGCTCTACGCGGAATCGAAAAAGACACAACAGGCTGAGCCGGCAGCAGACAACAAACCCGCTCCGCAACAGGAGCGCACAATGGCGAGCGAGTCCGCTCTGCCCGTCCCGGCCCTAGCAGCTGGCGCTGCTGTGGTGCTCGCCTCTGGTGCCATCTGGCTGACCCGCCGCAGGAAGACGGATGCTTGAGCGGTTGCTCAACACAACGCTGCGGTTTTCGATCGCTCGCCGCTGGCTGATCGTTGCCGCAGCCATCGCCATCAGCCTCTGGGGCCTGCTGGCGGTGAGCCAGATGCCCCTGGATGTGTTTCCCCCCTTCGCGCCGCCGCAGGTGGATGTGCAAACCAGCGCCGCTGGGCTCTCACCAGAGGAAGTGGAAACCCGCATCACGCTGCCGATCGAATCGGCAGTGAATGGCATTGCCGGGGTGGAGACCGTGCGCTCCTCCTCCAAGCCGGGTTTGTCGATGGTGCAGGTGGTGTTCAACCAGAACGCCGACATCTACCGCGCCCGCCAATCCGTGGCGGAGCGGCTGCAACAGGTGAGCGCCCAGCTGCCCGCCAACGCCGACGCTCCCGAGGTCTCCCCACTGGTCTCGCCACTGGGCACGATCCTGCAGGTTGCCTTCACGGTGACCGGCGATGGCGCCACATCGCTCATGGATCTGCAGCAGCTGATCCTGCGCTCTTACCGCCAGTCAATCCTGGCGGTGCCCGGCGTCGCCCAGGTCACGATCTACGGCGGCGATGAGCAGCAGTTTCAGGTGCTGCTTGATCCCCAGGAGCTGCAGGCTCAGGCTGTCTCGCTCCAGGCGGTGATGGAGGGTGTTGGCTCGGCGATGGCTACCAGCCCTGGGGGCTTCCTGATCGGGGGTGGCCAGGAGCGGTTGATTCGCCCCCTGGCTCAGGTTACGCAGGTGAGTGATCTCGCCGATGCGGCGGTGCAGAGCGAGCAGGGACGCCCGGTACTGCTCTCCACCTTGGGCCAGGTGAAGCGCGGTGTGGCGCTCAAACGCGGTGATGCCAGTTTCAACGGAAATCCCGCCGTTGTGCTGATGGTGATCAAGCAGCCCGATGTGGATACACCCACCGTGACTCGGGCGGTGGAGCAGCGGCTGACTGAGTTGAACCGCACGCTGCCTAACGATGTACAGGTCCAGACCACATTTCGTCAGAGCAATTTCATCGATAGTGCCATCCGCAATGTGAGCGAGTCGCTGCTCCAGGGGGTGGTGATCGTTTCGGTGGTGATCGTGCTGTTTCTCATGAACTGGCGCGCCGCCGTGATCAGCCTCAGCGCCATTCCGCTGTCACTGCTGATTGGCCTGATGTTGATGAAGAGCCTGGGCCTGGGCATCAACACCATGACCCTGGGTGGGCTGGTGGTGGCGATCGGTTCGGTGGTCGACGACTCGATCGTCGACATGGAGAACTGCTATCGGGGGCTGCGCCGCAACCGGGCCAGCGACACGCCCAAATCGCCCCTGCAGGTGGTGTTCGACACCTCGGTAGAGGTGCGCCAGCCCGTGCTGTTCTCCACCGTGATCATCGTGGTGGTGTTTGCGCCGATCTTTTCGCTCACCGGCGTGGAAGGGCGCATCTTTGCGCCGATGGGCCTGGCTTATCTTCTCTCCATCGCGGCCTCAACATTGGTGGCGGTGACCCTGTCACCCGCGTTGTGCGCGATCCTGCTTGCGCCTGCGGAGCTGCCAGAGGAGAACACCTGGCTGGCTAACCAGGCCGAGCGGCTCTACCGCCCGATCCTGGATCTAGTCCTGCGCTCACCCCAGCGGGTGCTGGCGATCGCACTGGCCCTGATCGTGGCAACCACCCTGATCTTGCCGGCCTTGGGGCGGGTCTTTCTTCCGGAATTCCGCGAAAAGTCATTGGTGAATTCGATGGTGTTGTATCCAGGTGTGTCGTTGGAGATGACCAACCGAGCGGGGCTTGCACTGACCCGTTCCCTGCAAGACAACCCTTTGTTTGAGTGGGTGCAGGTGCGCACGGGCCGCGCTCCCGGTGATGCCGATGGGGCCGGCGTGAACCTGGCTCATGTGGATGTGGAACTGAGCGATCAAGCCATGGCCAATCGGCCCGCTGCCATCGCCGAGCTGCGGCAGGCGTTTCAGAAGCTGCCCGGTGTGGCGCCCAACATCGGCGGCTTCATCTCGCATCGCATGGATGAGGTGCTCTCGGGGGTGCGCAGTGCCATTGCAATCAAGATCTACGGCACCGATTTAGGCGAACTGCGCCGCATCGGTGAGGCGGTGGAGAAGGCCATCAAACCCATTGATGGAGTGGTGGATCTGCAGTTGGAACCGCAGCTGCCGATTCCCCAGGTGCAGATCCACTACGACCGCCCGCTCGCGGCGGCGCTCGGGCTCACGGTGGAGGAGCTGTCGCAAGCAGTGGAGATCGCGCTCAACGGCAAGGTGGTGGGCCACGTGGTGGAAGGGGGTGTGCGCAGCGATGTGCTCGTGCAGCTTCAGGAGAATGCTCGCCAGAACCTGGAGGCCATCCGCTCGTTGCCGGTGGCCTTCAGCAATGGCATGACCGTTCCTCTCGGCAGTGTTGCCTGGGTTGAGGAAGGTCTGGGGGCCAACATCGTCAACCGAGAAGATGTTTCCCGCTTGATTGTGGTCTCGGCCAATGTCAACGGTCGGCCCCTTGGCAGTGTGGTGAAAGATATTCAGCGCACCATCACCCGGGATGTGCGTTTACCTCAGGGCTACACCATTCGCTATGGCGGTCAATTTGAATCAGAAGAGCGGGCAACCGCGTCTCTGGTCTTCTACAGCGCTGTTGCCGCAGTGGTGATCGGTGTGCTGATGGTGATTTCGGTGAAATCAGTGCCCGCCACAGTGGCGATCATGCTCAACCTGCCCCTGGCCCTGATCGGAGGTGTGGTGGCGGTGTTGCTCACGGGAGGAGTGCTATCGATCGCCTCGTTGATCGGCTTCATCACGCTGTTTGGCATCGCCGTGCGCAATGGGTTGTTGCTGGTGGACAACTACAACCGCCGCCACGGCGCAGGGCAACCCCTGGGCGAGGTGATCCGTGAGGGAAGCCTGGAGCGCCTCAACGCCATCCTGATGACAGCCCTCTCCTCGGCACTCGGAGCCTTGCCTCTTGCACTCGCTTTCGGGGCCGGGAATGAAATCCTGCAACCGTTGGCTGTGGTGGTGCTCGGTGGATTGATCACCTCCACGGCCCTGACCCTGCTGGTGCTCCCGGCGCTCTATGCACGCTTTGGCCATTGGCTGCTGCCCGCCCGCGACGGTTCGGCGTCGTCTCTTGCCTCTCTCCCGTCATGAACCTGAGCCTTAACCACCTCACGCATCACCTGCGCCAACCCGGCGTGCTTCTTCCTCTGGCGATCTCCGCATCTCTGCTGGTTGGAATCGGTGTGGGTCGCCAGAGCAGCCGGCCGGTCTCTGCGCCATCGGTTGCGGCGATGGACCGTGCGGATGCCAATGGCAGCGTGGCTCTCAGCGAAGACCAGCTTCGGCGATTGGGATTGACCACTGTTCGCCCCGAACTGAGCTCGGGCACGGAACGTCCGATCACTGGTTTTGTTGAAGCAGCAACATCGTCGCGCTCAAGCGTGGGGATGCCTGTGGCGGGACGTGTTTTACGTCTGATGGTGTCACCGGGCACCCGTGTTCGTGCTGGCGAACCGATCGCTGAAGTCCAAAGCGCTGATGCGGCTGCTGTACGCGCCGATGCCGATGCAGCGCAGGCCACGGCGCACTCGCTCGCATACCTGTACCGCCTTGCCGAACCCATGGCACGGCAAGGTGCACTCTCGACCCAGGAGCTGGAAAGCCGCCGCATCGCCAGCGTTACAGCCGCGACGACAGCCAGGGCAGCCGCTGCCAAGGCTTCAGCGCTAGGGAAGCCTGATGATTCAGGGCGTCTGTTGATTCGCAGTCCAATTGCCGGTCAGGTCACTGCTGTGAGCACCTCACCCGGTGCCGTCCTGTCTGTGGGGGAAGACGTGGCCCAGATCAGTGATGTCACAGGGGGTGAGCTTCGCTTCCTCGTGTCACCGGGACTCGCCACGAACATCAGGACCGGACAGCTGCTGCGCGTTCGAGCGGGAGCTCAGACGCTGCAGGCACGGGTGATCGCTGTGGCACCTGATGCGCAAACCGCCGGGCGCGTGATGCTGCTCCGCGCGCAACCTATTGATGCTCAACTCCCACCGATCGGAACAGCTATCACGGCCTTTGTGCAGATCCCATCCTCCGAGCAACGGTTCATTGTTCCGCAGGATTCCATTGCCCTGATCAATGGATCACCGGTGGTCTTTCGCTATCAACGGGGGGCTGTGGAACAGGTTGCTGTGGTGGTGGCCCAGCAAACGGCGGGGCAAGCGGAAATCCTTCAGGGTGTTCGTCAAGGTGATGTGCTCCTGAGAGGCAACACGCAGATGTTGCGCAACGCACTGGATGCTTCCAAGGACAGCAGCCAGAACTGAGTGAAGTTCAGCAACCCGATCAAACCGATGGCATCCTTGAGATGCGGTCAACTCTCTGGCTTCGCTGCGGCCGTGCTGTTCGGATGCAGCGCCCCACTGATCAGTACGTTCACGGCCAGCGGTTCGTCCCTGAGCATTGCCGGGTTGCTCTACGCAGGGGCGACTCTGGCTCTGGCGATTGTTCGGCTGATGAAAGGCCGAACCCAGGATGAAAGCCCCCTCCAACGGCGTGATGCGCCTGCCTTGGCTGGGTTGATCCTTCTGGGCGGGATCGTCGGGCCCGTTGCCCTGGTTCACGGCCTGGCGCGGTTACCAGCCGCATCGAGTTCACTGTTGCTCAACCTTGAGACCGTCTTCACCCTGGCCATCGCTGTTCTGGTGGGGCGTGAACATCTCGGCAAACGCGGCGCTGCGGCAGCAGCGCTCACCATCGCTGGGGCCATCGTTCTTTCGGATGGATCACTCGGCGGTGTCAATGCCACCGGAGCTGCCCTGATCGCTCTGGCGACCCTGGCCTGGGGGATCGACAACAACCTCAGCCAACGCCTGAGTCTGCGCGATCCGATTCAGATTGCCACCGTCAAGGCACTGGGTGCATCGCTGCCCATGCTCGTTCTTGCCTGGGTCCTGGGGCATCCCTTTCCACCTGCCACCGTCTGCGCGGCCTTGCTGCTTGTCGGTGCACTGGGCTACGGCCTTTCGATCTGGCTGGATCTCCTGGCGTTGCGGGATCTGGGTGCAGCGCGGGAAGCCGTGATCTTTTCCACAGCGCCTTTTGTGGGCGCCTTGTTTGCGCTTGTGGTGCTGCGTGATTCCTTCACGCTGAACCTGAGTGTTGCCGCCGGATTGATGGGGTCAGGCGTCGTTCTATTGCTGAGGGAAGAACACAGCCACTGGCATCAGCATCATGCGCTGCGCCACGACCATCGCCACTGCCATGACCTAGCAGCAGGCGATCTCCACCACGAGCACGAGCACAGCCCGCAGGAGCTCGAGGGGATGGACACCGATCACCCCTTCTGGCATGCCCATGAACACGAGCATTCCCAAACCGCCCATGCACACCCGCATGTGAGCGATGTTCACCACAGGCATCCACATTGAACAAGCACCATGCCACCAGAAACCCCCGAGCAATGCCCGAGGGTCAAGGGTGAATCACCATTCCAATGGCAATGATCGGTCGAAGCTGCTGGCGTTGGCACCTGGGGCCGAACGTTCCAGGTGTGGGTTGCTTTGATCTCCTGGGGCACCTGTGGCGGCGCAAACGGAGTGTCGATCAGTCAGGCGTACAGAGTGAGGCGGCTTTTGATGCCCTTCCTCGACATGCCCGGCTGAACGACCCGCCCACGGTTGGGTGAAGACTGTTGGAGCAGGGGCCTGCAGTCAGCGTGCTTCTTGTGCTGCTCGGGTGGGGTGTCAGCCATCGGTGGCGCCTCCTTGTGTTGGTCTCTCCAGATTCACTGACCCTGCGGGCATCTGCAATCCGAGTAAGCACCCATTGCCTCGCGGTCGCTGGTGCACAAGAGTTGAGGTTTGGACAGTGGATTGCGGACGGAACCCTTCTGGGTTGTTTCCTCGTCCCGCATGGACTTTTTCAAGCGTCTCGTTCTTGGTGCCAGGGCTCTACTGCCCCTGGTCACCCCCCATCTCCCCCAGGCCTCGGCGCCTTGTCAGCACACCCTCGAGGCCTTCGAGCAGGGTGACTGGCTCGCTGAGCTGGACCTACTGCAATTGGGTCAGAGCCTGCAGCTCAAGGCACTGCGCTGCGGCGGCTACGACGGCCATGCCTTTGACCTGATGGTCGCCATCGCCGATGTACTGGAGGCCGATCACGGCTGGAATTTTGAGCAATCGGAGGCCTGGCTGACGCGGATGGGGCTGTGGGAGGAGGAGCTCTAGACCTCGTCTTGACTGCCTCTGCCCCGCGCGCGTCAAGGTCCATTCGCGTCCAATCGGGCTGTGATCGCAATTCCTTTCTTTTGACGTTTGGCTGGTCTCCGTGCGCTGATGGGTCGGTGCTTGTTCTGAGGTGGTGGTTGGCTGAGGTTCCTGATGCAATGGCACCACACATCAGTGTGGAAAACCAATTGCCGGCCGATCTCTTCGACGCGATGGTTTCTTTCATTGAGCGCCACCCCCAATGGGATCAATACCGGCTGATGCATTCGGCCGTTTCCGGATTCCTCTTTCAGCAGGGCTGCTAAGAGAACCCGGTCGTGCGTCACTACCTCGACGGGCTCTTCCGCAAGCCAGATGAAGTCACGCGTTAGCCCGCTGAGGTCGATACCAGACCCGCCGCTTTCAGCTTGCGGGCCATCTCCAGAAGATCCGGTGTGATGTCATCCGGTAGCGCCACTGGTGCGGTGTGGGACTGGATCGCGTTCACCGCCACCCCCTGACCTCTGCGTCGCTGCAGCGCTTCCTTACGCCGACTGGAGCTCAGCCAGCGGAGATAGATGCGGCGATGCACATCCACGCCATGGCCCATCCAGGTGGCCATGTCGTCGTCAAAAGCCTCCGCTGTCTCGACCGAGGTGGCACAGCGAATGGCGTAGGCGTGACGCAGGTCATACGGCCGAACCCAATCCATCCCTTCTCCGTCCGCGATCGGGGCCCAAAGCTTCTTCAGACCCTTCCGCTGGAATTCCTTGTAGAGCGCGTTCGAAACAGCCACATTGTTCACGGCGATCTTCACGCCGGAGACCTCCGCAAACCGCACCTTCCAGCGGGCGTTGAGTTGGCCGTGGACTTGGTCCCAGTTCTCCCGCAGGCCGTAGCGCTCCACCCAGGCCTCCGGGATGGCAGGAGCGAAGTGCTCGCTGGTCTTGGTCTTCATGTCACCGGGGATGCTGATCCAGCCCTGGCGATCGATCCCCTCGGCGTGCCAGAGCTCGTGGGGACGGAGGCCGTAGGTGGCGATACAGCCGAACACCCATTGGTGAAATGGCTCCAGGCGGTCCAGCCAGTGCTGGAGGTCCTCATCAGTCGGAATGACCCGCACCCGCATTGAGGACGCCTTGCGGATCTTCTCCGCGGCCCCTTTGGGTCGCATGTCTCTGAGGCGTTGCAGCTCGGCCGTCAGGTCCATCTGCCCACTGCGATGAATCTGGGAGAGCGTCTCGATTCGACGGTTGAAGCTCTTGAGCTGGAGGCGTGGGTCGTGTTCCAGCACCCAGGCCTGAAGTCGCCTGGCTTCGACGGGGCCTCTGAACTGGGCAATCCTCTTGCGCAGATCATTGATGGAGTGGGCCCGGCTGCCCTCTTTGCAGATCCGAAGCTTGATATCGGCAATGCAGGCCTCCGCCAGCTCGGACCAGTCAGACCCGCTGGCAACAGTTCGGCGGCTCTGTGGCGTCGGCCAACTGCCTTGCCGATGGCCCTGGATGCAGAGATCGCGTGCTTCCTCGATGTCGTCTCGACTGCACCAGCGCTTCGGCTTGAGCGAAAACTCGTTGACCTTACGACCGCCTTCCATCTCGCGTACGTAGATGTATGGGCTGGCTGCATGCCTACGCAGCCGGAAGCGCGAGTGGCGGATCTTCAGCTCATGGACGCACTGTTCCCAGAAGGGGGCTGGTTGCAAACCGGTCTCACTCATGGCTCGGGTGCGCCGCAGGACCCTGTGAGTGTTCCCCAGAAACGTGCTGAGTAGTCAGCACGTTTTGGCTACAAGCAGCCCCAAGTCGTCACAAGTGGCTCAGAATGGTCCCGGCTGTGGAATCCCTGAAAACCCAGTCCCAGACAGCAAAAAGCCCCGCCGAAGCGAGGCAATAAGCGATGGCTCGGGGGAGACTTGAACTCCCGACCTTGGGGTTATGAATCCCACGCTCTAACCAGCTGAGCTACCGAGCCGCGGTGAGGTGATTGTAGAGGATCGCCGTGCCGAAACCCTGTTCGCAGCTGCGATCAGGCCCTAGGGGGAAGCATTTGAAGCGGATTCACCGCTCCACGGCCGGCGGGGATGATTTCGAAGTGCAGGTGGGGACCTGTACTCCGCCCGGTGCTGCCCATCAGGGAGATCACCTTGCCCTGGGGCACGACCTGACCAGCACGAACCAAGATCCTGCTGTTGTGGCCGTATCGGGTCAAGGTTCCGTCGGCATGCCGCAGCTCAACGAGATAGCCGTAGCCACCGCCATGCCAGCCAGCGGAGACCACCTGACCTGATTTCGCAGCAACGATCGGCGTTCCGATGTTGTTGGCAATGTCGATGCCGCGATGCATCCGTCCCCAACGCCAGCCATAGCCGGAGGTGAAGATGCCCTTGGTGGGCCAGACCCAGGCACGGTCATTAAAGTTCTCTCCGTCGCCGAACCCAAAGTCGGGTTGGTCGGGCCAGCTCAGACCACCGGAGCCAACGGGCTTCAGACCAAGCACCATGCGGCTGCGCCCTGCATTGGCCTGGGCGATACGGATTGGGGTGCCAACAACCAGCTGGGCTCCCCGAAGACCGGGGTTCAGCTTCAGGAGTTTCTGAATGCTGAGGTTGTAGCGCTGGGCCACCTTGGCCAAGGTGGTGTCACCCCGTCGGATGCGAGCGGTCTCACTGGGCTCTGGCGGTGCCTCAAGGGGTGGGGTGCGCCGCAGTTCAGACGTGTCAACGGCGGCAACCGTTTTGACCTGCTTGATGGCGGTGCTGGGGAGAACCATCCATTCACTGCGGCCAAAGACGTGATCGGCCTTGACGTCGTTGAGCTGGCTGATCAGCGTCTCGTCCTGCGCCAGCTGACTGGCGAGGTGCTTGAGGGTGATGGCTTGACGGGCTTTGACCCAGATCTTCTCGGAGCTGGGCCTGGTCTCAGCGGCAGCAATCAGGTCTGCACTGATGGCGGGTGGAGCTGAGAGCTGAGGAAGCATCCCTGACTTGGAGTCGGCCAGGGAGGGGGCGACAACGGTGCCGGCAGCCCCAAGGGCTGCAGTGCTGGCTGCCGTCGTCAGTAGAAAGTGAACAGGCTTCATCCAGTTTGGCCAAAGGTCAAAGCCCGGTGGAGAAGCCAACATCCTCCGGACGGCGCGAGATTAACGACTGGCCGGTACCCGCGCAAGTCATAAGGGTCAACTTCTGGGTCGACCACAACTCAATCTCGATCTGAGACCCCTTGCCCTGCAGTGGGTTAGCCCACTTCGAGTTGCCTGAGTGCCTCGAAGAGAACAACACCCACCGATGTCGCGAGATTCAGACTTCGCACCCCGCCGCCCTGGTCCACCGAGCCCGGCATGGGGATCAAAAGTCGCTGGTCCACGTGCTCTAGGAGCTCCCCGGGCAGGCCGCTGCTCTCACGGCCAAACAGCAGCCAGTCATCCGCTCGGTACTGAATGCGGTGGTACGGCTCGCTGGCGTGGCGACTGAGGGCGAGCAGGCGGCCGCCGCGCTGACGCCGCGTCTCGAGGAACTGCTCCCAGTTGGCGTGGTGCTCCAGTTGAACCCAGGGCCAATAGTCGAGACCGGCCCGCTTCAGGGTTCGGTCATCGATCTGAAAGCCCAAGGGCTCGATGAGATGCAGTTCGGTGCAGGTCGCTGCGCAACTGCGGGCCACGTTCCCCGTATTCGGTGGAATCTCCGGTTGAAACAGCACCACCCTGGGCATGGCATCTAGCGCGGGACGGGGATACCGAGCTCGTGGAGGTTCAGGGCTCGGCCGCTGACCACGAGCCAAGCCTCATGGCTGATCGCGGTCAACCGTTGTTGCAGGTCCCCCATCCTGTCGCGGAAGAGCCCGCCGATGGCCGTGGCAGGAACCACGCCCCAACCGACTTCCTCCATCACCAAGATCACAGGCTCATGCTGCTGTTGTAATTGGTTTAACAGGGCCGTGCTGCACTCCTGCCACTGCTCAGCAGAGGCCTCCAGGTGTTGGGCGAGCCAGGTTCCCAGGGCGTCGATCAACAGGAGCCTGGGCGCCTGGCCATCAGCGGGTGGAGTGAGACCAGAAAGCGCAGCGGTCAGGTCGGCACCGACTTCCAAGGTCTGCCACCCAGAGGGTCTGCGGTCTTGATGGTCTCTGATCCGTTGTGCCCAGCGTTCGTCATCGCCAGGAGGCTGTCCGGTCGCGAGGTAGAGAACTGGGCCCGGGTGGAGCGCAGCGAGATGTTCGGCCCAACGGCTTTTGCCACTGCGGCTGGGTCCAGTGACAACCACCAGACCCGCAGGCTCGGCGGGGCTAGCCACCACCGTTCATGTTTTTGAGGGTGGCCACGGCCGATGGAGAAACGCGGTTGAGGTAGCGGAAGATCCAGTACTTGAAAATCGTCGCCAGCACCACCGGGAAGGTGGCAATAAACAGAAGGATGAAGTTCTCTTCCGCGGGAAGGCCCAGGTGATGGGCGATCCCATCGAGCAAGACGGTCCATCCTTCGGGGCTGTGGAAGCCAACAAAAATGTCCGTGAACAGGATGATGGCGAAGGCCTTGGCGCTGTCGCTCAAGCCGTAAACGGCCTCATCGAGAAAGCCCCGCAGCACCTGAAGGTCCCGGCGGCCAAACAGGCAGACCAAGACAAAGCCAACAAGCGCCGCCAGGTCGGCCAGGACATTCTTTGAAGCTTCGATGCTTTCTGCATCCGCTTCATCCTTGAGGGCATTGGCCCGGCGGGCCAGGGCGGATTGAATCTCCTCTGGGGAGGGAGGCTGTTTCCCTTCCAACAGAGCCTCAAACTCGAGCTCCTGTTGATACAGCCTCAACTTGGCGACGGCCTTTTCTTGAAGGTGGGGCTTGGTGTAATTGAGGAAGGGAATCTCTGGTGCATAGCGATTCATCAGCGGTGAGATCACCAGACTCCGGCTGGCCTGTTGAATCACCAGCGGCACGAGAATCAACAGAAGCAGCACACGCAGGGACACCAGAGTGGAGTCCCGGCGGCGGCGGAAACCAGCCACCAAGGAGGCTTCGGCCTCAGGGTCGAGCTGGCGGCGGACCCCATCAAACACACCCAGCAGGCTGCGGGGCAGCATCTCCGGGGACCGGGACATGGCTGGAGCGGTGCTGCGTCCTCGGCCGTAGCGGGAGACAACGCTCTCCACAAGCTGCAACTGTCTGAGCTCTTGGCTATCGAGCTCGGAACGCTTCGGGGCGACATCCGCCAGGTTGTCCTGGGCAACCTGCAGGGCTGCGCGAAAGCGGCGCAGCATCTGGGCCTTGGCGGATTGAGGGATGCTCAGTTCGATCTCAGGACGAACTGGGCGGTCGTTGTAGTACTCAAGCTCGAGGCTCTGAATCAGGAGCGCGGCTTCGTAGGCCCTCTCGAGGTTGTTGCTCAGATCGTGGGTGCTGGCCCGATCAAAGCTTCCAATCCAATCGGTCAACCCCATGGCGATCTCAGCGGGAGAAGACCCACCAGGTGATCATTGGCACCAGGGTGCCAACCACCAGCAAAACGACAACCCAAAGGAAGGCGTTGCTGGACTCGGTTTCTTCCTTGGTTGGAATATTGGTTTCAACTGGCATGCGCTCCACAAGCTGTGGCGGACCGGGATCTTCGCCCCCGTTGAGCACGACTTCGAGTCGGCTTAGGGCGTCGAGGCTGGCTTGCCTGTAGCGGGAGCCCTCCCTCAGGGGAAGTCCCATGGTGCTGATGGCCGTGCTGGAGAGCAAGGTGGAGGGAAGTTGCTCAAGCAGAGCTGGACTGGCAACGACGGCTGCACTGTTGTTCTGCGCCTCAATCAGGAGCAACAGCAAGCCATCGCGGCTGGCCTCGTCCTGCCACTGCTGCAGAAGTTCCTCGCCGAGGGTCTCCAGGCTGACGCCGTAATCCAGGCGCCTCAGGGTCACCAAGCGGGCATCCACCCCCAACTCCGAGAACTGCTCGAGGCGCTGGTTGACATCACCGCTGGCGGCGCGACTCAGCACATCGGCACTATCCAGCACGTGGCTGCTGGGACGCTGCACAGGAAAGTCGGCCAATCCAGTGGCGAGTGCTGCCGATGGCGCGATCAGGCTGGTGAGCGCCAGGGCAGCGGCCATCACCAGAGACCAGAGCTTTCTGCGGAGGACGTGACGCACCAGCGAACGCTTAAACCTGGGCACAGTCTGCCCCTAGCTGGCCAAGCTGTCGCGATGCAGCAGGGAGATCACCTCAAGGATTGATGCACTTCGTGCTGGCTCAAGGCCAAAGGCGTCCCGCAATTGATCCAGGAAGGTCAGTTCGGCTTGGGTTTCGATGTGATCGGCGTGAATGAGGTGGGCCGCAACGGCCAGGGCCGTTTCCCGTTGTTCCATTGAAAGGAGGGGGGTTGCCTGCAGGATCAGCTCCGCACAACTGCTGGCCCTGAGTTGCAGCAACACCCGATCCAGCAGTGCACCCATGTCCTGATCGCTCAGCCTGCGGAAGGGTTGGCGATATTCCAGTTGTTGGCGCAGGGCCCTGGCCTCAACAGCACTCAGTTCCCCATCGGCTGCAATCGCAGCGAGGGCCACGGCAGCGAAGGCCTCTGGCGCTGACGTGAGCTCGGGCTGGCCCATGGTCCCTGCGGAAGATGCCCCATTTGAGCGTCTACCCGCGCCATGTGGAGGCGGATGTGAGCCTGTGACAACGTGAGGGGGCAAAGCGCCGACACCGTGCCTCTTCCAGCTCGCGTCTGCTTGCTCATTGGCATTGTCGGTCTGCTCTTGTGTGTCGGCAATCAGCTCAGCGCGTCTGAGTTGAGCCCTGCGTTGGAGAGGGCGGGGGTGTTGAGCAGCCTGCTCTCGGTTGGCTTGATGCTGGTCGCTGTCCTCTGGACTAGGGCCGCTCCGCTGGCCCCAGATCGGGTGGCGTTAGTCGGTGAGCAGGGCCTGGAGCTCGCAGCCGAGCTGCCCGATTCCCTCCGTCAAGAGTTTGGCTGGGGCAGTCAAATGCTGTTGACCGCGACCCCGGCGGCCTCACTGTTACTGCTCTGGCGCGGGCAGGTGCTCCTGCGACGGGGGGTGCTCGACTCCAGCCCCTTTGAGCCAGGCCCGATTTGCGAGCGGGCTTGGGCAACGCAGAAGGCGATCAACCTGGTGAACCTGGCGCTCTACCCCGGTCGTGATGAGTTCAAGGGACTCCCCGAGAACACTCCAGCGCTCATCATTCAACCGATCGCTGAGGATGGACTGCTGCTGGTGGCGGGATGGTCGCCGCGTTGCTTCAGCCGCAGCGATGAGAGCTGGATTGAGGGTTGGAGCTTGAAGCTCAGAACGCAATTGGAGCAGGAGCTCGCTTCTTTCCCCCTCCCCCTTGGCCCTTCGGCGGAAGGGTGAAACGGGAATTCACCCGTTCTCCGGGGGAACTGAAGACAGCGGTTCCGTCGTCACCGATCTTTCCTTCCAAGCGCTTGGCCCGGGTGACCTGCTTGTACGTGTCGCGTTTGAGCAGCACCTGATCGGTGGCTACAAACCGCCCACTCGGCCAGTTCCAGAGACACCGCATGGCCGTCAGCCGCTCACCAGGCTGTTCCAACTCGCAGCCACGGGAGACCTTCACATCACTCTTCTCCAGATCGACCGTGAAGCGATCTCCCTTGGCTTTCAGGGCATTGAACTGACCCGTGAAGGGTTGGTCGCTGCTGAGCAACTGATCATTGATGGCCCAGCGGGTTTGCTTGGCGTCGAGCCAACCCTTGCCATCGGCGCGGCGCACCTGCACCGGAGCGACCAGGTCCACATAGCCCTGGCGCAAATTGCCGCGTAGCCCCTGGGCGGTCAGGACAAGGCTGGGCGCTGGCTTTTCGTCCTTGGCTGGAGCCGGCTTGGGTTGCTCGAACTGCTCACCGCGCACCACCGCAGGTGCGGTGAGATCGCCCCGCTCCGGCTTCCAGTCGACCCACTGGGCTTTGACTTTCAGAGGGAGCGGAGCGGGTGTTTTGGCGTTGCCTGCTTTGCTGTGTCCGTCTTGCCAGTGCTCAAGCACGGGGGCACCGCGGAGCTCGACCAGGTCACGCTTGATGAAGTACTGAGCCGTTTCCGCACTGATGCGGGACCGGCGATCGAGGGCCACGGGCCTCTGGTCGATGACCATCAGCTCCTGGCGCGGTAACCAGCGGGCGGTGTCCCCGGTGATCTCAACCGGTTCCCCGCCCAGCAGGGTGATACGGACGGTTCCCTCCAGCTGGATGGCTTGGCCATCGCCGATCACGGTGCCCCGCTCGGCAGCAATCAAGATGCTTGGCTCACCGCGCCGAAAGACCGTGCCCCGGGGCCTCAGTGCCTGGGCCAATTTGCGCTGGATGTCGTAGCGAGCCTCTGGACTTTTGAGCTCCCACGCCGGGGCTCCCTTGGGGTCCTGCTGACGCAGGTCCAAGGCACGGAAGGAAAACGGTTGGCTGCCTTGCCGGGTCGCTGTTGAGCAGCCGACCAGCAGACAGACGGCACTGAGCTGCAGTGCTCGGTTGATCCGAACCATCAGAGCGGATCCTCCAGTTCCAGGCGTGCCATCACCGGGGAGGGCTCAGGCAGCGGTGCTCCGCTCTGGAGTCCACCCCAGCTGAGCTGCTCCAGCCAGGCCGAGCTCACCTGGGCCGTCGCATTGGAATCGGGAATCGGTTGCCCGAGTTGATGCAGCATTCGCCCGGAGAGATCGGGCAAGAGGGGTGCCATCAGCAGGGCCACGAGCCGAGCGGCTTCGAGCACGGCATAGAGGTCGTTGGCCACCTGCTCCCGTGTGCCCTCCTTCTTCATCAAGCTCCAGGGCGCCTGATCATTGAGATAGCCATTGGCGCTAATCGCCAGTTGCAGAGCTGCCTCGGCCGCCGAGCGGAACTCCAGGTTCTCTAGTGCTGCCAGGCTGGCGTCCTTGGCCTGTGCTGCCGCCTGGGCCAGGGGATGGGTGCTGGTCCTGGCCTGATCGGCTGGAGGTACGGCTTCATCGAACCAACGGCGAGCCATGGAGCTCGTGCGGTTCAGCAGGTTGCCGATGGTGTTGGCCAGGTCGTTATTGACCAGATCGGTGAAGCGCTGCTGCTGGAAATCCCCGTCCTCACCAAAGGGGATGTCGCGCAACAGGTACCAGCGCACGGCATCCCGGCCGCAGCGCTCGAGCAGGTCGGCCGGGTCGAGCACGTTGCCGAGGGATTTCCCCATCTTTTGACCCTCGCGGGTCAGAAAACCATGGCCAAAGACCTTGGCCGGCAGGGGGAGTCCAGCCGAGAGCAGCATGGCCGGCCAATAGACGGCATGGAAGCGAAGGATGTCCTTGCCGATCACGTGCACCGAAGCGGGCCAGCCCCTGGAGATCGCTGTGTCGAGATCAGCTGCATCGCCCTCTTCGAGCAGGGCAGTGATGTAGCCCAAGAGCGCATCGAACCAGACATAGAAGGTGTGACCCTCATGGCCTGGCACGGGGATTCCCCAGGGCAGGTTGATCCGTGAAATCGAGAAATCCCGCAGCCCTTGCTTGACGAAGTTTTCGACTTCGCGGCGGCGGCTCACCGGCTGAATAAAACCGGGTTGGCTGATCAGGGCCTCGATCTGCTCTTGATAACGGGAGAGGCGGAAAAACAGGTTCAGCTCATCACGCCATTCCAGCGGTTTGCGGTGGATCGGGCACTCCGGATCCTGGGCCTCATGGGGGTCGTCCTTGAATTCCTCGCAGGCCACGCAGTACCAACCCTGCTGCCGGCCTTCGACGATGTCTCCGCTCGCCTCGACCCGCGCAAAAAACTGCTGGACGACCTGGCGGTGCCGTGGATCCGTCGTGCGAATCAAGCGGTTGTTGCTGATCTGCCAGCGATCCCAGAGCTCTCGGTACTGGGCACTCACACCGTCGCAATGGGCCTGCGGGGTCAGGCCTGCCGCCTCGGCCGTGCGCTGAATCTTCTGGCCGTGCTCATCACAGCCGGTGATGAACAGCACCTCCTCACCCTTCAGTCTCTGGAACCGGGCCAGGGCATCGCAGGCCAGGGTCGTGTACGCGCTCCCCAGGTGGGGCTTGTCGTTGACGTAGTAGAGGGGTGTGGTGAGGGTGTAAGTCATCGGCGGGATCCTACGCAGCCCTTCCCGATCGTGCCCTCAGCTGCGAGCCTGGGGCTGACTCCTCCATCCAGGCATGCCAGCCCGCATTGATTCCGCCCCGGTGGTGGTGTGGGGAGGTGGAACCGGTGGAGTGGCTGCGGCGATCCAAGCGGCCCGCGCCGGCGCTCCGACCGTTCTGCTCACGCCTGGTTCATGGCTGGGGGGAATGGTCAGTGCTGCCGGGGTCTGTTGCCCTGATGGCAACGAGCTGAGTCCCTGGCAAACCGGCCTCTGGGGGGCCTTTCTACGGGGAATGGCGGAACGGGAGCCAGAGGGCCTGGACCAGAACTGGGTCAGCTGTTTTGGCTTTCGCCCGACCCAGGCCGAGGCCCTGCTGCAGCAGTGGGTGCAGGAGCTCCCCAACCTCACCTGGCTGACGGGTTGCCGTTGTCTGGCGGTGAACCGTTCCGAGCGGCTGGTGCGCTCCATCGAGATTGAACGTGATGGCCAGCGGCAACAGCTGGCCTGCAGCGTCCTGATTGATGGCAGTGACCGGGGCGACCTCCTGCCCTTCTTGGATCTCCCCTATCGCTTGGGCTGGGAACCCCAGGAGCTCTGGGGTGAACCCAGCGCCCCCAGTGCAGAACGACTCGCCACGGAGTCGTTCTTTGAACGGCAGCCGGTGCAGTCGCCCACCTGGGTGGTGATGGGACAACTGCATGGGGAAAAGCCAGCCCAGGCCTTACCGGAGAAGCCGCTACTGCCCGCTCCGTTTGAGCAGGCCTGCCAAGCGTTTGGGCTGGAACGCACGCTCACCTATGGGCGGTTGCCTGGGGGCCTGGTGATGCTGAACTGGCCTTTGCAAGGCAATGACTGGCATCAGGGTTTGGCCCGTGCCTTCAGCAACCAGGCGGACGCCGAAGCGGAGCTGGGGCGAGAGATGCAGGCCCATAGCTGCAGCTTTGCGGCGGAGTTGATGGAGCTCTGCTCCGGTTGGCTCAGCTTGGGCGATGCCTTTCCGCAGGATTCAGGCAGTCCTGACCCTGCCCTGGCGGCCATGCCGTACTGGCGAGAAGGGCGGCGAATGGTGGGCCGCAGCACCGTCATTGAGCAGGATCTCCTTCCCGAACGATCGGGCCGCTCGATTTCAACTCTGCCCCGCAATCAAGAGGGACAGATCAGTTCCATTGCCGTTGGCAATTACGCCAATGACCACCACTACCCAGGGGATGACTGGCCCCTGGCTGCCAAGAGCTGCCGCTGGGGTGGGCGTTGGAGCGGCACGCCGTTTTGTGTTCCCTACGAGGCCCTCCTGAGTGCCGATCTCGACAATCTTCTGGCCGCCGACAAGGCCTTCAGCAGCTCCCATATGGCCAACGGTGCCACGCGCCTGCAGCCAGTGATTTTCAACATTGGTCAGGCCGCGGGTGCGGCTGCCGCCCTGGCATTTGAACGCGGTGGCGTTCCCTCTGACCTCCCGGTGATTGACATTCAGGAGCGCCTGATTGCCGACCCCGTTGCGCCAGCTGGGGTCATTCCCCTCTGGGACACCCCCTTCAACCATCCCGATTGGGCTACGCGTCAGTGCGCCGTTCTTCAAGAACCAGGACGGTTAAGTGGATCTGGCTCATGGCAGGGAGCCAGCTCTGGCGCCGCCCTACCGGCTCCATCGGCCATTGATCGAGCTCGTGTGCACGTCCAAGGAACGATTCGTCCCATGGGGGATGGTTCCTATGCCGTTGATTTGGCAGAAGCAACGTGGGGCCGCAGTCGCTGGTCTGTGATCACGCTTGAACCCTGCGTCGATCAGTGGCTTGAACAACTCGATGGCCCCAGGCAGGTGGAACTGCTGGGCTGCTTCAACCCCTGGGGGCCTTGGCTCAGAGTCTCCGCTGTCTCGCCCTAGGTCTTAACTGGCCGACGCCACGAGTCTCAGCTGATCCTGAAGAGAGTCGACCGATTGGATGCGCAGCAGCAAGGCGTCCCCCGGGGTTGCGTGGCTTGGGCATTCCGCAGCCAGATCCATCGCCAGCTCATCGATGCGAACCAGGCCAAGATTGTCCTGTGGCCGTAGCCAGCGCAGAAACTGAGCTCGCCACTGCTGGCCCTTCTGTCCTTCAAACCAAACCTGCTGCCAATGCCGCTGGTCTTCTCGGGAAATAGCGATTCCCTCGCGGATGGCGGCATCGACCGCGTTCACCAACTCCTGCAGGGCGTCTTCCGAGAGCGGCTCCTTCGCGGCCAACTGGCGCTGAACGAGCAGATCGCCATAGCGCCGGATCGGTGACGTGGCCTGCACATAGGCCGGAAGCCCGAGGCTGAAATGGGCCGCTGGCTTGGTGCCCATCAAGCCGCGACTCAAGCAGCGCTTGATCGCTGCGAAGCGAACGGCTCCGTCTGGAAGGGCGTCCAATTCCGCTTGTCCTGGGAGTTCAGCAGGCAGCTGACTGCGATAAGGAAGGGCGATTCCCCTGTCCTGTCCGAGCTGAGCAGCGACGGCACCGGCAAGGATCATCGCTTCGGCCACCATCTGGCGCGAGTTGCTCGGTTCGGTGACCTCGAGCTGGGCCAGTCCCTCCCGGGCTCGAATCCGGCCTTCAGGCAGATCCATTTGCAGTGCCCCTTGTGAGAGTCGCCAGCGCCGCCTGGCATTCAGCAGGGCTTCCAGATCAGCAAGATCGCTGTCCTGCGGTGGGGCCAGTTCGATCAGCTCATCGGCATCGTCATAACTGAGTCGATAGATCGGCTTGACCCAGCTGCGCACCATGCCGTAGTCCGACAGGGATCCGTCCTCGTTCAGCTCGGCCCAGGTGCTCCAGGCCGCCGTGCGGCGTCCGGCCCGCAGGCTGAAGACCCCGGTGGAGAGCTTATCGGGAAACATCGGCACATTGCCCTGGGCCAGGTACAGGCTGCTGGCCCGCTTGCGCGCCTCTAGGTCGAGGGGCGAGCCAGCTGGAATCAATCGCCCTGGATCGGCCACATGGATCCAGATCCTTGTCCGGCCAGCGGCAGTTTTCTCGATTGCCAGACCGTCATCGATGTCGCGGGTGTCGTCATCGTCGATCGTCACGCAGCGTTGCTGGCAGAGGTCGACCCGAGTCGGGTCGCTTGGCTGCGCCTGCTCAGCCTCTACCTCTAGTCGTTGCGCTTCCAGGACAAGCGACTCTGAAAACCCTTCACTCCAGACCGTCCCGGCCAGGGAGAGGAGCTGGTGGGGGTCCCATTGACCCAAGTCCACCAATAGATGACGCAGTTGGGAGCGCTCTTGCGTCAGATGCAGCAGCGACAGGCTCTGACGCAACCCATCCGGGAGCTCAGACAACTCACGGCGTCCACTGGCCGTCTCCTTCAGCAGCTCGAGCCACTGCAGATGCAGGGCGCTGCACTGATCTGCTGTTGTTGGTTGGCGCCTCTTCAGCAGTTGAAGCCAGCGCCGTTCTTCCTCTTCTGCAATCGCCTTGAGACGTCGTTCGCGACGCAGTGGCTTCAGCTCATCCAGGGTGCGGGCCTGAACATGGCCTTGTTTCCAACGGAACCACTGCTGACCACCCACTAGGGCCAGCCAACAGGCACTCAACTGGAGCGGTTCAGTGTTGCCATAGAGCAGATCGCAAAACTCCTGCAAGCTCACGGCTTCGCCGGAGTCCTTCAGCAGGAGCCATGCGGCCCCCCAAGCGGAGGGGCGTGGTTTGGCCGCTGCCACTCGGTCGTTGTTGAGGGCCCATGGAGAAGCCCCCAGCCGCTGCGGCGCTGACGCACCACTGGGCAGGGGGCAGATGAGCTCAAGGTGTCGTTGTGGGACAACCTGTTGCTTGGAGTCAAATCCAACCTTGAGCCGCGCTTTGCTGCCCTGGATGGATTCAACGATGGCAAGTTGAGGCGAGCGGGACTCCTGCAGACCGACGAGATCGCCGCTGTGGAAGACCGCAACGCTCAGGGATCAGCCCTCGGGATTCACGAAGGGCAGGAGAGCCACAATCCGAGCGCGCTTGACCGCGTTGGTCAGATCGCGCTGCTGCTTGGCGGTGAGGCCAGTCAGACGACGGGGCAGGATTTTGCCGCGCTCGGTGATGAACTTCTTGAGCAGATCGACATCCTTGTAGTCGATCGGTTCACCGGGCTTAATCGGTGAAAGGCGTTTCTTGAAGAAGGAACTAGGCATGACTGAACGGAGGAGAAATGCAGAACGCGGAGATCACGCCGCCGAGATCACTTGATCTCTTTGTGGACCGTCGACTTGTTGCAGTGCGGGCAGAACTTCTTGAGTTCAATCCGTTCAGTGGTGTTGCGGCGGTTCTTCTGGCTGGTGTAACGAGACACGCCAGGGGACCGCTTGGCGGGGTTGGACCGGCATTCCGTGCACTCGAGAGTGATCACGATCCGGACGCCCTTGTTCTTAGCCATAAAGGACGTTGCGCCGCTTGTGCGATGCGATTGGACAGTGGACAACCATACCTTGTCGCCTGACCTGGCCTGGTGTCTTGCCTCTTTAAAGTCGACGCTCTGTTTGCCCGTGTCAGATGCAGGTCTCGCTCCAATGGCTCCGGGAGCTGGTGGCCTGCGATCTGGCACCGGACGTTCTCGCTGAGAACCTCTCGATTGCCGGCTTCGAGGTGGAGGAGATTACCGATCTGGCCGCCCGTGCAGCAGGGGTGGTGGTTGGTTTTGTTGAGCAGCGGGAACCCCACCCGGACGCCAACAAGCTGAGCGTCTGCACGGTCTCAGTCGGCGCTGAAGCTCCGCTACAGATCGTCTGTGGAGCCAAAAATGTGCGCGCCGGCATTCACGTCGCCGTCGCCACCGTCGGGGCCTACCTGCCGGCCGTCGATTTAAAGATCAAGCCCGCAGAGCTGCGCGGGGTCGCCAGCAGCGGAATGATCTGCTCGCTCTCAGAGCTCGGGTTGGCCGATAGCTCGGACGGAATTGTTGTTCTCGAGGAGGCCCTTGAGTCCCTTCCGGCCATCGGCAGCCCGGTTGGCCCCCTTTTTGGTCTCGACGATCAGGTCTTGGAGTTGGCGATTACCGCCAACCGCCCCGATGGTCTCTCGATGCTCGGCATCGCCCGCGAGGTGGCTGCACTGACTGGGGCAACCCTCAACCTGCCGTCCGCAGCACCGGTGGTCAGCTCCGAGGCACTGCCTGTGGGAGCCGATGTTCAAGACCGCATCGAAGACGGCGGCCTGTTCAGTCTGACCGCCCTCTCGGGCCTCAAGGTCGGCCCCTCGCCCCGTTGGCTCCAGAGCCGACTCGAGCGTGCTGGTCTCCGGCCGATCAACAACGTCGTGGACATCACCAACCTGGTGATGCTGGAGCAGGGACAGCCCCTGCATGCCTTTGATGCAGATCGACTGGCCCAATTGAGCGAAGGCCAGCTCGACCCAGCGGCGATCGATCTCCGCGCTGGCCGTTCTGGCGAAGCCTTTACGACCCTCGATGGCAGCGACCACAGCCTCAGTGAAGACGCCTGGGTCGTGAGCTACGCGGACCACGCGATTGCCCTGGCCGGTGTCATGGGCGGTGACGCGTCGGCTGTTCAGGAGAAGACCACATCGATCTGGCTCGAGGCGGCGATGTTTGCTCCCCAGACCGTCCGCAAGAGCGCCCGCAGCTTGGGGCTGCGGACCGACGCCAGCAGTCGCTTTGAAAAGGGCCTGCCGCTCGAAGTCACCCTGTCTGCCGCCGACCGCGCCGTGGCCTTGCTGCAGGAGATCTGCGGGGCCCAACTGGACGGTCGCTGGCTGCATCAACGTGTCGAGGGAGCCAAGCCGCCACTCGAGCTACGCCGCGACGCATTGCATAACCTCCTCGGTCCTGTGGTCACGGCCGATGGCGAGGAGATCGATCTAGAGGACGCGGAGATCGAGCGGATCCTCGAGGCCCTGGGCTGCAGCCTTCAGGCCGGCGAGGAGGGTTGGTTGGTGCAGGTTCCGCCTGCCCGGGCCATGGACTTGCAACGGGAGGTGGATCTAATTGAGGAGGTTGCCCGCTTGGTGGGCTACGACCGTTTCGCCAGTCACCTGCCGGACCCTATTGCCCCGGGGGGGCTGACCCCGCTGCAGGAGGCCGAGCGCCGGCTGCGCCGACTCTTGGCTAGCGCTGGTCTCCAGGAGGTCTGCAGCCTGTCCCTCGGCCCTGCCAAGGTCAACCGTCCGGGTGCTGATCCCAGCCGCCGCGTCGCCCTCGCCAATCCGTTGTTGGCCGACTACAGCCACCTGCGCGACAGCCTGGTCGATGACCTGCTTTCGGCGGCGCAGCGCAACCTGAAGGCTGGTCGTAGCGGTTTTTGGGCCTTCGAGATTGGCAATGTGTTCGATGCCAAGGCCCAGGGTTCACCGCAAAGCCAACACCTCGCTGGTGTGATCTGTGGTTCCCGTCAGGCCGAGCTCTGGAGCCAAAGCGGCAAGCCTCAAGCGCCTGATTACTTCAGTGCCCGTGGTGTTCTCCAATCAGCACTCGCCGCCCTGAAGCTGCCCTTGGAGGACAGGCGGTTGAGTGATCATCCGCTGCTCCATCCCGGCCGTGCAGCCCAGATCGTGGTTGAAGGGCGGCCACTGGGGTATTTCGGTCAGATCCATCCGGCCCTTGCGGAGCAGTTCGATCTACCGGCCACCACTTATCTCTTCCAATTGGAGGTTGGCGCGCTGTTGAGTGCGGCGACCCGGCGCAATCGCTGGCAACCCAGCTTTGCCCCCTTTGCCACGGTGCCCGCCTCCGAGCGCGATCTCGCCCTGGTGGTCCCAACGGACACCGCCAGCGCTCAGCTGTTGAATGCGATCCGCAAGGCGGGCAAGCCCCTCCTGGAGCAGGCTGAACTGGTGGACCGCTACGACGGGGAGCAGGTCGCGCAAGGCTCCTGCAGCCAGGCGTTCCGCTTGCGCTATCGGGATCCCAAGCGCACGCTCAAGGACACCGAGGTCGACGAGGCGCACGAGAAAATCCGTGCGGCCCTCGCAAAGCAGTTCGGTGCCCAGCTACGCGGCTGAACCGCTGTGGGTCAGTAGGGCCAGGGTCTCGACATGGCTCGTCTGAGGGAAGAAATCAACTGGTTGAACCGTCTCAAGGCGGTAGCCGCCTTCTTCACCGCAGAGTTGCTGTAAGTCCCTCGCCAGGGTCGAGGGATTGCAGCTGATGTAGGCCAACCGATCTGGAGTGCCATCAAGGATGGCGCCGAGCGCCTCGGCACTCAGTCCCTTGCGGGGCGGATCCACCAGGAGGGATCCGGTCATCTTCAACCGCTCGGCCAGCACCGCGGCCACGTCAGCCTGTTCAAAAAAGGCGGTCGTGATCCCGTTGCGTTCGGCATTGGCCGTGGCTTGGCTGACCGACAAGGGATGCACCTCAAGGCCCAGAACCTTCAGGCCAGAGCGTGCCAAGGGCAGGCTGTAGGTCCCGATTCCGCTGTAGGCGTCGATCACCGTTGCGCTCTTCCCTGCAGCAAAGAATTGCCGCAGTGGTTCAACCAGCCGCTGCGCTTGGGCTGTGTTGACTTGAAAGAAGGTGTCAGCTGCGATGCGCAGCTCAATGCCATCAAAGATTTCAAGTAACCAGGCGCGTCCAGCGATCAGGTCAGTCTCTGGGCCCATCACGACGTTGGAGGCCTTCGGCTGAACGTTGAGCCCGACCCCGACGACCTCCGGCCATCGCTCCATCCAGCGTTGGGCCAGGGACTCAAGTCCCTTGAGTTGCCGGTGGTTGCTCACCAGCGTGATCAGGATTTCCCCCGTTGCTGATCCCACCCGTAGGGCCAAGTGACGAAGCCCACCTTTGGCGCTGAGGTTTACATCAACGGGCCAGCCGGTCTTCTCCAAATCCTTCTTGATGGGCTCAATCAAGGCATCGACCCTTGGATCAAGGACCGGGCAGTGATTGAGATTGACGATCTTGTGGCTGCCGCGTCTGTAGTAGCCCGCCCTCAAGCGGCCGTCCTCCGCGCGCTCCAGTGGGATGAGGGCGCGATTTCGGTATCCAAAGCCCTGCTCACAGCCCCAAACCGGCTCAACGCTGGTCTCCAATTTGGCCAGCCGGCTGAGGCTCTGCTGCACCAGGTCCCGCTTCAACTCCAGCTGCATCGCACTGGAACAGTGCTGGAGGCTGCAGCCTCCACAGCGCTCCGCAAGGATGCACGGCGGCTTTTCCCGTTCGGGACTCGCCTGACTGACCTCCAACAGATCAGCCTCCAGATGCCGCTTGGCACAACGGCGCACACGGGCTTGAACCGTTTCACCAGGCAGTGCCCCGGGGATAAACACAGCGGTTTCCATCCAGCGGCCCACGCCCTGGCCCTCATGGCCCAGCCCTGTGACCAGGACCTCGATGGTTGAGCCCAACTGCACCTTGCTTGCTGCCATCACCCGCTTGCCGTCCTTCTTTGACCCTATCGGTGCGTAAACACCTGCTCAGAGCGGGGCTTTTCAGCGCTTGTCCTGGATACAGTGGCTGGGTCAATGGTGGTTTCGATGAGCGTCGTACGCGATCTGATCCTTCAGGCAGACGATCAGCTCCGCTATCCCACCGGCGGTGAGCTGCGCTCCATGGTGGAGTTCCTCTCCACCGGCTCTAATCGCCTTTCCGTTGTCCGGATCCTGACTGACAACGAAAAGAAGATCGTTGACGAAGCCTCGAAGCAGCTCTTCAGCCGTAAGCCCGAATACGTCGCACCTGGCGGCAACGCCTACGGCTCTAAGCAACGGGCCCAGTGCCTGCGCGACTTCGGCTGGTACCTGCGTCTGGTCACCTACGGCGTCCTGGCTGGGAGCACCGAGCTGATTCAGAAGATTGGCCTCGAGGGTGCTCGTGAGATGTACAACAGCCTCGGTGTTCCGATGCCCGGCATGGTCGAATCCATGCGTTGCATGAAGGAAGCCGCTCTGGTGCTGCTCAGCCAAGAGGATGCTGCCGTCGCCGCTCCTTACTTCGATTTCTTGATTCAAGGAATGCAGACCCCCTGCTGAGCTTCATCCCTCTTGAGTCATCGGCCGGCACACGCCGGCTTTTTTCATGCTCACTCACAGGATTAGATATGTCGCTCTTATCCCGGATGAGACGCGTGCATAGTCTCAGCGCGCTGGTCTAATGGGTTGCCTGAGACTCATTCTCTGCGCGACCGAAAGGGTGAGAAACAGCGCGACATTGCTAGTCCCATCATCTCCTCATCACAAGACCTGAACTGCGTCTCAGGCGTGCCGACTGAAACACTCCTCGAATGCCTCTGGCTGGACTTGCGCAGACTTTTACCGAAGCTCTTCTCGTGGGTCGCAGTGGCCTTCCAGGCCTAGACCCTCAGTAGGACCAATAGGAGACGATCGAGTTGGTTTTGCCGGAAAACACCGGAAATGAGCCGATACCCAGAAGGAATCAGCCGCGTACCTGTGTCTATAGCAGGTACGCGTCTTTTGGAAAGCAGGCCTGAACTGATTTCTTGAGCGTTGTCCATAGTGTTGGACAGTGCTGGTGAGATGCGAGGACATCGCCTGAATGCTCGGTCTTGTGCAGGCTGTCAATCGTTGCCTCGTGCAGCCAAAACAACGACAAATGCCTATCTATAAAGAACTAATCCACACTGCTTTAGCGTCTGAGAATCGTCGCATTTTGGGACTGGCCACGAGTCTCGTCTGCGACCTGTGATTAGGCAATGTCGCGATAGCGCTCCTTGAGGAACTGGTAGGCCTCGTTGAGGCGACGCATCGCATCAGCTGATCCGCCGGCATCAGGGTGATGGCTGACGGCTTGGGTGCGGTAGGCCTCCCTGATCTCCCGCAGGCTGTAGGGGCGATCGGCGACCGTGGCGAGCTGGAGCATCTTCAGGGCGCTGTGCACCGTCATGCTGTTGTCGATGGCATCAAAGGAGGTGCTTCGCTTGCTGCGGCTTCGGTGACGCTGAACGAAGCGTGTGATCAAGCTCGGAACACGTGCGGCCAGCGTTGATCCACCAAAGGGGTCCTCAAGGATTCCCGCAGCAACGATCACGCGCTCAAGGGTCGGGGTCCCCTCCTCCCACTCGGGCGCATAGGAGAACATCACCTGTTGAACCAGGTTCCAGCCGAAGGGACGTCCGTCGCTGTCCCCCGATTGCGGCCAGATATCCCGGCCCAGCCAGACCATGGCCGCTTCCAGCGCAGCCTCCGTTGGCGCTTGGCCGTAGACCTCGCTCCAGTGCGAGGCGACCTGTTGCATGGCTTGTTCCAGTTCAAGCCGGTGGATCAGGGCCAACGTGGCGTCAGGCGTTGCCGCGCGGGGAGGCGCGTCGAGGGTTTGCTTGACGCGCTTGGCTTGCTTGCGCACGAAGCCGGGAAGCTGAATGCCGCCTGTGGCGGCAGGAGGCTCCGGGGACCCCTCCCGCAAAACCTCACTGCTCTCGGATGAGACATGGCTCTGGTCTCGCTGTGCGACTAAGCCTGAGTGCACGAGAACAATTGAAAGGTCTTCGTCGAGGGGAATGGGTCTCTGCTCTTCTTCGAGCTCGAGTGAGTCCCGTTCCTCCCCCTCCGGAGTCTTGTGAGGCTGCGATTGCGAGGAGTCGTCCTGGTCTGCGTCCTCGTCCTGGGATCCCCTGACTTCCTGAAGTAGGCGTTCAACCGTGGCGCCGCGGCTGCGCAAGCCGAGCTGACCTTTCAGCCCGTCGATCCAGTCCAAAAGCTCCTCGCTGAGTTCCAGCGAGATCCGCCGTTTGTCGGTCTCTCGCTGGCTCACTCAGGTTCGGGAACTGTTGTTGAGGTTATCGACCCAACAGGGAGTTCATCATCTTTTGTTGGGCCTCGACAGCCTGCTGATAGCGGAGCATCAAGCTCTCACTCATGCGTGTCGGGTTGATCACTGCGGCAGAAACGCCCTCCAGATTGGGAAGTGCCGGTGGGGGCTCAACCCATTGCGGGGGAGCGACGACCGGTGGCGCGACCGGCCTGATCGTCACAGGCTCAAAGACTGGTGACTTGATCGCCGCTACGGGAACCTTGGGTGGGCTTTGTTTTGTGGCGGCAGCAGCGACCGCAGTCATCGTCTCCCGTTGTTTGAGATTGGCCAATTGCTGGTCCGAAACCACGCTCAGCAGGTGCCCAGGGGTTGCATCCGCTGGATAGACCAGGCTGACCTTGATGGGATTGCTCTGACCCGGCCGTAGATAAAGGTCGGCAATGGGGAGGCTTTCGCCGGACTTCATCCCGACGTGGACCTCTTGGTATCCATCGGATGTTTCGATGCGGATTGAGCCGCGGAAGGCGGTGAATTTGCCTCGGCCATTGATCGTGGGATGGCTGAGCACCAACTTGTGGGGGCCTGTGCCCGTGAGATTCATGGTGACGTCAAAGCGCACCCCGTAGGTCCCGACGTTGTTTAACGAGGAATCAACCATTCGGGTGACCAGGGGATTGATCTGAACTTCCCCGGTGCCGAAATGGTGGCGGTTGGTGCTGGTGAGGGGCACGTGCAGTGCACCTTGCTGGAGGTCATGGGACACGCTTGCGGTGTATTCGTCGCCAACGGCGACGCCCGCCACCCGTGAGAAGACCGTGCCGTTTTCAATTTGGCGAATCCGGCTGAGGTAAACCCGACCTGGTGCCAAACGCCGTTGATCCAGGACAGCGATCAGATCTGCATCGGACTGGGGATCCTCGGCGGCCACCACAGCCATCTGGAACGGTCCATCGCTTCGTCCCTTCAGCAGTCCGTTGGCAATGCCCTTGGCTGGGAGTTGAGTGCTGAAGAGAACAATCCTGCTGCGGGCGGGGATGGTGATCTCATCGGCCAGTCTCCGGTCCAGCTTGCCGCGCAGCATTTGCACGGCTGTCGCGTCCCCTGGCCCGGTGTTCCATGGGCGATGGCCGAGAGGCTTCACGCCCATCAGATTGTCGGACTGGTAGGGCGCTTCAAAGCTGTTGCGGACAGCCCCTTTCTCAAAGCGAATGTGAACGGGCTGACTGCTGGGGTTGATCAGCAGGGTGGCCAGGGTGAGTTCACCGCGGCGTCCACCACCGCTACCCATGCGGCTCTTGTCATTCGGGTAGTACTTGTGGTGAACGTGAAGGCCGAACTCACCGTTAAAGGTGTAGGTGGCGTTGGCAAGGGGTTGTCCCGTCTCCGCCGCAATGGTCTGTCCGGGTGTTGTCGTCACCAGGATGCCTGGTCCATGCACCTCCTCCGGTTGGTTGGAGTGCAGGACCGGAACGGTGTTGAACGCACCCTGCAGCGGCCGGGCCTGCTGGCCGGCCATCAAGGCCACATCGGCTTGAGCCGGGATAGGGGCGATCAACACGCCGCCAACGAGAGCAATTGCGAGGGGTCTCATCAGACCTATGGGACCAACTGCTCTCAACGTGCGAATGATTGGCGGTGGGGTGCGTTGCTGCTCCGAATTCTTTTATCTCCGGCTGATCGAAATCAACACAGAGGCTGATGCTCCTGCCGCCTGTCGCGGCAAACCACTGCTGCTGGCTAGAACGATTGAACTCAAGCATTCTCCATGATTCCTCCGTTCTTTGCTTGCGCTGATGCAGGTTCTCCGGCCCAGATGCGTCGCCGTCACCAAGAGCGCAAGCATCAGATGTTGACCTTCTGGCGCGACGGTCTGGAGCGTCAGCTGGCGGCGATCAATGCGGCCCTGAGCACCCTCGAGCGCCAAATGCAGGATTCCAGCGAGTCCTGAGCTCCTCCAGTCCAGCGTGAAGCCTGCGCCGGACCGTTGCGGAGCTGATCCCCAGCAGACCAGCGGTCCGGCGCAGGCTGTAGCCCTCCAAGACCACAAGCTCCACAACCTGACTGTGGCGTTGCTGGATCGACGCCAACCAGGACTGCGCCATTGCCCGTGGCAGCAACGGGTCGGTCTCGTCGTCCATGGCTGCAATCCCCTCACAGCGCTCAGGGTCAAGCCAATCGAGCCTCTCTAGCTGTTCGGCCTGCTGCAGGACACGCAAGGCTGTCTCACTCCAGCCCAGTCGGCGGCCCAAGCCCACTGTTGCTTGGTTGCCAGTAGCGGCCTCAATCTTGTTCAACTGCGCTAACCGATCCTGAACAGATCGGGGCAAGCGCACCAGCCGGCTGTTGTCTCTGAGGTGCCGAAGGATTGCGCCGCGGACAAAGGGCTTGGCATAGGCACCAAGGCTGCGGTCAGGTCCTGGCTGAAACCGCGCTGAGGCCCTGAGGAAACCGACCCAGCCAGCCTGGATCAAATCGTCGACGGGTTCCCTGCAGCGCTGGGCGTAGTGCCGTGCTGTTCCGAGGACAAGACCGCGATGCCGCTTAACTTCTGCGGCCTGCTCCCGCGTGGTGGGCATGGAAACAAGGTGTGCTTGCTTCAGCAAAACCTTGACCCGTCCCCCGCGTCGTCGGTGAATTCACCGAGGTTGAGCCACCGTTCGCAGCAGCTCCAAAGGACCATGGCGCTCGAGCCAATCCCGATCGGAGCCGTTCGTGAGCAGTAGGTAGCCAGCAAAACCAAGGGCATTCACGCTGAACCCCGCCGCGTGCTCCCTGGTGCGGGCCACGGTCATGAACCAGTCGGGGCTGATCAGCACGTTGTAGGGAGCTCCTGGGTGCTCGGACATCGACGGTTGCCCAAGACCCAAGCTCTCCGTTTGCTCGAGGTAGAGGCGCTCGAGTTCCGCCGCCGCTTCAGCCCCAGCCGGTGCGGTCCGGTGACTCACGCGATAGCGCCAGGGCCAGGGAGCTTCCAATCCGTCCAGTTGGGCCCGGATAGCGCTGTCGAGGGGACAACAGACCTCAGACGGCTCCCGCGGCAGCAGCTGCAGGTGGCGATGGGGCTGGCTCGCCCCGGCTTCGGGGCAACTATTGAAAAACCAAAGACCACTGGTGCAGGCATCCACGGCCGCGAGTTGCCTCCAGTCGGCAGGCTCAAGCCATCCGGCCTGCGGCCTCCACTGTTGGGTGATCAAGAGCAGGTGGCCCCGTTGGACGGGGAACTTGTTCAACAGCAACAGGTGGCTGCTTCCGAGTCGTTCCACCTCCAGGCGCTGATCCCAGGGAAGAAAGGGATTTGGCTTGGGCCCCTCCCGGCGCAGATGTTTCGGTGTGGCCGATTCCAGTCGGCGAATGACGAATGGCTCGCAGCGCGCCAGGCCTTCCAAAGCGGTATCCAGGGGGATCAGCGCACCGTTGGCTTCAGCCACGTCGCTGCAGCGCAGCGCTGCTGTGCCGTAGCGCCCCAGAACGCCCATCTCCTTGACCAAGGCCAGATCTGATTAAAGCGCCACTCAGTCCTGACTGCAGACGCTCCAGTCGCCTGGAACATGCCCTGGAGGGCCGGTTGCGACTGAGCCTGACCAGAGGACATGGCCCAGACCACTGAGGCGCACGCGGTAACCCTCCTGGAGCTCACAGCGCATCCCGCCGCAGCGGGCCGAGGGCTGCCAGCCGTGCAGGGTGGACTTGCCGAGCGCATCGGCCCACCAGGGCGCGACGAGGGCATGGGCTGAACCCGTTACCGGATCCTCCTCAATGCCGAGGCCTGGGGCAAAGAAGCGCAGCTGGTAGTCGCAGGTCTGGCCAAAGAGCTCAGCGGAGCTCCCGGCCTGCATCACCACCAGACCTTGACGATCAGCCCCTTCGAGGCGCTCACTCACCCCCCGGAGCTCCCGCAGGATCAGCGCGCTGTCCACGAGTACGACGCGATAGCCCAAGTTCGAGCGCCAGTAGCCCAAGACGTCGCTGTCCAGAACCTGCCTCAGATAGCTCGGTGCCTGCTCATGGATGAGGGGTTCGCTGGGCAGCACCAGGGAGGCAGCTCCCGTCACCTGCGGATCAACGCGAACCGCTAAGCCACCGCTTCGGCTCGCCAGGCGGAGCTCGTCTCCTACTGGAACCAAGTTCCAGTGCTGCAGGGCCAGGGTTGCGGCCAGCGTTGCATGGCCGCAGAGGGGCACCTCACAGGTTGGTGTGAACCAGCGAATGCACCACTGCTGCCTGGGGTTCAGCCAAAGAAAGGCCGTCTCAGATTGCTTCAAACTGCCCGCCAGGGCCTGCATCCACTCTGGGCTGGCCGCCTCCTGCAGTTCCACCACCGCTGCGCCGTTGCCGCACAGGGGACCATCAGCAAACGCCTCGATCAGCAGAGCCCGCCGCGCCGTTGGATCGGAAGGAAGCTCAGGCATCCAGCGCTAGGCCTGCTCATCACGAAGGGACCGCTGCATTAAGGCATGAACCGCCTCTTGGGGGCTACTTCGGCCGTCTGCCGTACGCACCACCTGCTGGCAGATCGGTAGGGACCAGCCGTGGCGCTCGCCCAGTGCCGCAACAGCCTGGGCAGTCTTGAATCCCTCGACAGTGGCGCCAACGCTGGCTTGGGCTTCGCTGGCACTGGCCCCTCCCGCCAGGGCCAAACCAAAGCGGTAGTTCCGGCTGAGGGGGCTGTTCGCTGTTGCCAAGAGATCACCCAGACCCGCCAACCCGTAGAGGCTGCCCTGCTCTCCCCCCAGGTTCTGAATCACCAGTCCCATCTCCGCCATCCCCCGGCAGAGCAACGAGGCCTTGGCGTTGGCTCCGAGCTGCAGGCCATCGCAGATCCCAGCCGCGATCGCCATCACGTTTTTAAGCGCACCCGCGAGTTCCACTCCAAGCGGATCGGCACTGGCATAAAGCCGCAGCTGATCGGAGCTGAGCTGCCGCTGCAGCTGCTGAACCCGATCGAGGTCCACCCCGGCCAAAACACTCGCCGCCGGGCAGCCCTGGGCCAATTCAGTCGCAAGGTTGGGACCACTCAGCACCAGAGGGTTGAGCTCGGGATTAGCGGCCTGCCAGATCTGACTTGCGGTGAGCTGGGTCTCGGGGTCGAGCCCCTTGCTACAGCTCAGCAGCGGCACTCGCAGGTCCCAGCCCCCAGCCAGGTCTGTGGCCAGCTGCTTGCTCCCTGCAAGGGAGACGGCCACCAGCACCAAATCAACACCGCGTATCGCCTCGAGAGGGGACCCTCCGCTGCGGCGACTCCAAACCCTGATCTGGTGCCCCTGGCGGCTGAACAGATCAGAGAGGGTCTGCCCCCAAGCCCCAAGGCCCAGGACACCGATGCTGAGGGGGGTCACTGGTCCGCCGCGTGGGCCTGAAGCAGCTCGAGGGGAATCACGTCCAGGCTGGAGTCCTCACAAGCTGCGAGGCGGACGGGTGGGGCCATGCCGTCTTGGTAGGCCTCGAGCCAACGGGCTGCACAGACGCACCAATGGTCACCGGGTTTGAGCCCGGGGAAGCCATAGGCGGGCATCGGGGTCGTCAAATCATTCCCCTGAGCCTTCGAGTAGCTGAGGAATTGTTCATTGACGACGCAACAGACGCTGTGACGCCCCAAATCCGCTGCGTTGGTGCGGCAGCTGCCGTCGCGAAACCAGCCAGTCATCGGGTCACATCCACACTCCTGCAACGGTTCTCCAAGAACGTTGAGGGACGTGGTCTCAGCTGCGTTCATCGTTGGGTTGTGCCCGGTTTCAGCCGGTGAATGACGTCAATTCTGACGAAGGAGTGGAAAAAAACCCCCGGGGAGGTTGACGGGATCGGGGGGTAAGGCGTTAAAGGTCATTCAGCCAACCCCCCTACATGAGCTGGGACTTCACCGAAGACGGCGCCTTCCTGGCCCTTTGCGATGCCTTCAAGGAGAGCGGCGAGAGCTCTGCCATTGAGTTCTTGGCCAACGGCGAGGGCGCATTCCACTTCCAGGAGTTAGCTCAGAACGCGGCTGGAGAGGGTGTCGATCTATCGGACTCCTCTGACCTCGAGGAGTTCCAACAGGAAGTGATCGACACCATGGAAAATCTCTGCGGCTGATTCAGCCGTAGAAGAAGGCGACCTCTTTGTCCTTCAGGCCATCCCAGCCAGCCGCCTTGAGGCGTGCATCGAGGGTCTGTTGGTCAAAGTGCTTCGAGCCGGTTTTAACCACACGGTTCCGCATTGATTTTTTGACGCCGCTGCGGGCCCGTTGACACTCCAGATCCATCACCTCGTTGTAGAGGGCCAGCATCTCCTGAGGGATCGGGCTTCCATCGAGATCAATGCCTGAGGCGATTGCAGCATCGACGCCGCCAGGTCCGGCAATGGCCATCGGTCAAGGGTGAGGGGCCCTGACCCTAAGCGGAGAAATAGCGAGCCTGGCTGTGCAGGGCGACCAGAGCTGTGGTGCTCTGCTCGGGCTCCAGTTGGTCGCTCTCGTCCATGCTCAACCCAATGCGATCCGTACCCAGCCAGGTGAGCTGTTGACGGGAATCCGGGACGTTGGGGCAGGCGGGATAACCAAAGGAGTAGCGACTGCCGCGATAGCGCTGAGCTAAGACATCGCGCAGGGGCATGTCTGCGGGGTCCGGATAGCCCAGCTCGCTGCGAATGCGGGCATGGACCCATTCGGCCAAGGCCTCTGCCATTTGAACGCCAAGTCCATGGAAGTACAGGTAGTCGCTGTACTGATCGCCCTTGAAGAGCTCCTGGGCGAATTCAGTGGCCCGCTCACCCATGGTCACCGCCTGCATCGGCAGCACGTCTGTGGCCCCGGGGGCGAGGTCGCGATAGAAATCAGCGATGCAGTAGCGGTTGCCTGATCGCTGGCGCGGCAGCTCAAAGCGTCCGAGCTCCTGGTCGTGTTGCTCAGGGTTAAGCACCACAAGGGCATTTCCATCGCGGCCACAGGGGTAGTAGCCATAGGCCACCCGAGGGCTCAGCAGGGCCTCATCGATGCAGCGCTGCTTCCAGTGGGCGAGGACCGGCTCAGCCTTCTCAGCGAGCATGGCCTCATAGTCCTCGCGGGACTGTCCTTGGGCCTTGCGCAGTTGCCACTGCCCGGCGAAGAGGGCATTGCGATCCAGGTAGGCGAAGACAGATTCGATGTCGATCGCGTCTTCCCGCAGGACCTGACTTCCCCAGAACGGAGGGGTGAGGGCTGGCTCTTCAGGGACGGCTTCGGAGCGTTCCGTTGAGACGGGAGTTAGCGCAGCGGGAGTCGATTCAGCCGCTGCCTTGCCGCCAGAGCCCTCTGGCTGACCGTCAGATTCGCCAGCATTGTCCAGACCAAGGCCCTCGGGAATCGCACCCAGGAACCCCTTGGCGTTGTCCCACTGCTCATCCGCTTTGGCGGTCACGAGGGCATCCATGAACCGCAGGTCAGCAAACGCATCGCGGCCGTAAATCACCTGACCGGCATAAACCTCACGGCAGTCCTTATTGACAAAGCGAGGGGTTAACGCAGCACCACCAAGGATCACAGGGACATTGATCCCTGCCTCATTGAACGCAGCCAAGTTGTCCTTCATGAAGGCCGTTGACTTAACCAACAACCCACTCATGGCAATGCAATCAGCGTTGTGCTTCTGCTGCGCCTCAATGATGGCCTCGACGGGCTGCTTAATGCCCAGGTTGATCACCTCGTAGCCGTTATTCGTGAGGATGATGTCAACGAGATTCTTGCCGATGTCATGGACATCGCCTTTGACAGTGGCAATCAAGAACTTCGCTTTCGCTGAACTCTCACCCTCCACCTTGTCCATTAATGGCTCCAGGAAAGCCACTGCAGACTTCATCGTCTCGGCACTCTGAAGCACAAAAGGCAACTGCATTTGGCCGGAGCCGAAGAGTTCACCTACCACCTTCATCCCATCAAGCAGGAAGGTGTTGATGATGTGCAGCGGTTTGTAGGTCTCAAGCGCAAGACGCAGGGCATCCTCAAGGCCAATGCGCTCGCCATCGATGATGTGCTGCTTGAGCCGCTCCTCAACCGGAAGGTCTGCCAAGGAGGGACCGGAGGCGCGGGCTTCCTTGGTGGACACGCCCTCGAACAGCGTGGTGAGCTCCGTCAGCGGGTCATAGACGCAGACGCCGTTCTCAAAGCGCCTGCGGTCATTGATCAGATCGCGGCAGACCTGCTGGTGCTCCTCACTGATCTTGATCAGGGGGAGGATTTTCGCAGGGCTCACGATGGCCGCATCCATGCCCGCCTCACAGCAGTCGTGCAGGAAGACGGAGTTCAGAACGATGCGAGCCGCAGGTGACAGGCCGAAACTGACGTTGCTGACACCGAGAACCACATGGACGCCCGGGAGGTTTTCGCGAATCATGCGAATCGCCTGGACGGTGGCGAGGCCGTTCTCACGGTCCTCTTCGATGCCCGTTGAGATGGGCAGCGCTAGAGGGTCGTAGAAGATTTCATGGGCTGGAATGCCGTATTCCAGGGCGTCCCGGTAAGCGCGTTGTGCGATGGCGAATTTGCGCTCTGCGCTGCGGGCCATCCCCTCCTCATCAATAGTGCCGACCACCACACCAGCGCCATAGTCACGCGCCAGTTCCAGCACTTTGAAAAAGCGCTCGTCACCGTCTTCGTAGTTGGTGGAGTTGAGGATGCACTTACCACCGGCCACCTTCAGACCGGCTTCCATCTTTTGCCACTCCGTGGAGTCAAGCATCAAGGGAAGGTTGACGTTGGTGACCAGACGGCTCACCAAGGCGTGCATATCGGCCTCGCCATCACGGCCGACATAGTCGACATTGACATCGAGAACGTGGGCGTTCTCCTTGACCTGCCCCCGGGCAACGGAAACCAGACCATCCCAATCCTCTTCCGCCAGCAACTCCCGGACCTTCTTGGAGCCACTGGCATTCAGTCGCTCACCAATGATCAGGAAGGAGTTGTCCTGCAGATAGGGGGTAACGCCGTAGATCGAACTGGCGGAGGGTTCGTACTGCAGGGCTGGCCGTGGAGCATCGGCATCCGGCTCAGTGCTTCCACGCACGCTGCGCTCTGCAGGCTGCAGTTCAGAAGCGAGCTCCGCCAGGGCGCCGATGTGGGCGGGAGTTGTGCCGCAGCAGCCACCGATCACCTGGACACCAAGGTCCTCGACGAAGTGCATCAGCTGCATCTTCATCTCGGTGGGCGTGAGGCGGTAGTGCGCCACACCGCCAATGTTTTCGGGCAATCCCGCGTTGGGGATACAGCTGACGACGAAGGGGCTGTGGGCCGAGAGGTAGCGAACGTGCTCCTTCATCTGCTCAGGGCCCGTCGCGCAGTTCAGGCCAAGAACATCGATTGGAAAGGGCTCAAGGATCGCCACGACAGCAGCGATATCCGATCCCACCAGCATCGTGCCGGTGGTTTCCATCGTCACGCTGACCATCAGTGGACGCCGTTCGCCGGTCTTGGCAAAGGCCTGTTCAATCCCCTGGAGGGCCGCCTTGATCTGCAGGACGTCCTGACAGGTCTCAACGATGAACAGGTCGACATCGCCTGCGATCAGGCCCTCGGCCTGCTCCGCAAAGGAGTCGCGCATCTCATCGAAGCCGATGTGACCCAGGGTTGGCAGCTTGGTTGTCGGCCCCATCGAGCCGGCGACAAACCTGGGCTTCTCAGGCGTTGAGTAGGCCGCCGCCATCTCACGGGCCAACTCCGCGGCCCGCTTGTTGAGCTCAAAGGCCTTGTCCTGGATGTCGTACTCGGCCAACACCGTTGAGGTCGCCCCAAAGGTGTCGGTCTCGATCACATCACAGCCCGCTTCGAGGAACTGACGATGGACCGCCTGGACCGCATCCGGACGCGTGAACACCAGGTTTTCGTTGCAGCCCTCAAGGGCTAGGCCGCCGAAGTCATCGGCGGTCAGATCCATCTGCTGAAGCGATGTTCCCGTTGCGCCGTCAAACACCAGCACTGGCCGTGCGGGGCTGTGCAGGCGCTCTAGAAAACCGATGCGTTGTGTGGTGAGCATCAACCGATCAACCGTCCAGGCGAATGCGGGTGACCCAATGGTCAAAGGCGGGATCACGCCCTTCCGTGATGGCGGTCAGGCGATCGCGAATGGCGGTCATCACCGGACGCTCAGCACTGAGTTCAGTGGTTTCCACACGACGAATCGGCGTCACCTTAGCGGCCGTACCGCTGAGGAAGACTTCATCGGCAATGAATAACTCGCTCTTGTCGACGGGACGCTCCAGGGTGGGGATCCCCATCGCCTTAGCCAGCTCCAGAACACTGGATCGGGTGATGCCCTCAAGAATGTCCTGATCGACACCTGGTGTGATCAGCACACCATCGCGAACGAGGAACAGATTCATGCCACTGGCCTCGCTGACCTTGCCGCGGCTGTTGAGCAGCAGAGCCTCATCAAAACCGCTCTTGACGGCCTCTGTTTTGGCGAGGGAACTGGTGATGTAGGCGCCGCTGATTTTGCCGCGCAGGGGCAGGGAGCGATCTTCTTGGCGGGTCCAGGAGCTAATCCGGCAGCTCACCCCCTCAGGGGAGAGATAGTCACCGAGCTCGAGTCCGTAGATCAGGAAATCGGTCTCAATGTTGTGCAGTCTCGGGGCAATCCCCAGGTCACTTGTGTAGACGAAGGGACGCAGATAGACCGGGCAGGTGGGGCGATTGGCGCACAGGAACTGATGGATCGCGCTGTGGATCGTGTCTTCGCTGAGCTCTGTTAGTAGGAGACGCGCGCTCTGACTTAATCGGCGGGCGTGGCGATCGGCCCGGAACAGAAGAATCTCATTGGCATCGGCAGGATTGGGGATCGCCCGCATTCCGCCAAACGCACCGGTCCCATAGTGCAGGGCATGGGTCGCCACCGACAGCGTGGCCTCCGCAAAGGGCACACACTTGCCACCGAACCAGGCGAAGGGCAGGAACTGATGCATGGGGTCGGTGGGGGCGGCCACAGCTGCAGACGATCCTCTCACTGCTGGGTGCCCAAGCGCGAGTGCTGAACCAGCAAGATGGAGCAATGCACCGTCTTGCGGCTGTCCCTGGTAGCCACAGCCCTGATGACGGGGTGACCTACGTGGAGCAACCCGGGGCGGAGCTGGTGTTCCTCTCCAGCGCCGACACCGACTTGGCTGCCCTGTCGGCCTGCCTGGATCAGCACAGTTGTCCGGCAGGAGCGGCTCGCCAGATCCAAGGACTCAACCTGGCCAGCCTGCAGCACCCAGCGGTTCTCGATCACTACATCCGCACCAGCCTTGGCGGCACGCAGCTGGTGTTGATCCGACTGCTTGGCGGACGCGGGCACTGGAGTTATGGCCTCGAGCAGTTCCGGCAGTGGGCCTCTGCAGACTCCAAACGAGCGCTGGTCGTTCTGGCGGGGACCGCCGATGAGGACGAGGCCCTTGCCAGCCTCAGCAGCGTTCCCGCTGAACTCGCCACAGCCAGCAGCCGCTGCCTCCGGGAAGGGGGTACATCGAATCTTCTGGAGGTCCTGGGCTCCCTTGGCCACTGGCTCGATCACGGCCAGCTGCAGCTCCCCCAAGTCCACGCCGTTGAGGACCCGAAAGCCCACGACTGGCGTGACGATCTCGGACCGCGTGTCGGTGTCATCCTCTACCGGGCGCTCCTGCAGTCCGGTGATTTGGCCTTGCCCGAGGCCCTGCTCGACTCCCTCAGAACACAGGGGCTCGCCCCGCGGGCTCTCTGGGTCAGCAGCCTTAGGGACCCAGGGGTCCAGCGAGGAACCCTGGATCTGCTCCAGCGCGAGCAGGTGGCGGCTGTGGTCTGTACCACCTCCTTCGCCTCCGTGCAGTTCGCTGAAGCAGGGCTCGGTGCCCCGCTGTGGGACGCGCTCGGTGTTCCTGTCTTCCAGCTGCTCTGCAGCACCCAAACGCAGGAGGCTTGGAGCGCCAGTCCCATTGGTCTGTCCTCCCTGGATCTGACCCTGCAGGTGGCGATGCCGGAGCTCGACGGTCGCATCAGCACACGCGTTGGAGCCTTTAAGGAGCTGACCAGAGCTGATGCGCGCTTGGCCACAGCTCTGCATCGCTATCTACCGGAGCGGGAGCGGCTCGATTGGGTTGCGCAATTGGTGCAGCGCTGGTGCAGCCTGCGCGAGACCCCGGCGTCCGATCGCCGTCTGGCCTTGGTGCTGGCGAACTATCCAACCCGCAATGCGCGATTAGCCAACGGCGTCGGGCTCGACACCCCAGCCAGCGCTGCGGCGATGCTGCATTGGCTGAAGCAAGCGGGCTATGGACTACCGGAGCAGCTGCCAAGCGACGGAGACGGCCTGATTCAGGCGTTGCTCGCCGGACGGACGAATGACCCTGAAAGCACTCACCTGAAGGCCCTAGATCACCTTCCCCTTGCCGACTACCTGGCTTGGTTTGACGGAATCCCCGCAGCAGCTCGCAGCCGCCTGGAAGCCCAATGGGGTTCACCAAAACAGGATCCGTCGCTGGAGAAGGAGGGCTACCCCATCCATGGCCTGCAATACGGCCATGTGGTGGTGATGATCCAGCCGTCCCGGGGTTACGAGAGGGACCCAAGCCTCAGCTACCACTCCCCGGATCTGGTGCCGACCCACCAGTACCTGGCCCACTACCTCTGGCTGAACCATTCCGCAGCGGTCCAGCTGGTCTGCCATGTGGGGAAGCACGGCAACCTCGAGTGGCTTCCTGGAAAGGGACTTGGACTCTCGCCAGGCTGCTTCCCGGAACTGGCCTTAGGCCCGGTCCCCCACCTCTATCCGTTCATCGTCAATGACCCGGGTGAGGGCTCCCAGGCCAAGCGCCGTGCCCAGGCGGTCATCCTCGATCACCTCACCCCACCTCTTGGTCGTGCAGGACTCCATGGCGACTTGCGGGAACTCGAGGCTCTGATTGATGAGTACTGGGAATCCGTACAGCTAGGCAGTGCTCGGAGCGAGACGCTCCGCAGCGCGATCCTGACGCAACTGAGCCGCAGCGAACTCAGCGACGTCTTGGCCGCGGGCGACGCTGCGGATCCCCTCGATGCCGCCGACGGCTACCTCTGTGAACTCAAGGAAGCCCAGATCCGAACCGGTCTGCATCGCTTCGGCTTCCTTCCTGAGACGGAGGCCCTCGCTGAACTGCTGGCCTGTCTGGCCCGTCCCCCCCAGGAGGGTGGTCTCGGTCTAACCCAGGCCCTTGCCCTCGATGCGGCCTTGCAGCTGGACCCCTGGAGTGACCCAGAAGAATCCCCCCTCGAGCCCGTCGATCAGCAGCGGCTACTCGCCCTCGGCGTCAGACACCCCAGGGTCTGCGGGGATGCCATCGCCTGGCTTGAAGATCAGGCGCTTGATCTCTGCCGCTCACTTCTGGGCGAAGTGCACAGCCACGAGGCCGTCGGGCAACACACCGAGCACGTGCTGGAGCGTCTTGGCCAACGGCTCGTGCCGAATCTGCTTGGCTGCGGTGAGGCCGAGCGCACGGCCTTTCTGCGTGGTGTAGCAGGTGATCGGATCGCGGCAGGGCCCTCCGGTGCCCCCACCCGTGGACGGCCGGATCTCTTACCGACGGGCCGCAATTTCTACAGCGTTGATTTGCGCGGGCTGCCGACGGAAGCAGCCTGGGACCTGGGTCGACGTAGCGCAGAACTCCTGCTCGATCAGCATTTGATGGAGGAGGGGGAGCCCCTTCGCCATCTCGCCCTGTCGGTCTGGGGCACCAGCACGATGCGCAATGGCGGGGAGGACATTGGCCAGGCCCTGGCCTTGCTGGGCGTCCGCCCGGTCTGGGATGGACCCAGTCGCCGGCTGGTGGACCTGGAGTTGATTCCCCTCTCGGCCTTAGGTCGGCCCCGGGTGGATGTGACCCTGCGGATCTCAGGACTCTTCCGAGACGCCTTTCCCCAGCTGGTGGCGTGGGTCAACCGCGCCACGGCTCTGGTGGCTGCAGCCGATGAATCGGCTGAGGAGAACCCGCTCGCGCAAGCCGCGCAAAGGGATGGTCATGCCTGGCGGGTCTATGGCTCAGCCCCTGGGGCCTATGGAGCGGGCCTTCAAGGTCTGATCGACAGTGGTGACTGGGAGGGGCGTGGTGATCTGGCCGAGGCCTACCTGAATTGGGGCAGCTGGCGCTACGAGGGTGATGGCACTGGTGCCCTGCGCATTGCCTCCGACCGGGATGGTTTTCAGCAGCGCCTCTCGTCAGTCCAGGTCGTGCTGCAAAACCAGGACAACCGTGAGCATGACCTTCTGGATTCCGATGACTATTACCAGTTCCAGGGCGGGCTGAGTGCTGCGGTCGAGTCCGTTCGTGGTGTCGCACCAGCGGTTTGGTTCGGGGACCATTCACGCCATCAGCGGCCCCGCATCCACCGCCTGGAGAAGGAGTTCGACAAGGTGCTCCGCTCCCGCGTTCTCAATCCGCGCTGGATTGAAGGCATGCAACAGCACGGCTACAAGGGTGGCTTCGAGATGGCCGCCAGCCTCGATTACCTCTTCGCCTACGACGCGAGCACCGGTCGGGTTCCCGACTGGAGCTACGGCTCAATCTGCCAGCAGTGGCTTGAATCTCCCGAGGTTTTGGAGTTCCTGAAAACCCACAACCCTTGGGCCCTACGGGACATGGGCGAACGCCTGCTTGAGGCCCATCACCGCGGGCTCTGGAGCGGGGCACAAAAAAACCAGCTCGCGCATCTGCGTGAGCTGGTCTTGAATGCGGAGGCGCTGATCGAGGGTTAGAGGTCCTTGACCCAGCCCTTGAAGGCACCAATGTCCCCGGGCTTCGCCGTGCTCGTCGGGCTGGTGGGCTGTGCTTCGGCCTGCTGAGCTTTCTCTTGCTGCTTCTGGGCGTTGATGGCGGCAGGGCCACCGGGGACGTTCACGCCGACGGAGGAACCACGCTTGCGCTCGTCCAGCTCGGCCTGGCTCATCGGCTCGCAGAACGTCTTCTTGACTTCCTTCGGGATGCCACCCGTCAGATCGGTCTGCACCTCAGGTTTTTTCGGGTCACCAAGCCCATCAGATTTGATGACACGACGGGCCGTCATCGAGGCGACCTCGTCAACGATTTCCTTGCTCCCAGGGCTGGCAGCGGTGCCGGGGAAGGTGCGACGGATCGTGTTCGACTGACGCATGAAGTCGACATTCCCCATGCTGCTGGAGGAATCGGCGTCGAGGAAGAACGCTTCCTCCTTCTTCTTCGCTGGCTCCCGCTTGGTCAGGGGAGACTGCGACTGGTTATTGCCGAGCAGGCGATCAAACAGGCCCATCGCAAGGGTTCAGGATCTCCGGAAACCCTAGCGGCCACAAAGCTCGAACCCATGGGTATCGGTACCGCAACTTCGCAGAAGTGCGTGTTTGGTCAGAAGTTCTGAGACCGAGTCGCACACCAACGGCGTCGGACGCCATTGCGGCTGCATGTCGTAGTCGTAGTAGGCCTCGGCCCCATCGAACCCCAGATCTGCGGCAGCGGGGATCAATCGCTGAAACGGCAGTCGATAGCGGCCGGGGTGGGCCAGCAACGCCAATCCCCCAGCGGAATGGAGCCGGCGCCTGACCTCGCTGGCCTTCAGCGCTTCCCCGATCGGAGCTTGGCCCTGGCGATAGGGCTCCAGCGCAGGGTGTTCGGGATCAAAACCAAGACCGAGGACATGAACAAGGCAGCCCTCCAGCAGGCAGCTGATCTCGATGCCACTCCAGAGTTGGGGCGGGCTCATCCCGCTCTCCAGCTGCTGCTCAAACCAGCGCTGGATTGGCAAAAAAGCAGCAGTGCTGTGGTGATCGGTGACCGCCAAGTGCTCCAGGCCGATGGAGAGGGCCTGCTGGGCCAAGGCCTCAGGCGCGAGGCTGCCATCGCTGTTTGTGGTGTGGCAGTGGAAATTCAGCCGCGTTGGGCAGCATTCAGCCGTGACGGATTGCAGGACCGGAATCAGGGGATGGCGCACTAGCTAGCTGCGGCGGCTTCCTTCTCGGCCCGGAGGCGGCGCCAGCGGGCATAGAACTGAATCGAGGCGGCCATGAAGACCACCAGGGCCACGATGAACCAGGTGGCGGCTCCGGTTGGGAACTGGTTCTTGAAGACCACCAGCATCACAACGATCACCAACAGCAAGGTCGGCAGCTCATTGAGGGCCCGCAGTTGTTTGGGACTCCAGCCGCAGCTCCCCTGTTGCAGCTGCCCCATCAGGCGATAACAAAAGAAGTGATAGGCCAGCAGGGCCGCGACAAAGGCCAACTTGGCGTGCATCCATCCCTGCTGAAGCCAGGCAGGGTTGGCCACCAACAGGCCAATCGCCATCGAGACAGCCACCACCATTCCCGGTGTGGTGATGATGTTGGCCAGACGCTTTTCCATCAGCCCGTACTGGGCCTGGAACGCATCCTTGAGGGCAGGCTCGAGCTCCTCGGCCTCCCGGTGATAGATGAACAGCCTGACGAGATAAAAGAGTCCGGCGAACCAGACCACCACGCCGACGATGTGGAGGGTCTTGAACCAGAGGTAAGCCTCAGGAGGAAGGGCCGCCAGGGTGATCACAGGCCGGAGCCGAACTGGGCAACAAGTTAGGCGCCACCACTGGCCGCCAGGGCGCGATGGTTGGCCGCGGTGCTGCGGATCGCAGCCAGCTCCTCCTCCGGAAGCTTGCTGAGCTGCTTCATCACCAATCCCATCCTGTGGTTACGCCTGAGTTCAGGTTCATGGCGTGCCAAAAAATCCCAATAGAGGCTATTGAAGGGGCAGGCCTTGGGACCAGTGCGCTGTTTGACGTCGTAGGAGCAGCCTTTGCAGTAGTTGCTCATGCGCTTGATGTAGTTGCCGCTGGCCGCATAGGGCTTGCTGGCCAGGCGACCGCCATCGGCAAAGACCCCCATGCCGAGCACGTTGGTGAGCATCACCCAATCGAACCCGTCGATGAACATCCGGTGGAACCAGGCCGTTAAGGCTTGGGGATCCAAGCCGGCCAGCAGGCCGTAATTCGCCAGGAGCATCAGGCGTTGGATGTGGTGGGCGTATCCACTGCTCTCGATTTCCGCAAAGACCGTGTCGAGACAACGCATCCCGCTCCCCCCAAGCTGCTCAAACCACTGCGGCAGGGGCTCTGAAGCCCCGAAATGGTTGACCTCTGCGTACTGCTCGCCGAACCATTGATAGAGGCCGTGGGTGTACTCCCGCCAGCCCAGGATCTGACGAATCACTCCCTCGAGTCCCGCCAGGGGCACCTGCCGCTCAAGGCCCTCCCGCTCCAGCCGCTGAATGACCTCCAGGGGATGGAGCAGTCCCAGATTCAGGTAAGGGGAGAGCAGTGCATGCCACAGGGTGGGCTCACCGCTGACCATGGCGTCCTGAAAAGGACCAAAGCCTGAGAGGCGGGTCTGAGTGAAGTGATCCAGGACCTGCAGGGCCTGGTCACGATTGACCGCCCAGCGAAAGGGTTGGGTCTCCCCTGGCAAGCCATGGCGCTGCTGCAGCCCCTCAACCTTCTCGATGACGGCCCTGGTCACGGCATCAGGCTCGAACCAGAGTGGGGCTGGACCGCTCAGACCTTTCGTTGGGGGCTTGCGGTTCTCCTGGTCGTAATTCCACTGGCCGCCAAGGGGTGAATCGGCGGTCTCCATCAGAACGCCAAAACGCTTGCGCCCTTCGCGGTAGAAGAGCTCCATACGCAGTTGCTTGTAGCGCCCTGCCCAAGCCGCAAAGTCTTCCCGGCTCCAGAGGAAGGCATTGCTTTGCATCCAGTGGATGGGAATGGGCAATGACAACCGCTCAATGGAGCGGCGAAAACCGCGATCCACCGGCTCCATCAGCCGCAGTTCCTGGATCCCCTGCTCTTGGATCCAGGCCAAGAGTGCGCTGCTGAACGTCTCCGTCTGGATGTAGTCCACAGTCCAGCCCTGGTCGCGGAGGTCGGCGGCGAAGTGGCGCATGGCACTCCACACCAGAACCATTTTTTGAGCGTGATACGCCCGTTGCTCCAGGACCGAACTGCTCTCCAGCAGCAACACCCGGCAGTCCTCAGGCCTGGCACTGGCCAGAGCTGACTGATCAGGGTTGAGCTGATCACCCAACACCCAGATGCCGATGCTCATGCAGGCTCCCCAGCCAAGCGGCAGGCCTTGGTGGCCACGGCCTGGGCATAGCCGCGTTCGACCAGTCCCGCCGCCGGCGAAAGCTGACCGTTGCGGCAGTCGATCACGATCCGCTCACGGTGGCCCCGCTGATCGCTGATGCGCATCCTCAGCTGGAAGTGATGTTTGGCGCTGCGGCTTATCTCGTCGGCGCAGATGGGGCCAATGCACAACCCGGGCGCAGCCCAGGCCGCTGCGGGAGCCAGCAACAGCATGGCAATGATCGAAGCCAGGATCCAACGCAAGGGCTTCACCCAGCCAGCTCCAACGGTCGATCATTCTCGAGGTCAACCGCGTCCTCCTGGGGCTGGCCCGCGCCAACCTCATCGCCGCCAGGGTGGAAGTGGTCCCAGATCACCTTGGCGAGTCCAGCCCCCATTCCTGGAGCTGCCGCCAGGGCCTCGGGGCTGGCGAGCTGAATCGCGTCGATGGAGCGGAAATGGGCCAGCAACTCCTTGATCCGCTTGGGTCCAAGGCCAGGGATGTCTGAGAGACGGGAGCGCTTCATCCGCTCACCCCGCTGCTGACGGTGGAAGCTGACGGCGAAACGGTGGGCTTCGTCGCGAAGCCGCCGTAGGAGCTGAACGCCGAGCTGCTCCGGTTCGCTCTCCAACGGCTCCTTTACACCGGGAATGAAGACCTCTTCGCGTTGTTTGGCCAGGGAACAGACAACGAGATCCTCATCGAGGTTGAGCTCCCGTAGGGCCTCCATCACCGCAGAGAGTTGACCCTTGCCGCCGTCGATCATCACCACGTCCGGCCAGTCATTGAGCCCGCCCGTGTGAAGCGCTGAGCCTGCCGATCGCCGCAGTTCCTTGAGATCGGCACCGGCAGCCTTGGCCTGGGCCCAGCGGCGGAAGCGACGCCGCATGATCTCGGCCATGGCCATGAAGTCATCGGAATGACCGGAGCGGATCGAGCTGCTCTGGATCTTGTATTTGCGGTAGTGCTGCTTGGCCGGCAAGCCATCGATAAACACCACCTGCGATGCCACCGCATCGCTGCCCTGGATATGGCTGATGTCATACCCCTCGATCCGGCGGGGAGGGGTGTTCAGCTCCAGCAGCTGCGCCAGATCCTCGGTGGCGAGGAGGTTTTGTTCGCTGGCGCGGCGGGCCCGTTCCAGTTCGTAGTTGGCGTTGCGTTCGACCAACTCGATCAGGTCGGCCTTTTGGGCCCGTTGGGGCACGGACAGACGCACCTTGCGGCCACGAAGCTCTGAGAGCCAGTCCTCAAGCAACTGCTGTTGGGGCAAGGGGGCCTGGAGCAGGAGTTCGGGTGGAATCTCAACCCCTTCGACCTGGCTGTAGTGCTCCTCGATCACGGTCTGCAGGATCCGCCCCATGGCAGCGCGACGCGATTCCGAAGGGGGCAGGTCGCCTCCCGCCCCCTCCTCCGCTGAAGGCATGCCAAGGGCATCGGCGGTGAAGCCAAGCCGGCCGACGAGCTTTCCGGCCCGCATTTGAAACAGCTGCACTGCCGCCACCCGCTCGTCGGCAGCCATGGCCAAGACATCGCGTGAGATCGAGCTATCGCCAAGGCTCATCTTCTGATCCGCCGTCAGCGTGTCGATGCCCTGGAGCTGATCGCGCACCCGGGCAGCACTCTCAAAATCCAGGCGCTCGGCGTAGCGCTCCATTTGCTCATGGAGCAGGTCCAGCAGCTCTTCATTGCGTCCCTGGAAGACCATCGCCACCTGCCTCAAGGTGCGGTGGTAGTCCTCGGAGCTGATCTTTTGTTGGCAGACCCCAGGGCAGCGGCCGATGTCGTAATTCAGACAGGTCCGATCCCGATGGAGAGGCTGGGGGCGCTGACGCAGGGGAAAGACCCGTTTGACCAAGCCCAGGGTGCGCCGCAACAGGCCAACATCCACATAGGGCCCATAAAAACGATCCAGGGGTGAGCGGAAGCGCCGCCTGCGGGTGATGAAGATGCGCGGGTAGGCCTCGCTCCAGGTGATGCAGAGGTAGGGATATTTCTTGTCGTCCTTCAGCAGCACGTTGAAGTGCGGCTGGTGGTTCTTGATCAGGTTCGCCTCAAGGGCGAGGGCCTCTGCCTCGCTGTCGGTGACGATGAACTCGATCTCACAGACCTGCCTCACCATCAGGGCGATGCGCGGGGAGTGGCCATGGCCACTCCCGCTTTGGAAGTAACTGCGGACCCGGTTGCGCAGCACCTTGGCTTTTCCGATGTAAAGGATTCGGTCCTCCGCATCCCGCATCAAATAACAACCAGGCTCAGTCGGTACCTCCTTGAGGCGAGCCTTGAGCCGAGCTGGGTCCTGCAGCAGAGACTTCAACCGCCGTACTGCCAGCCGGTGCTGCTGAGTTCGAGGGCCGCGCCATCGCGGTGAAGAACGGCACTCTTGACCTCACCGACAAACACGGTGTGATCGCCATGGGCGACCTGGCCGATGAGCTCACACTCGACTCCACCGAGGGCGTCGTTGAGGATCGGCAGGCCCAGTTCGCCGAGGCTGAAGGGAGCCGCGTCAAAACGGCCACCGACGCCCTTCTGGGGTTTGAAGAAGACGGCAGCTAAATCCTTCTGGTCGGCCGCGAGGACGTTCAACGAGAAGCGCTTGGTGCGCTGAATCATCCCGTTACTGGTGCTGTCGGAGCGGACGGCCATGACCACCAGCGGCGGCTCGAACGAGCCCTGGGTCACCCAGCTGGCGGTGAAGCCGTTGACCTCTTCCCCTTCAGCCACACCACAGATGAAGACCCCGTGGGGAATCTTGCGAAGCAAGGTCTTCTTGGCGTCGGCGTTCAGTGCCATGGATCAGGCCCTCAGAGCCCAAACTCTAGGAACAGCAGGGCCTTTGCGGGTCTGAGCGAGCCTTCTCTTTCTAGGATCGACGGATGAAAGTCCTGTACCCCGGCAGCTTCGACCCCCTGACCCTTGGGCATCTGGATGTGATCGAACGGGGTTCCCATCTGTTCGATGGCCTGGTGGTTGCCGTGCTGCGCAACCCGGGTAAAAACCCTTGCTTCAGCGTTGAGCAGCGGATCGAGCAGATCCGTGGAGCGACGGGTCATCTCCAGCGGATCGAAGTGGCGGCATTCGATGGGCTCACGGTTGAATTCGCCGAGCGCTGTGGTGCTGGCGTGATTCTGCGGGGTCTGAGGGCGTTGAGCGACTTCGAATACGAACTGCAGATCGCGCATACCAATAAAAGTCTGGCTCCGAAGCTGGAGACGCTGTTTCTCGCAACGGCAACGGCCCACAGCTTTCTCAGCAGCTCGGTCGTCAAGGAGGTGGCCCGTTTCGGCGGACCGGTTGGTCACATGGTCCCCACAGGAGTGGCAGAAGATCTGGCGAGGCTTTTTAATCAGTAGTCCCTCCACGCACCCCGCTGATGTCTGAGACGCAGCTGACCTCCGTGCTCGACCAGCTGGATCAACTGGAGGAAGTCGTTCTCGACGGCACCCGGGTTCCCTTCAGTGGCGGGCGTTTGGTCAACGAGCAGGACGCCATCGAATTGATGGATGCCGTGCGGGATGCTCTGCCCGGTCAGTTGGTCAAAGCCGACGAACTGGTGGCCAAAAAGGATGAGTTCATCCAGCAGGCCCGCCAAAAGGCGGACGACATCGTCGCCCAGGCCAAGCAGCAGCGGGATCAGCTGATTAATAGCCAGTCGATCCGCAGTGAAGCCGAGCGGCAGGTGGCGGAATTGCGCGACCAAGCCCGCCAGCAGTGCGAGCAGATGATCGCCCAGGCCCGGCAACAGGTCGCCAAGACAGAACAGGAGCATCAAGCCAGGCTGGCTCAGCTGGAGCAACAGTTCAGCCAGCGCCGTCAGCAACTCGAACAGGAAGGGCTGCAACGCCGCCAGCAGCTTGATCAAGAAGCGATCGAGCTCAAGCGACAGCTCAGCGAGCAACACGAGGCAGCACGGAAGCAGAGCCTCACGGAACTTGAGAAGGTTCGTGTTGAGGCCCTTCGTCTGCAGCAGAGCAGCCAGGCTGAAGCCGAGCGGGTGCAGGGCGATGCTCTGCAGTTCCGCCAGCAAACCCAGCAGCAGTGTGAGGCCCTCATCGCCCGCAGCCGCCAAGAAGCCAGCACGATCCAAGAAGGGGCGAACCGCTATGCGGAACAAGTCCTCGGTGAACTCGAGGATCGTCTGCGGGAGATGGGGCAGGTGGTTGTGGCTGGCAAGCGTGAGCTGGTGAAGCTCCAGGGTGTCAATCCAGCCTCACTGGTGCCGAACCCCGTTGCTGGTCAACAGCAGGCCGTGCCGATCAACCGCGCCCGCCGCGCCGCGGATCGCATTCGCAAGGCAGCCGGAAACCGCTAGGGGCAGAGCGCACCGTTGCGGGTCTGACGCAGCAGTTGTCCAATGACCGTATTGGGGGCGCTGGACCCGTTTGAAATCATGCTGATGTAGCGAGGCCCAGCGGGGGTGTTCAGCAATCCGCTGACGGAGCGCACTCCTCGAATCGTTCCGGTTTTGCCGAAAAACTGACCCTGCAACTCGGTGTCGTACCAGTAGTTGCGGAGGGTTCCACGCTCACCGGCAATGGCCATTGAGGCGAAGTAATGGTCGGCCATTGGGTGCTGCGCCATGCGCAACATCAATGCCACCAGCAGGCGGCTGGTGAGGCGGTTGCCGCGGTCGAGACCACTGCCGTCAACCACCTTGATCCCTGCCATCGGTAGACCTTGGGCGGCCAGCCATTGGCTTGTACGCCACTGGCTTGTGACTTGGTCCCAACTTCCAGCGGCCTGGCGCAGCAGGACCTCAGCAGTGAAGTTGTGGCTCTCGGTGTTCGCCAGGCTCAACAGGCCATGCATGCCGATCGAGCGTTCCTCATGGAGCAACACCGCACTGGAGGGGGGACTCCCATTGGGGGTCGGTGCCACGGTGCTGATGCTGGCCTGTCCTCCCTGACGTTTGATCTCTGCCGCCAACAGTTGTTGAAGGCGACTCGGTGGGTCGCTCACGGCCATCGCCTTGGCATTGCTGGTGACAGCCAGACGCGTAATCGGTGCGCCATAGGCCTCGACACGGTCCTCACCAGGCCAACCTGCCGGCCACCAGCGCTGGGGGGGCTCCTCCTGAAGTTGGATACGGACCGCAGAGGGAGTGGGTGAGCTGCTGCCGCCTTGTCCCAGCGCCAACTTGGCGAAGCGCTGGAGCTGGGGGGTGTTGAAGTCTGGATCCCCCTCACCGGTCAACAGGAGGCTTCCATCGGCCCTACGCCAGAGCCGGGTCGTGAGGCTGTAGTCGGGACCGAGACGGTCCAAGGCCATGGCCGTCGTGACCATCTTTTGGTTGGAGGCTGGGATACGGGGCGTTAAACCGTTCAGATCCGCCAGGAGCCGACCGGAGCCATCGCCAACGCTCACGCTCCAGACGCTGGCTTCGGCACCAAGCACCTGCCGCAGGCGTGTCTGCAACGCTGGACAGCTGACCTGGGTCTGCAGTTGCGGAAATCCCAGTGGAGGCGGTGGAGCAGGCAGGGAGATCGCCCGACTGTCAGGGGCGGCCGCCTGGAGGCCAAGCGAGGGGAACAGCGCTAGGCCAAGGCCAGTCAGAACCCCTGCTCGCCGCCCCGCCATGGTCAGGAGGCCCCGAGTTGGAGCCCAGAGACGGAGCCATTGAGCCTGAATTGCCGTCCCTCCAACTCAATGGGAGCACCAATTTTGAGCGTCTGGTTTCCGAACACCACTCCACCGGCTCCCTTGCGGCCCTCCCCTTTGAGCACAAAGCGGGCATCCAGGTTGCCCAATTGCTGTTGGTTGGGATCGGGAGCGGTGACGACCTTCCCATCGGCCAGAACGGCGGCCAGTTGACGCTGCAGAGGAATGACGTCATCCACCGCCACCGAGCCGTGGGGCTGGTTGCGGATCACGATCGAGACCTTGCCTTGCTCCTTTGCAGCGGCGATGAGCGCAGGCGGATTGGCCACAGGGACGTTACGGACATCGACGAACACCGTCACTGGCTGCAAACCGCCGGTGGCTCGGGCGACGGCGCCACTGAGCTTGGGGCTCCACACCACACCGCCAATGGCCAAAACCACAGCCGCCGCAGCCCCCGCATCCACCAGCGAGAAACGACGCGACAACGAAGGCATGGCGGGGAGGCAGAGTTCGAACTGTACGGAGACTGGGCCGCCGAAACAAGCATTCGTGGGAGCTAGTTCTGGAGCCCCTCGATCAGGCGATCAACGGCCTTGAGTCCTCGAGCGACCCCGCCGCCTTCACCCTCAAGGGCGTCGGCCATCTGCTCAGCATCTGGCTTGAGCTCGAAGTCCTTGACGAAGCGATAGCCGTCGGGGTCTCGCCGGTAGAGCTGCCAGTCCTGGGGATAGGCACGTCTGAGTGCGCCCTCCCCGGTGGGGATGAGGGCATAGGCGGACTGCCAGATGGCGAGGAAGCCCTTGCGACGCTCGCGCGCCACAGTCCCAATCCCTACCGCGGCATCCTCCAATTTTCCGTTCAGCAGAACAACACTGCCGCGGTGCTGAGCGCAGACGGCTTCAACGTCCTCGTAGTCCGCCGGGGTCGGGGCTACCAGGACCAGAAGCCCATCGCTACCGCCGTCGGCCTGCTGGAGTCGCTTGATTCCGCTGAGTTCGGTGATGCTGCCCGCCTGCTCCGCTGCGTCCCGCTTGGCCAGGGCCGCTGCACCGGCGTCAGGGAAGACCAAACGGGCCTCAGCATGGGCAGGCAAAAGCGCTGCCAACAGGCGCAGCGAGACCGGCAGGATGCGCAGTCCTTCAAACCGAAATTCTGCGGTCCAGAAGCCTTTGGCTTGGCTGGCAAGGGCAGCGGCAATCGCTTCAACAGCTTCAGCTTCAGCGCGTCGCAGATCAGCGGGGAGCATCCGGGCCATATCGTTCGGTCGACCCTAATCAGCCATCACTGCGGCGATGGCCTCCCGCAAAGCGATCGGGACAGGCGCAAGGTCAGCGTCGCGATGCCAGGACCCCAAACTGAGGCGCAGGCCGCTGGAGCTGCGCTCTGGTGCGATTCCCATGGCTTCGAGGATCGGACTGCCGGCCGCCTTGGAGCTGCTGCAGGCCGAGCCGCTGCTGATCCCGTAGCCCAGACGTGACATGGCCCGAACGACGGAGCGTCCGGAGAGGGGCACGCCCTGCGGCGACGCGACCAACAAGCTGATGTGATTCGACAGGCGCTGTTCAGGATCCTGAAGGGGATCAGGACCGGTCAGCTCCACTCCGGGCAGCTGGAGCAAACCCGTCAGCAGTGCGTCACGCCTTTCAATCAGCGGATCTTTCGTCCCTTGAAAGCGCTGGATGTTGAGCAACTCCAGAGCCTTGGCAAAGCCCGCAATCAAGGGCACCGGTTCGGTCCCAGCACGGATCCCCTGCTCCTGGCCGCCACCGGACTGGATTGGGCGGACTGGCACCTGATCCCGAATCAAGAGGGCGCCAACACCCCGGGGTCCACTGAGCTTGTGACTGGCGACGCTGAGTAAATCAATGGGCAGCGCATCGAAATCAATCGGCCGTTGCGCAGCCACCTGCACAGCATCCACATGCAGCAGCACCCCTGCTTGACGGCAGAGCCGACCGACCAGGTCCATGGGCTGGAGGGTGCCGACCTCGCTCTGACCCCAGATCAACGACACCAAACGGGTCGGTGGCGCGAGCTGCGACTCCAGGACCGCAAGATCAATGAAGCCCTGGCGATCCACCGGGATGCGCTCGAGCTGCCAACCCTTCCGTTGCAGCTGCAGCGCCGCCGCTTCGGTGGCGGGGTGCTCAACCGCAGAGAGCAAGAGCCGAGGTGCTGACCCTTGCCCGTCCCAGAGCTCAGCAGCGGCACCGAGTAGGGCGAGATGAATTGATTCGGAACCGCCGGAGGTAAAGATCAGGTCCCCACCGCAGCCCAGCTGAGCAGCGATCTGTTGGCGGCTGCGCTCGAGCTGTTCGGCGGCGGCCAGGCCGAAGGCATGCAGGCTGGATGGATTCGCCCAGGCCTCGCGATCCACCCGTTGGATCTCCGCCTGAACCTCTGGCGCCAACGGGGTGGTCGCGGCGCAATCGAGGTATTGGCGAAGATCCGAAGTCATGGTTCGCGCTCGAAGCGAGCGCGGGTCCGAGACTCCAGGGAATTGGTGGCCAGGGTCACCAGATCATCCAGGGAGGTGCTGTTGAGCAGTGCCGCGACCTTGGCTCGGGCGGCTTCGCTGGGGCAATTGTCCGGGCGGATACAGCCGTTAGCGCAGACCGTCGCGCAGTCGATCTGATCGCCTGAATCGGCGGGGGGTTGGGACTGCTCCACGGCAGGGGGCACCATCTCCGTCTCTGCGGCCTGCCCACGCGCCGCGGCTACGGACTCTGCATCCGGGATGGAACCGTCGAACACATGCTCCGCCGGGCCGTCCATAAAGACCTTGCCGTTCATGGCGTCCCAGTGAATCTGCAGGGGGCCGCCCGGGAGGTCGATACGGGCTGTGCGCTCGGAGAGCCCCAGGCGATGGCAGGCCACCAGGGTGGCGCAGGCTCCGGTGCCGCAAGCGAGGGTTGGGCCTGCCCCGCGTTCCCAGACCCGCATCACCAGATGGGAGGGCGAGAGCACCTCGACGAAATGGACATTGGTTTTCGCCGGGAACGCGGGGTGGATCTCTAGCTGACTGCCAAAACGCTCCAAGTCGATTTCATCGACGGAATCCACAGGCACCACCACGTGGGGGTTGCCCATTCCGGCAGCGGCCACGGCAAACCGCTCGCCATCAATCTCCAGTTCGCCGCTGGGAAGCCCCGCCTCGCCGACCTCCAGGGTCGTTGGGATCTCGCTTGGCGTCAGGAAGGGCGCGCCCATGTCGACGCGAATCGTGCCGTCGGGGAGAAGCTCCGGAACGATCCGGCCCGCCAGGGTGTCGACCTGCCAGGTGCGGCCGGGGCCGTCCCCATCGCAATCGGCCAGGAATCGGGCCAGGCAGCGGATGCCGTTGCCGCACATCTCGGGTTCGGTGCCATCGGCGTTGAAGATGCGCATCCGCAATTCCCCTCCGCCGTTGGGTGGCAGGGCCAGGATCACGCCGTCGCCTCCCACCCCAAAGCGGCGATCGCAGAGCTGAACCACCAGCTCCGGAGTCAAACCAAAGAGGAAGTCCGTATCGCCCGATTGACGCCCATCGAGCATCAAAAAGTCGTTACCGAGACCTTGGTACTTGCTGAATTGGAACACGCGCGACAGCCTGTGAATGGAGGCCCACCAGTGCGCTCGATCCTATGGGGAGCAGTCGGGAATGGCGGCCAGGAGACCTCGACACCTCCCAGCCAGGAGTACGCCAAATCCAGGCCTGGATCCGCGAGCAGCTGCCCCTGTCGGTCCAGCTCCTCAACGGCAGCAGCGTCACTGGCAGACCGCTCTGGGTTGACGCTTGTTTTCTCGCACTGGAATCGGAGCCCGGCACCCACAGCTTGCTGATCAATCGCGATGCCATCGCGATGCTGCGGCCCCTCGCCTAACAGCAGCTATGGGAGCATCACTGCTCCACTCCCGATCCGCCCGTGAGCGAGTCCAGCCGCTACCAACCCCAGGCCACTGAGGCCGGCTGGCAACGGGCCTGGAAGGCAAATGGTCTACACAGCACCCCAGAGATCAAGGCCGGCGACGAGGCCTTTTATGCCCTGTCGATGTTCCCCTACCCCTCAGGGAACCTGCACATGGGGCATGTCCGGAACTATGTGATCACCGATGTGGTCGCCAGGGTTCAGCGCTTACGCGGCAAGAAAGTGCTGCATCCGATGGGCTGGGATGCCTTTGGTCTGCCCGCTGAGAACGCCGCCATTGAGCGGGGCGTGGATCCCGGTGCTTGGACGGACCAAAACATTGCCTCAATGCGCGATCAACTCGATCAGCTGGGGCTGTCGATTGATTGGGATCGGGAGCTGGCCACGTGTCACACCGATTACTACCGCTGGACCCAGTGGCTCTTCCTCCAGTTCCTCGATGGTGGGCTGGCCTACCAAAAGGACGCCACCGTTAATTGGGATCCGATCGACCAGACCGTGCTTGCCAATGAGCAGGTCGACAGCGAAGGGCGGTCCTGGCGCTCCGGTGCTCTCGTTGAGAAGCGCAAGCTGCGGCAGTGGTTCCTGAAGATCACCGATTACGCCCAGCAGCTGCTGGATGACCTGCCCAAGCTGGAGGGTTGGCCGGAGCGGGTGCGCACGATGCAGGCCAATTGGATCGGCCGCAGCACCGGAGCTGAGATCCGGTTCAGTGTGGTCGACGCCAACGGCCAGGTCAGTGGCGAGCAGGTCACGGTGTTCACCACCAGACCCGACACCCTCTTTGGCGCCAGCTACGTCGTTCTGGCTCCGGAGCATCCACTCGTCCCCGCCCTGACGACGGCGGCCCACCAGACCGAAGTCGAAGCGTTCTGTGACCTGGTGTCCCGCCAGAGCGAACAGGAACGGACGGCGGAGGACAAACCCAAGCGTGGTGTGTCCATTGGTGCCCAGGTGCGAAACCCCGCCAATGGAGAACTGATCCCGGTTTGGATTGCTGACTACGTCCTGGCGGAGTACGGCACGGGGGCCGTCATGGGAGTGCCCGCCCATGACCAACGGGATTTTCTGTTTGCCCGCCAGTACGAACTCCCGGTCAAGCAGGTGATCATTCCCGAGGGAAGTGACGAACATGCCTTTGAGGGTGGAGCCTGGACCGAAGCAGGGGTCTTGATCCATTCCCAGGGCTTCGATGGGATGACCAACAAGGCGGCCAAACGGGCGATCACCGAAGCAGGGGAGAAGGAGGGTTGGGCCCGTGAGAAAGTCCAATTCCGCCTGAGGGATTGGCTGATTTCCAGGCAGCGTTACTGGGGCTGCCCGATTCCGGTGATCCACTGCGAGAGCTGCGGTGTTGTTCCGGTGCCCAATGAGCAGCTGCCGGTTGAACTGCCAAGGGATGTCGCCTTCAGCGGCAAGGGGGGATCCCCCCTGGCCCAACTTGAAAGCTGGGTCAATGTCGACTGCCCCTGCTGCGGCAAACCAGCTCGCCGCGAGACCGACACCATGGACACCTTCATGTGTTCCAGCTGGTATTTCCTGCGCTACAGCGACGCCAAGAACACTCAGCTGCCGTTTGCGAAAGACGCCGTCGACCAGTGGTTGCCAGTTGATCAGTACGTCGGCGGTATCGAGCACGCCATCCTTCACCTTCTCTACTCGCGCTTCTTCACGAAGGTGTTGAGGGACCGAGGCCTCCTTGGTTTCGATGAGCCCTTTCAACGGCTACTCACCCAGGGAATGGTTCAAGGGATCACCTACAAGAACCCCAAAACAGGCAAGTACATCCCACCCGCTGAGGTGGCCGATGCCACGGATCCCCGTGATCCGTTAACGGGCGATCCCTTGGAGACCTTCTTCGAGAAGATGTCCAAGTCCAAGTACAACGGAGTCGACCCTGCACTTGTCATCGACAAGTACGGCGCTGACACCGCGCGGATGTTCATCCTCTTTAAGGCTCCGCCGGAAAAGGACCTGGAGTGGGATGACGCGGACGTGGAAGGGCAGTTCCGCTTCCTTCAGCGCATCTGGCGTCTTGCCGATGCAGCTCTTGAGCGCGGCCTGAGTCTGGCCGGCGGCGCTGGTGCGCCGGAGTCGGTCGCTGAGCGCCTGGGCTCAGGCGAGGCACTCTCGGAGGCAGAACAAGAGCTGCGCCGTGCGGTTCACACGGCAATCCAAGAGATCACTGACGATCTCGATGGAGACGTTCAGTTCAATACGGCGGTTTCTGAGTTGATGAAACTCAGCAATGCCATGGGGACACATTTGGCTGCGAGCTCGGATGTGCTGGCCTGCGAAGCCCTGCGCACGCTCTTGGTCCTGCTGGCACCATTTGCGCCCCACCTGGCCGAGGAACTCTGGTTGAAGCTCGGAGGCCGGTCTGCGGATGAGGCTCTAGAGAACAGCAGCATCCACACGCAGCAGTGGCCCCAATGCGACGCGTCCGCCCTGGTGCGCGCCACCGTCCCCCTGGTGATTCAGATCAAGGGCAAGGTGCGCGGCAACCTTGAGGTGCCAGCCGACGCCGATAAAGCAACGCTCGAGCGCTTGGCGCTTGAGAGCGAGATCGCAGAGAAATGGCTGGAGGGCAAAGCCCCCAGCCGCGTCATCGTTGTCCCTGGACGGCTCGTCAACCTGGTCCCCTAGGGACCTAGTCGTGAATGAACACGAGGGACTCGGGCTGCCCCCAGTCCCCTTTGGCTGAGATGTGGCGACGGTTGGCGCAGAGGTGCCGCAGGATCCAATAGAGGGGCTCGGCAGTCTCCAGTGCCAACTTGCCTTGGAGTTCGGCCAGGGTGTGTTCCCGCTGGTCAGCCATCACCATCTCCAACCTGGACTGCAGATCCAGAAGTGCTGCCGCCGCTTTCTTGCCGGCCTCAACGCCAGGTTGGTGGTAGGCGTTGACGTTGACCAACTCGCCGTAGAAGCCCACGGCGCGCTCGAACAGTGCAATCAGGGCACCCAGGCTGTGGGCGTTCAGTCGCTGCATCGTGATGCTGAGGTTGAAGCGTCCTTCTTCAGTCAAAGCTGAACGGGTGCCCTGGAGGAAGCCGTCCAAGAAGTCGCCAGGATTCTCGCCCTCCAGCGGCGGAATATCGCCTGGGTCCTCCAGCACCTCGACAAAGGTCACGAAGAAGTTGTCGACACCGTCGCGAAGTTGCTGCACGTAGGCGTGTTGGTCGGTCGAGCCTTTGTTGCCGTAGACCGCAATGCCCTGGTGGACGACCTGACCGTTGCGGTCCAACTTCTTACCCAGGCTCTCCATCACCAGTTGCTGGAGGTAGCGGCTGAAGACCTCCAGACGGTCGCGGTACGGAAGCACAACCATGTCTCGCTGGCCCTTGCCGCCACAGGCGGAATACCAGGCAGCGGCCAACAGTGCAGCCGGGTTCTGATCAAAATCGGCCACCCGAGTGACCGCATCCATCTCAGCCGCACCCGCCAGGAACTCCCGGATGTCGGAGCCAATCAGAACGCCTGGGAGCAAACCCACAGCACTGGTAATGCTGGTTCGGCCGCCGACCCAATCGAACATGTCGAAGCGCGCCAACCAACCCGAGTCCTTCGCTTCACGATCGAGCTTGCTGTCGACCATCGTGACGGCGACGGCCTGTTGGGACCAACTTCCGCCGGCTGCCTCAACCGCACGACGCGCTTGAAGCATGCCGATATGGGGCTCGGGGGTTCCCCCGGACTTGCTGACCACAATCACCAGGGTGGTCTTCAGCCGCTCACCAATGGACGCCAAGGTCCGGCGCATTCCATCGGGATCGACATTGTCGAAGAAATGGAAGGGAAGGCCAGCTCCTGGATCCTGAAGCGCCCGAATCATCAAGAGGGGGCCAAGGCCAGAGCCGCCGATGCCGATCCAAAGCACGTCGGTAAAGCGCTGCCCAGAGCCATTGCCGATGGCTCCAGAGAGAACGTCGCGACCGAAGGACTCAATGCGATCGACTTCAGCCTGGATGTGAGCTCCACTGGCTGGATCGGGGGCGAGCTGAGGGTTGCGTAGCCAGTAGTGACCAACCTGGCGTTGCTCATCGGCGTTGGCGATGGAGCCGGACTCCAGGGCCGCCATGGCCTGGAAGGCCTGATCAAAACGAGGCTTTAAGGCAGAGAGGGTGGCCGAATCCAGGCCCATGCGGCTGACATCGAGCCAGAAGCCGAGCTTTTCGTTGTGCCAGAGCTGACTGCAGAACCTCTGCCACTGGCTCGCGGGGTCCAGAGCGGGTGCAGAGGGGCGGGAAGACATCAGGCCAGATCAAGCGGTCCGCCCTTTGAACCTATCGGTGAAATCCAATCAGGGATACCCTTTTTGGCGTTTCCTGAGGATTGAGCCGGGACCAGGTTGCGACTGTGTGGACCTGCGCATGAGTGCGGCCTCAGGCGAAAGGTCGACCTAGGCTCAAGAAAAGCCTTTTGATTGGGGTCTGACTCTCAATCTGCGCTACGGAAAGCGGCTTCGGCCCCATCGCACCAGGCGCAATCTCTGGGCCTGGCTTGGGGCGGCCACAACGGCGCTAGCCAGCCTGGCGACCTACCCGCTTGTCCAGACCGCTCTGCGCCCCAGCAACGGCGTCAGTGTCGATCGCATCGATAGCAGCAGCCATTCAGACCCAACCAAGTTCAGCGCAGAAGAGCTGAAGGAGTTGCAGCGCCGCTTTGGCGTGCATGGACCCCAACCTCGGCTCGCGCGTCTATTCACCCAAGGGGTGGACCAGTTCACCCCCCTTCGGGACCACACGGTGAATCGGTTGCAATCGCTTCAGCCGGTGATCCAACAGCAAAGCCGCCGCACGGGCCTGAACCCGATGCTGTTGGCCGCGATTCTGTTTGACGAGATGCAGCACGCCAAGCCCGGTGAGGATCACCCCTTGGCAGCCCATTCCGGGCTATTCAGCACCCATGGCCCAGCCCAGCTGGGCCTCAGTGAGATGGAGAAACAGGGATTGCTGAGCCCCAATGCCAGCCCCGAGGAGATTCAAGCCGCCCGCAATCAACTGCTCGACCCGGAGCGCAACGTCGAACTTCTGGCGGGAAAAATGATGCGTCTGCTGAAGCTCCTCGACCGGCAGGCCAGTGAGACCAGCAACGTCAGTCGCTCCCACCGTCATGCCAAGACTGTGGCAACCCTCGCCTATCTCCACAACGGCAAACTCGACTACCCAGCGAGGATCCTGCGCTACATGCAGGACCCCGAACTGCACGGCTTGGTCTATGGGCGCCAGCGGCAACCCCTGTCACCGCTGATCTGAAGGGTCTTCAGCAGAGCACCCCAAGGGCCGCCAATCGCTGCTGCAGCGCCTCCCAGTTGAAGCTCCTGGGATCAGCACGCGCTGCACCAAGATCCACATGGCGGTGGGTCGTAATCCGCTCCTTCGGGATCTTGTAGCGGTTCATCCAATCCGCAAGGACAACGGCCATGGCGTCGTACTGGGCGGAGCTATAGCCACTGTGGGTTTCCGCATCGTTCTCACCATCCAGCGGTGTCTCGAGGCTGAGGTGCAGAGCGAAGTTGTTGATAGAGCCAGGAAGCTCTGGATTCAATACCGCCCATTCGCCATCGAAAGCGGAGTAACCCGCTCCATAGGCACGAAATCGGGGGTGTAGGGCTTCAACCGACTCTCCGTTTTCACCGATCAGCAGGTGGTAGCTGACCTGGTCCTCATCCCTTGGGTTGTGCTTGATGAAGGTGTTCAGCGCCGATTGCAGCCCGAAGACCGTCTCATGCAGAACGACAAGCGATGGGGTCGTCTGCAACGAATTTCCAAACGCGTCATAGGGCACGCGCTGGTCGTAGTTGGAGGGGTCGATCTTGACCCGCTTGAGGGTGGAGGGGTAGTTCTGCTGATGCGTCTTTAACCGTGCCACGAGGGCGCGGTCATTCACGCTGCATTGGCGCTGCAGGGGGCTGGTCCATGCCGCTTGAGCGGGAGGGAGAGGAGCGGGCCGTGCATTGGCAAGGGGAGCTGGCAGCCGCGCGGGAGCCTGACTCGAACGCTGCCAGAGCGGAATGAGGCTGAGGCCAGCCAAAGCGACTAGGGCCAGCCCCAGTGCACGGCGGTGCGGAATGCGAGTCGGTTGCTCGGGAACGAGCCGGACCATGGCTAGCCCACCCGTTGTTGTAACCAGGCCTCTTGGGCTGCCTGCTGGGCGGTTGTGGGGTTGGCTACAGGCTCGAGTTTGTAGCGCTTGGGCTGCGGTGGATCACTGCAGAGTTGAAGCTCCCGCAGACTGGAACGACGGGCCATGAGCAGCGGCTGAGCCACGCCAGCACGCAGATGCGTTGGAACGTCCTCGGGCTTGGCCAGCCGCTGGCCGGCCAAGCCGATCAGTTCATCGCCCACCATCAGCCCAGCCCGCTCAGCCGGGCTATGGCGCAAAACGCGTTGAACCACCAGCCGGCCGTCCTTCAGACCCGTGGTCATTCCCGTCCAAGGATCGCTGGACATCTCCGGCTCCAGAGCCAGGCCTACATCCAACAGGTAGCCAGAACAATCAGGATCGTCGACGTCCGTCAACCATTGCTCTAGACGCCCAGCCAAACCGGTGACTTGCCCTTCAAAGGCCTCCAGCAGATCGGACTCCCCATAGCCGCGACCATGGCGACCGTGGCTTCTCCAAAGCTGCTGAACAACTGCGGAGAGTGAGCTCTGGTGACGCCGGAGCTCCAGGTCCAAACAGAGGGCGACGACCGCCCCCTTGAGGTAATAGCTGACTTGGCTACTCGCGGAGTAGGCATCGGCCTTGTAGAGCTTGACCCAAGCCTCCTCACTGCTCTCTCTGAGGGTCTGGACCTGACGCCCAGGCGTGAGCAGGTAACGGCTGAGGTCCTCCCCAAGATCACTGAAGTAGTCCTGCGGCGTACTCAAGCCCGCGGTCAGCGGCAGCAGCTGATCGAAGTAGCTGGTGACCCCTTCTGCAAACCAGAGCGTCGGGATCACACTGGCGCGGTTGTAGTCCACCGGCCGAAGTTCCCTTGGGGTCAGACGCCGGACGTTCCACTGGTGGAAATACTCGTGGGCAACGAGCTGCAGAAACTTGCGGTATCCGCTGCTGGTCTCGAGGTTGCGGCGCCCATAGACAAGGACTGTGCTGTCGTCGTGCTCCAGGCCCCCATACCCCTCATCCAAGAGGTGCAGCACAAAGAGGTAGTCCGAACTGGCGGGTCTGGGTTCGCCCATCAGCCGGCAACAGGCCAAACAGACCTGCTGTACGTCCTCGAAGAACGTCGGATAACGATCGGCGAACCACACCGCGCAGGCGGGATCTGAAAACCAGGTCACCCAGCGATGGGGAACACCCAGGACCTCGAACGGATGCGACTGGTGTGGACCGGCCTCGATGGGGCTGTCGATCAGCTGATCAAACGTTGTCGCGAGCCAGGATCCCGTGGCATCCGTGGGCAGGGGAACAAAGGCATTCCAGCCATTGGGCACCACGAAGGTCAGGCGGTGGGGACTCCAGCGCTGACCCGCCACCTCGAGAACCACCGCCGCCAAGGCGAAAAAGCCGTGGTCCTGATCCAGATGACAGGTGCGAACCGTCAGCTCCGTGGCCATGACGGCATAAGTCAGCACCAGCGGTCCCGCGTCTGGATTGCAATCGATCTGCCAGGTACTCGGATCGGTGCGGCGCACGGACCGCCCAAGACCCTGCTGAACAGCCTTGAAGCCCTCCAGCTGTTTGACGTAGTCGCGGATCAGGTAGGAGCCGGGTGTCCAGCCGGGTAGTGAGACCTGTTGCTGCGCTTGGGGAGAGGATATCTCCAGCCGCACATGCACCAGGTGGCTCTGAGGGTTGCTCAGATCAAGCTGGACCTGAACCAATCCCGTCATCGTTCAACCGTCAGCTGATCAATTCAACTGAAGCGTTCGACAGCTCCGCGGCAGCGGTCTGAAGGGCCTGGAGTGCGGCGTAGCTGCGGGTGATCTGTCCGACGAGCTGCTGAACGGAGTGGGATCGTCCGAGCCGCTGCAGATCGCCCACCAAAGCCAAACGTCCATTGGACTGACGGGACCAACCCAGTTGCTGCTCGGGGTTCACCTGCACCCAGAGGGTGACCGCCTCCTGCTGGTCGGCAAAACCCTGGAGCTGGCCGCCCCAGTGGACCGCGTAGCCGAGCTCCTGGAGAGCCTGGGCCAGAAGGCGCTCATCCGTAAGGACCGTTGGCAGGATGGAGAGATGGGACATGGCCAGGACTCCACTTTTCCAGACCCTAGCGGGAGTGGATTGGCCGTCCAGTGGCCTTTGCCACCGGAGCATCCGATCGTCACCAAACCGCCCCTGCGCTTGGGGGTCATGGCCTCCGGCTCGGGCAGCAACTTCGAGGCCCTGGTACAGGCCTGCCGCTCCGGGCAACTCTCTGCAGAAGTGAGCCTGCTGATCGTCAACAAACCTGATGCAGGTGCCTTTACGCGGGCCGAGGTCCTGGATGTCCCCGCACAGGTATTGGACCACCGGAACTACCCATCGCGGGAGGCGCTCGACCGCGCGCTCGTCACCTCCTTTCGTGCCGCGCAGGTGGACCTGGTGGTGATGGCCGGTTGGATGCGAATCGTGACGCAGGAACTGATCGAGGCCTACCCAGAACGGCTGATCAATATCCATCCGTCGCTGCTGCCGAGCTTCCGGGGGGCGAAAGCGATCCGACAGGCCCTCGAGGCCGGCGTCACCCTGACGGGCTGCACGGCCCATCTCGTGGAATTAGAGGTGGACACAGGGCCGATTTTGGTGCAAGCCGCCCTTCCTGTTTTGGAAGGAGACTGTGAGGCCAGCCTTTCCGAGCGAATCCATCAGCAGGAACATCGGATCCTGCCCCTGGCCGTCAGCCTGGCTGCCCAGCGCCTTGGGCTTTGCGCTCAGGGATAGAAGGGCAGCAGCGGGAGTCCCGTTTCAGCGGGCAGGCCCGCCATCAGGTTCAAGCACTGCACCCCTTGACCGGCTTGGCCTTTGACCATGTTGTCGATGGCGCTCATCACGATCAGCTGACCGGTGCGCTGGTCCACTTGGACCGACAGCAACGCCCTGTTGGTCTGGCGTACCCATTTGGTCGAGGGATAGGTGCCGACCGGTAGAACCTGCACGCAGGGGGCGTGGCGATAGGCCGCCTCGAGCAGCGTTGTGCAGTCCTCCGCGGTCAGTCCTGGATCGCGCATTCGGCCATAGACCGTGGCGAGTAGGCCGCGCACCATCGGCGTGAGGTGTGGAGTGAACTGCAACTGAATGCTCGTACCCGCGGCTCGGCTGCAGAGCTGCTCGATCTCACTGGTGTGGCGGTGCCCCACGACGCCGTAGGGGGAGATGCCTTCCGAGGCCTCCGCCAGGAGGAGATGCTCCTTCGCGGCCCGGCCGCCGCCGCTGGTGCCTGTCTTGGCGTCGATGACGATGCCGCTGGTCTCAATCAGACCCTGCTTCAAGAACGGGGTCAAAGCCAACAGGCTGGCGGTGGGGAAACACCCAGGAGCCGCCACCAGGCGTGCCGCAGCAATGCGCTGCTGATCCCACTCCACCAGGCCGTAGACGGCTTCCTGGCAAAGGTCCGCGTCAGTTCTAGGGAAGCTGCTGGCCTCGGAGGCATAGACCTCCTTCCACTGATCCAGGGAGCTGTAGCGATAGTCAGCGGAGAGGTCGACCACCTTGACCCCACGCTCGAGCAGCGCAGGGGCGAGGCGGGAGGCCAGGCCATTGGGAAGGCTGAGGACCGCGAAGTCAGCGGCCTCGGCAATCGCATCCACCTCCGGGTTCTGCACCACCGGATCGCCTGGCAGTGGCAAAAACGGAGTGAGCTGACTCCAACGCTTGCCGCTGCTTCGCTCGCCCCCCAGGAAGCTAACGGTCAATTCCGGATGGCCCTGGAGCAGCCGGAGGGTCTGCAAACCGCCGTAGCCCGAGGCCCCAATCACGGCGACGCGCTGACTTGCCATGGCTTGCACTGGGGAAGGCCGATCGTACCGGGCTCTATAAAAGTGTCAGTGCACCTGGCCGTCGGGCCCGCCTTCCCTGAACCAGCCCCTGACTCAGGACTCGTTTGTCTTCGATTCCATCGCCGACGGTCTGGCCGCGATCCGCAATGGCGAAATGGTCGTGGTGGTGGACGACGAAAACCGGGAGAATGAAGGGGATCTGATCTGCGCTGCCCAGTTCGCTACACCGGAGCAGATCAACTTCATGGCCACCGAGGCGCGGGGCCTGATCTGTCTGGCGATGGAGGGTGAGCGTCTCGACGCGCTCGACCTGCCACTGATGGTCGATCGCAACACCGACAGCAATCAAACGGCCTTCACCGTCAGCGTGGATGCAGGCCCCGAGAACGGCGTCTCCACAGGCATCTCAGCGGAAGACCGGGCCCGCACGATCCAAGTCGCCATCCACCCGGGGACCCGTCCGAACGACCTGCGCAGGCCGGGCCACATCTTCCCCCTGAGGGCGAAGCAAGGGGGCGTGTTGAAGCGTGCCGGGCACACCGAAGCTGCCGTCGACTTGGCACGGATGTCGGGTCTCTATCCAGCAGGCGTGATCTGTGAGATCCAAAACGCCGATGGCTCCATGGCCCGGCTGCCGCAATTGGCGGAGTACGCGAAGCGCCATGGCTTGCGCTTCATCAACATTGCGGACCTGATTCGCTACCGGCTCGATACGGAGCGCTTTGTTCGGCGCCAGGCCGAAGCCATGCTCCCGAGTGCCTTCGGTCAGTTTCGGGCGATTGGCTATCGCAACGAGCTCGATGGTTCGGACCATGTGGCCATCGTTAAAGGCAACCCAGAACACTCGGCAGGTCCCATCTTGGTTCGGGTGCACAGCGAGTGCCTCACCGGCGATGCCTTCGGCTCCCTGCGCTGTGATTGCCGCCCGCAACTGGAATCCGCCCTGCGGATCATCGAGGAGGCCGGCGAGGGCGTCGTGGTCTATCTCAGACAGGAGGGCCGGGGCATCGGCCTGATCAACAAACTCAAGGCCTATTCCCTGCAGGACGGCGGCTTGGACACCGTCGAGGCCAACGAACGACTGGGCTTTCCGGCGGACCTGCGCAACTACGGCGTCGGAGCGCAAATCCTCAGTGATCTAGGGATTCACCGTCTCAAGCTGATCACCAACAATCCGCGCAAGATTGCAGGCCTCGGTGGCTACGGCCTTGAGGTGGTGGACCGGGTGCCCCTGGTGATGGATCCCGGCCAGCACAACGTCAATTACCTGCAAACCAAACAGGCGAAATTGGGGCACTTGATGGACACCGCCGCCGTCCAAGGACCAGCGGCAGTCCTGGCCTGGAAGCCGAGTTCAGGCCAGGACGAGGCCAACAGTGCGAGCTTGTTTCAGCAGCTCTCCGACTGGGCCGAGCAGCAAGGATTGGAGTTGGAGCGGGAAGAACACTCCCGGGTGTTGGCCCTGATGGATCAGCCGGAATTGGCCGTTCTCGTGAACGGCGGAAATTCTGAAGGCCTGCGACAGATCCTGAGAACCATGGCGGACTGGCCGGAGACCCAAAGCGTGAGCCTGTTGTTGGCGCCCGATGCGCAGCGCAGCTCACATCCGAGCAACACTCTGGAAGCGCAGCGCAGACCGCTCCAGGAATTGCGCTCGGGTCAGGCGGGGGTCCCGTTTGAAAGCGGAGCCCTGCTGCGCTGGTGTTGAGGGAGTGGGGCTGCTGGGCAGCCCCGACCGGCGATCAGCCTTGGATCGTGACCTTGTTGATCCGGCTGCCGTTCTTCAGCGCCAGGACCACGTCCATGTTTCCGGTGTGACCGAAGACGGTGTGGACGCCATCGAGGTGAGGCTGGGCCTCATGGCAGATGTAGAACTGTGAGCCACCGGTGTTCTTGCCGGCGTGGGCCATGGCCAGGGTGCCGGCCTGGTGCTTCTGAGCGTTGATCTCGCAGTCGATCTGATAGCCAGGACCACCGGTCCCGGCCATGCCGCGGGCACCCTCACGGCTGTTCGGGCAGCCCCCCTGGGCCATAAATCCGGGAATGACACGGTGGAAGGCCAGGCCGTCATAGAAGCCGTCCTTGGCCAGTTTCACGAAGTTGGCCACGGTGTTGGGCGCGTCGGCTTCGAACAGTTCCAGTTCGATCGTGCCGGCGTCGGTCTCCATCACGGCTTTGGTCACGGTGAGATCGTCAGCAAACCGCCTCAGTATGGGCGCTCCGGTAGAAGTGATGGGATCTGATCAGTGGTGATGTCCGTCCCCCATTCCGTCGATCTCAGCCAGGCCCGTCTTGGGGTCCTGGGCGGCAGTGGGCTCTACGCGATGGAGGGGTTGGAGGACGTCCAGGAGCTGACCATCGAGACCCCCTTTGGTCCTCCCTCGGATCAACTGCGTCTGGGCCGATTGGGGGGCATGGAGGTGGTTTTCCTGGCGCGCCATGGCCGCCATCACACCTTCCTGCCCACTGAAGTTCCCTACAGGGCCAACATCTGGGCCATGCGCTCCCTTGGGGTGCGCTGGATTCTGTCCCCATCGGCCGTGGGCTCACTCCAGCAGGAGATCCCCCCGTTGGACATGGTGGTGCCCGATCAATTCATTGATCGCACCCGGGAGCGGCCAAACAGCTTTTTTGGCGATGGCGCCGTGGCCCATGTGGCCCTGGCGGATCCCTTCTGCCCCAGCCTCAGCCGCCTGCTGGCGGATGTCGCCGACAGCTTGATGCCGGAGGGCAGGACCCTGCACCGCGGCGGAACCTATCTCTGCATGGAAGGTCCCGCCTTCTCCACCCGGGCCGAGTCCAACCTCTATCGAAGCTGGGGCTGTTCGGTGATCGGGATGACGAACCACACCGAGGCCAGACTCGCCCGAGAAGCAGAAATCGCCTACGCCACCCTGGCGATGGCCACCGACTACGACTGTTGGTACGCGGACCACGACAGCGTGACCGTCGAGATGGTGATCGGCAATCTCAAGGCCAATGCGGCCCTCGCGACCCAGATCGTCAGGACCACGGCGGAGCGGATCGCAGCCCTAAGGCCCGCCAGTGCGGCGCACCACGCCCTGCAGGATGCACTGATGACCCCAGCCGATCAGGTTCCTGCGGCGACTCGAGTGAAGCTCAATCTCTTCACTGAGCCCTATTGGGGGCCGTTTAAGGGTTAAGTCGTTAAGGCCTGCCGGAGGTTGCCGCCACTGCGCTGGAGGACCTCGGCTGCCTGCGCGGCATCCAGCGAGCGGCGGGCCATCACCAGAGCCAACTTCACCGAGCCAGCACTGGCTTCAAGCAGATCTCGTCCCTGCTCGCGGCTCACGTTGGCGAGATCCGAGAGGATGCGCAGCGCCCGATCCTCCAACTTGCTATTGGTCACGGCAACATCAACCATCCGGTTGCCGTAGACCTTCCCCAGGCGAACCATCACGCCGGTACTGAGGATGTTCAAGGCCATCTTCGTCGCGGTCCCGGCCTTCAGACGGGTGGACCCGGTCAGGACCTCGGGGCCGGTGAGCAAGCGAATATCGATGTCACAGGGCATCGGCACCTGCTCCGCAGGAACACAGGCCATCGCAATGGCGAGGGCACCAACGGAACGGGCATGGGCCAGCCCACCATGGACATAGGGGGTCGTGCCCCCTGCTGCAATGCCGACCAGGGCATCGCCCGAGCCAAAGCCCCGCGCTTCGAGGTCAGATCGTCCGGCGTCGAACAGGTCCTCCAGACCCTCAGAACTGCGCAAAAGGGCCGGAGCGCCACCGGCCAGAACCCCCTGCACTAACTCCGGGGCACTGCAGAAGGTCGGGGGACATTCCGCTGCATCGAGGACTCCGAGCCGACCCGAGGTACCAGCACCGAGGTAGAAGAGGCGCCCGCCCGCCTGAAGCCGCTGGGCGATTGCATCGATCGCTTGTGCAAGGGCAGCAGCGGCTCCAGCCACAGCCTCTTGGGGCTTGCGGTCCTCAGCAACAAAGACGCCAACAAGGTCTTCAGTACTCAGCGCGTCCAGTTCGCTGCTGGCTGGATTGACCTGCTCAGTCAGCAGGTGCCCCCGCTGCACATCCTCAAAGGCGCCTGGGCTCACAGCAGACCCTCAAGGCGCCGGCGAAAGGCTTCCAATTCGCTGTCGCCGGTACTGATGGGCTCTTCCGTCGGGACCAAGGGAGCCTCCGCGGTTTGCGTGGTCTCCTGACCTGGCTCGGGTTGATCCCGCCAGGTTGTGGTGTCCATATTTTTCTCTGGAGGAGCAATCAGCAAGCGCTCCTCGGCGGTCTGCGGCAAGAAGCCACTCGGGACGAAGCGCGCTTCGTAACCGGCGCTGGAGCAGAACTCCTCCATCTCCCGCCGCTCGATCGCTTCAACGCTTGGGGTGGGGAAATCCTGAGCCTCCAGCAAACCGGCATAGCGCTCGGCGTCGTCGCGGTCCTCAAACAGCAGGACAACGGTGGAACCATTGAGTTCCAGGGAGTGAATGCCCTCGTTCTCGCTGCCAGCGTCAAAGAGCAGAACGTGAACCGACATCCAGCGCGCACGGGTCAATCACCAGTGTCTCACTGATTCACCGAGCGTTCGCGCTCACCGTCAATTTCCTCTGCGAGCTGTTGCAGCCGGCGGTACAGCGCTTCCTCCGCCTCAGTCAGCCCCTGAGGAACGACCAGGCGGATTTCAACAAGTTGGTCTCCCCGCTGCTCCATCCGCGTCAAGCCGCGGGATCGCAAACGCAGCAAACGACCACTGGAGGAGCCGGGAGGGATGCGCAGCTGCACGGGGCCGTCAAGGGTCGGGACCACAGCGGTGCAGCCCAAGGCACCCTCCGCCGGGGAGAGCTCCAATTGGTAGTGAACCCTTAGACCATCAATGCGCAGGCCCTCGTCGGTGCGCACCCGTAGCTGCAGAAAATGATCTCTGCCCCCCGGGGCGACCCCGGCGAGGCGTAGTCGCCAACCGTCCCCGGCCATCGGCGGAGTCCACACCTCGATCGCCGTTCCATCGGGAAGGTCCAGCTCCACCCGCACGCCCTCGAGGGCCTGCTCAGGGGTGAGATTCACCACCGACTCGAGCTCCTCGCTGGCCACCACCGGAGGGGGCGGCGGTGGCACTGGTGGCGTGACCTCGCCAGTGCCGTACTCCCGAAAGGGCTCCGGTTCCGGAGCGGAAAAGTCCTCATCAGCGTCCTGGTGACGTGGACGTCTGCGCTCTCGATGAAAGAGAACATCGAGATAGTCCTCGAAGTCAGGAAAGCCCGTCGCAAAGGGATCCAGTCCGGCCGAGGCGGCCGTCGCTTCGTCGAGACCGGCTTCCCACTGTTGACGCCGTTGCGGGTCACTCAAGACCGCATAGGCCTCGTTCACCGCCTTGAACTGCTCTTCGGCATGGGGATCATCCCCGTTCAAATCGGGGTGCCAGCGGCGTGCCTGTTGACGAAACGCTCGCTTGAGCGAAGAGGCGTCAGACCCTGGGTCCAGTCCCAGAACGGCCCAATGATTAATGCTGCCCGGTTCGGACATCACAGGACTCACCTCCGTCAGTCCTCAGCCCAGGGATCTCCCTCGTAGGAGCCGTGATTCGGTGTCGTCGGGGTGGTGGTGGGCCTGCGGTCAGCAAAGCGCTCCTCACGGGGCTGCTGGAGAGGCTCGTCATAGGCATCCTCGTAGGGATCAGCGGGTTGATAACGCTCCTCGAAGTAGCCATTGGACTGGTCATAACGCCGGGCCGGTTGCAGCTCCCTCTCCCGGGGGCTTGGAGGCTCTTCCCAGCGCGGGCGAGGGGGATCAAACCGATCGAGGCTTGGACGATCCCAACGGTCTTCCTGCCAACCGCCGCCGTAGCGGGGTTCGCTCCAGGGGTCGCGGGAGCGTCCTGGGCGGTCCCAGTCATCCCAGTCGTCTTCAGCGAAGAGCTCGTCCTTCAGGGAGCCCAAGGTGTTCTTAATGCCCTGGATTGGATTGGCGTCCTGTTTGCGTTCGCTCGCGAGTCGGCGGTTCAGTCCATAGATGGCCTCCTGAAGCTGACTCACGCTGATGTCGAGTTCGCTGAGGTCTCCATCAGCCAACATCTCCTGGACGTCGCGCATGGCGACCTCAACCGCTCGCTGCTGGCGTTCGGCGCCATAGGGACCGAGCTCGAGAGCAGCGTCTCTGAGCCTGCGCTCGGCTTGTCCCACCAAGGTCTGAGCGCGATTGCGCCGATCGATCTCGGCCCGTTTGCGGCGGTCTTCACTGGCCTTCTCCTCGGCCTCAGCAATCAGGGTTTTGATCTCGTCTTCACTGAGATTGGAGCCGCCCTGGATGCTGACGCTCTGCTGACGGCCGGTGGTCCGATCCGTCGCCGAGACCTGGAGTAATCCGTTGGCATCGATGTCGAACGAGACCTGCACTTGAGGCACGCCCCGCGGTGCTGGGGGAATCCCGGACAGCTTGAAACGACCAAGACTCTTGTTTCCATCGGCCATCTGACGCTCGCCCTGGAGCACATGGATCTCGACGGAACTTTGGTTGGCTTCCGAGGTGCTGAAGAGATCGCTCTTGCGAACAGGAATAGACGTGTTGCGCGGAATCAGCACCTTCATCACTCCACCGATGGTTTCCAAACCAAGGGAAAGGGGAGTGACGTCATTGAGCATCAGATCCCGGAGTTCGCCGGTCAGGATTCCGGCCTGTACAGCGGCACCAATCGAGACGACTTCATCGGGGTTCACCGACTGGCAGGGCTCCAGCGGTACGAGGGTTCGCACCATCTGCTGCACCATTGGCATCCGCGTTGATCCACCAACAAGGACCACATCGTCGATGTCCTCCGCGGCAAAACCGGAATCGCGAAGCGCCCTCTGAACCGGTCGAAGCAGGCGATCCAGCAGATCGGGGCAGAGGCCCTCAAAGGTGCTGCGCTCGAGGGTGGTCTCGATATGAAGAGGGCCGTCCTGACCGGTGGCAATAAACGGAAGAGAGATCGGTGTGCTTTGAACACCACTGAGTTCGATCTTGGCCTTCTCAGCCGCCTCAGTCAGGCGTTGGAGTGCCTGGCGGTCCCGGCGCAAATCGATCTCATGCTCCTTTTGGAAGGCATCGGCCAACCAATCAACAATGCGGCGATCCCAGTCGTTCCCGCCGAGTTGCGTGTCTCCACTTGTGGCCTTGACGTCAAAGACCCCCTGGGCAACACGCAGGATTGAGACGTCAAAGGTGCCACCGCCGAGGTCAAAGACCAGCACGCGCTTGACGGTGCTTCGGTCAAAGCCATAGGCCAGTGCCGCTGCAGTGGGCTCATTCAGGATCCGCTCGACCGAAATGCCGGCCAAGCGACCAGCGTCACGGGTGGCCTGGCGCTGGGCGTCATTGAAATAGGCCGGGACCGTAATCACCGCGGCCTCAACCGGTTCACCCAGATAGGTGCTGGCGTCATCCACCAACTTGCGCAGCACGCTGGCAACCAGCTCTTCAGGGGCGTACTCCCGTTCCGTGGCGGGGCAGACCACCCGGACATTGCCCTGATCGTTGGCTCGAACCGTATAGGGAACACTCAGGCTGCCGTCATCCAGCTCATCCCACTGGCGGCCAACGAAACGCTTGAGGTTGGCGAAGGTGTTTCTTGGGTTGAGAACCAGCTGACGCCGGGCCAACTGACCCACCAGCAGCTCCTGGTCCTTGCTGAAGCCAACAACGGAAGGGGTGGTACGGCCCCCCTCGGCACTGGCGATCACCTGCGGACGCCCACCTTCAAGCACCGCAACCACGGAGTTGGTGGTTCCCAGGTCGATTCCAACGATCCGTGCCAACTGCGTTCCTGCGCCCTGGGGCCATCCACGTTGTGCCCCAAAGCTAACGGCAGTGGGGGCTGAGGGATAGATTCCTAGGAGGTTAAGAACCCCATGGCCAGGAGTCCGCGCCTTGAGCTCTTCGCCTTGCGGCGCCGGTCTGCCGCTGAACGGGCGACCGATCGGGGATTCCAGCAACTCGCCGTTGCCCTGGCTGGGGCGGTGGGTCTGTTGGTCTTCGCGATTCTTCTGACGGTCTTCACGGGGGCCTGGGAGGCCATCCAGACCTTTGGGCTGTCCTTCATCACGACCTCGGACTGGGATCCGATCAGTGAGCACTACGGCGCCTTCACCGCCATCTACGGAACGCTGGTCAGTTCAAGCGTGGCGCTGCTGATCGCCGTGCCCCTTGGGGTGGGCACTGCCATTTTTTTGACTGAAAACATCATTCCCAAGGCCATCCGCGAGGTCCTGGGGGTGATGGTCGAACTGCTGGCGGCCATTCCCTCAGTGGTCTTGGGGCTTTGGGCGATCGTCGTAATGGAGCCCTTCCTTCGCCCTTTCCTGACGGATCTCCACCGCTACCTAGGCTGGATACCGCTGTTTTCGACAGAACCCCAGGGTCCCGGCATGGCGCCAGCGTCCCTGATCTTGGTGGTGATGATCCTGCCGATCATTACGGCCATCTCCCGGGACGCCCTACGGCAGGTTCCCGATGGCCTGCGCCAGGCGGCCTACGGCATCGGCACCACCCGTTGGGGAGCAATTTTCCAGGTCATGCTGCCGGCTGCCATTTCTGGCATCACCGGAGGAGTGATGTTGGCGTTGGGGCGGGCCATGGGCGAGACCATGGCGGTCACGATGATCATCGGCAACTCCAACAACTTCAGCTTCAGCCTGCTTGCGCCAGCCAACACGATTTCTTCAATGCTGGCCAACCAATTTGGTGAGGCCGATGGCATTCAGGTGTCGGCCCTGATGTATGCGGCCCTTGTTTTGATGCTGATGACCTTGCTGGTGAACCTATTGGCCCAGCAAGTGGTGAAGCGACTGAGCCTGAAGTACTGAGCCATGACCCTTTCTCAATACGGAAGCCTTCGTTACCGCAACGGCCTGGCCCGCAATCTTTGGAATCGGATCTTCACCACGGTTGCAGCGCTCTTCACCGGACTGGCGGTCCTTCCGCTCGTGCTGGTGCTGGTTTATGTGCTGCTCAAGGGCGGCTCGCTGATCAATTGGCAGCTCCTCACTGAATTGCCACCCCCTCCGGGGCTCGATGGCGGCGGCATTGGTAACGCGATCGTTGGCACCCTGTTGATTACGGCCTTGGCCAGCTTGATCGCCATTCCCGTGGGCGTTGGCGGCGGCATTTACCTGGCGGAGTATTCACGCTCTGGCGGCTTCGCCCAGTTCGTGCGTTTTGGCACGAATGTGCTTTCTGGCGTGCCGTCGATCATCTGCGGCGTCTTTATCTATGGACTCATCGTCAGCACCCGGGTCATTGCTGGCCAGAGCTACAGCGCCGTTGCGGGGGGGATGGCACTGGCTGTGCTGATGATTCCCACGGTGATCAAGACCACCGATGAAGGACTGAAGCTGGTGCCCCAGGAACTCCGCTGGGGTGCCATGGGCGTTGGGGCTTCGAAGGTCGTGACGATTACGCGGGTCACGCTTCCTGCGGCCTTCGCACCGATCGCGACGGGTGTTGTCCTGGGGATCGCCCGGGCAGCGGGCGAGACAGCACCGCTGATCTTCACAGCTCTTTTCTCACCGTTCTGGGCCGATGGGGTACTCAACCCAATCGCCTCGATGTCGGTGCTGATCTACAACTACGCGATCATGCCCTACGAGGCCCAAATCTCCTTGGCTTGGGCGGCCTCCTTCGTCTTGGTGATGATGATCCTGTTGGCCAATCTGCTGGCCCGCTGGATCGGGCGCCTCTCCAGCACCTGATCTGGGCCCTTCCCTCTGCTTTCTCAACACGTCTGAGCACCACGATCGTGATCTCCTCCCCCCCGGCCAGCCCCAACGTCAGCAGCAACGGGGTTTGCCTATCCCTGCAGGATGTCTCGATCAGCTACGGCAGCAAGGAAGCCGTTCGGGGGGTCTATATGGAGATCCCGCGCGGCCAGGTCACGGCCTTTATTGGCCCCTCCGGCTGTGGCAAGAGCACGGTGCTTCGGGCCCTGAACCGTATGAACGACTTGATCGACGGCTGTTCGATCAAGGGTCGCGTCGTCTTCGATCAACAGGACATCTATGCCCGGCACGTTGATCCGGTCGAAGTTCGCCGGCGGATTGGCATGGTCTTCCAGAAACCTAATCCGTTTCCGAAAAGCATCTACGAGAACATCGCCTTTGGTGCCCGCGTGAATGGTTACCAGGGCGATATGGACGAACTCGTAGAGCGCTCCCTCCGCAAAGCGGCTCTCTGGGATGAGACCAAGGACAAACTCAGAGAAAGTGGCTATGCCCTCTCAGGCGGCCAGCAGCAGCGCCTCTGCATCGCAAGGACCATTGCCATTGAGCCCGAGGTCATCTTGATGGATGAACCTTGCTCAGCTCTGGATCCGATCTCCACGTTGAAGATCGAAGAAATGATGCATGAGCTCAAGAAGAACTACACGATTGTGATCGTGACGCACAACATGCAGCAGGCCGTTCGCGTCAGCGATTACACCGGTTTCTTTAATGTCAGCCAGCGCAGTGACCGCGAGAGCAAGGTTGGAGCGCTCGTTGAATTTGCAGAGACGGAGCAAATCTTTAATGCTCCTAAAGAACAGGCCACCCAGGACTACGTCACCGGCCGTTTTGGCTGAGTTCGTTCAAGAATTGGCATGAAAAAGCCGCTCAGAGAGCGGCTTTCCAAACGGAGAGGGAGGGATTCGAACCCTCGATAGAGTTGCCCCTATACAGCATTTCCAGTGCTGCGCCTTCGACCACTCGGCCACCTCTCCGTGAGGGGCTTTTCGCAGCTCCATCTCTGGATCCAAAGACCACAGAAGACGTCGCGGCTGCGCGGGGGCAACGACGAGAATGTAGCAGTCACTGCTCCCCCCGTTGGATTGCTGCTCCATGCACAGTCACCCGATCACGGTTCATTGGCGCCAGGAGAACCGCACGATCCAGCTGAACGTGCCTGAAGGGGAGTACATCCTCAAAAGCTTTGAACAGCAGGGAGAACCCCTGCCCTTCAGTTGCCGCAACGGGTGCTGCACTGCCTGCGCCGTGCGGGTGCTCGAGGGCCAGATCGACCAGCGTGAAGCCCTGGGCCTCTCGAAGGAGATCCGAAGCCGTGGCTACGGCCTGCTCTGCGTAGCAAGGGCCACGGGCCCCCTTGAAGTGGAGACCCAGGATGAGGACGAGGTCTACGAACTGCAGTTCGGACGCCACTTCGGCCGCGGCAAGGTGCGGGCAGGACTGCCCCTGGATGAGGAATGACGCCAGCGATGACGACACGACTGACCGATCAAGCGGCCCAAGGGTCGGGTCTGAGTTCAGCTGAGCTGGAACGCCTCAGTGCCGTGGCCAGGCAGGCGGCTGCGGCAGGAGCAGCCGAGCTGAAGTCCCTGTTTGGACGACTGGAGCGGATCCGCGAAAAGGGCCGTGCCGGTGATCTCGTGACCGAAGCCGATGTGGCTGCCGAGCAGGCGGTGCTGAGGGTTCTTTCAGAGCAGACCCCCGACCTGGGGGTCCTGGCTGAGGAGAGCGGAAGGAAGGAAGGGAAAGACAGCGCCCTGCAGTGGTGCGTCGATCCCCTCGACGGCACCACGAACTACGCCCATGGCTATCCCTTTTTTGGCACCTCCATTGGTCTGACCTGGCGCGGCCAGCCCCTGCTGGGTGCCCTCGCGGTGCCAGCCCTCGAGCGGCTCTATTGGGCCGCCCCTGGCCTTGGCGCCTGGTGCAACGACGAGGCCATACAGGTCAGCAGCTGCAGCAGCCTTGGAGAGTCCTTGTTGGTCACGGGCTTTGCCTATGACCGCCACACCCGCTTGGACAACAACTACGCGGAATTCGCTTACTTCACCCACCGAACCCGCGGTGTCCGCAGGGGTGGTGCAGCGGCTGTTGATCTGGCGTTTGTGGCCCAGGGTCTGCTGGATGGCTATTGGGAGCGCGGTCTCTCTCCATGGGACCTCGCCGCAGGCATGGCCCTGGTGGAGCAGGCCGGTGGCGTGGTCTGTGCCTACGACGGATCCCCCGCTGAATTGGCCAGTGGAAAGCTGATTGCCTGCACGCCTGAGCTGCAACAGGACCTCGTGGATGGGCTTGCTCAATGCAAACCATTGGCGGGCAGCAGCTTTGGTGCGCCCGAGCTGGATCAGCCCACTCCATAGGATCGGGCGACTTCGACCTGGCCTTGCGATGGCACTTCAACCGGCTGCCGGAACCAGGGATCTCAATCCCCGTGAGGTGGACGGCAACCGTTGGCTGTCCGAGCAACTGGGCCAGGTCTATCGCCTCTGGGGATACGTCGAAGTCAGTCCCCCGAGCGTCGAGCGGCTGCAGACCTTGGAGGCCGGTGGTCGCATCAATGACCGGGAAGTGGTTCGTCTTGCCAGCGATGACCCCTTAGGTCTCCGTCCCGAGATGACCGCCTCGATTGCCAGGGCCGCCTGCACACGCATGGCGGAGCTCCCCAGGCCGCTGCGTCTCTGGAGTTGTGGCACCGTCTTTCGCAGCGTTCAAAGCGACACCGGCCAACAGCGCCTTGAAGAGCAACTTCAGAGCGGCGTTGAACTATTAGGCGGTCACGCCAGCGTCGCCGATGCTGAGTTGCTGCGCCTCCTGCTCGCCTGCATCGCCAAGGTCGGCATCGGGGCAGAGCATCGGCCAAAGCTGCTGCTGGGCCACCACGGTGTTCTCTCCGCCCTGCTCAATCAGGTTCCGCCGGAGCAACGCAACGCCGTCAGAAAGGCCCTGATCAGTTTTGATCCGCTTGCTCTGGCCGGCCTGCAGCTGCCAAGCGAGCAACGCCAGAGCCTTGAGCAATTGATGCGTCTACGTGGCGCTCCGGATCAGGTCCTAAGGCAGCTGGAATCGATGCTCGGCCCCTCCAGTGACCTGGAGCACCTCAGCGCCAGCCTCCAGTTGGTGGCCTCCGCTGCAACCGAGGCCCATGTTGAGCTGCAGCTCGACCCCACCTTCCAACCCCACTTCGACCTCTATGACGGTCTGGTGCTGAAGGTCGTCTGCCAGGGCGTCGATGCTCCAGTCGAGATCGCCAGTGGTGGTCGTTACGACGCCCTGGTGGAGCGCTTTGGTGGTGCGGCCTCAGGCCTCGGGTTCAGCTTCGACCTCGAGGCAATCCAGGGACTGCTTGGAACAGAGAACACTGCACCGCAGCAACGGGCCGTCACGCTGCTCAGCGTTCGAGACCTCAGTCAGCTTCCCGCGGCCTTTGCCGCCCAGGCTGAACAGCATGCCAAGGGTCAAGCCTGCATGCTCCTGGATCGCCCCTGTGGCTCAGAGGCTGAGGCACAAGCCGAAGCCGCAGCACGCGGTTGCCAAGCCGTGATCTGGATGGGCTGAGACAGCACCCCCAGCCCAACTCCTTAAGATCCAGCCCACCCCAGCAACCTGCCGATGGCTCACACGATCGTCACCGACGTCTGCGAAGGCGTGGCCGATTGCGTTGATGCCTGCCCTGTGGCCTGCATCAACCCAGGAACGGGAGCCAACGCGAAGGGAACCGAGTTCTACTGGATCGACTTCGACACCTGCATCGACTGCGGCATCTGCCTTCAGGTCTGCCCCGTTGCGGGTGCCATCGTCCCCGAGGAGAAGCCAGAGCTCCAGCGCGCCGCCTAACCCTTAGGTCAGGGCTTAAGCATTTCTTTGGTTTTTGGCCAGGTGCCGCGCTTGAGTGGATCCATCTGCGGTGGTTTTGCCGTGTCCCTTGAGCCAGGCGCGCTGGTCAAATTGAGCGCGAAACCGGATTGCATCTTGCAGCTGGTCAATCTTGATGAGGTCAGCGGTTCTGCCTGGGTCAGACCCTGGCCCCTGCTTCCCAGCCATTCCGCCACCTTCACGGTCTGCCTGAGCGATCTGGATCAAGCCCAGCCGGTTGGTTAAAAGAGTGTGAGGAGATACGCCACTGCTTGAGGTTCTCCTCAAAGTGGAATTTCCTCCGGGAAGAGAAATATGAATTGGCGAATCCTGAACGAACCTCAACGACTGCAGCAAAGGATTTACCGCCTGATCGACGGGCTCTGCGAGCCGCACCGCCAACTTGACGCCCTGTACCCCAGCCTCGAGGCCGCAATCGAGGATGCCATCGGCTGGCTGCAGCAGAGCAGCATTAATCCCCTCGAGCATCCGGTAGGAGTCGAGGTCGCCACGGGCACCGGGGATTGGCGCACGCTGCGCTCCCCAGAACCCTTGCTGTGCCGCTCGGCTGTGCATCAGTAGGGGCAGCCCCAAGGCGGCGGATGAGCAGAGATCCCTACAGCGGACGCGTGAAGCCCGGGGACTACCACTGTCCCTACTGCGCCCCTCGGCCAACGCGAGCTGTCCAGGGGCCCAACGGACAGCCCCATTGCGCCTATTGCGGTGATCCTCTCCACAGGGAACCCCATGGCCGGGGTCGGCAGCTCGCTGCCGTTCTGGTGATCAGTGGCTTCCTGGCCCCTCTACTCAGCCTCCTCTGGCTGGCTCTACAACCAACGCAACCGCCCCGACGTCCTCAGCCCGCAGAACGCGTTGCCCTGATCTGGGTGGCTGAGAGCCAGGCACCGGACGCGTCGTAGCGACGGATCAAGCGCTGCATGCTGTTGGGCGTTGGCATCCAACCAGCCTCAAGCTGAAAGGCAGCGCGATGGCTGACCTGGACGGGACGCAGGTTGAAGCCGGCATCCGGGAGCAACTGCAGCTGCAGCTCCTGCTCGCCGCCAGCGGTTCCGAGGCAGGGACCCTGCAGGACACCGCTGATCTCGTGTTCCTGGGGACCGATCTGGGTGCGGAGCGAAAACCCCTGGGCACCCTCTTGGCTGATCTGGAAGGAGGTCTGATCAAGGCTGGGTTCCGGCCAGTCGGCACTGATGGTGGAAGCCTGACCGCTCCATTGGCCGGCCAGGCGATCGAGGCTCGCGGAGGGTTGCTCTTCTCCGTGGCCGCCCGAGCGGAATTCGCGGATCAGAACCAACTTGCTAAAGCGACCGTCATTGCCGTGCAGTTGCACCAAACGGTGGCGCCGGTCGCCATCCACAAAGCCGAACTCCCCACCAAATTCGGCACCTGGGGACACCTGCAACGTGCCCTTGCAGAACGTCCCGTTCTCGAAAAACACGACCTGTTTGCCGAGGTTTCGGTAGTCCTGCGCTATCTCATGGATAGGGACACCGTCGTAACCCTCCGGGCCAAAGCGGCGCAGGCTGAAGCGCACTAAACGCTCCTCCTCTCCTTCCTCCAACCGCAAAATCGATGGGGTCGTGTCGGCGATCGATCCATCGGCGGCTAAGCCGCAAAACGTCCCTCGCCACTCGCCCAGGTTGCGTAGGAAGTTGTCCCACTGACTGGACATGAGCTCAGGCGTAACGCGAGTCGGAAGCTAGAGGCTGAGCATCGAGGTCGTGAGCAGCAGATCCAGGGGGGTCGGTTTCCTGCCCACCGCTGCCCCTTGGCGTCAGCCCCTCGCTAGGGAGATTCTGGTGATCACGTTGTGATCAGAGCCGTGGTGCTTCAGGCGGAACAGGGTCAAATCCAGATCCATACCGAGAACATCTTTCCGATCATCAAAAAGGCCGTCTACAGCGGCCACGAGGTGTTCCTGCGGGAACTGGTCAGCAATGGCGTCGATGCCATCAGCAAGCGCCGCATGGCGTCCATGGCTGGCGACTGCAGCGAGGGAGCGGAGGGGAAGATCAGCATCCGCATCGACCGCGAAGCCAAGACCCTCACCATTTCCGACAACGGCATCGGCATGACCGCCGATGAGGTCAAGCGCTACATCAACCAGGTGGCCTTCTCGAGCGCCGAGGACTTTCTCGAGAAGTACAAGCAAGAGTCCGACGCGATCATTGGCCACTTCGGACTGGGCTTCTACAGCAGCTTCATGGTCGCCAAGCAGGTGGAGCTGGTGACCCGCTCCGCCCGGGGAGAGTCCGAGGCCGTTCGCTGGAGCTGTGATGGCTCCCCGAACTTCAGCCTTGAAGCAGCCGAGCGCTCCGAGCCCGGCACGGACGTGATCCTCCATCTGATGGAGGAAGAGGAGGAATACATCGAGCCGGCTCGGATCCGGACGCTGATCACCACCTACTGCGACTTCATGCCAGTGGAGGTGCAGCTTGAAGGCGAGACCGTCAACAAACGCGAAGCCCCCTGGCGCAAGAGCCCTCGCGAGCTCAGCGATGAGGACTACATCGAGCTCTATCGCTATCTCTACCCCTTCCAGGGGGACCCCCTGCTCTGGGTGCACCTCAACACCGACTACCCCTACAACCTGCAGGGGATTCTTTATTTCCCCAAATCCACCGGCCGTGCGGACTGGGAAAAGGGCGAGATCAAGCTCTACTGCAACCAGGTCTTCGTCAGCGATTCGATCAAGGAGGTCGTCCCCCGCTACCTCCTGCCCCTGCGAGGTGTCATCGACTCACCGGACATTCCGCTGAACGTCAGCCGATCGGCTCTGCAAACCGACCGGCGGGTGCGCTCCATCGGCAACTTCGTCGCCAAGAAGGTCGGTGACCGCCTGAAGGAACTCCACCGGGACGAACCCAAGCGTTACGCCGAGATCTGGGAATCGCTGGCCCCCTTCATCAAGATCGGTGCCATGGAAGACGAGAAGTTCGCCGATCAGGTGGCCGAGCTCGTTCTCTTTGGCACCACCGCCGCTGCGGCCGAGGGAGACAACGCTGATCCGATCGCAGCTGAGGGGGGTAAGGCCTTCACGACCCTGGGGGGCTACCGCTCACGCCTTGGCAGCGACAACGACAAGCGCATCCTCTATTGCACCGATGAGGCCGGTCAGGCCGGCGCCCTCGCCCTCTGGAAGAGCCAGGGAGCTGAGGTGCTGTTGGCCGACACCTTCATCGACACCCAATTCATTCCCTGGCTGGAATACCGCCATGAGGAACTGAAGTTCCAGCGGGTCGACAGCGAACTGGATGACTCGCTTCAGGAGAAGGACAACGAGATCAGCGACGCCGAGGGCAAGGACAGCTCAGAGAAGTTGAGGGACCTCTTCAAGGCAGCGCTCTCCAACGACAAGGTCACGGTCCAGGTCCAGGCCCTCAAGGGTGAGAACGCCCCTGCGGCCCTGATTCTTCTGCCTGAGCAGATGCGCCGGATGAATGACATGGGCGCCTTGATGGAGCAGCGCCTCCCCGGTCTGCCAGACCATCACGTGCTGCTGGTCAACCGCAAGCACCGTCTGGTCGAGGGATTGATCAAGCTCTCGGCCGGTTCGGTCATCACCGGAGCGGGCTCCAGTCCTAGCCAGGCTTTGGCCGACAACCTCAGCCGCCATCTCTATGAAATGGCGCGACTGGCCGTCGGCGGACTCGAGCCCAATGAACTCGCCGGGTTCCAGCAACGCAGCTGCGATCTGATGGGGCAGCTGATGGAGCGCGGTCTCTAGGACGCCTGCCCTCTTGAGAGGCCCTTGGGTTTGACATCCCTTGGGCTCTAGGGGATGGTGGAGATTGCCTGTCTGGGCTGGCTAACCCTTCGCAGCCCAGGGCCGACCCTGCAAATGGCACGGCCTGATGGACAGGTGATCCCTGCTGCTTCCGCATGCCGAGCTCCTTCGTCCTCGTCTATCACCGTTCCCCTTTTGACGAGGTGATCGAAGCGGACGGAACCAGGCAGTGGCGAGACCAGAAGAGCCCCAACGGCATCATCCCAACCCTCCGCAATCTGTTCCGCTCCCATCCTTCAGGCACCTGGATTGCCTGGCGAGAGAACGAGGATCCAGCGGCCGAAGATGAAACGCTGACGATCGAGGAGCCGATTGCCATTCGGCTCAGGCGGATTCCGCTGCGTCAGGAGCAGATCGGCAGTTTTTATCACGTCACATCCAAGGAATCGATCTGGCCGATCCTGCACAGCTTTCCCAGCTTTTTTGAGGTCAATAACGCGGACTGGCAGACCTTCAGGGAGGTCAATCAACGCTTTGCGGAGGCGGCCTGCAATGAAGCGGCCCCTGGGGCTTCCATTTGGATTCACGACTACAACCTCTGGCTAGCGCCAGGGTTCATCCGGGCCCTGCGCCCCGACGTCAAGATCAGCTTTTTCCATCACACGCCCTTCCCCAGCAGTGATGTCTTCAGCATCCTGCCTTGGAGGGAGGAGATCGTCGAAAGCCTGCTCTGCTGCGACGCTGTGGGCTTCCATATCCCGCGCTACGCCGAAAATTTCGCACGGGCGGCGTCCAGCTTGCTGCCGGTCAAGAAGGGACCGAAAGCGTTGATTGCCGACCATTTCATGCCCTGCGGCAGCGCCCTGGCCCAACCCGATGCAACCCCCTGGCTGGAGCACAACGGCCACCGCGTCAAGCTCGTGGCAACACCGGTCGGCACCAGTCCGGATGTGATTCGCTCCATCCGAGACTCCAAGCCAGTTCAAGATCTGATCAAGGAGATCGAAAGCAATACCAAACGCGGCCGCACGCTGATCCTTTCAGCGAGTCGCGTCGACTACACCAAGGGCAACGAAGAGCTCCTGCGGACATTTGAACGGCTCCTGGAGCGCAACGAGGCCATCCATGGCCAAGTGGTTTTGGTCTTGGCCTGTGTGGCAGCCAACACCGGCATGAAGGTCTATGAGGACACCCAACGGGGCATTGAAGAAACGGTCGGTCGCATCAACGGTCGTTTCAGCAAGATCGATTGGGTGCCCATCCGGTTGACCACCCAACGCATTCCCTATGAGGAAATGGTGGCCTGGTTTGCCGCATCGGACATCTGCTGGATCACGCCGCTTCGCGATGGTCTGAACCTGGTGGCCAAGGAATATGCGGCGGCACGCAAGGGCCAGGGCGGAAGCCTGGTCCTCTCTGAGTTCACCGGCGCATCGGTGGTGATGAAGGGTGCGGTACTCACCAACCCCTACTCCCATCGACGCATGGATGAGGCCATCGACCTGGCGCTCAGCCTCTCGGGCGAGGAGCAACGGGAGCGGATGGCGTCCATGGCCGCCTCGGTGGACCAGCTCAGCGTCGACCACTGGGCCAAGGAACAACTCGAGGCCATTCAGTAGCAGCCATGGGACGGAGAGGTTGGCTGGTGGGACTGAGCTGTCTCTTGGGCAGCCTGCTCATCAGCCTTGTGCTCTTGGCCCAACCCCGCAAAGAGCCGGTTTCGATCCTGATGCCGGCTCCCTTCGCGGATGCCACGGTTGAACTTGTCGAGGCCTTCAACCGCGAGCACCCCAACATTGACTTGACGGTGACCCGGGGACCCCTGGAAACAGAGGCCGTCTCAGACCTGGCCATCAGCAGCCTCTTGCTTGGCAACAGTCCCTACGACGTCCTCCTCATGGACGTCACCTGGACGCCGAAATACGCCAAGGCCGGCTGGCTCGAACCCCTCGATGGCTGGCTCGGAGACGATGCCCTGAGCGATCTCGCCCCAGGAGCTGAGCTTGGCAATGCCTTTGATGGCCACCTCTGGCGCTTCCCCCTGGTGGCTGACATGGGTCTGCTGTTCTGGCGCACCGACCTCATGGACGCACCTCCCAGAACACCCGCCGAGCTGGAAGCCATTAGCGCCTCACTGCAACAAGAAGGTCGGGTGCGCTGGGGCTATGTCTGGCAAGGCCGCCAATACGAGGGACTGAGCTGCACCTATCTGGAGGTTCTCCGTGGTTTTGGCGGGCGCTGGCTCCGTGACGGCTCACCTGCACTCGACAGCCCGGAGGCGATTGCAGCCAGCCAATGGCTCCGCAGCCTCGTCAATCGCGGGGTCACACCTCCCTCGGTGGCCAACATGGCCGAACCAGAAGCACTTCAGGCCTTTGAAAGTGGCGACGCCGCCTTCATGCGCAACTGGCCCTATGCCTGGGCCGAACTGAACAAGCCGGGCTCAATGCTGGCCGGAAAGGTCGGGATCACCACCATGGTGAGCCTGCCCGGTGAACCCCACGTGGCGACCCAGGGCAGCTGGGGGCTGGCCGTGCTCTCGGGTTCGAACCACAAGCAAGCGGCCGTTGAAGCCCTGCAGTTTTTGACCAGCACAGCAGCCCAAAAAGAGCTCAACCTGAATTGGGGGTATACGCCGACGCGCCTGAGTGTCTTTGAAGACCCTGAGCTAATCAGCGCCAATCCAGTCCTGCCGGAGTTGCAAGCGGCCCTGGCTGCTGCGGTGCTCAGGCCGGTGACCCCGATCTACGCCCAGCTCAGTGACCTGCTCTACCGCGAGGTCAACACGGTGATCGCTGGGGAGATTGCTGCCGCACCAGCCATGGAGACCCTGCAGCGCAACAGCGTTCAACTGGAGCGCTCCACGGGAGGAGTGCAGTAAATGTTCCGCTCACGCCAACAGCTGTGGCTGATGCTTCCGGCCCTGGCCGCGCTAACGCTGATCTTCGTCCTGCCCATCGCTCACTACCTCTGGTTGAGCGTTCACACCCAGACGGTGTTGACCGAGTTGAAGCCCATCCCGGCAGGGGCTGCCCAATGGATCCGGCTCTGGAACGACAGTCGCTTTTGGCAGGACGCCTGGCAGACCCTTCGCTTTGCGGGGTTCTCCGTGACGACGGAAATGGTCCTGGGGCTCGCCATCGCCCTGCTGCTGAACCAGCCCCTACGCGGCAAGAGCAGCTTGCGGCTGATCAGCCTCCTGCCCTGGGCGCTGCCGACAACTGTTATGGCCCTGGGCTGGCGCTGGATCTTTAACGATCCCTATGGCCCGATCAACCAAGCCCTGCATTGGATCGGAGTGGCTCCCGTCGCCTTTCTGGCCAACCCCTCCATCACCTGGATGGCGACGGTCTGGGCTGACACCTGGAAGACCACTCCGTTCGTGGCGTTACTTCTATTGGCCGGTCTGCAGAACATTCCGCGTGATCTCTATGAGGCGGCGCAATTAGAGGGGGCGTCGGCCTGGCAGTCCCTCTGGCGGATCACCATTCCGCTGTTGACCCCCTATCTACTCATCGCCCTGGTCTTCCGCTTGGCCCAGGCGCTGGGGGTCTTTGATCTGGTGCAAGTACTGACCGGTGGTGGCCCCGCAGGCAGTACGGAAAGCCTCGCCCTCTACGCCTATCTCAATGCGATGCGCTTCCTGGACTTTGGCTACAGCGCCACCGTGATGCTGGGTGCCTTTGCGGGACTGATTGTGCTCTGCTCTGGCCTGGCGGGTCTCTGGTGGTTCACAAGCAGCCGCCTATCGATCAAGGGAGGGGAGCCCTAATGGCACGCCTGGTCCTCCTGGTCTGGAGCCTCGGGCCGATGCTCTGGCAGCTCTACACCTCCTTCAGGCCAAGCGCAGCCCTAACCGGGGCTGGCGGTGGCGGCTGGACCCTCGCGCACTACCAGCAGCTCCTCAACGGAAATCCACCGTTTCTGACCTATCTGCTCAACAGCGCGATCGTCGGCTTCAGCAGCACGTTGTTGACCCTGCTCTTGGCCATCCCCTGCGCCTACGCCCTCAGCCGGATGCAGGCCCACCGGGCTCGCCATATCAGCGTCTTGGTGGCGGCTGCCGCTGCCTTCCCCGCGGTACTGCTGTTTTTAGCCCTACTGCAGGTGGCGCGCGACTTTCATCTGGCGAACAACCTTCTGGCCCTGAGCCTTCCCTACGCCGGCCTGTGTTTGCCGCTGGCCATCCTTCTGCTGCAGGCCGCTTTCCGCGATATCCCTGTGGAGTTAGAGGAGGCGGCCCTGATGGAGGGCATGAACCTTTGGCAGCGCCTGCGCTGGGTGCTTCTGCCTCTGATGGCTCCGGCCATCTCCTCGGCAGCACTGTTGATCTTCATCTTCTGCTGGAACGAGTATCCGATCGCCCTGACCTGGTTGAGTCAGTCCGACCTGCTCACCCTCGCCCCAGCGATTGCGCGTATCGCCGGCTCCTCGATTTTCACCGTTCCCTATGGAGCCTTTGCAGCCGCCACCGTTCTAGGTAGCGCGCCATTGCTGCTGATCATGTTGCTGTTCCAACGGCAGATCATCAGTGGCCTCACCCAAGGGGCCATCAAGGGCTAGCCCTGACCAATCACGATCGCTTCACCGCTTGATGACCGCCTCCAGCTCTGCTCGCACAGGTCTTGTTCTCAACCAGCTCTCTCGCAGGGTGGGACAGCAGACCCTGCTGCAGAACCTCAACCTGGAGGTGGCTCCCGGGGAAATTCTGGCTCTGCTGGGGCCCAGTGGTTGCGGGAAAAGCACCACCCTGCGTTGTATCGCAGGCCTCGATCAGGTCAGCAGCGGCAGGATTGAACTGGCTGGAGAGACCATCACAGCCCTTCCACCGGCTCAGCGGAACGTGGCGATGGTGTTCCAGAGCTACGCCCTCTATCCCCACCTCAGCGTGGCTAAAAACCTCAGCCTGGGACTGGAACTCAGGCGAGTTCCCCGTGCGGAGATCGACGGAGAGGTCCAGCGGGTCTTGGCCCTGCTCCAACTCGATGGCTGCCGGGATCGAAAGCCAGCCGAACTCTCCGGAGGACAGCGCCAGCGGGTCGCCCTCGCTCGGGCGCTCCTACGCAAGCCCGCCCTGTTTCTGCTGGACGAGCCCATGAGCAACCTCGATGCCCAGCTCAGGGAAGAGCTGCGCGGCGAACTGCGCGGGATCTTGCACAGCACTGGAGCGCCGGTGGTTTACGTCACCCATGACCAACACGAAGCGATGGGCCTGGCGGACCGCATCGCGGTTCTGAAGGCGGGGGATCTGCAGCAGGTGGGATCAGCCACAGAGCTCTACCAAGACCCAGAGAACCAATTCGTCGCCAGTTTTCTGGGGAGCCCTTCGATCAACCTCTTGCCGCTTCACCCCGGTGAACTCGTCGGTCTGCGGCCCGAGCATTTAGCGGTGGCTGAGGCCGGGGCCCCACAGGACGAACAGGAGGTCGCCGTGGAGGCGCAACGGCAGCATTTGGAGTGGCTTGGCGATCGCGTCATCAGCCACTGGAGAGTGCGGGACACCAGTGTGAAGGTGCTCTCCGATGCCCAAAGCGTCAGCGCGAAGCTGGCGCAAGCCAACGATCGGCCCCTTCAGCTGCGCTGGAGGCGGGAACATGAACTCCACTTCGAGCAGGCCACTGGCCGCCGAATCCGCTGATCGGAACTAGTCCTCCCAGACCGTTTCGATCACATTCATGGCCTGCAGATAAGCAGGGATGTCATCAGCGCTGGCGGACTCATCGTCCACAAAGCTGTCGCCACCGCCCGAACGGCGAGCCAAGTCCGCGACAACTGCACTTACCACGACATCCATTGCCGCTGAGTTGTCGAGATTTTGAAGCGCCTCCGCATAGCGCCTGCTGTGGGTGGGACGCACAGACTCTTGGCAGTAGTTGCTGAGTTCACGGCTCTCGGTCATCACCGAGAAGGCCGATTGTTTGGAGTTTTGCCGGCCAAAGATGGCCATGTAGAGCAGGTTGATCAGCGAGGCGTCATGCAACGGAATGCCGTACTGGCGGACGATCTGGGGCCAGTAGCGCAGGGAGCGCAGGCCCTCGAGTCCCCCTTTGGACAACCCCGCGTCTTCGCACCAGGACTCGAATTCTTCGAGATTCGCCGGGCAGCGACCGCACTCACGCATGCGATTCGCGAGCACGGCCCCCGCCTGGAAATTGCGCGTCGGACTGCCGGCGGTGGGCAGCATCATGCTGCCGCGCACATCGGCAACCATCGCCGTCAACTGCGAGAACGTGTGATCGCGGACCTTCTCCATGTCACCATCGCGGACTAGGGCGGCCTCAATCCTCTGGACGCCATAACCCAATTCCGTCAGGGCAATCGGCTGGCGGTGGTAGAGCCGTTGTCGGTCGGTTCGCGCCATCGAGACGGTGGCCGCTTGATCGAGACACTGCTCCAGCAGCAGGGTCAAGAGGGTCGGAAGAACGCCTGGGTTGTCCCTGTGGAAGGTGTAACCAAAGCCCGCAAAAATCGAGGCCATGTTTTTTGCGGCCTTGATGTATTGCCCTTCGATGTTGTGCACCCCAGCAGAAACCTGAAGGTTGGGGGAAAGGCGATCCAGTAGTCGCGCCCCCAGCAGGGCCGTCAGGGCATTGGGATGGCAGAAATTTGCCGTGAAGCTATCCAGGGGATTGCGCAGGGCTCCATGGCGATGGAAGCCGGTGAAGAAGGCCAAGTTGGGTGCTTTTTGGCACAGCACATAGGCCTCATTGGAGATCGGATCGTGGGTAAACGAACCGGCCAGACAGGCCAGGACAACATGCTCCCGCCCCAACTCTTCGCGCAGCCTGAGGGCCTCCTGGAGGTCCTCCTCGATGTGGTTGCTGTTGGCGCTGAGAACGACTAATTCACAGTTCTTGAGCAAATAGCCCAGGTCGTTGGGCTTCAGCTGGCCTGCCTGCCCGTGGGTGCCCATCCGCTCCATGGTGGCGCGGTGCTCCGGGTCCATCCCTGAAAGCTCCTCGCTCTTGAAGGCTCCGAGAATTTGACGGCCGGGACGCGCGGCCAGAAGCAACCGCGAGCCATCGGTTTGCATCGCGCAGTTGTAGGCCAGCGAAGCGGGATACAAGCCAACGCTGTAGAAGCCGACCTTTCCCTCCTCCAGCGCCAGCAGGCGGCGACGGATCCGTTCAGGGTCCAGGTTGGATTCGAAAAAACCGTTCTGCAAGATCACATCGGGGCCTTCCCCCATCCTTACGGGCCAGAGGGACCCATGGGAGGGTGGAACCCGTTCGACGAGGAACCGATGGCGCGTCTCTCCCTGATCGAACTGAAGCAGCAGATCAGCGCCGACCCGAACGTACTGATCATTCAGGATCTCGACGGTGTCTGTATGCCGCTGGTGCGCGATCCGTTAACCCGGGTCCTACCGGTGGCGTACATCCAGGCAGTCGCCAAGCTGGGGCATCGATTTCGCGTCCTCACCAACGGCGAGCACAGCAGCACCCGCGGCGTGAATCGACTCGTTGAAAGCGCCCTAGCGCCAGGACGAGATCCGGCCGCTGAGGGTTTGTATCTTCCAGGCTTGGCGGCGGGCGGGGTGCAATCCCAAACCCGCCATGGCTTGATCAGCCATCCGGGAGTCACGCCAGCGGAACTCCAGTTTCTGAAGGCCGTCCCCACGCTGCTCAACCGAAGGGTGGGGCAGATCATTCGCCAGATCACTCCGGATGCCAAAGAGGAAGAACAGGAGCGTCTTGCCCAGGCCGCCGTGCTGGATAACGAACTCTCGCCAACACTGAACCTCAATGTTCTTTTTGCTGGCCTGTGCCCGGAAGTCGAAGAACAACGTCAGTTACAGCGGCTCAGCCTCGGATTGCTCCAGAACATCGAGAAGCAAGCGCAGGAGCAGGGGCTGGCCGATTCGTTTTTCGTGCACCTGGCACCCAACCTGGGCCAGCACAAGGGACAAGAACAACTGAAGTGGGCCAGCCCTGAGCACCGCGGGACCAGCGACTTCCAATTCATGCTCCGCGGCGCTGTCAAGGAAGCGGGCCTCTTGGTGCTCCTCAACCAGCACATCGAACGGACCACGGGCAAAGCTCCCCTCGGCGCGGACTTCAACGTGCGCTCCGCCCCAAGAACAGCGGAGGGGCTGCTGGCGTTGGCAGAGGACTGCATCGCCCCAGAAAGCATGCCCACGTTGATCGGCATTGCCGACACGATCACGTCTGAGTGGGTCGTGGAGGGCGACCAAGCCGGTTGGCGCCGTGGGGGCAGCGACCGTGGCTTTTTGACGTTGTTGCAGCAGATCGGACAGACCTTTGAAACCCCTAATCGAGTGGTCTTGATCGACAGCAGTGGAGGGGAACTGGATCGCCCCAGCCTCCAAGATCCAGAGCTCAAAGGTCTGAGTGATCCGGAGGATCCCTTGCGGCTGGATGTGCTTGTTCCGGGGGGGCCAGAGGCCTATGTGGAGTGGTTTGTTGATTTGGCAGACAACGTCTTTTAAAACGTTGGGCTGACAGCGGCAGCAGAACGGCCTATCCAAGGAGGTAGTCGCCGTTTGTTCCGATGCCAGAGGGGGCCAGCAGGACACAAACCTGGCCTCCAGCTCCGGGACAACATCCCTGGTGGGATGGAGCGGTGATCTACCAGCTGATCCCCCGTTGCTACAGCGATTCCGATGGGGATGGCATCGGTGATTTCGGGGGCCTAACCAAGCGTCTGGGCTATCTGCGTTGGCTCGGGGTGGATGCGATCTGGATGACCCCGATCTATCCCTCGCCGCTCAGGGACGGTGGCTACGACATCACAGACTTCACCGACATCCACCCGGAGCTCGGGGATCTCGATGCCTTTCACCGCCTGATCGAAGCGGCCCATGCCCATGGGATCCGGGTGGTGATCGACCTGGTGTTGAACCACACCAGTCAGTTGCATCCCTGGTTTCAACGGGCCCGCTTTGCGGAGCGGGGCAGTCCAGACCGTGACTTTTATGTCTGGAGGGATGACCCGGACGGCTATAGCGATGCCCCAGTCCTCTTTCGACACTTCGAGGACTCCAATTGGTCCTGGGATCCGATAGCGCAGCAGTACTACCTGCATCGCTTTCTGCATCACCAACCTGATCTCAACTACGACAACCCAGCCGTCCAGGAGGCGGTACTCCAGGTCGTTGATTTCTGGTTGGCACGCGGCATTGATGGATTTCGCCTCGACGCCATTCCGTTTTTGTTTGAGCGCGAGGGGACCCGGTGTGAAGGACTACCGGAAACCCATGCCTTCTTGAAGACCCTGCGTCAACGCGTCGATGCCTTTTGCGAGGCCAACCCCGGTCGAGACGTTCTGCTCCTGGCAGAAGCGATTCAGCCGGTCAAAGAAGCCATGCCCTACCTGGAGGATGGAGAGCTGCACGCGGCCTTCAACTTTGCCTTGACGGCCCATCTCTTCGCCTCGGTCGCCCATGGGGAGACCAAGGCCCTGAATCGCTTCCTTCAGGAGATCAGCAGCCTGGACTGCGGCCGCAGTTGGGCTCTACCGCTGCGAAATCACGATGAGCTCTGGCTGGGCGATGGCCACCTGGTGCCTGACGAGGTCATTCACTGGGTGCGTCATGGTCTGCCTGCTGCCCATGGCCATTGGCTGAACTGGGGAATCAATCGACGACTGGCACCGCTCTTAAACGGAGATCCCAGACCCAACATGGCCCTTCATGCCCTGCTTTACAGCTTGCCGGGCATGCCCTGCGTCTATTACGGCGATGAACTCGGGATGGGGGATTGGCCGGGACTGAGGGACCGTGACCCCAACCGAACGCCCATGGCCTGGAGCCCGGATCGCAATGGCGGTTTTTCCAGTGCTCCAGATCCCCTGCTGGTGCTGCCGCCCATCACCGCACCTGGATACGACTACCGCGTGATCAATGTTGAAGTTCAAAAGTCTCTAAAGGGGTCGCTTTTGAACTGGCATCGGCATATGCTGGTCAGCCGAAAACTGCTGCCTGCTCTGAAGCACGGCGACTTTGAACCCCTGCCGAGCCATCACCCGAGCGTCGTCAGCTTCATTCGCCGCTGCGAAGCCATGACCGTGCTCGTTGCGGTCAATCTCAGTGGTACGGGCGCATCCACCGAAATCGATCTGAGCCGATGGGAAGGAGAGCGGATTCGGGAGCTGCTCTGGGGCTGTGAATTCCCAGAGGCCAGCTCCGAATGGTTTGTCTACCTCCAGGCCTATGGCTTTGGCTGGTGGCTGATCGGCGACATGGAACTGGCGAGCAACAGCGACTCGGCCGCTGGAGTCAGTCGCTCCGCTTCCGCCTGATCCAAAAAGCCAATGCGACTGCGCCGCTGCAGCAGATCATCTGCCGAGCGGGCCCACTCCAAGCGGATGTTGTAGCGCCACTCCGCCAGGCAAACGGGAACCACGCTGCTGAGCGGTTTCCGCTCAGACAGCTCCATGGCCTCGTTCAGGACCGCCTCTGCTCGAAGGCCATAACTGGAGATGAGGTGGTCAATTTGCCGGGCCTGGAGTTCGCCGTCCGGCAGTAGACCCTTTAAGTGCTGAGCGAGCTGGGCGAGCTCAGCGTCGGTTTGCTCGGGGGACTGAGCGGCTCCAAGCAGGGGCAGGGGCTCAGGGGCCGGGAGGGTTCGATTCAACTGTTGGGCGATGGCCTGGAGGGCATCGACCGCCAACACCCGGCAGGTGGTCCACTTGCCCCCAAGCAAGCTGATCAGCCCACAATCGAGCTGTTCGACTTCGTGCTCGCGAACCACCTTGCTGCTGCCGCGCTCAGAGTCCGGCTGAATCAGAGGGCGACCGCCGGCCCAGCGGCTGGACACCGAGAAGCTGGGTTGCCCTGGGAACCACTGGCGTAGGTGATCCAACAAGAACGCCACCTCCGCATCGGAGACGGAGGTGGCTTCATCGACTGGACAAGGTGAATCGGTGGTCCCAACCAGTGTTCTGCCTTGGAAGGGGAGCACGAACATCACGCGGCCATCGCTGGTTTTAGGGATCAGCAGGCCGACGCCCTCTGGACACAACGGCTCGCTGAGCACAAGGTGCACCCCCCGGCTGACCAGAAGGCGTGGACTGCACTGCGGGTCGGCCAGAAGCCTCAAACTGTCGGCCTGGATGCCTGTGGCATTGACCACACAGCGGGCTGACCAGTGCTTCAGCGCACCATCGGCCTGACGCGCTGTGACACCTGTGAGCTGGCCCTGCTCCTGCTCGAAACCAACGACCGTGCAGTCCCGCTGAACCACGGCTCCGGCCGCCTCAGCCGTGAGCAAGAGCAACAGATTCAGGCGCGCATCATCAAATTGACCATCGCTATAGAGAACGGCCCCATGGCGCTCGGGGGCCAGGCCCGGCAGGGAGCATTGCAGTTGCTGGCGGTTGATGCCACGACTGGGCTCGAGGCCGGCCGCTCCCGCGAGGAGGTCATACATCCCCAGCCCCATCCGGTAATAAGCCTGCTCAATGGGCCCCTGGGTCGGTAGGGCAATGCGCAGGGGTTGGGCCAAAAAAGGAGCCTGATCAATCCAGTACTGGCGCTCCGCCAGGGCCTCCCGCACCAATTTCAGTTGGGCGGCATCCAGCTGCTTGAAGGCCAGCTCCAGGTAGCGAACGCCGCCATGGAGCAACTTCGTGCTCCGGGAACTGGTGCCCTGGCCTGGATCACCCGCCTCCAGTAACGCCACCCGCAATCCGCGGCGAACGGCCTCGTAGGCCAGGGAGGCTCCACTGCTCCCCCCACCAATGATCAACAGATCAAACGGTTGCATCGCCATGCCACTCCAAACAACGTTCAACCGCCTGGTCCCAGCGGCGTAACCAGCGCTCCCGTTGCGCCTCCGTTTGCTGAGGGCTCACCTGGGTCGAGGAAGCCCTCACCGAGCTGGCAATGGCCTCGAGATCGTCGACCACTCCAACGGCCTCACCGGCCATCAGGGCCACCCCCAAGGCGGTGGACTCCAAATTGGCCGGACGCACCACCTCAACGCCGGCGCTGTCGGCCTGGGCCTGAAGCAGGACAGCGGAGGCCGCCGCCCCGCCATCAACGGCGATGGTGCGCAGGGGAGCGCCAAGGGCCTCGGCCGCACCGCGCAGCAGTCCGGTGACGGCTAAGGCAATCCCCTCGAGGGCAGCCCGGGCGATCTGCGGTGCTCCGGTGTCACGGGTCATGCCGATCAACAACCCTCTGGCATTGGGGTCCCAATGGGGAGAGCCCCAGCCGGTGAAGGCCGGCACGAGCATCAGCTCGCCCGCACTGGCCACCTTGGAGGCCAACCCGTCGACCTCGGCGGACTCACGAATGATCCCGAGGCCATCGCGCAGCCACTGGATGACCGTTCCTGCATTGAACAAGCTGCCTTCAATGCAGTAGGTCGTGCTGCCGTCGGCGTTGCTCCAACCCACGGTGCTCAGCAGGCCACCAGCGGCGCGCTGAGGTTGCTGCCCGCAATTCACGACCAGAAAGGCACCGGTTCCGTAGGTGCACTTGGCCTGGCCGGGTTGCCTGCAGAACTGGCCATAGCTGGCGGCCTGTTGATCACCGAGCATCGCCGTGATCGGCACACCGGCAAAGGGAAGGCCCTCAGCGATCACCCCAAACGAGCTGCGGGTGGGTCGTAAGTCGGGCAACGCCTTCAGGCTCAGACCAACGCGTTCAACCGCCTCCGGCAGCCAACAGAGCTGCTCCAGGTCCAGCAGCAGCGTGCGACTGGCATTGCTGATGTCTGTGGCGTGCTGCGCTCCGCGGGTCAGCTGCCAGAGCAACCAGCTATCGACAGTGCCAAAACAGAGGTCATCGCCAGCCAGGGCCTGCCGGGCCTCGGGATAGGCCTGCAGCATCCAAGCGATCTTGCTGGCGCTGAAATAAGGATCCAGAACCAGTCCCGTCTGGCGCTGCCACTGATCCGCCGCCGCCTGGCGCTTCCAATCCCCGCAGATCGATGCGGTCCGACGGTCCTGCCAGACCAGCGACGGGCCGAAGGGTTGGCCGGTGCTGCGTCGCCAGAGGGTGGTGGTTTCGCGCTGATTGGTGATGCCGCAGGCCCTGACTGCTGCTCGTTGCCCTGGACTGAGGCGCTGCTCCAGTAGGGCCATCGCCTCCAGCTGGCTCTGCCAGATCGCGGATGCGTCCTGCTCGACCCAACCATCATCTGGGTAGTGGATGGCAAGCGGCACCTGGGCCGAGGCCACCGACTCGCCGTTGGAGGACACCAGAACGGCGCGAGAACTGCTGGTGCCCTGGTCGAGAGCTAACAGATAGGACTCAGACACAGGCAAAAGGGTTTCCCCACTCTTACGGGCTTCAAGCGGATCTGTCAGGGGCTTGACGCAGCACGAGACAGTGGAACCAGCTCAAACGTCGCGTCTGCCGATGACCTCGCTCTGGAGTACTGCGCCGGCACTGGCGGCCCTACTCGGCGGTGGGTTGCTGTCCCTTCTGGCAGCAAGGATCTTTGGGATCTTCTTCGGTCGTCTGACACGGCGAACGCGAAGCGAAACCGATGACTTCATCGTTCAAGTCATCACGGACACGATCCCAATCCTTGGCTGGGTCATCAGCGCCAGTTGGGCTTGGTGGCTGCTGCCGACCTCTCCCGAGGCGGATCGGGTGGTCTTCACCATCTCGAAACTCATCCTGGTGGTGTTCCTGGTGCGGCTGGTCAACCGCATCAGCCTGCGGTTGCTGCAACGCTCCGCGGCCCACAGCGGAGATCCAGCGGTCGGCAACATGCTCCGCGCCCTCGCGCCGATGTTGCGGGCGTTGGTCTGGTGCGTCGGCGCTGTCCTCTATCTGCAGAACATCGGTGTCCAGATGGCTGCGATCTGGGCTCTGCTGAGCGCCGGTGGCATCGGGGCAGGCTTGGCCTTAAAGCAGCCGGTCTCTGAATTCTTCGAATACATCACAATCCTTCTCGACAAGCCCTTCCAACCCGGTCAATTCATCCAAGTCGGAGAGGTCTGGGGAACGGTGGAGCGGGTGGGGGTGCGTTCGACCCGTCTGCGCAGCATCAACGGCGAAGCGATCGTCATGAGCAACAGCGCCCTGACCAGCTCAGTGGTGGCGAACTATGGGGAGATGCAAGAGCGGCGGCTGATCTATCGGCTGGGGGTGACCTACGACACCAGCCACGCCGTACTGGAACGGATCCCTGGCCTGTTGAAAGCCATTGTTGAGCAGGGGGGCGATGCCCGCTTTGACCGGGCCCATTTCGTGGCCTTCAACAGCAGCAGCCTTGATTTTGAGTTGGTCTATTTCGTTCCTTCGAACGACTACGTCCAGGCGATGGAAGCCCAGCAACGGATCAACCTGGCGATCGTCCAACGCTTCGCCCAGGAGGGCATTGAGTTCGCCTTCCCGACGCAAACCTTGCACCTGCACAACTGCACTGAGGCCTTGGGTTCTGGGGTGTGACCCGACTTGCTATGGTGGGTGCTTGGGCAATTTGCCCGAAGTTGTGTTTTTAGAAGATCGGTCATGTCCCGGGTCTGCCAACTCACCGGCAAGCGCGCCAACAACGGCATGGCCGTCTCCCACTCGCACATCCGCACGAAGAAGCTCCAGCAGGTGAACCTGCAAGAGCGCCGTCTGTGGTGGGCTGAAGGCAACCGTTACGTGAAACTGCGGGTCTCCACCCGTGCCCTGAAGACCATTCAAAAGAAGGGCCTGGGCGCCTACGCCAAGCAGCTGGGCATCAACCTGGCCAAGATCTGAGCTTCAATCCTGGGAGTTCTCCCAGGATCAAGTTGAACCGCCGCAACCTGCTTGTTTCGTTTGGTGCTGCGGCCTTAGGCCTGCTGGGACTCCCCCGGCAGGCCTTTTCGATGGGAGGGACCCTGCCCGATCTCGATCAACCGGCCCCTGGCTTTGGGCTCTCCGGCGTGGTTCCAGGCGAGGGGGGGGCCGTCGAAGCCGTACGCAGCCTGAGCGATTTCAAAGGGAGCTGGGTGGTGCTCTACTTCTATCCCCGAGATTTCACGGAGGGGTGCACCTTGGAAGCCAAGGGCTTTCAACGGGATCTGCAGCTGTTCCATGCCCGCAATGCCGAAGTGGTCGGAATCAGTGCAGACGACACGGACTCCCACAAAGAGTTCTGCGGAAGCGAGGCGTTGACCTACCCGCTACTCTCTGATCCCGGAGGAGAAACCAGCAAGCGCTACGGCAGCTGGATCCCGCCCTTCTCCCAACGTCACACCTTTTTGATTGACCCAGAAGGGGTTCTTAAAGAGCGCTGGTTAGGGGTACGGCCCCTAGGCCACAGCCAGGAGATCCTGAAGCGGCTGGATGAGCTACAGGCCTAAGGCTGCGCGCTGCTCCAGCAGCCTCAGGTGGGCTTGACCTGCAGGGAGGCTGTCGCAGAACAGGCAGTTGTCCTCAAATCGCACTTGATAAAGCTCGCCTTCGCTGGAGCGCAGCTGATAGATCACTCCCCCTTGGGGATCGACCAGCACAGGGACCTGGGCCATGGGTCTTCAGGAGCAACGAGCAGAGGCTGGCTCGGCGATTGAACCCTTGCCATAGGTGCATCAACTCATCATCCGTAGCGACCACTACAGGTGATGCGGGTGGCCACGAACCGGGGTGGACTTTGGTAGCGAAAGAAACCTGAAGGGGTCTGACTGCTCTGCATGCTTGCCCCAATTCCACTCGAGCAATGTTTACCGAGTACAGGCCAAAGAAGGGATATGACGAATACTTCAGTGCCGCCGAAGGCCCTCGCTCCGGCCTCAAGCCCCTGGTGAACTCCCTGGGTGCACTCGGGATCGAGAAACTCAACCGCAATCACGCCGCCGCTGGAGTCCTACTGAAGCGACTCGGGGCCACCTTCAGGCTGAATGATTCGGGCGGACGCGTGGGGGAACGGATCCTTCCATTCGACCCGCTGCCACGCTTGATTCGCTCGAAGGAGTGGGAGCGTCTAGAGCGAGGACTGTCCCAGCGCCTAGAGGCGATTGATCAATTTCTGGGTGACATCTACGGCGAGCAACGCATCATCCGAGATGGGGTTATTCCGCGGGAGCACGTGGAAAGTTCCCTGGGGTGGAGGCGCGAGCTTCAAGGGTTCAAGCCCCCCTTGGGCAAATGGTGTCAAATCTCCGGGCTTGATCTGATCCGTGATGGAGAAGGAACCTGGCGCGTCCTGGAGGACAACCTGAGATGTCCTTCTGGTGTCGCCTATTTCCTGGAGAACAGGAGGGTGATGAAACGGATGTTCCCGAGCCTGTTTAGTGGCCGGATCGTCCAGCCGATTGATCGCTACCCCTCCCAGCTGCTGCAGACCCTGAGGGAGCTGGCGCCCTGGACCGACTCCCCCCGGGTCGTCCTCCTGACCCCCGGGGTGTTCAACAGCGCCTATTTCGAACACAGCTATCTGGCTCAACAGATGGGCATTCCCCTCGTCGAGGGCCGGGACTTGGCCTGTGAAGACGGACGGGTTTGGATGCGCACGACCCGTGGATTGGAGACCGTCGATGTGATCTACCGGCGCATTGATGATGACTTCCTCGATCCCGCCGTCTTCCGCAGCGATTCAATGCTGGGGGTCCGCGGACTGATGGAGGTCTATGCCCAGGGACGGGTGGCGATTGCCAACGCTCCTGGAACTGGAATTGCCGACGACAAGCTGATCTACGCCTATGTGCCGGAGATGGTGCGCTACTACCTCGGGGAGGAAGCCATCATCCAAAACGTCCCCACCTACCTCTGCTCTAAAGCTGAAGATCGGTCCTATGTACTAAGCCATCTACGGGAGCTGGTGGTGAAAGCCGTCTCGGAAGCTGGAGGCTATGGGATGTTGATCGGACCCCATGCCAGTGACGAGGAGATCCAAGACTTCGCCACGAAGATCGAGGCCAATCCGCGCAACTTCATTGCCCAACCCACCCTGGAGCTCTCCACCGTCCCCTCCCTTAGTGACGGCGAGCTCTACCCCTGCCATGTGGATCTGCGGCCCTACATCCTGCGGGGCAAAACCACCTGGGTCACACCAGGCGGGTTAACCCGCGTGGCCCTCAAGCGGGGATCACTGGTGGTGAATTCCTCCCAGGGCGGCGGCTGCAAGGACACCTGGATCGTGGAGGACGCCCCATGCTGAGCCGCGTCGCGGATTCCCTCTATTGGATCAACCGCTATGTGGAGCGGGCCGAGAACATCTCGCGCTTTGTCGAGGTCAGTGCTGCCATGGCGCTGGACTGCCCCCCTGGTAGCGCAGAGCCCTGGCAACCACTGATCGATGCCAGTGGTCATCGCTCTCTGTTTGATGCGCTCTACCCCGGTGGAGGTGAACAGCAGGTTCTTGAATTTCTCATCCGCGCTGAGGCCAACCCCAACAGCATCGTCAACTGCATCGCGCTGGCCAGGGAAAACGCCAGGCAGATCCGGGATGTCATCACCAGTGAGATGTGGGAGCAGCTCAATGGTCTCTACTGGACCCTGGTCGAGAACGACGGGTTTTGGGAGGAGCCAACCCCAGAGCAGCTCAGGGAGATCCGGCGTGGCTGCCAATTGTTTTACGGAATTACCGATGCCACCCTCAGTCGGGATCTTTCCTGGCAGTTCAGCCGACTCGGTCGGCTGATTGAGAGGGCGGATAAGACCACTCGCATCCTTGATGTGAAGTACTTCCTTTTGCTCCCGAGCCCTGATGACGTCGGCGGGGTACTCGACGAGTTGCAGTGGATGTCTCTACTGCGCAGTGCTGGCGCTTATCAGATGTTCAGGCAATCCAACGTTGGGGTGATTTCACCGGAAGCGGTGGCGTCCTTCCTGCTGCTCAATCCCCTCTTCCCGAGGTCGGTGCGCTACTGCCTCGAGCGGATCCATGAGACGCTTCAGGTGATCGGGCGCGATGCCGCCGCCGGGACGCCCGACGACCTCGAGTGCATGGTGGGTCTGACGCAGGCCCGCTGGAGTTTCAGCAAAATTGAAACGCTGATCGCCGGTGGTCTCCATGAGGCGATTGATGGCCTTCAGCAGGACCTCAACCAGCTGCACAATCTGATTCACGCTCGCTACTTCGTGCTTCCGGGCGGACTGAGCCCCGAAGACACAACAGTGATCCCCGTGAGCTCCACCTCCCTGTCCACCACCGCTTCCGGTCAAGACCTGGCATGCGCGCCCGCTTAATTCATCGCTTCGACTACCGCTACAGCCAGCCCGTGCTACTGGGACCCCATCGTTTTTGCCTGCGGCCCAGGCCCCATGGGTTTCAGCGTCTGATCGATTTCAAACTGAGCATCGAGCCTGAGCCGAGCCAGCTCTATGAGCTGATGGCAGCAGGTGGCGACACCATCACCCGGGCACGGTTTCTCCAGGAAACCGATTGTTTTCAGGTGGTGGCCACGAGCGAGGTTGAGACGTTCACACCACCCCTGATCGAAGCCTGCCTGGACGAAACGATGTTGAACCTGCCGCTCGCCATCGGCAGGCTGAATCCCGATCTCATGAGCAACCTCCAAGGCTGGTTGCCCAACGGTCAACATGATGCCGCCGCTGTCGATCTGGCCCAAGAAGCCCTCACAGGCAGTGATGGCAGCTGCCTGAGCTTTTTGCAGCAGCTGATCGAGATCATTCAGGACCGCGTCAAATACACCGAGCGCCATCAAGGCCCCGCTTGGCCTGCGGGCCGGACACTGAAGGAGCGGATCGGCTCCTGCCGTGATCTCGCCATGCTGATGATCGAGTGCTGCCGCAGCGTTGGACTTCCAGCCCGGTTTGTCAGTGGCTATCACCTTGTGGAGCCCAAACCTGAGCGCTACGACCTGCACGCCTGGACCGAGGTCTACCTCCAGGGAGCAGGCTGGCGAGGGTTCGATGCCAGTGGCAAGGGGGCGGTGGATGATCGCTATATCCCAGTGGTGACCTCTTCGAAATCAGATCTCACGGCGGCCGTCAGCGGCACGTTTTCAGGTCCGACGGGGGTTCAAAGCACGCTGAATTGGGAGATCCAGGCCGAAATCCTCTGCTCGGCCCAGTCCCGTTGAACGCCTACCAGCTGACGCCATGCAACTTGGGCAACGGCGCTGAGCGAAAGGTGGTCGCAAACAGACGAGGAATGAGTCGACTGTTGTAGACGCGAAACTCGCGGGCAACGCTGGCTCCCGGATCACGGATTGCCTGATTCAGCACGACCGATCCCTCCTCATCCGAGATCGAACGGTGGAAGGTCCCGGGCGGAATCCGGAGAATGTCACCACCGGTTTCAAGACGAACAATGTGATACGGATAATTCCAGCCGAAGTTCACCAAATAGAACAGGCGACCCCCGGTTAGAGCGAGCAGATTGTCCTCTTGATGGGGGTGGAGATAGAACTGCCAGGCTCCCGTATTGGGCTCATCCGGTGGACTAACGGCCGGCCCGCTATGGATGACCAAATCCCGCGCGTTGGAGTTGTCGACGGTGATATCGAAGAAACGAACCGCAGGGGTATCGCGGAACTTCTCGTAGGGGATCAGCTCAAACATCTGAGCTTGGGTGGCTGTTCCTGACGACATGCTGCGTCCGTGGGATAGCCCAATGAACCGCACTCCCTGGTCTCCAGGGCGTGTACAGCACTACGCAATTCAGGATTAGCGCCTATGCGTCAGCCCTCGAGCTGGCGCCCACGCCAGGTCCAACCACGTCCGGTGGTCGTCTTCCAAATACTGGCGGGCACGATGGCCGCAATCAGCAACGCCCCAAGCCAACTCAACCACCAGAATTTGATCGGTGTGCCAAAGCGCCAGGCACTCCACAGACGGATCGCCAAGACCAGGGCGATGGAGCAGCCCACAGCCCAAATCGCCATTTGCTCAATCGGACCGCCAAGCCATCCCTGCAGCAACAGAGCAACGGCGCTGAACCAGGGAGCGGCAAACAGCAGCAACACCACAGCGACACTGCCAACGGCTTTGAACCAGTTGCGATCAACCCCCAGAAACCAGTTTTTGGTCCAGCCTTCCCACAGCGCTGCCAAGGAGCGATACATCTGCAGGTCGACAAGATCAACGCCAAGCAGATAGCGCAGACTAAGGCCGGCCTGCTTGACCGCTCGGGCCAGGGCCAGATCTTCGACCACCTCAGCGGCAACAGCGCGATGGCCTCCAATCGCCCGATAGCTGGAATGGCGAAAGAGCATGAAGGGACCAGCAGCAAACGCCGTTGGATCGTTGGGGTCGTTGCTGCGCCGAATCGGAAAACCCAAGCCCAACAGGGTGGCCACAATCGGCTGCACCAACCATTCCGCAAGACAACTGCACTGCAGCCGGGGAGCCAGGGTCAACAGATCGCTGCTTTGACTGCAGGCCTCTTGAAGGGCAGCCTCAATCACCCCGGGCTGCAGGCGCACATCGGCATCGAGAAACAGCAACCATTGCCGCGATGCCGTTCCATCGGGCCAGGGCAGCTCCGAACCGATGGTTGCTGGCCAATTCTTGCCGGACCAGCGCTCACCACTGGGGCGCGCTCCGGCCTGCACAATCCGCCAGTGGAGATCAGAACGGCTGCAGCTCGTGCGGCACAGCTCAGCTAAGGCCTGGGTGTCATCGCTTGAGGCGTCATCAATCACGACGAGTTCGATCGGCCAGTCAGGCGGGCAGGCCGCAACGATCGCCCCAAGGCATCCCTCGATGTTGTCGTGCTCGTTGTACGCGGGCACGAGAATCCGCAGCCACCCGCAGTCTTCGGGGCACTGCTGCGAATCCGTCTTGGTCAGCCTTGGGGCACGGCCCAGTTGCAGCTCCAAAGCCAGCAGGAGTACAAACAAGCAGAGACAGCTCGCAGCCGCCAGATCCAGAATCAGCGACATAGGGCGGCACGCAGGATGCGTCGATGCAGCTCCACCGTCGAGCGGATCGAGGCGATCACCCTGCTCGCCGGAGGACCATCCAAGCTGCTGCGCCAAAGCGTCAAGCACTCCTCAGCAGTCCGGCCGCGCTGGCGCAAGTCCAAAGCCTCAGACTGGAGTTGATCAGCGCAGGCCTGGACCTTGGGGTCGTAGCTCAGGGCGCTGACCGGAGCACCGGAGAGGGCCGCCAGAATCAAGGCATGCAGGCGCATCGCCAGAACCAGACCAGAGGAGCGAAACACGGCCATCGCCTCCCTGGGATGGCTCGCGCTGAGTTGGCGACTGCGCCTCGATAAGCTCTCGGGCATCAACCCCTCCCGGCGGAATTGCTCCAACAGATCAGCGTCCTGGTTGCGATGGAAAGGAAGCCACAGCACCTCGCGGTCTGCCTCTGTGGATAACTGGTCCAGAGCCTGGAGATAAGGACTCCAATCACTGCCCTGGAGCAAGGGCGTTGGCCGCCAGCAGACCACGATTGGTCCACCACGGCCGAGCCACTGCTGCTGCGGCAACATCCAAACCGCATCCGCAGCGTGCTCGCCGTCGCACCCCAGACGGCGAGCCAAGGTCGCCGATTCAGGATCACGCCAACTCACGGCAGTCGTCATCTGGAGCAGCAGACGCACCAGGGCCCGCGTTCGCTTGCGTTGAAGTGGACCGAGTCCCTGGGCCCAGAGCACCACCGCCTTGCCCTGGAATCGGGCGGCGGTAATCAAGCTGGCGTAGTAGATCAGGCTTTTAAAACTGGTGCTGTCCTGCAGCAGGCTTCCGCCGCCCAAGACCAGGGCATCGCAGGCTCTCAAACAGGAAAGAACGGCCTTGAGGTCACGGCGCTGCACCGTCTCAACGCCGTGCAACTGCCGCACCTGGTCCTGGTCAAACGCCGTGACGACAGGCGTCCAAGCTTCAGGCAGCTCCCCAAGGACAGCCTGCAACAGGGCGTCATCGCCAAGGTTGTGTTCGCCGTAGTAGCCGCAGAGCAGAACGGACTGAGGCACACCACTGCATAGCGCGATCACCAGCTTCGCATCGCCTGAAGGACTAGGCGGCTGCGATCAGGCGCTGCCTCAGCAGCGGTAATTCTTGGTCAATCCGTTCACGGGCGTGATCCAGGGAGGTGCAGGTCCCGAGGGACAGACCGCTTCGGTGCTGAATCGCGTAGCAACGGGTGTGATCGGCTTGATCCATCAGAGCAATCCGGCAGCCCCGATGGATCCAGGCTGGTGACGGCTGCGACTCCACCTTCAAGCACCGCTTGTCTAAGCCAATAGAACGTTTCCGCGGGTAGGGATCAAGCGATCCCCTTGAAGAAAGTTCAAAGATTGGGCAGGAGTGCCGCGAGTTTGGTGCGGAAGTCACCCTTGGGCATCCCGCCTTTGAGTTCACCGTGGATCATGAACTCACCGTCGGGGTCTTCCACCACGAGGTAGGTCGGCCAGCCCATTCCTTCCTTGTTGGGATACTGCGCAAGCAGGACCTTTCTGTATCTGCGATAGGTCTCGGTGTCCTGCAACATCACGCTGACAAAGCTGCACCCCAGTTCTTCAGCAACCTTGCCGTCGTAGTGGCTCATCCGATGGCAGGTGCCGCAATCCTCGGAACTGAACTTGAGGACTGTGGGTGCCATGGCGAGGACTGCAGTGCCGGCAACTTAATGGCACTGATCGAGGCTGATGTCGCCGAGGAAACAAAGATCGAGAAGACGTTGCAGTGCAGCCGCCCGCGACGGAAGACCCCACTGTTCCTTCAGGGCATCCAAGCGAGCCAGATGAACTCGGCGAAGATCGCAGCTGACCTTGATGCGCTCATCACCCAGAAAAGGAAGGCTTTGCATCTCCCAGGCCTATCGCTGTCGCAACGATGCCCGCGATCAAGGCGATGTCAACGAACGGCGGGGATGGTCAGGTAGGCCGGAGCAAAGCTGCAGGCCAAGGCGAGTTGCCGCAGCGGTAGGCCAAAGACCGTGCTGACGAAATCGATGGCAACGCGCGAGAGCAACGGAACACCGCTTGTGTCGCAATTGTAAAGAGACGTGAAGCAGCTCTCAGCTTGCAGGGTGTCAGGTCAGCAATCGGCCGAAGCCCCTTCAGCGATCGAGCTTGTCAGCCAGCGCCCTGGCCTCTTGGGCAAGTTGACGCTTCAGCAGCACGCGATCAGTCACGTCCCGCTGGACCGAGACCCAGTGGGTATACCAGCCCGAGGAATCGGCCAGGGGCGCCACCTTGAGCTCAATCCAACAGGTGGATTGATCGCGGCGGTAGTTGATGACCTCCATGGACGCTGGCTTCCACTGATCCATCGCCGAGCGCAGTGCAGAGGTGCTCTCCTTCGATGTCTCTGGACCCTGAAAGAGCCTCGGACTCCTGCCGAGCACCTCGTGAAGCGCGTACCCGGTCTGATCCAGTAGTGACTGGTTGGCGTAAACGATGACAGGACCCGGGGCATCCAAGGGTTCAGCCAAGGTCACCAAGACGGCATCTTGCGCCGTGTCCAGGACCCCCTCGAGCAAACGGCGGTAGGCGTCTTCGTTGGTTTCCTCGGGGGCCGCATCGAGGCGTTGCGCCCGGCGCCGGAGGATGCCAACGCCAAAGCCAGAGTCACAGGCAAACAGACGGAGGCGGGTGGCCAGCTCAACCCCCGTTGGATGGGGGAGAGGCAGCACATGGTCCCGCGGCCCCTCAGCTAAACGCCGGTGTTCCTGGACGATGAGATCAGACAACTGCGGCCAGCACTCGCCCATTGCGCGGCCGCACCACTCCTGGGAGTGGTGACCCAAGCGCTGTTGAGCCGTGCGGTCGACGTGGGAAACCAGGCCATTGGCCCCGCAGAGCACCAAGCCATCTCCGGGCTCCAGCAGGAAAAAAGGCTGCATGGGGCTGACCCTAAAGAGCCGGCCCGTGCCGATGCTGGAAGCAGTGGCCGATGTTCATGAGCGCGACCCCCTATTTCGAGGCCATCTCCGTTGAGGCCTGGCTTGGTGCCAGGCGAGTGTTCAACGATCTGACCCTGAGCTTGCAAGCAGGGGAACCCACGGTGCTGCTGGGACCCAATGGTGCGGGCAAAAGCGCCTTGATCAAGTTGATCAATCGTCAGCTCTACCCCGTGGTGAAGCCGGGCTCTGAGCTGAAGCTCTTTGGCAGCAGCACCGTCAACCTCTGGGATCTGAGGCAACGCATCGGCCTGGTCTCCAGTGACCTTCAGAGCGGCTACATCCCAACGGTGCCAGCGGAAGACGTTGTTCTCTCCGGCCTCTTTGGCTCAGTCGGGCTAGGCCGTCCCCAACGCCCAACACAGCAGCAACGGGCAGAAGCACTGAACCAGCTCGAGCAGCTTGGATTGGCTGATCTCCGTGGTCAGCCCTTCGGCCATTGCTCGGATGGGCAGCGGCGGCGCTTGCTACTCGCCCGCGCATTGATTCATCAACCCGAGGTGCTGGTCCTCGATGAACCGATCAATGGCCTGGACTTCAAGGCCAAGCACCAACTCCTCAAAAGCCTGCGGCAAATCAGCAGGACAGGAACCACGTTGCTGCTGGTGACGCATCAACTGGAGGCCGTGATCCCTGAGGTCCAACGCGCTGTCCTGATCAAACGCGGGCAAATCGTGGCCGATGGGCCTGCCGATCATCTGCTGACGAGCGCAAGTCTCAGTGCGTGCTTTGAAACCCCGATCACTGTTTTGGAGGAAGGGGGCTGGCGCCAAGGTGTACCCCGAAACAGCGAGGCATAAAAAACAGCCCATGCAGGGCTGTGTGAGGAGGCTTCATCGCCATCGAAGCGAAGCCAGTGGCGACGGGCGATGGGTAGATCGACTCAGCTGTCCGATTGGATCGCGGTCGAGACGTCCTTGAGGGGAATCAAAGGATGGCCCCAAGGGCCTGTGCCAAGCAGTGGCGGCGCGCCGGCTGACGGGGAGAGCGCGGGGCCGGCTTGATAGGCCGCCTCAACCCAGGCCAGCAGCAGCGGACCCAGCACCCCTCCATTGGCCTGCTGACCGGGGCGCAGATTGAAATGATCGCCCCCTTTCGCCAAAACCAATTGGTGCCCGAAGGGCACGGCCTGGCGCATCGGTGTGATTGCCTCGGGGTCAGGTGGCACAACCCAGTCATGGGTGCCACTCACGACCAGAAGACGTGCACTGGCGTTGCGCAGTTGCGGAACCGAAAACAGCAGTGACATGGGCGGCGAGACGGCCACGGCTGCAACGACCCGCGGATCGCGAAGGGCGGCCTGATCCACGCCATCGAGCCAGCTGCACTGCAGGGTCCAGCTCAGATTGCGCTGTGGATCACTGGTTTGCGGGCATCGCTTCTTGAGCGTTGTCGCCTGGGGCACCAGACCCGCCTGCTGCAACGCCGTCGTCGCCCCCCAGGAGTGACCAATGACAACCACAGCGTTGGCGTTGACCCCAGTCACGCCGCTGAGTTGGTCAGCAGCCACCGCATCTGTGACCGCGCTGAGATCGCGAAAGCGCAGGGCCAGCTCAATGGGCTTCGGGGGAGGAACCGCTCCCTTCAGCATCAGGGCCTGCTCCTTGTTATCACTGCCGGGGTGGCGGGGCAGGGCCACGGTGTAGCCCCTGGAGGCCAGCAAAGCGCCCCAGGACGCGAAGTTCTTGGGACTATCCCAGAGGCCATGGGAGATCAACACCAATCGCCCATTGCCCCCTTGCGAGGGTTCAACGAGCACCACCTCCAAGGGCCGTGTGCGATGGGGCACCGCAAGACGCACCTGCCGTTGTCGTACCGCTGGAGATGACGACGGTGCAGGAGCCGTTGGCAGCAGATCAGGTGGGGTCTGGGCGAAGAAGCTGTTGGCCTGGGTGCGCTGGGCCAACATGCGGCCGAGGATCGTTTTGACCTGACCGAGGTTGAAGCGCACCCGCTGGCCAGGAAGGGCCTCGATTAGTTCGACCAGGGTGGGCTCACCACCAGTGGCGTTCACCCTCGCCCGATCCAACGCCTGACGAAAGGTTTGCCCCGTCAGATCGGGATCTCGCCCCTCGATCGTGCCGAGGGATGAGACCACCAAAAATGCTTGCTCGAGCAGAGGTGAGCCAACGGATCCATCTGCTAAACGAATCATCGAGATCGGAATCGGTCGCTGGAGCACCTGCATCAGCAGCTGACTCACCGCTCCGTCCGAGGCCCGATCCAATTCCGCCAGGTCGCTCCGGCCCGCCATGAGGGCACTGGGACTTTTCAGTTCGCTGACCTTGACGCTGAAGCTGGAGCGCAACAGGGGAAGCTCAATCAGAACCTCCTCAATGGCGCGGGCCGGCGCTGTCCAGAGGGGGACTGCGGCGGCCGCAAGAAGCGCAAGGCTGAGCCGCTGCAACCAGTGGAAACTCGACACATGTCTAGTACTACTGCTTCGAGCATCGGCGTAATCGACTGGTGCTACTGGCTTCTGGCTCATTCGCTTATGGGTGGTGCTAGGACTAGTCAAGCAGTGGTTCAAGCACTGACGGGTTGTTCACTCGCAACCACACCATGCCAGCAATCAGGAAATCGCTGACTGTCGACAAGGGAATCAGCGTGTTCTGCTACGAGCACACCAAGGACGGTTGGTATGTCCGTCAATGGAACAAAGCAGAGCGTCGGTATCGCACTAAGCGCATTGAAGGCGCTTCTACCGAAACTGAGGCACTAGCAAACTTCTACAAAGCACTAGCGACTTTCTCAGATACGCCACAACGAGTAATCAAGAGAGTTTCGGAAGCATCAACAATCACCGAACTCGTTAATGAGTTCAACAAGTTAGAGGTTCAGCGTGTGGATGCTGGATTAAAGGATGAGAAAGCACGACTTCGCCGAATCACATCCTTAAGGCGAATGATTGAATACCTTAACGCCAAAGAGATTCAGTTTCCAAATCAGATAGATGTAACTACTTGGGAGGATTACCCAATCTTCCGCAAGTCAGTAATGAAGAACACACGCAAGACAGAACTTCGTGATATTGCCGTCTTTTGCCGCTCCTACCTAGTGCCACGTGGATACTTAGCAAACGAGATTGCAATGTCTCGTGGATTCTTCCCGCGCATTTCCATCGGAGACGACGAGTTAGATGCCAATCCTGCTATCACAGCAGACGATTACAAGATAATCAACAACTACCTTCGCCACCAATACTGCGGAAATGCTCGCACCTATGTTGGAGAGTACTCACGTCGGATGTTCGCCACATTCGTACATCTTCTGAAAAACAGCGGATGTCGTCCATCGGAATTGTTAGCAGTAAGGCGCAAGGACATTGAAATTACAAATCCCAAGCGATGGTCTGAATCCAAGCAAAAGTGGGAAGATGACTACAAACTAAAGATTCACGTTCGTGTGTCCAAAACTGGTAAGCGTCGTGATGTTCTTTGCCGAAGCAATGCTGCTTCAAACCTGCTTGATTTCTTGAAGTTTCAGCGTGGATGGCTCGATAGAAACCATTTCACATTCACCATTAAAGAAGATTCACTCATCTTCGGAAATCCCAAAGAGCACTTTGATAAAACATTTGTCTATAAGCGTTTTGATGTGATGTGGGAAGAAGTCCGAAGCGCAGTTGCAAACGAAATCGCAGGCAACAGATTCAGCGAGCGTCAATATACCCTGTATTCGTTACGCTCAACCTTCATCGAAGATTGCATCACAGCGGGGTTAGATGTGTATCTCGTCGCTCGCTTGTGCGGCAATAGCGTCGAAGTGATTCAAAAGCACTACGATAGACACGACGTTCTCAAACGCGCTGAAGAGGTTCAGTCGTTACCAATTGGTAGGCAGAAACCGCCGGAAGTCGAAACGATAAATGTCCTTGATATTTAACTCTTTCCAAGGACGCACCTACTAAACAATTCCATAAATATGCTGAGCGACGCCTAGAAGCGTCTGTGCGGCGTTTTAATTGCTTTTAGGTGTATTGCTTCGTATGATGCATTTTTAGGCGCCTTGTAGGCGATTCTGAGCGAAGTAAACACATCACCACTTAAACCTATGCCAGACGGACTAACTAAAGACCAACGCCACTAGCGTAATTATCAGTTCCCACATGTATACAGAGAAAAGTCTTACCCTTTGGGCGGATCTATAGAGGGAGACACTCCTCCTAACACCTTCCGTTTACAGGAAAAAGTGCTTATGGGGCAGCGATTAAGGGGGATAGCGCATCTAGAGAGGGAGGAACTCATCGTGCCTGAGTAAGACCACATGTATAGAGGGAAATCTTTCTAACGATCCCACATGTATACAGGAGTAATTCTTATGGGGGATCGATTAAGGGAGAAGTAAGACATTACTACCTCCTGGCAAATGAAGCCTTCGCCAACCCGACATGTATAGAGGAGAATACATAGGGCGTATTTGTATGAAGAGAAATAATCCTATCCCTTCGCCTCTTCCTTTAAAAGCGTTCCACATAGAACACAAGATTATGTACCAGTTATGGCAGTTATTCTTAGAGACATTGCGCCTCCAATTAGAGAGGTGTCAAAGCTTGGTTATGCAGCAGTCGCTGTATACAGTCTGTTGTTTGAATCAGCACACCGTGAGTGGGAATACTCTCACTCCTCAGAAGGATTTCCTCGCGATACCGGTGGAACAACCACTTGGTCTCATAAAGCAATTGCTGAAACCCTAAAGATGGGTAAGGCAAAAGTTATTCAGTCAACCGATGTTTTATTGGATTCAGGCTTCTTGCAAGTCATAGGACGAGTTTCGTCTTCAAAGGGTAGTAAGCATCGAATCTATCGCGTCATTCATCCTAAAGAGATAGAGATTCAGAGGCTCATCATTTCTTATTTTGATGAGCCACCTTCTATTCGCAATAAAAAGATCGACTCCATGAAGCATTCGTCTTCTGAAGTCATCGAGAACGATTCTGAAATCTTCTACTAAGACAACTTTAACCGACAAACATTCTATTTCTCTTTATGCCACGCAACAAGTATCAACGACGCAGAGGAATGCGTCCATCTACAACTGCTCCATCTGCCGCTCAAACTGAACTTCTCCAGCATCCTGTTCAACTACCACATTCATCAACTTCTTCCGCTGATGTCGGAAGGGAAGCAGCACGTCAAGTTCGAGAAACCAACAATCCCAATACTCGGTTCATCGACAAACCAGATGCATCTACAAATAAGAACGTCCTTAGAGATGCCTACAACCGCCAACAAGCGGCTTCTAGGAGTGTTCAGCGTCAAGTACTAGGAGAAGCATCAACTGCCTCTCTGAAGCCATCTGGAAGGTATGTAGCGCCATCCGTTCCACCACGCTTATCTATGCAACTTGTCGCTAAAGGTGGAGCAATGCGACTGATGCCAGTTCCAGCAATTGGTGCAAACATCGCTGCTGGTGTCGCCGCATATGCAATTGAACGTGCTGCACAACCAGCACTTGAGTATCTAGGTGAAAAACTCGCTAGAGGCTTATACAGCGGTTATGAAGCCATTTTTGGTGATACCGACGGTATGACGTTCGATGAGTTGCAAGAGCACCATCGGAAGATTGAACAAGAGTATCTAACGAGGATTCAAGGACAGACAAACGAGGGATTGAATCCTCCAGAAGCCACTCAAGCACTCAATAAACCCGTTCTTGAAGCGCCAGTAACCACACCAAAACCGCCAGTAAACCAACCGAAAGTGGCATTGCCAGCGGAAATGGAGAAACAGACTCAACCTCAGTTTGATGAGCGAAATCGTGAGTATCAGATTCGACGAGCGGCATTAGGTGACAATCCGACTAAAGAAGAGATGGATGCAGTTGTTGCTTACGGTTTGGAGCAGCACAGAATCAATTTCCCTCATCTCTACGACTAACGCTATCCAGAGAGTCTGTCAAAGATCTAAGAGTGCGTATTAATACTCTCATCCCCACATCATTGTCCCCATAGGGGTAGTTGCTGATACACCTTTCACTAGTTCGTTAGAACAGTGCTTTTCTAGTTGATTGCACTATTGATCTCTTTCTCGAGGTTTTCGGTAATCAACCATTAAAGCATTATAACAAGTATCGAAGTCATCCGCAACTTGGTTCTCGTTGTCCTAGTCACATCTTGATGTTTAGTGTCGGAAGTTCCTGGATATACTTGCTGCCTTTATCGCACGTCTTCTTGAGTAGATCAGCGAACAAGTCTGTTTCTGCTTGACCTTTTCTCCATCCTATCCAGAGCTTGCCATTCTTGTATGCAGCATTAGTATCATCTTTGCAGTCATAAATGTCTTCGAAGTATGTGCTGCTAACTCCGCCTGGTGTCGAGCTTGTACCAGGAATATAAGTGGGCGAATTACCACTGGTTGTACAACTTATGCTCCCACCGTATCCGCTGCAGTTTGTTGATGACGTTGAGTTGCCAATAAATGTTCCGGAAGAGCCGCCCTTGGGTGACTTGTAGTACCTAGTAATCCTCTTAAACCCAACATATCTTGTCTGTTGACCATGGTGAGGTATTCGATATGTCCTTGAGAAGTAGAACAGCCTTCCATCGTCTGCTTGGTAAGACATCCAGCCAACTGGCTTTGGTAGTCCGTAAACATCAACACCTTTAGTCTTGATGATGCAGAGTTTGCCATCGCAATCGTCACGCTCTGCCTCTACTGTCTTCATGGAGCTGTTAAACCTCATGCATCCTTCATAGTCTTTAGCTTGAAGGCATTGAGTATGAGAATCTTTCTTTGAGCTCTTTCTGACTGGTATCTTTGCCGTACTGGGTAACACTATTCTATTTCTGTTGTGTGACAGACCCGCTAGTAATTTCATACATTTAGCCGAGCCAGCGCCCATCCTCTTTATACCGTCCGGGATATTCCATGAAAGTGGACTTCCTTTAATCCTCTGCTCCCTAAGCTGTAGATTCTTTATGTCGTGTCTATTTTCACCACTATCAGATTGCAGCCTATCTATCTTATCCTTTGTCAACATGGGATCGCTCTCTAGGCAGCTTCTAAATGCAATACTGACAAGTGCTTCTGTTTTCCATCCGTGTCTGCCACCTTTGGTGTAGTCGATACGGAAGATTCCTGGTGCGAGCCTATTAGCAGCTCTGTGGCAGATTTCTGTCATTCCTTTGATTGCATCGTTGTATTTTTCTTTCCAGCCAATTTGTCCTGATAACTCCTCCTGCATCTCCCATGTCACCTTGCTACCAAGTGATTTCCAGTGTCTATTAGCTTCTGGTTGAGCCTCTTTCACTCCGAATCCATAATCAAACATGCAGCCATCAAAAGCCAGGACTTTCGCTGTATCTTTTTCCCAACCTAGGAAAAACTTGCTATTCCCATATGCTGGAAGCATTGGGAGTGAAGCACACATTACTATTGCTGATGCTGCTGGGATGAATCTCATCTTCATTTGCCTTCAACACAGTGATAACCACGGTCACTAGTTGCTTTAATCGTTTCTGCCTTTAGCCATTTCTCACCTTCTGCTTGGCACGTTGTGATGTCAACCATCTCAATCTTTTCAAGTGCCGCTCCGACTGAGCCATTTTGATCAAATGACTTGCCATAAAGAATTACAAGCCATGCTGACTGAGCATTAGCAGAACCAGCAGTCATTACCAGTGCTGACATAAATAGCGCAAGCGGCAGAAACTTAGTCATGACTCCTCAATCCTTGATATTGACTTCAACCTGAGTTGCGTCTCTGTTCTTACACTTGCGGCAAGCACGTCTTAAGTCTGTCCAAAAGCGGTTGGCTGCACCTTGATTAGCAAAGAGAAACTGTGCAAACTCGGGCTCAGTCATCCCGTCTTCAACGTATTCGACACCAAAAGTCGTAACCCATGATGTTGTCCACATATTTGTGTACTCACCATTTTTGGTAATGTACGTAATATCCTCGAAGCGAAGAGAGTCTTTGTCGTTGACGATTATCCGCCCATCAACAAACTTGACATTGCAGTCGTTGCCTTTCTTTCCGCACCAAGCGTCGTAACCCTTTGCGTTGCTGTCAGTAGCCGCCTCACCTAGTCCTGAGTGAGCAGGTGATATTGCTCCGAAAAGAGATAGAGACGCGATAGCAAGAGTCAGAATCTTTTTCATCAGTTTTTCCTCGATAAAAGTGACAAAAATCTGAGAGCTCTTATTACTATACACTACTGCATCTATTTACCCCCCATGGGAGGGTATAGATCTTTACGAACGTCTGGCTACTGTTTATTAATGGTTGGATTTAGTCAGTTTTGTGTACGTTTTTCGATGTCACTTAACCCACATCCATGTCAAGCAGCAGTTCAAGCAGAAAACCCAGTCGTAGCGGCACTCTTCCAAGTTCTACTAAGACATGGAACCGTTGCGCTGTTCGGGGTTTGAGTTGTAATCAATGAGGATTCAGATCTGTATTGCGAGTCATCCTTGGTTCATAGACAAAGCGACTGAATGAACCGTCAAGCATCGGTACCGAGTCAAGCACCAGTTCAAGCAGGAGTGACCCATAGAACCCAGTCAGTCACTAGAATGGACAAAGCCCGACACAGGCATGGCCCCGTTGCTCTGACCATCATCCGTGCATGACCCAAGTGCAGGTAGCTCTGGCCGTTCTCGAGCACAACGGCAGCTGGTTACTGCAGCTGCGGGATGACATTGCAGGCATCGTCGCTCCCGGCTGCTGGGGTCTCTTTGGCGGGCACCTTGAGCCCGGAGAAGGCCCCGAGGAAGCGCTGCGCCGGGAACTCTGGGAGGAAATTCGACTGGAGATCGGCACGCCGGTTCTTTGGTATGTCTCAAGCCAACCGGGAAAGATCAGACATGTTTTTCGTGCCCGCCTCGAGACGCCACTCCGGGCCCTGGAGCTGATGGAGGGTCAGGATCTCGCACTCTTCTGCCCTAACGCCTTGCTATCCGGCGGGGCCTTCAGCCCAAAACTGAAGCAAACGCGGCCCCTAGCTGAGTCGACCCGCGAAGCACTGAGCCGCTATCAAACCGAGGAGAGCTCTTCGATGCGGTAGTAGCTGCGCTCATCGGAACAACAGACATCGGCGTAGTAGCGCTCAAGGACGTCGTAGGCCGCGTCATAGCTCTCGAATTCCTGACCAGCGAGCGGATCGCTGGTCGATGGATTGGCGGACTCCTCATCCAGGACGATGCGGAACACGGCCCGGCTCGGTTTCAGCTGCTCGAGCAATGCGCCGTAGGTCAGTCCCTCGCCAAAGGCGCGCATCAAGGGATTGAGACCCATCGTTTGGCGCTCGGGATGCAACTTGCTGACGGGCACCAACCAGAAGGACCACTCGGCCGGATCCAGCGGAGTGGTTTGCCCTGAGAACAGGGCGAAGACCAAGGTGTTCGCAGCCGTGAGGGGAATGCGGAACTGGATGGAATTGGGCTCGTGTTGCTCGGGCGCGCTGTAAAAAGCCGCCGTGGTGATCGACAGCTGCCATTCCTCCATCGGCAGGACCAAGGATTGGAGATCGGCGCAGGGCCGTCCTGGTCCCGGGTCGAGCCCCAGCCCCTTCAGCAGCAACCAATGGCAGCCGGCCTCGCGGATCTCATCGGCCAGAAGGCTGGGTGTATTCCACTGCAAAAAGGCAGCCAGTTCAGACATCAAACGAACGCCTCCACTCCAGCTCCTGCTCCCTCGATTCAAGCTCGCCTTCCTGGGGAAACCCAGCCAAAAAGTCCTTGTCGGCCAGCGGTTGATAAGGACCTTGCTTCAGTTCAAAAATCACCGAATCGGGGGCGAGGGCCACGAGCGAGTGAAAGAGCCCCTCGTCGAGCTGAAGGCCTCGAACGGGACCTGCTGCATCGAGTCGCTCCTGACGCAGGCATGTTCCGTTGGCATCGAACAACAGCACCCCGATCGAGCCCTGAAGCACCACAAAACACTCAAACCCCTCCCCCGTACCTGGGCGGCAATGGCGATGGGGCCGGATGTAGGTACCAGGCTGCATGACATTCAAGAAGCGCTGCACCAGATCGCTTTCCTGATGCAGGTTGAAGTTCATCCGCAGGCGCTCACTGGCTCGCGCCCGTAGAGCCACCGCATCAAAAAGGTCTTGATCAATGAGCTGGAGCCCAGGGGAGGTCATCGACGAAGCAAAGCGCAGGGCAGCAGGTAGCGAGTCACACCGACAGGCCAGTGGATCTCAGCGACTGTTGTGGGAGATGAGATGCGGCCATGCCCGATTGGACTCGACCACTGATCGCCGTCAGTCTGACCAGCTTCAGCGTCGGCCTGTTCACCGCCCTCGGCGGCTGAGCTGAGTTCAGCTCAGCGCCTTCAGCAGCAGCGAGCACCCCATCACCAGGCAGAGCAGTTCAAAGGCACGCTTCACCAGCGCTTCCCCCTGACGAAGGGCTACGTGGGCTCCCAAATAGCCACCAGCCAGTGAGCCGACCAGCAGCATCGGCAACCAACTCCAAGCAATCTGCCCTTGGACACCGAGGGTCAGGGCCCCCGTCCCATTCCAAAACAGGCCGACCAAGATCAGTGTATGGGCGACGGCCTTGCCGTAGTCCAGTCCGAACCAGCGCACCAGCCAGAGGGTGACGAACAGGCCCGTCCCCGAGGTCAAGGAGCCATTCAGGAAGCCAATGGCGAAGAGCACCAATGCCCCTAAGGCCAATCGCTCTGTTGTCCAGCTCTGGCCGCCAGAGGAAGCACCGAGCTGAGGGCGACAGGCTGAATACACCCCTAGGGCGATGGTCAGAAGACCCAAGAGAAGAGTGGAGAGTTGGGGCGGTAGCGCCAGAACCGTGCGGGCCCCGAGCCAGACCCCTGGGAGTCCACTGAGCAGGATCAACGCCGAGAGCCGTGCATTCAGGCTGCTCTCTTGCGCATGGCGCAGGCTGGCGCCAACCCCCAGGGAGACGCTGGCGACCTTATGGGTCGCCAAGGCCACTGGGAAGGGAAGGCCCATCAGGATCAAGGCGGGCAGCTGAACCAGTCCAGCCCCGCCTCCAGCCAACGCCGAGAGGGCATTGGAGAGCAGGGCCACCGCCAGCAGCCCCAGTTGCATCCCAATCTCCGTGATGCTCAAGGCCTGCTCCGAAATCGGCGCGAGAAGGCCGCGCTGAGGGTGTTAGCCCAGGGCAGCGGCAGGTAGTGGGCCAAGGCCGCGATCAGACGATTCAAGCGTCCGGGGACCACAACGACCTGTCGGCCCTGGAGGGCGCGCTCGGTCCAGCGCACCAGCTGATCAACGGACATCCAGAACACCCCCGGCAGACGCTGCATGCGTTGCTCGACCCCCAGGACGGCGTGGAATTCGGTGTGGACGTAGCCCGGACATAGGGCCATGACCCGAATCCCAGAGCCACTGTTCTCAGCCGCGAGGGACTGGGACAAGCGGATCAAGTAGGCCTTCACGGCGCTGTAGAGCGTGCTGCCGGGCAGTCCCGGAATCAGGCCCGCCAGAGAGGCGATGTTCAGGATCGTTCCCTGCTGACGCCGCTGCATCTCTGGCAACACCAGCCGCGTGAGCTCCGTCGGGACCTCCACCATCAACCGCAGCATCGACTCCAGCTGCATCCAAGAGGACGCCTCGAAGCTTCCCCGCAGCCCAAAGCCCGCGTTATTGACCAGCGTCTCGACCCAGAGTCCATTCGCCGCCAGTCGCCCTAACAACTGATCGACGGCCCGCGGTTGATTGAGATCCAACGCCACCGGTACAACCCTCGCAGCGGCGGATTGCGCCAGCTCGGCAGCCAGCTCGTCCAGGCGGTCCTGGCGACGCGCCACCAGCACCAACACCTCTGAGTGCTGGGCGAAGGATCGAGCCAACGCGGCACCAATGCCACTGGAGGCGCCAGTGATCACGGTGCAGGGGCGGAACGTGAAATCAGTCAGCGGAGCGACTGCCGCCCCGGAATCAACGGTGACGGAGAGCCGCTCAGCGAGTTGCAAGCAGGCATCCATCTCCTGCCAAAGAAGCTCGCGCCGATCGGACGAGACCGAGAACGAACGGTGATGGAGATCCCTGCCGACGTAGCGGAGGGCATCAACCACCCTGCGGCGATCCCCTGGGCTGAGCGCATCAAGCGACCAAGACGCATCCCTCGCTGTTGTCACGCCCATTGAGCAGGAGGACCTACTCGTACATCCAATCGAAGGACTCAGGGTTCGAGGCAGACCAGGACTCCACCTGGGTGGAAGCGGGCTTGAACAGGAGGCGCACAAGGAGGCTGAGCTCCAGCCCCAAGGCCAAGCTCAGCGCCAGAAGGCCACCGGCTGCCACGAGCGCCTGGGGGTGCGCCACCACGGAAAAGGCTTGCTCCATTACCAATGACCTCGATCAATCTCCACTCCATCCCTAGCCACGGCAAAGGGGACTGATCACAGATGTCTCAAGGGGGACTAGCGCAGCGCCAAAAAGGGACTTAAGGTTGGCTTTAGGTTTGAGTTCAGGGAGTGAACGAGAACAATCCCGTCCTGCAGTCCATGCGTCAGGAACTGCACGAGCTCAAGCTCCGTTACGGCAACTCACCCACGGATTTCAACCGATACCAGCTGGTGCGCCACGAACAGCGCCTAGCCCAGTGGGTCCCGAATGAAAAAATCGGCGCCTGACGACAGGCATGGAGCCTCAAGCGATTCACCTCGGCCCTGGCGCCGACCTTCGCAAAAGCCTTGAAGAGCTAGCCCAGCAGCAGCAGGCCGAAGGATTTGTACTGAGCATTGTCGGCAACCTGAGCAGGGTCGCTTTTGCTTGCCCCGGCAGTGACCAACCCACTGTGCTGACGGGAGAACTCGAAATCATCAGCCTGCAGGGGACGATCTCCCCTCAGGGTGTGCACCTGCACCTGAGCTTCTCCGATGGCGAGTGCCAGGTTTGGGGCGGACATCTCGAGCACGGCAGTGAAGTTCTCAAAGGTGCCGATTTATTGGTGGGTCTGCTGAAGCAATCCGCCCCCACGCGCGCTCCTTCCTCCACTGCTCAACCGCGAATCCGGCTTGCTGTTGCCGAGGGATGCCCCTGGTCGAACCGCGCGATGCGCATGCTGCGCAGCCTGGGAATTCCGTTCGAGCTGGCCCCACCGGAGGCGGGCTCACTGCCCCAGATCTGGATTGAGGGGGCGATGATCGGCGGGTACGAGGACCTGGCCGATTGGCACGGCCAAGGAAAACTTGATCGCTTCCGCACAGGCTTCTGAGACCAATACCTGGCAGCTCCGAACGGGGGCCCAGTGTCAATTGGTCATCGGACGCTTCCCCCCGTTTTCGTACAACGCTTCGAGTGGTGGGGGCCCCGTCCTCCAATCCCCTGCCGATCAACAGGGGCGCCTCGCACTGAAGGTGCCCATCGCAGGGCTGACCATCCCCCCTTTGGACTGCCAAACAGCCCGGCTCTTGGGCCTTCCGCTGCCCCCAGGGATCAGCGTTCAGATCCAGCCAGAACAGCTCGAGGGCGAGCTGGACCCGAGCAGCGGCGCCCTGAGCCTGCGCTTCCGATCTCGCTTTCGCTTCACCCTGGGACCTGCCCGTCAACCCGTCTACCAAGCCTCAGATCTCGTCGTGGACACCGCACTGACCAGCGGGTCCATCGAGGGGCTGCGGCACCGCCGTCAAGGGCGACCCCTCGACCAGGACGGCAGGGGGCAACTGGTGGGGGTCGCCAGCATCGCCCCCTGCCAGGACGCATGGCTCAATGCCTTTCTTGGCCTGCCTGATGAAGCGCTGGCCGTCATGGAGATCCAGCTCCTGAGGGCATGACGCGGGATCTCAAGGCGGCGCTGCTGATCCCGCTGGCTCTGCTGGCATTGGCTTGGCTGCAGGAGGGAATCGATCAACTGCTCTTTCGCGGGCAGTGGAACTTGCCGATGCTTCCCGGTGGTCCGGCCTTGGGGATCCTGACCGCCCCCTTCAGCCACGGCGGTTGGGGACATCTCCTCGCCAATAGCGGCTTGTTTCTTCCCCTCTCCTGGCTGGTCTGCTTCAAGAGCAAGTGGGACTATTTGGCCGTCTGGGCCGCTGTGTTGTTCACAGCCATTCCGGTCTGGCTGTGGTGGCCCAATGGCGCCCACGGCCTCTCAGGTGTGGTCTATGGATTACTGGGTTACCTGTTGTTGATTGGCTGGCTGGAGCGCAGACCATTGACCATGCTTCTGTCGCTGGCGGTCCTGCTGATCTATGGCGGAATTCTCCCCAGTCTTTTGCCGTTCTTCACCCCAGCTGGGGTGAGCTGGATCGGCCATGCCAGCGGCTTCGCAGGGGGGCTGCTCGCCGCTGCGGTGGTCTCGCGATCAAGACCATGACTCATCTCATCCCTCGAGCAGGCTTTGGCAAACCGCTGGGTGCGCTCCTCATCAGCCTCGCCATGGCCCTTGGCGCTTCGGCCCAGCCCTGGGCACCCGGCATGGAACCCCCACCGGTGCTGGAAGCCGCATCCGCCAAAGATGCCCTGAAGCTCGAGGCGTCCCGGCAAGCCAGCCAACGCCAGGACTATCTCCGGGAGGCCCATGAGCTGCTCCACCGCCATTGGGGCACCAAGGTCAAGCCACAACTGCTCTTCGCGGGCGATCGCGCCGATGGTTGCGGGGTGAAGGAGGTGCGCCATCCCATGGCCTTCTATTGCCCCCCCAGCAAACAAATCGCCATGGCCCTGGAACTGCGCAAGAGCGTCAGAGCAGCCAAGGGCCAGAGCGATGCTGCACTGCTCTTGCTGGATCTGGCCGTCTTGGCCCATGAGTGGGGCCATCACGTCAACCGAGAAAAGGGGCTCGGCCCCTTCAGTGGCGGCATGGGGCTCACCGTCAAACAGGAGGAACTCGCTGCCGACTGGCGAACCGGAGTCTTTCTCGGCTGGCTGATGAACGTCGGCGCACTCCAGGTGGACGACTTCTCCAATACGGCGAATCTGCTCTTTGAGATGGGCGACTACGAGCGCATCTCAAGGCAGCACCACGGCTATCCCAAGGATCGCTTTCAGGCCCTGACCCTGGGGTTGAGCAGCCAGCTCCAACCGGGGCAGTCGGTGGGGAACTGGACCGTTGACACCAACGAAACCTTCAGCCGGCCACTCCCCGGGGAGCCAGGGGATTCCCTGCTGGGGGCACGGCGCTATGAGGTGCGGCGTTTCGAAATTGAGCGGGGCCAGCAGATCGCGACGAATCTGATCGGGGGGCTTCTCGGTGCGGCCAGCTGCGTCTGGGGCAGTCAGGACCAGTGCGTTGGGATGGCGATGCAACAGGGCAAGGGGAGAGCCCTGGGCAGCTACACCAAGCGCGAACTCACCCTCTGGTGCAACAGCGGCAGTTTTGATGTCAGTGCTGATGACTTCGACCCCCAACCCATCGGACGGGACGGCAAGGGGCAGGCCCAGGTGCTGGCGGAGAGGGACTGCTGAGCGTCAGCTGAACTCCAAGAGCAGCTCCAGAGTCAGCTTCTCCGCCAAGGCTGAGTCGATCACGCGCAGATGACCGATGGCCGTCGGTCGGTCGGAGCTGGGCAGTGCCCTGAGGTCCGCAACCGCGAGTTCCAAACAACGTCGATCGAGCTCGAGATTCACGCAGGGAATGCAGCGAACGGATCGAACCGTGGGCTCTCACTGGCATCCAGCGCTGGGGGCCAGATCCCGAGCTATCCCCCTCAGCCTTGCAAGGACTTGAGCTCTTCGTCCTGGCGGTGCTGCAGCCAGGCCTGCTGCAGATCGACACGGGTAATGCGATAGCCCAGGAGACGGGCCTGCAGCAAGAGACCGTTGTCATCGCGGCAGCGCCGCAACCGGTGACGCAAGTGCGGACGGGTCTCCGCATCGACGACCAAGCGCTCAAGTTCTTGCCAGCTCATGAGGCTTGAGTGGGTTCCAAACCATCGCAAAGCCAAAGCCCAGAAGCCAGGCATCGGCAGCGAGTCTCGCGAGCCTCCTGAGGCTCAACTGCAGCGGCTCTGTCGCCAGAACCCCTTTGAGGCTGCCGTGGTTCAAGCCCCAGCCCCGACCTTGATGGGCACATGAGACTGCTCCGTATTGCAACGAGCTGTGTCATGCCCTTTCCCAGGGCGCCAGGGATCCCTTAACAACGACTCAAGCCGCCAGCGGGCGATGGGCTTCTTCGTTCAACTCACTGAAGCCATCGCAGAGCGTCAGTCCCTGCTGATGACGGGACTCGACCCGAACCCCGAGATGCTGCAGAGCTGGGCTCTGCGCCGGGGGATGGGCAACCGTTCCTTCCTGAGTCAGGCCAGGCACTGGATTAAGGCGGTGGTGGAGGAAACCAGTCCCCACGTCTGTGCGATCAAGGCCAGCCTCGGCTTCTACCAAGCCCTGGGCCCACTCGGACTGGAGTTGCTGCTGGAGGTGCGCGATCTGGTGCCGCGCGATCTCCCCCTGATCATCGACGCCAAACACGGCGATCTGAATTCTTCAACGGCCCTCGCCCACTACCTGTTCAAAGACCTGGGCGTCGATGCGGTCACCCTCTCTCCCCTGGCGGGTCAGGACATCGCCGCTCCGTTTTTGCTGTATCGGGACAAGGCAGTCGTCATCACCTGCCGCAGCTCCAACCCGGCTGCCAAACGAATCCAGTACCACCCCAACGACAGCGATCCCCTGTTCCTGCAGATCGTGCGGGAGAGCCAACTTTGGGGCACCCCAGACCAGGTCCTACTGGAGGTGGGAACCAGTGACCCCAAGGTCCTCTCTCGGGTCAGACAGGCCGCACCCGAGCGCGTGCTGATGCTGCGTTCGATCTGGAGCGAAGAAGAACGGGTCGATGGACTGCTGGAGGCCGGCCTGAGCAACTCAGCGGATGGCCTACTGATTCCCATGCCCCAAAACCTGCTGGTTGAAGACGACCTAGCGGAACAGGCCGAAGCACTCAAAGGTCGCATCAACCGCAGGCGAACCAGCTGGATGGAGCAGCACCGCTCCGAACAAGCCGAGACCTGCGAGCTCTGGCTGGCCAATCAAGCGTCCGAGCAAACCAGCTCGGATCCGATGGCGGAGCTCATCGTTGAGCTCTTTGACATCGGCTGCCTGTTGTTTGGGGAATACGTCCAGGCCTCAGGAGCCGTCTTCAACTACTACATCGACCTGCGGCAGATCATCTCCGATCCGAACCTGTTCCATCGCGTCCTCCATGGCTACGCGCAACTGATGGAGGGCCTGCAGTTCGATCGCATCGCGGGCATTCCCTATGGAGCCTTACCCACGGCAACCGGGCTGGCTTTGCAGTTGCACAAGCCCCTGATCTACCCAAGAAAGGAAGTCAAGGCCCATGGGGCCAGGCGCCTGATCGAAGGGGATTTCCAGGAGGGAGACCGCGTGATCGTGATCGATGACATCTTGATCAGTGGCGGCAGTGTGCTCGAGGGCATTGCCAAGCTGGAGCGCTCCGGTTTGCAGGTCAACGACGTCGTGGTCTTTATCGATCACGGCGGTCAGCGCGATCAAAGTGCCCGCGAGCGACTGAAGGCCAAGGGCTATGACTTCCATGCTGTGCTGGACATCCAGCGCATCACCAAGGCCCTGCTGGATGCTGGTCGTCTCACGGCCGAGCAAGCCAAGGTGCTGGGATAGGGGGAGATGCGATGAGGCGGGTGACCAGGCTCCTGAGGACAACGGCCGGTCTGATCGCCCTGGGAGCTCTGTTGGTGAGTTGTGGCCCCGCAGCCCGTCAATCGCCACCAAAGAACCAACCTCAACCAGCGGCTTCGGACGAACAGCAGCGTCAACGCCAGGAGCAAGAGCTGCAGCTGCAGACGCTCACGGATGAGGCAGAGGATCTGTTCAACCGCGGCGAAAACGATCTGGCCTGTGAACGGGTGCGCCAGGCCCAGGAACTCCAGTCGACGCTCGATGTCGAATTCATTGATCCCCTGGGAGAGCAGGCCAAGGCCTGCATCGAGCTCTGACGTTGAGCAGCTCCACCAACGCCATGGTCCTGGCGCGGGGCCTCAGCAAGACCTACCGGATTGCCGAGAAACAACCGGGACTGCAGGGCACCATTCGTCACCTGCTGCGACGCCGCTACCGGGACCTTGATGCCGTTAAGGCCATCAGCTTTGGGATCCAGGAAGGAGAGATGGTGGGGTTCCTTGGTCCGAATGGGGCGGGGAAAACCACGACCTTAAAAATGCTCAGCGGGCTGATTCACCCCAGTGCTGGTGAGCTGCGGGTCGCCGGAGCCATCCCGCAACGGCGCCAGCCTGGCTTCCTGCAGGACATCACCCTGGTGATGGGGAACAAGCAACAGCTGATCTGGGACCTGCCTCCTTGGGATTCAATCCGGGTCAATGCGGCGGTCTATGGCATCCCCGAACGGGAGATGAAGCGCCGGGTCAGTGAACTGGCGGATCTCTTGGAGTTGGGGGAGGAACTGAATCGCCCCGTGCGAAAGCTGTCGCTCGGCCAGCGCATGAAAGCCGAACTGCTGGCGTCATTGCTGCACCAGCCCCGGGTGCTGTTTTTGGATGAACCCACCTTGGGTTTGGATGTCACGGCCCAGGGGAGGGTTCGCGACTTCCTTGCCACCTACAACCAGCGCACTGGGGCAACCATCCTGCTGACGAGCCATTACATGGGGGACATCACGGCCCTCTGCGAGCGGGTCCTGTTGATCCACGAGGGGGCGTTGTTCCATGACGGCCCCTTGGATGCCCTGACCAGCAAACTCAGCCCCCATCGCCAGGTCCGACTGGAGCTGCATCAGCCCCTGCCGCGCGAGGCCTTTGAAGCGTTCGGAACCGTCGAGTCCCATCAGGACCATCAGGTTCAACTGCTGGTGCCACGGGATCAGCTGACGGATTCGGTAGCCGCGCTTCTCAGTCGCTTTGAGGTCCTGGACCTTGAAGTGAATGATCCGCCGATCGAGGAGCTGATGCGCAGCCTCTTCCAACAGGCAGGACGGAACTAAGCGTGCGCTCGCCCCGTGCGTCACTACGGATCGCCCGGACGCTGCTGAGCACCCAATACGCCTACATGCTGGAGTACCGCGCCGAGATCGCTCTCTGGGCCCTCTCCGGTGTTCTGCCACTGATCATGCTTGGGGTCTGGCAAAACAGCGGTGCGGCCAGTCAGGCGGGCTGGAGTCCCGCACAACTGCGGCATTACTTCGTGGCGGCGTTCATCGTCCGCCAGTTCAGCGTGGTCTGGCTGATCCATGTCTTTGAAGAGGACGTGGTCAGCGGCAAGTTGTCGCCATTTCTGCTGCAACCGCTCCAACCCCTGTGGCGTTACTTCGCGGCACACCTTGCGGAACAGGCCACACGCATCCCCTTTGTGGCCCTCATGCTCCTGGCGTTGAGTGCGGTCGATCCAGGGTTGCTCTGGAGGCCGAGTCTTCAGGAACTGCTGCTTGGTCTCATCGCCCTGTGGGGTGCGTTCGTCCTGCGGTTTTTGCTGCAAACCCTCAGCAGCATGCTCTGTTTTTGGAGTGAGCGCGCTGCGGCTTTGGATCGCCTCCTGGTGATTCCCTATCTCTTCCTCTCGGGGCTGGTGGCACCACTCGACACCTTTCCGCCTGCCGTGCAGCGCTTCGCCCTCGCCACACCCTTTCCAGCGATGGTCGACTTCCCGGCACGGCTGCTTTCAGGGCTACCGGTGGACCTGGGCGGTGGGTACTTGAGCCTGCTGATCTGGTGCCTGATCCTCAGCCCCCTCTGTTACTGGGGCTGGCAGAGGGGGCTGAGGCGCTACGGAGCCATGGGCGCATGAGACGCTCCAAAACCCTGGCGATGCTGCTGCAGTTCTGGCGCAGTTCATTGGAGTCCGAGAGCGAGTACCAGCTCAACCTTGTTCTGGAGTGCCTCTCTGTTTTCGGAAATCTGGCCGGAAGCCTCTTTGTGCTGTCACTGCTGTTTTCTGGGCAGTCCACCCTTGGGGGCTGGACTTGGAATGAAGCGCTCATCGTCCTCGGGCTTTACACGCTGCTCGATGGCTTCACGAGCTGCCTGCTCCAGCCGAACCTCAGCAAGATCGTGAACCACGTTCAGCAGGGCACCCTGGATTTCGTGCTGCTGAAACCGGTGGACTCGCAGCTCTGGCTGTCCCTGCGCTGCTTTTCCCCCTGGGGCGCTCCAGGTTTACTGGCTGGTTGCGTCCTGGTGGTCCTGGGCTTACCCGAAATCCGCCCTCAGTCCTTGCTCTTGGGTGGACTCTTGCTGGCCAGTGGTGCTGCGATTCTCTACAGCCTCTGGTTCTCACTCGCAGCCCTCTCGATTTGGTTCGTGAAGGTCTGGAATGCCACTGAAGTGCTCCGCTACACGCTCGTGGCGGGGCGCTACCCGGTGAGTGCCTACCCACCGGCTCTGCGGCTGGTGTTTGTGTTTGTGCTGCCGGTGGCCTTCATGACCACCGTTCCATCCCAGGCCCTTCTGGGTCAGGGGTCCTGGCACTGGGCCCTGGGATCAGTGCTGATGGCCGCGGGGAGCCTGATCGCCAGTCGCCTCTTCTGGCAATTCGCGCTGCGCCACTACACGTCAGCCAGCAGCTGAGTCCAGACCCAGCCTTGCATTAGATACACAGTCTGTGTAGGATTGTGGGAGGTCCAGGTCAGAGATTGGCCAGCGAACGCCACCAAGTCATCCTGAGCGAGGCCGCGGCGCACTGGGTTCGCGACTTCTCAAAAGAGCAGCGCCACTCGATCTCAAAAGCCATCGCCATCCTTGTGGATGAGGCGATCGAGCGTCGTGCAGGCCCCGGCCTCGATGAGACCCCAGACACGGACTTCCGCCAGTTCCTTCGCGAAAAGTTCTCGATGGACTTCGAGATTTGGTCCCATTCCAAGCGCGGGTAGGATGTACACAGATGTCCCCATCCATGACTCCCTTCTTCCAGTCTGGAATCAGCCTTGAAACCTCAATCCAGCTCAGCACCTGGCTGGATGCTCGCTTTGGGGCGACGACGGATGAGCAGACGGCGAGCGATCGCCTGGGACGACAGGCCGGGTTGCTTGTCGCCCATGACCTGGTCACGGCTCAATACGCAACCAATGGGATGGCCGATGTCTTTGCGGCGATGCATAGCTGTATCGACGACTGGCTGGAGACGTCTCCCGTACCGCCAGGGGAACGCCGGCCGATCAAGCGCCGTGCGGTTCGCGCGGGGGTGATCCAGTGCTGGACATCACTGGCCGAGATGCGGCCGGATGAGCCCTGCTACCAGGAGCTGATGGAACAAACCTGTGCAGCGGTCATGGTGGCTGAATTGGCGGAGGATCAACCGAGCGCCTGAGACTTAGTCCACGAAGCGTTTGTAGAGCCAGCGCACAAAACCACCGATCAAGGGGACAGGGGCAAACGTTGGGCCGACAAAGTCGAAATAGTCGCGGTGATCAACGATCAGACCCTGGTCATTGAGCCGCAGTCGCGTCGCGCCCGGATACACGAACTCAATGCCCTTGATCTTCAGCCCCATCGTCCATTCGACAAAAGCGGTTTGGCCGCTCAGGGCGACGGCGTGCGGAGCCAGGTAGACATCATCGCAACGGTTCACCAGGCCATCCTGGGCATCGAGGTAGGCCTGAAGTCCATCGCGGGACTGGGTGGGATCCTCAAAATGCACATCCGGTGCATACACCGCTTTCCATTGCCCATGGCTCGGGGCCGGTGCGCCATAGGGCTTGGTGAACAGCTGACGCAGGGACTGCTCCGTCAGTGGGAGCTGGAATCCAGAGGAAGAAGCAGTCACAGCTCAAGGAGCGGGTGCGCTCATCCTGACTTCCTGGGAGGAGCGCTGCGGGGGTGCAACTGCAGGTAGCGATCGACAGGCAGGGGTTGGAGTTGTTCGTAGCCAACCGGAAGCCAAAGATCCCCCTGCTGGGCGTTGTAGTGAATCTCCCAGTGATAAAGGCCCACCAAGGCCTTGGGATCCTCCTTAATTAAGGAGGCATAGAGGAGAACAGCCTCGCCGTAGAGATCGCTGTTGTTGTAGCCCCAGAGACCACGGCGAATGTTCTTGAGACCGCCGCGGCGCACGAGATAACGGGCCGCTGCCTGAATCGCATCATGGGGATTACGGATGTCCCCTCGGCCGATGCCTGGCTCCGCCCAGGTGGTTGGCAAGAACTGCATCGGGCCCTGGGCATTGGCAATGGAGACGCCGTCAATGCGTCCCATCCCGGTCTCCACCAAGTTGACCGCCGCGAGCACCTCCCACTCGATCCCTGTCGCGGCTTCGGCCTTGCGGTAGTGGGCGAGTAACTGGGGCAGGGGTTCGGGGGGAATAATCCGCCAGGCCGGCACCTGGGCAGGGCGGCGTTTGCTCATCGCCAGAAACGCACGTCTCGCCGCCAGGTGCCGTTCGGCCACGGAACGCCAACGGGTTGGGAGTTGATCCAGGACCGCCTGACTGCGCTGTCGATCAAGCGAGAGAACCCGATAGATCACCTGCTGTTGATGGGCCAAATCCGGGAGTTCGTCCGCTGGCGTCTGCGGATCGCGCAACTGGCTCTCAAGCGCAGCCAGTCGACGCGCGGTCTCGCTTGCAGCACGCGGAACCGTTGGGTAACTGCGGGGTTGCCGCCGCGGCGCGGCGGCGGGAGCAGCATTGCTTTGGGCCTCGTTGGGGGAGGCACAGGCCACCAGTCCTGCCAGGGCTGCAGCAAGAACCAAGCCAACGGATCGGGTCATGGATTCAGGGCCGCTGCGCCCATGCCTACAGCAGACTGCAGCGACCGATCAATCAGCCATGACCGTTCTGGTGCTGGAGGAGTCCCAGAGGCGCAAGTGGGACGGATCCGATGACGTCCTGTTTTATGCCGAGCCGCGGCTGGTGCATCACCTGGACCAGGCCTTCCGCACACGGCTCACCGCGCTCTACACAGAGCGGATTCCAAAGAACGCCGTAGTGCTGGATTTGATGTCCAGCTGGGTCTCACACCTTCCAGAGGACAAGGCCCTCGAGCGGGTGATCGGGCACGGTTTAAACGAGAAAGAACTCGCGGCCAACCCCCGCTTGGATAGCTACTGGCTGCAAAACCTCAACCAAAACCAGGAACTACCACTACCCAGCAGCAGCGTGGACGCCACCTTGATCGTCGCCGGCTGGCAGTACCTCCAATATCCCGAGGCCATCGCCAGTGAACTGCTGCGGGTGACGCGGCCTGGCGGTCAGGTGATCGTTGCCTTCTCCAACCGGATGTTCTTCACCAAAGCACCCCTGATCTGGACCGATAGCAGCGATCAGGACCATCTCGATTACGTCGCAGGGGTCCTGGAGGCCCAAGGCTGGCAGTCAACCGAGCGAATCGCAGAAACCACAAAGGCCGCTGGCGTGATGGGGCTGCTCGGTCAGCCGGGTGACCCGTTCTTTGCCGTGATCAGCCACAAACCAAACCAGCTGCCTTAAGCGGCCCAATCGCGGTCGCGCCCCAAGGGAGCTGGAGCGTTCGTTGGTTCGTCCGCGGAGTAGGCCAACTCGAGGATCAAGCGCTTGGCCTTCTGGCGCAGACGGCGCCGATGGCTAAGAAAGGCCCGCACCAGTTGAAGACCCACCACTCCGTAGAGCAGCAAGAGCGCGGCGTTGGCAACGGCAGCAAGCATGCGGCAGCCCCAAAGGTGGGTCCATGAGAACCGCTTCATGGAGAGCGGGCAATCAATCGAGAGAAAGTTTTTTGATTTGGCTCTGCAACGCTGTCGCCCAGGGCACCCGGTCACTCGCGTAGGTTGAAGGCTGGTACAGGGCCTTCAGATGACAGCGAGTTCAGAAGGTCTAACGATTGGTGAGCTGGAGTCCAAATACTTCCTCTACCGCAAGGCCCTGAAACAGCTGCTGCTCGAAGGACGTTCGACCGCCGGCATCGAAAAAACCCTGGTCTGGAGCAGGCTCGAGACCCTGCACAACTGCCTTCCCCGTCAGTACAAGGCACCGGACCAGATCCGCTATCAGCTCCAGCGGGAGATTCAACGGGAGAGCACGGCCAGCTAGGCCGGTCCTCTCGAACAGCTGACCCCGAGTCCTCAGGACAAGGCTGTTTCCGTGACAGCGTCATTCGATGGACGCCGCTCTCCTGGAGGCCGCTGAGGTCTTTCATCCCCCAGGGACCGTGTTGCAGGTCAGCCCCCTGGGCAGCGGCAATGTCAACGACACTTATCTCGTCGAGACCGCTCGCGGAGCGTATGTCTTGCAGCGGATCAACACCGCTGTTTTTGGCTCACCGGAGCAGGTGATGCGCAACCTGCTCACCCTGCAGGCGCATATCGCAGGGAAGGAGCAGCCACCGCAGAGCTCCCGCTGGGAGCACCCGCAGTTGCTGGCGCCAAGGGGCTCAGCCGATCCCTGGCATCGCTGCCAAGAGGGCAAGGTCTGGCGCTGCATGAGCTTCATCGGCCAGGCCCGCAGCGTTGATGCGATTGAGGATGAGCGGCAGGCCTACGAACTGGGCCGGGGGCTCGGTCGCTTTCATCAACTGATCCACGACCTCCCCACCGAGACTCTCCACGACACCCTCGAGGGGTTCCACATCACCCCTCGCTACCTCGATCAGTACCGGCAGGCGCTGGTACGCACACAAGCCGAGCCCTGCGAGGACACCGACTTCTGCATTGCCTTTATTCGCGAGCGCGAAGGCTTCTGCTCCGTCCTCGAGCAGGCCAAGGAGCGCGGCGAACTGCAGGAGCGGCCGATTCACGGTGATCCCAAGATCAACAACGTGATGCTGGACACAGAGACGGGCGAGGCCGTCGCCCTGATCGATCTCGACACGGTGAAACCAGGACTGGTGCAGTACGACATCGGAGATTGCCTGCGCTCCTGCTGCAACCGGGCTGGCGAGGAGGCCAGCAGCCCCGATCAAGTCAGTTTTGATCTGGGATTAGCCGAAGCCATCCTGCGGGGCTACCTCGAGGCGGCCGGTTCGATGCTGACGGCATCGGATCGTCGCTTCATCCCCGAAGCCGCTCGACTGATCAGCTTCGAACTAGGTCTTCGCTTCTTCACGGATCACCTCAATGGCGATGCCTATTTCAAGGTGAAGACGCCCGGACAAAACCTCAAACGCGCCCGCGTGCAATTTGCACTCACCCAGAGCATCGAAGAGCAGTGGGAGTTGCTGCAAACGCTGCTGGTGGGCCTGAGCAACCAGGCCCCTGCTGCCCTGTAACCGTGCTTCGCCTGCAGCCCTTTCAACACGAAGCGTTCCTCCAGGACTGCAGTGTTGAAGCGAATCTCGTTCTGTGCGATTCCGAGCTGCAACTGCAGTTCAGGTTGCAGGGCCCAAGCGATCAACTGGTTTGCCCGGAAGCAACAGCCGAGCCCAAGCGTGTAGACGGTCTTTGGCAGAGCACCTGCCTCGAAGCTTTTTTTGGCGTTCCGGGCCAGCGTCCCTACTGGGAGTTCAACCTCAGTCCCAGTGGTGATTGGAACCTCTACAGGCTGGAGGACTACAGGCAGGGGTTGGCCATCGAAACGGGGATCCAGGTCAAAGGAATCAACAGCCGCCGGCAGGAACTGGATTCGGCCTTGATCCTGGAGTCCGAGGTTTGCCTGGATCTGAAGAAAGCCTTTGAGCAACTGGAATGCTCTCTGACGGCCGTTGTCGCGTTACACCACCAGGGATGCAGCTTTTGGGCGTTGAAGCACTGCGCCAGTGAAGCCGATTTTCACCGGCGCGAAAGCTTCAGCATCACGGCAAAACAATCCGCTCAAGACTGATTACAAAACCGAAGAAATTCACACGCTTTGAAAGCGAAACGTTCTTTTCAGTAGCGTGCGCTACATCAACGTCTGTCCGGTGTGAATGTCACCCACTGCGGAGAAGAGCACCTGGTCAGCATGACCACGGCTGAAGCTTCCCAGCTGGTCGATGCCTGCGCCTTGCTTCTTCTGGCATCGAAAACGACCCCGGATTGCCAACTCAAGCCCGAGATGGCTGCGGTGTTGCAGACCGTCTTCGAGCACCTCAGCACCCACGTCGTCTAAGCGGCCGCTAGAAACGGCCCATGCACGCACTTTCCCTACCCACCTGGTGGATCCATGTGGCCTCAGTGTTGGAGTGGGGACTGGCCATGCTGGCCATTCAACGGTGGGGCCAACGGCGCGGAGAGCCGGAGTGGAACTGGCTAGCGCTGGCCATGGTTCCAGCGTTGATCAGTGCCATGGCCGCCTGCACCTGGCACCTCTTCGATAACGCCCAGGAGCTCTACGGACTGGTCGTGCTGCAGGCCGGCTGCACCGTCCTTGGCAACGCTGCCATGGCTCTGGCGGCCTGGAATCTCCAGCGCAAGCGGGCAACCCTGTGATGAACGGGCTGATCCAAGCTCTGAGCGCTGGTCTGAGCCAACTCGGGAGTGTTGATCCCTCGCCCCTGTTCGCGGCCTCACTGTTCCCTTACCTGGCCTTTCTCTGGTGGGCCTGGAAGTCCAAACGCGTTCCACCCCTGGCCCTCTGGGGCTTTGGCTTCACCTTGATCTTTGTCTTGATCACGATTGCAGCGGCCCTGCTGGCCGAAGGGCTCTACGGCCGTCAGTTGGCCGATGTGGATCCACTGCATGGGGGCGCAGAGCTGTTCTTGACCGTCAGCAACGTGATGATCCTGCTGGGATTCATGCCCAAGGGGGTGAACAAGTCTTAAGCGAAGGGGGCCATTGGCCTGCGCCGCTCGGAAGATGAGGTGTCACCCAAAGATTTCGATGCTCGCTCCTCTGCTGGCTATCGCCCCCGCCTCCGTGGCCTGGTCTCCCAAGGTGGGCCTGGTGATGATCATCGCCAACGTGATCGCCATCGGCATCGGCAAGGCCACCATCAAGTACCCCAACGAGGGTGCACAGCTTCCCAACGCAGCCATGTTTGGCGGCATGAGCCACGCCGCTCTGCTGGCCACCACCTCCTTCGGTCACATCCTCGGCATGGGCGCGATCCTCGGCCTGGCCGCCCGCGGCGTGGTCTGATCCACGCTCCTTCGTTCAGTCGTCTGAAGCCCCCCTCCTGCAGGGGGGCTTTTTTGTAGCCATGGATGCCCAGCCCAGCAGGTAGGGCAGGGCCCGCAATCCATAGCGCTCGAAGCGGTAATCAAACAACAACCGCGAGAGTGCCTCGGCACTGGCCGTTGTCTGCAACCCCTCGAGTAGACGCTCCAAACGACGATCGGCCGGTTCACCGGAGAGGCCGAGCCAGGTGCGTTGGGCCAGACGGCCGCTCAGGGACCAGCGCCACCCCAGCTTTTGGCGCAAACGGTTGGGATAGCTCGCGAGGGGCCGGCCTCGCCCAGCCAGGGCCCCAAGCAGGAGGGGTGCAAGAACATCGGCACTGGTCAGGGCATGGCGAATGCCTTCGCCACCGAGCAGGTTTCCGGTGCTGACCGCGTCGCCCAATCCCACCAGAGCACCACGTTGATGCGCTTCACGGCGACGAATCGTGCTGCGGATGAGCCCCCCATGGCGATCCACCACGTTGTCGCCAGTCAGCCCCAGGCGATCGAGCAGTTGCAGCTGCAATTGGTGGAGCGGCGGTTGCGAGCGCCCGCTGTCGTGCAGGCGGCAGACGCCCACCTTTAAGCGCCCGGGCTCCATGGGAAAGACCCAGCCATAGCCCTGGGGAACCCAACGACTGCCGAGCATGAAACTCAGGCGCCCGGCCCAGTCCTGCCAGCGCTCGACGGGAACCTGGAGCACCCACTCCACCCCTGAGCCACTGACCAGGGGGTGGTGGCGTGGTTCACCCATGAGCACACGTTTTTCTCCGGTGGCATCGACCACGAAACGGCTGGTGATCACTGCTTCACGGCCCCCCGGGCCCCGCAGCTGCGTCTGGGCGAGACCGGAGCTCAGGGTCTCGGTGGCGCAGACCCTCCAGCCGAGCTGGAGTTGCGTACCGCTGGCCAGGGCCTGATCTGCCAACCAGCGCCGCAGGGCCGCAAAGTCCAAAACAACGCCGAGTGGTGCATCGGCCGCCCAGCAACGGCGACTCTCCCCCGGCCCAAAGAGCTGCCACTGGTCCCAGCGAGAGGCGATCACCGACTCGGGCAGCTGCCAACGCTCGACGGCGCTGAGCGGCAGGGCGGCACTGCTGAAGGCGTTCTTCGAGAAGTCCTCCAGGGCCTCCACCAGCAGCACCGTGGCGCCGGCTGCACTCAACTGCTGTGCCAAGCGAGAGCCGGACGGACCGGCGCCCGCAATCAGCACATCCCAGGTTCTCTGATCGCGAGGCGTTTCAGACACCCACAGCCTGGCGCTTCAAGGTGCCGAAGCGATCCAGGATGGACTCGGTCATCTGGACCGGGGTCAGGCCCAGGGCCTCCTTGCTTTGGGCCGGTGTGGCGTGGTCCACCAGCACATCCGGGATACCAATCCGGTGCACCGGCACCAGCACGTCCTTGTCGTTGAGGATCTCGACCACAGCGGCGCCGAAGCCACCGGCGAGGCAGCCCTCTTCCATGGTCACCACCTTGCCGATCCGGCGAGCCATCGGCAGGATCAACGCCTCATCCAGCGGGCGTAGGAAGCGGGCGTTGATCACCGCCGCGCGGACGCCCTGTTCCTGCAGCAGACCGGCTGTAGCCATGGCCGGAGCCACCATCGAGCCATAGGCCACGATCAGCAGATCATCACCATCGGTGAGCAGTTCACCGCGTCCGATCTCCAGGGGCTCCCATCCCTCTTCCATCAAGGGGGCTCCTTCCCCTTCACCCCGCGGAATGCGGAGGGCGGTCGGACCGCTGTGGTTCAAGCAGGTCACCATCATCCGTTGCAGCTCGGCCTCGTCCTTCGGCGCCATGACCGTGAAATTCGGAACACAGCGCAGGTAGCTGATGTCGTACTGGCCTTGGTGCGTGGGGCCATCGGCACCGACGATGCCGGCGCGATCCAAAACAAAAGTGACCGGCAGGTTCTGGATGCCGACGTCATGGATGAGTTGGTCGTAGGCGCGCTGCAGGAAGGTGCTGTAGATCGCACAAACGGGGCGCAGTCCTTCACAGGCCATGCCAGCCGCCATGGTCACGGCATGCTGCTCAGCGATGCCGACATCGAAATACTGCTGGGGGCGCGCCTTCTCAAGGAGATCCAGACCCGTGCCCGTGGCCATGGCGGCCGTGATGCCCACCACCCTGGGATCCTGCTCACAGAGTTTGACCAGGGTCTGGCCGAAGACCTTGCTGTAGCTAGGGGGCTTGGGCTTGCTGGAGGGGTAGGCCTTGCCGGTCGCTAGATCGAATGCACTCTGGGCGTGGTAGCCGACCTGATCCGCCTCAGCGAAGGCGTAGCCCTTGCCTTTGGTGGTGGCCACATGCACCAGCACCGGACCCTCATGGGCGTGGGCCTGCTCGAAGACGTCGATCAGACCTGCGATGTCATGGCCGTCGACCGGGCCCATATAGGTGAAACCCAGTTCCTCAAAGACCGCGCCCAGCTTGGGGACGGCGAGACGCTTCATGCTCTCTTTGAGGTTTTTGAGCTCCGGCGGCAGCTCACCGTGCATGAACGGCAAGTGCTTGATCGCCTCTTCCGCGTTGTCCTGAAGGAACTGCAGCGGACGGCTATGCCGCATCCGGTTCAGGTGGGTCGAGAGCGCCCCGACGGGGGGGCTAATCGACATGTCGTTGTCGTTGAGGACAACCAAAAGGCGGGTCTTGGGGAGGTGGCCTGCGTGGTTGATGGCCTCCAGGGCCATGCCCCCGGTTAGAGAGCCGTCACCAATGACGGCAACACTCTTGAAATCCTCACCGCGTTGATCACGGGCCAGGGCCATGCCCAGGGCGGCAGAAATCGAAGTGCTGGCGTGGCCTGCACCGAAATGGTCAAAGGAGCTTTCGCAGCGCTTGAGGTAGCCCGCAACCCCGTCTTTTTGACGCAGGGTGTGGAAATCCTTGTAGCGACCAGTGATCAGCTTGTGGGGATAGGCCTGGTGGCCCACATCCCAGACCACGCGGTCCTTGTCGAGGTCGAGGGTCTGATAGAGGGCGAGGGTCAGTTCCACAACGCCCAGGCCAGGACCGAGGTGTCCGCCGCTGGTGCTCACCACCTCCAGGTGGCGTTCTCGGATCTGACGGGCAATGCCCTCTAACTCAGTGACGCTCAGGCCATGCAGCTGATTCGGATGCGTCAGCTCGCTGAGATGCATGCCTGCGGCCAAGATTGGGGTTCAGCCTACGCGGAGCCGGACGTCCTCTGGGGTTGATTTGGCTACCCCTAGACCGATCCCAGGAGCTTGCGAGACTGGTGTGATCGTCCAGTCGCAATGACAGCCACCGGCCCCAACCAGACCTCCGGCTCCGGCATGGAGATGCTGCAACGAATCTTGCGGGCCAGGGTCTACGACGTGGCCATCGAGTCGCCCCTCGATGCAGCGCCGAACCTCTCCAGGCGGCTGAAGAACACCGTTCTGCTGAAGCGGGAAGACCTGCAGCCGGTCTTCAGTTTCAAGTTGCGCGGCGCGTACAACAAGATGGCCAGCCTCAGCCCATCGGAGCTGGAGCGGGGCGTGATCGCTGCGAGCGCCGGAAACCATGCCCAGGGCGTGGCCCTGGGCGCCCAGCGCTTGGGCTGTCGAGCGGTGATCGTCATGCCCGTGACCACCCCAGAGATGAAGGTCAGGGCCGTAGCGGCCCGGGGAGCTGAGGTGGTGCTGGAGGGCGACACCTATGACGCCGCCTGCGCGGAGGCCTACCGACTGGCCGATGAGCGAGGGCTGACCTTTATTCATCCCTTTGATGACCCTGAGGTGATCGCAGGCCAGGGGACCATTGGGCTGGAGATCCTCAGACAGTGCTCTGAGCCCCCCGATGCGATCTACATCGCCGTCGGCGGAGGTGGCCTGATCGCTGGCATTGGCGCCTACGTCAAAAGCCTCTGGCCCAGCGTTGAGGTCATCGGGGTGGAACCGGTTGATGCCGATGCCATGACCCGCTCCCTGGCCCTAGGGGAGAGGGTGAAGCTCGAGCAGGTCGGACTGTTCGCCGATGGTGTCGCCGTACGAGAGGTCGGTGTTCAGACCTTCGAGCTGGCCAGAACTGTCGTCGACGCCATGGTCACCGTCGACAACGACGCCATCTGCGCCGCCATCAAGGACGTCTTTGAAGACACCCGCTCGATTCTTGAGCCGGCCGGTGCCCTTGCGGTGGCGGGAATGAAGGCTGACATCAGCCGCCGTCAGCGCGAGGGACAGACGCTGGTGGCCGTGGCCTGCGGGGCCAACATGAACTTCGATCGCCTTCGCTTTGTGGCGGAGCGCACCGAGATCACCGAAGACCGCGAAGCGATGTTGGCGGTCGAGATCCCGGAGCAGGCCGGAAGCCTGCGTCAGTTCTGCACCCTGCTGGGGCAGCGGAGCCTGACCGAATTCAGCTATCGACTGGCCGACCCCAGTCGCGCCCACATCTTTGTTGGGGTGCAAACCAGCGGCAGCTCCGATGAACAGGCCTTGATCCACAGCCTCAGGGAAGCCGGCTTCCCCTGCCTGGATCTCTCCAACGACGAGCTCTCCAAGCTCCATCTTCGCCACATGGTTGGCGGTCGGCTACCGGCCAGCACGGGTGAGGCCGCTGGCCATGGGCGGGAACTGCTCTACCGCTTCGAATTCCCGGAGCGACCGGGCGCACTGATGCGCTTCCTGACCAGCCTGCACCCCAACTGGAACATCAGCATTTTTCACTACCGGAACCACGGGGCAGACGTCGGCCGCATCGTCGTCGGGGTCCAGGTGCCCGAGGCGGAGATGAACGAATGGCAGAGCTTCCTCGATGGACTGGGCTATCAGTACGCCGATGAGACCAGCAATCCGGCCTATCGCCTCTTCCTGGGTGAGCTGGCCGGCAGCTTGAGCGTGGGATAACTTTCGAGCAACGCACTGTTCAGCCGGGGGATATGGCAGGCGACACCCAAGAGCCCATCCCCGCTGAAGGCGACACGATTGCCCTGCAACGGGCCGGCAGCAATCTCTCGCTACCCGCACGGCTAGAGGCCATCCTTTATCTCAAGGGCAGGGCTCTGACCCAGGGCGAGCTAGCCGAGATCGCAGGCGCCAGTCGTGATGAGGTCGAGATGGGCCTGATCACCCTGATGGCCGACTACGCACACAGGGACACCGCCCTCGAGATTCGCCAGGAGGGCAAGCGCTACAGCCTGCAACTGCGGGATGGCCTGGGGGATCTAGTGCAGAACCTGCTGCCGGTGGACCTCTCCACAGCGGCACTGCGCACCTTGGCGACGATTGCCATCAAAAAGCGAATCCTGCAATCCGATCTGGTGGACCTGCGGGGATCAGGGGCCTACGACCACATCAAGGAGCTGCTGGCCCAGAACTTCATCGAGCGCAAACGCCAAAGCGAGGGACGGTCCTTCTGGTTGAGCCTCAGTGAGAAGTTCCATCGAACCTTCTCGGTCAAGACCGATGAGCTGGTGGCCCAGCGCAAGGCGGTCAAGCCAGCTCCCGCCAGTCCCGCAGTCGAGGTCAGCGATGAAGAGTGGGAGCAGGCCGCCTAGGGCAATCCCAGCCTCCACACACACTCAATAGAGTGACTTCAACGCAGCTGCAGCCATGTCCATCCTCGGCGATCTGATCGGCGTCCTGATCCAAACGCTCTCGATCTACACGCTCGTTCTGTTTGTTCGTGTGCTGCTGAGCTGGTTCCCCAATCTCGACTGGAGCAATCCAGTGCTCTCCACCGTCAGTGCGATCACCGACCCCTACCTCGGGGTGTTTCGCGGTTTGATTCCCCCCCTGGGCGGCCTGGACCTCTCGGCAATCGTGGCCTTCCTGGCCCTGCAGTTACTCCAAAGCTTGCTGGAGCAGAGCCGGGGTTACTTCTATCCAGCCTTCTTCTAAGCCGGATCCACGTCGGCGACGGCCTGCTCCAACGGCAGCAGGTCATCAAACTCACCCGCGCGGGTCCGAACAGGAGCGCTGAAGCCGCGCGCTTTCACGTTGGAGAAGCTGAACGGTCCTGGGGTTCCCGCTGGGACAGCCAGACGCAGGGCAAAGCTTGAGTTGCCCTGCTCGACATCGCCAATGGAGCCGACTCGAGAACGGTTCTGAAGCACTGGTTCGCCGCTGGCGTCCAGGATTTGGGCAAAGACATCGGTGTCAAATACCGTCTTGCGACCAGGGTTATCGACACTGCCCCTTAGCACAAAACAACTGGCACCACTGGGCCGCTTGAGCTGCGGTTGAGCTCCGATATCTTCAGCAGGACAGGGGTCCAAGCTCACGTCGTGAACGCTCAGACCAGCGGCCAAGGCGCCAGGGGCGGCGCCGAAGACTGTGCAGGCCACCACGAGCACGGCGCTCAGCGCTCGAGCGAGGGCCCGTGAGAGCGATCGGTGCATCTGCATCCAGCGTGACTCCAGCTGCTTAGCGGTGGTCGCCGCTTCCAGCGATCACGTTACGGGCGGCGCGACTGGCCAATTTGTCGAGGTTGGCCTGGGCGATCTCATCGAGACTGAAGCCCAACTCACTGGCGAGCTGAGCGACGTACCAAAGGACATCACCGAGCTCGAGCTTCAAGGACTCCCGGACTTCCGCGGAAAACTCGCCACCGCTATCGCGCAGCACTTTTTTGACCTTGTCCGCGACCTCTCCGGATTCTCCGCAGAGGCCCAGGGTTGGGTAGATGGGGTTGGAGCCCACATCGGGATAGCGGGCCGTTTGCCTCGCACCCTGCTGATAAGCATTCAGATCCATTGGTACGACAGCGCTGGAGGGCCTCGATGATAGTGTCGCTTCTCCCTTTGGCGCCCCCGAATGGCCCTGCCCGATCTCACGCGTCGCACCAAGATCGTGGCAACCATCGGTCCCGCCACCGAATCGCCTGAGCAGCTCAGGCGCCTGATTGAGGCCGGTGCCTCCACCTTTCGCCTGAATTTCTCCCACGGCGACCACAGCGAGCACGCAGCGCGGATCAGCACCATCCGCAAGGTTGCCGCGGAGATGGGGGTTCACATCGGGATCCTCCAGGACCTCCAGGGCCCCAAGATTCGCCTGGGCCGTTTCAAGGACGGTCCGATCACCGTTGCCCAAGGCGATCCCTTCACCCTGACGTCCAGGGACGTCGAGTGCTGCCAAACCATCGCCACCGTCACCTACGACAAGTTGGCGGATGAAGTGGTCCCCGGGAGCCGCATCCTGCTGGATGACGGCCGCGTCGAGATGGTCGTGGACCAAGTGGAGCAGTCCAGCCAGACCCTCCACTGCACCGTCACGGTTGGTGGCGTCCTCTCCAACAACAAGGGCGTCAACTTCCCGGACGTGCAGCTTTCCGTCCGTGCCCTGACCGACAAGGACCGGGAAGACCTCGAATTTGGTCTGAGCCAAGGCGTCGATTGGGTGGCCCTGAGCTTCGTGCGCAATCCCTCCGACATGGAGGAGATCAAGGCCCTGATTCGTTCCCACGGCCACAACACGCCCGTGGTCGCGAAGATCGAAAAATTTGAAGCCATCGACCAGATGGATGCGCTGCTGCCGATGTGCGACGGCGTCATGGTGGCCCGCGGCGACCTCGGTGTGGAGATGCCCGCCGAGGAAGTTCCCCTGCTGCAGAAGGAACTGATCCGCAAGTGCAACACCCTGGGGATTCCGGTCATCACCGCCACCCAGATGCTCGACTCGATGGTGAGCTGCCCCAGGCCCACCCGCGCAGAAGTCAGCGACGTCGCCAACGCCATCCTCGATGGCACCGATGCGGTGATGCTCTCCAACGAAAGCGCCGTGGGTGATTACCCCGTCGAGGCCGTGGCCACCATGAGCCAAATCGCCCGGCGCATCGAGCGGGACTACCCCAGCCGCAGCAGCGATGGGCAGCTGGCCTCAACCGTTCCGAACGCCATCTCCCACGCCGTCAGCTCGATTGCGAGCCAGCTGGAGGCTGCGGCCATCCTTCCGCTGACCAAGAGTGGATCCACGGCACGCAACGTCAGCAAATTCCGTCCGAGCACACCGATCCTGGCCATCACCAGCGACAGCAAGGTGGCCTCACAGCTCCAACTGGTCTGGGGCGTGACCCCGTTGCTGGTCTCCGACATGGACAACGCAGCGGCAACCTTTAACCGGGCCATGGAAGTGGCAGCGGAGGCAAACATGCTCAAAGAAGGGGATCTGGTCATTCAGACCGCCGGAACCTTCGCTGATGTCAGCGGTTCGACCGACCTGGTCAAGGTCAGCGTCGTGGGCAAGGGCACCGTTCTCAACCCGAGCATCGTTTAAAACGGGGCTCTGCTGGCCATCCCGGCAATGCCCGCCAAGCTCCCTATGCGCGAGACCGTCGGGATGGCCCTGGCCACCCTGAGGGCCAATCGTCTGCGCTCTCTGCTCACGATGCTGGGCATCGTGATTGGGAATGCCTCAGTCATCACCCTGGTCGGTGTCGGCCGTGGTGCCCAGAACCTCGCCGAGGGTCAGCTCAACACGCTGGGGGCCAACGTCCTCTTTGTCGTCCCGGGCAACAACGACAGCCGTCGCCGCGGAATTGATTTTCCCAAGACCTTGGTTTTGGAAGATGCCGAAGCCATCGCCGAGCAGGTCCCGAGTGTTCGCAGGGTGGTGCCGCAGATCACCCTCAGCGCCGTACTGCAGGCGGGTGCAAAAAGTGCCAGCGCCACCGTTTCAGGCATCAGCCCAGAGTTTTTAACGGTGCGGCGCTTTGAAGTGGCCCGGGGCCGCTTCATCGACCAGAGGGACATGGAAGGGGCCCGCAATGTCGTGGTCATTGGACCTGACCTCAAGCAAAAACTCTTGCCCTCTGGCTCCGCGATCGGACAGCGCGTCCGCATTCGCAATCAGGGCTTTGAAGTGATTGGGGTGATGGCGCCGAAAGGTGCTGTCTTTGGCCAAAACCAAGACGAGGCCGCCTACATCCCCCTGACGACGATGGTCAGCAAGCTCTCAGGCCGGGATCCCACCTACGGGGTGAGCCTGAACTTCATCAGCGTGGAGGCCGTGGATGAGGCCAGCACCGGTGCGGCGAAATTCCAGATCACCAATCTGCTGCGCCAGCGGCACAACATCCTGCGGGAGGACGACTTCGCTGTCCGCTCGCAAAAAGATGCCCTCTCGATTGTGGGCACCATCACCGGCGGACTCACCTTGATGCTCGCCGCCATCGGTGCGATCTCGCTGTTGGTGGGCGGCATCGGGATCATGAACATCATGTTGGTCTCGGTCAGTGAGCGGACCTCAGAAATCGGACTGCGCAAGGCCATCGGTGCTCGCAGCAGTGATGTCCTGAGTCAGTTCCTCGTTGAGGCCTTAGTGCTCTCCACCTTGGGTGGATTGATTGGAAGCAGCCTCGGCCTCTCCGCCATTGCAATCGTGGCGGCCGTCACACCCCTTCCCGCTGCCATTGGGAGCAGCAGTGTGTTGGTGACGATGGGACTCTCCGGCAGCATTGGGTTGGTCTTTGGTGTGCTGCCGGCCAGGCGTGCGGCTCGACTGGATCCAATCACCGCCCTACGCAGTCTCTAGGGACAAACCTGAAGGAAATCGGAAGAAGCCTGCGACCTTGAGGGCCGGTCTCATCGACGACAAATCAGGCCGATGAAACAGGCGTCAATGACAGTTCTGATTCCAATTGGTCTTGAACCAGCTCCAGTGTGGGTACCAAAACCGCAGCGATCGGATGGTGATCCTGCGCTGCATTGGACCCGATCAATTCTTCCTGGAGCGGGTGGTCTTCCCCGTTGAGATCCTGGGATTTGAGGCACCACCGGCCTCTGAAGTCGAGATTTGGAGCCATTCCTTAGGGGGACCAGAACTGCTGGAACGGTTCCTGGCGGAGGAGCTCACCAGCGTGTCTGAACTCGATTGGCCGCAATCGGCCTAATGATCAGCCACGAATGAGAGGGAAAAAGCGCTGCCGCGCCTGAGATCTGCCCAGAACAGGCCGCGCTCGCTTTACACTTGTTAAACATTCAGATCTGCACCTCAGGCGGCCATGAATCAACGCTGGCGCACGATTGCTCTTTGGGTTCTGCCCATCAGCGTCGCTGTCCTCCTCGGCTGGCAAGTCCTGGGCGGCGGCTTCGGTGGAGTCAGCCGGTCCTCGGGAACAACCGTGGCACCGCGGAATGCCGCTGTCGCTCGGATGAGCTACGGCCGCTTCATCGATTACGTCGATGCCGGACGCGTCACCGCGGTTGACATCTTTGACGGTGGCCGCACCGCCGTTGTTGAAGCCGTTGATCCCGACCTGGACAACCGCGTGCAGCGCCTGCGCGTTGACCTCCCTGGTCTTGCCCCTGAGTTGGTCAACAACCTCAAAGAGCAGGGCATCAGCTTTGACATCCATCCCCCCCGCACCGCGCCTCCAGCGCTCGGCCTGCTGGGCAACCTGCTCTTCCCCCTGCTGCTGATCGGTGGCCTGGTGCTGCTCTCTCGCCGTGGCGGTGGCGGCATGCCCGGTGGCCCCGGTCAGGCCATGCAGTTCGGCAAGACCAAGGCCCGGTTCGCCATGGAGGCTCAAACCGGTGTGATGTTTGACGACGTCGCCGGCGTTGAAGAAGCCAAGCAGGACCTGCAGGAGGTCGTCACCTTCCTGAAGACTCCAGAGCGCTTCACCTCTGTCGGCGCAAAGATCCCCAAGGGTGTCCTCCTGGTGGGCCCTCCTGGTACGGGTAAAACTCTGCTTGCCAAGGCCATCGCTGGTGAGGCCGGCGTGCCCTTCTTCTCCCTCTCCGGCTCGGAATTTGTGGAGATGTTCGTGGGCGTTGGCGCCAGCCGCGTGCGCGACCTGTTCAAGCGGGCCAAGGAAAACAGCCCCTGTCTGATCTTCATCGACGAGATCGATGCCGTCGGCCGTCAGCGGGGCGCCGGTGTTGGCGGCGGCAATGACGAACGGGAGCAGACCCTCAACCAGCTGCTCACTGAGATGGACGGCTTCGAGGGCAATAGCGGGATCATCATCATTGCGGCCACCAACCGCGCTGACGTTCTCGACTCCGCCCTGCTGCGTCCGGGCCGTTTCGACCGCCAGGTTCAAGTCGACGTTCCCGACATCAAGGGTCGTCTGGCGGTGCTGAACGTGCACTGCCGTGACAAGAAGCTGGCCGATGACGTCAGCCTCGAGGCCATTGCTCGCCGGACTCCCGGTTTCTCTGGCGCTGACCTCGCCAACCTCCTCAACGAGGCTGCCATCCTCACGGCCCGTCGCCGAAAGGAAGCCACTGGCCTGGCCGAGATCGATGATGCGGTGGACCGCATCATCGCCGGCATGGAGGGCAAGCCCCTCACCGATGGCCGCAGCAAGCGACTGATCGCCTACCACGAAGTGGGCCATGCCCTGGTGGGCACCCTGGTCAAGGCCCATGACCCCGTCCAGAAGGTCACCTTGATCCCCCGCGGACAGGCCCAGGGCCTGACCTGGTTCTCCCCCGATGAAGAGCAGATGCTCGTGAGCCGTGCTCAGCTTCGGGCGCGAATCATGGGTGCCCTCGGCGGCCGGGCTGCAGAGGATGTGGTCTTTGGCTATGCCGAAGTCACCACCGGTGCCGGCGGCGACATTCAGCAGGTCGCCTCCATCGCCCGCCAGATGGTGACCCGTTTCGGCATGAGTGACCTGGGTCAGTGCTCGCTCGAGGCCGGGAACCAGGAGGTTTTCCTGGGCCGCGATCTGATGACCCGCAGCGATGGCTCCGACGCCACCGCAGCTCGCGTCGATGCATCCGTGCGCAAGATCGTTCAGAGCTGCTACGAGGAAACCGTCAAGCTCGTGTCCGAACACCGAGCCTGCATGGACCGTGTTGTAGAGCTCCTGATTGAGAAGGAGAGCCTCGATGGCGATGAGTTCCGCGCCATCGTCAGCGAATTCACCACCGTCCCCGAGAAGGAGCGCTTCTCTCCTCTGCTGAGCAGCACCGAAGCTGCCTCGGCCTGAAGCTGAAGAACAACAAAGCCCGCGGTCAACCCGCGGGCTTTTTGCTGTCTAGACGGCAGCGGTCGGAGCAATAAATCACCTGCTCCCAAACCGATGCCCATTTTTTGCGCCATTGGAAAGGGCGCTGGCAGACAGGGCAGATTTTGCTGGGACGTTCACTTGGTGGGCGCCCCCGGCCGCCCACCGCTCCGCTGCGTTGACCGCGCCCGCGGGCCATGGAGCCTTCGCTCGATCAGACAGGGCGCACGGGGCGCTTGTCGATCACCTTGTCGATCAGGCCGTACTCGACTGCTTCGGCGGGAGACATGAAGAAGTCGCGATCGGTGTCGTCCTCGATGCGGTTCAGGGGCTGACCGGTGCGATCGGAGAGCTCCTGGTTGAGCTTCTTCTTGAGATACAGGATTTCGTCGGCCTGAATGCGAATGTCGCTGGCCTGGCCCTGGGCCCCGCCCAGGGGCTGGTGGATCATGATCCGCGAGTGGGTCAGGCTGCTGCGCTTGCCCTTGGCACCGGCGCAGAGCAGGAAGGCGCCCATCGAGGCAGCCAGACCAACGCAGACGGTCTGCACATCAGGCTTGATGTGCTGCATCGTGTCGAAGATGCCCAGGCCGTCGTAGACGGAGCCGCCCGGGGAATTGATGTAGAGGAAGATGTCCTTCTCGGGATCCTCGGCTTCCAAGAAGAGCAGTTGGGCAACGATCCGATTGGCGGACTCTGAGGTCACCGGTTCGCCCAGGAAGACGATGCGCTCCCGCAAAAGGCGGGAGTAGATATCAAAAGCGCGCTCACCACGGCCCGACTCTTCGATCACGATCGGGATCATGGTCACGGGCGGCCTCTGCAGATGGGCGGATCCTACTGAGGTTCAGCCCTGTTCAGCGTTCTCAGCGAGCTAGGGTCGCCTGAACTTGATGGATGTTTGAGCGTGGGTGCGAGCCTGACCGTTGCCGATAGCAAGCGGGCCTTTCACCAGGCGTTCCCCTACGTCATCGCGCCGCTCTATCGCCGCCTGGTGGACGAACTCCTGGTGGAACTGCACCTGCTGAGCCATCAGAAGGGGTTCCAAGCCGATGGCCTCTTTGCCGTTGGTCTGACCCAAGTGTTTGACAGCTTCTCCAACGGTTACAAGCCCGAGGCGCAGCGGGAGCCCCTGTTCCAGGCCCTCTGCAGCGCCAACGGCTTCGATGGGGGGGCCTTCCGTCAAATGGCATCCGACGCCGCTACCCAGGTGGGCCACCACAGCCTCGATGAGGTCAAGGGCTGGTTGAGCAACCGCGGCGAAGGCGCACCTGCGCCAATCGCCGGACTGCTGCACGGCGTGCAGCGCGAAGACTTCCACTACTCCCGACTGGTCGCCGTCGGACTCCTGAGCCTGCTTCAACGGGCCCAGGGCGCCGAAGCGATGGATCCTCAGGCCCTACGCAGCGCTGCCCACGAGATCGGTGAGGCCATGGGCCTGATCAAAGCCCGCGTCGACAAGGACCTCAGCCTCTATGCCGGGAACATCGAGAAGATGACCCAAGCGGTGGAACTGATGGAAGAGACCCTGGCCGCCGAGCGCCGTCGCCGCGAGCGTGCCGCAGCCGAGCACGAGGCCAATCACTAAAGCTTGAGTTCGCCGCTCAGGGCCGTTTGCCCGTCAACTCCTCTGGGGTGTTCACCCGTGATCTCCAGCTGACCGGCGCGCCGGACCACCAGAGGCAGCAGTGAGGGAAGCAGCCCCTTGGCCTGCAACTGGCTAGGCCTGAGTTGCAGGGACCAGCTTGCGGGTCGTTCAGCGACCTCAGCCGCAACGGCGGCAGGAGGTGGGCCAAGGAAAAGCAGCAGCTGCTGCTTCGAAAGCCAGCGCCAGCCGCCTTGGGCCACGCCATCGCGACTCCAGAGCCGTTGACCAGCGTCACCAGGGCTCGGAGCCAGACCTTGATCCTTCAGGGCTTGCTCCACGGCCGCCAGCCGCGCCGTCCAGAAGGAACGACCGTCCCGCAGCCGCAGCTGCAGCTGAAGGCCCGCCAGGAACGGACCCCGTTCAACGGCCGAGAGACGCAGAACAAAGGGGCTTTGTGACAAGCGCTTGAGGGCATCGGCCTTGAGGCCGTAGCGCTCGGCGAGCGCCTGCTTCAAGGCGCCACTACTCAACAGCCCGCGCAGCAGGAGCTCCAGCTTCGGGCCCTGCAGAGCCAGCAGCGTGGGAGGCGCCAGCGCGCGCGTCTGAGCTCTGGGAACCGGGCGGGGGCCCGCCGCCAGGCTGCCGCGGGCTGCATCGGCCTCACCGCTCCAGAGCAGCCTGTTGCCCTCACTGCTGAGGGCCAGGCAGCCCTGCTGCAGGCTGCTGGCCAGGGGTGCCAGGGGACCCAGGAGCGATGAGAGGCCAGCAGCACTCCAATAGACCGCATCACCCCGTTGCAGCTGCTGAGCGCAACGCCGCTCAAGGCCGCGCAGGGACGGTCGATCGAGGCGCAATTGCGCCTGAAGTTCGTTGCGCACCAGGGGGTTAGGGGCCACCAGGGTCAGCTGCTCAAAGCGGAGCGCGTTCTGAGGCAGGGGTGTCTTGGAGGGGACCTCAAGCACAAGGACCGCACCGGCTGAGCTGTGGGTTCCCCAGAATTGCCACCAGAGCTGAGGTCGAGCCGACCAAAGCGGGGCCGCCTGGGGACCAAGGCGCTGGGTCCACAGGGCCGGTGGCGGGTCGGCTGGACGGGAACGGTGGGTCTGAAACAGCGAGGCCTCCAGAAGGAGCCGATCGAGACCGCGGGCTGAGCCGCGAGGAAAGAGCCATAGAGCCAGGGCTGGTAGCAGCACCAGCAAGGCCGTCACTGCCAAGCTGTTGCGCAGGCCCTTCATCAGCTGACCGCTCCATAGAGAGTCGTGCGCTCCCGCACGGGCCGGCCCAATGTCAGCGCCGACGAGCGAAGAGCCTGAACCGATTGGCAGGTGCCCCCCTGGGCGCCCGCCATGCTTGTGATGCTCTCCTCCATCAGCGTGCCACCGAGGTCATTGCAGCCCCAGCGCAGGGCCTCCGTGGCACCAGCGAGGGTGAGCTTCACCCAGCTGGGCTGATGGTTTCGGAACCATGGCCCGAGCAGCAGGCGCGCCTTTGCGGTGAGAAGCAACATCTCCAGGCGATCGGGTTGATCTCGTCCCACGCGATGACGCAAGGCTGCCGGAGCTTGAGCTCCAATGAACGGAAGCAGAACGAACTCAGAAAAGCCAGCCTGTCCGGCCCGAAGCGCCTCCTGCTGCAGGGCCACCAGGGTCAAGAGATGAAGGGCACGATCGCGGGCATTTTCAATGTGACCGGCCATCAGCGTGGCCGTGCTGGCGAGGCCAAGGCGATGGCACTGAAGGATCACCGCGCACCACTGCCGAGCGCTGATCTTCTCTGGACAAAGCTGGGCGCGAACCCCATCGCTCAAGACCTCAGCAGCGGTACCGGGGATCGAAGCCAGGCCGGCTGATCGCAGTTGCTCGAGCACAGCCTGCAAAGCGCTCCCGTCCTGCTCAGCAATGAACAGCAGCTCCTGTGGGGAGAAGGCATGCAGGTGCAGTCCAGGGGCCGCATCCCGCAGAGCCTCCAGTAAATCGACGTAGTAGCGGAGTGCCGAACCGTTGGTGCGGGCCGCTGGATTCAATCCCCCCTGGATGCAGAGCTCTGTCGCTCCAAGGGCTGCGGCCTCAGCGGCCTTGCTGCGAAGCAGCTCCAGGTCATGCCAGTAGGCGCCTGGAGCGCCGGCATCACGGCGAAAGGCGCAAAAGCTGCAGTGTTGAACGCAGTGGTTGGTGAAGTTGAGATTCCGGTTCACCACGTAGGTGACCGTCTCTCCAACCAGCTCTTGCCGCAGGGCATCGGCCTGCTGCTGAAGGCTGACGGAGTCGCCACAGCTCAGTAGTGCCTCGGCAGCAGCAATCGAAGCAGGGCTGGCAGGGTTTTGCGCCAGTGCGTCCTGGAGCTGCTGCTGCGACTGCAGAGTCCAGGGTTCTGGATGAAGAGAAGCGGAACGATCTGGAGCTGTCACCAACAGCTCGACGGAACGGTCCCAGGCCCAAGGTTCAAAAACCCCCGGCTCGAGCGTCACTTGCGGGCGCGAGCTGAGGGCTGAACCGGTTGCTGGCGGCGACGCCTGTCGCGCCACTCAATGGTGGAGAGATAGAGAACTCCACCGCTGACAAACACCAACAGTGCCGCGGTGGTCACCGCGAGAACACTGTTGATGTTGAGCGACTCAATCACGGATGAGTAACCCGGCGCTCAGGCTCAGAAATTCAGGGTGCCGTCGCCGTTGCGACCCCAGACGACCATGGCGATCGAGAAGGTGAAGACGGCGGCAAGAGCGGCCCAACCCACAGTGATCAGCATGGTGCGCAGAAAGCGTTTGGACGAGTGTAACCAGGGCTGTGACCCAAACTGAGATCAGATCTGCTGGCTGTTTCGAGATGCAACCCATCCGCTCCATCAGTTCCTCCCCAGGCGGACAGGCCGTCATGGAGCGGCAGCGGGTCAGGGCTCCTTATCCCACGGGTCGGGTGATCGTTCTCGACGATGACCACAACACGTTCCAACACGTGGTTGAGGTGCTGGTGAAACACATCCCAGCCATGGTCAGCGATCGCGCCTGGGAGCTGGCCCATCAGATTGACTCGCAGGGCTCAGCGGTGGTTTGGAGCGGTCCGCTCGAGCAGGCTGAGCTCTACCACCAACTCTTGGCCGGAGAGGGCCTAACCATGGCACCCGTGGAGCGGGGCTAAGGATCTCGGTTAAGCGAAGCGCCGTTGCAGCAGCTCGAACATCGGCAGCGTGCGCAGACGCTCCTGTTCGGCATCCAAAACGAAGCTGAGGATGCGACCTGAGCAGACCGCCACACCCTTGACGCTCTGGTCGCCACTGCGCTCAAGGCTGACCAACTGGGCGGCACCACCAAGCTCGTCACTGAGCCGTTGCCGCAGCTGCTCGCGCAGCTCTGGAGCGTGCTGGCCTGCCATCCGGCAAAAGGAGGGGACAGCATCTCTAGCAGCGGTCAGGCAATCCCGCCACCAGGGCACTCGTTTCTAAGGTGCCCGCCATGGGACGGCTGGTCATCACCCACAGCACCTACCTCGAGGGCCTGATTCCCTGCCTGAAACGGCTGGTCCGGGAGCCCGAGATCGACACGATCACCCCCGCGGTCATTTCAAGGGTCAAGGGCCGGGCGCCAGAACTGCGCCTGAAGGTCTCCATTCCCATTCGCGGTGGCTGGAAGGTAGTTGCACGGCGCGGAAGCAGCGCCCAGGAAGTGTTTGTGGTGACGGGGCTGAGCGCCATGGAACTGGAGCAGCGAATCCAGAGCGCGCTGGCGCGCTGATCTAGACCTCGACGTCCTGACCCCACTGGGGCGCCACCGGGGTCCAGCCACGGCTCAGAAGAGCCCGCCAAAGCTCAACTGCCTGGTCTCGATGGAGGTGGTCACGGGACTGGAGCAGAGGAGGTTGTGCTGGAAAAGGTCGCCCTGAATCGACGAAGACCATCGGGTCTTGCGCCCAACTTTTTTCGTCGCGATGGAAGCGCTTGGTCGCGAGCGTGGCGGGATCCTGGAGCCAACCGTGTCCTGACATGGGGGTGAGGCGGCAGAAGCAGCGGACGCAGCGGGCCAGACCCAATCCGAGGCGCGAAAGGTGGCGTACGGGGAAGCAACAGGAGCCATCAGCCCGATGCGAGTACACCTGTACTAGCCGGCTTCAGTTGTGCTGTCAACAGGCCCTAGTCGCAACGCTCAGCAAGAACCCTCATCACCTGCCGGCGCACGCGCTGCATCTGGGTGCGTTGGATTTCGTAGCGGGTCGAGCGGGTGAATCCGTAGAAGAGAACAACCCAGGTCGCGCTCAGCCCAAGGGCAATGAGGGCGACGGAAAGAGCATTGATCTCGCCCACACCGCACGCTTCGAGGTGGTCTTAACGGTACGAGCGGCTGCAGAGGCCCAAGCGCCAATCGCTGATGCAGCGCCTGGCCTGCTCACGTTTGCGTTGCTGGCGGGCCAGCTCACGGCGCTGCCAATCACTGAGCTGCTCTTGGCTCCCTGCGGACGGCGTAGAACTGCTTTGCGCGAACGCTGGGGCCAGAAACAAGCCAAGACTGAAGCCAACAGCAACCAGCAACCTGGACATCACGTGGTCACGCCAACATCGGATGCACTCAAGTCTGGAAACAGCAAACGCCGGCGTCAGTGAGCAGAAACGCTGCTCTTGTCGAATCGGAAAGAGCTGGCAGGCTTCGGCTGTCGCTGGGAGGCATCAATGGCCCCAGATCAACACAACGACAGCAACAAATCGACTGATCAAGCTCCGATCAGCGAATTGAAGAAACCGACCAACCGCAAGCGAAGTGCCAAGGGTGCCCGCTGCACGCATGCTCCGGGCTGGTGCAGAACAACTCACCCACTCGCCAGCTAGCGGTAGAGCGTTAAAAACCAATGAGCCGGTAGCCCAGCTCCGAGTGAATCACCTGCGGTGACCATCCATGCAGGATCAAATGCTGACTAAAGCGACGGGCTTCAAGCAGACTCTGGAGTTCCCGTTGTTCAACCACGCGCATGGGCTCACCGTGAGCCAGCAGTTCGTGGCAGGCGGAATAGGCACCGAGGTCATTGGCGTCATAAAAAACCCAGATGCCGCGGTAATCCGCTTTGGGATCAGAAAAGCGAAGCAAACATGGATTGCCAAATGAGGTGGGCACGATGGTTTCTGTTCAACCCAGTTTTGAAACTGCAGGTGCGAGGCAACCTCAATCAGTGACCAATCGCACAAAGACACCGTTCTTATTGATAACTGCGTAGCGATCGACACACCAGCTCGAGCTATCCCGCGGGACAACACAACGAGAGCATCAGTCCTGCGTGAAGCCCCTGGGTTTGCTGGCGATGATCAGCCTGCGAGTGGCGATGAATGACGGTGTCTTCATCGAACAAAGACGAATGCCCACCCGACAGCCCTCCAAGGAACTACGAGCAGCGATTGTTCGGCCCTGGAAGCGAGGGAGCAGACCTGATCCGCAGATCCGTGCGACGCCTCAGGCCACCTCCTGGGAGCGAATTTGAGCGATGAGCTTTGGACCGATCCCACGAATCGACTGCAGCTCGGCGTCATCAGCCGCCTGAACCATGGCCGGAGTCCTCAGGCCGGCATTCCAGAGCAGTTGTGCCTTTTGAAGGCCGATCCCGCGCAGGGTAGTGAGTTCCGCAATGAAGACTTCATCGGGAAAGCTCTCACCCTTGAGGCTGGAGGCCACCGATCGAAACGCCTCCTGATCGACCAGGGCATAGATCTGCATCAACTTCTGATCGACATGGAGCACCTTGCTCTCAAAAATCTCGCGAAATCGAATGAGCAGCCTGAGCTTTTGCTCACGCTCAACACCCGAGTCCGCCATCCATGAGTCAATCTGAACTTGGCTGAGTTCAGCCAAGGCCACAAAACCGTCAGGGCGATAAGGAATCCACTCGCCACATCCTTTTCCAGTGCGCTGAATCGGCTGAAGATCAGGAGGATTTTGCGTACGCTGCTGGCCATCCCGCTTCAGATAAGCCAACGGGGTGTGAAAGCTCAGCCTGGCGTGATAGCGCCAGAAGGCGATGGTTTGAAGTTCAGAAGCTGGGCTGACCTCAGCCGGCGGCGGCTGGGCAGCAGGCTCCGCAGCGGTGGCCGCTGAAGGCCGAGAGGAGGAAAAAAAGGAGCGAAGCCGCTGCCAGATCATCTGCGGAAGCTAGAGACACTTCCCCCTCACGGCTGTATCGACGTGAGCAACTGAAGAAAAAGCCAGGGGTGGTCGCTGCCCTCCTGAAGCCTTGACGGACTGGTCGTGCCTATTGTCGGTTGGTGAGGGGGAGACCCTGTCTTGCGTGGTTGCTTGATGGGGTGGGTGGGGTCACGCTCACTGCCTCTCTCACACCTCATTTGAGCGCAAGGGCATCAGCCGCCATCGACCTGGCAACCCACCAAGGCGCCTGCTGCTGCACCCACTGGAACGCCGATCCATCGTCCGTTGCCGCGGGAGAGAGCAGCTCCAGCACCCGCGCCAAGAAGGCCACCGATGACGGAGCCTTCGATGCAGCTGTTGTCGTCGACCTTCTCTGAGGCCGTCGGCTTTGGAGGCGTCGTGCAGGGGATCTCGACCTTTTCGCTCCACTTCTTGACGTAGCCCGGTTTCTCCTTCGTTCCGGGGACGTACTCCTCTCGGTATTCGTCCTTGAAGCACGTGCTGGTCTTGGAGTAACCAGGCTGGGAATCCTGCTGAGCCCAGGCGGGGCTCACCTGGACCGTGCTGAACGCAAGCGTGAGCCCGGCCAGAACAGACAGGGACTTCATGGGGTCCGCAGACAGCAAGGGAGCCCATGATCACGTGAGATCTGGATCTGACCAGAGGCGACGTCAACTGCGCTGCAATGGGGTGAACCGCTGTGCCGTTCTGCCCCAGATTCCGACCTGGATAAACCAGAAGGGGAGTCAAAGCGCAGATTCGTTTCCGGCTACGAGGCCGGTCTACGGCACTGTCGCGACAGACGCCCCAAGTCGAAAAGGGAGTCAGATCAGAAAACTGTAAAAGGCAGTGACCAACACAGCAGTCCTCTGAAATCCTAGGCCCATCAAGCAGCGCCTGGATCGCCGGGCAGTGGCCAAATCTCACGGACCTGCTGCAGGCGTTGCATCGCTTCCTCGCGGCGCTGCTCCGGTTCGCTGGAGCGCAGCAAGACCGTCAGATGTCCCAACTTCCGGCCAAGGGAGGAGCCCCGTTTGCCATACCAATGGAGATGGGCCTCCGGAAGGGCGCTTAGGGCCTGACGCTGCTCGCTGTAGTCCGCAGCTGGGTCCTCAGCGGAGCGCTGCTCAAACCCCAGCAGATTCACCATCAAGGCGCCTGGCACCAGAAGGGACGGTTCCTCAAGACGCTCGCCGCTGACACTCAGGAGTTGCAGATCGAACTGACTGGAACTGCTGGCCTCGATCGAGTAATGACCGGAGTTATGGGTGCGGGGAGCCAACTCGTTGATCAGTAAGCCGCTGCGCCCATAGAAAAACTCCAGCGACAACACCCCTACGTAGTCCAGGGACGTGAGCAGCGATGCGGCGATGTTGCGGGCGGCCTGCTGCAGGGCATGGCTGGCTTCCACCGGGGCCAGGACCCAATCGCAGACCTGCTGATGCTGGTGCGTTTGCACCAACGGCAGACAGACCACCTCACCAAAGCGATCGCGGGCTGCAACCAGGGCCAATTCCTGCTCAAAAGCGACGAACTCCTCGACGATCCAATTGGCCGGATCAACGCGAGCGATCAAGGCCGCCAGGTCATCAAGACCCTGAAGAACCGCCGTGCCTTTGCCGTCGTAGCCGCCTGTGGCGGCCTTGGCCATCAGCGGAAAGCTGAAACCCTCCGGACAAACCGCCGCAGGAGCGGGACGTCCTGCTGAGGCTGCATTCGCCTTCGGCGGGATGGCCGCCGTCAGGGGGAACCAGCGCGGGGACGGGAGGTTTAAACGCTGCAGCAGCTCCCGCTGGTTGCGCTTGCAGACCAGGGGCTGGAGCGCCTGCAGGCTGGGAACGAACTGGACACCCTGGGCCGCCAAGGGCGCCAGACCCTCCAGATCAATCCACTCGTTCTCAAAGCTGATGGCGGAGCAACGCGTCGCCAGCTCCGCCGTAGCCGCGACATCGCGCACGGGAGCCTGGACCACCCCTGCGGCCAGCGAGACCGCAGGGTCCTCACTTGAGGGGGTTTGGACCTGCAGCGGAATCTGCTGGCGCTGGGCAGCCTCGGCGAGCATCCAGGCCAACTGGCCGCCGCCGACGATGCCAATCGCAGGGCCCATGCGCCTGGAGCTCCAATCCATCAATGTCGCATGGTCAGGTCAAGCCGCGGTCGCCGGCGAAGGCAAAGCGAACAAGCGAGAGCAACAGGACAATGACGAACAGGGCCAGGCCGACCGTGCAGGCATAGCTGATCTCGAGCTCCGCAAAGGCCTGGTCGTAGACGTAATAGACCAGGGTCTTCGTGCTGTTGGCAGGTCCCCCCTGGGTCATCAAATAGACCTCCTCGAAGACCTTGGTGGCCGCAATCGCTGAGATCACCGCCACCAAGGTGACGTAGGGACGCAGCAGGGGCAGGGTGATGTCGAGGTGCTTGCGCCAACCCTCACTGCCGTCGAGTTCCGCCGCTTCGTAGAGGTCAGCCGGGATCCCCTGGAGACCAGCCAGAAAAATCACCATGTAGTAGCCCAGGCCCTTCCAGAGGGTCACGAGCATCACCGCTGGAAGCGCCAGGAGTGGGTTGGTCAGGAAACCAATTGGCTCAAAGCCAGGACCGAGGAGGCTGCCGAGCCAGCCATTGATCAGACCGTTCTCGGCGTAGAGCCAGCGGAAAGCGATGGCCGCCACCACGATCGAGACCAGAACCGGGGTATAGAAGGCCGCGCGAAACCAATGGATGCCTGGGAGCTGACGGTTCACCAGCACCGCCAGGGCAAGGGCGCCGAGCACCACCGGCGGGACCACACCAAACAAATAGGCCAGGGTGGTCCCCAGGACCTTGAAGAACATCGGGTCCGCCAGCAGGCGGCGCACGTTGGCCAGCCCGACAAAACGCAGCGGTTCACTGACGTCGAGACCGGTCTGGGTGAAGCTCATCACCAGGGCCATCACCGCTGGGATCAGCACCGACAGGGAGATCAGCAGCAACGCCGGGGCCAGGAAAGCCCAGGCGGTTGAGGAGGAGGCACCGGTGCGGAGGGAACGCTCAGCCATATCGCGCCATTGTGGTGGATCTTTTCCGATCAGCCAGGCGCCCCATGCCCAGTCCAAGCAGCCGCGATCCGCTGGAGGTGCTGCAACGGGTGTTTGGCTACGCCAGCTTCCGCGGCCCACAGGAAGCAATCGTCCGCCACGTGATCGGCGGCGGATCGGGTCTGGTGCTGATGCCCACCGGCGGTGGCAAATCCCTCTGTTATCAGGTCCCCGCGCTCTGCAGCCCTGGGCAGGCGGTGGTGATCTCGCCACTGATCGCCCTGATGCAGGACCAGGTGGAGGCGCTGCAGCAGCTCGGGATTGCAGCCGCCGCCCTGCACTCCGGCCTCGAGGCCGGCGAGAGCCAACGGGTCTGGCGTCAGCTCAGCGACGGCCAACTGGATCTGCTCTATGTCTCACCGGAGCGGCTGCTCAGCGGTGATCTGCTGGAGCGACTGGGGTCCATGCCGCTGGCCCTCTTTGCCATCGATGAGGCCCATTGCGTCTCGCAGTGGGGGCATGACTTCCGGCCCGAGTACCGCCAACTCGATCAGCTCGCGCAGCGCTTTCCCCAGGTGCCGCGGCTGGCCCTGACCGCGACCGCCGACCCGCGCACCCAGCTCGACATCCGCGAGCGCCTGCAGCTGCAGGAGGGCGAGGTGTTTCTGGCCAGCTTCGATCGCCCCAACATTCGCTACCTCCTGCGCCACAAACAGAGCGGTAACGCGCAGTTGCTGCAGTTCCTGGCGGAGCACCGCGGCGAATCGGGGATTGTCTACGCCCGCTCCCGCAGCCGGGTGGACCGCATCGCCGCAGAACTCAAGGCCGCTGGATTTGATGCCATCGGCTACCACGCCGGCATGGATGCCGAGGCACGGCGCGAGGCCTTGCAGCGTTTCCGCCTCGGCAGTGGTGTGGTCGTCGTGGCCACGATCGCCTTCGGCATGGGAATCGATAAACCCGACGTGCGCTTTGTGGCCCACGTGGACCTGCCCAAAAGTCTCGAGGCCTACTACCAAGAAACCGGCCGGGCCGGTCGCGATGGCCTAGCGGCGGTGGCCTGGATGGCCCACGGCGGAGGCGACATCCCGCAGCTGCGCCGCTTCATCGACGACTCCGGCGCCAGTGAGGAGCAGAAACGCATCGAGCGCGGCAAGCTCGATGCCCTCATCGCCTACAGCGAAGCCAGCGGCTGCCGGCGTCAGGTGCTGCTGCGCCATTTCGGTGAAGAGCTTCTCGAGCCCTGCAACAACTGTGATGGCTGCCTGGAGCCCCAGCAGCGCAGCGACTGCCGCGTCGTGGCGCAGAAGGCGCTCTCAGCGGTCTATCGAACAGGGCAGCGCTTTGGCGCGGGCCATGTCGTGGACGTGTTGCTGGGCGGCAACACCGAGCGCATCCGCTCGCTCGGGCACGACCAGTTGAGCGTTTACGGGATCGGCAAGGAGCTGGACCGGGGCCAGTGGCGGGCCCTGCTGCGGCAGCTGGTGAGTCTTGGGGCCCTCCATTCCCCGGAGGACGCCAAGGGGGGGCTGTGTTTCGGTCCGCCCGAGCTGGTGCAGCCACTGCTCAGGGGCGAGCAGGAGCTGGAGCTGGTCCTGCCGCCGCCAGCGAAGGAGCAACGGCGCCGCAGCATCCCGAGCGATGCGGCAGTGGCAGCGGATGACCCGCTGCTGGCGGCCCTGAAGAGCTGGCGACGCGAGCAGGCGCGTGAGCAAGGCGTACCTCCCTATGTGGTGTTCCACGACCGCACCCTGGTGGAGCTGGCGGCGCAGCGGCCCGCCTCCCTCAGCGAACTCGCCGGCGTCAGCGGCATCGGCAACGCCAAGCGTGAGCGCTATGGCACGGCCCTGCTGGAGGTGCTCACGGCAGCAGGCGACCGATAGCCTCAAGCGACAGCAGCGTTGTTCCATGAGCGCCACGGCCGCCGCGATCCGCACCATCGAGGTGGCGCTGAGCGCCAATCCCTATCCCGTGGTCATCGGCCGGGGAGCGCTCTCGGCCCTCGGTGAACAGATCCTGGGCCAAGGCATCAAGGCGGGCACCAAGGTGCTGATCGTGACCAACCCCGTGGTCCATCAGCACTACGGGGCGCAAGCCCTGGCCAGCCTGGAGGCCGCCGGGTTCAACGCCAGCCAGCTGGTGATCGAAGCCGGGGAAGACCAAAAAACGCCAGCCACCGTGGGGCTGATCCACGACGCCGCCTTTGCCCGCAAGCTCGAGCGCGGCTCACTGATCGTGGCCCTCGGCGGTGGTGTGGTGGGGGATATGGCCGGCTTTGCGGCGGCCAGTTGGCTGAGGGGAATCGCGGTCGTGCAGGTGCCCACCACCCTGCTGGCCATGGTGGATGCCTCCATCGGCGGAAAAACCGGGGTCAACCATCCCGGCGGTAAGAACCTGATCGGCGCTTTCCACCAACCGCGCTTGGTGCTGATCGATCCCGACACCCTGGCCACCCTGCCGGAGCGTGAGTTCCGCGCCGGCATGGCGGAAGTGATCAAGTACGGCGTCATCGGCGACCCCGACCTGTTCAACGAACTGGAGGCAGCCGGGGAACGCCTGGCCTCGATGGACACCCTTCCAAGCGCGTTGCTGCAGAGCGTGCTCGAGCGCTCCGCTGCCGCCAAAGCCAAGGTGGTGGCCGCCGATGAGCGCGAAGGCGGCCTGCGGGCGATCCTCAACTACGGCCACACCCTTGGCCATGTGGTCGAGGCCCTCTGCGGCTATGGCACCTATCTCCATGGCGAGGCCGTCGGGATCGGGATGGTCGCCGCCGGGGAACTCAGCCTGGAATTGGGGCTCTGGAGCGAGGAGGATCAGCGCCGTCAGCGAGCCGTGATCAAAGCGGCGGGTCTGCCCATGGTCTGGCCCGAGCTTGATGCCGAAGCGGTCCTGCAGTGCCTCCAAGGGGACAAAAAAGTGCGCGAGGGCCGCGTGCGCTTTGTCCTGCCGACGGGCCTGGGCCACGTGGAGATTCGTGATGACGTGAGCCCCGAGCAGGTGCTCGCGGCCCTGAAGCGCTGCCGCTAACTCAAGGGCGGGTCCTGCAGAAAGTACGGCTGCTGGCTTGAGCCTGGCGAACGCGCAAAGGCCATCCAGCGGAAGTCGCCCAAGGCCGCAGGATCCACGAAACGCAGCAGTGCTTCACGCCGACTGAGCAGTTCAGCCAACTCCGATGGTGCGCCCTGCTGCAGCGCATGCAGGCGCTGGGCCAAGCCCAGCGCCAACAGGGCTTCGCCCTGACGGCGTTGACCGAGGGGGGTCCAACCGGCCGCCAACGCTGAGCGCTCCAAGGTCTCCAAGCAAAGGTGGGCCGTGAGGTCCCACTGGCCCGGCTCCAGCAGCGGGTCATCACTGGCCTGCTGGTTGCGGTAGGCCATCAATGTGCCCCGGCTGCGCTGCGCTGCGTAATAACGCCAGGCCTCATGGGCGTAGTCGATCACGAGCAACTGACCGCGGCTGAGGGACTGGGCGGCCTGCTCAAGCCAGGGGCGCAAACCGACATGCAACTCCGTGCACCAACCGTCCGGACGCTGGGGCCCAGGGGTCAGGGCCTCCAGCTCATGACGCAGTGCTTCCTCGAGTACAGGCCCAGCCGCAAGCCGCAGGACAGCAGCACCATCGGCGCCCGTCTCCAGCGCCACCCCCTGCAGGCACCAGCGATCGTTGTGCCAGATGATCCGCTCCACCGCCAGGGCATCCAGCACCTCATGGGCAAGCATCACGCCAGAGCGGGGGCTGGCTTGGAGCTCGTCAAAGGACTGCCAGCGGCATCGCAGCGGTGCATCGGCCAACAGGCCCCGTTGACGCTCTGCCATCCCGGGGTTCGGCTCCACCAGGACCAACTCCAATCGGACCACCAGCTCCGGCGCCTCCCGGGCAATCCCCTGCGCGAGCTGAAGGGCCAAGTGGCCTTCCCCAGGCCCGGTCTCGATCAGGGCTAAGGGGGCTTCAGCCGGCTGCTGCTGGAACCACTGCAACAACTGCGGCAGGAGCAGCTCTGCAAAATCAGGACCAAGGGACGGGGAGGTGGCGAAATCCCCTGCTGGGCCAACGCGCAGCCGCCCAGCCCCGTAGGCGCCATGGACGGGGTCATGGAGAGCCCAGTCCATGTAGGTCCTGAACGGAACCCAGCCCCCGGCTGCCGCCAGTCGCTCTGCCAGCCAGACCGGAGCTGAATGCAGAGAGGAAGGTGCAGAACTCACGGCGCTGAGGAGGACTCAGGGAGAATGCTCGCCACTGAAGCAGGTGCCATGTTCGAGCCGCGTGCAGCCCAAGCCCTTCGCGGTTGGCTGGTGGGCCTGGCCCTCGGCCTGGTGCTGCTGCTGGGCTGGGGGGCCGCTCCAGCCTGGGCCTACGACAATCCGGACCTGCTGCCCGATCACCCCACACCGGTGATCGACCTGGCCAAGATCCTCACCGACAACCAGCGGGCGGCACTCGAAGCCGAAATCGACGATTTCGAAGCCGTCAGCGGCTGGAAGCTGCGGGTCCTGACGCAATACGACCGCACCCCAGGCCTGGCGGTCAAGGATTTCTGGGGCCTCGATGAGCGCTCCCTGCTGCTGATTGCTGATGAGCGCGGCGGCAACCTGCTCAACTTCAACGTGGGTGATGCGCTGTTTGCCCTGATGCCCCGCACCTACTGGGTGGAGCTGCAAACCCGCTTTGGCAACCAGTACTACGTCCGCGACCACGGCCAGGATGCGGCGATCCTCGATTCACTCCACACGGTGAAGGGCTGCCTTGAAATTGGCGGCTGCCAGGTGGTGCCCGGCCTGCCGCAGGAGCAATGGCTGCTGACGCTGGCCACCTCGATCCTTGGGGGCTTGATCGTTGGTTTCGCGGCCTACCCCCGCAAACCGGAGCACAGCGTGGAATGGGCCTGGGTGCTGTTGCTCTCCCCCCTCTGGGTGATCCTGTTCGGGGTGTTCGGCGTCGCACCGATCATCACCCGCACCTCTGATCTGCTTCCACTGGTGCGCAACGCCTTGGGCTTTGTCGGGGCGATTGCGGTGGCTTACCTGATCGCGCAGAACACCATCGGCAAGACCAGGCTGAAGGAAGGCGACCAGGGCTGAGGAGCCCTGGCTTAGATCCCCAGGCTCTTGGGCTTGGGGCCGATGCGATCGAGGGCCTGAAGACGGCATCGCAGGGACTGCACAGGCTCACAGGTGGGGAGCTCAACCACAGGCTCCTGAGCAGGTTCTGCCAGGGTTTTCAGCTGAGCAAGGCTCTGCTCGTAAAAGGCCTTGAGGGCGGTGTAGCGCTTCACCGGTTGGCCGTAATAGCTGTATCCGGCCAGGGTCGGAAACGAGGCCCATTCCGGCGCCAACTTCGCCGCCAACTGGGGGGTGAACTCGCCACGATCGGCTAAGGCCAGGGCTCCGCGGCGCTGGATCAAGAACAGGGCCGCCTGATCCTGCACGTGGGGACCAAAGCCGGCCAGACCAAGCTTCTGACTGGCCATCGTCCAGGTGAAGGGCATGAACTGGTAGGCACCCGCAGCGGCGCTGGCGTAGCGACCGGAATAGATCACGCGGTTGGGATGGCGCTCCAGTCCGCCCATCAGACCGCCACCAAACATCACGCGGTAACCGAGATCTTCACCACGGGCCCAGGTGCCCTCAGCGAACCGGATCGTGTTCAGCAGGGCACGGCGCTCGGGCGTGATGACGTAACGGAAGGGACCGCCGGGGCTGATCGTGCCGTCATTGCCATCCAGCATGGCCAGCCTTGAGCGGGGCATGGCAGGAGCCCGAGGCACCGGAGGGAGGGCCGGCAACAGGCTGACGTCACTGGACTCGCTGACCTGGGGCTTGAGCTTGCCGGCATCGGCAAGGGCAGGCAGCGGAGCCAGAGCCAGGGCAACGCCGGCCAGGGAGAAGAGAGGAAGGGCGAGGGTTGAACAGACAGAGCTCGAAGGAGCAATCGACTTCGAGGGGATCTGAGTGGTCAAACCAACAAAGGCAAAGAGCAGCGCACGGAAAAGGGACACCCTGGAGGGTGCACGACCTGCGCACCGAATCAAAAAGCTGTCTACGTGGGGCAGGAAAGCTATTTCCTGCCGAGGTATGGCAACTAATTAATTGGATGAAGAGAGTTTGCCTATCAAACCGTCAAACAGGCAAGTCATTCATACCAGTGCAATAACCGTCCACCAGCATCAACAACTGCGCGACCGTGTTCGCATCACTCTTAGTCACAGTTTGTGGTGACAAAAAGAACAAAAGGCTGAAAGTTTCAGCAGATCAGCACCTCAAGTCCGAAGCCAAGGCGATCAGGAACCGAGCTGCCTGATCGGCCCCATCGGGAGGCAAGCCGGATCCGCTGGCCGGGATCAACGGCTGGTCGAGCTGCCACTCCCCTTTCTCCAACTGCGCCCGGCTCAACAGGCGATGGGGAGCATGCCGTTGCAGGGCCTCTTCCAGGACCTGGGCCTCCGCAAAGCCCTCGCGATGGACCAGGTGAATGCCAAGCCCCAGGGCCATTGCCTCACAAAAGGTGCTGTAGCCGGGCTTCGTGATCACACGCGAGCAGAGGGGCATCACCTCCAGGGGGCGGAGGTCCTGCGGGAGAACGCTGACGTTCTTGGCCTCGCAGTGCAGCCCGGGATCACTCACTAGAAAGTGGTGGTCTGGCCAACGGGCAAACAGCCCAGGGTTGAGCTGGAGGCCCAATCCACCGAATCCCATCAGCACGGTCCGATCTGGGGCTGCGCGCAGATTCAGTCGATCGCGCACCGCTGCTGAATCCAGGCGCGGACGACCGGCGGTGAGACCGACGTCATGGGAGGGAAGCCCCCAGTCCATCTCCATGGCCAGGGGGCAGCGAATCAAAGCCGTTCCCTGGCGGTAGAGCCCCAGGGCCCGCTCTGCCAGGGCCGTAAAGGAACCACCCATGGGCCGGTAGATGGCATCCCAGCCGAAATTGCCCATCCAGATCAACGGGGCGGCGAGGGCCCTCGCCAAACGGGCCGCATCGGGGGGGACATCCGCCAGCACCACAACCGGTTCAGGCTGCTCACTCAGCCAGGCCAGCTCCTGCTGAATCTGTTGGGGCAAGCGCTCGTCCAGGGCCTCCAGTGCCGCCAAGGTCGCGTCTGGATCAGCCCCCAGGGCATCGGCCTGGATCACTCCGACATCCCAGCGCAGGGGGCGGTGCTCAAAGGGAATCTCCTCAAAGGCCAAGTCGAGAAATCGAGCCGGCAGGGGCGTCGAGAGCACGATCCGCCAGGACGGCTGCAACCGGTGCAGGGCGCTCAAGACAGAGGCGACGCGGGAGCCATGGCCAAAGCCATGGCCGCTAATACAGACGTAAATCAGCACCGTCTAAACGTCCTCCGCGCGATAGAGCGTCTGGCGGTAGAGCAGGGCACCGGCATGGCTGAACCAGCGATGGGAAACCTCCTGCAGCACGCCGCCCTGGAACTCCACCCAACTGAAATGCCGCAGAGCACGACCCTGGGCGTCCTCGCTGTGGCGGGGGACAAACGCGGTATTGAGATAGGCCGTCCCGGATCGATCCCGGCAGAAGCTCTGACGCTCCCCCTGACCGCGTTTCAGCCGGTGATGCATGTGGCCAAACACCACCAACGGCAGAGGACGACTGCGGCGAATGCAATCGATCGCCAGGGCTAAATCCTGATCGCCCCAATCACAGGCCGGGGCCTTCCAATCGCGGCCGCAGGGATCGGAGGCCTCGCTACCCAGACCCGTCGGACCGGAATGGGCCAAAACCACCAGAGGGATCGAGGGATCAGCCCGCAATGCCGCTGCAGTGATGCGCTCGGCAGACTCCTCGACGCCCACCGGACCAAAGACCGCCTCGGCGGCGCGGTTGAGGTAATGCCCCCCTCCGGCACTGGCCGGACGGGCTCCCACGACAGCCAGCCCCGGGGGCTGCAACTCCCGCAGGCCCCAGCCGCAGTGCAGATCCCCCAGAAGCGTCAACTGCGCCTGAAGGGTGCGGCCACTGGCATCGCGGCCGGTGTCGTGGTTGCCAAGGATGCAGGCCAAGGGCAAGGCCAGGCGCGAGAGACGCTTGGGGATGGCCTGCTGGCCGTCGCTGAGGTCACCCACGACCAGCAGGGCGTCCGGTTTGACCTGGGACAGAACCTCCTCATCCAGGCCGTCCCATTGGCCATGCAAATCTCCGGCGATGGCAATGCGGAGGGGGGCCAAGCGGTGCCTAGGCTTCCGCCATCCTGCACCACTTAGGGCCAGATCCTTGGTTTTCGCGGCAGCCCAGAACACCGCCTCCGGTTGCCCTGCTCACCGGGATCTACCGGAGGCCATTGCCGCCTTGAAACGGCAACGCAATGCCGTGATCCTGGCCCACTTCTACCAAGAGCCAGAGATTCAGGACATCGCCGACTTCATTGGCGATTCGCTTGAGCTCTCCCGCAAGGCAGCGGCCACCGACGCCGAGGTGATCGTCTTCTGCGGGGTGCACTTCATGGCCGAAGTCGCCAAGATCCTCAGCCCCCAGAAGACCGTGCTGCTGCCGGATCTGGAGGCGGGCTGCACCCTGGCGGATGCCTGCCCAGCCGATGGCTTTGCCCAGTTTCGGGCCGAGCATCCCGACCACCTGGTGGTCAGCTACATCAACTGTTCGGCCGCGGTCAAAGCCCAGAGCGACCTGATCTGCACCAGCAGCAATGCCGTCGATCTGGTGAATCAGCTCCCCGCTGATCAACCGATCCTGTTTGCGCCGGACCAAAACCTGGGGCGCTGGGTCCAGAGCCAGAGCGGCCGGGAACTCACCCTCTGGCCCGGCAGCTGCATCGTTCACGAAACCTTCAGCGAGCAGGGCCTGCTGCAACTGAAACTGGATCACCCCAAGGCAGAGGTGCTGGCCCATCCGGAGTGCCAGCAGCACCTCCTGGACCACGCCGACTTCATCGGCTCCACCAGTGCCCTGCTACGGCGTTCCGAAGCCAGTGCAGCCCAGGAGTTCATCGTCCTGACGGAACCAGGAATCCTGCATCAAATGCGCAAGGCCGTTCCAGGCAAGGCGTTCTTTGAGGTCCCCGGCGCCGATGGGTGCAGCTGCAACGCCTGCCCCTACATGCGTCTGAACACGCTTGAGAAGCTCTGGCAATGCCTGGAGTCGATGGAGCCGCGCATCGAGATGGATGAAGCGATGCGCCTGCGGGCCCTCGCACCGATTCAAAAAATGCTCGAGATGAGCCGCTAATAGCTGTAGTTCGCCACAAAGAGGCTGCTGTCATCCGAGGGTTCGGATCCAGCGACGTAGCTCCCCAGGCTGGCGGCGCCGTTGGCACGGGCCCTGGCCATCAGGGCGGCTTGCCCCGCCTTGAGATCCGATCCTGCCCAGTGCTTGATGCAGGAATGCTGGAGGGCCCGGCCATAGGAGAATCCCAGGTGCCAAGGGGCTCCAGAGGCCGCCTGGTTCACGGCGTTGAGACAGAGGCTCGCGTCCTCTTCGCTGAGGCCCCCGCTGAGGAACAGGATCGCGGGTACGGCCGAGGGAACCGTGCGCAGCAAGGTGCGGGCCGTGAATTCACCCACCTCTTCGGCCGTGGGTTGCTGGGGGCAGGCCGCCCCTGCGCAGGTCATCGACGGCTTAAGCAAGCTGCCCTCAAGAAAGACCCCATTGACCGCCAGGGCTTCGTAGGTGGTGCGCAACACCCATTCCTGGACGGCGGCGGTCGTGGTGATGTCGTGCTCACCGTCCATCAGGATCTCCGGCTCCACGATCGGCACGAGGCCCTGCTCCTGAACGGTGCGGGCATAGCGGGCCAGTCCCCAGGCGTTCTCTTTGACGGAGAGCTCTGACGGCGAGCCATGGGAGCTGATCTGCAGCACCGCCCGCCACTTGGCAAAGCGTGCACCGCGTTCGTAGTAGCGCGCTGCACGCTCCGCCAAGCCCTTTAGGCCGGTGCACCAGGATTCGCCCTCTAAGCCGCCGGCCAAGGGCTCCACCCCCTGATCGACCTTGATCCCGGGAACGATGCCCTGGGCCTTGAACAACTCGACAATCGGTCCCCCACCGGCCTCAGTCGTGCTGTCTTGGAAGAGGGTTTCTTCGAACAGAATCACGCCAGAGATGTGCTCGCTGAGGCCCTCGGTGGTGGCCAGAAGACTGCGGTAGGCGCGCCGGTTCTCCTCGCTGTTCTCCAGTCCGATCGCATCAAAACGCTTGCCGATGGTTCCGGTGGATTCATCCGCCGCCAAGAGTCCTGTTCCCGGGGCTGCCAGGGCCGCAGCAGTGCTGGCCAGCTCATCACGAAACGCTTGCAGGGCCATGCCAGGGCAGCAGGGGGTCCCCCCTGACTAGCGAGAAAACGCGGTGCTGGGAGCTGGGTGGTCATGATTCAGGCCGATGACGCCCGCCAGCGCCCATGCCCCTCGCCCCAGGCGGCCTGCTGCAGCTCACCCGAGAAGGGCTGTACTGCGCGGCAGCTGGTGCCTGGATCGATCCCTGGCGGCCAGTCCCCAGGGCCCTCATCACCCATGCCCATGCCGACCACGCCCGGCCGGGATGTGGGGAGTACTGGGCCGTGGCCTGCAGTGAGGGGGTCCTGCGGGAGCGGCTGGGGGCCGAGATCAATCTGTTACCGGTGGGCTACGGGGACCTGAACCGCATTGGCGACGCTCGGGTCTCCTTTCACTCGGCCGGACATGTCCTCGGCAGTGCCCAAATCCGACTGGAAGCCGGCGGAGAGAGCTGGCTGGTCAGCGGCGACTACAAGCGCTGCGCCGACCCCAGCTGCGAACCCTTTGAGCCCGTACAGGCCGACGTCTTCATCAGCGAAGCCACCTTTGGCCTTCCCATCTACCGCTGGCAAAGCGGGGCGGAGGTAGCCCGTGAAATCGTCAACTGGTGGCGCGGCGCGCCGGACAGGCCTTCGGTGCTCTTTTGCTACGCCTTTGGGAAGGCACAGCGGGTGCTCGCCGAGCTGCATCGACTCGGCATCGAGGAGACGGTGCTGCTCCATGGCGCCGTCGATCGACTGATGGCGCCCTACCGCGAGGCGGGGGTTGCCATGCCACCGACGATGGCTCTCTCCCAGTTGCCCAAGGATGAATCCCTCGCGGGACGCCTGGTGATTGCGCCGCCGGCGGCCCACCGCAGCCGTGGGCTGAGTCGCTTGGCGAAGGCCCAGAACGGCTTTGTGAGCGGCTGGATGGCCGTACGGGGAGCACGGCGCCGGCGGGGCTATGGCCGCGGTTTCGTGATGAGCGATCACGCCGACTGGTCCGGATTGGTGCGAACCGTTCAGGAGAGCCAAGCCCAGCAGGTCTATGTGACCCATGGCCAGAGCGCCGTTCTCTCGCGCTACCTCAAGGAGGTGGAGGGCATCAGCGCTGAACCCCTCGAGGGGGCCTTTGAAGCCGAACGCTTCGATGAGGAGGAGACGCCATGAAGGCCTTCTCCGCACTCTTCGCTGAACTCGATGGCACCAGCAGCACCACAGCCAAGCTGGAGGCCCTGGAGACCTATTTCCGCTCGGCTCCTCCGGCTGATGGGGCCTGGGCCCTGGCCCTGCTCTTGGGCAAGCGCCGCAAGCGCTTGATCACCGGCCGGCGCCTGCGCGAAATCTGCCTGAAGGCCCTGGCGCTGCCGGATTGGCTGTTCGAAGCCTGCAGCAACCAGGTGGGGGATTCGGCCGAAACGGTCTCCCTGCTGTGGGGCCAACACCAAACGGATCCACCAAGGCAGGGCCCAGAGAGAAGCCTGGGGGACTGGATGGAGCAGGTCCTCCCGAAACTGGCTGCAGCGGAGGGGGAGGAGCAGGAGGCCGCGGTGATTCGCTGCTGGCAAACCCTGCCCAACAGCGAGCTCCTGTTGATCAACAAGTTGCTCAGTGGTGGTTTCCGCGTCGGGGTCTCCACCGGGCTGGTGACCCGCGGCGTCGCCCGCAGCGCCGATCTCGATGAAGCCCTCATCGCCCATCGCCTAATGGGCGGGTTCACACCCTCGGCTGAGAGCTTCACCGCGCTGACCGCAGCCGCTAGCGATGGCGATGCCCTGGCGGCGAGGCCCTATCCGTTTTTCCTCGCCAGCCCAATCGAACTCGAGCAGATCCAGCAGACCCCTGCGGACCAGTGGCAACTCGAGTGGAAGTGGGACGGCATCCGCGGTCAGCTGATCCACCGCAGTGGCGGTTGCAGTCTCTGGAGCCGCGGCGAGGACCTGATCAATGAGGCCTTTCCGGAGCTCATCAGCCTCGCTGAGACCTTGCCGCAGGGAACGGTGCTCGATGGGGAGGTCTTGATCTGGCAGGCCGAGGCCCCAGCCCCAGAACCCTTTGCCACCCTGCAGCGGCGCCTCGGACGTAAGGCCCCGAGCCGGACCCTGCAAAAGCAGTGCCCAGCGGCCTTCATGGCCTACGACCTCCTGGAGCTGGAGGGATGTGATCTACGGCAAGGGCCGCTGCAGGAGCGCCGTGAGCAGTTGGAAACGCTGGTTCAACGCTGGAGCGACGCCCGAGCACACGGCGAGGAGCGGTCACGCTTACGCCTCTCCGAGACCCCTGCCCTCAAGGGTTGGAGCGAGCTCGAGCCCCTGCGGGAGCAAGCGCGGGAGAAAGGGGCCGAAGGGCTGATGCTCAAGGCAAAACCCTCCCCCTACCTCGTGGGTCGCAAGCGCGGGCACTGGTGGAAACACAAGCTCGAGCCCTTCCACCTCGATGCCGTCCTGCTCTACGCCCAATCCGGGAGTGGTCGGCGAGCGAACCTCTACACCGATTACAGCTTTGGGCTGTGGAATGACGAGGGCGAGTTGGTGACCTTCGCCAAGGCCTACTCGGGCCTCGACGATGGCGAGATTCGGCAAGTGGATCGCTGGATCCGGGCCCACACCACCGAGCGTTTTGGTCCGGTTCGAGCGGTCGAGCCGACCCTGGTCTTCGAGCTGGCCTTCGAAGGTCTGCAACCCTCCCAACGTCACAAGTGCGGCCTGGCGGTTCGCTTCCCGCGCATCAGTCGCTGGCGCCAAGACAAACCCGCCTCTGAGGCCGACAGCGTCGCCAGTGCCCTGGCCTTGATGGAGGGGCGATGACCAGCGCGCTTCAGCCGATCGAAGCCTGGTTCCAGGAGCAAGGCTGGTCACCCATGGCCTTTCAAAAGGAGGTCTGGAACGCCTACCTCCAGGGCCAGAGCGGATTGCTGCAGGTGCCGACCGGCTCAGGCAAGACCTACGCCGCCGTGATGGGGCCCATCGCCGAGATGCTCCAGGAGCCAGGCCAAGGCAAGGGCCTGCGACTGCTGGTGATCACGCCCCTGCGGGCCCTCTCGCGGGATCTGGCGCTAGCGATTGAGCAACCGATTGAGGCCATGGGCTGGCCGATTCGTGTCGGAATCCGCAATGGCGACACGGCGACCTATGAGCGCAGCAAGCAGCTGCGCACCCCACCGCAAATCCTGATCACCACCCCGGAATCGCTGAGTGTGCTGTTGGCCAACCCCAAGGCACCGGCGTTATTCGAGGGGCTTCAGGCCGTCGTCATTGACGAGTGGCATGAGCTGATGGGCAGTAAACGGGGCAGCCAGTGTGAGCTCTGCCTGAGTTGGCTGCGGCAACAACGGCCCAAACTGCGCACCTGGGCGATCAGCGCGACGATCGGCAACCTGGAGGAGGCCGCCCAGGCAGCCCTCGGGGCAAGGGGCAGCAAGCCCCTGATCGTCTCGGCGCAACTGCAGCGGGAGACCGCCATCCGCAGCCTCTTGCCCGAGCAGATCGACGGATTCCCCTGGGGGGGCCACCTCGGACTGCGGATGTACGAGGAGTTAATTGCGGGACTCGATCCCGCCATCAGCACGCTGCTCTTCACCAACACCCGCAACCAGGCCGAGCGCTGGCACCAGTGCCTGCGCTTCGCCTGCCCGGAGATGGAGGACGCCCTGGCCCTGCACCACAGCGCGATTGATCGCACGGAACGGGAGGCCATCGAAGCGGCCGTCAAGGCGGGGGATCTGCGCTGGGTGGTCTGCACCAGCTCCCTGGACCTGGGGGTGGACTTCCAGCCGGTGGAGCGGGTGGTGCAGATCGGCAGTGCCAAAAATCTGGCGCGGCTACTGCAGCGGGCCGGGCGCAGCGCCCACTGCCCCGGTGGGACGTCGCAGGTGCTGTTCATGCCCACCAACGCCTTGGAGCTGCTGGAGGTCAGTGCCATGCGCAGGGGCCTGGCCAGTGGCTTGGTGGAACACCGCAAACCACCGGAACTCCCCCTCGATGTCCTGCTTCAGCATCTGGTCAGCCGGGCCTGCGGCCCGGGGTTTGAGCCCGAGCAAGAACTCGCGACCGTTCGCAGCAGCTGGAGTTTCCGCAACATCAGTGACGCTCAGTGGCAGTGGTGCCTGGACTTTCTCGAGCACGGCGGCCAATGCCTTGGGGCCTACCCCCGCTACCGCAAGTTGGTGCGCTGCAGGCCAGGCAGCGATGAGCCGGCAGAAGCGGGCCAGCCCTACCGCTACCGGGTGCTCGACAAGACCATCGCCCGCCATCACCGCTTCAACATCGGCACGATCACCGCGGATCGCTCCGTCACAGTGCGGTTTGTACGGGGCGCTGTCATCGGCCATGTGGAAGAGGCCTTCATCGGACGGCTGAAACCGGGCGATGTCTTCTTCTTTGCCGGGCGGCAACTCGAGTTCGTGCGCCTGCGTGAGATGACTGCTCAGGTCAAGGCCACCAGCCGCAAGAGCTCCACGGTTCCAGCCTGGGCCGGAGGACAGATGGCCCTCTCTGATCTGCTGAGCGAACACCTGCGGGAGGAGGTCGATCGTTGTGCCCAGGGCCTGAGCGATGAAGTGGAGCTCGACACACCGGAATTACGGGCGCTGGAACCACTGCTGCGGCGCCAGGCTGATCTCTCACGGATTCCCAGGCGGGAGCAGATCCTGCTTGAGGTGTGCTCGAGCCGTGAGGGCAGCCATCTCTTCGTCTTCCCCTTCGAAGGGCGCTTTGTCCATGAAGGCATTGGTTTTCTCTGGGCCTGGCGCCTGGCCCGTTATCGCCCCAGCACGGTCACGGTCTCGATCAACGACTACGGCTTTGAGCTACTTGCCCCCAAGCGCTACCCCTTTGACGAGCTGATTGAGCTCCATGGCGATGAGCTGCTCGACGTCGCCAACCTGGACGACGACCTGGAGCAGGCCCTGAACTTCTCAGAGCTCTGCCGCCGCCGCTTTCGCTCCATTGCCCAGGTCAGCGGCCTGGTCACCCAGGCCATGCCCGGACAGAACAAAACGGGAGGACAACTGCAGATCAGTGCCGCCCTGCTCTTTGACGTCTTTCAAAAACACGAGCCGGATCACCTGCTGCTGGAGCAGGCCCGCCGTGAGGTGCTGGAGGAGCAACTCGAGACCCAACGCTTGCGCGCGGCCCTGGAGCGAATGGCCTCCAGTGAATGGCTGATGGAGCGCACCCAACGCCCGGGGCCACTGGCCTTTCCCCTCCTGGTGGAGCGCCTGAACAATCGACTCAGCAACGAGTCCGTGCTGGATCGGGTTCAGCGCTTGATCGCAGAGGCCACCAAAGCGGAGCGCTGAAGAGGAACTCAGTAGCCGTAGCGCAGTCTGCGGACTTCCACTTCAAGGCGAACCATCTCCCGGCGTGCCTTCGAGGCGCAATGGGGGCTCTGATCCAGGGCCTCGTTGTAGCGATAGATCGCCTGGATGTAGTGCTGCTCCAAATCCCGCAGCTGGCCATCGCCAATCGCCCGCTTTCGCACCATTCCCCTGAAAAAACGTCCCTCTCTGGCTCTAGCAACGGCAGCCGGGCCTGACACAGCCGGAGCAGGATGAGCATCAGAACTCATTGCCCCAGGGCTGGGATGGCGCAATAACAAGGCTGGTTCACAAAGGTGCGCATGTCGGTGTCACGCAATCGATCAGCCGCTCGGCACACCCTTGAGCAGCAGATCCAAGCCGAGGCCCTCTCCTCTTGCGATGGCTTTGAACCACTGAGCCCCAGGCCCTGCGCCGCCGCCATGGCCCGCCCTTCGGCCGCCCAGAGCGGGTTTGGCCAGTGGTGGTCGCTGCTGGTGCGTTGGTGGAAGGGGCTCAAACAGCGCTTCGTCCCGGCCTGATCACCACTGGGCTGGCACCTGAGTCCATCCCTGTCGCAGCAGGTTCTGCCAGAGGCGCACCGCGTTGTAGCGGAGCATTCGGCTGTTGTGAAACGCCTGGATCTGGCCATCGCTGGCCAAGTCGGCATTGACCACCTCACACCACTGGGCGTGGGCCGTCGGGTCGATCGTGGTGATCCGAACCACCTTGCTGCCGCAGGCCGAGCGCAACCAACCTGAACCGGCCCTGCCCTGACGCTTCTGCTCGCGTTTCTCCTGGGCCGCCACCGTCACGACAAAGTCCCGCGGCGATCGAGAGTAGGTGTTCTCACCGATGGTGCAGCTCTGGGCGTGACGCTTCGATGCCCCCACGCAGAGAAGAGAACAGGCCCCCTTGAATCGGGGGTCTTTTTTATGGCGTCGTCGTCCAGCGGCGGCAGATCTTGGCCACCAGCACCTCTCGGGGGTCCTGGGAGTTCAGTTGTCCTTGGCTGATCTTGAACTGCGCCAGGTTCTCGGCCACCCCAGGGATCGAGTCGCGCACGCAATAGGCCGTCACCACCGGGAGTGTCCGACGCGCCCCGTTGGGACCCTCCACGATTGGAGCGAAGCGGGCCACGCGGTAGAGCACGCCGTGCTCCTTCTCGCTCTGGATCAGTGCCTCAGCGGCAGCCAGACGCGCCTGGTCCCCCTCCAGGTCCTTCTGCCAGAAGTCAACGGGGATGCCGTCGCGTTCATTGAAGTCGACGTTTTTCTTGGCCCAGGCGATCTCGGCCTTTAACGACTCGAGATTCACCCGCTGCGCAATGCGTCGGTCCTCCAGTTGAACGCTGGCCTCCTCCACCAACAGCCGTTGACCGGAGCTGGTCTTCACCACCAGATCAGAACCGTCATCTCCGCTCTGGCACCCCACCAGGAGCAGCGCCAACAACAGCAGCAGGCGCATCGGGCCCCATCCATCGTCCTTCCCTTGTAGCGGCTGGCATGAAGATTCAGCGGGAATCAGAACCGACGGTCGCAAACCCTGCAAGCTGAGCGGATGAGCCTCACGCACTGCCCCCTCTGCATCGGCCTGGCCGTTCTCTCGATTGGCCGTGCCGCAGCCCATCTCAGTGGGCTATGGCTCATGCTCAGGGGACCAGACACAGCCGCATGCGCACCCTCAGCTGGGCTGACCTTGACCGGGCCCTAGACGCCACGCTGGAGAAGTTTGAGTCGTCGTCTTGGACGGGGGTCTACGGGGTTCCGCGCGGTGGACTGGTCCTGGCGGTCTGCCTGAGCCATCGCCTGGGCCTACCGCTACTGGATCAGCCAGAGGCGGGTTGCCTGGTGGTCGACGACATCTATGAAACCGGGCGCACTGTTGAGCCCTTCCGAAGCCGCACGGACATCACCACCTTGGTCTGGATCAGCAAGGTGGAACCGCAGTGGTGGAGCGCCCTCGAGGTGAACGACTCGAGCGAATGGGTGCTCTTCCCCTGGGAGAACGCAGCAGCAGCCAGAGCCGATGAACAGCAGTACCGCGCCTCACGCTCCCATGGCTAAACCAACCCTCTATCTGGCCTCGCCCTACGGCTTCTCGGCCCATTGGCGCTCGCGCTTGCTGCCTGACTTTGTCGAGGCCCTTGAGCAGCTAGGGATCGAGGTCTGGGAGCCGTTCACGCGAAATGGTCAGGTGGATCTCGCGCAGCCGGGCTGGGCCTGGCGCGTCGCCCAGGCGGATCTGCAGGACGTGCGTGATGCCGACGCCCTCCTCGCCATCGTCAACGGCACGCCTCCCGATGAAGGCGTGATGCTGGAACTCGGTGCCGCGATTGCCCTCGGGAAACCTGTTTTTCTTTACCGCGATGACTTCCGGCGCTGCAGCGACTCCGAGGACTATCCCCTGAATCTGATGGCCTTCAGCGGCTTGCCCCAGGAAGGCTGGCAGGACTGGCTCTATGGATCGATCGAGGAGCTCAAGGCCCCGAGTAAAGCGCTCATGCAATGGCTCAGGGGCTGGGCGTCAGGCGAGATCTGAGGAAGCGCCAGCGTCTTTGGCCCTTTGGGCGGCACGCATCGCCACCTCGACGGGGATCGTCCCGTTGGCCTCGAGTCCGCTCAGCTGCTGAACCATCTGACGCCGCTGTTCAGGGGTGAGCTTCAACAGATCGGCGAGGACATTGGGGTTGATGCGTCCCAGTCGCTCCCGAGCCAGCCCATCCATCAGCACCGTTCAATCCAGGCATGCCCTCCTAAGCGAAAGACCAAAAAAGCGAACAGCTTTTTCGGCACGCGTCAGCTCACCCAAACAGAGCGCGACAATGCGGCCCATGAACAACCACCGACCCCTCTCGGCTCTGTTTTTGGCCCTGGTCCTCGCCGTGGTGCCCCTCTCAGCGGCCCTGTTGATCCACGGACACGCGAATTTTCAAGCCGTCTTCAGCAATGCTTTCGGATAAGAACTTTTGGGTTTGAGTCCACCCGCGAAATCCCTAGCTACCGCCTGAATAGAGACGGTGGCGCCCAATGTTCTTTTACGAGCTGAACGTCACGCTCCCCCAGCGCATCCTGAGGGTTCCACTGCAGGCAGAGACCCAAGAGCAGGCTTGGCATCTCAGCCGCGACCTCTTCCCTGATCACGACCTGAAGTTGGTGCCTCGGCAGCGGAAGTGTGACCCTGAGTTCTGGGCGATCTAGGGGGCGTCCGATCAGGACTTCTCGAGACGACGCACGATTAAAGCCATCGCACCCAAGGAGCCAGCCAAGGCAATCAGCAACGCAATCGTCATGGGTGGGACCAACGGGGCTCCTGATTATGTCGGCCTGGTGTTCGTCTACGGGACGCTGAAGCGTGGCGAGCGCTCCCATGGCCTTCTGGGCGATGCCGCGTTCGAAGGAACGGCGCTCCTCAGTGGTCTGGAGCTCTACAACCTTGGGCCCTTCCCGATGGCGATCTGCAATCCCCAGGCCAGTCGCCCCATCAGCGGTGAGCTCTACAGCATCACGGCCCAGGAACTGCAGGCGCTGGATCGATTCGAGGGAGCACCCCGGCTCTACCGGCGGGAGCTGCGCCGCCTGACCGATGGTCGCGAGGCCTGGGTCTATCTCGGCAAGCCGCGGCAGGTGCGATTCGCTCCAGTCCTGAGCAACGGTTGCTGGAGCGGATCAAATCACAACCAACCGACGCCTCTGTCTGCAGCTTCTACGCTCAGGCCGGTTTCCAGCTGATCCATGGCCCTCACCCTGTTCGGCGGCGCCCGCAGCCGCGCCTCCATGCCGCGCTGGTACATGGAAGAACGGGGAATCCCCTACACCTGGCAGCTCCTGGACATGGAGGCCGGGGAGCACCGCCAAGAGCCCTTCACAGCCATCAACCCCTTCGCCAAGGTGCCGGCGCTGGTGGATGAGGATCCCAGCCTGCCCGGCGGGCGACTGCAGCTATTTGAAAGTGGCGCAATCCTCCTCTATCTAGCGGAGCGTTTTGGGGGCGAATGCCAGACCGCCGCGGAGCGGGGCCTGGCTCAGCAGTGGGTGCTCTTTGCCAACGCCACCCTGGCCACGGCCCTGTTTGTCCCCTCCAACCGGGAGCGGGAGTTCCCCCGGCTGATGGAAGTGCTCGATCGCAAGCTCGCTAGCGGTCCCCTGATGGGCGGCGACTGGGGCGTCGCCGATTGCGCCGTGAACGCCTACCTGGCCTACCTGCCGATCTTCTTCCCACAGATTGATCTGAGCCCCTACCCGCAGGTTCAAGCCACGATTGCCGCGACCCAACAACGGGCGGCCTACCAACGGGTCATGGGCCAGCGTTGAGCTCCAACGAAACCCTGACCTGGGGCAATAGCCGCCTGGAGTTGCTGCCCCAACGGGCCGCCTGGGATCCAGAGCTCCAGGTCCTGCTGCTGGCCGATCTCCATCTCGGCAAGGCCGAGAGCTTTCAGGCGCAGGGGATCCCCTTGCCCAGCGATGGGGATCAGGGGAATCTCAATCGGCTGCTGGAGCTCACGGCCTCGCTTCACCCGCAGCAGGTGCTGGTCCTCGGGGACCTGATCCATAGCCAGCTGGGACTGACCCCTGAACTCCAGGAGAAGCTCGCAGCTCTTCCCGAACTGATGGGGTGCGAGCTGGTCCTGGTCGGAGGGAATCACGATCGCGGCGCCGTCTTTCCCTCGCTGCAGGCCCAACCATCCCTGCAACGAGGCGCCTGGTGGCTGAGCCACGAACCGGAGACGCCTCCGGAGCCTGAGCTGCTCAACATCTGCGGCCACGTGCACCCCGTGGCGGTCCTCGGACAAGGCTCTGATCGGCTGCGGTTGCCCTGTTTTGGCTTGGATTTCAGCCAGCAACGCCTGCTGCTGCCCGCCTTCGGCGAACTCACGGGCGGCCATCCAGCTCCACTGAAGATGCAGCGCTGGGTCATTGCCGAAGACCGGGTTCTGAAACTGCCGGGCGCGAACTAAGCGGTCCCTAGATTGCTGATCTCTGGTCCCTTCATCTGGACACCGCTTCAGCGCCACCGACGAAACAGAAGCGCCCCCATTGGCGACGCAAGCGCTGGATCCCCCTTTGGCTTCCAGCCGGTGTGTTTGCGTTTTTTGTCGCCATCGCGCCGCCCTTGCCCGAGGGCGAGCCGGCCAGAACGGGTTCCTCACGCTTGAGTGCGGTCGGCGGCCAGGCCGAACCCTTCCGCTACCTGCCCGACCAGGACGTCTACGCCCTCGACTTCGACCCGCGCAAGGTCCGCATTGATCTGCTCGAGGGCTGGGACCGGGAGCAGGACGCCTACAACGACTCCTCCGCCCTGGCCTACGTCTCCGGGCCGATGTACGAGCGGCATGTCAACAGCCTGGGCCGGGAGATCACGGTTCCGCTAGGGGACCTGAAGTTGGGAGATCAGGTCTGGAGAGGCCGAAACCGAACCGCCGCCCGCCAACGGGCCTTTGTGGGGATTCGCCACGACGGCGGTGCTGATTTCGGCTTTGGCGAACTCACATCCGAGCGGGCCGCTCAGTACGACACCTTCATCGGTGGACTGCACAGCCTCTACAACGATCTTCTGGATCCCCCGCCTGAATACCGCGGCGCCTACAGCGTTTCGATGGGGCAGCAAATCCGCTATTACCTGCCGCGGATTCGGATGGTCATCGGCCTGCGCAGCGATGGTCGCCTCGAGGTGCTCATGAGCCGCGATGGCCTGACCCTCGAGCAAACCAAAAGCCTGGCCCGCCAGCGCGGTTTCAAGGCGGCCTACCTGCCCGATCACGCCTCCAAAAGCCGCCTGATCATTCCAGGGGTCAAAGGATTCACCGAAGCCGATGCGAACTGGATCAGCGGTGGAGCCACCAGCTTTGTCCACGTCCCCTACCTGCTGCGACTGAGCCCCCGCGCCATCCCCCTGCGGGGCAATCTGCTGGCCAGCCTCACGCCGCGCCTGGGACAACGGGATTGCAGCAACCCGCTGCAATGCGGCCAGAGCTTCGGTGCGCAGCTGGCCGACCGCGCCCTCGCCGGGCTGAACCGCCTGATGGAACAGGGGGTCGAGCCGGTGGCGCGCTTGATCTGGTCGCCCGCACCCCTGGCCAAACCGCCCGGCAGCGCCAAGCGCGCGCCGCTGCGTGAACCGCCGATCACGGCCGATCCCCTAGCCCTCAGGGAACTTCAGGAGAGCGCAGCCAACAGCACGCTCGAGAAAGAACTCACGCCTGAAGCCCCCGACCTACCGCCACCCCTGGTGCTGCTGGATGGGCAGCCCTTGCCCCAGGAACCGGAGTTCTTAAACGGGGATGCCGATGCCCTCGCGCCTGCTGAAGTGATGCCCCCGGGGGACTTCCCCCTCGGGGCACCAACTCCACCGCCGCTGCTCCCCCCTCGGCCGCTGCCACCGGTGCTGGCGCCGCCGCCGCTCTAGGGATCAGGCCGAGGCCAACGCCCGCACGACATCGCCTCGGGTCAAGACCCCGACCGGGCGCCGCTGCTCATCGAGCACAAACAGCCGCTGCGTGCCCTTTTCATGCAGCAAGCGGGCCGCCTCCGGCAGCAGGGTGTCGCCACTGCAGGTGTGGGGGGCCTGGCTCATCACCTCGCCAACGCTGTTGCCGAGCACCTGATGCACCTGCTTGTCCCACTGCAGCGGGTTGCGCAGATAGATCACGGCGTCGAGGAGCATCACGTAAGGGCCGGCATCAAAGCCGCTCTCACGCACCATCAGGTCCTGCTCGGTCAGCTCGCCCACCAGCGCCCCGGCGGCATCCACGACGGGCAGACCACTGATGTGGTGATCGCTCATCACCTGCACCGCGTTCTGGAGGGGCGTCTCGCGACCAACGCTGCGAATGGGCGTGGTCATCACTTCGGAGACCCGGCGTTCAACGACCATGACTGCGCTGCGGATGCCGTCATTGTGGCCGCTCCGTCAGGCGGAAGAATGAACCGCAACGCTTGGTCGGAAAGCCATGCCGAACTCCAGCCTTAGCCGGCAGCTTGCCGATGGCCTGACCATCGCCCGCGCCGTCATCGGTCTGCCCCTGATCCTGGCGCTGGTCCAGGGCAACGGCTGGTTGGCCTGGTGGTTGCTGCTGCTCGGGGGCCTCAGCGATGCCGCCGACGGCTGGCTGGCCAGACGCGCCGGGGGCGGCTCGGTCTGGGGGGCCCGTCTGGACCCACTCACCGACAAGATCCTGATCCTGGCCCCCCTGCTCTGGCTTGGCGCTGCAGGCTCCCTGCCGCTCTGGGCGATCTGGCTCCTGCTCGCCCGTGAACTGCTGATCTCCGGCTGGCGCGCTGAGCAAGGGAGCGGAGGACCTGCCTCCTGGGGAGGCAAGGCCAAAACCATCCTTCAATTCGCCGCCCTCTTACTGCTGCTCTGGCCCGGTGGGGGAGCAGCCCCGCTCCAGTTGTTGGGTTTCTGGTTGTTCTGGCCCTCCCTGGCGCTGGCCCTGAGCTCAGCCTGGGGCTACATCACAGCGCCAGCAGCTGATCGTCGGAGCTGAAATCAGGGCTGGTGGGCATCCGCTTGGCGTAGTCGTTGCTGTAGCTGTCTGCGAGGGAGCGCTCGACGTCGTACTGGGGTGTCCAGGCCAGCTCGCGCTGGACCCGATGGATATCGGTCAGGAAATGGGCCATCCGCAGGGGGAAGGCCTTGCGGGCCTTTTTGTCCAGACTGCTGGGATCAAAGCTGCGGATCTCAACGGAGGCCGGATCCTTGCCGCACGCACGCGCGGCCGCCTCCACCAGACCGCGGAAGCTGATGCCCTGAACACTCGAGCAGTTGTAGATCCGATTTGCTGCGGCATCGACGCCAATGCTCAGGGCCATCGCCGTGGCGAGGTCGTTGACATGGCCCAACTGGGTGATCGTGCTGCCGTCGCCGGGAAGGGGCACCGGACGGCCATGGACGATCCGATCGAAGAACCAGCTCTCGACTGGGTTGTAATTGCCCGCACCAACGATGTAGGTGGGCCGGAAGCTGGTGAAGGGGATCTTCTCGGCCGTCAGCCAGGCCTCGGTGTCGAGCTTGCCGCTGTGACGGCTCTGGGGATCGGTCGGGGAGTTCTCGGTCAAGGGCCAGAGGGCACTGTCCGCATAGACACCGGCGGAGCTGACGTAGACGAAGCGATGGCTCGGGGCCCCCGTCACCTCCACAACCGAGCGGCTGTCCGCCACGGTGCGGCCGGAACTATCGACGATCACATCAAATTGACGACCGGCCAGAGCCGATAGGCCCTCAGCCGTACCGCGGTCGCCACAGAGGTGCTCGACGCCAGCGGGAACCGGGTTCTTGCCGCGGGTGAACAGGGTGAGTGCATGGCCCGCGTCCTGAAGCTGTTGCACCAGGGGACGGCCCACAAAACGGGTTCCGCCCATCACCAGGATCTTCATCGCAGCAGCCCACAGGTCTGACCATTCAAAACGCTGGGCACGTCCTTGAAGCCCTCTGCAAACTGAGGGTTCTGACGGGCAAAGGCCATGGGCCGCTTCAACGAGGTTCTGCGCTCCCTCAACAACCTCAAGTTGCTGGCCGCCGTGGGCCGCAGTGGCGGTGAGCTGAGCAACATCGCCGATCTGGTGGACAACTTCCTTGGCAGCCCCCAGATGGAGGACTGCATCAGGCGCTTCCGCGCACTTCCCGGAGGGGCCGCACTGATGGACGGGCGCTACCCGCCGCTGCAACCACAGATCGAGGCGCTCGAAGCACTACCGGCCGGAAGCCTGGGACGGGAGTACGCCCGCTTGATTCGCCAGCTGGGCTACGACCCGGAATTCTTTCGGCCCAGGCCGATCGAGAGCGACGGCCAATGGCTGACGCAACGTATTGCGACCACCCACGACATCCACCACGTCATCAGCGGCTTTGGCACCGAACGGGCAGGGGAGACAGGGGTGCTGGCGATCACGGCGGCGCAGATCGGCTTTCCCGCCTATGTCCTGCTCACCAGCGCCAGCCAACTGGCGAACTTCCGCTTCAAGCTCGAGGAGTTCGAAAGCATCAGCGCCGCCGCCGCCCATGGCTCGGCCATCGCTCACCAGGCCCAGTGCCTGGCCATCGCCCGCTGGGAGGAAGGCTGGGAGAAACCCATCAACCAGTGGCGCCAGGAACTGGGAATCCAGGATCCTGCAGACAACGCCCCCTACGGCCTGGCCCTGCAGCTCTGCCAGGGATGAAGTGGCCGCAGCAGTGGACCGCCCAGGCCAACGTCCTTGGTCAGACGCGGGGCTATCGCCACTTTCGTGTTCTCGGGGAGTCCGGCAAGGGGAAGGAGCGACGACTGGCGCTTGAAGCCGTACTGAATCGGGCGTTCCGCCTCGAGGTACCGCTGGTGCAACTGCGGGATCGCGGCCTCTGGCAGCCTGGCTGGCAGTCCTTGAGCCGACCGGCCTCCATGCAGATCATCCCCGCCATCGACCTGCTGGATGGCCATTGCGTTCGGCTGCATCAGGGTGATTACGGCCAGGTCACCCGCTTCAACGATGACCCGGTGGCGCAGGCCCTCGATTGGCAGCGGCAGGGGGCGCAACGGCTGCACCTGGTCGATCTCGATGGGGCCAAAACCGGTCAACCGGTCAATGACCAGGCGGTCAAGGCCATCACCTCAGCCCTCTCGATTCCCGTCCAGTTGGGCGGCGGTGTCCGCAGTGCCGAGCGGGCCGAGGAACTGCTGCAGTGCGGCCTCGATCGGGTGATCCTCGGCACCGTGGCGATCGAAAAGCCTGAGCTGGTCAAAGAACTCGCCAGCCGTCACCCGGGCAAGGTCGTGGTGGGAATCGATGCCAAAGACGGCCTAGTGGCCACCCGTGGCTGGATCGAAACCAGCACCGTCCAAGCCACCGAATTGGCCAAGAGTTTTGATGGCAGCGGCGTCGCCGCGATCATCAGCACCGACATCGCCACCGATGGGACCTTGGCCGGGCCGAACATCGACGCCCTGCGCGCCATGGCCGAGGCCAGCAGTATCCCAGTGATTGCCTCGGGCGGGATCGGAACCCTCGAGGACATCCTCTCGCTGCTCTCCATTGCCCCCCTGGGGGTGAGCGGCGTCATCGTCGGCCGCGCGCTCTATGACGGCACGGTGGATCTTGCCGAAGCCCTACAGGCCATCGGTCCAGAGCGGCTCCAAGACGCACTCAATCCGCCTACGGGTTCTATAACGGTGTAAGAGACCTTTTTGGGTCGTGGCTGGTTCCTCAGCACCCAACAACGCATCGGCCGGCGGGACCCACGGGGTGGATCTCGCCTATTCCCGCTGCAAAGACCTGGGAATGCGGCTCTCACGCCAGCGTCGGATGGTGCTCGAGCTGCTCTGGGACGAGCGGGATCACCTCAGTGCCCGCGACATCTTTGAGCGGCTCAACGCCAAGGGCCGCAACATCGGCCACACCTCCGTCTACCAAAACCTTGAAGCGCTCCAAAGCGCAGGGGTGATCGAGTGTCTTGATCGCGCCAATGGACGGCTCTACGGCTACCGCAGCGATCCCCACAGCCACATCACCTGCCTCGAGTCCGGTGCCATCCAGGATCTGGATGTGGAATTACCCGCCGATCTGCTCGATCGCATTGAAGAGCAAACCGGCTATCGGATTGAGAGCTACACGCTCAATCTCAGCGGACGGCGGCGCTAAGTGCGCCAGAGCCTTGAGCAGCACTGGAAACTGCGTCAATCCCCGTTAACTTGAGTGCCATTAAGGCTCAACCCTGATCCGTGCCCGAGGCGAAGGACGCACCTCCGATCCTGATCCTGGCGGAGCCCCTGATTCAGGCGGGCCTGGAGCGGTTGCTGGAGGAGTCGTTCCAGCTCAAATCCGCCAGCGACCCAGACAAGGGAGCCATCGCCCTGGTGATCTGGAGCATCAGTACTGGCATGCCTGCGGCCACGCTGGAGCGAGAACTCGCCCAGCTGCGCGATCGCTGGCACCCGGCACCGCTGCTGCTGCTCCTACCGGCGGAATCCGACCTACCCAGCAGCTGGCTGCTGCAGTTGCCAGCTGAAGGTCTGCTGCAACAGGCGGAGCCCCAGGAGATCCGCGCCGCAGTTGACACCCTGCTGACGGGCGGACGGGTGGTGGAACTGCGGCCGCTGCGCGGGATCGAGCAACCCGAGCAGAGCCGGGAGGCGCTGGGCCTTGGCCAGTGGCTGCTGCGCAGTGGCCTGGCTCAAATCGAAGCGGAAGCCCTGCGCTGCCGCCGCTGGCTCGACCTCCAGCCGGTGGGCCTGAACGCCCTGCTGTTGGCGGGTCGGCTGCGGGAACTGGCCCTGGCCAAACGGCTGCTGCTTTGGCTCTGGGGGCCGATCAGCATGGCCTTCCCGTCTGAGGCTCCGCTGCAGCGCCCGGAGCCTCAGGCTGTCGTTGGCATCACCCTGCGGGAGCGCACGGCCATCGGGGTCTGGGAGGCCATCCAAGAGCGGTTGATCACGGCCGCCTCCACCGGTCTCAGCAACCAAAGCGGTCAGCTGATGGCCCTGGAGGGACTGAACACAGACCACCGCCGCGATCTGCTGCTCGCCCTGCTGGCCCAGTTCGACCTCCTGATCACCCGCTTCCGCCACGAGCAGCTGCGCGGTGTCGCTCTGGAAGAGCGTTGGCTAGGGCAGCAACCGGAATTGCGTCGCCTCTCCATGCGGGCCATGGCCGGTGAATACGTCCAACTACCGCTTGAGGGGGGCCTGCTTCCCGTCGCCCAGAGCCTGAGTGAGGCCAGTGACCTCACCGCGGTGGATCCAGAACTCCCGGCTGCCCTGCCGATGCTCGCGGCCCTGGTCTGCGCCCAACCGATCCTGGTGGACGGCCGCCTGTTGGCCCCCGATGAACCCCAGGCGCTGCTCCACTTGGAGGCACTGATCAGCAACTGGCTGATTCGCACGGCGGAACTGATCAGCGCAGAAATCCTCGCCAGCTGCAGCACCTGGCCTGATCTGCGCCGCTACCTACTGCGCAGTGATCTCCTGCCCACACGGAACCTGGAGCGACTGCGCAACCAGCTGAACTCCCAGCAACGCTGGGACAGCCTGTTTGAGAGGCCCGTCCAGCTCTACGAAAGCCGCCGCTTGCTCTATGGACTCAAGCAAGGCGCCATCGTTCCAATCGAGCACATGGAACCCCGGGACCGGGAGTTGCAGCAGCTCAGCTGGGGCCAGCAACTGATCACCCTCGTGCTGGAGGGTCGCGATGCCCTCGCCCCCCAGGTCCAGGCCCTGTTCAGGCGACTCGGGGATCTGGTGGTGGTGGTGCTGACCCAGGTCATTGGTCGGGCCATTGGCCTGGTCGGCCGCGGAATCCTCCAGGGCATGGGCCGCAGCATCGGCCGCGGTTCCTGACCTGCTGAAGGCCACAATGGCCGCAGCTTTCCCTGCGTTGATGCCCCGCACCCTGGCCCGGCTGCTGAAGCCCCTTGCAGCGCTGGCCCTCTGCTTGGTTCTGGTGCTGGGCCTCGCCGCACCAAGCCAGGCCGCGCGGGACACCAACAGCTACGACGGCAATATCTATGCGCTCTACGCGGGCAACGGCTCCCTGGTGCCGCCGCGAAGCACCCTCTCGCAGGCCTTGGAGGAGCACCGGGTGATCATCCTGGGCTTCTTCCTCGATGACAGCGCCGCCAGCAAGCAGTACGCCGTCGTCTTCAACGAACTGCAGCGCCTCTGGGGCCGCAGCGCTGAGTTGATCCTGCTGCAGACCGACCCGCTGCAGAACCGCGAGACCCACGGCGCCATTGACCCCGCCAGCTATTGGAAGGGCCAAATCCCCCAGGTCGTGGTTCTCGACCGCGAGGGCAAGGTGATCCTCGATGAGAGCGGGCCGGTGAGCATCGATGCCATTAACGAAGCGCTCAGCGGCATCACCGGGCTCCGTCCCCAGGGTGATACGAAGCTCAGCCTCAACCGCGAGGTCAACGAACTCAACAGCGAAATCGTCGCCGCCCCATGAGTCAGCGCCAAGAGACCGACAGCCTCGGGGTCATCGCCGTTCCCGCGGAGCACTACTGGGGCGCCCAGACCCAGCGCTCCATAGGGAACTTCCCCTTCGGCCAGCGCATGCCCCTGGCGATCGTGCATGCCTTCGGTCAGCTGAAGGCGGCCTGCGCGGAGGCGAATCGCGATCTCGGCAAGCTGGATGCGGCCCTCTGCAGCGCCATCGTGACCGCCGCCGAGCAGGTGGCCGCCGGTGATCTGGACCAGGAGTTCCCGCTGAAGGTCTGGCAGACCGGTTCGGGCACCCAGAGCAACATGAACGCCAACGAGGTGATCGCCAACAAGGCGATCGAGGCCCTCGGCGGTGAACTGGGCAGCAAGAGCCCGGTGCACCCCAACGACCACGTCAACCTCAGCCAATCGAGCAACGACACCTTCCCTGCGGCGATGCACATCGCCGTGGTGATCGAACTGGAGCAACGTCTCCTGCCCGCGGTTGAGGGCCTGGCGGCGGCCCTGCAAGCCAAGGCCACGGCCTACGCCGATCTGATCAAGATCGGCCGCACCCATCTCCAAGATGCAGTGCCCCTGAGCCTGGGCCAGGAATTCAGCGGCTACGTCGCCCAGCTGCAGCTGGCGATTGAAGCCATCCGCCAGAACCTGCCGCGGGTGCGGGAGCTGGCCATTGGTGGCACGGCCGTGGGCACCGGCCTCAATGCCCCGAAGGGCTTTGGCGAGGCGGTCGCGGCGCGGCTCACGGAGCGCCTTGGAACCGCCTTCAGCAGCGCCCCCAACAAGTTCCAGGCCTTGGCGGGCCATGAGGCCCTGGCCTCAAGCCATGGCGCCCTGACGGTGCTGGCGGGCTCATTGATGAAGATCGCCAATGACATCCGCTGGCTCGGCAGCGGACCACGCTGCGGCCTCGGGGAACTGGTCCTGCCGGAAAACGAGCCGGGGAGCTCGATCATGCCGGGCAAGGTCAACCCCACCCAGTGCGAGAGCCTGACGATGGTGGCCGCCCAGGTGATGGGCAACAACACCGCCGTTCAGATCGGTGCCAGCCAGGGCAACTTTGAGCTGAACGTCTTCAAGCCCCTGATCGCCCACAACGTGCTCGAGAGCATCGAGCTGCTGGCGGGCGGCTGCACCAGCTTCCGCGAGCACTGCATCGAGGGCCTCAAGGCCAATGAACAGCGCATCGAACGGCTGCTGAATCAGAGCCTGATGCTCGTGACGGCCCTGACCCCCGCCATCGGCTACGACCGCGCCAGCGGCATTGCCAAACATGCCCACAACCACGGGCTGAGCCTCAAGGAAGCCGCCCTGGTCCTTGGCGAGATCAGCGCCGAAGAATTCGATCAGTGGGTGCGCCCGGAGGCGATGGTCTAAAGCAGGTTCGCCGCTAGCTCCGCCAGTTCGCTGCGCTCGCCGCGGATCAGGGTGATGTGGCCGGCGAGCGGCTGCCCTTTGAAGCGCTCCACCAGCCAGGTCAGGCCATTGCTCTCGGCATCCACATAGGGATTGTCGATCTGATACGGGTCACCGGTGAAGACAATCTTGGTGCCCTCGCCCACGCGGGTGACGATCGTTTTGACCTCGTGGGGGGTGAGGTTCTGGGCCTCATCCACCACCATGTACTGGCGGGGAATCGAGCGACCGCGGATGTAGCTGATCGCCTCCACCTCCAGGAGCCCCATCCCCTTGAGGTCCGTCCAGTTGCTGCGGGGGGCACGATTGGTGCCAGCACGATTCGCAGGCCCCGAGGCGCCCTTGGCACCCGAACGGCCCTCCTCTTCTGGGCTATTGCCGAGCAGGAAATCAAGGTTGTCGATGATCGGCTGCATCCAGGGGCCCATCTTTTCCTCGAGGCTGCCGGGCAGAAAGCCGATCTCTTTGCCCAGCGAGATCACCGGCCGGGTCACCAGCAGACGTTCATAGAGCTGTTCATCCGCCACCTGGTGCAGTCCCGCCGCCAGGGCCAGCAGGGTTTTCCCCGTCCCGGCCTTACCCACCAGGGTCAGGAGTTGCACCGAGGGATCCAGCAGCAGATCCAAGGCAAAGGTCTGCTCGCGGTTGCGGGGCGAGACCTTGCCCAGTCGGGCCCGCGTGCTGCGCTGCAGGGGCACCAGCCGCTGATGCTGGGCATCAAAACGCGCGAGCAGCGTGTGATTGGGTTGGGCCTGATCCACCAAGGTGACCCCCTCATTGGCCTGAAGGTCGGCCCCTTCAGCGGAGGGAAGCTCCGTGAGCGGCAGCCCCCCCTCGCTCTTGAGGGTGTCCATCGCCGTTGCACTGGCCGATAGCTCACTGACCCCGGCGTAGAGGTCAGCGATGTCGACCTTGTCAGTTGTGTAGTCCTGAGCGGTCAGGCCGACGGCATCGGCCTTGATCCGCAGGTTGGTGTCCTTGGTGACCAGCACCACCGGGGGTTGATCGGCAATCAAGCCGGAGCGGAGCTGCTCCAGCGCCACCGCCAGGATGTTGTTGTCACCGCTGCCGCCCTTGAGCTCCGGCGGCAACTGGGCCAGGGTCTCGCTGCGGCAGAAGACCACCTGCAGCGTGCCGCCACTGCCCTCATCAATCGGCACGCCATCCGCCAGGTTTCCCTTCTCCCGCAGGGCATCGAGCAGGCGCGAGATCTGGCGGGCATTGCGCCCCTTCTCGGAGGGGTCCTTCTTGAAGCGATCGATCTCCTCGACCACCTCAATCGGGATCACCACCGCGTTGTCTTCAAAGCGTGTGAGGGCCTGGGGGTCATGCAGCAACACATTCGTATCGAGAACGAAGGTCTTGCGCATCAGGGCTCACCACCGCAATGCCGAAACGCTAAGCGGGTTTTTCTTCCGCACCACCTACGCTCCCGCAGAACGCAAAGCTCCGCCGTTGGCCGCCCTGTTTGCTGTTGTCCTGATCGCCGCCCTGGTCTTTGGGTTGGCGTTGCTCTGGCTGGAGCTGCGCCATCGCCTCCGGCCCGCCTCACCCCTGCGGCTCAGCAGCAGCGGTTGGAAGGTGCAACGGGTCTCCGACAGCCAATGGCAGGTCAAGGGAACCCTGAGCATCCGCAACCCACACCGGCGGATGGAGGTCTTTGTTCCCGAGATTGAACTCAAACCCACCCTGCTGGGACGCGCGGACCTCTCTGGGGTCAACGTGCGCTGCAGCCTGAGCCCGCAGCACCCCGATGAGGAGGCCCGCGCCGATGGCTACTGGTTCGCCTACATCGTCAAAGGGCGCAAGACCACCCAAGCCGAAGCGCTGATCACGCTTGAGGCCCCAGCCGGCAGCGACCTGCGCAACCTGCTGGACACCCTCTGGCTGGAGATCCTCTGGATCAACTACGGCCCCTTCGGCCGGCTGCAACAACGCGATGGGGTGCTGATTCCCCTGCGCCGTCCGGCCCCAGCGCAGAGCTCCAGCGCCACCTGGCGCCAGGGTGATCGCTGCAGCGTGTTGCCGATTCGCACCCATCTGCTCGGAACCCTCGACGATCCCGCCGAGGTCCTGCAGCACTACGCCGGCGCCGTGCTGCAGCCCGGGGATGTCCTGACCATCGGCGAGACCCCGCTGGCGGTCATGCAGGGCCGCTACAACCACCCGGCCAACCTGCAGCCCTCCAGCCTGGCCCGTCTGCTCTGCCGGGTCTTCCACCCCACCAGCTCCCTGGCCACCGCCTGCGGCCTACAGACCCTGATCGACAACGTCGGTCCGGCGCGCGTGCTCTGTGCCTGGCTCGCCGGCACCGCCCTCAAGCTCGTGGGCTCCAAGGGTTGGTTCTATCGGCTGGCCGGTGAACAGGCCCGCCTGATCGACGACGTCACCGGCACCACCCCGCCCTACGACCAGACCATCGTCCTGGGTCCGGTTCAAAGCAGCGAGGTCTGCCGCCAACTGGCCTCCGAGCTCGGCGTCGCCGTCGCCGTTGTGGATGTCAACGACCTCGGTCGGGTCAAGGTGCTGGCCTCCAGCCCCGGCTGCGATGAGGAGCTGCTGGAGCGGGCCCTCAAGCCCAACCCCGCCGGCAACGCCAACGAGCGCACCCCACTGGTGCTGGTTCGCCCGAACTAGCAATCGCCCATACCATTGAAGGAGGCCCCTTCGGCGCCGCCGTGTCCTCAGCTGCTCAACCAAGTCTTCAGGTGAAGCCGCTGCGGGGATGGCAGCTGCCTTTTCTGCAGGAAGCCTGCTTCAGCGATCTCCTGCCTCTGCTGCAGCGATCCCTGCTGTTGCAGGGGCCCGAGCGGCTGCTGCAACGCCTCGCCCCGCGACCGGCCCTGGCCTCGGAGACCTTCGTGGCCTTCCGCGACCCCCAGACCCCCCTAGGACTGGTTGTCAGTCAACGGCTGAACCGTAGCGGCAGCTGCTGGCAGATCCAACACCTGCGCAGCAGTGAGGCCAGCCTGGAGGCCGGAGAAGCCGGACGCATGGCGATAGAGGCCGCCCTGGTGCGCGCCGCCATCCAGGGCAGTCCGAGCGCCGCCAGTTGGATCGCCACCAGCCCCAGCACCGACAGCAATCGCTTGGGGCTCCTGCGGCAACAGGGCTTCCAGCAACTCCGCCACGAAACCCTCTGGCGCTGGGAACCGCCCCAGAAACCGCTCGATCGCGCCCTGCCCTCGGACTTGCAGCTGCTGCCGCTCAATCGGCGGAGCGCCATGGCGATGTGGCAACTCGAGCAGGCCGCCCTGCCGGCCCAGTTGCGGCAACTGCTTGATCGCCGCGTGGACGATCTGCTCGATCAAAGCGAACAGCCCAGCTGGATGCTGATGGACACCAGTCGCCAGCAGGCGGTGGCCGGGGTCCGGCGGCTGCGCCCCGGCAGCAGAGAGATCCCAGAACTGGAGCTGAGCCTCCACCCCGGCTGGCAGCACCTGCTGGGGCAACCCCTGCACCTGCTGCTGGAGCAGAGCGCCCAGGGCCTCGGTGAAGTGCTGATCCGCAGTGATGTCCTCAAGCACGAGCACAACCAATGGCTGCAAAGCCTGGGGATGGCGCCCGAAGGGGAAGAGGTGGTGATGGCCCGCAGCGTCTGGCGCCGCCATGCCCCGCAAACCAGCCAAGGGGTCAGCCGCAAGCTGGAGGCGGTCCTTGGCCAGCTGCAGCCGGGTCAGAAGCCAATCCCAACGCCCCTCGAGCGCTGATGGCCGCCCCCGCACCCCGCTCGGTGCTCTCCCTGGATGTCGGCCGGAAACGCATCGGCCTGGCCGGCTGTGACCCCCTGGGCCTGACGGTCAAACCCCTTCCGGCGCTGCACCGGGGCCGCTATCCCGCGGACCTGCAGCAGCTCCAGGCCTTGGTGCGGGAACGGCGGATCCTGGCCCTGGTGGTGGGACTCCCACTAGATGCCCAGCAACAACCCACTGCCCAAGCGGAGCACTGCCGCCGCTACGGCGAACGCCTAGCCCGGGACCTGGCCCTCCCCCTGGCCTTTGTCAATGAATACGCCAGCAGCTGGGATGCCGGGGAGCGCTTTGGGCTGCGGGGGGACCGCAGCGGCGCCCTCGATAGCGCCGCCGCCGCCCTGCTGCTCGAGCAGTGGCTCCAGGAGGGGCCGGAGCCGGCAGCGGTCAGCAAGGCGACCCCAGCCCATGGCCTGGAGTCCGATGCCCAGGCATCCTTAGGCCATCTCCCCCATGCGCCATGAGCACTGACGGCCCCAGCATCAACGGCACCGGTGATGTCCCGACCGTGCTGGTGCGGGACCAGAGCGGGCGCCAGCTGCTCTGCTTCCTTGAGCAACTGATTCCCCTGGACGGCAAGGACTACGCCCTGCTGACCCCCGTCGATACCCCGGTCTGCCTGGTGCAGATCGCCGAAAACGAGAACGGCGAAGACGAGGTCATCGAAGAGCTCAGCCATGCCGAGCCGATCCTCTCGGTGGCCGATGTGGTACTGCAGGAGCACGACCTGACCCTCGTGCGCTCCGCTGTCACCCTGACCGTCAGCGGGGACCTGGAAGAACCCGATCCCGAGGAGTACGACGAGGACGAGCTCGACGGCGATGAGGACGATGAGACCGACCTCTACGAAATGCTGATCCAGTTCCGGGCCGAGGACAAGGAATACGGCCTGTTCATCCCCCTGGATCCCTTCTTTGTCGTGGCCCGCATGGAAAACGGCGAGGGCGTGCTGGTGGAGGGCGAAGAGTTCGAACGTGTTCAGCCCCGGATCGAGGCAGAACTCGAGGACCGCGAGCTCGGTGACGACTGATTCGGTGACCCGCCTTTCCGTCTCCGAACTGCTGCAGCCCAATCTGGTGGCGGCTGGAACCCTGGTGGACCTTCCCCTGCATGGCCTCCTGGCCCAGGGGATCAGGGCCCTGGTGCTGGATGTGGACCGGACCCTGCTGCCCCACCGGGGCTCCAGCCTCCCCGAACCGATGGAGGCCTGGCTGAAACGGGCGCAGGAGACCGTGCCGCTGCACCTCTTCAGCAACAACCCCTCCCGGGCCCGCATTGGCGGCGTCGCCGAGCGTCTGGGCGTGGACTTCACCACCAGCGCCGGTAAGCCGCGGCGCTCCCCCCTGCGGCGGGTCTTGCAACAGCTCGATCTCCCCGCCGCCCAGGTCGCGATGGTCGGCGATCGGGTGTTCACCGATGTGCTGGCCGGCAACCGACTCGGGATGTACACCGTGCTGGTCAAACCGATTGACGCCACCGGTCAGCCCTGCCGCCATGACCACTGGCAGCGCTTTGAGGTGAAGTTGGCCCAACTGGCTGGAGCGGAGCTCTCCTGACGATGGGGATGCGCCGGGTTATCAAAGTCGGCACCAGTGTTCTGCGGGGCTCCGGTAGCCGCGGAACCGAGCAGGTGATCAACGACCTAGCCGCCAGCCTCTGCGGCCTCTGGCAACGGGAGGAGCCCGTGGTGCTCGTGACCAGTGGCGCCGTTGGCCTGGGTTGCCAGGCCCTGCAACTGGGCGAGCGACCGACGGAGCTGGAGGGTCTTCAGGCCTCAGCCGCCGTGGGCCAGGGGCGACTGATGACCCTCTACGACCAGGCCTTTGCCGCCCGCGGGCGCTGCGTCGCCCAGGTGCTGCTGACCCGCGCCGATCTGGCCTCCAGGCGCCGCTACCAGAACGCCTGCCGCACCCTGGAGCAGTTGCTCAGCTGGGGCGTCACCCCCGTGATCAACGAGAACGACACCCTGGCGACCGATGAGCTGCGCTTTGGCGATAACGACACCCTCTCCGCCCTGGCGGCGGTGGCGATCCAGGCCGATGAGCTGGTCCTGCTGACCGACATCGACAGCCTCTACTCCGGCGATCCCCGCAGCGATGCCGGCGCCAAGCCAATCCCTGAGGTCAAGTCCCTAGCCGAGATCGAGGCCTTGGCCGGGGTGGCCAAAGGCGGGGGCCGCTGGGGCACCGGCGGGATGACCACCAAGCTCTCGGCCGCGCGCATCGCCACCGCCAGCGGCATTCAGGTGCGCCTGGCCGATGGCCGCGATCCCGCTGTGCTGGAAGCCGTCTTGGCCGGCGAACAACTGGGGACGCTGTTCCGCCCCAGTGAGACCCCCCTGAGCAGCCGCAAGGGTTGGCTGGCCCATGCCCTGCTGCCCAAGGGCAGCATCACCGTGGATGCAGGAGCGGAGCGTGCGCTGCTGGAGCAGGGAGCCTCGCTGCTGGCCGTCGGGGTCCGCAGCGTGGACGGCTCCTTTGGCCGGCGTGAGGCCGTGCGGGTTCTGGGCGAGGACGGGCGGGAGCTCGCCCGGGGCCTCAGCGCCCTAGCGAGCGATGAATTGGAGGGGGATCAGGGCCAGAGCGGAGTGGTCATTCATCGGGATCACCTCGTCGTCATCGCCTCAAGCTGAGACCTGAGAAATCGGCCTACCATCCGCAGCACATCCCCCCGCCGCCGATGCGCTTCAGCCAACTGCTCAGCCAACTGAGCGAGGTGAAGGCCGCAGGTGGGATCCAGTCCCTTCAGCACCACCTCGGGGAGGACCCGGAGCTGGGTGCCGCCGCCGCCCTCGACCAGGCCCTCAGCGGTCAGATCAGTTTTCTTGAGGCTGGCAATGCCCTGGCGGCCGCCCTCAATGCCAGCGGCGCCAGCGCCGTGCTGCTGCCCGCCAAGGGCAACGAATGCGAGGCCGCCCAGGCGGAAGCCACGGCCAAGGGCATGGCCTGGGTCGCCCTGGCTGACCCACGGCTGGGTTTTGCCGAGACGCTCGACACCCTCTACCCCCGTGCCCCCAAGGCTCCGGGTGTTCACCCCAGCGCCGTGATTGCACCGGAGGCGGTGGTGGGCATGGGGAGCCATGTCGGCGCCAACGTGGTGATCGGCAGCGACGTGCAAATCGGCGCCTCCTGCACGATCCACCCCAACGTCGTCATCTACGACGACGTGCAGATCGGCGATGGCTGTGAACTGCATGCCGGCGCCGTCCTGCACCCCGGCTCCCGCCTGGGACGCGCCTGCGTGGTGCACTCCAATGCCGTCGTCGGCAGTGAAGGCTTTGGCTTTGTGCCCACCGCCAGCGGCTGGCGCAAGATGCCCCAGACCGGCCTGGTGGTCCTCGAGGATGCCGTTGAGGTGGGCTGCGGCAGCACCATCGATCGCCCCTCCGTCGGCGAAACCCGGATCGGCGCTGGCAGCAAGATCGACAACCTGGTCCACATCGGCCACGGCGTCACCACGGGCAAGGGCTGCGCCCTGGCGGCCCAGGTCGGCATTGCCGGCGGCGCCAAGCTGGGCAACGGCGTGATCCTGGCCGGCCAGGTGGGCCTCGCCAACAAGGCCGTCATGGGCGATCGCTCCATCGCCTCCTCCAAGTCCGGGGTCCACGGGGAAGTGGCCGCCGGTGAGGTCGTCAGCGGCTATCCCGCCATCCCCAACCGCCTCTGGCTGCGCTGCTCAGCGGCCTTCAACAAGCTGCCCGAGCTCGGCAAGGCGCTCCGCCAACTGGAAAAACAAGTCAAGCCGTAGCCTCCCCCGAAGCCCAGGCGGACGTCGATGACCAGCTTCCGGATCACCCTGCTCCCCGGTGACGGGATCGGTCCTGAGATCACGGCGGTGGCCCGCCAAATGCTGGACGCGGTCAGCCGCAGCCACGGCTTTGAGCTGGTCTACAACGAGCAGCCCATGGGGGGGTGCGCCATCGACGCCACCGGCGAACCCCTGCCCGCCAGCACCCTCGAGGCCTGCAAGGCCGCCGATGCCGTGCTTCTCGCCGCCATCGGCTCGCCGCAATACGACACCCTGCCCCGCGAGAAGCGCCCGGAGACCGGGCTGCTGGGCCTGCGCTCCGGCATGGGGCTCTTCGCCAACCTGCGTCCGGTGAAGATCATCCCGGCGCTGATCGATGCCTCCACCCTCAAGCGCGAGGTGATCGAGGGGGTCGACCTGATGGTGGTTCGCGAACTCACCGGGGGCGTCTACTTCGGCACTCCGAAGGGCCGCGTTGAGGCCGACGGCCGGGTGCGTGGTTTCAACACCATGGCCTATTTCGACGATGAGATCGATCGCATCGCCAAGGTGGGCTTTGACATTGCCCAGCAGCGCAGCGGCCGCCTCTGCAGCGTCGACAAAGCCAACGTGCTGGATGTCAGCCAACTCTGGCGCGATCGCGTTGAGGCCCTCCACGCCAGCAGCTATGCGGGCGTGGAGCTGAGCCACATGTACGTGGACAACGCCGCGATGCAACTCGTGCGCAACCCCCGTCAGTTCGACGTGCTGCTCACCAGCAATCTCTTTGGCGACATCCTTAGCGATGAGGCCGCGATGCTCAGCGGCTCCATCGGCATGCTGCCCTCAGCCTCACTAGGCGAAAGCGGCCCTGGCCTGTTTGAACCGATCCACGGTTCTGCCCCCGACATTGCGCGCCAGGACAAAGCCAACCCGATGGCCATGGTGCTGAGCGCCGCGATGATGCTTCGCGTGGGTCTCCAGCAAGATGCCGCCGCGACGGCACTCGAGCAGGCCGTGGACCGGGTCCTGGCCCAGGGCTATCGCACCGGTGATCTGATGGCCGAGGGCTGCACACAACTGGGCTGCAAGGCCATGGGCGATCAACTGCTGGCCGCCCTCGAGGCCTAAAGCAACAGGGATCAACGGATCGGCGGGATTGGCCACGCGACCTGCCAAACTCGCCGCTAGTTCCACCGATCCCTGCGCATGTCGAAGCGTCACCCGGTTGTTGCTGTCACCGGTTCCTCCGGCGCAGGCACCAGCACTGTGAAGCGTGCCTTTGAGCACATCTTCAAGCGCGAGGGGATCACCCCTGCGGTGGTGGAAGGCGATAGCTACCACCGCTACGAGCGGGCCGCCATGAAAGAGGCCATGGGCGCGGCCCTGGCCAAGGGCGAGAACTTCTCCCACTTCGGCCCTGAGGCCAACCTGTTCGACAAGCTCGAAGAGCTCTTCCGCAGCTATAGCGAAACCGGTGCTGGCCAGAAGCGCTACTACCTCCACTCCGTGGAAGAGGCCGCTGACCACAACGCCCGCCTCGGCACCAACCTCGAGCCCGGCCAGTTCACCCCCTGGGAGAACATCCCCTCAGGTACCGACCTGCTCTTCTACGAAGGCCTCCACGGTGGCGTGAAGGGCGAGGGCTACGACGTCGCTGGCCTGGCTGACCTGCTGGTGGGCGTGGTGCCCATCGTCAACCTGGAGTGGATCCAAAAGATCTCCCGTGACAACGCTGAGCGCGGCTACTCCGCCGAGGCCACCGTTGACACGATCCTGCGCCGGATGCCGGATTACATCAACCACATCTGCCCGCAGTTCAGCCAGACCGACATCAACTTCCAGCGTGTCCCCACCGTGGACACCTCGAACCCCTTCATGATCCGGAACATCCCCACCCCGGATGAGTCCTTCGTGATCATTCACTTCCGCAAGGGTGCTCGTGAGAAGTGGGGGATCGACTTCACCTACCTGCTCGACATGATCCACGATTCGTTCATGTCCAGCCCCACCTCGATCGTGGTGAACGGCGGCAAGATGGGCTTCGCGATGGAGCTGATCCTGACCCCGATCATTCACCGCATGATCGAAGAGAAAAAGAAGCTGGCCTGAGCCAACTTCACCCCTAGGCTGGGGCGCAACTGGCGGACACGGTCCTCCCACATCGGTTGCTCCTCAGCCCAGTCGTATCAACCCACCAGCTCCTCTCTCCTTTGAGATTCGAGGCGCGGTGGGTTCTTCTGTATCTGCGCAACCCCGTTGGGATCGGATCAATAGCGCCGCGGTGATTGCCCAGGCGCGGAGGGTTTACTTCCAGTTCCTTGAGCGCTCCGTCTCGGCCCTGGAGCCCCAGGGGATTGTGCTGAGCCCAGGGCAAGGGCGGGTGGTTTTTGAACTGCCGGTGCTCCTGCCCGAGGAGCAGTTCATCCCACTGGACTGGGTCCGGTCCCGCCCGTCCCGCAGCCGTCCCTCCCGCTCGCCCTACCGGGGTCTCTGATGCTCAGCACTCTTCCCAGCACGGTTCTGCTGCTGATCACTGCGCTGGGTCTGTGCATCGGCAGTTTTTTGAACGTCGTCGCCTGGCGTTATCCCCGCCAGGAGTCCGTGGTCATGCCCCGCAGCCACTGCCCCCACTGCGGCACGGGCCTGGGCTGGAGCGAGAACATCCCGGTTCTCAGCTGGCTGCTACTACGCGGCCGTTGCCGCCACTGCGGCAGCTCCATCAGACTGCGCTACCCGGCGGTGGAGCTGCTCTGCGGCGGTCTGTTTCTGGCGGCAGCCCTGGGCCATCCTGAAGCCCTGGGGCAGGCCCCCGCCGTTCTGCAGCTGCTGGCCGGCTGGTGCCTGGTGACCCTGCTGCTTCCGCTGCTGCTGATTGATCTGGATCAGCTCTGGTTGCCGGAGCCCCTCTGCCGCACCGGGGTTCTGCTGGGCTTTGTCTTCAGCCTGCTGGCGGTCTTCAGCCAAAGCGGTGGTCCAGAGCCGCAGCTCCTGCTTTGGCATCTCCTGGCTGCCAGCGCTGGCCTACTGGGGTTTGAAGCCACCAGCGCCGCCGGCCAGAAGCTGCTCGGGAAACCTGCTCTGGGTCTTGGGGATGCCAAGTTGGCTGCCCTGCTTGGCGCCTGGCTGGGCCTGACGGGATTGGGCCTGAGCGTCGCCCTGGCGGTCTTCTCCGGGGCGCTCTTTGGTCTGGTCGGTCTGCTCAGCGGCCGGCTCAAGCGCGGCCAACCCTTCCCCTTTGGCCCCTTCCTGGTGGGCGGCGGACTGGCGGTCTGGATGGCTGGAAACAGCTTCTGGCTGCAACAGCTGGGCAAGCACTTGGGCTGGAGCGCCCTTTAATGGTCTGATCAGACCATCCGGAGACCGCTATCACCATGTCGCTGTTCGACTGGTTTGCCGATCGCCGCAAGACCGCTCCTGCGGTGCGCAATGCCCAGGAGGTCAGCGAAGACGATGGCCTCTGGAGCAAGTGCCCCGAATGCGGGCTGGTGGTCTACCGCAAGGACCTGGCCGCCAACGCCAGTGTCTGCAGCGGCTGTAGCTATCACCACCGCATCTTTAGTGAGGAGCGGATCCGTCTGATCGTCGATGAGGGCAGCTTTGAGGCCCTCGACACCGAACTGTGTCCCACCGATCCCCTCGCCTTTAAGGATCGCCGCAGCTACGCCGACCGCATCCGCGACACCCAGCGCGCCACCGGCCTCAAAGACAGCGTCATCACCGGGATGTGCACCGTTGAGGGCATTCCGATGGCCCTCGGGGTGATGGATTTCCGCTTCATGGGCGGATCGATGGGATCGGTGGTCGGCGAGAAGCTGGCTCGCCTGATCGAAACCGCCACCGCCAAGCGCGCGCCTGTCTTGATCGTCTGCGCCTCTGGTGGCGCCCGCATGCAGGAGGGGATGCTCTCCCTGATGCAGATGGCCAAGATCTCCGGGGCCCTGGAGCGCCACCGCAAGGCTGAGTTGCTCTATCTACCCCTGCTGACCCACCCGACCACTGGTGGCGTCACCGCCAGCTTCGCGATGCTCGGCGACCTGATCCTGGCGGAACCCAAGGCCTTGATCGGCTTCGCGGGCCGGCGCGTGATCGAGCAGACCCTTCGGGAGAAGCTGCCGGATGATTTCCAAACGGCGGAATACCTGCAGGACCACGGTTTTGTCGATCACATCGTTCCCCGCCCCAAACTGCGCAGCACCCTGGTCAGCCTGCTAACGATGCACGGCTACAGCAAAGCGGTCGCCGCGTGAAGCGAATCCTTGGCGCCGTCTGCGGTCTCCTGCTGGGGCTGGTCCTGCTGAGTGGCCTTCCCCAACCGGTCTTCGCGGGCCCGGTGGATTGGCAGGAGGTGCCCGTCACCAGCGAAGGACAGCAGTGGTGGGATCGCGGCAGCCTGCGTCTGAACAAGAACGGCAATCTGACGGTGCTCAGTCGCTTCCAACCCCCGACCCCGGAGGCGGGTGCCGATGGCAAGGAGGTCCGCCCCCCGGCCAGCAGCCTCTACGTGATGGAGCTGGACTGCGCGCAGCGCCTCTACCGCGACACCTCGGTCAATGGACTGCCCCAATGGGGAAGCCAGTGGCAGGCCTCCGCCAATGACGGGTTGATCGAATCCACCATCGAAGCGGTCTGCGCCGCCGGGGAAGAGCTCCTGGCAGGCTCCTAACAGCAACGCCGAGCCGCCGTGACCGGATCCAGCACCCAACAGCGTCCGTTAGGGGTGGCCCTTGTTGGCTTGGCATTCGGCGAAAAGGTGCACCTCCCCGCCCTACGGGACTGCCCCCTGACCGAACCGGTGGCCCTCTGGCACCATCGCAGCGAGCGGCTCGATCAGGCCTGCCGCAGCCACGACCTCCCAGGCTTCAACGATTTCGATGCCCTGCTGGCCGATCCCCGGGTGGATGCCCTGGTGATCGCCACGCCCCCTGAACCGCGCTTCGCCCTGGCCCAGGCGGCCATTGCCACCGGGAAGCACCTGCTGCTCGAGAAGCCCGTCGCCCTGGAGGCCGCCCAGGTGGAGACCCTCCAGCGCCAGGCCCTCCAGGCCGGGGTGACCGTGGCCGTGGACTTCGAATACCGCGGCGTCCCGGAATTTCAACAGTTCGCCGCGCTCCTGCAGGACGGCGCCGTCGGCACGCCCTGGCTGGTGAAATTGGACTGGCTGATGGGGAGTCGGGCGGACGCCAGCCGTCCCTGGAACTGGTATTCCCAGCGGGCCGCCGGCGGTGGAGTCCTGGGATCCCTCGGAACCCATGCCTTTGATACCCTGCATTGGCTGGTTGGCCCGACCCGCAGCCTGAGTGCCCAGCGCAGCATGGCCATTCCCCAGCGCCCCCTGGCCGATGGCAGTGGGCGGATGGCGGCAGTGGATGCCGAAGACATCGCCCTGCTGCAACTGGAGCTGGAGGACCACCAGGGCCGCTCGATCCCTGCACAGGTGGCGCTGGGCTCGGTGACCCGTCCAGGTCGGGGCTATTGGATCGAGGTCTATGGCAGCGAAGGCAGCCTGGTGCTGGGATCCAGCAACCAAAGCGACTACGTCCACGGCTTCAAACTTTGGCGCTCCGGCAGCAGCGGGGCCCTGGAGGAGATCAGCCCCGATCCCAGCCTGGCCTTCCCCCAGACCTGGCCCGATGGCCGTCTCGCCGCCGTCCGCCGAATCACCCAGTGGTGGGCCGAGGCCGCCATCGAGGGCCGACCCGTGGTGCCCGGGCTCGCGGAAGCCTTCTCGAGCCAGCGGGTTTGCGATCTGGCACTGGAATCTGCGGATGCTGGACTCAGGGCCAGGGTTTAAGGGAAAAGGCGCCGGTTAGGATCCCCGCCAATCCCTTATTGGTGTCCCCATGGCGCTCGTTCCGCTTCGGCTGCTGCTCGACCACGCCGCTGAAAACGGCTACGGCATCCCTGCTTTCAACGTCAACAACCTGGAGCAGGTGCAGTCGATCATGGAGGCTGCCTATGAGACCGATAGCCCCGTCATCCTTCAGGCCTCCCGCGGCGCCCGTCAGTACGCCGGTGAGAACTTCCTGCGCCACCTGATCCTGGCTGCCGTTGAGACCTATCCCGACATCCCCGTCGTGATGCACCAGGACCACGGCAACAGCCCCGCCACCTGCTTCGGCGCTGCCGCCAACGGCTTCACCTCCGTGATGATGGACGGCTCCCTGGAAGCCGACGCCAAGACCCCTGCCAGCTACGACTACAACGTGGCTGTCACCAAGGAAGTGGTGGACGTGGCCCACGCCATCGGCGTGAGCGTTGAGGGTGAGCTGGGCTGCTTGGGCTCCCTGGAGACCGGCATGGGCGAGGCCGAGGACGGCCACGGCTTCGAGGGCAAGCTGGACCACAGCCAGCTGCTGACCGACCCCGCTGAGGCTGCCGACTTCGTCGCCAAGACCAAGGTTGATGCCCTGGCCATCGCCATCGGCACCAGCCACGGCGCCTACAAGTTCACCCGCAAGCCCACCGGCGAAGTGCTGGCCATCAGCCGCATCGCTGAGATCCACAAGGCCATCCCCAACACCCACCTGGTGATGCACGGCTCCTCCTCCGTGCCCCAGGAATGGCTGGAGATGATCAACAAGTTCGGTGGCGCCATCCCCGAGACCTACGGCGTGCCCGTCGAGGAAATCCAGGAAGGCATCCGCAACGGTGTCCGCAAGGTCAACATCGACACCGACAACCGCCTGGCCTTCACCGCCGCTGTGCGTGAAGCCGCGATGAAGGATCCCGCCAACTTCGACCCCCGCCACTTCAACAAGCCTGCCCGGGCCTACATGAAGCAGGTCTGCCTCGATCGCTACCAGCAGTTCTGGTGTGCCGGCAACGCCAGCAAGATCAAGCAGCGCGACATCAACTACTACGCCGGCCTCTACGCCAAGGGCGAGCTGGACCCCAAGTCCGCTGTGGCCGCCTGATTCAGGCGTCGCACTGAATGACCGGGGCCCTTCGGGGCCCCTTTTTTTGTCCTCGAATTAGGGAAGGACCGGCTGGGGCAGGGTCAAGGCGCGCATGCCCCCACTGGGTTGGACCGACACCAGGCGCGCCAGGGCCTCATCAAAGGTGGGCTCCATCACAAAGCGTCTCCCGTCGGTGACCACAACACGCACCAGGGTGGGCAGGGCGTTGTTGTTGCTCTGCAGATAGATCGGCTCGACATAGAGCAAGCCCTGGCCAACGGGCATCGCCAACAAATTGCCCCGCAGCAGGCGGGAGCCGACGCGATTCCAGAGGCCAAATTGATAGCTGATGGCCGGGTCCTGCTCGATCAGGGCCGAAATTTGCTGAGGTCCCAGAAGCAGACGCTGCTGGGGGAAGCGCACCAAAAACAGCTCGCCGTAATTGGGGGTGTCGTTGCGGGCCGCCAGCCAGCCCACCATGTTTGGGCGCTTTAGAGGCGTGAAGGGCAGCAGCAGCACAAACTCGGGACGCTGCTCACCGGGCAGCTGCATCGTCACGTGATATGGACGGACGGGAGCCGAGGCATCGCCGTAGATCTCCAGCGGCAGGGCCCAGACGTCATCACCGTTGTAGAAGGTGCGCACGTCGGTGACGTGGTAGCGCAGCAGACGCTCGGCCTGGATGTTGAACTGACTCTTGGGGACCTGGATGTGGGCCAGCAAGGCCTTGGGCATCGCTGAGAGGGGACGGAAGAGATCCGGGAAGACCTTCTGCCAGGTCCGCAGCACCGGGTCGTTCGGATCGTTCACATAGAGCCAGACATCGCCGTTGTAGGCATTGACCACCGCCTTAACGGGGTTGCGGAAGTAGCGAATGCCATCGGGGTTGGCGTCTGAATAGGGGTAGCTGCGGCTCTCGGTGAAGCCGTCAAGCATCCAGTACTGATGGTGCTCGGGCCTGTAATCGGGGTCGTCCTCGACGCGGGCCGTCACCAGATAGGGCTTGCTCTCAAAACGCAGGAACGGAGCCAGGGCCTGCAGACGCTCGTTCACCTGCCGGCGCACCAGCAGGCGGGAGGAGGGAGTCAGGGAGCCGGTGAAGAGCAGCCGCACCTCATTCAGGTAGATCGCCGCCATCAGGCGATCCAGGGGCCCGTGGATTGGAACCCCCGCCTGCCCGTCGTAGCGGGAATAGACGTTGAGATCGCCCTCGGGGTAGTCGAACTCCCGCACCTGGGAGGGGGCAATCGCGTAGGGAGCGGGAGCGGAGGCGAAGTAGAGCCGCGGGCGTCCCACAGGCAGGTACTGCTCCACTCGCTTCTGGCTCTGGCCCAGCTGGGGCAGGGCCTGAACCCGGCCGCTGCGGCCCAGGTCCTTGACGAAATACAGCGGCAGCCCATCGCTACCGGAGACGTTCACCGGCGAGACAGTGAAGCCGTAGCCGTGGGTGAAGACCAGGTGACGGTTCAGCCAAGTGCGGGAGCCCTTGGCCAGCGCCGAGGAATCGAGTTCCCGGGCTGCGATCAAGACCTGCTGGGAGCCCAGCGCGCTGGCGTCGGCATTCAGGGGATAGCGATCGACGGCCGCGGAGGGGAAGTCGTAGTAGAGACGCAGTTGCTGCAGCTGGCGATTGGCCTCCAGCAGGGGCCCGCTATCCCAGAGCCGCACGTTGGCCAAGGTGCCCTCGGCGCTCTTGAGATCGGCGGCGCTGAGCTGCTGTTTGGGCTCGAGATCCAGCTCACGAACGGCCTCGAGGCCAAAGGCCCGGCGCGTCGCCGCAATGGCGCGCCTGAGGTAGGGGGTCTCCAGTTGCAGCTCCCGGGGCTGCACCCAGACCCGCTGCACCAGGGGCGCCAGACCCCATTCCACGATCGGCAGCAGGCAGGCGGACACCAGCAGGGGCAACATCGCCGCGCGGCGAAACCAGGACCGGGGCACCGGCACCAGCAGTCCCAGGCCACTCATCAACAGCAGCAGGGCCAACAGCAGCCGCAGGGGAAGACGAATGTGCAGGTCAACAAAGCCAGCCCCCGAAGCCACCCCACTGCCTTCGACCATCAGGTCAAAGGGACTGAGGCCGTAACTCAGGGCCGCCATCAGGGCCAAGACCGCCAACTGCGGTTGCAGCACTCGTTGCTGCTCGCGGCTCAACCCTGGAAAGCGCAGATCGGTGAGTGAGGTCCCTTCCGAGAAAGTCAGCCAGAGGCAACCAACAAAACCAATCAGGACCTGGGCGATCACCAGGCTGACCAGCAGGTGCAGGGCCGGCAGGCGCAGCACCGTGAAGCTCAGGTCAAAGCCCGTCAGCGGGTCGGCCTCGCCAAAGGGAACGGCCAGCAGACCCGGCAGCCAGAGGCTCCAACCACGGGCGCAGGCCGTGGCCGAGCCTGCCAGGGCGGCCGCCAGGCTGATCCGCAGGGTGCTGTAGGGCCACCGCAGCAGACAGGGGAGCAGGACCACCGCCAGGCCGAGCACCAGTGCTGGCGGCAGGTCCGCCAGGACCGAGAGGCCGGTGATGACCTCACCGCCAAAGGGATCCAGGATCAGGCCCCGGGCCTGCAGGAAGAGATAGCTCAGGCCCATCACCAGCAGCAGGAGCAGGCCGGTCAAGACCGCCACCAGCGGACCGCTGGCGAGGGGCGCCAAGGGGCGTTCCCGCAGCTGCTTGCGCGGGGCCTCCTGCCTCAGGCGCCAACAGCGGCGCAGCTGCTGCAGCTGCAGCGGCAGGCCCAAACCCAGGACCAGAGCAAAGGCCAGGCACTGAAACAACCAGCGGCGCAGCACCACCGTGAGGGCATCGAACTGCGCAAACCACTGCGCCTCGATCACCAGGCGCGGCAGAAGCACCAACAAACCCAGCACCAGGGCAGCACTGGCCAGCCAGCGCAACAGCCGCTTGAGGCCTTGAACCGATACCTGCACAAGCCGAGCCGATCCCTGGCCGAGACTAGGCAGCACAACCGGCCGGTCAAGCCGCCACGGGGGATCTCAAGACAAACCTGGAGATACCCGATCCTGCGGGTCGGGTTTAAACCTGCCTGTGAATTGGCGCTGCTAATTTCGTCCCAACGTTCAGGATCTGAACTTGACCGCAACCCTTTCCCGCTCCAGCGTTGGGCCGACCTTCACCGGACTGCGCTGCAAGGAATGCGGCCAGGCCTATGACCCTGGGGCACGTCACGTCTGTGAGGACGTCTGCTTCGGTCCCCTCGAGGTGGTCTACGACTACGAGGCGATCCGCAACCGTGTCAGCCGCGCCACCATCGAAGCCGGTCCGGCCTCCATCTGGCGCTACCGCGATTTCCTGCCGATCGAAGGGGATCCGATCGATGTCGGCACCGGCTTCACCCCCCTGCTGAAGGCCAACAACCTGGCCAAGCGCCTGGGCCTCAAGAGCCTCTACATCAAGAACGACGGCGTCAACATGCCGACCCTGTCCTTCAAGGACCGGGTGGTTTCAGTGGCCCTGACCCGTGCCCGCGAGCTGGGCTTTAAGACCGTCAGCTGCGCCTCCACCGGCAACCTCGCCAACTCCACCGCCGCCATTGCCGCCCACGCCGGACTGGAGTGCTGCGTCTTCATCCCAAGCGACCTGGAGCTGGGCAAGGTGCTGGGCACCTTGATCTACAACCCCACCCTGATGGCGGTGAAGGGCAACTACGACCAGGTGAATCGCCTCTGCTCCGAGGTGGCCAACACCTACGGCTGGGGCTTCGTCAACATCAACCTGCGCCCCTACTACTCCGAAGGCTCCAAGACCCTCGGCTACGAAGTGATCGAGCAGTTGGGCTGGGAACTGCCCGACCACATCGTCGCGCCCCTGGCCTCCGGCTCCCTCTTCACGAAGATCCGCAAGGGATTCGACGAATTCATCAAGTGCGGACTGGTGGAGGAGAAGGCCGTGCGCTTCAGCGGCGCCCAGGCCGAGGGGTGCAACCCCATCGCCACCGCCTTCCGCGAGGGCCGCGACTTCATCACCCCGGTGAAGCCCAACACCATCGCCAAGTCGATCGCCATCGGCAACCCGGCCGATGGCCCCTATGCCATTGACATTGCCAACCGCACGGGCGGCAACATCACCGACGTCAACGACACCGAGATCGTTGAAGGCATCAAGCTCCTGGCTGAAACCGAGGGCGTCTTCACCGAAACCGCAGGCGGCACCACCATCGCCGTCCTGAAGAAGCTGGTGGAGCAGGGCAAGATCAACCCTGAAGAGCGCACCGTGGCCTACATCACTGGCAACGGCCTCAAAACCACCGAGGCCGTGGTGGATGCCATTGGCAAGCCCTACACGATCGAGGCACAACTCGACGCCTTCAACACGGCTTGGAAGCAAGCCCAGGCCGATCAAGCGCAGGCCTGATCACGACCGACCGCCAGTCCACACCCTTCCACTCCCCGCCATGCCCGTTCAGGTCCTGATCCCGACCCCCCTTCAGAAGTTCACCAACGATGAGGCCAGCGTCTCCCTGGACGCCTCCAGCGTCGATGGCCTGATTGACGCGCTCGATGGCCGTTACCCCGGTCTCAAGGGACGCCTCTGTGATGAGGCCGGCAAACTGCGCCGTTTCCTGAACGTCTACGTGAACAGCGAGGATATTCGCTTCCTCGAGAACCAAACCACCCCCCTCAAGGATGGGGACGAAGTCAGCATCGTTCCCGCCGTCGCTGGGGGCTGATCCTGCGCTGTAGCGATTCCTGCAGCAGCCAGCCACTCATGCATGCAGGCTCGCCCCAGAGCCACCTCTCCATGGACCTGGTGTCACCCGATGACTCAAACCCCCGATCGTCCATCAGCGGATCTTCGGCTCAGCGTCCAGGCTGAGGCCAACCAAAACTCGCCTGTGGCCGACAAGGCCCTGCTGTTTGATTACCGACAGGCGGCCAATCCGATCCGCAGGGGTCTCACCGAACCGATCCCCTATCGCAGCTGGGGACCTGAACTCCACGGCAGCGGTCCCAGTGGAATCATTCCGCTGGACCTCAGCGCTGAATTAGGCACCACCGGCCCAGCCACCAGCCCCGGCCTCGCAGCCCACTTCATCCGCATCGAAGCTGGAGAGGGCGTCCGTGCCGCGGCAAGCGCCACCAGTTCCCTCTTCTTTGTGCTCTCCGGCACGGGCGTCTGCCATGGCCGTGAGGCCGAGCAGGACACCAGCATCCACTGGAGCGAGGGCGATCTGTTCGTGCTGCCCTCAGGCGGCACCCCGTTGCTTGAGGCCAGCAGCACCAGCGTTCTCTACTGGGTGCACGACGCCCCCCTACTGAGCTACCTGGGGGTCGTGCCCAGCCAGCCGCGCTTCGAAGCCACCCACTACCGCGCCGAATGGCTGCGCTCTGAGCTGCTCAAACTGGCTCAGCAACCGGGGAGCGCGAGCAGCAACCGCATCAGTCTGCTGCTGGCCAACCGCGATCTACCCAGCACCCGCACGGTCACCCATGTGCTCTGGGCGATGTACGGCATCGTTCCTGACGGAGCAACCCAAGCACCCCACCGCCATCAATCGGTGGCCCTGGATCTGATCATCGATTGCCAGCCTGGGGTCTACACCCTGGTGGGTACCGACCTCAACGCCGATGGCACCATCCGCAATCCCGAGCGGATCGACTGGCAGGCCGGTGGTGCCTTCATCACCCCACCGGGCTACTGGCATTCCCATGTGAATGGAAGCGGTCAGCCCGCCTACCTGCTGCCGATTCAGGACGCCGGCCTACAGACCTACCTGCGCAGCCTCGATATTCGCTTCGCCTAGCTCACTGGCGCGCTCGACCACAGCGCGGAACTCAGGCCCCTCGATGGTTTCGCGCTCGATCAGCAGATTGACCAACTCGTCCATCAGTTCCCGGCGGCACTCCAGCAAGGAGACCGCCTGGCTGAGGGCACGGCGGGCCAGCTGCTGCACCTCGGCGTCAATGCGGTTCCCGGTTTTCTGGGAGTGATGGGGTTCTGAGCGCAACCAATCGCGACCGAGGAACACCTCTGAGCCCTCGCCCTCCAGGGATAGGGGACCCAGGGCCGAGAAGCCATAGCGCGTCACCATCTCCCGGGCGATTCGGCTGACCATCTCCAGGTCACTCGAGGCGCCCTGGGTGATTTCGCTCGGTCCGAAGACCACCAATTCAGCTGCACGGCCGCCCATGGCCATCACCATCCGCGCCTCCAGGTAGGCCTTGCTGATCAGGCCCGAATCCAGGACCTCCTCGTCGGGCATCGTGCGGGCAAAACCACCGACTCCGCCGGAGCGGGGAAGCAGGGTCACCTTGTCGAGGTCGTCCGACTTCGGCAGCAGGGTGGCCAGCAGGGCGTGGCCAATTTCGTGATACGCAATCAGGCGCTTCTTGGCGTTGTCCTGAAGCGGCGCGGCCGTGAGACCCATCGTGATGCGCTCAAGGGCATCGCTGATGGCCTCATCGTTGATGCTCTGCCGCTCGCGCCGGGCCGTCAGGATCGCCGCCTCGTTGAGCAGGTTCGACAGGTCAGCCCCAGAGAAGCCAGGGGTCCGGCTGGCCCAATCCGAAAGGGAAACCTCAGGTTCAAGCGGTCGGGAGCGGGCATGGACCGCAAGGATCGCCTCGCGCCCGCGGCGGTCCGGCAGGTCCACATGGATCCGGCGATCGAAGCGACCGGGGCGCATCAGCGCGGCATCGAGAACATCAGGTCTGTTGGTGGCCGCCAACAGGATCACCCCGGAGTTTTCGGCGAAGCCATCCATCTCCGTGAGCAGCTGGTTGAGGGTCTGCTCGCGCTCGTCATTGCCTCCACCGATCCCGGCGCCCCGCTGGCGTCCAACGGCATCGATCTCATCGATAAAGATGATGCAGGGAGCCTTCTCCTTGGCCTGCCGGAAAAGATCGCGCACCCGGCTGGCGCCAACACCCACAAAGAGTTCGACAAATTCCGAGGCGGCCATCGAGAAGAAGGGCACACCGGCTTCACCGGCAATGGCCTTGGCCAGCAGGGTTTTGCCCGTTCCGGGGGGCCCCACCAACAGCACACCCTTGGGAATGCGGGCCCCGACGGCCGTAAAGCGCTCTGGCTCCTTCAGGAAGGCCACCACCTCTTGCAGCTCTTCCTTGGCTTCGTTGATGCCGGCGACATCCTCAAAGCGCACAGCCACCGCAGCTTCCGGTTCCGCCATCCGCGCCTTGCTGCGGCCAAACCCCATCGCTCGGTTCGCCACCTGGCTGGAGCGACGAATCAAAAGAGCTAAGCCCGCGAAGAGCAGCAGCAGCAGCAGACCGTTGGAGACCAGGCTGGCGGTGGCCCGATCCTGACGGTCGTCGCGAACCGTGAGCGGCACCTGGGCTTCCTGGGCCGTTCGCAGCAACACCTGGTCGTTGCTGAAGACCGGCACCTCAGCACGGCTGCCATCGGCGTAGGTCACCTGGACCTCCCGGCGGCCTGGGGAGAGCAACAGTTCCTTGACCTTGCCGCTGCGCAGTTGGGTCAGCAGTTGGCTGTAGCTGGGGGGCGCCGGGCGGCTGATGCCGAGATCGCGCCAAAGCTCTGAACGCCTGGACTCAGGGGCGGGGGACGCTTGGGATGAGGGCACCTGCTGCGCTAGCTGACTCGGAGACGCGCCGCTGCTCACATCAATCTGTCGTTGGCTGGAGCTTAGCGATTTGACGAAAGGAAAGACGACAAGGGAAGATCTTGGTTTGGCTGACTAGGTAAGCGGGATGGCTGTTCCCAAGAAGAAAACGTCCAAGGGCAAGCGGAACCAGCGCCACGCCACCTGGAAAGGCAAGGCTGCTGTGGCAGCTCAGAAGGCTCTCTCCATCGGCAAGGCTGTGCTGAGCGGCCGCGCCCAGGGCTTCGTCTATCCCGTGGCTGAAGAAGACGGCGACGACGCCTGATCGCAGGCTTCAAATCGGACTCTGCTGCCTCTCTTGAAGCAGCAGAGCTCCACTGATTCGATCGTTACGATCCCAGCTTGAACGCCTCCAGGACCACGGCATAGACCAGGCCGATCCTCAGGTTGTCGAGCACGAGCCATCCCAACGGCGGACGTCCCTGGACGATTCGGGTGCGCAGACGCACGACCATCTCCAGCAGCACGACCACCGAGAGCACCACCAAGGGGCGCTGACCAATGGTCTGCAGCCACCAGCTGGTGACGTTCTGGCCGGCATAGAAGCCGAACAGCAGGGCGAGGAGGCCAGCACTGCGGCGACGCCAACTGCCCTGGAACGATCCCCAGAGCAGCTGCGCTCCCTGACGCTGCAGGCGATCAAAGCGGGTGGCCTGAATGGGCATCCGGGTCATCCGCCTGGAAACAGTCGCTGCAGATAGGACAGCGTGATCTGGCCCTCAGGGCAAGCCGGGCCGCGCAGGACCTGACAGGGCACATCGGGATCCCCCAGCCCATCCAGCAGCGCCGCTGCCGCCGCGAAATGGGACGCCGGTTCATGGGAACTGGAGGCGCTGCGGGTGGCCAGCACCGTCAAACCGGCCCGATGGGCGGCCGTCACCCCGTGGCCGGAATCCTCCAGGGCCAGGACGCCCTCGGGGGCACAGCCCAGGCGTTCCAAGGCCAGTTGATAGCCCTGGGGGTCCGGTTTCTTGGCGCTGACATCCTCCCCGCACACCCAGAAGGCCAGCCAGTCCCGGTGGTCCGGCAGCTGACGCTCCAGCAGGGCCTGCACCGCCGATCGACCACTGGTGGTCACGATGGCCTGGGGCAGACCCGCTGCCGCCGCAGCGGCCATCAACCGCAGGACACCGGGCCTGAGCTGAATCTCACCCGCTGCGACCAGTTGGCTGTAGTGGGCTTGCTTGGAGCGTTGCAGGGCATCCAGCCGTTCATCGCTTGGGCGACAGCCCTCCTGCTGCTCCAAAAACACAGCCATCCGCTCCCGGCCACCGGTGACCCGCAGCAACGGGAGATAGGTGGATGGGTCCCAGTGAAAGGGCAGTCGCGCCTCGGCCATGGCGCGGTTGAAGGCCAGGCGGTGGCCATCCAGCTCCGTCTCGGCGAGGGTGCCATCCACGTCCCAAAGAAGAGCCTCGGGGGCCAGTCGCACCAAGGGGCTGCCGAATGCTGGGGTGAGGCTAAGGGAGCTGGACGCCAGGGCCTGGACAGAGCCTGCTCACGGCTCAGAATGCAAGCTGACGAATCGCAAGCGTGCTCCTCGAGTCTCCAGAGCAACGCTTGTTCGACCAGCGCCTACAGCAGAACTGGCAGCTTCCCGCTGCGGTGGCCCTCGAGGAGCTCCCCGGCGACGTGCAGGCCCTGGGACTCTCAGAGCCCATCCTTGCCCTGCTCAGCCGACGCGGCTTTGGCAGTGCTGCCGCGATCGAAGCACTGCTGAACCCCGCGGATGCCCCCGATCCCAAGCACCACTTCCCCGACTTAGGCCTGGCGGTCAAGCGCCTGAAGCAGGCCTGCAAAACCAACGAACGCCTGGCGATCTGCGGCGACTACGACGCCGATGGCATGACCAGCACGGCGCTCCTGATCGGTGTCCTGCAGCAGTTAGGGGCGCAACCGCAAGCGGCCATCCCCAGCCGCCAGTCCGATGGCTATGGGCTGAATGTCTCGATGGTGGAGGAGCTGGCCGCTGAGGGCATTCGACTGCTGGTCACCGTGGACAACGGGGTCTCCGCACGGGAAGCACTCGAGCGCGCCCAGGCGCTCGGCCTCGAGGTCATCGTCACCGACCACCACACCATTCCCGAGGAGCGGCCGCCCCTCAGCGCCCTACTGCACCCGCAGTGCACCCCGGAGGACTCCCCCTACCGGGGCTTGGCCGGGGTGGGCATGGCCTACGTCCTCGCCGGCGCCCTGGCCAAGGCCAACCGCTCAGCCAAGGCTCTGGCCATGGCCCTGGACCTCTTCTGCATCGGCACCATCGCCGACATGGCTCCGCTGCAGGGGGTCAATCGCCGCTGGTTGATGGACGGCTTGCCACGGCTCAAGGACAGTCCGCTGCCGGGGCTCCAGGCCCTGCAGCAGGTGGCCGGTCTCGACGATGTGCCGATCGACGCCGGTGCCGTTGGCTTCCAACTCGCCCCCCGGATCAACGCCGTCGGACGGCTGGGGGATCCGCGCTTGGTGGTGGATCTGCTGACCACCGATGACCCGGAGCAGGCCCTGGAACTGGCCCGGGAATGCGAGAGCTTGAACCGCCAACGCCGGGAGCTCTGTGATGCCATCGAGGCGGAGGCACGGGCCCTGGCTGAAGCGGATGGAGACCAGCGCAGTCCATTCCTACTGCTGGCCCAAAGCCATTGGCATCACGGCGTAATTGGCATCGTGGCGGCCCGTTTGGTCGAGCACTACGGCGCCCCCGTCGCCCTGCTGGCCGCCGAGGGGGATGGCCGGATGCGGGCCTCGGTGCGGGCGCCCAAGGGCTTTGCCGTCGATGCCGCCCTCCAGGCCTGCGGTGATCTGCTGGAGCGGTTTGGTGGCCACCCCGCCGCCGGGGGCTTCACCGTCAAGGCCGAGCGGGTCACGGCCCTGCATGAACGGCTCAACGACCTGGCGCAGGTCTGGCGCGAGCGGGAGGGCCTGCAGCTGGTCATGCCCGAGGCCCTGCTGAAGCTGGAGCAGATCAACCGGCCCCTCTGGCGAGAGCTGCAACGGCTGGAGCCCTTCGGCATTGGCAATCCCACCCCACTCTTCTGGAGCTGTGGCTGCACGATCAGCCAACAGCGGGAGCTGCGGGGTGGTCACCTTCAGCTCAGCCTGCGCCAGGGCGAAGCGCGGGTGCGGGCCATGGCCTGGCGCTGGGGAGCGGTTGGCCATCTGCTGCCGAAGCAGGTGGATGTGGCCTATCACCTCAGGCTCAACCGTTGGAACGGCGAAGAGAGCCTTCAACTCGAGGTGGTGGGCATCCGCCCCAGCAGCGGAGAAGCGCTGGTGCTCCAACGCCAGGAGCGCAGTTACTGGGTGCGGCGGGAGGGCAACGTCGTGGTGATCCGCAACGCCGATGGGGAGGAACTCCGGGGCGAAGCCCAGCAGGGCCGGCTGGAAGCCCTTCAGATCGATCACCCGAAGGCGGAACACCCCTATGTGAAAGCCCTGGTTCAAGACGCAGCCAGGGCGATGGGACTGGCGGCCTAGAGACAACAAAGCCCCCTGAAGAGAACCTCCAGGGGGCCAAGCGTGTCGATGAAGCGGAGGCCTAAGACCCTTCCAATCAGAGGGCGCCGCGGCGGTAGAAGAGGATGAAGATCACGGCCGGGCCGACCAGGGTGATCAGGAACAGGGCAGCGAAGTTGGCGATCAGGTGGAAGTCGATTCCCATGGGAGAACGGCTCGGGAGCTGCACGTGTTTGCAGCAGCCTAAAAGCAGACGAGCCGACGCCGCCCCCGCAGGGATCGCTCCTGTGACGGGTTGTCACAGCGCCTGGGGGATGAACCATGGCTGAGACCCTTCAATGGCGCTGCATCAGCGGCTGCGGCTCCTGCTGCCGCCTGGACCCCGGGGAGCGCAATGAAGCCCTCGACGCGCTGAACGAGGAGCAGCAGCAGCTCTATCTCTCGATGGTCGGGCCCGACGGCTGGTGCATCCACTTCGACACCGGCTCCAGTACCTGCCGCATCTACGACGAACGGCCGGTCTTCTGCCGCGTCGAAAACCTGGCCCAGCTATTCGACGTGCCCTCCGAGGAGGCCAACGACTTCGCCATCGCCTGTTGCCGGCAGCAGATCCGCTGCGAACACGGCGGTCGTGGCATCGTGATGAAGCGTTTCGAGCAGGCGATCCGCCAGCCCGCTGAAGACAACGATCGCCAGCCCTAATGCCTGAGTCCGCCCCGAGCAGCGACACGCCTCAACCGGAATCCACGCAACCGCAATCCAAAAAAGAGGAGAAGGCCGCCAGCTTTGGCGCGGTCTTCCTGACGACCTTCACCACCGTCTTCCTCGCCGAGTTGGGCGACAAGACCCAACTGGCTGCGCTGTTGCTCTCGGCGGAATCAGGCCGTCCGGTCTTGGTCTTTATTGGCGCCTCCCTAGCCCTGATCAGCTCCAGCCTGGTGGGGGTCGTCCTCGGGCGCTGGCTCTCGCGGGTCCTGCCCCCCGGTCAACTCGAACGCCTGGCCGGGATCTTGATGATCGCCCTCGGTCTTTGGCTCGGCCGGCAGGCCGCCGTCAGCATGTTTCCCCTGGCCTGATTGCCATGCAGCTCCCTCTCCTGGCCTCAACCTTCCTGACGGTCTTCCTGGCCGAGTTGGGCGACAAGACCCAACTGGCGATCGTCACCATCAGCGGCACCTCGAGCCGCAGCGGCGCCGTCTTTGCCGGCAGTGCCAGCGCTCTGGTTCTCGCCAGCCTGCTTGGGGCAGGCGCCGGGGGGTCCCTCTCCGCCGTCATCCCGACCGATGCCCTGCAGCTGGCCGCCTCAGTGGGTTTTCTCGTGATCGGCGGCCGTCTGCTCTTAAAAGCTGGCCAGGACGATGAACCCGAGGAAATCGCCCAGGACGCTGAGTAGGATGGTGAGGCCTCAGTAGCACTCGAAGGCGTTGGCCGTCTTCAAGTGATGCCTGGGGCACGCAGAACCACCACCTCATTTGGGCTTGTCCGCTCCGCAGAAGCCCACCCCAACAGCCATGAAGTTCACGGTCGCGGACCTCATCGAGCAGCTCCCGCAGCAGGAGCCCCTCAGCCTCAGCAAGCTTGAGAAAGGCCTGGGCCTGAGCACCAAGGCCGACAAGGAACAGCTGCGCATCGCCCTCACCGCCCTCGCCCGCGCTGGGGTGCTCGAGGAAGCCGACGAGGGCATCAGTCGCGTCGAGGACGAGGGCCTGATCGAAGCCCGGCTTCGCTGCAGCAGCAAAGGGTTCTGCTTCGCCCTGCGCGAGGACGGCGGAGAAGACATCTACATCCGCGACAACCAGCTCAACCACGCCTGGAACGGTGACCGGGTCCTGGTTCGGGTCACCCGTGAGGGCGGGCGTCGGCGCTCACCGGAGGGTGGGGTGCAATGCATCCTGCAGCGCAACACCACCAGCCTCCTGGCCCAGGTGGAGCAACAAAACGACCTCCTGGTGGCGGTCCCCCTGGACGACCGTCTGTTGACGGCCATCAACCTGCCGGCCGGAGATAGCGAGCACCTCAAACCCGCCACCGAAGCCGTGGTGGAGGTCAAGGTCGATCGCTACCCCGTCGGGCAACTCGCCCCCGAGGGCCACGTCGCCCGCAGCCTTGCGGTCAATGCCGGACCGGAGGCTGATCTGGATCTGCTGCTGACCAAACACGGTCTGCGGGAGCTGCCGGCCGCACCGAAGAGCACGGCCAAGGCCCTCGACCTCAAATCCCGGGATGACCTGAGCGCTCTACCCACCCTTGTGCTGCAGCTCTGGGGCAGTGCTGAAGCGCCACTCCTGCCAGCGGTCTCCCTGGAATCCCTGGAGAACGGCCAGCGGCTCTGGGTGCACGCCCCTGCCATTGCTGAACGGGTGGGTTTTGGCAGCGCCCTGGACCTCTTCCTGCGAGAGCGGAGTGAAGCGCTCTGCGTCGGTGAAAGCTGGCTGCCTTACCTGCCCAGCGCCACCACCAAAGCAGCGGCCTTCAAAACCGGAACACCCGCTGCGGCCCTCTCGGTGGCCCTCGATCTCAACGCCGAAGGGCAGCTGGAGCACTTCCGCTTCTGCCGCAGCACCATCTCGGCCGACGGGCTGGTTGACACCAAAGCCCTGCAGGCCCTGGCCGATCGCAAACCGAAGGCGCGCACGACTCCTGCCGCCCTGAAGGGGCTCAAGGATCAACTGCCCCTGCTGGAGCAGCTGATCGCCCTGGCCCAGACCCTCCGGCAGAACCGCCTGAGCCAGGGCTCGATTGATCTGGACCTGGGCATCCCCAACCTGGAGGGGCTCGCGGAGCTAGCGATTCCCGAGCCGGATGAGCGCCGCCAGGGCTGGATGGTTCAGCTGGATCCAGCCCTCTCCACCGCCGGTTTGCTGCGGGAGATGGTCCTCCAGGCTCACCGGGCCTTGGGACGCCACATGGCCGCTCTGGAGCTCCCGGCGATCTATGCCCTCAATGGTGCGCCCGATGCCGAGGCCCTCAACGACGTGGCCAAAGCCGCTCTGGCCCTCGAGATCCCCCTGGAACTCTCCGCCGATGGCAACGCCAGCGCCCAGGAGCTGGCCGTGGCCTTCGCCGCCAGTGACCGCGCCCGGGTGCTGCAACAGCAACTGCGGGACCCCCTGAAACCCGTCAGCCTCAGTGCAGAGCCCGGCAGCAACACCCTGGCCGCAGAGGACAAGGCCTACGCCCCTTGGTGCTGTGCGGCCCTGCACTACGCCGACCTCTGGAACCAGCACCTGTTGGTGCTGTTGATGAGTGAGGGGAAAGATCGTCCCTCCGTGCGGCACAAAACCCGCGTCGACATCACCTCCGATGAAAGCCATGGGGTGATCGACTGGCCCCTGCTCACCGCCAGCCAGCTCTCCCCCGTCGAGGAGGCCCTCACAGGAGCACTGCTGCATCGCTTGAACGAGCGCGGCCGCTTTGTGAGCGAACTCCAGGGCGACGCCCTGGCCATGGCCCAGGCCCGTCAAGCCGAACCGCTTGTGGGCCAAACCCTGACCGGAACCATCAGCGGCGTACAGAGCTATGGCTTCTTCGTTGAAGTCCCTCCGTCGCACGTCGAGGGCCTGGTGCACGTCAGCTCCCTGAAGGACGACTGGTACGAGTACCGCTCCCGTCAGAACAAGCTGGTGGGTCGCAAGAACCGCCGCGCCTACATGCTGGGCGACCAGGTGGAAGTCACCATCCAAAAGGTCGATGTCCTGCGGCATCAGATCGATCTGGCCGTGGTCCTGCCCGAGGGTTACGAGGAGTTCAGCCCCGACGACTCCAGCGACACTGACGCGGACGGCGAGGACTGAGCGTTGAGCGACAGCAGCGCCCAGGCAGCGCCGCTGCCCATCGTTCTGGCCGTCTCCGGAGCCAGTGCTCAACCCCTGGCCGAGCGGGCCCTCCAGCTGTTGCTTCTAGCCGGGGAATCCGTCGATCTGATTGTCAGCCGCGGAGCGATCGGCGTCTGGCAAGCCGAACTCGGTGTGCGTGTCCCCAGCGAGCCATCCGCCCAGGAAGCCTTCTGGCGCGAACGCCTTGGCTGCAGCAGCGGGGAGCTGCGTTGCCACCGCTGGAATGATCAATCCGTGGCCATCGCCAGTGGCAGCCACCGCACCCGCGGGATGGTGATCCTTCCCTGCTCCATGGGTACCGTCGGGCGAATCGCCTCAGGGGTCGCCACCGATCTGATGGAGCGCTGCGCGGATGTCCATCTCAAGGAAGGCCGGCCGCTAGTGATCTGTCCGCGGGAAACCCCCTGGAACCTGATCCACCTGCGCAACCTCACCACGTTGGCGGAGGCGGGAGCGCGGATCGCCCCCCCCGCCCCCGCCTGGTATCACCAGCCGACATCCCTGGAGGAGATGGTGGACTTTTTGGTGATCCGCGTGTTCGATTGCCTCGGTTATGAGCTCGGTCAGCTGCAGCGCTGGACCGGTCCGATCCAGCCCTGAGGCACTCCATCGCCCCTGTGTTGAAACGCATCCTGCTGCTGCCGCTGCTCTCGCCACTGCTGGCGACCCTGGTCGTGGGAGCGGTGAACCCCAAGCCAGCGGTGGCCGTGCGCGTCCTCACCTGGACCTCACCCGCCCTGCCCCTGGGCCTCTGGATCGCCGGGGCATCCAGCCTGGGGGCTGGCCTCAGCGCGGCCGGGGCAGCCTTGGCTCTGCAGGGCGGAGGACCGCAAATCCTGCCCCGCCGCTCCGTTCGCCGCCGCCCTGAGCCCGAGTCCTGGGCGGGATTCAGCCCGCCAGCTGAAGAGCGCCCGCGGCGAGCAGCGCCCGAGCGGGAGGACTGGGGGGCCGAAACTGAGCCAGAACGTCCGCAAACCGCCTGGGCTGGCCCCAGCCGCGGGGCCGCCGATCCCGCCCCAACGGTGTCCGTTCCCTTTCGCGTCATCCGGCGCGGCCAAAGCAGCGCCAGCGCGACACCCCCACCTGCGGCAAGCAGCCCCGATCCTGACGATTGGGGAAGCAGCAGCTCAGAGGAGTGGTGAGCACTCCCTAAAGTTCAGCCAACGTCTGGATTGAGGCCTGCGCCGGTGACCGATTCCGCCCAACCCGCAGCAAGCGCCGCAGACGCCAAGCCAGCCAAGGCGGCGAAACCTCCGGCCCCGGAAGACAAGCCCTTCGCGGAGTTTGTCCCGAATCTGTTGATTCCGGCTCTGGCCAAGGAAATCGAGGCCTACGGCGGCCCCAGCGACTGCAACCTGAGCTTTGAGCAGGGGCCCATGCCCGTGGTCGGCAGCAGCTGTTGGCAGGTGAAGGGCAGCCTCCCCAATGGGCGGCGCTTCTGGCTCTGCTTCACCAGCGACTCCATCAGCTCGGCCAAAACCATCGCCCTGGCTGAAGCCGGCAGCGAACCGAGCCTGCTGGAGTCATTTTTGATTGACGAGAAAAAAATGACCCAGGCGCTGCTGGTCTCACGGCTGGTGCAGCGTCTGAATGGTCAGAAATGGCTCGGGGCCAACTAAACCTGCGAGTGATGAAGCCCTTCAACGGGCTGGCACCAAAGCCGCCTACGATGGGTTTTGCTCCGTTCAAGCCGCCCGATGGTGCCTCCCACCGCCGTTGCCTCATCTGACGCCGCAACAGCCATCGGCACGCCCAATGCACCGGCCACGAAGGATCCGGTGAAGGACACAATCTTGACTCCGCGGTTCTACACCACGGATTTCGAGGCCATGGCTGCCATGGACCTCAGCCCCAACGCCGATGAGCTGGAAGCCATCTGCGAGGAGTTCCGCAAGGACTACAACCGCCATCACTTCGTTCGCAACGAGGAGTTCGAAGGCGCCGCTGACAAACTCGATCCCGAGACCCGGAAGGTCTTCGTCGAGTTCCTCGAGCAGAGCTGCACCTCCGAGTTCTCCGGATTCCTGCTTTACAAGGAACTGAGCCGTCGGATCAAAGAGCGCAACCCCCTGCTGGCCGAGTGCTTCGCTCACATGGCCCGCGATGAGGCCCGCCACGCTGGCTTCCTCAACAAGTCGATGAGCGACTTCGGTCTGCAGCTCGACCTCGGCTTCCTCACCGCCAACAAGGCCTACACGTACTTCAAGCCCGAATACATCTTCTACGCCACCTACCTGAGCGAGAAGATCGGCTACTGGCGCTACATCGCCATCTTCCGCCACCTCGAGAAGAACCCCGACAGCAAGATCTTCCCGATCTTCAACTTCTTCGAGAACTGGTGCCAAGACGAGAACCGCCACGGCGACTTCTTCGATGCCCTGATGAAGGCGCAGCCCAAGAGCGTCACCGGCCTGCGTGCTCGCCTCTGGTGTCGCTTCTTCCTGCTGGCCGTGTTCGCGACGATGTACGTCCGGGACGTGGCTCGCAAGGAGTTCTACGAAGCCCTCGGCCTCGATGCCCGCGAGTACGACAAGTACGTCATCGCCAAGACCAACGAGACCACCGCGCGGGTCTTCCCCGTGGTCCTGAACGTCGACCATCCGAAGTTCTATACGCGTCTTGAGCGCCTGGTGCGCAACAACGACAAACTCAGCGCTGCTGATGAAGGCAACGCCCCAGCTCCCCTCAAGGTTCTGCGCAAGCTGCCCTACTGGGTCGCCAACGGTGCCGAGATGGCCAAGCTGTTCTTCACGAACCCCATCCGCAGCGAGAACTACCAGCCCGCCGTTCGCTGATTCCTGCGTCATTCGCAGTTCCCCGTAGGGGGTTAGGCCCTGGTCGCTTTGGCCAGGGCCTTCTTGCTAGGACCGTGATGGCCCGCTGCCATCCATGCCCAACCGTCAACAACCCGCGTGATTGCCTCCATCCCGTCCCACGCTGAGCTGTTACTCGGCCCCTTTGATCAGCGCTGGAGCCCGCGCCTGGAATCACTCCTGGCGATGGGCAAAGCCGCCGGCGCCGATCTCGTTGAGATCTTCCTGGAGCGGACCGATCACCTCGGTGTCCTGGCCGAACAGGACACCATCACGAGCGTGACGCCGGCCTTCGGCATGGGAGCTGGCATCCGGGTGTTTCGGGACCAGCGGGACGGCTTTGTCAGCACCAACGACCTCAGCGAGGCCGGACTGACGACGGCGCTGACCCAAGCCCTCGGGATGTTGGGACTGGACCTGGACGGAACGGGGCTCAGCGGCTTCGAAGGTCTACCGGCCCTCAGGGATTTCGCCCTGGAGAAAAATCTCTGGCTCAGCAGCTGCCCTGAGCTGACCGAGAGCACCCAGAAGCTTCTGGAGGGAACGGCCCAGCTGCAGCAGAAGGGCAAGCATCTCCAGGCCCGCCGGGGCAGCTATGCCCGGGACTGGCAGGAAGTGATGGTGGCCGCCAGTGACGGCACCTTTGGCCGGGACATCCGTCTGCATCAATCTGTTGGCCTCAATGTCCTGGCCGCCGATGGTGATCACCGGGCCGGCGTCGGACGCCGCTACGGCACCTCCGACAGCCCAGACGATCTGCGCCAGTGGGATGTCGCCCAGGCCGCCGATGAGGTCTGTACGAGTGCCGGCAACATGCTCTACGCCGACTACGTCGAGGCCGGCCAGATGCCAGCGGTGCTGGCTAACCGCTTCGGTGGAGTGATCTTCCACGAGGCCTGCGGCCACCTCTTGGAAACCACCCAGGTGGAGCGCGGCACAACCCCCTTTGCCGAGAAGGTCGGCGAGACGATCGCCCATGAAGCCGTCACCGCCATCGATGAAGGGCTGACGGGCGGCGCCTTTGGCTCCCTCTCGATGGATGACGAGGGACTGGAGGCCCAACGCACCGTGCTGATCGAGAACGGTGTCCTCAAGCGTTTCCTCAGTGACCGCGCTGGAGAACTGCGCACGGGCCATGCCCGAACCGGCAGCGGACGGCGCCAAAGCCACACCTTTGCCGCCGCCAGCCGCATGCGCAACACCTACATCGCGGCGGGGCCCCATCAACCGGAGGACCTGATCGCCTCGGTGGACCGCGGCCTCTACTGCAAGTCCATGGGCGGTGGCAGCGTCGGACCCACCGGTCAGTTCAACTTCGCGGTGGAGGAGGGCTATCTGATCGAAGACGGCAAGCTCACCAAACCGGTGAAGGGCGCCACCTTGATCGGCGAGGCCAAGGAAGTGATGCCGCGCATCTCCATGTGCGCCAATGACCTGGAACTGGCCGCAGGCTTCTGCGGTTCCGTCAGCGGCAGCATCTTTGTCACCGTCGGACAACCCCACATCAAGGTCGACTCCATCACCGTGGGGGGCCGCTGAGATGAGCCAGACCAACCAAAGCCTCAACGCCGAACAGCTGCGCAGCCAGCTCGAGGGAATCGCCCAGCAGCACGGCATCCGCCAGTGGGACCTCGGCGCGGCCTGCAGCACCGACACCTCCGTGCAGGTCGACCGCGGCGAACCCAAGCAACTCAAGGGGGCCCAGCGCAGTTCGATCACGATCCGTGTCTGGAACAGTGAAGGGCTGGTCGGCACCACCAGCACCTCGGACCTCTCGCAAAGCGGACTGGAGAGGGCCCTCTCCGGTGCCCGGGATGCCGCGGCATTCGGGAATGCCGAAGAGACGCCTGCCTTCTCACCCCTGGCCACAGCACCGCTGACGGCCCTGGATCAACCGCTGCATCAGCCCCAGGGCATCCTCAAGTTGCTCGAGCAGCTCAAGGCCGCAGAGCATGATCTGCTCGGACGCCACCAGGCGATCAGCACCGTTCCCTACAACGGTCTGGCCGAGCGCAGCAGCGAACGGATTTACCTCAACAGCGATGGGGCCTGCCGTCAGCAGCAGCTGACCACCGCCAGCATCTACCTCTACGCCCGGGCCGAGGAGAGCGGCCGCAAACCGCGCAGTTCCGGTGCCGTACGCCTGGCCTACGGCGCCTCAGACCTCGACATTGCCGGCTGCATTGACGAGGCCGCCGAGCGCACCATCAGCCACCTGGATTACGCCCCGGTGGAGACCGGCCGTTACACCTGTGTGCTCAGTCCCGAGGCCTTCCTCGATCTGATCGGCGCCTTCAGCAACCTCTTCAATGCCCGTTCGGTGCTGGACGGGGTCAGCCTCAGCCAGAAGGACTCCATCGGCCAGAGCCTGGCGGTGCCCTTCCTTTCGATCGACGACAACGGCCTGCACCCCGGCAACATTGGCGCCTCCAACTTCGATGGAGAGGGAACGCCCACCCGCAAGCTGTCGCTGCTGGAGGGGGGCGTGCTGAAGAACTTCCTGCACTCCGAGGCCACGGCCCGGGCCTTTGGGGTGACCCCCACCGGCCACGCCGGTCTCGGGGCCAAGGTGTCTGTCGGTCCCGACTGGTTTGAGATTGGCCCCACCCCCGGCAGCAGCGGCGGCCAAAGCGGTCTCGATCGGTTCAAGGCCGATCAGCCAATCATCTGGATTGACTCCCTCTCCGCCCTGCATGCCGGGGTCAAGGCCAGCCAAGGCTCCTTCTCCCTGCCCTTCGACGGCTGGTTGATCAAGGGCGGCGAAGCCCGCTCGATCGATGCCGCCACCGTGGCCGGCGATATCCGCCAGGTGCTCAACGCGATTGTCGGCTTCGAGGGCGAGGCCAAGGTCACCCCCGACGGGCTCTGCCCGATGGTCTGGGTGGAGGGTCTCTCGATAACCGGCGAGGCCTAAGGGCAAACGATGCGGATCCTCTTTTGGGGTACCCCGGCCTACGCCGCCGTCAGCCTCGACGCCTTGGTCAACGCGGGACATGAGCTGGTGGGTGTCGTCACCCAACCGGACCGCAGGCGCGGGCGCGGCAAGGCACTGGTGCCCTCCCCCGTGAAGGCCAGGGCCATGGAACTCGGCATCCCAGTGTTCACGCCGGAGCGGATCCGCAAGGACCCTGAATGTCAACAACAACTCGCCGAACTGGGGGCCGATGTCTACGTCGTGGTTGCCTTTGGCCAAATCCTGCCGCGTGAGGTGCTGCAGCAACCACCCCTGGGCTGCTGGAACGGCCATGGCTCACTGCTCCCCCGCTGGCGCGGCGCAGGCCCGATCCAATGGAGCCTGATCGAAGGCGACGCTGAAACCGGCGTCGGGATCATGGCGATGGAGGAGGGGCTCGACACCGGACCGGTACTTCTGGAGCGCGCCATTTCCATCGGCCTACGGGAGGACGCTCACCAGCTGGCCGAACGACTGGCCCAGCTCACGGGCGAGCTCCTGATCGAGGCCCTGCCCCAGATCGAAGCCGCTGGACCCGGCCCAGAACAGGAACGCCTGCAGCGGCTGGGCGTGCGGGTCCAGCCGGAGGAGGGCATGACCTACGCCCGGATGCTGGCCAAAGAGGATTTCCAGATCGATTGGTCCGGCTCAGCCCTGGCCATCCACCGCAAGGTGATGGGGCTCTACCCCGGCGCCAGCAGCAGTTGGAAGGGCAAACGCCTGAAGGTGCTCTCCACTGAACCCCTGATCAAACGTCTCACCGCTGAACTCAGCCCGGAGGCCAAAGCCTTGGCCGAACGCTGGGGGCTGAATCCAGGCGAGGGGTCCAGCCACACCCCCGGGACCGTGCTGGAGTGCATCGACTCCACCGGACTGGTGGTGGCCAGCTCCGGCTGCCCCCTGCTGATTCGCGAGGCCCAGCTGGAGGGAAAGAGCGCCAGCCACGGCACCCAGCTGCTGCAACAACTCGGCGCGGTGCCGGGCGACCGCCTGGGGGACTAGGCCACCAGGAACTGATAGGCGTCGTTCACCCGGCGAAACGCCTCCGCGGTTCCGCCCACATCGGGGTGGTGCTGTTTCACCAGCCGGCGGTGGGCCTGCTTGATCGCCTGTTTGGAGGCACCCCACTCCAACCCCAGCACCGAGAGGGCCACCACGCGGCGCGGGTCCCGTCCCTGATCGGTGGACTGGTGCTGGCGGTCCGTACGGCGCTGGTCAGTGCGCGTCCTGCGGTTGCTGGTCCTCTGCCGCTGGCGCATTTCCAGCACAACCCGCTGGGGGTCGTCGTCGAGCCATTCGATCGCGCTGACGCCGTAGAGGGCAAAGGCTGCGAGGACGGCGCAGCGCTTTTTGTTGAGCGGGCTGGCCGTCGCCGCATAGAGATCCCGTCCCAGACCCGGCACCAGATGGTCAAGGCGCTGCTGAAGGTTCAACTGCGGCAGAAAGCTGCTGCGGTTGAGCTGCTCAATCAGCTCCTCCAGGCCGCTTTGGCGCAGAACGGCCCAGCCCTTCTGCTCCGCCAGGGCTGCACCCCAGCGCTCCACCTGAGCAGAGGACACCAGCGCTTGGGGTGGCCGCCAATGGTGGCGGCTGGGTTCCGGTCGCTGGCGTAGGTGCTCCAACTGCCGGCGCAGCTGACGCACCTCACTCCGCAGTGCTTCGTTCTCTTGGAGCAGCGCGTCCACATTGCTTGTGACCCGCTGCTGCGGGCGCGGCTCTGCGGACCAGCGCCTGGGATCAAAGCCCACGCCGGCTCAAGGGCGGCGGGAGGAGGAGCGTGCCGCGGGACGTCCGCTGCGGCTGACACCGCCGCGATTGCCAACACCGCGGTTGCCACCACCACCACGGCTCGAGCGGCCGCGCCCGCCGCTCAGATCCAGCGGGGGAGCCGAGAGCACCGTGGGCTCAAAGCCCGGGATCTCCTGCTTGGGCAGCTTTTTGCCCGTCAGGCGTTCAATCGCCCGCAGCAGCTCATGCTCTTCAGCGGCCACCAGGGAGACGGCATGGCCGCTGTGGCCCGCCCGGCCGGTGCGGCCGATGCGGTGGACGTAGTCCTCGGCCTGGTTCGGCAGATCGAGATTCACCACATGGGGCAGCTGATGAATGTCAATGCCGCGGGCGGCGATGTCGGTGGCGACCAACACCCGCAGCTCGCCGCTCTTGAACCCCGCCAGGGCACGGGTGCGGGCCCCTTGGCTCTTGTTCCCATGGATCGCCGCCGCCGCCATGCCTTCGGCACTGAGCCTGTCGGCGACGCGATTCGCACCATGCTTGGTGCGGGAGAAGACCAGCACCTGCTGCCAGTCATTGCTGGCGATCAGATGGCAGAGCAAATCCGGCTTGCGCGCCATATCGCAAGGGTGAAGGATGTGCTCAACCGTTGCCGCCGTGCGGTTTTCGGGGGTGACCTGAAGCTGGACGGGCTCATGGAGCAGACCCGTCGCCAAGCGACGAATCGAGGTCTCGAAGGTGGCCGAGAACAGCAGGTTTTGGCGCTTTGCCGGCAGCAGCCGCAGGATTTTTTGGATGTCGCGGATGAAGCCCATGTCGAGCATCCGATCCGCTTCATCCAGCACCAGGATCTCGACGCGATCCAGGCTGATCGCCCCCTGCTGCACCAGGTCCATCAGGCGGCCCGGCGTGGCCACCAACACATCGGCGCCAGCCTGCAGCCTGGTGATCTGAGGGTTGATCTTGACCCCGCCAAAGACCACATCGCTGCGCAGGTCCAGGTGCCTGGAGTAGGCCTTGACGTTGTCGGCCACCTGGGCCGCCAGCTCGCGGGTGGGGGTCAGCACCAACGAACGAACAATTCGCCCGCGGGCGTGGGGCCCATGGCGCAGGCGCTCCAGCATTGGCAGGGTGAAACCGGCGGTTTTACCGGTGCCGGTCTGGGCCGCTGCCATCACATCGCGGCCCGCCAGAACCGCCGGGATGCATTGCTGCTGAATGGAGGAGGGCTGGCTGTAGCCCTTCTGCAGAACGGCCTCAACGATCGGACGCCCGAGCCCAAGGGCCGTAAACGGGGACTCCGCCAGCTGCTCTTCATCCACGGGCGGCAGCACCGCGGGGGCCTCCGCTGTTGCAGAAGCGCTGGTCGACAGCCGCTTCACCGGAGCCGGCCGACGACGCTGCCGGGGAGAACGATCGGGGGAGGAGATAAGCAAACCTCGCGAAGCTTCACCCTACGGCTCAGGACTCGGTGTACAGCTGCCTGGCCTGATCCAGGGTGAGCTGCACTTCCTGATCGCTCAGCACCGAGGCTTCTGGCCAGGACTGATCAAGCCAGCGCCGCAGAACAGGCAGCTCCTGCAGGAAAAACGTCTCTTGTGCCGCCAGCACCCGAAATTTCAGGAACTCCAGCAGGCGTGCCCGAAGACGAGCAACCGGGATGGGGCGGCAGCGCGCGGGATCGACGGCCAACTCCAGGGCTGCGCCCGTCACAAGCTCCGGCAAGCGAGGAGCCAGGAGCTCCAGGCGGCCGTCCCGCTGAAAGTGGCGAACCTTGGTCTCGGGATGCGGGTAATAAATCCAGCCCTCGACCGCGGCGCTCGAGGGCTGACGCAGGAGCACCCGCCAGAACGAGAAGGTCTCAGGCGGGTGCAGCGGTGTCCACGCCAACTGCTCAAAGCAGTGGTCGGGGTGGCTTAAGACCCAACGGCAGCCTGGGAAGTCCAGGTTGATCGTCCCCTGGACACACTCCGAGAGGTCCAAGCCGCCCTGCAGAAAAAACGGCGACTGCAGGGCAATCGTTCCAGCGGGATAGGGACTGTCACTGGCCGACCCCGAGGCCACGCCATGGCCTCTGGCCACGATTCCCCGATGCCAGAGGCGCTCCATTAGCCCTCGCCGCGCAGGCTGTGGTGGGCGCAGCGCTCACAGGGACCCGCCGGCAGCACCGCGCAACGCAGAAGCGGTGAGCGGGCATTGAACTGACAACTGGGGTCACCGATGACCCATTGCCCCTGCCACCAGCGCGCATCCGCAGGGCGGCGCTGGGCCTTGACCTGGAGGGCAATGGAGCTGAGCTCGTAGCGCCCGCCGCGCAGCTGGTAGCGGTGGTGGCGCTGCAGCACCAGATAAGTCCGCTCGGGGAGCTCAAGCCAGCGCCCGGGTTGGGGCACCTCCTCGAGCTCGAGACGGTCGATCAGTTGGTTGCTGCCGGCCTGCCGCAGTTCAACGCGCATCGGCTCTAACCCTCGGCCTCCTCAGGGACGCGCTGGGAGAAGCCCCAGGCAAACAGCAGGGCCACGACCGCCAAAAGCCCCCATTCCGGAGGAACCACCTGCGGCGCCACCAGACGCAGCAGCAAACGGATCCCCACAAGGCCAACAGCCAGATAACCAGCCGCTTCGAGGTGGCGATAGACCTCAAGCCAACGGATAAACAGCCCGGAGGTCAGCCGCAGGGCCACCACCCCGAGCACTCCGCCGATCATCACCAACAGCAGGTTGTCGCTCACGGCCACCGCCGCCGCCACGCTGTCGAGGGAGAAGGCCAAATCCGTCAGGGCCAGGGTGACCACCACCCCCGAGAGCCCCTTGACCGCTCCATCTGCTGCGGAGTCATCGCTGAGCTCTGGATCCCCTGTTTCAGCCTCGCTGGACCTCAAGTTGGTGACACAGAGCCACAGCAGATAGCCCGCCGCCAGCAGCTGCAGCGGCCAGAAGTCCAGCACCCATTGGGCGGCCGCAATCAAGATCAGCCGGAAGACCAGGGCCAGCCCCAATCCCAGGTTCAGGGCCTGGCCCTGGAGCTTCGGATCGTGCAGCCGCCTTGAGATCGCCGCTAGGGCAATGGCGTTATCGGCGGAGAGCACCGCCTCAAGGGCCACGAGCAACGGCAGCAGCAACAGCAGCTCACCCCACTGATCCGCCGATTGGATCAGTGGCGATAGGGATGGAATTGACTCCGCTTCCATGCCGTTGCTGCAGAGCCTTCCTTGGCTCGCCAGTGTAGAAACGCCACAACGACGAGCCGACCATGGAGAGCAGCCTGTCGTTTCGGGCGCGTCTGGTGCACGCCGAAGCCGGCAAGCGCGTGGTCCAACTCAGTGCCTGGAGGGGATCCCAGTGCCTCGGTAGTGCCCTGGGGGAAGCGGAGAACGCCGAACTTGCCGAGGAGCGAGCCCTGGAGCGGCTGCAAAGCCGGCTGAATCACCAAGTCCCTGGGCCGGCACCTGCACCTGCACCGTCACCAGCTGAGCCACCGGTCCGCCACGCCGTGGTCAGGCGGCCGCCCGCTGAAGAGACAATCGATCCCGCTCCGGCAGCCGATCCCGAGGCGGTGCAGCCAACCCTGCCGCAGGCTCCAGTCGTCGAGGCCCAAGAGCCAGCGACCGATCCCGAGGACTGGAGTGATGAGCTCGCAGAGATCGACATTCAGCTCAAACGCTTGGGCTGGGAGCGCAGCCAAGAGGGGACCTATCTGCAACGGGCCTTCGGCCACCCCAGCCGCAACCGCATCACCAACTACGCCGATCTGGCCGCCTACGTCCGTAGCCTGAGGGTCCTCGAGCCAGGCTGCGATCCAGCCTCCGCGTCGATTCCCCTCAGACGGCGCGATTTGCTCCAGCAGAGCGATCAGCTGCTCGCCTCCTTGCAATGGGATGCCAACCGCGGCCGCCAGGCCCTGGAGCAGCAGTTCAACCTCAGTAGTCGTCAACAGTTGAGTGATGAACAGCTGCTGGCGTTCAACATGCAGCTGGAGACAACACTCATCGGCGCCGGCAGTGGCGCGCCAGCAGCTCCCAGCCCAGGTTGAGCTGCTCCTGGTTGGCGTAAGCCTCCTCCTCGAGCCCCCTTTGCTCGCTAGAGGCCTTGGCATAGAGCGGCTGCTGCAGATGGCGCCGCCCTGAGGCGTTCAGGCTGCGGCTCAGTCCCAGCAGCTGCGGCCGGGCATGGATAGAGCCGCCCTTGCAGCTCTGGGCCACATGGATCGCCTCGTGGTTGAGGACCCGCGTGAAGTTGACCGTCCCTTTGGAGGCGACATCGGGCCGCAGGCGCAACTCACCGCGACGCGGATTCCACTCACCCGCGGCTCCCTTCTGTTTGGGCTGGCGCACCACCAGCACCACTCCGCTGCGCTCCAGCTGCTCCAGCAGCAAGCTGATCGCCTCCCGCTCGCGGCTGTAGCTGGGTGGATGGGCGATCAACTGCCGCAGCGCTGATGCGGTGAGGGGCTTCTCCCCCAGGCGACGGCGATAGGTGATCCGCTGCCCCCCGCCCGGCAGACGCTCCACCCGGGGCAGCCAGAGCTGATCCGCCTGATCCAGCCGTTGAAACAGGGCCCGCTGGCTAGAGGCCGTCAGTTGCCAGTTCAGGGGCAAGGGCGGGGCCAGGGCAGGCGCTGAGCTACTGGCTTGGGCGACCTCCTCAGCGACCAGCTCTCCCTCGGGTTGCCCCAGTCGACTCAGGCCCGCCCCGGCCAGCAACAGAAGCGCCAGGGCCAGCAGCAGACGCCTCCCTTGCCTCACCGCAGCCCACCTCAGCTGCCCACCATTCTCTTGCCAAGATGGTCAGCTGTGCTTTGAGCCCCATGCCCCTCTCCGCCCTGGTGCGCCAACTGCAGCAGGTGGCCCTCAGTGGAGAGGTTCTGCAGCGGTGCAACAGGGATGAGCGCCTGCGGCTCTCCAGTGCGGGACGCGGCGCCCGGGCCCTGATCAGCAGCGTCCTGGCGGGCTGCGCCGAGGCGCCGCTGCTGGTGGTCGTGCCCACCCTGGAGGAGGCCGGACGCTGGGCTGCCCTGCTGGAGCTGATGGGCTGGAGCAGCGCCCAGCTCTACCCCACCAGCGAGGGCAGCCCCTACGAGCCCTTCGATCCCACCAGCGAGATCACCTGGGGACAACTACAGGTGCTCAGCGAGCTGCTGGATGCCAAGGGCCGCTGCGCCATCGTCGCCACCGAGCGCGCCCTGCAGCCCCACCTGCCGCCGCCGCCGGCCCTGCAGGCCCAGTGCCTCAGCCTGCGCAAAGGGGATGAATTTGAGCTCGAGGCCCTCGGAGAAACCCTCACCCGCCTGGGCTATGAGCGGGTCACCAGCATCGAGCAGGAGGGCAGCTGGAGCCGCCGCGGCGACATCGTCGACGTCTTCCCGGTCAGCGCCGAACTCCCCGTTCGTCTCGAGTTTTTCGGTGAGGAGCTGGAGAAGCTGCGGGAATTCGATCCCGCCAGCCAGCGCTCCCTCGATCCCATCGAGGTGGTGCGGCTCACCCCCAGCGGCTACGGCCCCCTAATTGCCGATGCCCTGCGCGAGGGCATGCCCGAGGGTCTCGATCAGCTGCTCAGCCCCGAGGCCAGCGAACAACTGCTGGAGGGCGGAACGCCGGAGGGGATGCGGCGGCTGATGGGTCTGGCCTGGAGCGAGCCGGCCTCCCTGCTGGATTACCTGCCCGAAGGCACGCTGATCGCCATCGATGAGCGGCGCCACTGCCTCTCCCACGGCCAGCAGTGGTTCGACCACGCCATCGAGCACCACGCTGAGGTCTGCGCTGAACTCGGCGTCGAGCTACCGGCCGTGCTGCACCGCAGGCCCGAAGAGGCCCTGGCCGCTGCAGAGCGCTTCCAGGGCTTTGACCTGGCGGAACTCCAGGAGAGCGACAACCACCCCAACAATTTCGATCTCTCCAGCCGGGCCGTTCCCGCCTACCCCAACCAATTCGGCAAGCTCGCCGAATTAATCAAAGGCTTCCAGAAGGAGAAGACCCGGGTCTGGCTGCTCTCGGCCCAGCCCAGCCGGGCCGTGGCCCTGCTGGAGGAGCACGACTGCATCAGCCGCTTCGTCCCCAACCCGGCGGATCACCCGGCGATTGATCGGCTGATCGAGCAGAACACCCCCGTCGCCCTCAAGACCAAGGGCACCGCTGAACTCGAGGGTCTGCAGTTGCCGGCCTGGAAGCTGGCGCTGATCACCGACCGGGAGTTCTTCGGCCAGCACTCCCTGGCGGCCAGCGGCTACGTGCGCCGCCGGCGCAAGGCCGCTAGCCGCACGGTCGATCCCAACAAGATGCGCCCGGGCGACTTCGTGGTGCACCGCAACCACGGCATCGGCAAATTCCTGAAGCTCGAGAAGCTCGCGATTGGCAGCGAAGCCCGCGACTACCTCGTTGTTCAGTACGCCGATGGCCTGCTGCGGGTCGCCGCCGACCAGCTGGGCAGCCTCGGGCGCTACCGGGCCACCAGTGACAGCCCCCCGGACCTCAACCGGATGGGCGGAACCGCGTGGAACAAAGCCAAGGAGCGGGCGCGCAAGGCCGTCCGCAAGGTCGCCCTCGATCTGGTCAAGCTCTACGCCGAACGGCACAAGGCTCCGGGCTTCGCCTTCCCGGTGGATGGCCCCTGGCAGAACGAACTCGAGGACTCCTTCCCCTACGAGCCCACGCCCGATCAGGTCAAGGCGATTGCCGATGTCAAACGGGACATGGAGCAGCCCCAGCCGATGGACCGCCTGGTCTGTGGTGATGTGGGCTTCGGCAAAACCGAAGTCGCCATCCGCGCGATCTTCAAGGCCGTCACCGCCGGCAAGCAGGTGGCAATGCTCGCCCCTACAACCGTTCTGGCCCAGCAGCACTGGCGCTCGCTCTCGGAGCGCTTTGCGCCTTATCCCATCAAGGTCAGCCTGCTCAACCGCTTCCGCACCAGCAGCGAGCGCAAGGTGATCCAAGAGGGCCTGGGCGAAGGCACCGTCGACGTGGTCGTCGGCACCCACCAACTGCTGGGCAAGGGCACCCAGTTCAAGGAGCTGGGCCTGCTCGTGGTGGATGAGGAGCAGCGCTTTGGCGTCAACCAAAAGGAAAAGATCAAGGCCCTGCGCAAGGACGTCGACGTCCTGACCCTCTCGGCAACCCCGATCCCGCGAACGCTCTACATGAGCCTCTCAGGGGTGCGGGAGATGAGCCTGATCACCACGCCACCGCCGTTGCGCCGGCCGATCAAAACCCACCTGGCGGCCCTCGATGAGGAAGCGGTTCGCAGTGCGATCCGCCAGGAACTTGATCGCGGCGGCCAGATCTTCTACGTCGTCCCCCGGGTCGAGGGCATCGAAGAGGTGGCCGAAGGGCTTCGGCAGATGATTCCCGGCCTACGGCTCCTGGTCGCCCACGGTCAGATGGCCGAAGGCGAACTGGAGAGCGCCATGGTGGCCTTCAACGCCGGCGAGGCCGACCTGATGCTCTGCACGACGATCGTGGAGAGCGGCCTGGACATTCCCCGGGTCAACACGATCCTGATCGAGGACGCCCATAAATTCGGCCTAGCCCAGCTCTACCAACTGCGCGGTCGCGTCGGCCGCAGCGGCATCCAGGCCCACGCCTGGTTGTTCTATCCAGGTGACGCCTCGCTGAGCGATGCGGCACGTCAGCGTCTGCGCGCGATTCAGGAATTTGCCCAACTGGGGAGTGGCTACCAACTGGCCATGCGCGACATGGAGATCCGCGGCGTCGGCAACCTGCTCGGGGTGGAGCAAAGCGGCCAGATGGAGACCATCGGCTTTGACCTCTACATGGAGATGCTCCAGGAATCCCTGGCCGAGATCCAAGGCCAGGACATCCCCGCCGTGGACGACACCCAGATCGATCTGCAGCTCACCGCATTCATCCCCGGCGACTGGATCAGCGACAACGACGAGAAGATGGCGGCCTACCGCGCCGCGGCCGACTGCGTCAGCCCAGATGGCCTGCTGCAACTGGCTGCCGACTGGGTGGATCGCTATGGCGCCATCCCGGCGCCGGTCATCTCGCTGCTGCAGCTGATGGAGCTGAAGCTGCTCGCCAAACGCTGCGGCTTCTCACGGATCAAACCTGAGAAACCCAACATCGCCTTGGAGACCCCGATGGAGGAGCCAGCCTTCCGGCTGCTGCGCCAGGGATTACCCCAACACCTGCACGGCAGGCTCGTCTACCAGGCCGGTTCCGGCAGCACCGCCAAGGTCCTGGCACGGGGTCTGGGGGTCCTGCCCATGGAGAAACAGGTGGAGGAGCTGATGAACTGGCTCAAGCAAATGGCCGAGCAGATCCCCGGCGCCGATGGCCTGACCGATGCCCAACGGGCTGAACAGCTGAAGGCCAAGAACGAAGCCGTGCTGGCGGTTTAGGCCAAAGATGAGCGACCAGCGCAAAAGTCCGTTACAATTCCGTGAAGTGATGTAACGGACGCTCATGGGTCCCGGCCTCGGCGAAGTCATCGATCTCAGCAGCGGCTTCGGTGGTGGCCTGAGCCTTGTCTCTGGCTTGATCTCCCTGGTGGCCCTGGGTGTCTTCGCTCTGCTTCAGGCAGACACCGGCAACGATGACGACGACTCCACCCCTGGCGGCGGCCTGATGCAACCCGTGGGCAGCGCCGCCTGAGGTCAGCCCACAAGCGTGATCAGCTCAGCCCGCGGAGCAACCGCGGGCTTTTTTGTGGCCTAATTACTGAACGGGAGCCGCCAGCGCCGCTGGGACATTGGCACTGCTGGGGTTGTAGGCACGTGACTTCGTCAGGCTGCCGGCGGCCTTGACCTGCTTGAGCAGGGTCGATTCAGCCACACGGTATTGACTGTCCTTCTGGGTGCCCAGATCCTCCAGCCGCAGGCTCTGGATCTCGCGAGCGCTGAGCTTGGCGCGCACATCGGGATCAATGCCGTGCTTATGGATATCGCGACCGCTTGGGGTGAGGTACTTGGCGATCGTCACGGTCATTCCTGATCCATCGATCAGGCCGCGAACCGATTGGACCAGACCCTTGCCGAAGGTGGTCTCCCCCACCAACACAGCGCGGTGGTTGTCCTGCAGAGCACCGGAGAGGATTTCGCTGGCACTGGCTGAACCCTCATTCACCAGCACCACCAAGGGACGCTCGGTCAGGGCGCGGCCCACCGCCCGCTTGGTGTCCTGGATGCCATCGCGGGTCTTGGTGGAGACGATGACCCCCTCATTGAGCCATTGGCGGGCAATGGCGATGCTCGCCACCAGCAGGCCACCGGGGTTACTGCGCAGATCGAGCACGTAGCCCTGAACCTGCTCCTTCTCCAGATCCTTCAACGCCTGCGCCATGTCCTTGGCGGCATTGGCGTTGAACTGCTTCAGGCGGATGTAGCCAATCTTGGTGCCATCGGCACTGGTGTTGACCTGGGTGTCGACCGCATGGAGCTCAATGCGTGCACGCACCAGGGGCGTATCCAGCAGCTTGCCGTTGCGGCGGAGCTGCAGGGTCACGGTGCTGCCAGCCTTGCCGCGAATCAACTTGACCGCATCCTCGGTCGTCATCCCCTTGGTGCTCTTGCCGTCAATCGCGGTGATGACGTCCTTGGGCATCACCCCGGCGCGGGAGGCCGGAGATCCTTCAATCGGACTGACAACGGTGAGTTCTTTGCTGTCCTTATCAAGGCTCAGCTGGATGCCGACCCCGGAGAGTTCCCCAGAGGTGTCGATCTGCATCTCCTTGAACTCACGCGGATCGAGGAAGCGCGTGTAGGGGTCATCCAGGGTGGCCAACATGCCACGGATGGCCTCGTAGCTCTCCTTGGTGCTGCCGTAACTCTTGGAGAGAACCTGACGACGCAGGTCCTTCCACTTGTCGGTGGTGTATTTGCCGTTGGTATCGAGATAGTCCCGGAAGACGATCTGCCAGGTCTGATCAATGACTTCCTTCGGGCTATCGCTCACCAGCGATGCCGAACTGGGCATCAGCAGGGGAGGCAAGCAGATCGCCCCGACTGCGCCGGCACCGGCCAGAACAAGCAACAGGCCGCGTGGCTGAGTCATCAAGGCGCTCCTGAGGCCGGGAGATTGCTTCAACGTAGCTGCAATTCACACAGCTCAGTTGGCGTGAAAACCGGAGATATCTAAGGGTTAGCCGTAGGGCCTCAGGGATCGACCCAACGGCCGTCGTCCTTGATCAAGGCAATCAAAGCCTCCACGCCCTCGGCCTCTGGAACCCGGCGGATCTCGTCGCGGCCGCGGTAGAGCGAAATCACACCGGGGGTTTTACCGACGTAGCCGTAATCGGCATCGGCCATCTCACCGGGGCCGTTGACAATGCAGCCCATCACAGCGATGTCGAGACCCGTGAGGTGGGAGGTGGCGTTGCGCACCTTGTTGAGCACGTCCTCCAGGTTGAACAACGTGCGTCCGCAGCTGGGGCAGCTGACGTACTCGACCATGGTCTTGCGCAGACCCAGGGACTGCAGGATCGAGTAGCAGACAGGGATTTCCTTCTCCGGTGCCTCGGTCAGCGACACCCGGATCGTGTCTCCCAGGCCATCGGCCAACAGGGTGGCAATGCCAGCGGTGCTCTTGATCCGGCCGTAATCACCGTCACCGGCTTCTGTCACCCCGAGGTGCAGGGGGTAGTTGAAGCCCTCGGCATCCATCCGGTCGGCCATCATCCGGTAGGCGGCCAGCATCACTGGAGCCCGCGAAGCCTTCATCGAGACCACGATGTTGTGGAAGTCGAGGCGGTCGCAGATGCGGATGAACTCCAGGGCGCTCTCCACCATCCCCAGGGGGGTGTCGCCGTAGGTGAACAGCATCCGCTCCGCCAGGGAGCCGTGGTTGACGCCAATGCGCAGGGCCTTGTCCTGGGCCTTCAGGAGGCTGACCAGGGGTTCAAAGGTCTCGGTGATGCGATCACCGATCTGGGCGATCTCTTCGGGGGTGAACTCGGTCCGATTCGGATCCGGCTTGTCAAAGACAAACAAGCCCGGGTTGATCCGGACCTTGTCGACATGGTTCGCCACTTCCAGGGCGATCTTCATGCCGTTGTGGTGCACATCAGCCACCAGGGGAACGGGCTGATAGGTGTCTTCCAGGCGCTTGCGGATCTCCCCCATCGCCTTGGCGTGGGCCAAGGACGGAACGGTGACGCGAACGATCTCGCAGCCCGCCTCATGCAAGCGACGGATCCCAGCGGTGGCCCCCTCGATGTCGAGGGTGTCCTCGTTGATCATCGACTGCACCACCACAGGGTGCTCGCTGCCGATCCAGAGGTCGCCCACCCGAACGCTGCGGGTCTGGCGGCGGCGGATGACCGTGTCGTAACGGGACGACAGCTGCCCCGCCTCGGGCGTTGCGGTGAGAGAGGCAGTCATGGCAGCAGCGTTGGGCAGGCCGGTTGGGGCAAGCCTGTCACAACGGAGCGTCCAATTGGGCCAGGCGGCGCTGCACATCCTGCAGGTCCTGCCAGGTGAGCCACTTCGGGGCACCGCGCTCCTTGGAGGGATTGCGCAGCAGGTAGGAGGGGTGGAAGACGGGCATCAACCAACGGCCCTCCCATTGGCGCCACTGACCGCGAATCTTGGTCATTCCTCCCTTGATGCCCAGTAGGCCCTCCACGGCCGTCGCCCCGGCCAACAGGATGACCGCGGGATCCACCAGGGCGATTTGACGATCCAACCAGGGCTTGCATGAGGCCATCTCCAAGGCCGTGGGCTTGCGGTTCTCCGGTGGCCGGCACTTGACGATGTTGCAGACGTAGGCGTCGCGATTGCTGTCGATGCCCACGCTCTCGAGCATGCGATCCAGCAGCTGGCCGGAGCGGCCCACAAAGGGCTGTCCCTGTTCATCCTCCTGAGCACCAGGACCCTCGCCGATGACCATCAGGCGCGCCTGGGGATTGCCGCGGCTGACCACGACCTGGCTGCGGCTGGAGCCCAACTTGCAGAGGCGACAGGCATCGCAGCTCTCCGCCAAGGACGCCAGGTCCTGTTCAAGGGAGGTGGCCGTCATCGCCCCGCAATCACTCGCGAGTCTCTCTAGCAATCAGCAGCAGGGCGTTGCCTTCGGGATCGTTCAACCAGGCCTCCCAACCGAAGGGCTCCTGACGCGGGGGCTCCAGCAGGGCAGCGCCCTGGGCCTGAGCCCGCTCGACCGCAGCCTGAAGGCCGGATGCACCACCGCTGAGCTGGATCGCCAGGGCGAGACGTCCCCGTTGGCGAGCGAGTGGTCTGGAGCGACTGGGGGCGTAGATCTCCAGCCAGCCCGAACCGGGCAAGGGCAGCCGGCAGTGGCTAGCACTCAAGCCGGCCTGCAGCGGCGCGAGGCAGACGGAGCCGTAGAAACGGGCCAAGGCCTCGGGGTCATCCGCCGCCAACACCAGGCCAACGGTCGGGGAGGTCAGTGGAGACATCGTTTCGGGGCCCGGCATGCGGCAGGATGCACAGCATCACCGGTTCGCCGCAAGGCGTGCCCCCCTGACGTCGCTGCTCAAATGCCGCGCCCGTTGAAACTCTCCGCCCGGGCCGAAGCGCTGCAGCCCTCGTTGACGCTGGCCATCGCGGCCCGCGCAAAGGCCCTGAAGGCCGAGGGACGCGACATCTGCAGCCTGAGCGCAGGTGAGCCGGACTTTGATACCCCAGCCTTCATCCGCCAGGCCGCGGCCCAGGCCCTCAAGAGTGGCCTGACCCGCTACGGCCCGGCCGCCGGCGAGCCGCCCCTGCGGGAAGCCATTGCCCAGAAGCTGACCCAGGAGAACCAGGTCCCCACCAGCGCGGATCAGGTGCTGGTCACCAACGGCGGCAAACAGGCCCTCTACAACCTGTTTCAGGTGCTGCTGGAGCCCGGTGATGAACTGCTGCTCCCTGCGCCCTACTGGCTGAGCTACCCGGAGATTGCGCGGTTGGCTGGCGCCTCAGTGCGCTTGATCCCCAGCTCAGCCACAGAAGGATTCCGGCTCGACCCCGAACGGCTGGAGGCAGCGATCACGCCGGCCAGCAAGTTGCTCGTGCTCAATAGCCCGGGCAACCCCACCGGTGCGGTGCTCAGCCGCAGTGACCTCGAAGCGATCGCCGCAGTCCTCCGGCGCCATCCCCAGGTGGCGGTGGTCTGCGATGAGATCTACGAATTTCTGCTGGCACCCGGCCACAGCCACCACAGCTTCGCGGCGGTCGCACCGGACCTGGCGGATCGGGTCTTCACCGTCAATGGCTTCGCCAAGGGCTGGGCGATGACCGGCTGGCGGATCGGCTGGCTGGCCGGCAACAGCAGCGTTCTCAAGGCAGCCAGCGCCCTGCAGAGCCAGAGCACCAGCAACGTCTGCACCTTTGCCCAGTACGGAGCCCTGGCGGCGGTGACGGGCTCGCGCGAGTGCGTCCAAACCATGGCGGCTCAATTCACCCACCGCCGTCAGCTGCTCAGCGATGGCCTCCAGGCCATCGCCGGTGTGCAACTCCTGCCGCCCCAGGGGGCGTTCTACGCCTTCCCCAACATCAGCAGCACCGGCCTGGACTCAATGCGCTTCTGTGAGCGGCTGCTCGATGAGCAGGGCCTGGCGGTGGTGCCCGGTGGCGCCTTTGGTGACAACGACTGCATTCGCCTCTCCTGCGCCGCCTCGGACGCCACCATCCAGGACGGACTGACACGGTTGCAGCGCTTCATCGAACAGCTCTAAAGGCAAAATCGGAGGTTCTTCTGCACCTCCTGCGATGACCATCCGCTTGACAGGCCGAGAACGTTGGGCCGCCGCGGCCGTGGGCGTTTCGCTTGCGCTGCTGCCGGTGGCCACACCTCTGCCCTTGAGCAGTGCCTTCACCCCCGCAGCCGTCGCCCAGACCAACAAGCCGGTGCTGCGCGTTGGCGCCATCCCCGATCAGAAGCCCGAGAAGCTGAACCGGCTCTACGGATTGGTGGCCAATGAACTCAGCAAGCAGCTGAATGTCGACGTCAAATATGTCCCCGTCACGAACTACGCCGCGGCGGTCAGTGCCTTCCGCACCGGCAATTTGGATCTGGTCTGGTTTGGCGGCCTTACCGGTGTCCAGGCCCGGCTGCAAAAGCCCGGCTCCCAGGTGATCGCCCAGCGCGACATCGACGCCAAATTCCAATCGGTCTTCATCGCCAACCGCAAGAGCCAGCTCAAGCCCATCAGCAGCATCAACGGCCTGAAGGAGCTCATGGGCAAGCGCGTCACCTTCGGATCGCAGAGCTCCACCTCAGGGCGGCTGATGCCCCAGTACTTCCTGGCGCAGGCCGGGGTGAAGCCCAGCCAGTTCGCCGGTGGAGCCCCCGGTTTCAGCGGCAGCCATGACGCCACCGTGGCCCTGGTGCAAAGCGGCGCCTATGACGCCGGCGCCCTGAACAAACAGGTCTGGGAAGCCAACCTGGCCAGCGGCAAGGCCAACAAGGCCAAGGTCTACGCGATCTGGACCACCCCCGACTATCCCGACTACCACTGGATCGCCCAGCCCGACCTCAACCAGCGCTTCGGAGCCGGCTTCAGCACGAAGCTGCGTCAGGCGATCTTGAGCTGGCGCAGCAGCAACCCTGAGCAGAAGGCCATCCTGGAGCTCTTCGGGGCCCAACGCTTCATCGGGGCGAAGGCCAGCGATTACGCCAAGATCGAGCAGGTCGGCCGGCAGATGGGCAAGATCCGCTGATTCCAGGAGCAGAATGCGGGGAGACCTGTCCTCTCCGCATTGTCCACGACCCTGCTGACGGACCTGCTGCTGCTGGTGGCTGGCCTGCTGCTCTGGCAGCGCAGCTGCAGCGACGGCGACGAGGTCTGGGTCCTGTTTCTGCGCTCCATTGCCGCCATTGACCTGGCGGTGATCCTGCTGAGCAATGGGGTTCTCTGGCTGGAGATCCCCCTGCTCGTTCTGGTCTTCGGCCTGCCCTCAGTGGCCAAACTGGAAAAGCGTGAGGGGCGGGGATGAACCCACGCGGCCCCGACGTCATCGAACTCACCCTGGTGGGGTTAATCCTGGCCTTGATGGTCTTCCGCTTCACCCAGAGCTAAGGCCCCCATGGATGCGCCCGTCCTGGAATTGCGGGGGGTGAGCGTCAAGGGACGCCAACAGCCCAGGCTGGATCAGGTTCAGCTCAGCCTTCACGCCGGTGAACGACTGGCGCTGCTCGGCCCCAGCGGTGCGGGCAAAAGCACCCTGCTGGCCGTCGCCAATGGCCTACTCCAGGCCGATCAAGGTCAAGTGCTCTGGGGCGGGGAGGCCCTGTCCAGGCGCCCCCGGATCAAACGGCGCCAACAGCGACAGATCGGAACGCTCTGGCAGGACCTACGCCTGATTGAGGAGCTCAGCGTTCAACAAAACCTGAACTGCGGCCGACTCGCGCAGTGGGGCTGGCCGAAGGCCCTGCTGAACCTGCTCCTTCCCATAGAAACCGAGGCCTGCGCAGCCGCCCTGCGGCAACTCGATCTCGATCCCGCTCTGTTGGCGCAATCGGTGGGACAGCTCTCTGGCGGACAACGCCAACGGGTTGCCATCGCTCGGCTGCTGCGTCAGGACCCTCTGCTCTGGCTCGCCGATGAACCCCTCTCCAGCCTTGATCCCCGCTTGGCAGGGGAGTTGCTCCAGCTCCTGCTGGAGCAGACCGCGGCGCCACGGGCGCTGGTGATGAGCCTGCACAGGCCGGACCTGCTGGCGGGATTTAGCCGCGTGGTGGGTCTGCGGGAGGGACGCATCCTGTTTGATTGCGCGCCGGAGCAACTCGAGCCGCAGGCCCTGCAGCGTCTCTACGCCGGAAGCACGACCCCTTGAAGATCGCGCCGCCACTCCAGGTCCTGATCCCCGCTGGGGTGATCCTGCCCCTGGCCCTGGTGCTGCCAGGGCTCTGCCATGGCGGCGGCTGGGAATTGATTGGCGCCTTCGCCGAGGCAGCCCTGCACCCGTCGCTCGATCCAGTCGTGGTCGACTCCCTGCTCAGGGGACTGGGCGTCACAGTCGGTGTGGCGCTGTTGAGCTGGTCCCTGAGCCTGATGCTGGGACTGCTGCTGGGGCTGGCCAGCTCGCGGCTGATCTGGAGCACCCTGAGTGGCACTGCGCTGCCTGCGGAGCTGCTGCGCCGACTCCTGGCGATCCCCCGCTCAATCCATGAGCTGATCTGGGGTCTACTGCTGCTGCAGGTGCTGGGGCTGCAGCCCGCCGTGGCGGTGCTGGCGATCGTGATTCCCTATGGCGCCCTGGTGGCCCGGGTGATCAGCGATCAACTCGATGCCTTACCCGATCAGACCCTGAAGGCCCTCTTGAGTGCCGGCAGTGCTGGCCCGGCGGCCCTGCTGACGGCCATGGGACCGCCCCTCCTGCCTGGAGTGGTCAGCTACGGCGGCTACAGGCTCGAATGCGCCCTGCGCAGCGCCACGCTGCTGGGGGTGTTTGGTCTTGGGGGCCTGGGCAACGAACTGCTGCTCACCCTGCAGTCCTTGGAATTTCGCGAGCTCTGGAGTGGCCTCTGGCTCCTGCTAGCGGTGATGCTGAGCCTGGAGAGCCTGATCCGCGCCCTGCGGCAGCGCTGGGGACTGGCCAACCGCTTTGGTCAAGCCCAGCCCGGTGTGGGACGGCAAGGCCGGGAGATCCTGCTTCTGCTTGGGCTCCTGCTCCCCCTGATGCTGGCGATCAGCCACAGCCTGGGGATTGAGCCAGCGGCCCTACTGCATTGGCAACCGCTGCCGCCGCTGCATTCCCAGCACTGGCAGGAGGCCCTCGCCCTTCCCTGGGGGCGACTGATCGGCAACACCCTGCTGCTCACGGTCCTCTCGGCCTGCTTAGCCGTCGGCGGTCCTCCGCTGCTGCTCCTGCTGGTCGCGCCGTGGCGCCTGGCTCAGCCGCTGCTCAGGCTGCTCTGGGCCCTGGGGCGACTCTGGCCACCGCCGCTCACGGCGCTGTTGCTGCTGTTTGTCTTCAAACCGGGGATCTGGACAGCGGCCCTGGCCTTGGGGTTTCACAACCTCGGGATCTTGGGTCGCCTGTTGCTAGAGGGCGCAGAGTCCTGCAGCGGCGCAGCCGAGGACGCCCTGCACGGCCAAGGTGTCGGGGCACGGGTGGCTCTGCTCTACGGGCGTTTCAGCGCTTTGGCGCGCTCCTATCTGGCCTATGGCGCCTACCGCAGCGATGTGATCCTGCGGGAGACCGTGGTGGTCGGTCTGATGGCGGGGACCGGGCTTGGAACCCAGTTGCAGGAAAGCCTCAGCTCATTTGCCTGGGATCAGATCGCCCTGTTGCTTGTGGCCTATGCGGCCCTCACCCTGGTGGGTGAAGATCTGAGCGACCGCGCCCGGCGGCGCCTGCTGTAAGCGACTCCATGCTGTTGGCCGTTCCCCGCAAATTGATCGTGCTTGGGGACAGCGGCGTCTACGGCTGGGGGGACCCCGAAGAGGGTGGCTGGTGCGAGCGCCTCAGGCGGCACTGGATGGGGCTGCCCGGCGGACCGGTGCTGTATTCCCTCGGCGTTCGCGGCGATGGTCTCGAGCGGGTGGCGGCGCGCTGGGCCAGCGAGTTCGCTTGCCGCGGGGAACTCAGGCGTCAGCAGCCCCAGGGGATCCTGCTCTCCGTCGGCCTCAACGACACCGCGCGAATCGGTCGCCGCGACGGGCGCCACCAACTCGATCCGGAGGCCTTTCTCTTCGGCCTCCAACAACTTCTCAACCAGCTCAAAGCGGCCGCACCGGTCCTGGTGCTGGGACTGACGCCCGTGGACGAGCACGTGATGCCCTTCGCGGATCTGCTCTGGTACAGCAATGAGCACGTCCGCCAGTACGAAGCGCTGCTGAAGGAGGCCTGCATGGAGGCCGATCTGCCCTTCCTGCCGCTACTGGACTCCCTGCTGGCGGATCCGAGCTGGCTGCAGTGGATCTGCCCCGATGGGATTCACTTCAACAGCGAGGGACATCGTCAGATCTACGAGCGGGTACGTCACTGGAGTCCGCTCTTGAGCTGGGCGAACCTTCAGCCCACCAGCGCCGGGACCCCCCTCTACTGAGGGGAATCAGACCCCCGAGGGGGTGAGCCAACGAGCAGTTCAAGCGGTTGAGGCTGAGGGCAGAGCAAGGCATCCGCTATGGCAGTCCAGGACCAACAGCAATGGCTCTTGAGCCGTTATCTCAAGGACCCCAACCACGCGCACCGCAACGCCGTCGTCGCCGCCAACCTGCCCCTGGTCTGGAAGGTGGCCCGGCGGGAAAGCGAACGCAGCGGCCACAGCTTTGAAGACCTGGCCCAAGAGGGCGCACGCGGTCTGATCAAGGCGGTCGAGCGCTTTGATCCAAGCCTGGGCAACACCCTGAGTACGGCCGCCGTTCCCTGGATTCGCGGCGCCATGCGTCACTACCTCAGGGACCGCTGCCGCGTCTTCAGCGGCGCCCGCAGCGTGATCGAGCTGCTGCAGCGGGGAGCAGCACTGCAGCGCCGGCGCGGGCAGCAGGGACTCAGCCCGATGAACGACAGCGCCCTGGCCCGGGCCCTCGGCTGCTCCCAGCAGCGCTGGCAGGAAGCCCAGGCTCTACAAACCTGCCTGCGGGTGGCGAGCCTGGATCATCCCGGCGGCGGGTCAGACCCCGAGACCCCCCTGGTGGAGCAACTCAGCGATCAACAGGCACCAGGCCAGTACGGCTGGCTCGAGCGCTGCGAACTGCGCCGTCAGCTCTGGAGGGGACTGAAAACCCTGCAGGCCAGTCAACGGCGACTGGTGCTAGCCCGGGTACTGCAGCAGCGGACCTGGCAGGACCTGGGTGCCATGGCAGGGATTAGTGCCCGTGCCGCCCAGCGGCGCTACCAGCAGGCCTGCGGCATCGTCCGTCAGCAACTGGTGGGCGCGAGCTAGGCCAGGGCGAAGCGCAGCGCCAGCCCCATGGCCAGCAGGGCCGCAATCAGGGTCTGCAGGGCATTGACCAGCTCATTGCTCAGCCAGGGGAAGCGGTCCTGGACCGTGGCGCCGATCAGGCTCTCCATCAAGGTCGCCGCCAGCCCCACCAGGGCCACCAACAACCAGGTCGGCCCGCCCTGAATCAACCCCAACTGGAGCATCACCAGGGCCATCAAGGCGCTGCCCGCCGCACTGGCGGCGGTGCCCTCCAGGCTGATGGCTCCCTCGGTGCCGGGGGGAACGGGCTGGAAGTTCGTGATCGAAACGGTGTGGCGTCCCCAACGCTTGCCGATCTCACTGCCGCAGGTGTCGCCCAACTTGGCGGCAAAGCTCGCGGCAAAGCCGATCTTGAGCAGGATCACCGGCGCCATCGGCCAGACGCTGAGCACCGCCAACGCGGCCCCAGTCGCTGCCGATCCCCAGACGTTCTCAGGCCCGCGCCGGCCGCCACGCCCCTCGGCCAAGCCCTGCTCCTGCTTACGCCGGTAGCCCAGACGGGTCACCAGCGAGCCGAGGGCTAGGTAAAGCGCCACGGCCAACCAACCGGGCCAGTCCAGGCTGCCGAGGAGCAGGGTGCCGAGGATCCCCGCGTGGACCCAGCCGGAGCGCGTCAACAGGGGAAGCCGCTGGGCGGCGGCAATCAGCACACCATTAATCACCAGGGCGGCCAGCCAGTGCTGCAAGCGCTCTGGGCTGAGCAAGATCTGCAGATCGAGCATCCCTGGAATCAGCGACTGGCTCCAGAAGAACACAGCAGCTGGAACTTCTGTTGCACTGCCCTACGGCCGCTGTTCAGAAGCACCGGCAGCAGCGGATAATCCTGCAAACGGTCTATTACCGGCGCCATGGTGTTCAACCGCAAAGGCAGCTTCTTCCTCAACCTCGATGAGAAGGCAGCTGAACAGTCGGTGACTGTGGCCCCCATTGCCGAGAAGCCCAAGGCCAAGGCTCCTGTCGAGGCCAAGGCTGCCGTTGCACTCAAAGCAAGCGCCGCCGCTGCACCTGCTGAAACCGCACCTGCAGCGACCGGTTCGGTGCAAACCACCGCTGAAGCGATCGCCGCTGAATTAGCCGCGGAGCAAGCCGCTCTTCCCGCCAAGACCGACGCCACCTTCGCCCCCGAGTGTGTGACCGCCGGCGGCGCCCTGCCGATGCGTCGCCGCCGCGGTGGCGCCAACCTCGCCGGCTTCCGCAGCATGGCCAGCGGCATGTTTGGCAAGAAGTAAGGCTGAGGGTCTGAGCTAGCTGCCGCAGCGCGCAACGCGGGCACTACTCAGGCTGCTCAAGCCACTCACGCAGGCCGTCGAGCTGCGCAGGATGCGAGGGCCCAGATCAACGGGCTTCCATCCGGCCGCCTCGGCGGCCTGTTCTTCGCTGGGGGACCAGCCACCCTCAGGGCCGCAGGCCAGCCAAAGGCTGGAGAGACGCTCCAAGGGCTGATCGGCCAACACAGAAGCCAACAGCGGCAGCTCTTGCTGACGGGTGGTCGCCCAAAACCCTGGAACCGCTGAATCCCTCAGGCCCAGGAGCTGATGGACGTCCATCGGCTCCTCAATCCGCGGCGACCAGAGCCGTTCACATTGCTCAGCCGCTTCAGCGGCAATGCTGCGCCAGCGCTCCAGCCGCAGGCTGCCCTGGACGACCGTTCGCTCACAGAGAAGCGGGATGAAGCGATCCACCCCCAGCTCGACGGCCATACGCAACACCACCTCAAAGTCGCGCTTGACCACCGCAGCGGCCAAGACCAGCTGGGGAGCCGGTGCAGGCTGCTGCTCCAAGGGCGCCTCCAGGCTCTGCTCCAGCTCGGCGCAGGCGGACTGCCGAAGCACGGCCGTCCAGAGCGCGCCCTGACCGTTGACCACGGCGAAGCGATCACCGGCACTGAACCGCAGCACGCGGGTGAGATAGCGCTCCTCCTCACGGGTCAACGCGATCTGCGAAGCCAGGCGCTCCGGTGCAATCAACAGCCGACGCAGCTCCCGGGCCATGGACTACGCGTCCGGGGCTCCGACGGGGAACAGGCTTTCGGGATGGTCCTCCACGGGCCAATCCTCATTGGCCCCACCGACAAGCAGCTCCTCGATCTGCACCACATCGGAATCGATCTGGCGCAGGGTGTTGATCAGGACATCGAGGGCAAAGCCGTCACTGGTGCCCAGATCCAACCAGCAGCGAGCCCAGGAGCCCTGGTACTCGATTTCACCCATGTTGTGCATCAGTGCAGGCATGGCCCGCTCCGCCGTCTCGGCGTCGTAGCCCATCCAGCTGACCTCAGCGCCCTCCTCGTGGACCTGAAGGTTCTCGGCGTTGAACCCACCCAACTTGCCCAGGAAGAACCAACTGTCCAAGGTGGTCTCGATATAGCCCCGCTCCCCCTGGCCCGGGGGATTGCTGAAGCGCAACCACAGCCAGCAATTGAAGGGGTCAAATTCTCGAAAACGAATCTCCATTGCAGCGCGATGCAGCAGGGCTTGCTCCCATCAAACATGCTGGGGGCACCTGACGGCCATCGGCCAGCGATGCTTGAGCTCGACGCGCTCCGCTACCACGCCGCAACGGCTCCGGAGCCTGTCCTGCGGGGGGCCAGCATGGGCCTGGAGCCCGGGCGGATTGCGCTGGTGGCCGGCCGCAGTGGCTCCGGCAAGTCCACCCTGCTGGAGTTGATCTGCGGACTGGCCGATCCAAGCCACGGGGAGATCCGCTGGCACGGCAAAGCCCTGAATGCCCGCCAGCGCCGTTGGCTCTGCGGCCTGGTCTTTCAGTTCCCCGAACGCCATTTCCTCGGACTCACCGTCGGCCAAGAACTGCGACTGGGGCAACGGCGCCTGCCAAGCGAGAAGGCGGAGGCGGTGCTGCAGCAGGTCGGCCTTAGCGGCCTGTCCTTCCAACAGGCCCCCGAGGAACTCAGCGGCGGACAGCAGCGGCGCCTGGCCATGGCGGTCCAGCTGCTGCGGGACCCCAAGGTGCTGTTGATGGATGAACCCACCGCAGGACTGGATTGGTCCGTGCGCTCGGAAATCATTGAGCTGATCGATCAGCTCAGCCGCGAGCGCATCGTGCTGATCGTCACCCATGAGCCTGAACTGTTCGAGCCCCTGACGGAACCAGGACAGCGCTGGAACCTGATCGATGGGCAACTCCAGCCCGCGCTCATCCCCTGCTGAGGCCGCTGAATACAGTGCCCCGAGCAAGGGGCAGGGCATGTCGGATCGGTTGGTGCGCGCAACGGCTGCAGGCGGAGGGATCCGCCTGGTGGCTGTCAGCACCAGCACCACGGTTCGCTACGCCCGCCGCCGCCACAACCTCTCGTTTTTGACGACCGCCCTGCTGGGTCGGGCGATGACCGCCGGCCTGCTGCTGGCCAGCTCCATGAAGGTCGCCCACGGGCGAGTCAACCTGCGGATCTCCTCCGATGGCCCGCTCAAGGGACTGATGGTGGATGCCGGCCGCGACGGAACCGTGCGCGGCTACGTCGGCACCCCCGAGCTCGAACTCGACCTGCTGGACAGCGCCGATGGCGCCCACAGCTTCGACTTCAGACAGGCCACCGGCACCGGGTACCTCCACGTGGTTCGGGACCTGGGCGAGGGGGAGCCGTTCAGCTCAACGGTCGAGCTGGTCAGCGGCGGCATCGGCGATGACGTGGCCTCCTACCTGCTGCACTCCGAGCAGACCCCCTCGGCGGTCTTCGTGGGCGAGCGCATCGACAGCAGCGGCTTAAGGCATGCCGGCGGGGTGTTGGTGCAAGTGCTGCCCAAGGCCGCGCGGGAGCCAGCCCTGGTGGCGCTCTTGGAGGAGCGTTGCCGCGAGATTGAGCACTTCAGCGACCGCCTGGCCGCCTGCGAAGGCAACCTCGAGGCCCTGCTCCAGGACATCTTTCCGGACCTTGATCCCCAGCTGCTGGAGGACGCCGAAGCCAGCCAGGACATCACCTTCCACTGCCCCTGCAGCCGCAAGCGCAGCGTCAACGCCCTCAAACTGCTGGGGCGCGATGAGCTCTCCCAGATGCTCAGCGAAGACGGCAAGGCCGAACTCACCTGCCATTTCTGCAATGAGGTCTATGACATCAAGGCCGCCGAGCTGCAGGAGCTGATCGACGAGCTTTCGCCTGCCGCCTAACGGCTGAAAAAGTGTCCTGGAGTGATCACCATCGGGCCCCAGCCGGAGCTGTAACGGGGAAGCGCTGCAGGCCCTGGTGATGACCTGGTTTCCCCACTGCCTGAACTGCAGTCACTTTGCGCTGAACAGCTCCAACCAGAGCGGCTGTTGCCGCTTCTGGGCCATCACGATCCCCTGGGGAGCAGCCCGGACCCTGCGTTGCCATAGCTGGAACCAGGCCGGCAGCAAGCAGCTCTAGGCGATCAGCAGGGCGCCCAGTAGCAGCAGCAGCAGGGCCGGCAGGCTCTGGACCTGGTGGGCATCGAGCGGAAGGCCCAGGGGCAAGCTCGGATCCAGCACTTGAAGCAGTAAGGCACCGATGCCCAGACCCAGGCTCAGCAGCAGGATGCTGAAGCCGACGGCCTGCAGCAGGCGCCGACTGCGCCGCTGCAGCAGCACAACGCTGAACAACGTGGAAAGGGCCAGCACCAGCTCGGCCGAGGAGGCCGGCGCGAGCAGCAGCAACAGGGTCAGCAGGGCGAAGCCACCAACGGGCAGCCAACGCTGCTGACCCTCCGCCAACTCCAGCGCAGGCAGCGAAGGCTTCGGCAGGGACGGCTTGGGCAGGGCCGCAAGTTTCGGCAGGGATGGCAGAGATGGCCGCGCGGGTGATGCCGAGGGAGGTGCCTTGGCCTCGCGGGCCGAAGCGTTGAGGGCTGCGGTGCTGACCTTGCCCTGCTGCCGCTCTTTCAGGCGATCCATCAGCACGGCGTCGTAGGCCGCCTCGATCTGGGCGCGGGCCTGGGGGTTCTCACCCACCTCATCGAGCCTGGCCTGCTTGGCGGCCTGCACCGCCTCAAATCCCGCACCGGTCTCGATGCCCAGGCGCTCGTAGGGACTGGGCTGGGAACCGGTCGAGGAGGAATCAGGACCCTGGTTCATGCCACCGCGCGCCGCAGGATTGCATTCCTGAGCGTAGTCAGAACAGGGGCTCGCTGGACTGGAACCCTTGCTGGCGCAGCAGCAGGATGCGCTGGCGTGCCGCCTCATCGAGCTCAAGCCAGCAGCGACGTTTCAGCAGGGGCATCTGCGGCGGCAGGTGACTTCCTTCTCTCATCTCAATGCCCATGCCGCCACGGACGAAATTGACGTAATCGTTGCCCCCATCGGTCCTGGGGCGAACCAGCCAAAGAGAACCAGGCATCAGCCAATCAGCCTGTGATATTTCGTTGCAGCCGATTCTGGCGCTCCCGCACAAGCAAACGCGAGCCCTGCAGAGGGGCTACAGCGCAATGGGCTCCACACCGCTCACCACGGGCGCGACGGCGCTGAGTTCCAGGTCCGGGTGATCCTCCGCCAATTGGTTGAGGTTCCAGTCGTTCTTGAACAGCAGCACTGGACGATCCCAGGCATCGCGGACGGTTTTGCAGTTGAAGATCCGCCCGACCTTCTCCAGCTCGGCCCAGCCGCCCACGACCCAGCGGGCCACCGAGAAACCCAGTGGCTCGAGGCGGGTCTGCACGCCGTACTCGTTCTCCAGGCGGTACTGCACCACCTCCAGCTGGAGTTGACCCACCGCCGCCAGGATCGGATCACGCTTGCTCTGGTCCGTGTCGTAGAGGATCTGCACGGCACCCTCCTCCCGCAGCTCGTTGACCCCCTTGCGGAAGCTCTTGAAGGCCGAGGGGTTGGGGTTGCGCAGCCAGGCAAAGATCTCCGGGCTGAAGCAGGGAATCCCCTCGTATTCGACCTTGGAGCCGAGGTACAGGGTGTCGCCAATGGCGAACATCCCCGGGTTGTTCAGACCAATGACGTCACCGGGGTAGGCGTCCTCCACCACAGCCCGGTCCTGTCCAAACAGTTTTTGGGGACGGGACAAACGGATGGCCTTGCCGGTGCGGGCGTGCTGCACCGTCATGTCCTTCTCAAACTTGCCGCTGCAGACCCGCACAAAAGCGACCCGGTCGCGGTGGCGGGGGTCCATGTTGGCCTGCAATTTGAAGACGAAACCGCTGAACCCGGGGCGCACCGGTTCAATCTCACCGGCGCTGCTGGAGCGGGGGGTGGGTTTTTGGGCCAGCTCCAGGAAGGCATCCAGGAAGGGACGCACCCCGAAGTTGGTCATGGCCGAGCCAAAGAAGACAGGGCTGAGCTCGCCGGCATGGACCAACTCCAAATCCAGTTCGTTGCCAGCGGCCTCCAGCAGCTCCAGTTCCTCCAGGGCCGCATCGAGCAGCTCGTCTTCCACCGCGCCAGTGCCGCGGGCCTCATCGACGCTGAGGACCTTTTCTTCTGAGGCCCGGCCCCGCTCGGCCCGCTGAAACAGGATCACCTCCTTGCTGCGGCGATCGATCACGCCCCGGAAGCGGTCGCCACTGCCAATCGGCCAATTCACTGGCCAACAGGCCAGGCCGAGATCCTGCTCGATCTCATCCAGCAGCTCCAGAGGCTCACGGCCCGGGCGATCCATCTTGTTGATGAAGGTGAAGATCGGGATGCGACGCATCCGGCAGACCTCAAACAACTTGCGGGTCTGGGGCTCGAGGCCCTTGGCCGCGTCCTCCAACATCACCGCGTTGTCTGCAGCGGCCAGGGTCCGGTAGGTGTCCTCCGAGAAGTCCTGGTGGCCGGGGGTATCCAGCAGGTTGATCGTGCTGCCGCTGTAGTCGAACTGCAGCACGGTTGAGGTGATCGAGATTCCCCGCTGTTTCTCCAGCTCCATCCAGTCGGAGGTGACCTTGCGCTGCTCCCCCTTGGCCTTCACGGCACCGGCCTGTTGAATCGCACCCCCGTAAAGGAGCAACTTCTCGGTCAGGGTGGTCTTACCCGCGTCGGGGTGGGAAATAATCGCGAAGTTGCGGCGGCGAGAGACGGCCTCCGCCAGGGCCTCGAGCTCGGGGGTGGTGCTCACGCTGCTGCTGGTCATGGCGCCAGCCTGACAGGTGAGCTCACGGCAGTTCCCCCCAGATCTCGAGGTAACGGTCGTCCACCTCCGCCACCTGCAGCTGGTCCAGGCCGCAGCGGTGCAGTTGCTGCTCCACCTCAGCGGCGGTGAAGGCCGCATGCAGGGACGCCAGGTAGTCGTGCTGCAGCACCGCCGGGGCATCGGCGAGGTAGCGCTGACGCAACTGCTCTGCGGCCTCCGGACTGGGGGGGCGCCGCAGATCCTTGACATAGACCCGTGCACCCGGGGCAGCGGCCTGGGCAATGGCCTGCCAGAGCACCAGCGGGTCGTGCAGATGATGGAGCAGGCTGTTGCTGACCAAGCCACTGCAGCCCTTGGGCAGGGCCAGCGAAGGCAGACAGAGACAAACAAACGAGAGCCGCTTGGCGAGACCCGGCTCCTTCTCCAGACTCTGCTGCGCGAGCTGGAGCATCGCCGGAGCCCCATCCAGACCGATCACCTCCGCCGCGGCATCGGCTCGGGCCAGGCGGAAGCTGATGTTGCCCGGACCGCAGCCCAGATCCAGAACGCGCGGGCCCAGGCCGCTTGGGAACAACGCCTGGATCCGTTCGATCAGGGCCTGATCCCCAGCACTGAAATCCGCAGCGGCATAGGCGGATGCCTGCTCGGGGGCATCCATCAATTCCGGTTCAGGGGTGCGCTGCATCGGAAGGGTTGAGCATCAGGGTTTGGGTCGGGAAGGGGATCTCAATCCCCTCGGCCGCCAGGGTTTCGATAATCCTGCGGTTCAGCTCATGAAGGCTGTCCTCGAAAGCATCGTGCTCGCTGTGGAGGGAGCTGAACTCCAGAACGTGGTCGTAGCTGAAGGCGGCAATGCGCTCCAGCCGGCAGGCCAGGAAGCGCAGTTCAGAATCCACCTCGACAGCCTTCTGCATTAACGCCGGAACCCGTTGGAGTTGCTCAGGCGTCGTGCCGTAGGCAATCCCCAGGGCAATCTCCGATAACTGAGCCCGCTCGATCAGTTCCTCCAGCTGGAGAAGCAGGTGATCCCGCAGGCGCAGGTAGGCGGGCCAGCCATGCAGCTCGACCATGGCCACCACCACCAGGGCCTGGGCCGCACCATCTGCACTGCGCTCCAGGGTGACCAAGGGGTGATGCAGGTCCTGGCGCGCCTCAAGGGAGCGACGGGTTTGATGCAGGACCTCCTCGAGTTGATACGGAGAGAAAGCCCCATCGAGATCCAACCGCAGCTCCAGCGATTGCATCGGCCGGCGATCCGGCCGATGACTCCTCCTGGAGTAGTTGACGATGGTCGCCTCATCGGCGATGGAGTTCGGAATCGTGACCCGGCTCTCGAGGGTTTGCAGCTCAAGCGAGCGCAGACCGATCTTGGTGATGTAGCCAAGGCTGTCGCCAACCCGGCAGAACTCACCGACCCGCAGGGGCCGGTCGGTCTGAATCGAAAGACCAGCAAACAGGTTGCCCAGCAACTTGGAAGCGCCCAAACCAATCGCCAGACCGGGAACGGCCGAAAAGGCCAACACCGTGCTGGCCGGCAAGCCCAGCAGGATCAACAGTCGATAGAAGATGGCTACCGCGATTAAGCCACCGAGTGCCCGGCAGAGGGGCATCAAGAAACTGGAGACCCGCTGCAGCCGCCACTCCGAGCCGGAGCCGCGCACCCGGGTCAAGAATTCCGAGCCGGTTCGTCCGAGCGCCTCAAAGAACAAAAAGACCACCAATCCCGCGGTGACAAACCAGATCACATAGAAGGCATAGGTGACAACAACGAGCGGTAATCCCGTGAAGTTGACCTCATCATCAATTAGATATTCAGCCAGGCGCGTCAACGGCAGCACCGGCAGAATGAAGAAGAATCGGCGCCAAGCAATTCCGTCTTGAACCCAGGGCCCTGGCTTTGCGGGGAGGGAATCACCCAGGGGACGATCGCGATAACTATCGACCAGAAGGCGTATTAACCAGCCTGCGACCAGGAGATAAATGCTGATGACAGCGATGGCACAAACGACCTGAAAGAGCGTTTGGTCAAGAACAGGGATTTCAAAAACGGAGCGCCAAGACCTGGGGAAACGGAGATACCAATCCGGTGGCACCAAGTAACCGGGAGTCAGAATAAAGTCGTGATAAAAATGAGGTGTCGCAAACGGCTGCTGAATCGGGGGATAGTCCCTGATCTCCTCGTACATCGCGTGGATTTGTCTCACCGTGTCGGCGGAAAAGACGTAGAGGTTGTTCTCAGGATCGCCAACAAGATCTGAGGTCAAGGTGATCGCGGTCCCTGGGATGCGCCAGGCATCCACCGGCTTGGTCCGCTGATCGTTCAGCGCCTTCATTCCTGCGGAGTCCGGAATGGAGATGGGTTCAACGCTGTGGGTGAAGACGTAATCCAGAACATGCTTCAGCTGGATGGCGGCCTCATCCGCCATCCCGCCCCGCACGCTTTGGGGGAAGACGGAGGCATCCAGAGCCCGCACCGCCAGATCAAACAGCAGGTTGGTGTCATCGATCTGCTCCTGCCGGTCCTCCCCATCGCGGCGTGCCTCCACCAGAGCGCTGTAGCGACCAAGGCGGTCGGCGCGGTCCCCCACCTCGGCCATGACCGCATAGAAATTGAGCAGGGTCGCCCTCGGACTGCTGCCCACGACCTGACCGAGCACCACATCAGACCAGGAGCCGGCATCTCGGACCAGCTCCCCATAAAAGGGTTGCTGCTCAATCGGAATCAGCCGGGCGTTGGGCTCAAACAGCAGCGCCCGGGTCCTACCGGTGACGGCCTGGGCCGGCAACCAGGACTGGAGCACCACAAGCACCCCGATCACCAGGGTCATCCACCAGGGGGAGCGGCGGCAGCGCATCAGGCCAATGGGGACTGGAATCTGCAATCTGGCGAAAATTCCAGATTTGCCACATCCCTGTCCCACAAAGGCCACAGAACGGCACAGAGGGGGATGCACCGCCACTGGTGGCAACGGCTGCTTGCAGACCCCACCAGTGGCGTTAGGGTGCCGGCACGCTTAGAGATCGACGCCCGTGACCGTGTCAGTTCCTGGAGCCAGTGCGGCAAGCAGCACCAGCGCCCTGAACAGCCCCAGACCTGACTTTCCGGCCACTGCGCCGGCGGCCAACCCCGTCTTCTACCGGACCTACAGCCGCAAAACACCGAGCGGCCGCGAGAGCTGGAACGAAGTAGCCGAGCGCAACCTCTCTGGCCTCCGCAAACTCGGCAACCTCAATGATCAGGAAGTCGCCCTGCTGCGCCGGATGCAGCAGGAGCAAAAAGCTCTGCCTTCCGGACGCTGGCTGTGGATCGGCGGTACTCCCTGGATTGAACAGGAGAACAACTTCTCCGGTTCCTACAACTGCACCTCCACCAACCTGGTGGATTGGGAAGCCTTCGGTCTGATGATGGACCTGGCGATGATGGGCTGCGGCACCGGCGCCATCATTGAGCCCCACCTGATTGATCGCCTCCCCGCCGTCCGCAACACCATCAAGGTGACGGGCGTCAGCGACATCGGTGTCACACCGGCCGGCCAGCGCCAAGACAACACGACCCACCAGATCAACGGTCAGACCGTTCAGGTCAAGGTTGGCGACACCCGACGCGGTTGGGTCGACAGTTATCAGCTCCTGCTCGAGCTCTGCAGCGACGAGCGCTTCGACGCCAACACCCCGATCGAAGTCAGCGTTGACCTCTCCGACGTGCGGCCCGTCGGCGAAACCCTGAAGGGCTTCGGCGGCATGGCCAACCCCGTCAAGCTCAAGGACCTCTACGGCCGCGTTGCCCAAATCCTGAACAAGGCCCAGGGCCGTCGACTCACCTCGGTCGAGTGCTGCCTGCTGATTGACGAGGCCGCGGTCACCATCGTCGCGGGCAACATCCGCCGCAGCGCCGGCATGCGCCAGTTCAGCGCTGATGACAGCGCCGCCTCAAACGCCAAGGACAACCTCTGGCAGCAGGACAGCGATGGCAACTGGCGCATCGACCCCGAGCGCGATGCCCTGCGCATGGCGAACCACACCCGGGTCTTCCACACCAGGCCGGACCGCCAGACCGTTCTTGAGGCGGTGACCAAGCAGTTCCACTCCGGCGAAGGTGCGATTCAGTTCGCCCCTGAGGCCATCGCCCGCTCCAACGCCGACCTGCTCTCCACCCCTGAGCTGCGCAAGGAGTTCATCGACGTCTACTGCGATCAAGGCCGGGAAGAGGCCGCCCGCTGGCTGACCACCAACCACCCCGAGATCAGCACCGAAGAGCTCGAGCATCGCCTGGGGCGCTACGGCCTGAACCCCTGCGGCGAGATCCTGGGCGCCGACTTCCACTGCAACCTCGCTGAGATTCACCTCAACCGGATCGACCCCGACGATTTGGTGGCCCAGGAGGAGGCCTTCACCGCCGGCGGCCTGGCCGTGGCCTGCCTGCTCAACCACCGCTTTGAGGTGGAGCGCTACCGCCAAAGCCGCGCCTGGGATCCGATCGTTGGCGTGAGCTTCACCGGCCTGTTCGACTTCTTCGTGCATGCCTTCGGCACCCCCTGGCTGACCTGGTGGGAAGCCGGTCGCCCGGACAGCGAGGAAGGCCGGGCCTTCAAGGCCAAGGAAGCGGAGTACCTCAGCCGTTGGAAACAGATCGTCAACAAGGCGGTTTGGGACTACTGCGATCGCCACGGCCTGCGCCGTCCCAACCGCTGCACCACGGTCCAGCCCGCCGGCACCAAGAGCCTGCTCACCGGTGCCTCCCCCGGCTGGCACCCCCCCAAGGCCCAGCGCTTCATCCGCCGGATCACCTTCCGCAAGAACGACCCGGTCGCCCTGGCCTGCATGGACTACGGCTACTCAATCGTCCCGTCCCAGTCCGACAAGGACGAAGAGGGTCGCCTGCTCGATGACGCCTTCGATCCCCGCTGCACCGAATGGCTGGTGGAAATCCCCACCGAGGTGAGCTGGGCGAACATCCCCGGCGCCGATGCCGTCGAGATCAACAACTTCTCGGCCATGGCCCAGTTCGACTTCTACATGCAGGTGCAGCAGCACTACACCGCCCACAACACCTCAGCGACGGTGGAGTTCCGCGAGAACGAGATCGAACCGCTGACCGATGCGATCCACAGCGCGATCGACAACGGCCAGGGCTACATCTCAGCCGCGCTGCTGGCCCGCTTCGACGCCAACGCCACCTTCCCGCGTCTTCCCTTTGAGCCGATCAACCAGGACACCTACGAAGAACTCCAGGCCGCCGTGGTCAGCCGCCGCAGCACCAACGACTTCTTCGAAGCCCTGCAGCGCTACGACGGTGGCGAACTGATGGAGGCCGGTCCCGCGGGCTGCGACTCCGATAAGTGCCTGCTGCCGCTGGCCAAACCTGAGAACTAGGCGCTCACCTGCGCCCAGAGCCGCCTCCTGCTGGGGGGCGGCTTTTTTGTGGCAGCCACAGCAAGCCACTGCGCTACTTAACATTCGTTCACACAGTTTGATCCGCGTGACAGCCCCCACTTCTCTGTCCCTGGAATCCAACTTCGAACTCGAGCGGATCAAGCGCTCGATCGATGCGATGGACGACCTCGAGCTGCTCAAGCACCTCGCCAAGCAGATGGCCGAGATGATGCACGCCCAAAAACACGTCACCAAACAATTGCTGAACCCCAGGCAGCGCCAAAGCTTCGGCTTCGAGGCCTGAGCCCCTCAGCCAGGAGTCGCAGCCGACAACAGATCCAGGGCGACGGCGACCTGCTCAAGCAACTCGCAGCAACGCTCGTACTGGTGATCCGGGCTGAGACTGACCGGCAGGGTCTCAATCATGTCGGCCAGCTCACGGGTGCGCACGGCCAGCAGGTTGGTGGACAGAACGGCCATGGATCAGACGACCTCTCGGTCGCCGCGCTCTAAACCAACCATGCCAATCCGTCTCGGCTATCTCATTCCTGAGATCAGCGAGTTGGGCGGGGCCATGGAACAATGAGAGGGACCCAAGGTCGTCCCTGGAGGGGTGGTCGAGTGGTTGATGGCTCTGGTCTTGAAAACCAGCGAAGTGAAAGCTTCCGTGGGTTCGAATCCCACCCCCTCCGCTTTTCCAACCAGCCTGAAAGACTCGCTCTTCCTGGCTGCCAAACGAGAGAAAACTCGCATATTGCCGCCGTCACCAGGCCGTGCAAGTGAGATCAGACAATCTCAAGATTTCAGTCACGGGGGCCAACAGAGGCCAAGGCCGTGACAACCGCCGAAACCGCAACATCGGGCACACTTCTGAGCGGCCAGGCTCGCTTCGATGGTGTTCCAGCGAACACTCTCCCGTGCGCTACGAACCTGGCACCAGCGAATGCCGCGTCCTGATCAACAGCAAGGATCAGATCGAAACCATGCTCTTGACCTTGAGCAAGTTGGAGAACACCGAGGCCATTCGCGAGCAACTGCGCTCGGTCCACGCCCAACTGGAGGCGCTGCACGATCAGGTGCGTGAACAGCGCAGTTCCGTTCCTGCCTGAGCATTGCTCTAATCGAGGTAGACCTTCACCTCGGCCGCTGCCATGGCAGCTGTTCCCTGCGCCAGCCGACTGCTGATCCTGCTGACCTTGCTCAGTGGGATCGGTGGAGCCAGCGCGGCCCAGGAGCTTGGCCTCATCCCGCAGCAGCCCATCGAGCAGGCCGACAGCAGCCTGCAGCGCAATGGCTGGACACCGCTTCATGGACTCACGCCAGAACCGATGGACCGGCAGCTCGCTGGCAACCGGCTCAAAAGCCTGAGTGCCTGCTCAGGGACTGGCCAGGGCTTTTGCCGCTACGACTACCAACGCGGAGCCGAAACCCTAGCGGTCATCACTGTTCCCGGTCCGACGGCCCAAGGAGTGGTGCTGCAATGGTTTCAGGGGCGATGATGCCCCAGCGAGCGGATAGCACCTGTGTTTGAAAACGACAAGCGTCCAGCCTGGCTGAATTGGTTGTTCCTGGGGATCTTCCTGTACTCCAGCTGGCAGCTAGCTGGCTTCTGGTTCCAGCAACTGCACGGCGGTTGAGTCAGGACCGGTTGAGACGTTCGGAGACATCACCCGTGAGTTCGGGGGACTGCACGTCGAGGCGGCGCATGGCTCCGCCGCTGCCGAAGTTCAAACGCTTGAGTTCCACCCAGATCGGATAGGGGTTTCGGGCCAACTGGAAGGCGTAACTACCTTCATCGAGGTTGGCGATGACCGTCCAGAGCGTCACCCAGCTGTCCTCCGCCTGGCCGCCGGAGTAGTCCTCAGCCCCCGCCGGAACAGCGACGTTTTTCATCACGCCGTAGAGATTGGCCTCCGCCTCCGCGGCGGAGCTGGCCTTCGGCAGGGTGCTCAGAAAGGTCGAAGCCCGCACAAAGCGGGAAGCGGGATCGACATCACCAGGCAAGGGAAGGTCCCCGCCGAACGGGCGGTAACGCTTGAGATTGTTCAACTGCCAGGCCAGCGGCGGCTCATTGGTCATCACCCGGGTCTGGTTGCCCTGATGGACCACCATTCGCCCAGCGGTGAACTCCACCACAGCCGAACGCCCGCTGCGGTCAGCCAAGGAGAGATGCAGACCCCAATCGCGATCAAGAATGCGGTCCGAGACGACCTGAACCTGGGCTAACCCCGCGATCGCCTCCTCGACGGTGGCGAACTGATCCAGCACGAATTCCGCCATCCGCAGGTTGGAGATGACGGGCTTGCCGCTGCTTGGCGAGCCGTAATCGCTACCCGAGAGGTAGAGGAGATTGACGTTGAGCCCCCGTTCATTCAGGCCATCGGCAAGCACCGTGCCGACACTCATCACCCCGACGCTGCCGTGCTTCACCCGCCAGCGCTTGGCGTTGGCCACCGAAGCGCTGACCAATCCACCAGCCTCCAGACCACGGGGCCTCAGCACCAGAGCCGCCTGGTCGTCGAGGTAGAGATCCATCGTCCGCCCCACAACCACGGCCTGAGCGTTGCTGTTGGAGAGCACACGGCTACAGGACTGCGCGGCCTGCGGACTCAGGGCCCCCAGCAGCAGCAGAGCCAAGGGCCAAACACGGGAGGTCTTCATCGGGGCCAACCGATCGGAGCGGTCTCCACAGGATGAAGAGAACGGAGCCGGAGAACAACGCCTAACGGCGTTTAGGCGGAGCCACCACCGCCCGCACGAAGCGCACCAGTCCACCCAGCAAACACAACAGAGCCAGCAGAGCCAACCCGCCCAACAGCAGCACCCCCAGCAGTTGAAGCACCCCCATCAACAACTGAGAGAGGCCGCCAATCAGATGGGCCAGGGCCGTGCTCACGAGCAGCAGGCTGTCGAGATCAATCAGCTGCGGCAACTGGAGCAACAGCACCAGCAGGCCGACCCCGCCGGCCATCATCAAGAGCGCCTCCAGGATTAGCCGCGGACGGCGCTTGCCCTTGCGTTTGCGGAACACCGGACGCTGACGCTCTGCAGCGCCCGCTCGGCTTGCCACCACTCGCAAACGCCGTTGCCGTGTCATGACTCCAACTGGTGTCCAGCCCCGCGCATCCAGCGCTCAAATTCGATCAAGACCAACTCATTGGGGCAATCCACCAGGCTCAGGTCGCCCACCGTGCAATCCCCCTGGCCGCCGTGATGCAAAGAGATGTGGAAGTCAGGACCACTGAGACCACACACTTCCGGATCGCTGCGAACCACCACATCCAGGCTGGCGCCCAGCCGGGTGACACGACGACGCAATTCCGACCAGCTCAATGCGCTCATCGCAGTACTGCAAGTGTGGGGTGATTCAAATGGACGTCAACCGCCCTTGGCCGGCGGTGCCAGCTCGGGGGCAGTCTGCGGGGCGGGCTTCGGCGTCGGCAGCATGGCGATCAGGGCGGCGCTGATCGCGAAAGCCGCAACACCGGCCAGCGGAGCCGCAATGCGCCGCAGTAGGGGTTGGCGGTGGCGCAGCTCCTTGCGAGCCAGGGGCACCAAGGGGGGGGCTTCAAACGGAAGCGCCAAACGGGCATCCAAACGGAGCTGATCGAGGCAGCGCACCAGGTCCGCGAGCTCGGCGTCATCCAACCGCAGGGTCAAGGGCGGCGTGTTGGGCTGGCTGCTGCGCAACTCCAGCTGGTGGCAGCCATCGCCTGGAGCAATCGCCACTGGGGCGTCTGCTTCCCCGAAGGCCTTGGGGACGCCACTGAGGAGATGGCGGGCGTAGGGAATCACAGCCGTGAGCAACGCCTGCAGGTGCTCGCGCTTGCCCTCCAGTTCGGTCTGGCCCGCCAGGCCCATCGTGAAGCCGGTGAGGATGCCAATGGTGCTGGAGTCCTGGCCAGCGGAGAGATCCGGCAAGCCCTCAACGATCAGGCGGCAGCTGGTCTGTTCGTAGCGCGTGGTGAGTTTCATCTCAGTGATCAAACAGCCGCATCAAGAAGGCTCGCCCGCAGGCGCTCAAAACCGCCCTCCCCAGCGCAGAGCGCCATGGATTGCACCAATTCACGGCTCAAGGCAGGACCCTCCTGGGGATCGAGCAGGCGCTGGACCCCGCCCCGCCTTGGGTTCAGGCGCTCCAGCACCAGCTCCCTCAGGCGGGAGCGAAAGAGATCCCAACGCTGGGCATTCAGATCCGGCGGCTCAGCGGAGGAGAGCAGGGTCCGCAGCATCGGGTAGAGCCGCTCTGAGAGGGCGGTGAGGATGCGAATCAAGGCATCCGTCTCCTCGGGCTTCAGCGAGGCCCGGCGGGTGTTGCGTCGCAGTGGATTGGTGCAGCGGCGTTTCCAGAGCTCAACGCGGTTGGGGAAGAGGTCCGTGAAACCCATCTCCTCACTCAGCCAGACCATCGCCTCACCGCCATTGAGATCCAGCGCCTCGGCGCAGAGGAGCATCAAATCGAGGCGCTCAATGCCGCGGCGGGACAACGGGGTTTGCACGCTCGCAGGGGCTTGGGCCATGGCTGCGATACTGCCAGCACTGGCGCTGATTCGTCGACCATGGGCAGCATCAATCTGCGTCAACTGGTCCGAGAGATTCCCGACTTTCCCCAGCCCGGGATCCTCTTTCGCGACATCATCCCGCTGATGCGCCAGCCGGACGCCTGGCAGGAAGTCATGCGCCAGCTCGGTGAGGTCTGCGACCGGCTTCAGCCCGATTTGATTGTTGGCATCGAATCCCGCGGCTTCATCGTCGGCACCGCCCTGGCCACCGCCAAGACCATTGGCTTCAGCCCGGTTCGCAAACCCGGCAAGTTGCCCGGTCAGGTCATCGGCGTCGACTACAGCCTCGAGTACGGCACGGACCGCCTCGAGATCGTCCCCGATGGCTTTGAGAACAACCCCCGGGTGCTGATCGTTGATGACCTGCTGGCCACCGGCGGCACTGCAGCGGCCTGCGCTGAACTGGTTCAACAGGTGGGCGGTCAGTTGGTGGGTTTCTCCTTTGTGGTGGAACTGGCCGACCTCGGCGGTCAACGCAAGCTCCCCTCAGGAGTGCCCGTGGATTCCCTGATCGTCTACTGAGGAGCTACAGATGCAGGTCCTGCCACTGCAGGACCTGATCGAGCTGCTCCAGGCTGATCAAGCCAAAGCGCCAGAGCACCACCGGCAGGGGAGCCTGCTCCAGTTGCGACTGCTTCAGCCCCAGCCCCAGGGCGTTCTCGCTTAAGCCCAGGCTGTTGCGCAGAAAGCGCAGCAGCTCCGGATGGGGGGCGGGTTGTGGCGAGGTGCAGATCACCATGCCGCCATCCTGATCAGGTCCGCCAGAGGCGGCAAGGTCCTTCGCTCATCGCCCGCAGGCTGAGCTGACGCATCCAGCCCAAGCGGCCGAGGGCCAGAAGCGCCAGACGGCGCACGGGCAGCAGCGGAGCAAACCGATTGGAGAACAGGCGCACCAGGGCATCGGTGGCGAACAGCACCAGGGCGATGTCGAGGACGCGGGAACGCCCGTAGGCCCCAGGAAGGGCGCTCGGCCGCAGACGGCCCGTGGCGCAGCGGCGGGCCAAGCGATGGAGCTGATCGACATCGCGCCAGCAGAGGTTCAGGCCCTGTCCGCCGACCGGGTGGCAGCGATGGGCCACCTCACCGATGGCAACCGTGCCGCGGTGGGCCAAGGGCCAGGCCAGCTCCAGAGCAACGGGGAAGGCCCGGGGTTGATCCAGCAGCACCTCGGCCTGCAGCTCCTCCGGCAGGGCGCCGCTCAGGGCATCGAGGAAGGCAACCGCATCGAGCTGCTCCAGCTGGCGCAGACGCGAAAGCGGCGCACTCCAAACCAGCTGGAACGCGTCTCCGCCCAAGGGAAGAACCGCAAAGGGCCCCTCCGGGCGAAACAGCTCCCAGGCCTGATCTGGGGCGGAGCCGCGCAGACACACCTGCACCGTCAGACAGCCCTGTCGATAGGGCAGGGCCCATTGGCCAATGCCAGCAGCCTGGCGGGTAGGGGAGCGATGGCCATCGGCCGCCACCACCAAATCCACCCCCAGGGGAGAGGGCACCGGAGTCAGCCCGAGGCGCGAGTGGATCGACGTCTGGTGCTGCACCGCCTCCAGCAGCACTCCCATCAAATCTTGGTGCTGCAGGATCCAGCCGACGGGCTGATCGCCCCCAAGCCAAGGGAGATCAGCTGCTGTGAAGGGAACCTGCAGGTGCGTGGCCCGATCACAGAGTTCCAGGCGGCGAAAGGGCGCCAGGGCCGGCAGCAAGGCATCCCAGAGTCCAAGCCGTTGCAACAAGCTCTGGCTGGAATGGGTCAGGGCGTAGGCCCGATTCCGTTCCCGCAGTGCCGCAGCTGTGAGGGGATCGCAGAGCTCCACCTGCCAGCCCGCATCCGCCAGGGCCAAGGCGCTCAGCGTCCCGGTCGGGCCGGCGCCATTCACCCGAGCGCGCAGGGTTTGAGGCGATGTGGTGCTGCGCTGGGGCACGGAAGAAACGGCACAAAAAAACCGCAGCACGATTCTGTGCTGCGGCCTCGTTGAGATGAATTAGGGAGCGATCAGCCCAGACCCAGCAGACCGTGGGTGAAGGACTCACCACCGAGGGCAATCTCAGTAGCCAGCAGGGCGATAAAGCCGAGCATGGCCATACGGCCGTTCAGCTTCTCGGCGCGGTCATGGAAACCCCAGCCGCTCTCGACGTCCACCACTTCCATGCGGGGCTCGGTGGCGAAGGCGTTCAGACGACCGCCGTCCTCTTCGGTCACGGTGGCGCCGCGGATCACTGCGGGGGCGGAAGGATTGGCCTGGGTCATTGCGCTTCTCATCTGGACGTAACAGAACTGTAACGCAATATTGCGCGATGTAACAAGCCCCCGTTTGCCTGGCCTCAGCGCAGGCGCATCAGGCAGAGCTCCTCAAAGGCCGGACGCAGCAGAAAGGGGTACTCACCAACCCAAAGCTTCAGTTGGGGCAGCCAGGCATCACTGAGGGCACCCACCCGAGAAAAGTCCTTGCGCTCACTCAGCACCAGACAACGAACGACCGCGCCACGGCGAATCTGCTTGTGCTTTTTGTCGTAGGGGAAGCGGATGCTGCCGAGGTAACCGTCCTCGTCCTCCAGCTCCAGGCAGAGCCAGGTGCGGCGGTTCTCAACGGTTTCCAGGCGCCCTTGCTTGTCGGTGGTCTCCTGGCGACCCTCCACCAATTCCTTGGTGTACAGGTCAGCCACCTCCCCCTCGAAGATGGCGGCAGCTGGGTAGCGGCGGAGCGTCGCGTTCTTGCGGCTGGCCTCAACGATCGGCCCCCACAGCACATAGAGAAGGAAGATGAACCCCACCAACAGCAGGATCGGTGAGGCCTGGCTGTTGATGGCCACTCCTTGGCTGATCAACAGGCTGATCACCCCGCCGATCACCGAGATAAAGACCCGCTGCAGCAGCTTCTGGGGACTGCCACTGCAGAAGTTGAACTGAGGGCCAGTGGCCACCGCGGGGATCAGACGCGGCAGCTCACCGGGGCGAAGCGGGATGAGCATGGCGTCAGTGTCTGCTGCTGGAGGGATTAGAGCAAGCGCTCCAGCCCGTAAACCAGGCCATCGAGCTGCCGGACCTTGCGGGCCGTCAGCAGGACGCCGGGCATGTAGGCCGACCGATCGATCGTGTCGTGGCGCAACGTATAGGTCTCGCCGGCCGCGCCAAACATCACCTCTTGATGGGCCACAAGGCCGGGTAGACGGATGGAGTGCAGCCGCAGGCCACTCTCCCGCTGACCGCCCCGGCAACCGGAGAGTGTTTCGTGCTCTTCCACCTGAAGCGGGTTGAAGCTCTTGCCGAGCTCCTCCATGAGCTCGGCGGTCTTGATGCAGGTGCCGCTCGGCGCATCAGCCTTGCGGTTGTGGTGCAGCTCGGTGAGCTCCGCAAAGTCATAGAAGCGGGCTGCCGCAGCTGCGGCCTGCTGCAGCAGCACCATGCCCACAGAAAAGTTGGGGATGACGGCACCGCCGACGGAGGCCTTGGCGGCGAATTGGGCCAGCTCGCCCAGCTGCTCAGGGCTGAGGCCCGTGGTGCCAATCACGGGATGGACGCCGTAGGCGATGGCGGCACGGGTGTGCTCGTAAACCACCGAAGGGTGCGTGAAATCCACCAAAACCGCCCCCTGACCCGGCCCGTCATTGCGGACGGCCTGACTCGCTTGGCAGAGGGTTCCTTCGAAATCAGAGGTGATCGCGACCTCCAGTTCACCGAGGCCGAGCTCCAGACCCACATCGGCCCCTTCCTTGCCTGGGGTGGTGTCCACCGCACCCACCAATTGGCAGTCGGGCGCCGCCACGACGGTCTTGATCACCTCCGCTCCCATCCGGCCCAAGGCGCCGGCCACCACAACGGAGATGGGCTTGCTGGCGGCAGCCTGGGTCATGGGGGAGCGCAAGACGATCGCCCGAGCCTATGTCGCCCCTTAACACGAGTCGCAGAGTCCAGAGAACCCCCCGAGACTCCTGTTACAGGAGGGAAGAACCCTCGCGCAGACAGCGCACTCCTTCGTAGGCTTCTTCACAATGCTCAATCAGCGCGAATGTTCACGCAGGTCCGCTCCGCCTCCCGCCGCGTCAGCCCTGCGGAGGTGAACGGACGTGCCGTGATGAAGGCCGTCTACGTGGTGCTGGAGCCGCAGTACCAAAACGCGCTGACCCAGGCCGCCACCTCCCTGAACGACCAGAACGGTCCCCTGGCGGTTGATCTCAGCGGCTACTTGATTGAAGAACTGCGCGATCCCCAGAACTATGCGGACTTCTGCGCGGACATCGCTGAAGCCGACGTTTTCATCGCCTCGCTGATCTTCATTGAGGATCTCGCCCAGAAGGTCGTCGATGCCGTCGCACCGCACCGCGACCGGCTCAAGGCGGCTGTGGTCTTCCCCTCCATGCCGGAGGTGATGCGCCTGAACAAGCTGGGCAGCTTCTCCATGGCCCAGCTTGGCCAGAGCAAGTCGGCCATCGCCGGCTTCATGAAAAAGCGCAAGGAGGCCGGCGGCGCTGGCTTCCAGGACGCGATGTTGAAGCTGCTCAACACCCTCCCGACGGTGTTGAAGTACCTGCCGGTGGAGAAGGCCCAGGACGCCCGCTCCTTCATGCTCAGCTTCCAGTACTGGCTGGGCGGAACCCCGGACAATCTCCGGAACTTCCTGTTGATGCTGGCGGACAAGTACGTCTTCCCCCGCAGCAGCGACAACCGCCCCGAGATCCAGGTGGCCGACCCCGAGGTCTTCCCCGATCTGGGCATCTGGCACCCCCTGGCCCCCTCGATGTTCGAGGACCTCAAGGAGTACCTCAACTGGAATGCCAGCCGCCAGGACCTGAGCGAGAAAGCGCGCAAGGGCCCCGTCATTGGCCTGGTGCTGCAACGCAGCCACATCGTCACCGGTGATGAGGCCCACTACGTGGCGGTCATCCAGGAGATGGAGTACCGCGGCGCGACGGTCATCCCCGTCTTCTGCGGCGGCCTGGACTTCACCAAACCGGTCAACGCCTTCTTCTATGACCCACTGAATCCCGACCAGCCTCTGGTGGACGGCGTGGTCTCCCTGACCGGTTTCGCCCTGGTGGGCGGCCCGGCCCGTCAGGACCACCCCAAGGCCATTGAGGTGCTCAAGAAGCTCAATCGCCCCTACATGGTGGCGCTGCCTTTGGTCTTCCAAACCACCCAGGAGTGGGAAGAGAGCGACCTGGGTCTGCACCCGGTTCAGGTGGCCCTGCAGATCGCCATCCCCGAACTCGATGGCGCGATCGAGCCGATCGTGCTCTCCGGCCGCGACGACGCCACCGGCAAGGCCCACACCCTGCAGGACCGGGTGGATGCCATCGCTGAGCGGGCCATCCGTTGGGCTTCCCTGCGGGTCAAGCCGCGCCCTGAGAAGAAGCTGGCGATCACTGTCTTCAGCTTCCCCCCCGACAAGGGCAACGTCGGCACGGCGGCCTACCTCGATGTCTTCGGCTCCATCCACCGCGTGATGGAGGAGATGCGCGCGAAGGGCTACGACGTCAGTGGCCTGCCCCGCACCTCCAAGGAGTTGATGGAAGCGGTGCTCCAGGACCCCGAGGCCCTCGAGGGTGCACCGGAGCTGGCCATCGCCCACCGCATGAGCGTCGAGGAGTACGAGCGCCTCACCCCCTATTCCGAACGGCTGGAGGAGAACTGGGGCAAGCCCCCCGGCAACCTCAACAGCGACGGCACCAACCTCCTGATCTTTGGTCGCCACTTCGGCAACGTCTTTGTCGGCGTTCAGCCCACCTTTGGCTACGAAGGTGATCCGATGCGGCTGCTCTACTCCCGTAGTGCCAGCCCCCACCACGGCTTTGCCGCTTACTACACCTATCTCGAAAAGGTCTGGGGCGCCGACGCCGTCCTGCACTTCGGCACCCACGGCTCCCTGGAGTTCATGCCCGGAAAGCAGATGGGCATGAGCGAGACCTGTTACCCCGACTCGCTGATCGGCGCCCTGCCGAACCTCTACTACTACGCCGCCAACAACCCCTCGGAAGCCACCATCGCCAAACGGCGCGGCTACGCCGAGACCATCTCCTACCTGACCCCCCCTGCGGAGAACGCCGGCCTCTACAAGGGCCTCAAGGAGCTGGGTGAACTGGTGGGCTCCTACCAGCAGCTACGCGAAAGCTCCCGGGGTATCCAAATCGTCAACGCCGTTGTTGAGACCGCCCGTCAGTGCAACCTCGACAAGGACGTCGAGCTGCCCGAGGTGGATGCCTCTGAGCTGGACCTCGACGGACGCGATGGCGTGGTTGGCGCGGTCTACCGCCAGCTGATGGAGATCGAGAGCCGTCTGCTGCCCTGCGGTCTGCACACCATCGGCAAGCCCCCCACCGCCGAAGAAGCGATCGCCACCTTGGTGAACATCGCTGCACTGGAGCGCGAGGAAGAGGGCATTCGCTCCCTGCCTGGCCTGCTGGCCGAGAGCAAGGGCCGCACGATCGCCGAGGTCTACCAGGGCAACGACGACGGTGTGCTCGCCGATGTGGAGCTCAACCGCGTCATCACCGAGACCTCCCGTGCCGCCATCGGCGCCATGGTCAAGGCCGTGACCGGCAGCGACGGGCGAGTCACCCTGCGCCGCAACTTCGACTGGTTCTTCAACCTGCTGGAGCAATTCGGCTTCAAGCTCCCCAGCCCTTGGCTGAGTGCCTGCCGCAGCGCCGGATTCCCCGACGTAGACCAGGCCGAACTCGAGACCCTGTTCAAGTACCTGCAGTTCTGCCTCGAGCAGGTCTGCGCCGACCTTGAAATGGAGAGCCTGCTGAAGGCCCTCGACGGCGAGTACGTCCTGCCAGGACCCGGCGGCGATCCGATCCGCAACCCCAATGTGCTGCCCAGCGGCAAGAACCTGCACGCCCTCGACCCCCAGGCCATTCCCACCCGGGCAGCCGTCGCGGCAGCCAAGGTGGTCGTGGATCGCCTGATCGAGCGCCAGAAGGAAGAGCAAGGCACCTGGCCCGAAACCATCGCCTGCGTGCTCTGGGGCACCGACAACATCAAGACCTACGGCGAGTCCCTGGCCCAGATCCTCTGGTTCATTGGTGCCCGTCCTGTGCCCGATTCCCTGGGCCGGGTGAACAAGCTGGAGCTGATTCCGCTGGAAGACCTGGGCCGTCCCCGCGTCGATGTGGTGGTGAACTGCAGTGGCGTCTTCCGCGACCTGTTCATCAACCAAATGGCCTTGATTGACCAGGGCGTGAAGATGGCAGCCGAGGCCGATGAGCCCCTGGAGATGAACTTCGTGCGCAAGCACGCCCAGGAGCAAGCGGAAAAAGAAGGCATCTCCCTGCGGGATGCGGCCACCCGGGTGTTCTCGAATGCCAGCGGCAGCTACAGCTCCAACGTCAACCTGGCGGTTGAGAACAGCACCTGGGAAGAGGAGAACGAGCTGCAGGAGATGTACCTCTCCCGTAAGACCTTCGCCTTCAACGCCGACAACCCCGGCGAGATGAACCAGAAGCGTGAAGTGTTCGAGTCGGTGATGAAGACCGCCGATGTCACCTTCCAGAATCTGGATTCAGCGGAGATCTCCCTGACCGATGTCAGCCACTACTTCGATAGTGACCCCACCAAGCTGATCCAAGGCCTGCGGGACGACGGCAAGGCTCCCTCGAGCTACATCGCCGACACCACCACCGCCAATGCCCAGGTCCGCTCCTTGAGCGAGACGATCCGCCTGGATTCGCGCACGAAGCTGCTCAATCCCAAGTGGTACGAGGGCATGCTCGACTCCGGCTACGAGGGCGTGCGCGAGGTGGCCAAGCGCCTCAACTTCACCCTGGGCTGGAGTGCCACCAGTGGTTCCGTTGACAACTTCGTCTACGAGGAAGCCAACGAGACCTTCATTAACGATCCGGAGATGCGCAAGCGTCTGATGGATCTCAACCCCCACAGCTTCCGCCGCATCGTCGGAACGCTGCTGGAGGTGAATGGCCGGGGCTACTGGGAGACCTCCGACGAGAACATCGAGCAACTCCAGGAGATCTACCAGCAGATCGAGGACCGCATCGAAGGCGTCACCGAGTAATCCAGACGTCCAACGGATCTCTCAAAGGCTGGTGGCCTCCACCAGCCTTTTTTGTGAATACGTTGGGTGGAAAGGATAGAGGAACGAATTTGAGCTCTGCAGGCGTCATGAGTTTGAAATTCATCCTCAAGGATGATCCGCTGCTCCAAAAAGAGGTGAAGCAGTGCCAGAACCCTGCAGCAATCTGCGAGATGGCAAGAAAACTGGGGATCAAGCTGACGCAGGCTGACTTACTTCGCATCGAAGCCCAGACCACACTGTGTTTGACCGATGAAGAACTCGAACGGTGGTTTGAAACCCCATATCACGAGCGCTTCTTAATCAGCCTGGAAGTCAAGCAACTGAATTTGGCGGCGAGATAAACGGGAATCAGCCGTACTCACTGGCAACTGGAACAGGATCGAAGGGCTCTGCCATATCAGGAGGCATGAGTTCGTCAAAGGTCAGATCGAGGGCGGCGATCAGGTCAGCAGCATCGGCATTGCCCTGATCATCAATCTGGATGTCGACAGGCGAATCGGGATCGAGATCGTTGATCTGCTCAGAGAGCAAGTTGAAGACCTCCTGCTCGATCGCACCGTACTCATCAGCGGAAAGAGCATTGGCATTGAGGTAGTCGTTGACCGCAAGGTCAAGGCCACTGGCAAATTCCGATTGCGAGAGGTCCCCATTGCCGTCGAGGTCGCCGGCGCTGTGCATACTCTCGAGGTAGCTGCTCACCAAATCCTCGACGGAGCTGACCGCGGACGAGTCAACCGCGATGGGCTCCACCACAATTTCGGCCCGATCAACAGAAGCGACAGCAAAGGCCACGTCCTCCGCCAGGCCTGTGGTGCCGTCGTCATAGGTCACAGTCATCTGGCCATAAACCTGAACGTCGCCATCGGCGGCTGCATAGGAAGCGCTATCGGCGTCGTACTCCAGGGCAATGGATTCGATGCCCCAGTGATCAAGGCCGTAGAACTCGCCCTCTTGCTGAATACCGTCGATGTTCAGGTCCTGCCAAACACCGAAATACTCCCAGGCATCATCACTGGCATCCAAGAAGCCGTCACCAGTGCTGTCGAAGTAAGCGGCAAGAGCCTGCATATCACTCAGGACAGCAGGATCATCACCCCACATCGTGAAGACAAATTCCTTGGGCTCTGCGATTAAGCCATCTGCGTTGTAGTCGTAAACGAGCAGGCCGTCTGCTGGGGTAACCCAAGCAGCCAACTGGAAGATGCCTAAGGAGAAAGGTTCAGCGCTGGACTCAAGATGCAGATACTCAACCGTCGAATCTCGGTTGAGGTCAAGAACAACAGGGCCAACGGAGACGTCCAGCTCGTCGGACGTACCATCGGTGCCTTCCAGGACAACCGTTAGGGTCTCTGTAGCAGTGTCACCATCAGAGTCGATAGGCACGATATTGACAGCGAAGGTGAGACCATCGGCATTCTGCTCATAAGAGTTAAATGCTGCATTAGTCAGATTGAGCCCGCCCTTTTCACCGATGTATTGAATATCCACTTCTCTATAGAGGAGGGAGTAGTCAGTCACTGTGTGGCCTGCGCCTGTCACGATCACGGGAGGTGGGTCACCCGGATCAGGGTTGATGGCAACAAGACCGGTATCGCCAATAGTGATTGTGGCACCCTCAAGAAGGCCAGAAACAATCCAGAAGCCTACAGATCCATCAGAATAGAACACCTCAACGGCAAGCCTGGTCGAGGAAATACCGCCGGTATACTTAGAGGTTTGAAACTCGAAGTCAGTGACAAACTCTGACGTAGGCGGATCAACAAGTCCATAGTCCGAGAAATAGCTAAAGACAATAGACTCTCCAGGATTAATGTTTTGATTCCCTCCAACAGCCCAGCCATTGGAACTGTTGTTAACATGACCGCTACCAGTAACGACCAAATCCAGGCCCGCGGAGTTGATATCGATATACTCATAAACAGGCTGGGGACCGCCAGCAGCAGGCGTCAAAGAGTCAACGTCAACCAGAACCTTCTCAGTAGGCAACGAATAGACCTCGATTGAATCAGGCCCGTCCGCATCCAAATAAACAGAAGAAACCAACGAGGGTGCTATTCCATTGTCGTAGTAGACATCAAAGGAGAAATCGTAGTCGCCTTCGTAGATGATGTTGGAGACAGAGAAAGCGGTTGATGTGCCACTAGTCAAAGAAACATCAATTGAAGCAGCGGACAAAAGGGGCGATACAAGATCAGCACCATAACTCCAGTCATAAAATTGATATCCGTCCCATAGAACAGGAGTCGAAGAGCTGTTGTATGGTGCAGTCAAGGTGACAGTACCAACAGGATTTGGCAAAGGTCCGTCATCTCCAAACTTGACGTTCCCTCCTAAATCCAACGTCGCACTCGATCCGCTCGATACATCTCCTTCCGAATCACTCGTCGCTGACACACTCGCTCTCAGCTCCACAAGATCATTCGCAAGCACTGCTAGATCTTCGATATACGCTCCGTCATACGTATCCATCTGGCTGTGGTCGATCGCCATCGACTGCGTCAGCGTCACTACTCCGCTCGTGCTATTCACCTCAATCGTGAACGCCGTATTCCCTGCTGTAATGCCACCTTCTGTCGTCGAGGTCGATCCCGTGATCACTCCTCCTTCCTCATACAGACGGATCGCAACACCTCCACTCTCCAATCCAGATGCAGAGCCCTCCGGATAGGCACTGTCCAGGCTCAGCTCATAACTCACACTGCTTCCCACTCCAGCTCCGTCCGCTCCGTAATCACTCAGATTCCCGGTCGTAAACGCTCCCGAATAATCAACACTCGCAATCAACGCACTCGCATTCGTGTCGCCAGCTCCCTGATCGCCGACGAAATTGCCATCGCTTAAGCCGCCGTCAAACGTCAGCAGCACTGGCTCCGTTCCGCTCACAGTCACACTTGGATTACCTGGTCCGTCATCTCCAAACTTGACGTTCCCTCCTAAATCCAACGTCGCACTCGATCCGCTCGATACATCTCCTTCCGAATCACTCGTCGCTGACACACTCGCTCTCAGCTCCACAAGATCATTCGCAAGCACTGCTAGATCTTCGATATACGCTCCGTCATACGTATCCATCTGGCTGTGGTCGATCGCCATCGACTGCGTCAGCGTCACTACTCCGCTCGTGCTATTCACCTCAATCGTGAACGCCGTATTCCCTGCTGTAATGCCACCTTCTGTCGTCGAGGTCGATCCCGTGATCACTCCTCCTTCCTCATACAGACGGATCGCAACACCTCCACTCTCCAATCCAGATGCAGAGCCCTCCGGATAGGCACTGTCCAGGCTCAGCTCATAACTCACACTGCTTCCCACTCCAGCTCCGTCCGCTCCGTAATCACTCAGATTCCCGGTCGTAAACGCTCCCGAATAATCAACACTCGCAATCAACGCACTCGCATTCGTGTCGCCAGCTCCCTGATCGCCGACGAAATTGCCATCGCTTAAGCCGCCGTCAAACGTCAGCAGCACTGGCTCCGTTCCGCTCACAGTCACACTTGGATTACCTGGTCCGTCATCTCCAAACTTGACGTTCCCTCCTAAATCCAACGTCGCACTCGATCCGCTCGATACATCTCCTTCCGAATCACTCGTCGCTGACACACTCGCTCTCAGCTCCACAAGATCATTCGCAAGCACTGCTAGATCTTCGATATACGCTCCGTCATACGTATCCATCTGGCTGTGGTCGATCGCCATCGACTGCGTCAGCGTCACTACTCCGCTCGTGCTATTCACCTCAATCGTGAACGCCGTATTCCCTGCTGTAATGCCACCTTCTGTCGTCGAGGTCGATCCCGTGATCACTCCTCCTTCCTCATACAGACGGATCGCAACACCTCCACTCTCCAATCCAGATGCAGAGCCCTCCGGATAGGCACTGTCCAGGCTCAGCTCATAACTCACACTGCTTCCCACTCCAGCTCCGTCCGCTCCGTAATCACTCAGATTCCCGGTCGTAAACGCTCCCGAATAATCAACACTCGCAATCAACGCACTCGCATTCGTGTCGCCAGCTCCCTGATCGCCGACGAAATTGCCATCGCTTAAGCCGCCGTCAAACGTCAGCAGCACTGGCTCCGTTCCGCTCACAGTCACACTTGGATTACCTGGTCCGTCATCTCCAAACTTGACGTTCCCTCCTAAATCCAACGTCGCACTCGATCCGCTCGATACATCTCCTTCCGAATCACTCGTCGCTGACACACTCGCTCTCAGCTCCACAAGATCATTCGCAAGCACTGCTAGATCTTCGATATACGCTCCGTCATACGTATCCATCTGGCTGTGGTCGATCGCCATCGACTGCGTCAGCGTCACTACTCCGCTCGTGCTATTCACCTCAATCGTGAACGCCGTATTCCCTGCTGTAATGCCACCTTCTGTCGTCGAGGTCGATCCCGTGATCACTCCTCCTTCCTCATACAGACGGATCGCAACACCTCCACTCTCCAATCCAGATGCAGAGCCCTCCGGATAGGCACTGTCCAGGCTCAGCTCATAACTCACACTGCTTCCCACTCCAGCTCCGTCCGCTCCGTAATCACTCAGATTCCCGGTCGTAAACGCTCCCGAATAATCAACACTCGCAATCAACGCACTCGCATTCGTGTCGCCAGCTCCCTGATCGCCGACGAAATTGCCATCGCTTAAGCCGCCGTCAAACGTCAGCAGCACTGGCTCCGTTCCGCTCACAGTCACACTTGGATTACCTGGTCCGTCATCTCCAAACTTGACGTTCCCTCCTAAATCCAACGTCGCACTCGATCCGCTCGATACATCTCCTTCCGAATCACTCGTCGCTGACACACTCGCTCTCAGCTCCACAAGATCATTCGCAAGCACTGCTAGATCTTCGATATACGCTCCGTCATACGTATCCATCTGGCTGTGGTCGATCGCCATCGACTGCGTCAGCGTCACTACTCCGCTCGTGCTATTCACCTCAATCGTGAACGCCGTATTCCCTGCTGTAATGCCACCTTCTGTCGTCGAGGTCGATCCCGTGATCACTCCTCCTTCCTCATACAGACGGATCGCAACACCTCCACTCTCCAATCCAGATGCAGAGCCCTCCGGATAGGCACTGTCCAGGCTCAGCTCATAACTCACACTGCTTCCCACTCCAGCTCCGTCCGCTCCGTAATCACTCAGATTCCCGGTCGTAAACGCTCCCGAATAATCAACACTCGCAATCAACGCACTCGCATTCGTGTCGCCAGCTCCCTGATCGCCGACGAAATTGCCATCGCTTAAGCCGCCGTCAAACGTCAGCAGCACTGGCTCCGTTCCGCTCACAGTCACACTTGGATTACCTGGTCCGTCATCTCCAAACTTGACGTTCCCTCCTAAATCCAACGTCGCACTCGATCCGCTCGATACATCTCCTTCCGAATCACTCGTCGCTGACACACTCGCTCTCAGCTCCACAAGATCATTCGCAAGCACTGCTAGATCTTCGATATACGCTCCGTCATACGTATCCATCTGGCTGTGGTCGATCGCCATCGACTGCGTCAGCGTCACTACTCCGCTCGTGCTATTCACCTCAATCGTGAACGCCGTATTCCCTGCTGTAATGCCACCTTCTGTCGTCGAGGTCGATCCCGTGATCACTCCTCCTTCCTCATACAGACGGATCGCAACACCTCCACTCTCCAATCCAGATGCAGAGCCCTCCGGATAGGCACTGTCCAGGCTCAGCTCATAACTCACACTGCTTCCCACTCCAGCTCCGTCCGCTCCGTAATCACTCAGATTCCCGGTCGTAAACGCTCCCGAATAATCAACACTCGCAATCAACGCACTCGCATTCGTGTCGCCAGCTCCCTGATCGCCGACGAAATTGCCATCGCTTAAGCCGCCGTCAAACGTCAGCAGCACTGGCTCCGTTCCGCTCACAGTCACACTTGGATTACCTGGTCCGTCATCTCCAAACTTGACGTTCCCTCCTAAATCCAACGTCGCACTCGATCCGCTCGATACATCTCCTTCCGAATCACTCGTCGCTGACACACTCGCTCTCAGCTCCACAAGATCATTCGCAAGCACTGCTAGATCTTCGATATACGCTCCGTCATACGTATCCATCTGGCTGTGGTCGATCGCCATCGACTGCGTCAGCGTCACTACTCCGCTCGTGCTATTCACCTCAATCGTGAACGCCGTATTCCCTGCTGTAATGCCACCTTCTGTCGTCGAGGTCGATCCCGTGATCACTCCTCCTTCCTCATACAGACGGATCGCAACACCTCCACTCTCCAATCCAGATGCAGAGCCCTCCGGATAGGCACTGTCCAGGCTCAGCTCATAACTCACACTGCTTCCCACTCCAGCTCCGTCCGCTCCGTAATCACTCAGATTCCCGGTCGTAAACGCTCCCGAATAATCAACACTCGCAATCAACGCACTCGCATTCGTGTCGCCAGCTCCCTGATCGCCGACGAAATTGCCATCGCTTAAGCCGCCGTCAAACGTCAGCAGCACTGGCTCCGTTCCGCTCACAGTCACACTTGGATTACCTGGTCCGTCATCTCCAAACTTGACGTTCCCTCCTAAATCCAACGTCGCACTCGATCCGCTCGATACATCTCCTTCCGAATCACTCGTCGCTGACACACTCGCTCTCAGCTCCACAAGATCATTCGCAAGCACTGCTAGATCTTCGATATACGCTCCGTCATACGTATCCATCTGGCTGTGGTCGATCGCCATCGACTGCGTCAGCGTCACTACTCCGCTCGTGCTATTCACCTCAATCGTGAACGCCGTATTCCCTGCTGTAATGCCACCTTCTGTCGTCGAGGTCGATCCCGTGATCACTCCTCCTTCCTCATACAGACGGATCGCAACACCTCCACTCTCCAATCCAGATGCAGAGCCCTCCGGATAGGCACTGTCCAGGCTCAGCTCATAACTCACACTGCTTCCCACTCCAGCTCCGTCCGCTCCGTAATCACTCAGATTCCCGGTCGTAAACGCTCCCGAATAATCAACACTCGCAATCAACGCACTCGCATTCGTGTCGCCAGCTCCCTGATCGCCGACGAAATTGCCATCGCTTAAGCCGCCGTCAAACGTCAGCAGCACTGGCTCCGTTCCGCTCACAGTCACACTTGGATTACCTGGTCCGTCATCTCCAAACTTGACGTTCCCTCCTAAATCCAACGTCGCACTCGATCCGCTCGATACATCTCCTTCCGAATCACTCGTCGCTGACACACTCGCTCTCAGCTCCACAAGATCATTCGCAAGCACTGCTAGATCTTCGATATACGCTCCGTCATACGTATCCATCTGGCTGTGGTCGATCGCCATCGACTGCGTCAGCGTCACTACTCCGCTCGTGCTATTCACCTCAATCGTGAACGCCGTATTCCCTGCTGTAATGCCACCTTCTGTCGTCGAGGTCGATCCCGTGATCACTCCTCCTTCCTCATACAGACGGATCGCAACACCTCCACTCTCCAATCCAGATGCAGAGCCCTCCGGATAGGCACTGTCCAGGCTCAGCTCATAACTCACACTGCTTCCCACTCCAGCTCCGTCCGCTCCGTAATCACTCAGATTCCCGGTCGTAAACGCTCCCGAATAATCAACACTCGCAATCAACGCACTCGCATTCGTGTCGCCAGCTCCCTGATCGCCGACGAAATTGCCATCGCTTAAGCCGCCGTCAAACGTCAGCAGCACTGGCTCCGTTCCGCTCACAGTCACACTTGGATTACCTGGTCCGTCATCTCCAAACTTGACGTTCCCTCCTAAATCCAACGTCGCACTCGATCCGCTCGATACATCTCCTTCCGAATCACTCGTCGCTGACACACTCGCTCTCAGCTCCACAAGATCATTCGCAAGCACTGCTAGATCTTCGATATACGCTCCGTCATACGTATCCATCTGGCTGTGGTCGATCGCCATCGACTGCGTCAGCGTCACTACTCCGCTCGTGCTATTCACCTCAATCGTGAACGCCGTATTCCCTGCTGTAATGCCACCTTCTGTCGTCGAGGTCGATCCCGTGATCACTCCTCCTTCCTCATACAGACGGATCGCAACACCTCCACTCTCCAATCCAGATGCAGAGCCCTCCGGATAGGCACTGTCCAGGCTCAGCTCATAACTCACACTGCTTCCCACTCCAGCTCCGTCCGCTCCGTAATCACTCAGATTCCCGGTCGTAAACGCTCCCGAATAATCAACACTCGCAATCAACGCACTCGCATTCGTGTCGCCAGCTCCCTGATCGCCGACGAAATTGCCATCGCTTAAGCCGCCGTCAAACGTCAGCAGCACTGGCTCCGTTCCGCTCACAGTCACACTTGGATTACCTGGTCCGTCATCTCCAAACTTGACGTTCCCTCCTAAATCCAACGTCGCACTCGATCCGCTCGATACATCTCCTTCCGAATCACTCGTCGCTGACACACTCGCTCTCAGCTCCACAAGATCATTCGCAAGCACTGCTAGATCTTCGATATACGCTCCGTCATACGTATCCATCTGGCTGTGGTCGATCGCCATCGACTGCGTCAGCGTCACTACTCCGCTCGTGCTATTCACCTCAATCGTGAACGCCGTATTCCCTGCTGTAATGCCACCTTCTGTCGTCGAGGTCGATCCCGTGATCACTCCTCCTTCCTCATACAGACGGATCGCAACACCTCCACTCTCCAATCCAGATGCAGAGCCCTCCGGATAGGCACTGTCCAGGCTCAGCTCATAACTCACACTGCTTCCCACTCCAGCTCCGTCCGCTCCGTAATCACTCAGATTCCCGGTCGTAAACGCTCCCGAATAATCAACACTCGCAATCAACGCACTCGCATTCGTGTCGCCAGCTCCCTGATCGCCGACGAAATTGCCATCGCTTAAGCCGCCGTCAAACGTCAGCAGCACTGGCTCCGTTCCGCTCACAGTCACACTTGGATTACCTGGTCCGTCATCTCCAAACTTGACGTTCCCTCCTAAATCCAACGTCGCACTCGATCCGCTCGATACATCTCCTTCCGAATCACTCGTCGCTGACACACTCGCTCTCAGCTCCACAAGATCATTCGCAAGCACTGCTAGATCTTCGATATACGCTCCGTCATACGTATCCATCTGGCTGTGGTCGATCGCCATCGACTGCGTCAGCGTCACTACTCCGCTCGTGCTATTCACCTCAATCGTGAACGCCGTATTCCCTGCTGTAATGCCACCTTCTGTCGTCGAGGTCGATCCCGTGATCACTCCTCCTTCCTCATACAGACGGATCGCAACACCTCCACTCTCCAATCCAGATGCAGAGCCCTCCGGATAGGCACTGTCCAGGCTCAGCTCATAACTCACACTGCTTCCCACTCCAGCTCCGTCCGCTCCGTAATCACTCAGATTCCCGGTCGTAAACGCTCCCGAATAATCAACACTCGCAATCAACGCACTCGCATTCGTGTCGCCAGCTCCCTGATCGCCGACGAAATTGCCATCGCTTAAGCCGCCGTCAAACGTCAGCAGCACTGGCTCCGTTCCGCTCACAGTCACACTTGGATTACCTGGTCCGTCATCTCCAAACTTGACGTTCCCTCCTAAATCCAACGTCGCACTCGATCCGCTCGATACATCTCCTTCCGAATCACTCGTCGCTGACACACTCGCTCTCAGCTCCACAAGATCATTCGCAAGCACTGCTAGATCTTCGATATACGCTCCGTCATACGTATCCATCTGGCTGTGGTCGATCGCCATCGACTGCGTCAGCGTCACTACTCCGCTCGTGCTATTCACCTCAATCGTGAACGCCGTATTCCCTGCTGTAATGCCACCTTCTGTCGTCGAGGTCGATCCCGTGATCACTCCTCCTTCCTCATACAGACGGATCGCAACACCTCCACTCTCCAATCCAGATGCAGAGCCCTCCGGATAGGCACTGTCCAGGCTCAGCTCATAACTCACACTGCTTCCCACTCCAGCTCCGTCCGCTCCGTAATCACTCAGATTCCCGGTCGTAAACGCTCCCGAATAATCAACACTCGCAATCAACGCACTCGCATTCGTGTCGCCAGCTCCCTGATCGCCGACGAAATTGCCATCGCTTAAGCCGCCGTCAAACGTCAGCAGCACTGGCTCCGTTCCGCTCACAGTCACACTTGGATTACCTGGTCCGTCATCTCCAAACTTGACGTTCCCTCCTAAATCCAACGTCGCACTCGATCCGCTCGATACATCTCCTTCCGAATCACTCGTCGCTGACACACTCGCTCTCAGCTCCACAAGATCATTCGCAAGCACTGCTAGATCTTCGATATACGCTCCGTCATACGTATCCATCTGGCTGTGGTCGATCGCCATCGACTGCGTCAGCGTCACTACTCCGCTCGTGCTATTCACCTCAATCGTGAACGCCGTATTCCCTGCTGTAATGCCACCTTCTGTCGTCGAGGTCGATCCCGTGATCACTCCTCCTTCCTCATACAGACGGATCGCAACACCTCCACTCTCCAATCCAGATGCAGAGCCCTCCGGATAGGCACTGTCCAGGCTCAGCTCATAACTCACACTGCTTCCCACTCCAGCTCCGTCCGCTCCGTAATCACTCAGATTCCCGGTCGTAAACGCTCCCGAATAATCAACACTCGCAATCAACGCACTCGCATTCGTGTCGCCAGCTCCCTGATCGCCGACGAAATTGCCATCGCTTAAGCCGCCGTCAAACGTCAGCAGCACTGGCTCCGTTCCGCTCACAGTCACACTTGGATTACCTGGTCCGTCATCTCCAAACTTGACGTTCCCTCCTAAATCCAACGTCGCACTCGATCCGCTCGATACATCTCCTTCCGAATCACTCGTCGCTGACACACTCGCTCTCAGCTCCACAAGATCATTCGCAAGCACTGCTAGATCTTCGATATACGCTCCGTCATACGTATCCATCTGGCTGTGGTCGATCGCCATCGACTGCGTCAGCGTCACTACTCCGCTCGTGCTATTCACCTCAATCGTGAACGCCGTATTCCCTGCTGTAATGCCACCTTCTGTCGTCGAGGTCGATCCCGTGATCACTCCTCCTTCCTCATACAGACGGATCGCAACACCTCCACTCTCCAATCCAGATGCAGAGCCCTCCGGATAGGCACTGTCCAGGCTCAGCTCATAACTCACACTGCTTCCCACTCCAGCTCCGTCCGCTCCGTAATCACTCAGATTCCCGGTCGTAAACGCTCCCGAATAATCAACACTCGCAATCAACGCACTCGCATTCGTGTCGCCAGCTCCCTGATCGCCGACGAAATTGCCATCGCTTAAGCCGCCGTCAAACGTCAGCAGCACTGGCTCCGTTCCGCTCACAGTCACACTTGGATTACCTGGTCCGTCATCTCCAAACTTGACGTTCCCTCCTAAATCCAACGTCGCACTCGATCCGCTCGATACATCTCCTTCCGAATCACTCGTCGCTGACACACTCGCTCTCAGCTCCACAAGATCATTCGCAAGCACTGCTAGATCTTCGATATACGCTCCGTCATACGTATCCATCTGGCTGTGGTCGATCGCCATCGACTGCGTCAGCGTCACTACTCCGCTCGTGCTATTCACCTCAATCGTGAACGCCGTATTCCCTGCTGTAATGCCACCTTCTGTCGTCGAGGTCGATCCCGTGATCACTCCTCCTTCCTCATACAGACGGATCGCAACACCTCCACTCTCCAATCCAGATGCAGAGCCCTCCGGATAGGCACTGTCCAGGCTCAGCTCATAACTCACACTGCTTCCCACTCCAGCTCCGTCCGCTCCGTAATCACTCAGATTCCCGGTCGTAAACGCTCCCGAATAATCAACACTCGCAATCAACGCACTCGCATTCGTGTCGCCAGCTCCCTGATCGCCGACGAAATTGCCATCGCTTAAGCCGCCGTCAAACGTCAGCAGCACTGGCTCCGTTCCGCTCACAGTCACACTTGGATTACCTGGTCCGTCATCTCCAAACTTGACGTTCCCTCCTAAATCCAACGTCGCACTCGATCCGCTCGATACATCTCCTTCCGAATCACTCGTCGCTGACACACTCGCTCTCAGCTCCACAAGATCATTCGCAAGCACTGCTAGATCTTCGATATACGCTCCGTCATACGTATCCATCTGGCTGTGGTCGATCGCCATCGACTGCGTCAGCGTCACTACTCCGCTCGTGCTATTCACCTCAATCGTGAACGCCGTATTCCCTGCTGTAATGCCACCTTCTGTCGTCGAGGTCGATCCCGTGATCACTCCTCCTTCCTCATACAGACGGATCGCAACACCTCCACTCTCCAATCCAGATGCAGAGCCCTCCGGATAGGCACTGTCCAGGCTCAGCTCATAACTCACACTGCTTCCCACTCCAGCTCCGTCCGCTCCGTAATCACTCAGATTCCCGGTCGTAAACGCTCCCGAATAATCAACACTCGCAATCAACGCACTCGCATTCGTGTCGCCAGCTCCCTGATCGCCGACGAAATTGCCATCGCTTAAGCCGCCGTCAAACGTCAGCAGCACTGGCTCCGTTCCGCTCACAGTCACACTTGGATTACCTGGTCCGTCATCTCCAAACTTGACGTTCCCTCCTAAATCCAACGTCGCACTCGATCCGCTCGATACATCTCCTTCCGAATCACTCGTCGCTGACACACTCGCTCTCAGCTCCACAAGATCATTCGCAAGCACTGCTAGATCTTCGATATACGCTCCGTCATACGTATCCATCTGGCTGTGGTCGATCGCCATCGACTGCGTCAGCGTCACTACTCCGCTCGTGCTATTCACCTCAATCGTGAACGCCGTATTCCCTGCTGTAATGCCACCTTCTGTCGTCGAGGTCGATCCCGTGATCACTCCTCCTTCCTCATACAGACGGATCGCAACACCTCCACTCTCCAATCCAGATGCAGAGCCCTCCGGATAGGCACTGTCCAGGCTCAGCTCATAACTCACACTGCTTCCCACTCCAGCTCCGTCCGCTCCGTAATCACTCAGATTCCCGGTCGTAAACGCTCCCGAATAATCAACACTCGCAATCAACGCACTCGCATTCGTGTCGCCAGCTCCCTGATCGCCGACGAAATTGCCATCGCTTAAGCCGCCGTCAAACGTCAGCAGCACTGGCTCCGTTCCGCTCACAGTCACACTTGGATTACCTGGTCCGTCATCTCCAAACTTGACGTTCCCTCCTAAATCAATGGATGCCGTAGCGGATCGAACAATTCCCGATCCATAGTCATCGGTAACACTGACCAGGAGTTCCACTTGGCCATTAGCCAACAACGCCAAGTCCTCGATATAGGCTCCGTCATAGATATCCGTCTGGCTATGGTCGATCGGCTGCGACTGCGTCAGCATCAACACACCGCTGCTGCTACTGATCTCAATCGTGAATGTCGTATTACCCGCATTCACTCCACCTTCCGTCAATGACGTCGAACCCGTAATCACACCTCCTATCTCATAAAGACGGATCGGCACTCCAGCACTCGTCAATCCAGATGGTGATCCTTCCGTATACGCACCATCCAATCCAAGCGCATAGACAATTGTTCGTGTAGCACCAGGTCCTGGCGCCGTAATCGTGAAATTGGCGGCAAAATCAACACTGGCAACAACTGGACTGGCATTCGTATCACCAGCTCCCTGATCGCCGACGAAATTGCCGTCGCTTAAGCCGCCGTCAAACGTCAGCGCTTCACCCAAGTCAGAAGCATCGATGGTCGGCGGATTGGGATCAACTGGAGGATCGAGTGGAGGATCGGATGATGGAGCCGCCTCAACCGCATCGGCGGCAGCAGCTAAAGGCTGAAACGGTGTCGCTGCAACCCCCGTCGGTGGCTGACCAGGCGGCTGCTGCGGGACTAATGCCGGTTGGGACTCCTCAGTGGTGGTCGTGAGGAACAACGGGATGCCCCCACTGCTGCCCTGCGGTGCATACTGCGGACCAGGGATCGTGGGCTTGGCCACAACCTCTGGCGGTGGCGGCTGGTCCACCGTTTCCGGAATCCCTTCGTAGGGAATGTTCTGAAACGCCTCGGCCCCGCCTGGCAGAACAAACTCACCGTGTGGATCGGGCACCTTCCGGTCCTGGACATTGCCCGCCATGTCCCGATCGGTTTCTGCCGCCTGCGCGTCGCCACCGGGATTGAGAGCAAAACCGAGTCCTTCTTCTGCTGGCATCGATCCCTACGCCGAAGCGCACATCTATTGCCAAGGTATTGACGTCGGTTGCCGCCGGAAGGGAAAGCAGTAGCGCAGGTGGTTAAGAATCAAGGCGAATCTAAAGGAGATGAAAAGAGGACTGCCAGATCCCGCATGTAGGGCGGGATCTGAAGGAAGATGATCAAACGAGACAAGCAGAAGAGAGGTCTTTAGCGACTCTCCCGTAGTGCTGAATCCATCGTCCGAGTGAACGGCTGGAAGAGATAACGCAGGACGCTGCGGCGTTGCCCCTGGATATCCGCAACCAGAGGCATCCCCGCTTGAATCGGAAATGTCTTGCGGCGCTGATCCACAAACTGCCGGTCCAGCTCCACCCGTGCCAGGTAGTAGTAGGCACGGGTATCCGGATCTTGCACCGTGGTGCCTGCCAAACTCAGCACCTTGCCGGGCACAGAGCCATAAATGGTGGAATCAAACGGCTGGAGCTTCACGTCCACCCGCTGCCCCACCTTCACAAAGCCAATGTCTTTGGATGGCACCCGCACCTCCACCAACTTCTTACTGCCAGTCGGAACGACCTGCAGAACCACAGCACCTGGACCCACCACAGCACCCGGGGCCTTGTAGCGCAGGTCGCTGATCACCCCACTGACCGGGGCCGTGACCTTGGTGCGCTCGAGCTGGTTGCGCACTTTTTTGATGTTTTCTGCCACCACAGCCTCTTCGCTCACCAACTCTGCGATTTGTGAGTTGTTCTCGAAATGCAGGCCGGATTCCACGCCCTTCAGGTTGGCTTGGGCCTGGCTCAAGGCCTTGCGCGCTTCATTCCGCGCCCCCTTCATCTCCGCCAGCTGCGTCTTGGTATGGAGCAACTGCAACCTTGAGGCCCCGCCGGACTCCTGAAGCGACGCCCACATCGCAACCTGCTGGGTTTGGAGATTGATCTGCTCGTTCAACCCCTCGACTTCCGCCTGCTTCTGCTGCACCGTGGCCCGAGCAGCGGCCAGCTGATCAGCTCGATTGGCAAGGCGGCTGGTCAACAGCTGTTGCTGGGCAGCACTGACCTTGTTGCCCTGCTCGATCCCCTGGAGATCGCCAACCGAGAGGGTTGCGTCACCACGAATCGCCGCCTGTAGTTGCTTTTGCTGCAGCAACAGGTTCTTGAGCTTCTGCTCAGCTGCGTCATATTCGCTGCCCACCAACTTGGGGCTGAGCTCCAGCAACACCTGTCCCTCTTTGACCTCCTGGCCATCGCGGACATCCACCTTGGAGACAATCCCTCCCTCCAAGTGCTGGACCACATTCACCGCTCCCTCTGGCACGACCTCACCGGAAGCCTGAACGACCTGAGTCAACGGAGTCAGGGCCGCCCAGGGGACAAACAAAGCTGCTGCACCACCGAGGAAGTACAAGGACAGGCGCAGGTGACGGTTGTCCGGCTTTTGCTCGAGATCAAGGGCCTGGGATAAGCGCTGATGTCCAACCAACGCCGCCACGTCGGATTGATCCAAACCAGGAAGCTTGGCGAACCAGCCGGCAGAGGGGGGGGAGGATGCGCCCTCATCCTTGCTTGGCTCAGGGTTGGCGTTGACAGAGGAGGAAGTCATGGCATGAAGAGAAAATGGTGAACGGTGGATTGGATCTAGGGCCTGTTTTGAAGCCGTTGGCGTAACTCCTCGGGAGTGCCCTGGAAGGTGGTCACCCCTTTGTCGAGAATGCAGAGCTGATCGACCTTCTCAAGTAACAAGCGGTTGTCGGTGGCGATGACAACACTGCGCGGGTGGCCGCTGAAGAACGACACCCGAAAAGAGGGAAGGGCCTCGAGAAAGATTTGGAATTGATCCGGAGATAACCCCTGACTGAGGTCGTCGATCAACAGGATTGGGGTGTCTTTAATCAGGGCCTGCGCCAGGGAGAACAAACGCAATACCCCATGGGGCAGCTGATAAACAAATGCCTCATCCAGGGAGGTGTCGAGCCCGTCAGGCAATGATTCCAGATAGTCCAAGATCCCGATGCGTTCGCAAATCGAGCGCACGTGGGGTGGCGTCACGTCGGGATTCATCGCCATCAGGTTGGAGAGCACCGTCCCAGGCAGCAGCTCTGAGCGCTCCATCACGAAAGCGATGTTGCTTTGAATCAGATCAGGACTGAACTGGCGATAGTCAACACCGTCAAAGAGCAATGAGCCATTGGAGAGCGGATACAGCTGATCAATCACCCGCAACACCGCACTTTTGCCGCAACCGGCTTTCCCCGTCAGAGCCAGGATTTGGCCGGGTTCCACCGAGAGGGAGACCCGCGTCAAAGCCAAACTGCTGTCACGACCCAATCGACAGGTGCCGGAATCCAAGAGGACCGAGCCATAGAGCCGATGATGCGGTGATTCAGCCGCCATCCGGGTGGATTGACGAAGCTTGAAAAACTGATCCAGTTGAGCGAACTGCTTGCGCATCGAACTCAAACGCAACATCGCGTTCATCAACTGCTGGAAGGGTGTAAAGACCCTCCAGACGAAGAACATTGCGGCAATCAGAGTGCCCATGGCAGCGGCACCCTCTTCGCTGTTCGAAGCGAGCCAAACGCCAAACGCCAGAGTCAACACCCCGGCCAGCTGAGAGGCGGTACTGACAACCACCTGCAGGCGCCCCAATTGGCGGTTGATCGTCAGTGCGCTACTGGTGCTCTGAGCCGAGAGACCACGCAAACGCTGCAGCCAGACCCACTCCAAACTGGATTGCTTCACCTCCAAAAAGCGGCTCACCAACTCCTGCTGCGCCTGAGCAATTCCGATTTCACTGGAGAGGCTGAGATCAGCAGCGACGCCGTAATAACGAGACATCACCAGGACCAAGATGGCGGTGATGCCCATCAAGACCAAGGGGATCAAGACCAAGGGGCCTGCGATCAGTGCAATCGCACCCAGATAGAGCAGGACAAAGGGAAAGTCCAGCAGGGCCAGGGCAAGTGGTCCTTGCAAATAGACCAATAGCGCATCGAGGTTGCGCTGCCGATTGCGGTAGCTGCGAGTCCCTAAGGTTTCAGTCTGGTTGGAGTCCAGTCCGATCGTCTTCTCAATCAGCTTCACGCCCAATAAGGCATCAAGGCGTGCCGCCAGCTGCGCCAACTGACTGCTTCTCCATTGACGTAGGGTCCAATCCAGACCAAACAACAACAAGACGCCAAGGAACAGCCAGGCTCCCGTGAAGAGGTTTTCACTGGGAATCACGACGTTATAAACGGCCCGGATGTAAAAGGGCACGACCAGTGCCAATAGAGCAAGCGCAAAGCTGATTCCATAGAGCAGCGAAATGCGGTGACGGAAGCGATACAGAACCTGCTGCACCAAGGCCACGCGATCGCTGGGAGGCGCTTCGTAAAAAACAACCAGGCTGCCGCCGACCGGCACATCTGCAAGACCAACGCGACCGTCAGGATTGGCAGCCAACAGGAGACCTTGCCCGTCCCGCGACAACACATAGGGGTGCTGCTCTGGTGTCAGATAAAGCGCAGGTAGGCCGTAACCCTGTAACTGATCCCAGCTCTGAAGACGCTCCTGGGTGCTGCCGTAGCCCAACCGCAACAGCAGGTTCCGGGCTTCCACCAGGTCCATCTGACGGGGATCAGGACCAAACAGCTCAAACAGCTGCTCTGACCGTCCCATCCACATCAACTGCTGCAACAACAGTCGCAGGCAAAAGGCCAACGGAGCTTCGGGACTGAGCGTCAGGTCGCGAATCAACTGAGCGGGACTGCTGGATTCAGAGCCATTGCGGGACAAAGTCATGACCTGGCCTCCTGCAGGGCGGATTGGAGATCAAGTTGTTGATCAGCAAGCCCGGAGAGCACCAACCCCCGACCCGCAATCAACACGGTTAAGTGGCCGTGACAGCGGTGAAGGGCCCGTGTGAGTCCATCGATAAAAGCCTTCCCGTAGGAACAATCACTGAGATCAAGAAGCAGGAGGTGAGGATTACGAGTCAGAGCCGTCACCAGGTGCGCAAGGGCTTGAGCGTCACGCGAGAGGCCCGTTGGAAGCGTTCCACCCATGGCTGTTCCATAGCCGTGGGGCAAGGCACGAACCTGGTGATCCAAGCCAGTCAGGAAGGACCAGAACAAGGCTTTTCGCCTCAGGCGACTGGGCTGAAAACAGGTGATGTTCTCCAGCAACGTCCCCTGGAAAAAAGCGCGGGATGGATCGACGTAAGCAATGTCATCCCGTAGCTCAACGCGTCGATAGGACGCGATGGGCTCACCATCCAGGGACAACTCAGGGTTAGGGCTGACCTGAATTAACTCCAGAAACAACTGCCGTACATCAACGCCAAAACGCTGGTCCCGAAGCAACACAACAGAGCCTTTCTTCGCCTCGACCAATGGAGAACCGTGCCGCGAAATGGTAAGCAGACCCCCAGATGGAAGCTGCCGGCTGCCCCCAGGACCTTCGACAGGCAAGGCCATCAGTGCGTCGTATTCATCCCTCGAAAGGCTCAAGCGGCGATAGCTGTTCCATAGCCCCATCGCTTGCTGCCAAGGGGCGAGGATCTTGCCAAGCAACAGCAGAGCAGCCGCAAGGGCACCGACGAGTAGACGATCGTTCACGACCAACAGCGCACCCCAGGTGACGCCAGCGGCAAACGTGATCTGTCCCATCAAGGAACCAAAAGCCTGGTACTGCCCAGCGAAGGTGTTGTGCAGCATCCGGTCATAGGCCTGCTCTTCTTGAAAGCGCTCACTAGCCACCAAGAACTTCGAACCGAGGCCATTGGATTTGATCAAATCCATGGCATCGACCAACTTGTCTTGATAGGTGCGGGTCTCAAGCTCGGTTTGATCCCGACGTCGTGAGAGCCGCTCGTAGTCCCGAGCGAAGGCCAGAGCGCGAAAGAGGTAGACAATGATCGCGAGAACAGCGACCACTCCAACGCTGCCAGCGATCAAGAACAAGACGACCACAAACAACAGCGAGAAAAGCAAATCAATGGCAGTGGTCAGCGCCTGCAAAGCACTCTCATCGCGCAGAAGATTGATGCTGTTCAAACGCTGCAAATGCCGACCTGGGGATAGTGCCAAGAAATCCGGCAGTCCCAACTGCAAGAAATGGGACACAGCCTCGACCCGCTTCTGATGCTCGACGCGAGCTCCATCAGCACCGGTCAACACCAGACGCACACTTTTGAGCCAGCCCCCCAAGATCATCAACAGCACAACACCCACGCTCAAGACCACCAAGCTCGACATCGAGCCAGATGGGAGGACTGAAGTGAAGACGATATTGATGTAGAGCGGGGAAGCAAGCTCGAGAATATTGATCAGCACTGAAGCCACCAAGATGGGCTTGAGCTGGTAATCCGACCACTGAACATATCGCAAGGACTGGAAGAAGCGATGGGACATCGCTTCTTCCAAGAGGTCAAGTGCAGCATTCAGCGACTGTTTGCAGCGACGAATCGATGCCGAGAGAACATGCCGGAAGCTCTTGCGCGAAAGGACCGCCTCATCAAGGCTCGAAACCATGTGCCCCCAAAATTGCCTGCCAAAAACATATGCAGCTCCAAGCCCGCTGAAGGCGCCAGGGGAACTCTTAACAAAGGGAATCGTTTCGCGTCGCTTTTCGAAATATAAGCATCAAGCAACCTTCATCAGCCGGCGACAGGATTCAATCTGATTAGTCTTCGGGACAACCAAGCAAAGCGGTGAGGACCAGCTCGTGTTTCGTTTTCAGCTATCCACTGAGCGCAATCAAGTGGAATTGATCGCCAATGGACAAGGACAATCCATACCCTTTCAGGTGATCGGTCCGGCGACCGAGATAGCTTTTGTTGAGGAGTTAGTCGAACAGCACTTTGGCTCATTGTGTGTCAAGCCAGGGGATCTACTGGACTTTCTCCAGAATGACCCCTGGATTCAAGAAACCTTTCAGAGCCCAACTGTGATCGAAGGAGAACTCGAAGCAGCCCTACTCGATGCTGAGGCCGAGAAAGACTTCTTTCAGACGAAGCCCCTTGGCCAAAAGTTGGTCAGTGCAGGAGTGATCAATCTGGACGAACTCGAGCAACTCCTATTGGATTATCAACCATTTGCTGCCAACCAGCGTTTGGGTGAATTCCTCAGGTTGAATCTTAAAGTCTCTGGACCGATGCTGGAATTACTAATTAATCCGTCGCTCTATGCCGATCGAGGCTTCAATGACCAGCGCCTCGGAGAACGCCTGAAAGAGCTAGAGCTCATCAGCGAGGACAGACTCAATCAAGCCCTGGCCAGCCAGCGGATGAATGGCAAGCGACTTGGAGAGATCCTGGCCAACCAAGGGGTGATTTCAGAGCAGATGGCCAAGTTCTTTAGTGAGGCTCAACTCACACCAGCCGGCGAGATTGAATTCGCGAGTTAGGCCCAAAGCGCATCCGCCATGCGTGCCACCTGGACAATGGCCGCTCCATCGTGAACACGGACCACATCCACACCAGCCGCGACGCAACGGGCAACGACAGCTGCAGTACCCCAGAGTCGAGCCTTAGGGCGGGGCTCATCCAAAACAGCTCCGATAAAGCGCTTGCGCGAAGGCCCAACGAGAAGCGGGATGCCATCCGCCTTGAGCTGCTCAAGTCCCTTGAGCAGCTCAAGATTCTGTTCAGTGGTTTTGGCAAACCCCAAGCCTGGATCCCAAATCAAGCGCTCCATGCGAACACCCGCAGCAAGAGCGCGCTCGGTGGCATGCCGCAGCTCCCTGAGAACGACAGTAATCACACCCTCAGGGCCGTAGTCCGTCAACGAATCCATGGAGTGGCTGTCCCCTCTGGAGTGCATCAGCACATAGGGGCAGTCCGCTGCGGCGACAACAGCCAACAAATCGGGATCCCGAACGCCGCCGCTGATGTCGTTAATCCAATCCGCTCCAGCTTCAATGGCTCGCTGAGCGACGCAGGCCCGATACGTGTCCACCGAGATCAGCGGCTGACCCAATCCCGGCGGGAAGGCTGATCGAATCGCCTGGAGACTGGGGAGGAGGCGATTGAGCTCCTCTACACCGCCGACATCCTCTGCACCAGGACGGGTGCTTTGGGCGCCAAGATCCAAAACCCCCACACCTGCTTTGACCAATGTCTTGGCCTGCCGCAAGGCCTGGTCTGGAGAGCGAAAGCGACCACCGTCACTGAAGGAATCGGGGGTGAGATTGATCACCCCCATCACCTGGGTTGGTTGGCCCAAGGGCCTTGCCATCAGACCGGCTGGTAGTTCGCAATGCGAGCGAAGCCCTCTGGATCCAGGGAAGCCCCACCCACGAGAACGCCGTCGATATCGCTCTGGGCCATCAACTGGTCAATCGTTCCTGGATTCACAGAACCGCCGTACTGCACCACCACGTCGGAATAACCAACCCAGTCTCGAATCAGTCCGCAGATCCGATTGGCTTCAGCCGCTTCACAGGTTTTGCCCGTGCCAATGGCCCAAATCGGTTCGTAGGCAATGATCAATCGGCTGTGATCCAAGCCATCCACCCCTTGCTGCACCTGGCGGCGGATCACCTTCTCTGCTTCCCCTGCCTCCCGCTGCGAATCGCTCTCGCCAACGCACAGGATCGGGGTGATGCCGTGCTTCTGGGCACTACGGGCCCGAAGATTGATTTGCTCGTCAGTCTCGCTGTAGTACTTGCGTGGCTCACTGTGGCCAACAATGGCGTGACTCACTCCATGCTCGAGGAGCATGCCGGCAGAGACCATCCCCGTAAAGGCGCCCTTCTCTTGCCAGTGGATGTTCTGAGCCGCAATCCGTATCCCACTGCCCGCCAGGGAACTGCTCAAGCTGGCGATGGCCGTAAAAGGAGGCGCCAGAACCACCTCACGATCGCTAGGAAGGCCGGCCACCAGAGGCTTGAAGCTCTCAGCAAAGGCCTGCGCTTCAGCGCAGGTCATATGCATCTTCCAATTGCCCGCGATGACAGCCTTCCGCACTGCGTTCATAGGTCGACTAGCGATCCAACCTAAGGTCTGGGGTCCTCAGCGAAGGTCGAGCTGCTGAGGTACGAGAACTGTCTGACCAGCGAACTCGACCCGGTCGCCGGCTTTCAGCTTCCGACCACGCTGGGTCTCCTGGAAGCCATTGACCCGGACCTCCCCGCCCTGAATGCGCTGCTTGGCTTCACCGCCTGTGAAGACCAAGCCTTGCCATTTCAGAAATTGATCCAGGCGAATGGGCTCGGAGGTCCCCAGGGGTGTGGTCACGCTGTCAACTCATGCCAGTTGCATTGTCCAACCCTGAGTCCCCGCCTCTTTTGGTGGAACCAGGTTGTTTCCACCATTGCCTTTAGCCGCATAGAGACCCACGTCTGCAGCAGCCAAGAGCTCATCGATGTTGCAGACCCGTGCCAAACGTGAATCCGCCATGCCGATCGACAATGTGAACTGGACAAGAGACCCGTCATTCAGCCGCCAGGAACGGGCTGCAACCTGACGGCGTAAGGACTCCAGAACAGCAGCCGCTTCTTCAGCGGACTCCAGCATCAGAACAGCAAATTCATCGCCTCCGAGGCGACCAATCAGATCGCCAGAGGGAATCACGTCACGAAAGAGTGTGGATAACTGACAGATCACTTCGTCCCCGGCGGGGTGACCATAGGTATCGTTAATCGATTTAAAACGATCGATATCAATCAAAGCGACAACACATAGGCAGTGATTTTGGTTGAACTGTCCAATCTGCTGGGTAGCCATCTCAAAAAAGGAACGACGATTAAAAACGCCAGACAAAGAATCGACTTGAGCCAATCCCAATAACTCAGGCAAAAGGCGGCGACGCAAAAAGAACACCAGCGCCGTTTCCGTCAGAAAGAGTGGTGCAAAGCCTGCAAGAAAAACGAGCGCAATCCACCGGGACCAGCGCTGAGTCACTGGAGACAGATCAAGCTCGAGCACCAATAGCCCACGGGTCCCGAGATCAGGCCGCCCCTCAATCGCCAAGGGAGTCGGAGCAATGTGGACCAGTCGCTCACCACCGAAGGCCGGGATGAATCCTAGAAACTGATTAACCGGTTGAACAGAATGGCAAGCGGCAGCCGCATCTGCTGGACGAAGGCACGTCAACAAATCACTCGAGTTTTCTCCAAGCCTTATCCACCAGCTGAGGCCAAAGACTGAACTACCCAGCATCGTGTTGTCATTCGCGGCAATGACTCTTCCACCTGGACCGAGAAGAACAGCCGAGTGCAAGCCTCTAGAAGCGGCTTTGAGCTGGAGCTCTCGCTGGACTTCCTCGACGGGTTGATAACTGGTGACGCTACGAGCAAGGTCGTGCTCAATGGAGCGTGCCTGGAGTTCTGCCTCTCTCATAGCGGCATGCACAACCAGAAATCCGCTAACCCCAACCAAAAGGCAAGATCCCAAAGCGGTCACAAGTAGGGACAGGAAGATCAATTCCTGATTCACCCGTTGATGCAGAAGACCCTTGGTTGAGGGAACCAGTCGCTGGACTGATCGGAGGTGACTCATTGTGCCGCTTCTACATACGTAGAAGTCACCTTCGGTATGATCGAGCCTCGCGGAATGAGCTGCAGTTTCTCTTGCAAGTCACGCACCGCTTCAATATTGCGAGCGACCCGTCCCTCAGGCTGTAGCATTTCGACCTGATCAGACAAGCTGAAATAACGCAGACCCTGTTCCGCTGCACGAAACTCATCGACGCTCAGGCGTTCCCGTTCAGCCAGTAGTGGAAGGGCTCTCTGAGGCCGTAGCCTGGCTTCAGCATGGGCTGCAGACCAAGACCTCAACAGGGAAACAACGCTGTTTTGGTTGAGTTTGAGAAAGTTTTTTTCAACCACCAAGACAGTCAGGATCTCCCCCGGAATGACTGCACTATTGAAGAGTGGGCGTAAGGGAGCGCCTCTTAAAATGACACGGCTGGAGGGAGAGGGAAGTACTGCTGCATCGACAGAGCCAGTGAACAAGGCTTTTGGCATCAACCCAAGTTCCATCTTGCGCATCTTGATCTCACTGAGCGATAAACCATGAAGCTGAAGTGCCCGACCGAGGACAAACGGTCCAAAGTTGGAGCGCGAAACGGCAATCGACTTCCCCTTTAGATCTCGAATTGAGAGCAGTGACGGTACAGAAATAATCTGATCAGCCTCGACTGACTCATCCAGAACCAAGATGACAACCGGGCATCGCTCAGGCACTCGAGCACAAAGCTCAACCAACTCGATAGTGGTTAATTGTGCTATCGGAAGTTCTGCCCTGAGATAAGCATGAACAATGGATTGAGGGTCCGGATACTGCCGAGGAAAGATCTCAATACCCTCGACCCGATCAAACCCCAACTCGTGAGCCAAATAAAAGTACTCATAACCAGGCCAACTCGAAACAGGGACATCAATCGAGGGGCGACGTGAAGCGCAAGATCCGACGAACCAAACAAAGCAGGAAGCCAGCAGTAGGCCAGGAAGGGATCTCCGAGACATCCAAAGGGGCAGCCTGAGGCCAAGTTCAACCTAGTGACCAAGCCTGAGAAAAAAGCCTTTCACTCGAAGCAGATCTCACTCAGATCTGTGACTAGGGTTGAGCTGAAGAGTTGGTCCGTAGTGCCTTCTGTCCAAAGCAGTCAGTGATCCAGAGGCCATTCTTCAGCTGCTACTGAATGCCGAGTACCACCTCAAACTTGGCTCCTGGCTCCAGAAGCATGGTGGCGATGGGTCGATGCTCTGGTCGCCGCAGCTCTGTCAGATTCTTCGCTCGGAGGAAGGAGGTGGGCAGACCATGGACCAGTTACTCGCTGTCGTCGCCAAAGAAGATCGAGAGCGAGTCCGAACGGAACTCCAGCAATCGCAATTGAGCGGACAAGCCGGCCGAATCAGGCATCGACTTCGCTTGAAGGATGGCGATGAGTGCTTCGTCGATCATCGCTGCTTTACAAGCTATGACAACAAAGGACGCCCTCTCTACTCCATCGGGACCCTGCAGGAGTGCCCAGGAGTTCAAAGCACCAAAGGCGAAAGATTCGATCCAAACCAAACAGACAGGCTGACCTGTCTACCCAATCGCGCAGCAACAGACATCTACATCAGTGAGCTCATCCGTGACGTCATCAGTGGAGTCAGCAAAAACACCAGGATCACAGTCACCTGCCTAGACATCGATCACTTCCAAGAGATCAATGACACGTTTGGAATCGCCAATGGAAACAGACTTTTAGTCTGGATAGCGAGACATCTTCGCGATCAGATCACCCCGGAAGACTGGCTGGCAAGGCTCGAAAGCGACAGCTTTGTCATCATTCAGACAGACGGAATCCAGAGCACTCAGGACGCCATCCAGCATGGCAAACGGTTACAGAAGGGGCTTCGATTAACTTCGAGGAGCCTAGAAAAGCTGCCATCAATACACCTCAGTGCCTGCATTGGGATCAGCACTTGGCCTGGCATCACAACAGCCGATGACGATCCGATTCAATCCGCCAGAACAGCGCTTGCCGCTGCCCAACGACGCGGGCCAGGAAAAGTTCAGGTGTATTCAGAATCCCTCAGCGCGACGATTCGCGAGGCCCTTGACCTCGAGCAAAAGCTCTCGACTGCCATTGAAAGGAATGAACTCGAACTTCACTATCAGCTGCAGTTTGATCAGAGAGGCAGCCTCATGGGAGCAGAAGCACTGCTTCGGTGGGACCGTCACGGGGAAGCCTTTATTCCATGTAAACGATTTATCCCTGTCGCCGAGCAGAGTGGATTAATCGAAGACATTGGTAGCTGGGCTCTAAAGAATGCGGTTCAACAATTCGCCGAGTGGCAGCGCAACAACATCAACATCCCAAAACTATCAATCAACGTTTCAGCCGAACAACTCAACCCCGATGCTGAGCCGCTCGATGAGTTAATAACCGAAATCTGTCACCTGGAAGGGCTTTCCCCCAGTCACATCGAGCTGGAACTCACAGAAACTGCATTGCTCAAAAATCCCAATGACGCAGCAATGCGCCTTCAAAGGCTTCAAAAGCTAGGGGTTTGTCTTTGGGTTGATGATTTTGGCACAGGTTTTTCCAATCTGAAATCGTTGCAGAGACTGCCACTCAAGGGATTCAAGATCGACAAGAGCTTTGTGAGAGATATGGAGCAAGACCCTAATGATTATTCAATTGTTCGGGCCACAACCCAACTCGCCCATGGACTCGGATTGAAATCCCTAGCCGAAGGAGTTGAGTCGATCCAACAACTCCAGCAACTCAAGCGACTGGGATGTGATGGCTTTCAGGGCTTTCTTTTGGCAAAGCCGAAGAATGCCGAAGAGATGGCCAGAGAGCTCAACGACACCCTCAGCCATGCGAAGCGACTGTGCATGGCAGACGAGCCGGAATGAGTTGAGCCAGCCAGATCAAGAACCAATCGTGCAAGGCCCTAGGCCAGCAGCTCGACCAGCTTGCGTCGATACAACGACCAGCGACCCTTTCTTCCAACGGCAGTCGTTTTAAAAAGCGCTGATAGCTTGCCCCGATGCTTGCACCCTCATCGGCCGGCTTCCGGCGCCTGCTGCCGCTGCTGAAGCCCCACCGTCCCGCGCTGATCGCGGGTGGGGCCTGCATGCTCGTCTTTGTGGTCTGCTGGCCGCTCCTGGCCTGGTTGGCCGGTCAGCTGATTCCCGCGATCGGAGCCGGTGACTTCAACCGGGTGCTGCAGGTCATCGGCCTGGCCCTGACGGTCTTCATGCTGCAGAAGATCGCACAGTTTGGTCAGGACACCCTGCTGGCGGGACCGGCTCTGCAGGTCAGCCAGGAACTGCGCCGCCGGCTGTTCGCGCGGCTCCAACGTCTGGATTTCGGAGTGCTCGAGAAGCTCTCTGCTGGCGACCTGACCTACCGCCTGACAGAAGACGCCGATCGGGTGGGCGAGGTCATCTACAAGACGATCCAGGACACCACCCCCTCGGTGCTGCAGCTGGTGGTGGTCTTCGGCTACATGGTCTGGCTGGACTGGAAGCTCTCCATCGGCACCCTGCTGCTGGCCCCCTTGGTGGCCGTGCTGGTGAGCGTCTTTGGCGCCAAGGTCATGGGCGCCGCAGAAAAGAGTCAAAAACAGGTCAGCGAATTGGCCTCCCTGCTGGGAGAAGCGATCTCCGGACTCCCCCTGGTGCGGGCCTTTGCCGCTGAGCCCTGGCTGCAGCAGCGCTTTGAAGTTGAGATCGATCTGCATCGCAAGGCCCGCTACCGCACCCAGAAGCTGCTGGCCCTGCAGTACCCCGTCGTGGGCTTCCTGGAGGCCGCGGGCATCCTGGCGGTGCTGCTCATGGGCGCCGCCCGCATCCAAAGCGGTGACCTTGATGGACAGGGCTTCAGCAGCTACGTCGCCGCCCTGCTGATGCTGATCGACCCGATCAGCCACCTGACCACCAACTTCAACGAGTTCCAACAGGGCCAGGCCTCCCTCAAGCGCCTGCGGGAGATCGAGCGGGAAGCGGTCGAGCAACCCGATCGCCCGGACGCCCAACCCCTGGGGCGCGTCGCTGGCGAGCTGCTGCTCGAGCAGGTGAGTTTTGGCTACGACCCGCAGCAGCCCGTTCTGAAGAACCTCTCGCTCCAGGTCAAACCTGGCCAGGTCGTGGCCCTGGTCGGTCCCTCGGGGGCAGGCAAGAGCACCCTCTTTTCCCTACTGCTGCGCTTCAACACCGCCCAGGGCGGTCAGGTGCTGCTGGATGGGCGCAACCTGGCTGACCTCAAGGCCGCTGAGCTGCGCACGGCCGTGGCGCTGGTGCCTCAACAGAGCGCTGTCTTCTCTGGCACGGTCGCCGAAGCGATCGCCTTTGGCCGGCCGGCCACCCGGGAGCAGATCCAAGCGGCCGCACGCCTCGCCAATGCCGACGGTTTCATCGAGGCCCTTCCCGGCGGCTACGACGCCCGCGTCGAAGAGCGGGGCAGCAACTTCTCCGGCGGCCAACTGCAACGGCTGGCCATTGCCCGGGCGGTGCTCGGCAACCCGGCGGTGCTGCTGCTGGATGAGGCCACCAGCGCACTCGATGCCGAGGCAGAAGAAGCCGTGCAGAGGGGCCTCGATCAGGCCATGCAGGGCCGCACGGTTCTGGTGATTGCCCACCGCCTCTCCACCGTGCAGGAGGCCGATTCGATCCTGGTGCTCGAGAACGGCAAGATCGTCGATCAGGGCAACCACGACCTGCTGATCAGCCGCCCTGGTCGCTATCGCGACCTCTGCGAGCGCCAGCTGATTCGCGGTGCTTAACCTGGTCCCATGACGGACCAGGGCCCCACCGCCAAGCCACTCGGTGAGATGCCCGTCTGGGAATACCGGGTCATCCACATCAATGTGGACAACAACAATCCCCCGGCGCCCCCAGACCCAAAGGTGGCCAGTGAGCGGATGGGCGGGAAGCTCAGCCCGGAGTTCATCAGCCGGGAGTTCCCCCAGCAGTACGGACCGGAGCAGCAGGCCAAGGCCAAGGCCGCCCCGAAGCACCCCGCTGAGCAACTGCAGCACTTCCTGAACCTGCTGGGGAAGGAGGGCTGGGAGCTCACCACCACCACCCAGGTCGGGCAGCTGCTGATGTTCTTTTTCAAGCGACCGCTGCGGCCCCTGCCCAAGCAAATTGCAGCGGCAGAGAGCAAGAAAGACCCGTAAGGTGACCCGGTCTACCGCCTTGTGTCGTGACCGACTCCGCCGCCCAGATCCCCCCCGTCCTGACCTTTGAGGGGAAGCGCTACGACCTCAACACCCTGCCTGAGGAGGTCAAGGAGCTGGTGCGCGGCATGCAGGTGGCCGATGCCCAACTGCGCATGCACGAGGACACCCTCAAGGTCCTGGCCGTTGGCCGTCAGTCCATGGCCATGCAGCTCAACGACCGGCTGCAGGGCGTCACACCGATGGCGGACTGATCAGGCGATCGGCAGACCGCGCTCGTTGAAGATCCCCTCGAACAGGACCGAGCTGAGATAGCGCTCACCGGAGTCCGGGAGGACCACAACGATCGTCTTGCCGGCATGGGCTGGATCCTTGGCCAGGCGCAGGGCTGCCACCGCGGCGGCCCCGCAGCTGATGCCGGCCAGGATCCCCTCTTCTTTGGCGAGGCGCCGGGCCATCTCGACGGCCTCCTCATCGCTGACCTGCTCGACGGCATCGACCATGGCCAGATCCAGGTTGCCGGGAACAAAACCAGCACCGATCCCCTGAATCTTGTGGGGGCCGGGTTGCAGGGCATGGCCCCCCTTGGTCTGGCTGATCACCGGGCTGTTGATCGGCTCGACCGCCACCGTGTGCAGAGGCTTGGCCAGGGTGTTTTTGATGTAGCGGCTCACCCCGGTCAGGGTGCCGCCGGTGCCAACACCGGAGACGAAGACGTCGACGTTGCCGTCGGTATCGCTCCAGATCTCAGGGCCGGTGGTGTCGTGGTGGATCTGAGGATTCGCCGGATTCACGAACTGCTGCAGCAGCACGTAGCGATCGGGATCACTTGCGGCGATCTCCTTGGCACGGTTCACGGCCCCCGTCATGCCCAGCCGGCCCTCGGTGAGCTCGAGGTGGGCCCCAAAGGCCGTCAGCAGCTTGCGCCGCTCCAGGCTCATCGTTTCGGGCATGGTCAAGGTGAGCTTGATGCCCTTGCTGGCGGCCACAAACGCCAGGGCAATCCCGGTGTTGCCACTGGTGGGCTCAATCAGCTCCTTGCCGGGGCCAAGCAGACCGTCCCGTTCGGCGGCCGCCACCATCGCCGCACCGATCCGGCACTTCACCGAATAGGCAGGATTGCGGCCCTCGATCTTGGCCAGCACGCGCGCTCCGCAGCCCTCGGTGATGCGGTTGAGCTGAACCAGTGGGGTGCGCCCGATCGTGAGGCTGTTATCGCTAAAGATCGCGGCCATGGGGCTCGGAGCTGCACACATAACGGTGGCCGCACCCTAAGAACTGGGCAGGCAAATAGGGAAAACGTTTCTAGGGTTCGGATGATTTCGTAGTCCTGCTGTGGACCCCAAAAACCAGCGCCGCATCGCCGCCGTTCTGCTGGCTCTAGCGGGTGCGACCTCGATCGCACTGCCCTTCATTTCGGCCACGGCCCTGACCTTGAGCATCGGGGTGATCGCGGCGGTGGCTGGGGTCAGCCAACTGCTGCGCATCGGCCAAGCCGAGGACACCAAGGGCAAGGTCTTTCGCGGGCTCTCGGGTCTCTTCTATGTCGTAGCGGGCATCTGGGTCGTGGCCTACCCGGTTGAGAGTGAAATCAGCCTGACCCTCTTTGCCGGACTGCTGCTGATCTTTGAGGGGGTGATGGAGCTGGCCTCGGCCGCCGCCAGCCAAGCCCAGGCCCGCGGCCTGGTGCTCGCCGATGGCCTGATCACCGCCCTGCTGGGGGGGCTGCTCGTGGCGGAATGGCCCAGCGACAGCCTCTGGGCCGTGGGCACCCTCTTCGGGATCTCCCTGTTCTTCACTGGGTTCAGGCTGCTGACGGCTGAGTGACCCTCCCGCCCCGGTTCATCGTTGTTGGAGCGGGGCCCGCTGGATTGAGCCTGGCGCTCCAGCTCGCCGAAGGCGGAGCGCAGGTCGAGCTGATCGAAGCCAGTGAACGCTTTAGCCGGCAGTTCCGCGGCGATGCCCTGATGCCCAGTGGTCAGGAGGCCCTGGCCCGAATGGGACTGCTGCCGCTGCTGGAGCACCTGCCGCAGCGGCCCCTGGAGGGATGGAGCGTCTGGCTCGAGCGCCAGCGCCTCTTCCAGGTGGCAGAACCCCTGGGGTCGCTGCAACCCTGCCGGCTCGTACCTCAGCAGAGCCTGCTGGAGGCACTGCTCGAGCGAGCCCTGCGCTGCCCGACGCTGCGCTGGAGGCCAGGCCAGGCTGTCCGCCGGCTCCTCCGGTGCGATGGGCGCATCAGCGGCGTCGAGCTCAGCAACGGCGAGGCGCTGCAGGCGGATCTGGTCATCGGCTGCGATGGCCGCGGTTCACTGCTGCGTCAACAGGCCGGGATTCCACTGCGCCACTCGGGCAGTCCACTGGAGTTGCTCTGGTTTGCGCTGCCTGGACCGATCCCCAGCGACTGCGTCTGGGGTTTCCAGACCCTCGTGGCCGGCGGCCGCATCGGCAGTGCCTGCCTCAATGCCTCAGGGGATCTGCAACTGGCCTGGTTGCTCGAGCCCCAGGACAGCGCAGAGTCCCTCACCCCGCAGGAGTGGGCAGAGCGGTTGGCGGCGCTGGCACCGGAGCCCCTGGCCCATCTGCTGCAGGAGCGGGGGGAGAGGCTGAGCGCCCCCGTGCGGTTCAAGGTCCAGGTGGGCATGGCGGAGCGTTGGCAGCAACCGGGTTTGCTGCTGCTTGGGGATGCCGCCCACCCGATGAGTCCGGTTCGTGCCCAAGGCATCAACCTGGCGTTGCGGGACAGCTTGGTGGCGGCTGAGTTGCTGCTGGAGCGCTCCAGTGACCTCGATGGAGCAGCACAGGCCATTGAGAAACGCCGGCGGGCAGAGGTCAGCCAGATGCAGCAGCTTCAGCAGGCGGAAGCGAGGCAGGGCCATTGGCTTGGCCATCAGCGCATCCTCCGCACGGGACTGATAGGAGGACGCGCCATCACCGGGCCCTTGGCGCAACGGGTGTGGACCAACAGGCAAGGACCACTACGGGACGGTCGCTGGAACGCCTTGGCCGGGGCAAACCTTCAGCCCTAAGGATCAAGACAGGCCAGCGTCGCGCGATCTGCCTGGCCAAGCCCGGGGGTTGGAGCCAGAGTGTGATCAGCCGTCAGGAGATGGACGACCTGGGATGTCCGACAACCTCCAAGACGAACGTTGGATCGAGATCTGCCCCCATTACGGCGGGCCGAACTGCAACGAGCACTGTGCGGCCCGGCTTCGGGAGGTGTTTAAGCACTACGACGTCAATATCCCCACCGTTGATCAGTTCTGCCCCCTGAAAGGGGAACCAACAACCTCACCGCCAGAGAAGCCGCGGGATCGCTTTGAAGTGATGCACGAGCAGCCGAGCGATTGATCAACCCAAGGTGGCTGGGGACGGTCGCTCCATGGGATCCAACCACTCGGCACAATGCGTCACCGGAATCATCAACAGCATTGGCAAGGCGCAAACCGCCAGCTGCGAGCCACTCAGCGGGCTTGTGCCGAAGAAGGCATTCATCCAACCGGCCTGACTGAAGAGCCCTTGCAGGGCGAACGTGGCCATCACTCCCAGGGGGACGGCAGGTGCCTGGCGCAGATCCTGCAAGCGGAACGGCCAGACCTGGCGCCAATGGCTAATGGCCACGAGATACACCAAGTGCGACAGCACCAAACCCTGCACCGCCATCGTCCGGGCCAACGGAAGATCACCGAACTGATGCTGAGCCCAGAAGAACAGCCCGAAGATCACACACCAATTGAAGAGGGAGACCAGGATCACGCGTCGGATTAATGCCGGGTTCAAGAGGGGCTCTTCCGGCTGTCGCGGCGCCTGGTTCATCAACGCGGGGCTCAGCGGTTCAAAGGCCAGGGCGATGGACATGGTCAGTGAACAAACCATGTTCAGCCAAAGCACCTGCAATGCACTGACGGGCAAGGGGGTCCCAAGCAGACCCGCCATCAGGATCGTCATGGAGGCGCCGCCATTCACCGGAAGGACAAAGGCCAGGGTCTTCCTCAAGTTGAGGTAGACCCCGCGACCCTCTTCCACGGCCGCCTCGATCGTGGCGAAGTTGTCATCGGTCAGCAGCATGTCGGCGGCCTGACGGGCCACCTCCGTCCCACTGCGTCCCATGGCGATGCCGATGTCCGCTTGCTTCAGAGCGGGAGCATCGTTGACGCCATCGCCGGTCATGGCCACCACTTCGCCGTTGGCCTGCAGTGCCTCAACCAGCTGAAGTTTCTGGGCTGGGGCAACACGGGCAAAGACATCAACGGAATCCACCACCTCCGCCAGGGCGTCGGAGCTCAGGGCTGCCAAGGCCGATCCATCCATGGCCTGAACCTCTCCAGGGGAGCCAATTCCCATCAACCGAGCAATGGCGATGGCCGTTTGAATGTGATCGCCGGTGATCAACTTCACCTTGACCCCAGCGGCCCTGCAGGCGGCAACCGCTTGGATCGCCTCCGGTCGCGGCGGGTCCTGCATTCCTTGGAGCCCAAGAAAGGTGAAATCGCCGTTGAGGTGGTGGTGCTCAAGCCGCTGCTGCTGTGCACCCAGACCAATGGCAAACGCCAAAACCCGCTCGCCTTGGCCCGCCATGGCGGAGACCGCCGCCTGAATCGCCTCGGCATTGAGCACGCAACGCTGCCCCTGCGCGTCCAACGCATGACTGCAGCGCTGCAGAACAGCCTCCACGGATCCCTTCAGCAAGATGCGCTCGCTGCCGTGCAGGGTCGCCATGTATTGCCGTTCGGACTCGAACGGCAATACATCGCGCCGCGGGTGCTGGTCATGGGCTGAGCGATGGTTCATCCCAACGGAATGTGCGGCCGCCAGCAGAGCCGTTTCGGTGGGATCGCCTACCCATTGGTCATCGCTACCGGCCTGTGCGTCGTTGCACAACAAGCCGGCCAGCAGGGTCTCCTGAAGAGCGAGATTGACTCCCTTGCCCGCATCGTCCATGGGCCAGAGGTCCCGCAGTGGCTGGAGAACTCCGGCGGCATAGACATGCTCGACCGTCATCCGGTTCTGGGTGAGCGTCCCTGTCTTGTCTGAGCAGATCACGGTTGTACTGCCGAGCGTCTCCACGGCAGGCAACTTGCGGATGATCGCGCTGCGTTTGGCCATCCGATGAACGCCAATGGCCAGGATGATCGTGACAATCGCCGGGAGTTCCTCTGGGATGGCACCCACGGCGAGGGCCACGGCGCCATCGAACATCTCGGCCCAATCTCGTCCCTTCGCCAGACCCACGACAAAGGTGAAGATCGCGAGCAGAACGATCAGTCGCAGCAGCGTGCGACTGAAGCCCACCAACTTGCGGGTTAAGGGGGTGGAGAGGCTGACCGCCTGATTCAGGGCCACCGAGATCTGCCCCACCTCCGTGGCATCGCCAGTGGTCACCACAACACCTGTGCCCTGCCCTGCGGTGACAAAACTCCCGGCGTAGGCCATGCAACTGCGCTCAGCGAGGGGAACCTCTAGCTGCAACGCTCCGGTGGATTTCTCGACGGGCACTGACTCCCCAGTCAGGGCAGATTCATCGGTGCGCAAGGAGCGGACCTGCAGCAGCCGCAGATCCGCTGGAACCTTGCAGCCAGCCTCGAGCTGCACGACATCACCAGGCACCAACGCCTCGGAATCCAGCTGCAGGGCAGCGCCATCTCGGAGCACCAAGACATCGGTGCGGACGCTGTCGGCTAAAGCCGCAATCGCGCTCTCGGCTTTGCCTTCCTGAACGGTGCCGATCACCGCATTGATCACGGTGACGCTGATGATCACCAAGGCATCCTGCGGATCACCCATCGCGAGCTTGACGGCCCCGACGATCAGCAGGGTGATCAGTAGGGGATTGTCGAACTGCTGAAGGAACCGAAGCCACAACGGCTTCAGCGGTTCTGGGCTCAGGCGATTCGTTCCGACTTGATGGACGCGCCGTTGCACTTCCGCAGGGGAGAGCCCCCGTTTCGCGTCGGTCTCGAGTGCAGCAACAACCTCACCCCCGCTTGAGACGTAAGCAGGGGTGAGAAGCGGCTGCATCGCAGGGGCATCGAGCTAGCCCTAGCGATAGCTCAAATCAGCGGACGAAGAGCATCTCCTGGTAGGTGGGCAGCGGCCAGGCGGTGTCATCCACCAGACCCTCCAGGGCATCGGCGGCCTCCCGCAGTTCACCCATGCGGACCATCAGCTGGTCGGCACAGTGACGCATGTGGGCCTCGGAGCCGTGGGGCGCATTGCCCAGAGCGGTCTCCAGGGCGGCGGCACGGTCCAGCAGCTGCTGATTCAGGCCAGCGATTTGCTGGGCGAGCGCCTTGGAAGGATTCAGGCCGATGGCCTCCTGCTCCTGCAGCGATCCAGCCAGCTCGCCGAGGTAGGCGCTGACGGCGGGATAGAGCTGGGTGCGGGCGATCCGCACGGCCAGGCGGGCCTCCACCTCAATCGCCAGGCAGTACTGCTCGGAGTAGACCTCGTAGCGGCTCTCCAGCTCAACGGGGCTGAGCACGTTGTGGCGGGAGAACAGGTCGCGAATGGCCGGGCGCTGCAGCACCGGCAGGGCATCGGCGGTGGTGCGCAGGTTCTCCAGACCTCGCTCCTTGACGGCCAGCTCATGCCACTCGCTGGAGTAGCCGTCGCCGCCAAAGATCACGTTGCCGTTCTCCTGGGTGATCTGCTGCAGCACAGCCATGCTGGCCTTCTCGACGCTCTCGCCCTTGGCCGTGCGGGCCTCCAGCTGATCGGCAATCCAGGCCAGGGAATCGGCCAGCACCGTGTTGAGGACCACCAAGGGACCAGCCACGGACTGGCCGGAGCCCACGGCGCGGAACTCGAAGCGGTTGCCGGTAAAGGCGAAGGGTGAGGTGCGGTTACGGTCGCCGGCGTCCTTGGGGAACTCCGGCAGGCTGTCGATGCCCAGACGCATCATTCCGCCGGTGGCCGAGCTCTTGAGCTGGCCGCCCTTGATCTGGTTGAAGACGTCCTCGAGCTGGCTGCCGAGGTAAACGGAGATGATCGCCGGAGGTGCTTCGTTGGCGCCCAGGCGGTGGTCATTGCTGGCGGTTGCAATCGCCGCACGCATCAGCGGGCCGTACTGGTGCACGCCGCGGATCACAGCCCCGCAGAACAGCAGGAACTGCATGTTCTCGTGGGGGGTGCTGCCGGGATCCAGCAGGTTGCCCTGGGTGCTGTTGCCGATCGACCAGTTGACGTGCTTGCCGCTGCCGTTGACGCCGGCGAAGGGCTTCTCGTGCAGCAGGCAGGTGAAGCCGTGCTTCTTCGCCGTGCTCTTGAGCACGGTCATGATCAGCTGCTGGTGATCGGTGGCGACGTTGGCCGCCTCGTGCACCGGAGCGATCTCGAACTGGCCGGGAGCCACCTCGTTGTGACGGGTCTTGGCAGGAACGCCCAGGCGGTAGAGCTGGTCCTCCACGTCCTGCATGAACACCTGAACCCGCTCGGGGATGGCGCCGAAGTAGTGGTCATCGAACTGCTGACCCTTGGCCGGGGGAGCACCAAAGAGGCTGCGGCCCGAGAGCTGCAGGTCCGGGCGGAGCGCCATCAGGGCGTTATCCACCAGGAAGTACTCCTGCTCAGCGCCGCAGCTGGAGTTGATCGGGGCGATCTCGGTCTCGCCCAGCAGTTGCAGCACCCGCTTGGCCTGGCGGTTGACCGCGGCATTGGAGCGCAGCAGCGGCGTCTTCTTGTCCAGGGCCTCACCGGTCCAAGAGACAAAGACCGTCGGGATGCAGAGGGTGACGCCGTTGGGCGTGCGCATCAGCCAGGCGGGGCTGGTGGCATCCCAGGCGGTGTAGCCGCGGGCCTCGAAGGTGGAGCGCAGGCCACCGTTGGGGAAGGAGGAACCGTCGGGCTCACCCTGCACCAGCAACTTGCCGGTGAAGGCGGTGATGGCACGGCCATCACTCTTGGGGGTGATGAAGCCGTCGTGCTTCTCCGCGGTCAGGTTGGTGAGCGGGTAGAAGACGTGGGAGTAGTAGAGGGCGCCGCGGCTGGTCGCCCAGTCCTTCATGGCATTCGCCACGGAGTCGGCGATGGACGGGTCGATCGCACCACCTTCACGGATGGTTTTCTGAAGCGACTTGAACACCTGGCGAGGCAGGGCCTCCTTCATCCGAGCCAGGGTGAAGACGTCATCGGCCCAGATCTCATGCAGGGCCGAAGGCTTGGTCACCGCAGCGGGCTTACGCCGCTGAATGGTCTGCAGGGCAGCAAAACGCTCAGCGCTTGGCATGGCCACTTCGGTATCAGAGTGACACCATCATCGGGGACAGCAGGTCCGCTAACGCAGGGTGCGCCAGTCGCCACTGGGAGTCCGGCGCTCCAGGCCAATGAACTGAGTGATCAGTTGATCCTGCAGTTCTGAGGGGATCGCAGGATCGATCAGCCCTTGATGGACCAGCCAGGTCAGGGCCGCACTTTGGGCGAGCTCAAGGCTCTCAAAGCAGTCATCGAGGACTGGATGGGGTTCACCGCCACGGTCCGTCAAGCGGAATTCCACGGGGAAGGAATGGAGGAGTGTCATCAGCCCAAGCCTGGCGGCAACGGCGCAGCCGTGCGGCAGCGCAGGACACAGCTTCCGGTAGTCCGCTAGCTCAGCTCAAACAGCAGCAGATCCACCCCATCGGCTCCAGCCTGAGCAGAAGCCGGAGCCTCGCCGGCAGCCAGTCCCAGGCCATCACCCCGGGCCAAGGGCTGGGGCAGGGCCAAGCCACCCGTGATGATCTGCAGCCAACTGGCGCAGCGATCGGAGGCCGGCCAGGCCAGCTCGGTCCCCGCTGGGACCTGGGCGCGCCAGAGCCGCACGGAGCGATGAATCGCCATAGCCCCGTCTGCGGCCTGGGGGTCGATCAGGGGCGTCCAGCCCTCGGCCAAGGCGAAGGGCTTCTGTTCGTAGTCAGGCGGGATCCCCGCTGAGGCGGGTTCAATCCAGATCTGCAGCAGGCGGCAGGGGGCCTGGCCGCCATTGACCTCGCTGTGGACCACACCGGTGCCAGCGCTCATCCGCTGCACCTCCCCAGCCCGCAGCACCTCGGCATGGCCCATGGAATCGCGGTGGTGCAACTCCCCCTCGACCATCACCGTGATGATCTCCATGTCCCGGTGCGGGTGCATGCCAAAGCCCTTGCCGGCGGCAATGACGTCGTCATTGATGACCCGCAGCGGACCGAAGCCCATCCAGGCCGGGTCGTAATGACTGGAGAAGGAAAAGCTGTGCCAGCTGTCGAGCCAATCGAGCTGGCTATGGAAACGCTCAGCTGCGGGACGCAACAGCGGGGGCATTACTCGGGAGCTTGAAGCCGCTGCAGTCTGGCGAGCAGGTCCGCGATGCTGTCGTCCTTGGCCGGATGGCTGCCGTTGCTCACCAGCTGACGACCCACGACATGGGCGCCCAAGTGCGCCAATTGCAGCCGCAGGGCGGTCATCACCGTGTAGCCACCGCCGCCCGAGTGGGTCGCGATCACAACGGGCCGGCCATTGAAGAGGGCCCGGAAGTCGCTGCCCTGCACCGACAGCCAGGCGATGGCGCTGGTCAGCACCGGCGGGATCGAGCCGTTGTATTCCGGAGCACAGATCACCCAGCGGGGCGTGTCCATCAGCTTCTGCTGCAGCCCGGCGAGAGCGGCCGGGGGGCCCTGCTCCTGGGCGCGGGGCGTGAAGAGCGGCAGGTCAACGGCGGTGAGATCCAGCACCTCAGCACTGCTGCCTTGGCTCTGGGCGGCCGCCGCAAAGCGGTCGGCCAGCTTGAGGTTTTCGCCATTGCTGGCGCTCAGGACGAGAACGTCAGCCATTACTTCACACCAGGGATAAAACGACGCTCGTGGTCACCGCCTTTGAGCATCCGGTTCCAATAGACCCAGGGCAGCACCACGCTCTTCATGATCCACATGCTCCAGCGCTCCTTGGTGGGATCCAGGGGGAAGGAGGGGGTGGGCTGCTGCTCGTAGTTGAACTCGGCCATGATCGTCTTTCCGTAGCCGGTGATCAGCGGGCAGCAGCTGTAGCCGTCGTAGGACCCCTGACCCTGGCCGCCCTCAAGCTGAGCCAGCAGGTTGGTCACCAGGACCGGGGCCTGACCGCGCACCGCGGCGGCGGTCTTGGAGTTGGGCATGCCGCCCACATCACCGATGGCAAAGACGTTGGGGAAGCGCACGTGCTGGAGGTTGTGCATGCCCACCTCGACAAAGCCACTAGCGGCAGCCAAGGGGCTCTGAGCCACGACGTCCGGGGCCGCCATCGGCGGGGTGACGTGCAGAAGCTCGTAGTTGATGACCTCCTCGCGGGGCTCCTCGCCCTCTTTGCTGACCTTGAAGACCGCCTCTTTGCTCGCCGGCCTGACCTCGATCAGGGTGTGGGAGTAGCGGGCATCGATGCCCTTGCGGGCCACCACCTCCCGCAGGGGCGCGGCATAGGTGGGGACGCCAAAGATTCCAGGGGTGGCCGTGGCGTAGATGACCTTGCTCTTGGCCGCTATCGCGGGATCGCGCTTGATCGCGTCATCGGCCAGGTAGGCGATCTTTTGCGGCGCACCGGGGCACTTGATCGGCATGGGCGCGCAGGTGAAGACCGCGTTGCCGCCCTTGAAGTTCTGGATGCATTCCCAGGTGTAAGCAGCAAAATCCTTGGAGTAGTTGCTGCAGACCCCGCCTTTGCCCAGGGCCTCGGGCAGGCCCTTGATGGCCTCCCAGTTGAGCTTCATCCCGGTGGCCACCACCAGGGCGTCGTAGGTCAGGGTTTGACCAGCGCTGGTGCTGACGCTGTTGCTCTCGGGGGTGAAGCCCGCAGCGGACTCACGGATCCAGGTGACACCCGCGGGAATCAGGCTGGCCTCGTTGCGGCGGGTCTGCTCCAGGCTGAAGACCCCGCCACCGACCAGCGTCCAACCCGGTTGGTAGTAGTGGTCGCTCGAGGGCTCAAGGATCGCGATGTCCAAGGCCGGACGGGCCTTCTTCAGGCGAGCCGCCACCGTGATTCCAGCGGCGCCGCCGCCCACGATCAATACCTGGTGATGGCCCATGGCCGCTGAATCAAGACGCGCTTACCCCAGATCTAACCAGAAGGGGACCAACCCGGCAGCCCCGCCGCAGGATTCCAGACGGCAATGGACAAATAAAGAAGGACTCGGCCGCAATGAGGCCTAAGCAGAAATACTCAAAACCTATCCCGTACTCATAACGACTACGACTTAGCCCTTATGCTGGCCGCAGTTGATGCGAGTCGATGAACACCAGCAATCCCGGCACCCTCCAGAACCTCGAGGCGGCTTTTGGCGGCGAGAGCATGGCCAACCGCAAGTACTTGTTTTTCGCCGATCTGGCCAAGCAACTCGGCCATGGCGAACTGGCGCGGCTGTTCCGGGAGACCGCCCAGCAGGAAACCGAGCACGCCTTTGCCCACTTCCGCCTGCTGCACCCCGAATTAGTAGTGGAGAACCCTGAGGCCCTGAGCCAGGACGCCAAGGACGCACTACTGGCGCGCTGCCTCGAGCTGGCCATCGAAGGGGAGACCTACGAGTTCGAGGTGATGTACCCCGAGTTCGCCGCCCAGGCGCAGCGAGACCGCGACCAGGGAGCCGTGGCGGAATTCAACGAGCAGATCGATGAATCCAAGGAGCACGCCGGCGTCTTCAGAACCGCCGCCCGCAACTTCGGACTGCTGGCCCCCGTGGAGCAGCACCACGCCGGCCGCTACAGCCAGGCCCTGCAGTCCCTCACCGGCGCCGGCAGTGGAGGCAACAGGGCAACGCCCACCGCAGGGCGCTGGATCTGCAAGGTCTGCGGTGTGATCTACGACCCCGCCCAAGGGGACCCCGATTCAGGCATCGCCGCCGGCACACCCTTTGAGGCGATTCCCGAGGACTGGAGCTGCCCCATCTGCGGGACCCGCAAGGGGAACTTTGTGCCTTACCAGGGCTAGGGCTAGTCGTTCGGAGAAATCTCGATCACCCAGCTTCCGAGATAACCGGACACAGGACTATCTCCAGGGGCCTGACCGAGGGCATTGAACTGGTACATCCCCGCATCGGGGTTGAAGATCTGCAGGTGCAGACCAATGGTGCCGCCCACCGGAACGGGCCTTTGGGGGAACACCTCAATCGCAGAGCCATAGCCGGTCACCTCCACCGCAGCAGGAATCACCTCAAGGCAACGGGTCTTTCTGAGGGAGCCACCACGCTCCATCACGCAGAGCTCCACGTTTTCTGGCTTGATTTCAGCGTTGAAATAGTCAGGCACGGAGACCGCCAACTTGATCAAAGCGGTCTTGCGGTCTTTGGGGCCCAGAACCAGGTAGTAATCGGCACGGCCCGAAGCGCGGCCTGAAGAGGCGTAGTAATAGAGCTTGCGAAAATCGCTGTTGTTGTCCCAGCGAAACTCAAAGCCGGAGCTGCTCGAACCCTGAGCCAGCGCTGGACGCAGACCCATCGGAGAACTGAAGACGCCCAGAGCCGATGCCAGCCCGACGGCACTCCACTTCAGTGCAGACTTCATCCAAGCGAATTTTTTCATCACTAGATTTTAGTAGGCAAGATCATCAACGCCTGCCAGCACTGCTTTTCAGGAGCCTGAGCGAGATAACAGCACCCAATCTCCAAGCGCAATTAAGAACAGGTTAAGAGCACCTAAAGAATGAGTTATGCCCTATATATCCTCATTCAGCTACATAGTGCTGCAGCACACATAGCGATGAAATGAATCACACAAAGTGGTAGGTTTTTGCTGGTTAGTGTTTAGCCAGCCCGTTTGGGCTTCTCTCCTCTTTCGGTGTGAGGACCAATGAAACTGTTCCAGAAGCTTCTTCTGGCGCCTGCAGCTCTGGGCCTTCTGGCTCCTGTTGCTGCAAACGCCGCTGATGTCAACATCGCTGGCCTGAGCGCTTACAGCACCCAGGACCAGGTCACCTCGATCACCCAGTTCTCTGATGTGCAGCCCACCGATTGGGCCTATCAAGCACTGAGCAACCTGATCGAGCGCTACGGCTGCGTCGCTGGCTACCCCAACGGCACCTTCCGTGGGAACCGTGCGATGACCCGCTATGAAGCGGCCGCACTCCTGAACGCTTGCCTCGACCGGATCACTGAGGTGACCGACGAGCTCAAGCGCCTGATGAAGGAATTCGAGCGTGAGCTCGCCATCCTCAAGGGCCGCGTCGATGGCCTTGAGGCCCGCGTGGGCGAACTGGAAGCCACCCAGTTCTCCACCACCACCAAGCTCCAGGGTGACTACTACTGGGCGATCGGTGCCGTGGTTCCAACCGCTGGCACCAGCAACGCCGCCGGTACCGGCAGCGCTGACTGGTACAAGAAGAACTACAGCGCCACCAACTTTGTCTACGACGCTCGTCTGAACCTCAAGACCAGCTTCACCGGCAAGGACCTGCTTTACACCCGCCTGCGCGCCGGCAACTTCGGCAGCAGCCCCTTCGGCGGCAAGGGCTACAACATCACCTACCTCGACCGCGCCGAGTCCTCGGACGGCGTCGTCAAGATCAACCGCCTCTACTACCGCTTCCCCCTCGGCAAGGGCTTCTCAGTCCAAACCGGTCCCATCTCACGTAACACCGAGTTCCTGGCCGTCAAACCCTTCTATTACGGCGACGACTTCAAGGGTCTGGACTTCTTCCAGCTGGGCGGTGCACCCGCGGTCTACAACAAGGCCACCGGCAGCATGCTGGGCTTCAAGTGGAAGCAAAAGGTCAAGAAGGGTCAGCCCTACTTCGCCGCGTCCACCAGCTACGTCGCACCGGACGGCAACACCGGCAACCCTGAAGACGGTGGCATCTTCACCAGCGGCAGCAAGGCCAGCTGGCTGACCCAACTGGGCTATCAAGCCCAGCAGTGGAAGGGCACCTTCGGCTGGAACTACGAACAGTGCGGCAGCAAGATGTCCCGCCGAGGCACTGAAGCTGCTGGCCGGGTCCAGAGCCAAGCCTGTGACTACAACGGCGTGAAGACCGGCGGTGAGCGCAACTCCTTCGCTGTGGCTCTGGCCCGTCGTCCCAAGAACGGCGGCACCCTGATGCCCGCTGTGAGCCTTGGCTGGGGTTATCAGGCTGTCTCCTACGACAACCTCAACTACACCAGCTCTAGCCGTAACCAGACCGGCGCCGCTCTGACCAGCGATGGCGCAACCCAGATCGCTGGCAACCTCAAAGACGAAAACATCGCCGCCACCCAGTCCTGGACCGTCGCCCTCAAGTGGGATGACGCCTTCGTCAAGGGCAACAAGGCAGGCATGTCCGTGGGTCAGCCCACCTTCGTCACCAGCACCCGCAACGGCACCACCCCGTTCGACGCTGGTTACGTCTGGGAGTGGTGGTATCAGTTCCAGGTCAGCGACAACATCGCTGTGACCCCGATGCTGTTCTATTCCAGCAACCCCAGCTCCGCTGGCGCTGGCTACAGCCAGACCAGCACCCAGGGCGACAACCCCGGCGTGTTCGGCGGCATCCTGGCCACCCGCTTCAAGTTCTGATCTTCAGAACCACTCCTCACGCACGAGACCAACGGCCCCCTGCTTCGGCAGGGGGTTTTTTCTTGCGCTTACCAACCACCAAGTGAACGCCGCCGCTTTAGTGTGGGTTTCAGAACAAACCGACGGCATGGGGCCCGACAGCATCAGCCAGGACAGCCAGCAGCGCTCAGCCTCCAACACCAGCCTCAAATGGGGCAGCGATGGCGAGCTCTCTCCGGTGGATCTGCAGAAGGTGCTCGAGCGGCTGACCAACCCTGATCTCACCCAGTGCGAGCTCGAGCAGCAAAACCAGAGCTGATCCCGACAAGAAGGTGTCCTGGGCTACAGGGTCCGGCCGAGAGAATGGGCCCATGACCACGCCCTCACCAGCCAGCAACGCCGCGCGTCTGTTGGTGGTCGAAGACGACGACACCATCCGCGAAACCGTCTGCGAAGCGCTGGAGCTCGAGGGCTTTTCCGTCACCCCAGCCACCAACGGCCAGAGCGCCTGGGATCGGCTGAAACGGGACCCCTTCGAACTGATCGTTCTCGATGTGATGCTCCCTGGCATCAACGGGCTGGATCTCTGCCGCAAGTTGATTGATCTGCCGCAACGGCCCCTGGTGCTGATGGTGAGCGCCCGGGACACCGAAACCGATCGGGTGCTCGGCCTCGAGCTCGGGGCCGATGACTACCTGGTGAAACCCTTTGGCATCCGCGAACTCGTGGCCCGCTGCCGGGCGCTCCTGCGCCGCCACCAAGCCAGCGATCAACAGCCCAGCGAACTCAAAGCGGACAACCTCAGCCTCTTCCCGGCTGAATGCCGCGTCTGCCTCGATGGTCTTGAGCTGAAGCTCTCCCCCAAGGAGTTCAAGTTGCTCGAGCTCTTCATGCAAAACCCCAAACGCGTCTGGAGCCGCGAGCAACTAATTGAGCAGGTCTGGGGCTTCGACTACATCGGCGACAACAAAACCGTGGATGTGCACATCCGTTGGTTGCGCGAAAAGATTGAAGAGGACCCCTCCAACCCGAGCAAACTGGTAACGGTGCGGGGATTCGGCTATCGCTTCGGCTAGGCGATGACGATGCAGACCGCCCTACAGCTGGCCCTGGGTTTTGGGCTCGGCGCCCTCAGTGTGGGTCTCTGGCGCGAAGGGAATCGCAAAAAGAAGGTCATGGCCACCCGCCTGCGGCGGCGCCAACCGATCCCTGAACTGCAGTTGCGCGAATGGATCAGCGCCGCACCGCAGGGCTGGCTGGTGCTCGATGCCCAAAACCGAATCGAGATCATCAATGAGCGGGCTGAGTCCCTCTTGGTCAAAGAGAGTTCGCTCGCTCCCCAGCTCCAACACCTCAATGACCTGGAGCCCAGCGCCGAGCTGCTGCACCTGCTGGAGCTCAGCCGCAACACCCGCCTGGCCCAACGCGGGGAATGGAGCCTCGGGCGCAATGACCTCTCGGTGCGGGTGATGCCCGGCGAGAGGGGCTGGCTGGCCCTTCAGATCGACGGCAGCAATCCCCTGAAAAATCAGCTCAAGCAGCAGGAGCAGTGGGTCAGTGATGTGGCCCATGAGCTCAAAACCCCGATCACGGCCCTGCGGCTGGTCAGTGAGAGCCTGGCCCTCAGGGCCGAGGGCCGCCAGGCGGTCCTGGTGGAGCGACTGGAGAAGGAACTCGAGCGGTTGCAGCGGTTGGTGGGGGATCTGCTGGATCTCTCCAGACTCGACAACACCCTGGTGAGCCGCCGCAAGCGACCCGCCTGCATCGACCCAAGGGATGTCGTTGGCCAGGCCTGGTCCACCCTGCAGGAACTGGCTCAGCCCCGGGGCATTGGCCTCAGCGTTCAGCCGACGCGCGATCAGGCCAGACAGGTGGCCGTCGATCCGGCTCGCCTGCACCAGGCCCTGTTCAATCTGATCGACAACGCCCTGCGCTACAGCCCCGATGGCAGCAGCATTGAGCTCTCGATCGAGGAGCGGGACCGCTGGTGTCTGATTGCCGTGCGCGACCAGGGCCCGGGGCTCAGCGAAGAGGACCTCGAGCGGATGTTCGAGCGCTTCTACAGAGGGGATCCAGCCCGGGCCAGAGGCCCAAGACACGGAAGCGGACTGGGGCTTGCCATCGTTCGCCAGATCGCCCTCAGCCAAGGGGGACTGGTGCGGGCCCGAAACCACCCGGAGGGAGGAGCGGTGATTGAGCTGCTCCTCCCCAAGGCCTAAGCCTTAGGCGGCTGCGCTGATCGGCAGGTTGCTAATCACCAGCTGCCGCTGGCTGCTGAGCTTCAGCCAACCCTCCTCCTTCAGCAGACCCAAGACCCGAGTCACCGTGACGCGGGTGGTGCTCAGGGCACCGGCAATGTCCTGGTGGGTCAGGCGCAGGTTCAGGCGTAGGCCGTCGTCGCAGGGTTGGCCATACTCTTCCGCCAGCAACTCCAGAAAGCCCCGGACCCGGTCTTCGACGCGGCGCAGACCCAACAGGGAAATGAGCGCCTCGGACTGACGGGTCCGGCTGATCAGCGCCAGCATCAAGGTGCTGGCCAGGTGGGGGGTCTGCTGGATCTCGTCCATCGAGAGGCAGAGCAGATCGCAATCGCTCAGCGTCGTGGCTTCGTAGAGATCCAGGTTGCTGAGCGGTTCACCGAAGGGTTCATTCGGTCCCGCCAGGCCCAGGAGAACATCTTCGCCCTGCTCATTCATCGAGCTCAGCTTGACCATCCCGCGGGCCACCAGCCAGACGTGGTGGCGAAGCATGGGCACGCGACTGCCAGCCGTCAGGCTGACCAGATCGCGGCGCTGGAAGGTGTGTTCGAGGCTGCCGCGAAGACTTAAGGGCGGACTCGATGTCAAAGATATGGACGTCATTGCATCAAGAGTGATTGGGAGTCTGTCAAGAACAATGCGTGCATTCAGATCAGAAAAAGGGCAGATCAGACCTGCCCTTGAACCATCTGGATCACACTGAACTAACGAGAGATTTTGTTCACTGCAGCACGTGCCTTATTCAAGATTGAACCATTCAGAGGGACGAAGCCAAGGGCATCAGCCCTGGCCTGAGCCTGATCGCTCAGCATGTAATTGAAGGTCTTCTTGATGGTGTCGGTGTTGGCACCATTGCCCTTCTGATAAGCCAAAACCCAGGTCAGGGTCGCGATCGGGTAAGCACCCTTGGCGGTGGGGTTGGGGTTCGAGCCAGCCAGGTTCTGATCGAGCTTGATGCCGTTCAGGGCCTTGGCACCGGAGGTGTGGCTGGGCTTGATGAATTCACCCGACTTGTTCTGCAGCGCAGCGGCCTTGACAGCACCGCGGATGTACGACTGGTTGACGTAACCGATCGCACCCTGCTTGTTTTTAATCACACCAGCAACACCAGAGTTACCTTTAGCTCCAATTGAATTTGAGCCCGGCCAGCGGACGGATTTACCAGTCCCGAGCTTCCACTGTGGAGAAAAAGAAGCCAGGGATTCGGTGAAGGCTTTGGTGGTTCCAGAACCGTCCGAGCGGTGCACCCAGGTGATTGGACCAGCGGCGCAACCCAGGTCCTTCCAGTTGGTGATCTTGCCGATCGCCACTTGGACAGCCTGCTGCTGGGTGAGCTTCAGGTTGCAGCCGGGCTTGTTGTAACCGAAGGCGATGGTGCCGCCCACCATGGGGATCTGCACCAGACCGCGGGTCACCTTGGCGATGTCCTTGGCCTTCATCGGATCATCCGATGCACCGAAGTTGACGGTCTGGTCGATGAACGCCTTACGGCCAGAACCTGAGCCAACGGCTTGGTAGTTGACCTGGGGGCCACCGGCCTTCGCCAGATCAGCGAACCAACGCTGATAGATCTTGGCGGGGAAGGTTGCGCCAGCAGCACTGAGGCGATCTGCGGCGGAGGCGGACATGCCGGTGCCGACGGCCAGCAGGGAGCCGATCAGGAGGGCCTTCTTCGCGAAGGTCATGGATAAAACCTTGTGGTTCCCATCCATCTACGCAAGTGATGATCCGTCCTGCGTTAGGGGCTGGTTAAGGCCTCGTGAACGTTGCGTGAATCAGCAGCAGGACTGGGCTTTGAGGGGCCTACTGGTCTGCAAACGCTGAAGCCAATCACTCAATTCGGCCAGGGCCTGAGGGCTCAGGCGGTAGTAGACCCAGCGCCCCTGAACCCGGGACTCCAGCAGGCCCGCCTCGCGCATCACCTTGAGGTGAAAGGAGAGCTTGGACTGGGCCAGGCCCATCTGCTCGGTCAGCTCACAGACGCAGCGCTCACCCCCCGCCAGCGCCAGGGCCACCTCCAGGCGATGGGGATCCGCCAGGGCCTTGAACAACGCGCTGAGGGCTTTGGACACAGCTCGGAGCAGGCCTAACCGCACCTTAACCAATCAAGAAACCTTGATGCATCAAACTTTGTTGATCAGTTGATGGGGTTGGTCATGCGGATTGGCATCAACGGCTTCGGACGCATCGGACGACTGGTCTGCCGCGCCCTCTGGGGACGGCCAGGCATTGAGATCGTTCAGATCAACGACAACCAGGCCACGGCTGAATCAGCCGCCCACCTGCTCTGCTTTGACTCAGTCCATGGTCGCTGGGATCGCCAGGCCGAGGCCCTCAGCGAGAGCGAGCTGCTGATCGATGGGCGGCGCCTGAACTTCAGCCGCAACGGCACCCCCGCCGAGGTGACCTGGTCTGCCGCAGGTGTGGAGATGGTGCTCGAGTGCAGTGGCCGCTTCAAGACCACCGAGGCCCTCGAGCCCTACTTCAGCCAAGGCGGCATCCAGCGCGTGGTCGTGGGCTGCCCCGTCAAAGACGCACTGAACATCGTCTACGGGATCAACCATGACCTCTATGACCCCAACCAGCACCGGCTGGTGACCGCGGCGTCCTGCACCACCAACTGCCTGGCCCCGATCGTGAAGGTCGTGCATGAGCAGTTCGGCATCCGCCATGGCTCGATCACGACCCTGCATGACGTCACCAACACCCAGGTGGTGGTCGACGCCTTCAAAAGCGACCTGCGGCGCTCCCGCTCCTGCCTGCAATCGCTGATCCCCACCACCACCGGATCAGCCAAGGCCATCGCCATGATCTTCCCGGAGCTCGAGGGCAAGCTCAACGGCCATGCCGTTCGTATCCCCCTGCTGAATGCCTCCTTGACCGATGCGGTCTTTGAGCTCGAGCGACCCACCAGCGCAGAGGCAGTCAACCAGGCCTTCCAGCAGGCTGCGCAGGGGCCCCTCCAGGGAATCCTGGGCTACGAAACCCGGCCGCTGGTCTCCATCGACTACGTCAACGACAACCGCAGCGTGGTCATCGATGCCCTCTCAACGATGGTGGTCGACGGGACCCAGCTGAAGGTCTACGGCTGGTACGACAACGAGTGGGGCTACAGCTCCCGCATGGCCGATCTGGTCAGCCATCTCGTCCAGCTGGAGTCCCAAGGATGAGCGGACTCTCCGCCCTACAGCAGTACCAGCGGGTCACCGCCAATTACTGGGCCTTCACCCTCACCGATGGGGCCCTGCGGATGCTGGTGGTCTTCCACTTCCATCAGCTGGGCTACACCAGCCTGGAGATTGCCTTTCTCTTTCTCTTCTATGAGTTCTTTGGGATCCTGACCAACCTCTACGGCGGATGGCTTGGGGCCCGCTTTGGCCTGCGGCTGACGCTTTGGCTCGGCACCTGGATGCAGATCGGCGCCCTGCTGATGCTGATTCCGGTGGCGGACTCCTGGCCGAAGTGGTGGAGCGTTGCCTACGTCATGGCCGCCCAGGCCCTGAGCGGGATCGCCAAGGATCTCAACAAGATGAGCGCCAAAAGCGCGATCAAAACCGTCGTCAAGAGCCATGACGGTGACCAGCAACTCTTCCGCTGGGTGGCGATCCTGACCGGCTCCAAAAATGCCCTCAAGGGCGTTGGTTTTTTCCTGGGGGGCGTCCTCTTGACCGCCCTGGGCTTTAACGCGTCGGTGGGCGTGATGGCGGCGGGTTTGACCTTGGCCTTTCTGGTCACCCTGGGGCTGCCGGCCGACATGGGACAGATGAAACGCAAGCCCAAAGTCCACTCCCTGTTCTCCAAAAGCGAGGGCATCAACGTGCTCTCACTGGCACGGATGTTCCTCTTTGGGGCTCGGGATGTCTGGTTTGTGGTCGCTTTACCGGTCTTCCTGGAGACGACCCTGAACTGGCGCTTCTGGGAAGTGGGCAGCTTCATGGGCCTCTGGGTGATTGGCTACGGAATCGTTCAGGGATCCGCTCCGGCCCTGCGGCGCAGCTGGGGGCAAACCAGGTCCCCTGGCGCATCGGCCGTGCAGTTTTGGAGCGCCCTGCTGACGGCGATTCCCGCCTTGATTGCCATTGCCCTATGGCGACAGGTCGCCGATCCAGGTCTGGTGGTGGTGGCAGGTCTAACCGCCTTCGGGGTGGTCTTTGCGATGAACTCCTCGATTCACAGCTACATGGTTCTCGCCTACAGCGACGGCGAAGCAGTGAGCCTGGACGTGGGCTTCTATTACATGGCCAATGCCGCAGGACGGCTGCTTGGCACCCTGCTCTCGGGAGCGATCTTTCTGATCGGCGGGCTCCAGGCCTGTCTCTGGTGCTCGGCGTTGATGGTGGGACTGGCCTGGCTGTTCAGCCTGAAGCTGCCGCCAGTGCGAAGCGCCTAGCGCTGAAACAGCGCACGGATCTGCGGGCTGCGCTCCGGGCAGAGCATCGGCGTGTAATAGCGAACGGCGGCAGTTTCCACCTCCTCAGGCAGGATCCCGGCAAAGGACACCCCCTCCCGCTCAAAGGCCTCGCTGAGGCGCTGTTGCTGGGCCAAGAGCAGCGCGGGCTGATCAAACGAGTCGCAGAGCAGCTGGGCATAGAGCCGCGCTGCACAGCCGGTGTGGCCAAAGCGCCGCACGCAATCGCCCACAAGCTCTGGAGGCTGCGGCTGCGCCCAACCAGCACAGGGCCAAGCCAGCAGCAGCAAGGAGATCGCCTCCCCCAGGGGGGCACGCAGGCGGAATGCCATTAACGCTGGCGCTCCGCTGAGCAGGCCAGAAAGCGCTCCAACTCCTTGGTATCCAGGCTCGGTGGCTTGGCCTTGGTCAACAGGGCTGGATGAATCGTGCGCAGTTGATCCGCAAGCTGATCGCGCTCGGTCACCGCTGCCTCCTGGCGCTGTTGCAGGGCCTCCTGCCAGACCAGCCGGCGCTTGGCTTCACTGCGCCGCCACTCCGCCACGGCCTGCTCGTACTGCTCCTGCTCGGTCTGCTGGTCGTAGATCGTCAGTAGACGTTGCTCTTCGGGGTCCAGGGGCAGGGGCGCCAATGCTGAGGTGAACGACTCTTCCTCAAGCGCCTTCAACCGCGACTCGGTCTCGCGGTAGCGCTCCACCAGCGGCGGCAGGCTCTCGCGATAGCGCCGGCATTGCACTAGGGCCTGGCGCTGCGCCTCGCTGTCCTGCTGAGGAGCGTTCTTGCTTGCGGGCCCTGAACAACCGGCCAACAGCAGCAACACAAGTACCGCGGCCCCTAGCCGAGGGTGAGGCATCCGAACCATCCGGACGAGTGCGCCCATGCTCGCAGGACTCGAGCGACAACGACCCCATTTGGGGGTATCGAGGGACACGCGGCCAGATCTAGCTGTACACCGCAGCAAAGACCAGCTCTTGGACAGCATCGACGCCCACATCGCCCTGGACCGCAGCGAGCTGGAGAAAGCCCGCAACGAAGGCGACAAACCCAAGGCCGCTCACCTTGAAGCCGAACTCAAGGACCTCGAGACCTACAAGGCTCACCACCCCGGCGAGAGCAAAGACCCCAGCCCCATGGAGGTCTACTGCGACCTGAATCCTGAGGCGCCCGGCTGCCTCGTCTATGACGACTAGTGCGATGACCGCTACCGCGCCCCAACCACCCAGCATCACCATTGGTGAACTGGAGGCCAACTATCAGCTCTACTGCAAGGCACTGAAGATGCTGATTGCAGAGAAGCGCACCCTCAACAAGATCCAAAAAACCGTGTGTTGGGGAAAATTGGCCACCCTCCACCACTGTCTTCCTAGGCAGTACAAATCACCCGATTACCTGTACGCCCAACTGCTCAAAGCACAGTCCACACCTAAAGAGTGAGACCGGCTTTGTGTTCGATCTTGCGACAGAGGTCAATCACTCAATCCCGCACAAAAGCGCTGTGCGGGATTTTTTTGTTGAGCGCGCGATTGGATTAGACACGAAATAAGTCGAATTCACAGGATCCAACCGGCGGGGCCACCGCAGGTCGATGATGGATGCACCGCTCGGAGTGAGTGATGGATCTCACCCCCTATCTGGAGACGCTGCAAGGAAGCAACCTTGATGAGGTCCTGCTCTCGGTTGCCGTCAGCGGGAAGGTTGCGCTGGCGATGAAAGGGCGCTTTTTTCTGCGCTGCCTCTGCGAGAGCTTCCGTGAGACCGAGCTCATCGGCTGCGCCGTCACCGATGAAGCGAGCTGCCTGAACTATCTGAGCCAAGAGCCCTACGAGCTGCTGATCTGCACCGACTTTCTTGAAAGCGGCAGCGGCTTCGATCTCGCCCGCAAGGCCAAGGCACTACAACCCCAGCTCAAGGTGGTGATGCTCGCCTTGGGGGATGCGATTCCGGTGGAACATGCCGAGGCGTCCTGGCTGGAGGCGGTCGTGGCCGAGGCGGACTTCATCGAAGACCAAAAACCGCTGGAGGCTGCTGTCCTGGCGGTGATGGGCCATCACGCCTACCGCAGTCCCTCCCTGCGCTCTGGCCAGTTGCCGTACCTGAGCTGCCCGCGCCTGACCCCAAGGGAATATGAAGTCCTGGACCTTTTGGCCAGCGGCCTGACGGACCGTGAAATTGCTGAACAACTGGTGGTCAGCGAGGAGACCGCGCGCACCTACACCAAGCGGCTTCTGAAAACCCTGGAGGTCAACAACCGGGTTCAGGCGGTCCTGAAGGGAATGCGTTGCGGGATGGTGAAGATCTAGGCCAAAGCGTGGCTAGAACCCAACTATCTGATCGCGCCGCCTGCCATGGCCAGCCACACCATCACGCTTGAGGCGGCTGGCTCCTTTCCCTGCAACAGCGAGCAGTACATCCTTGATGCGGCGGAGGCTGCCGGCATCGACCTGCCCTTCTCCTGCCGGGCAGGCGCCTGCAGCACCTGTGCTGCCCAAGTCCTGCAAGGGACAGTGGATCAAGCCGATCAGAGCTTCCTCGATGGGCCACAAATCGAGCAGGGCTATGCCTTGCTCTGCGTCAGCTATCCACGCAGCGACTGCCTCCTGCGCACGGACGTAGCCGCCGAGCTGAATTAACACCAAGATGCGCCAAGCCATCCCGGGGAGTACGGCCATGGGCACCGCTCGCATTCTTCTATCTGCAGCACTGCTTGCCGGGGCAGTTCCGATGCATCCGCTTCAGGCCGCCGAGAGCCGTTGCCCGAGCAGTAGCGGACGCTTCGCCGTCTGGGGAGCTGGCGTGGTCACCACCAGCAAGACCCCAACCGCTCGCCTCATGGAGGAGCGCTGGTTGCCCGGGGGGCAAGTCGAGGGCCTACTGGTGGAACGACTGGGCAGCGAAGAACGTCGCAGTGCCTATCGGGGCCAGCGCAGGATCACGAACAACTGCGTGGCGGTGATCGAACGGCAACTGCCTTGGGGCATCGACCGCAGCGAGGTGGTGCTCGATGGTCGCGGTCGTCCGGTCTATGGCTTGATCCGCACCGAAGGCCGAGTGATCAGCAGCAGTTGGCTGCCCATGGCCACCGGGCGCTGCAACAGCGCCAACCTCAACGGCCTGGTGGTCAGCCGGCAGATGGGGCTCAGCCAAGTCCAAGGCGGCTGGAGTCCCAATGCCGTCGTGCAGCGCGAGCAGTGGAAAGACGGTCGGGTGGAGGGGCTGGCCCTCTCCAGCTATGGCGCTGACAGCGAAACCGCGCGCTACAGCGGCCAGCTCAGCCTCAACCCCAAGAGCTGCTGGGGCACCATCCAGGAAACCGACGAAAAGGGACGGGCCTACAACTACAGCGCCTTGATCGTGAATGGCCGCCGCAGCAATGGGGCCCGCGGCTACCTCTACCTCCAGCGCGATCCCGGGGACCTCACGGTCGGTTGGCTGGTGCGCGACTAAGCGATCAGCACCCTGGCGATCACCGCGGCCTGCGCAAAGCCCAACTGCCCCAGATGCTCCAGGGCTTCCTCAGCGCGGGAAGCCGGCAGAGCAGCCAACAGCGGACCGCAGGTCTGCGGGTCGATCCAGAGCTGCTGATCGACGGCGGAGGCTGGGGCGCTCAGACGCACCCCACCCCCGGGATCCAGCTGGGCCAGGGCCCTGGCGTTGGAGGGGGCCAAGGTGCTGGCCTGTCCCTGTTCCAACAGGGTGCGGGCACCGGCCAGAGCAGGAATGGCCCCCGGGTCTAACTCCACCTCTTGGCCGGCGCCGAGCATTTCACCGAGGTGGCCGAGCAGACCAAAGCCAGTGATGTCGGTGCAGGCACTGCAGCCGTAGTGCTGCAACAACTCCACCAGGGGAGCCTGGCTTTGCTGCATCGTCTCCAGGGCCGCGTCAATCCACTGGGGTTTAGCAACCCCGGCCATGGCCGCCGCGAAGAGCACCCCGGTGCCGATGGGCCGGGTCAAGAGCAACACCTGATCGCTCTGCAGGGGCCCCTTGGGCCAATGCCGCTGCGGATCAACCGATCCATTCACGCTCAGGCTCAAGGCCAAGCCCGCGCCATCGCGCCCCTCCAGGGTGTGACCACCCAGCAAGGGCACCCCCAGGGGATCAAGCACCGAACGCACCCCCGCCAGGGTCTGAAAGAGCAGCTCCTGTTGCAGCGGCGCGGCGGCCTCCGGCAGGGTCACCAGGGCCTGAACGCTCTGCAGCTGGGCGCCGCAGGCCCAGATGTCGCTGCTGGCATGCAGGGTGGTCAGCCGGGCATTGAGCCAGGGGTCATCCAGCAACGCTGGAAACCCATCGAGGCTTTGCAGCAACAACCCGCCGGTTGACGTGGCGGCCAGGACCGCGGCGTCCTCCGGCGGTGGGCAGTCCCCCCCCGGCTGCAGGCGGGCCAGTGCAGCCTCCAGCGGGTCGGCCGCAAGCTTGGCGGCGCAGCCACGGCAGGCCATCGCGGCCCCAGCGACCATGGCTCCGGTGCGGGCGAATCCGGCCATGAAGCGTCGGTCAATCGCCTCTTTCCAGCGCCAGAGCCAGCGGGAGGGACCCAAGGACCAGGGCCCGTAGAAGGCCACCGCCCGCCTGCGGCCATCGCCCAGCAACTGCAGGGCCCTGGCCTGGGGACGCCAAGGCCTCAGGGCTCGCTTGGGCTGCTCCAGGCTGCGTTTGAGGTTGATCGCCAGCAGCGGCGCCGCACGCACAGCCCAGACCCCGGAAGCCGGCCGAGGATCCCGGCGAATCAGCCCGCAGTCGCCGCTGGCAAAGATCCGGGGATGGCCCTCCACCGCCAGACTCGGCTCCGTCCAGATCCGCCCGGTCTGGGGATCGCAGGGCAGACCACTGGCCGCCAGCCAGGGCGGCGCCTCACTGCCGGTGCAGGCCAGATCCGCAGGCCGCTCGGGACCGACGCCGCGGTCCAGGGGGATGCCGGCCTCCGCCAACAGGCGCTCTCCGGCGCGGTTCGCCGCTGGCGATCCCAAGTGCAGCTGCTCACCGCGCAGCAGCAGCTCGGGCTGATGCCCCTGGGCCCGCAGGGCCAGGGCCACCTCCACCGCAGCGGCACCGCCCCCGCGGATGGTTAGCGACGGCGGTGCCTGCTTGAGCCACTGCAGGAAGGGCTCCAGCGGCTTCACCCCGAGTTGCCCCTCGGCGTGTTGGGTCTGACAGCCCAGATCCAGGCTGAGGCGATCGAACTGCAGCGGCGGCCGCCCGGCCAGCAGCAACTGGGAGCGCGGCAGGTCGAGTCCCGTGATCTCAGCGCGCACGAAGGCCACGCCCGCCCGCTGGCAGAGATCGCGCAGATCAATGGCGCAGTCCTCTTGGCTGTAAAGACCGGCCACCAGCCCCGGCACCATGCCGGAATACAGGGCGGTGCTGGCCCGATTGACCAGCACCACGGCGGTGCGTTTGGGCTTGAGCTGCGGCCGCATCAACCAGCGCCGCAGCAGCAGGGCATGGCTGTGGCCACCCCCCGCCAGCAGCAGCAGCTGATCGGGACCGCTCAAGGTCGCCCCTGGGCCGAGGCGCCCAGATCCATGCCCTTCGTTTCGCTGTAGGCCTGAACCTGGCGCGGTTGAGGGCTCTCCATTTAGGCAATCTGGCTCAGGAATTGCCGGGTGCGCTCGTGTTGCGGCGCAGTGAAGAATTGCTCGGGCGGTGCCATCTCCACCACCTCCCCCTCGGCCATCAAGACCACCCGACTGGCCACCTGCCGGGCAAAGCGCACCTCATGGGTGACGACCACCATCGTCATCCCCTCGCGGGCCAACTCCTGCATCACCTCGAGCACCTCCTGCACCATCTCGGGATCGAGGGCACTGGTGGGTTCATCGAAGAGCAGCACCCGCGGTTCCATGCAGAGGGAGCGGGCAATCGCCACCCGTTGCTGCTGACCGCCGGAGAGCTGCCCGGGGTACTTGTGGGCCTGCTCGCGGATGTTGACCCGCTCGAGGAGCGCCAAGGCCTCCTGCTCCACCTCCGCCTTCTTCCGCTTGCGCACCAGCACCGGAGCGAGACAGAGGTTCTCCAGCACCGTGAGGTGGGGGAAGAGGTTGAACTGTTGGAAGACCATCCCCACCTCCCGGCGGATCGCATCGATGTTGCGCACGTCATCGGAGAGGGTCATCCCATCGACGACGATCGATCCCCCCTGGATGTCCTCCAGGGCATTGAAGGTGCGAATGAAGGTGCTCTTGCCGGAGCCGGAGGGCCCCATGATCACCACCACCTCACCGCGGTAGACGTTCAGATCCACACCCCGCAGAGCGTGGTAGCCATTGGGGTACCACTTCTCGACCCCGCGGGCCTCGATCATCAGGTCACGATCCGTCATGGGGGACTCAGGCGGGTTGAGGGTTGGAGTTCAAGCGGGTTTCCAGGGCGCGGCTCCCCAAACCCAAGGCAGCGCAGCAGCACCAAAACAGCACCGCCAACACGAGATAGACCTCGGCGTCCTTGCCGAGGAACGCGGGATTGGCCATCACCGCCCGGGCCGTGCCCAGCAGCTCAAACAGACCAATCAGCGAGAGCAAAGTGGTGTCCTGCAGCAGGTTGATGAATTGCCCGACCATCGCCGGAAGGGCGACCCGGAGGGCCTGGGGCAGCACCACCTTGAGCATCGCCTGATGGACCGGCAAGCCCAGGGCGCGGGCTGCCTCCATCTGCCCCGGCGGCAACGCCACCAGACCAGAGCGGACGGCCTCGGCCACATAGGCCGCCGCAAAGAAGGTCAGCACCCAGGCCGCCCGCCAGACTCGATCCGGCGAGAAGCCACCGGGCAAGAGCAAGCCCAGGATGTTCTGCCCAAGGAACAGCAGGGTGATCAGCGGTGCCCCGCGGATGAACTCGATGTAGAGCACCGAGAGCCAACGCAAGAGCGGCAAACGGCTGCGCCGCCCCAGGGCCAGCAACACCCCCAGGGGGAAGCAGAGCAGGATCGCGAAACTGGCCTCGATCAAGGTCAAGAGCAGCCCCCCCCAGCGAGAGGGGGAGACCACCGGGAGACCCAATCCCCCCGCAATCAGGGTCATCCCCAGCAGGTACAGCAGCGGCCAGATCACGGGCCAGCCGCGGCGGACGGCAGCGGGAAGAGCCGGGCCAACGCGCCCGGCCCACCAGCGGCAGGCCAACAGCAGCGCCGTGATCCCCCACCAACGCTGGCTGATGGCAGCACTGAGCTGAAGAAACAGGGGCAGGAGCAACGCCAAGCCGGCGAGCACTGCAGCGGCCAGGCGGTCGTTCGCCGGCCAAAGCAGTGCCCGGCGATCGGGGCGAGGGAAGGCCCGCAGCCATCCCCAGCTCAACCCCGTGGCTGCCGCCAGAAGAACGCTCAGTAGCCAGAGACGCCACTGCTGATCCAGGGGATAGCGGCCGATGGCGAACAGGGTGCTGTTGGCCTGAATCACCGCCCACTGGGCCTTGAAGACCAACCAGTGCAGCAGGGCCTGGCCGCCGGCCAGCAAGGCCGCCAGCAGCACCACAGTGATCAGCCCATCGAGGCGAGAGGCGAACAGGGCGGCCCGTAGCCGTTGCAGAGAAGAGGAGTGCTCCATCAACGGCTCCTCAGCTGCACGGCGCGGTTCAGCGCATTCATCAGGGCAGAGATCACCAGGTCCATGGCCAGGTAGGCCCCCAGCAGGATCACCATTACCTCCACCGCCCGTCCGGTTTGGTTGAGGGTGGTCTCCGCCACCGAATAGAGATCGGCGTAGCCGCAGGCGATGGCGAGCGAGGAACTCTTCGCCAGGGAGATGTACTGGTTGTTCAAACCGGGAACGATCACCGGCAGGGCCTGGGGCAGGACCACCCGGCGCAGGGTTTGCAGGGGGCTGAAGCCCAGGGCACGGGCGGCCTCCCACTGCCCCTTGGGCACCGAAGCAATCCCGCCGCGCACCACCTCCGAGATGAAGGCCGAGATGTAGACGATCAGACCGGTCAGCAGGGCCGCGAACTCAACACTCAGGCGAATCGGTGCCTGCCAGACCCCATTCACCAACTCAGGCATCCCCAGGTAGAGGCCCGATTGGGCGAGGACGACGCCGGGCCACTGGATTGCCTGGGCACCACCCGGCAAGGAGAGGAAGACGACGAAATACCAAAACACCAACTGCAAGAGCAGAGGGATGTTGCGGATCAGCTCGACGTAGACCCGCGCCAGGCCGCGCAGCAGAGCGTTGCCACTAAAGGAGGCCACGCCGACGGCGGTGCCGACGATCGAGGCGCCAATCAGACCGATGACGACAACCCGCAGGGTGTTGACCAGTCCCGCCAGCAGCGCCCACCAGTAGGGCTGATCGGCGCTGAAGGGCAACCAACTGCCGGCGATGTCAAAACCGGCGGGGTTGCCGATCCAGCGCCAGGTCAGCAGCAACCCGGCCGCCGCCAGGTTCTGCACCAGGTTCCCCAGCAGGAAAGCCACCAGAACCAGCACCAGCAGACCGACCGCGGCCTGCAGCAACCAGGGGATCAGGCGGCGGTTGCGCCACCAAGGGGTGACAGGCGGAGCCATCAGCGGAAGGGCGGCGAATAGATCAGGCCGCCATCGGTCCACTGGCGATTGGTGCCCCGCTCCAGGTTGATGCGGGTGTTCACGCCCAGGTTGCGCTCAAAGATCTCGCCGTAGTTGCCGACGGCCTTGATCACTTGAACGACAAAGTCAGCCGGCAATCCCAGCTGCTGCCCCAGCTGGCCATCGACCCCCAGGAAGCGCCGCAGATCCGCCTGGTTGCTGTCGGCCTGGGCCTCAGCGAGCTTGGCCTCGACGTTGGCCTGGGTGATGCCGGACTCTTCCGCCTGCATCAGGGCATAGGCGATCCAACGCACCGCATCGGCCCAGGACGGATCGCCGTTGACCGTGCCCATGGCCAAGGGTTCTTTACTCAGGTCACCGGCGAGCAGGACATGGGCCTTGGGATCGGGAAAGCTGCTGCGCTTGGCGGCCAGCAGCGCCCGGTCACTGGTGACCGCCACGCAACGGCCCTGGAGGTAGGCCCCATAGGTCTGACCATCGTTTTGGAACTTCAGCGGCATGTAGGCGGCGTTGAGCTCCCGCATCCGATCCGCCAGGTTCAGCTCGGTCGTGGTCCCAGTGGTCACACAGATCGGCTTACCGGCTAACTGCTTCAAGGAGGTGATGCCGCTGCCCGCGTTCACCATCACGGCCTGACCGCCATAGAAGTGAATCGGCGCAAAGCTGAGGGCATTGCCCCCTGCCGCATCGCGGCTGAGGGTCATGGTGGTGCTGCGGGAGAGCAGATCCACTTCACCGCTATTGACCGCCGCAAAGCGCTCGCTGGCGCTCAGGTCGCGGAACTCCACATTGGCGGGATCTGAGAGCACCCCAGCGGCGACCGCACGGCAGAGGTCCACCTCAAAGCCCTGGTAGCGGCCATCGGGAGCGACAAAACTGAAGCCCGGCAACTTGCCATCAACGCCGCAGACCAATTGCCCGCGGGCTTTCACCGCGGCCAGTTTTTGGCTTTGGGGCCCCGAGCCCTCCACAGCGCAACCGGTGAGGACGAGGCCAGCCAGCAGAGGAAGCGCTCGAAGGACCTTGCGGGGGGAAAAGGGCATCAACCAGGGCTCATTTCGCGAATTGTGCCATCGGTTTTTAGGGCTGGGCCATCGCCAATGAGGCCATGAAGCCCCCGATCGGAGCATCAAAACGCCGACGCGCTCTGCCTAGGGTCACCCCACCTATCGCTGAACGCAACGCGTCGATGAGCTCCATCAAGCGCTTGAGCTGGGCCATTGAGAACGTCTTTGAGCGCTGGCTCTGGAAATTCCGTTTGATCGCGATCGTGCCCGTGGTGATGAGCCTGCTCGGCAGCGGGGCGACCTTCATCAGCGGCACCTCCGAGATCTGGCACTCGATGGGGCTGCTCCTCGATGCCTCGCCCGATGACAGCCGCACGGTGGCCCTACTGCTGGGTGAACTGGTCGGCGGCGTCGATCTCTACTTGATCGGGATCGCCCTGATGATCTTTGGCTACGGCGTCTATGAGCTGCTGATCTCCGACATCGAAGCGGCGCGAAGCCCCGGAGCTGGTGGCAATGGGCTTCTGGACATCCGCAGCTTGGATGTGCTCAAGGAAAAGTTGGTGAAGGTGATCCTGGTGGCCTTGATCGTGGCTGCCTTCAAGTCGATGTTGATCTTCCCGATCGACAACACCACCAACCTGCTGGTCTTCTCAGGCTCGGTGCTGCTCTTGGCCCTCTCGGCCTATCTGGTCTCCGGCGGTCCCAACCGCTCCACCTGGAATCAGCCCCGGGAAACCCCCTTTGAGTAGGGCTCGCGCATTGTGTAAAACGAAGGGATGAGCAGCACCCTCACGATCCGCACCCCGGATGACTGGCATCTCCACCTGCGCGATGGGGAGATGCTGCAGGCCGTGGTTGGACACACGGCGCGGCAGTTCGCCCGGGCGATCGTGATGCCCAACCTCAAACCGCCGGTGACGACGGTGGAGCAGGCACGGGCCTATCGAGAACGGATCACGGCCGCCCTGACAGCAAGCCAAGGGCCTGATGCCGCCGCGGCCTTCACGCCGCTGATGACGGCGTACCTGACCGAAACGATCGAGCCAGCCGAGCTGGAGCGCGGCTTCAGCGAAGGGGTCTTCAGCGCCGCCAAGCTCTATCCCGCCGGTGCGACCACCAACTCCGACGCCGGCGTGCGCGATCTCGCCCACATCAGCGCCGTGCTCGCCTGCATGGAGCGGATTGGCATGCCGCTGCTGATCCATGGCGAGGTCACCGATCCCGCCGTCGACATCTTTGATCGCGAGGCGGTCTTCATCGAACGGCAGTTGATCCCTCTGCTCCAGCGTCATCCGGCCCTGAAGGTGGTGCTGGAGCACATCACGACCGCCGACGCCGCCCAGTTCGTGGCGGAGGGTCCAGCCAACCTGGCGGCGACGATCACCCCCCACCACCTCCACATCAACCGCAACGCCCTCTTCCAGGGGGGTCTGCGGCCGGACTTCTATTGCTTGCCCATCGCCAAGCGGGAGCGCCATCGCCTGGCCCTACGGGCCGCGGCCACCAGCAGCAGCACCAAATTTTTCCTGGGGACCGACTCCGCTCCCCACCCCAGGGGCTCCAAGGAATCGGCCTGCGGCTGCGCCGGGATCTACAACGCCCCCTTCGCCATTGAGAGCTACGCCCAGGTTTTTGAAGAGGAGGGCGTTCTCGATCGCCTGGAGAACTTCGCCAGCGTGCATGGGCCCAACTTCTACGGGCTGCCGCTCAACACTGGAACGATCCAACTGGAGCGCAGCAGCGACAGAGACTTCATCCCAGGGTTAATGGAACTGGAGAACGGCAGCAGCTCGCCGACAACCCTGGTGCCCTTTCACGCCGGGGAAACCCTGAATTGGCGCCTGAAGCAGGCGCAATGGCGCGCGTCAGCAGCGTAAAGAGCTCGCAATCTTTCAACGACGGCTCAAAAGAATCCGCCTAATTTCCACGCGGCTGCGTGAATCACGCGCTTCTTCCATAGTCCGCCCGATCCACATGTCTCTTGTCATGGCGCCCGCTCTGGGTATCGAGAGGTTTGCAAACGGTCAGAACAAAGAACACAGGCAGCAGGCCTCCGATAGCGATAAGAGCACCATCATTCGTGCCGTCTACCAGCAGGTTCTGGGCGGTCAGCATGTGATGAAGAGCGATCGACTCGAAGGGACCGAGTCGCTCTTCCGCAACGGCTACCTGAACGTGCGCGAGTTCGTGCGCTTGGTGGCCAAGAGTGCCCAATACCGCGCTCGCTTCTTTGAGAGCTGCAACCCCTACCGCTTCATCGAGCTCAACCACAAACATCTGCTGGGCCGCGCTCCTCACAACAAAGAGGAGATGCTGCACCACTTCACGATCCTGCAGGAGCAGGGCTACGACGCGGAGATCGACTCCTACATCGATAGCGACGAATACAGCCGCAACTTCGGCAATGACCGCGTTCCCCACATGCATGGTTGGAGCTATTCGGTTGGCCACGAAGGGCGTCAGTTTTCCTATCTGATGCAACTGGCCCGGGGCGCCGCCGCCTCGGTCAAGGGCGACCGCAACGGCAGCCAGTTCAAGCTGGGCCAAGCCCTGCACCAAAACCGCGCCATCCCGGTGCCCGGTGCTGGCGCTGCGGTCAGCGTGGCCCGCTACGCCCACATCAGCACCGATGGTCCCTTCAAGGCCTCGATGTCCAGCGGGAGCGATCTGCCCAGCGGTGATCTGCCCAGCGCCCGCCGCATCGACGGCAGCCCCGCCTACGGCTTCCGCAGCAACGAGTTGCTGGTCTCAGCACCGAACAGCGGTGCGGCAGAAGGCAGCCGGGTGGTCACGATCACCGCGACGGGCATCGCCAACAACCGCTTCATCCGCCACGGCGCCTACACCACCCGCGTGCCCTACAGCCGGATGAACGAGGCCCTGCAACGGGTCCTGCGCCAGGGCGGCCGCGTCGTCAGCGTCGTCGTCAGTGGCGACAGCGACATCTCCTCGGCACCCGCCCCCGCGCCGACTCCTGCTGCCGACGAGCAACCCAAGGCCAAAGCCAAGGGCCGTGGCCGCTCCAAGGGCTGATTAAACCCTTCTCCATGACCTCTGCCCCTGGCCAAACGGCCGGGGGCTTTTTATTGCCAGTCCCCGCCAAGATGGGTCGACCTCTGCGTGAGCCACGGTGATCCTGCGGGGCCTTGCCACTGGATCGCTAACGCTCCTGCTCAGCCTGCTGCTTGGCGGCAACGGCTGGGCAAGCGAAGACAGCACAACACGCCCGAGCGAACAACCCCAACAGGCCTTCAGCCTGCAAGAGGCGCTGAAGCTGCCCGATTGGTTGTTGTTCTCGATCAGCTACACCGCCGAGCCCATGGCGAACCCCCTGGGAGGGGCTGCTCAAAGCTCGGCCTGGATCCAGGACACATCGCTTGATCTCCAACTGGGGACAGGTCTGAGCCGTGAGATCCAGGACTGGAGTGAGCCGGATCACTGGCACATCAACGCCAACATCAATCACGTCGCGGGCGATGTGAGCTATGGCACTCGCATTGGCGCGTTCTTATTCCCGCAAACCCTCGCGTACCCCGCTGGTTTCTATCCGACGGAACTGTCCTTGGAGCGCAGCGCCGGAGAGGGTTGGATCGGTGTCCGCGCTGGTGTGATTCCGATCAATGGTGATTTCGATGGAACGCTGCTGAGTGCGCCGATCCTCAACAACTACGTGCACTCGGCGTTGAACAACACCTACAACATCTTTGCCGGCAACCTACCGATCTCACCCTTTTCAAGCCTGGCCGCAAGGCTCGACATCCATCCCAACAAGGATGTTGACGTCTACTACGGCTGGTTTGATCTCACGACCGCCATCCCGATCATCCAAGCCTTCGGCGCGCCGGTCAACATCACGCCCACCAAGGTCGGAGACGCCCACATCCTGCAGCTGAACTACAGCCCTAAGCGCAGCCAGCCCGCAGGCAGCGTCCTACCCGGTGAGCTGTTCTCCATCGGCGGCTTCACCACGGACTACCAAGGCGAAGGACTGTTCGGCAGTGCGACCTGGAAAAGCGGTCTCCCCCTGGGCCTCGATGACCGGGTCTGGATCGGCGGGGCCTACTCGCCGGAGTTTGATCTCAACCAGGCACCAAGCTTCCTCGGCGGCGGCCTGGTGATCCAAGGGGTCTTCCCCAAGCGCCCCCAGGACCTGCTGATCCTCGGTGGCGGGCACGCTGGTCTGAGCGCCGCGGCCCCACCGGGCTACCCCAACCAGCCCTACGAGGGCGTTCTGGAGCTGGGCTATCGCCTGCAGCTCAACCCCAATCTGAATCTGCAGCCCACCCTGCAGTGGATCTTTAACCCCAGTGGCCGAGACATCCCCACACCGGGAATCCTGACCACCAGCGTCCAGATCAGTCTGAGCTTGTAAGCCGGCCGGAGGCCATGGCCTGCAGCAGCGCCCGATGGTCCTCTTCCACCTGATCGCTGTAGCCCAGGGCAAAGTTGGCCATGGCCCGATCAAAGCCCTTGTCATCCCCGAGGGCGCCATGGAGGGTTTGACGCTGACCACTGCGGGCGTGGGCCCGTGCCAAGACCATGGCGCAGAGCTTGGCGTAGGCCTTCAGGGAGGGGGGCTTCATCGAGGCGAGGGAGACCGAGGCCTTCCAGTCCCGCAGCTGCCGCCAGACCATCGGAATGCCTTTGGGCGTTGAGGTCCAGCCCAAGAAGGGATCGCAGACGCACTGGATCAAACGCTGGCCTTCGACAACCCGCTGTCCCTGATGCCCCGCCTCATTCCCCAGTTGCTGGTCGATGCAGGACGGCAGGGCCTGCTTGCTTTGCAGCAACAACCAGTCCTCCGGATGGGGCCCCTTCATCAGGCCAATGGCACAGCGGGTGCCAACCGAACCCACGCCAACGGCTTTGAGGGCGGTGTCGACCAAGGCAAAGTCCTGCAATTGGTAGCGGCGGTGGGGTGGCAAGCTCTCGCGATACCCCGCCAGTAGGAAGGCGATCGCTTCGCTGTGGCTGGGGATGGACGCAGGATCCAGATCCGGCTCTGAGGCCCACAGGGCGGTGGGATCCAACAGGGCATGGCGCCAGACCAAGGGCGGCTGATGACGAATCTGAGCGGTTCCATCCGGCAGGAACTCACAGTGCTTCTGAATGGCCTGGCGTCCCGAGCGCCGCAGGGCTTGGGCCACCGCCGCCTCAAGGTGGGAGCGGAAGGCCGTGGCCGGCAGCTCCTCCACGAACCGCTCGACATGGAGCAGGCAGTTCCAGAGTTTCAGGGTGGGGAGGTTGGCGTACTCCGCCATCGCCTTGCGATAGGCCGCGGCCACCTTGCGGGCGAGGCGGAACTGCTCCTCGCGATCCAGTTGCCACTGGCGTGCCACCAAGACGGCGCTGACCAGGAGGCGTTTGACATCCCACTCAAACGGTCCGGGTGCGGTCTCATCAAAGTCATTGATGTCAAAGACCAGGCTGCGCTCCGGCGAGGCATAAAAACCGAAATTCAGCAGGTGGGCATCACCACACAGCTGCACCCAATGGGGACTACGGGGCAAGGGCGCCAGATCGGCCGCCATCTGGGCCGCCGTTCCCCGGAACCAGGCGAAGGGACTCTCGGCCATGCGCCGATGCCGCTCGGCGATCAACCAGGGCAAGCGGGTGCTGTTCTGTTCCTCGATTCGGCTGATCGGATCCCGCCGATCAAGCAGCGGTTGCCAGAGCGAGAGGTCCTCCCATCCAGCCGCGTTGGGGTCGCTCGCACGCAACGGTCCTGGGAGGTGCACCTCCTACTGACTTAGCGAGCCGCCGGGCAAAACGGAAGAATCTCGCAAACATGGAGACAAGCGCCTCGCCCTATGGCCCTCTCCTTTCGGGAACTCCAGGCTCAACTGCAGCCGGGCTGGGGCTGCGAGCACAGCGGCAAGGGCGGCCAGTTCGACGTGCTGGTGGTGCCCTCCCTGAGCATGGACAGGGCGCTGATGGCCCTGGTCACCGGTGCGCACCATTACGAGGAGCGGCAGCTGTTTTCGCTGATTCGGCTTCGGGATCCCGGGGTCAGGGCGATCTATGTCACCAGCAAGTTGCTGCCGGAGCTGGTGGTCGATGCGGTCCTCGAGCTTCTGCCCGGTGTCCCCACCTCCCATGCCCGCCGGCGTCTCCAGCTCTTCGACACCGACGACGCCTCCAACCGGCCCCTGACCGAAAAGTTGCTGGAGCGCCCCGCCCTGCTGGCCCGCATCAAAGAGCAACTGCGCCCGGGCCGCAGCTTCATCAGTTGCTTTGTCGTGACCGAGCTCGAGAAACGTCTCTCCGAAGCGCTGCAGATTCCGCTACTTGGCACCGACCCCGCCCTGGGCCACTGGGGCAGCAAAGCCGGCAGCCGTGAGCTCTTTGCCCGTTGCGGGGTGCCGCACCCACCTGGGAGTGATCTGGTCCACAACCTCGAGGACCTAGCCGAAGTCACCGCCACGCTCTGGGAAACGCACCCTGAGCTCAGGCGCTGCGTGGTCAAGCTCAACGAGGGGATCAGCGGTGAGGGTAATGCCGCCCTGGATCTCGCCCCGTTGCAACTGCGGGAGCTCTCTGCCGCTGCCCGGCGCCAGCGGCTGCGGCAAGAACTGGAGCGCCTGCCCATGCCCGCCCAAGGCTGGCTCACCCTGCTGGCGGAGCAGGGTGCCCTGGTGGAGGCTTGGCTGGAGGGGGGCGATCAACTCAGCTCCCCAAGCGTGCAAGGAACCATCCACCCCGGGGGGCGCGTTGAGGTGCTCTCCACCCACGAACAGATCCTGGGGGGCAGCAATGGGCAGACCTATCACGGCTGCCGCTTCCCAGCGGACAAGGACTATCGCCTCACACTGATGCGCCATGGCCAGGCCATTGGCGAGGCCCTGGGAGCCGAAGGGGCCCTGGAGCGCTACGCCGTCGACTTCATTGCCCGCCTGATCGATGGGCAATGGGATCTACAGGCGATCGAGGTCAACCTCAGGCAAGGCGGCACCACCCACCCCTACATGGCCCTACGGGCCATCACCACCGGCAAGCTCGATCAGGGAACGGGTGAGTTTCTCTCCCCCACCGGTCAGGCCCTGCACTACATGGCCACCGATAACCTCACGCATCCCAACCTGCGGGGGCTGCTGCCGGCGGACCTGATCGACATCGTCGCCGAAGCCGATCTGCACTACGACCCGGCACGTCTACGGGGCAGCGTCTTTCACCTGCTGGGATGTCTCTCGGAGTACGGAAAGCTGGGGATGACCTGCGTGGGTCGCAGCGCCGCGGAAGCCAAGCAGGTCTACGGGGCCACGGCGGGGCAACTGATCCAACAGGCCACCAGCGTCCAGGGCGGGGGCTAGTCCTGCCCGCGGCCGGGATAGACCAAGACCGGCAACTCCGCGTGGGTCAGCACCCGTTGGGTTTCACTGCCGAGCACCAGGCCCGCCAAGCCGCGGCGGCCATGGGAGGCCATGAAGATCAGATCGCACTGGTGATCGCTGGCGGCCTCAAGGATCGCCTCATAAATCACGGCATTCACCGAGGTCGCCCCATCCGCCTCCACCCCCTTGGCACTGGCCTTGGCCTTGGCCGCCCCCAGTACCGATTCGGCGTAGTCCGCATTGGCCTTGCTGAACTGCTCGGTCATCAGCGGATCCAGGACCAAACCCTCGCCGTAGAGGGCTACATCGGGGCGACCGTAGTAGCTCGGTTGCACATGGAAAAAGGTGATCTTGGCGTCGATCTCACTGGCCATCTGCACCGCCTGATCCACCGCCAACTGGGACAGCTCCGAGCCATCGGTTGGCACCAGAAGATGACGAAACATCGGCTGCAGTCCTTTGCTCTACCCGAAAGCTAGTCAGGACGGCCCAATCCAACCGGCCAGCCGTGAGGCCGCCTGGGAGCGAGCCAAAGCCCGAGCCGCGGGCAGGGCCGGCTCCAGCTTTGCTGAGCTGAAGGGCGGCAGTTGGCGACTGCGCAACCAAGCCCCCCAGCGGAACTCATGAAAGGGAATCAAAGGCGCCGAGGTGATCACCTTCTCCCGCTTCAACTTCCAGACCAGGCTGCGGTAGGGATCGTCCTGGGTTCCCAGCAGCGTGGGGGGCAAGACCGACGGATGCTGGGGCCCCAGGCCGCGACCGTCATAGAGGTAGAGCCATCCCCGGCGCTGCAATTCAGCCAGCACCACCGCAGGATCGGCGCTGTCCACCTCCAGCGCCACATAGCCGAAGGCCGTGGCCTGGGGATCCAGCTCAAGCAGGGCGCGCAGGCGATGGTGACGATCCACCATCCAGAGCTCACCGGCGGCTGAGCGCACCAGCGGCGTGGGTTTGCGCTTTAAGTACTGACGCTGCTCTTTGGGGTCATCCTCAGCAAAATCCCTTTGGCGGCTGACGATCTCCGCCATGCCCACGCAGAGCTGAGTCGGATGCAGATCCTGAATCGGAACCTCGAGCAGCGCGTTCTTTCCGCCCTTCGGGGGCGGCAAGGGATGAAACGGAGGCAAACGCAGGGCCATGGACCGAACCTAAACCGGGTTTTTCAACTGCTGCTGTCACTCTTGGCCGTTTTTTGTGTCGGCGTGAACAGTGCCTGGGCTGCGGATTCAACCAGCTGCCACACCCTCACGGATCCCCAAGTAGCCGCTCTATTTGACCGCTGGAATGCGGCCCTGGCCACTGGGGATCCCGCCCAGGTCAGCGCCCTCTACCGCCCGGATGCGCTGCTGCTGCCCACCCTCTCGAACCAGGCACGCACCACGACGGCGGGAATCGAGGACTATTTCAAGGGTTTCCTGAGCAAACACCCCACCGGCCGCATTGATGAGCGGGTGATCCAAAGCGACTGCAACGTGGCCATCGACGCCGGCAACTACAGCTTTGAACTGGACGGTCAGGGCTGGGTTCGGGCCCGTTACACCTTTGTCTATGCCTACCAGGATGGAGCCTGGAGCATCGAGCACCACCACTCCTCGTTGCTTCCCTAGGCCGCGGCCTTGAGCATGTGCCGCAGTTCGCCCTTGGGGAATTCCGTCAGAGCGGAGGGCGAGGGGACCGGGGTGGACTTCAGCCGTGCTCCCTCTTGGTGCTCACGGATGGTGAGGCCATAAATCTCGAGGAAGAAATCGCGATCAGCCACCGAGCCCGTCAAACCACAAAGGCGGTAGAGCTCACGCAGAGGAGTCCAGGGCCGGTCCAGGACGAGGCTGTTGAGTTGATGCAGACGAAAACGTCTGAGGGCCTTGAGCGGTGGTTCACCGCAATGGCTATGGAAGAGGTTCTGCAGGGTGCGAACACTGACGTGAACATGGGACGCCAGATCCGGCATCCGCAGATCGCTGGCGTAATGCTCAGCGACATACAAGGCCAATGCGCGCATCACCGCCGCGTCGGCTGGATCCATCGCTCGCTGTTGAACAGAGCGCTCCAACCGAGGGGGAGTAAAAACTGCGAGAGGAAGTTAAGGGAGCCGGCTATCCCAAGAGGGCGAATGTCACGGAATCCAGCGCACCATGCAAAACCTGCATAACGCTCAGCGGGAACGGCCTCGAGCGGCGACGGTCCTCGGGGCCAACAGGCAGTGGGGTGCGCCGCGCCAGCGCCGCTGGCGGCGGCGCTGCAGCCAGGTCAACAGCAGCCGCAGGGCAATGAAGCCGTAGAGGCCAAGCAACACCAAGCTCGCGGCATCTTTGGAGCTCGCCATGACCAGGGTCAACGCGCAACCCCGTCATCCAAGCGGCGCCTGATCACCCGTCAATCGGCATTTGTGCCGAGGCTCAGGCGACCTTGACCCCCTTCCAGAACGCCACCCGTTCGCTGATTTCTGCGGCGGCGGGCTTGGGGGTCTCATAGCTCCAGGCGCAGTTGGCATTGACCTCACCATTGACCACCACATCCCAGTAGCGGGCGGTGCCCTTCCAACCGCAGCTGCTGGTGTGGCTGCTGTCGCGGAAGAACTCCTGCTTCAAAGCCGCCCGGGGGAAATAAGGGTTGCCCTCCACCACGACGATGTCGTCGCTCTCGGCGATGACGGTTCCGTTCCAGCTGGCTTGCATGCTTGAGGGGATGCCACTGCCGCCATGATCTCGCCTGAGCCAAGCAAGTCGGGGCCCCGCTGGTTTGTCAGCGGAGATCTGGATGGGTTTCTCGGCCTGAGCCTGGACAACCTGATCCAAATCCTGCTGATCCTGGGGCTCTGCCGCGGGGTGCTGGGTTACCCCGATGCCCTGGTCTTTGGAACCATCCTTCCTGCCACCGGCATCAGCCTGTTGATCGGCAATTGGGCCTACGCCCTGCAGGCCTACCGGCTGGCGCAACGGGAGGGACGCAGCGACCGGACGGCCCTGCCCTACGGCATCAACACCGTCAGCCTCTTCGCCTACATCTTTCTGGTGATGCTGCCGGTGAAACTCACCGCCCTGGGCCAGGGGCTGGATGAGGCCAGCGCCGTCCGCCTCTCCTGGCAGGCGGGCCTGGTGGCCTGCCTGGGCTCGGGCTTGATCGAGGCCTGCGGCGCCTTCTGCGCAGGCTGGCTGCGGCGTTGGCTGCCCCGGGCCGCCCTGCTCTCCACCCTGGCGGGGATTGCCTTGGGCTACATCGCCCTGGGCTTTTTGCTGCGCACCTATGCCCAACCGCTGGTGGGTCTGGCGGTGCTGGCGGTGATCCTGGCGACTTACTACGGCAAGGTCCGCTTCCCGATTCCAGGCGGCCTGCTGGCGGTGCTGGTGGGCAGCGCCCTGGCCTGGAGCAGTGGACTGATTGACGCCAACCCGGAGCGCTGGGCCCAGGAGGCCGCCCAGATCGGTTGGCGCTCGCCCCAGCTGCAGCTCGGGAGCCTCTGGGATGCCCGCGGCCAACTGCTGCCCTGGCTCGGGGTGATTGTTCCGATGGGGCTGTTCAACGTGCTCGGTTCACTGCAGAACATCGAGAGCGCGGAGGCCGCCGGCGATCGCTACCCCGTACGCAGCTCACTGTTGATCAATGGCCTGGGAACCATGGTCGCCGCTGGCCTGGGCTCCTGCTTTCCCACCACGATCTACATCGGCCATCCCGGCTGGAAGGGGATGGGGGCCCGCATTGGCTACTCCTGGCTGAACGGCCTGCTGATGGGCGCGGCCTGCCTCTTGGGGCTGTTTGGCGTGGTGGGCCAGATCGTGCCGATCGAAGCCGGGATGGCGATCGTGCTCTACATCGGCCTGGTGATCACGGCCCAGGCCTTTGAGGCCACACCCCGCGCCCATGCGCCAGCGGTCGCCCTGGGGCTGATGCCGGGCCTGGCGGGATGGGGGGCCCTGCTGATCAAGGCGGGGCTGCGGGCCGGTGGAGCCGGCAGTGCCGAGACCCCCTTTGGCCCTGGCTTGCTAGAGGGGCTGCAACAGGCCGATGTCTGGGCTGCGGGTGCCTTCGCCCTGGAGCAGGGCCAGATCATCACGGCCATGCTCCTAGCGGCGATGGTCGTCTACGCGATCGAGCAGCGCTTCAAGGCCGCCTGCCTGGCGGCCCTGGTGGCCGCCGCCTGCTCCTGGTTTGGCGTGATCCACGCCTGGCAATTCAGCGCCAGCGACACCACCCTGCAATTGGGCTGGGGCGTGGGCGCAGCCTGGGCCCAGGGTTATCTGGCAATGGCCGCGGTCTTCGCCGCCGCCAGCCTCAAGGGCCGCCTCACCAGAAACGGCTCATGATCTCCAGCCGCGCGACCCCCAGCGGTGCCGGCACCGGGTTGGGGCCAGCGGGCAGAGCCTGCACCGCAAAGACATAGGTGTCAGCCCAGGTGGGATTCAGCGGCGGGCGCAGGGCCAGGGTCACCTCCTGACCGGGTTGCGGCGGCTCCGGGAAGACCGCCCGCAGCGTGCGCGTGGCCTGATCAAAGGTGGCCTCCACTGGCACGGCAGCACCCTCCCGGCGGGGGCGACCGATGAAGGCATGGGCACGCTGGGGCGCCAAGGAGAAGTTGCGATCGACCCCGCGGATCTGGGTGATCACCAAGCCCCCCAGTCCGGCCCCGGCGTTCTCCGCCAGGGTGACGGTGAAGTAGTACTCCCCCTGGGCCTGGTTGACGTACCAGTAGTAGTTGGTGAAATCCACCTTCCAGGGTGGATTGGTGAAATAGGTCTGGCCCCGCAGCTCCAGGGCCGCCGCGGGCTCAGGCCGGATGCCGTCGGCCGCTGCACCAAGCAACAAACCAAGCGCCGTGCAGGCGGCGGCCGATGACGCTCTCCAGGCGGCCATAGCTGCATTGGTGTGGATGGTTGAACGCTAGCCAGCGTTTTTGAGAGCAGTTGATATCTTCAAAGCACTGCAGCGCACCTCGATGAACCGGGCTGAACTCGATGCCATCGAACTGATGCTGCGGGACCTCAACACCCGCCACGAAGAGATCCGCCACAGGGCGGCCTTCCGCGGCTGCACCCGCGAACTGGTCACCCTCCAGCAGGAACTGGTGCAGTACCTGATGGCCAAGAAGGCCCAGATCAGCGGCCGCTAATTCCGCCTAGGCCTCAACGAGAAAGGGAACGGGGTTCTGATCGCGGCGGTGCTGCACCGGCAGCGCTTCCGCTTGGGCGTTGCCATCGAGGGCGGCGGTGGTCTCCAGGGCGGCGCGCAGCAGGCGGCCGGCATGCAGGGACATGTCCCGCGGCACCGAGATCCGATCGCGCAGGTAACGCAGACCCGCGGCCGTGCCGGCGGGTGGAGTGATCGCGCCGTTGGCCGGCTTCAACAGCAGGGTCAGGGCCGCGCGCAGTGCCTGATCAAAAGCCGCTGAGGGGGCGGGATTGATCGCCAGCAAGCGCTCGCGGTGGCGCAGCACCCGGGCCACGGCCTCAAGGGCGGCCCCCTCGGGCGCCGGCTGGCGGGTCTCGATCACGGCCGGATCCTCCACGGGCCAGGGACCCTGGTCGATCAGCTCAGCGACGCGGCGTTGCTCGGCCGTGCCGCTGGCCAAGCAGCAACCCATCTGCGGCGGCAGGTCATGGGCATGGGTGTGGAAATCGCTCTGGGTACCCAGGTAGGTGCGGCGCTGCTCCAGCGCCGTGAACCAGCGGTCGATGGCCGGGTGCTGCTGGCGAATCCCGTAGCCCTTGTAGTAGGCGAGGGAGGCGTTCATCCGCTCGAGGTAGGGGATGAAGATCACATCGGCACTGCTGAAGCGCTCGAGGAAAAACGGACCAGGGGTGGCCTCCAGGGCCTCCTCCACCAGGGTCGCGATCCGGGCGAAGTGCTGTTCAGCCGGAGCGCTGTGCGCCCCTTGGCCCTCGCAGTAGCAGAGCCATTGGCACCAGGCGCGAAACAGGCGGCGCTCCAACTGCCGCAGGGGGAAGACATCGGGATCACTCAGGCCAGCCTCCAGCGGCCCAAAGGCATCCTCCAGGGCCTGAAGGATCACATCGCTCTCGGTGTAGAGACGCCCGTCGAGCTCCAGGGCCGGCAGCATTCCCGAGGGGACAACCTGCTTGTACCAGCGCTCCTTCTCGCCGTAGCAGAACATCGTCACCTTGCGGATCCGGTAGGGGATCCGCTTCTCCTCCAGCCAGAGCCAGACCTTCTGGCAATAGGGACACCAGGCGTGGTGATCGCGATAGAGGGTGACGCGCACCTCCGATTCCGGCCGGCCGAACAGCCTCAGCCGCGCCTGGGCGTTGGTGGGACCCTCCTGACGCAGCTGCAGCAGTTGCTCTTCGCTCTGCAGGGGCAGCAGCTCAGCCAGGTCCTCCCAGCTCAATGCTTGCGGGCCCGGGGAGCTGAACATCAACGGGAGGGCGGGACGGCCTTCTGTTTTAGGGAATCAAAGCGGCAGCGCGGGTGCCTCTAGGCAACACTTGGGGCAAGCAAGGGCGAGGGCATGAGCGACCACTTCGATCTGATCGTGATCGGCGCAGGCTCAGGCGGACTGGCCGCCGCCAAGCGCGCCGCCTCCTATGGCGCCCGCGTGGCCATCGTTGAAGGGGATCGGGTCGGCGGCACCTGCGTGATCCGCGGCTGCGTTCCCAAAAAGCTGATGGTCTACGGATCCGCCGTTCGCCACCAACTCAGCGATGCCGCCAGCTACGGCTGGAGCCTGGGCGAGGTGAGTCATGACAGCAGCGTCCTGCTGAGCAAGGTGCGCGCCGAGGTGGATCGCCTCAACCAACTGCACATTGGCTTCCTGGAGAAGGCTGGCGTTGAGCTGGTGCGCGGCTGGGGCCGTCTCGCCGACGATCGCAGCGTCAGCGTCCAGGACAGCAGCGGGAAGGAGACCCGGCGGCTGAGCGCCGAGCGAATCCTGATCGCCGTGGGGGGACGCCCCCATCGCCCGCAGATCCCGGGCGCCGAGCTGGGCTGGATCTCGGACGACCTGTTTGAACTCGAGCAGTTCCCCAAGCAGGTGGTCGTGGTCGGCGCCGGCTTCATCGCCTGTGAGTTCGCCTGCATCCTCAATGGCCTGGGGGTCCAGGTGACCCAACTGGTGCGCGGCGATCACCTGCTGCGGGGCTTCGATCGGGAGTGCGGCCAGGCCGTGCTGGAGGCGATGGAGGCCGAGGGCATCACGGTGCGCCTCGCCCACAGCCCCGCCGCCATCGAAGGCGAACCGGGGGCACTGACGGTGGTCACCCAAAGCGGCGAGCGCATCGCCTGCAACGGCGTGCTGCTGGCCACGGGCCGCCGCCCCTTCCTGGCGGGCCTCAACCTCGAAGGCGCTGGGGTGGCGATGGAAGGCCATCGAATTCCAGTCGACGCGGATCAGCGCACCAACGTGCCCCACATCTACGCCGTGGGAGACGTCACCGACCGGGTCAACCTCACCCCGGTCGCCATTGATGAGGGCCGGGCCCTGGCCGACAGCATCTGGGGGAACAAGCCGCGCCAGGTGGACCATGACCTGGTGGCGGCTGCGGTCTTCTCCCAGCCAGAGCTCTCCAGCGTTGGCCTCAGCGAAGAGGCCGCGGTCGAGCGCTACGGCAAGGACGGCATCAAGGTCCATCGGGCCCGCTTTCGTCCGATGAGCCAGGCCCTACCGGCCCGTGATCCCAAGGTGCTGCTCAAGCTGGTGCTCGAGGCCGGCAGCGGCAAGGTGCTGGGCTGCCACATGGTGGGCGAGCACGCGGCCGAGATCATTCAGATGGCGGCCATCGCCATCGGGATGGGAGCGACCAAGGCGGATTTCGATCGCACCATGGCGCTGCATCCGACGATCTCGGAGGAGTTCGTCACGCTGCCCAACTAAGGCCATGCGCACACTCTTGATCAGCGGCGCCAGCCGCGGCATCGGCAGGGCGATGGCCGAGCGGCTCCTCAGCGATGGCCATCGCCTGAGCCTGGGCCTGCGCAACCCAGGCGACCTCAAGGGCAGCCCCCTCGACCCCGAGCAGGCCGGCGCCGAGCGCGTGCTGCTGCATTCCTATGAGGCGGGCGAACCCACGAGCGCCGAGGCCTGGGTGCAGGCGACGCTGGAGCACTTCGGAGCGCTCGACAGCGTGATCCACTGCGCTGGGATCTTCTCGCGGGTGCCGCTGGTGTTTGAGAGCGGCCAGGAGCAGGAGATCCAGCGGCTGTTCGACGTCAACGTGATGGGGCCCTGGTGGCTGACCCGGGCCGCCTGGCCGCAGCTCCAAGCCCATGGCGCCGGGCGCGTCGTCGTGCTGGTCTCCATGAGCGGCAAACGCACCAAGGGCCGCCTGGCGGCCTACAGCACCAGCAAGTTCGCCTTGATGGGGCTCTGCCAGACCATGCGCAATGAGGGCTGGGAGAGCGGCATCCGCGTCACGGCGGTCTGCCCGAGTTGGGTCAACACCGACATGGCCGCCGCGGTGAAGGCCCTGCCCCCTGAGCAGATGACCCAGAGCGAAGACCTGGCCGCCCTCACCAGCCAGCTGCTGGAGCAACCCAACAGCTGCGTGCCCTTTGAGCTGGCGGTGAACTGCAACCTCGAGGCCTAGCGCTCGAACTTGTACTGACGGGTCAGCTGGAACACCGTGCCGCTCAGCAGCAGCAGGGAGATCAGGTTGGGGATCGCCATCAGGCCGTTGAGGATGTCGGCGACGGTCCAGATCAGATCAAAGCTGGCCACTGAGCCCAAGACCACCACGGCAACCCAGACCAGACGGAAGGGCTTGATGCCCTTCACACCCACCAGGAATTCGAGGCAACGCTCGCTGTAGTAGCCCCAGCCCAGGATGGTCGTGGCGGTGAAGAAGACCGTGCCGAAGGTCACCAGCCAGGCACCACCGGGCAGACCCCAGTCAAAGGCGGCCATGGTCAAGGCAACGCCCTGGGGAGCCGTTGCCCCTTCCATGGGCAGCCAGGCACCGCTGATGACGATCACCAGGGCGGTCATCGTGCAAACAATGATCGTGTCGATAAAGGTGCCGAGCATCGCGACGGAGCCCTGCAGCACCGGATCACCGGGCTTGGCCGCCGCCTGGGCGATCGGCGCGGTCCCCAGGCCTGCTTCGTTAGAGAACACGCCGCGGGCGATCCCCTTCTGGATCATCACGCCGATGGCACCACCGGCCACGGCCTGGGCCGAGAAGGCGTCTTGGATGATCAGCGCCAGGGCCGCGGGAATCTCACCCAGGTGAGCCAAGAGAATCGTCAGGGCGCCGCCGACGTAGACGATGGCCATGAACGGCACGACCGCCGAGGCCACCCGTCCAATCCGTTCGATGCCGCCGATGATCACAGCAAAGGTGATCGCAGCAAAGACCACACCGGTCACCAGAGGCGGGATCCCAAGACTCACGTTCAAGGCCTTGGCCAGCTCATGGGCCTGAACGCCATTGCCGATGCCAAAGCCGGCGAGGGTGCCAAAGAGCGCAAACAGAACGGCCAGCCAACCCCAGCCGCGGCCAAGGCCATTGCGGATCACGTACATCGGACCGCCAACGTGCTCGCCCAGCTCATCCACCTCGCGGTGATGCACCGCCAGCAGCGACTCGGCGTACTTGGTGGCCATGCCCACCAGGGCAATCAGCCACATCCAGAAGACCGCGCCCGGACCACCAACGCCAATGGCACCGGCGACACCGGCAACGTTTCCGGTGCCGATCGTCGCTGCCAGGGCTGTCATCAACGACTGGAAGGCCGTGACGTCACCTTCGCCGTCGGACTGACGAATCGAGGCCCAGGTCTGCCGCACGGCATAGCCGATCCGGCGGAGGGGCATGAAGCCAAGGCCCACCATCAGGTAGAGCCCCGTCAGGCCGATCAACCAGAGGGTGTAGGGCCCCCACACCACTGAGTTGATCTGATTGAGCAGATCCTGCATCCGATCCCGCCGGTCAAACCTGGCGGGATCGTGTCACATCTGCTGGCGTTCAGCTATTGGCGTTGAGGGCTTCGAAACGGAAGACCTGACGGCCGGCAGGGGTGTCACCGAAGGCCTCGGTTTCCACCACGCGCTCGCTCAGCACCCATGGGCCTTCACCGGCCAGCGGAACAAAGGTGTCGGTGAAACGACTCTTGCCGCCACGGGCCTCGCCGCTGGCGGGATCGGCGTACTGGCTGGTGTAGCTGTGGCTGAGGTAGCCGCTGCCGGTGTCGGTGGTGCTCTCGGTGAAGATCGTCACCACGGTGCCGTGGATGTGGCGGTGCACCATCGTCACCACGTCGTCCTTGATCCGGTAGCGGTCGCCGGCGTTCTTACCGCCGACGATCACCTCGGTCCCAACCGCATCGGTCTCGCCGGCGGTGAAGGTGTTCTCGCCGTGGGTCTGCTCGAAGCTGCGGCGCACGCGGTGGATGCAGACCTCCCAGAGCTGGGAGGCGATCGCCTTGTGGATCTCCTCGTTCTCGATGCCCTCCACCTGGGCCTTCAGGTCAGCGCCCACCTTGAAGCTGCCTTCGACGCGCTGGTCCTCCTGCTCCCAGATACAGCGGCCGCTGTAGCCGCCAAAGCCCGGGGCCCAGGTGTAGCGGTTCTCATAGGCCGCCCGGAAGGCAGCCGTGCAGTCGGAACCAGAGCTAACCGGGGCAGAGCTAGGGGCGACGGTCACGGATACGCATTCAGCAAGGAACCAGCGTAGGGGGATGAAGCGATCGGTGATTTCACGGACGACTTAGCTCAACGCAGCCCATAGCGTGGAAGTCATGGGAGCAGGAACCAATGCTTCTGCGGAACAGAACTAAGATGAACTGGTGATCCGCTCGTTTCGATGCGCAGACACCGAGCGACTAGCGCAGGGATGGCCGATCCCCCGCTTTCAGGCCTTCGAACGGGTGGCCCGGCGCAAGCTTCGCCAGCTGGACATTGCCTCGCGCCTGGAGGATCTGCGCATTCCCCCCGGCAATCGACTGGAAGCACTGCGCGGCGACCGAGCTGGAGAACACAGCATCCGGATCAACGACCAATTCCGCCTTTGCTTTGTTTGGTCAGATTCCGGCCCTGAAGCCGTTGAGATCGTTGATTACCACTGATGACTGCCACACATCGCCTAAGCCCCATTACCCCAGGTGAACTGCTCGTTGAGGAGTTTCTGGTTCCGCTTGGGGTCAGCCAGTACCGACTGTCGAAGGCCATCAAGGTGCCGGCATCCAGGATCAGCGAAATCGTCTCCGGTCAGCGATCGATCAGTGCTGATACAGACCTGCGACTCTGCCGCTTCCTGGGCCTCAGTCCCGGGTACTGGCTTCGTGCTCAAGCCGCCTACGACACAGAGATTGCCGGAGCGGAGCTCGCTGAGGAGATCGCCAAGATTCAGCCCTTGGTGAGCAGCTGAGTCCCTACCCGTGGATGTCCTGCAGGGCGCGCACCTGCATCTCCTGGGCCTGTAGAGCGGCGATGCCCTCAACTGCGGCACGGGCACCGGCCAGGGTGGTGACGGTCGTGACGGCGTAGTCGATGGCCGCGCGGCGCAGGTACTTGTCGTCGTGGGCGGCCTGACGACCGACCGGGGTGTTGATCACCAACTGGATCTCACCGGAGCGGATCGCATCCTCGATATTCGGGCGGCCCTCGTGCACCTTCAGGACGGTCTCAACCTTGAGGCCGGCCTCCGCCAGCGCACTGGCGGTGCCTTCGGTGGCCACCAAACGGAAGCCCATCTGATCAAGGCGCTGGGCGACGGGCAGCAGGGCTGACTTGTCGCGGTTATGGGTGGAGAGGAAGACCGTGCCGCTGGTGGGCAGGGCCTCACTGGCACCCAACTCCGCCTTGGCGTAGGCCAGGCCGAAGCTGGTGGCCGTGCCCATCACCTCACCGGTGCTGCGCATCTCCGGACCCAGGATCGAGTCGGCGCCGGGGAAGCGCTTGAAGGGCAGAACCGCCTCCTTGACCGCCTGCAGGGGCGGCTTGGGCTCGCTGGTCAGACCGATCTGATCGAGGGTCTTGCCCGACATGATCCGGCTGGCGATCTTCGCCAGGGGCGCACCGGTGGCCTTGGCCACGAAGGGCACGGTGCGGGAGGCCCGGGGGTTGGCCTCAATGATGTAGACGAGTCCGTCCTTGATGGCGAACTGCAGGTTGATCAGGCCGTTGACCTGAAGGGCCAGGGCCAGGGCTTCAGACCACTGGCGAATCGTGGCCAGGGCCTCCTGCTCCAGGCTGACTGAGGGCAGCGCGCAGGCCGAGTCACCGGAGTGCACGCCGGCCGGTTCGATGTGCTCCATCAGGCCGCCGATGACGACCTTGCCGGTGGCATCACAGAGGGCATCGACATCGACCTCGGTGGCGTTCTCGAGGTACTGGTCAATCAGCACCGGGTGATCCGGCTCGACATTCACCGCCTCGTTCATATAGCGGTTCAGCTCGTCCTCGCCGTAGACCACCTCCATCGCCCGGCCGCCCAGGACGTAACTGGGGCGCACCACCACGGGATAACCAACACGCTCGGCCACCACGCGGGCCTCCGCTTCGCTGCGGGCCAGGCCATTGCGGGGCTGACGGATGTCCAGGCGACGCAGGATCGCTTCGAACTGCTCGCGGTCTTCCGCCGTGTCGATCGATTCGGGCGAGGTGCCCCAGATGCGGGTACCCGTGGCCTGACCGGCGGGGGACTGCAGCCAGTTCAGCAGGGGAATCGCCAGCTTGAGGGGGGTCTGGCCGCCGAACTGAACAATCACCCCCTCAGGCTTCTCGGCCTCGATCACGTTGAGCACGTCCTCAAAGGTGAGGGGCTCGAAGTAGAGGCGATCGGAGGTGTCGTAGTCGGTGGAGACCGTCTCGGGGTTGGAGTTCACCATCACCGTTGCGAACCCCTCCTCCTGCAGCGCAAAGGAGGCGTGGACGCAGCAGTAGTCAAACTCGATGCCCTGGCCGATCCGGTTGGGACCGCCGCCCAGGATCATCACCTTGCGCCTGGACTCCGGCTGAACCTCGGACTCCGGAGCGATCAATTCCAGGCTGCCGTCGGCGAGCAGACGCTCCATCGGCCGCTCATAGGTTGCGTAGTGATAGGGCGTGCTGGAGGCGAACTCCGCGGCACAGGTGTCCACGGTTTTGAACACCGCATTGACGCCCAGGTTCTGGCGATGGGCGCGCACCTCCAGTTCCTTGCTGCCGGTGGCCCAGGCGATCTGACGATCGGAGAAGCCCAGCTGCTTGAGCTCCAGCAGGGCGGCGGCATCCAGGGCGGTCAGGTTCTGGCCCTTGAGCAGACGCTGCTCGCTCTCGATGATCCGGCGCAGCTTCGCCAGGAACCAAGGATCGATGGCTGAGATCCGATGGATGTCGGCATCGCTGTAGCCGTTCACCATCGCCGTGCGGACCGCAAAGATCCGATCGGGTGCAGGGGTGCGCAGTTCCCGGTCGAGGTCCGAGCGCTCGGGGCTGGGGTCCGGGCGATCGCAACCCCAGCCGGCGTGTCCGGTCTCCAGGGAACGCAGGGCCTTTTGGAAGGACTCCTCAAAATTGCGGCCGATGGCCATGGCCTCGCCCACCGACTTCATCGCGGTGGTCAGCACGGCGGGGCTGCCGCGGAACTTCTCGAAGGCAAAGCGGGGGACCTTCGTCACCACGTAATCAATCGTGGGCTCGAAGCAGGCCGGAGTCTTGCCTGTGATGTCGTTGATGATCTCGTCGAGGGTGTATCCGACGGCCAGACGCGCAGCGATCTTGGCGATCGGGAAACCCGTGGCTTTCGAGGCCAGGGCCGAACTCCGCGAGACGCGCGGATTCATCTCGATCACGATCACGTCGCCATTGGCGGGATTGATCGCGAACTGAATGTTGCTGCCGCCGGTGTCCACACCGATCTCGCGGATGATCGCGATCGACTGATCCCGCAGGCGCTGGTACTCGCGGTCCGTCAGGGTCTGGGCCGGGGCCACGGTGATCGAGTCACCGGTGTGCACTCCCATCGGATCGAGGTTTTCGATCGAGCAGACGATCACCACGTTGTCGGCGGTGTCGCGCATCACCTCCAGCTCGAATTCCTTCCAACCGAGCAGGGACTGCTCAATCAGGATCTGATTCACCGGGCTGGCGTCCAGGCCGCTCAGGCAGATCGCCCGGAACTCCTCGGGGTTGTAAGCGATGCCGCCGCCGCTGCCCCCCAGGGTGAAGGCCGGGCGAATGATCCGCGGATAGCTGCCGATCTGATCCCCGACAGCCTCGGCCTCCTCCAGGGTCGTCGCGATGCCGGAGGGGCAGACACCCACCCCAATGCGACCCATGGCCTGTTTGAACAGGTCCCGGTCTTCCGCCTTTTCAATCGCCTCGAGGTTGGCGCCGATCAGCTCCACCCCGTACTTCTCCAGGGTGCCGTCCTTGGAGAGGGCCACCGCCAGGTTCAGGGCGGTCTGTCCGCCCATGGTCGGCAGCAGGGCGTCCGGACGCTCCAGCTCGATCACCCGGCGCACCACATCAGGGGTGAGAGGTTCGATATAAGTGCGATCCGCCATGTCCGGATCGGTCATGATCGAGGCGGGGTTGCTGTTCACCAGCACCACCTCAAAACCCTCGGCCCGCAAGGCTTTACACGCCTGGGTTCCCGAGTAATCAAATTCGCAGGCTTGTCCGATCACAATCGGGCCTGACCCCAGCAGCAGGATGCGACGCAGATCCGTGCGACGGGGCATAGCAGGGGGCCGGCAGCCAAACCCATCCAGCCTCTCACGTGGCTGAAACCCCTTGCTGTTAAGCCAGACCCAGCCAACGATCCCGTCGTAGCTAGTGTTGTCTTCAACACGGCCGAAGCGTCCTCATGAGCGAACTCCAGCGCCTGAAGGGGCTGCTGCCTCCCGAGATGCAGAGCTGGGTGTTTGTGGAAGCAGCGGCCTCAGCAGACCCGCCGCTGATCACCATCGAGGAGATCGGCCGCGATGAGGTGGAGGTTCAGCTGGATCTCCAGAAGTGGGATGCCCTGGCGATCGACCACCGCAACCTGCTCTTCTGGCATGAGGTCGGCCGCATCCAGAACGACTCCGTCCCCCGGGACGGATGGGAGATGGCGGCCCTGGCCATCGGCCTGGGTGGCGCCATCGGTGAACTCTGGGTTCAGGACGGCCTGCTGCTGCTGATGGCCATGGGCCTATCCGGCTTTGCCGGCTACCGCCTCTATCTCAAGAACAACTCCGAGAAGCGTCTGCAGGACGCCATCGCCGCCGATGAGCGGGCGATTGATCTGGCCTGCCGCTTCGGCTACACCCTGCCCAATGCCTACAAGAGCCTCGGCGGGGCCCTCAAGGAGCTGGTGGAGCAGACCCGCAAGAAGAAAAAGCGCAGCTTCTACGAGGACCGCCTGGAGGCGCTGCGCAAGAGTGCAGGGAAAGCCCGGGCTGAGATGGCCCAGCAACAGGGCTCCCGACACTCCGTGAGCAGCGAGAACGTTTATGGCTGAGGCCCAAGCCGCCAAGCCCAGTCCCGACCCCAACCGACCCCGGCTCGACCTCGACGACAGCAAAGCCCTGGCGCTGCTGGCCGCCGATGCCTGTGACGACCGCAAAGCCACCGACATCGTTCTGATTCGGGTGGAGGAGATCTCCTCGATCGCCGACTGGTTCGTGATCGCCAGTGGCTTCACCGATGTCCAGGTGCGCGCCATGGGCCGCTCCGTTGAGGACAAGCTCGAGGAGCACACCGGCCGCCTGCCCCTGCGCAAGGAAGGGCAGAACGAGGGGCGCTGGGTGCTGCTGGATTACGGCGAGGTGATCGTGCACTGCCTCACCCCGGACGAGCGCAGCTACTACGACCTGGAGTCCTTCTGGGGCCACGGTGAGGTGGAGAGCTTCGTAGGCTCGGCCGAGGCTCCACCGGCCTGAGCCGGACACGCAATGGCTGCTAGCGATCCTTCGCCGGGGCTCAGCAACAGCACGCCCTGTCCGGTCCCGCCAGAGCAGCGCCCGCTGGAGCAATACAAGGAACTGCAGGACTCCCTGTTTTTTGCCTGGGCCCAGCAGAACATCGCCCAGCCCTTGATCCAGAGCTGGCTGATTGCGATGCCGCTGACGCTCTACCTGGCGACCGGCAGCTTTGCCCTACGCCACGACCCCGCAGCCCTCACCGCCGCCGGAGCCGCCGGCGCCTGCGTTGTGCCACTGCTGATGCTGACGCGCCAGTGGCTGGGCTGGAGAACCGTGCTGCGGCGCCTGACCTCCACCCAGGTGGAGTACGAAGAATCCGGTTGGTACGACGGGCAGGTCTGGGAAAAGCCTCTCGCCTGGAGACAGCAGGATCTGCTGGTGGCCACCCACGAAGTCAAGCCCGTCCTGCGCAAGATCCAACTCGCCCTGGCCGCGACCGGCGGACTGCTCTTGCTCTCGACGGGACTCTGTCAGGCTCTCTGACATGACCTTCTCCAGCAGCTTCGGTAGCCGTCCTGGGGTGCCCCCCCTGGAGGTGCGCCTCACCCGCAACGGGATCGGCGAATCGCTGCACCGCGTCCATGCCGTGGTCTGTGACCAACGCGGCCGGATCCTGATGCGCGCTGGTGATCCGCAGCAGCTGAGCTTCATCCGCTCCGCGCTCAAGCCCTTCCAGGCCCAGATCTTCGTCAGCAGTGGAGCGGCCGATCTGGGGCAACACGACGACCGCGCCCTCGCCATTGCCTGCGCCTCCCACGCCGGGGAGGCGGGCCAGGCCCGCGAGGCCTTCAAGATCCTCTGGAAGGCCGACCTCGAAAGCGAGCAGCTGCAGTGCCCCACCCCCGCCGGCAGGCAGAGCCCGCTGGAGCACAACTGCTCGGGCAAGCACGCCGCCTTTCTCGCCACCTGCCGCAAGATGCACTGGCCGCTGGAGACCTATCTCCAGATCGAGCACCCGCTGCAGCAGCAGGTCCTCAAGCGCGTCGCCGAACTGCTGGGGATGCCCGCCGCGGAACTGATCACGGCCCGCGATGACTGCGGCGCACCGACACTGCAACTGCAGCTGGCTCAGATGGCGCTGCTCTTTGCCCATCTCGGAGCCGGACAGAACCCCGAACTCGAGCGCCTCTGCCGCTCGATGCTCGCCCACCCCGACCTGGTGGCCGGCGAGGGGCGCTTTGACACCGCCGTGATGCGCAGCAGCCACGGCCAGGTGCTGAGCAAGGGGGGCGCCGAGGGGATCCAATGCCTCAGCCGAGTCGGCGAGGGGTTGGGATTGGCGATCAAGGTGGAGGACGGAGCCCGCCGCGCCAAGCAGGCCGTCGCCCTGCACCTGATGGAGCAGCTCGAGTGGCTCACGCCGATGACCCTCGAAGAACTCAGCACTCAGTTCCTGGTGCCCAACACCGCGGTCAAGCTCGAGGTCAGCGGCGAACTGCGCTTCGACAACGGCAACTAGAGGGCATCGCGCTCGAACTGGGCCGCCGCGGCCTCGGTGGCCTCAACGCTGAAGAGCGCCTGGGCGATCGCAGGGCTGATGGTGAAGGTGTTCAGGCCCTCGGCCGCCAGGCGCGGCAGATCTGACGCACTGCGCAGGCTGGCCACCAGCAGGCGCAGGGTCGAACCCAAGGCATCGATGCAGCGCTGCATCGCGATCAGCTCCCCATGGCCATCGCGGCCCAGGTCACTGATGCGCCCGAGGTAGGGGGCGATGTAGTCCACCCCCAGGGCTGCCGCCAGCAGCACCTGCTGGGGTTCGTAGCAGGCGGTGAAGGTGATCCGGCAGCCCTGCTGCTGCAGCTCCCGGGCAGCCTCCAGGCCAGGGCGGGTGATGGGCAGCTTCACCCAGATGCGATCGGGCGCGATCGCCGCCAGGGCAGCTCCGCAGCCCACCAGGTCCGCACCCCAGGCCTGCAGATGCAACTCCTGCACACCCATCGCCAGGGCCCGCTCGCTCAAGGCCCGGAGGTTCTCCAGGGTGCAGGACTGGCCCGCACGTTTCAGCAGCGTCGGGTTGGTCGTCACCCCGCCGAAGAGCCCCGTGGGCAGCCACTGCTCCCAGGCGCTGGGGTCGGCCGAGTCCAGCAGCAGATGCAGTGCCATAGGAGTCAGGGGCTGAGTCCATCCTGGCTCCATTGCCGGAGGGATCCGCTGTGCTGTAAGGTTTCTGGGTCGCCGCGGGGTAGAGCAGTCTGGTAGCTCGTCGGGCTCATAACCCGAAGGTCGGTGGTTCAAATCCGCCCCCCGCCACCAACTCCAAAAGCCCCGGCCTTCTCTGAAGTGCCGGGGCTTTTTTGATGGCTGAAACCCTGATGGCTGCTAGCAACCCTGACGCAATCGTCGTCGGCTCCGGGGCCACCGGCGGGGTGGCAGCCATGGCCCTCGCCCAGGCGGGCCTGCGGGTTCTGGTGCTGGAGGCTGGCCCGGAGCTCAGCGCCAAGCGGGCCTTTGGCAGCGAACCCCTCAACAGCCTCAAACGCCTGGCCAACATCAGCAGCGGCCGGCAGCGGATCGCCGCGAATCACCCGGGCTACTGGAAGGCCAACCCGGAGCTGTTCGTCGATGAGCAGCGCAACCCCTACTCCACCCCCGACGATCGCCCCTTCCTCTGGACCCGGGGGAGACAAGTGGGTGGCAAAAGCCTCACCTGGGGAGGCATCACCCTGCGGCTCTCCGACTACGAGCTCAAGGGGGCCAGCCGGGATGGCCATGGCCAGGACTGGCCGATCGCCCATGACGACCTGGCCCCCTGGTACAGCCAGCTCGAGACGCTGCTGGCCGTGAAGGGCCAGCGGGATGGCCTACCGCAGCTGCCCGATGGGGAGTTCCAGGAGCCAATGCCCCTGACCCCCGCCGAGGAGCACCTGGGCCGCTCGATTCGCCGGGACCTGGAGCTGCCCTTGATCCACTCCCGTGGCTTCGAGCTCAGCAAGAGCGCCCAGACCCCCTGGCCCCGTTCCTGCTCCCAGGGCGGAGCCCTGGCCATTGCCCTGGCCAGCGGCCGGGTGGAGCTGCGCAGCAACAGCGTGGTCAGCCACGTGCTGATCGACCGCGCCAGCGGCCGCGCCGAGGGCGTCGAGGCCATTGATCGCCAGAGCGGCGAGCACTTCTGCGCCAAGGCCCCCCTGGTGGTGCTCTGCGCCAGCACGATTGAGAGCCTCAGGCTGCTGCTGCACTCCCAGCAGCAGAGCGGCCTGGAGGACGTCAGCGGGAAGCTCGGGCAGGGGCTGATGGACCACATCTCCCGCAGCTGCTTCTTCTCGATCCCCGATCAACCGGCCGCGGGGAGCAGCGAACTCTCCGGTGCGGGCAGCTGCTTCATTCCCAACACCCTGGAATCACGGGACTTCAAACGGGGCTATGGCCTCTGGTGCGGCATCCAACGCTTTGATCCGCCCCAACTGCTGCAGCGCGAGCGCGGCAGCGCCGTGGGCTTCCTGATCGGCCATGGCGAGGTCCTCAGCCAAAGCCACAACCAGGTCAGCCTGCACCCCGAGCGCAGGGATGCCTGGGGGATTCCCATCGCCCATATCGACTGCCGCTGGGGCGAGAACGAGCAGGCCATGGTCAACCACATGGGCCAGCGGATGAAGGCGGTCGTGCACGCCGCCGGCGGCCAGATCAAACCGCTCGCCGACCTCTTTGTGATGCCCCTGATCGAGCCGCTTGTTCAAGGCAGCCTGGCCCTCTCGCCTGGGGCTGCCCCACCGGGCTACTACATCCATGAACTCGGGGGAGCGCCCATGGCGGAACGCGAGGAGCTGGGCGTTCTCAACCGCTGGAACCAGCTCTGGCGCACCCCCAACCTGCTGGTGACCGACGGCAGCTGCTGGCCCAGCGCCGGCTGGCAGAGCCCCACCCTCACAGAAATGGCCCTCACCTGGAGGGCCTGTGACCACGCTGCGGCCGCGATGAAGCGCGGGGAACTCTGAGGCGGGACTCAGGAGTCAGCTGCGCTGACGAACAGACCGTTGAGGTAGTGCTGGGTGACGGACTGATCGCTGCAGCCGTTCTGGAACAGGAAACCAGCCAGGGCTGAGGTGATCACCCGGTACTGATCCCAATCAGGTCGATTGCTCAAGAAGGACTTCATCCCATCAAAGAGGGCCTCCGGCACCTCGGCCTCAAGGCTGATTCGAGGCGCCCCCAGGGGCTGATCGCTCGCCGGCTCCGACTGCTCCAGGCAGCGGTTCAGATGCGCCCGCTCCGGGTCCTCACCAAACAAGGGGTGATCGGAAACCTCTCGCTCTTGCAGGCCTTCAACACCCTGGTGGTTCAAGCGGCTGGGCTCCAACAATTCACTCCTGCGACGCCAACCAGCAAGCCACAAAGCGACGGCCGCCGTCAAAGCGTGTTGCATCCACGACACCGTGGGAGAGACAGGCTGAGACAGCAGTCGCTGACTGGGGTCTTGAACTGATTCCCAGACCGCTCAGGGCGTCACCTAGCCAGGGTCACCCCCCTGTCAAGCGACCTGCGGACGAAAGCGCGCATTCCCCAGGAATGCCCTTACCGCGCGCAAGCAGGTCGCGCAAGTTGTGGAAAAGATCAATCCCCCCTGGGGAAAAGCTCAGCCCCCTGGGGAAAGCCGGAAAAGATAAGCAGGGCTTATGCGGACCAGTCTCGTGGGACGCGCCTGGATTCGAGACGGATGAGCGGGGTTATTCCGAGGGGTTTTCTTCCGATTTGGGACGCGGTTTGTAAAGGGTCTTCGGACCGAGGGGGTGCTCGGCGTGGGGATAGGGGGTGTGGGTATGCCCGTGATCGTGGCTGTGGTCATGGCTGTGACCGTGCTCGTGGGAATGGTCGTGGTCGTGATGGTGGTGGTGGCCCAGGGGAATCGGGATGCCATCGGGCTGACAGGCACCGGTGCACTCGAGCTCGCAGAGGGTGCAGCCCTCGATCAGGCCCTCGACGTGGTGGTGGTGGCTCTGCTGGGGAGCCCCGACCTCGGTCTCAAAGCCCAGGACCTGAGCCCGGTACTTGCAGAGCGAGCAGTTCATCTGGGTCTCGCCGCGCACGACCTCCTCAACCCGCTCCTTAAAGGTGTCGATCACCAGGGGGTGATCCCCTAAGTAGGAGGCTTCGACAAACTCCACCTCGGGATGGTCGGCGGCCACCAGCTGGGTGTGCTGGCGGATGCGACTGACCAGAACCCCAGAGAAGAGGAAATAGGGGAAGACGATCATCCGCTTGAAACCCAGGCGCACCACATGGCGCAGGCCGGGCTCCACCAGGGGGAAGGTCACACCGGAATAGACGGTCTCGCCCCAGCCGAAGCCAAACCCCTCGACGAGCATCCGCGTCACCTTGGAGACGTTGGAGTTGGCATCGGGGTCGGAGGAGCCCCGGCCCACCACCACCAGCAGGGTCTCGGCCAGGGGCACCTCGGCCTGGGCGTTCGCCCGATCGAGGGCTTCGCGGATCCGGGCGCCGGCGGCCTGGATCATCTTGAGGTCGACCCCCAGCTCGCGGCCGTAATCAATGCGCAGGCCGGTCTCAGCGGCGTAACTATTGAGAACCGAGGGGATGTCGTTTTTGGCGTGCCCCGCGGCAAAGAGCATCCCGGGTACCGCTAGAACCCGCTGGACCCCCTGGGAGCGCAGGCTGTCGAGGCCATCCCGCAGGATCGGGCGGGCAAATTCCAGATAGCCGTATTCGACCGGTACATCCGGCAGCTGGCGGCGCAGGCCCTGGGCCAACTGGGCGAATTCGGTGACGGCCTGTTTGTTGCGACTGCCGTGGCCGCAGATCATGACCCCGATCGGACCGCCGTCGACCGCCTGAAGATCCAGTTGCTGCGAGGGGTCTGTCATGGGAAGGCCTGCCTGCCTTGACCCTATCGGCCTAGGGTGACCCAAAGCCAAGCGTCAAAGCGTGCAGACGAGCGAGAACCACCGGTCCGGCGAGCTGAAGGAACTGGGCTGGAGCCCCGAAGACTGCCGTAAATACGAAGAGCTCTGGGAATACCGCCACCGCTGGGGCGCGATCAACCTGGAGCGCGAGGACCGGATCTTCCTGCGCAAGGCTGAGGCCGCCCTGCCCAAGATCGTCACCGGCAAGGCCGAGAAGAAAAAGCTCCAGGACAAGTCCTATTACCGCTGGCTCGCCTTCTACCGCGATGCCATGGCCAGCAGCGACAGCGCCGCTGGCCTGGGTGAGAGCGAAGTGGCCGCCTGGCCGATCCTGCTGCAGGAGGAACTGCGGGCGATCGACTACTACCAGCCCGTGCTGGGTCTGCCCGACACCCTCAAGGCCAAGGGACTAATCGCCGTGCGCGAGCAGCTCGCCAGCAAGGCGGCCGCCGCCGGCCGAGTCGCCCAGTTCGGTTTCGTCGATGTGCTCGAGGAACTCAAGCGCAACGAGAAGACCAGCTGGAAACCCCTACGCGGGGATGGCAACAGCGAGACCAGCTATCCGGTCCTGCCGGCCGATGCCGCTGAGGCCTTCCGCCAGGAAGCCCGCACCACCTTGACCGCAGCGATCCGCGAGCTCTTCCCTTCCCTGAAGGACAGCGACAAGGAACCCCCGGCTGCCGACTGGCAGCCCTGAGCGGGCGCCCCACGCTCCAGACAGCAAAAAGCCCCCGGTGCAGTGCACCGGGGGCTTTCGTTTGCCGATGTCTTCGGCGATCAGCCGAGGCCGATCTGGGTCAGGATGCCCTGGCCGGTCAGCAGTTCGGTGCCCAGGCCGATCACGAAGCCCATCATGGCCAGGCGGCCATTCCAGGTCTCAGCGAAAGCGACGAAGCCGAAACGGGTGTTGGAGTCAGCCATTGGAAGGCGTCGTTACGAAACGTGTAGGAACTGTAAAGCCTTGTGAAGCGACCTGGGGGTATTGGGGGGCGACGGTTTCCCGTGCTTTTCAAGCGGCACTCCCTGGCCTCAGGACTTGTCCTTGCGTAGCTCAATGCCCTCGACCCAGTGGCGGTAGACCGTCCGGCGGGTGCCATCCATCTCCTGGAAGCGCAGCCAGGCATTCCAGACCCCCGCCAAGGCGGCGCTCTTCCACGGCAACTGCCGGGCCGCCGGAAGACTTTTCAGCGGCTGGGGCACCAACAAGGTGAGGTTGGGCTGGAGCACGTTCCAGGACGCCCCCTGCTGCGCCGTGACCAAAACCGCATCCAGCCGGCCCTCCTGCAGCGCCTTCAGCAATGCATCGGTCCCCTGGGAGCTGATGAATTTGGCCTGGGGTAACCAGCCGGCAACGAGGCGCAGCAGGAACGGGGCTTCAAACCCCAGGCCCACCCGCAGGCCTTGGACCTCCACCAGATCACTCCACTGGCGCTTGCTGCTCAGGGCTGAGCCCTTGATCAGCAGGGCAACGCCGTAGGTCAGGTGCGCATCGGTGAAGCGAGTGCGGGCCGCCTGCATCGGCGCCATGACGTCACTGGAGAGCTTGAGGTCGCAGTAGCCCCGCTCCAGGGCCTGCAGCCCATCAGGGCGGGGGTCGTTCTCGTTGCCGATCCGGTCGATCAGGACGTAACTGGCCTTGAGGCCCATCTGCTTGGCAAAGAGCATTCCCATCTCCACATCGGCTCCCACCAGCTCGCCATCCGCATTGCGATAGGCCATCGGATAGTCCTGCTCATGGACGCAGTAGCGAATCGCCCGGGCCCGGCGAATCGCCTGCCAATCCCCCGGCTGATCCACGGGCGACCAGCCCTGCACCACAGGGGCGCGGCCCTTGGCCAGGGCAAAGTCCTGGTGCATCAACTGGTCGCGGGCGCTGTTGACCGGCTTGGGCAGCAGCTGGAAGCCCACACGGCTCAAGAGAACAAATCCCGGAAAGACCGCCAGGGCGGTCGCCGCTGGCACCAGGCGCGTGAAGCGCTTGGGGAACCCCTCAAGCGACACCCAGGTGCCGATGATCACCAGGGCGATGACGCTCATGCAGGCCAGCAGGGTGCCCAGACGCGCCACCGCCAGTTGATCAATGGCGATGTAGAGCTGCACCAGATCGCTCGGCAGGCCCATGCGATCCAGCAGAAAGGTCATCGCCAAAATCCCCTCAAGGAAGGCACTGGCCAGACCCGTCAGCAGGAAGCCCGGCATCTCCTGCAGGCTGATGGAGTTGCCCGTCAGCCAACCGGCAAAGGGCACAAAGGCGAGGGAGAGCAGGCGCCCCATGTCCGGAAAGACCAGGGCCAGCGGCGCCAGCACCTCAACGGGGAGGTCCACCTGATCCTTGAGCTCCTGCTCGCTCACCCCTGGAGCCAGGTGCGCCCCACGGGCCTCGTAGAGGAGCTTTTTGGAGAGCTCCACCAAGATCGGCAGCACCACGAGCATGTTCGCGGTGGCAAAGGCGATGGTCAGTGGCGTGCGGAAGCTGCGCAGCAACTGGCGCACCGGAATCGGCGTCACCCCGGCAATCACCAGGGGCAAAAACAAGCCGGCCAGCAGCAGCGCGATCCCGCCCTGCAGCACGACATAGACCGCCAGTCGCGGCAGCTGGGAGCTCTCGATCGAGGCGCTGGCTGTCGCCAGGATCGCGAACACCCCAAGCGGGGTGAAACGGGCCACAAAAGCGGAGATGCCGAGTAGGGCCTCGGCGATCCGGTCAAAGACGTCGATCAACGGTTGCCGTTTGGGAACGGCGATCAGGGCAATGCCAAGCGCTAGGGAGAACAGCACCACCGCCGGGATCTGGGTCTCCGCGAAGGCCGCAAAGGGGTTCACCGGAATGAAGAGCTCGGTGAGGTCCAGGGGCTTGGGGGCCTGCAGCAGGCTCGGCTTGAAGAACGAGGCGTCATGCCAGCTGGGGAAGCCCAAGGGCACCAGCAACACCGCCAGCAGCACCACCAGCCAAAAGCCGATCAGCACCAGGGCCGAGCGGCCCAGCAAGCGGCTGGCCTGAGCGAACTGCAGGCGCCCCACCCCGGCGATCAAGGACACGCTCAAAAAGGGCAGGACCGGCATCTGAAAGAGCCGAATGAAGCCATCCCCAAGGCCACTCAACGGCGCCAGGGCCGAGGCGGGCAGCAGCCGGCCCACCAGGATCCCGGCCACCAGGCCCTCCAGGATCTGAATGGCCAGGTTCTGGCGCAGAAACAGCCGCGCCGGAGCAAGCCAGGTGGCCCCTCGATCGATCCTCACCACACCCAAGTCCTGCCCTGCCTGCAGGATGCGCAGAGGCCGCGAGATCGCCAACCGCAGCCTCGCAACTGTTTAAAGAGCTGGTCTCTGGCTAGTTGGTGGATGTGGAACAGTCACCAACTAGGGAACGGCGAACGTCCTTCGTCGTGTTGCTGCTCGGTGCGGGCACGCTGATCGGCTTGCACGCCACGAACCTCCTGCCCTGGCTGCTGGAGGGAAGCGTCCTTCCACTGCTGCTGGGTCTAGCTGGGCTTGGAGGGGTCATCCTGCTGCTCGCCCTGCGGGTGGTCCATTACGCCGATGCCCTGGCGATTCGGCTGGGGGAACCGTTTGGAACGCTGATCCTGACCGGTTCAGCCGTGGTGGTGGAACTCGCCCTGATTGCCAGCACCATGGGCAGCGGAGAGGCCAACCCAACCCTGGCCCGCGATTCGATGTTCGCGGTGCTGATGATCGCCCTGACTGGAATCAAGGGCATCAGCGTCTTTGAGGCCGCTCGAGAACAGGAGAAAACGCTGCGGGAGCCCCTGCAAGACAGTGATCTGGCGGCCATGAACATCGGCGGGAGCATCACCTACGTGAACCTGATTACGACCATCAGTGTTCTGGCGCTCATCGTTCCGAACTTCACCACCCAAACCACAGAAGCCAACTTCAACGGCCCCGGAAATGTGGTTCTGATTGGTGCGGCTCTTGGGCTCTTCAGCGTCTTTATCGCCTTTCAAACCGGTAGCTACCGCGGGCTGTTCACCGAAAGCCGCGAGCAACGCCAATGGCTCGGGGCAGCGGATGGCGGCCATGAGGGCATCCCAGAGGTTGCCCCGGCGGTGGCTTGGCTCGCTGCTGGGCTGTTGATTCTCGTGATCAACGCGGAGTCCATGGGCGAGCTGATTGAGGCCAGCCTGAATGGACTCGGGTTGCGCAGCGCCATTGGCGGCACGCTGGTTGGCCTCTTGGTGCTGGCCCCTGAAGCACTCAACGCCCTCAGAGCCGCCTCAAGGGGACAAGTGCAGCGCTCCCTCAACACCCTCTATGGCTCGGTGCTCTCCACGCTCTGCCTGACCGTGCCTGCGGTCCTACTGATTGGGGAACTCACCGGAACCAAGGTGATCCTTGGACTTGATCCCCTCGAGATGGTCCTGCTGGGACTGACGCTGCTCTTGATCAGGCCAACCCTTGGCAAGTTCACCCAACTGGATGGCCTGATGCTTCTGGTGGTCTTCGTGTTCTGGATCGCGCTGCAGGTGATCTAAGGAGCCGGCTTGGACTGACTGCCCAGGGCTAAACCAGCCAGCACGCTCAGACCATGGTTGACCGCGGCATCAATCCGGCCATTGGGACGTCTGCAGGGCTCCAGGGGAACCGAGCGATGCAGTTGCACCCAGGTCAGGGCGGTGCAATTGAGCAGATCAAAGGCCAGAGCGAAGCCCTGGAAGCTCAAGATCCCAGCAGAGATCCAGACGACTAAACGGCGTGAGTCCATCGGTGTTCCGTGACTGAACACCGGAGGGTTCCGGGGCCCTGCTGATTCAGGTACTTCGGCTCATCGCTCCTGGCCACCGAGTTGAGCCATGACTGTTGTGTGCCTTGGCAAGCACAGGGAGAACAAAGCCGGACTGGTGACCGGCTTTTTTCATTGCGCCTCCCCGGAGAGTGGCAGTCAGAGCTCCGCACACAGGCGACTTGCCTCCGGCTGCTCGGGCGGGATAGTTCTGTTGTGTGAGGAGTGAGGAACTCCAATCCGGAGTCGAAACGAGGACAGACGCCCGGATCGTTCCTGACCCCTAGCCCTGCCTTCGGCGGGGCTTTTTTCTTGCCTACGGCTCGGCATAGACGCCCCAGGCGGGGCGCGTCTTGAGCCAACCCTGGGCCATCAAGCCTTCCCAGAGGACCCGGGCATCGGCGCGACGCAGGTGATAGCGCTCCTTGAGGAGCGGCAGGTGGTCAGGCATGGCCTTACCCGTGTCCACAAACACCCAGGTCTCACGGCCCCAGGTGCGCTGATCCTTGTGAAAGCGAACCTGCCAACCGGCCCTGGGATCCCGCAGCCAAGCCTCCTCCATCAATCCACCACAAGCAGAGTACAGGTGTACTACAGCAGGATGGGTTTTGCAAGGGACCAGGCGCAGGGATCAGCGGCTCACCATTCGCCCACAGGTCGCCTGATCGGCTTGGGCATCAGGCAATTGCGCTTCGTGGTGCTGGGTCGCTCATTGCGCCGGAGCACCTCCTCGGCGTTCCACAGGCCTTCGACGGATTGGCAGTGCCCCTGCGGGTCGCAGACCCTGAAGAAGTTCCCCCCCAACGAATCCAGGGTTGAACCCTTCGCCGTGTGCGCGATGCGTGATTCCGGCATCCGGAGCTGGCAGCTATCCCCGCCCTAACTCCCCCTGGGCGACAGAACAAGGGCAAACCAAGGGCGCTGACCGGCTCCACTGGCCAGCCGTGAGGCCACCACCGCGTTTGCGGCGGACCTTATGAAAAACAAACGATCAGTTGCCGCCGTTGCAGTAGCGGACGGCCTGGGCGTTGGTTTTGCCCTCGGCCACCACCTCTTCCACACATCCGTTGAAAAGCTTGCTCTGTTGCTTCAGCGCGCAGACGCCAACGGCGATCGAGGCCAGGGCGATAGCGGAGACGACCGTGGCCGAGATCTGAGCCACGCCGTAGACGAGCATCGCCTTCTTTTTGCCGCCGCAGTTCTGCTGGCTGTCGTTCGCTTCGCTCATCGCTCGGGTGTGACTGGCGCAACCCTATGGATCCGAAATCTGCTGGCGCGAGGCGGCCAGGACGAGATAACCGCCCAGGCGACATCCGCTCTCACTTCAGCTGAAACGGCCGAACCAACCTCGCCTTGAGACGCTGCAGAACTGTCGCTCCAGCCACCGTCTGGGCATCCAGACAGCTCGAGCAGAGCACCTGACCTTTGACGCTGCGGTAGTGCTGGGTGGAGCGCTCGATAAAGGTCCCGCAACGGCGGCAGGGAAAGATCGGACTCATGGCGCTGCGCTCGCTCGGACCATGCTGCAGGGCTGGGAGGGATCGCGTCTGCAACATCGATAGCCATGGGAGCCGGAACCCTTTGGGGTCCTTGCACCCCCTCGCCATGGAGATCAGCGCCGCCGGATTGGACCTGCTCAAACGCCTCGAGGGCTGCCGGCTCGAGGCCTACCCGGATCCCGGCAGCGGCGCAGAGCCCTGGACCATTGGCTACGGCCACACCGGAGCCGAGGTCCGGCCTGGTCTGGTCATCAGCCAGGCGCAGGCCGAACGCTGGCTGCTGGACGATCTACAGGACCGCGGGCGGGCCCTGAAGACGCTGCTGGCGGGCGTGCCCCTGAACCAGGGGCAATTTGATGCGCTGCTGAGCTTCTGCTTCAACGTCGGAGCTGGAGCCCTGGGGCGCTCGACCCTGCGCAGACGACTGCTGGCCGGGGAGCCCGCAGGGCGGGTGATCCGCGAAGAACTGCCCCGCTGGATTCATCCCCTGCCAGGCTTGATCCAGCGCCGCGCCGCCGAGATCCGACACGCTGAACGCCACAGCGCCACTGCCCTGGCGGTGCCCTACTGCTGCCAGAACAACAGCGCCACTGCGCACGGCCCGCGGATGTGCTTCAGCTCCAGCTGCGCCATGGTGGTGGAGTTTCTGCGGCCGGGCTGCTTCAGCGGTAGCGGCCAGATCGACGACCAGTACCTCGCGATCGTCCAGCGCTATGGCGAAAGCACGGAGGCCTCTGCCCAACTGCTGGCGATCGAGGCCTGCGGGCTGGCGGCCCGCTTCCGCCAAGACGGAACCATTCAGGACCTCATTGACCAGCTGGAACGCGGTATCCCGGCACCGGTGGGTTGGCTGCACCTCGGGCCAGTGGAGCAACCCACGGGCGTGGGCCACTGGAGTGTGGTCGTGGGCTGGGAGCCCAGCAGCCGCACCTTCTTGATGCACGACCCCAACGGCGAGGCGAATCTCGTGGGCGGCGGCTACGTCAAAACCGCCCTCGGCAGCGGAAAGGCCCAGCGTTATTCCGAGCGCAACTGGGGACGGCGTTGGCTGGTCGAGGGTCCGGGCAGCGGCTGGTGGATGGAATTTAACCAGCAATGAACTGCGACTTCTGCCTGCAGAGCGGGGAGCTGCACTACCGGATCCGCACGCAGGCCAGTGGCAGCTGGCGCTTCGCCTGTCCGGCCTGTTGGCAACGCCAGAGCCAAGAGCCCGGCTATCAGTACGGCGGCACCCGCAAGGCCAACCGACGCGAGCGGGACAAACGCAAACGGCGCTAGCTGCGGTAGGCGTCGATGAAGCTCGCACGCACGGATGCGATCAACGTCTCAGGCAGCTCCAGTCCCGCCCCCTGGAGGTACTGATCCAGTGCTGGCCCGAGCTGATCCTGCAAGGCCAGGCACTGGGCCGCCGAAAGGGCTAAGGCTTGTTGATAGAGCTCTTTGTTCGTCTTGCCGAGATGGAACAAGCGACAACCCTCATCGATGACCGCCGTCAGTTGCGGATCCCTGAGGCACTCGCTCTCGCTGCCGGCATAGGGAAGGCTGCGGTTGCGGATGACAGAACGAACCAGAGCAAAGGAGCGATGGGCCAATTCCGGGCCGACTCGATCCTCCGCTTCGCGGCGCTCCTTGATCTGGATCAAGGCATTGACCAACTCGGCAGCTTTGAAGAGCGCCAGACAGTGGCGTTGCTTTGGAGAGAGGGCCTCGAGTTGAACGAGAGAGTCCGCGACGGCCGCCAGAAAAGCCTCGTCTTTGTCAGCCAGGGCTGGGCAGGACCGCCAACGCTCCATCGCCCCTGCCACCGCTCATGCTGACCGTAGCCAGAGGGTGCCGCGATGACCGTTGAACGCCTGCAGATCCCAACACAACGCCCCTTTCAGTGCATCGCTCTCACCGAAGCCCTGGAGCACTTCATCGCCAAGCAAGGGGAGAAGGACGGAACGGTGCTGATCAGCGGGCAGCACACCACAACGGCCGTGATCATCAACGAGAGGGAGGAGCGTCTGATCTGGGACCTCGAGGCCTGGCTTGCTGAGATCGCCCCTGCCCAGCGCCCCTGGAAACACAACGACCTCGAGCTTCGACCCAACATCCCTGCCGATGAACCCCGCAATGCCCACGCCCACCTGCAGGCGCTGCTGCTCGGCAACCAGGTGATGGTGGCCGTCCAAGACGGGACGCCGGTGCTGGGGACTTATCAAGACGTGATCCTGGTGGAGCTGGACGGGCCGCGTCAGCGAACGGTCGCCCTGCAGTGGATTGCCTAGGGTCTGCGCCCAACGACATCCAGCCATGCCCAGCCGCGAACAGATCCTGGCCGCCTCCGCCGGCTGGGTGGCGGTGCTCTTGAACGTGGTGCCGGGCCTGGGGGCGGGCTACCTCTACCAACGGCGCTGGAAGGCCTACTGGATCACCTCGGCCCTGGCCACCGCTTGGTTTGTCGCCGGAGCGGTGCTCGGCCAGGACGCCGAACCCGCCGCCGAAGCCCAGAACCAGCTGGTGGGGCTGATCGGCCTGCTGCTGCTGGCCGGCGGCACTGCCACCGAAGCCGGTCTGGCGGTCAAGAAGGTGCGCGCCGGGCTGGAGTAGGTCCTCAGGTCTGCAGGGGGGCGAGCTCGCAGCGGCCCTCCTTGTCGACGGGCCGCACGGGCCGATCCGAGACCATCCGCAGCTGGGACGTCAGGCTCTTGAGGTTGAAGGTCTCATCGCTGCCCACCGGGGGATCCACGGCCTGCCAGCTGGAGGCGTCACCCTCACGGCTGAACTCACCCACCCGCGTCTCAATCCGCAGCTCATCACCCCGCAGGGAAGAGGCGGTCTGCACCGAGAAGCGCAGCTCGGGCGTCGGCCGGTAGGCGTTCAGGGGCTCAATGAATGCATAGAGGCGGCCGCTGCGCGCATCAAAGACGACCTCCTGGCGGCCGGGTCCACTGCAGACCAGGCGCTTCAAAGAGGGAGAGGGGGTGCACCCCCAGACCAGAAGCAAGGCCAGGGGAAGCAGGCCGCTCAGACGTTGCATCAGCCCTAGCCGAAGGTGCTGCCGTTCCAGCCCCAGCTGCTGGCTTTGACATCCTCGAAGGCCACATAGATGCGATTGGCCGGGATACCCGTTCGCGCTTCGATCAGATCGCAGAAGGCCGCAGTCATCGCCGGGGGCTTGAGGGCACCAATCGACTTGATCTCGACGTAGGCGCAGGGATCACTACTGCCGGCGAAGGTCATCGGCACCGCCGTCTCCAGCAGGGTCATCACGTAGGACTCCGGCTTGCCGGTCTGCTGGGCCAGAGCCGCCGAGAGTTCCTTGAGCAACCCAGCGGCATCGGCCAGCTCAGGCAACGAGGTACGCACGTTGATCAGGGGCATCGCAGCTCAGGGCAGTGCTTCAAATCTGCCACGACGATTTGGTGTGGCACCAACGCCAGCTCTCGACGTTGATCAGTAACCCCAGCACCAACATCACTGCCATCAGCAGCACCTGATCGGAGCGCGAATCAGGGATCAGGATGTCAACGACGAAATGGGCAGTGTTGGTCAGGGTGTAGACGACACTCAGACCGAACTGAAACCAGCGCCAGCGCCGCCAGCCCGGGGCACTGGAGGCGTAGCTGCTCAGGACATAGGCCCCAAGCGGAACGAGGAAGTAGAGCAACATCGCCCAGAAGACCAGGGGCAGACGTTCGGTGGCGACATGGCTCTCGATCTCAGGGGAGAGGCCATGGAAAAGCGGCATCAATCCCAGATCGGTGTGAAACAGCAGGCACAGAAACCAGGCTGTCCAGAGGCTCCGCACGCGCTGTGCGTGATCGATGGTCAGCGGCCTACGGGGTACAGGGGCCATCGGTCTTCACCTCCACCTGATCGCCGAGTTGCACCGAGGCGAGCATCGCCTTGAGGGTGGGTTCAGAGACGTTCAGGCAGCCGCCGGTGACCTGCTCGCCGATGCGCTGTTCGTTGTTGCTGCCGTGGATGGCGAAGCTGTACCAGCGGAATTTGCCGTCGTAGGTGTTGAAGGCAAAGGGCTGCTTGACGCTGTCGATCGGCTCCAGGCTGATGTAGCCGATTCCGTATTCACCGACCTCACCATCGCCCTTGAAGTCGATGGCGTTCATGTTCTTGAAGAGCGTCTCCTTGAGCTCCGCCTTGCTCTTGCCGGACTGGGCGATCAGCTTGGGATCCATCTCAAAGCGGTCCTTGCTGAGGATCGCGTTGACCTTGAAGGAACCCAGGGGGGTGTAGCCCTCCTCGAAACGGGTCTTGGCACAGGTCACCCCAAGCCGGCCAAAGCCCACCTGAAAAGTGGTGCGCTCATCACCGCGCACCATCACCCCTTGGCTCTTGGCGGGGATGTTCTGATCCAGCTCAATCGTGATCGGAGCCGTGATGGCCGGCGCGCCACTGGCCGTGGTCTTGGGAGAGCTGCCGCCGCAACCGCTCAGGGCCAGAGCCAGGCTGATCCCGGCCAGCGAGGGTAGACGTCGCATCCAAGACCAACCGCACTCACTCCATGTTGGCGAGGACGCCTGGATTTGCATGCAGCAACCCTGGACGGCCGGGGCCGCTGGATTCACCATGAGGGCAGGCACCCTGAACCGATGGACGACGCACTGCTGGCCCTCGTGGAAGATCTGGGATCGGGGAACGTGCTTGATGCCGAGACCCTTGAGGGCTGCACGGTCGAGCCCCATGAGCTCGATGAGATGGATGAGGACCAGGCGGCGATCGTCGCGGCCCATGTGTTTGAGCAGCTCTTTGACCACGACGTCTCCCAACAGCGCGGGGAGTCAGCCGACCCCGAGGAAGGGGTCTGGAGCGGCACGGTCGATTCCTTCAAGTTCACGATCGAGCGCGATGACGCCGGTGATCTGGTGCTGAACTTCAGCAGCGGGGACTAGGGCGATGGCACAGGCGACCTGGGCAGTGAAGCTGATCGATAAGGGCCGCACCCTGCAGGTTCAAGTGCAGGCCCACACCCAAGCCGAAGCACGGACCATCGCTGAACACCAGTACCCGGGCTACAAGGCCATGAGTGCCCAGCGGGCCTAGATCAGGAGGCTTCACGATGAACACTCCCGCCCCCGACTGGATGCCGGATGCCGCGAAAGGCACCTACCCGGGCTGGGTGCAGCGCAAGGCGGTGACGTTGTCCAAGCGAGACCAGAAACGCGGTGGCGTGGGCAACGTGCAGCAGTACCGCCTGGCGATCCACGAGGCGGTGCTGGCCTCAGAAGGCCGCGACCACTGGACCGGCGAATGGCTCGCCTGGGAGCTGATCGGCACCTACGACAACCGCGATGCGGCCACGGGCAAAGGTGAGAGCAAGAAGCGCTACGCGATGCTCCCCACCCTTGATCAACCCTCCAAGCAACCGGAACCCAACTTCGTGATCTGCGCCTGGCGCACCAATGACGCCAAGCACGACATGACGCCGCAGGAGCTGCTGGAGTTCTGCACTGCTGTGATCAAGCACAGCCCGAACTGGGGTGGCTCAGGCACAGCTGACGAGTAATCAATGCTTTCGGCAATAAAAGACCGCCGGTACTCCTACCGGCGGCGCTACATCCCGTACCCATGACCTGCGTTCCACAAGTTCTGGCTACGAACGCACGCTAGGGACCAGGAACAACACGTCCATCGGCCTTAGCAGTTCGTAGGACGCTATTGCGGTGAGGCAATCGCGAGCTTGCGCTTGAGGTCTTCGTTTTCATCTTCCAAAGCCTGAATCCGGGCCTTGAGCTGATCAACCTCTGAGGCTTTCTCGCTCAGGGTTGTGATCTTGGCGTGATAGGTCGAGGGGATTTCCTGAATCCAAGAATCAAGATCGCTGCGTTGCATGGTTCAACGTTCTTGCTGACCGCAAGCTAGGGCGGCTGCATGCCGATCACCAGGGGGCAGGCTCAGACCAACTGATGCCGGCTGCTCACCAGTTCACCGGTGCACTCCACCGGCAGAAGCTTGGAGCGTCCCTTGCCGTACCAAAGCTCCACTAAGGCCGCGCTCTTGATCTGGGGGTTTGCCCCAGCCAGCAGCCAGAGCTCGTCATGCAGCACCTGGGTCTGATCCGGCATTCCCACGTACCAAGGGGCCTCCGGATCCGCTGAGAGCTCCTCATGGAGCAGCAGCAGAGCCTCGAGAACGTCAGCAGCCAGTTCAGGCGTCATGCCTCCATCCAGGCACAGCGCCGGGGCCTAAAGCAAGCCGCAGAAGGACCTAGCGCACGGGAACGCCCTCACTGGGATTGAGCGTGCGCTGCAGCGCAGCCGGATGGCAGTGGGGATGGCGCATCACCTCCTCACGCCAGCTCCAGATGGCCTGCTGCACCGCAGGGCGATCGTGTTGGGAAGCAGGACGTGGGGACGCAGGCATGAGCGGTTGTCGGGGATGGTCTATTCAGCGTTGGCAGCGCAACAGCAGCGATCTGTCCGCTTTGAACACCTCTTGAAAAACAGGTAGAAGTGCGCACCGAGAAAGAGCGCAACTGCTGACGACTTTCCCCATCCGTAGCAACGACAACCGGATTCTGTGAACGGGGTTCAGATTGAACAAACCCAAAGGTCCATCGGGGGAGACAGTCACCTCACAACCACCACCTCACCCCCCTGCCATGGAAATCCTTGCCGTCATCGCCATCGTCGGTGCAGCCTTCGGCGGAGCCGCTGCCCTGACCAAGAAGTGAGCGACTGACGCTCCAGAGGAAACCGCAACCCCTGGGCTCGTTTGGGTCCAGGGGTTTTTGCTGGGCTATAGCAGGGACAACCGGCCCAGGAGCCATGCGCCGCTCAGCCCTGCCGCTCTTGACCCTGATCGGGATCGCCGCCCTGAGCCAGCTGCCTCCGGCCCGCGCCGACAACACGGTCGCCTACTGCCAGCTCAGCCGCCACGACCACACCATTGCCCTGGAGTCCGGTCCCTGCGCGTTCTCCCAACGCCAGGGGAACGTCAACGTTCAGATGGGCAAGCGCTGGGCCTTTCACTTCCCGGCCGATCAACAAGGACAGAGCTATCAGCGCAGCAACAGCGAGCAGGGCCTGCGCTTTACCCGCGAGGGGGACTACACCTTGAGCGTCTTCTGGCGGCACTCCCTGCAGTGCGCCGGCAGGAGCGAACCAGTCTCGGTGGCCTACACACCAACAGGGGCAGATCTGGCCATCGGCGATCAACACATCGCTCTAACCGGCAGCGGCGCCCGCTACACGGCGCCAGGCATTGAACTCTGGGAGCATCAAGGCACGACCCGGATCGATTGGTTGGGCCAAGTGATCAGCTGTCGATAAAGGCAAGAAGTGCAACAAGTGCGGCATTCGGCCGCACTTCTGAGGCGTATCCCTGGCATCAACCATCGATTGAACAGATGGATTGTGTTGACTAGCAATAGATCCAATTGGCCTAGCCCAATGAAAGCTCTATCAAGGCGTGATTTGCTAAAACATCGCCTGAATGCCGCCGTAAAACACAGCAAGAGCTTGACCTTGCTCACCGATGAACTGGCGCTGTCCATTGAAGCCATCCACAATGAGCTGATGGGCATTCATGGCTGGAGTGACGAAGACGCCGCCCTGTCACTGGTCGATACGTTGCGTGGCATTGAACACAGCCTGATGGAAGCACTCGTCCTTGTGGATGGATCCGAGGGCTAGTTCAATTCTGAATGAACCCAGACAGGTTCCCCTGACTCGGAGGAACTTGTCCGTCTCTAGAACTTGGTTTTCAACGCTGCAGCAGACGTGCTTGAGAACCCATGCATCAACCGGAGCAGTGCCTCGGCTCAATCAAAACCGAGGGCTGCATTGAAAACATCTGGCACGGTGATTAACAAGGCCGCCAGCACGGTTTCCTTTGCTGTATTGATCTGCGCATCCAGTTCTGAATCTGCAAGAGCTGCACGAATCAGGCGTGCCTCTTGATGGGTCAACCGCTCTTGCACCACATGCTCGATGGCCAGGGCCACCAGCAAACCAATCAGCTCATCGACCTGATCGCTTGAGACGCTCTCCATCAGCGCAACCGCTCCAACAGCGCCCGAGAGATCACCAGTGCGTCACGCATCAGCAATGGCACCATCGTCTCCAGTGCCGCATCCTCTGGCTCGGACTTCAGTACATCCCTCAATCGACTCAGGGCCTGCAGCATCACGCCGGCTCGAAACTCAGGCTTCTGCTCCAGCTCCAGCAGAAACCCTTGCAAGTCACCTTGATATCCACCCTGGCCGCAAAGGCAATCCCAGGCTGAACCGTCCTGATCCAATAGGAAGCGCCCCGGCAAGGCAGCGACTGGCTCGTCCCGTCTCGTCAGCGGATGACTCCCGCCGAGGAACGAATCGGCTGCGTCATGGGCTCCATCTGCAGACAGGCTCTGGTCCAGCTCCTCTCCATGGGACCTCGACCAGGTCAGCCGTGCTGGGGGCTCAGACGTTGGCGGAAGCTTTGGCGCACCTCCAGCACCAACTAAAAAAGAACCAGAGACACTCCAATCATCCATTGACCCACATTCATTCACCCCTCAACCTTCAGCAGTATCGAAGGCGTTGGCGTTCAATGCTGCACATCCACAGCAACATGAATCGCCCAACGGTCATCCTGCTGTTCTAGAGAAACAAAGGCCGATTGGATTCACCGCCAACTCAGCATCAAAGCTGCGTTCAGAGGAAGTGGTTCTCACTACTTTGAAGAGAGAGTGCAGTGACCGAAGTGAAAGCAATCCGTTCTCCAGCACTCCAGTTAGTCCTCCCGTTTGAGCAGGTTGGCCTCGAAGCCATCTCACTTGTAGGCGGCAAGAATGCGTCTCTCGGCGAGATGATCCGAGAGCTCTCAAACCAAGGCATCAAGGTCCCCTCGGGCTTTGCAACGACCGCTCACGCCTACCGAGTTCTCCTCGATTCCGCCCATCTCAGCCAAGGACTGCATGACTGCCTCGATGGTCTCGACGCAGAGCAGCTCCCCGCACTTCAACAAGCTGGAGCCGCCGCTCGCGACCTGCTTCTCAAGGCACCCCTGCCGATCGAGCTTGAGGAGCAACTGCTGCTCCACTACCGGGAGCTGGGATCACCTGCAGTGGCTGTGCGTTCCAGCGCCACTGCTGAAGATCTGCCACAGGCATCCTTTGCCGGTCAGCAGGAGACCTATCTCAATGTGGAGGGCGAGGCAGCACTGCTAGAGGCCTGCCGGCGTTGCTATGCCTCACTGTTCACCGACCGGGCCATTTCCTACCGGCAACTGAACGGCTTTGATCACTTCGATGTGGCCCTTTCGATCGGCATTCAGCGCATGGTGCGCTCCGATCTGGCCTGCTCGGGGGTGATGTTCAGCCTCGATACCGAGTCGGGGTTTCGTGATGTGGTTCTTCTCACGGCGGCCTACGGCTTGGGCGAGAACGTGGTGCAAGGAGCCGTCAATCCTGATGAATACCTGATTTTCAAACCGACCCTTCTCGAGGGTTTTGCACCGATCGTCAGCCAACGGCTGGGAGAGAAGGCCATTCGCATGGTCTACGCGCAAGCGGGATCAACCCGGAACGAATCGGTGCCGGCCTGCGATCGGCAACGCTTTGCCCTCGATCAAGCGGAGGTCCTGCAATTGGCCCGCTGGGCTTGCCAGATCGAGGCCCACTACAGCGAGCGACACGGGCAAGCCACACCGATGGATATTGAGTGGGCCAAGGACGGCAAGACCGGAGAACTCTTCATCCTTCAGGCCAGACCTGAAACGGTGAAATCTCGCCGAGACGTCAACGTGCTGCGGAGCTGGCATCTCGACCCCCATGACGCGGCGTTGCTTTGCAGAGGACGCGCCATCGGGACATCGGTCAGTAGTGGCGCAGCACGGATCCTGCATCACCCCAGTGAGATTCACCGTTTTCAAAGCGGTGACCTGCTGGTGACCGATCGCACCGATCCCGACTGGGAACCGGTGCTCAAGCGGGCCAGCGGGGTGGTGACCAACCGAGGCAGCCGCACCTGTCATGCGGCGATCATTGCTCGGGAAATGGGCATCACGGCCGTCGTCGGCGCGGACCAGGCGACAGAGCGCATCCTGGATGGAGAAACCATCACGCTGAGCTGTTGCGAAGGTGATGAGGGGCGCGTCTATCGCGGTGCCCTGCCCTTCCGGGTGGAGGAGAGCGCCGTGGGGGATCTGCCCGCGACTCGAACCCAGATCCTCATGAATGTGGGGAACCCGGAGGAGGCCTTCAACCTTGCGGCCATTCCATGCGATGGCGTGGGCCTGGCCCGGCTGGAGTTCATCATCGCCAACCAGATCCGTGTGCATCCGATGGCGTTGCTCCACCTCAACCGGGTGGTGAGCCAGGACGAGCAGCAGGCGATCCTCCAGCTCACGGCCGGCTACGCCAACCCCGCCGACTACTACGTCGATCGACTGGCGCAGGGAATTGGACGGCTGGCCGCAGCCTTTTACCCAAGGCCTGTGGTCCTGCGTTTCTCCGACTTCAAAAGCAACGAGTACGCCAAGCTGCTGGGGGGCAGCGGATTTGAGCCCGTCGAGGCGAACCCGATGCTCGGCTGGCGTGGTGCATCGCGCTACACCTCACCGGCCTTTCGTGAGGCGTTCGCCTTGGAATGCAAGGCCCTCATCGCTGTTCGCCAGCACATGGGGCTGAGCAATGTCATCCCAATGGTGCCCTTCTGCCGCACCCCGGAAGAGGGGGATCGGGTGCTGGAGGAGATGGCTCTCCATGGTCTGGTGCGAGGAGAGCAGGGTCTTGAGGTTTACGTGATGTGTGAACTGCCAAGCAACGTCATGGCGGCCGAAGCCTTTGCCCAGCGTTTCGATGGCTTCTCCATCGGCTCCAATGACCTCACCCAGCTCACCTTGGGCCTGGACCGGGATTCCGCTCTGGTGGCCGAGCTCTTTGATGAACGTCACCCAGCAGTGCTGGAGATGGTGCGCTTGGCCATTCGGACCGCGAAGCAATGCGGTTGCAAGATCGGAATCTGCGGACAGGCCCCGAGTGACTATCCAGAGTTCGCGGAGTTCCTGGTCAAGGAAGGCATCGACTCCATCAGCCTCAATCCCGATGCTGTGATCAAGACACGACTGGCCATTGCCAGCATTGAGCAGCAGCTCTGCTGAGGTTGCCGTTCGCCAGTCATCTCCTCAATACCTTGCGGAGATGAGCGAGCTGGGGCGATGTCGCCTGTTTTTGATGCGTTAGATCCAGTTCTGAGGCGTCACGGCTACCAAGCCGAGGCCCTGCTGGAGGTGCTCGCCGCCGCTCAACAGATCTATGGCCACCTCAGCCCCAGCCTGCTGCGCCATGTCGCCGGTCTCCTGCGATTGCCTTTGAGCCGCGTGCAGGGCACGGCGAGTTTCTATCACCTCTTTCGCCTCAGTCCTCCTCCTCGGCATCAGTGCCTGGTTTGCACCGGCACGGCTTGCCATGTCCAGGGCGCAGGCATCCTGTTCAAGGCACTCCAGACGACCCTCAAGCAGCCCTGGTGCGAGCTGGGCTCGGTGCGCTGCATCGGCAGCTGCAGTGGAGGACCACTGCTGGTTGTCGATGGCGACATCTGGACTCACCAGACCAGTGCCACAGCCCTTGCTGGTCTTCGAAAGCTGGAGCCATGAGAAGCGGCCTTCGTTTCTGCACGTCCACCAGCTGCCGCAGCCGAGGGAGTGAGGGCTTGCTGCAGCACTGCGCTGCCGTCGCCAGCCAGGATGAAGCAGGCCTATCGGTCAAAGGGGTCGGCTGCCTGGGCCCCTGCAGCGAGGGGCCGTTGATGGTCATCGATACCGAGGCTGGATCCCGGTTGATGGCTCTTGAGCACTCTGCGCTGGAGTCCCTCCCGACGGAGCTTGAGACAACCTTCAGTCGCGGTGCCCTGATCGGATGGCAACCCTCCGGGAGTCGAGAGATCCTGCCTGAGGAACCCTTCCTCGCCCTGCAGCGGCGCCTGGTGCTGGCGCAGTGCGGGCGCATTGACCCCGAGTCATTGGAGGAGGCCGAGGCAGCCGGTGCCTACCTCCAGCTGCGGTGGGTTCTGCAGGAGAACGATCCCCTGGCCATCATCGAGCGCGTCAGGCGCAGCGGGCTACGGGGTCGCGGAGGCGCCGGCTATCCCACGGGTTTGAAATGGGCCGCCGTCGCCGCCATGCCGGGGGACTCCAAGGTCGTGGTCTGCAACGCCGATGAGGGCGATCCCGGTGCCTTTATGGATCGCACGGTGATGGAGGGAGACCCCCACACCCTGCTTGAGGGGATGGTGATTGCAGCCTTCGCTGTGGGGGCAGAGCGGGGATGGATCTATGTCCGCGGTGAATACCCCCTGGCGATTGAGCGGTTGCGGCGGGGAATCGAGCAGGCCAGGCAGAGCGGTTGGCTTGGTGGCTCGGTGGGCGCTAGCGGCTTCCGTTTTGATCTGGAGCTTCGCGTGGGAGCCGGCGCCTATGTCTGCGGAGAGGAAACCGCCTTAATCCATTCGATCGAGGGACGGCGGGGTGTGCCCAGACCCCGTCCGCCCTTTCCGGCAGAGCAAGGGGTCCATGGATTCCCCACACTGATTAACAACGTCGAAACCTTCGCCAACATCCCTGCGTTGTTGCGTCTGGGACTGGAGGCCTACGGCCAAGGCACCAAGGTCTTCTCCCTGACAGGCCACGTGCAACGCAGTGGAGTCGTCGAAGTGCCCATGGGCACGAGCCTGCGCACGATTGTGGAGACGATGGCCGGTGGCCCAAAGAACGGCCATCAGATCAAGGCGGTCCAGACCGGAGGGCCATCGGGGGGCTGTGTTCCCGCCAGCCACCTGGACACCCCTGTGGATTACGAGAGCCTGCGTGAGCTCGGCACGATCATGGGCTCGGGCGGGATGGTGGTGATGGATGACACCACCGACATGGTGGATCTGGCTGCCTTCTTTATGGCCTTCTGCCGAGAAGAGTCCTGCGGCAAATGCATCCCCTGCCGCTGCGGCACGGTCCAGCTGGAGATGCTGCTGCGCAAGCTGCTGGCCGGCCATGGGACAAGCTCCGACCTAAGCCAGTTGGAGAGCCTCTGCCACACCGTTAAAGAGGCCAGTTTGTGTGGATTGGGCCAAAACGCGCCCAATCCAGTGCTGAGCAGCCTGCGTCATTACCGGGGCGACTTTCTCGCCTTGCTGCAGAGGGACCGGCGCCCATGAGCATCGTCACCCTGCGCATTGACGACCGCGATGTAGCGGTCTCATCCGGAACGACTCTCTTGGCGGCCATCCGCTCCGAGGGCCTCTCCGTTCCCACCCTTTGCGCTCTCGAGGGGGTGTCAGCGGTGGCGGCCTGCCGTCTCTGCCTGGTGGCGCTGGAAGGAACAGAGAAGCTGCAGGCCGCTTGTGTCACCAGTGTGCAGGAGGGGATGAGGGTCAAGACCAACACCCCGCAATTGGAGGAGATCCGACGTTCGGTGATCGAAATGCTGTTCACCGAGGGGAACCATGTCTGTGCGATCTGTGTCGCCAATGGGGATTGTGAACTTCAGGACCTGGCGGTGCAGGTGGGCATGGATCACAGCCGCCTCCCCTATCGATTTCCAGAGCGGTCAGTGGATCTTTCCCACGCGCGATTTGGCTTGGATCACAACCGCTGCATTCTCTGCACCCGTTGCGTTCGGGTATGCGATGAAGTGGAGGGCGCCCACGTCTGGGATGTGGGCTGGCGGGGCGAGCAGTGCCAGATCATCTCCGGCCTGGCTGAGCCCTGGGGGGAGGTCCAGGCCTGCACCGATTGCGGCAAGTGCGTGGAGGTCTGCCCCACCGGTGCCCTCTTCCACAAGGGGGACAACAGCGCAGAAAAGCACGGTCATCCAGAGCGGCTCCAGGCCCTGGTCGAGGCACGCACCCATCAGCACTGGCAGCCATGAGCACCTCCTCCCCCCGCAAGCGTCTGGCCACGGTTTGGTTGGCGGGTTGTTCGGGCTGCCATATGTCGTTTCTCGATCTCGATGAATGGCTCCTGGAGCTCGCCGAGCAAGCCGACATCGTCTACAGCCCGGTGGGATCGGACCAGAAGCTCTATCCCACAAATGTCGACATCGCCCTCGTGGAGGGAGGGGTCGCCAACGAGGACAACCTGGAACTGCTGCTGCAGGTGAGGGCCAACTCACAAATCCTGGTGAGCTTTGGCGATTGCGCCATCACGGCCAACGTCCCAGGGATGCGCAACATGCTCCAGGGCGCCGATCCCGTGCTCCGGCGCGGCTACCTGGATCTAGCCGACAGCAGCGCCCAACGCCCCCATGCACCAGGTCTCATCCCTGAGCTCCTCGATCGGGTCCTGCCAGTCCATGAGTTGGTCGCCGTGGAGATGTTCCTGCCGGGATGTCCGCCCAGTGCGGCGCAGATCCGATCAGCGCTAGAGGCACTGCTGCAGGATCAGCGGCCTCCGCTCCAGGCCAACCGGGAGATCCGTTTTGGCTGAAGCGAGCCAGCAACGGCGCCGGATTCAGATCGATCCAGTGACCCGAATCGAAGGTCACGCCAAGATCTCGATCCAGCTCGATGCCTCGGGGGCGGTGGAGACGGCCCGCTTCCACGTCACTGAATACCGCGGTTTTGAGACGTTCTGCGAGGGCAGACCCTTCACCGAGATGGCCGCCATCACGGCCCGGATCTGCGGGATCTGTCCGGTCAGTCATCTGCTGACCGCAGCCAAAACCGGAGACAAGATCCTCGGGGTCTCGATCCCCCCTACGGCGGAGAAGCTGCGCCGCCTCATGAACTTGGCGCAGATCACCCAATCGCACGCCCTGTCCTTCTTTCACCTCAGCAGTCCCGATTTCCTCTTGGGCTGGAACAGTGATCCGGCACGACGCAACATCTTTGGTCTGATCGCGGCGAACCCTGATCTGGCCCGCAGTGGAATCCGCCTACGTCAATTCGGCCAGGGCGTCATCGAGGCCTTGGGGGGGCGCAAAATCCATGCCGCCTGGGCCGTCCCGGGGGGAGTACGCAGCCCGTTAGCGATCGAGACCCGCGATCAAATCCGAGCCGGACTGCCCGAGGCCTTCGCCGTTGTCGAGCAGGGGCTGAGGGTGTTCAAAGAGTTGCTCGATCGTCAACTGCGTGAAGAACTCGAGGTCTTTGGCCACTTTCCCTCGCTCTTTGTGGGGTTGATCGGCCATGGCGATCGCTGGGAGCACACCAGTGGATCCCTCTGCCAGGGCATCCGGGTCATCGATAGCCAAGGTGGCGTGCTTGCCGATGGCTTGCGGGAAGACGACTACGCCTCCTTCATCGCCGAAGCGGTGGAACCTTGGAGCTACCTCAAATTCCCCTACTACCGGCCCTTAGGCCTGGAGGCCGGGAGTTATCGCGTCGGCCCCCTGGCCCGGCTGAACCTCTGCACGCGGATTGGCACGGAACGGGCCGATCGCGAGTTGCTGGAGTTCCGCCAACGGGGGGGGCGCGTGGTGACGGCCTCGTTCCTCTATCACCTGGCTCGCTTGGTGGAGATCCTGGCCTGCCTTGAGCAGATGGAGCAGCTGATGGATGATCCCGAGCTGTGCTCCCCCCACGTGCGCGCCCGAGCAGAGGTCAACTGCCTGGAGGCCGTGGGCGTGAGTGAGGCACCCCGCGGCACCCTGCTGCACCACTACCGGGTGGATGCCAATGGGCTGATTGAGAAGGTGAATCTGATCATTGCCACCGGCCAGAACAACGGGGCGATGAATCGCACGGTGACCCAGATCGCCAGGCATTACCTCACCCCAACGCAGACCCAGGCGGCCCAGCTCAACGAGGCACTGCTCAACCGCATCGAAGCGGGGATTCGTTGCTTCGATCCGTGCCTGTCCTGCAGCACACATGCCGCAGGAGCCATGCCCCTGCAGGTGCAGCTGTTGAGTGCAGAGGGAGATCTACTCCAGGAGCTGACACGCGAATGAGCACTGCGCTGAAGCCCCTTGTGATTGGCATCGGCAACCTGCAGAGGGGTGATGACAGCGCCGGCTATCGCATCGCTGCTGCCCTGCAGGACGAGTTAGCGGTGCCCTGCCGGGTGATTGCGAGCCACCAGCTCATGCCGGAGTTTGCGGAGCCGATTGCCACCGCAAGTCGGGTGTTGTTCATCGACTCCACCATCGATCCCGAACGATGTTCGCGCTGGTCCTCTCCCCAACTCGAGCCCCTGGGGTGCCTCCCCCTGACGAAGACGTCCTTGAGCCATCAGGGCACCCCCCACGATCTCTTGGCCCTGGCTGAGGCCTTGTACAGCTCGCGACCACCGGCCTGGCAGCTACTGATCCCCTCCCTGCATTGGGAGCATGGAATGGAACTCTCCCCCTTGACCTCAACAGCAGCGGCCATGGCCGTGCCCCTGGTCCGCGCCTGGGGATCAGGTCATGCATGAGTTAGCGCTGATCGATGAGCTCTGCCGCATCGCCCAACAGGCGGCCAGGGATCAGGGAGCCAGCACGATCCATTCGCTCCTGTTGCGAATCGGCAACCTCTCCGGCGTGGATGCGGAAGCGTTGCGTCAGGCCTTTGCCGTGGTGGCGACAGCCCCCCCCTGGAGCAGCACTCGTCTTGAGCTGGAGGTGGTGAGAACCCGTTGTTTCTGCGCTCACTGCCGCGAGGCCTTTCGGCCAACGGATCTGATTCATCAGTGCAGCCGCTGCGGTGCGCTCTCCATCGACGTTCTCGAGGGCCGCGAGCTTGAGCTGGTTTCGATGGAGGTCTCCTGATGTGTGGCCAGTGCGGCTGTGAGCAGGGTGCTCCACTCACACCAGAGCCAACGCGGATCGTTCTCCAACGCAACCTGCTGGAGCGCAATGAGCAACAGGCCTTGCACAACCGAATCCACTTCGAGCGACACGGTTTGCTCGCGGTGAATCTGGTCTCCGCACCGGGATCAGGCAAGACCGCCTTGCTCGAGCAGCTGGCGCGCCAGTGGCCGCGACCACCCATCGGGGTGATCGTTGGCGATTTGGCCACCGATAACGACGCCCAGCGTCTGAAGAGTGCAGGGGCACGCTCTGTGCAGATCCAGACAGGCGATCTCTGCCATCTGGAGGCTGATCTGGTGGCTCGCGCCTTTGATCAGCTGGAGACCAGGGGGATGGATCTCTTGATGATCGAGAACGTCGGCAATCTCGTCTGCCCCACGGCTTTTGCGTTGGGGGAACACCTGCGGATCGCCTTGATCTCGGTCACCGAGGGTGAGGACAAACCCCTGAAATACCCGACCCTCTTCAAAAGTGTCGATGCAGTGCTGATCAACAAGATCGACCTGGAGGAGGTGGTGGGCTTTGATCGCCGCGCCGCCCTCGCCAATCTCAGGGACACGGCTCCCCAGGCAGAGGTCTTTGCCATCTCTGCTCGATCGGGAGTCGGGGTAGAGGCTGTCATGGCCTGGCTGCAGGATGAGCAGCGGAACTGAGTGGGCGCTGCAGCTGCAGCTCAGTGGGCGGGTGCAGGGCATTGGGTTTCGCCCGGCCATCCATCGCAGGGCCACACGACTGGGGCTGGGTGGCTGGGTCGCTAACAACACAAGCGGCGTGATCCTGGAGCTGCATGGCTCGAGGCCTCAACTCGAGGTGTTTCTCAAACAGCTGCTGAGGGATCCCCCAACACACAGTCGGATGGACCAGGTGCAGCCGGGTTGGCGGCAGATCCCCTGCGGCAAGCGACCGTTCCGGATTGTGCCCTCCCAGCCGTCACCGGGTTCCTCGGCACTGATCGCACCAGATCTGGCCCTCTGCAGGGCATGCCTGGCCGAGCTTCTGGATCCGAGCAACCGACGCTTCGGCTATCCCTTCATCAGTTGCGCCCAGTGCGGACCGCGCTACAGCCTCCTGCAGACGTTGCCGTTTGAGCGGGACAACACCAGCTTCTCCGCCTTCCCGCCGTGCCCCACCTGCGCTGCGGAATACGCCAATCCCGAGGACCGCCGCTTTCATGCTCAGACGATTAGCTGCCCGGCCTGCGGACCAAGCCTGAGCTGGAACCAAAGGATTGCGGACTACGGGGAAGGCCTGCAGGCCGCGACGCAGCTACTGCGGGCAGGCGGCATCCTCGCCCTGCAGGGGGTCGGTGGCTTTCAACTCCTGGCTGATCCAACCCACGGCCAAGCGTTGGCCAGGCTGCGGAGCAGAAAGGGGCGGCCTGAAAAACCCCTGGCCCTACTGAGCAGCAGAGTAGCGCTCGAGGAGATCTGTCGACCATCAGAGCCTGAACTGGAGCTCTGGCAGTCCCCTCTCGCCCCGATCGTGCTGATGCGCCGTAGCCCTGATGCTGGTGTGGATGCACGGGTGGCGGGATCAAGTCCCTGGTTGGGGGTGATGCGCCCGGCCAGTGGCTTGCAACAGCTCTTGCTCGAGCACGTTGATTCCCCCTTGGTCTGCACCAGCGCCAATCGTTCCGGGGAGCCGATTGCGGCCGATGTCAACGCCGATGAGGCCTTGCTCGCCTCCCTGGCGGATGGTGTGCTGAGTCATGGATTGCGCATCGTCAACCGCATCGACGACAGCGTGATGCGCTGGGCCGCCGGTGCCCCCCTAGTGCTGCGGCTCGGGCGTGGTCTCGCGCCCCTCGCCCTTCCAACCCAAGCCCAGCCATGCTCCGCTCCGGTGCAACTGGCCGTGGGTGCACAAGTCAAAGGTGCTTTTGCGCTACAGCTGAAGACGCATCGGGTGTTGAGCCCCGATCTTGGTGATCTCTCCAGTCGCTGCGGTGCCGAGCATTTCGAGAGCACTAGCCGCACCTGGATGCGGCGCCACGCCGTCACTCCAAGGTGGATTGTGAGTGATCGCCACCGGAGCTACAGCTCCAGTGCCTACGCCGAACACCTCAGCCAGTCCCTTCCAGCGAGGCGACTGCAGGTGCAGCATCACCAGGCCCATCTGCTGGCGGTGATGGCCGAACACGGCCTGAGCGGAGCGCAATGCGGACTGGCCTGGGATGGATCTGGACTTGGAGATGACGGCACGATCTGGGGCGGGGAAGCCCTGGAGCTTGAAGGCGACGGCTACCGGCGGGTCGCCACCCTTCGCTCATTCCCATTGCCAGGAGGCGAGCGCGCCCTACGGGAACCGCGAAGGGCGGCCCTGGGGATGCTGCTGGAGGCCTATGGACCCAACTGGCGAGCCAGGCTGCAGCCACTGGAGACGCCCTGGTGGTCCGCATTCCCTGAGGCGGATCGTGCGCTACTGGAACAGAGCCTGGTCTGCGGTGTGAATCGCCATCGCTGCTCCAGCATGGGGCGGCTGTTTGATGGCTTCGCGGCCTTGCTTGGGGTGCAGCAAACCTGCAGCTTCGAGGCCCAGGCGGCGATGGCACTCGAGGGGTTGGCGACCCAGGCACTGGAGAGGGGAGAGGCCTCGCCGACTTACCCCCTGCCGCTGGAGTGGTCTGCCGCTGAAGGGATCTGGGTGTGGAACTGGGCGCCACTGCTCGAGGCCGTTCTGAATGGCTTGGGGGAGCACATCTCCCCGGCCGCGCTCTCACTGGCGTTTCACCAAAGCCTGGCCCAGGCGGTCGTGAACCTGGCGCAGTCCCAGGGCGTTGATCAACTGCTTCTGGCGGGGGGCTGCTTCCAGAACAAGTTGCTCTTGGAACGTTGCGTTCTGGGCCTGCAACAGGTCGGTGTCCGTGCGCTTTGGTGTCAGCAACTGCCCTGCAATGACGCCAGCCTCCCGATCGGTCAGCTGCTGGCTGTGCCGCAGATCTGAGGCAGCGGCCAACGGGCGCCAAAACCCCATATAGAACGAGCTGAACGCCACTAGGAAGGCATGTGCCTGGCCGTCGCTGGTGAGTTAGTCAGCAGCAATCACCACCCCGACCCCCTCTGGCGTGTGGGGGATGTTTCCTTTGCAGGGGTCCTGCGCCAGGTCAGCCTGGCCTGCGTCCCGACGGCTCAGATCGGGGACCAGCTGCTGGTGCATGTCGGGGTGGCTCTGAAGGTGATGGAGCCGGAGCGATGAGGCTGCAGCTGGGCAGATGAGTGAATGCGTCGCTTTGCTCGAGCAAATACGGGGCTGCTGCAGCCAGCGCTGGACAGTGATGGAGGTCTGCGGCGGTCAGACCCATGCCCTACTGCGCCATGGGCTGGATCGGCTGCTGGAGGACTCGATCGAGCTGATCCACGGGCCTGGCTGCCCGGTCTGTGTGACAGACAGCGAACGCATTGATCAGGCCATTGCTTTGGTCAAAAAGCCTGAGGTCACGCTCTGCTCCTACGGCGACATGCTTCGAGTGCCTGGTAGCGATGGGAGCAATCTGCTGGGGTGCCGATCGGAAGGTGCCGATGTACGCGTGATCTACTCCCCCCTTGATGTGCTGGAGATCGCAAGGCGGGAAACGGATCGTCAGGTGGTGTTTCTGGCGGTGGGCTTTGAGACCACGGCCCCCGCGACGGGCCTACTGGTTCAACAGGCCCATAAGCAGAGGCTCACGAATCTTCGACTGTTGATGGCCCATGTCCGGGTTGCGCCAGCACTGGATCAATTGCTCGGGGACCCGGCCTGCACTGTGCAGGGCTTACTGGCTGCTGGACACGTCTGTGCGGTCATGGGAGAGGCTGAGTACGTGGATCTGGCGGCGCAACACAGACGCCCGATCGTGATGACTGGGTTCAGCCCGGAGGCATTGCTACGAGGGATTTTGTGCTGCATCAAGCAGCTGGAGGAAGGACGCCATGACCTCAGGAATGCCTACGAGGCGGTCGTCGATCAGGGGGGGAACAGGGACGCTCGCCGGTTGATTGAGACCGTCTTTGAACCCGTCGACAGGGTGTGGCGAGGTCTCGGGGTCATCGGCAAAGGCGGATATCGGTTGCGTGACCCTTATTCAGCTCTGGCGATGGAGCCGGAGGAGCTGGACGGACAGCCCTACGGCAATGGGCAATGCCCAAGTGGTCAGGTTCTCAGGGGCTTGATGCGGCCAGGCGAGTGTCCAAGCTTTGGAGACGCCTGCACTCCCGCTCACCCATTGGGGGCACCGATGGTCTCAAGCGAGGGGGCCTGTGCCGCCTATTTCAGGTTTCATCACTGAGCGATGCAGCCACCCGACGGAAGAATCCAGATGGGGCATGGGGGTGGCGGCCGCCTAATGCGGGAGCTGATCACCGAGTTGGTGGTGCCAAAGCTCGGCCACCAGAAGAACGTCCTGCATGATGCGGCACTCCTCTACACACCCGGCCCGCAACTGGCGTTCAGCACAGACTCCTATGTGGTGAGGCCCTTGTTCTTCCCCGGGGGAGACATCGGACGACTTGCGGTCTATGGAAGCGTGAACGACCTGGCCATGGCGGGGGCAAGACCACTCGCCCTGAGCCTGTCGCTGATCATCGAGGAGGGTCTTGAAGTCGACTGTCTGGCTCGGGTGATCGATTCAGTGGGCGAGGCCTGCCGAGGCATCGGCGTGGAGGTGATCACCGGAGACACAAAGGTGGTGGAACGGGGAAAGGGTGATGGGTTGTTCATCAACAGCACAGCCATTGGAGTGGTGGAACACCCGCTGAACATCAGTCCAAGCGCCATCAGGCCAGGTGATGCCGTCATCGTCAGTGGCGACCTTGGGCGCCACGGAGTAGCCGTGCTGTCGGCGCGCGCTGAGTTGGGTTTGAGGAGCCCAATCGAGAGTGATCTGGCCTGCCTGCTGGAGCCGGTGATGGAGCTACTGGCAGCCGGAGTGGAGCTGCACTGCCTTCGTGATCTGACGAGGGGGGGCTTGGCGAGTGCAAGCGATGAGATCGCAAGAAGTGGTCAGTGCACCCTGCAGCTCGAGCAGCAGCGCATTCCAGTGCATCCAAGCGTGAACGCGGCCTGCGAGGTCCTTGGGCTCGATCCAATAGCAATGGCGAACGAGGGTCGGATGCTGGTGATCTGCCCTGCCGGGCAGGTGGGTCTTGCCTTGACGGTGCTTCAGCGATATCAACCAGAAGCAGCAAGGGTTGGCACGGTTGGAAAGAGATGGGCCGATGGATCATCTCTAGACGTGCGCTATCCGGTCAGCTTGATCAGCGAGCTGGGGGTGAATTGCCCAGTGGTTCTCGCTGAAGGGGAGCAGATACCGAGAATCTGTTGAGCGCAGAGGGACGTGAAACGGAGAGATCGGCTGCAGATGCAATGCAGATGTGATCAAAAACGAAAAGAGCAAAGAATCAAAGTCACACTTGAGTGATGCTTGAAGGACCTCGTGGACAGACCGATCACAGTGCAGCTCAACAAACAGGAAGCGCGACTACTCTTCAACACAATCCAGGCGAGATCACGTTATCGGCCAATAAAGCACCCCTACGGCCGGGTGGTATGGCAACCGTGGATGGGGGTGCTGCTAAAGAAACTCAGCCAGGCATTGGCCGAGGAAGGAGTCGTAGACGCAGCGTAGAAAGAAGCGTGGTGCCAACCAACATCAAAGAAGAAGTGAAAAGCTGACCACAAGCGAGCAGAAGGTAACGCTCAACGCCGCAATGATGCCGCGATTCCGGAAGGAAATAGGCGAGGCGAAGAATGAAACCAAGAAACAGAAGAACGCGTGCAAGACTGCCCGGGCTGGGCCAGGCAAAAGCACGTCCGAAGGCCAAGAAGACGAAGGTGCAGCAAATCAGATTCGATGGCGCGGGAGATCGGATACAGGGGAGGAGAAAGAGGGCGGTCAATGACTAGAAAGAAGTCGAGAGAGGATCGCTCATGTACAGAACGAACCTGTGCGACTACCACCATCACGTCACAAAGACAGGCCATAGCATTCACCACCGCGGCTACATAGAGTCCTTCCTAGTCAAGACAAACGGGCAACAAGGAAGCAGTGTCGACTTGAAATGGAGAAGGTCAAAGACGGCCCCGATCGGCCTCAATGACGAAAACCACAGAGCCCGTGGGACACAAACAGGGGCGCTCCAAACAGGGCGTCCAGGAAGACGCTGATCACCAAGAACCGTTGCGGTGCGATCGAACTCAAGGAAAGGCAGCGACGTCAGGGGAGCCTGCCGTGGCGGCAGGTCCCGCGGTGGTGCAGATTGGATGTAGACGCACCCAAGGGATGCCATGTCTGCGGCAGGGCTACGGGGAACAGCTAAAAACGGCTGGGGAATAACAGGGGTTCTTCTTGGCACATCGGTACTGGTACACACCCAGGTCGACAGCCGTTACCTGAGTGACTTCGCTCTGCGATCACCGCCATGGGCGTTCTTGGTAGCAGTTGCAGGGATATTGGTGCTGAACCATTGGCAGGAAAGCCTTCTCCTGATTGCGTCCATGGGCATGCAAGGATCGTTCCTGATCACTCAGGAAATCGACCTAACGCAAAACGAATGGACTCTGTTGGTCCTGCGCCGGCTTGTATTGGACGCGGTGTGCATCTGGGCTGCATATTTGAGAAGCCAACTGGAGCAGAAGCACTCCGAGCAGGTGAAGCAGCAAGGCCGCCTGCAATCAAAGCTGGAGCAAAGCCTGAGAGCCTCAATACTTGCTCATGAAATACGGCAACCGCTGAGTCACGTAATTATTGAGTGCAAATTACTGTGCTTCCGCACAGCACAGAAATCTGATTTACCAACAAAAGTCAGAACAGAGATCAGACAAATCCAGCAAAGCGCCGAGGAGGTCGATCAGCTGGTGGGAACAGTCACACGCCTATTGCGAGAGGACAAGAAGAGTTTCGAAACAGTCGACGTAACAAGTTTGGTTGAAAACCGCTTAAAAAGGTGGAAGCACAAAGAAGAGAATACCAAGATCGATATTGAGTTCAAACGCAGCATGAACCATCAATGTGTACACGGGGACAAGGATCAGCTCCTAATAGCGGTCGATAATCTACTGAAGAATGCAAGCGATGCCGCCAATAAGAACTACAGACGAAAACGTAGGATTCAAGTCTCGGTTACTCGAAAGAGAGGCAATGTCCTGTTGCAGGTCGCCGATAGCGGGAAGGGACTGCCAAGCAAGAGAAGTCAGGAACTACTCCTTGAGAGCAAGGGCGACAGTGGGATGGGCGTTGGAATTTTGTGTGTAGAGACAATTGCTTTAGGGCACAGCGGGGAGCTCATCCTGGGCAGCTCCAAACAACTTGGCGGTGCACAGATATGCCTGAGTCTTCCAGCTAATCCATGTGCCCCCAGCGCCAACAACGATAAAGCGTGGCAATCCGAACAAGTTCAGAACCACTGATTCCGAGCTTAGAAGCAACACCTTTACGATAAGTCTCAACGGTAGCCAATGACAGATTGAGCTCTACTGCTATTTCCTTATTAAGGAGGCCTCGGCCGAGGGCCTCGATGACACGCTGCTCCCTGGGGCTCAAGGTAGTGATCGCCCTAAGATGCTGCTCGCATCCCGGCAAAGGCAAATAGAGATCATCCGTTCGGTGGCGCCACCATGACTGGAGAACCTCGAGCATGGAGTCCCAAGCCTGTGACTTATTGACAATGCCGATTGTGAAAGGCTGTAGATCCGTTGGCGCCAGAAACTCTTCGGCCAGGGCAGTCACAAAAAGGAGCGCCGCGTTGGGATTAAGCTGAAGCAAGAGGTCCGCAGCGGGGCGGTAGGAATCGCCACCAAGCTGGACATCAATAACAAGAAGATCTGGAGGAGAGGCGCGAATCAGATCGCAGGCAGTATCAACGGTACAGCTAACCCCGAGAACATTAAAGCCAGCGACCTCTGAAAGGATCCCAGCTATGGCCTGACCAACCATCTGGTGGTCATCGAGAACAATAACGTCCAAGATTGGGGTGCACTTCGGTATCAGATAACACCATCAGGCGCCAGATGTCATGTCCCAATAGTGGGATGATTTACGGAGACGAGGAGAATGGCACAATTGAGTGAGAACAGAGAGATCACGGGGCAGTAGGCAGCCCATCACCCAAAAAGATTTGCAGCAGTCTGCTGCGAGGGGGGTCCCAATACAGGTGGCCCTGAATTGGGACCTTGAACAGGAAATATCAACAAAGCCAGACTAAAGAAAGTCTTAAGGAGGTGCAGATGGCGATCTATGCCGAGCACCAACGCCTAATGTTTCGATCGAGTCAACGGCTGACAATCACCGTGGCTCACTCGACACTCGAAGCACTTGTTGATCGCAGCCAGCAGGAGGGACGCTCCCTCAGCAACCTGGCTGCATACTTACTCGAGAATGCACTCGAAGATCACGAGAATTGATCGAGGCCAGACGACCCGTGGCTATTTCCAACTCAAGCGTTGAACCAACGCAAGAGAAAGTAAGGGAACGACAACATCTGATGGCAACAGAATTCCTTGTAGAGCTGCCATCGGGGATCGCGACTAAGCGAACGTTCCAAAAGGAATGGGGAAAGACGTAAATCGTCGATGGCTCGGCTGAGCAAACAAACTCGAGAAGCCAGCTGCACACATGAACCTGAGGCATCGATCATTCAAGGGTCGTCCTGCTCGAGTTCTGAGTAGATGGCCCAAAGAGATCGGTAAAGGGGCTTCATCTGATCCTGCAAGGTTTCGAGGCGATCAGGAGCACAGTGCTGGAGACGAGCTTCCTCGAGAAGTTGAATCAGCTGCCCCTGAAGAGAAGAGATCCGGAGGGAATAGCAGGATGTCGTGACAGGCAGTGAGGTCATTCCTAGACAAAAGAATTTGATGGTGAATAGGGGATGACAAAGCGGTAGGTAGATGGAGCCAACGTGCTATGAGCTGAAAGTCAAAGAGAAGGGACGATCAGCGAGAGGTACTAAGACTCCAACCAGGCTCACCATCAGGTTCGTGCACCATGCAACGTTCGCCATCGCGAAGACCATTACAGTCAGTGACACCCTTGAGGTAGCCTGCGAGAAACCAAAGCGTTGAAGCGGCTTGGTCGTTTTTGAGGAGCTCATCAAAGTCAAGCCCCCTAAATCCAACTTCCCAATCGGTATTGTCCATCGTTCAAGCAGATTTGGTATTGGCGTAAGCAATAATCGAATGTGACACTCAAAAGAGGCAACACATCAGAGACGCAAGTCGTCAGGAGAGATTACTAAGGCAATAGAGCCCTCAACTGATGGGCGACACCACTGCCGGTAAGCAATTCGGTAGCGATCGCAATCACAAAACCAAGCATCGCGAGACGGCCATTCAAGAGTTCGGCCTCGGCGGTAAAACCCCAGTTGCGAATTGAGTTCATTGGGCAATGAAGAAACCAACTCAATCAAAGCAACATTCTTGAACTCGACGGAAGAGAAAGCAAATATGACTCAAAGGTGCCGCAAACTCAATCGTCCTGATTCAGACTGTCGATCGCCTGCTCAAGCAAATAGGCGCACAGGTTGCTGAAGCTGCGGCCCTCCTGCTCCGCCAGGGTCGATAGACGTTCGTGAATGTCCGAACGGATGCTGATGCAAGCACGCACATTCTTTTGCGGGTTTGCCCGGGGCATGCGCAAGCAGCAAGCATGGGTCTACATATTCTATAGATCCCGATCGTGATGCTCTAGCGACCGGAGCCGTTGCTCAATCTGGTCCAAGCGTTCTTGGGTGGAAGGATCACCCATGCCGCTCCAGTTGAGGTCCTGCCGCACAAGCTGAATGATGTACGCAGTCACGGTGAGACTGAGCTCTCTGGAGCGCTGCTTGATGGCATTAAGCAGCATTGGCGGCAGAACCATCGAAAGCTGCTTGCGAGGTTCTGCTTTCAACGGGGGCCGTCCTCGATCGCCCATAGCAGGCACAGATGTGTCGGCCACTGGGAAGCTAAGCGATGCATGGTGATGCTAGGTGATGCAGCCTGATGCAGGAGGTCGAGAGGCCGGCAAAGGTCATATTGCGGCGGTAGCTAGACAAAGAAAGAGACATCAAAAGAGAAACGCAGGAGAGGAGATAATGGATTGAAGATGCAGGGGGAAACCAGAATCAGCGAGAAAGGTCATCAAGAAGAATGGACTGGCACCAAGACTTAAGAGAGAGTTTTAAAAGAGCGTGCGTCCTTTCAAAAGGTTCTACACAAGGAGGCAGAGGGTAGACGTCACGTCAGGCTGACGGGTAGGAAGTGCGACGGGCAGTGGTTGCAGCAAGAGCGATCAAAGATTGCAGCGAATCAACAGGGCCTCAGAGTAGTTCAATCGTGTGAGTCAACCTTGAATACAACGCAGGGGCCTTAGACGTGCGACACGCCTAACCAAGCCAGCCTTCTCGCTAAGGAGCGATCCATTGATATTCCAACAACTCGTCGACAATGATCTCTGTTCAGATGAATCAACACCGCAGAGAACCTCAGTAAAAGATCCCATTCCCCCACCCAAGAGAACTGGTTGACCAACCTGACGGTACAAATCTGGGACGTGGCCATGACAGGGGCCGAAAGCACGAGTGGAACCTTGTCGCTGCACCCAAAGATGACGGGGGTCATGACCGACAAGATGGGATTCCTCCTGAACACTGTTGTGCGAAGCATCAACAAGTAGGGGCAGACAGAGATCAGGCCAGTACTGGCGAAAAACATCTCGGACTAGGTGCGTCAGGATCTGTCGATAAGCAAGAGCGCAATTAAGAGAAACGTGGATGGAGGCGAGCAACTGGTGACCTAACTCTGAGTGCAAAGGTGTCCAGGTCAGACCATGCAGTGCGGAAAGGTTGTCTCGACAGGTCTGTTGACTGAGGCCAGCTGAACCAGCCTCGATCACGACAACGATAGAGGTGACGTGCAAGCCGAAATGGGATGCGGTTGCTAGGTCATAGACATCCTCTACCACGTGAAGCTCTACATGGTGGTTGCCATTTCCAAAATGTTTTAGACGCTGTCGTACGTAGTCTTTTGCATGAGCGGACACTGCGCCTGGGTCAGCAGAAGGCATCAAGCCTTGATGTTCGCAATATTGAAGATCCTCAAGAAAACCCCAACCCTCCTCTACAGCCCAATGGGCTCCACTTCGCAACATCAGATCAAAAGAGTCTTGATTGCAATGGGCGAGACCACGTTGAATCAATCCTGCAGCTAGTCCCGATTGCAACGTTTCAGAGAGGGACTCAAGCTTTGGCTCAAGTTGCGAGAGTTGGAGCCCCGTCTTTAGGCAGCGAACGCCGTAGGCATGATCAAGGTGAATGTCACCAGAAAGGATCGCACCGCCATGATTGGCATCGAAACCGACAACACAGCCGTTGGGCATTGCAAACCCTGGATGGGCATCGGGAAGCAGAGTCACAGAGGTTGAAAGACCAGGCAATTGAGACAGAGTCCAAGCCTGCTCAAGGACCTGAGGATGCATGCGGAGAAGGCACTGCTGGTCGCCATAGGCGATCAGTGGGAACGAACCAGCATCGGAATATGACCAGCAGTACTGGTCGATCTGCTTCCAATGAGTGAGATCCACCAAAGCCGTCCAACCAACACATGGAAGAGTGATCGAAAAGCAGTGACTAAAATGTGTACGCAACACATCAGAAGCAGATTAGGGCAGGTTCTGCAGCAGATAAGCGAATAACTGAATGAGACTCGTAATCGAGAATTAGCCTGGTCAGGCAAATACTTGCATCTTGGAGGAACAAGTGGATCTGACCAAGTGGGATTCATTGATGGACATTGAGAATATCGTTGATCGCGCTCTGAATTGGTCGAATGCACGATTCACACCTGCACTACCACTGGGCGGGTTTGGACCACGCGTGGATATCCATGAAAGCGACGACAGCTATATGATCAAGGCCGACATGCCAGGCGTAGACAAGGAAGCACTGTCGGTGGGCATCGAAGGGGAGATGCTGACCATCCAAGGCCAGCGTGGACGTGAAAGCTTAGAAGGCCGGTCTCGGATTCACCGCCTTGAGCGATATCATGGCACCTTCAGCAGAAGCTTTTCGTTACCGGAAGATGCAGACGGCAATACCGTGAATGCTGTTTACGAAAATGGAGAGTTGACCGTAACGATTGCCAAGAAGAGTGATGTTGAAAAGCCTAGAACACAGAAAGTTCCGGTGACAATAGGAGAGTCAAAGCATCAATAGAGTTGATCGTCAAAGCGAGTGGTCGAGAATCAAAACCATCGGCCACTCCATCGATCGTCAAATAATCCGAACGATCTGGTTTCTGCCATTTCCTTTGGCCATTGACAGAGCCTGATCAGCACGACCGAAGAGATCCGCAAATTCATTGTCGTTTGGAGAGAGGCTGACGAGACCTCCACTGATTCGTGGCCGGTAATCAGAATGATCGAAGATGCCCGGAAGGATCTCAAGATCATGTCGTATTGATTCGGACAGAGCAAGAGAATGACACTCATCGGCGTTCACAAACAAAACCGAGAGCTCTTCGTCGACAATCCGTCCGAATAAGTCTTCGATTCGCAGATGCTGCTTAACGGAGTTACAAACGTCAAGAAGGACCTGATCCGCAGCCTGGTGGCCCCAGCGATTGTTCACTTGATTAAAGTTATCGATATCAAGATTCAGAAGAGCCAGGGGTATGTCGTTACGACGAGCCCCCTCCAGTTCGATTGATGCGAGGTGGAAAAAGCTATTGCGAGTAAAAAGATGGGTGACAGGGCAAAGCAGACTCTGCTGACGGAGTTCAATCTCACGCATGACAAGTTCAGCCATTTGCTGCAGCATCGTCTGCTGATGATCATCGAATGGACGAGAGTCACGGTCAATCAGACAGAGCGTGCCAAGCCTATGCCCATCAGGAGAGAGCAAAGGTGCGCCTGCATAGAAGCGGATATAGGGCTCTCCTAAAACCAGTGGATTATTCGAAAAACGATCGTCCTGAAGTGCATCGGGTACGAGCAAGACTGAATTCTGGGTGACGGCGTGTGCACAAAAAGCAGCTTGCCGTGGGGTCTCCGTAGCGTTGAGACCATAACGTGCCAGAAACCATTGGCGGTTCTGATCAACGAGGGAGACCAAAGCGATGGGCACCTGAAACACGTCAGCGGCTAGCTTGACTAACCGCTGAAGATGGGGATCAGGTGGGGTATCAAGGAGGTCATGGCGTTGAAGATCGCGCAACCTCTGATCCTCATCAACTGGCATGGGAAAGTCGGGATAAGGGGTCATCGTGAGCCACTCTCATGAAGGACCCCGCCAGCAACTGAGCAGGTCATGTCTAAAAAAAAGACACTCAGAACAAGAAGAGAAGGCCATTGAGATAGGCCTAGCAACTGTGGAGTAGAAGCAAACTGCAGTACAGGTTTATCCAAACAGGAGAGATCCACTGCTGCGAAGAGCCTGAGAGGAGTTAGTCGGACAACATGTGCAGACAGCATGATTTGATTTTCCAGTGATGAAGTGCAAGAGGAGTCCTCCTCATTGTCAAGAGCCAAGGAAATCGACCCATGCAGATCAGGGCGCTTGGTTGTCAGATCAACAAGTGGTAAGTACGGCGTACATTCAATATGTTGATTCAAGAGCCGATGACGTAGTGCGTCAGATCAGCAGCAGATTGGGTGAGAGGACAACAAGATAAAGTGAAGATAAATGCAATAGATCACTTACTGTGACTACAGAGTGAAAGCCAAGGGGAGTAATCGCAAGAATGAGGAGGCAAAGGTGCGCCAGGATGAGGCAAGCCACATCGACTAGTCCTCAGAATGCACAATTGCGAGGTAGGTCGTAGCAACTTTGCAGCAGATCCGCATAACTAAGCAGAAGGAGTACGCAGTAGGACACGAATAGATCCGCTAATTTTGTTGTGGTGCTGGCAATTGACATTGTCTCCAAGCCGCTAAAGGTTCCGACTTCTGACGGTGATCTCAATGCTGTCCTACAGCAGCCCGTACGAGCCTTAGGACTGGTGCTGCTGGTTCATGGGCCTGGAGGCAACCGGCAGATGTTTAGAAGCAGAAAGGTCGGAAGAGCGCTAGCCGAACGGGGGTTATCAACTCTTCAGGTCAATCTCCTGCTGAATGCGGAAGGGCATACGAACGAGATTCCATGGGATCTGAACGTACTGACAGATCGCTTAGTCAGCACGCTCCAGTGGATCGGTCGAAATCAAGAGCTCTCTGCACTGCCTCTAGGGCTACTGGGAACAGGCAGCGGTGCAGCAGTCGTCATTGAGGCCGCAGTGAGAGAGCCAGGGAGAGTTGCCGCAATTGTCAGTTGTGCTGGCCGTCCTGACTTGGCATTCGAGTCATTGGCCACTCTGGAATGCCCGATCCTACTTTTAGTAGGCAAGCTGGATGTGGACCTTTTAGAGCTGAATGCCTGGGCCACGAGCTTCTTAAGGGCTAAGCACGAACTGGCCGTTCTCCAAGAGATGAGCGATCTTCTAGCGGAACCCAAAGCGACGGAGTTAGTCGCAGACTTAACAGCAGAGTGGATGCTGCAGGAAATGTGATGCACGGCGTTCGTCTCCGCGCTGCAGCAGATATGCGAAACAAACGAGGCGATCACCTGCAACCCGGATCAGACTCTTGCATTAATCTTGGTATAGAGAAACAATCATTTCTCTTTACCCAGTCTTGCTCAGTCCTTCAACATTAAATTCCAAATGAATGACCGTATTCGCGTAATGCAGCGTCAACCCCGGCGCATTTCAATTACGCTGAGCTATAATGTTCACGAGGATTTATTGAATCGCTCAGAGGAAGAGGGGCGGTCAGTGTCAAACCTGTGCGCTTTTCTATTAGAGGAGTCCCTGAAAGGTGCACATCAACAAAGAGTGCCAAACCAGCCTCAAGGCCATCCACCGAGCCAAGCGCTCAACGGAATACGACCTCAGTTGAAAGCTCGTTCCTATTAAACACAGCTTGCCCCGGCTACCTCCGTAGCCGGGGCTTCTCTAGGGAGACTCAGCCGATGAGGCAGCTCTCCTAACCAATAGGGAAGAGGACTGGGGTCAGTCTTGTCCTGAGCTTTGCAAGAGCTTTTCGCTCAAGTCTTTGGACCTGGTCTTTTGTGCGTCCAATCGTTCTTGCCACCTCGGCGAAGGAAGGTTGGTCTTCTGCGCCATAGCGCAGCTTGATAACATCTGCCTCTGGGCAAGACAGATGCTGCATAAGGCTATACATCCATGCGTAGTCGTCATGAATTTCGATCTCTTCTTTATCGGTTACGGTATCGAGAATCGTCATTGCACCGTCGGCACTTGCAATTTGCTGATCAAGAGACAAGGTGTTGCTACGGTAGTGCACATTGATTGCATGAAGCAAACGCTGAGGCGACTCATCCAAGAGGCGAGCCATCTCATCAACAGACAAGTATGTTCTGCTATTACTTTGCATAGAAGCTGCACGCGTCGCCAGATTAACAACATTCACTGGGAGACGGATACTTCCATTGTGTTCTTGCAAATAGCGATGAATCGACTGGCGAATCCACCAATAGCCGTACGTAGAAAACTTGTACCCTCGACTAGGATCGTATTTCTCAACTGCTCTTAGCAATCCAAGATTTCCTGCTTGCACAAGATCCATGGAATCGAAACCAAGATGCTGTAGGCGTCTTGAATAGCGCATTGAGACGGTGACGACGAGCCGCAGGTTTGCTGTAACGATCCGCTTTAAAGCCCTGCGTCCTCTGCGCTCGAGGGCAGCAGAGGGCTTTTCGTCATCCTTCCATTGCCTGACGATCGTTCCCAGATGAACTTCCTCTTGAGGGGTCAAAAGGGGGATACGACCGATTTGACGCAAGTAGTCACCGAATGCATCACTCATACAAGAGAGGATGAAGGCTCTACATCCTCATCCCTTAGGTTGAGTGCATTCAATTGATGCAGCACTCTTGCCCAGAGTCTGCTGCATCTTGCGGCGAAGATGTCGAGATCCATTCATCAGAACTTGGGCGAATGGATCGATAAGTGCTCTGTCGGTCAGCTCTGCTGAGAACCAATTGCCAGAGCTGTCCCTGCCTTGATCGGAAGTACCCCGCACAACTCAGCAAGTAGTAGCGCCAGAAGCGGTAAAAGTCTTGCCCTATCTCCTGACAGAGTCTTGGCCATGCCAATTCAAAGTTCTCCCACCAAGAGAGAAGAGTACGCTCATAGTCCTGTCCGAAAGATTCCCAGTCCTCTATCAGCAGAATCCCTTCAAGTCCCTTGCAGAGTTGCATTGCCGAGGGGAGTCGTCCTCCAGGAAAGATGTGAGTATCTATCCATCGATCGGTGCGATGAGTCGTTGAAGCAGAACCAATCGTGTGCAACAGCATCAACCCCTCTGGATTCAGGCAATCGTTCATCACCTGATGGAATGTCCGGTCATTACGACGTCCGACATGTTCAAACATGCCTATCGATGCCACCTTGTCAAAGGGTTCAAGATTGAGTTGAGGCAAACTCCTGTAATCACAGACTCCAACTGTGATTGGAGCATCAGAGAACTTCTCTCGAATATAGCTTGCCTGTCTGTTGGAGATAGTGATCGCCACCACCTCTGCTCCGTAGTGCTGTGAGGCGACCCGAGCTAGGGCTCCCCATCCACAGCCCACGTCAAGCAGACGATCACCCGGCTTGAGTTCTAGTTTCTTACAGACAAGGTGCAACTTTGCCTCCTGGGCATCATCGAGATTGGTGGCATGTCGCCAATATCCGCAGCTATAGGCCATCGAGGGACCAAGCATTGCTTCATAAACGCGTGGATCAATGTCGTAGTGGCGACGCCCCACTCGCAGTGATTGAGTAATTCCTTGCGGATTTAGAATCTGATCAGACAACCATTGAATGGATTCAACCAGCCTTCCCTGAAGAGCGAGAGGACGATTCGCACCCGACTTCAGGAGCCGGGAGATCATTTCACTTAAGTGCTCGCAGTCCCAGTCGCCGCGCACATAGCCATCACCAAGGGCGAGCGAGCCATTTCTCAAGAGTTCTCCATAGAACTGTCGCCGATGCACCTGAAGATCCCAGGGACGGTCGCCATTAAACTGCACATCGGCTGCACCAGTGGCGGCAAGCAGGGTGGCAGGAATGGCCATGAACTCTGATCAAGAGCTCCCAGGTAATCCAGGGTTTGTGCTGACATCTGACTGAGGATCTGATCTGCTGCACGATCCAGTCAGATTGCCGCAGGCGCCCGCATACTGCTATTTCGGTGCATTGTTGATTGAATCAAGGATCAAGAGCACAGGCCTCTTGACTTGTATGACATCCATCTGCCTATAGGGGCATCGTTGCCAGAGTCGTTTCTGAACCTGCCAAAACTGATGCTGACAATCATGTCAATCAACTGAATTGCTCCATTTGTGCAGCATCGCACATCAAATGGAGATTGTGGAGCGAGAGAACAGACTGGCAGATGCCAATGAACCCTAAGACAAAGATAGAACGAGCGATAACCCAGAGACTGAACACTGAGGACTGCCGCACTCCGCCTCATTAGATGCACAGTTCTACTGGTTTTTGAGCTCGCGATCGCTTCCATGCATACCGTCGCTAATACCCATCCAGACGAACAGAATGCGGCACCTAGTCACAGTTTGAGTCTTGCGTCGTCAGTTCCACCCTCCAACGCACTCCACTGCCAATTCCTCCATGCCTTTACGCCATCTCTGCATCAGAAGCTTTGTCCGCTGCGTCCGCCTAGATCCGTCTGAATGGCTCTTGATGCTCGCCCTACTCCCCTGGAGCTTGGCGAGGCCAGCATTGGCAGCAATTCCGCCTCTCTTCGGAATGGAATTGGCACCCAACGTTGGAGTGAGTGCCGGCCCGGGGCATTCCACTGTTTGTGAATCTTTCAGGAGTGAATGTGGATCACAGTGGAGATGTGGGCCGAGCAGCTGTGCTGTCACTGACCTGGGCTGGACGCTTCAGAACGGCCACCTTCTAAAGAGGACAGAAGACAAAGCAGCGAATACACCATCGCTGGTGATCCAGAGCTAGTGATGAAACAGAGAACCTGAAGGCAGCCGGGGGTCCCCTTCTTTCACTCTGTCGTGACAGAGACCCAAGCCAAGCACCAAAACCGCCTTCAAGACCTCTCGACCTCGTCCTTTCATGCAGGAACCCAGGCTCTGCGGCCAAGAAGCCGCGATCCGCGCCGCCATGGCCGAGCCCGGGACCTACTGGCGCGAGCACTCGCCCCTGCAGCTCGATCAGCTGCGCTCGGGCTTTGCCTGCGCGCTGCACATGCACCAGCCCACCATCCCAGCGGGCGCTGGCGGGGAGTTGATCTCCCACCTCCAGTACATGCTTGAGCACCCGGGGGAGGGCGATAACCACAACGCCGAGCCCTTTGCCCAGTGCTACCGCCGCCTGACCGATCTGATCCCTGAGCTGATCGAGCAGGGCTGCAGCCCGCGGATCATGCTCGACATCTCCGGGAATCTGCTCTGGGGAGCCGAGCAGATGGACCGCAGCGACATCACAGATGCCTGGCGCCACCTGGCCTGTGATCCCGAGATGCAACGGCACGTCGAGTGGCTCGGCACCTTCTGGGGCCATGCCGTCGCCCCCTCGACTCCGATCCCGGATCTACGGCTGCAGATCGAGGCCTGGCAGCACCAGTTCGCCTCAGCCTTTGGCCTGGAGGCCCTGCAGCGGGTGCGCGGCTTCTCCCTACCGGAGATGGCCCTGCCCAATCACCCCGACACCCTCTTCGCCCTGGTCGATGCCCTGCAGCAAGCCGGCTACCGCTGGGTTCTGCTGCAGGAGCACAGCATCGAGACCCTCGCTGGCGGCCCCCTCAGTGAGGCCCAGAAGTATCTGCCCAATCGCCTGATCGCCCGCAATGGCCAGGGCGAGCGCCGCGAGATCACCGCCTTGATCAAAACCCAGGGCTCCGACACCAAGCTGGTGGGCCAGATGCAGCCCTACTACGAAGCCCTCAGCCGGGATCGCCTCCCCCTGGGAGACATCAGCGTGCCGTCCCTGGTCTCCCAGATCGCCGATGGCGAGAACGGCGGCGTGATGATGAACGAATTCCCCCAGGCCTTCCTCCAGGCCCACCAGCGCAGCTCCGCTGAGCCGGGCACCGCCGCCATTAACGGCAGCGAATACCTCGAACTGCTGGATTGCGACCCCGCCGCCTTCCCCGCGATCCAGGCCGCAGGCCAAGCGGAACTGCTCCAGGGACTCGGGGAGCGCTGGTCAGCGCAGCAGCTGCAGGAGCGCATCGACGCCGGCTGCAACGTCGAGGGGGCCTCCTGGACCAACGACCTCAGTTGGGTCAAGGGCTACGAGAGCGTGCTCGAGCCGATGCAGCAACTCAGCGCCGCCTTCCACCAGCGCTACCCGACGGCCCTCCCCAGTGATCCCAGCTACCAGCAGGCCCTGCTGCACCTGTTGCTGCTGGAGACCAGCTGCTTCCGCTACTGGGGCCAGGGCACCTGGACCGACTACGCCCGCGAGCTCCATCGCCGCGGCCAGGCGCTGCTGAGCCACTCCAGCCAGAGCGCCTAAAAGCGGGAACACTCCAACCAGCTGGAGTGTTCCCATGCATCCATCCGTTCGCCAGTGGCTTGAGCGCAGCCGTCGCCATGCACCCCTGCCAGAGCGCACGGTGCTGGAGCTGGCCCGCACGATTCAATGCTGGCAGCAACATCCAGCCGGTCCCGCCCAGGCCCCGAGAGCGATTCAAAAGCGGGGCCTGCGGGCGCGGGATCGACTGGTGCGCCACAACCTCGCCCTGGTGGGATTCACCTGGAGAAAGCAACACAGCGGCCTGAGCCCTGAGGATGCAGCAACGGCCGATGCCCTGCAGGAGGCGGCCCTGAATCTGCTGCGGGCCGCAGAGAAATTTGACCCAACCCGGGGCTATCGCTTCTCCACCTACGCCAGCTTCTGGATCCGCCGCGGATTGCTGCGGTTCTGCCAGCGCAACCGGCGCTGCATTGCCTTCCCCCGCGAGCAGGCCGCGCTGGTGCTCAAGGCCGAGCAACTCAGTGAAGAGCGCATGCGCTGCAATGGGATTGGCCCCAGCCTGAGCTGGCTCGCCGCCCAGCTGAGCACGAGAAAACAGCCCATCGCGCCGGCGCAATTAGAAGCCTTGATCCGCAGCTGGAATCACACCCAGACCTGCTCCATTGAGGCCTTCGCTTTCTAAGTCAAATCCAAAGGATCAGCCCCTCATCAGCCATCGCCCCTAGAGCAAAGAGGGTGAACAAGGGGCCGTGAATCCGGCTGTACTCCGCCAACAGATTCAGGCGCTGCAGCGGGCCATCAGCACTCTGCAGCAGGACTGGAGCATTGCCGTCTGCGCAGCGGATGAACGGCTGATTGGGATCGTCTGCCTACTGCTCGATCGCTGCGACTTTGCTGCGGGGTCCATCGCAGAACTGCTGGCCCTGCCGCTGCCCAAGCAGCAGAAGTTGCTGCTGATTTGTGATGACGAGCTCGCCGATGGCGGCGCCCTGGAGTTGATCCAGCGCCTGCCGCAGGCAACGGTCCTGGTCTGCCTCGATGCCGCCATTCCGCAGGAACGCCTGGCCCTGCTCTGGCGCAGCGGCGCTGCGGGACTCTGCTGCCGCCAGCACTGCGGCGGCGGTCGTCTGCTCCAGGCGGTGCTGATGCTGATGCGGGGGCTGCAATCCCTCGATCCGCTGTTAGGGGAGCGGCTGCGCGGGCAACCACCGCGGCTGATCCCCCTACAAGGCAACGAGCAGCACCTGCTGGAGCTGCTCGCCCGCGGTTTCAACAGCCGGGAGATCGCGGCGCTGGAGCAACGCCGCAGCGACACCATCCGCCGTCAGCTCAGTGCGCTGTACCGCAAAGTCGGTGTGCGAGACCAGCGCGCCTTGCTCGCCTGGGGGCTCGGACAGGGCCTGGTGCGCCCCCGCGACCTGGCCTGCCGCACACCAGATCACTGAGCCGCCCGGCCTCCAGCACCGGTAGCAGGTCCAGCAGCTTGAACTGATCGCTCCGGCTTGGGAGCCATTCCGCCAGCACTTGGCGATCCCCCAGCGGCACCGGCCGGGGCAATGGCAACAGCCGCCCCAGGATCGGTAGCCAGCGCCCCTCAGACCAGGGTTCAAAGCAGCTGATCTCAGCGAGGGCGCTGATCGCCTCGGCCGCGGGAGCGAGCGCCGCCAAATAGAAGAGCGTTGGCAGCTTCTCCACCGGCAGGGGTAAAGGCAGCCACATCCCCCGTTCACAGGCGATTGCCATCGCCTGGTGGTGGTGGGCCGTCAACAGCAATTGGGTGGCCATGGGTTTCGGTCTCTCTGGGCCGGTTCTGGCTGCTGCCCGGCCCCCGGCGCCGCCCACAGCCGTGGCTCGTTGTTGCACAGCTGTGGGGAGCGCCCAGACGTCACTGGAGTCTTTCGGGCTCAGACGGCTCTGGTCTTTCGCCTTCTTTCGGTATTGGCAGGCGCGGGTAGCCTCCCGCACCTGTTTGAACGCCATGCCCACTCGCCTCAGCTCCGAGCAACGCCGTTTTGCCTGCCAGCACCTCGGTCTCGCCCACCAACAAGCCCACCGCTATGCGCGGCGCTGGGGCATGCCGATCGAGGAGCTACTCAGCCCGGCCTACGAAGGGCTCTGCAAAGGAGCAGCCCAGTTCGATGCCGCCAAGGGCTATCGCCCCTCCAGCTACCTGGTCAGCAAGGTCAAAGGGGAGCTGCTGCATCACCTGCGCGACACCGGCTTCGCCGTGCGCATCAGCCATCGCTACCGCGAGCTCTGGGTCAAGGCCCGCCGCTGGCTCGAGCTGGACCTCAGCGACGCCGAGATCGCCATCCGCCTAGGGGTGCCCCTGGCCCTCTGGCTGGACTGCCGCCAGGCCTGCGGACTGCGCCCCGGAACCCTTGAGGGCCTTTGACATGGACCCTTGCGACTCCAAGACCTCACCCACCTGCTCACAGGACTGCTGCCCCTCTTCAGCCAGCGGCGCCCAGCCCCCAGCCCCCGCCGCCGCTCCTTTGAGCAGGGGGACTGGCTGGCGGAGCTCGAGCTGCTGCAACTGGCCCAGGAACTCAAAGCCCTGGCCGATCAACGCGGCGGATTTGAAGCCGAGCTCTTCGATCTGATGCTCTCCATCGCCGATGTGCTCGAGCTCGACCACGGCTGGCAGCGCAGTCAATCCAACCAATGGCTCGTGCGCATGGGCCTTTGGGAGGAGGACCTCTCCGGCGAGGCCTAAAGCCCCTCGCAGTGCTGCAGGCTCAGAAGTAGAAGGCCCCATCCACCGGGGACTGCCGCACCGCTTTACAGCGGGTCGCCACACGCCAGAGGGCTTTGTGGATGGGCGTGGGGTCAAAGCGCACCAGCTGGGGGTAGCGCTGGCGCAGCAGCGCCGTCCCGCGCCAGGCGTTGTAGTGGGGGATGGCCGAGTTCACGTGGTGGCAGACGTGGGTTGAGCCAATGCCGTGGTGCAGCAGGTTGATCAGCGGGCCGTAGGGCCGATCAACGGTCTGCAGCGCCCCCTTCACCCAGGTCCAGTGCTGGGAGTCGTAGTGGGGAATCTCCACATCGGTGTGCTGCAGCCAGGTGTAAATCACCAGCCAGCCATTCACCACCAGATAAGGGAGGCCGTAGACCGCCAGCACCCGCAGCGGCGAGAACTGAATCGCGGCCACGACAAGGGCCGCCAGCACCACCACTAGGCCAATGTTGGAGCGCAGCATCCAGCGGCGGAAGGCCGCAGGGAAGAGGGGCCGCTTCAGGGGAACGCCCTGATCAGGCATCCGGAAATGGGAGACCGAACTGCCGTAGGCCTCACCGCCGGTGACACCAAACAGCAGATAGAGCGGCCAGCCGATGACGACGTGGTTGAACAAGGCCACCAAGCCCGCCATGGGGCGACCGAGCTTGCCGGCCAGTCCTTCGGTGAATAGCCCCATGGGCGAGCTCGCCCGCGGCGGCACATGGGTCTGGCCCCGCTCGAGCTCGTTGCAATAGGCGTGGTGCACCGCATGACTGCGGGCCCAGCAGTAGTAGGGGACCAGCAGCAGGCTGTGCAGCACAAAGCCCACCACACCCTCGACCCGTCGGTTCGGGTGGAAGGCGTTGTGACCGCATTCATGGGCCAGGACCCAACAGCCCATGGCCACGGTGCCGGTCCCCAGCCCGTAGACGAGCCAGAGCGGCAGGGCCGCCCAGCTCAAAGGAATCAGGGTGCCCAGCCCGTAGGCCAACAGGGACAGGCCCAAGGAGAGGGCCAGGCTCCCCCAGGACTTCAGCGGGTCATGGCGCAGCAACTCCTCCGGCAGCGCGCCGAGCAGTTCGGCCTTGCTGGGGAAGTCCTGATCGGCGGGGCTGATCGAACGCCGGGAAGGGGAAGAAACGGCCGTGGTCAAACGGACCACCTGGTCAAAAGGAACACAACGGCCTTCGGATTTGCTTAAGAATCTATGGACCGACGGTTCGCCCTGGCCAGAATGCCCGCCATGGACCATCCCCTGGTGTTTGTGATCGCTCCGCAGACGGGGCTTCCGCAGGGAGAGATCAGCTGGGCAGAACTCGTTGCGCTCCAGCACCAGGGCCCCAGCAGGGGCTTCGCCCTTCGCCTGTTTGTGGCTGGCGAAACGCCAAGCGATGGCCTCGCCCAATTGCCCTGGGACGGCCAGTTGGATCCAGGCGCCAGTGGATCCCTGCGCAGGCTGATCTGTGATGCGGTGGTCCCCGGCTTTGCTCCCCAGGAGAACGCCATCGGCGTCTACGAGCGCAGCAGCGATCCAGACGTCCTGCGCTGCATCGATTGCTTTGCGCTTCAGGACGCCGTCAATGAGACCTGCTGGTTCTATCCCACCCATGACGGTCGTTTTCTGAGCTGGCAGCGGGATCTAGCCCTCCGCCTCGAGCCCGGTGTGGTGGCCGCCGAGGGGGCCAGCCAGGTCCCCGAGAGCTATGAGCGCAGCCACCTCGCCCTGCTCTGGAGCCTGCTGGCCGATGACGAGAGCCTGACCTGCGTCGGCCTGACCTACGGCGGCCAACGGATCGAGTGGGGCATCAGCCAAGGAACGCCCGCTTGCCAGACCACCTGGAGCGTCTTCACCGTGGACACCGAGGCCGAGGTGAGCCTGACCGTGAATGCGCGCGCCCAGGTGCTGGAGCCCTGATGGGCAAAACCAGCCCCCCGGAGCGAAGGGAACTGCTGGAGCTCCTGCGCCAGAAACCCAGGGGCAGCGCCAACCGGCAGCGCCAGCGGATCGAGCAGCTCATTGGCGTCCTCGAGGGCGCCCAGCCCGCGGACCTCTCGGACCCGAATACCCAGCCGCTGTTGGAGGGAGTCTGGGAGTTGCGCTGGAGCAGCAGCCAGCAGCCCTATCTGAGAGTCGCCCCCTGGCTGGAGAACCTCCAGGGCCTGGCCCCCTCCCAAGGACGCGGCGTCAACCAGCTGCGCCTACCCGGGCCCCTGGGCGCCATCACCGTGGAAGCCCAGTTGACCCTGGACCCCGATCGCGCCCAGCGGGTCCAGGTGCGCTTTCGCCGCGGTGGCTGGGTTGGACCCAACCTGGGGGGGAAGCGTCTCCAGTGGCTCCAGGACGTTCAGCAGTCCTTCCCGGCCTGGCTGGACATCACCGTTGTCGATCGCGAGCTCAGGATCTGCCGCGGCAATGCCGGCACCCTCTTTGCCCTGCTGCGGCGGCCGGAGTTGAGCGTCGATCAACTGCTCAAGCCCTAAACCAAAAACCCCCGTGCCAAGCGGCCGGGGGTGATGGAATGCGCAGTTGGTTGAAGCGGCTGGTTTGGCGCCTGGGGCCGAACATTCCAGGTGTGGGGCTTTGTGCTCCTGGGGCACCTCAGGCGGTGCAGATGGAGTGTCGACGGCTCAGACGTCCCTAATCAGTGTCCGATCCGACGACCTGCCTCACGAATGGGTGAAGACTGTTGGAGCAGGGGCCAGAAGTCAGCGTGCTTCTGCTGCTAGCGAGGTGGCGTGTCGTCCATTGAGGACGCCTCCTGGGTTCGATGGACACAGCATCGCCGCGCCGGCGGGGCCAGGCAATCCGCCATTACACGCATTGCTCTAGCCCCAGAGATCGATCAGCTTGGTTGGTTTGGGGCCTTGCCATTGGCACCAACCCTGTCCCTGCTGGCTGGCTTTTGCCTGCTGGGCTTTGCCCTACTCCAACTGGTCTTCCGTTGGATGAGCTGAGCGCAGACAAAACGAAGGCTCGATTGCCGAAGCAACCGAGCCTTCAAAAAAATGGGTCGTCTCAGATTCGAACTGAGGACCAATCGGTTAAAAGCCGAGTGCTCTACCGCTGAGCTAACGACCCGCCCGAACGCAGGTTAGACACCGTTGTTGGGGGGCGCCCAAAACTGGGCACCGAGTGAACGTATCACCCAGAGGTGCCCGCCTTCAAACCCCGCGAGAATGCGGGCCTACCCCTCGTTTGCAGCACGCCCATGGCCAGCACTCCGTGGCCCACGCCATCGGTCCATCCCGACGCCTGGGTAGCGGACAGCGCCGTGCTGATTGGCGACGTCCAGCTGGCCGCGGGCGCCAGCCTCTGGCCCACTGCTGTCGCCCGGGCTGATGTCTGCCCGATCGTCATCGGCGAGGGCAGCAACGTCCAGGACGGGGCCGTGCTCCACGGGGATCCGGGCCAGCCGGTGCTGATCGGTGCGGACGTCACCATCGGCCACCGCGCTGTGGTCCACGGCGCCACCCTCGAAGACGGCTGCCTGATCGGCATCGGTGCGATCGTCCTCAATGGGGTCACCGTTGGTGCGGGGGCCTTGGTGGCCGCCGGATCCGTTGTGACCAAGGACGTGCCGCCCCGGGCCCTGGTCATGGGCGCCCCAGCCCAGGTCAAACGGGAGCTCTCTGAGGAGAAGGCTGCCGAGCAGCGCGAGCACGCCCGGCGCTACCGCCAGCTGGCCATGGCCCACGCGGGGCGATCCACGGACCTGGGCTTCCACTGAGGAGGCCAATTGCTGCGAATTCGATCAGCTCCCGGAGTTCAAGGAACAGAAGTTCGTAAGATCTCGGCACTCCTTTTCCCCCAGTCATGGACGCACGGCTCCTGCTTGTTGTGACCCCGATCCTTCTGGCCGCCGGCTGGGCTGTGTTCAACATCGGCCGCGCCGCCGTGGGCCAACTGCAGATGATGCTGAAGCGCGCCCAAGGCTGAGGCCAAGCGCCCACCCACCGGCTCCTAGCCTGATCAATTCAGGCGGAGCCGGTTTCGCGTGTCTCAATCCAGCTCCCAATCCGTCCTGGTGATCGGAGCAGGCCTGGCCGGAACCGAGGCCGCCTGGCAGATCGCCCGAGCTGGGATCCCTGTGCGGCTCGTGGAGATGCGGCCGGTGCGCCGCTCCCCCGCCCACCACAGCAGCGAGTTCGCCGAGCTGGTCTGCAGCAACAGCTTCGGAGCCCTCAGCAGTGATCGGGCCGCGGGCCTGCTGCAGGAGGAGCTACGCCGCCTTGGCTCCCTGGTGATCGGCACCGCGGACCAGCATTCCGTCCCCGCCGGTGGTGCCCTGGCGGTGGACCGCGGCCGCTATAGCGCCGCCCTGACGGAAACCCTCGAGCAGCACCCCCTGGTGACGGTGGTGCGCGATGAGCAACTGGCCCTGCCCGGCCCTGAGCAGATCACGGTGCTGGCCACCGGTCCCCTGACCAGCGAACCCCTGGCCGAGGACCTGCGCGCCTTCACCGGCCGGGGGGACTGTCACTTCTTTGACGCCGCCAGTCCAATCGTTGAGGGCGAGAGCATCGACCTCTCGATTGCCTTCCGCGCCTCCCGCTACGACAAGGGCGACGCCGACTACATCAACTGTCCGATGGACAAAGAGCAGTTCCTCGCCTTCCGCGAGGCCCTGCTGGCGGCCGAGCAGGCCGAGCTCAAGGACTTCGAAAAAGAGAACGCCACCTTCTTTGAGGGTTGCCTACCGATTGAGGAGCTCGCCCGCCGCGGCGAGGACACCATGCGCTACGGCCCCCTCAAGCCCATCGGTCTCTGGGATCCCCGCTGGGGCGATGTCAACGACCGGGACGTGCGCCGGGCCAAGCGCGCCTACGCCGTGGTGCAACTGCGCCAGGAGGACAAGGACGGCCGCCTCTGGAACCTGGTGGGCTTCCAGACCAACCTCAAGTGGGGCGAGCAGAAGCGGGTGCTGCGGATGATCCCGGGCCTGGAGAACGCCGAGTTCGTGCGCTTCGGGGTGATGCACCGCAACACCTTCCTGGAGGCGCCCCAGCTGCTGGATCCCACCCTGCAGTTCCGCAGCCGCCCGACCCTGCTGGCCGCCGGCCAGATCACCGGCACCGAGGGCTACGCCGCGGCCGTCGCCGGCGGCTGGCTGGCCGGCACCAACGCCGCCCGCCTGGCCCAAGGTCTGGAGCCGATCAACCTGCCGGCCACCACCATGAGCGGCGCCCTGACCCACTTCATCGCCGAGGCCCCCAGCGAGAAGTTCCAGCCCATGCCCCCCAACTTCGGCCTACTGCCCGAACTCCCGGAGCGCATCCGCGACAAGCGCCGCCGCTACGGCGCCTACCGCGACCGGGCCCTGGAGGATCTGGCGCCCTTCTGCGAACAAGGCCTAGTGGCGGCCTGACAGCTGGGGCTCGCTGCGCTTGATCCAAAGGGCCAGCGGAATGCCAGCGGCCGTGAAGACGCCATAGAGGCCCATCGCCAAGGGCAGTCCCTCGGCGCTGCTCAGCTGCAGCAACAGACCCGAGATCAGCATCATCAGGCCACCGCTGACGGTGCCGCAGGTGTTGACCAGGGCCACCACGAAGGCCGTTTTTCCTGGGGCTGCAGCCTCCTCGGCCATGGGGAAGGCCATCACGCTGGTCCCAATTCCAAGACCCAGGCCAGCACCCGCCAGCCGTTGCAGCTCACCACCACCGGCAGGGCTGCCCAAGGCAAACAACGAGATCGTCGCCAGCAGGCTGCCCACAAGCAGCAGACCAGAGCGCCTCTGGGGGCGCTTCGCCAGGGCGCCGCTGAGCACCATGCTGACGCTGATGCCAAGCGAGAGCAGCAGGGTCGCCTGCACCTGAAGGTCAGTGTTCCAACCGCGTAGGCGGGAGATCAGGGCGTACTGCCCAAGGCCAAACAGCAGCCCCCCGCCCCAGGCGTACATCAGTGCGCCCTGCAGCAGTTGGCGGGGGTTTGGCGATCCCTCCGGCTCAGACGTCGGAGCAGAACTGGAGCGCTTCAGCGAGGGCCGAGACCAGGCCAGCAGCGCCAAGGGCAACACCACCAACACCGCCAACGAGAGGCTTTGGACCTGCACCAGCAGCCGCCAGTTCTGGCTGCCGATCAGCAGGGGCATGAGTGCGGCAAAGGTGGCACCAAGACCGAGCAGGCTGTCGGTGAATCCCATCGCCAAGGCGAATCGCTCCTGGGGCAAGCTGCGGCGTGCCAGCAGTCCAGAGGCGGGAAACGCCACGGCACAGGCCAGGCCCATGCCGGCGCGGCTCAGCAGCAAGGCCTGGAACGACTCGCCTCGTGAGAAGACCAAGGTGAAGCTGGCGGCCGCGACTCCACCGAGCAGCAGCAGACGATCGACCTGCCTGCGATCGAGCAGCCAGCCCACTGGAATCTGAACCAGTCCGTAGGGAAGGAGAAAGGCACAGCCCAGGAGCGCCATAGCACCGGGCTGGAGGGCCGAACCCTGCGCCAGGTCGTGCTCGAAAAATTGAAAACTGGTTTCAGCCCAGACCATCCAGGCGATAAAGACCAGGCTCAGGATCCAAAGGATGCGATCGCGCAAAACACCGATCAGGCTCTTCCCGGTCCTCTAGCAAGAGTGAGGGACAGCGGCCAAAGGCCTGGCGATAGGGTTCCAAGCTGCTTCCGCCAGTCCCGCCGTGACCAAGCCCTCCTGGGACGTGATCGTGATCGGCTCGGGCATCGGCGGCCTGGTGACCGCCTCCCAGCTGGCGGCCAAGGGCGCCAAGACCCTGGTGCTGGAGCGCTATTTGATCCCCGGGGGATCGGGAGGCAGCTTCCGCCGCGAGGGCTACACCTTTGATGTGGGCGCCTCGATGATCTTTGGCTTCGGCGAGAAGGGCCACACGAATCTGCTGACCCGGGCCCTAGGCGATGTGGGCCAGCACTGCGAGACGGTGCCGGATCCAGCCCAGCTCGAATACCACCTGCCGGGCGGCCTGAACGTCGCAGTGGACCGGGACTACGAGGCCTTCATCGCCCGCCTCACGGGCCTCTTCCCCCACGAGGCCAAGGGCATCCGCGCCTTCTATGACACCTGCTGGCAGGTGTTCAACTGCCTCGATGCGATGCCGCTGCTCTCGCTCGAGGACCCGGCCTACCTGGCCAAGGTCTTCTTCAAGGCGCCCCTGGCCTGCCTGGGGCTGGCCCGCTGGCTGCCCTTCAACGTCGGCGATGTGGCCCGCCAGCACATCAAAGACGAGCAGCTGCTGAAGCTGATCGACATGGAGTGCTTCTGCTGGAGCGTGATGCCGGCCGACCTCACGCCGATGATCAACGCCGGCATGGTCTTCTCCGATCGCCATGCCGGCGGCATCAACTACCCCAAGGGAGGCGTTGGGGTGATCGCCGAGAAACTGGTGGCCGGTCTCGAGAGCCATGGCGGCGCGATCCGCTACAAGGCCCGCGTCACCGAGGTGCTGATCGAGAACGGCCAGGCCGTGGGCGTGAAGCTGGCCGATGGCGAGACGATCCAGGCCCGCCGCGTGGTGAGCAACGCCACCCGCTGGGACACCTTTGCCGGCGAGGGCTCGGTGCGCCAACCGCTGGTGGATGCCGCCCACACCCCCAAGGCCGAGCGCACCTGGCGCCGCCGCTACAAACCCTCCCCCTCCTTCCTCTCCCTGCATCTGGGGGTCGACGCCTCGGTCATTCCCGAGGGCTTCCACTGCCACCACCTGCTGCTGGAGGACTGGTCGGCGATGGAGGACGAGCAGGGGGTGATCTTCGTTTCGATCCCGACCCTGCTGGATCCCTCCCTGGCCCCCGAGGGCCGGCACATCGTCCACACCTTCACCCCAAGCGACATCCAGGCCTGGAAGGACCTGAGTCCAAGCGCCTACAAAGCCAAGAAGGCCGCCGATGCCGCCCGACTGGTGCAACGACTGGAAGCAATCCTGCCGGGTCTGGCCGGCGCGATCCGCCACCAGGAGATCGGCACGCCCCGCACCCACCGCCGCTTCCTCGGGCGCATGGGCGGCAGCTACGGCCCGATCCCCGCCCTGCGCCTGCCGGGCCTGCTGCCGATGCCCTTCAACCGCACGGGGCTGCAGAACCTCTACTGCGTCGGTGACTCCTGCTTCCCCGGCCAGGGCCTGAACGCCGTAGCCTTCAGCGGCTTCGCCTGCGCCCACCGCATCGGCGCGGACCTGGGCCTGAACCCCTGGGCCCTGCCGGACTAAGCCAAGAGCCGCCAGTCCTGGGGGGCCAGCTGGCTGCCATCGGGCAGCGCCAGCGCTGAATCCCGGCTGCGGTTGAGCACCAGCCGCCGCCGCTCGGCCCCGCTGCCGCGGATCAGCAGCAGCCCCTCCTCGCCAAGGAGCTCCAGCTCCAGTTCAGCCGAGCGCAGGGCGGAGTGCTCTCGGCGCATCTGGGCCAGAGCAGCGATGAAGTCCCCCAAGACCAGGGGCGCCCCCCAGGGGAAGGCCTCACGGCAGGCCGGCTCCTCACCGCCCGCGAGGCCAGCCTCAGTGCCGTAATAGAGCGAGGGCACCCCAGGCAGGGCAAAGAGCAGCACCAGGGCCAGCTTCAGGGCCGCCAGGTCCCCCTGGAGCATGTGCAGCGCCCGCGGCACGTCATGGCTGTCCAGCAGGTTGAGCTGAGCGCAGTTCACCTCGGGCCGGTACCAACCCAGGGTCTCGAGCAGCAGCGCGCGATAGTGCTCGCCACTGAGGCATTGATAGGGAATCGCCTCGCGGTGATGCCCATGGGCCAGGACCCCGGCAGCGACCCAACCGAGGGTGCCCCAGGCGAGGCGGTAGTTCATCACCCCATCGAAGTGCTGGCCGCCGAGCCACTGGCGCGCCTCACCCCAGATCTCGCCAACGATCCAGGCCTCGGGGTTGGCCGCGCGCACCTCCCGCCGAAACTCCAGCCAGAAGCTCGGCTCCACCTCATCGGGAACGTCCAGGCGCCAGCCGTCAATCCCGCGCTCGATCCAGTGGCGACCAACCGCCAGCAGGTGCTCACGCACCTGGGGATTGGCGTGGTTGAACTTGGGCAGGGCCGGATCAGACCACCAGGCGTGGTAGCCGCAGGACTCCCCCGCTGCGGGGTAGGGCCTCAGGGGCCAGTGCTCGCTGATGAACCAGTCGCGGTAGGGCGAGGCCGGCCCGTTCTCCAGCAGGTGATGGAAGGCCCAGAAACCCCGGCCGCAGTGGTTGAAGACCCCATCGAGCAGCAGGCGCATACCCCGGCGCTTGAGTTCGGCCAGCAGCGCCGCAAAGGCCGGCTCACCGCCCAGCAGCGGATCGACCTGGAAATAGTCGTAGGCGTGATAGCGGTGATTGGCCGCCGAGCTGAAGATCGGGTTGAGATAGAGGCAGCTGACCCCCAGACCCTGGAGATGGTCCAGGCGATCGAGCACACCCCAGAGGTCACCCCCTTGAAAGGCATGGGGATCGGGCGCGGAGCCCCAGGGCGCCAGAAGCAGGCCGCTCTGCTGGGGCGAGCGCCCACTGCGGCAGAAACGATCCGGAAAGATCTGGTAGACGACGGCCTCCGCGGCCCAGGCCGGCGGCAGGCAGAAACCCGAACTCGCAGAAGCCGAGACCATCTCCATAGGGTGGCCCCTCTTGACGCAAGCTGCCGAGATGCCGACTTCCGAGGAGCTGGCCCGCTACCTCGAGCAGCGGGGCGAACTCTCCAAACCCTGGATGCTGCAGCTGCTGCGGCTGACGAAGCTGAAGGAGGCCAAGGACACGATGAACCCCGAGGAGTACGAGCAGAAACTCCACGAGGCCCACGCCGATCTGATGCGCCTGGGCGAGTTCTGGAAGGGACGCGAGCAGGAGGTCTTCGGCGGGCGCTACCAACCCTCGGGCGTGATCGAACCGCTCCCCGGCTCCCCCGAGGACCGATGAGCGACCAGCGCTACCCGATGGCGCCGCTGATTCGCTTCACGCTGGTCAGCCTCTATCTGGCCCTGGTCTTCCCCCTGCCCTGGATGGCCCCGGCCAACCTTCAGCCCTGGCTGATCGCTGCACTGCCCCTGGGGCTGCTGCTGGTCTGGGCCCTAGTGAGCGAGGAGGTGAGCCTGGGCGAGGGCGGCCTGCAGGTGGGCTACCCGCGCTGGTGCTCCTGGCTGCTGCGCCGCGGTTGGTCCCTGACCTGGGAGCAGGTCAAGGGCCTGACGCCTGTAGCCACCAGCCAGGGGGGCCGTGTCTTCTACGTCAGAACGGAGGACGGCTCGGCCTATCTGCTCCCCCAACGGGTGCAAGCCTTCGAGGAGTTCCTGGGCCGCTTCAGCGAGCGGACGGGCCTGGACACCAGCTCCATCGGCCGGATCAGCCCCCCTTGGACCTATCAGCTCCTGGCGGGGCTCTGCCTGGCGATGCTGGTGTTTGAGGCGATGGTGGGCTGGGCCCTGCTCAGCGGGCGATGGGTGCTCCCGTCAGCGGCGCTGAGCTGAGGCCATCGGAGGGAATGGTGTCCAGGCTGAAGCGGTAGCCCTGCTGGCGCACGGTCTCGATGCCGCCGCCCTCGCCCAGGCCGGCCTGCTCCAACTTGCGCCGCAGGGTGAGCACCTGGGTGTCGACCGAACGGGGGCCACCACTGAAGGGGGGCCAGGCCATGCGCAGCAGTTCGCTGCGGCTGCGGATGATGCCGGGGGGCATCAGCAGGGCGCACAGCAGGGCGAATTCCCGGGGGCTGAGCTCAACGGGCTGATCCCGCAGGGTCACCTGGCGCAGCAGGACATGCACCTCGAGCGGACCGACGCAGACCCGCTCCTGCAGACCCGTACCACTGCGGCGCAGCAGCAGCCGGCAACGGGCGGCCAGTTCCTCCAGGCCAAAGGGCTTGCGCAGGACGTCATCGGCGCCGGCATCGAGCAGGGAGACCACCGGTTCTGAGCCGGAGCGGGCCGTGAGCACCATCACCGGACAGCGAAGCTGACCAGCCAGCTTCAGGGCTGAGGTTTCCTCCAGCAGTTCGGCGGCAACAAGCAGGTCGGGGGTGAGGTCCTCACAGAGGGCAATGGCCTCTGAGGCGGTGGAGACAGCGGCGGTGAGGTGACCGTCCTGCCGCAGACGCTGGGCCAGAACGGTGCGCAGGGTGGGGTGAGGATCCACCACCAGAACCCGTTTCAGATTCGATTCAGGACTTGGAGGTGTGGAGGACACGCCCTTCTCCTTGATTCTCTCTACGCTATCGGTAATTTCAGAGGCACATCGGTATCAAGCACTGCTTGATATCTGGCCACCGGGTCGAGGCCCTCTTCCCGAACCATGAACGGACTGCAGCACCCAGAAGCCATTCGCCATTTCCAGTCCCTCTGCGATGCCTGCCAGTCCCTGGCGGATCGCTACCACGGGCCCTCGGAACTGCGGCTGTACGCCGATGGCTACCTGCACGCCCTGCGGCGCTCGGCCCTGCTGGACCCCCTGGCCCAGCGCCGCCTTGAGGAGGTCGTGGACCGCTGGATCATGGATCCCTCCAGCTTCATCGGCCCCAACGGCGACATGAGCACCCTCTACGAGACCGGCCGCAACTAGGCACAAAAAAAGGGGCCCTCAGGCCCCTTGGAGATCTCAGCTGGCGAGGGCAATCGCGAGCTTTTCCTTGAGTTCCCCTGAGTTGTACATCTCGATCAGGATGTCGGAGCCGCCAATGAACTCCCCATTGACATAGACCTGGGGAATGGTCGGCCACTCGGAGTACTCCTTGATGCCCTGACGGATCTCCATGTCGGAGAGCACGTCAAAGGTCTCGAAGGGAACGGCCATGGCGTTGAGGATCTGCACCACGTTGTTGCTGAAGCCGCACTGGGGCATCAACTTGCTGCCCTTCATGAAGACGAAGATCGGGCTGCTGCCCACCAACTGATCGAGGCGCTGCTTGAGGGCGGAATCCATGGGATGAATCGTGAAATCAGGAGGGGGTTGAGGTCTGCAGGGCGAGGGCGTGAATCGCCTCGCTGGCCAGCTCCGAGCGAAGGGCGCCGTAGACCAGCTGGTGTTGCTTGATCCGGCTGAGTCCCTCAAACGCCGAGGAGACCACCTTCACCTGCAGGTGGTCACCGCCGCCGGTGAGATCTTCCACCTCAACGCAGGCATCGGGAAGGGCGACGCCAATGGCGGCCTTCACCTGGTCGGGATGAACCATGACCTCAGATCAGTGAGCTTGGGACTGTAAGAAGACGGACTGCGGAATCAATTGCCCGCGCCCGAACCACCGGCGAAGGGGGTGGTGACGAAGCCCAGCTCCAGCAGGCTCTGATAAGCCTTCTGGCCCATGGGGTTGGCCGGGGTGGTGATCTGAACCACTTCCACCAACAGGGGAACGGCAGCGGCGGGCTGGTTCATCCGGCGCAGCAGCGCCGCCAGACGCAGGTCGATCTTGGCCTGCAGCTCGAGGGCCTCCCGGCCTTTGGCATCCATCTCCCGGGGGATCCGGGCATCGAGGCCGCGGAAGGAACCGCTGAGGCTGCGATAAAAGCGGGTCAGGTTCTGGGCGCCTTCACGGGCCGAGTCGTAGTCGGCTTTGGCCTGCTCCAGATTGCCGGCGGCCGCAGCGGCATCACCGGCCGCCACCTTGGCCTCAATGGCGCTGAGGTTCAGACCCGAGCTGGGGGAAGCCAGGACCTTTTGGGCGTCCTGAGCCAGGGCGGATTGCGAGACCAGACCAGGGACAACCGCCGCCAGGGCGGAGAGGCTGAAGGCGGCGAGTTGCCGGCGCACAGGAGCACTTGCGAATTGGGGCAACTCTACGGGCGTTGCAAGGGGCGCCCAACCGCCTGGCGCGCCAGCGCCTCAGCAGCCTGAAGCTTCTCCGTCAGATCCAGCGTCAGGGCCTTGATCTGCTCCCGTTCCCCACCGGCCAGACGCAGGGGTTGACCGAAGCAGAGGGCGGCCTGATCGCCAAAGCGGGGCTTGGCATGGCCATAGGCAATCCCAACGGGCACCACCTGAACCGCCACCCCCTGGCCTTCCGCCAGGGCCGTCAGCCGCGCCAGCCCAGGCATCAGCCGCATGGCTGGATCGTCCTGGTTGATCTTCCCCTCCGGGAACATCACCAATTGATTGCCGCTCTCGAGCAGATCGACGGCGAAGCGCAGGGAGGCGGCGGCCGGCTTGCGCGGATTCACCGGGAAGCAGCCCAGGCGATGCAGGAACCAGCCCTGCAAACCGGTCATCTCATCGCTGGTGACCATGAAACGGCAGTCCCGTCCGCTCACCCGGCGCCCGGCGGCATAGGGGAGCATCAGCGCATCCCAGCGGGAGCGGTGGGTCGGCGCCAGCAGCACGGGCCCCTCATGGGGCAAGTTCTCGCGGCCAAGGACCCTCAGGCCACCACCAAAAAATCCCTTCAGGGCAACGTCCTGGGTGAGCACCATCGCCACCGGCGCCAGCCAGGGGTTGATGCCGTTGCAGAGACTCTTTTCCCGTTCCGTCAGCGCCACCGATGCCGTGCCTGCCGCCGCCATCGGACTGAACACCCTGACCTGAAGTCCCGGCAACCTAAGGGCGATCCCCTACCGAAAGCCCCTCAAGCAGGCAGTTGATCGAGCGGGCCTGGCGGCGCCATCCATAGGATCCGCCTAGCAGCAGCGATTGCCATGGCGAGCCTTGGCGTCAACATTGATCACATCGCCAATGTGCGCCAGGCCCGCCGCACGGTTGAGCCCGACCCGGTGAGCTACGCCCTGCTGGCTGAGCTCGGCGGCGCCGATGGCATCACCGTGCACCTGCGCGAGGACCGGCGCCACATCCAGGACCGCGATGTGGAGTTGTTGCGTCAGGTGGTGCGCAGCCGCCTGAACCTGGAGATGGCCGCGACCGCCGAGATGGAGGCCATCGCCCTGCGGATCAAGCCCGACATGGTCACCCTCGTGCCGGAGAAGCGCGAGGAGGTCACCACAGAAGGGGGGCTGGATGTGGCCTCGCAGCTCAGCACGATCAAAGGAATCTCGGGCCGTCTCCAGGACGCCGGCATCGGCGTCAGCCTGTTTGTCGACGCCGAGGCCGCCCAGCTGGAGGCCTGCCAGGCCAGCGGCGCCCGCTGGGTGGAACTGCACACCGGCACCTATGCCGAGGCGAACTGGCAGCAGCAGGCCAAGGAAGTGGCACGCATCACCGAGGGCACCTTCATTGCCCGCAGCCTGGGCCTGCGGGTCAACGCTGGCCATGGCCTGACCTACCAAAACGTGGAGCCGATCGCCGCCATCGAGGGCATGGAGGAGCTCAACATCGGTCACACCATCGTCGCCCGGGCCCTCGCAGTGGGCCTGGAGGAGGCCGTGCGGCAGATGAAGGCTTTGGTCCAGAATCCCCGCCGGGAACCCCTCTTCGGCAGCACCAGTTCATGACCCAGTACCACTTCGTGGCCGCCAGTGAGGCCTTCCTCACCGTGGAGGAGCCCCTCGATGAGGTGCTGCGCGAGCGTGTCCGTAATTACGGCGAGCAGGGCAAAGCGATCGACTTCTGGCTGGTGAAGCGCCCCGCCTTCCTCCAAGCCCCCGAGCTCAAGGCCATTGCCGAGCAGGTCCCCCAGCCCGCCGCCGCGGTGGTCTCCACCGATCCGAAGTTCATCGACTTCATGAAACTGCGTCTGGAGTTTGTGGCCAAGGGCAGCTTTGAGGCGCCCTCCAGCTCCATCCCCGACGCCCTGGCCAGCGCCGCCTGAGCTCAGAAGAGACCGAGGAACTTCTTGCGGGGCTCATCCCCATCAGATCGGCCCTGCGCTCCGTCCTGCTGGTAGCGGGGCTTGGCATCACCAATGGTGAGCACCGCTTCTTTGTTCTTCCACCAGATCCAGTCGCGGATCGGCGGGGTACGGGTGAGTTCCGCCTGGGTCAGCCCCAGACCCAACTTGGAGGAGGCGTTGAGGAGCACCTCCACCATCTCGTCGCCGTTGGCGCACTTAGCTAGGGCCTCATTGGTGCGCTTCGCCCCATCGAGGGCTTTCACCAGAATCTCCACCCGCCGACCCACCGAGAGGCTGCGCGGATCAACCGGCTTGGGGCTCTCCGGGGTCTGGCTGTCCATCCAGAGGGGCGTGGTTAAAGGGACGTTATCCCGTTTTCAACCTCTGCGAGGGGATGCGCAAAAGGGGCTGACAGATCGTCAAGGCTCCAGCCAAAGTGGGAGATATGACGACCGTCAGTCGCAAAGCCCGCCACTGGGTCATCGGTGATGTGCATGGCTGCTCGGGGTCCCTCGAGAGCCTGCTGGCGCAACTCCCGACGGGAGACCGTCTGATTTTTTGCGGCGACGCCATCAACCGCGGCCCCGACACCCCCGCGACGATGGAGCGCATCTGGGGCCTGGTGGAGAACGGCCGCGCCATCTGGCTGCGGGGCAACCACGAGCAGGATCTGATCGAGGCCCTGCGCAGCGATCAAGGGGCAAACAAACAGGCCGGCGCCGAGACACGCCGTCAACTCGGCAGCGACGGTTGCGCCCTATGGCTCAAACGCCTGGAGCAGCTGCCACTGGCCTACTGGGGCGAAGGTTGGGTGGCCACCCATGCCGGCTTCAACCCCAGCACCTGGCAACCGGACCTACGGGTGCGCATGGGGTTTTGGGAGCAGTACGACGGACGCTTTGGCGATGTGGTGATCGGCCACACCCCCGGCCCGAACGTCCGCCGGCTGCCCAACATCGTCATGGTGGACACCGGCGCCTGCTACGGCGGCGACCTCAGCGCCTACTGCCCCGAGAGCCGCGAGGTGGTGTCAGTTCCGGGTCTTGCCCATAGTCTGCAGTCGCCCAGCCTGAGCCCCGTCTGAGCCTTGCTCACGGTCTACCGCAGCAATCGCGCTGAGCTGCTGGCTCGCGTCCTGGCCACCAACCTGCAATTGCATCCGCCGGAGCTGCTCGAGGAGGCCCAGGTGGTGGTGAACACCTGGCCCACCAGCCGCTGGCTGGGGGAGCAACTGGCCCTGGCCAACCCCGCCGGCATCGCGGCGAACCTGCGCTTCCCCTTCCCCAGCAGCCTGCTGCGGCAGTTAGTCAACCAATGGATGGAGGACGCCCCACCACAGAGCGGCCCCGATCCCTGGCGCGCCCAGAACCTGGTCTGGCCATTACTGGAGTTACTGCCGGAGCTATTGCAAAGCCCAACGGCTCAGCCCCTGCGCCAATGGCTGGACGTTCGCTCCTCCGGACTGGACCGACTCGATCAGGCCCTCTGGCAATTGGCCCGAGCGATTGCCGATGCCATCGACGACTACGGCCTCTATCGCCCGGCAATGCTCGAGGCCTGGCTGAGCGAGCAACCCCAGACGCTGCCGGAGGGGTTGCAGTGGCAGCCGGAGTTACTGCGCCGTTTGGTCGAACGCCTGGGCTGCCTGCCCTTTGGCGTGCGGGCACGGCAGCTGATTCGCCGGCTCGAGGCCGGCTGGAGACCGGAGCTGACCAGCGCGCAACCGCTGCGGCTCCTCGGCTTAAGCAGCCTGGCCCCGGTCCAGGTGGAACTGCTGCAGGCCCTCTCGGCGGTGCGTCAGGTGGAGCTCTACATGCTCACCCCCTGCCGCGATCTCTGGCAGCGCAGCGGCCCGGCGGCCCTGAGTGATCCCCTGGCGGCGGACTGGTTGCTGAGCGTCCCGAGCCTGGAGGCCCGCTTTGGCCGGCTTGGGGCGGAATTTCAGCAGTTGCTCGAGGGAACCGGCGAGAGCCAACTGGGCCAATGGCAGGAGGGAGATCTGTTCTTTGCCCCCGCCACCGTCGCCCGACACGAGCAGCGGGAACCGTCCCTCCTGGAGCAACTGCAAGAGCAGCTGGTCTGCGGCGAACCGGAGGCCGATCACCCCCTGCATCGGGACCCGCAGGATCGCTCCCTGGAATTCCACGCCTGCCCGGGCCGGCTGCGCCAACTCCAGGTGGTGCGCGATCAGATCCTGCAGCTGCTGGCGGCGGACCCCAGCCTCGAGCCGCGGGACATCCTGGTGATGACGCCCCAGGTGGAGGCCTTCGCCCCGCTGGTGCCCGCGGTCTTCGGTGATGCCGAGGCCACCGGGGTGCGCCTGCCCTGGCGTCTGACGGACCGCAGCCAACAGAGCGAGGCGGGGATTGCCCAAGGACTGCTCACCCTGCTGCAACTCGGCGGCGAACGCCTGACGGCCAGCGCCCTGGAGAACGTGCTCTGCTGCGGGCCCCTGCTGGCGGCCCAGCAGCTCGAAGCCGGTGATGCCGGCGAGCTCACGGCCCTGCTGCAGCGGGCGGGGTTCCGCTGGGGACTGGATGGGCGAGACCGGGGCGGGGACCCCAGCCACAGCCTGGGTTGGGCGATCGATCGACTCGTGCTGGGCCTGGTGCTCCCGGATCTCCCGGGCCTCGCCCTCGGGGACACCGCGCCGATGGCCCTGGGCGGCAGCCTCGAGCAGCAGGGCCGCTGGATTGGCCTGTTGCGGCAACTGCTCAGCAGCCTGCGCTGGTTCGCCCAGGCGCGGCGGGTGCCGGAGTGGGTGGAGGGCCTACGGGAGCAGCTGCCCCTGCTCTTTGGCGATGGGGGGAGCTGGGCTTGGGAGCTGCAGACGATCCATGCGGCCCTGGCGGATTGGCAGGCGGTGGCGGGGGAGAGCCCCCTGGAGCTCGCCGCTCCAGTGGTGGCCGATGTCCTGGCGGAGCGCCTGAGCGAGGGCAGCGGCCGCTTTGGGCACCGCTCTGGGGCCCTGACCATCAGCGCCCTGGAGCCGATGCGCGCGATTCCGCACCGGGTGGTGGTGCTGATGGGGCTGGATGCCGGGGCCTTCCCCCGCCAGCGCCAACGGCCCGGCTTCCATCTGATGGAGCACCGCCGCGAGCTGGGCGATCCCAACAGCGGCGACCAGGACCGCTACGTCCTGCTGGAGGCCCTGCTCTCAGCGCGCCAGCACCTGCTGCTCAGTTGGAGCTGCCGCGATGAGCGCACCGGAGAAACCCTGGAAGCCTCGACACCGGTGCGGCAGTGGTTGGAGTTGCTGGGCCAACAGCTCGGCAGCAACGCCGTTCCCCTGCGGGAGCACGCCGCCAATGCCCTGGAACGCAGCAACTTCCTCGCCATGGCTCCCTGGCCGGCGGCGAGTTGCGACCAACGCCTCCTGCAGGTGCGCCAACAGCTCGAGCAGGGCGAGCTCCACTGCCAGCAGGGGCTGGCCTTCAGCACCCCGCCGCCGGCGCCGCCGCTTCCCCAGAGCACTCCCGCTGAGGCCTGGAGCGATCTACAGCGCTGGATCCAGGCCCCCCAGGGCCTCTGGCTGGAGCAACTGGGCATTCGCCCCAAGGAATTCGATCAGCCGGTGCTCGATCTCGAAGCCCTGCAACTGGGGGAGCGGGAGCGCGCCAGCCTGCTGCGCCGCGAATGGGACGAGGAGCCCGGGGCTGCGAGCCCCGATTGGCGCGAACGGGAACGGGGCCGGGGCCTGCTGCCCCCCCTGGCCGCCGGAGCCCTGGAGGTGGAGCAGTTGGAGCAGCGCTGGCAGAGCCTGCGCAGCTGTCTGGATCTGCTGGGGGAACCGGAGCAGCAGCCTGCGCAGTGGCAGGGCTATGCCGCGGAGTTGAGCAGCCGCGGCGGCCAGCTGGTGCTGGTTCACACCGCCAAACCCCGCACCCCCCAACGCCTGCAGCTCTGGCTGGAGTGCCTGCTGGCGGCGGCCGCCGGCCTGAACCTGCGGGGAGGGTCCCTGGTGGGCCGCGACCGCCATCGTTTCCGGGTGCTGGAGCGCGTTGAGGCCCCCGCCCCCGAGCAGGCCAGCGCCCTGCTGGAGCAACTGCAGAGCTGGCGCGAGGCGCACCGTCAGAACTGCTGGGCGCTGCCGCCGGAAACCGGCTGGGCCTACGCCAGCGCCGAGAGCAGCAAACCTGGCCAGGGGCGCGGTTGGGCCAAAGCCAAGGAGATCTGGGAAGGGGGCTATCAACTGCGGGCCGAGCGGGACGATCCGGTGCAGCGGGTCTGTTTTGGCTCGGACCTGCCCCTGGGGGACCTGCTCACAGCGGAGCTGCAGAGCCTGGCCCTGACGCTGCATGGGCCGCTGCTGGAGCGCCGCCAGGAGGTCAAGCCATGACCCGGGCCGCCTTTGACGCCAACGGCTTCAGCCTGGCGCCGGGGATCCGGCTGCTGGAGGCCAGCGCCGGCACCGGCAAGACCTTCGCCCTGGCTCACCTGGTGCTGCGGCTGCTCAGCGAGGGACGGCGCCCCCTCGAAGTGGAGGAGTTGCTGGTGGTGACCTTCACCGATGCCGCCGCCGCCGAACTGCGGGACCGCATTGCCCGCCGCCTGCAGGAGGCCCTGGTCCTGCTCGATCGCGCCAACCCCGAGGCCGACGAACCGCTGCAGCAGTGGCGCTTAGCCCTACAGGCCGATCAGGTCATCGCGATCAAGGGCCGCTTGCTCTTGGCCCTGGAGCGACTGGATCGCGCCGACATCACCACCATCCACGGCTTCTGCCGCCGGACCCTGCAGCGCCACGCCCTCGAGGCCGGCCTTGGCCCGGATGTCGCCCTGGAGAGCCAGGGGCGCGAGCGGAGACAAGAGCTGGTCCATGACTACTGGCAGCAGCAGGTGCTTCCCCTGCCGCCCCATCTGCTGGCGGGCCTGCAGAGCCAACAGGTCAACCCTGAGCAGCTGGTGAACCTGCTGGGCAGCCTTGATGGCGACCCGGCCCTCCAGCTCGCCCCCCTGCCCGAGGGCTGGAGCACGGACCTGACCCTGGCGGAGCAACTCGCTCCCCATTGGAGCCGCGTTTGGCAGCAGTTCCAGGCGGAGTGGGAGGCCCGCAGCGAGGACCTCGAGGAGGAGTTCGCCGCGGCCGCCGTGGAACTCAAGAGCCTGGGGGTCAAGTACGCCCCCTACCGGCTCAAGGCCAAACCCGACCGCCTGAACCGCGTTCAGACCTGGCTCTCCCAACTGGAGGCACCCGCCGGCTACGACGCCCTGCTTCAGCAGGAGGAGCTCAAGAAGTACTTCCACCCGGGCCCCTTCACCAAGGCGGCGGCCCCGGCCCACGGCGATCAGGTCTCCTTGCCCCAGGCCCCCCTGCTCCAGGCCATCGCCGCGGTGGTGGAGGGGCCTGCCGAGCTAGCCCTGCTGCACTTCTGCCACTGGGGGCGCGCCGAGCTGCAACGCCGCCGGGAGCGCAGCGGCGAGATCAGCTTCGGCCAACTGCTCGAGCAACTCGATCCGGGCCCGGAGCCCCGCGAGCCCTCGCCCCTGCTGCAGGCGGTCTCCCGCCGCTACCGGGCCGCCCTGATCGATGAGTTTCAAGACACCGACCCGATCCAGTGGCGGATCCTCAAGCGGGCCTTTGCCCAGGAGCCCAGCCGGCACCTGCTGGTGATGGTGGGCGATCCCAAGCAGGCGATCTACCGCTTCCGCGGCGGAGAGCTGCAGACCTACCGCCAGGCGGCCGCCGAGGCCGATGGCCGCTTTGGCCTGTTCGAGAACCGCCGCTCGAGCACAGCACTAGTGGCGGGCCTGAACGCCCTGATGCAACCCGGGTTGATCCAGAGCGCACTGGAGGTGCCCCAGGTGCTGGCAAAGGCCAACAAGGGACAGCTGGAGTGCCCCGGCAACCCAGCGCCGCTGCAGCTGCTGGAGCTGGATCCAAGCCAGGGGCTCGAGGCCCAGGTGGCTGGCCTCTGCCAGGACGTGCTGAGCCAAGGGCTCGTGCTCAACGGCCGGCCGATCGACCCGGGCGACCTCTGTCTGCTGGTCAGCCGCCACGAGCAGGCTGAGGCCCTGCGGGCCGCCCTGGAGCGCCGGCAGATCCCAAGCCGTCTGGTCAGCCGCGGCGATGTCTTTGAAAGCCTCGGGGCCAGTGCCCTGCAGCGTTTCCTGGATGCCCTGGCCCAACCCGGCCAACTGGGGCGCTTGAAATTGCTGGCGGCCTCGGCCCTGCTGGGCTGGTCCGCCGCCGAGATCGAGGCCAGCAGCTCCGCCCAGTGGGATCAGCTCGCGGCCGAATTGAGCACCCTGGCGGAACGTCTACCCAAACTCGGCTTAACCGCGGCCTTGGCTCACCTGCAGGGGACCGAGGGCCTGGCACGGCTCTCCCTACGGGGCCGGGCCCTGGCGGATGTGCAGCAGGCCGCCGAGCTGGTGCAGGAGCAGATGCACCGCCAGGGCCTGGGGGCCCAGGCGGCCGCGGACTGGCTCAGGCGACTGCGCCTCGAGGAAAACCGGGACACCCCCGAGGCCCATCTCTGCCGCAGCGATGCCGCCGAAGCCGCCATCGCCGTGGTGACCGTGCACCGCAGCAAGGGATTGGAGTACCCCCTGGTGATCTGCCCCTACCTCTGGAAGGGCAGCAGCAAAGCCAGCAAGCGCCTGGGCCGGCGCTGGAGCTCCTGCGGGCAACCCCAACTGGACCTGCACCTCAATCCCCACTGGGGCGTGGGCCGGCTCGCCGCCCAACAGGACCAGCAGGCGCAAATCGCTGAGGCGGAACGGCTGGCCTACGTCGCCTGCACCCGCGCCCAACACCTGCTGGTACTGGGCTGGCCCGGAGCGGATCAGGCCGACCCCGGCAACCCCCTGGGCAGCTGGTTAGACGAGCGCGAGACGGAGCTACCACTTGAGCGGATCCAGGCGTCTGCAGAGATTCACCGGCCCTGGCGGCCGGAGCCCGCCGAGGGAGTACTGAGCCTGGGCCCCCGTCCCAAGCGCTCCCTCGACAGCAGTTGGGGCAGGGCCAGCTACTCCGCCTGGGCCCACTCCCAGGTGAGCCTGCCGCCGGAGCAGCAGGAGGAGGGCCGTGACACCGATGCCTTGGGCGATGGCTTTGCGCAAGCCCTGCTGGAGGAGGGCAACGCAGCCCAGCCGACGACGTCCTGGCCCGAGCTGGGCCCCCTCGCCCATTTTCCCCGGGGTTCGGGCCCTGGCGATGCCCTGCACCGCATCCTCGAGCGCCTCGACTACGGCGCCGTGGCCCGCGGGGAACGGCAGGAGGCCGATGCGGTGATCGAGCAGGAACTGCAGCGGGCCGGCCTGGGGGGCGAGTCCTGCGAAGGCCTTTTCGAGGGTCTCCAGCAACTGATGCTTACGCCCCTGGGCGGCCCCCTGGGCGCCTGCCGGCTGGGGGACCTGAAGGCCGGGTCTTGGCTCAATGAGATGAACTTCGATCTCCCCTTGGCGACCGGAGAAGGGGAGGTCCGTCTGGTGCGCAGCAGCGGCCTGGCCCAGACCTTCGCCAGTCACCCCGGCGGCCGCTTTGGAGGGAGCTATGCCAAAACGCTGCAGAGCCTGGAGGTGGCCAGCCGGGGCTTCCTGACCGGCTCAATCGACCTGCTCTTCTGCTGGGAGGGCCGCTGGTGGGTGACGGACTGGAAGAGCAATTGGCTCGGTCAGCGCGATCGTCTCGGCAGCGTCACCCATTGCGGCCCCAACGACTACCTCGAGCCGGCGATGGAGACCCTGATGGCGAGCAGCCACTACCCGCTGCAGGCCCACCTGTACCTGGTGGCCCTGCACCGCTACCTGCTCTGGCGGCTACCGAACTACGACCCCGCCCAACACCTGGGGGGCTACGCCTACGTCTTCCTGCGGGGGGTGCCCGGCCCCACCCCCGATCCCACCGCCCCCACGCCAGGGGTGCTGGTGGATCAACCCAGCCTCGATCGGGTCCTCGCCCTAGATGCCCTGCTGCGGGAGGGCCAACCATGAGCAACCTGAGCGCCGCAGTCCTCGACAGCCTCCAGCGGCTGCTGCCGCCCCAGCGCGGCAGTGCCCTTCTGCAGCCCATGGTGCAGGCCCTAATCGAGGCACTCGAACAAGGCGAGCTGGGGCTTGATCTACGGGGCCCACAGCCCGATGGAGTCCCCCCTGAGGACTGGCCCGCTGCTGCGGTCTCGGCCCTGGAGGAGGCCGGCTGGCTCGCGGGCCCGGAAGCACCGATCGTTCAAGACGGACTGGTGCTGCGCTGGAGACGCTGGCATGAGCAACTCCAGCACTGCCTCAGCGCCCTGGAGCAGCGCGCCCAACGCCGGCGCCCCCTGCAGGAAAGCGAGCGGAAAGCGGCCCTGGCCGCGGCGGCGCAAGCGGGCCTGGACCCACGCCAATGCCAAGCCGTCTCAGCGGCCCTGGGGCAGGACCTGGTGCTGCTCACCGGCGGCCCGGGCACCGGCAAGACCTCAACCGTTGTGCAGATGTTGGCCGCCTGCCTGCACCAGACACCGTCGCTGCGGATTCACCTGGCGGCACCAACGGGGAAAGCTGCAGCCCGCCTGGCGAGCTCCGTCAGTCACGGCAGCCAGGGTCTCGATCCAACGCTTCAGAGCCTCCCCAGCAGCACCCTGCACCGTCTGCTGGAGGCCCAGGGGGAGCTGCGCTTTGGCCGCAATCGCCGCCATCCCCTGGAGCTGGATCTGCTGGTGGTCGATGAACTGTCGATGGTTGATTTGCCGCTGATGGCAGCTCTGCTGGAGGCCTTACCGGCGGAGGCGCGACTGCTGCTCGTCGGCGACGCCAACCAACTGCCGCCCGTTGGAACCGGAGCTTTACTGGAAGAGCTCTGCCGGCCGGAGCGACTCAGCCTGCTGGGGGCAGCCGCCGTCGAATTGCGCACCACCTACCGCAACGACGGCGCGATCGCCGAGCTGGCCGAGCAACTCCGGCAACAGCCGAATGCAGTGCAGGGGGACCTGCTCGCCGCCCTGCAACCCAGCCTCCAGGCCCTGACCGCCAGCGACAACGTGAGCTGGCTCGAGGCCTCCAGCCGCAGCCTGCCAACACCCCTGCTGGAGGCGCTGCAACAGCACGCCGCGGCCCTGCGTCAACGCTGCCAAGCCCTGGAGTGGCAAGGGGGAAGACCCAGCAGCGAACAAAGCGACGCCCTGCTGGCCCAACTGGAGGAACTGGTGGTGCTCAGTCCCCTCCGCCTCGGGCCCTGGGGGGTGGAGGCGGTGCACCGCGCTCTGCTGGGCGACCTCGCCAAAAGCGGTCCCCTGCACTGGCCCCCAGGCACCCCAGTCCTCAATCGCCTCAACCGCGCCGACCAAGGCCTTGCCAATGGCGACATCGGTGTCGTCGTTCAACACCACTCGGAGCGCCGGGTCTTGATGCCGGGCCAGCGGCTCCTGCACCCGGCGCAGCTCAGTGGAGCGGAGCCGGCCTTTGCGCTGACGGTGCATAAGTCCCAGGGCAGCCAATACAGAACCGTGCTGTTCCTGCTGCCGGCGAACCGGGCTCTGGATCCGCGCCTGATCTACACCGGCCTGACCCGCGCGCAACGGCAGGCCACCTTGATCACACCGGTGGGCGCAGCCAAGAAACCGACCTAGCCTGCGCCCATGGCGGAGCCAGGCATCGTTCAGCGGCCGTGGGGCTGGTTCGAAACCATCGGTTCCGGTCAGGGATACCTGGTGAAACGGCTCTGCATCCAGGCCGGCCACCGCCTCAGCCTGCAGCGCCACCAACACCGGCTGGAGCACTGGATCGTGGTCAGTGGTTCCGGTCAGCTGGAATGCGATGGAACCTCAATCGAGGCGGAGGCCGGCACCACCCTGCTGGTGCCCTGCGGTGCGGTGCACCGGGCTGCCGCAACGGATGAGAACCTGCTGATCGTTGAAGTCCAACGGGGCGAACACCTCAGCGAGGAGGACATTGAGCGCCTCGCTGACGACTACCAAAGGGTCAAGTGTTAGATTGATTCTTCACCCTTTGTGAAGGGCAAGGCAGTTTCTTCAACGGGTGTCTGCCGGCCTGTCGACGAAGGATTCAGGCCCAGACCAACTTTGACCAATACCTCTCTCGAGAGCGCTACCAGCTCTGTGGATCTCAGCGCGCTCGATTTGGCTAGCAGCCAGGACAGCGCCCCGAGCGAAAGCATCGAAATCACCACGGCAGAACCCAGTCAGAAGACTGGATTTGCAGCGTTTGGCTTCTCTCCCGAAATCCTCGAGGCCCTCGAGGAGATCGGCTACAGCGAACCCTCCCCGATCCAAGCGGCCGCCATTCCCGAGCTGATGCTCGGCCGCGACCTGGTGGGCCAAGCCCAAACCGGTACGGGCAAAACCGCTGCCTTCGCCCTGCCGATGCTGGCGGCCCTGGATGAGGCCCAACGCACCCCCAGGTGCTGGTGCTGACCCCCACCCGCGAGCTGGCCATCCAGGTGGCTGACTCCTTTAAGAGCTACGCCACCAAGCTGCCCCATCTGCGGGTGCTGCCGGTCTATGGCGGATCGGACTTCCGCGATCAAATCCACAAGCTCAAGCGCGGGGTTCAGGTCGTGGTGGGCACCCCTGGCCGGGTGATGGATCACATGCGCCAGGGCACCCTCGATGTCTCCGGGCTGCGCAGCCTGGTGCTGGACGAGGCCGACGAGATGCTGCGCATGGGCTTCATCGACGACGTCGAGTGGGTCCTGAGCCAACTGCCTGAGAAGCGTCAGGTCGTCCTCTTCTCGGCCACGATGCCCAGCGAGATCCGCCGGATCTCCCATCAGTACCTCAACAGCCCCGCTGAGATCACGATCAAGACCAAAGGGTCTGATTCCAGCCGCATTCAGCAGCGCTTCATCACCGTCAACGGTCCGATGAAGCTCGAGGCCCTGAGCCGGGTGCTCGAGGCCGAGACCAAAGAAGGCGTCATCATCTTTGCCCGCACCAAGGCGATCACAGTCACCGTGGCTGAAGCCTTGGAAGCCAAGGGCTATGGCGTCGCGGTCCTCAACGGTGATGTGGCCCAGAGCCAACGGGAGCGCACGATTGAGCGCCTGAAGAACGGCACCGTGGATGTGCTGGTGGCCACCGATGTGGCGGCCCGCGGCCTGGATGTGGACCGGATCAGCCTGGTCATTAACTACGACATTCCCTTCGACTCCGAGGCCTACGTCCACCGCATCGGCCGCACCGGCCGTGCTGGCCGCACCGGCAACGCGATCCTGTTCGTGACGCCGCGCGAGCGCCGCTTCATCACCGGGCTTGAGCGCGCCGTGGGTCGCCCCATCGAACCGATGGAAATCCCCACCAACGCGAGCATCAACCAGAGCCGCCTGGATCGCCTGCGCGAGCGCCTGAGCGAAACCGTGAAGGGGCTCAACAGCGAAGAGACCAGCAACCTCAGCGAACAGCAGGCCCTGCTCTCAGAAATCATCAAGCGGGTCGGCCAGGAAAGCGAGGTCGCCCCAGAGCAACTGGCCTTGGCAGCCCTGCAGATGGCCGTCGGCGATCAGCCCCTGCTGGTCCATGACGATGAGAACTGGATCCGCCAGCAGCCCCAGTCCCGTGATGGACGCCGCAACGACCGCTTCGGCGATCGTGACCGCGGTCCCCGCAACGCCCCCGGAGCCCGCCGCGGCCCCCGCGAGCAATCGGGTCCTCCGGAAGATCACATGGATCGCTTCCGGGTTGAGGTGGGCTGGCGCGACCGGATCAAGCCCGGAAACATCGTCGGCGCCATTGCCAACGAGTCCGGCCTAAACGGCCGCAGCATTGGCCGGATTCAAATCTTTGACAGCCACAGCCTGGTGGACCTGCCCAAGGGCATGCCCGAGGACGTCTTCCACAACTTGAAGCGTCTCAAGGTGTTGAATCGCGAACTTCAGATCTCTCGCGTTCAGGGCTAGTTCAAGCCCGCAGGCGGGCCTCAGGCACAGAGGCCCGTCACCGATTCAGTGGAGAGCGCGGTCAGCTCAGCCAAGCCCATGCTCTCCACCGCAACGACCAAAGACGGCTGCACCTCTTCGGTTTCGATCGCCACAAGGGTCTGAAACAGATCAAAGCGATCCTGGGGCGCGAGCTCCCCGGTCTTGCTCCAAGCCAAACTCCAGGGCACAGGTGCCGTCATCAGGCGCTCCCGATAGCGGGTGTTCATTTGCTGACAATGGGACATTAATCGGGGATCAACCCGTTTCTTTTGATTCCCTTCCGTCTTGCTTTAAGCCTCGTTACCGCCCAGACCCAAAGAAATCACTGGGACCTCGGAGCTGTAGGCTAACCCTGATTCCCAAAGCTTCCAGGCTCCACACGGAACCCCACAGCATCAACGAATCAGTTTTCAGGTTCCGTCTAAGGAATGACCATTTACGTTGGAAACCTCTCGTTCCAAGCTGAACAAGAGGATTTGCTTGACCTGTTCAGCCAGTACGGCGAGGTCAGCAAGTGCAGCCTGCCTCTCGATCGTGAGACTGGCCGCAAGCGCGGCTTCGCTTTCGTCGAAATGGCGAACGATGCTGACGAACAAAAAGCCATCGACGATCTTCAGAACGTCGAGTGGATGGGTCGCATGATCCGCGTCAACAAAGCAACCCCCCGCGAAGGCGGCGGCGGTGGCGGCGGTCGCGGCGGCTACGGCGGCGGCGGCGGCGGCGGCGGCGGTAACCGTGGCGGTGGCGGCGGCTACGGCGGCGGCGGCGGCGGCCGTGGTGGCTACGGCGGCGGTGGCGGCGGTGGCTACGGCGGTGGTGGCGGCGGCGGCTACGGCGGCGGCGGCGACAACCGCTGGTGATTGAGGCGCGCCCTGCATGCCAGGGCGCTACTCCTCCCCAAGCCCAAAGAAAAATCCCTGGATGGAGCCCGCAATGGGCTCACGTCCAGGGATTTTTTGCTGGTCAGACGGCGACTTCGACGTCCTCGTTCTCGATCAGATCCAGCAGCTGATCCCGTTGCCACTCGCGGCAACGGACTTCGGAGACGGGATGGATCGGCTGCAGTTCGCCTTCCCTGGGCTCAGGTAAGGCGCTGCGCAGGGAACGCCTTCTCAGCTTGGCTGTCCAGCGATGGAAGCGATGGAACGATCTCGAACGGGTCATAGACACCCTCCTGTTGGAGACACCACGGTTCTAACGCTGGTGAAACCCAGAAATCAGTTCCCAGTAAGCAGCTTCATATTGAATTCAGCCCGGCGCCTTTGAATGGCGCCATGACCCCAGCTCAACCCCCACTGCGCCGACTCCTGCGTGCCCTAAGGCCCCATCGCCGCTTGGTCCGGCTCGCAGCACTCTGCTCAGTCCTGAACAAGCTGTTCGACTTGGCTCCTCCAGTGCTGATCGCCCTGGCGGTCAATGTGGTGGTGCAGCAGGACACCTCATGGCTGGCCAGCTGGGGGGTGACGACGATTCCAGGGCAACTGGGCGTCCTGGCCGGACTGTCCTTTGTGATCTGGAGCGCGGAGTCGCTGTTCGAGTACCTCTACGCCCTGCTCTGGCGCAACCTGGCCCAGACGGTGCAGCACGAGCTCAGGCTGGAGGCCTACGACCATCTCCAACGATTGGAGATGGGCTTTTTTGAATCGAGCTCCAGCGGCCGCCTGCTGGCGATCCTGAACGACGACATCAACCAGCTCGAGCGCTTTCTTGACCACGGCGCGAACGAGGTTCTGCAACTGATCACGACCGTGCTGGCGGTGGGGGGCGCCATGGTCTGGCTCTCACCTGCGGTGGCTGGGGTCTCCTTCCTGCCCATCCCCTTGATTCTCTGGGGCTCCCTGCATTTCCAGAAGCGCCTGCAACCGCGCTACCGCGAGGTGCGCGAGCGGGCCGGAGACCTGGCCAGCCGACTCGCGAACAACCTCGGAGGCATGCTCACCATCAAGAGCTACGCCGCTGAGCAGTGGGAGACCGATCGTCTCTGCAGCCAGAGCCGTGCTTACCAGAGCAGCAACAGCCGGGCGATTCGACTCTCGGCGGCGTTTATTCCCCTGATTCGCTTCGCGATCCTGTTTGCCTTCCTGGCGATCCTGGTCATTGGCGGCCTCCAGGCCTGGCGCGGGGTGATCGATGTCGGCACCTATTCCTTCTTGGTCTTCATCACCCAGCGCCTGCTCTGGCCCTTGACCAGCCTGGGCCGCACCCTCGATGACTACCAGCGCGCCATGGCCTCCACCCAGCGGGTGCTGGACCTGGTGGACACACCAATCGCGATACCCAGCGGCCATCGCCCCCTGCCCAGCCAGAGCGTGCGCGGGCAGATCCGTTTTGAGCAGGTGAGCTTTGGCTACAGCGGCAGGGAGCTGCTGCTTCGCAACTTTGACCTGGAGATCCCCGCCGGCAGCACCCTGGGGATCGTCGGGGCCACGGGCTCAGGCAAAAGCACCATCGTCAAATTGCTGCTGCGTCTCTATGGGCTGCAGGGCGGAAGGATCCGCCTTGATGGCCAACCGATCGAAGAACTGGAACTGGGGGATCTACGCAAGGCGATCGGCCTGGTGAGCCAGGAGGTCTTCCTTTTCCACGGGACCGTGGCCGAGAACATTGCCTATGGCAGCTTCGAGGCCACGCGGGGCGAGATCGAGCAGGCCGCACAACTGGCGGAGGCCTCTCGCTTCATTGAGGAGCTGCCGCAGGGCTACGACACGGTGGTGGGCGAGCGGGGCCAGCGCCTCTCCGGTGGACAGCGCCAACGGATCGCCCTGGCCCGGGCCATCCTCAAAAATCCACCCGTCTTGATCCTCGATGAAGCAACGGCGGCGGTGGACAACGAAACCGAGGCGGCGATTCAGCGTTCCCTCGATCGAATCACCGCCGAGCGCACCACCCTGGTGATTGCGCACCGCCTGTCCACCGTGCGCCATGCCGATCGGATCGTGGTCATGGACCAGGGACGGATCGTCGAGAGCGGCAGCCACGAGGAACTGATCGCCGCCGGTGGGGCCTACGTCAATCTCTGGCGGGTCCAGGCGGGGCTACGCCAGGACGAGGCCCTAGCTCTCTAACCAGCCAAAGAAGTGGCACCAATGCAGGGATTACCACAAGATGGGGGTCAGAAAAAGAAATAAATTGTGAGAATGAAGAGTCCCACCCTGAAAACAGCCCCCGCCAGCCCGATGCCCCGCCGCCGCGATGAGCGCGCAGCGATGCTGACGGCCATTGGCTTTGGGTTGGGTGGTGGACTCCTGCTTGCCTCTCCCGTCGCGGACTACCTCAGCAGTCCCCAGGTGAGCGAGCGCCACCAGCTGGTCAATCCGTTCAGCAGCTGGAACAGCCTCAGTGACGCCGATGTGGTGATCCTGGGAACCGACGTCGGCGGCGGCAATACCGACGTGATGTACACGATGCGTGTGCAAAACGGCGTCACCAAGCTGCTGCAGGTACCCCGGGACACCTACATCAACTCCAGCAGCTTTGGCCCGGTGAAGGCCAACGCCCTCTACGCCTATGGCGGCCCCGATGCGGTCAAGGCGGAGCTCTCCAAGCACCTGGGACGTCCGGTGCGTCACCACATCCTGGTGAACCTGGCGGTGATCCGGCGCCTGGGGGATGCCCTGGGCGGCCTTGAGGTCAACGTGCCCAAGCGCATGTGGTATCACGACAACACCCAAGGCCTGCACATCGATCTGCAGCCAGGCCGCCAGGTCCTCAAGGGCCGAGACCTCGAGGGCTTCCTACGGTTCCGCCACGACGAGATGGGGGACATCGGCCGCCTGGATCGCCAGCGCCTGGTGCTCAAGGCCCTGTTCAAACAGATCACCCGCCCAGAGAGCCTGGTGCGGCTCCCCGCTCTGCTCGCTGTCGCCGGCAAGGACCTGCGCACGGACCTGGGGCCGATGGAGATTGGAGGCCTGATCAGTGCCATGGGCAGCACCGAGCTGAACGCCGAGCGCCTCGGCGGCCGCCCCTTCATGCATGAGGGCATCAGCTACTGGAAGGCCGAATGGCCCGAAGCCACCGCCGCTGGGGCCGCAGCCGCCGGCAGCTCCGAGCGCTTCAAGTTTCTCTTCTAGGGCCTCTTTTAAGGCTGGCCTTCCTCATCCCGGTAGGCCGCGGGAACGAGCACCAGAAACAGGCCCCACCAGGCCAACACAGCCACCGCCACCGGTGCGCTGATCCACCAGCGGTGCAACAGCAGCCAGCTGCCGGCGATCACCAGAACACCGGTCAACAAGATGGACCAGGGCTGACACCACCAGGGCTTGAGACTCCAGAACGCGGGCTTGGTCTCAGACATGGGGCCTCTTGGCGTGTTGAGAGAGCACCACGAGGGCCAGGAGCAAAGCAGTGATCGCCAGCACCGGAGTGGATGCCGCCACCGTCACCCCGAGGGCGGCTGTGAACCAGATCGATGCGGCACTGGTGAGGCCGTGCACCCGCGGTTGCTGCCCTGCAAACGACTCCCCGCCGCGATCCACCAGGATCTCCCCGGCCCCCAGGAAACCCACTCCCGTGGCGATCCCTTGAATCGCCCGGCTGCGCGCATCGGGTTGGTCCCCCGCCGCCAGAACCAATAAGCAGGCACTGAGACCGACCAGCACGTGCACCCGCAGCCGGTTCGTCTGGGGCTGAGCAAAGTGCTGGGCGCGGTTGTAGCCCACCGCCAGACCACACAAGACCGATAACCCCAGACGCAACAGCACCGTCAGGTCGACGTCCAGGGTCGAGGACCAGGCGTTCGCCAACAAGATTGAGCCCATCAGCGCAGACCTCCATAAGCTCCCCGCAGACCCAGAACGCCGCGGCCCGTGGACGCACTGCTGGTGCGCAACACCCTGAAGATGTTCACGGCGGTATTCCTCACGGCAGCGATTGCCCTGTGGTTTGAGCGCATTGAGTTTGTTTGGTATCCGCTAATGGCGGTGGTGATTGTTGTTGATGACAACGATGACCACACCGTCAAGGCCGCAACCGCTCGGGTGATGGGCACGGTGATCGGTGGCCTGGTGACCTTTGTGGTCCACACGATCCTCAGCGGCTGGATGGGGGTGCTGGTCTCGATCCTCTTGATGATCCCGGTCCTGCGCCTGTTCGGCTGGCAATCGGGCCTGAGCACCGCCGCCACCTTGAGCGTGATGTTCTTGATGATTCCCCGCTACGAGGCCCTCGATTGGGACTACGTCTTCAACCGCGGCCTCGACACCGTGGTCGGCTGTCTGGTGGCCTTGGGGGTGGGACTGCTGTTCTGGCCGCGCAACAGCTACCGCGAGTTGCAAAGCCTCGACAAGCACCTACTAGCTGATCTGCAGGGGCAACTCGAGCGCTACCAGGCCTGGCTGGATGGTCAACACGAGCGACCGGCGCCACTGAATACAGCCCCCCTGACCGGCAACCTGATGCGGATGACGGATCTGGTGGAGCGGGAACGCCGAGGCCCCCGCCAGAAGCGGCTGCGCTCAAGCCGCTGGCAGCAACGCCTGCGGCTCTGGCAGATCGTCCAGTTCCATTGGATTGCCTGGGAGCGACTGATCGAAGGCCTACCCCAACTCGACATCGCCCAAGCAACGCCGCTGCAGCAGAGCATCGCCGGCCTGCATCGACAACTCCAGGGGGGCACACAGGCCACACCGCGGCGTCAGCCGCAGCGCTGGCAACAGCTCGCCCAGAGCCAACGACTGCCGCTGCTGCAGTTGCTGGCCCTCGAGGAAGAAACCAGACCCCTGCACGCCAGCCTGGGCAGCTTGGCCCGGCGGCCATGCTGATCAGCCGCGCCGAACTGCGGTTGGCGGTGGCCGCCGGCCTGAGCAATGGCTTCGCCGCCATGACCGGCTTGGCCTATGGCTTCTATTCCCCTCTGGCGGTGGTGTCCGTTGGGACGGGCAGTTACGGCGGGGCGATCGAATTGGGCCGTCAGCGGCTCCTCGGCACAGTGCTGGGCTCAGTTCTGCTGCTGGTGGGCTACTGGGGTCTGCGCGATGTGCCCATGCCCATCGCCATCGCCATCACCCTGGCGGCCCTACGGCTCCTGGGGGGGTGGCTGAAGCTCTTGGTCGGCTACAAGGTCGGCGGCCTGATTGTGGTGATGGGCTGGCTCTCCCACTCCGCCAACCTTGGCACCTGGATTCCCCTGCGCTTTTTCTGGACGGTCTTTGGCGTGCTGGTGGGGCTCCTGAGCCTGCGATTGTTCTGGCCGACCCGCAGCCTCGATACGGTCCTGCGGCAGTACGGCGAGCTATTCGGCGACCTGAGGCGGACCTACCAGGCGCTGGCCCAGCGCCTGCTGAACAGCGAAGCGCAAGGGCCAGGCATTGAGGACTACAAGCGCCTGCGCGCTCGCCTGATCAGCCTGCGGGCCCTGCGCCCAGCCCTCAGCGTGGAACTGGGAGAAGGGGCAAACCGCCATCCCAGCGTTCAGCTGGTGCAGGGCCTGGATGACGCCTGCTCCCGTCTGGTCATGATGGTTGGCGGCATGGTGCGCCGGGCCCCGACCCTCAACGACAGCGCCCTGATCGAGCGGCTGCATGAGGGCGAAGCGGCCCTGCTGCAGGTTCTGGGCCAACGGCTCGAACAATGGGAGCAGCGGTTCAGCGCCCGGCGGCGAACCCTGCCGCAACCACCCAGCTCTGCGCTGGCCTTGCCCCAGCCCTGGCTGGATCTCAACCGGGAACTCGCGGACCCCAACCTCAACCGCATCCCTCTTGAGAGCTTGGAGCGCATCGCCGCTCGGCTGCTGCTCTGCAGGCAGGCCGAGCAGGCCATGCAGGATGCCGAGCGGACCTGGGCGAGCGTGCTGCCCCGCTAGGACTCAGGCCTCGACGCCCACCAGCGCTCGACGCGATAGCCCAGGACCACGAGCAAAACCACGAGCCAGAACCAAAGCTCGGGGGCGTTGGCGTTGAACAGGATCAACAGCAGAACCACCTCCGCCACCAACCAGGGCAACTCCTTGCGCAGGAGGGTGTTGCGAAGGGGAGGCAAGCGCCAGGCCTTGAGCTTCACTCCAAGGTTCCGGGCTGCCTGAGGAAAGGACGGTTCCATAGGGCGTCAATTCTGAGGGTGCGATAGCCACCGGTGAGGGAGCGAAGCCCCGGGAGCACATAACTCAAGGGGGAGCGCCATTCCACATAGCCGTAGGCGTTGAGGGTCAGGCCGTCGCGCACCGGAAAGACACCGCTACCGCCCGAGAGGGTCCAGCGGTAGCCGTCATTGCTCCAACGATCGCGGCCCAGTTCGATCTCGGCGCGCATCACCGGCCCCTCCTTGGTCAGGGCCTTTGCCAACTGGGGGTTGCCGGTGGTGGTGGAGACGTCGTCCTCGGTGGCTGGCAGGGTCAACACCTGGCTGACCTGGCCCACGATCCCGCCAAAGCGCCCCCGTTGTTTCCACTGCGGCACCAATTCCATCCGCAGTCCCAAGGGAAGGCGGCGGGCATCAGCCGGGGAGAAATAGGCCACGGCCCGCAGGGGCGGAGCCTTGGCACCGGGTTTCTGGGGGCGTCCAATCGTGCCCAGGCGCTGGCCGGTGGAGACGGTTTGCCCGGAGATCACCTGGATGTCGAGCAGGCTGCCGTCCCGGCCAGCCAACACCTCCCCGTCGTAGGCGATCTGCGCTTCGGTGACGCGAATCTGCCGCTTGAGATCGTCGATCTGGTAGCGGCGATTCAGCGCCTCGGTCTCAATCGTGAGCTTCACCTGCTCGTAGTCGGTCAGGACCTTCTTGCGCTGGATCTTCACCGCATCAAGGTCCACGCTGGTGTTGGTGAAACCCTGCTGAACGGCAACCACCTCGCGGGACAGCGGTGCCACCACTTCCCGGCGAGCCAGCCAGTCGAGGTTGCTGAGTTTGGAGCTGTAGGTGGACTGGAGTGAGGCGTAGCGGGCGCTGTCATCCGTCAACTTCGCCAGAGCCACCTCCACGGCGCGCTTTTCGGTCTCGAGCCGCCACAGATCGCGCTGGTCCAGATCGGCGTTGATCCGCTCCAGCTGCGCCAGGTTGCCCCGCTGCTGCGCCAGTTGTTTCTCTAGAACCGGCAGGTAGAGGGTCATCAAGACCTGTCCCTTGCGCACCGGCTCGCCAACCTTGACCTTGACGTCGAGGACCTGTCCTCCGGAGCGGGCATTCAGCACCCCAGCGTTATCGGGATAGAGAAAAACGCCCTGACCGCTCACCTCCGTCGGCACCGGCCAGAACAACGCCCAGAGCGCCAGGACCCCGCCGACCCCCGCCAGGCAGACGCCGACTTGGTTGTGGTCGCTCAGACCAACCCAACCCTGCTGGAGCTGTTGCCGCCGTTGCTGCCACATAGCGACAGGATGCTGGGCTAAGGCGATTCTGGCCAGATTCGGCAGACTGCATCACAACTTCCCCCGGACGTTGCGCCTCGCTGCGGCAAGCCGAATCTTGAGCCTGGCCGGCGGCCTGGCGTTGGCGAGCCTGTGGAGCCCGCTGGCACTCGGGCAACCCAACATCGAAGCCAGCTCCCCCGAGGTGGAGAAGCTCGAGCGCAGCTGGCGGGCCCTGGATCAGCAGCTGCGGGTCCTTGATGCCCTGATCCCCCCCGACCCCCAGGGGATTCCGCCACGGGAAGCCGTCACGGCCCCCATTCCCAGCACCCTGCTGCAGCCCAATCGAGCACCAAGCCAACAGCTGCAGCCGGGGCAAGCCGCTCCCCCCGCACCCCTGAGCCTTCCGACGCCCCAACAGCTCCAAAAAGGAGTCGTTGAGGGCTTGAGCCTGCTCGAGGCCCTTGCCCTGGGCTTCAAAAACAACCCGGAGCTCCTCGCCCAACGGGAGCGGGTCGCGGCCTCCCTCGATGAACTGCAGGCGGCCCTTGGCACCTACTGGCCGCGGATCAGTGCGGTCGCCGGCGGCAGCACCGGTCAAATCAGTTCGAACAACACCGCCTCCGTCGGCAACGGCAACCTGAACCTGGGGCCCCTGTTTGAGCCGGGGGGCGCCTTCTATGTCCCCACCGACGGGGGGGCCTACCTCAATCAATCCAGCAACGTCGGCGCCGCTGGGCTGCAACTGGACTACGCACTCCTGGACTTCGCCCGCACGCCCCGGGTGCAGGCGGCTCGCGCCGTGCTGGAGCGGGAGCGGCAGCTGTATGGCAACCAGCTCAGGCAACTGCAACTGAACATCAGCGAGGCCTACTACCAGCTGCAGCAGGCTGATCAGAACGTCCGCATCCAGGACGCGGCGGTGCGCGATGACCTGCTGATCCTGCAGGACTCCCTCGATCTGAAATTGGCGGGTCTAGTGCCCCGGGTCGATGTCCTGCGCCGCCGCGCCATTGAGGCCAGCGACCAAGAGGCCCTGATCCAGGCCCTGGCCGATCGCGCCATCGCCCGGCGCCGCTTGGCCCTGGTCCTGAACCTTCCCGCCACGGTCACCCCCAGTGCCAGCGATCCCATCGCCGTGATGCCCCACTGGCCCCTGGACCTTGAGCAGAGCCTGCTGGCGGCCTACCGCGGCAACCCCGAACTCGAGGCAATCCTGGCGACGCGCACCGCCCTGGCGCGGCAAAAAGATGCCACCGCCGCCCAACTGCTGCCGCGGCTGGCCCTGTTTGCCGGGGGCGGCAGCTACGGCCAGAACGTTAATCAGTTCAACATCACCACGAGCAATGGGGGCTGCTGCGGCTCCACCGTGATCCCCACCCTCAACACCAGTGGCTACGACTGGTCCCTGGGCCTGAGCATCCGCTGGTTGCTGTTTGATGCCGGCACCACCAGCGGCGAGACCCGGGCCCTGCAGCGCCGCGTCGAGGCCGCCGGGCAAGACTACGCGGCCCGGCGCAATGCGATTCGGTTGCGGCTGGAGGCGGCCTTCTTCAACCACGAGGCGAGCCTGGCCAAATTGGCCTCAGCCCGGCGCGGGGTCGCCGCGGCCCTCGAAGCCTTCCGCGACGTACGGCTCCGCTACCAAACAGGACTGTCGAGCGAGGTGGATCTTTCGATCACCCAGGAGCGCCTGATCAGTTCCCTCGTGCAGCGGCTCAACGCCACCGTCGGGGTCAACATCACCTACGCCCAGCTGCTGCGCGAACTGCTGCCCGTACCGCGCGATCCTGCCGCACCACTCACCCCGGAGCTCACCTGGCGGGCTGCCACACCTGCAGCTGCTCCAACTGCCCCTGCGCCGTAGGGCTGCCCGCCGCGAGCACCTCCGCCAGCAGCGGCGCGAGCACCGGGACCTGGGCGAAGCCGCCGCTATAGCCACTGAAGCCAAACAGTCCTGGGGCGTCCGCCAGGGGGCCAGCTAAGGGAATCCCCGTGCGGCTGAAGGCCACGGGGACCTGATGCCAGCGGCCAGGCGCCTCAGCGAGGTCCTTGGGCAACCCGGAGGCAGCGATGGCCTGCCTCAGCTCCTGCTCCAGCGCAGGCGGGGGGGCCTGCAAGGTCAAGCCGGGAGCAAAGCTGCTGATCTGCCCCAAGAGCGCCCCAGCGCCGCGGGGCACGAGCCCGGCATCCACGACGGTCCGAGGGACCTGGAGTTCCGCGCTCGATCGCTCCAGCGCCGGGCGCTGGAACTGGGCCGGCAGCCGCAGGCCATGGGCCGGCGCTTCGGGCAACTCCAGCACTCCTGCCCAGCTGCTGCGCAGCGCCTCAGGCCAGGCCGGCCAGAGGCGGCGGCAGCCCGCACCGGCGGCCAGCACCAGCTGAGGACTGGTGTGGGCGGAGCCATCGCTGCAACGCACCAGCCACTCACCCTGCTGACGCTCAACGCTCAGCGCCTCGGCGCAGGCGTAACGAACACCGACCTGCTTCAGCAGCTCAGGAAGGCGCGCATGGAAACGCGCACTGTCGACTTGGGATCCCGGCAGGGGCAAGAGCCGCGCCCAGGGCTTGCCGCCGTGGAGATGGATCCGCGCTCTAGACAAGCCGAGATCGCCATAGCGGCGTTGCAGATCGCGCCAGAGGCCAGCGGCCTTGGCAGAGCGGATCGCAAGAGCTGAGGTGCCCAGTGGCCAACCCGGGATCACCCCATAGCTCCACTCCGTCGCGGAGGGCTGCTGGCCGGCGATCAAACAGACGTCGACGCCGCGCTCCCGCAGGGCGAGGGCCAGCAGTCCACCCGCCAGGCCACCGCCAACGATCAGCACTCGATCAGATCCGCAGGGTGAAGGAGGTGATCACCTGATGGAACAGGCCCTTGACCTTCGGCCAGCGCATCTCGTTGGTGCTGGCGGCAAAGGTGTAGAGCCGGCCGCGGTCCACAACGACCGTCGCCAGCTCATGGCGATCACGGTCGGGAAGGTGAACGGCGTACTCCAGGTCGTAGAAGGTGCGCCCGCCGTCCTCACGCTCAGAGGCCTCCACCAGTTCCGCCTCGCGGCCGCTGCCGTCCGGGGCGATCACGACGCGGCGCAGCTTCTCGCCCACCGCCACTGCGCTACCGAGGTTCTCGAGGCTGTTGGTCTCATTCACATCGGAGACCACCAGGCTGAGGGTTTCATCCGCATTGATCAGGTCGTGGAAGACCACCTGGGGCCCCTCGGTGACCTGCACCCGGGTCCAGCCCGTCGGATAGAGGAAGGCGTAGCGTCCATCCGAGCTTTGGAAGGAGTTGAGACCGGCCGCGACCGCACTGCAGCTCACCAGCACCAGCACCAGGCCAAGGGCCAGGAACGAACGCAGTCCTCGGGAGATCCAGCGGGTCAGCACGGCCATTGATCAGCGCTTCAGCGCAGCCATTCTCACGCGCCGCCGCAGGTCTTGCGGTTCCTCTTAGATTCACGCCAGTTGCCTCAAGGGATCTGAGCGGCTTCACCAGACCCCTGGCACGGCTGATTGATCAGTTCGAGCGGCTTCCCGGCATCGGGCCGCGCACGGCCCAGCGCCTGGCGCTGCACCTGTTGAACCAACCCAGCGAGCAAATCCAGGCGTTCGCCGATGCGCTGCTGGCCGCCCGCAGCCAGGTGGGTCAGTGCCAGCGTTGCTTTCACCTCTCGGCCGACCCCCTCTGCGAGATCTGCCGCAACGAAGAACGCAGTACCGGGGTGCTCTGCGTGGTCGCCGATTCCCGTGACCTGCTGGCCCTCGAACGCACCCGCGAGTTCAAGGGGAGCTATCACGTGCTCGGCGGGCTGATCTCGCCCATGGATGGCATCGGCCCAGAGCTGCTGCACATCCAGCCGCTGGTGGAGCGCGTGGACCGGGACGGCATCAGCGAAGTGATCCTGGCCCTCACCCCCAGCGTGGAGGGGGACACCACCAGCCTCTATCTGGCCCGCCTGCTCAAACCCTTCACCCAGGTCAGCCGCATCGCCTACGGGCTACCAGTCGGCAGCGAACTGGAGTACGCCGATGAGGTCACCCTGGCGCGGGCCCTCGAGGGGCGGCGGCGGATGGAGTGAGCGCATGAGCCGCTACAGCCAAATTCCACCCAAGGAACGCCTACCGGACTGGATCCGCACCCCCATCGGCGCGGCCAGCGCCCTGGAGTCGGTCCAGGCCGTGGTTAAGCAGCAACGCCTCCACACCATCTGTGAGGAAGGCCGCTGCCCCAACCGGGGCGAGTGCTACGCCTCCGGAACCGCGACGTTCTTGCTGGGGGGATCGATCTGCACCCGCAGCTGCGCCTTCTGCCAGGTGGACAAGGGGCAGGCGCCGGAGCCCCTCGATGACCAGGAGGCCGAACGGGTGGCCGAGGCGGTCGAAACCCTGGGACTGCGCTATGTGGTGCTGACCTCGGTGGCCAGGGATGACCAGAGCGACCACGGCGCGACGCTCTTCACCCGGGCCATGGCCGCCATCCGGGCCCGCAATCCGCTGATCGCCATCGAGGTGCTCACCCCCGACTTCTGGGGGGGCCACCGCGAGGAAGCCGAGGCGATCACGGCCCAACGCCAACGGCTACAGACGGTCCTCTCGGCAGCACCCGTCTGCTTCAACCACAACCTCGAGACGGTGGAGCGTCTGCAGGGAGAGGTCAGGCGTGGGGCCACCTACAGCCGCTCCCTCGGCCTTCTGGCAGCCGCCCGCGAGCTGGCGCCACAGATCCCCACCAAGAGCGGGCTGATGCTCGGTCTGGGTGAAGGGTTCGAGGAGGTGGTCGAGGCGATGCGCGATCTCCGCGCGGTGGACTGCCAGCGGCTGACCATCGGCCAATACCTCAGGCCCTCCCTGGCCCATCTCCCGGTGGATCGCTACTGGACGCCCGAGGAGTTCGAGGAACTCGGGAGCATCGCCAAGGGGCTGGGCTTCAGCGATGTGCGCTCCGGCCCCTTAGTGCGCAGCAGTTATCACGCCGGAGACCAGGGCTAGCTGGCTTGATGGCGATCCTCCTGGCGCAATTCCAGGGCCAAGAAATAGTTCAAGAAGGTCCGAATCAACGCCACCGCACCCAGCTGGATCAGGGCATTGGGCTCGCGGCTGATCGTGGTCAAGACCACATCGGCGCCCAACTGAAACTCCAGCGCCAGGGCAACCCAGGAGCCAAAGGTCACCCGGGCCATCGTCACCGGCCCGCGTTGGATCAGATGGGGCGGAATCTCCCGCAGCCGCAACTTGCGCGCCCCACTGAGAACGGCCACCAGGCCAATCGCGACGGAAATCAGCGAGAGGAACTCCAGCAATTGGCGAAGCGCTTGAGCCGAATGAGTCAGCAGCAGCTCCATCCCATGCAGATCCATCGCCTCAGGTCACTCGTTGCTGACGGCAGTGTGGCGCGTGCGACCGGGCAACACCAGTAACCCGCCCTCGGGTTCGCCGTAGATCGCTGCCGCGGCCCCCTTGGCGATGCGCTGGGCGGCTAGGGCACAGACCGCCGCATCAATCCAATCGATGCTGCTCAAGCCACTCAGCGAAACGCCAAAGCGCTCCAGTAGCGCGGAACGTTGCTCCAGCTTGAACGCCGCTTTCACCTCGATCTGCGGCGAGAGGGCGACGGTGATGCCGTGGGGAAAGCTCTCAAAACAGCAGCGCCCGGCCAGCGCCTGTTCATCACGGGCGATCGGCACGCCGAACCGCTGCAGAGCTTGGTAGAGGGCCTCGCCGCGCAGCACCCAGCCATAGAAGTTGCTGCGGCTCGCCAGCGCCGCCTCCCGCGTCGGAGTCGCAAAGCAATGCACCCCCTTGGCCAAGAGCTGGCGTTCGCACAGGCGCGAGCGCTGGCCAGGCTGGGCCCAACCGCAGGGAGCGTCAATCGCGATCCGCTCGGCCCTCAGGCACCAGCGTGCCAACGCCTCCGGATCAGGCGTGTTGAGCTGGTCAGTGACGGTTTGCTCGTCAAGCAGGACGGCATGGAAGCCCTTGCGGGCGCCGCCCACATCAATGCCAGCGAAGATCACAGCCGACGGCTGACGCGCTCGAGCCCCTGAGCGATGTCTCCAGACATCAGCAGTCCGGCCCCACCCCAGACCAGGCGCAGGGGGAGATCCAGCGCCGCGGCCCCGACCTCCCGAGTCGGCTCAAACCCCAGCTGGCGGAAGTAACGCACCAGACGGCGATGCTGCTGATCGTTGTCGCGGATCGCCAGCAGACGGGCACGGCGGCAAGGGGTGGCCTCTAGTGCCCAGGCAAAGGTGGCAGCCCAGATCAGGGCACCCACTCCCTGGGTGTCCGCCCCCTGAACGCGCATCGTGTCGAGTTGCAGGCCATGGGGCTGCGGCAGCGCCCAGCCCTTGAGCTCACCCAGCAGCACAGGCGCCTGTCCCTGCCGCGGCCTGGCCACCACCACCCTCAGGGTCCTGACCGCCAAGACCTGCTTGACCTGCAGCCGCAGCAGCAGCCCCCGCGCCGCGGCCCGCTGCTCGATCTCCGCTAGCCCGGGAACACTCATCAACAGAACCGACCTAGGCTGATGTACAGAAGAGCGTACAAAGCGATGCAGGTGGTCAGCTTTTCAGAAGCGCGCCAGAGCTTCAAAGCCGTCCTGGATCGAGTCGAGGCCGATGCGGACGTCACCTTGATCACCCGGCGGGATGCCAGCAGCGCCGTCCTGATGTCCCTCGAGACCTACAACAGCCTGATGGAGACCGTGCACCTGCTGCGCAGTCCCGCCAACGCCGCCCACCTGCAACAGTCCCTCGAGCAAGCCGACCGCGGGGAGTTGGTCGATCACGCATTGATCGATGCCGAGCCTTGAACGACTCAGCTGGACCACTGCGGCCTGGGGCGACTACCTCTACTGGCAGGGACAGGACCGCAAAACCCTTAGGCGCATCAACCAACTGATCCAGGCCTGCCTGAGGCACCCGTTTGAGGGCATTGGCAAGCCAGAGCCCCTCAGGGAATCCCTCTCAGGTTGCTGGTCCAGGCGCATCGATGCAGAGCATCGGCTCGTCTACCGCGTCGACGGCCCTCTCCTGGTGATCCTGGCCTGCCGCTACCACTACCGCGTGTAGCGCTCCACCAGACAGATTGCATCCAAAGGCAACGGCCCATACAGATGGGGGAAGAGCTCGCCGCTACCCGGGGCCGCTTCGGGGCGCACCGCGATGCCATGGGCCGCCAGGCGTGTCGGATCAATCACCAACAGCCGCAGGTCCTCGAGATCGGCGTAGAAGCGCTGGTGGGTGGCCTCCAGCTGATGGGCATAGCTGGCGTGGATGAACCCCACCTGATCGAGGCTCTGCCCCCGGGTTGAGATCCGGTACTCACCCTGCTGGCGGGCCTGCTGCCAGTCCGCAGCCAAGGCCAGGTGATAGAGCCAACGCGGTGATCTCCAGCAGCGGCGCTCCGCCCAGGGGGACTCCATCACCCGCCGGAAGAGCGGTGACTCCTCAAAGCGCGCCAGCCACTCCCGCAGAGCATCGAGCCCTGGCTCCCCGTCAAAGCCCTCTGGATCTGCCAGGCGGAATTGACGCACAAACGGCAGCAGGGCCCAATCCACCAGCGTCGACCGTGCGCCCAGCAGCCATCCCCCAGCCTGGAGGCGCTGCTCCCACTCACGCAGGATCACCAGGACGGCCGAGCGGTGCTCCAGGCGGTGGACATCGGCGTAGCGATCGGGGTACTTGAAGCGATCCAAGTGCCGCTTGAACGGACCATCGTTCTGAGCCAGCAAGGCTGCGGTCTCAGCCCCGTCCCCCTCCAACCAACCCAGGGGATCGCACTGCTCCAGAGCCCAGCGCATGATCTCGAGGCTCTCCTCAAGCACCGGAGCGCCCGCTTGCACCAAGACCGGAACGGTCCCCTTCGGCGAAGCCTCCAGCAGCTCCGGGGCCTTGGCTTTTAAGGCCACCTCCCGCAGCTCCACCTCCTGGCCCGCCGCGGCCAGGGCCAAGCGCGCGCGCATCGCGTAGGGGCAGCGGCGGAAGCTGTAGAGAACCGGAGCCATCCGCCCTAGCCGAGGTGCCGCTGGCCGCGCTCGCGGGCCAGCTGCATCTGACGTTGGCGTTCAGCAAAGCGCTTGCGATCGGTCTCCGTAAAGCGCTCAATGCAGTGGGGACAGCTGATGCCTTCTCGGTAGCTGGGCTGCAGGCGCTGCTCAGGGGAGACCGGTAGGCCGCAGGCATGGCAGAGGCTGTAGCTGCCGGGCTCGAGCTGGTGGTTCACGCTCACCCGCTGGTCAAACACGTAGCACTCCCCTTGCCAGCTGCTGTCCTCCTCGGGGATCTCCTCGAGGTAACGCAGGATCCCGCCCTGCAGGTGATGCACATTCTCAAAGCCCTGCTGCAGCAGATAGGCCGTGCTCTTCTCGCAGCGAATCCCGCCAGTGCAGAACATGGCGATCGCCTTGGGTTGCTTCTCCTGCACAAGGGGCCGCAGGGTCTCCTCCACCCAGGCGGGGAACTCGCGAAAACTGTCAGTGCCGGGGTCAATCGCGCCGGTGAAGCTGCCCACCTCCACTTCGTAGCGGTTGCGGGTGTCCACCACCAAGGTCTCTGGATCGGCAATCAGCGCATCCCACTGAGCTGGCGGGACATAGGTCCCCACCTGCTCGGCTGGCTTCACCGTGGGGCAGCCCATGGTGACGATCTCGCGCTTGAGACGGACCTTCAGGCGATGAAAGGTCTGCTGCTCGGCGCGGCTGAACTTGGCCTCCAGGCCTCCGAGTCCGGGCAACTGTCGCAGCCGCTCCAGCACGGCCTGAACGCCCGCATCTGGACCGCTGATGGTGCCGTTGACCCCTTCTTCCGCCAGCAGGATCGTGCCGAGGACCGCTTCTTGCTCGGCCAAAGCCTTGAGCTCCTGCTGCAACCCAGGCAGGTCCTCCATGGCGGTGAAGCCATAGAAGGCCATCACCAAGGTGCTCACGCCGGCACCTGCTCCTGCCAGGGGTTCACGCCCGCCAGGGCCAACAACTGTTGGTCGGCCTCCACATCGGGATTCCCCGTGGTGAGCAGGGTCTCGCCATAGAAGATCGAATCCGCACCCGCCAGTAGGCAGAGGACTTGCCCCTCTCGGCTCATGGTTTCGCGGCCAGCGCTGAGGCGCACGCGGCTATGGGGCATCAGGATCCGGGCCACCGCCACCATCCGCACCAGATCAAGGGGGTCCACAGCGGGCTGATCCTCCAGGGGGGTGCCCTCCACCGCCACCAGGGCGTTGATCGGCACGCTCTCGGGATGGGGGTTCATCGAAGCCAGCACCTGCAGTAGCGAGGCGCGGTCGGTGAGGCTCTCGCCCATGCCGATGATGCCGCCGCAGCACATCGAGATGCCTGCCTTGCGCACCCGAGCCAAGGTCTCGAGGCGCTCTTCGTAGGTGCGGGTGGTGATGATCCGGTCGTAGTGCTCTGGGCTGGTGTCGAGGTTGTGGTTGTAGGAGGTCAGGCCTGCCTCGGCCAGGCGGGCGGCCTGGCTGTCCGTCAGCATCCCGGCGGTGACGCAGGCCTCCATGCCCAACTCGCGGACGCCGCGCACCATCGACAACATCGCCTCAAAGGGCGCCCCATCGCGGATATCTCTCCAGGCCCAACCCATGCAGAAGCGATGGGCACCGGCCTCCTTGGCCGCCCGAGCCCGGGCCAAGACGGGCTCCACCTCCAGCTCCGGTTGCCCCGTGACATCGCTGCTGTTGTGCATCGACTGCGGGCAGTAGGCGCAGTCCTCTTCACAGCCGCCGGTTTTGACGCTCAACAGGGAGGCCAACTGGACGCGATACCCCGGATTGGCCTCGCGGTGAACCGCCTGGGCCTGCCACAGCAGGTCCATCAAGGGCAACTCCAAGAGCGCCTGAATCTCAGAGGTGCTCCAGTCATGGCGCACCGAAACGGAAGAGGAGGTCACGCGATTAGGAGGAGACGGAGGTCACGCCACCAAAGCGACGTTGGCGGTTCTGGAAATCCATCAAGGCGCTCACCAGGGCCGTTTCATCGAAATCGGGCCAGAGAACATCCGTGATGTGCAGCTCGGCGTAGGCCAGTTGCCAGAGCAGGAAATTGCTGATGCGTTGCTCGCCGCTGGTGCGAATCAACAGGTCTGGATCCGGCTCCCCGGCAGTGAGGAGCTTGGAGGCAAAGGCCTGCTCATCAATCGAGTCAGAATCCCGTTCACCACTAGCCACCTCTTGCGCAAGCAGCCGCGCCGCGCGCACCAACTCGCGGCGACCGCCGTAGTTGGTGCAGACATTGAAACGAATGCCGGTGTTGGAGGCGGTGCGGTCCGTGGCGTCCTGGATCAGCTGTTGCAGTCCCTCGGGAAGCTGCTCGAGATCGCCCAGGAAGCGAATGCGCACCTGCTCCTGCTCCAGCGCCTTCAGCTCCTTGGCGAGGACCCGCTCAAACAGGGTCATCAAGAAGCTGACCTCCTCGCCAGGGCGGTTCCAGTTCTCGGTAGAGAAGGCGTAGGCCGTCAGCGAGCCAATGCCCCAGTCACTGCAAAGGCGCAGGGTGCGTTTCAGGGCTTCCACCCCTTCCCGGTGCCCCATCACCCGGGGAAGTTTGCGCTGCCCGGCCCAACGGCCATTGCCGTCCATGATCACCGCGACATGGGCCGGCAGCCGGCCCGGGTCAAGCCCAGGCGGGAGGGCGCAGCGCGAGGGCCTGTTCCCTTCGACAGTTAAGGCAGTCGTCAGGGAACGACTCATGCGAGAGGTTCGGACGAATCTACGGACACGCTACGACCCGCAGATTTACCAGAGGATTTCGGGGCCTGAGCCAGTGCTTCGCTCAGCAATTCCTGCAGGCGCGAGCTCGTGATCGGACGCTCCAGGCGCCCCTGCTTGGCCAGCGACAAGGTGCCGGTCTCCTCCGACACCACGATGCAGAGACAGCGATCGAAGCGCTCGGTGATCCCCAGGGCCGCCAGATGGCGGGTGCCATAGCGATTCAGTCCCTGGCGGGAGAGGGGCAGGATCACCCCCGCCGAGAGAATCCGATTGCCTTTGACCAGCACCGCACCGTCATGGAGCGGGGTGTCGATCGCAAACAGGTTCAGCAGCAGATCCACCGAGAGCTGAGCATCCAGGGCGATGCCGGGGTTGAGGAAGTCCTCTGGGCGCAGATCACTGCCCAGATCAAGGACGATCAATCCACCACGACGGATCTGGGAGAGGCGACCCGCGGCCTCACTGAGCACACCAACGGAACTCGAGGCGAGCTTGTCGGCCCGTTGGCTGCCAAAGAGAACATCCAGCCGACCAGTCCCCAGCAGTTCCATCAGGCGCCGCAGTTCCCCTTGCCAGAGGATGGCCAGGGCCAAACTGCAAGCCATGACCAGGGCATCCACCAGCTTGCTGGTGAGCGGCAGGTTGGCGTAGCGCTGAACCACCCAGGCCAGGGCCACCAAGGTGAGGTACCCCCGCAGCAACCAGAGGGTCCGCGGCTCGTTCACCCGAGCCAGGATGACCATGCCAAGGGCGGTGGCCAACAGGAGATCCAGCACGAAGCCCAGCTGGATTCCCCCGATCAACCCGAGCACCCTTGCTCTTATTCGCTGAGGCTCAGACTACCGGCCGAAGGCGTTCCGGCAGAACGTCGTAGCGCAGCAGTTCCTCTGGCAACTCCCTGCGTTGCACCAGCTCCGCCATGCCGTCATGCACCATCACCGCTGCAGGGCGAGGGATGCGGTTGTAGTTCGAAGCCATCGAGGCGTTGTAAGCGCCGGTGGCAAAGACTGCCAAAACATCACCTGCCTGGGCCGGAGGAAGGGCCAAGTCCTTCAGCAGAACGTCTCCGGATTCGCAGTGCTTACCCGCCAGGGTGACGGTGTCACTGGCTTCCGCCTCAGGGCGGTCAGCCAAAACGGCGGTGTAGAGCGATTGATAGGTGATCGGACGGGGGTTATCGCTCATCCCGCCATCAACGGAAAGATAGGTGCGGATCCCAGGGATCTCCTTGCGGCTGCCAACGCTGTAGAGGGTCACCCCAGCCGTGGCCACCAGGGAGCGACCGGGCTCGCAAAGAAGCCGCGGCAAATCCAGTCCCCGCTCCTGGCAGGCACCGGCAACGGCCTCGGCCACGGTGCGGACCCATTCGTCGATGGACGGCGGATCATCGGATGCGACATAACGGATCCCAAGACCACCGCCGACGTTCAAGTCCGAGACGGGATGGCCAAGTTCGCGCGCCAACTTCAGGGCGTCGGCCATCACCGCTGCCAAATCGCGGTGGGGCTGCAGTTCAAAAATCTGAGAACCGATGTGGGCGTGGAGGCCGCTGACCAACGCCCAGCTGCAGCCCTGAAGGTGGCGCAGAACTGGCTCGAGCTGGTCGGGATCAAAGCCGAATTTGCTGTCGAGGTGCCCGGTGCGGATGTACTCGTGGGTGTGGCACTCGATTCCAGGGGTGAAGCGCAGCATCAGGCGCACCGGCTGGCTCAAGCCCAGGGACGCCAAGAGCTCGAGATCCGACCAGTTGTCCGCCACCACGGTGACGCCCAAGTCGGCCGCCAAATGGAGCTCTTCCAGGCTCTTGTTGTTGCCGTGAAAGACAATGCGTTCAGGAGGCATCCCCCCCTGAACCGCCGTCAGCAACTCGCCCGCCGAGACCGCATCGAGGCCGAGCCCCTCGGAGGCGACCACAGCGGTGATGGCCAGGCTGCTGTTGGCCTTCGAGGCGTAAAGCGCCAGGGCCGAACCTGGGTAATGGGACGCCAGCGCCTTGCGGTAGGCCTGGGCATTGCCGCGAAGGGTGGCCTCATCCAGCACATACAACGGTGTGCCGTAGCGGCGAGCCAGATCACTCAGGCCGCAGCCCCCCACCTCCAATCCACCCTTCGGGCCAACGGCCGTCGTTACGGGGGTGAGATTGCGGTTGGGACTAGCGGTATCGCGGTTGCTCTCAAAGGGCCGGTTGCTCACTTGGAGATCGGCTGTCGCCATCGAAGTCGTCATAGGGTGATCCTAAAGAGGCCGCCTCCAGGCCCCTGTGCCGACGCACACTGCCGATCCCCAGGTCCGCCTTGAGGCGCTCAGGCCCGAGCACCTCAGCGCTTGCCTTGCCCTGGACCAAGCCGCCCTGGGCGGGCTCTGGAGCGAAAGCCAATGGGGCTCGGAACTCGCCGACGAACAGAGGGCAGGGCTGGGGCTCTGGCAAGGGGAGCAGCTGCTGGCCTTCGCCTGCGGACTGCTGGTCCTGGATGAACTGCAGATCACAACCCTGGCCGTGGATCCAGGCCACAGGCGCCAGGGCCTGGGACGGCGCGTGATTCAGGCGTTCCTGGAACAGGCCCGGGAGGCTGGAGCGCAGCGAGCGACCTTGGAGGTGGCCTCGGACAACACCGCCGCAGGGGCGCTCTACGCAGACCTGGGCTTCAGCACCGCTGGAATCCGTCGCGGCTACTACCGCAACGGAAGCGATGCCCTGATCCAATGGCTTGAATTACACGACTGAGAGGCGGTACGGATTGCCGCCCATTCCTGATAGCGAGAACCGGAAACTTTTAACCGCTTCGCTGTGACGATCGCGCGGGGCAATCCCTTTTGGGCATTGGGATTTGGCGCTTCTGAAATTGATCTCACACACCCCCAAGCAACCCTGATAAATTGGGGGAACATGCAGCCAGGCCCCGCCCCATGTTCGAGCGGTTTACCGAGAAGGCCATCAAGGTGATCATGCTGGCCCAAGAAGAGGCCCGCCGCCTGGGTCACAACTTCGTGGGCACCGAGCAGATCCTCCTGGGCCTGATCGGCGAAGGCACCGGCGTTGCCGCCAAGGTCCTGAAGTCCATGGGCGTCAACCTCAAGGACGCTCGGGTCGAGGTCGAGAAGATCATCGGCCGCGGATCCGGCTTTGTGGCCGTCGAGATCCCCTTCACACCTAGGGCCAAGCGCGTTCTGGAACTCTCTCTTGAGGAAGCGCGTCAGCTTGGCCACAACTACATCGGTACGGAGCACCTGCTGCTAGGCCTGATTCGCGAGGGCGAAGGCGTGGCCGCACGGGTGCTGGAAAACCTTGGGGTGGACCTGGCCAAGGTGCGCACCCAGGTCATCCGCATGCTGGGCGAGACCGCCGAGGTCGCCGGCGGTGGCGGCGGTGGTGGCAAGGGTTCCACCAAGACGCCAACCCTCGATGAGTTCGGCAGCAACCTGACTCAGCAGGCCTCCGACGGGAAGCTCGATCCGGTCGTGGGCCGCCAGCACGAAATCGAACGCGTGATCCAGATCCTGGGTCGCCGCACCAAGAACAACCCGGTCCTGATTGGCGAACCCGGCGTGGGCAAGACGGCCATCGCCGAGGGCCTGGCCCAGCGCATCAACTCCGGCGATGTGCCCGACATCCTCGAGGACAAGCGCGTCCTCACCCTGGACATCGGCTTGCTGGTGGCCGGTACCAAGTACCGGGGCGAATTCGAGGAGCGCCTCAAAAAAATCATGGAGGAGATCCGTGGCGCCGGGAACGTGATCCTGGTGATCGACGAGGTCCACACCCTGATTGGCGCCGGTGCCGCTGAAGGCGCGATCGATGCCGCCAACATCCTCAAGCCCGCCTTGGCTCGCGGTGAGCTGCAGTGCATCGGCGCGACCACCCTCGATGAGTACCGCAAACACATCGAACGCGATGCCGCCCTGGAGCGTCGCTTCCAGCCGGTGCAGGTGGGTGAGCCCTCCGTCGAGGACACCATTGAGATCCTGCGCGGCTTGAAGGAGCGCTACGAGTCTCACCACCGCCTGACCATTGCCGATGAGGCCCTGGTGGCGGCCGCCACCCTGGGTGATCGCTACATCTCCGATCGCTTCCTGCCGGACAAGGCCATCGACTTGATCGATGAGGCCGGTAGCCGCGTGCGCCTGATGAACTCCAAGCTGCCCCCAGCGGCCAAGGAGGTCGACAAGCAACTGCGCGAGATCGAGAAGCAGAAGGATGAGGCCGTGCGCGAGCAGGACTTCACCAAGGCCGGCGAACTGCGCGATAAAGAAGTCGAACTGCGCGAGCAGATCCGCTCGATCCTGCAGAACCGCAACGAGGAGAAGCCCGCTGCTGAATCCAGCGAGAGTTCTGCGGATACCCCAGTCGCCGTGGCCGATGCTTCCGTAGCTGCTGTGAGCGAGAGCGGTCCGATGGTGACCGAAGAGGACATCGCCCAGATCGTGGCCTCCTGGACTGGCGTTCCTGTTCAGAAGCTCACCGAGAGCGAATCCGCCAAGCTGCTGAACATGGAGGAGACCCTCCACCAGCGCTTGATTGGTCAGGACGAAGCCGTCAAGGCAGTGTCCCGCGCCATCCGCCGGGCTCGGGTTGGCCTAAAGAACCCCAACCGGCCGATCGCCAGCTTCATCTTCTCCGGCCCGACCGGTGTTGGTAAGACCGAGCTGACCAAGTCCCTGGCGTCCTACTTCTTCGGCAGTGAAGAGGCGATGATCCGCCTCGACATGTCCGAGTTCATGGAGCGCCACACGGTCAGCAAGCTGATCGGCTCGCCTCCGGGCTATGTGGGCTTCAACGAAGGCGGTCAGTTGACTGAAGCGGTGCGTCGTCGTCCCTACACGGTGGTCCTGTTCGACGAGATCGAAAAGGCACACCCCGATGTGTTCAACCTGCTGCTGCAACTCCTGGAAGACGGTCGCCTGACCGATTCCAAGGGGCGGACGGTGGACTTCAAGAACACCCTGATCATCATGACCTCGAACATCGGTTCGAAGGTCATCGAGAAGGGCGGCGGCGGCCTCGGTTTCGAGTTCTCTGGCGGCGATGCCGAAGAGACGAACTACAACCGGATTCGTTCTCTGGTGAACGAAGAACTCAAGCAGTACTTCCGCCCTGAATTCCTGAACCGCCTCGACGAGATCATCGTCTTCCGTCAGCTCAGCCGCGACGAGGTGAAGGAGATTTCCGAGATCATGCTCAAGGAGGTCTTCACTCGGATGCAGGAGAAGGGCATCACCTTGACTGTCACCGAAGCCTTCAAGGAGCGCCTAGTCGACGAGGGTTACAACCCCAGCTATGGCGCCCGCCCGCTGCGTCGTGCCGTCATGCGCCTGCTGGAAGATTCCCTGGCCGAAGAGTTCCTCTCTGGGCGAATTGGCGAAGGCGACACCGCCCTGGTTGATGTCGATGACGACAAGCAGGTGGTCATCCGCAAGGACTCAGCGACCCCTTCAATTCCCGAATTCGCCTCTGTCTAAGAGCAGTGCAGTTTCAACAAGTAAGCCCGGTCAGTGACCGGGCTTTTTTCTTGGGGAGGCGACAACAAAAGTGAGGCAAAGCGACATTGGCGCGCCCACATCTGCGCTGGCTGAGCGATGAATCAGTAGTGGTGAGCTACACCCGCCTGACACAGAAACTCGTCAATGGTGATCCGGTCACCGCCCGCTGCTGCGAAACCCGAATCTGGCAAAAGCTCAGCGGCAACTGGAAACAAGTGCACATGCACCTCTCCTGATTGCTCGAATCAGCTCTGATCGCGGGTTCTTTGCAATACCAAGGCCGCCGAGGAGTGATCCACGACGGCCTTTGTTCAGCGGAAGAGCAATTAATTCCAGGCACAAAAAAGCCACCCTTTTGGGGTGGCTTTCTCGTCTCAACCCATGGCTCATCTCATCAAAAGAGAGCAGCATGGATTGAGTTGTTGGAGCGAATGTTTTACCTGGCATCGACCTATTTTCTCAGGGGGCTACCCCCCAAATATCGTCGGCGCTACAGCGTTTCACAGCCGAGTTCGAGATGGATCGGAGTGGTTCCACTGCGCCATGGACACCAGGATAGAGATTCGCTCTCAGGTGAACCCTGAGAACTGCATAGGTTACGAGTTGATTGGCTGATTGACTTGCGTCAACAGCAAACTCTCGCTCTGGAAGTCAAAAGCTCTCCACATTGACTCTGCAGTCACTGTGTTTTGAGAGATGAGATTTGGTCAAGCCCTCGGTCTATTAGTACTCCTCTGCTTCACGCATTACTGCGCTTCCACATAGAGCCTATCAACGGGTGTTCTTCCCGTGACCTTACTGGCTTAAGCCATGGGAATACTCATCTTGAGGTGGGCTTCCCACTTAGATGCTTTCAGCGGTTATCCACTCCGCACATGGCTACCCAGCGTTTACCGTTGGCACGATAACTGGTACACCAGAGGTGCGTTCCTCCCGGTCCTCTCGTACTAGGGAGAAATCCTCTCAATATTCCTGCGCATGCACCGGATATGGACCGAACTGTCTCACGACGTTCTGAACCCAGCTCGCGTACCGCTTTAATGGGCGAACAGCCCAACCCTTGGGACCGACTTCAGCCCCAGGTTGCGATGAGCCGACATCGAGGTGCCAAACCTCCCCGTCGATGTGAACTCTTGGGGGAGATCAGCCTGTTATCCCTAGAGTAACTTTTATCCGTTGAGCGACGGCCCTTCCACTCAGAACCGTCGGATCACTAAAGCCTACTTTCGTACCTGTTCGACTTGTAGGTCTCACAGTCAAGCTCCCTTCTGCTTTTGCACTCGTCGGCTGATTTCCAACCAGCCTGAGGGAACCTTTGCGCGCCTCCGTTACCTTTTAGGAGGCGACCGCCCCAGTCAAACTGCCCACCAGATACTGTCCGGTTCCCGGATAACGGGTAACCGTTAGAACCCTAGCTCGCAAAGAGTGGTATCTCACCAGTGGCTCACCATCACCCACAAGCAATGGATCAAAGCCTCCCACCTATCCTGCGCATTGCGAGCCCGAGCACAATACCAAGCTACAGTAAAGCTTCATAGGGTCTTTCTGTCCGGGTGCACGTAGTCCGCATCTTCACAGACAATTCTATTTCGCCGAGCCTCTCTCCGAGACAGCGCCCAGATCGTTACGCCTTTCGTGCGGGTCGGAACTTACCCGACAAGGAATTTCGCTACCTTAGGACCGTTATAGTTACGGCCGCCGTTCACCGGGGCTTCAGTCGTTAGCTTCGCTTGCGCTGACCAACTTCTTTAACCTTCCGGCACTGGGCAGGCGTCAGCCCCCATACATCGTCTTGCGACTTAGCGGAGACCTGTGTTTTTGGTAAACAGTCGCCTGGGCCTATTCACTGCGACCAGCTCGCGCTGGCACCCCTTCTCCCGAAGTTACGGGGTCATTTTGCCGAGTTCCTTAGAGAGAGTTACCTCGCGCCCCTCGGTATTCTCTACCACCCCACCTGTGTCGGTTTCGGGTACAGGTAATCATGCCTTAACGGGTATAGGGCTTTTCTTGGAAGCTTGACGTCACCAACTTCGCTGCCGTAGCAGCTCGCACTCACGCCTCAGCTCAAGCTGTTTTCGCCAGCTCTCAACGCCTCGAACGCTTGGACCGGTAACCAACATCCGGATTGGCTAGCCTTCTCCGTCCTCCTTCCCAAAACATGATCAGTACAGGAATGTTGACCTGTTATCCATCGACTACGCCTTTCGGCCTCGCCTTAGGTCCTGACTAACCCTCCGCGGACGAGCCTGCCGGAGGAACCCTTAGGGTTTCGGGGAATGGGATTCTCACCCATTTTTTCGCTACTCAAGCCGACATTCTCACTTCTATGCAGTCCACGCCCGCTTACGCTAACGCTTCACCCCACATAGAACGCTCCCCTACCATTAAACAAGTTTAATCCGCAGCTTCGGTACAACACTTAGCCCCGTTCATTTTCGGCGCAGGATCGCTCGACCAGTGAGCTATTACGCACTCCTTTGAGGATGGCTGCTTCTAGGCAAACCTCCTGGTTGTCTCGGCAATCCCACCTCCTTTATCACTTAGTGTTGATTTGGGGACCTTAGCTGGCGGTCTGGGCTGTTTCCCTTTCGACCATGGAGCTTATCCCCCACAGTCTGACTGCCTAGTTACACACAGGGTATTCAGAGTTCGTCTCGATTTGGTACCGCTCTCGCAGCCCGCACCGAAACGGTGGCTTTACCCCCCTGCTGGAGCACTAGACGCTACGCCTCAACGTATTTCGGGGAGAACCAGCTAGCTCCGGGTTCGATTGGCATTTCACCCCTAACCACAGCTCATCCGCTGATTTTTCAACATCAGTCGGTTCGGACCTCCACTTGGTATCACCCAAGCTTCATCCTGGCCATGGTTAGATCACCCGGGTTCGGGTCTATAAACACTGACTAACGCCCTATTCAGACTCGCTTTCGCTATGGCTCCACCATTTCCGGTTTAACCTGCCAGTGCCTATAAGTCGCCGGCTCATTCTTCAACAGGCACACGGTCACCCTATCAGTAGGGCTCCCATTGCTTGTAAGCTCACGGTTTCATGTTCTATTTCACTCCCCTCCCGGGGTTCTTTTCACCTTTCCCTCGCGGTACTGTTGCGCTATCGGTCACACAGGAGTACTTAGCCTTACGAGGTGGTCCTCGCAGATTCACACGGAATTCCACGTGCTCCGTGCTACTCGGGATACAGCTAGCTCAGTTCAGTTTTCGAATACGGGGCTTTCACCCTCTATGGCGCGCCATTCAAACGCTTCCTCTAACATCCCTGATACACGTTGCTGTCCCACAACCCCGATAGTCGAAACTATCGGTTTAGGCTCTTCCCCGTTCGCTCGCCGCTACTTAGGGAGTCGTTTTTACTTTCCTTTCCTCCAGCTACTAAGATGTTTCAGTTCGCTGGGTTGGCTCGCGCCAGCCTATAGATTCAGCTGGCCGTTCTAGGGGTTGCCCCATTCGGAAATTCCCGGATCAAAGCGTTTTTCCAGCTCCCCGAGACTTATCGCAGGTAAACACGTCCTTCATCGCCTCTGTGTGCCAAGGTATCCACCGTGAGCCCTTTGTAGCTTGACCAATTAATCCTCCTAACGCTTCAGGCTGTTGAGGCCCATTCTCTCAAGTTTCTCTTAGTCAATCAGCAGATTTCTCTGCTCACTCACCAGTTAGAAACAAGGATCAAACTCCCCGCTCCTCGGCGGATTGGGAAGAACGCTAGAAGGTCTCGGCTCTCAAAAATAGAATTACTAGTTCTTGCGAACTAGCCTCTATGAGATGCTTTTGTCTTTCCAGACTCACCTATGCAGTTGTCAAGGTTCTGCTAAATCCTCTCCTTCTCAGGAGTGAATTCAGCATCAGCTCAATCCGTTATCGGACATGAGCTGAGGCTGAATACGACTGGACGAACCAGTGGATTCTTTGGAACAACGTCTAGTCACCAACCAAGAAGCTCTTCCTGGCTTAGGAGTTCAGTAGTGTTAGTGGAGGTTAGCGGACTCGAACCGCTGACATCCTGCTTGCAAAGCAGGCGCTCTACCAACTGAGCTAAACCCCCAAATGATCCAAAATGGATTTTGGAATGGGCCATCCTGGACTTGAACCAGGGACCTCACCCTTATCAGGGGTGCGCTCTAACCACCTGAGCTAATGGCCCAGGAAGTGAACCCTCTATGGGGTGACCTAGACAACGTTTAGGAACTAAAAATCAATCGTTGTGCAGTCTTGCGACTCACAGGATTGAAGTTGAGGTACCGATCGACCTAAGGTGACAGGATTTCGGCCTAAGAATAAAAGTACTCAGGCATCAAAATCGTTGTTTGTCTCCCTGTTAGGAGGTGATCCAGCCGCACCTTCCGGTACGGCTACCTTGTTACGACTTCACCCCAGTCATCAGCCCCACCTTCGACGTCCTCCTCCACAAGGGTTGGAGTAACGGCTTCGGGCGTGGCCAACTTCCATGGTGTGACGGGCGGTGTGTACAAGGCCCGGGAACGTATTCACCGCAGTATGCTGACCTGCGATTACTAGCGATTCCTCCTTCACGTAGGCGAGTTGCAGCCTACGATCTGAACTGAGCCACGGTTTATGGGATTTGCTAGCTCTCGCGAGTTTGCTGCCCTTTGTCCGTAGCATTGTAGTACGTGTGTAGCCCAGGATGTAAGGGGCATGATGACTTGACGTCATCCACACCTTCCTCCGGTTTATCACCGGCGGTCTCGCTAGAGTGCCCAACTAAATGCTGGCAACTAACGACGTGGGTTGCGCTCGTTGCGGGACTTAACCCAACATCTCACGACACGAGCTGACGACAGCCATGCACCACCTGTCACTGCGTTCCCGAAGGCACTCTCTCGTTTCCAAGAGATTCGCAGGATGTCAAACCCTGGTAAGGTTCTTCGCGTTGCATCGAATTAAACCACATACTCCACCGCTTGTGCGGGCCCCCGTCAATTCCTTTGAGTTTCACACTTGCGTGCGTACTCCCCAGGCGGAACACTTAACGCGTTGGCTACGACACCGAGGGGGTCGATTCCCCCGACACCTAGTGTTCATCGTTTACGGCCAGGACTACAGGGGTATCTAATCCCTTTCGCTCCCCTGGCTTTCGTCCATGAGCGTCAGTTATGGCCCAGCAGAGCGCCTTCGCCACTGGTGTTCTTCCCGATATCTACGCATTTCACCGCTACACCGGGAATTCCCTCTGCCCCTACCACACTCTAGTCTGTCAGTTTCCACTGCCGAAATGGAGTTAAGCTCCACGCTTTAACAGCAGACTTGACAGACCGCCTGCGGACGCTTTACGCCCAATAATTCCGGATAACGCTTGCCACTCCCGTATTACCGCGGCTGCTGGCACGGAATTAGCCGTGGCTTATTCATCAAGTACCGTCAGATCTTCTTCCTTGATAAAAGAGGTTTACAGCCCAGAGGCCTTCATCCCTCACGCGGCGTTGCTCCGTCAGGCTTTCGCCCATTGCGGAAAATTCCCCACTGCTGCCTCCCGTAGGAGTCTGGGCCGTGTCTCAGTCCCAGTGTGGCTGATCATCCTCTCAGACCAGCTACTGATCGATGTCTTGGTAGGCCTTTACCCCACCAACTAACTAATCAGACGCGAGCTCATCCTCAGGCGAAATTCATTTCACCTCGCGGCATATGGGGTATTAGCGGTCGTTTCCAACCGTTATCCCCCTCCTGAGGGCAGATTCTCACGCGTTACTCACCCGTCCGCCACTAACCCGAAGGTTCGTTCGACTTGCATGTGTTAAGCACGCCGCCAGCGTTCATCCTGAGCCAGGATCAAACTCTCCGTTGTAGATCAAATCCTATTGACTGCTCGCGCAGCCTCAATTTGATTTGCTTCACCCACTCCAGCACTGGCGCACTGTCGCAGTTGATGCCACTTCCTCTGACAGAAGCGTTCAAAGAGTGCAAAACAAAATTTCTTTCGTTCAGACTTTCCAGGATCTCAGATCCGGTCGTTGCTCCACTCACTGCACACCGACACAACCCTTGACCGTGAAATCAAAAGATCATGCAAGCAATGAGCTTCCACAACTAAAAAATTTTTGACGGGACCTCACACCCTCACTGCATCTTCGTTAACCATCAACCTCAGCCTCTCAGCTTCAGCTCGCGACTAACGCAGTGAAAGCGTCAGTTCCTAAACGTTCAGTTGTCCAGGTGCACCGATCACCACACGCTTCTCAGCTCGACCCTCTCAGGTCTTTCGGGCTCTCGGTCCGCGGCCTCGCGACCGCTTGTTGAACCTACATCACCGAGTTCCCTCGGCTTTCGGTTCACCGCTCGTGATCTCGCGATCGCTGAGCGGCCCACAAACATACCAGAGCCGCTGTCGCCTTCGCTACAGGTCCGCGTTCCCTGGGAGGCCTCAGATGTCCTCGTCGGACTCGGGGGCACTCAGAAAGGTCTCCAGGGTCGTCAACAGCAGGGCCAGGGCCGAATGACGGGCCAGTTCAGAGCCGCTGACGTGATCCAGCCACTGCCCTGAGAGTTGCTCGATCTGGGAGAACAGGGCCTGTCCCTCCCGAAGGCGCTCCATCACCCGATCGACGTTGGCCTCGTCGGTTTCCGGCAGGGGGCCAACGACATAGCGGCGACCGTCATCCCCCACATAGGTGAGGTTGCCGTCGGCATCAAAAATCGGGACCGCATGGGGTGTGATCGGTCTGTCCTCCACAGCTCCCCCTCCAACGGCTACACCCTCGTTAGCTCTGCCCAGGCCCAAGAGCAAGCTGCCAGGCTGCAGCCATGCTTCGCCTCGTTCTGGAACTCGCTCCCTGCCTCCTCGGTGGGTTCTGGCTGGGCCGGCGTTTCCCAACTCTCCCCAGCCGCCTGGCACAACCGCTCTTGCGCTGGGGCATGCCCCTCAGCCTCACGGGACTGCTCTTAAAAGGAGGCCTGCCCCTCAGCGCGATCCCCATGGCGGGGCTCATTGCCGGCTTGACCTTGGGCGGACTGATCCTCTGCCGCCAGGCCCCTGGCCTGCTTCCCACCCGCAGCCTGCAGCTGGGGGCGATGGTGGGCAACACCGGCTACTTCGGGCTTCCCGTCGCCATTGCCCTATTGCCCAGTGAGGCTCTGGGCTTCAGCGTCATCTATGACCTTATCGGAACCCTGATCACCTGGAGTGCCGGTCCGCTGCTGTTGTCGCCAGGGAAAAGCTCAGCCACGGCGATGACCCTGCTGAAGACACCCGTCGTTCAGGCCCTGCTCCTGGCCCTCCCCCTCGGACTCACCCCATGGGGGCCCCTCCTGGGGCAATGGCTCTGGCTCCCCGCACGAATCGTGCTCTGGATGCTGCTGCTTCTGGTGGGGATGCGACTGGGGCTGGTGCTGCAGCGAATCGATCAAGCGGACCAGGGCGAGAGGCCCTCATTGACCGGCGCCCTGGTGATCAAGCTGCTGCTGCTCCCCGCCTTGATGTGGCTCCTGAGCGGACTGCTGCAACTACCGGAGCTGATGCGACAGGCGCTGGTCCTCCAGGCCGCTGCGCCGACGGCAATGTCCGTGCTCCTGCTCGCTGAAGCCGCCGACGCCCAAAACAGAGGCGGCAAGGAAACCCTTCCCGCCGCCCGACTGGTGCTCTGGAGCAGTGGGGCCGCTGCCCTCAGCCTGCCGCTCTGGTTTCAGCTCACCGCGGCCATGTGAGTGATCAGGTCAATGCACTTGCAGCTGTAGGCCCACTCGTTGTCGTACCAGGACACCAGTTTCATAAAGGTGTCGCTCAGGGCCATTCCAGCGCCGGCATCGAAGACGGAGGTGCAGCTCTCACCCAGGAAATCATTGGAGACCACCTGGTCTTCGGTGTAACCCAGGATTCCCTTCAACTCCCCTTGAGAGGCGGCCCTCATCGCCGCCTTGACCTGCTCATAGCTGGCGGGCCTGGCCAGATTCACCGTGAGGTCGACCACGGAGACATCCGGGGTCGGGACCCGGAAGGCCATGCCCGTGAGCTTGCCGTTCAGTTCTGGGATCACCCGGCCCACAGCCTTCGCAGCGCCAGTGGAGCTGGGAATGATGCTCTGGCCGGCCCCGCGGCCACCGCGCCAGTCCTTTAGCGACGGGCTATCCACAGGCTTCTGCGTGGCCGTCGTGGCGTGGACCGTGCTCATCAAGCCACTGACAATGCCGAAGTTGTCGTGGACCACCTTGGCCAAGGGCGCCAGGCAGTTGGTCGTGCAGCTGGCGTTGGAGACGATGTCCTGGCCGGCGTAACTGCTGTGGTTCACCCCCATCACGAACATCGGGGTCTCGTCCTTGGAGGGGGCGCTCATCACCACCCGCTTGGCCCCGGCCTCGATGTGGGTGCGTGCCAGGGCATCCGTCAGGAAAAAGCCCGTGCTCTCGAGGACCGTGTCGACTCCAATGGCATCCCACTTGAGGTTGCTTGGATCCCGCTCAGCCGTAATCCGGATGGCGTTCCCATCGACCACCAGCTGACCGTTCTCCACCTTGACCTCGCCTTTGAAGCGGCCGTGGGTGGAGTCGTAGCGCAGCAGATAGGCCAGGTAATCGACATCAATCAAGTCATTGATGCCCGCCACCTCAACCCCGGGAGTGGCCATCGCGCGGCGGAAGGCCAGGCGGCCAATCCGACCAAAACCATTGATGCCGATCCGAACGGTCAAGGGAAGGGGCCCCGAATGCCACTCCCCAATACAGCGGGTGTTCCGGGTCTGTCGATGAAAAAACAGCAGACCTAGATCAAAAAGGCTGCCAATCAGCCCTCCTGGGGCTCCGTTTCAAATTGGTCGCTCAGCAGTCGACGCTGGTATTCCGCCGTCAGGGCATTGAGGTGCTCAGTGGCCGCTGCCGTCATCTCCTCATCGATCTGATCGAAAGCAGAGCCCTCTGGAACCGTGATCCCCAGCACCAACGCCAGGGCATCAAACAGACGCACCTGATCGTTCTGCCAGGCTTGGTAGTCGCCTGCGACCTCGATTAAGGCGTCCTGCTCCACCGTGCCGCGATCCACCTCCGAGCGGATGGTCTGGATCTGAGCCAGCCGCGCTGAGCTCACCACCGCATGGGCCGCCCCCAGGGCCGCCAGCGCATCGCTGGCCTCCCGCTTGAGAACACTCAGGTCCCTGTTGCGAACTGCCTTGTCGATCGTCAGGGGCGAGCGCAGGCCTGGCATCTGACTGACGGCCGAGCGCTTCTGCGGCGTCGGAACCGGGCGCGCCGGCGGCGCTGGTTTCAGGGCTTGGCCCCAACGGATCAGGGCATTGCCCAGGCGCCGCCTCCAGCTGCGTCTTGCCATCCCCCTCCGAGCCGACCTGTCTCCAATCTGATGGGCCAGGGGCGAAATGGGTAGGGGAAAACCGAATGGCCCTCAGGACTGGGGCTCAATCTGCAGGGTGCTGTGGTCGATGCCCAGCTGGCGTAGGCGCTCCTCGCCAAGGCGGAGCAGATCAACCGATGGCTCGCTCTGCACCTGCAAATGGGCCGTCAGCGCCACCCGGCGGCCACCCAGGCCCCAGACATGGAGTTCGCTCACGCGCAACACCCCCGGCAGCTCCCGCAAGGCCGCCTCAATGGACTGCAGATCGTGCCCCTCCGGGACCGCATCAAGGCTTGCCGCCAGGGCTTGCTTCAGCAGCCCATAGGCACTGACCATGACTGCTGCACCGACCGCAATGGCCGTGATCGCATCGAGCTCCGTGCGGCCGGTCAGCGCCACCAGGATCGCGCTGAGCAACACAGCGGCTGAGACCGCCGCATCGCTCAGCAGATGCAGCACCGCCGCGCGGCGATTGAGATCGAGATGGTCCTGCGCCCCAAACAACCGCGCGGACAGCAAATTGATCGCAATCCCTGCAGCGGCAGCAACGGCCACGGGCCCAGCCACCAGGGGTTCGGGCTGCTGCAGCCGGTCCAGGCCTTCCACCACCACCAGCAGGCCCGCACCAAACACCAGAAGACCATTGATCAAGGCCGCCAGGTGGGTGCTGCGGGCAAAGCCATAGGTGAAGCGACCGCGAGGGGGCTTCAAGCTCAGCCGCTCTGCGCCCCAAGCCAAGAGCAGGCCCACCACATCCCCGAGGTTGTGAATCGCATCGCCGATCAAGGCGAGGGAGCCAAAGCCAAAGCCGATCGCCAACTGCGCTCCCGTCAGGAAGGCATTCAGCAGCACGCTCCAGCGAAACGCCCCAGCGTGATGGTGGTGGTCGTGGTGACCCATGTCCCACTTTTAGAGTGGATTTCTGGAATCCGGTCCATGGCTGTCTCCGCCGTTCAGCAACACGCCATTGCACCCGCCAACGTGTTGCGCGGCGAAGGAGCCTGGGCTGAAGCACTGCCGCTGATCGCGGACCTCTGCCAAGCACCGCTGCTTCTCGGCCGCAGCGCGGCCACCCGAGAACTGCGTCTTGGGCTCGAAGCCGATCTCAAGACCCAAGGCCTACGGGCGGTCAGCGCGGAGCTCGAGTTCGACTGCTGCGAAGAGGACCTCATCCGTCTAGCGGAGCTGAGCCAATCCCAGGGCTGTGATGGGGTCGTGGCCTGCGGCGGCGGCAAGGTGCTCGATGCCGGCAAGTTGCTGGCCCACCGCCTGGGGCTCCCCTGCATCACCGTGCCCACCAGTGCCGCCACCTGCGCTGGCTGGACGGCGCTGGCCAATCTCTACAGCCCCCAGGGGGCATTCCAGGGAGATGTCGCTCTGGAGCACTGCCCGGAGCTGCTGGTCTTCGACCACGGCCTGGTGGCCTCAGCCCCCAACCGCACCCTGGCCAGCGGCATCGCCGATGCCATGGCCAAGTGGTACGAGGCTTCCGTCAGCAGCGGCGCCAGCCGCGATGGCCTAGTGCAACAGGCCGTGCAACAGGCCCGGGTGCTGCGGGATCAACTGCTGCTGGAGGCCGAGCAGGCCCTCGGGGAGGTCGGCGGCGAGGCCTGGGTGCGCGTGGCGGAAGCCAGCGGCCTGACGGCCGGCCTGATCGGAGGGATTGGCGGCGCCCGCTGCCGCACCGTCGCCGCCCATGCGGTCCACAACGGCCTGACCCAACTGGAGGCCAGCCACGGCCAACTCCACGGGGAGAAGGTGGGCTTTGGAATCCTGGTGCAACTGCGCCTGGAGGAAAGCGTCGGGGGTAGCCAGCTGGCGGCCCAGGCCAGGCGGCAACTGCTGCCCTTCTTCCAACGACTTGCGCTGCCCGTCAGCCTGAAAGACCTCGGGCTCGCCCAGGCCAGCCTCGCGGAGCTCCAGGAGGTGGCGGACTTTGCCTGCAGGCCTGGCTCAGATCTCCATCACCTGCCCTTCAGCGTCGGTCCAGCCGATGTCCTGGCGGCCCTGGTCAGCACCACCGCCGCCCTGAGCAGCGTGGATGCCTGAGCACCTGGATCAGCGGCAGCTGCTGGAGCGCGCCGCCAAAACCCTGCTGGATCCCAAAGGACAGGCCATCGCTCGGGCGGTGCAGTGGTGGGACCTGCCGAGCGCCTGCGACCAAACCCATGAACCCTGGCCCGTGGCGGTCCTGGGCTCTGGAGCGCCGGTGCTGCTGCTGCATGGCTTTGACAGTTCCCATCTGGAATTTCGGCGGCTCAGCCCGCTGCTCTCAGCCCACGCCCAACTATTCATCCCCGACCTCTACGGCTTTGGCTTCTGCCCCCGCCCCCAGGGCGGCGACTACAGCCCCGCGGGGGTGCTGCGCCATCTGGAAGCCGTGCTCGATGCGGTCCTCGAGCGCAGTGGCGCCCAGCGGGTTGGCCTGATTGGTGCCTCCATGGGCGGATCGGCCGCCGTGGAATTGGCCCGCCGGCGCCCGCACCAGATCGATCGCTTGCTGCTGCTTGCCCCAGCGGGTCTGACGGGCAAACCCATGCCGGTTCCGCCCCTGCTCAACCAACTGGGCGCGCGCTTTTTGGCCCTGCCGGCGATTCGGCGCGGGCTCTGCCGCAGTGCCTTTGCCCAACCCGACCGTGATGTCGGGCCCGCCGAGCTGGAGATCGCCTCGATCCATCTGCGCTGCCCCAACTGGGCCCCCGCCCTCGCGGCCTTTGCCGGCAGTGGAGGCTTCGGAGGCTGCGGGTTGCCGCTACCGCACCAGAGACTGCAGGTGCTCTGGGGCGCCAATGACCGGATCCTGCAGGGCAAAGCCAAGGCCGACACTGCAGTTCTGTTAGGAGAGCGCATCACCGAGCTGGGCGATTGCGGGCATCTGCCCCACATCGATCAGCCCGACACCGTGGTGCGCACCTGGCATGGCTGATCCCGTTCTGCAGCTGCTGGCCAGTGGTCTGCAGTTCTGGATTCGCCAGCAATGCGAGTCCGTCGATCAGCTCGAGCTCCAGCTGCACGGCTCCACCCTGGCCCTACTGCGGGGACGCCTCGAGGGGGTCAGCCTGGTGGCCCGCAAGGCGATCTTCAGTGCCCTTGAGATCGAGCGGGTGGAGCTGCGCAGCGGCGCGATCAGCATCCAGATCGGCCGGCTGATGAAGGGGCAGTCCCTGCAGCTGGATCAATCCTTCAGCGTGACGGGCAGCGCCGAATTCAGTGGCCCTGGCCTGAGCCGCTCGTTTAGCAGTGCCCATTGGCGCGGCCTAGGCGATCAAATCAGCGAGGCACTGCTGGGGCTGACGCCGCTGCAGGAGTTGACGATCGCAGGCGACCAGCTGCTGGTGCGCGCCCAGGGCCGGGAGATGGCGACCCAGCCGCTGGCGGAGGCTGGCTGCGTTGTCCTGCAGCAGAGCGATGGTCCCCAGCGCTATGCCCTGCCCGGAGACCCCAACATCACCATCGAACGGGCGGAACTGCAGTCCAGCCGGCTGCTGGTCAGCGGCAGAGCGACGGTCAGTCCCTAGGCCAGGAAGGTCACCACGGTGAAAAACACCGCCGGGATGAACAGATAGCTGTCGATGCGATCGAGGATGCCGCCATGGCCGGGCAGGAAATCGCCCGAATCCTTGACACCGGCATCGCGCTTCATCATTGATTCGGTCAGGTCCCCCACCAGGGCGAAAACCGTGACCATCGCCCCAAGCAGGGCACCAATCGCCCAGCCCCAGCTCCAGCCCAGCAGCACGCCAAATAGGGCTCCTAGCAGCATCGAGCAGATCAACCCGCCCAGGGCCCCCTCCACGGTTTTCCCCGGAGAGGTGGGCGAGAGGGGGGTGCGGCCGTAGCGGCGGCCAATCATGTAGCTGCCGATGTCCGTCGCCACGATCTGCAGGCAGGCCATCAGCATCAAGACCATCCCCGAGGTCAGCGGCAAAGGCCAGTGCTGAAGATTCGGCGCCAAGAGCGGATCGGTGAGATCACGCAGGCGAATCCAGTAGCTGGGCAGATAGCCCAAATAGAACAGGGCAAAGATGGAGGAGGCGATATCGGCGATCGTCCCGGTGACGGGCTGCAACAGCAGCCAGCCGCAGATGATCGCCCCGGCCACCGGCAGCACCGCAGCGGAGAGCTCCGAGGCAAAGCCGACCCCCGCCACATCGCCGCCATGGGCCCACTGGGTGGTAATCAGCAGCAGCTGCACCAGCACCAAGGTGGTCTTGCTGGCTGGCCGTATGCCCTTGGCCCGGGCCAGGTCGAAGTACTCCAGCAGGCCCAGGTGGACCATCACCCCCAGGGCGATGGTGAACCACCAGCCCCCCAGCCCCACCACCAACAAGCCAAAGGCACCGGCGGCGTAGCCGCTCAGCAGGCGCTGGGGGGAGGTTCGTGTGCGCGGGGGAGGAATCAAGGGCGTTCCGCGGCAATCAAAAACAGAGGTTCTGCGGCCGCCAAGCGGGCCTGACTGCCGCGGCGCTGCATCCGGTGAACCGTGGCTTGCACCACCTGCAGATCGACCGCCGCCAGTTGCCCCAAGGTATCGGTGGCGTCCACCAGCCCCTCCAGGCTGGCGGTACTGATCACCAGGCGCCCGGCTGGGACCAGGGCCTCCCAGACCTGATGCAGGACATCCCGCAGGGGACGGCCCACCTCCAGCAGCACCCGATCCGGGCGCGGCGGCAACTGCGCCAGGCCATCGGGCGCTTCCCCCTGGTGGATGTGCAGGTTCTCAATGCCAAAGCGGCGGCGGTTGCGCTCCAGCAGCTCAATGCCGTCGGGATCCCGCTCGAGGGTGTGGACCGCTCCGGCGGGCATCAAGCGGGCGATCTCCAGGGCCAGGGCACCGGTGCCGCCGCCCACATCCCAGACCAGGGAATCGCTCTTGGGCCGCAGGTGCGAGAGCAGCATCACCCGCTGCTCCATCGGGGTCGGGCTGAAGCCGGGGGCATCGGCAAAGGCCGCATCCGGCAAACCCGGGGTAACGAAGTCCCATTGGAAGGAGCCCTTCCCTGCCGCGGGCATGCTCCGCCTCACGCGATCAGCACCTTCACCGTATCAGCGATCTGATGGGGCCAAAGCCGCCGCTGCTCCTGCAACCAGGCGGCCCGAGGCCCATCGATGCGCTCGCCGGGAATCAACAGGGGAATCCCCGGGGGGTAAGGGCAGAGCGGTTCCGCCGCCAGGCGCCCGGCGGCCTGATCGAGGGGCACCGCGTCTGCCGGCGCCCGCCAGGCCTCGGCCAGGGGCCGCTCCGGGCTGGCCACCAGGGGCAACGGCGGAGGGTTAAAGGACAACACTTCATCGCTGCCAAGCGACCGGCGCAACTGGCGTAGGGCCGCAGGCAACTGCCGCAGCAGGCCCCTGGGCGGCTGCAATCCCAAACAGAAGGTCAGGCAACCCGGCTCAGGCAGCTCCGCGATCACCCCCCGCTGCATCAACCACTCATCGGCCTCCAGGCCATTGATGCCATCGGCGGCGCAGATCCAGCTCAGCCGCAGCGGGTCTTGGTTCTCCAGCAGTTGTAAGCCAAGAGCCTGGAGGCGCTGGCGCAGCCGCAGCCCCTGATCGAGGGCCCGGCGCAGTTGCTGGCGTCCCTGGGTGCTGCGCAGATGCAGCAGTGCCGCCTCCGTTGAGGCGAGCAGCAGGGCGCTGGGGCTGGAGGTTTGCAGCCAAAGCAGCGCCCGCTCGATCTGCCCGGGATCCAAATCACTATTTGCACCCTGCAGCAGCACAGCACTTTGGGCCAGACCACCGGCGGCCTTCTGCAGGGACTGCACCACCAGATCCGCCCCAGCGCCCAGGCCAGTCGCCGGCAGCCGCGGATCCAGACCCAAGTGGGCGCCATGGGCCTCATCGAGCAGCACCGGCAGCCCCTGCCGGTGGGCCAGCGCCACCAAGCCCGCCAGATCGCAAGCGAGGCCTTGGTAACTGGGGGAGACCAGCACCAGCGCCGCAAGAGGCCCCTCGGCCAGGGCCGCGCAAATCACCGCCTCCAGGTGTTCTGGACTCGGCGGCAGCCAAAGACCCGAGGCCGGATCAAAGGGCAGATCAAACAGAACCGGCTCCAACTGCCCGAGCAGACAGCCATGCAGCAGGGAGCGATGCAGGTTGCGCGGCAGCAGGACCCGCTCTCCCGGTTGCGCCAGGGCCAGCAGACCCGCTTGCAGCAGGCCACTGGCCCCGTTGACGCCGTACCAGCAGCGCTTGGCTCCCAGTAGATCCGCCATGGCCCGTTGGCTGTCCGCCACGGCGCCCTCGCCCTCAAGCGGTCCACCGATCTCAGGCAACTCCGGCAAATCCCAGCGGCCGGGGGCTTGGCGCAGCAAGCGGACCAGGGCCGGCGCCAGGCCCCGCCCGCGGCCGTGGGCCGGCAGATGCAGCGGCAACCGGGGCCGGCGCGCCTGAAGCAGCTGCTGGAGCAACACCATTCCTAGAGTTTGCAACTTGCTGGCGGATTGGATGAGCACCTACGACCCGGGGCGTGACTTGCGCTGGCTGCTGCTGCGGCCCTGGCAGCTGGTCGGCCGCTTGGTCGTGGTGCTCAGCAGCCTGCTGAGCCTGGCGCTGGTGCTGGTCTTCCAGGCCAACAATCCCGACCCGAAGGTGCAGCAGCGCCTGGGGCAGAAGATTTTCACCACCCTGACTGGGCTGGGGCCCTGTTTCATCAAGGTGGGCCAGGCCCTCTCCACCCGCCCGGACCTAGTGCGGCGGGACTGGCTGGATCAGCTGACCCAACTGCAGGACAACCTGCCGGCCTTCCCCCACGCCATCGCCCTGGAGACGATCGAGGCCGACCTGGGGGCCCCTGTCCAGCAACTGTTTGAAGAGTTCCCGGACTACCCGGTAGCGGCCGCGAGCCTGGGCCAGGTGTACCGGGCCAAACCCGTCGGCGGGAACTGGGTGGCCGTGAAGGTGCAGCGCCCCAAGCTCGAGCGGCAGCTGCGCCGGGATCTGGTGCTAATCCGGCTGCTGGGGGTGATGGCCGCTCCGCTGCTGCCCCTCAACCTGGGCTTTGGCCTCGGGGAAATCATTGATGAGTTCGGCCGCTCCCTGTTTGAGGAGATCGACTACCGCAAAGAGGCGGACAACGCCGAGCGCTTCGCGCGGATGTTCGAAGGCAATGCAGCGGTAATCGTGCCGCGGGTGGACCGCAGCCTCTCGGGCCAGCGGGTGCTGACGACCACCTGGATCAACGGCACGAAACTGCAGCAGCGTCAGGAGCTGGAGGCCCAACACCTCGATCCCGCCTCCTTGATCCGCACGGGCGTGATCAGCGGCCTGCAGCAGCTACTGGAGTTCGGCTACTTCCACGCCGATCCCCACCCCGGCAACCTCTTTGCCCTTCCAGGCAGGACTGGAGCCCTGGGCCATGTGGCCTACGTGGACTTCGGGATGATGGATTCGATCAGCAACAGCGACCGACTGACCCTGACCGGGGCGGTGGTGCACCTGATCAACCGCGACTTTGAGGGCCTGGCTCAGGATTTCGTCGATCTGGGCTTCCTGAACGCCAAAACGGACCTCACCCCGATCATCCCCGCTCTCGAGGAGGTCCTCGGCGGCGCGCTCGGGGAAAACGTCGGCTCGTTCAACTTCAAGGCGATCACCGATCGCTTCTCGGAGTTGATGTACGCCTATCCCTTCCGAGTGCCGGCCCGCTTTGCCCTAATCATCCGCGCAGTGGTCAGCCAGGAGGGCCTGGCGATGCGCCTGGATCCCAGCTTCCGGATCATCAACGTCGCCTATCCCTATGTGGCCCGGCGCCTGCTGGCGGGGGACACCGCCGAGATGCGCGAAAAGTTGATGGAGGTGCTGTTCGATCGCGACGGACGCCTGCAGCTGGAGCGCCTGGAGAACCTGCTGCAGGTGGTCGAGAACGACGACGGCGGTGGCGGTGCCACGGACCTGCTGCCGGTCGCCGGCGCGGGCCTGAAGCTGCTCGTCGGCGAAGAGGGCAAGAGCCTGAGGCAGCGGTTGCTGCTGACCCTGGTGCGCGACAACCGACTGAACACCGAAGATCTGCGCGGCCTGATGCAATTGCTGGGCCGCACCTTCTCGCCGCGCCGTGTCGCTGGCCGCTTGCTCACTCGGCTGAACCCGCTGGCCGCTTAGGCCAAAAACGGGAAGGCTGAACGGAGTAGCGCTCAGACCGCAAAGGTATGGATAGACTTTGGCTAGACGTAGCAACCCGGCAATGCGGGTCAAGGTTCAAGCGTGGGGAAACAGTCTCGGGCTACGCATCCCCAAGGCCTACGCCAGCGAACTCGGAGTGAGGGCAGGCAGTGAGATGGAAGTCAGCGTCGAGGCGGGAGCCTTGCGTGCTGAGCTGGCCCCTCCCGCTCAACTTGACGCGCTGCTGGCAAAGATCACCGACGAGAACCGCCATGACCAGATCGAGTGGGGCGAGCCCTCTGGAGGCGAGACATGGTGAGCGCACCGGAACGCGGTGACTTGATCTGGCTGAGCTTCACGCCTCAGCAAGGCAGAGAGCAGGCTGGGCGCAGGCCAGCACTGGTGATCTCACCGGCGGCCTACAACAGCAAGACAGGCCTCGCCCTGGTCTGCCCAATCACCAGCAAAGCGAAGGGTTACCCGTTCGAAGTGGTTCTGCCGAATCAGGGAACCGTGCAAGGCGTTGTCCTGACGGATCAACTCAGAAGCCTCGACTGGCGTGCTCGCCAGGCCGAACGCATTGAAAAGTCTCCGCCTGATGTCGTGGACCAGGCCGTGAAGCTCATCGGAACCCTCCTGACCTCCTAGGGTCGTTGCGATTTACCCTCGCACGATGTCCCTGGCCCCGATCAACCTGAGCGAAGCCGCCCAGGACCTGGCCACAGGGGACTTCGGCGACCTGGACCCCAGCGAGATCCTGCTGGAATTCGCCCCGATGTTCCAGCCTCCCTATGTGCTGTCGGGGATTGGCTTGGCCATGGGGATCCTCTGCGGACTGACCTTCGCCAGGCTGGTTCAGAACAAGCTTGATGGCTGGAAGCAGGACCGACTGGCACTGCTGCCCCTGGGGAACTTTGAGACCAACCTGCCCTACACGGGGATCGTCGTTGGCATCACCCTCTTCATCGGCGGCAGCCTCCAGATCTTCGGCTTCTCCTCGGGAGCGGCCCTACTGGTGGCCTTCGTGCTGTCGATGGCGACCGCCGGCGCGCTCTGGGTCCAGCTGGAGCGGCTAATGACCCAGGTGGAGAACGGCACGTTCAGCGCCGTCGACTTCGACAACTTCGACGAATTCTTCTAAGCCGCTAAAGCCGTTATGCAACTTCTGCATAGCGGACATCAGCAAAACGAAGGCCGAGCGCTTCCACCGAAAGGGGAGACCACGCCTAGTGCGCTCAGATACAGATTTTTTTAATGTAGTGAAAGCAAAAGTTCTGAGTCGCTGATCTCTACCCACAATCAGGCAGAGATGGCTGCCAAGAGATAGCGATCACATGCGAAGATGGGAGGAATGTCTTAAGGATCCAGCCGCATGGCGTCGCAGCTGAACCCATTTGAGGACCAGAACCAGCTTGGCCAGCAAGGACTCGAGGGCGGAGACCTCAGTCAGCGCCAGGCCGACGGGAGCCTGGAGCAAGGGGTCGGCGGCGCCGAGGACATCACACGCAGCCTGGAACGCGTGGCAGCAGCCGAGGCGTGGCTGAGCTCCGGTCAATCCGAAGGCGGCATCGATGCGCACCTCCTCGGAGACAGCCTGGCTGAACTCACCATCAGGCCGGAGGGAACCGGAGGTGGGAGTGGTGTGTCCAGCGGTCCGCCAAGAACCCTGGTGGCCCTCGACACCAGGGTCAGCAATTGGCAGGAGCTCACCGAAGAACTGCCTACCAACGCCGACCTGCTGCTACTGGATGAATCCCGCAGCGGCCTGGATCAGATCAAGGATGCCCTCAAGGCCAGCAAGAACAGCGGCCTGGGCTACGCCAGCCTTGCTGTGGTGGGCAATCAGGAAGATGGCGGCCTTCAGCTGGGCAGCGACAGCCTGAGCGCTAGCGAAGCCGACCTAGGCGACCTGGGCGGTGAGCTAATCGGCGACGCCCGCATCAAGCTCTTCAGCGACGCGGTAGCGACAGAAACGGCGACTGAACCTGAAATCAAGGCTATCGCCACCGAAGTCGGCGATAAGGCCAATGAACTGCTGGTAGATGCGCGCCTAACCCTGCGCACCGCAGTGGCAAACGGCACAGCGGAAGCTGCCGTCAACAAAGCCTTTGATGCGGCCAACAGGGAAGCTGTGTCCGCGAAGCTGCAGCAGTTCCTTGATGGGAAAACAGCACCCGAAATCAGCTGGGCCAACTTTGATTCGCCAAGCATTCAGGGTGCATTCGTTGGGAGCACCAACACAATTCTCATCAACGAGAGCCTAAAGAGCTCGGACGCGCTGATTCAAACCGTTGTTCTCGAGGAAATTGGACATTGGCTGGAATTTGACCTTGGTCTCGATAGCCAGGGGGACGAGGGTGAGAGCTTCAGCAAGGGACTAGAAGGCAACGAAAGCATTAGTCAGCAGATTGACAAAGTTTTTCTAGCCATTGGCGCAGATCTATTTGAAGCTGAACTTTCCGAGACCACACTGCCCGCGACAAGCGCAAGCCTGACAGAAGTCGATGGCAAATACATAATTGCAATTGAGTTAAACGAAGGACTCACCAATCGCACCCTGCTAGCAAGCCAGTTCGAACTAATCTCTAATTCCCAGCAGTTCCCGACCTCAATATCAAACTGGGATAACTTTGGGGTCAAAGTTGAAGGGACGAATCTCCTCCTAACCATTAACCCTAATCTCATTACAGGCAATAACTCAGAATCCCTAACACTTGACCTGACCGACCAAACCCTGCAAGTCCGGTACACAGCCAGTCAGACCGTTTCTTCGAGACGGCTAATTAATTCAGCAGGTGGTGAATATCCTGGATTCGAAACTGGCTTTGCACTTCTAGTCAGCGAAAACAATTCACCAGAACTAGTCACTGGAACCGTTGGTGACCTCAGCGTTGCTGAGGACTCCGGGCTCACCACACTCGGCCTCGCTGGTCTCACCTATTCACCTGGACAAGGCGAAACCAACCAAACCCTCTCCTATACCGTTACCGCCACTCCCTCCTCTGATCTCGGTCAGATCGGTTACCTCGATGCCAATGGTGACTTTGTCGCTGTTCAAACTGGAACTTCACTCACCCTCGAGCAGCTTCAGGGCCTGAATTTCAAAACTGAACTCGACGCCTTTGGAGACTCCTCCTTCTCCTTTGCTGTCACCGACAACGATCCCACTGCTGCATCTACCACCGATCCGATCCAAACGCTCTCCGCTCAGCAGGCCGCTGAGCTCGAGTTTGAAATCAAGGTTGATCTCGATGGTGATTCCGTCGTCGGCCTCACTGTCAATAACGAGGTCATCAGCAAGCAATACGACGCCTCCGGTAATTACATCTCGAATACCTCTGATCGCCGTTACCTCTACAACACCTCTGAGGGCTTCCTGCTCTCGGTCAATTCCCTATCGACAGGCTCTGACCTGCGCAACGCTTCCACAAGCACAAGCGCTTATGAAGGTCCCTACCTGCTCCTCCTTAAGGACGCCGATGGCAACTCCTTCTCCACGCCATCGGGTGATTCCGTTGTCTCGCTGACCGTCCTGCGCGATCAATCCACCAATAACGTCAACGGCTACGACCTCCTCTCCAAAGATTCAAGCGGCAACTTCACTGAATATTTCTTCAGCATCGCTGGTGAACTCACCGGCGAAAACACTCCTTCTGCCATCGAGCTTGCATCCCTAGAGCTGCAAACCAAAACCGACCTCGACGGCGATGGAGTTGTTGTCACCACTGTCAACACCAAAGTCTTCGACAAAGAGCGCGATGCCTCTGGCAACTGGGTCAACAACAGCAGCGATCGGCGCTTCCTCTACAACACCTCCTACGGCTTGCTGCTCTCCCGTAATTCCCTCACTGAGGGATCGGACCTGCGCAATGCCCCCAACTACAACAGCACTTGGGAAGGTCCGGATCTCCTAATCCTCAACGGGGCAGCTGGCGCTTCCTTCTCCATTCCGGCCGGGGACTCTGTCCTCTCTCTTCAGGTCAACCGCGAAACCAACGCCTCTGGTTACAGCTTCGCCTCGAGCTACACCCTCATCACCAAGAGCACCGCTGGCGCTTTCACTGAGTTCAGCTTTGACCTCAGCGGCTCGCTCACGGATCAAGCCACCCTCTCAGCCACTGAAGTCTCTGCCCTTGAGGTCTCACTCCTCAGTGATCTCAATAGCGATGGCGTGACTGGCCTCACGGTCAACACTCAGCTCTACAGCAAAGACACCACCGTCACCGATGCTTCCGGCGGCACCTACACCATTCCCGATAGCAATAAGCGACACCTCTACAGCACCTCAGCAGGTCTGCTTCTCTCCAACAACTCCCTGACGGTCGGCTCTGACCTCAGCAACACCTACACCATGGGGACGGGCTCCTATGACGGCCCAAGTCTGCTCCTACTCAAAGACTCCGCAGGCGCTTCCTTCTCCATTCCCGCCGGTGAGTCCCTTCTCACCCTCAGCGTCACCCGCAACAACTCGAACAACGCTGACGGCTACTCCCTGCTCACCAAAAACACTGCTGGCACCGTCACTGAATTCAGCTTCAACATCGCCGGTCAACTCAGCAGCCAAAACACTCTCGCAGCCGCTGATCTTGCCTCCCTTGAGTTCCAGCTGAAAACCGATCTCAACGGAGATGGTGTCGCTGGCGTCACCGTCAGCAGCAAGCTCTTTGACAAGGAGCAAGACGCTTCTGGCAACTGGATGATGAACTCCAGTGATCGGCGCTTCCTCTACGCCACCTCGGGCGGCACGCTTCTCTCCTACAGCTCACTCAGCGTTGGCGGCGATCTCAGCAGTGGCACATCCATGGGCAACCCTTCCAGCATGGATGGGCCCGCCTTCCTTCTGCTCAAGGACGCCAATAACAACAACTTCTCCGTTCCAGCCGGCGACACCGTTCTCAACCTCAGCGTTGATCGCGATGGCTCCAGCTCCGTCGCTGGCTACAACCTCTACACCAAGAACACAGCCGGCACCGTCAGCGCCTTTAGCTTCGATTTGACGGGTGATCTCACCGGTCAATCCACACTCTCAGCCACCGAGCTCCAAGGACTTGAGGTTCAACTCCTCAGTGACCTCAACAGCGACTCAACCGTCGGTGTCACCGTCAACACAAAGCTCTTTGATAAAGAGCTTGATGCCTCTGGCAACTATCTCTACGACTACGACCGCCGCTTCCTCTACAACACTTCCGGCGGCCTTCTCCTCTCAAACAACTCACTATCGGAAGGATCTGACCTCAGAAACTCGATGCCAACGATGTCGGGTTCCTATGAAGGCCCCAGTCGTTTGCTCCTCACCGATACCGCCGGTGATCCATTCTCCGTCCCTGCTGGAGACTCCGTCCTCAGCCTCAAGGTCACGCGCAACGCCTTCAACAACACCGACGGCTACACACTCCTCAGCCAAAACACGTCGGGTGGCGTCACCCAGTTCAGCTTTGATCTCACTGGCAGCCTGACGGCTGAATCAGCACTCTCTACAGCTGAAATCGCTGCGCTTGAACTCACACTCAAGACTGACCTCAACAGCGATAACGTCGTTGGCGTCAGCGTCAATACCAAACTCTTTGACAAGCAATACGACGCCTCTGGCTATCAACTCAGCAACACCTCTGATCGCCGTTACCTCTACAACACCTCTGGCGGCCTGCTGATCGCGCGCGATCAACTCACTCTCGGTTCTGACCTCAGATACAACAGCAACTCCACTGGTGCTTCCATGAGCACGTGGGAAGGACCAAGCCTCGTCGTTCTCAAAGACTCCAACGGGTTTAACTACTCCATCCCCGCCGGACAGGACGTCCTCTCCGTCAACATCGTTCGTGAAACCGATGCCTCCGGCTCGATTGCTGCTTCCGGCTTCCGTCTGACAACCAAAGAAGGCGACACCATTCGCACCATCGACTTTGGGCTTGATGGAAAACTGCCAACCGCATCCAGCTTTACCGCTAAGACCCTCACCCAGACTCTCAATATCACGGTTACTCCGGTCAACGACGCACCCGTTGCGACCTACAGCAGTACACAGACAATTACGCAGGGCTTTGACATCGTCACCGGTCAACTGACGCGCCGTGATGTCGACAACGCTGAACCTGGCACCTATGCCCTCGTTGGCGATGCGATTCCCGGACTAACGATCGACAGTGATGGTTCCTGGTCATTTGATCCCGCGGATGACGCCTATGCGGGAATGACCAGCACTGACAGTCAGCAGATTGTTGTCAACTACTCCGTCACTGATACCGCTGGCGCCACTGGTGCTGGTTCCTTCACCATTGACCTCAATGGCGATCCTTCCAAGAACTTCAGACCAGAACTAGTCACTGGAACCGTTGGTGACCTCAGCGTTGCTGAGGACTCCGGGCTCACCACACTCGGCCTCGCTGGTCTCACCTATTCACCTGGACAAGGCGAAACCAACCAAACCCTCTCCTATACCGTTACCGCCACTCCCTCCTCTGATCTCGGTCAGATCGGTTACCTCGATGCCAATGGTGACTTTGTCGCTGTTCAAACTGGAACTTCACTCACCCTCGAGCAGCTTCAGGGCCTGAATTTCAAAACTGAACTCGACGCCTTTGGAGACTCCTCCTTCTCCTTTGCTGTCACCGACAACGATCCCACTGCTGCATCTACCACCGATCCGATCCAAACGCTCTCCGCTCAGCAGGCCGCTGAGCTCGAGTTTGAAATCAAGGTTGATCTCGATGGTGATTCCGTCGTCGGCCTCACTGTCAATAACGAGGTCATCAGCAAGCAATACGACGCCTCCGGTAATTACATCTCGAATACCTCTGATCGCCGTTACCTCTACAACACCTCTGAGGGCTTCCTGCTCTCGGTCAATTCCCTATCGACAGGCTCTGACCTGCGCAACGCTTCCACAAGCACAAGCGCTTATGAAGGTCCCTACCTGCTCCTCCTTAAGGACGCCGATGGCAACTCCTTCTCCACGCCATCGGGTGATTCCGTTGTCTCGCTGACCGTCCTGCGCGATCAATCCACCAATAACGTCAACGGCTACGACCTCCTCTCCAAAGATTCAAGCGGCAACTTCACTGAATATTTCTTCAGCATCGCTGGTGAACTCACCGGCGAAAACACTCCTTCTGCCATCGAGCTTGCATCCCTAGAGCTGCAAACCAAAACCGACCTCGACGGCGATGGAGTTGTTGTCACCACTGTCAACACCAAAGTCTTCGACAAAGAGCGCGATGCCTCTGGCAACTGGGTCAACAACAGCAGCGATCGGCGCTTCCTCTACAACACCTCCTACGGCTTGCTGCTCTCCCGTAATTCCCTCACTGAGGGATCGGACCTGCGCAATGCCCCCAACTACAACAGCACTTGGGAAGGTCCGGATCTCCTAATCCTCAACGGGGCAGCTGGCGCTTCCTTCTCCATTCCGGCCGGGGACTCTGTCCTCTCTCTTCAGGTCAACCGCGAAACCAACGCCTCTGGTTACAGCTTCGCCTCGAGCTACACCCTCATCACCAAGAGCACCGCTGGCGCTTTCACTGAGTTCAGCTTTGACCTCAGCGGCTCGCTCACGGATCAAGCCACCCTCTCAGCCACTGAAGTCTCTGCCCTTGAGGTCTCACTCCTCAGTGATCTCAATAGCGATGGCGTGACTGGCCTCACGGTCAACACTCAGCTCTACAGCAAAGACACCACCGTCACCGATGCTTCCGGCGGCACCTACACCATTCCCGATAGCAATAAGCGACACCTCTACAGCACCTCAGCAGGTCTGCTTCTCTCCAACAACTCCCTGACGGTCGGCTCTGACCTCAGCAACACCTACACCATGGGGACGGGCTCCTATGACGGCCCAAGTCTGCTCCTACTCAAAGACTCCGCAGGCGCTTCCTTCTCCATTCCCGCCGGTGAGTCCCTTCTCACCCTCAGCGTCACCCGCAACAACTCGAACAACGCTGACGGCTACTCCCTGCTCACCAAAAACACTGCTGGCACCGTCACTGAATTCAGCTTCAACATCGCCGGTCAACTCAGCAGCCAAAACACTCTCGCAGCCGCTGATCTTGCCTCCCTTGAGTTCCAGCTGAAAACCGATCTCAACGGAGATGGTGTCGCTGGCGTCACCGTCAGCAGCAAGCTCTTTGACAAGGAGCAAGACGCTTCTGGCAACTGGATGATGAACTCCAGTGATCGGCGCTTCCTCTACGCCACCTCGGGCGGCACGCTTCTCTCCTACAGCTCACTCAGCGTTGGCGGCGATCTCAGCAGTGGCACATCCATGGGCAACCCTTCCAGCATGGATGGGCCCGCCTTCCTTCTGCTCAAGGACGCCAATAACAACAACTTCTCCGTTCCAGCCGGCGACACCGTTCTCAACCTCAGCGTTGATCGCGATGGCTCCAGCTCCGTCGCTGGCTACAACCTCTACACCAAGAACACAGCCGGCACCGTCAGCGCCTTTAGCTTCGATTTGACGGGTGATCTCACCGGTCAATCCACACTCTCAGCCACCGAGCTCCAAGGACTTGAGGTTCAACTCCTCAGTGACCTCAACAGCGACTCAACCGTCGGTGTCACCGTCAACACAAAGCTCTTTGATAAAGAGCTTGATGCCTCTGGCAACTATCTCTACGACTACGACCGCCGCTTCCTCTACAACACTTCCGGCGGCCTTCTCCTCTCAAACAACTCACTATCGGAAGGATCTGACCTCAGAAACTCGATGCCAACGATGTCGGGTTCCTATGAAGGCCCCAGTCGTTTGCTCCTCACCGATACCGCCGGTGATCCATTCTCCGTCCCTGCTGGAGACTCCGTCCTCAGCCTCAAGGTCACGCGCAACGCCTTCAACAACACCGACGGCTACACACTCCTCAGCCAAAACACGTCGGGTGGCGTCACCCAGTTCAGCTTTGATCTCACTGGCAGCCTGACGGCTGAATCAGCACTCTCTACAGCTGAAATCGCTGCGCTTGAACTCACACTCAAGACTGACCTCAACAGCGATAACGTCGTTGGCGTCAGCGTCAATACCAAACTCTTTGACAAGCAATACGACGCCTCTGGCTATCAACTCAGCAACACCTCTGATCGCCGTTACCTCTACAACACCTCTGGCGGCCTGCTGATCGCGCGCGATCAACTCACTCTCGGTTCTGACCTCAGATACAACAGCAACTCCACTGGTGCTTCCATGAGCACGTGGGAAGGACCAAGCCTCGTCGTTCTCAAAGACTCCAACGGGTTTAACTACTCCATCCCCGCCGGACAGGACGTCCTCTCCGTCAACATCGTTCGTGAAACCGATGCCTCCGGCTCGATTGCTGCTTCCGGCTTCCGTCTGACAACCAAAGAAGGCGACACCATTCGCACCATCGACTTTGGGCTTGATGGAAAACTGCCAACCGCATCCAGCTTTACCGCTAAGACCCTCACCCAGACTCTCAATATCACGGTTACTCCGGTCAACGACGCACCCGTTGCGACCTACAGCAGTACACAGACAATTACGCAGGGCTTTGACATCGTCACCGGTCAACTGACGCGCCGTGATGTCGACAACGCTGAACCTGGCACCTATGCCCTCGTTGGCGATGCGATTCCCGGACTAACGATCGACAGTGATGGTTCCTGGTCATTTGATCCCGCGGATGACGCCTATGCGGGAATGACCAGCACTGACAGTCAGCAGATTGTTGTCAACTACTCCGTCACTGATACCGCTGGCGCCACTGGTGCTGGTTCCTTCACCATTGACCTCAATGGCGATCCTTCCAAGAACTTCAGACCAGAACTAGTCACTGGAACCGTTGGTGACCTCAGCGTTGCTGAGGACTCCGGGCTCACCACACTCGGCCTCGCTGGTCTCACCTATTCACCTGGACAAGGCGAAACCAACCAAACCCTCTCCTATACCGTTACCGCCACTCCCTCCTCTGATCTCGGTCAGATCGGTTACCTCGATGCCAATGGTGACTTTGTCGCTGTTCAAACTGGAACTTCACTCACCCTCGAGCAGCTTCAGGGCCTGAATTTCAAAACTGAACTCGACGCCTTTGGAGACTCCTCCTTCTCCTTTGCTGTCACCGACAACGATCCCACTGCTGCATCTACCACCGATCCGATCCAAACGCTCTCCGCTCAGCAGGCCGCTGAGCTCGAGTTTGAAATCAAGGTTGATCTCGATGGTGATTCCGTCGTCGGCCTCACTGTCAATAACGAGGTCATCAGCAAGCAATACGACGCCTCCGGTAATTACATCTCGAATACCTCTGATCGCCGTTACCTCTACAACACCTCTGAGGGCTTCCTGCTCTCGGTCAATTCCCTATCGACAGGCTCTGACCTGCGCAACGCTTCCACAAGCACAAGCGCTTATGAAGGTCCCTACCTGCTCCTCCTTAAGGACGCCGATGGCAACTCCTTCTCCACGCCATCGGGTGATTCCGTTGTCTCGCTGACCGTCCTGCGCGATCAATCCACCAATAACGTCAACGGCTACGACCTCCTCTCCAAAGATTCAAGCGGCAACTTCACTGAATATTTCTTCAGCATCGCTGGTGAACTCACCGGCGAAAACACTCCTTCTGCCATCGAGCTTGCATCCCTAGAGCTGCAAACCAAAACCGACCTCGACGGCGATGGAGTTGTTGTCACCACTGTCAACACCAAAGTCTTCGACAAAGAGCGCGATGCCTCTGGCAACTGGGTCAACAACAGCAGCGATCGGCGCTTCCTCTACAACACCTCCTACGGCTTGCTGCTCTCCCGTAATTCCCTCACTGAGGGATCGGACCTGCGCAATGCCCCCAACTACAACAGCACTTGGGAAGGTCCGGATCTCCTAATCCTCAACGGGGCAGCTGGCGCTTCCTTCTCCATTCCGGCCGGGGACTCTGTCCTCTCTCTTCAGGTCAACCGCGAAACCAACGCCTCTGGTTACAGCTTCGCCTCGAGCTACACCCTCATCACCAAGAGCACCGCTGGCGCTTTCACTGAGTTCAGCTTTGACCTCAGCGGCTCGCTCACGGATCAAGCCACCCTCTCAGCCACTGAAGTCTCTGCCCTTGAGGTCTCACTCCTCAGTGATCTCAATAGCGATGGCGTGACTGGCCTCACGGTCAACACTCAGCTCTACAGCAAAGACACCACCGTCACCGATGCTTCCGGCGGCACCTACACCATTCCCGATAGCAATAAGCGACACCTCTACAGCACCTCAGCAGGTCTGCTTCTCTCCAACAACTCCCTGACGGTCGGCTCTGACCTCAGCAACACCTACACCATGGGGACGGGCTCCTATGACGGCCCAAGTCTGCTCCTACTCAAAGACTCCGCAGGCGCTTCCTTCTCCATTCCCGCCGGTGAGTCCCTTCTCACCCTCAGCGTCACCCGCAACAACTCGAACAACGCTGACGGCTACTCCCTGCTCACCAAAAACACTGCTGGCACCGTCACTGAATTCAGCTTCAACATCGCCGGTCAACTCAGCAGCCAAAACACTCTCGCAGCCGCTGATCTTGCCTCCCTTGAGTTCCAGCTGAAAACCGATCTCAACGGAGATGGTGTCGCTGGCGTCACCGTCAGCAGCAAGCTCTTTGACAAGGAGCAAGACGCTTCTGGCAACTGGATGATGAACTCCAGTGATCGGCGCTTCCTCTACGCCACCTCGGGCGGCACGCTTCTCTCCTACAGCTCACTCAGCGTTGGCGGCGATCTCAGCAGTGGCACATCCATGGGCAACCCTTCCAGCATGGATGGGCCCGCCTTCCTTCTGCTCAAGGACGCCAATAACAACAACTTCTCCGTTCCAGCCGGCGACACCGTTCTCAACCTCAGCGTTGATCGCGATGGCTCCAGCTCCGTCGCTGGCTACAACCTCTACACCAAGAACACAGCCGGCACCGTCAGCGCCTTTAGCTTCGATTTGACGGGTGATCTCACCGGTCAATCCACACTCTCAGCCACCGAGCTCCAAGGACTTGAGGTTCAACTCCTCAGTGACCTCAACAGCGACTCAACCGTCGGTGTCACCGTCAACACAAAGCTCTTTGATAAAGAGCTTGATGCCTCTGGCAACTATCTCTACGACTACGACCGCCGCTTCCTCTACAACACTTCCGGCGGCCTTCTCCTCTCAAACAACTCACTATCGGAAGGATCTGACCTCAGAAACTCGATGCCAACGATGTCGGGTTCCTATGAAGGCCCCAGTCGTTTGCTCCTCACCGATACCGCCGGTGATCCATTCTCCGTCCCTGCTGGAGACTCCGTCCTCAGCCTCAAGGTCACGCGCAACGCCTTCAACAACACCGACGGCTACACACTCCTCAGCCAAAACACGTCGGGTGGCGTCACCCAGTTCAGCTTTGATCTCACTGGCAGCCTGACGGCTGAATCAGCACTCTCTACAGCTGAAATCGCTGCGCTTGAACTCACACTCAAGACTGACCTCAACAGCGATAACGTCGTTGGCGTCAGCGTCAATACCAAACTCTTTGACAAGCAATACGACGCCTCTGGCTATCAACTCAGCAACACCTCTGATCGCCGTTACCTCTACAACACCTCTGGCGGCCTGCTGATCGCGCGCGATCAACTCACTCTCGGTTCTGACCTCAGATACAACAGCAACTCCACTGGTGCTTCCATGAGCACGTGGGAAGGACCAAGCCTCGTCGTTCTCAAAGACTCCAACGGGTTTAACTACTCCATCCCCGCCGGACAGGACGTCCTCTCCGTCAACATCGTTCGTGAAACCGATGCCTCCGGCTCGATTGCTGCTTCCGGCTTCCGTCTGACAACCAAAGAAGGCGACACCATTCGCACCATCGACTTTGGGCTTGATGGAAAACTGCCGGTTCAGTTCACGCCGAAGACACTGACGGAGACCGTTGATATCAGCGTTCAGGCTGTGAATGATGCACCGGTCATCACTGATCAGACCACCCAGATTCAAGCATGGGAGATTGGATCTGGGGAAAACCTGCTAAATGCGCAAGGGATACTCAACCTCGAGATCCAGGCAACTACTGATCTCAATTCTGACGGCATTGTCGGCGTCACCATCGACAGTCTGGTCTTCAACAAGTTTGGTGATACCTCCATTCCCTACTTCCTCAACAGCTCTGGTGGTATTGATAAATACACCTTCCATGAGTCAGGCGGCTGGTCTTCTAGTTCTATTCCTAACAGCTCAGGCAACACCGATTGGCAGGAATACCAGACCTGGCTCTCCGCAGGCAATACGCCCAATCCTCCAATCAACGGTCAAAACCGTTCGGTTTACTCCTCAGCAGATGGGCTCGTCATTAGCAGTTGGCAGGCTCTGACATCCGGCTCTGATCTCTCAGACACCAACGGCTTCGCTGGAGATGACAACATCGTTCTCCTCTCCGATTCTCTGGGCGGATTCTCCATCCCGCAAAACGAGACCCTGGTTCTCGCACGCCGGGCCAACAACAACCAATACGACGCAAGCGGCTACCAGCTACCGCTCACCTATGAGCTCTTCTCCAATGACGAAAGCGGAAACGTTATTAAACGCACATTCAGCAACACTGGCTCTCTGATCAGCACTCAGGAATCACTTTCCACAGGCGAAATCATCACTGCTGAGTTCTCCTCCTGGACCGACCTCGATGGCAATGGCATCATCGCCGCACGAGTTACTGGCGTCCTTTATGACGAGTCCGATGCATCCGGAAATATCTACAACAAGTCCGCCGTCTATCAAACCGATGCTGGACTGGTCTTCCATGCGCTGAACAACAATGACGCTCTCGCCATTGGAGATGACCTCCGCACAATCGCATGGAATAGCAGCAATAATTATATACCTGGCATGTATGGAGATGGTGGTGCAATCCTGACCACAGAGACTGGTAGTTTTACGCTCAACACCGGAGAGACCATCCTCAAAGCGCGCTCAGGCGAATACCTGGGTGGCGCTTCTGCTGCAAACCGTGGCAATACCTTTGAGCTCTACACAAGCACGGCAGAAGGGGAGATCAGAAAGACTGTCTTCAGTGCAGCTGGAGATTATCTAAGCGATACGCTCCTGGCCGATACAAACCTGAGCAGCTACGAGATTCGAACCGTAAGCGATCTCAATGCTGACGGCATTGTCGGCGTCACCATCGACAGCCTTGTCTTCAACAAGTTTGGCGACACCTCCATTCCCTACTTCCTCAACAGCTCTGGTGGAATTGATAAATACACCTTCCATGAGTCAGGCGGCTGGTCTTCTAGTTCTATTCCTAACAGCTCAGGCAACACCGATTGGCAGGAATACCAGACCTGGCTCTCCGCAGGCAATACGCCCAATCCTCCAATCAACGGTCAAAACCGTTCGGTTTACTCCTCAGCAGATGGGCTCGTCATTAGCAATTGGCAGGCTCTGACATCCGGCTCTGATCTCTCAGACACCAACGGCTTCACTGGAGATGACAACATCGTTCTCCTCTCCGATTCTCTAGGCGGATTTTCCATCCCGCAAAACGAGACCCTGGTTCTCGCACGCCGGGCCAACGACCAATACGACGCAAGCGGCTACCAGCTACCGCTCTCCTATGAGCTCTTCTCCAATGACGAGAGCGGAAACGTTGTTAAACGCACATTCAGCAGCACTGGCTCTCTGATCAGCACTCAGGAATCACTCTCCACAGGCGAAATCATCACTGCTGAGTTCTCCTCCTGGACCGACCTCGATGGCAATGGCATCATCGGCGCACAAGTTACTGGCGTCCTTTATGACGAGTCCGATGCATCCGGAAATATCTACAACAAGTCTGCCGTCTATCAAACCGATGCTGGACTGGTCTTCCATGCGCTGAACAACAATGACGCTCTCGCCATTGGAGATGACCTCCGCACAATCGCATGGAATAGCAGCAATGGATATATGCCTGGCATGTATGGAAATGGTGGCGCAATCCTGACCACAGAGACTGGTAGTTTTACTCTCAACACCGGAGAGACCATCCTCAAAGCGCGCTCAGGCGAATACCTGGGTGGCGCTTCTGCTGCAAACCGTGGCAATACATTCGAGCTCTACACAAGCACGGCAGAAGGGGAGATCAGAAAGACTGTCTTCAGTGCAGCTGGAGATTATCTAAGCGATACGCTCCTGGCCGATACAAACCTGAGCAGCTACGAGATTCGAACCGCAAGCGATCTCAATGCTGACGGCATTGTCGGCGTCACCATCGACAGTCTGGTCTTCAACAAGTTTGGCGACACCTCCATTCCCTACTTCCTCAACAGCTCTGGTGGTATTGATAAATACACCTTCTATGAGTCAGGCGGCTGGTCTTCTAGTTCTATTCCTAACAGCTCAGGCAACACCGATTGGCAGGAATACCAGACCTGGCTCTCCGCAGGCAATACGCCCAATCCTCCAATCAACTTTCAAAACCGTTCGGTTTACTCCTCAGCAGATGGGCTCGTCATTAGCAATTGGCAGGCTCTGACATCCGGCTCTGATCTCTCAGACACCAACGACTTCACTGGAGATGACAACATCGTTCTCCTCTCCGATTCTCTGGGCGGATTCTCCATCCCGCAAAACGAGACCCTGGTACTCGCACGCCGGGCCAACGACCAATACGACGCATGCGGCTACCAGCTACCGCTCTCCTATGAGCTCTTCTCCAATGACGAGAGCGGAAACGTTGTTAAACGCACATTCAGCAGCACTGGCTCTCTGATCAGCACTCAGGAATCACTCTCCACAAGCGAAATCATCACTGCTGAGCTTTCCTCCTGGACCGACCTCGATGGCAATGGCATCATCGGCGCACAAGTTACTGGCGTCCTCTATGACGAGTCCGATGCATCCGGAAATATCTACAACAAGTCTGCCGTCTATCAAACCGATGCTGGACTTGTCTTCCATGCGCTGAACAACAATGACGCTCTCGCCATTGGAGATGACCTCCGCACAATCGCATGGAATAGCAGCAATGGATATATGCCTGGCATGCATGGAAATGGTGGAGCAATTCTCGATATCAAAACGATGTGGGAGGGAGAAGAGATCCTCAAAGCAAGATCAAATGGATCAAGCATTGAGCTGTTTGTCAAGCAAACGATAAACGAAAAGAGCGTAATCTGGAAAGGAGTATTCGACAATTACGGAACGATCTACGATTACCAGACAACCGATTCAGTCATACTCGGTCGAGTGACTGGCAACGACGTTGAAGACGGAGCAGACCTTAATTTCTTCATCAGTGGCGAGGATGTCGCTGGATTCACACTGAATGCCGATGGATCGTGGGTGTTCGACCCTACAGACTCGGCCTATGATTATTTGTCCGAGAATGTGGTCTTGGATCTAGAGATTGAGATCTCCGCAACAGACAGTGAAGGGCTTGGCACTGAAGTCCACACGTTGACTATCAACCTGATAGGCACAAACGATGCCCCTGTTGCAAGCTTCACTACTGCTCAGTCAGCCATTGAAGCCGGAGCCTCTATTTCGGGTCAGCTCACTTCATCTGACGTAGATGCCTCCGGCATTCCCGTCTACTCACTGATCGGCTCAGAAATTCCAGGTCTCTCCATCAACTCTGATGGCTCCTGGTCTTTCGACCCAACGAATTCCGCCTACGACAGCCTCGCCAAAGACGACTCTCAAGCGATCACTGTCACCTACCTCGTCACTGACGACCAAGGCGCGACGGATCAAAACTCCTTCACTATCAACCTCACCGGCACCAACGACGCTCCTGTTGCAACTTTCACGACCGCTCAGTCAGCTACCGAGGCCGCAAACTCCATCTCTGGTCAACTCACATCCACCGATGTTGATGCTTCTGGCAGCCCCGTCTACTCACTGATCGGCGCCGAAATACCAGGGCTTTACATCAGCACTGATGGTTCCTGGTCTTTTGACCCAACGAATTCCGCCTACGACAGCCTCGCCAAAGACGACTCTCAAGCGATCACTGTCACCTACCTCGTCACTGACGACCAAGGCGCGACGGATCAAAACTCCTTCACTATCAACCTCACCGGTACCAACGACGCTCCTGTTGCAACTTTCACGACCGCTCAGTCAGCTACCGAGGCCGGAAACTCCATCTCTGGTCAACTCACATCCTCGGATGTTGATGCTTCTGGCAGCCCCGTCTACTCACTGATCGGCGCAGATATCGCAGGTCTCTCCCTCAGCTCTGATGGTTCCTGGTCTTTCGACCCAACGAATTCCGCCTACGACAGCCTGGCCAAAGACGCTTCTCAAACTATCACTGTCAACTACCTCGTCACTGACGATCAGGGTGCAACCGATCAAAACTCCTTCACTATCAACCTCACCGGCACCAACGACGCACCTGTTGCAACATTTACCACCGCACAGTCAGCAATTGAAGCCGGTACTTCCATCTATGGTCAACTGACATCCTCCGACGTCGATGCCTCCGGCATTCCCGTCTACTCACTGATCGGCGCAGAAATTCCAGGTCTCTCCATCAACTCCGATGGCTCCTGGTCGTTCGACCCCACTAACTCCGCCTACAACAGCCTCGCTAAAGACGCCTCTCAGGCGATCACCGTCAACTATCTCGTCACCGACGATCAGGGCGCAACAGGTCAAAACTCGTTCACCATCAACCTCACAGGCACAAACGACGCTCCTGTTGCCGCACCGAGCTACGACTTCAGCTCAGTTATTGAAGACGGGACGATTGATATCAGCAAAGAGCAGTTGCTAGCAGGTGCTAGCGATGTCGATGGCGACACTCTGACAGCGGACCTGCGCTATTCAGGTGATAAGGGACAACTTGTGACCACGAACGGGGGGTGGAGGTTCACACCCAACAGTAACACCAATGGAGTAATTAACTTTGAGGTGATTATTAGTGATGGAACTGATTCACTGCCCATTCCTGCGACACTGCTTATCAATGCAGTCAACGATAAGCCTGTCAGCACAGGTGCCGAAGTCACCGGCCATCTAATCCTCGAGGATGCGGACCCGTTCAAGGTTTTCAGTAGCAATATTGGCTTTGCACCTGCTCCAACCACAGCCACAGATGAGGCAAATCAGACACTTCAATACAAACTTGACTACATTGAAACAAGCTCGCTAGGAACATTTGAGCTAGAAGGCGCTCAGCTATCCGCTAGTCAGCCCCTCACGATTGAGCAGGTCAGGGACATCACCTTTAGGCCCTATGCCAATGCCAACGGGACAATTGCGTATACATTAGTTGTCGAAGACAGTGCTGGCGAAAAGATCTACCTCTCAAATACAATTCAAGTAACAGCCGTCAACGATGCTCCCGTTAGCGAAAACGGTCGACTGGTATCCATTCTTGAAGACAGTGGAATATCAAGCGTCGGCTTTGAATCAATCAATTTCACCTCTGGCGGAGGCTTAGACGAGGCAAATCAGGAAACCTACTTTGCTTTTGAGAAAGACAAGCTTGCTGCCTTCAACGCAGCAAATGCGCCAGGAAGGCTTGTCATGCTTGAGAACGGTAGCCAAACGATTGAGCTTGAGAACAAGCTTGCAATCGACGAGACGGTTCTTTTCCTAACTGTTGACGAGGCAAAACAGCTCCGCTACGTCACCAACGACAACAGCTTTGGTGTAAGGGGCCTCGAGTACTACGTCGTCGATAGCGACCTATTCGTCCATGGTGCAGATGGAGAAGTAGTGCCTTCGTCCGACTCTTTTAAAACTGGTATGGGGCTGGAGAACGGACTCAAGGAGACGTTGACCGTCAACGTGATCGAGTTCAATGACATTCCAGAGTTCCCTAGCGGGACTTATACCTACCAAGGCAATGAAGACAGACCGGATGCCATCCAAGGAAAACTATTAGCTCAGGATACGAATAAAGCCGCTGGGCTGAAGTATTCGCAGATAGGAACCCCACTGAATGGGTTCACGATCGAAGAATCTGGCGAATGGTCGCTAGACACAACCACCAGTAGCTTCCAGTCAATAAGAGATGGCGAGACATCCACGTTCAAAGCCTATGTACGTGTTAGCGATATCCATGGTGCGTCTTCCATCCAGGAGTTGACCTTTGAGATTACAGGCACCAACGACGCTCCTACCGCCACCTACACCACCAATCTCTCCGCTCTAGAAGGCGCTAACTCCATCTCAGGACAGCTCTCCTCCTCTGATGTCGATGCCTCTGGCAACCCCACCTTCTTCCTCTCTGATGCGTCCGGAAACATCCAAGATGCCTCCGGTAATTCCTTCTCCATCGACGGACTGACCCTCAATACCGACGGCTCCTTCTCCTTCGATCCCTCTAATCCCTCCTACAACTCTCTCCAAGACGGACAATCTCAGTCCCTCACTATTAACTACGTCGCTCAAGATGATCAAGGCCTGAATTCAAACGTTCAGTCCTTCAACATCAACGTCCTCGGCACTAACGACGCTCCTACTGCCACCTACACAACCGCTGACGTCCTCGACGCCTCTGGCAACGCCCTCGCTCCTCAAGAAGGCGGCGCCTCCGTCTCCGGACAACTCACCTCCTCTGATGTCGACGCCTCTGGTGCTCCCGTCTACTCACTCGTCGGTAGTTCCATCCCAGGCCTGACTCTCAGCGCCGATGGCTCCTGGACCTTTGATCCCACAAACTCCGCCTACAACCAGCTCCAAGGCGGTCAAACACAAACCATCGACGTCGACTACGCCGTCACCGATGACAAAGGCGCCTCCGCCAATGGCTCCTTCTCCATCACTCTCACAGGCACCAACGACGCTCCTACCGCCACCTACACCACCAATCTCTCCGCTCTAGAAGGCGCTAACTCCATCTCAGGACAGCTCTCCTCCTCTGATGTCGATGCCTCTTTCAACCCCACCTTCTTCCTCTCTGATGCGTCCGGAAACATCCAAGATGCCTCCGGTAATTCCTTCTCCATCGACGGACTGACCCTCAATACCGACGGCTCCTTCTCCTTCGATCCCTCTAATCCCTCCTACAACTCTCTCCAAGACGGACAATCTCAGTCCCTCACTATTAACTACGTCGCTCAAGATGATCAAGGCCTGAATTCAAACGTTCAGTCCTTCAACATCAACGTCCTCGGCACTAACGACGCTCCTACTGCCACCTACACAACCGCTGACGTCCTCGACGCCTCTGGCAACGCCCTCGCTCCTCAAGAAGGCGGCGCCTCCGTCTCCGGACAACTCACCTCCTCTGATGTCGACGCCTCTGGTGCTCCCGTCTACTCACTCGTCGGTAGTTCCATCCCAGGCCTGACTCTCAGCGCCGATGGCTCCTGGACCTTTGATCCCACAAACTCCGCCTACAACCAGCTCCAAGGCGGTCAAACACAAACCATCGACGTCGACTACGCCGTCACCGATGACAAAGGCGCCTCCGCCAATGGCTCCTTCTCCATCACTCTCACAGGCACCAACGACGCTCCTACCGCCACCTACACCACCAATCTCTCCGCTCTAGAAGGCGCTAACTCCATCTCAGGACAGCTCTCCTCCTCTGATGTCGATGCCTCTTTCAACCCCACCTTCTTCCTCTCTGATGCGTCCGGAAACATCCAAGATGCCTCCGGTAATTCCTTCTCCATCGACGGACTGACCCTCAATACCGACGGCTCCTTCTCCTTCGATCCCTCTAATCCCTCCTACAACTCTCTCCAAGACGGACAATCTCAGTCCCTCACTATTAACTACGTCGCTCAAGATGATCAAGGCCTGAATTCAAACGTTCAGTCCTTCAACATCAACGTCCTCGGCACTAACGACGCTCCTACTGCCACCTACACAACCGCTGACGTCCTCGACGCCTCTGGCAACGCCCTCGCTCCTCAAGAAGGCGGCGCCTCCGTCTCCGGACAACTCACCTCCTCTGATGTCGACGCCTCTGGTGCTCCCGTCTACTCACTCGTCGGTAGTTCCATCCCAGGCCTGACTCTCAGCGCCGATGGCTCCTGGACCTTTGATCCCACAAACTCCGCCTACAACCAGCTCCAAGGCGGTCAAACACAAACCATCGACGTCGACTACGCCGTCACCGATGACAAAGGCGCCTCCGCCAATGGCTCCTTCTCCATCACTCTCACAGGCACCAACGACGCTCCTACCGCCACCTACACCACCAATCTCTCCGCTCTAGAAGGCGCTAACTCCATCTCAGGACAGCTCTCCTCCTCTGATGTCGATGCCTCTTTCAACCCCACCTTCTTCCTCTCTGATGCGTCCGGAAACATCCAAGATGCCTCCGGTAATTCCTTCTCCATCGACGGACTGACCCTCAATACCGACGGCTCCTTCTCCTTCGATCCCTCTAATCCCTCCTACAACTCTCTCCAAGACGGACAATCTCAGTCCCTCACTATTAACTACGTCGCTCAAGATGATCAAGGCCTGAATTCAAACGTTCAGTCCTTCAACATCAACGTCCTCGGCACTAACGACGCTCCTACTGCCACCTACACAACCGCTGACGTCCTCGACGCCTCTGGCAACGCCCTCGCTCCTCAAGAAGGCGGCGCCTCCGTCTCCGGACAACTCACCTCCTCTGATGTCGACGCCTCTGGTGCTCCCGTCTACTCACTCGTCGGTAGTTCCATCCCAGGCCTGACTCTCAGCGCCGATGGCTCCTGGACCTTTGATCCCACAAACTCCGCCTACAACCAGCTCCAAGGCGGTCAAACACAAACCATCGACGTCGACTACGCCGTCACCGATGACAAAGGCGCCTCCGCCAATGGCTCCTTCTCCATCACTCTCACAGGCACCAACGACGCTCCTACCGCCACCTACACCACCAATCTCTCCGCTCTAGAAGGCGCTAACTCCATCTCAGGACAGCTCTCCTCCTCTGATGTCGATGCCTCTTTCAACCCCACCTTCTTCCTCTCTGATGCGTCCGGAAACATCCAAGATGCCTCCGGTAATTCCTTCTCCATCGACGGACTGACCCTCAATACCGACGGCTCCTTCTCCTTCGATCCCTCTAATCCCTCCTACAACTCTCTCCAAGACGGACAATCTCAGTCCCTCACTATTAACTACGTCGCTCAAGATGATCAAGGCCTGAATTCAAACGTTCAGTCCTTCAACATCAACGTCCTCGGCACTAACGACGCTCCTACTGCCACCTACACAACCGCTGACGTCCTCGACGCCTCTGGCAACGCCCTCGCTCCTCAAGAAGGCGGCGCCTCCGTCTCCGGACAACTCACCTCCTCTGATGTCGACGCCTCTGGTGCTCCCGTCTACTCACTCGTCGGTAGTTCCATCCCAGGCCTGACTCTCAGCGCCGATGGCTCCTGGACCTTTGATCCCACAAACTCCGCCTACAACCAGCTCCAAGGCGGTCAAACACAAACCATCGACGTCGACTACGCCGTCACCGATGACAAAGGCGCCTCCGCCAATGGCTCCTTCTCCATCACTCTCACAGGCACCAACGACGCTCCTACCGCCACCTACACCACCAATCTCTCCGCTCTAGAAGGCGCTAACTCCATCTCAGGACAGCTCTCCTCCTCTGATGTCGATGCCTCTTTCAACCCCACCTTCTTCCTCTCTGATGCGTCCGGAAACATCCAAGATGCCTCCGGTAATTCCTTCTCCATCGACGGACTGACCCTCAATACCGACGGCTCCTTCTCCTTCGATCCCTCTAATCCCTCCTACAACTCTCTCCAAGACGGACAATCTCAGTCCCTCACTATTAACTACGTCGCTCAAGATGATCAAGGCCTGAATTCAAACGTTCAGTCCTTCAACATCAACGTCCTCGGCACTAACGACGCTCCTACTGCCACCTACACAACCGCTGACGTCCTCGACGCCTCTGGCAACGCCCTCGCTCCTCAAGAAGGCGGCGCCTCCGTCTCCGGACAACTCACCTCCTCTGATGTCGACGCCTCTGGTGCTCCCGTCTACTCACTCGTCGGTAGTTCCATCCCAGGCCTGACTCTCAGCGCCGATGGCTCCTGGACCTTTGATCCCACAAACTCCGCCTACAACCAGCTCCAAGGCGGTCAAACACAAACCATCGACGTCGACTACGCCGTCACCGATGACAAAGGCGCCTCCGCCAATGGCTCCTTCTCCATCACTCTCACAGGCACCAACGACGCTCCTACCGCCACCTACACCACCAATCTCTCCGCTCTAGAAGGCGCTAACTCCATCTCAGGACAGCTCTCCTCCTCTGATGTCGATGCCTCTTTCAACCCCACCTTCTTCCTCTCTGATGCGTCCGGAAACATCCAAGATGCCTCCGGTAATTCCTTCTCCATCGACGGACTGACCCTCAATACCGACGGCTCCTTCTCCTTCGATCCCTCTAATCCCTCCTACAACTCTCTCCAAGACGGACAATCTCAGTCCCTCACTATTAACTACGTCGCTCAAGATGATCAAGGCCTGAATTCAAACGTTCAGTCCTTCAACATCAACGTCCTCGGCACTAACGACGCTCCTACTGCCACCTACACAACCGCTGACGTCCTCGACGCCTCTGGCAACGCCCTCGCTCCTCAAGAAGGCGGCGCCTCCGTCTCCGGACAACTCACCTCCTCTGATGTCGACGCCTCTGGTGCTCCCGTCTACTCACTCGTCGGTAGTTCCATCCCAGGCCTGACTCTCAGCGCCGATGGCTCCTGGACCTTTGATCCCACAAACTCCGCCTACAACCAGCTCCAAGGCGGTCAAACACAAACCATCGACGTCGACTACGCCGTCACCGATGACAAAGGCGCCTCCGCCAATGGCTCCTTCTCCATCACTCTCACAGGCACCAACGACGCTCCTACCGCCACCTACACCACCAATCTCTCCGCTCTAGAAGGCGCTAACTCCATCTCAGGACAGCTCTCCTCCTCTGATGTCGATGCCTCTTTCAACCCCACCTTCTTCCTCTCTGATGCGTCCGGAAACATCCAAGATGCCTCCGGTAATTCCTTCTCCATCGACGGACTGACCCTCAATACCGACGGCTCCTTCTCCTTCGATCCCTCTAATCCCTCCTACAACTCTCTCCAAGACGGACAATCTCAGTCCCTCACTATTAACTACGTCGCTCAAGATGATCAAGGCCTGAATTCAAACGTTCAGTCCTTCAACATCAACGTCCTCGGCACTAACGACGCTCCTACTGCCACCTACACAACCGCTGACGTCCTCGACGCCTCTGGCAACGCCCTCGCTCCTCAAGAAGGCGGCGCCTCCGTCTCCGGACAACTCACCTCCTCTGATGTCGACGCCTCTGGTGCTCCCGTCTACTCACTCGTCGGTAGTTCCATCCCAGGCCTGACTCTCAGCGCCGATGGCTCCTGGACCTTTGATCCCACAAACTCCGCCTACAACCAGCTCCAAGGCGGTCAAACACAAACCATCGACGTCGACTACGCCGTCACCGATGACAAAGGCGCCTCCGCCAATGGCTCCTTCTCCATCACTCTCACAGGCACCAACGACGCTCCTACCGCCACCTACACCACCAATCTCTCCGCTCTAGAAGGCGCTAACTCCATCTCAGGACAGCTCTCCTCCTCTGATGTCGATGCCTCTTTCAACCCCACCTTCTTCCTCTCTGATGCGTCCGGAAACATCCAAGATGCCTCCGGTAATTCCTTCTCCATCGACGGACTGACCCTCAATACCGACGGCTCCTTCTCCTTCGATCCCTCTAATCCCTCCTACAACTCTCTCCAAGACGGACAATCTCAGTCCCTCACTATTAACTACGTCGCTCAAGATGATCAAGGCCTGAATTCAAACGTTCAGTCCTTCAACATCAACGTCCTCGGCACTAACGACGCTCCTACTGCCACCTACACAACCGCTGACGTCCTCGACGCCTCTGGCAACGCCCTCGCTCCTCAAGAAGGCGGCGCCTCCGTCTCCGGACAACTCACCTCCTCTGATGTCGACGCCTCTGGTGCTCCCGTCTACTCACTCGTCGGTAGTTCCATCCCAGGCCTGACTCTCAGCGCCGATGGCTCCTGGACCTTTGATCCCACAAACTCCGCCTACAACCAGCTCCAAGGCGGTCAAACACAAACCATCGACGTCGACTACGCCGTCACCGATGACAAAGGCGCCTCCGCCAATGGCTCCTTCTCCATCACTCTCACAGGCACCAACGACGCTCCTACCGCCACCTACACCACCAATCTCTCCGCTCTAGAAGGCGCTAACTCCATCTCAGGACAGCTCTCCTCCTCTGATGTCGATGCCTCTTTCAACCCCACCTTCTTCCTCTCTGATGCGTCCGGAAACATCCAAGATGCCTCCGGTAATTCCTTCTCCATCGACGGACTGACCCTCAATACCGACGGCTCCTTCTCCTTCGATCCCTCTAATCCCTCCTACAACTCTCTCCAAGACGGACAATCTCAGTCCCTCACTATTAACTACGTCGCTCAAGATGATCAAGGCCTGAATTCAAACGTTCAGTCCTTCAACATCAACGTCCTCGGCACTAACGACAGACCAGTCAGGCTGGAAGGTGTCAACCAGACGTCATACGCACCAGGGAATGAAGATGAACAGTATCTGATTACACTTAGCTCGCTGACAACAGGCTTCGAGGACATCGAAGGTAAGTCACTTTCCATCCAAGGCATCACGGTCGCGAATGGATCACTAGAGGCAGTCGCGCAGACATCAGAGACCGAAGAGGGCTGGATATTCACGCCCAACAAAGACTTCAATGGAATAGCAGAAATCAACTACGTCATCACTGACACGGACAATGGCTACTACTTCGCGACAAATACTATTGAGATCAGAGCAGTCAACGACAGACCTGTATTAGCTACCGGGAACCTCTCCAACCTGAGCGTGCTTGAAGACTCTGGCACTACCAGCCTGGGGCTTGAGGGCATTAGCTACGACCAAGGCGGAGGAAATGACGAAAACCTTCAGGCTCTGAAGTATGTAATAACTGAATTGCCGGACGCAGAGATAGGCAAGATCAAGTACACATCCCAGAACAACCAAGAAATATACGCAGAGCTGAACGACGAATTCACTGACATTCGTGATATTCAGAGCTTTGCATTTGAAGCACTGCCGAACGCAGAGGGAAATACATCCTTCAAGTTCGAGGTTGTTGACTCAGCGAACACAGATGGCGACGGGACACTCCAGCAACAGATCAATATCAACGTTCGAGGCGTCAACGACATCCCAATCAAATCCAGGAGCAGCCTTGCCATCACAAGTGGAGAAGAAGATGTACAGCTAACACTGACGGAAGAGGATCTCTTAGCAGCGTTCGATGAACTCGACGCGAATGACACGCTTCGGGTCACAAACCTAGACGCCAAGGATGGCACGCTTGCAGAACAGGAGGACGAAAATGGCAACCGCCTCTGGGTGCTAACCCCAGACGCTAATTTCTACGGAACGACAGAAATCACGTACATCGTTGAGGACGAAAATGGGGGCAAAGTGTTCGAGCGTATTTCCTTCGATTTGGCAGCCGTCAACGACGCACCTGCATTAACAGGCTCGAAAGCGAGAATCGCCTCAGGTACGGAAGACTTCGACCTAACCATTTCGGCTGAGCAGCTTCTGGTCGGCTTCAGCGACGTGGACAACGACCCCATCGAAATCAGCGCAAATGGAGCCGAGCTGAGGATCATTGATGCGGAAGGCTCTGAGTCAAGTGCTGCTCAGTCAGCTCAACTCGAGCTCGAAACAGATGCTTCGGGCAAAACCACGGGATTCACGATTAAGCCAGTACAAGACTTCTTTGGAAAGCTGTTACTACGCTATGGAATTACGGATGGCAGCAGAACAACAACAGCTACAACGACATTCGACATCCTGGGAGTTAATGATGCTCCTGATCTCACCGGTCAGGTCAAAGTCCTTCCCACAGGTACTGAGGACACCGTCTACACCTTCACCGCTGCTGACCTCCTCAATGGCGTCACTGACGTTGAAAATCAAAACCAGCTGACCGTTCTCGCTGGCGTCACCGCCAATAACGGCACTCTCACCCGCAACGGTGACAATTTCTCCTTCACTCCTGACAACAACTTCAACGGCACCGTCAATCTCAACTTCGTCATCTCTGACACCGCTGGTGCAAACGTCTCCACCTCTGCCTCCTTCAATCTCGCTGCTGTCAATGACGCTCCGGGACTCACAGGACCGCAAACCACCCTTGCCGCTGGCTCAGAAGACCTCGCTTACACCTTCTCTAAAGCACAGCTTCTTGCTGGCTTTACTGATGTCGACAACACAAACCTCGACATCGTTGATGTCACGATCACTGACTCCAATGGTGATGACGCTGGCGTCTTGACATCGACCGCAACGGGCTGGTCCTTCCAACCTGATGCCGATATCAATGGAACCTTCACCGTCACCTACAACGTCTTTGACGGAATCAATAAAACCAGCGCTACAAATAACTTCAGCCTCATTGCTGTCAATGACGCTCCTGTTCTTGAACCTGATCTCAAGGCCTCGCTAGGTAACGCCGTAGAAGACTCCACCTACACCATCACCACGGCTTCTCTCCTGGCTGGCTTCTCTGATGTCGACAACACAGCCCTCTCCATCTCGGGCCTGAGCCTCTCGCCGACAAGCCCCATCAGTGGTTCACTGACTCGTAGTGCTGACGGCTCCTCATACACCTTCCGCCCTGACAACAATGTCAACGGTGTTGTTCAACTCTCTTACTTCGTCTCTGATGGCGCAGGTGGTAACACACTCGCTTCCAATCAGTTCACCGTTCTTCCCATCAACGATGCGCCGGTTCGTACAGCAGGTGCAGTCAATGACCTCTTCCTCCTCGAGGATTCAGCTACTGCTTCTCTGCGCCTGAACAATCTCAACTACAGCGCTGGTGGTGGAACTGACGAACTCACCGGTGAAAACGCTCAGACTCTCACCTACACCATCAAGGAGCTACCCACTACAGGCACAATCGCCCTTGCAGATGGAACGGCTGTTACCGCTAACTCCTCCTACACCCTGGAAGAGATCCGTGGTCTGACCTTCACTGCCACGGCCAACGCTGATGGGGACTCCTCCTTCTCCTTCTCTATTAGCGATAACGGCACTCCAACTAATACTGTGTCCGGAGATATCAACTCGATCACAGAATCGATCACCATCCGCATCCTTGCCGTCAATGATGCTCCTGATCTCACCGGTCAGGTCAAAGTCCTTCCCACAGGTACTGAGGACACCGTCTACACCTTCACCGCTGCTGACCTCCTCAATGGCGTCACTGACGTTGAAAATCAAAACCAGCTGACCGTTCTCGCTGGCGTCACCGCCAATAACGGCACTCTCACCCGCAACGGTGACAATTTCTCCTTCACTCCTGACAACAACTTCAACGGCACCGTCAATCTCAACTTCGTCATCTCTGACACCGCTGGTGCAAACGTCTCCACCTCTGCCTCCTTCAATCTCGCTTCTGTTAATGATGCTCCGATAGCCACATACACGACAAATCAATTCACATCTGAGGGCAACAGCACACTTACCGGGAAGCTAACGGCAACCGACGTCGACCACTACTCAACAGACGCTCCAAACAAAGAAGAGACAACCATATTTGCATTTAAGAGCGCACAAATCAATGAGCTCGAAATATTCGAAGTGCCTGGCCTCCAAATCGAAGGAGATGGATCCTGGTCCTTCGATCCAGGAAACGCTGCTTACAATTCTCTACCTACAGGCGAAGAACTCACTATTCAGGTAACCTACTCAGCGACTGATGCAGATGGGCTAGTCGCCACTAACTCGTTCACAATAACCGTTGAGGGCACGAATGATGATCCGTACTTGACGGATGAGGACTCACTTACTGAATTACTGGATAACGCAATCGAAGATCAAGGCAGAAACGGGAATCCATACACAATTGACCTCGATTTGCTAACATCTCCATTTGAGGATTATGACTACGCAGGAGGGACGAGTGAATCTCTAGAAGTCAAGGGACTTAATGCATACAAACAAAACGGCGACGTCGCTGGCACTTTCGAAAGGATTGGCAACACATTCGTTTTCAGCCCCTTTAAGGATGTAGAAGGACTAATCAAGATTGAATATATAGTTACCGACAATAATGGAGGAGGAGTCACCGCTGAGACAACTCTCTTCATTGAAGCAGTCAATGATGCTCCAGAACTTGGAGCATTACCCGATGGTGGGTTAGTCATGAAGAACGATGCTCAGGAAGACACTCCATTTACATTCACAGATGTTGACCTCATTAAAGGTTTCATAGATCCAGACAATGCTGCTGATGGACTCGCAGACCTAAGTCTAAATCTCGAAATTACTGCCATTCCGTCAAGTCCCAATGGCACAATCCAGGTTGCTTCTTACTCTGGTCAACTCACATCCTCTGACGTCGATGCCTCCGGCACCCCCGACTTCTCACTGATCAGCGCTGAAATACCAGGTCTCTCGATCAATTCCGATGGTTCATGGTCATTCGACCCAACAAATGCCGCCTACGACAGCATCGAAAAAGACGACTCTCAAACGATCACTGTCAGCTACAGCGTCACTGATGATCAAGGCGCAACAGATCAAAACTCTTTCACCATCAATCTCACTGGAACTGACTCCACCCCAATTGCGACATTCACTTCAGACCTGGAGGGGCCAATCCAGGCGATAGGGAGCTACATCTTTAGCCCAGACGAGAACTTCAATGGCACAACACAAGTTGACTTTGAGATAAGTGATAACGCTGGAGCGAAGACTTTCGGTTCAAAGTTTGTTGTCATAGCAGCAGACAATGATTCCCCAACAATCTCACTGCCCAATAATTCCTATGACGCATCTGTGGTTGCCGGCACGGCGCAGTTCTTAAGTACGAATGCTTTTGGTTATCAGGACATCGAGGGGGATCCCATCCAAGGAGTTCGGATTGAGATTCCAAATGCGTCAGTTGGTTTGTTGCAATCGAGCAGCAAGGCATTCAGTGTGGAGGGATCACAAAGTCTCCCGACCGAAAAGATAGGAGAAAAGACTTACGTTACTGTCAGTCGTGATATATTAGTCAACAACAGGCTGTATTTTGAGGCTAAGAATACTGCTATTGGCCTGAGCTCTACCTTGTCGTTCATGGTCAACGATGGAACAAACTGGTCAACTGAGGCAACAATTAAACTATCCGTCACGGGGGCTCCAAAATCGGCCGCCGAAGCCTTCAAAGAAGCCCAATACAAAGTCAACTTCGAGGAAATACTGGGAGACGATCGCTATTGGGCGATCAAACCAGTTGTTGCGGCAGCAGGCCTCACCAATGATGAAGCCATTACAGCTCTAAAGAAAGCTCCGAGCTACGCTAATTACGCAGCCAACGAAGTCGAGTATCTCAATGATATTGGTTGGTTCAATATTGTCTATCTCAACGAAGAAGGACTGCGAGAAGAAACGAGCTTGGATGATCTTTCAGCAGTTGATGCGATAAGCCTTGCGAATAGTCCGTTAGACACTATCTTCAATTCCGAGGAAAAGGAGTTCATCTCCGCACAACTTAACGATTCCCAAAACAAAACTATCGAAAGCACATTCTCTGCGATTGCAAATGTCACGATCGAGGGCTTTAGTAATGCAGTTAATTCTGATGGGCTATCCGAAAATGTTATCACTAGTGCCGTAGATAAGATTAGACTTATCGCATCAGGTTCATTTAGTACAGATGAGCAGTACCTCCAGTTCTCTGCCTCATCCGTTGCGTTACGCGCCACGATTGCATCGCTCAAGTCAGGCTCGCTTCTATCCTCTATATCTGATCAAGACCCACAGATTTTCAACCTTCTTGACGGGGTCAAGGAATCGAAGCTCGCCGGAATCGCTCAATCGCTGGGATCCCTTCCTGAGGGAGTCTCGTACACACCAGATCAATTAACTAGGCTCTCAAAGCTTGCTGACAAGGCAGCGAGTGTCGGAAACACGGAAGCTCTCAAACTCGCAACCCGGACTATTGTTGATGGCAAAAAGTATTCTTCACTCGCTGACGGGGATTTGGACGACCTTCCAGCTGACGAGAAAGCTAGAGCCCTTACTCTAAAAGATGAATATTTGAGCATCCAAGCACTGAAAGTTCAAGCAGGACTAAGCAACCTCAGCGTTAACACTGCAATTAACAGCGGAGCCATTACCTCCCTAGATAACGACGATGCCAAGCGACTTGTTCTGTCAGAGCTACAAAGTAAGTCTCTTGGTGTAAGCGAGAATTCAAACGAGTTGGCAAGCGTGTCGAACAGTGCTGCATACCTTAATTCACTTGATAGCCTGGTTATTGCTGCAACAAAGATAGAAGACAGTGGGAAGGCTGCTGAAATACTTGAACTAGCTCAGACGCTGGACAACGTCGCCCTTAGCTTCGCAGACAACCCAGAAGAACTAGACAGGGTGGTAGCACTTCAAGAACAGCTAGAAGAGGATTTCAAGTATTCAGTTACATTCAACGAGGATGAAATCCGCGCTCACTACGCTAAGAACTGGGTGACCATCAGTAGCATCTCCGGAAATGTCATTACTTTGGGAGAAGGTGACAACGCCCTCAAAGATGCCAATGGCACTCCTATCACTACCATAGGAGAAGAATATGTTCTATTCAAGGAAAATGTGAGCCGGGAAGATATTGCACTAGTGCTCATCAACTCACGGAAGTTCCAACCGAAAGCAATTTCATTGGATGGGAGCAATCCTGCAACAATCACGCGCGCCGACACAGCTATCTACTCAGCAACAGACAAGGATGGAGACTCCTATATCGGATCAATGGATGGCTCATATATTCTTAATGGCGAGACGTACTACTACAACACTGAAAACCCGACGGCCAATCGGTTCACTATCACCATTCCCGACGATTACGATGAAAATCTGGCCGAAGCTGGTACTCAGATGTCCTATTTGATGAATTACACAGCCGGCGAAATCGACTTCGACAAAAACACCGGAGCATTTACCTTTACCGCCTCAAGCGGTATAAGCCCGGACAAAGTTGGATACGACCCTGACTCAGTTGACACTGTCCTGAAATATGTCTCAGAAGCAGACCTGCTGAAGTATGGGGCAACTGCTGGAGATGGAGAAGTTGGTGAAAGAGAGTTCAGCTGGAACAAAACCAATGAGAACCCAAATATCTTCGGCGATGGCGAACCGCTGATTGATTTAGACGGCAACATCATTACCAAAGCCGGCTGGTACGACTTCACACGCCGTGTCAATGAATTTGGAGTCGCGACAGGCGATGGTGGAGAATACCTCTACGCCAACTTCTCCAATGGTGTGTGGACTGCAAGTACAGACATCAATCAACTAGGTGAGATCGGAACACTTAGAGTTATTGGTCTAAGGCTTCGTTTTACTGACAATAGGTTCGGCGACAAGGATCCAACTGCTGGGACAATTATTGACCCCTTCGGTACCGCAAAAGCAACCGGTAGCGAAGCCGAAGTCCTAGCTGGACGTGCAGCGATTTCCAATCCGGTCAAAGCCTCAACGATTACACAACAGGTAACACAGGTAACAACGACTCAGACAGTTTCTATCCCTTACAAACCAGAACTTGTTGATCTGAAGCCTGATTCTTCAGGTGTTGGATATGACGATCCAGGCAATGCACCAGGCCTTGGAATTGATGCCCGTGGAGAAGATCTCGATGCCATGTCTGTCGGAGATGGTGTCGGCACGGGCTATGGAGAAGGTTCAGGTCAAGGCGTCAACAACTCCAGTGGCTCCGGCGAGGAAGCCATGACCCTCACCCAGGCCCTCACCGCCTTTGCAGAGGGGGAGGGAGAAGGAAACTCCGAGTCCAACAAAGGTCAAAACGCTGAAGGCCAAGGCGCCGGTACTGGTGGTGAAGCTGCCCTTGGAGAAGACCAATCACCAAAAACCCAACGCAAGCGCGGTCTACTTCTGCAGCCCCTGGTCGATCAACTCGCCAGCGGCGCCGATGAACTCAAGACCAGCTCCACCCTGCTCAAGAACCTCAGCGAGGGTTCGGTCATGGGCACCAACCTGCTCGATGCCCTCGCCCTCGGTGCCGGCGTCCTCTACGTGCTCTATGCACCCAAGGCCGTTGAAACCGGTAAAAAGGGCTTCCGCGGATTGGTCAACCGCGTCATGAAGCGGGGTGGTGTCAATGCCGTCATTCCCGAGCAGAACCTACTCTCGGTCTTCGTCATGAAGATGCCCAATGGCGGCGAGCGCCTGATGGCCACCCGCGTCGGCTTGGGCGGCATGGAAGTGTTAGCCCAGCAGGATCTGCCGGCAGATGTCCGTGTCGATGCCGCAGGCAGCCAGACCCAGATCGACTACGCCATGAAGCAGTTGATCGCCAAGCTGGGCGCCCCCAATGCCGACCTGCTGCTGCTTGGTCCCAAGCTCAAGGGCCAAGCCGCGCTACTCAAGAACATGGCCAAGCAGACCCAACTGCTGAATACCCAGGACCTCACGAGCAGCCTCTCCTCCTGCAGCGCCACCGAACTGGAGGCCCTGCAGAACTGGCTCAACAAACCCTCCAGCACCCTGCCGGAGACCAGCCCGGTCTACGGCCAGATGCTGCAGCAGATCACCGCTTATGCCGGTGCCATGCCGGCAGAGCAGGCCAACATGGCCGGCCTGATTGAGCTCAGCGTCGCCATGGGCTGGAGCCAAACCGGCAAAGCGGCCTAGGACCACAGCGGGGGCTGCACCCAGCCCCCCCTCAGTCCTTAGCGGCAGCGTTCTTTTAAGGCCGCAATGATCAGCGGGAATGCCTTGGGGTTGCCCTGCATCGCGAATGCCTCACGCTCCACGTCGAACTTGGCGTGGGCATAGTTGCGGTAGAGGATTCCAGCCACCTCGCGGTCAACGGCATTCACCATCGACGTTGGCCAGCCGATGGTCTCCAGCTTCCCTGTCTTGCAGCCCTGGGCTCCATGGACGGCCTCATGAATCAAGGTTTGGCGGCCAATGCCCAAGTCCACTGCAATCGGTGCCACCCAAATGATCTTTTTGCGGGAGTTCGTTGCGCCATAGGCCCCCTGAATCGGCGGCTTTTCAAAACGCACTTGATAACCCGCCTGCTGCAAGGCCTTCACCAAGGGCAGCCAATCAGCCGGCCATTGGGGGGCCGCACTAGCACGGAGGGCCGCAGCACCACACAACAAAGCCAACGCTCCAAATGAGCAGGCCAGACGCCGAAATGGAATGATTGTCATGCGGTCATCAGCTCCCTACTGAACCGTGAGGTTGCGGCCGGAATTGCCCCAGAAATAGATCGGGTCGTCCTTGTACCAAGGCTCCCAACCGATCGGCACCTTGTACTCCAGCGCCTTGTTCTTGATGGCTCGGTAGGCCTCAAAGCCATCGTTCTCCAGCACAACAAACACCGCTTTTTTCTCCTTGGCCAAACGCTGCATCGTTTGATCCAGCCAACCTTCTTTCTTTTTGAGATCAGCCGCCAGGACCGTCGGCGGACCATTGCGGCGAATCAGGCCATTGGCATGGCTCACGCTCATGCCGATCGGTCCGACTTGGGCCTCGCGCTTCCAGCCATCCAATTCCCGATCACAAGCTTCCTTCTCTGGCGGCAGCAGTTGTTCGCAGCGGTTGACTTCACCCGCCCGCTGCCGGTCGAGCTTCACCATCTGCTCCACCGCAGGTTGCAAATCCCACAGACCCTCCTTCGCTGCTTGCAGCAGCACGAAGTTGCGGGAGCTTTTTTGCTGCATTGGCGCCTGAATGTTCAGGGCACTCGAGGTGGCGAAGATGCCGGTCAAAGAACCAATCAGCGCCATCACCCCCACCACGTTGGAGAGGATGTCCATCAGGCCGTCACTGCTGTCGCTAGTAACTCCTCCGCCACCACGGCGGCTACGGCGTCTCAGCAGGAGGGAACGCTGACCCATTAACCGGCTCCCTCTACTGCGGGCATCCCTACCGGCAGCTGCACTTTCAAGCCAGCCTCGAGGGGCTCATAGCCAATCGAGAGGCGTCGAGCCTCGGCCTTGGAGCGGATGGACTCAAAGTCGCGGAAGGCACTGGGACGCACGCCGATCACCAAGTACTGGGGCTTGGAGTTCTTGGCGATGGCATCGAGGAACTGCTCGAGACCCTGGTCTTTGAGATTCCAAGTCCGGCGCTGTCCTTGGCCGATCACCTCGACCTTGCCGCCGCCCTCACAAAGGATGTAATTCGCTTCTTTGCCTTTTCCTTCTCCCCCCGCGGGGAGCAATTGAATCGCCTGAACGCCGGGCTTGATCTGCAGCGCGCAGATCACAATCAGCAGGGACTGCACGCCAATCGTGGCGGCCATGATGTTGAGGAAGGAGAAGAGATCCACTCCCTCGTCATTCTTTTTTCCCCTGCGGCGCCCCATGAATCAACCCCGGCCAAACCAGCGCCGGCGGGCCGGTTCCAGCCGGGCCACGCTGGCGTTCAGGGTTTCAATCGAGCGGCGCAGTTCCACCAGCGCCTGCACCTGATCCACCCGCTCCGCCTCTGTGTAGCTGCCGGTGGACAGCCGCTCGAGTCGGCTCAACACAGGTTCGAGTGCCCGCAGGGATTGATTGAGCTCCTGGGAGAGACCATCCATGCTGCCCCGGATCACATCCGCTTGGTCCTGCAGGCTCAGCCGCGCCTCGGCCACGCCCTCAACCGAATCACGTACAAGATTGGTGAGCGGGGAGAGCTTCTCCAGCGTCGCCTCCGTCAGCTGATTCGCGTAGGCCTGGGCCGGCTCCACAAGAACCGAAGGATCCGGCAGGTGCTTCTCAAACGCATCACTGATCAACGCACCCAGGTCTTCTGAGGCGAGCCCGGTCAGCTGCTCAATCGCTTCAGCTTGGGGTTGCTGCTTCGTCCCCGTTGCTTCGGGGCCATCGGGGATCTCGCCATCGCCTGTGGGGCTGAGGGCCATCACGGCTTCGCGCACTTCGCCATCGATTTGGCTGAGCAGGCGATCCTCCAGGCGCTCACAGGCATTGAGCGGGAAGGTGAAGATCACCGAGACCACCAGAGCCAAATAGGTGGTGTCGAATGCCGTACCCAGACCCGAGGTCACCTTGGTCAAGCCATTCTTCAAACCATCGACGTTGTCGGCATTGCTGAGCACCGCATCAAAGGAACCAACGGCCGAGGACATCCCGATCACGGTGCCGATGAAGCCCAGCAACGGAATCGCCCAGAGCAGCACTTTCGGCAGACTGAAGCTGGATTGACTCGAGAGCTCATAGAGCTCCACGTCGGAATCGGCCGAGCGCTCCAACTGGAACGAGGAACCGGTACTGCGCCAAACATCCAGCAGCCGCAGCAAACGCTTGCCGACCAGCGAGGCCGAGCGCTCCGCTTGGTTGGTCAAGGCATCGAGGTCGCCACTACGGATCGCCTGGGCAATCGAGAGATCAAAGGCCAGATAGGCCTTCTTCTCGCGTTGAAGGATCCGCCATTTATTGATGATGAAGGCCAGCAACATCCCGCCCATCGCCAGCACGAAGACCTGGGTGGGGCCCCGTTGATGCAGAAAATCGTGGAAGGGCATCCCCTGGGGCGTGGCGATGGCCCAGAGCAAGAAGCCCCCAATCCCGCCCGGCACCAGCCAGCGCAGCAGCTTGGGATCCAGGTCATTGCCCAGGCCCAGGCTGACCGTGGGTGTGGCGGCAACGCTGGTGTTGGTTTGGGTTAAGGGCGGGAAATTAGCGACCACGAGCGGGGACTCAAAGGTTCGGGGAATTCAGGTCAAAGACGGGTCAGGCAGAGCGGGTGTTGTCCCACTCCTGCCACTCGACCTCCACATCACCCACACCAGCGCTGGCCGGGGGCGGGATGCGGGTCAGCAGATCGTTCGGCAAGCCCAGGCGTTGGAACACGGCCTTGCGCTGCTCAACGGGCATTGCTGAGAAGGAGCGGACGACGTCGCGCACCTTGTGCTCGTTGTACACCAGGCCCATCAACTCCTCCTGGTCCTTGGCCTCGAGGGCCTGGAACCAGCGCAGAAATTCATCAACGCGGCTGTTGAGATCAGTGGAACCAGTGGTCATGGGAGAGGCGGATGAGGTGAGAGAGGAGTGCTGCACAGAGCGCTAAGGGCCGTGCACCAAAAAGGGGAGCGGCTGGGTCATTTCGATGAGCGGATGCTGCGCAGGGAATCGAAGGCCTTCTGCACCGCATCGGTGAGCAGGGTGATCACCCGCTTGTCGCGCAGGACCAAGTTGGCCTGAACGCTCTGGCCTGCACTGATCTCGTAGCGATCGCGCCCCTTGGTGAGGTAATCGCGATCGAGACTGATGTAGGCCGGGAAGCGGGGCTGGGGGTTCTGCTGGTCCGGCTCCAGCGGCAAGGTGCCAACGGATTTGAGCTTCCCATCGATCGACCCGAACTGGGTGTAGGGGAAAGCATCGACGCGGACTTGGGCCGCCATTCCCTTGTTCAAGAAGCCCACATCGCGGTTGGTCACATAGACCTTCGCCTCAAGAATCCCGCCCGGAACCACCTTCACCAAGGTCTCGCCAGCCGCCGCGGCGTAGCCCGGGCTTGAGGGGACCAAGCCATAGACCACGCCATCAAGGGGGGCCCGCAGCACCTCTTTGTTCTGGGTGTCCTGAACCTCCACCAGCTGACGCTCCAGATCCGCCAGCTCCCGCAAAGACTCCTGCTTCATCTTCAGCAGCTGGGCTTGCACCTCCTGGAGGTTGGCCCGGGCCTGGGCAATCTCCGATTCCAACTGCTCAACCCGGTTGCGCTGCTGAAGCACCTGCATCCGCTGGATCCCCCCTTCACGCGCCAAGGGAACGATGTTGTTGTAGATCTCCTTTTCAGTGGAGAGGGCACGGCCCAAACCATTCATCCGCTCCCGCAAACTCTGCTCGCGGGACTGGATCGAGCGGCTCTCTTCGTTAAAGCGGGTGGTCTCGAGTTTGAGCTGTTTCTCGAGGGTCTCCGCCCGCTTTTTGGAGACCTCCGCATCGAGGCGAATCAGCGCTTCACCAGAGCTGACCTTCTGGCCTTCCTTCACCAGGATGTCCTTCACGACCCCCGCGAATGGCGCCTTAAGCGGGCGTTCCGCACCGAGGGGCTGCAGCTCCCCTTGGGCCAGCACCACCTCATCAATCTTGGCGAAGCAGGCGAAGACGAAACCAAAGGAGGCGCTGCCAATGATCGTCCAGGCCAAGGCGCGGCTCCAGACCGGTGCCGGACGCAGACGGACCTCCTGAGGGTCCATCGGCCTGACCACCAGGGCCGACATATTGGCCTTCACAAGATTGGACTTCGAGGGGGGCTTCTGATCCATCACTCAAACCTCCTGCTGGTGATACAACGTGGCATAACGACCATCGAGAGCCATCAACTCTTCATGGGTTCCCTGCTCAACAAGGGCTCCTTGATCCATCACCAAGATGTGATCGGCGGCTTTCAAAGAGGCCAGGCGGTGGGTAATAAAGAAGACCGTGCTGCCCTTGTAGAGCTCCATCAAATTGGCCGTCAGACGCCGCTCGGTGTCGACATCCAATGCGCTGGTGGCCTCGTCCAGCACCAGAAGGCGCGGACGCCGCAGGATCATCCGAGCAATGGCCAAGCGTTGACGCTGGCCGCCGCTTAGGCCTGCACCCCGCTCACCTACGGAGCTGCTGTAGCCCGACGGCATCGCCTGGACAAAATCGTGAGCGCAAGCCACCTGGGCGGCCAGAACCACCTCTTCGAAGGAGGCATCGGGACGGGTCAGGGCAATGTTGGAGAGGATCGTGCCGTCAAACAGCAGGCTGTCCTGCGGCACCACACCGATTTGAGCACGCAGGGAATAGAGGTCCACCTTGCTGATGTCGTTGCCATCAATGCGAATCAGGCCCTCTTCCGGTTCATACAAACGGGTGAGCAATTTGAGCATTGTGCTCTTGCCCGAGCCCGAGCTGCCGACGACCCCCACAAAGGAGCCGGGGGGAATGTCGCAACTGACATTGCTGAGCTGAAGTTTGCCCTGCTCGGCAAAGCGGAAGCTGACGCCGGAGTACTCAACCTGGCCGACGATCGGCGGGATCGGTGGTTTCTGCTCTCCAGTGATTTCCAGCTCCTGGGGGTGATCGACGATGTCCGCCAGGCGCTCCAGCGACAGGGCGGTTTCCTGGAAGTTCTGCCAGAGGTTGGCCATCCGCAGCAGCGGGCTGGTGACATAGCCCGCCAGGATCCGGAAGGCGATCAGCTGACCCAGGGTCATCTGACCTTTGAGCACCAGCGAGGCACCGATCCAGAGGACGATCAGACCGGAGAGTTGCTCCAGGAACTGACTGGCCGATCCGGCTGCCGTGCTGGTGACGACGTTGCGGAAGCCCGACTGGATCTGTCCGCCGTAGAGCTGTTGCCAGCGCCAACGGCTATGGATCTCCATGCTTTGGCCCTTGATCGTCTCCATCCCGCCGAGGGTTTCCACCAGATGGCTCTGGACCCGTGAATTGGCTTCGGCCTGCTCCCGCAGCTGCTTACGGATGATGGGTGCCGTCAGGGCGGTTAAGCCGACAAACAGCGGCACCACCGCCAGGGCCCAGAAGGTGAGTTGCACGGAATAGAGCAACATCACCGCGATGTAGATCACCGCGAAGACCGCATCCAAGATCACCGTCAGGGCCGTGCCGGTAAGGAAGCGTCGGATCTTCTCCAGTTCATTCAGGCGGCTGCTGACTTCACCCACCGGGCGGTCGGCGAAATAGCCCAGGGGCAGCCGCAACAGGTGATCGATGATCGTCGATCCCAGGCTGATGTCGATTCGATTGGTGGTGTCGGAGAAGAGATAGGTGCGCAGGGACGAGAGCACCGCCTGGGCCAAAGCCATCGCCACCAGCAGCGTGCCCAGCACGTTCAAGGTGCTGACGTTGCCCTGGCTGATCACCGCATCAATGATCTGCTGAATCAGCAGCGGGTTGAGCAAGCCAAACAGCTGCACAAAAAAGCTGGCGATCAGCACCTGAACCAGCACGCCCTTGTGCTGCTTGAGAGCCGGCAGGAACCAAGCCAGACCAAAGCGCTTTTTGGGGGTCTTGTGGCTGCGCTCAATGCAGAGCACCGGCAGGTTGCCCTCCTCATCGCGCCCCTCCAGGGCACTGATCGCTACCGGGCCCTGGCCCGAGGCGGGATCACTGATCAGGACTTGCCCGGCCATGTCGCTGGCCCAGATCACCACCGGACCACTGCCGCCCATCACCAAGGCTGGAAGCTGCAAGCGCGGGATCTGGGCGTCATTCACGCTCAGCTGCGAAGCGCGCAGCCCCATCAAATCGGCAATGGCCGCCAGCTGCAGCAGGCCAATGCCCGCTCCGGTGGTGTCCCGCTGGATCTGGTCTTCGAGGATCCGGGTCAGCACGTCCTTGCGGAAGGGCAGATCGAAGTAACGCGCCAGCATCCGCAGCGCCGCCATCGGCCCCTCCACAGGCCCCTCGCCGCTGAGATGGGGGAAGGTGCCGTCATCCCCCAGGCGGCCGTACCAGTCCTCAAGAGCCTCCTGTTGACGCTCCACAGCGACGATCGCGGCGGAGCTTTCCTGCCAGTCGGGCTCCAGGAGTTCAGCTTCAGTGGGCTCGGCCTCTTCCTCGCCGGCCTCCGGGGCCAGCACCATCACCGGTGGCCGCTCCATCGGCGGCGTGGCGCCCCCCTTGGCCAGCAAACGGGCGGGCAGCTTGCCCTTCACCGTCAGCTTCAGCGGGCCCAGGAGTTCTTCACCGGGGTTCGCCCCGGCCACATTGCTGCTGCTGACGAGCCAGGGCCCCCAGCTGGAGCCGAATTGATGCTCACCCGGGGGCAACAGCAACACCTGCTGCTCACCCGCCGCCTCTTCCAGTTGATTGCTAGCCCAGTCACGAAGGTCCCGGCGCTCGGGCAGCCGCGGCGCTGGGCTCGAAGACGCGACGGCGAACAACTCCTCGAGACTGGGCTGGGCCAAGGCCAACTGCAGTGGCGGGTGCTCCATCACCACCTGCAGGAAGACCGCCTGGGGCATCAGCCAGAGCTGGCTCGGCTGGGAGGCGGCCAAAGCCTGGCCCGTCACACCCCGCAAGAGTCCGATGTCGCCTGCTGTGTCACCCGGGGAAAGCCGGCGCAGCGTGAAAGGAACGTCCTGCTCATCGAGCGCCAACAGGCGCATCTGCCCCTTGGCCAGCAGGGCCACACCCGGCGGCAGAGCGTTGTAGTCGTACAGCTTCTGCCCCGGCCTCAGCTGGAGCGCTTGCAAGGACTCAGCAATGCGCGCCTGAGAGCTCTTCGGCAGCTTGGAGAAGGGCTCCCAGCTACTGACCAACCGCAATGCAAGGGTCAGCTGCATTCAGTGGCTGAGTACTCCGAAAAAACTATCAGAACGTGGGGCTACACCTGGCCGCCTGGGCTACCAACAGCAGACGATCTCAGCGATCTGCACGAAGCGAAATCATGCAGGTTTTGCATAAGTCCCCGATTACTTGGCCGGCGTAGCGCGCATCTGCTCCTGGAGCCACTGATCACCGAGCTCCAAAGCCAGGTCCCGGCGGTAGCCCTGGTTGAACACCGCTGGCTGCAGCTCATCCAGGCGAAGCAGCACCCAGCCCCCCTCCGCCGGACGCGGAGGCCAGATGTGGCCGGGCTTACTCACCCGCAGCAACTCACTGAGAGCCTCAGGGAGCTGGCCCAAGGGCGTCGGTCCCTGCTTCCCCGTTGGCAGTTGCCCCGTCACGCCAGGCAAGGTGCACCAGAGCTGCTCAAAACTGTTTTCCCGCTCTGAGAGCTGAAGAAAGAGCTCCTGGGCCATCGCCTCGTCCTCGACCCAGATCAGGGAATAGACCACCTGATCGAGTTGGCTCTTGCGCTTCAAAAACAAAGTGGAGGCCTGAGCTCGGAAGCGCTTCTCGCAGAGAAACTGCCAGCGCAGTTGCCGCTCAGCTAAGGCTTTGAGGTCCTCTTCGGAGAGGCCGTAGGACTGAATCCAGCGTTGGGCCTCGGCCTGGGTCTTCAATCCCTGGCGCTGCAGCCAGATGGGGATTGCCTGCTCCTGTTGCTCCGGAGTGAGGCCAGGCTCCTTGGCCAGCAAGGCATCGCGAGTGAGCTCCCGCTGGACCAAAGCGCCATAGCCCCAAGCCGCCAGCTGCTGCTGCGACTTTTGATCGATCACGGTCGAACCCGAAGGTGTCCTTTAACGGTAATTAAGCCGCCAGATAGGCGTGCATCTCCTCGGAGCGGCGGCGCAGCTCTTCGTGGGCCTTGCGCTCGAGGCTGCGGGCACGGTCGCGGCTCATCTCAAGCGCACGGGCAATGGAGCTCAGGCTCATGGGCTCCTCAACATCGATGCCGTAGCGCATCTTCAGCACGCGGCCCTGCAGGTCCGGCAGCTGGTCCAAGAGTCCCCGCATGTCCATGCGCAGGCACTCCCCATCCACCAGCTCTGACGGCTGGGTGCCATCGGCGGCCAGCAGATCCAGCAGCTCCGTGTCATCGCCGTCGCCCACCTTCGTCTCCAGGCTCACGGGCTGGCGCGCGCGGCAGAGCAGGTCCTTCACCTCCTCCTCAGGAAGGTCCACAAACTCGGCCAGCTCCGTCACCGTCGGCGTGCGGCCCAGCTCCTGGCTCAGCTCACGCTGCCCCTTCTTGAGCTTGTTCAGCGTCTCGGTGATGTGGATCGGCAGCCGGATCGTTCGGCTCTTCTCAGCAATCGCCCGCGTGATCCCCTGGCGGATCCACCAGTAGGCATAAGTCGAAAACTTGTAGCCCCGGGTCGGGTCGAACTTTTCAACACCCCGCACCAAGCCAATCGTTCCCTCCTGGATCAGGTCCAGAAGCTCCATGTTCCGCTTGGTGTACTTCTTCGCCACGCTCACCACCAACCTCAAGTTGGCGGCCACCATCCGCTCCTTGGCCCGCTGACCACTCCTCAGGCGCTTCTTGAGCTGAACCTGCGTCAGACCCGCTTCCTTCGCCAGCACCGCAGGCGAAGGCTTCTCCACACCCTCACGGCTCGCGAGTTCCTGCTCCAGCTCCTCCAGCGCCACCAGCTCTTGGACCTGGCGACCCAAGGTGATCTCCTGCTCGTGGGTCAGCAGCGGCACCCGGCCGATATCCCGCAGATACGAGCGCACCAGGTCCGTTCCACCGGCCAGCGCGGTGTCGCGGACAGCACGAAGGATCGGAACAGAGGGCATCAGCGAAAACGAATTACGAAACCCAGGTGTTTCGTAAAGCTGTTGCGGAACCGTATCACTTTTTTCTGATGAGCAAAATGCTTTTGGGCACAGCGCTGAGATGGCCGCCGAACGACTGCAAAAGCTGATTGCCCAGGCGGGGGTCTGCTCCAGGCGCCGCGCCGAGGAGCTGCTCAGGGACGGCCGCGTCACGGTCAATGGCCAGCGGGCCCAGCTGGGGGACAAGGCCGATCCCAACAGCGATGCCATCAGCCTCGATGGCCAGCCCCTCCGCGCCTCCGCCGAACCGATGGTGCTGCTGCTGAACAAACCCGCCGGGGTCCTCAGCAGTTGCTTTGACCCCGAAGGCCGGCCGATCGTGCTCGACCTGCTGCCGCCCGAGCTGGCCCGGGGCCAAGGACTGCACCCGGTCGGGCGCCTGGACTTTGAGAGCCGCGGCGCCCTGCTGCTCAGCAACGACGGGGCCCTCACCCTCCAGCTGACCCATCCGCGCTATGCCCACAGCAAGACCTACCGGGTCTGGGTGCAGGGACAACCCAGCCAACGGGTGCTGGATCAATGGGCCCGCGGCGTCAGTCTCGATGGCCTGCCCTCCCAACCGGTGCAGGTCAGAAGCCTCAGCAGCGAACAGGGCCGGACCCTGCTGGAGCTGGTCATGGGCGAAGGGAAAAACCGTCAGATCCGCCGCACGGCCGAGCTTCTGGGCCACCACGTCCTCGATCTGCAGCGCATCGCCATCGGCCCGATTCATCTCGGAGCACTTCCAGAGGGTCGCTGGAGACGAATAAACGACCAAGAATGGGAATAAGAAGCTGATCGGCCGGAATGCCTCGGTTCGCCCTGTCCATCCCAGGTCTGGCCCGTTTGATGGGCCGGGGTAACAGCGGCGGCGATGCCAGCCCTGACAGCCCTGAGGTGGAAGACCCCTTGCTGGAGGTCGGCCGGCGGCTCAAGAGCGAACGGGAATCCCGGGGCCTGAACCTGCGGCAAATGGCCCTGGAGACCAAGATCAGCACCCCCGTGCTCGAGGCGCTGGAGCGGGGTTGGCGCGATCGCCTGCCGGAGGGGGCCTACCTCAAGTCGATGCTGCCGCTGCTGGAGGAGTACCTCAACCTGCCCGGCGGAAGCCTGGCCGCAGCACTCCCACCGGAGAGCGAGAACGCCGCGGCCAACGCCAATCGTCTGCAGCGCTTCACCCCGGGCTCGATCGATGTCTTCAGCAGCTGGCAGGGAACGGTTCTCTACGGGGCCGTCACCCTGGGGCTGATCTACGGCCTGAACCTGCAGCAGCGCCAACTTGCCGCGGCCAACCTGCTGACCCTCAATCCGATCCCTGCCCTCAAACCGAGCGAGCAGGCCAAGGCGGTCCAAGCCGGAGACAACCTGCTGGTGGCCTATCCCGATCTACGCCCCCTCGAGCGCGCCCAGCGCGGCAGCAGTCAAAGCGCCCTGCGCCAACCACTACCGGCCCCCGAAGGCCCGGGGGTTCTGGAGCTGAACCTCAGTCAGGCCAGTTCCCTCAACCTCAGCAGTGATGGCGGACAACGCAGCCAGCTGAGCGGCAGCAAGGGACAGCTGGTGCTGCAGCTGCAGCCGCCCCTGCGCCTCTCCGTCTCACCGGCCCCGAAAACCGGCGAGGTGATCTGGAACGGCAAGCCCCTGGCGGCCCTGCCCAAACAGCCAGAGCAGTTTCAAGTGCCGGCTCCTCAGCCGCCGCGCCCGTAGCGCCGAGCCAACTCGGCGTAGCCCTGCAGTGGACCCTCCAGCGAAGCAATCGACTGGCCCAGGCGCCATTGCCAATTGCCCTCCGTCGTCCCCGGGGTGTTGAAGCGGGCCTCATCCCCCAGGTGCAGCAGATCCTGCAGCGGCACCAAGGCCCATCCGGCGCTGGTGGCCAGGGCCAACTCCAACAGCTGCCAACCCGGGGCATGAACCGGGCCGGTCAGGGCCTCCACCTGGGCCCGTTGCTCAGCGCTCAGCTGCTGCCACCAACCGATACAGGTGGCGTTGTCATGGGTGCCGGTGTAGACGACCCAGCGCTCTCCCTCGATGTTGCTGGGGAGATAGGGGTTTCCTGGATTGCCATCGAAGGCGAACTGCAGGATCTTCATCCCTGGCAGGGCGAAGCGATCGCGGAGGGCCTCCACCTCAGGCGTGATCACCCCCAGGTCCTCGGCAATCAAGGGCAGCGGAGCTTGCAACAGGCGCAGCAGGCTGGCTCCAGGGGTGCGCTTCCACACCCCCCGCTCCGCGGTGTCATCACCACCCGGAACGATCCAGGCGGCCTCCAGGGCCCGGAAGTGATCAATCCTCAGCAGATCAACCACCTGCAGCTGCCGCCGCAGACGCCGCCTCCACCAGCGGAAACGACTCAGGCGATGCAGGGGCCAGCAGTAAACCGGCGTTCCCCAGAGCTGGCCGGTCTCAGAGAAGTAATCCGGCGGCACACCGCTCTGCTGAAGCAGGTGTCCGGAGCGATCCAGCGAGAACAGGCGGCGGTGGCTCCAGACATCGGCGCTGTCATGAGCCACATAAAAAGGGATGTCACCGATCACCTGCACCCCGCGGTAGCGGGCGTGATCCAGCACCGCCTGCCACTGCTGCTGCAGCTGCCACTGGAGCAAGGCCTCCTGCAGCAAGGACGGCCCATGCTCCTGATCGAAGGCCTTCAGGGCCGATCGCTTGCGGCCGGCCAATGCTGCAGGCCAGGACCACCAGGGCTGGCCCCCATGGAGCTGCCGCAGCACGACAAAGCGGCAGTGATCCACAAGCCAATAGCGCTGCTGAACGCGCCAGGCCGCAAAGGCCTGCTGGGTGGGCTCGTCCCAGCTTGGGTAGTTCTGCAGGAGCGCGTCTGCCAGGGCTGCGGAGCGGCGCTTAGCAAGATCAAAGTCCAGTCGCCCGGGCTGCCCTCCAGCCGGGATGGCGCTGAGGTCCTGCTGCGGGAGCAGGCCGGCCTGCACCAGGGCATCGGCATCCAAACACCAGGGGTTCAGGGCGAAGGCGCTGGGGGCGCTGTAGGGGGAGCCCAGGCCGTCGGTGGGGGCCAGGGGCAGCACCTGCCAGGCCTGGATGCCCTGGCTGGCGAGGGCATCGACCCACTGATGGGCAGCGGCCCCAAAGGTCCCGCAGGCCGGTGTGCCCGGCAGCGCCGTGACGTGCAGCAGGACCCCAGCGCGCCTCATGGGTTGGGGAGCTCGTAGCGGCTGATGATCCGCTGGGCAAAAGCGGGGATATGGGCCTCCACCTTCTCGGGGTGATTGCGCCGCAGCCAGAGGGCATTGCGGGTGAAGTGCGAATCAATCGAGAAGCGGCCGTACTCCAGGCCCTGGGGTCCAAAGCGCCCGACGAAGCAGCCAATGATGTTGGCCAGCCAGATCGGCAGCTTCAGCGCCTTGTCGTAGGCCTCGATGCCCTGCTGCACGGCCGCCTGGCGTTGACCGCGACTGGTCACCGGAGCCACATCCAGTTCCGCCTCCACCAAGTCCAGCAACTGCTGACCGCGGGGGTTGCGCACCGTGAGCCATTGCCGGCCAAACGTCGCCCCCATGTAGCCAACCACCAGGTCCGCACCGGCGTTGGTGTAGTCAAAGCAGCTCAGACAGCTCGGCGCGAAGACGTTTTTGAGCTTGGGCGTATCCAGCCCGAAGAAGGGAACCGTCTCCTCGCGGCCATCGCTGTGGCGGAAGTGGATCCGGAAGTCCTGCATGAACTCGTAGTGGACCACGGTCTCCGGGGAGCTGACCGTGGTCTCCAGGAAGGTCTGAAGCCCCTCGCGCGAAACGTTGTCAGTGCAGGGAAGCCCCAGCACATAGAGCTGATCGAGGGGCAGGGTGGACTCCACCGCCCGCAGGGCCTGGATCTGGCAGCCCACACCGATGGCCAGCAGCTTGCGGATGCCACTGCCGGGGAGCTGCTCCAGTACCTCCAGGTTGGGGGAGAGGGTCGGCTTGTTCACCCGGGCACTCAGCACCTCCTCTGGGGTGCGGGCCAGCCGTGGCACCGGAGTGAAGCGATCGTCCTCGCTTTGCCCCACGCAGAGCACGGCATCCACTAGCCCGCTCTCGAGGGCCAGGACGCCAATGCGGCTGGCGATTCCGGTCCACTGGGCGCCGGCGATGGGCTGCTGCAAACGGGCGGTGAGCATCCGCTGCTGCACACCGAAATAGAGCTCGTCCTCGTTCTCCAGGTCGCGGCTGCGGCCATGGGCCGCGGTCTCCATCGCCTCAAAGCGCTGGTTCAAAAAGGCGCAGCTGTCCTTGACATAGGCCACCCAGCGGCTGTCGCAGAGACCGCATTGGCTGCAGAGGTCCCTCGCTGGATAGGTGCTGCCTTTCGCCAGGGGCCGGGCCCTGTCATGGGGCAGCGAGGAGCCTGGAGATGAAGCAGCGAGGGACAACGACTTGGCCGGGCGAGGCCACAACCTATCTGGCGTGAGCGCAACAACGGCGTCAGCCCCAGGCGACCTACGTCAAAGTGGTGCGTCTTTGAACGCCGCCCGTCCATGGCCACCGCTGGGAATCGCCCGCAGCGCAGTGCTCGCCAACGGGCCGCGATTCGCCTCCTGGCCGCCGGCGCGGGGATCGTCGCGGGCCTGGGTGCCCTGAGCCTGGTCTGGCCCCTGCAGGACCACTCCGCCAAAGAAGACGGTCCTCCCAGCGCCGAGGCCCTCGCCGAACAACCGAGCCAGCCCCTGAACGTGCTGCTGATTGGCTCCGATGCCGACCGTCAGGGGGCCATTTCCAACGGAGCCGCCCCGGCTGGCCCCGCCAACAGCGATGCCCTGCTGCTGGTGCATGTCGATCCCAACGGCCCAGTTCAGGTGATGAACCTTCCGATCGAAGGGGCCGTTCGCTTACCCGGTGACGCCACGCCGGTGCCCCTCGGCAGCCTCTACCGCCGCGGGGGGGCAGCCCTCGTGGCCAGCGCCAGCGCGGAACTGCTGGGTCTGGCCGATGGAGCGCCCGAGCGTTATGTGGTCATCCCCCGCACGGCCCTGCGGGAGCTGGTGGATGGGATGGGACGGCTGGAGCTGGCGCCGGATCGGGCGATGGCCTACACGGATCAAAGCCAGAAGCTCACCATCGCCCTGCAGGGGGGCCTGCAGCAGCTCAATGGCACCCAGGTGGAGCAGTACCTGCGCTTCAGGGACCCGATCAATGGTGAGGAGCGCCGGCGTGATCGCCAAGAGCAGGCCATCGCCACCCTGCTGCGGCAGATGGGTCAGGCCGCCCAGCTCAAGCGCCTGCCCTCCCTGATTGCCGAACTGCGGCCCCAGGTGGACACGAACCTCACGCCCCAGGAGGTGCTGAGCCTGATGGCGGTGGCCCTGCAGCCGGGGCAATCCGTGCAGTTCCAGAGCCTCAGCCTGCGGCCGGCCCTCAATGCAAAGGCATCGATGCGGGAGCTGGAGGAGCAGCGGCTGCAACCGCGCTGGCCGTAATCAGGCGCAGGCGCAACTCCGCAAGGGCCTCTGGGTCCGCCGGCGAGGACGGCAGGTGCCCCAACCAGGGCAGGCCTTCGGCGCGGCGCTCCGCCGGTCTCCAGTCCCCGCCCCACTGGATCATCCCGACCAGGGGAACCCGGTAGTGGCGGAGCAGTGCCCAGTGGCTGCGGGCTAGGCCGGCGGCACGGTCCGCCTCACTGCAGAGCAAGCAGGTGGGTAGGCGCCAGGCGCCCAGCAGTTCCGCCCAGCACTCCACTGCGCCCAGGGGCTGCGCGGGATCGATGTCCAAGGGCTGGAGCCAGCCTGGCGCTTCTGCGCTGAGGGCCAGCAGGGACGCTTGAGGATCCCGCTGATCGCTGTCCCAGGAATGCATTAGCCGACATCCCGTGAGGTCCGCCAAGGCGGAGGCCGAGATGCCCATGCGCCCCCCTGGAGCCACCAAACAGACCCCTGAGGCAGCGCTGGAGTTCGAGCGATTCATGAAGGGATCGGGCTCCAGGGTGCTGACCGCGTGCCGGGCGGCTTCTACGATCAGGGTTCTACCGTCCAGCCAGCGGCCCCGTGACCAGTTTCCTGACCGCAGAACGGGTCGATCAGGCAAGCATGGGCCATGACACCAAGCGCCTGCGGCTGTTCAGCGGCACCTCAAACCAGGCCCTGGCTCGAGAGATCGGTGCCTACCTCGGGGTCCCGGATGGCCCGCGGGTCATCAAACGCTTTGCCGATGGCGAGCTCTACATCCAGATCCAGGAATCGATCCGAGGCTGCGACGTCTTCCTGATCCAACCGACCTGCGCTCCGGTGAACGATCACCTGATGGAGCTGCTGGTGATGGTGGATGCCTGCAAACGGGCCTCCGCCCGCCAGATCACAGCTGTGATCCCTTACTACGGCTACGCCCGGGCTGACCGGAAAACCGCGGGCCGCGAGTCGATCACCGCCAAATTGGTGGCCAACCTGCTGGCCAAGTCCGGTGTGGATCGAGTGCTGGCGATGGACCTGCACTCCGCCCAGATCCAGGGCTACTTCGACATTCCCTGCGACCACATCTATGGGTCCCCGGTGCTGGTGGACTATCTGCGCGGCCGCGACCTGGGCGATGTGGTGGTGGTCTCCCCCGACGTCGGTGGCGTGGCCCGGGCCCGGGCCTTCGCCAAGCAGCTCAATGACGCACCCCTGGCGATCATCGACAAGCGCCGCTCCGGCCACAACGTGGCTGAAAGCCTGACGGTCATTGGTGATGTGGCCGGCAAGACCGCGATCGTGATCGACGACATGATCGACACCGGCGGCACGATCTGCGCTGGCGCGCGCCTGCTGCGTCAGAACGGAGCGACCCAGGTGCTGGCCTGCGCGACCCATGCGGTCTTCTCTCCACCGGCGGTGGAACGTCTCTCCGAGCCCGGCCTGTTCGAGGAGGTGATCGTCACCAACTCCATCCCCCTGAGCGAAGACCGCCGCTTCCCCCAGCTGCAGGTGCTCTCAGTGGCCAACATGCTCGGTGAGGCGATCTGGCGCATCCACGACGAGAGCTCCGTTAGCTCAATGTTCCGGTGAAGCGCAGGCTGGCCCTTGCCGTCAGCCTGGTGCTCTCAGGTCTGTTGGCCTCCATCGCCGTTGAGGCGAAAGAACCAGAGCCCCGGCGGATTGGGGTCTGGCTCACCAACAGCCCAAGCCCGCTGTATTACTCCAAACAGCGGATTCAGGAAGCTGTCGAAGAGCTCAGCGTGGCTGGCTTCAACACCCTTTACCCCAACGTCTGGAGCCGCGGCACCACCTTCCACCGCAGTCGCTGGGCGCCCATGGAGCCCGCCCTGCTGCAGAGCAACCCCAACATCGATCCGATTTGCCGCTTCACCGAAGCCGCCCACCGGCGCGGCCTGCGGGTGATCCCCTGGTTTGAGTACGGCCTGATGGAGCCGGCGGATGCCGCGGTCGTGCGGCAAAACCCGGAGTGGGTGTTGCAGAACAGCTCCGGCATCAGCACGGTCTCGATGCATGGCAAGGAGATGGTCTGGCTCAACCCGGCCCACCCCGGGGTCAAGGAACGGTTCCTGGGGCTGATCGGCGAGATCGTCCAGCGCTGCAAGGTCGATGGCATTCAGCTCGATGACCACTTCGCCTGGCCGGTCGAGCTGGGCTACGACCCCTACACCCGAGCGCTCTACCGCCAGGAGACCGGGCAAGAACCGCCCGAGCTGCACACCGATCGGGCCTGGATGAACTGGAGACGGCGTCAACTCACGGGGCTGCTGCGGGAGCTGCGCCGCACCCTGAAAGACAGCGGCCTGGGGAGCCCCTACGTCAGCCTCTCCCCCGGCCCCTTCCGGTTTGCCTACAACCATTGGCTCCAGGACTGGGAGATCTGGGCCCTGGGCGGCCTGATCGATGAGCTGGTGGTGCAGAACTACGCCTATTCCCTCAGGGGGTTTGAGAAGGATCTGCAACAACCTGCCCTGACCAAGGCCAGCAGTTGGGGCATCCCGGTGGAGATCGGCATCCTTGCGGGCTTTGGCGGACGCACGACGGAGTTCCCCGACCTGAGCGAACGGGTGAAATTGGCCATCGCCCGCGGCCACGGCGTCATCTACTTCTATTGGGAGGGGCTGTGGGGAGCCCACGCCGGCCCCGAAGGCGGAGCGCTACGGCGCGAAGGGCTGAAGCGGCTCCACCAGTCCCTGCCCTAGGCCGGCTGCAGGCACTGATCCACCACCTCGCGGCTATTCGGGGACAGCGGCGCCTCGGACAACTGCTTCAACGCTTCGCGCATGCGCTCTGAGCGCTCTGGGCCATAGCTCTGCCAGCGGCTGAAGACCTTCGCCATCCGCGAGGCGGTAATCGGATTGCGTTGATCCACAGCCGCAATCTGCTCGGCCATGAAGCGATAGCCGCGGCCATCGGCCCGGTGGAACTGGCTGACGTTGCCGGCAAAACCGCCCAGGACCGCCCGCAGGGAATTCGGTGCCGCCGGGTCGAAGCGCGGGTGTTCCAGCAACTGCTGCACCCGGGCCACCCCATCGCCAAAGGGGGTGGCGGCCTCCAGGCCAAACCAGGCATCAAGGATCACGGGCTTGTCCTGCCAGCGGTCGTGGAAGGCCTGGAGTGCCGCGCTGCGCTCCGGACTCTCAATGGACTGCAGGGCCCGCAGGCCAGCGCGGGCCAGCGTCATCGACGGCCCCGACACCGCCTCGGCGGCCTCGGCGCGGATGGCCGCATCCCCAGCGGCGACCCGCCAACTCCAGACAGTGGCGGTGAGGTCCCGGTCGCCCACACCCTCCGGCCAGCTCTTTTGCCATTGGTTGCGGCAGGAGGCCAAGACCGCCTCCAGGGGATCCTTGAGCTCGTCCCCAAAGCGAGCACGCAGGGCCAAGGCCGCCTCAAACAAGGCCGGCGGATCCACCTGGCCCTGTTGAGCGAGGGCCGCATCCTCCAGCTCCGGCAGGCCAGGGAAGGCCATCAAGGCACTGCGGTAGGAATCGCCCAGGTCTCCCTCCAGCAGGATTCGCTCAAAGGCGGCCACCAGGCCTTCTTCCAGCTCATCGTTGATCGAACCGGCCGCCCGCTCCAGCAGGGCCTGACGCAACAACACCTGGCCGGCATCCCAGCGGGAGAAGGACTCGCTGTCGCAGGCCAGCAGGTGGAGAAGCTCGTTGGTGGGGCGCTCCATCGCGATGCGAACCGGGGCTGAGAAGCCGCGGGGCAGTGACACCGCCGGTGGATGGGAGTGGGCCTCCAGCCCGACAAACAGCAGCGACTGCTCTTCGCGATCGATCACAAACAGGCGGCTGGCGCTGCCCCAGGCAGCGGGCAGTTGCGCGGCGGCCACGTCCTGGGCGTGCTCTCCCGGCAACTGCAGTGGCAGCGGATCGCCGCCCTGGCCCACCAGGCCCAGCACCAGGGGAATCACGACTGATTCCTTCTGGAGTTGGCCCGGAGTGGCGGGGGTGGACTGGCGAATCGTCAGCTGCAGGGTGCCGGCATCACCATCCCAGTGGCGCTCGATCTGCAGCTGGGGTGTTCCGGCCTGGCTATACCAACGCCTGAACTGCTGAAAATCAAACCGGGGCAGGTCGCCAGCCGTCTTCGCAGCATCCTCCATGGCCTGCACAAAGTCCTGGCAGGTGGCGGCGGTGCCGTCATGACGGCTCACATAGAGAGCCATGCCACGCATGAACGTCTCCTCCCCCAACAGGGTGTGCAGAACACGGATGACCTCCGCGCCCTTCTCGTAGATCGTCGTTGTGTAGAAGTTGTCGATGGCCTGGTAGTGATCCGGCTGGATCGGATGGGCCGTCGGACCGGCGTCCTCGCGGAACTGGGTGTTGCGCAGCAGCGCCACGTCTTCAATGCGCTTGACCTCGGGGGAATGCAGGTCTGCCGTGAAGCTGGCATCGCGGAAGACCGTCAGTCCCTCCTTCAGCGAGAGCTGGAACCAGTCCCGGCAGGTGATGCGGTTCCCCGTCCAGTTGTGGAAGTACTCGTGGCCAATGACGCTTTCGATGCGCTCCAGCTCGCCGTCGGTGGCGGTCTCCGCGTCCGCCAGGACCAACTTGGAATTGAAGATATTGAGACTCTTGTTCTCCATCGCGCCCATGTTGAAGTGGCGCACCGCAACGAGATTGAACTCGTCGAGGTCATATTCCAAGCCATAGCGACGCTCATCCCAGGCCATCGAGCGCTTCAGTGACGCCATCGCGTGGGCCGTGAAGCCCGCATCTCCAGGCTCGACGTGAATCCGCAGTTGAACCGTTCGGCCGCTGCAGGTCACGAATTGATCGCGCACCTCCTCCAGGGCACCCGCCACCAGGGCGAACAAATAGGAGGGCTTGGGGAAGGGGTCATCCCAGACGGCGTAGTGACGGTCGGGTTCGCCCGCAAGCGGACCGGTCTCCAGGCAGTTTCCGTTCGAGAGCAGCACAGGGCAGCTGGCCAGGTCCGCTTCGATGCGCACCCGAAAGCGGCTGAGCAGATCCGGGCGATCCGGGTGGAAGGTGATCCGCCGAAAGCCCTCGGCCTCGCATTGGGTGGTGAAGAGGCCGCCGCTGACGTACAGCCCTTCCAGGCTGGTGTTGGTCTGGGGCTGAATCTTGACCCGCGTTCGCAGCCGGCAGGCCTCTGTCGGTGGCTTGAGCAACACCAACTTGCTGCTCTCCAGGCGATAGGTCTCTGGCGCCAGGGGCTGGCCGTCGAGCTCAATCGAGAGCAGCTCGAGTTGTTCCCCCAAGAACTCCCAGGAAGCCGCATCCGCTGCAGCTCCTGCGGGAACCAGCTGGAACTCCGCCTCGACGACGGCATGATCGGCGTGGAGCTGGAACAGCAGCTCGGTGTGCTCGATCGTGAACGGGGCCGGGCGGTAGTCAGCGAGGCGAACGGTGGCCATGCGGGGGAAGAATCACCAAGGAACGGGACCCCGCCCCGTCGCCACGCTGCAGCCCATCTGGGAGCCGAGCAGAGCACCGAGGGGAATCGCCCATGCCCGACCATCCTGGCGGGAGAGGGCATAGGCCGCCGCCCCACCGGTTAATCCACCCCAAAGCCGACCGGTGTTGCAGGAGACCGCCGGGGTCTGCGCGACCGGAAGGGCTCTGGTTTGGCGCTCACGCCAGGTTGTTTCCTGTCGAGGCCTCCGGACCGGCCTCCAAACCTGATGGTGATGCTGCCTGTGCCAGCGCTCGCCATGGGCGAACGCTGGAGCAGGCAGAAGGCCCGACACGGGGGACAGCGCTACGCAGATCAGCAGCAGCGTCAACGGAGAACGAGAGGTCATCGAATCAGTCCAAAGGGGACCTCTTCAGACAATCTCCGGCGCTGCGGTGATCTCTGACTGAACGTCCCCTGAAGGACGACTAGATGCGACTCAGGGCTTCTTGGCCGGCTTCTGGGGTTGTGCAGCGCGGCCTTTAACCGCTTCCTCAACCTTGGCCTTCACATCGGCTGGGACCTCGTTGGGGCAGACCTCAACGGCACCCAAGACCGCCGAATTAATCGAACCGCGGCGCAGCTCTTCGATCGAGAGGGGTTTGTTACCCACCTGAGCGATCTGGGACTGATGCCCCCCTTGAATCACCTGCGCGATCGTCTCACCAGCAATCGCCACGGCCTTATCAAAGTCCGTATCTGCAGCCCGGGCGATGCAGACATTGAGTGCCGCAATGCGGGTGTAGAGGTTCATCTCTGCCTCGGTAGCCGGAGCCGCCTGGACCGGCAGTGGTGCGATCCAGAGCACCACGGGCAGGAGGACGAGGCCCAGGTGAATCCGAGACAGGCGCACGCGAACAGCAGCAATTGGCTCTAATCCTGATGCACGCCGCACCAAGGGGCACTAGTCGTCGCTGCGCAACGGCGGACCAGCCTCCTCAACCCGAATTTCGTGGTGGGTTTCCACCAGCTCCAAGTTGCCGTCACGCCAGGAATAAATCGAACGCGCCCGGAACTGGTCTTGGTTCACCAGACGGATGTGCTCAAGGATGTCCCACTCCTGGTAGTGCGACTCAAAGACCACCTCGTGCTCATCCGCCTGGCGGATCTGACTTTTGGTGGGGGATCCGCAGAGATAACCCCGGCTGCGGCGCAGCTGATGGCCGCAAAGGGTCGCATCCATCGTGCCCTCGCGGACATAACGGGGCTTGAGCTCAAAAAAGTCGTATTCCTTCTCTGGCCACCAGGTGAAGCGATAACGGGGTTCAGATTCGACCTGATCCTCAAAGGTCTGAACCCTGAGGAACATGTCCACCCGCAGGACTTCATCGTCCGGGAAAAAGTATTGGCGGCGCGAGCGCCATAGCCCCAGGTTTCGGTTGAACCAACGCCGCAGGGTGTTATCGAATTGGATAGGGCGCCTTCCTGGAGCAGAAGGCGCCCACGAGACCGGATGGACTCGCGTCGATAGCTCCCGATGATGGACCACTGGGACTAAGCGAACAACGACTCATCACAGTCGTCATAGCGAGGCCTGCAGGTCTTGAAAAACCCCCATAGGGTGAAACAACAATTTCTCCAGGTTTCATCCTCCGGTGCACCCTGTTGGGGATCCGATCCCCGCTGGCAACGATTTGATCCGTAGCGATGGCACGGAAGGCCTTGAGGCGCCCATCCAAGGCAGCGTTGATGGCTGGGCAGAACCCGATGACGATGACTCCCCGCAACGCCGCCGTCTGAAGTTGTTGCTGGTAGCCGGCACCCACCACCGGGCCAGCGCCGATGTGCGAAGCCTGGTGGCGTTTTTGGAACGGGAAGACTTTGGCTTCGAAGTCGGCCTGGAGCTGGCGGACCCTGCGCAACGTCCGGAACTGCTGGAGCTCCACCGGCTGGTGGCCACCCCAGCACTGATCAAGCTCGAGCCCGCTCCCAAGCAGGTCTTTGCGGGCAACATGCTGCTGCAACAGCTGCGCAACTGGTTGCCGCGCTGGCAGCAGCTGGAGGTCGTGAGCGGCCTGGGCATGAGCCTCAGGCCCGCGGAGAGCGATGGCAGCCGAACGCAGCGGGAACTGCAACTGGAAGACCAGGTCCTGGTGCTGCGCCAAGAAAACGAAACGCTGATCGAACGCCTACGCGGCCAGGAGCGTCTGCTGCGGATGGTCGCCCACGAATTGAGAACCCCCCTCACGGCCTCCAAGCTGGCGCTGCAAAGCCTGAACCTCGGGCAAATCGATCAAACCCGCTTCCGCGATGTCCTCGATCGGCGCCTCGACGACATCGAGCAGTTGTCGAAGGATCTGCTGGAGGTGGGAACCACCCGCTGGGAAGCCCTGTTCAACCCCCAGCGCATCGCCCTGGGCCCCCTCGCCGCGGAGGCCATTCTTGAGCTGGAGAAGCGCTGGGTGGGCCGAGGCCTCGAGCTGATCACCGATATCCCAAGCGACCTTCCCGATGTCTATGCGGACCAGCGTCGAATGCGACAAGTGTTCCTCAACCTGCTGGAGAACGCCTTCAAGTACACGCCCGACGCCGGGCAGGTGCGCATGTCCATCTTTCACCGCACCAGCCAGTGGATCGAGGTCAGCGTCTGCGATTCCGGCCCGGGGATTCCTGTCGATGAGCAGGAGCGGATTTTTCAGGATCGGGTACGCCTCCCCCAGACCTCATCCACCACCTCTGGCTTTGGGGTCGGCCTCTCGGTCTGCCGGCGCATCACGGAAGTGCACGGGGGCCGGATCTGGGTGGTTTCCGAGCCGGATGAGGGCGCCTGCTTCTACTTCACGGTGCCCGTCTGGGACGGCCAAGGGGCCAGTTGAGTGGCAGGTCATGACCTTGATTGACGAAGGGACCCTCCGACCCGTAATTTCTATCCATCGGACGCAGCGGTCAAACGCCAAGCGCTGCAAGGGAATCTGAATTCCTTTGTCATCCGAGTCCTAGCCCCCATCGTCTAGAGGCCTAGGACACCTCCCTTTCACGGAGGCGACAGGGGTTCGAATCCCCTTGGGGGTATCTCAAAGACAAGCGGCTTCGGCCGCTTTTTTTGTGTCAACCGCTCAGCGGATCAGACCAGCGCTTCTCGGCGCTGAGCCTCGGCCTGCACAGCACGCAAGTTGGCGGCCAGATCTTCCTGCAGGCGCTGTTCAATCAGCCCGATCGGCATCCCGACGCAGCCCTGAACCGTTAATTCGTAGAGCAGGGTTGTGGTCTCTCCGTCGAAACCAATAGTCCAAACCCCATCAAAGCGGCGAAAATCCCCCTTCAACATCGTGAAGGTCAGCTGCCGAGCCTCGGGATGTTCCGTGAGCTCGAGCTGCACCCTGGCCTTGAACTGCATCCCCATAAAGCGCTGGGCACCTTCCTGCTCGAGGCCAACGACGGACCCACGCCGCCAGAGCAAGCGTGAGGTCTGGAGATTGGGGATGAAGCGGCTCAGCTGGTCGTAATCCGTCAGGACCGCCCAGATCCAGGTCGGATCAATGGCCAGGCGAAGCTGAACCGCAAGCCGGCGGGTGCCGCCTGGCAAGCGCTCCATCTCCTGCTGGATGGTGTCAAGCGAGCAGGCACCCTGGCCTGAGGACGCTGCATTCAGCGGTTCACTCAGCGCAGAGGTCGAATCCGGTGGCACCGACAACTGTGTCAAGGAATGCGCCGGGAGGGCTCAAGCTCAAGAAGCGTCAACCTAGCCCGCTCCGGAATGCAACGGAGAGAGGCCTCTGGCGCTTGAAGCTCTGCGGATTACCTATGATCGCGCGCGTCCATAGGGCAGAAGAGATTCATGCGTGTTTCGACCGCTACATCCAGCCGCAGCGACTCCCGCATGTTCACTGTGGTTGTGCAGGGGTATGGCAGTGCCCACCCCCGCAATGCCGAGCGGACGATCAGCGTTCCCTTCTCTCGCCTGCAGGCACTGATGCAATCCATCAGTCAGATCGGTGGGACGATCGTTTCGGTCACCCCCTCCTCTGAGGCGCCTGCTGCACCTGCCCCCGCGCCCGCGGCCAAGCCGGCTCCCGCCGCTGCCGCCAAAAAAGCCCCCGCTAAAAAAGCTGCTTCTGTGTCACACGCTGCCGTTCCGGTCAATCTCTACAAGCCCAAGACCCCTTTCCTGGGCACCGTTACCGAGAACTACAGCCTGCTGGGCGAAGGTGCGATCGGTCGCGTGAACCACATCACCTTCGACCTCAAAGGTGGTGATCCCCAGCTGCACTACGTCGAAGGCCAGTCCATCGGCATCATTCCCGATGGCGAGGACGCCAACGGCAAGCCCCACAAGCTCCGTCTGTATTCGATCGCCAGCACCCGCCACGGCGACGACCTGGCTGATGACACCGTCTCCCTCTGCGTGCGTCAGCTGCAGTACGAGAAGGATGGCGAAACCATCAACGGTGTCTGCTCCACCTTCCTCTGCGACATCGAGCCCGGCGCCAAGGTGAAGATCACCGGTCCGGTGGGCAAGGAAATGCTCCTGCCTGACGACGAAGAGGCCAACATCATCATGCTGGCCACCGGCACCGGCATCGCGCCGATGCGCACCTACCTGCGCCGCATGTTCGAGTCCGCCGAGCGCGAGAAGAACGGTTGGAACTTCCGCGGTAAGGCTTGGCTGTTCATGGGTGCACCCACCACCGCCAACCTGCTCTACGACGACGATTTCAACCGCTACGAGCGTGAGTTCCCCGAGAACTTCCGCTACACCAAGGCCATCAGCCGCGAGCAGAAGAACGCCAACGGCGGCCGGATGTACATCCAGGACCGCGTCAGCGAGAACGCCGATGAGATCTTCGCCATGATCGAAGACCCCAAGACCCACGTCTACATGTGCGGTCTGCGCGGCATGGAGCCCGGCATCGACGAAGCCATGACCACGGCCGCCGCGGCCAAGGGTCTGGATTGGTCCGAACTGCGTCCCAAGCTCAAAAAAGCCGAGCGCTGGCACGTCGAGACCTACTGAGCCAACGCCTCAGGTCAGCCTTTGCTCAAAAGCCCGCCTCGGCGGGCTTTTTTTGTGACGTCCGGATGCGTCCCCCAGTCAACGCCGTTAAACCTGGGGGACGCGCGCATCGCCCATGCCGGCCCAGCAAACCAACCCTCTGCGGGTAGGCCTTCGACAAGAGCGTGTCATCTCACCCCAGTGCCTGGTGATCTTTGGTGCGAGTGGTGACCTCACCCATCGCAAGTTGATCCCGGCGCTGTTCGAGCTGTTCCGCCAACGCCGATTACCCACGGAGTTCGCCATCCTCGGCTGCGCACGCAGGCCCTGGAGTGATGAGGACTTCCGCGGGCGCATGGCCGAGGCGATGGCCAGCGAAATCCAGCAGCACCAAAGCGCCTGGGAGCAATTCAGCGGCTGCCTCTTCTACGAGCCGGTGGACCTGCAGAAGGACGAAGACGTCGTCAAATTGGGCACGCGACTCGAGGCCCTCGATCGGCTCAAGGCCACCCGCGGCAACCGAACCTTCTATCTCTCGGTATCACCGGCCTATTACGGCAGCGGTTGCCGGGCCCTGGCCAACGCCGGTCTCCTCCAGGATCCCGGCCGCAGCCGGGTTGTGATCGAGAAACCCTTTGGCACGGACTACAGCAGCGCCCAAACCCTGAACCGCATCGTCCAAAGCTGCGGCAAGGAATCCCAGATCTTCCGAATCGACCACTACCTGGGCAAAGAGACCGTCCAGAACATCCTGGTGTTGCGCTTCGCCAACGCCATCTTTGAGCCGATCTGGAACCGGAATTACATCTCCAGCGTCCAGATCACAGCGGCGGAAACCGTCGGCGTGGAAGAGCGGGCCGGGTACTACGAAACCAGTGGTGCCCTGCGGGACATGGTGCAGAACCACCTCACCCAAATGCTGGCCCTCACCGCCATGGAAGCGCCCGGGCACTTCGACCCCGAGGCCATTCGCAACGAAAAGGCCAAGGTGCTGCAGGCCGCCCGGCTCGCCAATGAAGACGAGCCATGGAAATGCTGCGTGCGCGGGCAATACAGCCGCGGCGGCAGTCCGGCCAGTCCCCTAGCGGGCTACCGGGAGGAACCGGGGGTGAATCCCGACAGCACCACCGAAACCTATGTGGCGATGAAGCTGTTCATCGACAACTGGCGCTGGCAAGGGGTGCCCTTCTACCTGCGTACGGGCAAACGTCTACCCAAACGCCTCTCAGAAGTTGTGCTGACCTTCCGCAAGGCTCCCGTGCAGCTCTTTGATGCGGCGGGTGGCACCCCGACCGCCAACCAACTGGTGCTGAGGATCCAACCGGATGAAGGCGCTGGCTTTGTCTTTGACGTCAAAGCACCCGGCTCGGGCATGCGCAGCCGACCGGTGGACATGCACTTCAGCTACGAGGAGAGCTTCGGTGAGCCCTCCGATGAGGGCTATGTCCGCCTTCTAGCCGACGCGATGCTCGGCGATCCCACCCTCTTCACCCGCAGTGATGAGGTGGAGGCCGCCTGGAGGCTCTACACCCCCTTGCTGGAACTGATTGAGGACGCCCCAGCCCGCCTGCCGGTCTACCCCTACGAAGCCCGGACCTGGGGTCCCGCCGCCTCCGATTCCCTCCTGGCCGAGGACGGCCTGATGTGGCGACGCCCGTAATTCCTGCTTTTCGACGTTCTGTTCTTCAGCACTTGCCATGGCTCCCCAACTCACCCTCCAGGCCCCCATCGAGATGGCTCCCCAGGAGGTCCCGGACTATCTCAACCGGCTCTGGAGTGACCATCTCAAGGACTCCAGCGGTGCCTCCACCTTCACCCTGGTGGTGTGGGAGCCCTCCTGGCTACAGCAGCAGCTGATTCGAACCGGCCGTGCGGATGGTCCCTTGAGCGGGCTGCTCAACGATCAACTGCTGGAGGCCGCACGGCGGGCGAGCAGCGAGCTGGGGCTTCCCACCGGCACGGCTCCCACCGCGCCCCAGGTGGCCTGGGCCCTCGGGCAAGAGCCCGGGCAACACAGCGCCGAGGATCTACGCGGGCAATTCGTTGACCGTGCCATCAGCGCCCACCAACCCCGGCGCCTGATCACCCTGGCCCCCACCCTGGCGGCGGATCAGCAGTTGCAGTCGATGGTGGCGGCCTACTGCCCCCTGCCGGAAGAGCGCGGCACCACGAGCGATGCCTGCGGTGATGTGGTGGTCCTGCGGGGTGGCATGGGAGCGATGTCCCATGGCTTGTCGATGCTCCAGGAGCTGATCCCCTCAGACCTGCCCTGCTGGGTCTGGTGGAACGGGAGCATGGATGAATCACCCGAGCTCCTCGAAGGGTTGGCAACCGTGCCGCGCCGTTTGGTGGTGGACAGCTCCATCGGAGAGCCCAGGCGCTGCCTCGATCTACTGGCCCAGCGCATTGCCCTTGGACAGGCCGTCAACGACCTCAACTGGCTGCGGCTGCGGACCTGGCGGGAATCGCTGGCGATGGTCTTTGACCCCCCGACCCGCCAGAGCGCCCTCGATCAGGTGGTTCAACTGGATATCGATGTCGAAGGGCAGCATCCGGTCAAAGGACTGCTGCTGGCCGCCTGGATTGCCGATCGGCTCGGCTGGCACCTGGTAAGCAGCTTCTGGATCGATGGATCAAGCCCAGCGGAGCGGGGGATCGGGGCTGAATTCCAGCGCTCCGATGGCCAAAGCGTTCAGTTCCGCCTGATGCCTGTCCCAGTCGGCATGAGCAAGGTCCATCCCGGGGCCCTGGTCGGCCTACGCCTGATCTGCGCACCGCCGAACCGCTCGCCCCTCTGCGTGATCCTCTGCTCGGAATCAGGAGGCTGCATGCGTCTGGAGGCCGGTGGCGTCGCCTCGATGGAACTGGCCGAGGAGGTCGTGCCCCTGCCCAACGAAAGCGAGGAGATGGAAATGGCCCGCCTGCTGGGGGGAGGACATGACAGCACCAACCCACTGATGGCCGCAGCCGTCGCCCTGGCTGCCAAGCTGCTGCCCAGTTAGGACGCACCATGCCCTGCCTGATTGCCGCTCCTGCCAGCGGCAGCGGCAAGACCCTGGTCAGCCTCGCCCTCGCCGCCCTGGCGCGTCGCCGCGGCCTCAACCTGCAGACCTTCAAGGTGGGGCCGGACTACCTGGACCCCCAGCTGTTGTCCCTGGCCAGTGGCCGGGCCTGCCGAAACCTCGACGCCCTGCTCTGCGGCGAAGACTGGCTGCGGCAGAGCTTCCAGCGCCACGGCAGCCAAGGGGATCTCTGCCTGGTGGAGGGGGTGATGGGCCTCTTCGATGGCAAGGGTCCCTCCGCCGAGGGGAGTTCCGCCCACGTGGCTGCGCTGTTGCAGCTCCCGGTGGTCCTGGTGGTGGAGGCCAGCCGGCAGGCCGGCTCCCTCGCCGCCCTGGTGCGGGGCTTCCGGGACCATGACCCGCAGCTGACCATCGCCGGGGTGGTGCTCAACGGGGTGGGCAGTGCCCGCCACGAAGCCCTGCTGCGGGAGGCCCTGGCCTCGATCGCCATGCCGGTGCTTGGGGCCCTGCCCCGGCACAGCAGCCTGGAATTGCCCTCGAGACACCTGGGGCTGCTGCCCGCCCATGAACTGGAGGATGTACAGACGCGACTGGAGGCCTGGGCGGAACTGGCCCAGGAGCATCTCGACCTCGAGCAGCTCTGGCCGCTGCTAAGCGCGCCGCCTCCAGCCGAACCCCCACCAACACCAGCCCCGCCCGGGCAAGGAGTACGAGCACCGATCAAGGTGGCCCTGGCCAGCGATGCCGCCTTTCACTTCCGCTACCCCGAGGCAATCGAGCTGCTGGAGCAGAACGGATTAACCGTCGAGGCCTGGTCACCGTTAGCGGATGAACCCCTCCCTTCGGATTGCCGTGGCGTGATCCTGCCGGGGGGCTATCCGGAACTGCATGCAGGCAGCTTGAGTGCAAGCCAACGCAGCCTCAGCGACCTACGGCAGGCGCGGGCGATGGGGCTCCCGATCTACGCCGAATGCGGTGGGTTGCTGCTGCTCGGGCGCGGCCTGGAGGACCAACAGGGCATCCTGCATCCCATGGCGGATCTGCTGCCCTTTCAGGCGAGGCGCGGGAGCTTGAGCCTGGGCTATCGCCAAGCCTCCCCGCTGGGCGATGGGCTGGTGCTGCGCCAAGGCGAGACGCTCTGGGGGCACGAGTTTCACCGCTGGCAGCTCGACGCTGAGAACTCCGAGGCCTCAAGCCTTTGGCAGCTGGAGGGCTGGGGCAGTCCGGCCCGCCGAGAAGGCTGGGGCGATGGCCAGCTCCATGCCAGCTGGCTACACCTGCATTGGGGGGGCTGCCCGGCGATCCCGCAGCGCTTTGCCGCCGCCGCCCGCCAGGTCTCACCACTGGTCCCTGATTAACCATGGCCGCCTTGCACCTTTGGCTGTTGCGCCACGGCGCTACCGAATGGGCACTGAATGGACGCCACACCGGCAACACCGATCTCCCCCTGCTGCCCCAAGGCGAAGCGGAAGCGCAGGGACTCGCGCCGGTTCTGGCCCAGCACCGCTTTACCGCCGTCTTAAGCAGCCCCCTGCAACGGGCCAGACGCACCTGTGAACTGGCAGGGCTTGGCGAGCAGGCCCAGATCGAACCCGATCTCAAGGAATGGGACTACGGCGACTACGAGGGGCTGACCACCGCCGCGATTCGCCAGAGCGTCCCGGACTGGACCGTCTTCAGCCACCCCTGCCCAGGGGGAGAGAGCAGCGATCAGGTGCAGCAGCGCTGTGAGCGGGTGATTGCCCGTGCCAGCGCATACGCCAGCGGTGCACCAGGGGAGCGCTGTGACGTGGCGCTCTTTGCCCATGGCCACATCCTGCGCAGCCTCGCGGGGTGCTGGCTGGGGCAGGGCCCCGCCGGCGGCGCCCGACTGGTGCTGGGTACCGGCAGCTTCTGCGTTCTGGGCTATGAGCGCCAGACCCGCGCCCTGATCCACTGGAATGCCCCTGCCAAACCGGCCTAAAGCCGGCCGTGGCCGAAAGCCAAAACCCATGCCACCTTGAAGACACCAGGCCTTCGCAGGGGGGGGTGGATGACGCGGGATGACAGCCCACAACGCCAGTCAGGGACACCGGGCTGGCTGATTGCCGATACGCGGCCCCTCACCCGAGGAAACCGCAGCGCCAAAGTGCGGCAATGGGTGCGCCAGGAGCAGCGCCACAACAGCCAAAGCGCGCTTCGGATTGAGCGCTGGCAGCTGCAGATCCGAGGCCATGTGCAAGGCGTCGGCTTCCGTGAAAGTTGCAGCCGCATGGCCAAAGACCTTGACCTCAGCGGCTGGGTGAGGAATTGCCCGGACGGCTCCGTGGAAGTGCAGGCCGAGGGCCAGCCCCATCATCTGACCCAATTGCGCCTCTGGTGTGAACGGGGTCCCAGGGAGGCGGAGGTGCTGAGCGTGAACCAAAGCCAGCTCCCGCCCCTCAAGGAAGACTGGTTCGAAATTCGCCGTTAGATGACCAATGGCACCCTCTGGGCCGAGTTGCTGGCCTACGGCAGTGGGATCGCCCTGAGCCCGCTGCATATCGGCCTGCTGCTGCTGCTCCTGCTCGGGCCAAACCCGCTGCGGCGCGGCGGGCTGCTCGTGCTCGGCTGGATGCTCACCGTCACCGCCATGGTGGTGCTGCTGCTGACCGTGGGCCATGGCCTCCTGCTCACGATGGAGAAAGGCACCAGCCATCGCACAGGCTTGGATTTGCTCGCGGCCGGTGCCTTGCTGGCCCTGGGGCTCAAAGAATTACTGGATCGCAAAGAAGACGGTGCCGAGGCCCCCGGCTGGACCCGTCAGCTCGATCGCTTCTGCGCCATGCCCCTGCCGTTGCTGCTGGGGGTGAGTTCAGCCCTGGAGGTCATCAGCCCCGACGATCTCTTCCTCTTTGCCAAAGCCGCCTCAGCCCTGCTGTCCTCTGGGCTGAGCCAACTGCAAGAGACGCTCTACACCAGCGGCTTCGCCCTGGCCTGCAGCACGGCGCTCCTGCTGCCCTTCCTCGCGGTGCTCATCGGCCGCGACCGGGTGTTGCCCCTGCTCGAGCGCGGTAAAACCCTGCTGTTCAACAAGGGGGATCTGCTGGTGGGGGGGCTGAGCTTGGTCTTGGCGGGCTACCTCGGCTGGCAGGGCATCGAAGGCTTGCAGCTCAGCTAGCACCCTTGAGCCAGCGGCTCCAGCGATCACGCTCCTGGGTGGCCCCGGCACTGGCCAGACGCTGATCGGCACTGAGCCAAACCGCCTGCGAGGCCCGGCTGACCGCCACATAGACCAACTGGCGCCGCAGGGTGTCATCACTGGGCCAGAAGACGTCACCAGCAATGAAGACCTCGCCAAAGGTGCTGCCCTGGCTGCGGTGCACCGTCAGCACCGCAGCGGGACCCAGGGAGGCGAAGGCATCGCGCACCAGGAAATAACGCCGCCACAGACTGCGGCCCTGCTGCTTGCCGGCTTCCCGGGCCTGGAGGCGCAGGGAGCGCATGACCCCATCGAGGGCTTGGCGTCCGGCACTGCCCACCGGCGGGAGGAGACGCAGGGTGAGCCGGGTCTCGCCAGCCTCCACCTCGGCATTGAGGGTGTCGATTACGGCCGGCGTCAGGCCGTCGCCGCTGCCCACCCCAAAGTCCGCCAGGTCACAGCGCTCGGGGGTGACATCGCGGACCACCAATTCACGGTTGGAGCCGAGCAGCATGTCGGGCTCCTCCGCGGCCTCCTCCCCGGCCCGGCACGCCGGGGCCATCACCGCCGAGCGTGTCATCAAGACCTCCCCCGGCAGGACGGGGAGCTGATCGGCCATCTCGCCATGGATGGCGCGGCGGGCCAGCGGAACCAACTGCTCCAGGGCCCGGTTTGTGTAGCAAAGGATCCTGGCGTGATCGGGGTTATCGAGCTCCGCGCCGCGCTTCAGGGCCGCCTGGGCCGCCTCCAGCCACTGGGAGCGGGGCAGGACCGCCACCTGCCCCTGGGGATCCCGAACCAGACCCAAGGCGGGGGGCTGACGGCAAGGAAGATCACCACTGCGCAGACCGGTGGCGAGCTGCAACACCGGACCTTGATGGCGCACTACCTCGGTCAAGCTGGCGTTGACGGAGCGGCCCATCGAGAACACCGGGCTCTGCGGCTCCCCCACGGGCGGCAACTGGGCCGGATCGCCGACAAAGACCAAGCGGGTCTTGAAGGGGTGGGCGCAGCGCAGGGCAATCTCCAGGAGGGCGCTGTCGACCATCGAGGCCTCGTCGATCAGCACCAAGGAGAGATTCTCGAGGGAGCCAGCGGTCTGCTCGGTTTCTTCGCACCGTTCCAGATCCCCCTGGCGCTTGAGCTTCAGCCGCAGCAAACGGTGGATGGTGCTCGGGTACCAGGTGGGCTGAAGGCCGGCCCAGGACAGCTGCTGCCGCAGGACACCCACCGCCTTGTGGGTGGGGGCCACCACGGTCCAACACCAATCCCTCTGCTCCACCAGAGCCAGCAGGTGGCAGGAGAGGAAGGTCTTCCCGGTGCCAGCAAAACCACTGAGGACAAACGGAGTGCCGTCGTAGGGGGCCTTGAGCCACTGCTCAAACGCCTCGGTCGCCGCCGTTTGGCCGCTGGTTAGCCCCCCCTCAGCCAATCGCCATCCAGCCCAAGTGCTGGGCCAGGGTCAAGGGAGAGCCCACCAGCACCAGCCCCGGCAAGGAAACCAGGGGGCCCATCAGGCTGCCGACCAGCACCTCCAAGGGGGTGTGGCCGAGCTTCTCCTTGAGCGGCGCCTGCTCCTCCCCCCCATCACTCAGGGCATTCACGCGGGCTGCCGTGAGCCCAGCGGAATAGCGGACGTGGGAGGCGTCATAGAGGACCACGAAGCACATGGTCGCCGCCAGGGCAAACAGGCCGGAATCAAACCCCTGCTGCCAGCCCAGAGCGGCGGCAGTCCCGGTCAGCAAGGCCGAATGGCTCGAGGGCATGCCACCGGTCTCGACGAGCACCTTTGGGTTCCAGCGTCGGTGCACCACCAGCTCAATCACCAGCTTGGAGAACTGGGCCGTGCCACAGGCGGCGAGCCCCCACCACAGGGCCCCGTTGTCCAAAAGAGCGTTCATCGATCGCGGCTGGTGATGTAGTCCGCCAGGGCAAGCAGCGGAGCCGCCGAGCCATTGCTGTTAAACGGCTCCAGCGCTTGCTTGGCTTCCGCCACCAGGGCATCAGCCCGCTGGCGGGACTCCTCAAGACCAAGAAGCTTGGGATAGGTGGTCTTATCGGCCGTCAGGTCCTTGCCGGCGGTCTTGCCCAGCACTTCGCTGCTGGCGGTGACATCAAGGATGTCGTCAATGATCTGGAAGGCCAGACCGATGCCGCGGGCATAGGTCGTCAGGGCCGCCAGCAGGGCCTCAGAGGCGCCAGCAATCAGGGCGCCGGTCAGCACGCAGGAGCGCAGCAGCGCTCCGGTTTTGTGGAGATGGATGTACTCGAGGGTCTCGAGGTCAACGTCCTTGCCTTCGCACTCCAGGTCCACCACCTGACCGCCCACCAGGCCGGGGGCACCGGAGGCCAAAGACAGCTCGCCCACCACCTTGATCAACTGCTCGGCAGGGACCCCAGGGCTGCGCAGCGCCACCATCTCAAAGGCGCGGGTCAGCAGGGCATCGCCAGCAAGGATCGCGTTGGCTTCGCCGTAAACCTTGTGGTTCGTCGGCATTCCCCGGCGCAGGTCATCGTTGTCCATGGCCGGCAGGTCGTCATGGATCAGCGACATGGTGTGGATCATTTCCAGAGCCACAGCCGTTGGCATCGCCAAGGCCGCATCACCGCCGGCCAACTCGCAGGCCGCCAAGCAAAGGATGGGACGCAGGCGCTTGCCCCCCGCCAGGAGTGAGTAGCGCATGGCCTCCCGCAGGCTCTCGGGGCGCTCCGGCCCCAGGGAGCCATCAAGGGCCTGCTCCACCTGCTGCCGGGATGACTCCAGGTAGGCAGCGAAATCAAAGTGGCCCGGCTCCCCCGTGGAGGTGCTGTCAGTCGTCGTCACCGCCGCGCTCATGGGAGATCTGGGCCCAGGGCCATCGCTCGGGCGGATTCTCTCAGGCCGCGCCCCGCTATGGGAGCAAATCCGCCAAGGGCTGATCCAAACCGCAGCGTTGACACCAACTGGCAACGGTGTTGACCAGCAGGAGGGTCACGGTCATCGGACCGACGCCGCCCGGGACGGGGGTGATGGCGCTGGCGATCGGCTCGACCTCCTCAAAACGCACATCACCACACAACTTGGCCTTCGCTCCCGGCTCGCTGGGCAGGCGGTGAATCCCCACATCAACGACCACAGCGCCTGGCTTGACGTGCTCGGCGCCAATCATCCGGGGACGTCCAGCGGCCACCACCAGCACATCGGCCTGACGGGTGAGTTCCACCAGGTCCTTGGTGCGGGAATGGCCAATGCTCACCGTGGCGTTGGCCGCCTGCAGCATCAGGGCCATGGGCTGCCCCACCAGGATGCTGCGGCCGACCACCACGGCCCGCTTGCCCGAGAGCTCAACGCCACCCGCCGCAAGCAGGGCCATGACGCCGGCGGGGGTGCAGCTGCGGGGGCCGGGCTCCCCCTTCAGCAGGCGGCCGAGGTTGAGGGTGTGCAATCCATCGGCATCTTTTTCGGGATCGATCGCCGCCAGGAGGGGACCTTCGTCCAGTCCGTCCGGCAGCGGCAGCTGCAGAAGGATTCCATCGACCGCAGGGTCGGCATTGAGGCGTTGGATTGTGCTCAACACCTCCGCCGCCGGGGTCTCGGCGGGCAGATGGGCGCCCAGGTTGGTGATGCCAATGCGACCGCAGGCCTTCTCTTTATTGGCGACATACACACCGCTGGCCGGGTCATCCCCCACCCGCAGCACCGCCAGGCCCGGGGGCCGGCCGGCCTGGGCGAGACGTTCGGCCACGACGCGCTCGAGGCGCTCTTCCAACGCAGCTGCCAATTGACGGCCGTCGAGACGCTGAGCCATGGCGAGGGGCAGGCAATCTCCTCTCAGCATGCAACGGCAGGGCTAGCGTGGGGACCTGTCATGCCCTCGCCGTGACTCGCCTGAGCACCCTGCCCCAGCTCTGGCGAAGGATCCAGCGTCTCTGGAGGCAGTTGTTGCGGCTGGAGATGCCGCGTCAGGTGCTGACGCCCTGGAAGCGCGGTGCGAGCGCAAGCGTCGTCCTAATGGCCCTGGTGGTGGCCCTGGTCTCCAGCTGGCCCTGGTTGGTGGAACCAAGCCTGCGGCCGGGCATCCCTGCCCCCTTCACCGCTAAAGCGCCGAAGGCCGCCACGGTGGTGGACTCCGATGCCCTGGAGCAGCGCCGCTCCCAACTGGGCCTGCGGACCTATGTCCAGGTGGTGGATGAGCGCCAAAGCCAGGACCTCGAGGCGCGGCTGGAGCGCCAACTCGACGCCGTCAACCGTCTTGCTGCGAGCGATCAAGAGCAGGTCGCTCCAATCGACATCAACCCACAGGAGCGGGCTTGGCTGAGGCGCTCGAGTCGCCGGCAGCTCCTGCGCTGGGAGCAGGAACTGCGCCAGGCCCAATCGCGGATGTTGCGCCAAGGGGTGGTGGGCAATGTCGCCCGGCAACAGCTGGTGAAAGCGGCCCGCCATCAATTGGAGGGAATGCAGGAGCCGGAGCTAGGCCTCGGCGCACGCCTGATCGCTAATTCCCTGCAGGGGCGCACCAACCTCCGCATCGACCCGGCCCTCAGCCAGCGGATGTTGGAGGACCTGCTCACCCAGCAGGGGATCCCCACCATTCAAGTCAGGAAGGGTGAACTGATCGCCCGGCAGGGAGAACCGATCAGTCAGCAGGCCTATGCGGTCCTCGACTACTTCGGCCTGGTGAACCGGCGCCCCCTGATTGGCGCCTGGTTGCAGCACTTCGCGGAAGCCCTGGCCGCCTCCAGCGTGATGGTGCTGCTGATCCGAAACCGCCGGGTCAGCCTGGAGCCCCGTCAGGCCCTCCTCGCCCTGGGCCTGCTGGCGCTCGTCCAAGGCCTGAAGCTCTGGCTCGGTGCGGCCGCCAGCCCCCTGGCACTGCTCGTTCCGCCGACGCTTCTGCTCGCCCAGGGACTGGGAACCACCGCCGGACTGGCCTGGCTGGCGATGGCCAGCCTGCTCTGGCCGCTTCCCCTCTCTCCCTTTTTTGACCAGCGGATTTTGATCGCGGCGGCCGTGGCCGCCATCACCGCCGTTCTGGCCGATCGCCAACGCAACCGCGCCCAGCTGCTGCAGCTGGCCCTGCTGGTGCCACTGGGTGCGCTCCTGGCTGAATGGTTGCTGCTGCAGCTGGAGCTCTTCCGCGGTGTTCGGGAGGGGGGCCTCCCGATCGGATCGGACCTCACCGGAGAAGCGCTGGTGCTGGGCGGCCTGCTGCTGGGGGTCCTGCTGATCGGCCCGATGGTCGAGAGCTTTTTTGACCTCCTGACCCGCAGTCGCTTGATGGAATTGGCGGATCTGGAGCGGCCACTGCTGCGGCGTCTCTCCTGCGAAGCCCCTGGCACCTTCGAGCACACCTTGATGATTTGCGGCCTAGCCGAAGAGGGGGCCCGCTCCATCGGCGCCGACATCGACTTGACCCGCACGGGGGCGCTGTATCACGACGTGGGCAAACTCCATGGCCCCCAGTGGTTCATCGAGAACCAAGAGGGGGGTGACAACCCCCACGACCAACTCGATGACCCCCAACTGAGTGCGGGGATCCTCCAGGCCCACGTGGATGAGGGCCTGAAGCTGGCGAAGCGCTACCGGCTGCCGAAACCCCTGGCGGACTTCATCCCTGAACACCAGGGGACGTTGAAGATGGGCTACTTCCTCCATGAAGCCCGCCGGCGTGATCCCCAGATCCGCGAGGAGGATTACCGCTACCGCGGTCCAACACCCAGGAGCCGGGAGACGGCGGTGCTGATGCTGGCCGATGGCTGCGAGGCGGCCTTGCGTTCGCTCCCCCCCGACACCAGCGAAACCCAGGCCCGCGATGTGGTGCGCAGCATCGTCGAGGCCCGCTGGCGCGATGGCCAACTCACAGACAGCGGCCTGACCCCTGCAGAGTTGGAGCTGTTGGTCCGCGCCTTCGTTCGGGTGTGGCGGCGGATGCGCCATCGCCGCATTCCCTATCCAATCCCCGCCCGCAAGAGTTTCAGCGCCTGATGTCCTCCAACCGCTGGCAGAACGCCTGGTTCCCCGTGGCGTTCCTGCGCGACCTGGACCGCGACCGCCCCACCCCCTTCACCCTGGTGGGGCAAGACCTGGTGCTTTGGTTCGACCGCCAAGCCGATGAGTGGAGGGCGTTTGCGGATGTCTGCCCCCACCGGCTGGTGCCCCTTTCGGACGGCCGTCTCAACGCCGCCGGAGAACTGGAGTGTCCCTATCACGGCTGGAGTTTTGACGGGTCGGGGCGCTGCACACTGCAGCCCCAGGCGGAACCGGGCAGCAGCATCAGTGGCCGCAGCCACTGCCGCAGCTACGCCACGGCCTGCGCCCAGGGGTTGTTGTTCGTCTTCAGCGGGCCAAGCGAGCAGGCAAGGGAGCAGCCCCTACCGCTGGTCCCGGTTCTCGATGAGGCCGGCTGGGTGGTGCAGGACACCTTCCGGGATCTGCCGATGGATGCCCTGACCCTGCTGGAGAACGTGCTCGACGCCAGCCACGTTCCCTTCACCCACCACGCCACCGTTGGCCGCCGAGAGAACGCGGCCCCCGTCGCACTGGCCCTAACGGGGTTCGATCGCGACGGCTTTAGCGGACTGTGGGAAGAGGGCCCCAGACGCGGAAAGCTCGGGAGCCAGCACACCCGATTCCTGGCCCCGGGGCTGATGTGGCACGACCTCACCGCCAAAGGGTTCGCCCGCATCCTCACGGTCGTCTATGCCGTCCCCACCCGTCCTGGGGAATGCCGATTGATCGCCCGCTTTCCCTTTCAATTCAGCTCCCCCTGGCCGGGACGCCTGCTGCGGCTGCGCCCCCAATGGCTCCAGCACATCGGCAACCACACGGTGCTGGAAGACGACCAGCTCTTCCTGCACTGGCAGGAGCGGGTCATCGAACAGCGGGGCGGCCGCCATGACGCCCTGCGCCAGTACCACCTCCCCACCCAGGCGGATCTCTACGTCAGAGCACTGCACGACTGGGTCAATCGCTACGGCGGCGAGCCATTCCCAGGCCAACCGCTACCGCAGCGGCAAAACCGCCAGGCCTTGATGGAGCGGTTTGAGGCCCACACCCGCCATTGCCGCAGCTGCGCCGGCGCCGATCGGCGGCTGAAGCGCCTGCAGCCGCTCTGCTGGATTCTGGTGGCCCTTGCAGGACTGGGCGCGGCCTGGAGTGGTCCGGGCTGGGCAGGCGGCATCGCCCTCGCCTTCGGCGTTGCCCTGGCCTTTGGGGCCTGGCGCATTCGGCGCTGGCGCCAGCTGCTGCGCTTTGGCAGCGGGCTGCCCCCCCGCAACCACTAGGGCAAGACAAACGGAACGGGAGAGTCGAAGTGCATCCAGCGGCCATCGCTTGGATGGCTGAACTCCAGGCCGCAGGCATGCAAGTGCAAGCGCGCCGCAGAACGCTCGCCGTAGAGGGGATCACCCAAGATCGGATGCCCCAGCGCCTGCAGATGCACGCGCAGCTGATGGGAGCGTCCCGTCAGGGGCTGCAACGCCAAGCGACTGCAGCTGGAGTGCTGAGACGACAGGCGCCAGTGGGTTCGGCAGGGTTTACCGGCGGGGTCGACGCCATAGAGCGGAGGCCTGTGTTGTCGCTTGGCGATCGGATGATCAATCCAGCCCTCCTCGCCATCGGGCACGCCGGAGACATCGGCGACGTAGCGCTTCTCAACCCGCCGCTCGGCAAAGGCCTGGCTCAAGGCGCGGTGGACCAGCGCTGAACGGGCGACGACGATCAAACCGGAGGTGTCCCGGTCGAGGCGATGCACCAAACGGGCTTCGGGCCACTCGGACTGGACCGCCGTGATCAAGGAGGCCTTCAGCTCGGGGCCGAGTCCGGGTTGAGACAACAGGCCGCTGGGTTTCTCGAGCACCAGCAAGGCCGCATCCTCGTAGACCAACCAAAGCGGATCAAACAACGCAGGCAAGAACGCTCGACCCTGGCCACACTGGCCCTAGTAGTAGCCGGGCCATGGCACTCGATCAGTTCAAACGGGCGCTCTCCGCCCTGCTCGAGCAGGCCCCCGAGGATCCCCTCGAGCGCGATGAGTACTTCGAGCTGAACACCCTCCCCAGCTACGGCGGCAGCGGCTTTGAAGTCGTGATTTGCGATGAAGAGCACGAGATCTTTGCCGTGATCTACACCGATCGCCTGTTCGACGAGGGGGAAGAGGGCCAGGATGCGGTTGAAGCACTCGTGCCCCCATTCCTTGAGGCCGCCTACGGCCTGACGCCCGAGGAATGGCAAAGCACCGAACCGTTTGATCTCGGCTGGCGGAGCCGCGAATACCTCTGGTTCATGGAATTCAGCGTGCCCGGGCTCAAACCCACCTGCAGCTACTGAGGCTCAAGCGCTCCACTGGAGCAGCTGCAGCTCACTTGAGCGCCGGCTGATCAAAACCAACTGATCGCCATCCACCGCAACAGGCAGTCCCGTCACCCGGCGCAGTTGTTGGCAATCCACCAAGGCCACACCACAGGTCTCCACCAGCAGCGCGGGCATCAACCCAGGCCCACCCCGCATGCCCAACAGATCCAAGGCCTGACGGACGGCACGGGCCGAGGTGTCGGCTCCCAGCCGCTCCACCAGCTGAGGCCAAAGATGGTTCACCGGCTCAAAGCCAGAGAGATCGACGTCAAACACCTGCATCGATTCACTGTCTGCCGCCGGCTGGACCGCGGTCAAGCCCGATTCAGTTGGACGTAGTGCGGGGCATAGAGAAACACCCGCTCCCCCAGGCGCACCTGTTGGGCATCCAAGGCCACCGCTGCACCCGCCAGAAAATCGACGGCCCGCTGCAGCTGGTCTTCGGCCAAGGCGCTGAAGTTCACCACAACCGTGGCCTGATCACGCAGGGCCGTAATCGCCTCTTGAACCGCATCAAAGCTGGGCGGATGGATCACGATCACCTCCGGCCCCCAGCCGGGAGCGTCCTGCTCCGATGGCGGAAAAAATGGATCCATCAGCCGCTCGGCTCTTCAGAGGATTCAGGTTCCTCCTGGGGGCGGAAACGCTCAAGCATTTCGGCCGTCGGATGAATCGTCTCCAGGGCATCCTCGTTATCCAGGAAGGCCTCAAAGGAGCGGAAGCGACAGATTGTGGGCTTGATCTCAGGGTCACTGCAGACCTCCTGCCAGCTCAGATGCTTCGGTCTGAGCTCCTGGAAATGGACCAAGGCCTCCTCCAGATCACCCGCGTCACCGCAGTTTTCTCCCTTCCAGAGCAACTCAAAAAAGGTCACGGCCCGTTGCGCTCGGTTGCCCTGAGCCTACGAAGAACCAAGCACAAAAAAAGCTGGACCACAGATGCGGTCCAGCCAGGAATCGAAGCCTTGTAGAGAGGGATCAGTCCTCTTCCGCCTCAGCGCCGGCGGGGATCAGCTTGATCTGCTTACGGCCGAGTTTGATCTCAAACTCATCGCCGGGCTCCAGACCCAGCAGCGCGGTGTAGGCCTTACCCACCAGCAGGTTGCCGTTGCCCTGAACCGTGGCCACATAGCTGAGCTTGCGGCCGCCCTTGCCGGTACCACCACCGCCGCCGCCAATGCTGAGACCTTTGGCCTCCAGCAGAGCCTCATAGAAGGCAGTGAAGTTCAGACGCTCTGAACCATCTTTTTTGTTGCTGACATACCCGCAGGAGCGAACAAGATCAGACTTGCTGACATCACCCAACTCTTTGACCTTGGCGAGAAGATCAGATCCGGTCAGCATTGAATAGAAATTCGGTTGCGGGAAAGATAGCGGGCCAAGCCACACTCACCAAGGGGGATGGTGTGCATGAAGAGACATTGCACACTCAAGCAACATCAAACGAAATCCCTAGCGTCAAACCAGACACAGGCGTTCACCATGTTCGTTGGCGAAGTTTTCCTCGAGAGTGTCTCGACCGGCGTCATCACAGCTGAAGAAATCGCCTGGATCGCGGCAAAGCAAAGCCAGTTCGACCGGCAAGAAGAGGCGATGGCCCTCAAGCTGGGGCGCTTGCTCGATGAGGGCGTGATTCAAATCGGCTGCCGCATGCTCGGCGACCACGCCTGCTCGGCCTAGATCAATTCCGGATGACGGGGGTCCCCTTTAAACGGACCCTCAACGGCTGAGGTGATCCAACCGCCGTAGAAGCCACCCGGCTGGGGAATCACCAGCTCCTGATCAATCCAACAGCCATCCATCAGCGCGGGGTAGAGCGCGATCCACCCTGCGATCGGCGCAAACGATGCTGTGGGTTGGACATAGGTCCAGGCCGCCTTGGGCAAGCAGCGATCGCCCAAGACGACGTCGAAGTAGCTCGCGACCCCCTTCCACTCACAAAAGCTGCGTCCGCCAGCGGGCACCAAGGCACCGGCGGTAAACGCCTCCGCCGGCAGGTAGTAGGTGGGCGGATGGAAGGTTTCCAAGACACGAAAACTCTGCTGGGTCTCCGCCAACAGGGCTCCGAGGGCCCGCACCTGAATGTGCTGTGCGGAAGCCTGCAGGGCAGGAGGCCTGGGGTAATCACAAACCCGCTCTGGAGTGGGGGCCATCAAGCTTCAGCCTCAACCAGGAATGAAATTGCGCAATTTCCGAGCCTCTTCTCCGGCGCGGTGCTGGAGCTCGGTATCGCTGAGCTGTTCGTCCTCGCGCACCATGGCCGCAATCACGTCGGCCTCCTCGACCTGGAACTGAAGCTCCGCAGCCCAGCCCAGGAGTTCCGCCAGATCCATCGGTGTCTTCAGCCGTTCAGCCATCTGCGGCTGCGAGCGGGCATACGCAAGAAAGGCATCCAACTGCTGCAGCGACACGACCCTTTTTCGAAAGCACCGGTCTAACGGAACCCAGCCCTCGTCAAAGGACCGATCGCGCATCAAACTTGCCCCAGACGCGTGCATCGGCATGTCCACCCCCCTCCCTCAATGGATGCGCCTGCTCGGTGCGGGGCTCACGGGGCTGCTGGCCGTGCTGTTTGTCGTGGTGCTGCAACAGACCCGTGAACAGGGTCAACGGCTGCAGCAACTGCAGGACAAGGTGCAGACGATCGAAAACGCCAACGACCTGGAGCGCACCAACGCCCTCGAAGAGCAACTGCGCTCGACGGTGGAACGGCTGCAGGCCCTGGAGGGCATCGAGCAAAAAGTCCAGAGCCTCAGCAGCCAGGTCCAGACCCTGCGGGATCTGCAGCGGTCCCGCTCCTCACTCTTCCCCTATGAGTCAGGCGGGCCTTCGCGGCCCCTGCCTGCGCTTCCGCAGCTGCCTTAATGGCGGCCGCTCAACGCTTCGATCAGATCCAGACACCGGTCATCCCCGTGATGGCCCAGTTGATCGCGGCCACCCCAGGAACCCTCTCCCTCGGGCAAGGCGTGGCCCCCTGGGCGCCACCGGAGGAGGTGCTCCAAGCTATGGCGGCGGCACTGCGCAACGATCCCGACCTGCATCGCTATGGACCGGTGGCCGGGGATCCAGAGCTTCGCGCCGAGCTACGGCACTGGCTTGAGCAGCAACACCAGATCGACTGCAGCGCCAGCGAGATCCTGATCACAGCCGGCAGCAACATGGCCTTTCAGGCGGTGGTGCAGGCGCTGTGCGATCCAGGGGATGAGGTCATCCTCCCGGTCCCCTACTACTTCAACCACGAGATGGCAGTCCGCATCGCCGGAGGACATCCGCGAGCGGTTGAGGCGGGGGTCATCCCTGATCCCGCTCTGCTGGAGGAGGCCATCACGGAGCGAACTCGGGCGATCGTGACCGTCTCACCCAACAACCCCAGCGGCGCGATCGTTCCGCGGCCGGTTCTTGCGGCTATCAATCAGCTCTGCGCCCGCCGCGGCCTGATCCACATCAGCGATGAGGCCTACGCCCTGTTCCATTACGGAGCGGAGCGCCCCTGGAGCCCCGGTGCCAGAGCCGGCAGCGGCGGGCACACCATCACCCTGGGATCCCTCTCCAAAAGCCATGGCATGGCGGGCTACCGCATCGGCTGGGCCGTGGTGCCGCCGGAGCTGATGTCAGCCCTGACCAAGGTGCAGGACACCTCCTTGATCGGGCCGCCCAAGCTGAACCAATGGGCCGCCCGGGCCGCCTTAGCCGTGGGACCCCAGTGGTGCCGGGACAAGATCCAGACCCTGGCGGAGCGGCGGGAGCAGGTCCTCGGTGCCCTTGGGCCAGCGAGCCCCAAGCGACCCTGGCGTCTGTTGAACCAACCGGAGGGTGCCTTTTATGCCCTGCTTGAACTGGACAGCAGCCTGAGCGCAGACCAGATGATGAAGCGCCTCATCGTTGACCATCAAGTAGCCCTGGCCAGCGGCAGCAGCTTTGGGCTGAAGGGTGCCTGCCTGCGGCTGAGTTACGGGATGCTCAGCGGAGACGACCTCGCCGAAGCCCTAAGGCGACTCGAGCGCGGGCTCTTGGCCTTGAGCTAATCAGCCCTTCACCGCATCGCCGGTGGCGCTGGGGAGGATGAAGCGCTGGAGTCCAATGAACAACACCAGCACCGGCACGATCGAGACGACCGCACCGGCGGCCACCAGGCGCCAATCGAGGGAAAAACTGCTGGCCAGTTGTTGCAGCCCCAGGGGCAGGGTGTAGAGGTTCCGGTCATCCAGGATCACCAGCGGCCAGAGGAAATCACTCCAGGTGCCGATAAAGACAAACATCGCCAGGGTGATCAAATCCGCCTTGGCCGCAGGGATCATCACGTTCCACCACTCACCCAGGCGACTGCAGCCATCAATCCGAGCCGCCTCCTCCAGTTCCACTGGCACGCCAGCAAAGCTTTGCCGCAGCAGAAAAATGCCAAAGGCCGTTGCCGCCTGGGGAATGATCAGGGCCCAGAGGGTGTTGCGTAGACCCAGCTGCACCATCAGTAGGTAGAGCGGGATCATCACCACCTGAAAAGGAATCAGGATCGTCGCCACCACCAAAGCCAGCACCAGGCCTCGCCCGGCAAAGCGCATCCGCGCCAAGGGGTAGGCGGCCAGGGAGCAGAACAGCAGGTTGGCGAACACCGCGCAGCCGCTGACGATGGTGCTGTTGAGGATGTAGCCCCACATGGGGTTGTCCTCGAACAAGCGCAGGTAGGCCTCCAGGCTCGGTTGGCTCGGGAAGAGCGCCGGGGGGCTGGTGAAGATGTCTTCGGCCGGCCCCTTCAAGGACGTGCTCACCAGCCAGAGCAGGGGCACGAGCATCGCCACCGCAATCAGCAGCAGCGCAATCAACTGGAGGCCGCGGAGCAACACAGACCGCCGGCGGCCGCTGATGGGCTCAGCCATCAGAGGCGAGGGCGATCGGCAGGGGCCATCTCACCCACCGGCAAGGGTGCTTTCTGGGGGTGCAGGGGTGAGTGTTGACTGCCCGCCACCAAGCGATTGAGGGCATTCACAAAGGCCTGGGCAGAGGCCACGACGATGTCGGTGTCGGCGGCATGGCCCGAGTAGAGCACCCCATCCGCCCGCAGGCGAATCGTGACTTCCCCCATGGCGTCAATGCCTTCGGTGACCGACTTCACCGAGAACTCCACAAGCTCATTCGGCACCTGGGCCAGCTGGTTGAGGGCCTGGCAGACGGCATCCACCGGACCGGTGCCAATGGCGGCTTCGGTCAGCTCTGCACCCTCGCTGTTCAGCAGGGTGACCGTGGCCGTCGGTTGCAGGCTGGTGCCCGTGCTGACCTGCACCAACTTCAGGCTGTAGGTCGCCTGATCCTGCTGCTGCACCTGCTCGCTGACGATGGCCTCGAGATCGCGGTCGGAGATCTCACGCTTGCGGTCGGCCAACTCCTTGAAGCGGGCAAAGGCATCGTCGAGGTCCTCGCGCTCGAGGTTGTAACCGAGCTCCTCCAGGCGGGCGCGGAACGCACTACGGCCGCTGAGCTTGCCCAAGGAGATGCGGTTATCGGCCAGACCGATGGTGCGGGCATCGATGATTTCGTAGGTCAGGCGGTTCTTCAGAACGCCGTCCTGGTGGATGCCGCTTTCGTGGGCGAAGGCATTGGCACCGACGATGGCCTTGTTGGGCTGTACCGCCATGCCGGTGAGGTTGCTCACCAAACGGGAGGTCTTGTAGATCTCCTCGGTGCGGATGCCGGTGAGGGGTTCGCTGCTGCTGACGTCGCGGCCCAGGAAGGGGTTGAAGTAGCTGCGGCGCACATGCATCGCCATCACCAACTCCTCCAGGGAGGCGTTGCCGGCCCGCTCACCAATGCCGTTGATCGTGCACTCCAACTGGCGGGCACCGTTTTTCACGGCCTCGAGGAAGTTGGCCACGGCCAAACCGAGGTCGTTGTGGCCGTGCACCGAGATCACCGCTTGATCGATGTTGGGCACATGGCGGTTGATCCCATCGATCAGCGCACCGAACTCCGAAGGCGTCGTGTAGCCAACGGTGTCGGGGATGTTGATCGTCGTGGCTCCAGCGGCAATCGCAACTTCGATCACCTGATACATGAACTCCGGATCGGAGCGGCCAGCGTCCTCGCAGGAGAACTCGACGTCATCCACCAGGGAGCGGGCGTAGGCCACCATCTCGCCGGCGATGCTCAGGACCTCCGCGCGACTTTTGCGGAGCTTGTGCTCCAGGTGGATGTCGCTGGTGGCAATAAAGGTATGGATGCGGCGATGGGCCGCCGGAGCGACTGCATCCGCGCAGGCCTTGATGTCGCCCTTGGCGGCCCGCGCCAAGCCACAGATCACCGGACCCTCGGCGGTACCGACCGTCTGGGCGATGCGTTGCACCGCATTGAAGTCACCAGGGCTTGCGAAAGGGAAGCCCGCCTCGATGATGTCGACGCCAAGCCGGGAGAGCTGCTGAGCGATCGCCAGCTTCTCCTCCAGGTTGAGGCTGGCCCCAGGGGACTGCTCACCATCACGCAGGGTGGTGTCGAAGATCAATACCCGGCCGGGATCGCGGGCCATGGCGGCTACAAGTCGGAATGGTTATGAGTTAGGCCCACTCTAGTCGGGTGGGCCTGGATGCGGCTCAGCCGCTTCAGTGACCGTCGGTCTTCTCGAGCTGCGGCTTCAGGCTGGAGAGATCCACAAACCGATCCGCCGCATTACGCAGCTCCCGCGGAACCATGCCTTCGGTGCTCATCAAGACCACCTTCAGCCCCCGGATCCGCAGGACCTCCAACAGACGCTCCAGATCACGGCTACCGCTCATCACCCAGACCTCATCGATGCGATGGGCCACGGCCATCAGATCAATGGCGATTTCCACGTCCAAATTGGCGCGGGCGAACTGCCGTTGATCGGAGTCATGCCCAACTTCCCTCAGGGGCTTGGTGCGAACCGTGAAGCCCAGGCTGGTGAGGGCATCACGGAAGGGACGCTGATCGGTCGCGTCCTTCAGGCCCGTGTACCAAAACGCTGAGCCGAGCTCGACGCCGGATTGCGCCGTGGCGTACTCCAGCAGCCGACGGGGATCGAAAAACCAGCCGAGTTTTTGCTGCACGTAAAACATGCTGTGGCCATCGACCGCCAGAGCCAGCTGCATCCGCACCCCTTCACTCCGTCGAGCCTAGAAGTTGCACCTAAAGTCGCCTCACTCTGAGCAGGGGCGTTGGCCGCAGGACCCGCTGACGCTGGCGATCTAGCGCTTGTTCTACACGCGCACCTGCCGTACGTGCACTCCAGCGCAGCGGGATCCCTGGAGGAGGACTGGTATTTCCAGGCCCTTCTCGAGTGCTACCTGCCTCTGCTGGACACCCTCGAGGCCGCCGCCGCTGACCCCAGCCAGCGACCGCGGCTGACCATGGGGCTCTCGCCCACGCTGCTGTCCCTACTGAGCAACAAGGTCCTCAGTCAGCGCTTTATCCCCTGGCTGGAGGTCCGCCAAGAGCTCTTGCGCCAGGCACCCCAGGACCATGCGGCAGCCGCGGCCGGCCTCGGGCTGCAACTCCAGCGGGCCAAGCAGGCCTGGAAGCAGGCGAAGGGTGATGTGTTGCCGCGCTTTCAGGCGCTACAACAGCAAGGGGTCCTCGACCTGCTGACCTGCGGTGCCACCCACGGCTATCTGCCACTGCTGCGGGATTGCCCCGAAGCCGTGCGGGCGCAGCTATTGACGGCTGTGCGGGAGCACGAACGCCTGCTGGGGGTGCGGCCCCTGGGGATCTGGCTTCCGGAATGCGCCTACTACGAGGGGCTTGATCGGCTGCTGGTCAGCTGCGGGCTGCGCTACGCGATCCTCGATGCCCACGGCCTGCTGCATGGACAGCCGCGGCCCCGCTATGGGGTCTATGCACCGATCTGCAGTCCCGGCGGGATGGCCTTTTTCGGCCGGGATAGCGAATCGACCCTGCCCGTCTGGAGTGCCCGGGAGGGCTACCCCGGCGATCCCAGCTACCGCGAATTCCACCGCGATCTGGGCTGGGATCTCTCCGAACAAGAGCTCCAGCAACGCGGCATCACCAGCCCGCGCCCCCTTGGGCTCAAGCTCCATCGCGTCACCGGGAGGCAGTGCAGCCTGGAGGCCAAGCAGGCCTACGACCCGGCGCAGGCCGCAGCCACCGTGCAGCGCGATGCCCAACACTTCCTGGCGGGCCGGGCGCAGCAACTGCAGGACCTCAGCGGCTCGATGGAACGTCGACCGCTCCTGGTCGCCCCCTTTGATGCGGAGCTCTTTGGCCATTGGTGGTTTGAAGGTCCCCAGTTCCTGGCGGAGCTGTTCCAGCAGGCGCCGCGTCAGGGGGTAGGTCTGGCAACCCTGCGGGAGACCCTGAGCCGAGGCGATGCGCTTCAGCTCTGCCAACCGTCCCCCTCCAGCTGGGGGCAGGGGGGCTACCACACCTATTGGCTCAACGAGAGCAATGCCTGGGTGATCCCCGAGTGGAACCGGGCCTCGCGGGCGATGGTGGATCGGGTCAGCCGCGGAGTCGGCAGCGAGCAGGCCAGGGACTGGCTGCAGCAAGCGGGCCGCGAATTGTTGCTGGCCCAAAGCTCAGATTGGAGCTTCATCCTGCGGGCCGGCACCACCACCGAACTGGCCAAGGAGCGGATTGAACGCCATCTCAAACGCTTCTGGTGCCTGATCGAAGCGATCAACACCAACACCCCTCCACCGGAGGGGTGGCTTGAAGCCGTGCAACGGGAAGACGGCCTCTTTCCCCTGATCAACGCCGCCGACTGGGCCAGGCTGCCGGCCCCATGAGCGATCCCCGTCCGTCCCTGCTGGAGCCCCAGGCCCAGCGTGAGCTGCTTATGGCGGCGCTGCCCGCCGAGTTGGCCTTTGAGCGGAGCTTGGCGGGCCAGGCCGCTGCCGAGCCGGAGCACGACCGGCTACGGGTGCTGCAGCTGAATCTCGGCAAGCTCTGCAACATGCAGTGCTCCCACTGCCATGTGGATGCTGGCCCCCATCAAGGCCACACCCAGATGGGCGATGCGGTGGTCGACGCCTGCATCGCCGCCATCGAGCGACTCCGCCCTGCGGTGCTTGACCTCACCGGTGGAGCACCGGAACTGCACCCGCGCTTTCGCGATTTGATTCGTGCGGCACGCCAACGGGGCTGCCACGTGATCGACCGCTGCAATCTCACGGTGCTGCTCCTGCCAGCCCTCTCGGATCTGGTGGGTTTCCTGGCGGAGCACCAGGTGGAGATCGTGGCCAGCCTGCCCCAGCCGGAGGAGACCAGCACCGATGCGCAACGGGGCGATGGCACCTGGGAGGCCTCGATTGAAGCCCTGAGACGTCTCAATGCCAACGGCTACGGCCAGGGGCAAAGCGAGCGTCAGTTGACCTTGATGAGCAATCCGTGCGGCACCCAACTGCAACAGCTCACCGCCTGCGACGAGCTGCGCTGGAAACGGGAGTTACAGGAGAAAGCCGGAGTCCAATTCGATCGTCTGATCGGCCTGAACAACATGCCGATCGCCCGCTTCCTGCAGCAACTGCAGGCCGATGGTCACGTCAACTGTTATTTGAAGCTGCTGCAGGGCGCCTTCAATCCCAGCGCCCTCGCCGGTCTGATGTGCCGCGACACGCTTTCAGTGGCCGCCGATGGCTCGATCTACGACTGCGACTTCAACCAGATGCTGGACCTACCGCTGAGCGGAGGGGCCGACATTCGCTCCATCGATCTCGAGCAGTGGAAGGCACAGCCGATCCGTTGGGGCAACCACTGCTTTGGCTGCACCGCAGGCCAAGGGAGCTCCTGCGCAGGCGCTACGGCTTAAGCAGACGCAGCACCAAGGGCAACTCACGCCCCTGCTGCTGCATCAAGCCCCAACGGACAGTCCAGGGGGCGACGGCAAACAGCCGCAGCATCGCCGCGATCAACGCGGGAAGGGTGAGGGTATTGGTCAAGAACCCATACCACTGCTCACTGGGCAGGGCGAAGAACGTGGCAAAAAACTGCCGGAGTTGGTCTTCGGGATAACGCATCAGCTTCTCCAGGCCAAAGCGATAGAGGGCGTGCTTGCGCTGCAACTCGAGCGGCCACAGCGCCTGCCAGGCCTCACGCGCGAGGGACGGCGCAGAACGGTTGCCATCGGCAAGGCCAACGGCGATGGCCTCTGCCAGCAGCGGTGCCCGCCGCAGCAAGGAGCCCACCATGTAGCCCGAGGCGGGATGGACCAAGGTGGCGGCGCCTCCGAAGGCCAGCAACTGCTGCTCCAAATCCGGCAGGGGCATGTTCATCGGGAAGAGGCAGAACTCCTCCTCCTCCATGGCGAGCAGCTCAACACCGCGATGGGCCAGCCGCTTCAGCAGACGATCCTTCAAAACCGCGTAGGGAACGGCCGGGGCCAGGGCCAAGGAGGTTTCCTCCACGAAAAAGCGACCTTCGCCGAAGTCCATCGCATACAAAAACGTTGGAGCTCCGCAGCGGCGCTCCGCCTCACTGAGGTGATCGCAGCGGTAATCCATCAGGACAAATTGGCCGGGCTCCACCGGGGGCTTGGAGAAGCGCCCAACAATTCCGTAGGCCGCCTGCCCCGCCACCGGACCTTCATCCGGGCGCCTGAGGAACGGGCTGTGGTGGCCGCTGCAATCAATCACCAGGCGCGCTTCGAGGCGCTCCCCTTGATCCATCGTCACCACCGAACCCTGGCTGTGGTGCTCAATCCCGGTGACTGCAGCGCAGGTCCAGGGCACACCAGCGGCTTGGCAGGGGGTCAGCCAGTGGCGCTGCAGCGCAGCCTTGTCGAAGAGGCCGTAGTCGATGCCATGGGCAAAGGCCTCGGTCCCGAGCGCTGCACCGAAGTAACTCGTGGTGTGGCTCCAGCGGTGTCCCAACAGATGGGCCATCCCCAAAGCATCCACCTCCGGTCCCCAGATGCCGTAGGTGTTCCGCCATGGCGCTTCGGGCGAGGTAGGAGCCACACCCGCCACACTGACGCCCCGCTCAACCAGGGCTGCGGCGATGCAAAGGGCCGCAGGGCCAGCGCCGATGACGAGGACGTCAACACCCATGAATCAGGCCATTCACCCTGTGGGCGATCGAACGATCGCCCCGGTGATCAGACATCCGCGCTAACGGCCTCGCTGCTGGCGTCCTCGCCCGACTCCTCGTCCTCCTCCAGGGCTGGCGGAACCAGCACCACTTCGGAGAGGCGATCCCCACTATCGAGGCGTTGCAGCTTCACGCCCGTGGCGGCACGGGACTGCTGGGGCACCGCGTCGGCTTGCATCCGCACGATCACACCGCGCTCGCTGACCAGCAGCAACTCCTCACCAGCACCAAGCACCCGCAGGCCCACGAGCACATCGCCGTCCCGGCGGAACTTCATCGCCCGCAGGCCCATGCCGGCGCGCTTCTGGAGGCGGAACTGATCCACAGGGACCCGCTTACCCAGGCCGCTGGCCGAGGCCACCAAAACCCATGGCCCCTCGCTGGGCGCCACATCCTCTGCATCGTCCTCGTCGCTCGCAGCACTGCTGCCCTCGACACGGTCGGCAAGTTCCACCGGGAGCACGTCCATGCTCACCAGCTGGTCCCCAGGCCGCAGGTTCATCGCCCGCACGCCCCGGGCGGTACGGCCCAAAGGCCTCAGCTCCTCATCGCTGAGGCGGAAGTGGATGGTCATGCCATTGCGCGAGCCGATCAGGACGCTGTCGCCCGGCTGGGCAAGGCGGACCCAGGTCAGGGCGTCGCCCTCTTCCAAGGAGATGGCAATCAAGCCATTGGAGCGGATGTTGGCGAAGGCCGAGAGACGGGTGCGCTTGACGTAGCCACCGCTGGTGAGCATCACAAGAACGGCGTCCTCAGTGAACTCACTCACCGCCAGCAGTGAGGTGATCTGCTCCTCCCGCGGGATCGGCAACAGCTGGACGATGGGCGTGCCCTTGGCCGCACGACTGCACATCGGCACCCGGTAGGCGGGCACGGTGTAGACGACGCCACGGTCGGAGAACAGCAGCAGCGAGTCGTGGTCGTTGCAGCTGATGAACAGACGGACCGCCTCTTCCCCTTGGGTTTTGGTGCCGGCCTTACCGCGGGTGCCGCGGCTGGTGGCCTCGAACTCACTGACCGGCATCCGCTTGAGGTAGCCGTTCTCGGTCAGCAGCACGACGGAGCGCTCGTTGGCGATCAAATCGATGTCTTCGAGACCGCCTTCGACATCGAGAATCTCGGTGCGGCGTGGGGAGTCGTAGCGGGAGCGGATGACGCCCAGCTCGTCGGTGATCAGGCCATAGACCCGCTCCTTGCGGGCCAGGATGTCCTTGTAGTCCGTGATCTTGGCGAGCAGATCCTCGTGCTCGAGGCGAATCTTGTCGGCCTCAAGGGCGGTGAGGCGGCGAAGCTGCATCTGCAGGATCGCGTCCGCCTGAACTTCACTCAGTCCAAATTGCTCAACCAGCTCCAATCGGGCGCTGGCGGTATCTGCAGCACCGCGAATCAGGGCAATGATGGCGTCGAGATTGTCGAGCGCAATCAGCAGGCCCAGCAGAATGTGGTCGCGCTCTTCGGCCTTGCGCAGCAGGTATCGCGTCCGGCGCTCAATCGTCTCGACCCGGAAGTCGAGGAAGACCTGCAACATCTTTCGCAGGGTGAGCAGCACGGGCTCGCCATTGACCAGCGCCAACATGTAGGCACTGAAGTTGCTCTGCAGCGGCGTGAGCTTGAACAGGTTGTTCAGCACCACCTGGGGGTAGGCATCCCGACGCAGCTCAATGACGATCCGCATCCCGTCGCGGTCGGATTCATCGCGGATATCCGCGATGCCTTCGAGCTTTTTGTCATTGACCAACTCAGCAATGCGCTCAATCAGCGCCGCTTTGTTGGTTTGGTAAGGCAGCTCGGTGATGATCACCGCATCGCGATCGGGGCGCCCCTTGGCCTCAACCGTCTCAATCGCAGCGACGCCACGCATCGTGACGGAGCCGCGGCCCGTTTCGTACATCTCACGGATGCCGCGGCGGCCAAGGATTTGGCCACCCGTGGGGAAGTCGGGTCCCGAGACGTAACCCGTTAACTCGCGATCGGTGAGTTCAGGGTTGGCGATGAGGGCCAGCAGGCCATCAATCAGCTCGGTGAGGTTGTGGGGAGGAATGTTGGTGGCCATGCCCACCGCAATTCCTGTCGATCCGTTCAGCAAGAGCTGGGGGATGCGCGCAGGCATCACCGTTGGCTCTTGCTGCGAACCGTCAAAGTTGTCGATGAAATCGACGGTTTCGCTCTCGATGTCCTCGAGAAGGCTGTCGGTGGTGAGAGCCCTAAGCCGCGATTCGGTGTATCGCATGGCGGCCGGGGGATCGTTATCCACCGAACCGAAGTTGCCGTGACCGTCGATCAGCGGCATGCGCATGGAGAAGTCCTGCGCCATGCGCACCAGCGCGTCATACACAGCCGTATCGCCGTGGGGGTGGTACTTACCCAGCACCTCCCCCACAACACGGGCGCACTTTCTGTAGGGCCGATCGCTCGTCAGGCCCAGCTCGTACATCGCATACAGGATGCGGCGATGCACAGGTTTGAGACCGTCGCGGGCATCGGGCAGGGCCCGTCCCACGATGACGCTCATCGCGTACTCCAGATAGGAGCGCGACATCTCGTTGCGAAGGTCAGCCTGAATAATTCGGCCGTCGGATCCGCCTGGTCCTTCTCCGTCCCCCGCGGGCATCTCACGGGGTTCGGTTGGATCCGCCATTCGTGACAGCTTTGATTAGAACGCATTTTATCGGTACTTGCGCCTGTGTCTGCCTCCCCTGGGTCAACCCCCACTCGGAGCGAGACAGAACTGCTGCAACTGCAACGGGACGGGGAACTCCAGGTCCGCAGCGCTACGCAATTTCGTGAGCTGGCCCAGGCGCGAGGACTGGAGCAGGCCTACCTGGAGACCCACGTCGTCGTTGCCAGCGACGCCGAGCTGATGCAGCAGGCCACGCTGGTCCTGCACCTAGGGCCAAGCGATCCACCGATCCGGATTCGTCAGTTCCGTTTTGGCCCTGCTGAAGGCCACGGCGGTCACGGCAATACCGATCTCGTGATCCCGATGGGGACCGGGGGCGCGGCCCTGCTCAGCGCACTGCTTGCGGGGCAACGTCTGCCCCTCTCCATTGGCGGGACGCCGAGTCAGCAGCAGCCGAAGGTTGAGCTGGAGACCGAACTCGGCCTGGAGGACATCCCGTGTGGCCGCCTGCTGCTGCACCGCGGCATCAGCGAAAACGGCGTAGTGGCGGTCAGCAGTCGAGAAGGCCTCACCCCAACCCCCTGGGGGCCCGTGCTCGGCCCATGGACCAGCGCGCTCTACAGCTGCCGCGGTCCAGGAAGCATCGGTCTGAGCATGCCTGGCTTGACGGCCCTTGGAGCGGGATCCCCCGTCCTGGTAGGGGGAGCCATCGGCTGGGTCAGCGGCCCTGGAAGCGGCCACAACCCCAAAACGAAACGAAGCAGGGACGGGTTTGCGCTCGGGCCCGGGGCCTGCTGTGCCCTGGAGGTGGACCTGCATGGACTCAGGCCATCGGCCATCCGGGCGACCCGACTTGCCGACGGCAGCAGCGGCCTGCTCGTGGCCATCGCCGCCCCCATCCCGCTGTTGAGCCTCAGCACTGCGGAGCAACTGACAGCAACAGCCGAAGAACTGTCAGCGCCGGTCTTGGACTACGGCATCCCCAGGCGGGTGCGTCCCTCCCCCGCAAGCGCCCGCTACAGCGAGCTGCACAGCGGATCCATTCGGCTCGGTGATCGGCAACTCACGGCCGCACCAGCCCACAGCCCCCGGCTCGCGGCGGAAGCCGAAGCGCAACTGGCGGAGATGCTGCAAAGCGATGCCTTCCCCCTGCGCCTGCCCCTCGCACCACTGCCCAGCGACCGGACTGTGCGGGCGCTGAACTAACACCAACCGAACCGACAACGATCAAAAACGGCCGTAAGCTCCCGGACCATTGATCTCAAACCCCAAGCCATGGCTGATGCTCCTGCCCCCCAGCCGGACGCCGAGCAGCAGCCCGAAGTCGAGGCTCTCGAGGTCCAAGCCACTGAAACCGTCGCAACGACTGAAACCGTCGAAAGCGAGCTAATCGAGACGGCAGCAGAGACCGCCGCGGAAGCCACAGTCGAGGTCGCACCGGAGCCCGAACCGACTCCAGCGCCGGAGCCGGAGCCCGTTCCTGCTGCTGAACCGGTGAATGCCTGGACCCCCCAGGTCGCCAGTACCACCGATGTGCCGGCCAGCCCAGCGGCGGTGGCCACCGCGAACGAAGGCGAGGGCGGCGAATGGGAGTTGCTGGTTGAGAAGGTCAAGCAGTGGATTGCCAGCGGCCAACTGCAGCAGCAGTGGCAAACCGCTCGCACCCCCATCACCCTGGTTGCCGGCCTGATCGGCCTTCTGCTCGTTCTGCGGATCTATGGCGCCCTGCTGGGCGTGGTGGAAAGCGTGCCCCTGCTGCCTGGGTTGCTGGAGCTGGTGGGTGTGATCAGCGTCGTGAGATTCAGCCTGACGCGCCTGGTCAAGAGCGACGATCGCCATCAGGTGATCGACGGCCTGAAGCAGCGCTGGAGCAGCTTCCGGGGTCAGCGGTAGCAGACGATTGAGGGCCAGAAGCAGTCAGGCCGGTTGATAGCTTGGCTTGATTGCTTCAAAAGGTCTCAGGTGGACATTCAGCTCGGCCGTTCCCGTACTGTGCGCCGCGCCTACGGCATCGATGAAATCGCCTTGGTGCCAGGCGGTCGCACGGTCGATCCGGCCGTCACCGACAGCAGCTGGACCCTGGGGGGCATCACCCGTGAGATTCCGATCATCGCCAGCGCCATGGATGGCGTGGTTGATGTGGGGATGTGCGTCGAGCTGGCCAAGCAGGGCGCCCTGGGCGTTCTGAACCTTGAAGGGGTTCAGTGCCGCTACGACGACCCCAACCCTGCGCTCGATCGGATCGCCTCGGTGGGCAAGGAAGAGTTCGTGCCCCTGATGCAGGAGCTCTACAGCCAGCCCGTGCGGGAAGACCTGATCCGCAAGCGGATCGCTGAAATCAAAGAGCGCGGCGGGATTGCCGCCGTCAGCGGCACGCCCGTGGCCGCCCTGAAGTTCGGCAAGGCCATCGCCGAGGCCGGTGCTGATCTGTTCTTTGTGCAGGCCACGGTGGTCAGCACGGAACACATCGGACCGGAGGGCCAAGAGAGCCTGGACCTCGAGGCCCTGTGCCGCGATTTCGGCGTTCCCGTGATCATCGGCAACTGCGTCACCTATGACGTGGCCCTCAAACTGATGCGCGCCGGCGCCGCTGGCGTGATGGTGGGCATCGGCCCTGGAGCCGCTTGCACCTCCCGCGGCGTCCTCGGCATCGGCATTCCCCAAGCCACCTCGGTCGCCGACTGCGCTGCAGCCCGCGACGACTACATGAAGGAGAGCGGCCGTTACGTGCCGATCGTTGCCGATGGCGGCATCGTCACCGGCGGTGACATTTGCAAGTGCATCGCCTGCGGCGCCGATGCCGTGATGATCGGTTCACCGATCGCCCGCTCCGCCGAAGCCCCCGGTCGTGGCTTCCACTGGGGGATGGCCACACCCAGTCCCGTTCTTCCCCGCGGCACCCGCATCAAGGTGGGAACAACCGGCAGCCTCGAGAAAATCCTGCGCGGCCCGGCCTCCCTCGACGACGGCACCCAAAACCTGCTGGGCTGCATCAAGACCTCGATGGGCACCCTGGGGGCACGCACCCTCAAGGAGATGCAGCAGGTGGAGGTGGTTGTCGCCCCCTCCCTGCTGACCGAAGGCAAGGTTTATCAGAAGGCCCAGCAATTGGGCATGGGTAAGTAAGCGACCGCGTTAGCCTCCGGAGTGTGTGGGGCCAAAAGCCCTCACACTCCTCACACCCCCCGGCTCGGCGCGTCCGAGCTTTCATTCTTTGGCCGGGACTGGCGGCATCGCCGCCGGCTCCACTCCACCCAGTTACGAGTTCCTCCAGGCCTCAGCCGAAGCCGAAAACTCGTTGCTACATTCCGAAAACACTGATCCTGACCGGATGTCCAGCGCCGCAGCCGTCACCGACGCTTCCTTCGAGCAAGACGTGCTCAAGAGCGATGTACCCGTTCTTGTGGATTTCTGGGCGCCCTGGTGCGGCCCCTGCCGCATGGTCGCTCCGATCGTCGACGAAATCTCGAAGGAGTTCGAAGGCAAGATCAAGGTCTTCAAACTCAACACCGACGAGAACCCCAACGTCGCCAGCCAGTACGGGATCCGTAGCATCCCCACCTTGATGATCTTCAAGGACGGGCAAAAGGTCGACACCGTTGTCGGTGCTGTGCCCAAGACCACCCTCTCCGGCACCATCTCCAAGTACCTCTGAGCGTCAGCGGCACCGCCCAAGACCTCCCCTCAAGCCCGGCCTTTGGCCGGGCTTTTCTGTCCTGATCCCAAACGATGGCGATCGAGCGAAGCCCCCTGGACGCGTTGGCCGATGCCCTTGAGGGCCATCCCCAACGCCGCTCCATCGAGCGCAGTGTGGTTCAGCTGCTGGAGATCTCACGCAGTAGCCGTGATGCCGATGAGTGGCGACTGATCACCGGTGCCCTGGCGGACATCCGCGATGGCTTCAACGTCTTTGCCCCCCATCGCCAGACCCGCAAGGTGACCGTGTTTGGGTCCGCCCGAACCCAGCCGGAAGAGCCGGCCTATGCGCTGGCCGAGGAGCTCGCCCGCGAAGCAGCCCGGCGCGGGTTTGAAGTGATGACGGGAGCCGGCGGCGGCGTCATGGAGGCGGCGAACCGCGGCGCGGGCTGCGAGAGCAGCATTGGCCTGAATGTGGACCTGCCGTTTGAGCAGCACGCCAATCGCTACGTCAATGCCTGCGACGGGCGCCTGCTCCACTTCCGCTACTTCTTCACCCGCAAGCTCTTCTTCCTGCGTGAAAGCGACGCCCTGGTGGTTATGCCCGGCGGTTTCGGGACCTTCGATGAGCTGTTCGAATCGCTGACCCTGATTCAGACCGGACGAACCCCGCCGATCCCCCTGGTCCTCCTGGCTCCAAAGGACGACAGCTTCTGGAGCGATTGGCTCAAGACCATTGACGGCACCCTGCAGGACAGGGCGTTGATCTCTAGCGAGGACACCTCCCTGTTCAAACAGGCCCGCAGTGCCGCCGAGGCCCTGGAGCAGATCAGCCGCTTCTACCGGGTGTTCCACGGCGCTCAACTCGCGGGGGAGCAGACGGAGCTGCTGCTGCACTGCCCTCTGCCTGCCGCCACGGTGGCCGAGCTCAACCAACGCTTTGATCTCCTGGTGGATGAGGGGAACATCAGCCAAGGGGAGAGCTGCGACCCCAACGGCATCCTTCGGCCCTGCCTGCGTTTCCAGCTCGATCGCCGCAAGGTCGGGCTGCTCTACCAACTCATCGACGCGCTCAATGGCCTGCCGCTCGAGCTGCCCCCCTCGATCGAGCAACCTGGACAACGTCTCTGCTCGCTCCCGCCCACCCCATGACGCGCATCGGCCTGATCGACTACGGGATGGGCAACCTGCATTCCGTGCAGCGGGCTCTAGAGCGCCTGGGCTGTGAAGTGCGGATCCTGCAGCAGGCCGAAGCCCTGGAGGACTGCCAGGCCCTGGTCCTGCCCGGGGTGGGGGCCTTCGACCCAGCCATGGAGCGTCTCCATGCCTCCGGGCTCGTGCCCGCGATCAAGGCCTGGTGCAATGCGGGGCGCCCCCTCCTGGGGATCTGCCTGGGCTTGCAACTGCTCTTTGAGAGCAGTGATGAGGGTTCAGCCTCCGGCCTTGGACTGCTCGCAGGTCACATCGCAGCGCTGCCAAAGGTTCCGGGTCATCCCATCCCCCACATGGGCTGGGAAGCCCTGATTCCTGGAACACCCTCCCCGCTACTGCCCGAGGGAGCGTCAGACAGCTGGGTCTATTTCGTCCACTCCTTTGCAGCCCAGCCCAAGGATCAGAGCTGCATCACCGCCTCGGTGTCCTTTGCCGGCCAGGACGTCACCGCAGCCGTCTGGCAAGGCAGCGTCGCGGCCTGCCAGTTCCACCCTGAAAAATCCTCAGAAGCGGGTGAGCAGCTGCTTCGCCGCTGGCTGCACTGGGTCGAGGAGCAGGCATGAGCCTGCGACTCAGTGGCGGACGCAAACTGCTGAGTCCCCCTGGAGACATCGCTCGCCCCACGGCCTCTCGGGTGCGCCTAGCCGTCATGAACATGCTGGCGACCGAGCTCCCTGGAGCCCACTGGCTTGATCTCTTCTGCGGGAGCGGAGTGATGGGCTGCGAAGCGCTCTTGCGCGGTGCAGCCAAGGTGGTGGCGGTGGAACAGGACCGTCGCGTCGGCGCCACAGCCCGCAGCAACCTGGAGCTGGTGGCCTCCAGCCTGCAACCGAGACCTTCGGTCCAGGTGATCCAACAGGAGGCGATCCGTTGGCTGGGATCAGCCCAAGGGGAGAGCTTTGATCTGGTCTATGCCGATCCGCCCTATGCCGCTGGCCTCTATGGCGCGTTGCTTGAGCGCCTGGCTGCCGGAGATTGGCTCCATCCACAGGCCCTTGTGCTGCTGGAGCACGCAACAAAAAACCCGCCGGAGATCCCGGCGGGCTGGGTGGTCGAGAAGCAAAAGCACTACGGCAGCTGCGGCCTTCTGGTGCTCGCTCGCTCTTGAGATCAGCCGCCCAGGGCGCTGCCGCGGCGGTATTGGTTCCAGGCGGCCACGAACAGACCCAGCAAGGTCACGGGAATCAGACCGAGCACGATGCCGCAGAGCAGGGGTTCGATCATGGACGGAGCAACCAGCTTTGGTTGCACAATTCTCCCACGCCCATGGCTGGGTTCGTGACCGATCTCCATCAACCGTGACTGCAGAGACCCCCACCCCCGCGCAGCAACCCCAGCGGGGCCTGATCTCGGCGCTGGTTCTGTTGACGGCGATCTGCGTGACGATCGTGATGCTGGTGGTCGTGATCCCAGCTGCCCGCAGCGATCCCTACACCCGAACCACCCTGCAGCTCAGCGGCTCCGCCGAACAAGGCGAGCAGCTGTTTTTACTGAACTGCGCTGGCTGCCATGGCATCGCCGCCCAGGGCTTGGTGGGGCCCAACCTCCACAAGGTGGATAACCGCAAGAACAATCGCCAGTTGATTCAGCAGGTGGTCAGCGGACGAACGCCGCCCATGCCGCGCTTCCAACCGGAACCCCAAGCCATGGCGGATCTCCTGGCCTACCTCCACAGCCTCTCGTGAGCCTGGCGGTGGTGCTGGTGGAGCCGGCGGGCCCCCTGAATGTGGGCAGCGTCGCGCGCCTCTGCGCCAATTTCTCGGTGGATGAACTGCGGCTGGTTGCCCCCCGCTGCGATCACCTGGGCGATGAGGCCCGTCTGATGGCCGTGCATGGCGAGGCACTGCTGGAGCAGGCCCAACTCTTCCCCACCCTTGAGGCCGCCCTTGCCGATTGCCGCCGCGTGGTGGCCACCAGCGGCCGCATCGAGGAGGAGGCCTTGCCCCTGAACGGTCCTGCAGAAGCCCTCTCCTGGCTGCAGGCCTCCGACACGGATGCCTCCTCCGCCCCAGCGGCGCTGGTCTTTGGCCGAGAAGACCGCGGCCTGAGCAATGCAGAACTGCTGCAGGCGGGGCGAATCCTGCGCCTGGAGACCAGCGAGGCCTACGCCTCGATGAACCTCTCCCATGCCGTTGCGGTCTGCCTGCATGAACTGCGGCGCTGCCCCGCACCCACCGCCCCCCAGCCGGAGCCCTGCCAGCGGGAGCAACTGGAGGCCGCACTCAGCGATGCGGAAGACCTGCTGCTGGAGGTGGGCTTCCTTTATCCCCATACCGCCCAGGCGCGCATGGCCAAGCTGCGGGCGCTGCTGCAACGCGCTGAGATCCGCGACGAGGAAGTCGCCCTGCTGCGGGGAATGGTGCGTCAATTGCGCTGGGCATCACAGCGAGACTGCCCCTAACGTCTGAGCCCAAGCTTCGATCGCTTCCGTGGGCGCAGGTCGGTCACAACGTTCAAACCGCTCCAGCTGGGGAGCACCGCTGCGCTTGGTCCTCCGTCTCCTGGTGATGGGGCTGGGGCTGGGGGTGATTGCCGGAACCGGCCTGAAACTGCTGGCTCCAAAACTGGGGCAAGGGGCGGCCCAAGTCGCCAAACCCCAATCGCTGCTCGCACCCCCAGGACGGCCGCTTCCTCGCGGCCTGGATCTCGGCCGCTTTGAGCCAAGGCTCGAGCTGACCGCCCTGAGCAAGCGCTGGGCCCAACTCGCCGCGCAATACAAGGACCTGACCGTCAGCGGCTATCTGCTGGTGCTCGATGACGGCCGCTTTGCCGAGCTCTCCCCACAACGGCCCCTGCCCGCCGCCAGCTCCATCAAGACCCCAATCCTGCTGGTGGCTCTTGAGGATCTCGATGCCGGGAAACTGCGCTGGGACGAACGGCTACCGATGACCAAAGAGGTGGTCGGCGGCGGCGCGGGCTGGATGGCGAACAAGCCCGTCGGCACCACCTTTCCCTTCTGGGAAGCGGCCAACGAAATGATCCGCGTCAGCGACAACACGGCCACCAACCTCTTGATCAAACGGGTGGGCGGCAAAGCCGTCATCAACGCCCGCTTCCAGGCCCTGGGGCTCAGCAGCACCGTCGTCAACAACTGGCTGCCGGACCTCGACGGCACCAACACCACCAGCGCCTACGACCTCGCCCGCTCCATCGCCCTGGTGGATACGGGCGAAAAACTCAGCCCGCGGGCCCGCGATCTCTTCCGTGAGGTCATGGGCCGCTCCCGCACCAACACCCTCCTGCCCCTTGGGATGTTGATGGGCCTTGGGGGAGATTCGGCGACCCCCGACAGCGAGCTGATGGCCCACGGGGTGACCGTCTACAACAAGACCGGTGACATCGGCATTGCCTACGCCGATGCGGGCCTGATCGAATTGCCCGACGGCAAACGGGCCGTGGCCGCCTTCATGGTCAAGGGGCCGTTCAACGACCCGCGCTCCACCAACTTGATCCGGGCCATGGCGGGGGAGATCTCCAAAAACCTGGTGCGCAAACCAGCGCCTGCGCCTGCCAAGCCAAAGAAAACCACCGCCTGAGGACTCCTTCGATGCTTCCTGTCCTTCTGGCGGCAAGCCCCCAAGCGGCACCCATCCTTCGCCCGCAACAGGTCCACCCCCTGCCGGGGAGCCTCGATGCGGTGTTGATGCTCAACGACAACAATCCCGAGTTGATCAGTGGGCCAGGGATCCTGCTCTCGACCTTCGCCGACCCGAGGCACAGCGACGCCCACCTGGATCTGCCGTTGAACGGTCGCTTCGACCTCTTTAGCCACCACGTCTATGCGGGCACCCCAGAGAAACCGGACTCGACCATCTGGCTGGCGGTGGTGGCCCAACCCAGAGGCGAGCAAGCGGTTGAGCTCTCGCTCTTGAGTGGCTCCACCGCCCTCTCCCAATCCACGGACGGACGCGAACCCCAGGCGCCCTTCCTGCCCCTACCGGAGCGGATGCGGCAGGACGGCTCCACCTACGCAGGCCCTGGAAGCCGGGTGGCCACGGAACTGCTGCTGCGCCAACGCAACCCCAACCTGCCGAAACGCTGGACATTGCGCCCGGGGTCCCCCACCACCCTGCTGCTGCTGCCGATTCCGGTGCAGGGACTCGATCCACTGCTGAATGGCCGCAATCTGCAACTGCGGCTCCAGGCCAGCGGTGCGATCAGCGTCGCCACCCTGGCGGCCTTCGGGAACGGAAACGAGCCGCCAAACCAGCAGGCACTCGCACAAATTCTGAGCTCGGGCGTATTGAGCCCCAAGGAGCACAAACCCACCCCAAGGGGCGCCCGGGGGCGCATGGTCTATTCCCGCGTCAGCGGCGTGCAAATCGGGAGTACCTGGAGCGCCACCGTGAGCGATCCGGGCAAGAGCTGCCTCTCCACCACCTCGGCCCCCATCTCCTGGCCGATTGCCTCGCTGGAGCGTGGGCGCCTCGGAACCGGCCAGGTGCAGACCGCCGAGCTCAAGGCGCACTATCCGGGCACGGCCTGGGCCGCCCACGGCAACTACGGGGTCGCCTACGACATTCGGATTCCGCTCTGCAATCGCTCCAAGAGCCCCGCAGCGCTGGCCGTCGCCCTGGAGTCACCACTCAAGACCGATAAGGCCGTCGGCGGACTGCAGTTCAACAGCCGTCCATCGCGCTCCGTGATGTTTCGCGGCACGGTGGAACTCAACGGGCTCGACGGTCAACCCAGCCGCCAGAGCTTCCATCTGGTCCAGCGGGCGGGCCAGCAAGGTCCTGAACTGGGCCGCATCAGCCTGACGCCAGGGGAGACGCGGGAGCTGCGCGTGCGTCTGATCTACCCCGCCGATGCCACCCCGCCGCAGGTGCTCAGCCTGCTGCCTGTGAAACAATCGCCAGCACCGCCAGACAGCCGCCAGCCGTGACGCAAGCCCGCAAGCGCAGGGTCTTTCCCTTCACCGCCATCGTGGGTCAGGAGGAGATGAAGCTGGCCCTGCTGTTGAACGTGATCGACCCCCGCATCGGCGGGGTGATGATCATGGGAGACCGCGGCACCGGCAAGAGCACCACCATCCGCGCCCTGGCTGATCTGCTACCGGAGATCGACGTCGTCGCCGGCGACCCCTACAACAGCTCCTCCAGCGACCCTGACCTGCAGAGCAGCGAGGTGCGTCAGCGGGCCGAACAGGGTGAGCAACTACCCACCGAGAAGCGCCAGGTGCCCATGGTGGACCTGCCCCTGGGGGCCACCGAAGACCGCCTCTGCGGCACCATCGACATTGAAAAGGCCCTCAGCGAAGGTGTTCGCGCCTTTGAGCCCGGCCTGCTGGCGAAAGCCAACCGCGGCCTGCTCTACGTCGATGAGGTCAACCTGCTGGACGACCACCTGGTGGACGTGCTGCTCGACTCCGCCGCCTCCGGTTGGAACACCGTTGAGCGCGAGGGCGTGAGCGTTCGCCACCCTGCTCGCTTCGTCCTGATTGGCTCCGGCAACCCGGAAGAGGGTGAACTGCGTCCCCAGCTGCTGGACCGCTTCGGCATGAGCGTCGAGGTGCGCACCGTGCGCGACCCTGAACTGCGGGTGCAGGTGGTGGACCAACGCACCGCCTTTGACAACGACCCCGACGGCTTCAACAACGCCGTTCAGGGAACACAGGACGGCCTCCAGGCCCGTGTTGTTGAGGCGCAGAACCGTCTCCCTCACGTTCAAATCGACGACGACCTGCGCATTCGCATCTCCGCCATCTGCGGTGAGCTGGATGTGGATGGCCTGCGCGGCGACATCGTCACCAACCGGGCCGCCCGGGCCCTGGCCGCCTTCGAAGGGCGCACGGAAGTCACCGAAGACGACGTGGCCCGCGTGGCCGCCTGCTGCCTGCGCCACCGCCTGCGCAAGGACCCCCTCGAGCAGATCGACTCGGGCGATCGCGTGGTCAAGGTCTTCTGCAAGGTGTTTGAGCGCCCCGAAAGCAGCGACAAGGCCGCCTTCGAACTGGCCCTCGCCGCCTAAGGCCGTTGCGAATCCTCGGCATCGATCCCGGCCTGGCTCGCGTGGGCTACGGAGTGATTGATGTCGAGGAGGGTCCTGGCGGGGCCCAAACCATGCTCGATTGCGGGATCATCCGCACCGACCCGGGCCGCAGTGATGGCGAGCGGATGGTGGAAATCGCGAAGGATCTACGGGTCCTGATCCGCAACTGGGAGCCTGATCTAGCGGCGGTGGAGAAGTTTTTCTTCTACCGCTCCAGCACCACGATCTCGGTGGTGCAAGCCCGGGGGGTGCTGATGATGACCCTGGCCCGCTTCAGCATCCCGGTGGTGGAGTTCCCGCCCATGCAGATCAAGTTGGCCTTGGCCGGCCACGGCCATGCCGACAAGGACGATGTGCTCGATGCGGTGATGCGAGAGCTCAACCTCGAGACCCCGCCGCGGCCCGATGATGCCGCCGATGCCCTGGCGGTCGCGCTCACCGGCTGGTTTCAGCGCTGATGGAGGGTCAGAAAGGGCCCTTACGCCAAACCTTCAAACAGCGGCGGCTGAACCTGCACGCCAGCTGCGCCCCCCGGCTTCAGGCCCAGGCGATCCAGCACCTACCCGGCCTGCTTCCCGAAGGACGCCTGCTCGGGCTGTACTGGCCCTTGCCCGGAGAGGTGGACCTGCTGTGCCTCGCTGATCTTCCGTCGCTCAGCGGCCGGATCGCCCTGCCCTGCATCGCCGGGGGCCGTTTGCAGTACCGGCGTTGGCGTCCCGGTGATCCCACCGCAGCGGATGAGACCGGGATCCCCGCCCCCAGCGACGCAGCTTCAGTCCTGGAGGCGGAACAACTTGGACTCCTGCTGGCCCCTGCCCTGGCCTTCGATCAATCCGGGATCCGCCTGGGCTACGGCGGTGGCTGGTTTGACCGATTGAGGCAGTCCTCCCCCTGGAGGGACATCCCAGCCCTGGCGGTGGTTACGAGCGGATGCCTGGTGGAGCACCTCCCCGCTGAGGCCTGGGATGTGCCCTTCCCAGGCTGGCTGGATGAGGAGGGGGTGCACTGGCGGCCTGGGTTGCAACCTGTTGAGCAACCGTGAAGTCCAGGCGCACCGGCGCGCTGGATTTGGCAGGATCGGAGCAGTTCAGGGCGGCACCGGTGGATCTGGCTGGCAACGACGCATTCCTCTCCGCCATCACTGCCGGGCGTCAATCTGCCTCCGAGGAGCAGCGCCGCGGACCAAGCATTGCCATCAACCGCGGCACGGCAGCCGAGCAGGTCATGGCCTCGGAGCTCAAAGGGCGCGATGAGAGCAGCGACGCCCTCTCGATGATGGTGAGCTCCATGGTTCACATGGTTCAGGCCGGCAAAACCAAGACAGACAGCCGCTGGTCCGCTTAATCCAGATGCGAGCCGCTGCTGTCCTCTGCGCCGCCACCCCAGTTCTGATCTGGGCCTCAACGCCGCCAGCCAGGGCCCATGGCATTGAGACAAGCATCAACCGGCTCGAGGCTCTCAATGCGCAGCTGGTGCTCCAGAGCCAGTTCTCCACCGGAGAGCCCACCCAAGATGCCCTCGTCCGGCTGATTGGCCCGGACGGAAGCAGCCAGGAGCTGGGCCGCACTGACGCGAGCGGTCGACTGAGCTTTGCCCTGCCCCCTGGCAGCCAAGGCTCCTTTGAACTGCAGGTGGATGGGGGACCAGGCCATCGCGACTACCTGGAGATGCCGGTCCAGGGCGGTCAGGTCCAGCTCGATCAGATCAGCGCAGGGCCCCGGCAACGTCCGCTGCTCTGGCTCAGTGCCCTGGGTGCAACTGCCATGCTGCTGGGACTTCAGCGCACCAGACGCAACCGTTAATGGCCACCGGCAGCCAGAAGCTCGATCAAATCGTTGACCGCCTCAAAGGCACGGCCGACCCCAAGCGCCGCTACGAATACGTGCTCTGGCTCGCCAAGAAGTTGGAGCCCCTTCCGGAGGAGTTCCGCAACGACGTCTTCAAGGTCAAGGGCTGCGTCTCACAGGTGTACGTGGTCGGTCAGCTCGTGGATGGAAAACTCCACTGGCAGGGCGATTCCGATGCCGCCATCACCAAAGGCCTCCTCGCTCTATTGATTGAGGGCACCGAGGGCCTGGATCCCTCGGCCATCGCCGGCATTGACCCGGCCTTCTTGAGTGAAACGGGTCTGCAGGCCAGCCTGACCCCCTCGCGGGCCAATGGCTTTCTCAACATCTTCAAGATGATGCAGGCCCAGGCCAGCGCCCTCAGCTCAGCCGACTAGGTCGATTTCTAGGATCAGTCGTTTCGGAACGGCGTCAGGATGACCATCGGCATCGGCTTGCTCGGGCTCGGCACTGTGGGAGCAGGCGTTGCGGAAATCCTGCAGACCCCTGACGGTCGCCATCCACTGGTGGGAGAACTGGCTCTGAAACGGGTCGCCGTAAGGGATCTGAACCGCCCTCGGCCCATCGATCTCCCCAGCGACATCCTCTGCACCGACCCTGAAGCGGTGGTCCAGGACCCCGCGGTCGACATCGTCGTTGAGGTCATGGGCGGCCTCGAGCCCGCCCGCAGCCTGATCCTGGCGGCGATTGCAGCTGGCAAACCCGTAGTCACCGCAAACAAAGCGGTCATTGCCCGCCATGGCGAAGAAATTGCGGCTGCGGCCGCCGAACAAGGGGTTTATGTGCTGATCGAAGCCGCCGTTGGCGGCGGGATCCCGATCATCGAACCCCTCAAGCAATCCCTAGGGGGCAACCGCATCCAACGGGTGAGCGGGATCATCAATGGCACCACCAACTACATCCTCAGCCGCATGGCCGATGAGGGTGCGGCCTATGCCGAGGTGCTCGCTGATGCCCAACGGCTGGGCTATGCCGAGGCCGATCCCGCTGCCGATGTGGGTGGTGGCGATGCCGCCGACAAGATCGCCATCCTCTCGGGCCTGGCCTATGGCGGACCGATCGAGCGCGCGGCTATTCCAACCGAAGGCATCGATCGCCTGGATGGCTGCGATGTGACCTACGCCGAGCAACTGGGCTACGTCGTGAAACTGGTGGCCCAAGCCCAGAATCTGGGCACCGCCAGCGATGGCACCGTGCAGCTGGATGTACGCGTCAGCCCCACCCTGCTGCCGAAGGATCACCCCCTCGCCGGGGTGCATGGCGTGAACAACGCCATCCTGGTGGAAGGCGACCCGGTGGGTCGTGTGATGTTCTACGGCCCTGGAGCCGGATCCGGGCCCACCGCCTCCGCCGTGGTGGCTGACATCTTGAACATTGCCGGGATCCGGGCGGCCACCGGCAACAGCGGCGGACTCGACCCGCTGCTGGCGGCCAGCCGTTGGCGCAATTGCGCCCTGGTGGATGCGGGCGAGACCCTGCAGCGTCACTACGTGCGTCTGCAAACCGGTGATGAAGCCGGAGTGATCGGCCGCATTGGCAGCTGCTTTGGCGAGCAAGGGGTCTCGATCCGCTCCATCGTCCAGTTCGAAACCACCGGGGATGCGGCCGACGCCGAGATCGTGGTGATCACCCATGTGGTGAAGCAGCAGCACTTCGCGGCGGCACTCGCCGCCATCAAGGCCCTACCAGAGGTGAAAGCCGTGGCCGCCTGCCTACCCACGCTCTAGTGGCAGCGGAGCTGGCACCTGGGCCAGAGTTGGGGGATCGATTCGTGCCGTTCCCCTGACCCAAGCGCAGTTTTGTAGCCCCACAAACGTTTTGAGCGCAAACAAGGCGGAATTCTTGGCGGGTCAGTTGGTTTGAGCCTCGGCCTCTTTGCTCTGTTGGCCATGAACCCATCTCGCGCCTTCCATCAAGGCGATTGCGTCAACCTGATCAGTGATTCCCACACCTATCAAGTGGTGGGAATCGATGACAGCCACGACCGCTGCTGGGTGCGGCGCTGGCCCCTGGCCCGCCATGGGTGCCCGGTGTTTGAGATTTCCCTGCAACAGCTCGAGCCCCGCAAATCGATGTCTTAGGGCTTGAATAGGGGCGCTCAGCCAAGCGCCCCATCACTCGCCTTCCCGCTGCTGCCGGCCTGCTCGCCTTGCTGCCGGCCCTGCAGCTGCTGATGGGCTGCCAACCACCCCATCCCGCTGGCCAGCTGGTGGTGGCCAACAAGAGCAGCCTGGACTCCGTCGACCCGGTGGACGTCTATCTGCTGGCCGGAACGCAACTGCTGAGCGCAGTCGGCGACCCGCTTTACACCGCCGATCGCCAGGGGCAACTCCAACCCAGGCTGGCCACGGCCCTGCCGCAATTCAGTGCGGATGGACTCAGCGCCCGGATTCCACTGCGCCAAGGCGTGCTCTTCCACGACGGAACCCGCTTCGACGCCGAGGCGATGGTCTTCAACCTCAACCGCTTTCGGCGCCTGGGGAAACTCAGTTACCTACTGGATGATCGGATCGAATCCGTCCGCAGCGTTGGGCCCTACGCGATCGAAGTCCGCCTGACGCGGCCCTACCGCGCCCTGGCGGCGCTGCTGAGTTCGATCACCTTCACCCCGGTTTCCCCGACGGCCTACCGGGACTACGGCGAGCGCTCCTTGACGGGCCGCTTTGTCGGCACGGGGCCCTACCGCTTGGTGAGCTTCAGCCCGCGCAAACAGCAGTTGCTCCCCTTTGCGGACTACTGGGGCGAGCCCGCCAAGAACGCGGGGATCCACCTCATCACCCTGAGCAACTCCACGGCCCTCTTTGGCTCCCTCATCAGCGGAGAGGTGGACCTGCTGATCTCCAGTGGCCTCGAGAGTGACCAGCAGCAGGCCCTCGATGCCCGCGTGGCGCGCGGTGAGCTGGTGAGCGGAGAAGGGCCGGCGATCGAGATCGCCCTGATGGCCCTCAACAGCCAACGCCCTCCCTTCAACCGCAGCAGGCTGCGGCAGGCGGTGACCCTCAGCCTGGATCGCCGGCTGATCAGCCAACGGGTCAGCTTTGACATGAGCGAACCCCTGCGCTCCCTGGTGCCCCCACCGCTGGCCGGCTCGAGGCCCCCCAGCTGGCCGGCCTACGACCCCAAGGCTGCTCGGGCCCTCTACCGGAAGGAGGGCTACTGCTCAGGGCAACGGCTGACGCTGCCGCTGACCTTCCGCTCGAACCATGCCTCGGATCGTCTCTTTGCCCTGACCTGGCAAGCCCAGCTGCGCCGGGACCTCGGAGACTGCGTGCGCCTGGAGATCACAGGGGTTGAGTCCACCAGCGCCTACCGGCAGCTGTCCCAGGGTGTCTTCCCCATGATCATTTACGACTGGATTGGCGATTACCCCGACCCCGACACCTACCTGGCCCCCCTACTGGGCTGCCGCAGGAGCAAGGGCGACCAATGCCTCTCAGGCAGCAGCGTCGATTCCGGTAGCTTCTGGACCAGGCCAGGCCTGCAACAGCAGCTCCAGGCCAGTGAGAGCCGTACGGGTGCGGCGCGCCAATCCACCCTGTTGACGATTCAACGGGAGGCGGCGGATGGGGCCTCCTTTGTTCCGCTCTGGCAAGTCAATGCGCGCGCCTGGGGGCAGCGAAACCTCAGCGCGCCAAAGTTCGATGGAAGCGGTCGGGTGATCCTGCAGCAGCTGGAGCCGGTGAAGCGATGAGCCGACGCCATCACCTCTGGGGCTACCTGCTGAGCCGCCTGGCCCTGGTGCCGGTCATGCTCTGGCTGATCGCGAGTCTGGTCTTTCTCCTGCTTCGGGTTGCCCCTGGCGATCCCATCGATGCCCTGCTTGGCCCGCGGGCACCGCAAAGCGCTCGAGAAGCCCTCCGGCAACAACTGGGCCTCGATCAAAGTCTTCCGGTCCAGTACGGCCAGTACCTGAGCGACCTGCTGCACGGCCAGCTCGGGACCTCCTTGACAAACCAAGAGCCTGTGACGGCGGTGATTGCCCGCAGCCTGCCCGCCAGCCTGGAGCTCGGCCTGACGGCCCTGCTGATCGCTGCGGTCGTTGGCCTGGCCGTTGGCTTCAGTGGCATTGCCAGGCCCGAGGGGAAGCTCGATCTCTCCGCCCGGCTCTATGGGATTGGGACCTACGCCATGCCGCCGTTTTGGGCGGCGATGATGGTCCAGCTGGTCTTCGCGGTCTGGCTGGGATGGCTGCCGGTCGGCGGACGCTTCCCCGCCACCTTGATCCCACCGGATGGAAGTGGCTTTTATCTGCTCGACAGCCTGCTGCAGGGGAACGGCCAGCAGTTCTGGGGAGCGATCCGGCATCTCGTGCTGCCCGCCAGCACCTTGGGGATCCTGCTCAGCGGGATCTTCGCCAATGCCCTGCGCCTCAATCTGCGCCGGGCCTTGGATTCCGACTACGTGGAAGCGGCCCGCAGCCGCGGCCTGAGTGAACGCCGGGTCGTGCTTCGCCATGCCCTGCCCAACGCCCTGCTGCCGGTCCTGACCATCGCCGGGATCACCGTGGCCTCCTTGATCGGTGGAGCCCTGTTAATCGAGGTCACCTATTCCTGGCCTGGGGTGGCCTTCCGTCTGCAGGAGGCCATTAGCCAACGCAACTACCCCGTTGTCCAGGGGATCGTCGTGGTGGTGGCCAGCCTGGTGGTGGCGGTCAGCGTGCTGGTGGACCTGCTGGTGGCGCTACTCGATCCACGCGTGAAGTTCTGACCTCGATGCGTTCCTGCCAGAGCTTGGCCAGGTCGTGGTCAAGCACATAGGCACTGACACCACCAACGTGCCGGCGCTGGGGCGGTAGGTCCCGCTTCAGCCCCCCTTGATCGAGGCCCCAGAGAAACTCACTGCTCAAGCTCAAGATCAAGTTCTGCACCCGGGCGGGATCAACCCCAACCCACTCCTCGCCGAACTTGAACAGGGGGGCCTCGCCTCCGGCCTGCATCCGAACCGGGGAGAAATGACTCGCCCCCTCCAACAACACCAAACGGCTGCGGGGATTGGGATCAGGCAAAAACAGATGCAGCTGCTCACTGAGCGGCGGCGTAATCAAGTCCAGGCTTCCGCCGACCATCAACACCGGCGCCTCCAGGCCACGCAGACCCCGATGGGGCCAAAGCAGGCTGCCGAAACCGTTGAGGGTCACCACCCCTGCAATCGGCTGGGCCAGCGGTTGGACCGGCGGCAGGGGCACCTCGGGGAGCTGGCACTGGAGCAGCCGCGAGAGGTTGATTAGGGGTAGATCCGCCAGGGATCGCTTGCAACGGCGCTGCAGTCCTGGTTCCGGACGCAGCCCTGCCGCCAACAGGCTCGTCAGCCCCGCCAGGGAGTGACCCATCAGGACCACCCGCTGCCCCAGTTGCGGCAATCCCCCGGTTTGCGCCGCGGCCACCACGGCCTGCAGGTCTTGCACCCGGCCGGGAAGGGTCTCAGCTCCAGGGGGGAGACGTCGCCCCTGGACCAACTCCCGCACCGCCAGTTCGTTACTACCGGGGTGATCGAGCAGGACCACGGGCCAGTCCCGTTCATGCAGGGCCTGGGCCAACCAGCGCAACTGATCGGTACTGCCCCCCAAGCCAGGCATGAGCAACACCCAGGTCTTGGCATCAGGGACCGGCCAGAGCTCAAGCCCCAGGGGCTGCTGGCGATGGGGAACCGGCAAACGCCAGCGCTGGGGAGCCTGATCAGCCGCAGAGGATTGCTGATCCAGCAGCACGCCATCGGAGAGCGGCAGCAGCGGGGTCCCCTGCGGCAGCGGCAAGGTCTGCAGGGCCTTGAGCGCCAGCTCCTGATCGAACAACTGCTGCTGCCAACCGCGGGCGAGCAGCTGGAGTCCATCGAGATTGATGGTGAGCTGCTGGGCCGGCAGTGCCCGCATCAGCTCGATCACCGTCACCTGCCGCTGCTCTTTGAGCAAGGTGTTGAGGGTGCTGAGAACCAGCGGACCGGCATTGCCGTTCTCGGTGCTGATCAAGACGCCCAGTTCTTCGGCGACCCGCTGGCCCGCCCAACTGCGCATCATCTGTTGGGTGAAGCTGCGCTCCCGCACCAATGGGGCATTGAGCAGCTGATGCAACTGCTGCTGGCTTTGGGGATCGAGCAGGTTGAGCCAGACCACCAGCTCCCCAGCGCGCGTGGACGGATCCCTGCTCCAGCGTTCCAGTTCCACCAGGTTGAGGGGCAGGTCCAACCCCTCCAGGTGGATGTCGAGTTGCTCAGCGGCCCGCAGTGGCGGAGCCAGCAGGGAGCCCAAGGACAGAACGCCAGCCAGCAGACTGCTGGTCAGTGCACGGCGGCGACGCAAGCGGGTTGGCTCAACCACGGATGCAGGCAACAGGCTGGAGCTGGTGGCACCAGTTTCCCCCGGCACTCCGGGAACTGGCCAGTGTTCGATTGGTCGCGAGTTTTGGCGCCGGTGGGATTTTGTATCTCACCCCGATGGTGTTTCACCAGCAGGGCTTCAATGCCGCCTCCATAGGCCTGGGTTTGGCCCTCGCTGCGCTGGCTGGCACCGTTGGGCGCTTCATCAGTGGAGCCCTCCTGGATCAGGGCCGCAGTTGCGGGACCCCGGTGCTGATGGCGGCGGCCTGTGGATTTGCCGGTGACGCTCTGCTGCTACAGGCCAGCAGCATGGGGGGCTACATCGCTGGCCAGGTCTGCATCGGCATGGCCGGAGGCCTCTACTGGCCAGCGGTTGAACTCGCTGTGCCGCAGTGCGCGAACCCACTGCCGTCGGCGAAGGGCTACGCCCTGGTGCGCAGCAGTGATGCCCTCGGTGTGGCCTCAGGAACCCTCTGCGGTTCGCTGCTCGCGGCCGCCGGGCTGTTGCGCGGGGTCTACTGGATCGACATCGCGGCGGTCCTCGCCCTGGCGGCGCTGCTGTTACTCAAACCCCTGCCCAAAGCCGCCAAGGCCAGCGAGTACGCGGAGGGGCAACGTCCCCTGCGGCAATGGCTGCCAGCCCTGGTGCCGATGCTTGGCATCTCGGTGGTGGCCACCTCCATCCCAGCGCTGATGCAGAGCGCACTGCCGCTGGATCTGGTCCGCGGCGGCCTGAACCGAGCTGGCCAGACAGAAAGCCTGAGCGCCCTGCTGATCGGTCTGCAACTGGGTCTGCTGGTGTTGATCCAATGGCCCGTTGGCCGAGCCCTGGCCCTGCGGCCAGTGGGGACCGGCCTGGGGCTGAGCCTGATCTGCTTCAGCAGCGGGACCCTGCTCCTGGCCGCCTCAGCCCTGAGCCACTCCGGCCTCGTTCTGGTGGTCATCGCCCTCACGATCATCGCCCTGGGCGAAGCCGCCTTCCTACCGACAGCCACGGAGGCGGTGATTGAGCTCAGTCCCCGTGGCCACGGCGGCCTGGCGATGGCCCTCTTCTCTCAGTGCTTCGCGCTCAGTGCCTTCGCCGCACCGCTGCTGGCGGGGGTTTTGCTGGATGGCCATGGCCATGGCGTGGGCCTGTGGTTCGCGACAGCGGCGATCTGTGCGCTGAGCTTGCTGCTGGTCAGACCGGTGCAGAACCGCTCGAAGCGGCGGGTGGGTTAAGAGGCCTTGTCTTTGGCGTTCTTTGCAGCCCAGGCCTCGTGGGGCAGGGGCTCGGTGCCGTACTCCCAATCGTCGTAATCGGGATCGTTGCGGATCTGCTTATGCAGCTCCTTCTGGCGATCGAAATCGTGGGCCTGACGGTCGTCACCGGTGGTTTCAGGGGAGGGCTGAGCCGTCATGGCAGACCTGGAGCTGACGCCATTGTGGAACAGCTACTTGGATTTGGAAGGCAAGAGCCGCAACCAAGCCCAGAAAAGCAATCCCACCGGAAGGATGGCGAGCAGCAGCAACGTCAGAACAAAGCGCAGTTCCTCGTCCACCAGATCAGGAGCCATTTCCGCGAGACTGATCGTGCCCGATCACCCATGGACCTGATGCATCAGCTCTGGCTGCTGGTTCCCTGGGTCGTCTTCGCCCTGGCCGCGGGGGTCAAGTTCTGGCGACTCACCCAGCCCTTCCGCCGCCAGCTCGCCGAGCCCAGCACGGAGCAGGTCCGTGCCTCCCTAGAGCGCAGCTGGAACAGTCGCTGAGGGGCGCTGGCCAGAGCAGGCCAAGCAGCCTCCGTTGATGCGATAGGGAGCCAAGTGATCACGCAGGCAGCGCGTGCCACGAAAAAACAGCACCTGACCCTGTTCGCGGGCATGGGCATCGGTCAGGGGCAAGGCGAGCCAGCTCTCTGGGACAAGGCCCTTGAGCGCCTGGCGGTTGGCCAAAGCCTCACGACGCCGTTGCCGCTCCTCACGGTCGTTCTTCTCGCAGACCGCCTCGACTTGAAGTTCACGGGAGCAGGCCGCACAGGCCTGAACTGTGGGCTTTTGGCGCGCGAGGTTGTGGGAGAGCTTGTCGCTCGGCACCTCGCGCTCCTGACCGCAGCTACAGCGACACCACCAGTAGGCATTGCCCGCCTTGGAGCGCTTCTCTGACGCGCGTACAACGGTGAGCTGGCCATACACCTCACCGATGCGATTGCGCGGCTTGGAAGGCATTCACCCCAATGAACTCTGCTAAAAACCCTACGGAGGGAATTGCAGAAAACAAAGAAGCGATGACGCGACGCAACAGCGCATTGATTCGACTGCTGCTCTCGGCCCTCTGGATCTTGCTCTGGCTGTTTGCCTTCTTGAGCCTCACCAGAGTGTTGCTCTGGGGCCTGAGTTGGTATTTCATCCGAGCCGCCATCGCCATCGGCTTGGCGTACTACCTGATCGATCGCCTACGGCGCCTGCGTCAGGTCCAGCACCTACGCGCCCTGACTTTCCGGGCCTGGCTGGAGGAGGACTAGCTCCCAACCGTGGCCCTTGAGCTTGTGATTCATCCACGGCTGGTCATTCCAGCGGCGGATTTGACCTGGTCCTTTCGCCGCAGCGCTGGCCCGGGAGGACAAAACGTCAACAAGCTGGAAACGGCTGTTGAGCTCAGTTTTGACATCGAAGCCTGCTCAGTTCTTGGACCATTTCAGAAACAACGACTGCAGGCACGACTGCCGCAGCTGAAAGGCTCGAGCGTGCTCAGCATTCAGGCCTCCGAGCACCGTTCCCAGTACAAAAACCGCTGCCTCGCCCTTGAAAAGATGGCCTCGGTGCTGCGCGAGGCCCTGAAGCCAGACCCCAAACCACGCCGCGCCACCAAGCCCTCGAAAGCAGCCACTCGCCGGCGTCTGGACAGTAAAAAAATGCGAGGTGATGTCAAACGCAACCGGCAACATCGGCCGCGCCTGGATGACTGATCTCTCGAGGACGAAGGCCTAGACGTAGCGCCCCGGGTATTCCCCCGGATGGTCAATGCGGGTCACCCTCACACCAGATGCCGATTGCCCCGAGAAGCGCAGGATGTCACTGCCCGAGACCTCAAAGCCAAGGTCCTGGGCCAAGCGGGCGACATCGTCGGCAGTCATCGCCTCCTCCAGCGCTTGCCGCAGTGCTGGCTCAGCCTGAACCCGCACAAAAAACTGCTGCAACTGCTGGAAAGACAACGTGCTCTATCCTCAGGAGGTCAGGCTAAAAGCTGTCGGCTCGAGCACAGCCGCCGGTGGCCTAGAGCGCAACGGAATCCAGTCAGATCAGGCACTCTGAGGCCGCGAATGCCATCTCGGCCTGAATGGAAGCCACCCTCCCCGTGGTCATCACCCCGGATCACGAGACCCGCGCACTGTGGCCGGAATGGCCGGAGCACACCTTCTCCATTCCCGCTCGAATCCTCCAGAACGATTGGCTGAGTTGGGATGAGCTGCTGGGGCAGCGCTGAAGACCCCAAACTGGTGCGACTGCGCCTCCATCGCCCCATGCCAGGCCCCACCGCCGTCAGCGCGAAAGACAAAAACGAGTGGGCAAACTTTGTCGTTCAGGAAGTGGTGAGCTTCCTTGGTGCGCGCAAAGAAGAGATCTACGCCAACTACGCCGCGCAAAGCGAGGGAAAGCTCAGCCGAGAGACCATCGAAGAGGCCGGACTGATGGATTTTGAAATCGCCCTGACCTATCTGCAGGACCGCAGCTCAGGTCTGGGCCGCGGTTTTCTTGGGATGAATCTGATTCGCTAACGGCTCGACTTATACGTTGAAGAGGCACTCCATAGGCTCCAGTCATTACAATGGATCTCAGCCACAAAATGCCAGTAGACTTTTGGTGGACTTTTAGCCGGCTGAAACGGTAGACAAACCGTCTTATCTACCGGCGTAGAGCGGGGTAGTCATACAGGACCGAGTGACACCCCTCGTATTTGCATTTTCGTTACAGGGGCACCTGAGCAGCGGCTTCTGACACTCAAGCTCCAGCTGATCCAAGCAAGTGCGTACCGCTGGGTTCATTGGAGGGCTGCCCAGTTACCGGCTATCGCTGGCACTAGATGTAGTGGGAGTACGAGATAGGGGCTTGGAAATTTGCGGTGGCAAATTGTCGTGAGAAGCTCACTCATCCAGGATGACGCTGGAAATGGCTCACTGGCTCTGCAAGCTTTCCGGCACAAGAGGCTGACCAGCAAATCAATGCAACGCTGTGCTTTTGATTACATCTGCTGCTTACTGGTCAATCAATTATGTGAAGCAGTGCCTTCGGATGAAACTGCAGTTGAGTAACACTTCTGATCTGGCGCCGTAATTAAGTTTACCGTCTTTTGATTATTGACCAACCTTTTTATATCGCTCAGATTTGACCACGTACTGGTCTCCAGACTCAATCAGCATGAGTTGAATGACTCCACCTGAGACCAACCTACCCCTAAACGCCCCACGCTCTACCGTTTCTGCTAACCCAATCTGACAGCTACCAGCATCTATGACGCCAACCACACGTTCGCGGTCCGCCTTTGTTTTAACGCCATCTTTGGTAAATCCATAGCTATTGAGAGACTGCCATGATCGCCACCCACTAATTACACCATTTTTATCAACCTTTAAATCTAACTTGGATGATCCCATTGTAGACCCTAACCTGTTAACACCTTTTCCTTCCCCAATGTAGGAGCCAGATAGCCGTGTCAGATCGGATGGAGCACTGCATAGCGGCCCGTCAGGGCGAACTTGATTGCCACTAGAGCATGCGGCCAGGGCAGCAACCACAACTGGCATTACAAAAGACTTTCTCTTCATGCTTGATTCGCGGCTGCCAATTATGGCGCATTCATCTCCGACTTGCAACAAATAAGCCAGGCTTTCTTGGTGATTGATGCTTTCATGAATCAAATCTAGCCGTCGCTGAACAACTCAAGTCACGGACTCAGAGCAAGGAATTGAACTTCGTCGTTGTTAGGCAGATAGAGGATGGCGATCTGACAACTGGACTAGAGAGCAGCGGTAGTGCCGCTGACGTTCTGCTGCCGGAGTAGAGAAGTAGCCAGTGACGATTTAGCGGGAGTGTGAGCCCTAGAACAGAGTCGTAGCTAGAGACGCTGAATAAAGACTCTGCTCAAGTTTTACACGTTGAAGAGGAACTCCATCACGTCACCTTCTTCAACGACGTACTCCTTCCCTTCAGCGCGCAGCCAACCTTTATTACGGGCTTCAGAGAGTGAACCCGCTTCAAGCAACTGCTTGTAGCCAATGGTCTGGGCCCGAATAAAGCCGCGTTCGAAGTCGGTATGAATCACACCAGCGGCCTGGGGAGCGGTCATGCCGGCTTTGATCGTCCAGGCACGGGTTTCCTTTTCACCGGTCGTGAAATAGGTCCGCAGGCCCAGCAGGCTGTAGGTGGCCCGGATCAGGCTCTGCAGACCACCCTCTTCAACGCCCAGTCCTTCCAGGAATTCAGCACGGTCCTCTTCAGGCAGCTCAATCAGTTCCGCCTCCACCTGCGCGGAGATACGCACGGTTCCTGCACCCTCTTTCTCCGCCAAGACCGCGACTTCCTCGCAGTAGGCATTGCCACTTGAGAGGTCGTCTTCGCTGACGTTGGTGGCGTAGATGATTGGATTGGCCGTCAGCAAGCCCAGGGGCTTGATCATCGCGGCCTCTTCTTCGCTGAGGCTGACGCTGCGGGCGGCACCGCCCTGCTCCAGCACCGCCTGGATACGCTCAAGCGCCTCGTCTTCGGCCTGGGCTTCTTTGCTGGTACGCGCTTGCTTTTTCAGACGCTCGCGCCGCTTCTCCACCTGGGACAGGTCCGCCAGGCCCAGCTCAAGGTTGATCACCTCGGCATCGCGGGCCGGTCCAACCGATCCACTCACGTGGATCACGTCGTCGTCCTCGAAGCAACGCACGACGTGGACGATGGCGTCCACTTCCCGGATGTTGGCCAGAAATTTGTTGCCCAGTCCTTCCCCTTGGCTGGCGCCCTTCACCAGGCCGGCGATATCGACAAACTCCACCCGCGTCGGGATGAGCTCCTTGCTCTTGCTCAGATCCGAAAGCTGCTGCAGACGGGGATCTGGAACCGCCACCACACCGGAGTTCGGCTCAATCGTGCAAAAGGGGTAGTTGGCGGCTTCGGCTTGAGCATTGGCCACCAAGGCGTTGAACAGGGTCGACTTGCCCACATTGGGCAGCCCCACGATTCCGGCTTTAAGCATCGATGAAATCTACGGTTTGCCCTCGATGGCGGTGATCCCTCCCTGACCGAACCCCCGCCCGCTGCCCGCCACCAGGAAGACTGGGGTGACACCGGGAGCCAGGCAGGTCAACGCGATGCTCCAAGACCGTCGTCGAAAACAACCTGTTGCGACCTGGCTGCAAGGCAACACCTTGAGCCTCAAGAGACTGGCGGCTGATCGCCCCTGGCTGGCCCGTCGTCGCTTCTGGGCCGCCGCCCTGGCCGGGACCGTTTTGATTGCCGGTGGAGCAACGGCGCTCAACCTCAGCCGTAGCGCCAAGCAAGCCCGCAGCCTGAGCACCTACACCTCAATCGCCGAGGAAGGCTCCCTGCCGGGCCTGATCACGGCCAGTGGCGAACTGGAGGCCTTCCGCCTGGTCAACGTCAGCCCCAAACGCCAAGGGGTACTCAAGACCCTTTATGTAGAAGAGGGCGACAGCGTCAAAGCCGGCCAGGCCCTGGCCCTGATGGATGGGGGTGACCTTCAGGACCGGCTCGAGGAGCTCTCCGCCCAACTGCAATCGGCCAAAGCCCAACAGGCGCGTAGCCAGAGCGAACTGCAACGCCGGGAAAACCTGGTGCGCAACGGCGCCATTAGCCAGGACAACTACAACAGCGCCAAGGCGGCCTACCTCGTCGACCGCGCCGCCGTCGAGGCTGCCCAACAGCGGCTGGAGCAGCGCGAGATGGAGCGCAGTGAATTGGTCGTCCGAGCGCCCTTTGCAGGAACCATCACCGCGCGGTTTGCCGACCCTGGGGCCTACGTGACCCCCACCACCTCGGCCTCCGCCTCCGCCGGTGCCAGCAGCTCCTCCATCGTCGAGTTAGCCCAGGGCCTCGAGGCCGTGGCCAAGGTGCCCGAAAGCGACATCGGTCGGATCAAGCTCGGACAAACCGGCTCGGTGCGCGTCGATGCCTTCCCGGACCGTCGCTTCAAGGCCCAGGTCCGTCAGATCGCTCCGCGCGCCGCCAAGCTCAACAACGTCACCTCCTTTGAGGTCACCCTGAAGTTCGTCGAGCCGGCGCCTGAACTGCGCATCGGCATGACCGCCGACATCGACTTCAACACCGGAAACCTCCCCCCGCGGACGCTGGTGCCAACCGTGGCGGTCGTGACCGAGCGGGGTAAGCCTGGTGTGCTGCTGGTGGGCCCGGGCAACCAGCCCAAGTTCCAAGCCGTGACCCTCGGAGCCAGTAGCGGCCGCAACACCCAAATCCTTGACGGCATTAAGCCCGGGACACGGGTCTTTATCGACCTGCCCCCCTGGGCAAAGCGCAAAGGCGATTCGAACTAAACCTGCGCCTCATCCGCCGCATGGCGGCGCTCGTTGAGGAAGCTGCGGCAGGCCTCCAGGATGCGCGTGCTGGCCTGGCCATCCCCGAAGGGGTTGTGCGCCCTGGACATCTCTTCGTAGGCCTCGGCGTCATCCAGAAGCAGCGAAGCCTCCCGGAGAATGTCAGCGGAATCCGTGCCGATCAGCTTGGCGGTGCCGGCATCCACGGCCTCGGGCCGCTCGGTGGTGCGCCGCAGCACCAAGACCGGCTTACCCAGGGCCGGAGCCTCCTCCTGCAGTCCACCGGAGTCCGTCAACAGAAGCGTCGCGCCGCGCATCGCCGCCACCAGACGGTCGTAGTCCAGCGGTTCGGTCAAGAACGCCCGGGGGTGATCGCCCAGGAGTGCCTGCAGGGGCTCCCGCACCGTTGGGTTGCGATGCAGCGGAAGCAGCAGCGCCGTATCGGGGTAGCGCTCCAGCACCGCCAAAAAGCCCTTGCCGATCTCCTGGAGCCGCTCGCCCCAGTTCTCCCTGCGGTGGACCGTCGCCAGGATCACCCGCTGCTTCTCAAAGTCCAACCCCGGCAGCTCAAACGGGGGAGCTTTTTTCGCCATCAACAACAGCGCATCAATCACCGTGTTTCCGGTGGTGATGGTTTGGCCCACCACCCCAGAGGCCGCAAGGTTGCGGGCCGAGACGTGGGTCGGAGCAAAGTGCAGCAAGGCCACCTGGGAGATCAGACGGCGGTTGGCCTCCTCGGGGTAGGGATCAAAAATATTGTCGGTGCGCAGGCCCGCTTCCACGTGGCCCACAGGGATTTGCTCGTAGAACGCCGCCAAAGCGGAAGCAAAGGCCGTCGTGGTGTCCCCCTGCACCAAGACCAAGTCAGGGGGGAACTGCTCAAACTCAGCCTTCAAGCCCTGCAGCGCCGCGCAGGTGATGTGGGTCAGGGTTTGCTTGGGGGCCATCAAGGCCAGGTCGTGGTCGGCCTGCAGGTCAAACAGGTCCATCACCTGGGTCACCATCTCCCGGTGCTGACCGGTCAGCACCACCCGGGTGTTGAAGTCATCGGACTGCTGGAAGGCCTGGATCACCGGAGCGAGCTTGATCGCCTCCGGACGGGTTCCCAACACGATGCAGACGTTGTGGGGAGCGCTCACTCAGGTGCCGTTGGCAGACCTCTGGATCCTAAAGATGGCGGGCAAAAAAGCTGCCCCTGGTCGGATTTGCAGCAACAGTGACGGCAGCGCGCCTGCGGGCCAGTGAGCAACAGTTCGCCCTTCCCCATCGGGCTGTTCCCAGAGCAGGCAACGGCAGCAGCAGAAAGCCCGACTAAGCCACTGGATGGAGCCCTCCAAGGGCAGCAACCCAGCTCACTCGAAGGCATCGTCAAACTTGCTGCGGAGCAGGGCTTCTCCGATGTCCACCTTGGGGTGGGCGAGGAACCCCGCTACCGCGATCGCGGCGAGATGCTGCGCACGGGCTGGCCCGTCACCGATGTCGCGGGCTTCCAGCACTGGCTCAGAGAAATGCTGAGCCCAGCTCAGATCGATGCCTTCCAGCGGGACAAGGAATTTGATGGCTCCCACGCCTTCCCCTTCGTCAGGGTCCGCATCAACCTCCTGGACTCCCTGCGGGGACCCGCGATGGTGCTGCGGCTGATTCCGCAAACCATCGCCAGCCTTGAGGAGCTCCAGCTCCCCCCAGTGCTGCAGGAGCTGGCCTCCAAACCCAAGGGCCTTGTTCTGATCACAGGTCCCACCGGGTCAGGCAAGAGCACAACCCTCGCCGCGATGATCGATTGGATCAATCGCAACCGGGCCTGTCACATCCTCACGATTGAGGACCCGGTGGAATTTGTGCACCGCAGCCAGCAGTCCTTGATTCGCCACCGCGAAGTCGGGCAGCACACCAAGCACTTTCCGAGTGCCCTCAGGGCTGCCCTCAGGGAAGACCCCGACGTGATCCTGATTGGGGAAATTCGCGACGGCGAGACCCTGACCACTGCCCTTGAGGCATCCCAGACCGGTCACCTGGTCTTCGGCACCCTGCACACCAATTCGGCCGTCAAAACCGTCGAGCGGGTTCTGGGGATGGTTCCGCCCCAGGACCAAGGCAGTCTGCGGCGCTCCCTGGCGGAAAGCCTGCTCGGGGTGGTCGCCCAAGGGCTGATCAAAACGAGCGACGGCAAACGCGCCGCCTTTCACGACATCTTGATCAACACCGACGCCTGCAAGGACTACCTCGAGCGCGGTGAGCTTGAAGAGATCGAATCGATCATGGCCCGCAGCGGCTTTGATGGCATGCAAACCGCCAATCAGGCCCTAATCGCCTTGGTGGAAGGGGGAAGGGCTTCAGCCGAGGCGGCCCTCGCCCAAAGCCTCAAGCCCAACGAACTTGGCCAAGCCCTGCGGGGCAAGGACTAGACCTTGCCGGCGAGGCGGGCAATCAGCAAGACACTCAAGCCAACGGAGAGGCCCACCATCGCCATGCGGCCGTTCCAGATTTCAGCCTGAGGCGTAAAGCCGCGCTTCCACTGGTTCAGCTCCTCAGGAGCCGCTTCAACAACCTGGTCTGGGGTAGGGGCGGAGTCTGCAGTGGCCATCGCCTCTGCCTTCAAACTCCAAGCAGCCTACGGAAATCAGAAGGGCGCCTGGGGTTCATAAAGAACCGGAGCCTGCTCGAGGGGCAGCCTGGGCGTCACAGCCAACTCGATCGAGCTTTGTGCGCCAGCACGGAAGCGCTGTTCGGCCGCCACACCGATCATTGCGGCGTTATCGGTGCAGTAGGCCAGAGGCGCTACCCGCCACTCGAGCGCAAGCGCCTGGCAACGCTCCTCCAACCGCGCGCGCAAACGCTGGTTTGCCGCGACTCCACCCACCATGACGATGGTCTTCAGTCCCTGATCGCGGGCGCAGCGGGTCGTGCGCTCGACCAGGACGTCGGCGACCACCTGCTCAAAGCTCGCCGCCACATCCGCCAAGGGAAACGGCTCACCGCCGGCGGCTTCCTCGGCCCGCAGTTGATTGACCAGCCGCAGAACCGCCGTCTTGAGACCGCTAAAGCTGAAGTCGTAGGGATGGAAGCCCCCTTCGGGCCGTGACACCCGGCCCTTGGGAAGGCTGAAACGCTTGGAATCGCCACTGGCAGCGGCGGCCTGAACGGCCGGGCCTCCCGGATAGCCCAACCCCAACAGACGGGCGACCTTGTCAAAGGCCTCACCGGCGGCGTCATCGCGACTGCGAGCAAGACGCGTGTAGTCACCAGGACCATCCACACGGATCATCTCGGTGTGCCCACCGCTGACCAGAAGCACCAAATAGGGTCCCGGCGGCAGGGGATCTCCCAGCTGGACCGAGCAGAGGTGCCCCTCCAGGTGATGGACCCCCAGAAACGGTTTTCCGTGTAGGCGAGCCAGACTCCGCCCGGTCACCGATCCGATCAACAGCGCACCGACCAACCCGGGGGCCGCGGTCGCGGCGATGGCATCGAGCTCCTGGTAACTGACGCCGCTCTGCGCCATCACCTGTTCAATCAGATGGGGCAGCGCCTCCACATGGCGTCTGGAGGCGATTTCCGGAACGACGCCACCCCAACGGGCGTGCTCCTCCATTTGCGTTGCAACCGCGCTCGCGAGCACCGTTTGATTACAAACAACGGCTGCGGCTGACTCGTCACAACTTGTTTCGAGGGCCAGCAGCGTGGGCATTAGGTCTGGAGAGCTCTCTTACTGTCCGTAAGTGACATCCTGCCGTGCAGCAGCTGGACCTGACGATGCGCCGCCTTTTTGCAGTTCTCATTTCTGCCCTGCTGATCTTCGGCTTCGCCCCCGTGGCGAAAGCTGATGTTGCAGGCCTGACCCCCTGCGCTGAAAGCGCACGCTTCCAATCCCGGGCCGCCGCCGCCTCCACCCCCCAGGCCAAGGCGCGCTTCGAGATGTACAGCCAGGCCTCCTGCGGCGCTGATGGCCTGCCCCACCTGATCGTGGATGGTCGCCTCAGCCACGCTGGTGACTTCATCATCCCCGGCATCGCCTTCCTCTACATCGCGGGTTGCATCGGCTGGGCTGGTCGCAACTACCTGATGGCCATCCGTGGCAGCAAGGACGCCGCCATGAAGGAAATCCAGATCGACCTTTCTCTGGCCTTCAAGAGCACCCTGGCTGCAGCCACTTGGCCCATCGCTGCCTTCGCTGAACTCAGCGGCGGCAAGCTGACCGAATCCGACGACAAGATCACCGTCTCCCCCCGCTGATCGCGGCGGGTTATCTCCACTCTTTCAACGTCATTCCGATGAAAAAGTTCCTGACCACTGCCCCGGTCTTCGCCGCGATCTGGTTCACCGTCACCGCTGGCATCCTGATCGAATTCAACCGCTTCTTCCCCGATCTCCTCTTCCACCCGATGTGATCGGCAGTTGCCATTGAGAAAGGCCCCAATCGGGGCCTTTTTTATTGCCCAGCGCCCCTAGCCAAGCCCCATCAACTGCTCCAGCTGCTGCAAGGCCTCCGTCAGATCGCCATTGACGATCACCGCATCGAATTCGGACTCGGCCTGCAGCTCCACCCGGGCTCGCTCAAGCCGCCGAACAATGGCCTCCTCGCTATCGGTGCCCCGTCCGCGTATGCGCCGCTCGAGCTCCTCAAAGGAGGGGGGCTTGATGAAGATCTGGAAACCGCTGGGGAAGCTGCGGCGCACCTGACGCGCCCCTTCCAACTCGATCTCCAGCAGGACTGGCCGGCCCGCTTGAAGCTGAGCCTCCACGGGCTCTCGGGGGGTGCCGTAGCAGTTACCGGCGAACTCGGCCCACTCGAGCAAGCCCCCTTGGGAGACCTTGGCGTCGAAATCAGCACGGTTCAAAAAGAAATAGCTCGTGCCCTCCACCTCACCGCTGCGGGGGGAGCGGGTGGTCGCTGAAATCGAAAGCCAGATCTCGGGATGACGCTCCAGCAGGGCAGTCACCAAGGTCCCCTTGCCGACTCCACTGGGGCCCGTGATCAGAAACAACCGGCCGCTGGAGGAGGGCTCTTCCGCCATTAGGACTCAACCATGGCCCTGCAGAGTAAGAGTGCCTCCGCAGCGAATCGGCGCAGACCATGGCCGCCCAGTCCCTCCAGGCCATGGACCTCACCAGCCTTCGTGCGGTGTTGGCGGAACTGCGGCCGCAACTGGTGCCCAGCCGCTTTGAGAAAGCCCAACAGGCCGACGGGCAGACCCTTCACCTGGGGTTCCGCACGCTGGAGCGGCGGCTCTGGCTCGAGCTCAGCTGGCTGGCCGAAGCACCGCGCCTGCTGGAGATCCCGCCTCCTCCCAAACAGGGCGATGGCAGCACCCTGGCGCAACAGCTCCAGCACGGACTGAGCGGGCTAGCGCTCACCGGCCTCCAACAAGACGGTTGGGAGCGGGTGGTGGAACTGGACTTCGCCACCAGGCCGGGGGAGCCGGCCCAGCGGAGCCTGGTCCTGGAGTTAATGGGACGCCACAGCAATGTCTTCCTGCTGGATCAAGACCGCAGGGTCGTGGCCGTGGCCCGGCAGGTCCGCGATAACCAGTCCCGCCTAAGGCCGATCAGCACAGGCGATCTCTACAGCGCCCCACCGCCCATGGGCGGTCGCTGCCCCAGCCGCAGCGAGAGCTTTGAGCACTGGAAAAGCGAACTGCAACTGCTGCCGCTGCCGCTAAAACGCGCCCTGCCCAGCGCCTATCAAGGCATCAGCCCAGCGCTCGCGCGCCAATTGGTCGCGGGACTCGGCGATGACCTACTCGATCAACCCGCACAGGGCCTCAGCCCGGTGACCTGGGACCAGCTCTGGCAGCGCTGGCAGCTCTGGCTCGAGGCCCTGGAGGAGGAACGTTTCGTATTCCGCCTGGACGAGGGCGGGGGGTATTGCTGTTGGAGCAGCGAGCGCGCACCAGAGCAGCCAGACAGCCTCAACGCCCAGCTCGCGAGCTATCACCGCGATCGCTTACAAGCCAGGGCCTTCCAACAGCGGCAGCAGGCCCTCAAGCAGCGGCTCGAGCGGGCCTTGGAGCGCGAACGGCAGCAACAGCAGCAACAGCAAGCGCTCCTTGATCAAGTCGGCAACAGCACTGGACTCCAGGAGCAGGCCGACGCCCTGCTCTGCCAAGCCAACCCCAGCCGAGACACGGTGAACGAGGCCCAGAAGCTCTACAAAAAAGCGCGGCGTCTGCGGCGCTCCGTGGCCGCCATCACCCCCCGACTGGCCCAGCACCAGCAGCAACTTGAGCAACTGGAGGCAAGCCTGACCTTTCTTGAGCTCATCCAGCTCGAGTGCCAATGGGACCCCGCCAACGGGCTCCTGCAACTGCAGGCCCTCGAAGAGGACAGCGAGAGGCTCTGGCAACGCCAACCCAGCAACCGCAAGGAACGCAGGCGAGCGCAGGAGGATCCCAGCCCCCTATCCGTCACCAGCCCAAGGGGACTGACGATCCAGGTTGGCCGCAATCACCGCCAGAACGAATGGATCAGCCTCCAACAGGCCCGCAAGGGGGATCTCTGGTTCCACGCCCAGGAGTGCCCCGGTAGCCATGTGGTGCTGAAGAGTTCAGTCGCCCCTGCGGAGGACAGCGATCTGCAGGCGGCGGCCAGCCTGGCGGCCCACTTCAGCCGTGCCCGCGGCAATCGCCAGGTGGCGGTGGTCATGACCCCCTGTGAGCAGTTGCAGCGGATCCCGGGGGCGGGTCCAGGAACCGTCAGACACCGCGGTGGTGAAGTCCTCTGGGCCGACCCCGACGCTGCTGAGGCACTACTGCGCGGCAAACCCCTTAGCCTCAGTGGGGAGCAACAGTCATGAGCGATCAACCCCAGGGCCCTGACGGTCGCCCCGCTGGAGTCGCGCCGCCGCCTCCCATCAAGATTCCGGCCGCTGAAGTCCAAGAGGACTTCCCCTCCGAGGTGGAGATGACCCTCGTTGGGCACCTCGAGGAGTTGCGCAGCCGAGTCCTGCGCAGCCTGCTTGCGGTGGTCGTCGGCGCGGCCGCGTGTCTGCTGTTTGTCCGGCCGCTGGTGCGCCTGCTCGAGGTACCCGCCCACGGCATTCACTTCCTGCAGCTGGCACCGGGGGAATTCCTGCTGGTCTCTTTGAAAGTCGCGGGCTACGCCGGTCTCACCCTGGCCCTGCCCTACGTCCTCTACGAAGGCCTGGCCTTCGTCCTACCCGGCCTGACCCGCAGGGAACAAAAGCTCGTGGCTCCAGCGGTCGCGGGGTCCGCGGTGCTCTTTCTGGCGGGCCTGGCCTTTGCCTGGTGGGCGCTGGTTCCAGCCGCCCTGAACTTCCTCGTGAGTTACGGCGCGGATGTCGTTGAGCCGCTGTGGTCGATCGAGCGCTATCTGGACTTCGTGCTGCTGTTGATGGTGGCCACCGCCTTGGCCTTCCAGCTACCCGTGCTGCAGATGCTGCTGGCGGCCCTTGGACTCGTGCGCTCAGAGTCCATGCTCTCGGCCTGGCGTTTTGTGGTGATGGCCTCCGCCCTGGCCGGGGCTGTGCTGACCCCCTCGACGGACCCGATCACGATGCTGCTGCTCAGTGGCGCCATCACGGCGCTCTATCTCGTCGGTGTTGGCTTGGCTCGGGTGGTCCAACGGCCGGCCTAGATCAGAGCAGGAACTCACTCGCACGCCCCTCAGGAAGCTCCAGGGCCAGGTTCATCGCCTTACCCAGGCGGGGTTTGTCATTGGTAGTGGTGAGCCATTGGCGCACCTGTCCCGCCACACCAAGTCCATTGAGGGTGGCCACAAGCTCGTCGAGCTTGGCGGTGTACTGCTCGGCATCCAGGGGAAAGGATTGCTGCTCGAGGTACGCCCACATCACCTGCAAATAAAGGCGACCGCGCCGGGACGTCAGCTGTAGGTCGTAGGAGGCCTGCCAACGGCCCCGCAGGGTCTCAAGGATCTCCGCAGTGGCCAGGGGAGCGGCAGGTGACTCAGTCACAGCAAGGCAAAGCAGGACGCCCTCGCAACAGCATGTTGCAGGCTTCGGCCACCTGCCTGCAGTTCGGGCCCGTTGCGGGAACGACAAGGTCCATAATGGCCCCCACGTCGATGTGGCTGCAGGCCGCCCCGTATGACCCAAATCCCAGCGAGCGCCTCGAGCGGTGATGTCCCCGGAATGGGTCGCCGGCAGTTCATGAACCTGCTGACCTTCGGTTCGGTGACCGGAGTTGCCCTTGGCGCCCTCTACCCGGTGGCCAACTACTTCATCCCCCCGAAGGCCGCGGGCTCCGGCGGTGGTACGGCCGCCAAGGACGAGCTGGGTAACTCCGTCACCGCCAGTGGCTGGCTGAGCGACCACCGCGAGGGTGATCGCAACCTGGTGCAAGGCCTCAAGGGCGACCCCACCTACCTAATCGTCGAAGGCAGTGATGCCATCGGCAGCTACGGCATTAATGCCATCTGCACCCACCTGGGTTGCGTTGTGCCCTGGAACGCAGCGGCCAACAAGTTCATGTGCCCCTGCCACGGCTCGCAGTACGACAACACCGGCAAGGTGGTGCGCGGCCCTGCCCCCCTCTCCCTGGCCCTTGCACACGTCTCGGTCGAGAACGACAACGTGTTCCTGAGCCAGTGGACCGAAACTGATTTCCGCACCGGCGAGAAGCCCTGGTGGGTCTGATCTCCTCCCCAACCGTTTCCCTCTCGCCCCCACGCCCCATGCGTCGCTCCTTCTCCCTGCTGCTGAGTTCGGTTCTGGTTCTCGGCGCACTCTTCTTTGCTCCTCAGGCCAGCTGGGCTTATCCCTTCTGGGCACAGCAGCAATACGACTACCCCCGGGAAGCCACCGGCAAGCTGGCCTGCGCCAACTGCCACCTGGCGAAGAAGCCCACCCACGTGGAACTGCCCCAAGCGGTCTTCCCCGATGAGGTCTTCAAGGTTGAAGTCGAGATCCCTTACGACACCAGCGTTCAGCAGGTGTCTGGCGATGGCTCTCCCACCGGCCTGAACGTGGGTGCTGTCGTGATGCTTCCCGACGGTTTCAAACTCGCTCCCGCTGATCGTCTGACCGACGAACTCAAGGAAGAGACTGAGGGCGTTTACGTCACCACCTGGGACGAAGAGAACCCCAACATCCTGTTGGTCGGTCCCCTGCCCGGCGATGACCACCAGAAGATCGTCTTCCCGATCCTCTCGCCTGACCCCGCTGCCGATAGCAACATCCACTTCGGCAAGTTCCAGCTGCACGTCGGCGGTAACCGCGGCCGCGGTCAGGTGTACCCCACCGGTGAGAAGAGCAACAATGGCGTCTTCAACGCTTCTGCTGCTGGCACCGTTGAAGCAATCAATGCCGGTGACGCCGGTGCCTCCGTTGTCGTCATCAAGACCGCTGACGGCAACAGCGTGAGCGACACCATCCCCGCTGGCCCCACCGTCACCGCCCAAGTGGGCGATGTGGTCGCCGCTGGTGCAGCCCTGACCAATGACCCCAACGTGGGTGGCTTCGGTCAACTGGATGCTGAGGTCGTTCTGCAGAACCCCGTGCGCATCTACGGCTTGCTGGCCTTCTTCGCCGCCGTGGCTCTTGCCCAGATCATGCTTGTTCTGAAGAAGAAGCAGTTCGAGAAGGTGCAGGCCGCCGAAGGCCTTTGATGCCCTTCGCTGTGTTCACCTCTCCTGGCCCCTTGCTGTTTCAGCTGGGGCCATTTTCTTTGCGTTGGTACGGGCTGCTCATCGCGATTGCGGTGCTCTGCGGACTCGCCCTGGCCACGCGCCTGGGCAAAGAGCGGGGCATCGATTCGACGTTGATCGCCGATCTGCTGCCACTGCTGGTCCTGGCGGCCGTCGTTGGTGCCCGGATCTACTACGTCACCTTTGAGTGGCGTCAGTACCGCTTCAACTGGCTGGATGCACTGGCCATCTGGCGCGGCGGCATTGCCATCCATGGAGCCCTGATCGGTGGGACCTTGGCGGTAATCCTCTACAGCCGTTGGCGCAAGATCGCCTTCTGGAATCTGCTGGATGTCCTGCTTCCCTCGGTGGCACTGGGCCAGGCCATCGGGCGCTGGGGGAACTTTTTTAATTCCGAGGCCTTCGGTCTTCCCACGGACCTTCCCTGGAAGCTGACCATCCCGTTTTCGAACCGACCGGTTGAATTTCTCGATCAATCGACCTTTCACCCGACCTTTCTCTACGAGTCGATCTGGAACCTGGGCGTCCTACTGCTGCTGCTCTGGATGTTTCGGCGGGGAATGGAAGGGCGGATCGCACTGCCTGCTGGCGCCCTGAGCTGCGTCTATCTGATGAGTTACAGCTGCGGTCGCCTTTGGATTGAAGGACTGCGGATTGATCCGCTTTGCCTGATGGGGACACCGCCCTACTGCGCCGGTGGACTGCGCATGGCCCAGCTGATCAGCCTGGTCTTGATCGCGCTGGGTGGCTTGGGCCTCTACTGGCTCTATGGCCGCAAACGCCCCCTACCCGACCCCAGCGGAGTGAAGCCATGAGCACGACCACGGGAAAGGTCTGGATTGTTGGAGCGGGCCCAGGCGCTCCCGATCTGCTGACCCTGCGGGCAGCCAGAACGATTGAACAAGCGGAGGTCCTGATCTGGACCGATTCACTGGTCAATCCTCAGCTGGCGGCAATGGCGCCTCAGGACTGCGAGCGGATCCGAACCAGCACCCTGACCTTGGAGGAGGTGATGCTGCTGATGCTCGACCGCGTCAAGCAGGGCAAGCGCGTGGTGCGCCTGCATGACGGAGACACTTGCCTCTACAGCGCCCTCAACGAACAGCTCTGTCGCTTGCTCGATGCCGATGTTGCCGTGGAGGTCGTCCCCGGACTCAGTGCTTATCAGGCCACTGCCGCCCGCCTGAACAGCGAGCTCACCATTCCCGGACTGGTGCAGACGATTGTGCTTGGACGGGCAGGGGGGCGAACCGGCGTGCCAGAGAGCGAGTCCCTGGAGCGTCTGGCATCGCTCAAGGCCTCCCTCTGCCTGTACCTCAGTGCTCGTCACGTCGAGGAGGTGCAGCGTGAACTGCTGCTGCACTATCCAGCGGACACCCCTGTGGCCATTGGCTATCGCGTCAGCTGGCCCGATGAGTGGATCAGCGTTGTCCCCCTGAAGGACATCGATCGGGTCAGCCGCGAGCGCGAGCTGATCCGCACGACCCTCTACGTGGTGAGCCCCGCCCTCGCGGCCCCTGGGGGCCCCCGCTCCAAGCTCTATTCAGCGAGCCACAACCACCTCTTCCGCGGCGGCGCTGAATAAGCCCACCGCGCGGGCCATGATCTAAGCTCTGTCTGCGCGAGCGACGAGCGCACGCGGGCGATTAGCACAGCGGTAGCGCACTTCCTTCACACGGAAGGGGTCACTGGTTCGAATCCAGTATCGCCCACTTGTTTGAACCCCTTGGCCGGGCGCAACAGACTGCGCCCGGCTTTTTTGTGTTTCGGGGCACATGGCCATAAGCCGGGCTGATCACTTCCATCACAAGCCGGCATCGGAAGCGGGCACGGCGAGCGTGAGCAACGCTTAAAGTTTCGTTGCTGGATATGTCCAGCTCTTCATAAACCGCCAGGCGTTCGCGCACGGCACTTCTTTCCCGTACTCATGACGACCACCCTCCAGCAGCGCCAAGGCGCTTCTGCGTGGAACCAGTTCTGCGAGTGGGTCACCAGCACCGACAACCGCCTCTATGTGGGTTGGTTCGGCGTTCTGATGATTCCCTGCCTGCTGGCCGCCACCATCTGCTTCATCGTTGCGTTCATCGCAGCACCCCCCGTCGACATCGACGGCATCCGTGAGCCTGTTGCTGGCTCCCTGATCTACGGAAACAACATCATCTCTGGTGCTGTTATCCCCTCCAGCAACGCCATCGGCCTGCACTTCTATCCCATCTGGGAAGCCGCCAGCCTCGACGAGTGGCTGTACAACGGTGGTCCTTTCCAGCTGGTTGTTTTCCACTTCCTCATCGGCATCTACGCCTACATGGGTCGTGAGTGGGAACTCTCCTACCGCCTCGGCATGCGCCCCTGGATCTGCGTTGCTTACAGCGCACCCGTGGCTGCTGCTTCCGCTGTGTTCCTGGTGTATCCCTTCGGTCAGGGCTCCTTCTCGGACGCCATGCCCCTCGGCATCTCCGGCACCTTCAACTACATGCTGGTGTTCCAGGCTGAGCACAACATCCTGATGCACCCCTTCCACATGCTTGGTGTGGCTGGTGTCTTCGGTGGTTCCCTGTTCTCCGCCATGCACGGCTCCCTGGTGACCTCCTCCCTGGTGCGTGAAACCACCGAGAGCGAGTCCCAGAACTACGGCTACAAGTTCGGCCAAGAGGAAGAGACCTACAACATCGTGGCTGCCCACGGTTACTTCGGTCGCCTGATCTTCCAATACGCCTCCTTCAACAACAGCCGCAGCCTTCACTTCTTCCTGGCTGCCTGGCCCGTCGTTGGCATCTGGTTCACCGCCCTGGGCGTCAGCACCATGGCCTTCAACCTGAATGGCTTCAACTTCAACCAGTCGATCCTGGATTCCCAGGGTCGTGTGCTGAACACCTGGGCTGACGTGCTGAACCGCGCCAACCTCGGTATGGAAGTGATGCACGAGCGCAACGCTCACAACTTCCCCCTCGACCTGGCTGCTGCTGAGTCCACCCCCGTGGCTCTGACCGCACCTGCCATCGGCTGAGGTTGATCCTCAAACCAAAAGGTTCAATCTCGGTTGAACCAGAAGCCCCCGCGAAAGCGGGGGCTTTTTGTTGTGGGAGCTAACTCACCTGCAAGGTGAGGCCCAGCGATTCTTCGACATAGCTCTCGCAGGACCGCAGACTCCAGCGCTCCAGGTTGAGATCCACCTCAGCCGTCAGCGGCAACAACTGGATCGCAATGCCGTTCTCAGCGTTGGCCTGCAGAACACAATCGGCAATCACCTTCTGGGGACGGCGATCCATCGCCACCGCCAGACGCAGCAGCAAGGCCATCGCTGAGACCGTGCGGCGTTGCTCCCGCCCTTCTATGAGTTGCCAGGACTCATGGCGTTTTTTCGGCAGGGAGCGGCGGTGGTAACGGGCAATCGCCGCCACCATGAGCTGCTCGCTATCGGAATAGCCCAGGAGGTCACCGTGGCGAATCAGATACCAGGTGTGTTTGTGATACGCACCGACATTGATGTGCTGTCCGCAGCTGTGGAGCATCGCCGCGGCCCACAGCAACTGACGCCCCTGGCCATCGTCTTGATGCAGCAGGCCGTGGCTTTGGTCGTAGAGACGAATGGCGAGGGCCGCGACCCGCTCAGATCGGGGCACATCCACCCCATAACGCTGGGCCTGATGCAGCACCGTGCGTTGACGAATGCTGCTTTGAAAGGCAAAGCGATCAACGATCAAGTCGTTGCGCAGCATCCAATCAACAATCAAGCCCTCCCGCAGGGCCCGTTCGCTGATCACCAGCTCCTCCGCCCCGATCATCCCCATCGCCGTCTGCAAAATCAGGGCGCCAGGAACGATGATTTCCGCCCGGCGTTCATTCAGGGCCGGGTGAGCCTTGCGCTCCGCAGGCGTCATCCCCAAGAGCCGTTCGACGATCTGATCGAGTTTTTGCCGCGAGACCCGGTAGCCCTGCATGCGCAGGGGCGGACGCGCCTCATCCGCGGCGGCCATCGCGGCGATCGCCATCGCCGTTCCACTGGTGGCGACCATCACCGGCTGATCACCGAGCCGCTTCAAACCTTGGCGGACCTTGAGCACCGCAGGCTCCAGCGCCCCCTGGATGAAGGCCCGCAGGAAGGTGACCCGCTTAGCAGGGATCGGGTCGTCCTGGACGAAATCCCGCTGCAGCCTGACCGCACCAATCCGGGTGCTGGTGAGGGCATGGGAGTCCGAAGCATCGGCCAGCACCAACTCGGTGGAGCCACCACCGATGTCGATGATCACGTGGGGCTTCTCGCCGAAGGACATCCCAGAGAGGACACCCAGATAGATCAAGCGCGCCTCCTCAGGGCCGCTCACCAGATCAACCGCCAGGCCCAGCTGCTCTTGGATCGATTGCAGAAACTCCCGACCATTGGGTGCTTCACGAACGGCACTGGTGGCCGCCGTGACGACGTCCCCGGGATCCACGCCATGGCTGGCCGCCAGCTCACGGCAGTGGCGCAGGGTCGTGAAGGCCCGCTCAATCGCCTCAGGCGAGAGATCGCCACTGACGGGATCGCGCTCCCCCAGGCGGGTCGTTGATTTTTCAGTGAGCAGCACCGAGAAGCTGCGCAGCTCAGGATCGACGCTGGCGATCAAGAGGTGAATCGAGTTGGTGCCGATATCGATGCCGGCCACCGGCCGTAGGGCACCACTGCGGGGCTCACTCACGGTCCAATCCCTGGAGCTGAGCCACTTTGGCACCGCCCCTCAGCCCTAGGGTGCGGGCACTTTTCCCCTGCTGAACGTGGCTGCCGACAGCAAGGGCCTTGGATCGCTGCTCCGGGCTTGGCTGGGTCTACTGCGCTGGGACAAGCCCAGCGGACGCCTGATCTTGTTGATCCCTGCCGGCTGGAGTCTCTTCCTGGAGGGCCAGGCTCCCCCCAGCCTCCACCTGCTGGCGGCCATCGTCATCGGCGGCCTGGCCGTCAGCGGTGCGGGCTGTGTCGCCAATGACCTCTGGGATCGGCGGATTGATCCCCAGGTGGAGCGAACCCGCCAACGGCCGCTTGCCAGCGGCCAGATCGGTGTTCCGGGGGCCGTTGTGCTGCTGCTGTTCTGCCTGATCGCTGCTCTTGCCGTCGTGCTCTGGGGGCTGCCAGAAGCCAACAGAACCCTTTGCCTCCAACTGGCCATCGCCGCCCTGCCCCCGGTGCTGCTCTACCCCTCAGCGAAGCGCTGGTTTGCCTACCCGCAGGCGGTCCTGGCCCTCTGCTGGGGCTTTGCTGTGCTGATCCCCTGGGCGGCCTCCCGCGGCAGTCTCCAGGGGGGCTGGCCCCTGCTCTGCCTCTGGCTGGCGACCCTGCTGTGGACCTTTGGCTTTGACACGGTTTACGCCATGTCCGACCGGGAGGATGACCGCCTGGTGGGCGTGCGCAGCAGCGCGCTGAGCCTTGGGGAGCAGGCCCCCCTGGCCGTGGCCCTCTGCTACGCCAGCGCTGGAGTGTTGCTGGCGATGGCCTCGGCCCTGCAGGGGGTTCAGCCCCTGTTCTGGCTGATCTGGCTGGTGGTCGTCCTTGGGCAGCTCAAGGAAGCCTTGGCCTTACGGCAGCCGCAGCTGCCGCGCTCGGCCTATGGCCGCCATTTCAAACACCAGGTGCTGCTCGGCGCACTCCTGCTGCTGGGCCTAGCCATCGGACGGATCTGGGCATGAACGCGCGCGCCTGGCCCCGCCCGCTCCAAGCCGGCGATCGCGTCCAACTGGCCGCCGCCAGCTCCGCGCTCCAGGGCGATGCCATCAGCCGCCTGGAGGTGGGAATCGCTGTCCTTGAGCGCTGGGGACTGGAGGTCGAACCCCATCGCAACCTGCAACGGCACTGGGGCTACTACGCCGGCACAGACCTCGAACGCCTGGAGGACCTCCAACCCAATGCGCCTTTGGTGGCGTGCATGCGCGGCGGCTGGGGCTCTGCTCGACTGCTGGAGCGGCCCCTTGCGGCTGAGGAGCACTGGCTGCTGGGCTTCTCCGATGTCACCTCCCTGCTCTGGGCGCGGCAGGCCGCTGGCCTACCCGGGGGCATCCATGGGCCCATGGTCACCACCCTGGGGGCCGAACCGGAGTGGAGCCAAGAGCGGCTACGGGCTCTGCTCTTTGGCGAGGCTCTACCGCCCCTGCAAGGGACGGTCTGGAACCCGGGCCAAGCCGAGGGCCCCTGCCTCGCCGGCAATCTCACGGTGGCGACGCACCTGCTGGGGACGCCTCACCTCCCCGACCTCAGTGGATCGATCCTGCTGTTCGAAGACATCGGCGAGGCCCCCTATCGAATCGATCGGATGCTCTCCCACTGGCGTCTCAGTGGGGCTCTCCAGCAGATCGCGGGGCTGGGCTTTGGCAGCTTCAGCGACTGCGAGGGGGATGAGGATGACGCCCGTGATCCCCAGCGCTCCTTTGGTCTGCAGGCGGTGCTTCAGGAGCGCTGCGGCGACCTCGGCATTCCGGTGATTGCCGACCTGCCTTTTGGCCATCGCTGCGGCAACGCCGCCATTCCCATCGGCCGCAGGGCCCGTCTGGACGGCGAGCGCGGCCAACTGCTGCTGCTCTAGCGAGCCGAGAGCACCGCCTCAGCAATCGTCAGATCGAAGGGCGTGGTGATCTTGATGTTGGAGGGGGAGGACTCCATCACCCGCACGGGCCAACCCAGCCGTTCAAACAGGGAGGCGTCATCGGTGACACTCCAACCCTCCCCGCGCGCCTGGGCATGGGCCTGGCGCAACTGCTCGACCGGAAACCCCTGGGGGGTTTGGGCGCCCCAGAGAACGGAGCGATCCGGGGTGTCTTGGATCACGCCGTCGCCATCGACCCGCTTGATCGTGTCGGTGACCGGTGCGGCAGCAATCACCGCAGCGCCAGCGTCAACAGCCGCGGAACAGCGATCGATCAGAGCTGGATCGACCAAGCAGCGGGCTCCGTCGTGGATCAGAACCGATTGGGCCGCCGGCGGCAGCGCAGCCAGGCCATTGCAGACCGAATCCTGGCGGGTGTCCCCACCCTGAATCCACTGGACCGGGATCCCTGGGTTGGCTGCCTTCAGCAGGGCTTCGATGTCCGGCCGGTCGATCTCCTGGCCGACCACGCCGATCCAGCGCACACTCTCGGAGGCCAGGGCCGCATCGAGAGTCCAGGCCAACACAGGCCGGCCGCTGACCTCCAGGAGCAGCTTGTTGCGCTCCGCCCCCATCCGCCGACCGCTACCGGCACAGGCAATCAGCAGATGCATCGCGCGCTCCTGAGGACTAAGTAATCCGACCTACATACAATCAGCCAGCGATCTGCTGCACACCCCCGCAACCATGCGAGTCCTCTTTTTGGTGCCGGGTGGTGTCAGTGCACAGCTGCAGGCCATTCCGGCCGCAGCGCAGGTTGCTCAAGACCTCAAGGCCCAGGTGCAAGTGGCCTGCTCCCCAGCGGCGGCAGCCGCCTGGTCACTGCTGCCGGCGGTGGAGAAGGTGATTCCCTTCGCCTTTGATGACGGGCCGAGCCTCGCCGACTGGGCCAACCTCCTGGGCAACGTGCGCGAGCCCGACTTTCAGGCCTGCATCAACCTCGCCAGCGGCCGCCAGGTTGATCTGATGCTGTCGATGAGTCACATCCCCAATCGCGTCGCCGCCGCTGGGTTCTCGGCCACGTCAACCGTCACCCCTGAAGCCGGCTGGGGGGCACAAGCGCTGTCGGCCTTCCTGCGCCCACTCGGCGTCACCCTCGACGCCAGCCAATTCCGCCTGTCCTTGCCCAAAGGAGCACTGGAGCAAGCCGCAGCGTCCATGCCCAGTGGCCAGGGACCCGCCCTGTTGCTTGCCCCGTCAGGGAACCGTCAGGACTGGCCCGCCGACCACTGGCGAGTACTGCCCGAGGCCATCCGCAGCAAGCTGCCGGACCTGCGGGTCATCCAGGCCGGTGGCGCCAATCTGCTGCAGCGGGCCGCGCAACTGGCCAGCTGTGATGTGGTCCTCAGCAGTGACCCCATCACCAGCCAACTGGCCCTGCTCAGTGGCATGCCTCTGGTGGCCCTCGGCCAGGACCCCGCCTCCCTGCCACAACGGGAGGGCGTGCAAGCGGTGGGTCAGGCCGGAGCCCTTGAGCAGCTGGGCACCCCTGAGGTCTTAAAAGCCCTCGGCTTGGGATGACACCGATGCGGCAGCGACCCCGTTCACTGCCGCGCCGCCGCGGCCTCCTCAGCCCCATTCGCACGCAAGTGGCCAGGCGCCCCTGGGCAGGCCCGATCCTGGCCCTGGCCACGGTCGTCAATGCCGGCGCCGTTGGCTACCGACTGGCGGAGGGCTGGGACTGGGGTGATTGCTACTGGATGGTGCTGATCACCCTCAGCACCCTGGGGTTTAGCGATGAGCACACCCAGCTGATCCACACCGGCGGCCGCATCGTCACGGCGCTGCTGTTGGTGGGCGGCCTGGTGGTGGTCCAGCAAACCATCCAGAAACTGCTGGAATTAACCAACTCCGGCTACTTTCGCCGCATCCGCCAGCGGCGCTACCGCCAACAGCTGCAGCGATCGATGAATCAGCACGTCATCCTCTGCGGCTACGGCCGGATGGGCCGCGAAATCGCGGATCAACTGAATGGAGAAAACGTCCAACTGTTGGTGGTTGAAAACGATAGCGACCGCATTGAGGAAGCACAGCAGCGAGGCCTGACGGTCCTTCAGGGAGACGCCACCCTCGATGAAACCCTGGAGGAGGCCGGCATCCACCGCTGCCGAGCACTGGTCGCCGCCCTGCCGAGCAACGCGGCCAACCTCTACGTGATCCTCAGCGCCCGGGGATTGGCGCCGAGCGCCCGGCTGATTGCCCGCTCCGACAGCGAAGAAGCGGAAGGGAAACTGCGTTTAGCCGGAGCTGACCAGGTGGTGAGCCCCTATGTGGCCGGCGGTCGTGCCATGGCCGCCACCGCCCTGAGGCCCCTGGCGGTGACCTTCATGGACCTGCTGGCCGGCAGCGAGTGTGAGGTGGACGAATTTCTGCTGAGCGAGCATCCCGAGGATCTCGGCGACCTCAACGGGGCCAGTCTCTCGGAACTGCAGTTGGGACGCCGCAGTGGTGCCCTGGTCCTGGCGATCCGAAACCCCGCGGCAAGCCAACTCAGCACCGGAGCGCCGGAACCACTCATCGCCAACCCCGGCGGTGATGTCCGCCTGGGTCCCGGTCAGTTGCTGGTGGTCATGGGCAGCAAACGCCAGTTGCAGCGCTTTGGGGAACTGCTTGGCCCCGCCTTGGCTGAAGTCAAAATCATGCCCGCCTAGCCTGGTCCGACTTTTCAGCGTTCTCCATGGCGGACAGCACCCCCCTGGCCGGTCAGGTTGCTCTGGTGACCGGAGCCAGCCGAGGCATCGGGGCCTCCATTGCCCGCGAGCTGGCCCAGGCTGGCGCAACGGTGGTAGTGAACTACGCCAGCTCCCCCGCCGCGGCTGAGGCTGTGGTCGCTGAGATTCAGGCGGCAGGCGGCCAAGCCTGGTCCCACCAGGCCAACGTGGCCGAGGAAGAGCAGGTGGAGACCATGGTCAAAGCCGTCCTGGAGAAGGAAGGGCGCCTGGACGTGCTGGTCAACAACGCGGGCATCACCCGTGATGGCCTGCTGATGCGCATGAAGAGCGCCGATTGGCAGAGCGTGATCGACCTGAACCTCAGCGGCGTCTTCCTCTGCACCCGAGCCGTCAGCCGGGCGATGTTGAAGGCCAGAAGCGGCCGGATCATCAACATCACCTCGGTGGTGGGACTGATGGGCAACCCCGGCCAGGCCAACTACAGCGCCGCAAAAGCTGGGGTGATTGGCCTGACCCGCAGCAGCGCTGCGGAATTCGCAAGCCGCGGGGTCACCGTGAACGCTGTGGCCCCTGGCTTCATCGAGAGCGACATGACCGCGGAGCTCGACAAGGAGCCGATCCTCAAGGCCATTCCCCTGGGACGGATGGGGCAACCCACCGAGGTCGCCAGCGCCGTTCGCTTCCTCGCGGCCGATCCCGCCGCTGCCTACATGACCGGCCAGGTCCTGCAGGTGGATGGCGGCATGGTGATGCGCTGAGGTCTAGCCCTCGACCGGTTGGGTGAGTTCCTCCCGCAATCGCCGGATGCGCTGCAGCAGGCGTAGCCGGCGACTGCGGGCGGTCACGGTCAGAAAGACCCGCAGGGGCACATAGATCAAGGCCATTCCCAAGCCCAGGCCGGCCACGATCAGAAACGCCATCACGTTGCTGCCGGACGTTGGATCGGCCAGGCCCTGGACCAGGGTGTCGCTGATGCTCTCCTCCATGGCGCGAACCCTATCGAGCAGATCGAGCGGGCGATAGGGGTGAGCTGCGATCCATTCGGCTTTCCCCACAAGCCAAGGGCCACCTCTGCATGGGAGCCTGTGGCCACTACAGCGCGATCAGCCTCCGCGATGGCCAAGCTGCTCTCCTTCTCCGATGAATCCCGCGCCTATCTCGAGCGCGGCGTCAATGCCCTCGCCGATGCGGTCAAGGTCACCATCGGACCCAAGGGCCGCAACGTCGTTCTTGAGAAGAAGTTCGGGGCTCCCGATGTCGTCAACGACGGCGTGACCATCGCCCGGGACATCGAACTGGAAGACCCCTTCGAGAACCTCGGCGCCAAGCTCCTGCTGCAGGTCGCGACCAAAACCAAGGACCAGGCCGGTGATGGCACCACCACCGCCACCGTCCTTGCCCAGGCCATGACCCGCGAAGGTCTACGCAACGTCGCCGCTGGCGCCAGCCCCGTGAGCCTGCGCCGCGGCATGGAGAAGGCCACCGCTCAAGTCGTGGCGGGCATCCAGCAGCGTTCCACCCCCGTTGCCGGCGAGTCCATCGGCCAGGTGGCCACCGTCAGCTCCGGCGGCGATGAGGAAGTCGGCCGGATGGTCAGCGAGGCGATGGAGAAGGTGAGCGTCGATGGCGTGATCACCGTCGAGGAGAGCAAGAGCCTCGCCACCGAACTGGAAATCACCGAAGGCATGGCCTTCGATCGGGGCTACAGCTCCCCCTACTTCGTCACCGACAACGACCGTCGCGTCTGCGAATTCGAAGATGCGCTGCTGCTGGTCACCGACCGCAAGATCAGTGCCATCAACGACCTCGTTCCCGTTCTGGAGGCCGTGTCGAAAGCTGGCAAGCCCCTGGTGATCCTCTCGGAGGAAGTCGAGGGTGAAGCCCTGGCCACCCTGGTGGTCAACAAGAACCGCGGGGTTCTGCAAGTTGCCGCCGTCCGCGCCCCTGGCTTTGGCGATCGCCGCAAGGCCATGCTCCAGGACATCGCCATCCTCACGGGTGCCACCTTGATCAGCGAGGACCGTGCCATGGCCCTCGATCAAGTGGGTCTGGAGGATCTCGGCAGCATGCGCCGCATCACGATCAGCAAGGACGACACCACCATCGTGGCCAGTGACGCTCACCAGGCTGCCGTCCGCGACCGTGTCGCCGCCATCAAGCGCGAGCTCGAGAACACCGACTCTGAGTACGACCGCGAGAAGCTCACCGAGCGCATCGCCAAGCTGGCCGGTGGCGTTGCCGTGATCAAGGTGGGTGCTCCCACCGAAACCGAGCTGCGCAACCGCAAGCTGCGGATCGAAGACGCCCTCAACGCCACCCGCGCCGCGGTGGAAGAGGGCATCGTCGCCGGCGGTGGCAGCACCCTGGTCCAGCTCGCCGCCGACCTCGATGGCCTGGCTGCCCAGCTGGAGGGCGACGAGCGCACCGGTGTTGAGATCGTGCAGCGCGCTCTGTCTGCGCCCCTGCATCAGATCGCAGCCAACGCGGGCTATGACCCCAACGTTGTGGCGGACCAAGTGGCCTCCACTGGCAACGGCTTCAATGCCGCGACCGGCACCTACGAAAACCTGCTCACCGCAGGCATTCTTGATGCCGCCAAGGTGGTCCGCCTGGCCCTTCAGGACGCCGTCTCGATTGCTTCCCTGCTGCTGACCACCGAGGCGGTGATCGCTGACAAACCCGAGCCGGCTGCCGCAGCCGCACCGGGCGGTGGCGGCATGGATCCCATGGGTGGCATGGGCGGTATGGGTGGAATGGGCGGCATGGGCATGCCCGGCATGATGTGATGCCGGCCTCGGCCTACATCACCCGAATCAAGCGGGCGTGAATCCGGCAGACGGCAAGGGCTTCCGGGGGTGGGTTGCGGCACAGGCGGCCCAGCTCCCGGTTGAGCGCTTCGAGCTCAGCTAGGGGCAAGCCCGCTATGGGTGTGGCCAAGAGCGTCACGCCCGCCACCACTGAAAAAAACGGCAGCCCACGCTGGGAGCTCATCGACTTTCCTCCCATTCGAGACAACCGAGACACGCTCAGTTTGAACTCGCCTGGGCTGCAGGTCCTGCTCCTTCAGAAAGCTTTTGGACCGCTAGGACTCCAGGGCCCGGCGATAGGCCGCCACCTGCAGATCCACGCCGGTAATCGCCGTCCCCACCACCACCGCATCGGAACCCCCATCAAGGGCCTGTCTGGCCTGCTGGGCTGAAGCGATTCCACCCTCACAGATCAGCATGACCGGATCCGGGAGCTGCTCGCGCAGTGGACGCAACAGAGTCCAAGCGGGAGGCTTGAGGGAGGCGGTGGACTCGGTGTAGCCGTAGAGGGTTGTGCCAACCCAATCACAGCCGAGCTCCGCGGCGCGCAACCCGTTCTCCAGACTGTCGACATCCGCCATCAAGCAGGCTCCAAGCTCCTGCTTGGCGCGCTGCACCAAATCGGGCAAGAGGGCCCCAGCGGGGCGAACCCGATCAGTGGCATCCAGGGCGATGACATCGGCACCGGCGGCCCAAACCGCCTGAATCTCTTCCCAGCCGGGGGTGATGTAGACGGAACTATCGGGGAACGTGCGCTTCCAGAGGCCAATAATCAAAGCCTCCGGGCAGCGGCGGCGCACCGCCCCAATGTGTTCAGGACTCTCCAGGCGGACACCCACCGCGCCGTTGTTGAGGCTGGCCTCAGCCATGGCCGCAATCACCTGCGGGTCCCGCATCGGTGAGCCCTCAGGGGCCTGAACCGAGACGATCAGCCCGCCACGGAGCAACGAGGGATCAGGCAGCACGGGAGTCTTGCGAACCGGGAAGCCAAGCACGCAATTCCGCCAAGTCGGGATGGCTGGGGGCCGGAGCAGGGCGTGACGCAGCGGCTCGACGACGCACGACGGGCTTGAACGCCGTCTGAGGGATCGGAACCGGAGCCGCTACAGGTTCAGGCTCAGCCATCACAACCGGTTCGGGCTCAGGTTCAGGTTCCGGCTCGACTTCAGGTTGCGGTTCAGGTGCCATCTCCTCTTGCAGGGCAACGACGAGGGGCTCGGGCTCAGCCTGAGGAGTTCGCCACCAGTGGAGTCCTTCTGAATCCTCGGCTTCCAACTCCTGAAGCAGGGGCTCAAGAGCATCGACCCCGTGGCGATGGACCCACTGGCCGAGCAACCCATCCACGCTCGAGCGATCACGCTCGGACAAGGCCTGGCGCAGGGCCAAAACGTGGGCCTGGCGGCGGGCTTGCGGTGACGGCGGAGGAGAAGGGCGCTGGGGCACGATCGCTGCGGGAAAAGATCAGGCGAGCTTGCGATCCAGCAAAGGGCGGATCAGCAGAAACAAACCCAACGCCAAAGCGGCCAGGACCCCTAAACAAGCGGCAGCGCTGAGGTCCCCATAGGGGGCATGCAACACCACAGCTGAGAGGGAGAAATGACCGGCGTAAGCGGCGCGAATCGGCTCAATCGCGAAGGTAAGGGGATTTACGGCCGCTAGCCAGCCCAACCAGGCCGGCATAAAGGAAATCGGAGCCAGGGCCGTGCTGGCAAACAGCAGGGGCAAATTGGCCACAAAGATCACGGCGATCAGCTCGATGTGACCTGGCAGTGCGAAGGCCAACCCCAAGCTCAGGCCCGTCACAGCGAAGACCAACAGCAACAGGGTCAGCAGCACCAGGAGCAACCCAGAACCGCCGGGCCAGCCGTACCCCAAGACCCAGGCGGTGGCCATGATCGCGACGCTCTGCACCAGGCTCAGGGCCGTGATGTAGAGCACCGAGGCCAGGACAATCGAGCTGCGGGAGCGCAAGGGGGCCACCAACAGGCGATTGAGGAAACCAAACTCCCGATCGAACATCACCGGCAAGCCGGCATTCAAGGCAGCGCTGAAGGCCGTGAAGACAATCACGCCGGCACCGAGGAAGCGGCCGTAACTCATGCCCTCGGGCAGCAGACCCTCAGGGGCATTGGCGAAGAGGGCCCCAAAGAGAACCAGCCAAATCAGGGGTTGCAGGACCCCCGCCACCAGGGTCGACGGACGGCGCGCCAGCTGCAAAAACAGACGGCGGGTCAAGGCCAGGGTCTCCTGCGTCAGGTCAGCCAGGGCTGACCGCGGGGCGCTGGCGCTGGGGGCCGGGCTGAGCAAAGAAGAAGAAGCGCTGGTCATCTCAAATAACAGAAAAGTCCATCCACGGGAAATCCCGAACCAAAGCCACGGTCAACGCATGGACTGCTTGCGCTCCGCCTTGGCATCACGGACACCGGCCACCGCCAGCTCGGCATCCATCAAGGTCCGACCCGTGGCCTGGAGGTAGACGTCATCCAGGCTGGGGCGGCTTTGGGCAAGGGCAAAAACAGGGAGCTGGGCTTCAGCCAGCTGACGGCGCAACTGCTCCACCACCCCGTCGTGTTCAACCACCAAATTCAAGGAGAAGCCCTGGGCTCGGTTGACCACCACCTGCCGCACCCCCGGACAGGCCTGCAGCAGCTGCTGAACCCGTAGGGCCTCGGGTTCATCGCTGAACTCCCTCACCCGCAGGGTGACGCGGTCACCGCCGAGGGCCGCCTTGAGTTCGGAGGGGGGTCCCGCAGCAATCACCCGACCGTCCTCAATGATCGCCAGCTGATCCGCCAGGGCATCGACCTCCTCGAGGTAGTGACTGCTCAGCAGCACCGTGGTGCCCTGGTCGCGCAGTTGGCGCAGCACGGTCCAAATGGCCGCGCGACTCTCGATATCCAGACCAACGGTGGGCTCATCGAGCACCAAGACATCCGGACGGTGCAGCAGACCGGAGGCCAAATCCAAACGCCGGCGCATCCCACCGGAGTAGGTGCCGCTGCGGCGGTCAATCCAGTCCGCCATCCCCAGCAGATCAATCAGCTCAGCAATGCGCTGGTCCCGGGCTGAACGGGCCAGGTGATACAGATCGCCCTGCAACTGGAGCAGCTCACGGCCGCTGAGAATCTTGTCGAGGGCAACCTCTTGGGCCACATAACCCAAACGCTCGCGGACACCGCGGGGGTCTGTCAGCGCGTCGAGACCAGCAACCTGGACACGGCCGCTGGACGGGGCCAACAGGGTGGCGAGGATGCGCAGGGTCGTTGTTTTGCCCGCCCCGTTGGGACCCAACAAGCCGAACAAACTGCCACCAGGGACCTGAAGATTCAGGCCGTTCAAGGCATCAACGGCCTTCTCACCTTTTCCGTAGCGCTTGGAGACGTTCTCCAGATCAATCACTGGATGAGTCACCGCCGCCGACCTCGCTGGAGCACTAGAGAAATCGACTCTAGAAAGCGCCGCTCACCAGCGATGCCACCAGGGTGAAACCTGCGTTGCCGGACCCACTCCAACCCAGCAGGGCAAAGCCCTGCTGCGAAAACTGCTCCCCGGCCGGCATCCGAGCCATCAGCAGCAGCAGACAGACGCCAAAGAGATAGAAGATCGACCAGCGAAACAACCCCTTGGCCCGCTGCAGATCATCCGGGTCTTGGTGCAAATTCCAGGTCATCTGCAAGAGCCGGGCATTGAAGGGGAGCAGCAGGAGCCCGTAGAGCAACCCCCCACCGGGCAAGGCCCAGACACCCACCAGGCTCAGCACCACCGTCGCCAGGGCATACCAACGAATGGCCTCAGCGGTGGCACCACTGCCCTTCACCACAGGGAGCATGGGGATCCCGACGGCGCGGTAGTCCTCCTTCAGCAGCAGAGCGAGGGCCCAGAAATGGGCTGGCGTCCACAGCATCACCAGGGCAAACAACCACCAACTCCCCAGGCCCAGATGGCCCGTTGCCGCGGCGGCACCGACCAGGGGGGGAATGGCTCCAGCCACACCACCGATCACGATGTTCTGGGTGGTGCGGGGCTTCAGCAGCACCGTGTAGAGCAGGACGTAACTGCACAGACCCAGCAGCGACAAGCTGGCGGCCAGACAATTCACCCCGCCCACCAGCAGCGTCGCCGCCGTCAGCGCGAGGGTGACGGCAATGGCAAAAGCCGTCGTGATCGAGAGGCGACCGGAGGGGAGGGCCCGGCCGCTGGTCCGCTGCATGCGGCCATCGAGCTCCTGCTCCCAAAGACAATTCAGGACACCAGCCGCTGCGGCGGCCAAGGCGCCACCACCCAAGGTGCAGGCCAGGCGGAGAGGAGGCAGGGGCCAGCCTTCCGACATCGCCATCCCGCCAAGGGTGGTCGCCAGCAACAGGGGGATCAAACGGGGCTTGGCGATCTCCAGCCAGGGGGGCAGCTTCAGCCGCTTCCTGGAGGGAACGATCTCCTCACGGGTCAGGGGCAAGGCATTAACCACGAAGCACCTCCGGCCAACTACGAACGGTCAAGGCCGCCAGAACGGCCACCAAGAGAGCAGCGCCCAGCTGGTGTGCCACGGTCACCGCTGGAACGGACAGGCTGAGACGCAAACTCAGCACGCCCAGGGCGATCTGCAGCAGAACCAGCAGTGCCGCAGCCAAGGCAAAGGGGCGCTCCGCCGGCCGCTTCCAAAGCAGCAGTCCCGAACCCAGGAGCACCAGCAGACCCACCGGCCGAGCACCCAGGCGGTGCATCAAGAGCCAGGAGCAACCCTCCCCAGCGCTCAGGCACCGGCCTGCCGCCCACTGACTGGCCATGAGTCCGCCCAAGAGGCACTGCACCAAGACCGCAGTCGCCAGGAATGCGGTGAGGCCAGCCCAAAGCAGAGAGCGTCCTGACGACGAAGCCAGGGAGCCGGCCCTCAGCAACTCACTCAAACCGCTCAGCAGAGCAACCAACACCAGGGCGGTGAGCAGGTGAGCCGTCACCACAGGGAACGGCAACAGCAGGGTCACCGTTAGGGCACCCAAGCCCGCCTGAACAGCCACCAGCACCAGGCTCAGGCTGGCCAGGAGGGGAAAGCCCTTGGGCAACTCCCGCCTCCACCACCAACTGACCGCGGTGAGAACCAGAAGGCCCACACCGACGACAAAGGCATCCAGGCGATGGAACCACTCCAGGAAGACCTGCAGGTTCATCTGGCGCCCCGGCAAGAGGGAGCCGTAGCAAAGGGGCCAGTCTGGGCAAGCCAGACCTGCCTCCATCACACGCGTCGCCCCGCCGATGACCACCAGCGCAATCAGTGCGACCAACAAGTGGGCGCAGAGTGCGGCGAGGCCGTCTCGTTTGTTGGGCTGCATGGCGCCGAACATCTCTGCTGGAGAAGGGCGGGTGGCGTCAACCTAATGACGTCACACCGGCTTCGCAGACGTCCGTCACGCGCCACCCAAAAGCGACACCAACAGTGATCAATGGGTGAGCGTTCCCTCACCAAGAAGCGGCGGATTGCTGCAAACAACCACGAACAACACGTCGACGATCAAGCCTCCATAAGCTGACCTCGATTGATTTCAGGACGATGCGGATACCAGCCGCAATCCTCACCCTGATCACCGGAATGGCCCTGGTGTTGATGGGCCTCTGGATCGGGCAGAACGTCAACCTCCTGCCGGTTGACGCCAGCGCCAACGCGCCTGTTTATGACGAGCTCTTCAAGGTGCTCTTCAGCATCGGCACCATCCTGTTCGTCGGGATTGTCGGGCTGATCCTCTACAGCCTGGTGAAGTTCCGGCGCAAGCCAGGCGAGAGCGGTGATGGCGAAGCCGTCGAGGGGAACCTCCCGCTCGAGATCCTGTGGACCGCCATTCCCGCCGTGGTGGTCTTGTTTGTCGGGATCTATAGCTACGACATCTATGACCGGATGGGCGGCATGGCTCCGCTCAATGACCACAGCATGCATGCCATGGGCGGGGAGATGGAGGAGTCCCGCACCTGGGGCGGCATCAGCCCCGTGAGCCTGGAGAGCGACGACGCCCTAGCCCCACTGCCGATCGATGTGACGGCCATGCAGTTCGCGTTCATCTTTCACTACCCGGGGGCTGAGATCACGAGCGGCGAGCTGCATGTGCCCATGGGGCAGCCGGTGGCATTGCGCATGAAGGCCAATGACGTCATCCATGCCTTCTGGGTCCCGGAATTCCGCCTGAAGCAAGACGTCATCCCCGGTCAGCCCACACTCTTAAGTTTCACCGCCACGAGAACTGGCCGTTATCCGATCGTCTGCGCAGAGCTCTGCGGCCCGTACCACGGCGGAATGCGCTCGACCGTGATCGTCGATGAACCCGAGACCTTCGAGGCCTGGGTCAACCAGAACAGTCCGATTGCCAGCGCAGCCCCACAAACCCCGGTGCAGTCATGACCATCAGCCTGACCCCTGAGCACCGCACGCCGCTGCAACCCCAAGGCTGGCTGCGCTACCTAAGTTTCAGCACCGACCACAAGGTGATCGGGCTGCAGTATCTGGTTTGTGGCTTCATTTTTTATCTGATCGGTGGCGCCCTCGCTGGAGCGATTCGAACCGAGCTGCTGACCCCGATTTCTGACTTCCTTCCAAGGGAGACCTACAACGAAGTCCTGACCCTGCACGGGACGGTGATGATCTTTCTCTGGATCGTCCCGGTGGTGAATGGGGCCTTCGGCAATTACCTGATTCCCTTCTATGTGGGAGCGCGCGACATGGCGTTCCCAAGACTGAACGCGGTGGCGTTTTGGCTGATCCCTCCAGCCGGGTTGCTCCTGATCAGCAGTTACTTCATCGCCAGCGCTGCCCAGTCGGGCTGGACCGCCTATCCACCCCTGAGCATCACGACCCCGGCCACCGGTCAGATCATCTGGATCTTGAGCGTGCTGCTTCTGGGCGGCAGCTCCATCTTTGGCGGGATCAACTTCATCGCCACCATCCTCAAACTGCGGCGACCGGGGCTCAAGCTGATGCAGCTCCCGATGTACTGCTGGGCGATGCTCGGCACCAGCATCTTGGTGGTGCTCTCCACCCCAGTCCTGGCCGGCACTCTGGTGCTACTGAGCTTCGACATCATTGCCCACACCGGCTTTTTCAACCCAAGCCTGGGCGGCAATGCGGTGGTTTATCAGCACCTGTTTTGGTTCTATTCCCACCCCGCGGTTTACATCATGGTGCTGCCGGCCTTTGGCCTGGTGAGCGAAATCCTGCCGATCCACTGCCGCAAGCCGCTCTTCGGATACACAACGATGGTGTATTCGATCATGGGCATCGTCGTCTTGGGCCTGATCGTCTGGGCCCACCACATGTTCACCAGCGGCACGCCTCCCTGGATGCGGCTGTTCTTCACCATCGCCACCTCCTTTATCGCCGTCCCGACAGGGATCAAGTTCTTCAACTGGCTCGCCACCATGTGGGGAGGCCGCATTGCCCTCAACAGCGCGATGCTCTTCTCCTGCGGCTTCATCATCAACTTTGTCTTCGGGGGAATCACGGGCGTCGCCCTCGCTCAGGTCCCCTTTGACATTCACGTGCACGACACCTACTTCGTCGTCGCCCACTTCCACTACATCGTCTACGGCGGCACGGTGTTTGTGATCTTTGCCTCGATCTACCACTGGTATCCCAAGGTGACCGGCCGATTGCTCAACGAGGACCTGGGACGGCTGCACTTTCTCTTGACCTTTGTCGGCTTCAACCTCTGCTTCGCTCCGCAACACTGGCTTGGCCTCAATGGCATGCCGCGCCGCGTTGCCGAATACGACCCGCAATTTGAGTTGATCAACCAGCTCAGCAGTGTTGGGGCGCTGCTGATGGCCATCAGCACCCTGCCCTTCCTGCTGAACGTCGTCATGAGTGCCTTCAACGGCGCACCAGCCGGAGACAACCCCTGGAATGCCCTGACCCCCGAATGGCTCACCAGCTCCCCTCCACCGGTGGAGAACTGGAAGGGAGAGGCCCCCTTGGTGAAAGAGCCCTACGGCTATGGCACCCCCGCCGGCGAACTGCCGTTGGCCGCCACCTCGGGCTCTGAGCTGTGGAAGCTCGGCAACTCTGACCAGCGCTCCTGAATGCCATGACAAGCCTGAGCACAAGCGAATCCCTGAATCAAGAACAGGGCACCGAGCACCAGGAGCACCACGGCGACTTCCGGATGTTCGGCCTCGCCACCTTCCTGGTGGCCGATGGCATGACCTTCGCCGGTTTCTTTGCCGCCTATCTGACCTTCCGAGCCGTTAACCCCCTGCCATCCGGGGCGACCTACGAATTGGAGATGGTGCTACCCACCATCAACACCCTGTTGCTGCTGATCAGCAGCTTCACCTTCCACCGGGCTGGCGCAGCGCTGAAGCGCAACCAAAAAGCCCTCTGCCAACGCTGGCTTTTGATCAGTGCCGCCCTGGGTTTTGCCTTTCTGGCCGGTCAGATGAAGGAGTACTTCGAGCTGCCCTTTGGCCTGACCGACAACCTCTTTGCCAGCACCTTCTACGCCATCACGGGCTTCCACGGCCTGCACGTCACCTTGGGCGGCTTGATGATCCTGATCGTCTGGTGGCAGTGCCGTGAAGGGGGCCGCGTCAGCTCTGACAACCTCTTTCCCCTGGAGGCCGCCGAGCTTTATTGGCACTTCGTCGATGGGATCTGGGTGGTGCTCTACGGAATCCTTTATCTGCTGTAGGGCAGCTGTTTGATCACAGTTCTTGCAAGTTGCCCTTGCGAAGCATTGCAAGTGATCGGCACAATCGGGCCGCCAGCGACCCACTGCAGCGGTGTTCGTCGAAGAGAAGACAACCAAGCCGACCCAGATGCTGGAAGGCAAGGCGCTACTGGACAAAGCCCGGTCGCTCAGCAATCGGCCTGAAGATCAGATCGCTCGGGCCTGTGGCTATGTCGGTCCCAGTGGCCGTCTTCTCAAAAAAAGCTTCTATCGCGCCCTGGTGGAAGCCAAGGGCTACAAGCTCCCCAGCCAAAGCGGCGGTGGCAGCGGCACCAAGGGGCGGCAAGCGGAATTCCGCACCAAGGTCCATGGCAACGGCAACCTCCTGATCGGCAACGCCTACACCAGGCGCATGGGGCTAGAACCCGGCCAGGAGTTCAAGATCGAAGTCCACAAAGAAACGGGCTCCATTTGGCTGCTGCCCGTGGAACAGGACGGCAGCGCAAACGAAGCCCTCTAAGGGAGATCCCCTGCGCGATTCAGCGCTCGTCTGGACCGTGGAACGCGGCACTGAAGACCAGAAGGTCAATGCCGCTGAAGAGGAAGCTGATCCCCACCAGGATGCCGATCACGCTCAGCAGACCCAGGCCCTTCATCGAAACGATGATCAGGCCAAGGATCAAGGTGACGATGCCATTGGCCAAACCCCAGCCCCAGCCGGCCATCTCCCGATGGGACAGGGAAACGATGCTGGCCACCGCACCCTCCACCAAAAAGACGATGCCGATGGCGAAGGCCAACGCCGCCACTTGAGCGGCAGCCGGTTCAACCCCAGCACTGAACTGCTGGATGATCCAAGCCCCGGTGACCACAAACAGGGTCGAGACCACGAGGCGCCAGAAGCAGTGCCATTGGCTCAGTTGCCTCGAGCGGTTGAGGCTGTTCACCCAGCCGATGATGCCGCCGACCAAAAAAGCCAGGGCTACCACCACCGTCACCCAGGCGGAGGCAATCATCGGGAAGATCAGGGCAAGGACACCCAGCACCAGCAGGAGGATGCCCTCGGCCACGGTGAAGCTGCGCAGGGCGCCCACCATCAGACCGGAATTGTCGTCAGAAGCCATGAAGTGTTCAGCGGGAACACGAACCCCCGGAACGTAGGCATGGCATCTGGTGTTGTCAGCTCCAGCCGTGTTCCTTCAACCAGGCGTCACTGATCGGGGCCGTCGACGCCGTCCCGTGCTGCAACAAGCGTTCGGTGTACTTCGCCAGCAGGTCCGCCTCCAGATTCACCGCCGTGCCGCGCTGCAGATGCTGCAGGGTCGTCGTGCCCCAGGTGTGGGGGATCACGGCGATCCAAAACTCAGCCCCGTCCTGACTGCAGCCAGCCACCGTCAGGCTGATGCCATCGACAGCAACGCTGGCCTTCTCGCAGATGTAGCGACCAAAGGAGGGATCCTGCCAACGCAGCGTGAGCTTCCAAGAGGCGCTTTGCTGCTCCACCCCCACCACCTCGCCCAAGCCGTCGACGTGGCCGCTGACCAAATGGCCGCCCAGTCGATCCTGAAGACGTAGGGCCGGCTCCAGGTTGACCCAGCCCCCACGGTCGGCCTTGGTCGAAAGGGTGGTGCGGCTGAGGGTCTCCTCACTGACATCGGCCGAGAACCCACTGGCGGAGCGCTCGGTCACCGTCAGGCAGACCCCATCAACCGCCACGCTGTCCCCGAGGGCCAGCTGGGCCGGATCGAGCTCAGAGCCCCGGGGGATGCGCAGCCGCAAACCGCCGCTGCTGCGCTGCAGCTCTCCGGTGGCCTGAACCAGCCCAGTGAACATGCGGTGGCCTGATCAACACTGGCCATAATCGGGCAGAAGGGAAAGCGGGCAAGCCATGGTCGAAATGCGAGTGGCCGGCATTGCCCTCGACGCCGCCAGTCGAAGTCCGATCGTGCTGCTCCGCGATCCATCCGGGCGGCGTCAGGTGCCCATCTGGATCGACCAGGCCCAAGCCCAAAACATCATGGCCGGGCTCAGCGACCAGACCCCGCCCAGGCCCCTGAGCCATGACCTGATGGTGGAACTGCTGCAGGCCGGGGGGCTGGAGCTGAGCAAGGTGATCGTCCACGCCATCGAAGACAGCACCTTTCGTGCCGTGCTGAAACTGCGCACCGAGGGCGACGAGGAGCTGGAGCTCGACGCCAGACCCAGCGACGCCATTGCCCTGGCCGTCCGCACCGGCAGTGGGATCTGGATGCTGGAGGAGGTCGTCGCTGATGCCTCCATCCCCGTGGATGCTGAGGCCGATGCGGAAGATGCCGCCGATTTCCGCCGCTTCATCGATGGCATCAGTCCCGCCGAGCTCGTGAGGCACATCAACCAAGCCCAGACGGAGGCGGAGGAAGACCCTGGCTGAACGCCGCCCCTTTGGCCAAGGACCACGGGTCTCCCCGTTCTGCCTGGGCACGATGCGGGCCACCAGCAGCCCGCAGCAGATGGCGGAGGTGCTCGATGCCGCCCTGGCCGCAGGCATCAATCACATTGAGACCGCCCCGGCCTACGGCCCCGCAGAAGCCTTCCTGGGCCAGGCCCTGCGTTCACGCCCCCCTGGGGAGCTGGTGCTCACCAGCAAGCTGCTGCCGGGGATCAGCCTGGAGGAGGGACAGACGCAGCTCCGCGGGATCCTGCAACGCCTAGGAGTGCAACAGCTGGACAACCTTGCGGTCCATGGCCTCAACCGCAGGGCGCACCTGGATTGGGCCCTCGAGGGGGCCGGAGCGGATCTGCTGCAGTGGGCCCTGGGGGAGGGACTGGTCACCCAGGTGGGGTTCTCGAGCCATGGCGAGCTCTCGCTGATTGAGGCCGCCCTCGCCTCTGCCCGCTTCAGCTTTTGCAGCCTGCACCTCCATTGGTTCGATCAAACCCGACTGCCCATGGCCCAGGCGGCCCTGCGGGAGGGAATCGGGGTCCTGGCCATCTCGCCAGCCGATAAGGGGGGCCGGCTCTACGCCCCACCTGAGCAACTGCGCGCCGACTGCGATCCCTTTGAGCCCTTGGAGTTGGCCTATCGCTTCCTGCTCGATGCGGGCATCTCCTGCTTGACCCTGGGGGCCGCCCAAGCCAGCGACCTGGACCTGGCCCAACGCCTCATGGTCGACAGGGAGATTGGTCTGGAACCGAGCCATCGCCAAGCCCTGGAGCGCGCCTGGCAGGCCGGCCAGGGTCGACTGGCTGAGACCGCCTGCCAGCAGTGCCGGGCCTGCCTGCCCTGCCCCAACGAGGTACCGATCCCGGAGCTGCTGCGCCTGCGCAACCTGGACCTCGGCCATGGCCTCAGCGCCTTCGCCCAGGAGCGCTACAACCTGATCGGGAGAGCAGGGCACTGGTGGGAGAGCGTGAATGCCTCCGCCTGCGAAGGCTGTGGCGATTGCCTACCGCGCTGTCCCCATCAGCTCCCCATTCCTGAACTCTTGGCCGAAACCCATCAACGCCTGGCGGCCGCACCCCGGCGCAGGCTTTGGGGTTAGCGGCTGAGGGCCTGATCCCACAGGGTCTGCCAGCGGCTGCGCTCCGCGGGCGTGAACACCGGCAAGTTGTTGCAGCGTTGCAGCACCGCCTCACTGGGGAGCAACAAAGGCCGCAGTCGCTCAGGCCAGCGCTGCAGAACAGGCTCCAAGCGCTGACGCGGAAGAGGGGGCACCCAACCCGCCGCCAACAGGCGATCCACCAGGGGCAGGCTGAGGCCATCGCGCACCCACTCCAGGGGAAGTGGCGGATCCACCCCCGCAGTGTCCTGGGGGGGAAGACGGAGCAGCAGCTGCCACCAGAGCGGAGAGCCTGACTCCGGTAGGAAGGCCAAAAGCCGCGGATCTTTCTTCAGCAGGGGAATCGCCCGATGGCTGGGAACCACCGCCGCATCCGCCTCACCGGCCAACAGCAGATTCAGGCCATCGCGCTCATCCAGCGCCAACGCCTGCCCCACCAACTGGGACAGCTGCTGCGGCAGCGCTGGGTTGCTCAGGGCCTTGGGATCTCCGCTGGAGAGACCCAACTGACGCAGGGCCAGCTCGATCACCACCCGCGGACTGGAGGGCAGCACGACCTTGCCGCGAAGGCTGGGATCGAGCAGCAACGACCAACCCAACTCGCGCTGCCGCCAGAGGTCCGGGCGACTGCGGAGCACCAACAACCAGGTGCCAAAGGCCCACGGGAAAGCCAGGGGAACAGCGCCCTCAGCCGCAAACAACCGACTGGGGGCCTGGGCCATGGGCGCCAGCTGCTCCAGCAGGGCCGGAGCCTCGAGGGGCTGGAGCCGGGCACGATCGAGCTGCTGGGCCCAGCCGTCTCCAAGGGCCAACAGGGCAGCCCCCGCCAGGGGCTGCTCCTGCAAGGCGGAGCGATCCACCAGGCTCAGGAGCTGCTCCGGGCTCTCCAGGGCGCGGGGCTGCCAGGGCGATGGCAGCTCCTGCAGCCAGGCCTTGGGCAAGTCCCCTTTCACGCTCAACAGCTGCGGCTGGCCAGAGCGCGCCGGTGCACAGCCGGCAGCCGCGCCCAGGGCCGCCACTGAAGCCATCAGTTGCAGAGCGTGGCGGCGGGAAGTCACAAGCGCAGGCTAGGCCGGGTGCTGCAGCTGGTCACAGGCCTGCTCACAGGCGTCCTGCAGCGCCTGCAGCGAACGCCCACTGAGCTGCCAGAGGGCGGCCAAGCCCCCAGCGCCCACTCCCTCTTTGACGTAGCCGCGCTCGTAATCGAGCAACTCCGGGCGGCGGCTCTCCGTGAAGCGCAGGCCCGTGGCAAAGGCCAGCGGCTGCACCGCAAAGCGCTGGGCCAGTTGCAGCATCAGCCCTGGGAAATCGCTGGCCACCTCATGGGCCACCCAGGCGGTGGTCACCACCGCCGCCTGCTGGCAGAGCTGCTGGCGCTCAGGCGGTGTACACGCCGCCAAGGCCAGGGCCAGAACAGCCGCCATCTGACTGCCGCCCGCCAAGAGCAACGGCGTTCCCGCCAAGGCCGCCTGCTTCAGCAGGGCCGCCGCAACCACCTGCATCGGGTCACCCACCGCAGCCAACACAGCCTGGGGGCTGGCATCGGCAGCCAATTGAGCAGCCGCCAATCCCCGTTGAACCAAGCGCGCCTTGAGCTGGTGATCTGGCTGGCGAACGCTGCCACTGACTAAGCCCATGGAGGGAATCCCCAGGGCCTCCAGGACCGCCAGGGCGGTGGTCGTTCCCCCAGGCACACACTCGCTGAGCAACACCGGTTGACCGGAGCGGGCCAAGCCGCGGCCCCAGCGCTCCCCCCAGCCCCAGAGGGCTTGCACCCGCTCGGGATCCATCGCCCGTCCGCCGCTGAGGCAGCGCGCGGGCGACGGGTTGAGCTGGAGATGGGGGATGACCGGTGCGACGGGCGCCCCCAGATTCAGCACCAAGGGCTCCAGGGCCAAGCCCTCCAGAACCGCCCAGGCAATCAAGGCGGGAGAGACCCCCGCCGGCAGGGGCGGCAAAGCATGGGGTCGCCGAGCGGTCGGGCCCTGCCAGAGCAACTCGGCATCGGCGGCGGCCGTGAAGCGGCGGGATTCAGGGGTGGCCCCGGCGGCCGAGATCCCCGGCACCGCCGCCGTATCCGTGCCAGCCAGCAGCAACAACACTCGGGTCTCGCTGGCAGCGGCCCTGAGGCGCTGGCACCACTGCTCCGCCCAGGCCGCCTCGCCGCTAATTCGCTCCAGTGTCAAAGCGGATCCAGGGCCAATAGGGGGCGCAACAAAGCCGGAGGCTCGCTGATCGGACTCTTCAGGCGGGGAAAGATCCAGAGGGCCACCGCATGCAGGGCCAGCACATAGATCAGGTTTTGCACCAGCACCAGGGCGAGGGCCATCAGCTGCACCTGAAACAGATCCGGTCCACCGCCGATCTGGACCAAGCCAAGAAGCCGCTCCAGCACCTGGGAGGCGGCGGAGGTGATCAGGACCCAAAGGTTTTCGCCGAGGAGGATCGAGAGCACCGCCACCCGCACCAGGAAGCCACCGGCGCCAATCAACACACCCACGCCCCAGCTCAGGTACCAACTCAGACCCCGCCGCCAGCACCAGCCCAGCCAAAGGGCCAGGAAGCCATAGGGGAAGAGCACCAACGGACCGCGAATCGGCCCCATCAAGGCCACCAAGAGCAGGGCCGCCACGGCCACACCCTCCACGGCGCAACGGCCGTTGTGGCGAAGCTGCAGCAACGCCAGGGGCAAGGGCAGCGCCAGGCGAAACAGGGCACCACCCACCGGGAGGTAGTAGAGGCCCACCCAGAGCAAGGCTGTGGCCGCCGCCAGATAGGCCGTATCGGTGAGCTGTCGGGCCTGACGGCGACTCAAGGACATGGGATCGGGCCGGCCTAGCGCGGTTCAGGCGCAGCGGTGCGTGTGGGCGTCGTCCCGTTGGGGACGCGCTCAATGGTCTCCACTTCAAAGGCCAAGCCAGCGGCGCGCAAGGCCTGGGTCAGCACCTCCGCAGGGGCGGAAGGGTCAGCGGCGGGCAACTTGATCGTCACCCGATAGGGGGCCGGTGGTGCGCTGGGGCGAGGAGCCGCTGGCGCTTCAGGGGGTTTCGGCGCCGGCTTTTGGGCCACCGGTTTCTTCTCCTCCTTCTTGGGCTCGGCGGGCTGAGTCGGGGCGGGCGCAGCGGTTTTGTCCGCCGGCGCTGCGGCGGGGAGCGGACTGGAAAAACTCCGCGACAGCTGGTCGCCAAGGGGGGTGCCCTGGCAGCCGGCCAAGGCCGCTGCGAGCAACACAAGCGAACCCCAGCGCAGTGGCGCCATCAGCTGTCGGCCGCCTTGATGATCCTCACTGCGCTAGCCCGAAGCCGACCCGTTTTGGTGGTGGCCGGAGCTTTTTTCGCCGCGGGCTTTTTGGCGGCTGGTTTCTTGGCGGTGCTGGATTTCGCTGCGGTCTTACGGCCCTTGCCTTTGCCCGAGGCCGCCTTCGCGGCCAGCAACTCCACCGCCTGCTCAAGGGTGATGGTGTCTGCTGTTGTTCCTTCCGGCAGCGAGGCGTTCACCTTGCCCTGCTTGACGTACAGGCCATAGGGACCATCAAAGAGCTGGATGGCTTCATCGCCGCCCTCAGGGGTGCCGAGATCCTTCAGGGCCGTGCGGCCGCCGCGACCCCGCTTGGGCATCGCCAGCAACTCGAGAGCACGGGAGAGGCCCACCATCAGGACATCGTCCTCAGCCTTGAGGGAGCGGTAGTCCTTCTCGCCCTTGCCCTTGTGGTGAACGACATAGGGGCCAAACCGACCCAGACCGGCCTCGACCTTGCCGCCATCGGGGTGTTCGCCCAGGTGCCTGGGGAGACGCAGCAGCCCCAGGGCGTCCTCCAGGGTCAGGTCCTCTGGCTTGGTGCCCTTGGGCAGGGAGGCCCGCTTGGGCTTGGGATTCTCGTCACTGACCTGACCGCGCTGCACATAGGGCCCGTACTGGCCAAACAGCAGATAGACCAAATCTCCGGTCTCGGGATCTTCACCCAACGCTTCGGGCCCATCGGCCTTCTGCTTGAGGATCAATTCCGCTTTGTCCGCGTCGAGATCCGCTGGAGTGATCTCGTTGGGGAGGGTGGCCTTCAGGAGCTCTTCGCTGCCGTCGTCGGCCACGCGCTTGGTTTCCAGATAGGCCCCAAAGCGACCAATCCGAACCACACAGGGCAGCCCCTCCAGGGCAATGGTGCGGGAGGCGGTGGGGTCGATATCCCCTTCCCGCTGCTGAACCTGGGTCTCGAGCCCCTGATCACCCTTGTAGAAGCTCTCCAGGTAAGGGAGCCACTGCACCTTCCCGGTGGAGATGTCATCGAGGGTGCCCTCCATCCGAGCCGTGAAGCTGGTGTCCACCAAATCGGGGAAATGCTCCTCCAGCAGGGCCGTCACAGCGAAGGCCGTGAAGCTCGGGGTCAGGGCATTGCTCTGCAGGGTCGCGTAGCCGCGGTCGACGATCGTGCCGATGATCGAGGCGTAGGTGGAGGGGCGACCGATGCCCTCCTTCTCGAGCATCTTCACCAGGGCCGCTTCGCTGTAGCGAGCGGGGGGCTGGGTTTGGTGGCCCAGCGCCTCCACGCCTTTGCAGCTGGGGCTATCGCCGCTCTTCAGGCTTGGCAGCAGGACTTCCTGGCCTTCCAGCGCCGCATCGGGGTCATCGCTTCCCTCGACGTAGGCGCGGAAGAAACCGGGGAAATCGATGCGCTTGCCGTTGGCCTTGAAGCTGGCGGGTCCGAGGCTGCCGCCATCCACCTCCAACTCAACGCTGAGCATGGTCAGGCGGGCTTCCGCCATCTGGGAGGCGACGGTGCGCTTCCAGATCAGCTCGTAGAGGGCCAGGTCCCGGCCGTCCAAGCCAGTGGTGGAGGGATCACGGAAGCTCTCACCGGCGGGGCGAATCGCTTCGTGGGCCTCCTGGGCGTTGCGGGCCTTGGTGGAGAACTGACGGGGTGAGCCGCTGAGGTAGTCCTTGCCGTATTTATCGGCGACACAGTTGCGGGCCGCATTGATGGCCTGGTCACTGAGATGCACCGAGTCGGTGCGCATGTACGTGATGAAGCCCCGCTCGTAGAGCCCCTGGGCCGTGCGCATGGTCTCGCGGGCCGAGAGACGCAGCTTGCGGTTCGCTTCCTGCTGCAGGGTGCTGGTGGTGAAGGGGGCAACCGGCTTGCGGGTGGAGGGCTTTTCCTCCACGGACGACACCCGCCAGGGCGCAGCCAAGACGGCCTCGCGCAGGCTGCGGGCATCGGCCTCGCTGAGCAAACGAACCTTGCTGCCGGCCTTCAGTCCACCGGTGTTTTCGTCGAAATCGGAACCACCAGCAATGCGCTCGCCCTTCAGGTGGGTGAGCTTGGCGTCAAAGGGGGAACTGCCTTGAGCCAGCTGGGCTTTGAGATCCCAATAGCTGCCGCTCTTGAAGGCACGGCGGGCCCGTTCCCGTTGGACCAGCAGCCGCACGGCCACGGACTGGACCCGTCCGGCGCTCAGGCCCCAGGCGACCTTCTTCCAGAGCAGCGGGGAGAGGGTGTAACCCACCAGGCGATCGAGGATCCGCCGGGTTTCCTGGGCATGGACGAGCTCCATATCGAGCTCTCGGGTCTGCTCCAGGGCGCGACCGATGGCCTCCTTGGTGATCTCGTGGAAGACCATCCGCTTCACCGGCACCTTCGGGTTGAGCAGCTGCAGCAGGTGCCAGCTGATCGATTCCCCTTCCCGGTCTTCGTCGGTCGCCAGTAGGAGTTGATCGGCGCCCTTGAGGGCGTCCTTGAGTTCCTTGACCACCTTCTTTTTGTCCTTCGGCACCACGTAGAGCGGCTCGAAGTCGTTGGTGGTGTTCACGCCGAGATTGGCCCACTTCTCGCCCTTGTGGGCAGCGGGGATCTCGCTCGCGTTGTTGGGCAAGTCGCGCACATGCCCCATCGAGGCCTCAACCTTGAAGTCCTTCGGCAAGAACCCGCGGATGGTGCGGGCCTTGGTGGGGCTTTCAACGATGACGAGGGTGTGCGCCACAGGCAGGCGGTGAACCGCTTCCCTCTTTATCGCACCGGCGGTCAACCCCGGCGAGAAAGTCCGAAGGACGACGCCAGCGCGGCTACAGTCCAGCCCATCGGGCGTGATCCAACAGCTGTGCTCTCTCTCCTGGCTGCCGCCGAGACCGTTTCCACTGCGGCTGCTCCCCTGGTGAGTGGCATCACATCGCTGCAGCTCAATGCAGGAGCCATTGCACCGGAGGGTGCAGTCCTGCTCGCGATGCTGGCCTGCCTGCTGGTGGACCTAGCGGGGGAAAAAGCAGCTGCACGTTGGGTCCCCCTCTTTTCCTATCTCGGACTGGGCAGCGCCCTGGTCCTGCTCGCCCTGCAATGGGACGCAGCACCGCTTGAACCCTCCTTCCTCGGCTCTTTCCTGGCCGACAACCTCGCCATTGCCTTTCGCGCAGTGGTCGCCGCCTCGACCCTGGTCTCCCTCTTAATCAGCTGGCGCTACGTCGAGCGGGCCGGCACCCCCGTTGGTGAATACGCCTCGATCCTCTTGGCCGCCACCCTTGGCGCGATGCTGCTTTGCGGGTCCACAGACCTGGTCAGCATCTTTGTGTCCCTCGAGACCCTCTCGGTCGCGAGCTATCTGCTGTCGGGCTACATGAAGCGCGATGCCCGCAGCTCCGAAGCCGCACTGAAATATCTGCTGGTGGGGTCCGCCGCTGCTGCGGTGTTTCTCTATGGCGCCTCCCTGCTCTACGGCTTGACGGGCGGCAGCACCAGCCTGGAAGCCGTCGGCATTGCACTGCAAACCAGCGCTTCGCCGGTGGCAGCCCTGGCCTTGGTGTTCGTTCTGGCCACCGTCGCGTTCAAGATCGCAGCGGTGCCCTTCCACCAGTGGACCCCTGACGTCTATGAAGGCTCGCCCACCCCAGTGGTGGCCTTTCTCTCGGTCGGCTCCAAAGCCGCTGGCTTTGCCCTGGCCCTGAGGATCCTGGTGGGTTGCTTTGAGCCCTTCGAGGCCCAGTGGAAGCTTCTCTTCACCGTCTTGGCCATCTTGAGCATGGTCCTGGGCAACGTCGTCGCCCTGGCCCAGACCTCGATGAAGCGGATGCTGGCCTACAGCTCCATTGGTCAGGCCGGCTTCGTGATGATCGGCCTGGTCTGCGGAACCGAAGACGGTTACGCGGCAATGGTTCTCTACATGGCCGCCTACCTGTTCATGAACCTGGGGGCCTTCGCTTGCATCATCCTGTTCTCCCTGCGCACGGGCAGTGATCGCATCAGCGACTACGCCGGTCTCTACCAGAAGGATCCACTGATCACCCTGGGCCTGAGCCTCTGCCTGCTCTCCCTCGGTGGCATCCCTCCGATGCTGGGCTTCTTCGGCAAGATCTATCTCTTCTTCGCCGGTTGGGCAGACCACCAGTACCTGCTGGTCGTGGTCGGCCTACTGACCTCCGTGGTCTCGATTTACTACTACATCTCGGTGATCAAGATGATGGTGGTCAAGGAGCCCCAAGAGGCCTCTGAGGTGGTCAAGGCCTACCCAGACCTCAACTGGAACCTTGCTGGACTGCAGCCCCTTCGGGCCGCCCTGGTGTCCTGTGTCGTGGTCACGGCCGTTGGCGGCATCCTGTCCAACCCGCTGTTCACCTGGGCCAGTGGTGCGGTCTCCGGCACCCCGATGCTTCAGAAAGCCCTCGCTTCGGCCGCGGGCCTGCCTGTGGGTTGATGGCAAGCGGCACCGGGCCCGTCGTTGCCGAACTCGAGCACATTCGCAAGACCTACGGCAGCGGTGACACCACAGTCATTGCCCTCGATGACCTGACCATGAGCGTGCGACGCGGTGAGTACGTCGCCGTCATGGGCACCTCGGGCTCAGGCAAGAGCACCGCAATGAACATCCTGGGCTGCCTCGATCGGCCCACCAGCGGAAGCTATCGCCTCAACGGCACCGCCGTTGAGCAACTCTCCGACGATCAACTCGCCGACCTCAGAAACCGCGAACTGGGCTTTGTCTTCCAGCAATTTCACCTGCTCCAGGAGCTGACGGCCCTAGAGAACGTGATGTTGCCCATGGTCTATGCGGGCGTTCCGGCTGAGGAGCGTGAGCAGCGGGGAATCCGTGCCCTTGAGCGCATCGGCCTTGGAGAGCGCCTCTACAACAAACCCAACCAGCTCTCCGGCGGACAACAGCAGCGTGTCGCCCTCGCCAGGGCGATCATCAACCAACCCAACCTGCTGCTGGCGGACGAACCCACCGGGGCCCTCGATTCCCGCACCACCTCCGAGGTCCTGGATCTGTTTGATGAACTGCACCAGCGGGAGGGGGTGACCATCCTGCTGGTGACCCACGAACACGAGGTGGCGGCGCGGGCCCAGCGGGTCGTGCACTTCCACGATGGACGTCTGGTGAGTGCAGGCGCTGGATCCCAGCCCTAGCCCCCAGGTCGCTCCAGGCTGCTGATCAGTTGCCCCATCAACAGGGCCACCGCATCGCTGCCGCGCAGGGCTGAACCGGGATCGAACTCACCCGGATCAACGGCCACCCAGCCACCGGAAACCGGTTGACGCAGCTCGAAATGCAGGTGGGGCCCTGTGCTCAAGCCGGTGCTGCCCACCCGGCCGAGCACCTCCCCCTGCAGCACCCGATCACCGGCGCGGACATAGAGCTCAGAGAGGTGGCCGTAAAGGCTGCGGCGGCGCGGCCGTTGGTGCTCCACCTCCACCGCCAGGCCATAGCCACCGGCCAAGCCACTGCTCACCACCCGACCGGCCAACGCCGCCACCACCGGGGTGCCCTCCGGGGCCGCCAGGTCATCTCCGGCATGAAGACGCCAGCCCCCAAGCAGGGGATGCAAACGCCAGCCAAAACCGCTGGACTTGAAGGCCGAACCAATGATCGGCAGCAGCAACCGGCGGTTGCCATTACCCGCCACTGGTGCCGGCCGAGGCGTCACCCGAAACACCTTGGCCAGGTCAAAGCGGCCGCCCAGCAAGGCCGACACCGGAACCGACAGGGGAGGACGCCGCGAACCCTCACGCCGCAGACCCCAGCGCAAGGCAATGCCACCGCTGCATTCACGGGCGGAAAGCGCACCGCTGCGACAGGCCTGTTGAAAGGCCCCCACATCCAGGGGCCGGAGCTCCCCTCCGCCCCCCCGCAGGGCCCGACGCTCCGAGGGGGTGACGATGCCCTGGCGCACCAGCGCATCCAGGGACTGATCAAACCGCTTCGGCGGCGGCAGCGCCTGAAGCTGTGGCAGGGAGGGCCGCAGGGGCGCCTGCTGCGCCGGCAGGGGCGGCGGCTCCAATGGTCCACTGGGCTCAGACGCAACCGGTCCAGCCAGAAGCACCGGCGTCAACAGCAGCCAACGGAGCCGTGGAGGGCGCATCACATCCGCATCCTAGGAAGCCCTAGAAACGGCGCCTGAGCACCAGCGAGCCGGACTCGTTCTGCAGCTGCAGACCACCGTCCTGGCTGAGGCCGGCGATGCTCCAATGCTGGCCGTCATGCTCAACGCCACCGGGGTCCCAGAGGCGTTGCTCGGCCTGCCGCCGCACCAGCTCCGGCTGGTCCGCCGCGGCCACGGCCCATTCCAAGGCCCGCAGTACACGCGCCCCCACGGCAGCCGGCTGCTGCCTGCCCAGCAGTTGTCCCAGGCTGATCGCCCCCATCGGTACGGCATTGGAGCCATTGAGGCCCAAACCAATGCGGGCGTGGCGAACGGCGCCGGAACGCCAGGCCAGGCGCGGCAAAAATCCACAGAGCTTGCGGCCCGAGACCAACAGATCGTTCGGCCATTTGATCGCCGGCGCCAAGCCCAGCCCCTCCAACTGCAGGGCCAAACCGACGGCCACCGCCAGGGCCAGGGAAGCCGCTCGATCCCCCTCGCAAGGCCAGGGCAAGGCGGCACTCAACCAGATCCCACCGGCGGGAGAAGACCAAGAGCGTCCCTGCTGGCCCTGGCCAAATCCCTGGCGACGAGCTAGCACCACGCGGGCGGCTGAAGCCATGGGATCACGCCGGAGCCACTGATCCAGCTCCCGTTCCGTGCTCGCGCAGATCGGCCGCACCTGAATCCGCCAAGGCAGCGGATAGTCCCCTGGGGTTTGGCGCAACTGCCGCGCCAGAGCCGCGGCGCTTAAAGGCTGCTCAGCCATGCCCCCATGCGCTGGGCGCCGGCCTCCAGTGCCGCTGTGTCATGGACCAAGGCCAAGCGCGCAAACCCCTCGCCCCCCTCGCCGAAGCCGTTCCCGGGGGTCAGGCAGACGCCTGTCGCCTCCAGCAACTGGCCGCAGAACTGCTCGGAGGTCCAACCGCGCTGGCGGGCCTGCTCAGGCAAAGCGAGCCAGAGGTAGAGCGCCATCGACGGGCGCTGCACGGGCCAACCGGCCGCCGTCAACGCCGCGATCATGCGGTCGCGACGCTCCCGGTACACCGGTTTGAGCTGCTCGGGCCAATCGGGCGCCTGCTCGAGGGCCGCAATCCCCCCCGCCTGCAGCGCTAAGGACTGGTTGAAATCCACCACCCCCTTGAGCTGGCGCAGGGCCTGGATCAAGGGGGCAGCACCAATCGCAAAGGCCATCCGGAATCCACCCAGACACCAACCTTTGGAGAAGGAGAAAAACTCAATGCCGCACTCGCGCCAATGGGGGGAGCGCAGCAGAGACGGAGCCTCCCCCTCGAGGGCCAAATCGACATAGGGGTTGTCGTGGGCGAAGACCAGGCCATGGCGAACGGCCCGCGCGGCCGCTTCATCCACCCAGCCCTGCTCTCCCGTGGTGGCCGTTGGGTTGTGGGGAAAGCCCAGGACCATCAACTTGAGCGCATCCCACTCCGCAGCGCTCAGCTGATCAAAGTTGGGGGCAAAGCCCCGCTCCCGCTCCAGACGCAGGAAGCGCGGCTGCGCGGATGCCAAGCGAAGCCCCCCCAGGTGGGAGGGATAGAAGGGATCCAGCAGGAGCGCGGAATCGCCGGGATTGAGCACCGCCAAGGGCAGGTGGGCGGTGCCTTCCTGGGATCCCACCAGGAACAGGACCTCGCTGGCGGGGTCCACCGCCACCCCAAAGCGCCGCTCGGCCCAGGCCGCGACGGCTTCACGGAGCGGGGCCGTCGCGCCGTGTAGGCAGTAGGAAGCGCTATCGGGATGGCCGAGGCGTTGGCGGATGGCCTCGATCGCCACCGGCGGTGGTTGGAGATCGGTTGACCCCAAGGACAGGTCAAGTAGGGGGGCCAGCCCGGCCTCTGACCGGGCCCGATAGGCCACCTTGCGTTGGTCATTGCGGGCAAAAACGCCGCTACCTAGCCCACGAACCCGTTCGGAAATCGAGAACGGATCAGAGCTGGGCATCCAAGAAAGCCTGGAGCTGGGGCTTCGCCATGGCGCCCTCGTGACGGGCGATCTCTTGGCCGTCCTTAAACAGCACCAGAGCGGGCAGGCCCTGCACCTGCATCAAATCGCGGCTCGCTGGGTTGGGGTCAGCCTCCAACTTGCCCACGGTCAGACGACCGGCGTACTCCTGGGCCGCCCAATCCATCATCGGCGCCATCAGACGGCAGGGGCCGCACCAAGTGGCCCAAACGTCGACGAGCACTGGGGTCGAGCACTCCAGCACCTCGGCCTGGAAGTTGGCATCGGTGAGCTGAAGAACGGACACGGCGGCTGTCATGGGTCTGGCGATTGTATGGAGAGCTCAGAGCTTGTCGATGGAACGCCTGAGCTCTTCAAGCTCCGTATCAACCTCGCTCACCTTGACCGGCTGCACCCCCTCAGCACCGGCGGGCAGGGACGGGGCCTCGGAAGAACCCGAGAGCTTGCCCTTCAGGGCCTCCAGCTCGGAATCAACCTCAGGTGCGCCCTCCAGGGCGGCGAACTGGCTTTCCAGATCTGCGCCGGCCAGTTCAGCGGCGGCCTGACTGCGGGCCTCCAGGGCTTGGACCTTCTCCTCCATCTTCTCGAAGGCAGCCATGGCGGAATTTGTCCCGAGGCTGCCCACTGCGCTCTGCAGCTGCTCCTGGGCTTTGGCCGCCTGGGCCCGCGCCTTGAGCATGTCTTTTTTGGTCTTGGCTTCGGCGATCTTGCTTTCGAGCTGCACCAAGCTCTTCTTCAGCTGATCCACCTGGCCGCACTGGCTCTGCAGCTGGCCCTGCAGTGCGGTGGCGGTGTCCTGACAGGTCTTACGGCGCCCCAGGGCCTCACGGGCCAGGTCCTCTTCGCCTTTTTTGAGGGCCAACTCGGCACGCTCGTACCAGGTTTTGGCCTGGGCATCGGCCTGATCGGCCTGGTTCTGAATCCGCTTCTGGCTGGCGATCGCCGTGGCGACGGCCTGGCGCAGTTTCACCAGATCGGCCTGCATGTCCGCAACCGACTGGTCGAGGATCTTGACGGGATCTTCAGCCGCACTCAGGGCTGCGTTGGCGTTGGCACGAACCAACCGGCCGAGGCGATCAAAAAAGCCCATGGAGCAAGCAGAGCTGAGGCCGAGACTAACCAGCGCAGGCCGCCCTGCACAGCGCCAATTCCCCTAGGGTCACCCCATGGGCATCGCCCCCCGCAACCAAACGCGACGCCAAGGGGACGTGAACCTCTTGGTGCCGCCGCCCAGGCCACCGATTCAAGGGCTGGGGGACTCCCTGAGCAGCCTGCAGAAGGAGTGGAAGGACGAGGGAAGCTTGGCGGGGCTCTGGCAGGCATGGCCGCGGATCGCCGGCCCCCAGCTCGCACCCCACTGCCGGCCGCTGCGCCTGCAGGGCGGACGACTTGTGGTGGGAGCCCAGCACCCCCAATGGCTCCAGGCCCTTCGCTTTAACAAGCACCAACTGCTCGGCGCCTTGCGAGGCGCTGGATTTGCGGTCAAGGACCTGCAGTTCCAGCAGCACCAAAGCACGCCCTTGCCCCCAGCGGGCAGTGGCCTTGAGGAGGAGATTTGGGCGCAGCATCCCAGCCGTGTGGACGTCTTTGGCATGGGGTCCTGTCCCACCTGCAAACGCCCTTCACCGGTCGGGGAACTCCAGCGCTGGGGGCACTGCAGCTTCTGCCAACGGGACACGATGGACCAAGGGGTCGCCATGGGCACCCCCAGCGAGACCGATCAGTAGCGCTCTGGGCGGGGCTCCTGCCAATCCGGAGCCAAACCCGCCCGTTCCGCCAGGTCCTTAGACCACTTGTTCAGGGCTGGACGGGGAACTCGCCAAAGCTCGTAGAGACCGATCGTTCCCAGGCGCTGGTGCGGCACCCCACGCCAGTGAGGCAAGGTCGCGGTATTGCCGTCGATCACCACCAGAACGCTGGCCCCTGGAGACGCCTGAGACGGTTGCTGGCCGCGGCGCTGTTCCTTGGCCAAACGGTCATTGAGGTTCAGCGGGCCATTGGGCTGCACCCCCTCGTAGACCACCACCTGTTGGGTGTAGTAGTGCAGCGACGGCTTGAGGATGCCCACCATCGCCAGGGGCTCCTGCGGACGCTGCTGCTCCAGCGCCAGGGAGGCCATACGGCGAATTGGGAGCTGACGTAGGCGGTCCCCCAACTCGACCATGGGCACCAGGGCTGTCACGACAAATGCCCCCATGCCCAATTGCTGAACCAGCAGCCAGCCCCGGCGGGCACTGGGGGGGCCCCACCAGAGCAGCAGTGCCGCCACCCCACCCGCGCCAAAGCAGAGCGAGGCGCGCGTCAGCGCTCCACTGGCCAGCAGGGCCGCGGACAAGGTCGGCATCTCCGGCTCATTAATCAAGGGAACCCAGAGGTTCCCGGCGGCGAGACCGGCCGTCAGAACCCCCACCAGGGCCAAGGTGCTCCCCCTTAGGACCGCGGAGCGCCATCCCGGCCGCAGGTTTTGCGCAGCCAAGGCAATCAAAAGCCCTGCGGCTGGTGTCGCGGGGATCCAGTAGCTGGGGAGCTTGGTGGCCGCTGCGGTGAAAAAGACAAAGACCGCCAGCAGCCAGCAGGCCGCAAAGCGCTGCAGGGACTGCTCGGGGGGGGCCGGTTGGGGACGAAGGGCCCCCACCAGACCAGCCAGCAGCAAGGGGGTGAAGGGCAGCGATGCCACCACCAGAACGGGGAAGAAAAACCACCAGGGCTGGAGGTGGTTGTTGACCACGCCGGTGAAGCGCTGAAGGTTGTGGTAACCGAAAAAGCTGTCCCAGTAGGGCTGCCCTTCCACCAACAGCTCAAGGACGTACCAGGGCAAGGCCAACGCCGCCGTCAGGGCCAGGCCACGCCAGGGTCTCCAAAGGGCCCATAAACCCGGGAGATCACGCTGCAGCAGGGCAAACAGCAGCGCAGTCAGCCCAGCCAGGACCACCGCCACGGGCCCCTTGGCCAGCACGGCCAGACCCAGCACCAACCAGGGAACCCACCAACGGCAGAGGCCGGCGTAGCGCCACCAAAACAGCAGCAGTGCCGCCGACAACAAGCCACTGAAGAGCGCATCACTGACCGAAATGCGGCTCCAGAGCAGGACCAGTGGCGAGAGGGCAAAGGCCAAGGCCGCCGTCATGGCCGTGACGGCCTGCTGGGCCCCATCAGGCTGGCCCTGGGGGCGGCGCAGCAGGGTGAGGGCCATCAGCAGCATCAAACCGATGGAACTGAGTGCTGATGGGAGCCGCGAGGCCCAGGTGCCGAAGGGATTCCAGAGGTCCTGAGCGGGCAGGGCATAGCCCAACCCCATCAGCCAATAGACCAGGGGCGGCTTGTCGTAGCGCGGTAAACCGTTGACCCGCGGCGTCAGCCAATCACCGGTCTCCGCCATGGCCTTGGCGGACGCAGCAAACAGCGGGGGGGTCTCATCCACCAGGCCCGTCATGCCGAGCCGCCAAACAAACAGCAGCAGACCGGCAACCGCCACCAGCAACAGCACCAACCAGGGCTTGCGGTTGCGCACGTTGCTGGATCGAAGCAGGCCCGACCCTATCGCCCTTTCCCCATCAGACCGGCTTCCAACCACTGCTCCAGCCGTTCTGCCAGAACGGCCCTGGAGGCCTGGCGCTCCACCCAGTGCCGGCACTGACGGCGATCGATCTGATCGACCCTCTCCAGCGCCTCTGCCAAGGCGCGGGGCTGGTCGGGTTCCACCAACCAACCATTGAGGCCGGGCTGAATCAATTCACCAGGTCCGCCCCTGCGGTAGGCCACCACGGGCACACCGCAGGCCATGGCCTCGACCACAACATTGCCGTAGGCCTCATTCCACTTCGGGGTGTTCAGCAAGGCCCGGCAGCGGCCCAATTGCGCCTGAAGGGCAGCCGTGGGCAGAAACCCCCGCCAATCCAGGGTGCCCGAGGGAACAGAGGCTTCAACCCGCTGGGCGTAAGCGGGGTCCTCCACCAGGCCCCAGACGGCCAGGCGCTGCCCCAGCTGAGCCGCGGCGGCTGCCGCATCCTCCAAGCCTTTTTCAGGCGCCACCCGGCCGACCCAGCCCAACAGGGGCTCGGGTTCTAGGCAGAGGCCATAGGCGGAGAGATCAAAGCCATTGCCGACCACAACGGGGGGCTGCGGCAGGGCGAAATCAGCGGCCTGGGTGGCGGTGTGGAAGGCCAGCCGGCGTTGATCCCAGCGGGCCACTTCGGCGATGGCCGCATCCATGGCTTGGTTCACCGAGCCCATGCTCACCAGGTGAAAGATCGGCACCTCAACCAGAGGGGTCAGCCAAAAGGGGAGCCAGTCGTAGCCCAGGTTCAACACCAGATCGCAGGGCTCCCGCAGGGCCCTTTGCCAAAGCCGCGGCAGCAGTCCCTCAGCTGGCATCAGCACATCCGAAGCCCTTGGGGCGTGCTGGCAACTCTCCTGGGGCGCTCCTGCTTCAGCCAGTAGGGCGGCCCCATCGCAGCTCGGGGGCAAGCGGGAGCCCTCGGCCGCCACGACCGTCAGTTGATGGCCCCGCTCGAGCAGCCCACTCACCAGGCTGGTCAAGGTGAGCTCCACGCCCCCCGCCTTGCCGCTGCCCAGCGCGCCCAGGGCAGGAGCCACCACCAGGATCGAAAGAGAGCGCGCGCTCATGGGGTGACCTCCTGCTCCATCGAGTCCGGCTGCCACAACTGGGTGCGGCGGTTGATCAAAACCACGCTCAACAGGGCCAAGGCCGCGCCGAGCCACTGCAAGGCACTCAGGCTCTCCTCGAGCAGAGCCACGCCGCAGAGCAGCGCGAAAACGGGGGTCAAGAAGGTCAGCGCCGTGAAACTGGTCAGCTCTCCATGGTTGGCGAACCAAAAGAACAGTCCGTAGGCCAGGGCGCTGCCGAAGAGGGCGGCGTAGGCCATCAGCAGCCAGCCGGTGCCTGACCACTGCGGCCAGGGGCCCAGGGCTGCGGGGTTCCAGAACGGCTCCAGGGCTGCCCCCGCCAAAAGAGGCAGTGCCCCCAGGGCCAGGTGCCAGCCGGTGACCGCCACTGGATCGCTGTGGCGGCAGGCATAGCGGCTCAAGACCGTCCCCAGGGCCATGGCCAACGCCGCGGCCAACATCCAGAGCTCACCGTGGCTCCAGGCGGTCTCACCGAAGACCTCCGGGCCCATCAGCCACCACTGCCGCAGCAGGGATTCCGGCAGCCCGAGGCAGAGGATGCCGAGCAAGCCCACCAGCAGGCCCACCCAACCCACAGGATTGATCGCCTCGCCAAACAGGCTGCGGGCCAGCAGGGCCACCAGCAGCGGCTGGGAGTCGATCAGGACTGAGCCCAAGCCCGCGCCGGTGCCGCCCAAGCCCCGCGCCAGCAACCCCTGAAAGGCCGTGGCATCCACCACGGCGAACAGGGCAAACCAGAACCAATCGCGGCGATCGACCGCCATGGAGCGACCCAGGACCTGGGCCGCCAGCAAGACCACCAGCCCCGCAGGCAGAAGCCGCATCCAAGCCAAGGTGAGGGGGCCCGCCCCATCCAGCAGGGGCCGCATTGCCGCCATCGCGGTTCCCCAAAGCGCGAAGGGGAGGACCATGGCCAGCCAGCGCAGATTCACCGGCTCCAATCGCCCACAGGCTCCTTTTTAAGATCCAGCCACTGCAGATCGACTCGATGCCCTGGCCCTGGCGACGCAAGTCACGCCGCAAACTCGCGCGGATTGCCATTGAAGGGCCCATTGCCTCCGGCACACGCAAACGGGTGCTGAAGGCCCTGCGCGAGGTCGAAAAACGCGAATTCCCGGCCCTACTGCTGCGCATCGACAGCCCCGGCGGAACCGTGGGAGACAGCCAGGAGATTCATGCGGCCCTGCTGCGCCTGCGGGAGAAGCAGTGCAAGGTGATTGCCAGCTTCGGCAACATCTCCGCCTCCGGTGGCGTCTACATCGGTGTGGCCGCCGACAAGATCGTCGCCAACCCGGGCTCCATCACCGGCTCCATCGGTGTGATCCTGCGGGGCAACAACCTCTCGCGCCTGCTCGAGCGGATCGGCATCCAATTTGAAACCGTCAAAAGCGGCCTCTATAAGGACATCCTTTCCCCGGACCGGGCCCTCAGCAGTGGCGAGCGGCAGGTGCTCCAGGAGTTGATCGACTCCAGTTACGGGCAGTTCGTCAGCGCCGTTGCCGAAGGCCGGGGACTCAGCGAAGACGAGGTCCGTCGCTTTGCCGATGGACGCGTCTTCAGCGGTGCCCAAGCCCAAGAGCTGGGTCTCGTCGATGCCCTGGGCGATGAAGAACAGGCCCGGCGCCTGGCCTGTGAACTGGCCGAGTTGGACCTGGAGAAAACCAAGCCCATCACCTTTGGGCAGGAGAAAAAGCGCTTCGCAGGGGTCATCCCTGGACGGTCCCAGATTTCCCTGGCCCTGCAGTGGCTCAAGCTGGAGCTGAGCAGCAGCGGCCAACCCCTTTGGCTGCATCGCCCATGAGCCCTGAGCAATCGCTCCGCGCCCTGAGGGGCGCCACCACCGCGACGGCCAACAGCCGTGAAGCCATTCAGGAGGCGGTTAACGAGCTGCTCGACGCTCTGGTGGAGCGCAACAACCTCGAAGGCGCTCAGATTCTTTCGCTGACCTTTTCGGTCACCGCGGATCTGGACGCCTGCTTCCCGGCGGCCATCGCACGGCACCGGGCAGGCTGGGATGGGGTCGCCCTGCTCGACTGCCAGCAAATGGCCGTGGCAGGTGATCTGGAGCGCTGCATTCGCCTCCTGGCCCACGTCTGGCTCGAGCGACCCGCTCGCCATGCCTATCTGCGGGAGGCCGCACGGCTCAGGCCCGACCTCGCCGCCTCCTAAGGCAGTCGCATCTGGTCACAACTGCCAGCTGCCTGGCCGCCCACCGGGCCCGACCTGAACCCCTACCCCCCTGAGAATGGGCCAAACGGGTCAAGTTTCAGGCGCAATGATCAATCGCAAGCGGATCTCTTTGAAACGAATGTCCCTCAAACAGACAGCGATCAAGCTCGCCGCCGCCCTTGGCTGCGGAGCTGCCCTCGCCGGAGCTCAGCTTGGACTGGCTCCCAAAGCAGCCCTGGCCCAGGGAACACCCAGCATCATGGAGTTCCGCTGGGATAACACCAAGGATTACCGCAAGCTCTACTACTTCACAACGAACACCGTTCGTCAACAGCGCGCTGAATACTATTTTTTGCTCAAACCGAAGGATCGCAAAACCGCGATCTTGAAGCTGGCCATCTCGATTCCCCAGAGCTTCGACACAACGATTGATCCGCAAAAGATCAAGCTCTGCTACATGAAGTCGGGCAGCATGACCAAGCGCACCCGCTGCGAGGAGACCATTCCGGCGACCGTGGAGGTCACAACCGATGGCCGCTCGATTGAGATCTTCCCGGACACCCCCGTGCCCGTCGGCAAGACCATTGGCGTCTACATGCAGGTGATCAATCCGCCCAGCGCAGGCATGTTCCAGCTCAACGCCCTGGCGCAGGCCCCAGGCGCAGTGCCGATCTCGGGTTACCTGGGCAGCTGGCTGATCCAGGTGGACGCCACCGCCGATTTCTGAGTCACCCCAGCTGATAAATTGGGCGATCGACGTTGAAGGCGCAGCCGAGCCGGACCCATGACCAAGCGCACACTTGAAGGAACCAGCCGTAAGCGCAAACGGGTGTCCGGTTTCCGTGTTCGCATGCGGAGCCACACCGGCCGTCGCGTGATCCGCTCCCGCCGTAAGCGCGGCCGGGCCCGTCTGTCGGTCTGATCCCCTGAAGCCCTTGCTCTCGACGAGCGAGGGCAGCAACGCCCCCTCAGCCAACCCCGCGTAGCCCCAAGCCATGGCGCTCTCTCGGGAACACAGGCTGAGGGGGCGTTTTGTCTTTGATCGGATCTACCAAAAGGGTCGGCGGATCCATGGCCAGTGGATGGTCCTCAGAACCATGGCCGCCAAGCCCGAACTGCTGAAAACCGATCCACGGGACCACACCCCCTTGAGCTGCCGCCTGGGGGTTGTGGTCAGCAGCAAGGTCAGCAAACGCTCCGTGGAACGCAACCGGTTGCGTCGTCTGCTGCATGGCCATCTCAGCCAACTGATCGCGAATCAGGGCGAGGGGATTTGGCTGTTGATCTCGCTCAAACCGGGTAGTGCGGACACGGAAGAGCAACTCCTCCTGGGAGAATGTTCCGAACTCGTTGCCAAGGCAGGACTGAGACCATGAGCGCTGCCTCCCAACCCGCTCCCGTCGCCCCGGGGGCCAGCATCAATGAGGAGGTCTTCTATGAAGGCGGTCCTGCCAAGGGTGATCTGATCACCAACCTGCTGTTCGGGCTCACCCTGATCGGCATCCCCTTCGCCGTGGGCGCCCTGGTGCGCGCCCTCTGGCTGCGCTTCCGGATCACCAGCCGCCGGGTTGAAGTCACTGGCGGCTGGCTCGGCCGGGACCGCACCCAGGTGGTCTACAGCCAGATTCGCGAGGTTCGTTCGGTCTCCCGCGGCTTCGGCTTCTGGGGTGACATGGTGCTCGTCCTGAGCGATGGCATGAAGTTGGAGATGCGCGCAGTACCCCGCTACCGCGAGGCCCAAGCCTTCATCGAGGCACGGCTGAAATCCGGTCCCGCCGCCAAGAGCTCTGGCACCGCCGGATTCGGTGGCGACGCCGCCGCCTGAGACACTGACTCACACCTCCCAACCCCACCGTTAGCGACGCCGTGATCGGATACATCTCCGACAACCTGCTGCTGCCAATCCTGGATTTCTTCTACGGATTGGTACCGAGCTACGGGCTCGCGATCATTGCCCTCACGGTGGTGATTCGCCTGGCTCTCTTCCCCTTGAGCGCCGGCTCGATTCGCAATGCCCGCCGCATGCGGATCGCCCAGCCGGTGATGCAAAAGCGCCAGGCTGAGATCAAGGCCAAATACGCCAACAACCCGCAAAAGCAACAGGAGGAACTGGGCTCCTTGATGAAGGAGTTCGGCAGCCCCCTCTCCGGCTGCCTGCCACTGCTGGTGCAGATGCCGATCCTGTTTGCGCTCTTCGCAACCCTGCGTGGATCACCGTTTGCCGATGTTCCCTACACCCTCAATCTGAAGGTCCTGCCGGCTGATCAGATCGCTGCTGTTGAACCCAAGCCCTTCAACAGTGCAAGCCACTCCATTTTTGTGACCAGCACCGATCACGTTCCCGTGATCGCCAGCTTGGAGAAGGGAACCAAGCTCGGCGTAGGTGACACCGAGACCGTCAGCCTGCACACCAAGGATGGCGCCAGCTTTGCCTCCGTCCTCAGCGGCGTCGAGAACGGTTCCGCCTTTGCCCCCACCTGGTCTGTGACCAAGGGCGAAGGGCTTGTGAGCGTGGACCAAAACGGCGCGATCCATGCCATCGCCCCAGGTGATGTCACGGTTGAAGCCAAGATTCCTGGCTTGGCGGCCCGCAGCGGCTTCCTCTTCATCAAGGCCCTGGGACAGGTTGGCTTCTACACCGATGGCGCCATCAACTGGGATATCGCGATCTTGGTGGGCGGTTTCGGCGTCACCCTCTTCCTGAGTCAGATCCTCTCGGGCATGGGCATGCCCGCCAATCCCCAACAGGCCACGGCCAACAAGATCACCCCCGTGATGATCACCGGGATGTTCCTGTTCTTCCCCCTGCCCGCCGGGGTTCTGCTCTACATGGTGATCGCCAACGTCTTCCAGGCGGTTCAGACCTTCCTGCTGACCCGCGAGGCGCTTCCCGACAACCTGCAGTCGATCCTCGATCAGCAATTGGCTGCCGAAGCCAAAACGGTGACCGCCACGGTCACAGGTAGCAGCCGCATGCCGTTCGAACCAAAGGGCAAGAAATAGGGCATGGGCGACCGTCTCCAGACCGGTGACCCCCTCACGCCCGTACCACTCCAGGAGCTCAAGCTGCTGGAGCAGGGAAAGCACTGGACCATCGACCAACGGCTCGGCGAACTCGACAGCCTGACCCCGGTGCGCGGCCAACTCCTCGCCGTGCATCGCGGCAATGTCCTCGAACTGGACGGCGAGGCCAACACCATCGTCACCCTCTGCTGTGACCGCTGCCTGCAGCAGTTCAACCACCCCCTGAGCTTCCAAACCCGCGAGGTGCTTTGGCTGGGGGAGCAGGCCCGGGAGCAGGGGATGGATCTGGAGACCGTGCTGGAGGCCGGCAGTGAGGTGCTGGAACTCGATCCCGATGAACTGACCGAAAGCATGGACCCCCGGGCGGATTTCGATCCAGAGCACTGGGTGTTTGAGCAACTCAACCTCCAGCTGCCGGTCGTGAATCGCTGCGGCGCGGAGTGTCCTGGCCCCAACCTGAAGACGGAACCGGACGATGGACCCATCGATCCCCGCTGGGCTGCCCTGAAGAACCTGCAGCCATGAGCCAGGCCTGGGCGGATCACCTTGATCTCTTGATCCGGGCCCGGACGCCGATCCTCTGGATCCGGAGCCAGGAGGAGGAGAGGATCGCGAACCTCTTGGGCGATGCCGCCAAGCGCCTCGACCAGCGAGCGCTGGCCCGCTGGGATTTCATCAGTGGGCTCAAAGGCTGGCCTGGCCGGGACGGAGAAGCCGCGCGCAATCCGTTGGCAGCCCTGGAGAGCCTCAGCGCCCTCCCCGCTGAGCAGCCAGCCCTGCTGGTGCTGCACGACTTTCACCGCTACGCCGACGACAGCAGCATCTGCCGCAAGCTGCGCAACCTGGCCTCAAGCCTGCGCCAACGGCCGCAAACCCTGGTGATCACCGCGGCGGAATGGCAGCTGCCGCGGGAGCTGGAGGAATGCATCACCCTGCTGGACCTTCCACTGCCCAACCAACAGGAGATCCAGGCCCTGCTGGGAAACATCGCCCAAGCCAGTGGCCAGGCCATCGGCGCCGATCTTCTGGAGCTGCTCACCCACAGCTGCAGCGGGCTCAGTGAGCAGCGGATCCGCCAGGTGGCCGCCCGCGGCCTGGCCAGTCGGGGACAACTCGGCAGCGCGGACCTCGATGAGGTGCTCGAAGAAAAGCGCCAGGCCATCGCCCGCAGCGAACTGCTGGAGTACTGCCCAACAGAAGCCACACCGGCTGATATCGGCGGGTTGGATGCCCTGAAGCGCTGGCTCGAGCAACGGCACATGGCCTTCAGCGATGAGGCGCGCCGCTACGGGCTGCCGCTTCCCCGCGGGGTCCTACTGGTGGGTCCCCAGGGGACCGGCAAGTCACTGACGGCCAAGGCCATTGCCCACAGCTGGAGCATGCCGCTGCTCCGCTTGGATGTCGGCCGGCTGTTTGCCGGGCTGGTGGGAGCCTCGGAAGCCCGCACCAGGGACATGATTCAACGGGCCGAGGCGATGGCCCCGTGCGTGCTCTGGATTGACGAGATCGACAAAGGCTTCGGCAGCGCTGATGGCCGCAGCGATGGAGGCACCAGCCAACGGGTACTGGCGAGTCTGTTGACCTGGATGGCGGAGAAAACGACAGCGGTCTTTGTGGTGGCGACGGCGAACGGTGTGGAGAAACTGCCGGCCGAGCTGCTGCGCAAAGGACGGTTCGATGAAATTTTCCTCTTGGATCTTCCCGATGCCCAAGAGCGTCGAACGATCCTCGATTTGCAACTCCGCCGACGACGTCCCCAACACCACATTCCATTGGATGTGGTGGTTGATCGCACTCAGGGGTTCTCTGGGGCAGAACTCGAGCAGGTGGTGATTGAAGCGATGCACCAGGCCTTCAGCGAATCCCGGGAATTCGCAGAGGCCGACCTCACCAGCGCCGCGGCACAACTCGTACCCCTCTCGCGCACGGCCCGTGAACAATTGGAGCAACTGCAACAGTGGGCCAGCAGCGGCAGGGCCCGCCCAGCTTCAACACATTGCGGCGGGTAAAGAAGATCAACTGCAGGTAAAGAAGTCCGCGGTTCGCTCTCGCCCTTTTTGAAGACAGGCCCAAGCTGCACGGAACGCACCCAAGCGGCAATGGATCAACGCCCCGCCCTGGCTACACAACTGATGGTTGCTGGTCTTGGGGCCGGCGTGATCACCAGCTACGCGGTCGCCCAGGGACAGAATCCCCTGACCGCCCTCAGCATTACGGTGTTCTCAGCCCTGGCAGCCGTCCTGGTGGGCCAGGTCCTCTAGACCCGAGCGCAAGGCCATGCCCGCAGACACGCTTTCAACCAGTCAGCGGGAAAGCCTGATCGATGCCCTGCGTTCCTGCCGGAGCACCCAGGAACGCCTGGCCTTTGCCAAGGACTACGCCCAGACCGGCCGTGAACCGCTCTGGGAATTGATCTGCGACCTACTGATCAGCCGTTCGATCTCCAGGGCCGTGGCTGCCCATTGGCTCAAGGACCTGATCGAAGAAGGCAAATCCTCCTAGCGGGCGCAGCGCTCGGCATCGGCCTTGATCGAGGCCTCGAGCTGGCGGCGCTTGTCTTCAATCAAGTGCGCGCTGCTGACAAAGGCGCAGGCCGTATGGCCATCTTTGGTCAGGCAAACCTTGTAACCGAGACCATCGGTTGTGGGTTCAAAGTCCATCAAATCCATGCCGATGCGCCATTAGAGCTCGCACGTTGGCGGCCCACAAGGGATTGTCACCAGTAGTGTTCAAACCCTCAGGGGATGGTCGGCCATGGACGGGAGATTGGTGGTCATTGGACTCTTACTGGTGTTCGCTGGGTTGTACGTCTCGGTGTACTTCGTCACCCAGGGCATCACGCCTCCCACCTAGGTCGCCATGCAACCTCCAACGGCTCGCTCCTGGCGCAACTTCGCCATCAAGATTGCGCTCTATTGGCTCGGGAAGTTGTGGATTTGCCAGGTTGATGCGACCAGACCGATCTGCCACATCGTCGAGCGCGGCTTCCTGCCCTGCCTGCTGACCTTTGCGCTGATGGATTTCCTGCTATTGCCGTGGCTAAGGCAACGCCTCCAACGCAGGCGCTAGCAAGCCCCCACAGCAACCGTTAAAACCCAAAAGCCCAGGCCAACCGCCGCATGTTCAAGATCTACCGGAAGGTCTCGGAGTTCCTGGCTCGTTTTCTGACGGTCGGTCATCCCCTGCGGATCCCAGCGCTGTTGATCTCGCTGTTGTTTTTCTGCCTGGCCGCCACCTGGACCTTCTGGGCCACCTGGGCCGTCCTCAGCGGTGTGCTCGGCCTCTCCAACCTGATCGGCATCAGCGCTGGCGTGGGGATGAATATCGCGGTGTTGAAGCTGCCCGCCTAAACCCGGCTGAAACGCGCATAGGCCAGGTAACAGAGCAGGGTCAACACCAACACTTGAGCGAACGACGGCACAAAGAAACACGCCACCAGAACGCCAAGCGTCAGTCCCAGAAGACCGGAGGGTTTCATCGAACGGGGTCGGCTCCTCCCCCTTATCCAGCAGAAGTCAGGAGTCGACCAGGGGAAGAAATACTGATGAAACTATCGGCCTTGACATTGCCGCCGCTTTGGCTTGGATCGTCCCTAACGGGAACGGGGCCATGGGCAGTTACTGGTACCAGTTCAACAACGGCGATCTGCTGCGCTCCGAGGTTCTCCCCTCTGAGGTGGACTGCCAGCCCGCACCGGGAACGCAGGGGCAGCGCGTCTACCAGGTGTTCAGCAGCCGCGAGCGCTTCCGGCTCCTCCGCCTCCATCGCAGACAACAAACCGCGGGCGTGGAGTGGGATCAGGCTGCCTAGGCTGATGGGATGACAGCCAGCGGACGGGCCTTCCGTTTCATCCTCTTGATCGTGGGCATTGGCCTCTTGGTCTGGATAACGAGGCAACAACCGCGTCCGACACCCAGCGGCGGCGGCGGACTGCCGGCATCTGGCATGGGCTCTCCCCGGCCCGGACTCCGCAGCTTGGGCTATTAGCAAATGAAGACTGGAGGCATCAAACAGCCCTTAATGTCCCTGCATAAAAGGCTGCGAAAGCATTAGAAGTTGCCACCGGATCAAGCGAGCCAGAAAAGGACCCATGGGTGCAGAGATAATTCAACAAACCCCTCTCCTGATCATCAACAATACGATCAGCAAAAACAAGATGAGCACTGACCGCGATAATCGTGTCGTGATGCTTGGGATCAAGGCATGCCAACGCCTGATCAATAATTAGCTTCGGGTCCTCTTCTTCAAATCGCTTGGCAACTCGCGACGACAACTCCGACATACCCGCTGCACCTAGAGACGAGAATAACTCCCTATTCTCAAGAAGTCGCCTTAAAGCTGCCGCTTCATCATTTCTCATCCTGCCATCACAAGCAAGCGTAGCGATTGCAATCGAAAGGAATGCTTCCTGGTCATTCACAAGGCAATTATGATCGGCTCACCAAATTTTAATACCCGCCAAGACGAGAAGACAAAAAACCTAATACCCAGATTAGCGGTGCACCAAAAGCCGCCACAAACATTGTGCCCACGCGAGAGACACGAGTGAACGTCAGCGGAATAGCCTGACGCTCATCGGCCAGAAAATGCGAGGCAATAATAAACTCAACAAATGCCGCAAGTGTCGCAACATATGCCAGCAAGTAGTAGTAATCAAGCAGCATAGGCTGCCCTAGATCAGGCACGTCGGTCAAAGCACCTTGCTGCAGAAAGACCAACGAGAGAAGCACAGTGGGAGGAATCGCAAGTCTAACTTCGACATGCTCTTTTGGTATGTAAGAAGCAACTACCAGAGACACTAACAGCAGTGATACGGGGAATACAAACCTAAGCCAGGTTGTCGAGAGCTGCCTCTTCAAGGTCAAAGTCCAAGACGCGACTGAAAAAGGACCAACCTCATTCGAGAAATACGCCTTTTCCAACTCCCGAAGAGACTCACCATTAGACCCGAAAGCACCGGTCTTACCATCAACAACCACGTCACCTAAGCCCTTAAAAAACGGAGCGCTAAAGAATGACGGAGAACTTTTAAAGTCCGATATCCGGTAATTAGAAACCGATTTTTGAGCATTAAGATCCTTCAGATTCTTCTTGGTCGGAGCAAGCTTCAGTCTGTAAGATGGCATCAAGTCGTGGAAGACTTTAATGTCAATTTTCTGGGAGTCGACAGGATAATCGAGCAGCCTAGGTGCAAAGGAGTAGTTACCGGAAAAAGCATACTCGCCGACCCAATACTTGCCATTCCTGCCACTTTTCTGCTGAAGCAAAACAGGTTCATAGGAGTAAAAGTCATCCTGAAGAAGCCCATCAATAACAAGATCAGCCATCAAGTCTTCGCTTGCCTTGATTTTCCCTAGACGCGCACTGGCAAATGAAATCTTAGGAGCAATTGACTCCTTCCCAAGAGAGTCTTCAGACCAAACGCCTCTAATCGTGCCTGAGATGAAGACCGTCTGAGAAGCAAAGTCAATTGGGCGCACTTTCTCAATGTCGAGATCTAAATACATAGGCGCCGATGGCGCAACGTAATCACCCCTTCTATTTGCAATGGCGATAACGTTTTCCAATCTATTGAGCGACTTAAACTGATACTCATAGCGATAGTCAGATGCCCCTTGATCGCCATAGAACGAGCTATCAACAACAGCAATCACAAGCGGCGTAATGACGACGGCCAAAAAAGCAATAATTCCGAGAAGAGGAGTAAATAAGTTCCGCCTCAGAAGTGAGCCAATAAAATGCTTCATACACACTACTAGCGGCAGGAGGTGGGGCCCGAGACCAGGCAGTTGATACAATAATATATCGATTCACGCGAATCCAGGGTGCCGCATCAACCAAGGACGCTTATCAGAGAGCTTTGGAGCGACAGCAACCAGGTCGACCTACACCACACCTCCCCGCCAGAGACATCACTGCGTGAGTATCCAGAAGTCATTGCCCAAGTAATACGAAGGACGACGGCAGACATTCTTTCACTCATAATATTAGCTCTCTTACTTGGCACCATTGAGACTCCAGAAAGAATCTTCTTGAGCAGCAAAGCCATTTCAATCCTTGGCATTGCAGTCGCAGTTTTTATTGGCTTTAGAAACACCCAAGCCATAGATCGCTGGTGGGAAGCCCGAAAACTATGGGGAGAATTAGTCAACTCAAGTCGGTTATGGAAAGACAGTCTGATTACATATTTGGATAAAGAGACCCTGCACAGCGATGGCCATCTTCTGCTTACATCTCAAGCGGCTTTACTGTGGGCTCTCAACTTTGAATTACGAAACTTTGCTCGCAGAGATGATTTAAGACTATTCCATGAACTACTAGACAAAGGCCAGCTTTCTCAATCCGAATCGACCACTCGGCTGATTTCTGAAAACATGATGAGAAGAGTTAACAGCCTCCACTGTGCAGGGAAACTAGACGACTGGGGACGCAATCAGATGGTCTACAACTCGAGCCTCATCACCGCATCAATTGGTGGATTACAAAGGATTCGCAATACACCAATACCACCTCCATACGATGTTTTTGTTAGAATACTTTCATGGATATTTGGGTCTCAGCTGATATTAGCATTTAAGGCCGATGGCTCAATCATTACAGGAGCATTTCTCACAGCAGGTTTTATTTTTGCCGAGCGAATTGGTTCTTACATCGAGGGTCCTTTCGACAAAGACGGATCAACGTTTTCAATTCGCCAAAATGAGCTATGCCATCTAGTCACAGATGAACTTACCTTCAAGAAAAGCATTTAGCAACTTTCGAACAATATCCAACTAGTCAAGAACTGAGCAAATCTTCAAATTCAAACATAAGCTGACATCAGATGAGCAATTTTGGATTCTGACTCGATGGCATCCAATGTATTGCGCGATCTCTGTCCAGCACTGGCCAACAAGACCTACTTCAACTACGGCGGTCAGGGGCCTCTGCCCACCCCATCGCTCGAGGCCATCACAGCCAGTTGGCGCACCATTCAGGAGCTGGGGCCCTTCACAACCGATGTCTGGCCCTTCATCGAGCAGGAAACCAGCCGCCTACGCCAGAGCCTGGCGAGCTGGTGCGGGGTCGGCCCCCATCGCATTGCCCTCACCGAGAACGTCACCAGTGGATGCGTCTTGCCCCTCTGGGGCTTGCCCTGGGAGGAGGGCGATGAGCTGCTGATCAGTGACTGCGAGCACCCAGGCGTGGTCGCGGCCTGCCAAGAACTGGCCCGCCGCCACAACCTAACCCTGGCCACCCTGCCGGTGCTGGAGCTCTGCCAGGCCACCGCCCAGCGGGGCCTTGAGGGGGCCGTTCTGGAGCAGCTCCAGACCTGCCTGAAGCCCAGAACCCGGCTCCTGGTCCTCTCCCACCTGCTCTGGAACACCGGCTCCGTGATGCCCATCGCTGCGGTGGCCCAACACCTGCAGGCGCATCCCCAACAACCCTGGCTCCTGGTGGATGCGGCCCAATCCATGGGCAGCCTTCCCGTCGCCGCAGCGGCGCAGGCAGCAGACATCTACGCCTTCACCGGTCACAAGTGGTGCTGCGGCCCAGAGGGCCTGGGGGGAGTTGCCCTCTCCGAGCGGCTCCTGGATCAAGGCCAGCCCACCTTGATCGGCTGGCGCAGCCTCGAGCAGGAGAGCAGTGCCGGCAGCAGCTGGCACCGCGATGGTCGACGTTTTGAGGTCGCCACCTCCTGTGTGCCCCTCTTCAGTGGACTGCGGCAATCCCTGGAGTTGCTCAGTGCAGAGGGGAGCGAGACGGAACGCCTCGAGAGGATTCGCCAGGGCAGTCACCAGCTCTGGCAAAACCTGCAAGCACTCCCCGGCTGCCGCACCCTCTTGAGCGAACCCCCGCCAGCTGGTCTGGTCAGCTTTGGCCTGGAGGGGGTTGAGACCGCGCAGGCGGTTGAGGCCTTGGGTCAAGCCGGGATCTGGATCCGGCGACTGGATTCACCGGATTGCCTCAGGGCCTGCACCCATCTCTGCACCCTCCCCACAGAAATCGAGGCCCTGAGCGCAGCCGTGAGTGAGCTGCTTCCCTAACAGGGCCGACTGCGCAGCGCCTTCTCGGCCTCCTCGCGGTCGTCGAAATGGACCTTCTTGGTCCCCAGGATTTGATAGTCCTCGTGGCCCTTGCCGGCGATCAAGACCAAGTCCTTGGGACCAGCCATGGCGATGGCCGCAGCGATGGACTGGGCCCGATCCACGTCCACTTGGACTGGGGTCCCCTCAGGGATCCCGGCCAGCACATCCTTGAGGATTTGCTCGGGGTCTTCGGTGCGGGGGTTATCGGAGGTCACCAAGACCTGATCGGCCAAGCGGGCGGCGATCGCCGCCATCTGGGGACGCTTGGTTCGGTCACGATCTCCCCCGCAACCAAAGACACAGATCAGCTGCCCTTCCACAAAGGGGCGGCAGGCCTTCAGAGCACTCTCCAAACCGTCGGGGGTGTGGGCGTAATCCACCAGCACCGCCGGAGCAGCGGCGTCGCCGCAGTCGGCGCGAGCCACCTGAACACGCTCCATCCGGCCGGGAACGCCCTTGAAGCTGCCCAGGGCCTCCAACATCGCCCCCAGGGGGAGTCCCTGCTGCAGCAAGACACCAACGGCCTCCAGCAGGTTCATCAGGTTGAACTTGCCTAGCAACGGCGAGCTGAACGCTCCGCGACCCAGCGGGCTGATCAGGGTTCCGCTGACCCCCTGCGAACCCATCTTCAGTGCCTCCATCCGTAGATCGGCGTCAGAGTCCGGCTCCAAGGAGGCCCGCCAGCAGCGATCCCCCAGGCGCTCGGCCAATTGCTTGCCCCAGGGGTCGTCGACGTTGACCACGGCCCGGGCCTCAGGGGCCAGGAAGGGCGCTGCAAACAACTTGGCCTTGGCCTCGAAGTAGGCCTCCATTGAGGGGTGGTAGTCGAGGTGGTCCTGGGTCAGGTTCGTGAAGATCGCCCCGGCAAACCGGCAGCCACTGATCCGCTGTTGATCAAGAGCATGGGAGCTCACCTCCATGGCCGCAATCCGTGCTCCGGATTCGGCCGCCAGGGCCAACTGCGCCTGCAGCTCATCGGCAAAGGCCGTGGTGTGCTGCGCCGTGATGCTGTGGCCGGGCCAGCGGTTGATCAAGGTGCCAAACAGCGCAGCTGGGTACCCGCAAGCGCTGGCCAGGTGCTCCAGCAGATAGGTCGTGGTGGTCTTGCCGTTGGTCCCCGTGACCCCGATCAAAGCCGTGCGTTGACTGGGCTGCTGCCAGAACTCCGCCGCCAGCAGGCCGGCCCAACGGGAGACGGGATCGGAGACCACCAACACCGGATCACCATCGGCCGGGGGCCTGGCCTCCGCTGCGGAGCGGCCAATCACCGCCAGGGCCGCTCCCAACTGAAGTGCCTCAGGCCAAAACGTTCCCCCATCCACCGTGGCGCCGGGCAGCCCCACAAAGACAGTCCCCGGGCCCACACGACGCGAATCGCAGCTCACCCCCTGCACGTCGCCATTGCCCAGCCCTGGGGGGACAGCCAGCCCGACCTCTCGCAGCAGGGAGTGGAGCCGTTGGGCCATGGGTGGGCGCGCGTTACCGCTGTTTTAAGTCGGTTCTGCGCTGAAAACGTCGCCGCTGAGACCAGTCCCGTGAGCCTCAATCAAGACACCCCCAGCAGGCGGGCTACTGAACCCCCTGTTGAGCCAGCCACAGGGCCAACTGAGGCGCACCCAACCGCGGTGAAACGCGGGGCAGAACCCTCTCTGCGCCGGTGCTTCGATCCAGCAGCACCGGCACCTCCAGGTCAAAGCGCGCCAGCAGTTGGGGGTCGAGATCGACATCCACCGCCTCGAAGGACACCCCAGCAGCACGCAACTTCTCCTCAAGCCCCTCGCAGAGGCAGCAGCCCACACGGGTCACCAGCACCAGAGCTGTCATCAATCGGGCACCGGGTCACACCCGCAGGGCGTCCAGGGGTGACAGCGCAGCAGGCGCTTGATCGTCAGCCAACTGCCGCGCCAGGGGCCATGGCGCTCGATCGCCTCCAGGCCATAGGCGCTGCAACTGGGGATGAAACGGCAGCGGGGAGGGCCCAGCAGCGGCGAGATCGCCAGGCGATAGAAGCCGATCAGGGCCAGCAGCAGGCGTTGAAGCAGGCTGTTCATTGGTGCTTCGGGCCGAGCGATAGGATCAACAGCTGGCGTGGCGTTAAGCCTTGCAGCGGAGTGGGGGTCCCTGGACCACAGCTCCATGCTCTCAGGCAAGCCATGTCTGGATCAACCTGAACATCCGCACCTATGTCTCGCTACCGCGGCCCTCGCCTGAGGATTACGCGGCGCTTGGGAGACCTTCCTGGTCTCACCCGTAAGTCCGCCAAGCGGTCTTACCCCCCCGGTCAGCACGGCCAAGCCCGTCGCAAGCGCTCCGAATACGCCATCCGTCTGGAAGAGAAGCAGAAGCTTCGCTTCAACTACGGCATCTCCGAGCGTCAGCTCGTGCGCTACGTGAAGAAAGCGCGCGCCCAGGAGGGTTCCACCGGAACCAACCTGCTGAAGCTGCTCGAGAACCGTCTCGACAATGTTTGCTTCCGCCTCGGCTTCGGCCCCACCGTCCCCGGTGCCCGTCAGCTGGTGAACCATGGCCACGTGACCGTGAACGGCCGCGTCGTGGACATCGCCAGCTACCAGTGCAAGGCCGGTGATGTGGTCGCCATCCGCGAGCGCAAGCAGAGCAAGAAGCTGGCTGAAGCCAACCTGGAATTCCCGGGCCTGGCCAACATCCCGCCCCACCTCGAACTCGACAAGAACAAGCAGGTCGCCAAGGTGATCAGCAAGTGCGAGCGCGAGTGGGTCGCACTCGAAATCAACGAACTGCTGGTGGTGGAGTACTACTCCCGCAAGGTCTGATTCCGATCAGACGCCTTCAACAGCTCAGCCCCCGCTTCGGCGGGGGCTTTTTTATGCCGACCTGCTAGGAGCAGGCCTCAGCCCCCGATCAAGGTCTCCAGGGCTTGGGTGACGTCGTCCTGGCGCATCAGCGATTCGCCCACCAGCACGGCATCGGCTCCGGCGCTCTGGACGCGGTCGAGATCCTCGCGGCTAAAGAGACCCGATTCGCTGACCAACAGGCAGCCCTTGGCACGCAGTTGCTCGCCGTAGCGCTCCATCAACTGCTCGGTCGTCGCCAGATCGGTGTGGAACGTGGCGAGGTCGCGGTTGTTGATACCGATCAGCTCAACACCATCGAGGGCCAGCACCCGCTCGAGTTCAGCCGCGTCATGCACCTCGACCAAGGTCGTCAGCCCCAGGCTCTTAGCCACCTTGAGCAGGTAACCGAAGTCTTGATCGGTGAGGATCGCCGCGATCAGCAGCGCCGCATCGGCCCCGGCCGCCCGGGCTTGATAGAGCTGATAGGGCGTGAGGATGAAGTCCTTGCAGAGCAGCGGCAGGTCCACCACCTGACGCACCTGCACCAGGACCTCAAAGCCCCCCTGGAAGAACGGCTTATCCGTCAACACCGACAGGCAGCTGGCGCCCCCAGCGGCATAGCCCTGGGCAATCGCCTCGGGATCGAAGTTCTCGCGGATCACGCCCTTGCTGGGGCTGGCTTTCTTCACCTCAGCGATCACCGCGGGCTTGCGGCAGGAGGCCTTCAGGGCCGCCAGAAAATCGCGGGGGGCTGGAAGATCGGCTACCTGTTTTTTGAGTTGCTCGAGGCTGACGCGCTCGCGGGCCGCCGCCACTTCGCGGTCCTTCTCCCAGACGATCTTCTCGAGGATGTTGCGGGGCTCACCCTCCTCGTGGGGAACGGCGTACTCCAGGTGGGCCACCTTCACCTTGGGGTTCGGGGGCCTGCGGCGGATCTCCATGGTCGTCTCCTCAGGCGGCGATGGCCATGGCGGCCTGCTTGTAGGCCACTTCCACCACCTCGCTCAAGGTCGGGTGGGTGTGCACCTCATTCGCCAGTTGCTTCACGCTCTGGCGGCGGGCCACGGCGTTGGCGATCTCCTGGATCAGATCGGCCGCATGCAGTCCATAGATGTGGGCGCCCAGCACCTCACCGGTGGCCTTGTTGAACAGGAGCTTCATCAAGCCATCGCTCTCCAGCTCGGCCAGGGCCTTGGAGTTGGCCTTGAAGTAACTGCGAACCGAGCCCAGTTCAAAGCCCTCCTTGGCCGCCAACTCCTTGGCATCGGCTTCACTCAGACCCACCGAGCTGATCTCGGGGTGGGTAAAGGTCGCCGCCGGGATCGAGCGGTAATCAATCGTGCGGGGGTGGCCCAGGATGTTGTCGACGGCCACCGTGCCTTGGGCCGCTGCGGTGTGGGCCAGCATCATCTTTCCGGTCACATCGCCCACTGCCCAGAGGTGGGGCAGGGGAGCACCGTTCACCAGAACCCGCAGCTGGTCGTCCACGGGAATGAAGCCTCGGTTGGTCTCGATGCCGCAGGCCTCAAGGTTCAGTCCCTTGCTAGTGGGAACCCGGCCGGTAGCCACCAGGACCGCATCAACCTCAAGGGTCTCAACGGGCTCGCGGGTTTGCATGTCCACCAGCTCGATCTGCACCGGAGCACCGGGCTTGATCGACTTGGCCAACACGCCGGAGCGCGCATCGATATCGCGGCCATCGATCAAGTTGCGGGCGGCGATCTTGGCGATGTCGGGATCGAAGGTGGGCATCACCCGATCCAGAGCTTCGATCATCGTCACCTCACAGCCCAGGGCCGTGTAGACGTCAGCGAACTCCAGGCCGATGTAGCCGCTGCCGACGATGGCCAGCCAGCGGGGCAGCCACTCGAGGTTCACGGCCTCATCACTGGTAAACACCGTGCGGCCATCGGTTTCGATGCCGGGGGGAACAAAGGGATCTGAGCCGGTGGCGATGATCACGTCACGACCGCTCAGCACCCGATCAACGCCGTTGATCTCGCGCACGCCCACCTTCTGGGGACCCTCGAGGCGGCCGCCGCCACGGATGATCGTGACGCCAGCGCGCTCCAGGGTTTTGGTGAGATTGGTGCGGATCGTCGCCACCAGCTGGTTAGCGTGATCGGCGATTTTCTGACGCTCAAAGCGCACGGGAGCGGCATGGATGCCAAACCCCTTGAGATGCTCGGCATCGGCCAGCTCGCGCACTCGGCCGCTGGCGGCGAGCAGTGCCTTGGAGGGAACACAACCGCGGTTGACGCAGGTGCCGCCCATGTCGCGGCTCTCGATGATCGCGGTGCGCAGCCCGTGTTCAGCGGCGTGCTTCGCAGCATCAAAGCCGCCGTAGCCCGCGCCAATCACGATGACGTCAAAGTCGAAACTGCCGTCGCTCACCTGAGGCCTGCCCAATTGGGGGGCATTCTCCCCTGTCAGCCCCCCAATCCCAAGTTGTGTTGCTGCCGCCATCGCTCAAGCAGCAGGGGAGCCGCCGCCACACCGACGTTGAGGGACTCCACGGCCGGGCTGTGGGGAATGGTGACGCGATGGCTGGCCAGGGCCGCGAGCTCGGGATGCAGTCCAGCCCCTTCATTGCCAAGAAGCAGCACCGTCGGGCGGGTCCAATCCAGCTCCCAGTAGGGGATGGCCCGATCTGGATCCACCAACGTGGCCACCAGCTGGTGTCCCGCGGCGGCCGCCTCAGCCAGGCGCGCGACCAGTCCCGTTCGATCGAGATCACGCCAGTGCGGCAAAGCCAGGGCCGCCCCCGCTGAAGCCCGCAGGACCTTCGGCTGGCAGGGGTCAGCGCCGCCCCCGAGCCAAAGATCGTTCACCCCTGCCGCCAGGGCCGTGCGCATCAAGGTGCCAAGGTTACCGGGATCCTGCAGCTGATCCAAAGCCAGCAAAAAGGAGCCGATTCCTTGCGCCTTCGGCAAGGCGTCCCGCTTGAACGTCGCTACCACCCCGTCGGGGGTTTCAGTCGTGGCAACAGCGGCCAGAACGGTTTCCCCGACGGGCTGGAGACGCTCATTCAGGTCCCCCAAAAGGGACCCATGGCGCTCCAGCCAGGCCGGGGTCGCCAGGAGCTGCTCAGGCGCGAGCCCCAACCGCAGCAGCTCCTGGAGCTGGTGGGTGCCCTCAAGCAGAAGCAGGCCCTGTTCGCGGCGTCCCTTGGACTGGTGCAGAGCACGCAACCGGCCAACCAGGGGATTGCGGCGGCTGGTGATCAGCTCCATCAGAAGGTTTCGTGGCGCCTCACGTGCAGGCCGTCGCCCACAACGAGGCTTTTGTCGTCGAGGTCCAGGCCCCGCACCGCTGCCACCTCGCCCTTGAGACCCTCCGCCTGCAGATTTTTGATCAGCTCCTTGATCAGGACGTCTTCAATCGTCTTCTGGTCGAAGGCATCGGGCGTGAGGGCCTCAAGGAAGCGCCCCATCTTCGAGGCCATCACTTCCGGGGCATTGGAGATCTTCAGGACGAGCATCGACTCAAAAACAGAAGGAAGCGCTGAGTGGGCACCGACCCAAAGCTGGCAACAGCCGCCTGGATCAGCAATAAAAAAGCTCCTCCCCGAGGGGAGGAGCCTTCAGTGCGGATGGGGAGACTTGAACTCCCACGACATTGCTGCCACTAGTACCTGAAACTAGCGCGTCTACCAATTCCGCCACATCCGCGAGGTGTGGGGCGTCGCTCGGCGCGACCAGCGAAATGTACCCCATCAAGGGACCCGGCCTGGGGAGGGAAGAGATCGGCCACAAACCAGGCCAGCAATGGCCTCGAGCCAGTTCGAATGCCGGCCGTCTTGCCGGTCTCATTCGTTGTTGTCAGGATAGGGCCCCTCAGGCGGGACGCCTTTAGCCATGACCGCGACTCTCGTCCCGTCTCAACAGATTCTCACCCCGCAACTGGAAATTGCCGGTGGTCGCCGACTCGCAGGCGAGCTCCGTGTCAGTGGAGCCAAGAATTCAGCCCTGGTCTTGATGGCCGCCAGCCTGCTCACCACCGAGCAGCTGCGCCTGCGCAACGTGCCTCCCCTCACCGACATCGGTGGGATGGCCGAGATCTTGGTCTCCCTGGGTGTCGCCACCTCTCACCACGGCGACACCCTTGAAATGGATGGGTCTGGACTGAACCAGTCCGCTCCGCCCTACGAGCTGGTCAACAGCCTGCGGGCCAGCTTCTTCTGCATCGGCCCCCTGCTCGCCCGCACCGGCATCGCTCGAGTGCCTCTGCCCGGCGGCTGCCAGATCGGCACCCGCCCCGTGGTGGAGCACGTCAAAGGACTCAAAGCCCTCGGCGCCCAGGTCACGATTGAGCACGGTGTTGTCTCCGCCGTCGTCCCGGGCCGCAGCCACCGCCTCACCGGCGGACGAATTCACCTGGACTGCCCAAGCGTTGGTGCCACCGAGACCTTGATGATGGCCGCAGCCCTGGCCGAGGGCGAGACCGTCATTGAAAACGCCGCCCTCGAACCCGAGGTGGTGGACCTCGCGGGACTCCTCCTGGCCATGGGCGCCAAGGTGCGCGGCGCCGGCACCCCCACGATCACCATCGTTGGCGTCGAGCGTCTGCACGGCGCCGACTACGCCGTGATCCCGGATCGCATCGAAGCCGGAACCTTCCTTCTGGCTGCCGCCATCACCCGCTCCTGCCTCACCGTGGCACCGGTCATCACCGATCACCTGGGTGCCGTACTGACCAAGCTCGAAGAGGTGGGCTGCAAATTGGAGATTGATGGCACCAACGTGACCATCAGTGCTGACGACATTCAGGGGGTGGACCTGCGCACCCAGCCCTTCCCGGGTTTCCCCACGGACCTGCAGGCACCGTTCATGAGCCTCTTAGCCACCGCCAACGGCAACAGCGTCGTCACGGAAAACATCTTCGAGAACCGGCTGCAGCACGTCGCCGAGCTCCAGCGCATGGGAGCCGCGATTCGCACCCAAGGCAACACCGCTTTCATCGAAGGGGTCCCTCGGCTCAGCGGAGCACCGGTGCAGGGCTCCGACCTGCGGGCCTCCGCCGCGATGGTCCTCGCCGGCCTGGCCGCTGAGGGCATCACTTCCGTCCAAGGCCTGGAGTACCTCGACCGCGGCTATGCCGATTTCGAGGGCAAGCTGAACGCGGTTGGCGCCTCGATCCGCCGACTCGGCTGACCCCTAAAGTCACCTACGCGGGAGCGTGCCGGAATTGGTAGACGGACTCGACTCAAAATCGAGCGCCTTCGGGCATGTGGGTTCAAGTCCCACCGCTCCTATTTCTCCCCCACCGACCACATCGCCGTCTGAGACGGCGGTGATGAACACCTACGGCCGTTTCCCCCTGGAGCTCGTCCGGGGACGCGGCGTGTGGGTCTGGGACAAGCAGGGCCGCCGCTACCTCGATGCGGTCGCCGGCATCGCCGTCTGCACCCTCGGTCACAGCAGCCGCGTGATGCGCAAGGCCCTGGAGCGCCAGCTGCGCAAACTGCAGCACGTCTCCAACCTGTATCGGATCCCCGAGCAGGAGCAACTGGCGGGCTGGATTCGAGACAACAGCTGCGCAGAGAGCGTCTTTTTCTGCAATTCCGGCGCCGAAGCCAACGAAGCGGCCATCAAGCTCGCCCGCAAGCACGGCCATCAGGTGCGGGGCATCGACACCAGCCACGAGCGGGGCCCGCTGATCCTCACGGCCCACGCCAGCTTCCACGGCCGCACCCTGGCGGCGGTCACCGCGACCGGTCAACCGAAGTACCACCAGGGCTTTGAGCCCATGGTCCAGGGCTTCCGCTACTTCCCCTACAACGACATCTCCGCCTTTGAGGCGCTGCTGCATCGCTGCGAAGCCGCAGGCCCCCGCGTCGCTGCGGTCCTGCTGGAGCCCCTTCAGGGTGAAGGGGGCGTGAACCCCGGAGATGTGGCCTTCTTCCAGCGGGTTCGTGATCTCTGCGATCAGTACAAAATCCTGCTGATCTTTGATGAGGTCCAGGTGGGTGTGGGGCGTACGGGCCGCCTCTGGGGCTACCAAAAACTGGGGGTTGAACCGGATGCCTTCACCCTGGCCAAGGGCCTCGGTGGTGGCTTCCCCATCGGCGCCCTCTGCGTCAAAGCCTCAGCAGATCAGCTCAAACCAGGCGAGCACGCCAGCACCTTCGGCGGTAACCCCATGGCCTGCCGCGCCGGCCTGACGGTGGCCTCCGAACTGCAGCGCCGAAACCTGCCGGCCCATGCCGAGCAGATGGGTGCGTTGCTGCAGAACCTCCTGTTGGAGCTGGTCGAACGCCATCCCCAACTGGTCAAGGGCGTGCGCGGCTGGGGACTGCTGCAGGGCCTGGTCCTGCAGGCAGGCGGTCCCAAGGCGATTGACGTCGTCAAGGCCGCGATGGACCAGGGTCTGCTGCTGGTTCCAGCCGGCACCGATGTGGTGCGTTTTGTTCCCCCCCTGACGATCCAACCGCGGCACCTGCGCTTGGCGGTCAAGCGACTCGAGAAAGCCCTGCTGGCGTGTCCCTCCCCGACCCCTTCAGCGAGCTGATTGCTCCCTTCAGCCGCCGGGGTGTGGACCTCGGGCTGAACCGCATTCAGGCGGCTCTCGCTGAACTCGGCCATCCCGAAGGGCGCTTCAAAGCCGTTCAGGTGGCCGGGACCAATGGCAAGGGGTCCATCGCCACGATGATCGAGCGGATCGTCAGCGCCGCTGGGACGCGCTGCGGGCTCTACACCTCCCCCCACCTGCTGAGTTGGTGTGAGCGCATCCGCCTGCCCGAGGGCCCCATCGGCGAAGAGGCTCTCAAAACGCTGCTGCAACGGCTGCAACCGCTGGCGCTGCGCCATGACCTCACCCCCTTTGAACTGATCACCGTGGCGGCCTTTGTCGCCTTTGCTGAAGCGGAGGTGGAGCTGGCCATCCTCGAGGTGGGGCTCGGGGGGCGACTCGATGCGACCACAGTCCACCCCCAGCGGGACGTTCTGGCCTTCGCATCCATCGGCCTGGATCACGTCGAACACCTCGGCCCCACCCTCGAGGCGATCGCCCAGGAGAAGGCGGCGGTCATGGCGCCTTCGGCCATCGCCGTCAGCGGCCCCCAGGCCCCAGAGGTCCAGGCCGTGCTGCAGGCGCAGGCCGAGGCACGCGCCTGCGAACTGCGCTGGAGAGAACCTGTCGCCAGCGCAGCCAATGGGGGACCGCGCTTGGGGCTCAGTGGCGCGCTGCAACGCAGCAATGCCGCCGTGGCGATCGCCGCCGCGGAGGCCCTCAGGGAGAAGGGGTTCGAGGTCACAGATGAGGCCATCCGCCGCGGCCTGCTGCAGGCCCGCTGGCCCGGCCGACTGGAGCAGCGCCAGTTCCGCGGCCAGCCACTGCTGATCGATGGCGCCCACAACCCGCCTGCCGCGGCCGCCCTACGCCGGGAACTCCAACCCGGTCAGCGGCGCTGGTTGATCGGGATGCAACGGCACAAGGACGCACCCGATCTGCTGCGCCATTTACTGGAGCCCGGTGATCTGGTCCGGGTCGTGACCCTGCCGGAGCACAGCAGCTGGAGTGCCGCTGAACTGCGTCAGGACGTCCCTGGCATCGAAGAGGGGTCCAGCGACCTGAGCGAGAACCTGGAGTGGCTGGTGCAATCAGAGCGCCTGCCGGTCGCCTGCGGCTCCCTGTATTTGGTGGCGGCCCTCCTGCCGCTGCTTGACCCGACAGACTGAAGTCCCGGCCCCACCACCGCCATGACCTTCACCCGTCTCTTTAGCTGGCTGTGGGCCGTGGTGATCCTGCTGGGAGCCCCAGGCCTGACCCAGGCCCTCGACACCTCAGCCGGAGTGGGCCTCCAGGATCGAGCCCTGTTCCAGGACACCGTCGACTACACGCTCACCAACCAGAGCGGCAAGGACTTCTCCGGCCAGCAACTGGCCAACACCTCCTTCGCCGGCGCCGTGGGTAAGGCCGCCAACTTCAGCGGCGCCGATCTCCATGGCGCGATCTTGACCCAAGGGGCCTTCCCCAACGCCAACTTCAACGGCGCCGACCTCTCGGATGTGCTGCTGGATCGCACCGACATGAGCGGCACGGACCTGCGCAATGCCGTCCTGGTTGGGGTCATCGCCTCCGGCAGCACCTTCACGGGTGCACAGGTGGAGAACGCCGACTTCACCGACGCCCTGCTCGATCGCGCCGATCAGCGCAACTTCTGCATCAGCGCCTCAGGCACCAACCCGACAACGGGCGCCAACACCCGCGCCAGCCTGGGCTGCTAGGTCCAGCCGCGCAACTTGCCCGGGTTCATCAACCCAGCTGGGTCATAGGCCCGCTTGGCATCCACCTGATCCGCATCCACCACCCCGAGGCCTCCGTCCTCCACGCTGATGACGTGGGGGTTGAACAGCAGGCAGCCCAGATCACGGGCCTGGTCGATCAGCTCCTGCAGGGCTTGCGCTCCCCGCCAACGCACCAGGGGCAGACAGGCGAAACGCTGACGACCCTGGCTGCGAACCGCCTCCAGGTGCCACAGCAGATCCTCGCCCCAGCGCTCCCGCAGGGCCTCCAGTGCGGGCGCCTCCGGCTGCGGCAAGAGCAACTGCAGATAGGTCCAACCTGAATCCTGACTGCGTACATGCAGGGTCGTGTGGTTCCAGGTGAGCTCCCGCAAGGGAACGCCGCGGCTCTGCCCTTGGGGAGCGCTCCAACTCAGCCGTCCCCCCAACTCCTTGATCCACGACTCCAGGACGGCCGTGGCATCCGGTGCCGCCAGGAGCAACAGGCGATGGGCGCCGCCACTGCCGTCCGGACAGCCCTGGGGCCAGGGCAAGCGTGCGGCCACGGCGGCCTCCAGCACACACAGCGCTTTGAGTTCCAAGGCCGAGCCAGAGAGCTGCTGGGCCGCCGCCAGGGCCGTAGACCAATTCTCAAAATCGAGCACCCACTGCTGCCAGACCACCGCCGGCGCCGACGCCATGGTCAAGGCCGTGAAGATTCCATTGGTGCCATAGGCGTGGTTCAGGGGACGGGCGGCGCTCGCCTCGAGCTGCAGCAGCCGTGGCTGCGCCTCGAGCGTCACCATCTCCACCCCAAGCAGGTGGCCGGGATCCCGCAAAAACCCCCAGCGCAGCGAGCCAATCCCGCCGGATCCCCCCGCCACATAGCCGCCGAGACTGGCGGTACGCACGGTGCTCGGCAGCAGCCGTTGCTCCCGTCCATGGGCGAGCAACTGGCGATCCAGCTCCGCCAAGACAATCCCGGGTTCCGCCGTAAACACCCCGGAACTGGCATCCACGTGCCGCAGGCGGTTCAGGCCGCTGGTCTCCAGCAGCAGGCCACCGGCCAGGGGAATGCACTGGCCATAGTTCCCGGTCGCCGCACCCCGCACCGTCAGGCTGACGCCATGGCGACTGCAGGCTGCGGCCACCTGGAGCACCTCCTCGGGGGCCTGCACCCGCACCCCGATCTGAGCGCGCAGGCCACAGAGCAGCGGTTGCAGCACCGGCGAATAGACGAACCCATCGGCCGCCAGGCTCTCCAGCTCACCGGCACTGCGCATCAGCGGCAATCCAGCCGCCCGCAGATCCGAAGCCAAGGCCTCCAGCTGAGCGGCGCTGGCGGGATCGGGGAGCCCCTGGGGCAGGGAGCCTGGGAGATCGGGGGTGCTCTGCATCAGCCCAAATTGGCAAGCCGAGGATCGGGATGGGCCTGATCCGGCGGCGGCAGCCAACGGCCCTGCCGCAGGACCCGACGCTGGGGGGAATGGGCCAGAAGTTCCGACCAACTCCCGGAACTGGTCAACAGCAGATCCGCGGGTCCACCCACCCGCAGCACCCCGTCCCAATCCAGGCCGAGCAGGCGGGCGGGGGTCGTCGTGAACGGCATCAGTCCCTGACGTTCCCAAGGGGGGGTGTGGGTGGCGCGGAAGCTCAGCCGCAGCAAATCCAATGGATCAAAGTCGCCACCCGGGTACCAGGGGTCCTGGACGTTGTCGGCCCCCAGGGCCACCGCGACCCCCTCCTGCTGCAACAGCCGCAGGGGGGCCAGGGGACGGAAGCCGGAACTCACGCTCTGCTCGCGCCCCAACAACCAGAAATTGGTGGTGGGCAAGGCCACAACCGCCACCCCCAGGCGCTGCAACCGCCGGGCCAAGGGCCGGGCCTGGGCTGCACTCAAGAGCCCCATGCTGCTGGCATGACTGCAGGTGATCGGCACCCCAGGGTGGAAGCGCTCGAGCCTCTGCACCAGCAGTTGCACTCCGGCGGCGGGGGCCTCGGAGGACTCATCGATGTGCAGATCAATGCCACACCCCAACCTGCCGGCCAAGCGCAGCAGCTGATCCAGTTCCGCCCCATCGCGGCCACTGCTGGGGAAGGGAGGTCCCAAGACCCCACCCAGGAGACCGCCCGCAGCCGCCACCCGCTTGGCTAACGCCAAGCCCTCACTGGAGCCCCAGTGGGCCAGGGGAGCCAAGGCCACCAGCTGCAACTGGACCCGCTCCTGCCAGCGCTGCTGCAACTGCAGGAGCGCATCCCAGCTGGGGCGCGAACAGGGGCCACCGCTGTCGATATGGCTGCGCAGGCCCCGCAGGCCATAGCGCCAGGCTTGATCGAGGGCCCGCTCACCCCGCTCCAGCACCTGCTGGGCACTGCGCTCTTGTCCCTCTACAAGGTTCAGCTCCAGGGCCGCCTGCATCCGGCCGCTGTAGTTAGGAAAGCCTGGCCAGCTGAAGGCCTTGTCGAGATGGACATGGGGATCCACCAAGGGGGTCAGCGCCAACGGCAACCCGCTCTGCCGGCAGGGTTGGATCGAGCGGAGCTGAGTGCCCTGCCACGCCAACTCAACCGGGAGCAATCCCTGGGCATCGCCGCAGGGCAAGTCCCTGCGCTCGGGATCAAGCAGGGCCCGCGGCACCAAACACTGCAGCCGCTGCTCGAGGCCTGACTCCATCTCCAAGGCGATCAACGCTGCGCCAAACCCTGCGCCGCTTGTTCTGAACTCTGAATCACCAGGAGCTGACCCGCGCCAGCCAGGGTCACGGCCCGGTAGCGGGGGATCGTGAGGCCGGGCAACAGGGTCTGACCGCCCAGTTCAGTGGTGTAGACGCTGAACAGACCAGCGTTGTAGCGGCGGCTGGAGGCGGCCGCCAACTGACCCAGCACCGTGCGCTGACTGGCCACAAGCTGGGGGCAGTCCTGAATCACCAAACGTGCCAGGAGCGGTAGGGATCCAGGGGCGCAGAGCTCCCTGGAGGCGGCCCGCACCAACTGATCGCCGGCAAAGGCCTCGAAGTCCTCTGTCCCGGGGTTGGTCACGGCCAACGCCAGGAGGCCGACACCGGCTGCCGCCACCCAAGTCCAGCGACCATCACCCGTGGAGGCAGTCATCGATCGAGAGCCGTTGCATTGGTAAGATCGGGGCGCCCTGGCGGGCGTAGCCAAGTGGTTAAGGCACCGGGTTGTGGTCCCGGCATTCGGGGGTTCAAGTCCCCTCGCTCGCCCCTTCCAGAATCCCCTGATTCTCTCTGAGGATCAGGGGATTCGCCCTATTTGGAGCAAATCGCAGCCTCCAGCAAGGCTGCCAACAAAGACGAGGCTCCATGGCGAACGGGATCCCAGACGGGAAGACCCGTCTGCGCCTGCAAAGCCGAGCGTTCCTGCTCGGCCTGCTCCTCCGTCAGCAGGGCGGTGTTGAGGCAGATCGCCCGCACCTTGGGACGCGCGCCATCGGGGCGCGCCAGGGCGGCCAGGGCCTCGTTGGCCGCAATCACCTCAGGCACTGGCGGTATCGCCACCAAAGCCGCCCCCGGCCGCGTGCGCACATGGGTCTGCCCCGCCCGGTGCACCAGCAACAGGGCCGTCGGCTGACTGCCCCGAATCAAGGGCAAAGTGGCCGTCGAGCCGGGATGACAGAGGGAGCCCTGCCCCTCCACCAGCACCAAGGTCTCGGCCGTGGCTCCCTCGGCCGCCTTCAGCACCGCCGTTTCCACCGCGCCGGCGGCGTAGTCGACGCGCACCGCATCCAAGGCCACGCCCTGGCCACTGATCAAAATCCCCGCCTGACCGGTGCCGACAAAGCGCACGTCCTGGCCCTGCTGCTGGCCGCAGCGCTGCAACTCCAAGCAGGCGCTCATCTTGCCCACGGCCATGTCGGAGCCGACCGCCAGCACCCGCCGGCCCGGCAGGGCGGCGCACCGGGCGGTGGCCACCTCTAAATCCGCCGGCTCATGGCGTAGATCCCAGATCCACTGGCCTGCCGCCAGGGGAATCGCCGCGAACTCAGGGTCATCCGCAAGGCGGCTGTGCAAACCACTGGCGAGGCTCAATCCCGCCCGCAGGGCCTGCACCACATCAGCCCGCATCTCCATCGGTAGGCGGCCGCCGGAAGGCGCCAGGCCCACCACCGCCACCTCGGGTCCATAGGGCAGCGCCGCCTCCAGATTCGCCAGCACCGGGACGGGGCGCTGAATCCCGGTCACTGCTTCGAGGGACTCACCCGCGTGGGCCGGGTCCACCACTGCCACGATCGGGCCAGAGCGGTAGCGCAGCATCGCCAGGCCGGTCTTGCCCGAGAGGTTGTCCAGCCCGCCGTGCTGCAGCAGCACCACCGGACGCTCAGCAGAAAGCATCAGCCCACCTCCTGGACACCCAGGCCGGGCAGGGCCGCCGGAAGCAGCCGGTCCCCGTGGCGCTCGGGCCCCGAGAAGGGGTCATCCACCAAGTTGAGGTGGCTATCGAGATCCGGCCAATGCACCAGGGGCAGCAGCTGGGCTGCACCGCTGTTGAGCAATCCGCCATCGGAGTAGCAACCGAGCATCACCTTCAACCCCAAGCGATGGGCCGTGCGGGCCATCAGCCATCCCTCGCTGAGGCCGCCGCACTTCACCAGCTTGATATTGATGCCATCGACATGGGGGGCCAGACGCAGGAGATCACCCAGATCCCAACAGCTCTCGTCGGCCACCAGTGGAATGGGCGCCAGGCCATGCAGCGCGGCAAAACCCGCCCGGTCGGCTTCTAGATCGAGGAGAGGCGGCAAGGGTTGCTCCACCAGCACCACGCCTTGATCGGCCAACCAGGGAATCATCTGGCGAGCGCCATCCAGCGTCCAACCGCCATTGGCATCGATCTGCAGTTCATCGCCTGGGCGCAGGGCCGAGCGCACCCCTGCCACCAACTGACGGTCATGGTCCAGGCCATCGGGGGATCCCAACTTCAACTTCACCCGCGTGGCGGGCAGCTGCTGCCGCCAACGCTCCAGCCGCGCCAACACGGACTCCAAGGCGCCCAATCCCAGGGTGACGCTGGTAGCGACGCAGGCCGCTGGATCCAGCCCCCAAAGCCGATGCAACGGTTGCCCCAGCCGCTGCCCCCACCAGTCGTGCAGGGCCAAATCCAAGCCGCAGCGGGCCGGGGGGCTGAGGTCCTTGAAAAGGTGCTCCAGGGCCTGCAAGGGCTGGGGCTCCAGGGACTCCAACTGGGGGGCCAGGGCCTCGAGTTCCGCGGCAACCGCGCCGGTCTCGTAGTGCCGGTGGCCTGTATCAAAGCCGCCGGTCTCGCCCCGGCCCGAGATGCCGCCATGCTCCAGTTCCAGCAGCAGGTGCTCGACAGCGGCGGTCGTGCCGCGGCTGATGGCCAAGGGCACCGCTTTGCTGAGGCGAAAACGGCTCAGACGGAGGCGCATCGAAGGACAGCTGCCCCTTCAAGCTGGCACGGATCGCACCCCCGCGCCGCCCATACCGGAAACTGGTGGCATGACGGCGACACAACTGAGCGCTCCCCAGTCCACGACGGGACGCGGCAGCTACTGGATCACCACCTTCGGCTGCCAAATGAACAAGGCGGATTCCGAGCGCATGGCCGGGATCCTCGAATCGATGGGCTACAGCGAAGCCACAGCTGAACTCGAGGCCGATCTGGTCCTCTACAACACCTGCACGATCCGCGATAACGCCGAGCAGAAGGTCTACAGCTACTTGGGCCGCCAAGCCCAGCGCAAACGCATCAACCCCAAGCTGACCCTAGTGGTGGCCGGCTGCGTTGCCCAACAGGAGGGGGAATCGCTGCTACGCCGGGTGCCGGAACTGGACTTGGTGATGGGGCCGCAGCACGCCAATCGCCTCGATGTCCTGCTCAGCCAGGTGGAGCAGGGCCAACAGGTGGTGGCCACCGAGGAGCACCACATCCTTGAAGACATCACCACCGCCCGCCGCGACAGCAGCATCTGCGGCTGGGTGAATGTGATCTACGGCTGCAACGAGCGCTGCACCTACTGCGTCGTGCCCTCGGTGCGCGGCAAAGAGCAGTCGCGCCTGCCCGAGGCCATCAAGCTTGAGATGGAGGGTCTGGCCGCACAGGGCTTTAAAGAGATCACCCTGCTCGGGCAAAACATCGATGCCTATGGCCGCGATCTGCCTGGGATCACGCCTGAGGGGCGCCGTCAGCACACCCTCACGGATCTGCTGCAGTTCGTCCACGACGTCGAGGGCATCGAGCGGATTCGCTTCGCCACCAGCCATCCCCGTTATTTCACCGAGCGCCTGATCGACGCCTGCGCAGATCTCCCCAAGGTCTGTGAGCACTTCCACGTCCCCTTCCAAAGCGGAGACGACGACGTGCTCAAGGCCATGGCCCGGGGCTACACGATTGATCGCTACCGCCGGATCATCGACCGCATCCGCGATCGCATGCCCGACGCCTCGATCAGCGCCGATGTGATCGTGGCCTTCCCCGGTGAGACCGATGCGCAGTACCGGCGCACCCTCGATCTGATCGACGAGATCGGCTTTGACCAGGTCAACACCGCCGCCTACTCGCCCCGCCCCAACACCCCGGCGGCCGACTGGCCCAACCAGTTGAGCGAAGAGGTGAAAGTGCAACGGCTGCAGGAGATCAACGCGCTGGTGGAGCGCAAGGCCAAGGAGCGCAGCGCGCGCTACGCCGGCCGCACCGAACAGGTCCTCGTTGAGGGGGTGAATCCCAAACAGGCGGACCAGGTGATGGGGCGAACCCGCACGAACCGCCTGACCTTCTTCCCCGCCGCCCGCGCCTCTGGAGGCCAGTGGCAAGCCGGCGATCTGGTGGAGGTTCGTATCGAGGAGGTCCGGGCGTTCTCCCTCAGCGGAATCGCCCTGTCCTGACGCTGGCTAAGGGCGGAATCACTGATACGTTTGGCCCCTGATCTGACGCCCCTATGAGCTCCGAAACCATCAATTTGGGTTTGGTGTTTGGGGGTGTCTCGGGCGAGCACGCCGTCTCGATTCGCTCGGCCAACACCGTCGCCGCTGCCCTGCGCTCCGGAGCCAACGCCCAGCGCTATCGGCTCGACTGTTTCTATATCGACCAATGGGGCCATTGGTGGCCGCCTACGGTGGCCGATGCCGTGCTGGCCAAGGGCACACCCGCCGAACGCAGCGAACTGCCCGCAGCACCCCTGCGGCCTGGTTTTCAAGGGTTCCCAGAAGGGGCCCTGGACGTTGAACTTTGGGTGCCTGTGCTGCATGGCCCCAACGGAGAAGACGGGACGATCCAAGGGCTCTTCAGCCTGATGCAGGTGCCCTTTGTGGGCTCAGGAGTCCTGGGCTCGGCCGTCGGCATGGACAAACAGGCGATGAAGGCCGCCTTTGCTGCGGCGGGACTGCCCCAGGTGCCCTACGCCTGCGTCGATGCCCAGGAGCTCGAGGAGCAACCGGAGGCGCTGGTTCAGCAGCTGGAAGCGCAGCTCGGTTATCCCTGCTTCATCAAGCCCGCCAACCTGGGCTCATCCGTTGGCATCAGCAAAGCGAGCAACCGCGCTGAGCTGATGCAAGGCCTTGCCCTGGCGGCCCAGCACGATCCGCGCATGGTGGTGGAGCAGGGCATCCAAGCCCGGGAACTGGAGTGCGCGGTCCTTGGGGGGCAGCAGATGCGCGCCTCCGTGCTCGGCGAGATCTGTTTTGACGCCGACTGGTACGACTACGACACGAAATACAGCGACGGCAAAAGCCACACGGTGATTCCTGCGGAGGTGCCCGAGGCCCTCAGCGAGCGGGCCCGAACGATGGCCATCGCCGCCTGCCGTGCGGTCGGCGCCTCCGGATTGGCCCGGGTGGACTTCTTCTATGAGCAGGCCAGTGGCGCCCTTTGGCTGAACGAAATCAACACCCTGCCGGGCTTCACCAGCCAGAGCATGTACCCGATGCTCTGGGCCAAAACAGGGTTACCGCTTGAGGAGTTGGTGCACGAATTGGTGCAACTGGCGCAAGAATCGGCGCAGCCCAGCCACTCCAGGAGGACCGAAGCGGCATGAGTCACGGTCTGATCTGGTTGCCTCTGTTGGTGATCTTTCCGTTGATCACCGCCCTCGGTTGGCTGGAGCGCCGCCGCCAAAATTTGTTTCGGGCCTGGGCTGAGGGTGCCGAGCTCTCCAAGCTGGACGACGGTGGCGGCGCTCGCTTGATTGACGGGACCATCGCCTGGTGCGTCTTCGAGTCGGGAAAGCTCAACGAGAAGGGCAGCTTTGAGGTCAAGGGACTCGATCAGGTCGATCTCTTGGCCTTGGGTTCCGGGGAAGCGCCCCTGACCGAGGAAGCGCAGGGTGCCTGCCGACTGCGGCTGATGGGCGGTGGCCAGCAAGCGGATGTGCCCTTTGCCGATGCTGAGCGCGCACGCCGCTGGCGGGATCAGCTGATGTCCCGCTCCCGCTGCGAGTTGTGAGCGCAGCCTCCTCGCGCTCGGGCCAAGCCCTCGAGCGCAGACGCCAGCTCCGGCAGGAACGGCGGCAAGAGCGTTTGAAGCAGATCTGGCGCGTGACCGTGCTGGCCGGCAGTGCCGGGGCCCTGGGCTGGGGTCTCTTGCAACAGGGCTGGGTGGTGCGGGATCCAGACCAAATCGAAGTCCTTGGCAGCCGGCAGGTCAGTCGAGCCCAGGTGATCCGTGAGGGGGACCTTCAACTCCCTTTGCAACTGCTGACCTTGCAGCCCAAGCGATTGGCCCAACGCCTCTCGGCGGGCCTGCCTGTCGAGCAGGTCCAGGTCAACCGCCTGATGCTCCCCCCTCGGCTCCAGATCTCTCTGGTGGATCGAGAGGCCGTTGCCCAGGCCCAACGCCGAACCCGCAAGGGCTTTGAGATGGGCTACGTCGATCGCCTGGGGAACTGGATGACCCGCCGTCAGCAATCCGCTGGCGCCCCGGCGGCCGCACCCACGGTGATGGTGCTGGGCTGGCAGGAGCGTCTCCGTCCTTCACTCTCGCGGGTCCTGGCCGAGCGGGATGCCCTGGGCAGTCCGCTGCTGCAGGTGCGCTTTGAACCCAATGGCAGCCTCTGGCTCCGCACCGCGGCCCTGGGGGACATTCACCTCGGGCCCACCGATGACAAGTTGGCCAAGCGCCTAGATGTCCTGCGCCACCTCTCCTCAGAGCTCCCCGGTCAAATCAACAATCTGAAGCTGAAGTCCATTGACCTCAGCGATCCGGATCAACCCGAACTGGGCCTACCGGCCAAACCGGTACCGAAGGCGGACAAAACACCCCCGCCCGCAGCGGACTGAAGCTCCGGGGCAAAAACCCGTAAACGGTGACAGGGCATTGCGCTAAAGCCCTTTGCCGGCAAAGGTATGTCGATCTAGGCCTGTGATTGGCAGGAACAACGACATAATGCAGCGAAGCACCAACGGCACTGCACCGGCTATGGAGATCGCACCCGAGGGCCTGAGTGCCGTCACCAGCAATGGTTCTGCGGGGATCGTGCCTAGTCAGTCCGCTCGCATCGAGGTGATCGGCGTCGGCGGCGGCGGCAGCAATGCCGTTGGTCGCATGATCCTCTCGGATCTCGAGGGCGTTGGATACCGCGTACTCAATACAGATGCCCAAGCCCTGCTGCAGTCGGCAGCTAAACAGCGCGTTCAGCTCGGCCAAAAGCTGACCCGCGGCCTGGGTGCAGGCGGCAACCCGGCCATCGGCCAAAAAGCGGCTGAAGAATCCCGCACCGATCTGGCGCAGACCCTCCAGGGTGCCGACCTGGTCTTCATCGCCGCTGGCATGGGCGGTGGCACAGGAACCGGTGCCGCTCCGGTTGTGGCCGAAGTCGCCAAGGAATGCGGCGCCCTGACCGTGGGCATCGTCACCAAGCCCTTCGGCTTTGAAGGTCGCCGCCGCATGCGTCAGGCCGAAGAGGGCATCGCCCGCCTGTCCGAGCATGTGGACACCCTGATCGTGATTCCTAACGACCGGCTGCGGGAAGCCATTGCTGGTGCACCCCTGCAGGATGCCTTCCGCGCCGCCGATGACGTCCTGCGGATGGGCGTGAAGGGCATCACCGACATCATCACCAAGCCCGGCCTGGTGAACGTTGACTTCGCCGATGTGCGCTCGGTCATGAACGACGCCGGCACCGCACTGCTGGGTCTGGGCGTCGGCTCCGGCCGTTCCCGCGCCAGCGAAGCCGCCCAGGCCGCCATCAACAGCCCGCTGTTGGAGTCCGCACGGATCGACGGCGCCAAGGGCTGCGTCATCAACATCAGCGGTGGCAAGGACATGACCCTTGAGGACATGACCACCGCCTCTGAGGTGATCTACGACGTGGTCGACCCCGAGGCCAACATCATTGTTGGTGCCGTGGTGGACGAGAAGCTGGAAGGCGAGATCCACGTCACGGTGATCGCCACGGGCTTCGAAGGCGGCGGCGCCTATCGCCCCGAGCGGCCCTTGAACAGCTTTGTGGCCGGCGACAATGGCGAAGGCGACCTGCCCGGTGCAGCCATCCCCTCCTTCCTGCTCAACCGCCAGAACAACAACTGAGTTCTGGAACGAGAACCAGCAAAAAGGGGCCCCAGGGGCCCCTTTTTTATTGCGGTTGAAATGGGGTGACCCGGAGTCCACGCCTGCCAAGAGCATCCCGTGTGGCTGCTCCCTTCCGGTCCTGACCAGATTTGGGCGTCCGGGCCGCATGGGTCCGAGTCCGTCGGATGCTAGCAATGAGCCCCCGTCCATGAGGTGATCGCCGGGTGCGACCTGCTGATCTACTCACCTGCAAGCAGGAGGGCCGGCCCATCGCCGTGCTCACAGCCTGGGATGCCCTCTCAGCGGCCCTCGTGGAAGAGGCCGGGGCGGACGCCATCTTGGTGGGCGACTCTCTGGCGATGGTGGTCCTCGGCCATGCCACCACCCTCCCGGTGACCCTGGAGGAGATGGTGATGCACACCCGGGCCGTGGGCCGCGGGCTGCAGCGCCCCGCCAACCAGCAACCGCTGATCATCACGGATCTGCCCTTCCTCAGTTACCAGTGCGGCCTCGATCAGGCCGTGGCCGCAGCAGGACAGGTGCTGAAGAACAGCCCCGCTGCCGCCGTCAAACTCGAGGGCGGGGAACCGGAAACCCTGGCCGTTGTCGATCGGCTCGTGCGCTCCGGCATCCCTGTGATGGGACACCTGGGGCTCACCCCCCAGTCGGTCCATCGCCTGGGCTACCGGCGCCAGGCCCAGGACCCCATTAGCCAAGAGCGCCTGAAGCGCTCAGCCCGCGACCTCCAGGCCGCCGGCTGCTTCGCGCTGGTGCTCGAACATGTGCCCGCCGAGTTAGCCGGCGCCCTCAGCCAAGAGCTCCAGATCCCCGTCATTGGCATTGGCGCCGGAGAACAGTGCGACGGGCAGGTGCGGGTGACCGCCGACCTCCTGGGGCTCACCGCCAAACAACCACCGTTCTGCCCGCCCCTGCTCCAGGGCCGCGAGCTCTGTGTGGACGCCCTCAGGGGCTGGGTGGGGGGCCTTCAGCCTGCTCCTCCCACCAGTCCAACCACTCCCGCAGCACCGCATTACTCAGAGCCAAGCCCTCTGGATCACTGAGCCGCCAACGCTGGCCTTCCCGGCGGAGCAGACCACGCTCCAGATAGGGCTGCCAGCGCTGCATCAGTCCCGCCGGATCGAGCCCTGCCAGAAGCGGCGTGAGCAGGACACCCTCACGCCGGCGCAAACCGACCATCACCCGCTCATCGTTGGGCATGGGCTGGGGAGGCCCAAGCTCGCCAGGGTCCTGTTGCAGCCAGGCGGCGTAGCCCTCACGGGTGCGGGGGCGCGGCTGCCGCACCCCCCAGGGGGCAGCCGTCGCCCCCATGCCGAAGCCCCACCAGCCCGCACCGCTCCAGTAGACGCGGTTGTGGCGGGAGGCATGGCCCGGCAGGGCGTAGTTCGAGATCTCGTAGTGGCCAAAGCCAGCCGCCGCCAAGGTGCCGGCGGTCAGCTCCATCAAATCGGCAGAGAGGTCCTCCTCAGGCAGCTGCAATTCACCGCTGGACTCCAGCCGCTCAAACACCGTGCCGGGCTCCACGATCAAGTCGTAGACCGAGAGGTGGGGGGGCTCCAGCGCGAGGGCCTGCTCCAGCTGCGCCCGCCAGTGCTCGGCCGTCGCCCCCGGCAGGCTCTGGATGAGATCCAGGCTCCAACTGCTCAGTTCCCCCTGGACGCATGCCTGCTGAAGCCAGGCAGCTGCCTCAAGGAGATCCCTGCGGCGGTGCCTGCGCCCCAGACGTCCCAGAACGGCGTTATCAAAACTCTGACCGCCCAGGCTGACCCGATTGACCCCCGCCCTGAGATAGCCCTGCAGGCGCGTCTGATCAAAGCTGGCGGGGTCCAGCTCCAGGCTGATCTCCGCCCCCGACGCGAAGCCATAGCGCCTCTTCAAGCTCCGCAGCACAGCCTGCAGCTGCTCGGCCGTCAGCATTGAGGGGGTACCGCCCCCGACATAAATGGTGGAAAGCGGCGGTCCAGCCGGCGAAGCCTCAATCTCCCCGCAGAGCAGCTCCAGATAGGCCTCGATCGAGCGACTGCCGGACTGCCCGGGCGCCCCACCGGCTCGATCCCCCAGGGGCACCACCGGGAAGTCGCAATAGAAGCAACGGCGATGGCAAAACGGTATGTGCAGGTAGGCGCTGCGCGGGAGAGGCCGGTTACCTCCCTGGGCCAAACCCGCCGCAATAGGGCATGCTGCTTCCGAGCGACTGGCAGCCACAGCACCCGCCATGGTGGACACCCTCATCCTGGTGCTGTTCGTGATCTCCGGAGCCGCCGCGGGCTGGCTCGGGGTGGATCTACTGCCAGAGCAACAGTTAATCCGCATCCAGAACCTGGAGCAGCTGAGCTGGATCCTGGGGGGTGGCGGCGCCTTAGCGGGCCTCTTCGCGGGCTTTGTCTTCCAGCGCCTACGGCGCCGGCTGATGGAGCAGGTGCGCACCATGCCCACCGATCTGCTGGTGAGCCGGGCCGTGGGTCTGATCCTGGGCCTGCTGGTGGCCAACCTGCTGATCTCCCCCATCCTGTTCCTCTCCCTGCCTTGGGAGCTGGTGCTGGTGAAGCCGCTGGCGGCCATTGCGGCCAACGTCTTCTTTGGTGTCTCGGGCTACAACCTCGCCGAGGTCCATGGCCGCACCCTGCTGCGCCTGTTCAACCCCAACAGCACCGAAGCCCTGCTGGTGGCCGATGGGGTGCTGATGCCCGCCAGCGCCAAGATCCTCGACACGAGCGTGATCATCGATGGCCGCATCCGCGGACTGCTTGATTCGGGGCTTTTGGAAGGTCAGGTGATCGTGGCCCAGGCGGTGATTGATGAGCTGCAGGCCCTGGCCGACTCCTCCAACACCGAGAAACGGGGCAAGGGACGCCGCGGCCTCAAGCTGCTGAGCAACCTGAGAGAGCGTTACGGGCGTCGCCTGGTGGTCAACACCACCCGCTACGAGGGCAACGGTGTCGACGACAAGCTGCTGAAGCTGACCGCCGACACCGGCGGCACCCTGCTGACGGCCGACTACAACCTCGCCAAGGTCGGCGAGGTGCAGGAGCTGAAGGTGATGAACCTCAGCGAACTGGTCATCGCCCTTCGCCCTGAGGTGCAGCCGGGCGATGAACTCAGCATCAAGGTCGTCCGCGATGGCAAGGAATCCCACCAGGGGGTGGGCTACCTGGAGGACGGAACGATGGTGGTGGTCGATGGTGGCCACGGCCTCAGCGGCGAGCGCCTCCAGGTCACCGTCACAGGCGCGCTGCAGACCCCGACCGGCCGGATGGTCTTCGCCAAGCGCGATGGCTGGGAGGGAACCGAGAGCGCAGGCCCCACTCCTCCAAAGGGAAGCGGTAGCAATGCACGCAATCGCAGCAAGGCCAGCGGGAAACGCGGCGGCAAAGGCGATCAGGACCCCGCCAACCCCCGCTAGGCTCCGGCTTCATGCCAGCAGTGGATCCGCGGATGTCGGTGTCAGCCCCCTACTACGGCGATTCGGCCGTGATGCGCACCCCACCGCCTGACCTTCCCTCCCTCTTGCTGAAGGAGCGGATCGTCTATCTGGGTTTGCCCCTCTTCAGCGATGACGATGCCAAGCGTCAGATGGGCATCGACGTCACCGAGCTGATCATTGCCCAGCTCCTCTATCTGGAGTTCGACAACCCGGAGAAGCCGATCTTCTTCTACATCAACTCCACCGGCACCAGCTGGTACTCAGGCGATGCCATCGGCTTTGAGACCGAGGCCTTCGCCATCGCCGACACGATCCGCTACGTCAAGCCGCCGGTGCACACCATCTGCATCGGCCAGGCGATGGGCACCGCGGCGATGATCCTGAGCGCCGGCACCAAGGGCCACCGGGCTGCTCTGCCCCACGCTTCGATCGTGCTGCACCAGCCCCGCAGCGGCGCCCGCGGCCAGGCCAGCGACATCCAGATCCGGGCCAAGGAGGTGCTGCACAACAAGCGCACCATGCTCGAGATGCTCGCGGCCAACACCGGCAAGAGCACCGAAGAACTCTCCAAGGCCTCCGATCGGATGACCTACCTGACCGCGGAGCAGGCGGTGGAGTTCGGCCTGATCGATCGGGTCCTGACGAGCCAAAAAGACCTCCCCTCACCCGTGCCAGGCGGCATCGGCTGATTTCTCTTTCCCCGTTCTTCACTCACCCGAAAAGCCATGCCCATCGGTACCCCGAGCGTTCCTTACCGCCTTCCCGGCAGCCAGTACGAGCGTTGGGTCGACATCTACACCCGCCTCGGTGTGGAGCGCATCCTCTTCCTCGGCTCTGAGGTCAACGACGCCATCGCCAACAGCCTGGTGGCGCAAATGCTGTACCTCGACTCCGATGACAACAGCAAGCCCATCTACCTGTACATCAACTCCCCCGGTGGCTCGGTGACCGCGGGCCTGGCGATCTACGACACGATCCAGTACGTCAAGAGTGACGTGGTGACCATCTGCGTGGGCCTGGCGGCCTCCATGGGTGCCTTCCTGCTCGGCGCCGGCACCAAAGGCAAGCGGCTCGCCCTGCCCCACAGCCGGATCATGATTCACCAGCCCCTGGGCGGCACCAGCCAGCGCCAGGCCAGTGACATCGAGATCGAGGCGCGGGAGATCCTGCGCATGAAGGACATGCTCAACAACAGCATGGCGGGCATGACCGGCCAACCGGTCGAGAAGATCGAGAAGGACACCGACCGGGACTACTTCATGAGTGCCGAGGAGGCAATGAACTACGGCCTGATCGACCGCGTGATCGCCCATCCCAACGAAGCCTGAGGGAGCCGGCCGGCGCTTTCGTAAGCTCGATCCTTGCTTAGCGCTGAACCGAAGCCCCTGATGGCCAAGCTGTACTACGACACCGACGCCGATCTCAGCCTGCTGAACGGCAAAACGGTGGCCATCATTGGCTACGGCTCCCAAGGCCACGCCCACGCCCTGAACCTCAAGGACAGCGGCGTGAACGTGGTGGTGGGTCTCTACGAAGGCAGCCGCTCCGCCGAGAAGGCCAAGGCCGATGGCCTGGAAGTGCTGAGCGTCAGCGACGCCTCGGCCAAGGCTGACTGGATCATGGTGCTGCTGCCCGATGAGACCCAGAAGGCCGTCTACGACGCAGAAATCGCCCCCCACCTCAGCGCCGGCAAGGTGCTGAGCTTCGCCCACGGCTTCAACGTCCGCTTCGAGCTGATCAAGCCCCCCGCCGACGTTGACGTCGTGATGATCGCCCCCAAGGGCCCCGGTCACACCGTCCGTTGGGAGTACCAGAACGGTCAGGGCGTCCCCGCTCTGTTCGCCATCCACCAGGATGCCACCGGCAATGCCCGCGGCCTGGCCATGGCCTACGCCAAGGGCGTCGGCGGCACCCGCGCCGGCATCCTGGAGACCAACTTCAAGGAAGAGACCGAGACCGACCTCTTCGGTGAGCAGGCCGTTCTCTGCGGTGGTCTCTCCGAGCTGGTCAAGGCCGGTTTCGAGACCCTCGTGGAAGCCGGTTACCAGCCCGAGCTGGCCTACTTCGAGTGCCTGCACGAGGTCAAGCTGATCGTTGACCTGATGGTCAAGGGCGGCCTGACCGCCATGCGCGACTCCATCTCCAACACCGCCGAGTACGGCGACTACGTCAGCGGCCCTCGCCTGATCACCGCCGAGACCAAGGCCGAGATGAAGCGCATCCTGGGCGACATCCAGGACGGCACCTTCGCCCGCAACTTCGTGGCCGAATGCGAAGCCGGTAAGCCTGAGATGCAGAAGATCCGCGACCGCGACAGCCAGCACCCGATCGAGAACGTGGGCAAAGGCCTGCGCTCGATGTTCTCCTGGCTGAAGTCCGCCTGATTCAGGCCGCTCTGCAGCCATGACGCTGCTCGCTTCAGGGGTGGATTCCTTCTCGGGGATCCACCCTTTTTTATTGGTCCTCGCCGCGGCCGGTCTCGACCGACTGGTGGGGGATCCGCGCTGGTGCCTGCACCCGGTTGTGGTGATGGGCTGGTGGATCAGCCGGCTGCGCCAGCTGGCGGAGAGCTGGGCCAAAGGATCCCCGAGGCGCCTGCGGCTGGCGGGCTGTGGCATCACCCTGCTGTTGGTGCTCGGCAGCGGCGGCGCCGGCTGGTGGCTCGAGGAGATCTGCCAGACGCGCTCCTGGACCTGGCCGCTGCTGGTGATCGCGCTGGCCAGCGCCCTGGCCGGCCGCAGCCTGGAGCAGGCGGTGCAGGCCGTCCTGGCGGCGCTCAAAACGTCCACGGAACTCGGGCCAGCGCGAACAGCCTTGGGTTGGATCGTTGGGCGAGACACGACGGAGTTAAGCCGCCAGGAGATCCTGCGAGCCGCCGCGGAGACCGCCAGCGAAAACGCCGTTGATGGGCTGTTCGCGCCGCTGTTCTGGATGTTGATCGGGGCTGCCCTTTGGCCGTATGGGGGGCCTGGCCCGTTGGCGTTCGCCTGGGGGTTCAAAGCCGCCAGCACCCTCGATTCGATGCTCGGCTACCGCCGCGGGAGCCTGCGCTGGCTAGGCACCGCCGGAGCCAGGCTCGATGACCTGCTGGTCTGGCTGCCCTGCCGGCTCGTGGCCCTGAGCTTGCCGCTGGTGCAGGGACGCACCGTCAGACGGACCCTGCCCCTCGCCCAGCTGGCCTTGCAGGAAGGCAGGCCCGATCCCTCACCCAATGCTGGGGTGTCCCAGGCGATCTATGCCCACTGCCTAGGCGTTCAACTGGGTGGGGTCAATCGCTACGGGGAGCGGGAGGCCCAGAAACCGCTTCTGGCAGCGGGAGCTCCGGCCCCCGAGGCCAGTGATGTGGAGCGGCTCCTGGGCCTGAGCCGCCGGCTTGAGGTCCTGTGGTTGGCGGCAGCGCTGTTAGTAGGCGCCGCGGTCCATCGGTAGCAGCACCACTCCAATCGTGCGCAGCACTATGCCTAGATCGAGCCAGAAATTGCGGTTGCGGGCGTAGAAGAGATCAAGCTTGACCCGGGTTTCGTAGGGCAGGTTGTTTCGGCCGGAGACCTGCCAGAGGCCGGTCAGACCCGGGCGGACCGCCAGCACCTCATCCATCGTGCGGCCGTAGCGCTCCAGCTCATCCCAAACGATCGGTCTGGGGCCCACCACGCTCATCTCGCCCTTGAGCACATTGATGAACTGGGGCAGCTCATCGAGGCTGGAGCGACGCAGGAAACGGCCGATGGGCGTGATGCGGGGATCATTCTTGAGCTTGAAATCCCGCTCAAATTCAGCCCGCAGCACCGGATCGGAAGCCAGGACCGATGCCAAAACGCGATCGGCGTCCTTGCGCATTGTGCGGAACTTCAGGCAGCCAAAGCCCTTGTAGCCGCGGCCAATGCGGCGCTGGCAATAGAAGACCGATCCCTTGGAGCTGAGCTTGACCAGCAGGGCCAAGAGCAACAGAAGCGGCGAACCCAGGATCAAGACCAACAGCGAAAAGCTGATGTCACCGACACGCTTGAGGATGCGTCCGCGCTTTGACTGAGCCCTCAGCCAAGAACTGGCCGTGGATTCAGCGGGAATCGAGTCAACGGCGGACAAACGGCGCAGTGATTGGGCAGCTTCCAGCTGTCATTAAAGAAGTCGAGTGTTCGCAGCGACACCCCGCCGCGGTCACTCAAGCCATAGGCACAGGCAAGGCTCGGCTGCGTTCCTGCCGGGTCCGTTGATGGCGGTTCCAGCTCTGCTCAATCACCGCCTCCATCCGCGCGCGGAAACGCAGGGGGCTGAAGCCCTCCGCCCAGCGCCGGAGCCGTTCAGCGGGGAGTTGCTGCCAGAGCCGCCGCTGCTCAAAGATCTCGAGGGCCGCAACGAGCGAGGCCACCTGCTGGTCCGGGAAGAGCAGGCCCGTGGGCTGGCTGTCCCCGCGTTGGATGCAGCGGACCGTATCCAATAGGCCGCCCTGCCCCAAGGCAATCACCGGCGCCCCAGCCGCCATCGCCTCCACCGGAGCGATACCGAAGTCCTCGAGGCCGGCGTAGACATAGGCGCGGCAACGGCTCAACCAAGCGTTGACGTCGTCCTGGGGAAGGCGACCCAACAGGCGAACATTGGGGCCAGCCATGGCCTGCAGGCGAGCGCGCTCAGGCCCATCACCGATCACCACCAAGGGGAGCCCGGTGCGGTTGAAGGCCTCGACCACCAGATCCACACGCTTGTAGGGAACCAGCCGGCACAGGCAGAGGTAGACGTCATCTCGGGGTTGATCCCAACGGAAACGATCAACCTCCACCGGGGGGTGCACCACGGTGGACTCGCGGCCCCAGTAGCGGCGGATGCGCGAGGCCGTAAAGCGGGAGTTCGCCAGCAGCTGATCCGGTCGCTGGCCGCTCAGGACATCCCACTGACGCAGTTGATGCAGCTGCGCGCGAATCAAGGGCCCCAGACCACGCCGGGCCAGGGCGGACTGGCGCAGGTAGGCGTGCATCTGATCCCAGGCGTAGCGCACGGGGGTATGGACATAGCTCAGATGGCACTGATCCGGACCGGTCAGCACACCCTTGGCCACCAGATGGCTGCTGCTGAGCACCAGGGGGTAACCCGTCAGATCGAGCTGCTCAATCGCCATCGGCAGCAGCGGCAGGTACTGCTGAACGTGACTGACCCCAAAGGGCAGGCGCTGAACAAAGGAGCTGGTGATCGAGCGACCGGCGAGCCAACTGCCGCGGCGACGACTCTCCCCATCCACCAGGGCAAACAGTTGGGGCTGCTGCAGCAGGGCATCGAGCTCCTGCACCACCAGCTCAGAGCCGCCCACCGACCGGGGGGTGAACCACTCGTGCACCAGGGCGATCGGCCCAATTCCAGCAAGCATGGGCCGAAGCCTAAGGGCGTTCCCTTGAAGTTTGATTGCCCGTCAGGTCACGAAACCTCTCAGCTGATTGCCGGCGAACGGCGAACTCTGAATGCTGAGAGGACTGTTCCTGAGCCATGGCCATCCGCGAGCTACTGGAAGACGAGCTGAAGGCTCCCTCCATTGGCACAACCGATTGCTTTAGCTGGCACGCCACCTCGGTGGGAATCGCCGCCCTCTGGACCGCCGGTCAGGCGCCGACGCCACCCCCCTATGACAACGCCCTTAAGGAGGGTCTCCAGGTCGGACTCGATCTGAGCCGCGAAGAACGGGAATTTCACCAGGTCAGCCAAGGGCTGGTCCTGGTCTTCCACAGCTGATCGATAACAACGGAGAGGGTGCTCTTCCATTTGGGTTGCAAACAGGACTCCAGAGGACGCTTTGCGACGAAGTTTCCAGACGGGAGTCCGATTCCACCCACACTTCCACCCACACATTTATCGGGACCTCTGAGGACTTTTATGGCCCAATCCAGTGGGCAGCACTAAGGGCACCAACACTTTCATCGCTCCCCCTGACTGCCATCAAGAGACTTGCCCACGCCGTTTGAGTTGGCTCTGCGGCCATATCAGCGGCACATTGATAGAGGACCTGCGCGGCATCAGGGGCATGCAGCTCCTCCTGAGAAGACTTGTAGTCCTGCTGGGCTGCTGCCTGCTGGCCTTTGGGTCCGCCTATCGGCTTGAGGCAGCTTCCAGCGGCACTGGAGGAGCTGATCTGAGCCCGATTGAGTACTCCATCCTCAAAAACTTCTCAGCTGAGTTCTGTGAGGCCGTTGAGGACGGGGTATCCGTGCCCAGCGCCTACGAAGTCGCGATGCAGGCGGCTCTTTGGAAATCCGCTGGAAGCATCGTTGGTTACGTGCTGGGAAGCATTGGACAGGAGAGCGACCAGGCAGAGGCAGACGCCCCATCAACCACCGACGATCAGTTCCAGGAGATGGTCCTCAAGAAGACTCATAAGTGCCTCACCACCGCTCAGAGCGAGGAGCTGAGGATGGTCATGGCCGAGCAGTGGAATCCGCAAGAAACCGGCTAACCGACTGCAGTAACTGGCTTTTCGATGCAGATCACTGGGTTGAAATAGCCTTTAAGAAGCCAACGCAGCAGGTATGACCTCCTCTCCCTCAGCACCCAAAGAGGCGAAGACAGGAGCCGGCCGCTTTCCCCTGGTCCACAAGCTCGTTCAGTTCGCCGACCTGCGGCGGTACTACGCAGAAATGCGGGAGGCACTAAAGGCCTCTAACCGGCAAGCAGGTGCCTACAAGGGCTGGGTCACCCGCTGGAAGAACAAATACGAGGGAGTCGAACTCGAGAAGAAGCGACTCGAGGTCGAGATCGAAAGTCACCTCCACGACAAGAAGGTCCTGTCTGATCAGCTCCAAAAGATCAGTACGGACTACCAAGCAATGGGCAACACCCTGGCCAAGCTCGAGCATTTCGAAAATGCGATCAACGAGCTGCGCCGCCTAAAGCTGATTGCTGACGAACAGGGCCTCACAGCCGGCTACTGGTCTGCCAATGCCCAGAGCGACCTACGGGCCGGTGTGGACGACTTCCTAGAGGCTGTCGACGAAATCATGGACGACGACTGGGTCGCACCAGAGCAGCCCTCCTCTGACGCGTAGTGGCTAAGAGGCCTCTATCGGAGCAGTTTCGCGAGCAACTGCAGGAGCTGGGCTCGAGCCTTGCTGCTCACACCCGTTCACTCGAGCAGCACTTCGAGACCCAAGAGGCCTTCCTGACGCTTCGGCATCAGGAGCTGGAGGAAGCCCAACAGGCATTGCCAGGGTCTGAGGAAGCCCTGGAAAACCTCGAAACAGCACTTGCCCCCCTGGTCAATGGCGACTTGGGATCCATGACCATCCCAGAGCTAAGGAAGCTTTGCTCCAAGGCTGGGCTGAGCGGCTACTACAAGTTCAAGAAGGGCGAGCTGGTCGCGTTCATGCAGGCCAAGGAGATTGCAGCCCCACCGCTACCCGTGAAGAAGCTCAAGAAGGACCAGCTGGTGGCAATTGTGGAAGCCCTTCTTGCAGCTCGTACATAGGCACCTGCTTTAGCCACGCAACCACTGCAGGATGGGATCAGGACCATCCCCTGCCTTGGCCGACACCAACCTCTCAGCCTTTATCTGGTCAGTCGCTGACCTGCTGCGCGGCGACTACAAGCAGAGCGATTACGGCAAGGTCATCCTTCCCTTCACGGTCCTGAGGCGCCTTGACTGCGTTCTTGAGCCGACCAAAGCGGCAGTCCTGGAGGAGAAGGCCCTTAGGGAAGGGCAGGGACTGGATCCAGAACCATTCCTCCTCCGCAAGGCAGGACTGAACTTCTGCAATACCTCGCCGCTCGACATGAAGCGGCTGATGGGCGACGGGGACAACATCGGCGAGAACCTCCGCACCTACATCCAGGCCTTCACCCCAGCGGTACGGGACATCTTCGAGAGCTTCGAGTTCCACCTCCAGGTGGACCGCCTCGAGAAAGCCAACCTCCTCTACCTCGTCACCGAGAAGTTCTCCCAGATCGACCTGCACCCAGAACGGGTCAGCAACGCGGAGATGGGTCTGGTCTTCGAAGAGCTGATCCGGAAGTTCGCGGAACTCTCCAACGAGACAGCAGGGGAACACTTCACGCCGCGTGAGGTGATCCGCCTGATGGTGAACCTGATCTTCATCGAAGACGACGACGCCCTCACCCAACCCGGCATCGTCCGCAGCCTCTACGACCCAGCCTCTGGAACGGGAGGAATGCTGAGCGTGGCGGAGGAGCACCTCGTCCACCACAACCCCTCAGCTCGCCTGGTGCTCAGTGGTCAAGAACTGAACCCCGAGTCCTACGCCATCTGTAAGGCGGACATGCTGATCAAGGGGCAGGACATCAACAGCATCTGCTTCGGCAACACCCTCTCGGACGACCAGCTCTCAGAGGAGAAGTACGACTACATGCTCTCCAACCCACCTTTTGGCGTGGAGTGGAAAAAGATCCAGAAGGAGATCCAGGCTGAGCACCAAGCCATGGGCTTCGCTGGGCGCTTTGGGCCAGGGCTCCCGAGGGTCAGCGATGGCTCACTGCTGTTCCTGTTGCACCTGATCAGCAAGATGCGGCCTGCCCAAGAAGGTGGCTGCAGGTTCGGCATCGTCCTGAACGGTTCGCCCCTCTTCACGGGAGGCGCTGGATCAGGTGAAAGCGAGATCCGTCGCTACGTGCTGGAGAACGACCTGCTGGAGGCGATCATCGCCCTACCAACAGACATGTTCTACAACACAGGAATCAGCACCTACATCTGGATCCTGAGCAACAAGAAACCTTCTGAGCGGAAGGGGAAGGTTCAGCTGATTGATGGGAGCGGTTCGTTTCAAAGAATGCGGAAGAGCTTGGGTAGCAAACGCAAGGAGTTGAGCACGGAGCACATTGCGGAGATCACGAAACTATTCGGCGACTTTGAGGAGGCCGAGCAGGACGGCAAGCCCATCAGCAAGATCTTCCGAAACGAAGACTTCGGCTACCGAACCATCACGGTGGAGCGGCCGCTACGTGACGAAGCAGGCAGTGTTGTGCTGGGGCAGAGGGGCAAAACGAAAGGGAAGCCCCAGGCCGACAGCAGCTTGAGGGACACGGAGAATGTGCCTCTGTCGGAAGAAGTTGAGGATTACTTCGAACGAGAGGTGCTGCCGCATGTGCCTGACGCATGGATTGACCACGACAAGACCAAGACTGGCTTCGAGATTCCGTTCAACCGGCACTTCTACGTGTTCACTCCCTCAAGACCACTGGAGGAGATTGACGCAGAGCTGAAGCAAGTGACAAACAGGATTCTGGAAATGATTGGAGGGCTATCGTCATGAGCTTTCCGAAGCGTAACCGCGGGAAGGCTATCCAGACACCCTGGTTCAGCGAAATACCGGAAGAGTGGGAGACCAAGCCAATCAAAGCGGCCCTCACGGCTGTAAGCCGACCAGTCGGGGACTCCTGGAGTGACACCACTCTTCTCTCGTTGACACAGTCTGGGATTATTCCGCGAGATATTGAATCAGGAAAGGGCAAGTTTCCCACGGACTTCTCCAGCTATCAGCATGTCAAGCCTGATGACCTTATCTTTTGCCTGTTTGACATTGACGAGACCCCTCGCGCCGTAGGCCTCTCTAAGCTGGATGGCATGGTTACGGGAGCGTATAGCGTTTTCGAGGCAAATAAAGGCAACTCCCCAGGCTACCTAAGCTACTTTTTTCACTGGATTGACGATGGCAAGCTTCTTAGGCCTTACTACACAGGCCTCAGAAAGGTTGTAAGGCCCCAAACATTTGGAGCCATAAATATCCCCTTGCCTCCTTTTTCCGAGCAAGGGCAGATTGCAAATTTTCTCGACCGCGAAACCGCGAAGATTGACGCCCTTATTGCCGAGCAGCAACGCCTGATAGAGCTACTGCAAGAGAAGCGGCAGGCGGTCATCTCCCATGCGGTGACCAAGGGGCTGAACCCGAATGCACCGATGAAGGACTCGGGAGTGGAGTGGCTGGGAGAGGTGCCGGAGCATTGGGAGGTCAAACCAATGCGCTACACGCATACCAAAAAGAGTGGCGGAACACCGTCCAAGTCGGAAGAACGCTACTGGCTAGGCGGTGAAATCCCTTGGGCATCTTCAAAAGACCTGAAGCAGGAGAAGATTGACGACACAATTGACCACATAACTGACGCGGCAGTCTCGGAAGGAGCAGCCGAACTTCGTCCAGCTGGGATGGTACTGATATGCGTCAGAGGGATGATTCTTGCTCACACCCTCCCAGTAAGCATATCCACAGTCCCGATGTCAATCAATCAGGACCTTAAAGCGCTTATCCCTTGCGAGGGAGTAAGTGTTGAGTACTTAGCCGCAATGCTAAGAGGTGCATCCAAAGAAATTTTAGCAAGGGTAGATGAAGCCGCTCACGGCACAAAGGTACTTCGCATGAATGACTTCGATTCCTTTGTCGTTGCGATTCCCCCTTTAGAGGAGCAAGAAGAAATCATCCAATTCATCAACCAAGAGTTGGATGCCATTGCAGCTCTTCAAGCAAGCAGCATCAAGAGCACTCATTTACTAATTGAACGCCGCTCGGCCCTCATCTCCGCCGCTGTAACCGGCCAAATAGATGTCCGAGGACTGGCAACGGAGGAGGAGGTGGCATGAGCACTCCCATCGGGAAACTCCAGAGAGTTCATCTGCGTGAGGTCTGGCGCCATGAGGCCTACGACTTCACCCAGTGGCTACAGGAAAACATCGAGATCCTCAACGAGTCCCTGGACCTCGAACTGGTGTCAGCTGAACGCGAACAAGCGGCTGGTTCCTTCAGCATCGACATCGTCGCTGAGAGTAGTGACGGCGATACCTACGTGATTGAAAACCAGCTGGAGAAAAGCAACCACGACCACTTGGGGAAGGTCATCACATACCTCACAGCCATGAAGGCTCGTGGTGCCATCTGGATCGTCTCTGAACCGCGGCAAGAGCACGTCAATGCAATGGCCTGGCTCAACGAAGCCAGTAGTGCTGACTTCTACCTCGTAAAGGTCGAGGCTGTTCGCATTGGCGACTCACCCGCAGCACCGCTACTCACGTTGATCGTTGGACCATCGGCAGAAGCGAAGGAAGCAGGCCGTGCCAAGCAGGAGATGGCAGAGCGCTACGACATCCGTAAGCAGTGGTGGTCCCAGCTCGTCCAGCTACCTGGGGCCAAGCTTCATGCCCACATCACTCCTGGCCAATACGCCTGGATCGGGACCTCGAGTGGAGTGCGTGGACTCAACCTCAACTACGTGGTCACCAAGACCGAGTCAGGCGTTGAGCTGTACATCGACCGCGGCAAGGACTGCGAGGAAGAAAACGAAGCCATCTTTGATCAGCTCCTGGAGTCGAAAGACAAGGTCCAAGCTGCTGTGAAGTTCCCTTTGAGCTGGCAACGGCTCGATGGCAGAAGGGCATGCAGGATTCGCATAGACCTCCCAGGCGGCTACAGGTCTCCAGACTCCGAATGGCCTGAGATCCAGCAACGGATGACAGACGCTATGACTCAGTTGGAAGCGGCCTTCAAACCCGTGCTCAGAGGCCTCAAGCTCGGGAGCTAACCAGCAATGGCACTGCATAACGAGATCGAGTTCGAAAAGGAGATCTGCGAGTACCTAGGCAGTAACGGCTGGCTGTACCAAGAAGGTGTCGCTGATGACTACGACCGCAAGCTCGCGCTCTATCCCCCTGATCTCTTCTCCTGGCTCGAGTCATCGCAAGAAGAGGCCTGGCAGACCTATCGGCAGAAGAACGGCTCCAAAGCAGAAGCCCAACTGCTGCAACGCATTCGCGATCAGCTCAACCAGCTCGGAACGCTGGATCTCCTGCGCCAGGGGATCGAAGTCATTGGCCTCTCCAAGCCCCTAAAGCTGGCGGAGTTCAAACCCGCCCTTGGGCTGAACCAAGAAATCCTTTCCCGCTACAACGCCAACCGGCTGCGCGTCATCCGCCAGGTCCGCTACTCACTCCACAACCAGAACAGCATCGACCTGGTGCTCTTCCTCAATGGAATCCCTATTGCCACCGTCGAACTCAAGACCGACAACACTCAGTCCATCGCCGATGCGATCTGGCAGTACAAGGACGACCGCAACCCCAAACCACCAGGCCAAACCCCAGAGCCGCTGCTGACCTTCGCTAGCGGTGCGCTCGTGCATTTCGCGGTCAGCACGCGAGAGGTGGAGATGACCACCAAGCTGTCTGGACGAGCAACACGCTTTCTTCCCTTCAACCGCGGATCGGATCCAGGCGGGAACAACTGCGGTAAGGGGAACCCGACTCCAGCAGACGACTACCCGACGGCCTACCTCTGGAAGGAAGTCTGGGAACGCGAAAGCCTGCTTGAAATCCTGGGTCGCTACTGCATCGCCGAGCGCGACAAGAAAAAGCAAATCTCCCGGATCCTCTTCCCCCGCTATCACCAGCTGATCGTCACGCGCCTGCTGCAACGGGCTGTTCTTCAGGAGGGACCAGGGCAGAAGTATTTGATCCAGCACTCCGCTGGTTCAGGCAAAACCAACTCCATCGCCTGGACTGCTCACTTCTTCTCAGAACTGCACGACGCCAACGACGAGAAAGTCTTTGATTCCGTCCTGGTGGTCAGCGACCGCAACGTGATCGACACCCAGCTCCAAGAAGCGTTGGAGTCCTTCCAGCGCCGTAAGGGAGTCGTCGCCTCCATCACCAGTGACGAGGGAAGCAAAAGCGCCAAGTTGGCGGCAGCCTTGAGCGGCGACAAGAAGGTGGTCGTCTGCACAATCCAAACCTTCCCCTATGCCCTTGAGGCAGTCAGGGAGCTTGCAGCGACAGGCGGAAAGCGATTCGCCGTCATCGCCGATGAAGCGCACAGCTCGCAAACGGGGGAGGCGGCAACCAAGCTCAAGCAAGTCCTCAGCTCGTCTGAAGTGGGGGATCTGGAGGATGGGGGAGAGGTGGATGTTGAAACCATCCTCCAAGCCCAAATGGCTGATCGCGCCAAGGAAAGCGGGATCACCTACGTCGCCTTTACCGCCACACCCAAGGCGAAAACGATGGAGCTGTTTGGCAGAAGGCCGAACCCATCGGAGCCTGCGGGCGAAGGGAATCTGCCGGAGCCGTTCCATGTTTATTCGATGCGGCAGGCCATCGAAGAAGGCTTCATCCTCGACGTTCTGCAGAACTACACCTCCTACAAGCTGGCTTTCCGTTTGGCTCAAGACGGCCAAGCCATCTCAGACGAAGAAGTCGAACGCAGCTCTGCACTCAAAAAGCTGATGGGCTGGGTGAAGCTCCACCCCCACAACATCGCTCAGAAGGTTCAGATCGTTGTCGAGCACTACCGCCAGTTCGTCTGGCCGCTGCTGGATGACAAGGCCAAGGCCATGGTCGTGGTGGGCTCCAGGAAAGAAGCTGTGCGCTGGAAGCTGGCGATTGATCAGTACATCGCCAAGCAGGGCTATCCCATCGGAACACTGGTTGCCTTCAGCGGCGAGGTCAACGACAAGGAGTCAGGACCTGAGCCGTTCACTGAACGCAGCGCCAACCTCAACCCGGGGCTGAAAGGAGATATCCGGGAGGCCTTCAAAGGTGATGACCGCCAGATCCTTCTGGTGGCTAACAAGTTCCAAACAGGCTTCGATCAACCGCTCCTCTGCGGCATGTACGTCGACCGCAGGCTGGCTGGGATCCAAGCAGTGCAGACCCTCTCGAGGCTGAACCGCTGCTACGACAACAAGACCACAACCTACGTGGTGGACTTCGCCAATGAACCCAGCGAGATCCTGGAAGCCTTCCAGACCTACTACCAAACGGCGCAGCTCTCAGAAGCCACCGATCCAAACCTGATCCTGGATCTGAAGACCAAGCTGGATGCCCAGAACCATTACGACGAGTACGAAATCGACCGCGTGGTGAAGGTGCTGCTGGATGCAAACGCAAAGCAGAGCCAGCTAATCAGTGCATTGGAGCCAGTCGCGCAGAGGCTGATGAACACCTACAAGGAAGCCCGTCAAAAGCTGAGAAATGCCGAGGACTGCAACGATGCCGATGGCACCAAAGAAGCCAAGGAAGAACTGGAAGCACTGACCCTCTTCCGCAGGGACATGGGGACCTACGTGCGCTTCTACACGTTCCTCTCCCAGATCTTTGACTACGGCAACTCGTCCCTTGAGAAGCGGGCGCTCTTCTACAAGAGGCTGCTGCCTCTGCTGGAGTTCGAGCGGGAGGTCAACACCGTTGATCTCTCCAAGGTGGTCCTCACCCACCACCATCTCCGCAACCTGGGCCAACGGGACTTAGCCCTCGGCGGAACCAAGCCCTTGCCCCCTTCCAAACCAGGAGAAGGGTCTGTTCAAGAGAAGGAAAAGGCGCTGCTCTCTCAGATCATCTCCAAGCTGAACGACCTGTTCCAGGGAGAACTCACCGACGAAGACAAGATCACCTACGTCGGCACCGTTATCAAAAACAAGCTGCTCAACTCCGAAAAGCTCCAGCGCCAGGCAGCAAGCAACACCAAGGAGCAGTTCAGCAGTTCACCGGACTTGATGCCGGAGCAGCTGGATGCGGTGATCAGCAGCCTCGACGCTCATCAGTCCATGAGTGCCCAGGTCGTCAACGACCAAACCCTGCAACGTCGAATGCTGGAACTCCTCCTCAACAACTTCAACCTCTACGAAGACCTCAAGGCCAGGGCAGGGCAAGCATCCTGAAGCAATGAGCCACGGAAGCGTTGGATACGGATGGAAGTGGAACTCCGCTAGGAAGTCTTTCTCAAGGGTTGCAGGTTGCTTCGCAATCGGTACATGCCTCAGCTGCGGAGTTGCTCTCGATCAGGGACTAAGCGAACCGTTGGCAATACGAAACTGCTATGCGGCAATTCGCGATGGGAAGTACAAGTCGACAAAGGACTGCAGCGAATACGCGAGGTTCCATTTGGCGCTATACACAGAAATCGATCAGAGCACTCCTTATCGCGCAGCCTGCGGCTTCTCGCAACACAGACTGGACTACGTAAGGAGCATGCACCCCAAAGAAAAGAATCTGGTTAGCGAAGCAGAGAAGCTAAGAGACGAGGACTGCCTCGGGATCTTCAAAAGAGAAGAATTACAGACGGGGCAGAGGCCAGAAGGAATGAAAGGAGAAGCCAGGAGGGGAGAAGAGGATAAAGACGAGTAGCCAAGATCCAGCCATGCCTCAAAGACCACAAAGAACAAAAAGGATGACTTCCGACGCAGAGATCAGAGAGCACAACGAGAAGGTTAGAGTGAAGTTTCGATCACTACTAGAAGTTTTAGTCCTCGAAGACGGCTCACCTCTTGAAGCAAGAGACGAGAGCAATCAAGAAGAAACAAGAAAACTTTTCAAGGAAGAAGGCAAGAGCGACTTTGAACACCAATCCTGGAGAGAGACCGAGATGCTGCCTGAGATGATCAGGCTGCACATAAACAAATATCTAAAACTCAACCCCGCGGAAAGACACGCTTTCTACACCGGTTTAGGCCAGAGTCTCAGCTTCGAAGAAAAGATGAGATTTGAGGAAGACGTCGATGCAGACGGTCTGAGCGACAGTGAACGGTTGAAAGGCAGAAGGCTTATCGCTCCCACACACTCCCGACGGCAACTCGAGACCTGGGCAGCCGAGATTTTTTTAACGCGGGAGAAGAAGAGTCACACCAGACAAAAAGCAGGCAACGACCCGACTCCAGCAGGAAACAGGAATCCGGAACTCAATTACGAGGAACTGATGAATAAGGCTGTAATCGTGAAAGGCACCCGCGAGGAGAAACGCATGAATACCAGAGGGACAGCAAACAAAGCCATAAACAGAGCCCTCAAAGGAAAGAACAAATCAGATCTCCCAATCAAGATTCAGAACTGCGGCAACCTAGACAAATACGAGATAAGCAGTCTTGGCGAGCCAAAGCCATGTGGAACGAATGGTGAAATGCAGATATCTCCAACAGATTGCTTGTACCGAAAGATTTCCAGCAAGCCCCAGGATCAAGACTGAATCAGCGAAACGCTTGTTTTGATTGCGACTGGCTGAGCACCGTTCAGCCAGCGAAGAGCAGACACCGGATTAACGAGATAGCGCTTGCGCTGAGAAGAGGATGAAGACCGATCCATAAAATCAATCCCAGGCCGCAAGACCCCAGACTTGATCTGTGCAACCAACCAGTCTCTTCCACAGTGGAGGTGGCGGACGGCCTCGTTGATTGGAACAAAACGGTCTGGGACTTTCTGCTGCGAGAGCCTTGAGACATCCGACTGAAGACGATCAAGCCTCTTTGTGATGTCAGACAAAGCTGCAGCAACCCTTGAAGACGAATCCATATAAACAAGACTTTCTCCTACTAATTAATTCTAAATCAGTTAATCCACAGAAAGATAGGAGCGCTGCGCTCGTAGAAGTCTGAAGTCAGACATGCTGGCAGCGAAGAAGGAAGTTTCTATAGAAGGCCAAAAAGAGCACAGCGGCACCTGAGACATCTCCAACACCTTGCCCGATCAGGAAGGTGGAAAGAAAAAAAAGAAAGGGGGGGGTTAGTGAATTAATTGCGTTCATAAAAGAAGTCTTGATGAATAAAGCATTCATGTGCTCTTGGCTCCATGGCGGCCTTCGCCATAGATAAGTCCAAGGCCATTGCCTATCGGCACAACCAATCTCATTACAACCATGAAACTACTTACCGCAATCAGCGCTCTACTCCCCCAAGTACATGCCTTCCTCGATGAAGAAGGTTTCTACCAACTGGGGGCCACGTGGATCGCCGCAGATGGCCTACGCGAACAACACAATCTGGAGATGCGCTACACGCACAACTCTGAACGTCTTGCGTTGCAGGGAGAACCAATGCCAAATGGCAGTTGGCGATACGTCTCAGCCAATGGACGTGCACACACCATCTCCGCGAAGCGAGCCAGGGAGTTTATGGAAACAACCCACCGTCACGCAACGGTGATGGTGGGAATGCTGGATCGCCTCAAGGAAGCAGGTATCGCAGCTCCCACCTTTGAAGCAGAGCCAAATCTCTGAGGCACTGCCTTAGCAAGAAACACCAGACGAACTTCTGCATTGCGCTTGCGGGTGCAGAGGTTCCTGATACCAAACCCATTTAAAACTTCCGAACATGAACATGATCACCAACATCTCGACCAGCGGAGCTGCTGGACCAATCACGCCAAACCTGATCACACCTGCGATGTTGGGGTGGCGCCACCCGCGAAAGGTGGCGTACATCCATCGCCATCCACAGCTCAATGACCACTGCTTGTACTTCTGGGACCACCAGGAGAACATCCCAGTGCCCACGGACTCCCAGGATCTGAGCTTCCTGCTGGAAGACATCTACGTTGAGGAGCGCGGGCAATTCAAAGCCAACAAGCTGATTATTGACGCCGACTTGGGACTCGATGGCCGACTGCGATTAGTCGTTGGGTTTTCCACTGCCTGCGCCACAACCTTGATGGCATCGCTTTCAGCACTCTCACCAGCGCTGCTGAATGGTCCACTGGCCCTCAGACTCCGGGCCGGCAGTAGTCAGGGTGTAGTCCTACCAGCGATCTACATCGATAACGAATGGATTGATGGCCGCCCACTCTCTCGTGATGACAAAGGAAATGCACTCCCGCCAATCGATCTCCTAACTGAGGTTCAGACCCTGCTACGACACGGCATGGAAGTAGAGATGCTTCCGCATCAAATACGTAAAGCCCAGCGGAGCATCCCTTGATTCGGCAATAGCCAACGTCCTTAAGAGCAACTCAGGGGGCAGCTTGAAAAGAATGCTTAAACAGTGACTAGTCCGGAGTGGAAGAGTCATCAAAACCAGCCAACTCGGTGAGCAAACGATTAAGGACTGCATTTCTGGAACGCAGCCCAAGCTCAACTCGAATATCTTCAATCCACTCAATGAGACGGGGCTCGAGAGAAACGGTGACCTTAACGAGATCCTGCTCCACGATTCAGAAAACGAAACCAGGAGGAACTATAAAGTCCATATAATAATAATCAAGTGGGTCGTCTTGGTATCGGAAGACCTTTTTCTGAGAAGCCTCAACATCATGACCTGAAATGGTCAACTTGATATCAGTTGTCAAGCTATGAGCTGGAGCGTGAAAGTGCGAATAACGCCGAAGTAGCTTAATCGAATCATAATTAGGTTGCTGCCTTTCTATACCAGCCGCAAACGGCCGATAAAAGTATGAGTTGGAATCAATTTTGAAGACTTGAAGAGGTAGGACACGTTGCCCCTGCGTGACCAGGGCTGGCAAGAGCCGGAAGTAGATATTGCCATCATCTCTCTTCATCCTTGAGAATATAAGTCGACGAAGCCTAGGTGCCATAACTTGCGCTCTAGACCAGGATAAGAAGGAATGTTCATCCTGATAGAAGAGCAGATGAGGGTCTGGCAAAAACTCCTCAACTCTTTTCCCGCGGTCCGTTTCAATTCGCCCCATATTTCTTCCGAAAAACGGGGCGAATGGATTCATAGTAAAAACACCAAGCAAGGAGCCGACGATGGTTCCAAGGCGGGCATTTTCTTTGGCCAACAAATCCTTTTTATCTCCAACTTCGGCCAAAGTAAAGCGATGCATCTCCTTGACAAGCCTTGAATACATATCCTCATCAAAACACGGGAGACTTAAGACATCATCATTAAGTCCGGAGTCAACAATCAAAGGAAGGTCATTAAAGAATGACTGAAAAGAGATCTCTGGATTAGCAAGTGCAAACTTCAAATCAGCCTCATGAGAGCCAGTGGGAGTAAAACCCGCAGGAATGGATGCTAAAGACGCAGAGAAAACAGGCAGTACACCAGCAACTGGCGCCAAAGAACCATTGGCAACGGCTTTAGCAGTTGTGATATTTGCTGAGCAAGCTGCAGATGAGGATGTTATCTCCGATTGATTACGTGAAAGAGTTGTATCAGAAGTTGAGAGTGGAGAACCTGAAATGCGTAACTTCGCGACAACTTGTCCAGAAACAACCCAGGAGTCTTTTGGACAGAGGATGGACTCCAAGGTTCCATCAAATGAAGATCTGACAAAGATTCGTTGACCAGCCCAATCAACGGAAAAGACGGCATCTCCCTTTTTAACCGAAGCACCTTCGAATGCGATCCAAGAAGAGATAAAGCCCGTATATGTTATATCGTGCACCTTTGGCATTTTGACATCCAACAATCCGCCAGAGTCGGCGCCCTCCTGATTACTTGAAGTGCGCGCAGAATAAGCCTGCAAAATAGACTTCGGATGCCGCTTTTCTTGATACTGATAACGCAGAAAAGGAGAGGACCCCACGGTAAAGTCGCATTTCAGCCTGACAATGCTGTCAAAGTTGCACAAGGTATTTAAAAAGTCGCTAGGTATAGCGACTGATGCACACTTTATGTATGTAAGGATGGAAAGACAAAAGTCTTTCGCAAGCGGGTCGGAGTTTCTTTGCCACTCCAGAAGACAGATTTGTGCAATATTCGCCCATATTTCACATGCCTGAAAATGAGGACGAGTGCAAAACATCCTCACAACTGATCCGTCCGCAAGAACTAAGTGCAGGAATTCTTCTTCAACAGCTAGTGAATCAAGATCCTGATAACCCCACCCTAGGGCCTCAGAATTTGCACCATCATTAAGGCCAAGAAGGAAACCTGAGTCAGTAAGACTTAGTTTTATTCTAAGGCCCTTAGAATTCAGAAACTTTCGGAGAGCAGACTCAGAAGATGCGCGAAAAATGCGACCCCCAAACGTAGGCTCATATTCATAGATAACCCGTACATCATCCACGAGCAAATACGAAGATGTTCAGGAAATATGGACTAGAGATAAGAATTGGCTATCTCACTATCCAGCTGCAAGTCCAACTGATCATGCAAGAAGTCTCCATTCGTATATGCTCCATCCTCAACTACTGATTGAGCTACTTTTGCCTCTAGGATTTGGTGCTCGACATCGCTTAAAGAACCATCTGTAGTTAGTGCCATACTCGCTGCAAGATCAGCAGTCATCGCCGCATCCGCGATGACTGAGTGGGTCAGCTCTTCGCCAGCTATAACATGGCCCATCAGCTGGCCACCAAAGACAGCATCAGCAAGGTCACTCATACCCAAGTCTCAGCTTCGGACCAGACTACCTCAGTTCTGGAGTGCGGGCCGAAATCGGCCCAATGCAATTCCTGCATCAAAGGCCAAAGTCCGTAGCTCCTGCCTTTGATCGTCAGACAGGCCGTCCCAGAACGCATCGAAGAGATCCAAGGTCGCTTTACCTGTTCCGACCAGGCCTAGGACTGAAAGCGGGAATGCCATCCAGGGAAATACGAGCAAAACCACCGCGAGGACAGCGCTGACAGCTGCTCCTTCCTTTACTGAAGCCCATACAGTCTGAGCGACCAGCTTGATTTGGATGGTTCTGCTCAATTCCCCTCTGCGGCGCATGGCCTCTGTACGAAGACCGGTTAAGAGGGCTTGGTAGATGGCATAGACCGCCATGCCACCAAGGGTGGATTCACCTAAAAACTCAGTTGCCGGAACGGGTCCAATGCTTCCGTTGACGTTAATAGAGGCCAGGCCCGCGAGTGGTGCAACCTCAAATCCCGCTTTGGGTATCTGAAACGGATCCATGGATCGCATAAGTCATGCCACCAGTGGTAGCAGGCTAGCCAGTTGTGGAGGGGGAGCCAGCTTCCCTTATGGGAAGTCCTGCGCTGGTATGGATCTAAGCGGCAATAGAGGGGGAGAAGAGGAACCTGTTGACGCCTCAGCCACATATGCGACAAATGCCATATTGCTGACCTGTGCTTCTTCTCCCATAGCAACAGATCAGTTGATCACCGGCATCCAACACCGCGTCACCAGGTCCAACCCATTCGCCATACATCGAGCCCCATGGAGTAGAGGCCTCAACCGTCTTACCACCTGATGGATAGATTCGAATCGTTGAACCCGAAAACATATTCCCCCAGTCATAACAATATCCTCCACCTCTCCACGCAGTTAATGCACATTGAGCCTTGGCAGGCAAAGCCAAGAGGACTACTGCGACCAAGGCAACTAATGCTCTTATAAAAAGGCTTTTGCTCAGAAGCCGCATTATCACAAAACCACTACAAGGTGGTCAGACTGACAGCAACCGCAGTCATCCTAATCCAAGGATTATTTGACATGTAGAGAATATCTGATGCACAGCTCCCTCATCCCCCACAGGTGAGAATGACTGCAGCGCAGTGGCTCTGATAGGGGAGTAAAGCTCCCCCATCAGACCAGGCCTCCACTTAAGGGAGAGGCTTCAGGACCTGGTATGAAAGCCCACCACGACCACCATTCACAATCTTCCCGACTCCGGCCGCTTCAAGTTCCTCCATAGATTTACGAGCATCATCAACTGTCTTTCCCTTTCGCTCCATTGAATTCATTTGCTTTCGGATGTCAGCCCAGGTGACTGGCAGCTTTGACTTCGATGCAAGCTCATGAATCCTGCGTGTAAAGGCTGAGAAACCCGTAGTTGTTTTTGATGCAACCTTTGAATGCATGGCAATAGTATTTGCATCCATCAAGTCGCTCAACCTAATTGCCACCTGTAGAATCCAAATAGGGATATATTGACTAGGAATCCTGTTACTCGCATAACTCCAAAGGATGTGCAGTATCCCCGAATATCGAAGAACCTTTCCGGCAGACTTGCCAAATAAGGATTTGTGGGCAGACAGCTTAGAAGCCCGAGCATCCTTCTGCTTTTGGAATTCGTACTGACTAAACAACTGCAGTGCATGAGAATCCAGGAAATAAGTACGAGCCTCTAAGGCATAGAGCCATGAAGCAACCTTTTTCAGATCTCTTTCTGCCTTTTCACGTGCGAGTATCTCCTCTTGGGTCACCTTAGTAGGCAAAGGCTTGACGACATCAGGAAGAATTACAAATGCAAAGCGTGCCCACTTACCACTATCGTCTCCATTCTTGATCAGACTGTCAAGAACACCAGGTTGTATTGCTCCCAGGATACTAACTGCTGCTCTGCTATAACCACGATCAGCATCACCAATACGGAGCGAGCGACAAGCCGTACCGTCATACAACTCCAGCAACTGCTGCTCATCAGCTCCCCGACCTGCTCGATAAGCATTGAAATTAGAGAATAGGGCACTGATCTCATCTCTTTGGATCAATAGTGCACGGCCATACTCATCAGACTTTTTAAGAGCATTTACAAGTGCTTCACCTGTATAGTCATTAATTCGCAGCTCAAGTGGAACTGGCCTTGGGGGACGCTGATCCTTGCTTTTTCCTAGACACGACTGCTCCCATGATTTGATGAGTCTGGTATTACGTGCCGCATTCTCAAGGAGAACATCTTTAACCGGTTCATCAGAAAAGATCTTAAGAAGAGGCGTCTTCTTTTGCCCGGAATCTCCAACAGCAGCCGTAAATGTATTAATCGGTACTTCATAGTTAGTTGCTTGACTGCCATTAACGCGAGTCTCAAGGCGAAGCATGTTGACCATGCTGGTCATGAAGACCATGGCCATACTCACATCGTCGTAAGGGAGGTGCTCTCCAATCAGACGAAGAGCATTGGCGATTACAGGAGGAAAAATCTCAGGAAGCGTAATTTCTTCTAGATGATCAGAAGACGGAGCATCTGCTGGTTGATCCTTCCCTTGCGTAGAACCCTTTAAGGGATGGCGAGACCCACTTGCCTCAGACGATTCAAACCGTCGTACAGCCTCTTCAAAGAGGTGTTCTTCTTCATCAGGATCTGGTACGTAATCATCAAATCCATTCAGTTCCGCATCCTCGAGTTCTTCATCAATGCAGAGATCATCTGATTCATCCTCAACGTCAAAATGAATGCCAAGCTCTTCTGACGCAGCAGCCCACATGAAGTGCTTAGAAGTCTCTGGAGAGATCAGCCTTACCTGCCGATCCAGTACATAGGAAGGAGAAAGAGGAACGAACCGATGCTTAAACACAGCACCAGCTGCAGTATTTGACCCGTTAAGAGCAAAGGACTGACAACTGCCATCAGCAAAGATCTCCTTGAGTTCTTCGTTGTCATCAAAAGGAAGATGCACATAGCACCAAAGACTTGATCCGTTAGTCTCCAGCCGCCGTTTGAGTGGCCACCGCAAAGTCCTTATGACATCACTCGATGTATAGAAGACGGCATTTGGTCGTGAAGTACTGGGATCATTGAGATAAGAGATTGAGTGCATCTGAGCCGCAAGACCCAATGCGATTTGGTTGTCTTCAGCCAGCTGGATTTGTTCATGAACAGAAGCCACACTGATCTCCTTGGACAGTGGATGAACAACAGTCCAGCCACCATCTTTCGATATGTGTGTTCGAAAGAATCCATAGAACCTTTGCCCATCTTCAGACCAACGACCTCGGATCTCTGTTCCCTCAAGGCCAAGCTGGAAGTGTGCAAGGTCGATATCTGAGCAGTCACCAGATTCAACAAGGTCCTGAAAGTCGGAGAAACCCGTGTAGTCGTCACGGCTGAAGGTCGCATTGATGCATGGAATCACTGAAAGATTCATCTCAGCCAATGCATCAGCCGAAAGACGAAGCTGCTCGTAATACTCAGGCGTGAGGTCGTACTGCAAAACCAAAAGGCAACAACAAAGAAGCCTTGCTTTATTGCTCAAAAAAGTCCAGATCTTTTGAGCGACAATTACAGCGACATGAGCGACAAAATTGTCGCTGGTTTGTCGCTGCGACATGCCACCACAGACCAGGCTTTCCTGTAATCATGTTTTTCGTTGGCACAAAAAACCAATGAGTACTTCTCAAAATCAACTTCGACTTCTTCGGCTTCCTGAAGTCAAGAAGCGCACAGGACTCTCCAAGTCAACGATCTACGCACGTATCGCCCAGGGTTCATTTCCAAAGCAGGTCGTCTTGGGACCACGAATTGTCGCTTGGTCTGAGAAGGCGATTAATAACTGGATTGAAGAGCAGATCGAGTTGTTTTCCTAGTTGATCAACTTCAACGAGTGTTGTTGATCAACCAAGTCAGCCGAGGCCTGCATCATCGTGGTTCTTTGCTCCAGGTACTCGACACGGTTGTAGGCAGCCATCACCTTGTTCTTCTCGACATGAGCCAGCTGTCGATCCACCACTCATAAATCGACCTTCAGTTGTTCCACGACATTAGTTAGAGCAAAGGACCGGAACCCATGACCGCACATGCGGGCATCGAATCCCATCCGTTTCAGGGTCATGTTCAAGGTGTTGTTGCTGAGGTAACCGCTATTGGTTCGGCAGTCCTTAAAGAGCAAGAGGAATCTCCTCACAGATTGCTGAACTTCATGCCCTGTTCGAGCAGAGCATCAGACCACGCTTCCATGAACTTACGACGCTCATCAAGGAAGTCGTGCTTGTCGTAAATACCTCGAATCTTGTCCTTCACCTGGTGTCCGATTTGGAGTTGGATGATTTGAGATGAGAATCCCAGTTCCCTCTGTCCATAGGTCAAAACAGTCTTGCGTATCCCGTGACCCACGAAGTCACTCCCAAACCCCAGGTTTTTGATGTGCTGAGTGATGGATGAGGGATTGATGTGCCTGGTGTCGGTCCTGGGAGAAGCAAAGACGAACTCAGTTGCCCCATTCACTGCCTCCATCTCCGTCAGCAGGTCCTTGATGGGACCTGTGAGCGGGACCAGGTGGTTCTTCTCCCCTTCATCCCAGGTCTTCATCCGAGATGCAGGAACCAGCAGGAGGTCCCTCTCCGAATCAACCTCCTCCCATCGCATCGCAGACACCGCCCCAACCCTCAACCCCGTCAGGAAGGTCATGAGAAGAGCACCACGAGTGCTCACCTGACCATTGGGTTCATTGCGGTCAAAGACTGCAAAGACCTCAGGGAGTTGCTCCCAAAGCGGATAAGGGTGCCCTTGGGTCTTGTGAGATGCCTTGTCTTTGGGGGAGGTGATGGAGACCGCTGGGTTCTGGTCTCGCTTCATCCATCCCTTGCGGATTGCGTTCTCAAAGACCCCTTTGAGGACCATCTGCTGTTTGCGTGCTGATGTCGGTGCCTTTGCCCTGACCTTGCTCAGGTAGTCGGTCATCAACTCCCGCCCCGTCTTCCCCCCTGGGTGCTGGTGGTCCCACGACAGGAACTCCACAGGGGTCTTGTGCCCGAAAGCAGGAAGCACCTGGTTCCACAGCAGGTTCCTGTATTCCCGCTTCCCTTGCTCAGAGCAAGAAGTCCATTCAGAGAGATACGACTCGCATGCCTGCTCCAAAGAGGGTGAGGTCGTCTGCTGGATGAATGCCTTCTGCTTATCCCGCTTCCTGTCCCTGGGGTCTCTTGCGTTCTCCTTGCTCCACGCCCGAATCAGGTCCCACTCATCCCTTGCTTCTTTGAGGGACCACTTCCCTGGTCCCTTTCCATAGACACCGATTCGCACATCCACCACAGGATTTCCCCGTCCAGGAGGGAAACGAGTGCGACCGACAAAGGACTTCCCACCTCCCTTAGAGATGGGTTCCACCACCAGGAAGAGAGAGTCCCCACAACTTTGCTTCTGACGCTTGTCCGTCGCTTTGTAAGCACGAACCTGCGAGTCAGAGAGGGACATCTCAGCATTCCACCCACACGCATTTTATCCACCCACACAAGGGTCATTTCCACCCACATTTCCACCCACACATTTATCGGACACTCTGGTTTTTCCTGGGACCAACCAGGACAACAGAGCACCAAAAAAGTCCCTCACCGCAATGGGTTTGGGACTTCCAGGGTCTTGTCGGGACCTTCTCTGAACGGAGAGGGTGGGATTCGAACCCACGGAAGGTTGCCCTTCAAACGATTTCGAGTCGTTCGCTTTCGACCACTCAGCCACCTCTCCAGGCGACCCGGCCAGTGTACGGATCAAGCCGCCAGCTCAGCTCTGGTGCCATCCGCTGGTGGAACCGGCAGGGGGCCACCAGGCCGTAAGCCCCCGGCGCTGTTGGAGCTCCTTGCGCTCGCGGGCCGTTGGCACAAAGCCAAGCCAGAGCGAGCCGCCGCTGCGGCCCTGGCGACGCCAGCTCCACCAGGCCTGCCGATCGGGCAGCACCTGCCAGCGCTGCCGCCCAGCGCTCAGCAGAAGGCCCTGGCTATCGGCGCTGAGGCGGCTCACCTCCAAGCCCGGACTCCTCAGGCGCTGCTGCGGCAAGAGCCGATCGACCGTCGTCAGCGCCAGACGCGACCAACAGCCCTTGGGCTCGGCCGGCAGCGGATCCAGCAGGAGCAGCCAATCGAAGCGGGCAATCCCCAGTCCCTGGGCCAGTTGCTCCGCGCGGCGGCAACTGCTGGCGTCGGCCTTCAGGCTCACCAGGCCTGCCCGGCCCTGGTGGCGCGCCACGATCCACTGACGCGGGGCCTGACGCACCAGCAGCAACTGGTCTCGGCTCTGCTGCCAGAGGCGCAGGCCGAGGGCCAGCGGCAGCAGCAAGAGGCGCCAGCGGCGTGCCGCCGGCAGCCACCACGGCAGCAGTCCAACCAGGGCCAGCAACAGCAACAGCGGTCCGAGCCGGCCGATCGGCAACTGGGCCAGCGGCAAGCCCGCCATCAGCTGCGTCAGGGCCAGCAACAGCTGGGCCAGCGGCACCAGCAGGAATGCCATGGCCGCGAGCAGCGGCGGCAGAAGCACCGCCGTCAGGGCCATCGCCATGGCCCCCAAGGTCAGGGGCGTCAGCAGCGGAGCGGCCAGGACATTGGCCAGGACGGCGTAACTGGGCACCACCCCGAAGTGCAGCAGCTGCAGCGGCAGGGTCCAGAGCGAGGCGGCCAGAGGAATCGCCAGTGCGCCGGCGGCCCAGCTCGGGAGCCCAAGGCCTAACCGCTCCTCCAGCGGGCCGGCCGAGAGGATCAAACCCGCTGTGGCTGCCGCGCTCAGCTGAAAGCCCACATCCAGCAGCCAGCTGGGGCGCCAAAGCAGCATCAACAGCAGACAGAGCAGCAACAAGGCCAAGGGCCGCGAACGCCGGCCGCTCTCCTTCAGGACAAACGCCATCGCCCCCATCAACAGGGCCCGAACCACCGAGGCCTGACCACCCGCCAGCAGGCCAAAGAGCGCCATCGCCCCGAAGGCCGCCGGCCAGCGCACCAGGGCCGAAACACGGCGCGTCAGCAGCAGCACCGCCCCAAGCAGAACGCTCAGATGAAACCCACTGGCCGCCAGGGCATGGGAGAGCCCCGCCGCGCGGAAGGCCTCCTTGACGCTCAGCGGCAAGGGGACCATCGCCTGCCCCAGGACCAACGCCGCCAGCAGCCCCCCCTGTTGCTCTCCGCCAACCCGCCGCAGTTCCGCCGCAATCCGTCGCCGCAGATCCGCCAGGGGTGTGGGCGGGCGGGCGATCAGGCTCCAGCGCTCGACCTGGAGTTCACTCCACACCCCTTTGCCGGCCAAACGCTCCGCCGCCCCAGGCAGCAGGGGGTGCGGTCCCGAACGCAAGCGCTGCAGGCGTCCCTCAAGTTGCAGCCGCCAGCCCTGGTGGAGCTGCGGGCAGTCCAGAAAGCGCAAACGCAGCCGCCCCTGCGGCAGCTCCGCCAACACCGCACAGCCCTCGCCCATGGGACGCGTGTCCTGGAGCAGGCCGGCCTGGAGCTGAACCGGGACGGAACGCTGCGCCGCCGGGATCCAATGCACCGGGTCCGCCGCCAAGGGATGGGGACGGCCGATCCAGCCCCAGGTCCCCAGAAGCAGCAAGGCCAAAAGCAGGGCCAGCCGCCTCAACAACGGCCAGCCCCGACGGCTGCAGCCATAGAGCTGAAGCAGCCCCAGCAGAACAGCCAGAGCTGTTCGAGCAGCGAGCGGAAGGGGCAGCACCCCAAGCGACAACGCCGCCAGGGCTCCGCTCAACAGCAACAGCGGCAAACATCACCCCAGCCAGACTGGGGTGAGCGTTCCCGCAGTTAGGCCGCGACCGCCGTCTCTTGCTTGAGCAGCGGGAACCCCAACGCCTCGCGCTCCTCCAGCCAGGCCTCGGCGACTTGACGGGCCAGGTTGCGGATCCGGCCGATCGTCGCGGTGCGCTCGGTCACCGAGATCACGCCGCGGGCCTCCAGCAGGTTGAAGGTGTGGCTGCACTTCAGCACAAAGTCCAGGGCCGGAGCCGGCAGCTTCTTGGCCACCAGATCCGCGGCCTCGGCCTCATAGATCGCGAACAGCTGCTTGAGGCGCTCGGGATTGGAGGCCTCAAAGTTGTAGGTGCACTGGCCCTTCTCAAATGGCAACCAGATGTCGCCGTAGGAGCGGTTGCCGTCCCAGGAAAGATCCCAGATGCTCTCGACGTCCTGGAGATACATGGCCAGACGCTCCAGGCCATAGGTGATCTCAATCGACACCGGCCGGCAGTCGATGCCACCGCACTGCTGGAAGTAGGTGAACTGGGTCACCTCCATGCCATCCAGCCAGACCTCCCAGCCCACACCCCAGGCGCCCAGGGTGGGGGACTCCCAGTTGTCCTCCACAAAGCGGATGTCGTGCTCCTTGGCGCGGATCCCCAGGGCTTCCAGCGAGGCCAGGTAGGTCTCCTGGATTGCATCCGGGCTGGGCTTGATCAGCACCTGGTACTGGAAGTAGTGCTGCGCTCGGTTGGGGTTATCGCCATAGCGGCCATCGGTGGGCCGGCGGCAGGGCTCGGGATAGGCCACAGCCCAGGGCTCCGGCCCGATTGCCCGCAGCACCGTGTGGGGGCTCATCGTTCCCGCACCCTTCTCCGTGTCGTAGGGCTGAAGGATCAGGCAACCCCGCTCGGCCCAGAAACGGTTCAGGGTCTGGATGATGTCCTGGAAGTGCACGGATGCTGTGGCGACTGGGTGGGCAGGGCTGCCTTGGGGGATTGTCGCTAACCGCCCGCCAGCCCGACCGCCTCTAGCCCGCGCTGGGCCGTCACCTGCAGCACCACATCGGGTGAGCGGCCGGCCACCAGTGCCGCTTCCGGCATGCAGACCTGAAGACTGCGCGTCATCGCCTCGAGCTCTGAATCACTCAGGCCAGCGCCCGTCTGCTGCTGCTGGGTCTGGTTCTGCTGACGCTTCCAGGCCATCACATGGGAGAGGGCCGTGGACCTGAGCTGCCAGAGGCAATCGAGCTCGCGCCAGAGCGCTTGGTAGGGGGCGAGGTTCCGCTGAATCACCGGCCGATAGGCCGATTCCGAGGGGGCCAGGGACGTCAGCTCAGGCTCGCTCGCCGGCCATGGACCCGCCCCGACAAACCAACCCTCCAGGATCAGCAGATCAGCCTTCAGCGCTCTCCAGCCGGCGCGATCACCGCGGCCCTGCCGCAGGGCCTTCTCAAACACGGGGGACTCAAACGCACCGTCGCTGCGCCACTGGCCAAGGCAGCGCTGCAGGAGCTCCACGTCATGGCTGCCGGGAATGCCCCTGGGCGCCCGCCATGGGTTGTCCCGCATCGCCGCGTCCAGCGCCGTGCCCTCGAAATAGAAGTCATCGAGGGACAGCACCTCGACGGCCAGGCCCTGGGAGGCCGCTGCCCGCTTGAGCCAGGCACAGAGCGTTGTTTTGCCGCAACCCGGCATCGCCGCCAGACCGAGCAGGGAACGCTCTCCAGCGCGATCGAGCCGCTGGAGCTGATCCAGCAGCGGCAAACCCACCGCTGCGATCCAGGCCGGATCAACGCCGGGCGGCCAGAGCTCCTGAGCAATGCTCAGGCCACCTCTGGCGCTCCAACTGGCGATCCACTGATCCAGCGAGCTGTAGCCCAAGGCGATGACCAGGGCCTCAAACCCCGCAATCTCCCTGCAACGCTCGAGGGGCAAGCTCAAGGGGTGGGCTTCACCAAGGCACCGCCATTGCAGAAGCGTGCGGACCAGGCCTTCTGTTCATCCAGGCTCAGGCTCGGTTGATTGCGCTGATACCACTCCAGCGAGGTGTTGAAGCACTTGTTCCAACGCACCGACTGCCCGCCAATCGCACCGAGGGACAGGGCAATCGACACCGAACTGGCCGTGGCAATCAGGGCCAGCACCGGAAAGAGGTGGGCGTTGATCATGTCCCGTGCCTTGCTCATGAACCGTCAGCCGATCACTGCCCAGAGAGTAGTGATCACAGAACTGAATGGACAGAGCACCTCAGCAATCCCAACGCCGCAGCAGGTTGCTGTAGCTGCGGCTGATGAGATCAAAGACCTCGTCTTTTCCCGTCCTCGAGAACAGTGCCCTGCGCGCGGTATCGAGCTCAAACAACAGCTCCCGCTGCTCCGCCTGGCGAATCCGGCTTTCAATCCAGCCCACCAGCACATAGCGCTCCCCTGCCAAGACCGGCTCGACGCTGTGGAGTTCGGTGCTGGGATAAACCAAACCATGTCCCGCAGGCAGGCGGAAGCTCTCGCTTCCCCCAGGAGTCTCCAGCGTGAGGGCACCCCCGTCGTAGTCAGCAGGCGGGCTTAAAAAGACGGTGAACGAGAGGTCGCTCCGTCCTCCCTCCATCCAGGCGTTGTCGATGTGACGCCCATAGCCCTCGCCAGCGGTGCAAGGGCTGAACAGCAAGCTGTGGATCGAGCGCGGAAAGGCCGCAGCCTGAACTAGGGGATGCGCGGCCAAGCGCGGTTCAATCGCAGCCACCAGCTCCCGGTGCAGCGGGCTGGAGCGATCCAACTGCTGATTGTTTTTCACCCCCCGGGCATGCCAACCCGCGCTCTCCTGCCCCGAGCGCCAGTCCGCGGCGCGGCGCAATCGCCCGCAAATCTGCGCTGCCTGTTCAGGAGACAACAGGGGCTCCAATGAAAAGCGCATCGCGTGACGACAGCAGCGACTGATGCATGATCGAGCAAGCCGCGCCGATGCGCTGGATCCCTCTCTCGCGACGGGTTGGTCACGCCGGCGCCTCCTGCAGCTGGGAACCCTGGTGATCGGCTGCGGAACGCTCGCTGGCCTTGGCTTGAAGTCTTCGGCGCAAGCGAAGCAGGAACCCGTCCCGCCGTTTGATCCCACCGAGGCCCTACGGGCGTTCAACCGCGGGACTCGCATCGAGGAAAACGGACGCAGCATCAGGGTCTTTGAGGTGGAAGCGCAAAGCACCACGGTCCCCCTTGGAGCGGGCGTGTTGTTTCGGGCCTGGACCCTCGAGGGCCGCATCCCTGGACCGACCCTGCGGGCCCAACAGGGCGAGCGGATCCGGGTGGTGTTCCGCAATGGAGACAGCACCTCCCACAGCCTTCACTTCCACGGGGTCCATCCAGCGGCCATGGATGGGATCGAGCCGGTGCGCCAAGGGCGCAGCACGATCTATGAATTCGACCTGGATGAGGCCGGGCTATTCCCTTATCACTGCCACATCGCCCCAGTCACCCGGCATGTGGGCAAAGGTCTCTTTGGCCTGCTGCTGGTGGACCCCATCGTTGCGAGAGCACCAGCCGATGAACTCGTGCTGGTCATGCATGGCTACGACCTCAACAACGACGGGCAAAACGAGCTCTATGCCTTCAACGGGCTACCTGACTGGTATCACCATCACCCCATCCAGATCCAACAGGGACACCTCGTGCGCCTCTTTCTGTTGAACATGACCGAACTGGAAGCGCCGTTGACCTTCCACATTCACGCCAACAGCTTTGATGTCCTCCGCTCAGGATTTCGTGAGCGAACCGATGTGGTGACGCTTGGAATCGCGGAACGCCAAATTCTCGAATTCCGCTATCCCTTCTCAGGGCGCTACATGTTCCATCCCCATCAAGATCAAATCGCTGAGCGGGGCTGCATGGGACTGTTTGAGGTGACCCCTGCACGGGATCGCCAACCCAGTGCCATTTGATACGACCTGGCGTGACCTGAGGGCCTCGACAAGGGGCCGCAGGACGACAAAGTCGGTGCTCAACCTGGCGCGACATGGCCGCTCCCCGCAAAGCCCTTGAGCTGTTTCTCAGCCTCAGCATGAGCACTGGGGCGGTGCTGGCACCCTTCAGCCCAGCGCTGGCCGCCCCCGCTGACCACCATGGCCACAGCACCAGCCTGGGAGAGGGGGGTGAAGGCGGTGAAGGGGAGCGCACCATCGACTCCGAGCTCGATCTGCTGGTGGTCCTCGAGCAGATGCGCGGTCACCTGCTCATCGCCGAAGAACTGCTGGCCAGCAACGACCCCAGCGGGGCTGAGCCCCATGTGGGACACCCAGTGGACGAGCTCTATGGCGCCGTGGAGTCCCCCTTGCAGGAGCGGCAGATCCCGAGCTTCAAATCCCAGCTCGAGGACCTGCGCCAGCAGGTGCGGCTCAATCCTGAGCCAGCTCTGGTCAAGGCAAAGCTCGGCACTGCGCGCCAAGGGATTCAACAGGCGGAACGGGCCCTTGCGCCGGCACCCCTCAGTAGCCCCCAGGCGATCGCTGTTGCTCGCGCCCTGGCCGCTGTCGCCGCCTCGGAATACACCGCCGCAGAAGCGGGGGGCCAGATCGTCGAGACGATCGAATACCAAGATGCCCGCGGTTTTCTGCTGGCTGCCTCCGCCGTCATCCAAGCGGCCCTGGCGCAACCCAATACGGAGCGCTCAACGCTGATCCAGGCCCAAACCACCCTGCAAGCGATGTTGCAGGCCCTGCCCAGTGCCACCCCGCCGCAACGGGTCGGCGTGAGCCCCCTCCAGCTGCAAAGCCTCGCGGGCCAACTCTGACCCTGCCATGACGATGATCACGCGGCTGAGTCCGCTCCTCCTGGCTGGCCTTTTGGGACTGAGCCAGCCCAGCCCCGCGGCGGAGCAGGAACGGGTCAACACGCTGAGCCAGTTCTCCGATCTTCAACCCAGCGATTGGGCCTATCAAGCACTCAGCAACCTGATCGAGCACTACGGCTGCGTCGCCGGCTACCCCAACGGCAACTTCAGCGGGACGCAGGCACTGAGCCGCTACGAGGCCGCCGCCCTGCTGAACACCTGTCTCGATCGAATCACAGAGGTCACAGATCAACTCAAGCGACTGACGAAGGACTTCGAGCGGGAGCTGGCCGTCTTACGAGGCCGGGTCGATGCCCTTGACGCCAAGGTGGGCGTGCTGGAGGCCAGCCAGTTCTCCACCACCACCAAACTCTCCGGCCTGGCGGTCTTCGTGGTCGGTGGCAACCAGTTCTATGGCAATGCCCAAAGCCGGAACGTGAGCCGCTGCCCCGAAACCCTGGACGTCGAAAAACAAAACGACGACCCCCAGTTCCTGCAGTACGGCATTGAACAATCCAGGCGCTGCTTCGGCGCCGCCTCCTTCAACTACGAACTCGAGCTGTACTCCGACACGAGCTTCAGCGGCAAGGACCTGCTGCGCCTGGTGATGCGGACCGGAAACTTCACGCTCTCCAGCAATAGTTTTGGAGGCCCCTTCCCCGCACCGACCCACCTCTCGCAACTGGAGGTGGCCTTCCAAGAGATCGGGAAGCCCAACGAGATCTCAATCGACCGGCTCTTCTATCAATTCCCTGCCGGCGACTTCACCGTCTCACTCGGTGGGCGCATCGGCCAGGACGACATGCTGGCCATCTGGCCCAGCGTCTACCCCAGCCAGACAGTTCTCGATGTCACCAGCGTCAACGGTGCACCCGAGGCCTACAACAAGAACCTCGGCACCGGGGCGGGACTCTGGTGGCAGAAGGATGGATGGTCCGTCAGTGCGAACTACGTCGCGGACCGCGGCGGCCTGGGCGATCCAGCCATGGGCGGCATCGCCACCGCGGGATCTGGCGGAACCGGCACGGTCCAGGTCGGCTACGGCCGCGATCGCTTTGGCCTGGCGGCGATCTACTCCCTCCTCCAGAACCAAACACCCTGGATTGGCTACAGCACCAACTTCGTGACTGAAAGCCAGCTCCACCATGCCGGCAGCACAGCGGCCTATGGCCTCAGTGGCTATTGGGTCCCCGCCCAAGACGGCTGGATCCCGTCGGTGAGTGCCGGCTTCGGCCTCAACACCACGACCTATGCCGCCGATGTCGAGCGCGACGGACTCGCCAAGAACAGCCGCTCCTGGACCGTCGGGCTCCAGTGGACCAATGCCTTCGTGCAAGGCAACAGCGCCGGCATGGCGGTGGGACAGGCCACCTATGCCACCAGCCTCTATGGGGACCTGGGCGCCAACGACGCCAACTACGTCTGGGAGTGGTGGTACGCCTTCCAGGTCAGCGACAACCTGGCGGTGACGCCGGCGCTCTTCTACCTGAGCCGGCCGCAGGGAGCCAATACCCCGAGCGGCGAGAGCTTCAACCAGCTCGGGGCCCTGGTCAAAACCACCTTCCGCTTCTGAGCCCTAGGCGATCAGTTGCAGCAGCCCCATCTGGCCGCCGGCCAGGAGTTGATGCCGCGCGTGGCTGAAGCCAGCCTCGATGGCCAAACGCTCCTGCTGGGGGCCGGTGGGGAAGCGCGCCAGGCTGTCCTCCAGGTAGGCGTACTGGGCCTCCAGGCCAGCGCGTTTCGCCAGGGGCACCACCAACTGACGCAGGTACACGCGCTGGAACTGGGCCGTCAGTCCCTGGGGATTCAAGGCGCGGTTGAAATCGAGCACCGCAGCGCGACCACCGGGACGGAGCAAGCGCCGCAGTTCCTGGAGACCAGCGGCGGGGTCCGCCAGGTTGCGCAGGCCGTAGGCCATCACAGCACCGTCAGCCCAGGCGTCGGACAGCTCGGTGGCCTGGGCATCGGCCTGGCGGAACTCCAGGGGTAGCCAGGGGCAACGGGAGGCCCGGCGCCGGGCCTGCTCCAGGGGCGCCGCCGCCGCATCCAACCCCAGGACCAAGCCCGCGGGGCGCACCTTCTCGGCGAGCAGCAGCGCGAGATCCCCCGTCCCGCAGCAGAGGTCCAGCAAGCGCTGCCCCGGGGCTGGCTGCAGCCAAGCCACGGCCTGACGCTTCCAGAGGCGATGGAGCCCCAGGCTCAACAGGTCATTCAGCCGGTCGTACTGCGGAGCGATCCGGTCGAACAACTCGCGCACCGCCTCGGGATTGCCAGGCGGGATGGCAGCGAAGGACTCAGGGCTCGGCGGCATCCCAAGGCAGCGAGATCGAGTCGAGACTGACACCCGCCGCCATTAACTCGGACTCATTCGTTTCAAGGGCCGAGAGATAACCCTGGGCCTCCAGACGCTCTGCACTGGTGAAGGTCATGACCATCACCGTCGCCAGACCAATGGCCGCGGAGCAGACCATGCAGCCCGCCAACATCAAGGAGAATTCCTTGCGATCACTGGCGGCCTGCATCAACTGCAGGGCCCAGGCCACCATCACGATCACCACGAGCACGATGGCTCCGGCCAGCACTGGGGAATGGCTCTGATCGAGGGCCAGCACTGGTGCGCGAGGGAAAGCTGAGCGGATTGTAACGGCGGGTTAAGCGGCGCGCGACCCGGCCTCCAGCGGCCGAATGTTCAGGCCCCGGCCGAGCAGGTCGGTCTTGATCTGCTCCACCGTCAGCACCCCGTCATGGAGCAGAGACGCCAACAGAGCGGCAGAGGCATGGCCACCGCCTGGTGAGGTATCGAGGGCCTGGGCGATGTGGTCGATGCAGCCGGCGCCGCCGCTGGCAATCACCGGCACATCCACGGCATCGGAGACCGCCCGGGTGAGGTTCAGCTCGTAGCCCGCCTGGGTGCCATCCCCATCCATCGAGGTCAACAGAATCTCCCCGGCGCCCAGCTCCACCACGCGGCGCGCCCAGGCGACCGCATCGAGCCCCGTGTTCTCGCGGCCACCTTTGACATAGACGTCCCAGCCGTCCTCACGGCGACGGGCGTCGATCGCCACAACGATGCACTGGCAGCCAAAGCGTTCCGCGCCACGGGCCACCAGCTCCGGATCCCGCACGGCCGAGGAATTGAGGCTGACCTTGTCGGCCCCTGCCCGCAGCAGTTCAGTGATGCCCTCCACAGAACTGATGCCTCCACCCACGGTGAAGGGGATCGTCACCGCCTCGGCAGTGCGCCGCACCAGATCCACCAGGGTGGCCCGCCCCTGGTGGCTGGCGGCGATGTCGAGAAAGACCAACTCATCGGCCCCGGAGGCGCTGTAGCGGCAGGCCAGCTCGACGGGATCACCGGCATCGCGCAGGCCAACAAAGTTCACCCCCTTCACCACCCGACCGTCGGCCACATCCAGGCAGGGAATGATCCGTTTGGCGACCATGGGGGCAAGGCTTGCAGCGGGTTAGCCTGGCGCCACTTTTTCGTCGCGCCGGACATGTCCCAGGCTGCCATCACCGTCGGCTCGAAGGTGCGGGTCACCCGGGTGCGCGATCGCATCCCCGCCGACTTGGTTTCCGCCCTGCAGAGCGATGCCACCGGCACCGTCAAGGACTTCAAGGTGACCGATGGCAAGGGCATCGGCGTGGTGGTTGAGCTGAGCAACGGCACCACCACCTGGTTCTTCGACGACGAAATCACCGCCGCCTGACGCCCCTTTCGTGAGCGAATCCCCCAACCCCACCGCCGCCACTGGTGGCGGTGCCCGGCAACTGCTGGGCATGAAAGGTGCCAGCGGCACCACCAACATCTGGAAGATCCGGCTTCAGCTGATGAAGCCCGTCACCTGGATTCCCTTGATCTGGGGGGTTCTCTGCGGAGCCGCGGCCTCAGGCAACTTCCACTGGAGCATCTCTGAGGTCGGTGCCTCGATCGCCTGCATGGTGATGAGCGGCCCGCTGCTGGCTGGGTTCACCCAGACCATCAACGACTACTACGACCGCGAGATCGACGCGATCAACGAGCCCTACCGGCCGATTCCCTCCGGAGCGATCCCCCTCTGGCAGGTCAAGGCGCAGATCTGGGTGCTGCTGCTGGCCGGACTCGGCGTGGCCTACGGCCTCGATCGTTGGGCCAACCACGACACCCCCGTGCTCTTCCTCCTGGCTCTGGGGGGCTCGTTTGTCAGTTACATCTATTCGGCTCCCCCGCTGAAGCTCAAGCAGAACGGCTGGCTGGGGAACTACGCCCTGGGCGCGAGCTATATCGCCCTGCCCTGGTGGGCCGGCCAGGCCCTCTTTGGTCACCTGACCTGGACCACTGCGTTCCTGACCCTGGCCTACTCCCTGGCGGGCTTGGGCATTGCCGTGGTGAACGACTTCAAGAGCGTCGAGGGAGATCGCGCCCTTGGTCTGCAATCGCTCCCCGTGGCCTTTGGCATCGAGAGGGCCAGCTGGATCAGCGCCGGAATGATCGATGTTTTTCAGCTGGCGATGGTGGCGGTGTTGATTGCCATCGGCCAACATTTCGCTGCCGTTCTGCTGGTGCTCTTGATCGTTCCTCAGATCACCTTCCAGGACATCTGGCTGCTGCGCGATCCGGTGGCCTTTGACGTGAAGTATCAAGCCAGCGCCCAGCCCTTCCTGGTGCTCGGCATGCTCGTCACCGCTCTGGCCATCGGCCACAGCGACCTGGTGGTGATGTGAAGCAGCGGCGCCGGCGGCAGCTGATCTCAGCCGGTCTCGTCGGAGCCGGTGCCGGCCTAGCGGTGGGGCTCACCCAGGCCGTCGTCACCCGCAGCGTCGACAGCCTGCTGCCGAATGTGCGTGGCGTCAGCAGCTACAACCGCCCTGGCACCTTGACCCTGCTGGCCAGCGATGGCCAGGTGATTCAAAAGCTCGGTCCGGCGACCCGCGAGAAGCTCGTCACCGGCCAGATGCCCCTGCTGGTGCAGCGGGCCTTCATCGCCGCTGAGGACCGCCGCTTCTACCAACACGACGGCATCGATCCAATCGGCATCAGCCGGGCGATGGTGCGCAACATCTCCAGTGGCTCGGTCGAAGAGGGTGCGAGCACCATCACCCAGCAGCTGGCGCGCACGGTCTTCCTCAGCCAAGACCGCACGATCATTCGCAAGCTCAAGGAAGCGCTGCTGGCCGGCAAGCTTGAGCGCCAGCTGAGCAAGGAGCAGATCCTTCAGCAGTACCTCAACTACGTCTATCTGGGCGCCGGGGCCTACGGGGTCTCGGATGCCGCCTGGATCTACTTCTCCAAAACGCCCTCCGAGCTGAACCTGCCTGAGGCGGCCCTGATTGCCGGACTACCGCCGGCCCCCTCGATCTATTCACCGCTGGTCAATCCCGACCTGGCCCTGCAGCGCCGAGCGATCGTGCTGCGGCGCATGCGCGAGGCCGGCTTCATCGATGACCTGCAGCTCGAGAACGCCAACAGCTCCCCCCTGTTGCTGAAGCCGGCGGAGCCGAAGTACTTCACCAGCCGCGCCCCCTACTTCACCAGCTGGGTCGCCCAGGAACTGCCCAACGTGCTCTCCAAGGAGCAACTCGAGGTGGGTGGCCTGACCATTCGCACCAGCTTGAACATCGACTGGCAGGAGAAGGCCCAAAGCACGATTAACCGCCACGCCCCCGGGGCGATGGAAGGGGCAGTTGTCTCGATGGAACCGGGGACCGGCTTGGTTCGCTCGATGGTGGGCGGCAAGGACTTCAACGCAAGCCAGTTCAACCGGGCCTCCCAAGCACTGCGCTCCCCCGGCTCGACGTTCAAGCTCTTCGTCTACCTAACGGCCCTGAAAGAGGGCATGAAGCCTGAGGACAAGATCACCGACCGCCAGGTTTGCTACGGCGGCTACTGCCCGAAAAACTTCAAGAACAAGTACTACGGGACCGTGCCGCTCTGGGTGGCACTGCAGAACTCGCTCAACACGGTCTCGGTCAGCCTGCTCAAGCAGGTGGGCTTCGACAAGGTGATCGCCACGGCCAACAGCCTTGGAATCACCAAGGAGCTGGGCCGCTTCTACCCGTTGGGGGTGGGCGCAACCGAGCAGACGATCCTGGACATGACGGCCGCCTATGCCGGCATCTTCAACCGCGGCGTCTACATCAAGCCGACGCCCTTTGAGGAGATCCTGGGCCCGGGCGGTGAACTGCTCTGGAGCCGACGCGTCAACGGCGATCCCGGCAAGCGCGTGGTCCCAAGCGACATCGCCGACGCGATGCTTTGGATGCTGCAGAAGGTCGTCAGCGGCGGCACGGGCTATGGCGCGGTCCCCCCGGGCCGGCCGGCCGCCGGCAAGACGGGCACCTCAGAAGGGGGCCGGGACCTCTGGTTCATCGGCGGCGTTCCCCAACTCGTCACCGGCCTCTGGCTGGGCTACGACAACAACAAAGAGACCAAGAGCACCAGTTCCCGCGCTGTGGTGGCCTGGTCGGAATACATGGCCCCGATCCTCAAGGAGCTGCCGGTGGAGCAGTTCCCGCCCAAGCCGGTGCTCAAGGGCAAGTTCAATCCACTGAAGGCCCTCACCAAAAACCTCAAGCTGGTCAAGCCGGACGAGGAGGAGACTCCCGTGGAGGAGACGACGGAGGAAACCACGGCACCGACCACACCCAGCCAACCCAGCGTGAGCGCACCGGCTCCAGCACGGCCGGCCAAGCGCCAGGACCCCTGCGGAAGCATGCAGACCAACCCCCGCTACGTCGACTGCCGCTTTGATCTGCTGGATCGCCGCCGCAGCACGCCGAACCCCTAGTTCAAGACGAGCCGCGCCGCGAAGAAGCCATCCCCCCCGCCATCGAGTTGCCCGGGCCAGAGCTGGAAGCTCTGCTCCAACCGCAGCTGAGGCTGATCCTTGAGGAACGCCTCCAGCAAGTCTCCGTTTTCCTCGGGATGGACCGTGCAGGTGGCATAGACCAGGCGACCGGCGGGCTTGAGCAGGGGGAGCAATCTCTCCAGAAGCTGCCGCTGCAGCGTCACCAGCCCCTCAATCGCGGCCGGGTCAATCCGCCAGCGGGCATCGGCATGGCGAGCCAGGGTTCCTAGCCCTGAGCAAGGGGCATCGATCAAGAGCGCATCAAATTGCCCCAGGAGTTCAGGGGCTTCCGAGGCCAATTCCACGGCGTCCCCATGGCGGGTCTCGATGCAACCCAAGCCCAGGCGCTCGCTGTTGCGGGCGACCCGGCGCAGACGCGCCTCACCGCGATCGAGGGCCAGCACCTGCCCCTGATCACCCATGAGTTCCGCCAGGTGGGTGCTCTTGCCCCCCGGGGCCGCGCAGGCATCCAGAACCCGCTCACCGCGCTTGGGATCGAGCAACGGCGCAATGGTTTGAGCCGAGCGGTCCTGAACACACCAGTGCCCCTCGTCGTAACCGGGCAGATGGCGCAGATCACCGGAGCGACCCTTGATGGTCAGACCCATCGGCAGACCCTCGAGCGGTTCGGCCACCACCCCCGCCGCGGCCAGGGCCGCCTGAACCGCCTCGGGTGTGGAGCGCAGGCCATTGACCCGCAGGTCGAGAGCAGGCGGCATGTTGCAGGCCCGGGCGTAGGTCTCCGCCTGCTCTGGGGTTTGCCACTGCAAAAGCGCAGCCGCGAGCCAATCGGGCAGGGACTGGCGAATGGCCAGGGCCGCCGCCGGATCACCCGGCAGGGGCAGGGCCTCACCGGCCTCCTGGCGGCGAAGGAAGGCCCGCAGCATGCCGTTGACCACCGGTGCCAGCCGGCTCAGGCCACCGCGCTTGGCCAACTCCACCGTGGTGCTGACGGCGGCTGAGGCGGGGATGCGATCACTGCTCAGGAGCTGGTAGAGCCCCAGGTGCAGAAGCCAGCGCAGCTTCGGGGGTTGGCGCTCGGCCGGGACCTTGCCCAGTTGGTCCAGCCAGGCATCCAGCAGGCGCCGCTGCCGGATCGCCCCATAGGCCAATTCCGTCGCCAAGCCACGGTCCTGAGGCGAGAGCGAGACCCGGCCCAGCTCCCGCTCGAGGGCCCCATCGGCATAGGCCCCGGCGGCCACGGCCTGCAGCACCTGCCATGCCACCTGGCGGGAGGCCAATCCGGGGGGTGCGCTGCTCATCCCCCACAACTAGCGCCCGGTGACCAGCGATACTGGGCCAGGGGAAGCCGGCCGTCGGCATCGACAGGAATGCCCTCGGCGATCAACAGGTCCCGCTGCATCCAATCGGAGCCCTCTCGGCTCAGGCTGAGGGAGATGCAGCCCTTGGCATTCACCACCCGTTGCCAGGGAATCTCCGAGGGCAGGGGCAGGCGGCGCAGGGCCCAACCCACCTGCCGCGCGCAGCCATAGGCACCGATCAGTTCCGCGATCTGGCCATAGGTGGCAAGGCGCCCCGGGGGGATCTGGGCGACGGCCCACCAGACCCGCTGATCAAAGCTCCGCTCCATGGGCGGCGAACGGCCATCAGACACGATGGATGTTGGCCCCTGCCAAGCCAATGCCGCTGCTTCCTCGCCGCTTTGAGCGCCTGAAATCCGTGCTGAACCACCGGATGGGCGATCTGACGGTGGTGATGGAGCAGGTGGACAAGCCCCACAACCTCTCTGCGATCCTGCGCACCTGCGACGCCGTCGGCGCCCTGGAGGCCCATGTCGTCAGCCTGCCCGGACGGCCCCGCACCTTCAACAACACCGCCAAGGGCAGCCAGAAGTGGGTGCCGCTGCATCCGCACCCCAGCATCGAGGGCTGCCTGCAGGGGCTCAAGGACAAGGGTTTTCGGATCTACGGGACCCACCTGAGCGTCGATGCGGTGGATTACCGCGACTGCGATTTCACCGGCCCCAGCTGTTTTCTGATGGGGGCCGAGAAGTGGGGCATGAGCGAGGAGGCCCTGGCGCTGGTGGATCAGCCGCTCTTCATTCCCATGACCGGAATGGTCCAGAGCCTGAACGTCAGTGTCGCTGCGGCCACCCTCCTCTTTGAAGCGCTGCGCCAGCGGCAGCGGGCCGGCAAGGTTCCAAGCAATGGTGAGGGAATTCCCGGGGGCGAGAGCGAGTACCGCCGGATCCTGTTCGAGTGGGCCTACCCCCAGGTGGCCGACTGGTGCCGCCGCGAAGGGCGCCCCTATCCAGCCCTCACGGACGAGGGCGAGATCGCCGAGGACCTCCCCCGCACCCTGAAGCTGCGCTACTGAGCCAGCGGCGGGAACGCTCAGCGAAGTTCGCCATACAGTTGTGATGCTTGATGCAAAGCATCAGATGCGCACGACCCTGTCGCTCGATGACGACGTCCTCGCTGCCGCCAAGGTCCTGGCGCGGCAGCGCAAACAACCCATTGGCAGCGTCATCAGCGAACTGGCTCGCCAGGGATTGGCGCAAGCCAACCGGCAGAACCCAGAGCCCGCCCACATCAAGCGCAATGGGCTGATGCTGATTCCACGCCGCCTGGATGGATCACCGGTGGACCTTGAGCTGGTGAACAACCTGCGGGAGGACTGATGCGACACACCACAGCCCTCCTCGACGTCAATGTCTTAATCGCGCTACTGGATCCGCACCACGTTCACCACGAGCTCTGTCATGGCTGGTTCGCGGACCGTGGTGCCGCCCCATGGGCCAGCTGCGCGATGACGCAAAACGCTGTCCTGCGCATCCTTGGCAATCCGCGCTACCCCAACTCCCCCGGGCCGCCGCCAACCATTGCGCCGCACCTCGACAGCTTGGTGGAACACCCAGGGCATGAGTTCTGGGACAGCAATCCCAGCCTGCTGAGCCAAGGGTTCATCGCCCGTTCCGCCCTGATCGATTACGCCCAGATCACAGATCTCTATCTGCTGGCACTGGCCAGACACCACGGTGGAACGCTGGCGACCTTGGACCAGCGCATCAAGGTGGACGGCAGCCAAGAGGCACTGGAGCTCATCCGCCCGTAGCCCTACTGCTCAGAGCGCAGGTTGTTGGCGCTGCCGCTGAGCCAACTCTCCAGACCCTCCCCTAGGAAAGAGAGGCCGAGGACCAGGACGAACATCGCGACACCGGGGTAGAGGGCCGTCCACCAGACGCCAGTGGGCAGGGCGTTGAGGGCCTGCTGTAGATCACTGCCCCATTCCGGCACGGTCTCGGGGAGTCCCAGTCCTAGAAAGCCCAGGCCGCCCAGCACCAGCACGGCATCGGCCGCATTCAGGGTCAGCAGGACCGGGACGGAGGTGATGACGTTGCGGAAAAGATAGCGGCGCAAGATCCACCAGGGACTCGCTCCGAGGGAGCGGGCGGCCTCGACGTAGAGCTCGGCCTTGACCTGGGCGGTCTGGTTGCGCACCACCCGGTAGTACTGGGGGATGTAGACGACGCAGAGAGCCGCAGCGGCATTGGGCAGGCCCTTGCCCAGCAGGAAGGCCAGCACCACCGACAGCAAAAGGACCGGCAGCGTGTAGAGCGTGTCCATCAGCAGCACCAGGACCCGATCCAGCCAGCCGCCGAGGTAACCGCTGACCATCCCCAGGGGGACGCCGATCACCAGCGCCGAGACCAGAGCCACCACCACCACCTGCAGAGCCACGCCGCTGCCGGCCAGGGTGCGGCTACAGACATCGCGACCCAGGCGATCGGTGCCGCACCAGTGCTGCCAGGAGGGCGGGGCATAGATCGGGTTCTCCAGGCCGCCATTGACCTCCGGCAACACCCCCAGGTGAATCAGCACTGGGGTCAGCAGCGCCATCAGGACATAGACCAGGACAATCGCCACCCCCCAGCGGGCCATCCGCGCGGCGAGGCTCTGCGGGCGCCAGGCCAAAAGGGAGTGCATCAAGCGGGCTGAATCCTGAAGCCAGCCTGAAGGATCACCCGGGGCAGGGCTGTCAAGCAACAAAAACGGGAATACGTTGATATGAGACAACGTGCGAGGAGTCGTCCTCGTTGAGCTATGTCAAGTCTGACCAAGCGCCGGCTTCTGATGCTGGTGGCCAACAAACCCCGGCAACACTCCCTCCTTCAAAAGGGCTTCACCTTGGTGGAGCTGATGATCGTGGTTGTGATCGTTGGCATCTTGAGTGCGATCGCACTGCCAAACTTCCTAAACCAGCAGAACAAAGCGAAGGCAGCCTGCGCCAAAACCCAAGTCTCTGGATTTGCCAAAGAGCAACAAGTCCACTTCGCCGAGAAGAGCACTTTTGCCGAAAGCTTCCAAGCACTGGGGTATGCCAACGACTTTACTCCGTCTGACTGCAGTGGGAACTACACAATCAAGCTAGACAACACGAAGATCCAAGCAGATCCAAAAGACACAAACAATGGCTTGTGCGTGACCGCAACACTTGAAAATGGCTCATATCTCATGGGAGAGACCAAAGGAGCTTGCCCGCAATAAGCCAATAAGCAGCAATCAGCCCTATAAATTCGGGAGGGGCTAAATATGGTGCAACCAAGCACGCGAAGCCTCCAGACCTCTTCAACCTGCGAAGGAGGCTTCACCATGGTGGAGCTGATGATCACGATCGTGATCACCGGCATCTTGAGCGCAATAGCCCTTCCAGTGTTTCTCAATCAGCGGCATAAAGCGAGGGCGGCCTGTGCCCAGACCCAGGTCTCCGGAATAGCCAGAGAGCAGCAGATATTTCACATCCAGCACAATAAGTTCGCCTCGACCTTCCAGGAGCTCGGCACTGAAGCCCCAAATGAGTGCGGCGGCTACAGCAAAGTTCTACTCGGAACTGGCACCGTGAATGCCTTCCCCAAGGACCTTGCCAACGGCTACTGCGTGTGGGCAAGACTTGAAAGCGGAAGCTACACGCTGAACACCACCAAAGGCGGCTGCGGTGGTGGTTAGGTCCCGCGGATCTTTAAAACTTCAACAGAAACGTGACCAGGGCATCGTCTTGCCCCTGGTTTTAGTGGTGTCTCTCCTGATTAGCGCCGGCCTCATGGCCCTCGCCGCCCGCGCCTGGCTCGGCCTGAGTGGCTCCATTCGCCAAAGCCAAGCCAGACAAGCCCGTGAAATCGCCGAGGCCGGCGTGGCCAGGCTCGTAGAGAGCATGAACCGCGAGTTCGCCTATCTACTGATCAAGGACTGGGATCCGACGAACAACATCAACCAATGGGACAACACCGTTTTCACCTCCTCCATTTGCCCCGGCTCCAACAGCAACCCCGCTGAGTTAGTCAGAACGGCGGCCTTGAGCGATCCCCAGGGTCGCTACACGCTGGAGTCCTACAGCTTCAAAGGCAGCCCCTTCTATGGAGGCAAGGCCTCCATCCGAATGCGCGGCGAACGCCTGCACAGCAACGGACAAATCGGTGCGACCGCCGTGGTCGAGCAAACGATGGAGGTCAAGCCCAAGGACTGCACCAACTCCTTTGGAGAAGACACAGCCACCAGCGGCTTCCCAGGTCTACTGGCCTCCCACATTGATCTGGGCAACAACGAGATCAAGGGATCCCTCAGCGCCAACGTGCTCTGCCTGGCCTGCCCGCCTCAAACCAATTTCGAGAGCCTCAGCCAAGACGAGAAAGAGGGCCTGATTGGCGGCAATAGCAATGACGGCAAACGCCAGGTGGACGGAGAGGTCTTTATCGGTCCCATCGATCTCCCACCGGTCCCGCCCATGCCAGCCGGTCTCGCGAGCAAGCCACCAGCCCTGATCGATCAAGCCACGAGCATCACCGGTGGGGAGCTGCCGACGGATCCAGACCTTAAAAACAGCTGTCTCGTCAGCGAAAGCGGAGGCCACAAAACCACCTCCTGCCTGATCTCACGCATTGATCTGAGCGGCGGCGGCAACGGCAAAAGCAGCTCCACCCTCTCGATCGACACCACCAACGGCTCGGTTCGCCTCTACGTCACCTCAGCGGGATCACTCTCCAGCCCCAGCGTCGACTTCTCAGGACAGGCGGGGATCAAACACACCCAAATCGACCAGGACTCAGGAGCCGTTGTCCCTGGGCTTGCCGCCGACCTTGGCCTCTTCGGCAATCCCGTGGACGGAGATAGCAGCAATGACCAGCTGGTGAACCTGGCCGGCGGATCGCAGGTCACTGGGCTCTGGGCCTATTTCCCCGATGGAACCGTTGGCATCAAGGGGGGAAACAACAACGATCCGGAATACTGCGACGCGATCACTGGCGAATGCTTCGGAGGCGAAATCCTCGGCGCGGTCTGGGCCAAATCCTGGGGCGGAACCAAGGACCTCAAGGGAGCCGGCTCCAGCTCTGGGGTCGCCGAACTGGTGGTGCCCTCAGACATGGGCACGCAACTCTTCAACCGCTATGGCCCCAGCTATGCCCTGGGGATCCGCGATTACGTCGCCCTAGGGGTCACCCACTGGAGCAGCTTCACTCAGTCTCAGCGAGACTAGACTGAGACAAGAGCGGGATTGGCTCATGGTCGTCAGCACCTCAGGCCGGCACGACGTCAGTCCTCATCAGCTCGCCCGCTGGGGCCTTTGGCACCAGGTGCAGCGAGAGGAATGCATCGACCACCTCCTCGATGAGATCGAGCAACCCGACGCCAGCCAACTCAAGGTCCTGCAGGAGCAATGGCTCCAGGCCCATGAACTCCCCAACCAGCAGGCCCTACAAGGCTGGCTCCACCAACAGGATCTTGACCAAGCGGATTGGACGGAGTTGATCACCCGGCCCTGGCGCTGGCAGCAGTGGTGCCACGGGCATTTCAAAGACCAGCTCAGCACCTATTACCTGAAGCGCAAACCGCTGCTGGATCGGGTGAGCTATTCGCTACTGCGGGTGAAAGACAAGGCACTGGCGACAGAGCTTTACCTCCGCATTAAGGAAGGGGAAGCCACCTTTGAGCAGGTGGCCTCGGAGTATTCAGCCGGCCCGGAGCGCAACAGCGGCGGACAACTCGGCCCGGTCGCCATTCAGCAACCCCATCCGGTCCTCGCCCGGCTGCTGCAGGTCAGCAGCCCCGGCCAGCTCTGGCCCCCCAAGCAACTGGAGAACTGGTGGATTGTGGTGCGACTCAACCAGCTCCACACCACTGAGCTCGATGCCAATACCGCGCAACAACTCGCCCTGGAGTTAGGCGAACAGCATCTCGAGCAGATCTTGGAACTTTCTAAAACAACAACAACCAACGGCTAAAGCCTCCATACCTTGGAGGGATGGTCGACGCCCCTCCTCGACGGCTCTTTGAAGGCTGGGGCCCGCTCGCGAGCCTGCCGCCAGCGGTGCAGGAGCAACTGCAGTCCCAACTGCGCAGTATCAGCCTGCAGCCTGGAGAGCAGCTCTACGACTTCGAGCATCTTCCCCCTGGGGTTCTTTATCTCCAGCAGGGGCAGATGCGCCTCTTGGGGCTGGATCAGCGCAAAGAACCCTTCACCCTGGAGCGCTACAACAGCGGTGAACTCGCGGGCGCTGAGTTACTACTCCGGGGCATCCCGGGCCAAGCCATGGCGGCCTCCACCGCCCTCCAGGCCTCGCTGCTGCCAGCGGAGCTCTTCCTGCAGCTGATTCAGCAACATCCCCAGCTACTCAACGGCTTTCGTCAACTCAGGCCCGCTGAGCTCTACGCGGTCACGGCCTCTCGCAATGACCCGCGCCTACCGGCCGCACAGGAGCTGCTGCACTGGGCCCAACGGGAATGCAGCAAGAGCCCCCAAGTGGAGCTGCTGCCGCCAGGGGAGCAACAGCTCAGCGATGCCGCAGGCCGCTGGCTGGTGAGCAGCGGCAACGTCGAGGGCGAAACCCCCGGCACCCTGCTGCAGGGCTCCGCCAAGCTCACCGTGCTGGGCCGCCTGCCGGCGCGCCTGCTCCCGGTGCCCACCCACTGGCCGCCCCAGCGCCAACAGGAGATCAGCAGCCTGGTCCCGGAAGCCGCGCCAAGTCAGCCCGCCCCGAGCCTGCAGCTCCAGCGCGAGGCCCTCGAAGACTGGTACGGCCGTCTGCGCGATGACGGCACCTTCCCGCAGCACAACGGCACTGGCCCGGTCGAGGAGCCCCTGGCCTGCCTGCGCATGCTCTCGCGGCACTTCGATCTGCCCTTCCGCCGCGACGTGCTGCGGCGGGTCCTGAATGACCAGCTGCAGCGGGCAGGAAACGCTGGGCTGGGACTGCAGCAACTGGCGGCCATCTGCGATCTACTCGGGCTGCGCTGCACCCCTCTGCAACCGTCGGCCACGCAACTGCTGGAGCGCCTGCCGCTACCGGCCCTCTGCGTCCTCAATGGCCATCCCGTCGTCTTCTGGGAGCAGAAGAGCATCCAACTGCTGGTGGGCGATCCCCTGCGCGGTCAGCAGTGGGTCCCCTGCGAAGAGCTCCTGCGCCAAAGCCAGGGGGAAGCGCTTCCGCTGCTCTATTTGGAGGCCAACGCCAGCACCCCCAAGGCCCGCTTTGGTCTGAGCTGGTTTATCCCGGCCATCCGCAAGCACCGCAGCAGCCTGATCCAGGTGGTGGTAGCGAGCTTCTTTGTTCAGCTGCTGGGGCTTTTTAACCCGCTGCTAATTCAGCAGATCATCGACGCGGTGATCAGCCAGGGCAACTTCGCCAGCCTGAATGTTCTGGGCACCCTGCTGGTGGCCATGGCCCTGGCCCAGGCCTTGATGGGGGCCCTGCGCACCTACCTCTTCTCCGACACCACCAACCGGATCGACATCTCGCTTGGGGCGACGATTATTCACCACCTGCTGCGGCTACCGCTGGGCTATTTCGCCAAGCGCCCCGTCGGTGAAGTCAGCAGCCGGATCTCGGAGCTGGAGAAGATTCGCCGCTTCCTCACCGGCACCGCCCTAACGGTTCTGCTCGATGCGGTCTTCTCGGTGATCTACATCGGCGTGATGCTGCTCTATTCGGTGCAGTTGACCTTCTGGGCTCTCGCCGTCCTGCCCCTCTTTGTCGCCCTCACCATGGGTGTGGCGCCTGTGATTCGGCGGCAACTGCGCCAGCAGGCCGAGGCCAATGCTCGGGTGCAGAGCCATCTGGTGGAGACCCTCTCCGGCATGGAGACCGTCAAAGGCCAAGGCATGGAGCTGCCTAGCGAGTGGCGCTGGGAGCAGCTCTATGGCGGGCAGATCCAGGCGGGCTTCCGCAACACCGTCACCAGCACCGCGGCCGGCTCCGCCAGCCAGTTCCTCGAGCAGATCTCAGGCCTGCTGGTGATCTGGATGGGGGCCAGCCTGGTGCTCAAGGGGCAGCTGACCCTGGGGCAACTGATCGCCTTCCGCATCCTCTCGGGCTACGTCACCAGCCCCCTGCTGCGACTGGCCAGCCTCTGGCAGAACTTCCAGGAAACGGCTCTCTCACTGGAGCGGTTGTCCGACATCGTCGACCACCGCGAGGAGATCGAGATCGCCGGCGAAAACTTGCCGCCGCTTCCCCCGATCCAAGGCGCCATCACCTACGAGGGCGTCAACTTCCGCTTCGCCAGCAGCGGGCCCCTGCAACTGCTGAACGTCAGCTTTGAGATCAAAGCCGGGGAGTTTGTCGGCATCGTCGGCAGCAGTGGCTCGGGCAAGAGCACTCTGTTGAAACTGCTGACCCGGCTCTTTGATCCCCTCGAGGGAACCATCCGCGTCGACGGCTACGACATCTCCAAGGTGGACCTCTACTCCCTGCGCTCCCAGATCGGTGTGGTGCCGCAGGACAGCCTGCTCTTTGACGGCACCGTGCAGGCCAACATCGCTCTGACCCGGCCGGAGGCGAGCTTCGAGGAGATCTGTGGTGCCGCCCAGGTGGCCTGCGCCCACGACTTCATCCAGGCCCTGCCGGCCGGCTACAGCAGCTCAGTTGGGGAGCGGGGTGCGGCCCTCTCCGGCGGTCAGCGCCAACGGATGGCCATTGCCCGAATGGTGCTCAAACGCCCGCGGCTGCTGGTGATGGATGAGGCCACCAGCGCCCTGGATGTCGATACCGAACGTCAGGTCACACGCAACCTCGCGGAGGTCTACCGCGGCAGCACTGTGCTGTTCATCACCCATCGTCTCGGCAGCCTGCGCCATGCCGACCGGATCCTGGTGATGCACCAAGGGGCCCTGGTGGAGCAGGGCACCCACAGCGAGCTCATGGCGCTGGCGGGTCGCTACGCCACGTTGTACCAACAACAGGAGGCCGGACTGGAATGAGCGCCCCAGACGACCAATCCCTCGCCCCCCAATCAGGGGGGTCGATCACTCCGCTGGAGCACCAAGAGGTCCGCTACCGGGCTGCCCCCACCTGGGCCCGGGCCCTGCTCTGGGCGATGGTCGGCAGCGTGGGCTTCGGGATCGTCTACGCCTGCATCGCCCGGATCGATGAGGTCGTCACGGCCACGGGCGAATTGCAAGCTCTCGGCGCGGAACGGCCGATCAAAGCCCCTGCGCCTGGAGTCGTCAGCGCCATCCCGGTGAAGGAGGGCCAGATGGTGGAGAAGGACCAGGTGGTGCTTCAGTTCGATCCAGAGGTGAACGACCAGCGACTGCGCTCCCTAGAAGAGCAGGAACGGCTGGAGCAGCGCCGGCTGAGCGAGCAAAGCCTGGCCTTCAAAGCCCGCGAAGACAGCCTGGCCTCCAAGGTCACCAGCCTGAAGGCCACGGCCGCGACCGAGCGTGAGATCCTCAAACGCGTCGCCCCCCTGGCCGAGCAGGGCGGCATCCAAATCGTGCAGTTCCTGCAGCAGAAAAACCGCCTGCAGGAACTGCAGTCGGAGATCGCCCAAACCGAGGCCAATCGCCGCGAGGTGCAATCCGAAGCCCTCAAGGCCAAACAGGAAAGCCTCAAGGAACTGGCGAACATCGAGCGTCAACTCACCGAGACCCGCAAGGCCAGCGAGTACGAGTCCCTGCGCTCTCCCCTGAAGGGACGGGTCTTTGATCTAGTGCCCGCCAGCCCGGGCTACGCCGCCGCCAGCGGCGAGACCCTACTGAAGGTCGTCCCCGATGGAGCGGTGGAGGCCAAGGTCTTTTTGACCAACGCAGACGTGGGCTTCGTCAAACCCGACATGAACGCTCAAGTTCGGGTGGATGCCTACCCCTTCACGCAGTTCGGTGACATCCCAGGGGTACTCAAGTCCATTGGCCAGGAGGTCCTGCCCGCCGATGAGCAGCACCCGCAGCCGCGCTTCCCGGCCCTGGTGGTGCTGAAGCAGCAGTACCTCGAGCGCAATGGCAAGCGCTACAACGTCCGTCCTGGCCAGAGCGTCTCGGTGAACTTGATCGTGCGCGACAAACCCGTGATCAGCCTGCTGACCGATGCGGTGGAGAAGGCCTGGGATGCCCTGCGCGGGATCAAGTCCGATCAGAACTGAGTCCTAGGCCACCGCCAGGGCCAACTCCGTGCGGTTGCTGACATTCAGCTTTCGGAACAGCCGGTGGACGTGGCTCTCCACAGTGCGCTGCGAGAGACAGAGCAACTGGGCAATGGCCTTATTGCTCAGGCCCTCCTTGAGCAACTCAATCACCCGCTGCTCCGCCCTGCTGATGGTCGGCCCCACCGCCGCCACGGCCTTTTGCCGGCGCTGCTGGTGGCATTCCCTGAGCTCATGGGCCAAGAGCTGTAAGGGATGCAGGCGACGGGAGCTCCGTGCCGCAGAACCACGCAGCGAAACAGCTGGCAGCACGGACAGGCCCCGATGGGGCGGGCAAGCCTCTTCTTGGAGCACGTGCCAGAGCTCGATGGGATCGTGCGGCGGCTCCTGCTCCGGCAGCGGCAGCACCCGCAGCTTGGCCACCACCCGCGCCACTTGGCGGACGGCCTCATGCCAGCAGCCATAGGCCAGCACGTGCAGACCTTCTCGCATCAGCCGCTCTTGCACAGAGCGCCTGATCAACACATCGGGGTCGACCACAACCACCAGGTCGTGGTGAACAACCACCATGGTTCCGGGCATTCAGCTTGGAAGAAAGGACAGAGTTCCCAAGTCCTCGCGGCTACCCAAGGGCAACGCCCAAACCGCTGAGTTTCTTTATTCAACGAGGCAGGCAAAATCACTGTCAAGCCCTCTGACTAGGCACAAAGACTCAAATCCGAAGAAAACATTGAATATCCGCGGACGAGAGAAATAGGCGCAACGCAGGCAGAGACCAAAGAACAAATGATTTCCACAGCGAAAATGAAATATGGGCATAAGCATCTACAGAAAAGATGCATGCGTTAGTGCTAATACAGACGCAGAGATCCGCCCAAGGTCTCTATCTGGAGCAGTGCCCCAAGCACTGCTCTTTTTTTTGAACGCGGTCCCGGAAGCGAGGCAGGCCATCTGGACATACACCGTCCCAGCAAGGATCAGAGCAGAGGAAGAAAGGACCGCTAGCGCTGCACAACCCCGCCAGAGTATGCGCATAAATACTCAAAAACCGCCGAAATCTAAAGAAAGCCTTGCGGAATTCCAAAGAAAGGCTTAGAAACAAAAGAGGTCTTGGGCAGGCGTCTTACGCCTTGACCTGGTTCACTCAATGCAACTCAGCAAAAGTCTTGGGCTAGCACTATTGGTGCTATGACTTTTTCTGGCTTACAGCAGCGAAAGAGCCTTAACCAACCGTGATCCGCGAATGTCTCGGGCATCAGTCCGAGGCTAGAGGGGAATGCGCATTGGGAACTTGGGAGCACTAGGGGAGAACGATTCCTGCAACCAACGCAACATGACCGACTTCACTGGATCGGCCTACAGAGATCACTATCTACAGGGCGCTAGAGCATCGGCGCTCAGCGATAGGAATGTGGTCATCGAGGGAGAACTGCGAATCAGCACGGAAGCGATTGACCGTCTGAGGTCACGAGGGACCATTTATTGGCGTGATGCGCGAAGCATTGCTGTCGCCAAGGGCGTCGACAACTCGGTCATCACTCAATTCGGAGACCTTGCCGTCATCCATGCATATGCCCAGGCCCAGGAAAGCTATGCATACGGGCTATACAATTCAACGCTGAATCTGAGCGGTGAAACCAATAAACGCGTAGACATTAGCGCCAAGAGTCGAATTACAGGCACTCACGATCCCGCATGGGGTCTAAAGGATTCAACAGTCCAGACGAGTGAAGGGGACGATCGGATCTCGATTGTGGCCGATGCTGGAGCCATGAATTCAGGAAATTCGGAATATCGACAAACGCAGTCGATTAAGGCATTCGGCAGCGAAGGTGGGGAAATAAGGACTGGCGCCGGGAACGATCACGTCTCGATCACTGCGAAAACAAGCACCAATAATAGGTTTAATGTCTGGTCGGACCATGTCAATGGCTTTGATGATGCCGGGCAAGGGACGGGAAGACGCGACCTTCAGAAGGTTGATGATGCAAGCAATGGAGAAGCAATTGCGATCGGAGATTCGAATATCGACCTAGGATGTGGAGATGATTACATCGAGTTTATAGCCATAGGATTTAGTACATTCACAAGCAATAGGCTGGACTGGGCAGGGGCTAGACACCTTGACCAAGCCGCCCCAAGCTTCAATTCATCAATAGCCATCAGAGACAGTAACATTCTGCTTGGATCAGGCGATGATAGAGCAGAAATAACAGGCAATTTTGTCAATGCGGTATTCAGTGGCGGATCAGGTCTCGACAGCATCAAATTTATAAACCATCGATTCAGCGAATTTTCAGTCACAAAGGAGGGCTCCACTTACTATATCAACGGCAATGGCAACAGCGCCACTATTACAGGGATAGAGCAACTAATCTTCAACGACCAGATCCTCACCCTAAAAACTGATCCGGGTGTGACGATTACCGGAAGCGACTTCACGACAAGCGAAGATGATGGATTTGATCTTGATGGCCGGTGGACAGGCGATCTCAATACAGCCAGCTTTGAGTACAAACTCGACACAAGGCCCGAATATGATGTGGTCATTCACCTAGCCGTTAGCGATTCATCTGAGGCAGAACTAAGCACCTCCAGGCTAGTCTTCACAAGCGAAAACTGGGATACCGCTCAGACCGTCGTCGTGAAGGGCAAGGACGACTTTAAGAACGATGGGAGTATTTCCTATGACATCACGCAACGCATAGAGACACGCGACCTGGGCTACAACAGGCTACAACTTAAGAACATCAATCTTATCAATCTGGATGATGGTGAAGATAAGCCAGTAATCGGCATCCCACCCCATCACGACTGGATTGTTCGAGGCTCAAATGGCAACGACAGACTTTATGGGGGCTATGGGCAGCAAGAGCTAAGGGGTTACGCAGGGGACGACCGAATTTATGGCGAACAAGACGACGACTGGCTTGTCGGAGGAGCAGGGAACGATCTACTTGATGGCGGCCTTGATGAAGATACGGTCGAGTACTCAGGAAGGCAAGAAGACTACGAAGTCAGACTTGAAAAGAATGGAGACTATACAGTTCGAGATCTAAGAGGAGAGCAAGGCGAGGGACTCGACACGGTTAGGAATATTGAGAAGATCTTTTTTGCAGGATCAGGAAGAACTATTGATATCGCAGATGCAGAGAGAGCAAGTAGACGCCTAAGCGATGCCGAGGTCGCCGGTAACACCACACTCACCAAAGATTCATTTGGTGGCGCCTATGCAAAAAATGCAGACGGCACTCTTCATGAAATCACCTACAACGGAAGTCAGATGAAGGACGGCTTCTTTGCTGGATGGTCTATCCTCGGTGCAGAAGTAGTCAATGGAAACAATACAGTCGCATGGAAGCACTCCTCTGGCGATATCTCCATCTGGAACACTGATGCCAACTGGAATTACGCAAATTCTGCTTTCTATGGCTCAGCAAATAGCTCTAACGGCCTGAAGTGGGAACAGTCTTTTAATCAAGACTTCAACGGCGACTCCATCATCGGCACTTCCTACAAAGATGCCGAGGTCGCCGGTAACACCACACTCACCAAAGATTCATTTGGTGGCGCCTATGCAAAAAATGCAGACGGCACTCTTCATGAAATCACCTACAACGGAAGTCAGATGAAGGACGGCTTCTTTGCTGGATGGTCTATCCTCGGTGCAGAAGTAGTCAATGGAAACAATACAGTCGCATGGAAGCACTCCTCTGGCGATATCTCCATCTGGAACACTGATGCCAACTGGAATTACGCAAATTCTGCTTTCTATGGCTCAGCAAATAGCTCTAACGGCCTGAAGTGGGAACAGTCTTTTAATCAAGACTTCAACGGCGACTCCATCATCGGCACTTCCTACAAAGATGCCGAGGTCGCCGGTAACACCACACTCACCAAAGATTCATTTGGTGGCGCCTATGCAAAAAATGCAGACGGCACTCTTCATGAAATCACCTACAACGGAAGTCAGATGAAGGACGGCTTCTTTGCTGGATGGTCTATCCTCGGTGCAGAAGTAGTCAATGGAAACAATACAGTCGCATGGAAGCACTCCTCTGGCGATATCTCCATCTGGAACACTGATGCCAACTGGAATTACGCAAATTCTGCTTTCTATGGCTCAGCAAATAGCTCTAACGGCCTGAAGTGGGAACAGTCTTTTAATCAAGACTTCAACGGCGACTCCATCATCGGCACTTCCTACAAAGATGCCGAGGTCGCCGGTAACACCACACTCACCAAAGATTCATTTGGTGGCGCCTATGCAAAAAATGCAGACGGCACTCTTCATGAAATCACCTACAACGGAAGTCAGATGAAGGACGGCTTCTTTGCTGGATGGTCTATCCTCGGTGCAGAAGTAGTCAATGGAAACAATACAGTCGCATGGAAGCACTCCTCTGGCGATATCTCCATCTGGAACACTGATGCCAACTGGAATTACGCAAATTCTGCTTTCTATGGCTCAGCAAATAGCTCTAACGGCCTGAAGTGGGAACAGTCTTTTAATCAAGACTTCAACGGCGACTCCATCATCGGCACTTCCTACAAAGATGCCGAGGTCGCCGGTAACACCACACTCACCAAAGATTCATTTGGTGGCGCCTATGCAAAAAATGCAGACGGCACTCTTCATGAAATCACCTACAACGGAAGTCAGATGAAGGACGGCTTCTTTGCTGGATGGTCTATCCTCGGTGCAGAAGTAGTCAATGGAAACAATACAGTCGCATGGAAGCACTCCTCTGGCGATATCTCCATCTGGAACACTGATGCCAACTGGAATTACGCAAATTCTGCTTTCTATGGCTCAGCAAATAGCTCTAACGGCCTGAAGTGGGAACAGTCTTTTAATCAAGACTTCAACGGCGACTCCATCATCGGCACTTCCTACAAAGATGCCGAGGTCGCCGGTAACACCACACTCACCAAAGATTCATTTGGTGGCGCCTATGCAAAAAATGCAGACGGCACTCTTCATGAAATCACCTACAACGGAAGTCAGATGAAGGACGGCTTCTTTGCTGGATGGTCTATCCTCGGTGCAGAAGTAGTCAATGGAAACAATACAGTCGCATGGAAGCACTCCTCTGGCGATATCTCCATCTGGAACACTGATGCCAACTGGAATTACGCAAATTCTGCTTTCTATGGCTCAGCAAATAGCTCTAACGGCCTGAAGTGGGAACAGTCTTTTAATCAAGACTTCAACGGCGACTCCATCATCGGCACTTCCTACAAAGATGCCGAGGTCGCCGGTAACACCACACTCACCAAAGATTCATTTGGTGGCGCCTATGCAAAAAATGCAGACGGCACTCTTCATGAAATCACCTACAACGGAAGTCAGATGAAGGACGGCTTCTTTGCTGGATGGTCTATCCTCGGTGCAGAAGTAGTCAATGGAAACAATACAGTCGCATGGAAGCACTCCTCTGGCGATATCTCCATCTGGAACACTGATGCCAACTGGAATTACGCAAATTCTGCTTTCTATGGCTCAGCAAATAGCTCTAACGGCCTGAAGTGGGAACAGTCTTATAATCAAGACTTCAACGGCGACTCCATCATCGGCACTTCCTACAAAGATGCCGAGGTCGCCGGTAACACCACACTCACCAAAGATTCATTTGGTGGCGCCTATGCAAAAAATGCAGACGGCACTCTTCATGAAATCACCTACAACGGAAGTCAGATGAAGGACGGCTTCTTTGCTGACTGGCTAATCACCGGCGCAGAGAATATCGAGGGAAGAAATATGGCCGCCTGGACAACAACATCAGGCCTTATATCTATTTGGGAAACAGATGAAAACTGGAACTACACAGGAACCGCTTTCATAGGCTCAAGCAATTCTTTGGCTGGCGCCCAATGGGAGAATGATTTCAACCAGGACTTCAATGGAGACTTGATCATTGGAATCCTGAGACCGGTAGCATAACCATTGCTTTCAAAAGGCCCCTTGGCGATCGCCAAGGGGCCTTTTTTTGTGGCTAATCAATGTGTGCCATTCCGTCGCCTATTGGCAACCAAGAGGTCGATAAAAGGTTCAGTATTTTCACTGAAAAACAGCAATTTAAGGCCCCATTAGCTCGTCTATAGGAGTCATCTCAGTCAGATTGACTCCATCGACCTTGGGCAGGCGTTCTGAACGCCTTGGTCGATACCACCAGCTGCTTGGGGCGGCTGGTTCATGAACACCGATTCAGCAGCAGCTTCCTGCAGCGGTTGGTCGTTCAGCTGTGGTTATTGCACCCAATGGCGGCAACGCCATTTCTCGATTCGAGTCCTTGGGCGGTGGCGATAACCCAGTTCTTCTGACCCAAACCACGGGCGCACCAAGCCCACTTCCCCAATGGCTACCACTTCTGTCACCACCGCCGGTCTGAACCTGCTGTCTGGCGGTGGTTTTGAACTCAACTGGGTGATCCGCGGCACCGAATGGAGCAACGGATCCATCCCCAGTGGCTGGCAAGCAATCAGCACCCATGTCGCCAGCGGCTCCGGCTCCTCCGGCTCTGCAGCAAGCGACCTGGTAGCGATTCAACGCCAGGTGAACAGCCAGGCCGACCAGGCCTATGCCCTGCGCATGCAGTTCCCAGGCGCCCTTCCCAAGGGTGCTGAACTGCGCGTCGAGTGGGCTGGGGAAGAGGTCGCTCGCTTCGATAGCGCTTCGATTGGCAGCTACCAGAGCCACACCCTGATGCTTCCTGGCATCGATGGTGGAGCCCTGCTCAAGCTGATCACCAACCGAGGTGTGGCCTTTGGGTCGATTAACGGGTTGGGCCTCTGGGCTCAACCCGACGGGGCACGTCCCCTCTCACTGCCTGCCACAGCCAAGGTCGGGCAATCCCTCGTCGCCAACACCGACTCCATCGCTGATGTCGATGGCCTCGGGGACTTCAACTACCAGTGGCAGCGCAAAGACGACGCCACCCAGAAATGGGTGAATGTCGATGGCGGAACCCAGAAAACCCTCAAGCTGAACCAAGACCTCGTCGGCTCGCAGCTGCGCGTCGAAGTGGGCTACGTCGATGAGGACGGCTTCCAGGAAGTCCTGGTCAGTCAGGCCACAGAAGACATCCAACACGCCAACCGTGCTCCTAGCGCCGGCGGAATCAAACAGCTGGCTAGCGGCCAGGAAGATCAAAGCGTTCTGATCACCGCGGCTGACCTACTCGCCGGCAGCAGTGACCTCGATGGCGACAACCTGAGCCTGCGCCGGGTTCGACTGACCTCCGGTCAGGGCAGCCTCAGCCGCGTCGATGCCAGCACCTGGCGCTACACCCCCAGGGACAACTGGTTCGGCGAGGTCAACCTCAGTTATCAGATCAGCGATGGCAAGGCCATCGCGAAGGCCAGCGCCAGCTTGCTGATCGAGCCGGTGAACGATGCCCCGACGGCATCCACCGTGACCCTGAGTGCCATCGAAGAAGACAGCGTTGCGCTGATCAGCGAAGCCGATCTGCTGGTAACCGCCAACGACATCGATGGCGATGTGCTCTCGGTGGATGGCCTGGAAGTGCTCGAGGGTGACGGCAGCCTGAGCCAGAACGCCGACGGCAGCTGGAGCTTCACGCCAAACGGCAACTGGAATGGCGCGGTTCGCTTGGGCTACAGCGTCAGCGACGGCAATGGCGGCTCGGTTCAAGTGGCCGCCAAGCTCACGGTGGATCCGGTCAATGACGCACCGGAGCTGACCGGCGAGATGGCGGTACTGGCCGATGGCCGAGAAGACCGGGCGATGACGATCCATGCCGCCGATCTGCTGCAGGGCTTCACCGATCCCGATGGGGATCCCCTGCAGGTGACCAACCTGCGCGTCAGCGAAGGCGAAGGTTCACTTCAAGCCGGCGAAAGCGGCAGCTGGGTCTTCACCCCCGGCAAGGACTGGAGCGGAACCGTCACCCTGGACTATCAAGTCAGTGATGGCGAGCTGATTTGGAAGAACGCCGCGGTTGGCGGATCTCCGGAGCAATTCGACGGAACAGACTTTGAAAGTGCCCCTTGGAATTTCACTGGCCAGGGCGGGGTCTACCTGGAAGAAGTCGATGGCTGGACGCCACCAGAAGGCGAGCTGATCGAGGTCAAGAACAACGGAGATGGCAGCGGCCAAGCCGCCAATGGCGAGCAATTCATTGAGCTCAACCAAGACCCGTTCGGCTTCTTCCCCAATGCCAGCGGGGTCTTCAAGGACATCACCACCAACGCAGGCCAGGAGTATGAGCTGAGCCTGCAATACGCCGGACGCGCGGGATACGACGAGGACGTCAACCGCTTCGAGGTGCTGATTGATGGCGTCAGCCAGGGCACCTGGAGTCAAAGCAACACCACTGCCACGCCCGGTGACAGCAGCCTGGGCGGCGAGCACAACTGGGAAACCATCAACCTGAAGTTCACAGCCAGTGGCCCAGCCACACGCGTTGAACTGAAAGAGGCCGGCACCGATCTGCCCTTTGGCCGCGGGATGCGCATTGATGACATCCGGATCGCGAGCATCGGCACCAAGGTTCCAGCGGACACCGCTCAGCAGAGCTTTGTTGTCATTCCCGGCAACGACGTTCCTGAACTCACCGGCACCCCGGCCGTCCTTGAGGATGGCCAGGAAGATGTGGCCTACACGATTGCAGCTGCTGATCTGCTGCAGGGTTATACCGATGCCGATGGCGACAGCCTGAGTGTTGACGGCCTGAGCAGCTCGATTGGCTCACTGAGCAACAACAACGACGGCACCTGGACCCTTAGCACCCCTCAGGATTTCAACGGCCAAGTTGAGCTGAGCTATTCCGTCATCGACGGCGAAGGTGGTAGTGCTGACGGCAGCAAAACCTTCCAGCTCACACCGGTTAATGATGCGCCGGTGGTCTCTGGCCCGGTGGACTTAGCCTCCGTTGATGAGGACAACTCCTTCTCCTTCACCGCAGCTCAGCTCCTCGCTAACGCTTCCGATGTCGACGGCGACACCCTCTCCGTCATCAACCTGAGCGTTGATCCACAGCACGGCTCCATCACCGACAACGGCGACGGCTCCTTCACTTTCAATCCAACCAAAGACTTCAACGGAGATGTTCGCTTCTCCTTTGATGTCTCCGATGGACAGGGTTCCTCCGATCCCTGGAACGGCACCATCAGTGCCACCGCTGCTGGCGCCAACCTCACCGTTAACCCCGTCAACGACGCTCCCACCGTCTCTGGTGACGTCAGCCTCGGCTCCGTTGATGAGGACAACTCCTTCTCCTTCACTGCAGCGCAGCTCCTCGCTAACGCTTCCGACGTTGACGGCGACGCCCTCTCCGTCATCAACCTGAGCGTTGATTCATCCCAAGGCTCCATCACCGACAACGGTGACGGCTCCTTCACCTTCAATCCAACTAAAGACTTCAACGGAGATGTTCGTTTCTCCTTTGATGTCTCCGACGGACAGGGTTCCTCCGATCCCTGGAACGGCACCATCAGTGCAACCGCTGCTGGCGCCAACCTCACCGTTAACCCCGTCAACGACGCTCCCACCGTCTCTGGTGACGTCAACCTCGGCTCGGTCGATGAGGACAACTCCTTCTCCTTCACCGCAGCTCAGCTCCTCGCTAACGCCTCCGATGTCGACGGCGACGCCCTCTCCGTCATCAACCTGAGCGTTGATTCATCCCAAGGCTCCATCACCGACAACGGTGACGGCTCCTTCACCTTCAATCCAAACAAGGACTTCAACGGGCAGGTCGCCTTCTCCTACGAAGTCAGTGACGGAAAGACCGTGGTGAAGAACCCGGTTCCCACTCCTCCCATCGGCGAACCCACGCCTCCTGTCACCCCTCAGCCACCCAGCGGTGATCCCCAAGCCATCGTCACACCTGCATCGATGCAGATCGATGAAGCCGGGACGTTGCAGGCGCAGATCCAGGTCAACGGGATGGCGTCAGGCAGCACCGTCTTCTGGTCCCTGCGTGGTGAACACATCACCAGCAGCGATTTTGCGAACGGCCAGACCGAAGGAAGCGCAACTCTGAATGCAGATGGCTCCTTCAGCCTCAATCAAGCACTGAATGCCGACCGCTTCAGTGAAGGGATCGAGCGCTTCCAGATTCAGGTCTTCGCTGATGCCGAGCGCAGCTCACAACTGGGACAATCCAGCGAAATCGTGATTCTCGACAGCTCCTCCATGGAGCACCGAGCCATCAATGGTGCTGGGAACAACCTCGCCAATGCATTACTGAATAGTGCCAACAGCACCTTCCAGCGCATCGGTCCCGCTGACTTCGCCGATGGCGTGCATGCGATGCACCCAGACAGCGCCGTCACCAATGCCCGAACCGTGAGCAATGAGGTGATCGCCGGTGATGCCACCCAGGCCAATAGCCAAGGCATCTCCGCGATGCTCTACGCCTGGGGGCAATTCATCGACCACGACATCACCCAGATGGCGAACAGCGATGTTCGCGACCCCAACAACTCCATCAACATTCAGGTCCCGGATGGGGACGCCTTCCTCAGTGGGGAAATCCGCGTCACCCGACGTGGCATCGCCAGCGGCACTGGTGTCGAGGGGAAACCCGCAGAGGTTCTCAATGCGGTGACGGGTTGGCTGGATGCCTCAATGGTCTACGGCTCTGACCCTGCAACCGCTGCACGCCTGCGGGGCCAAAACGGCCTGATGCGCGTCAGCGAAGGAGACAACCTGCCGATCGCGAACTTCGGGCGCGGTCCTCAGTTCGATGCCGGCGACAACCGCGCCGCTGAGAACCCCAACCTCACAGCGCTCCAGACCCTCTTTATTCGAGAGCACAACCGCCTGGTTGGCAACCTCAGCCAGCAGCACCCCGAGTGGAGCAGCGATGAGCTCTATGAACATGCCCGAGCCATCGTTGGGGCTGAGATTGCACAGATCACTTACAACGAGTTCCTGCCCAAACTGATCGGCAGCAATGCAATCGCGAACTACCAGGGGCATGACGCCTCAGTGGATTCACGCCTGAGCGTCGAGTTCTCTGGCGCGGCCTATCGCTTTGGCCACTCCCTGGTCTCCTCTGAACTGCGGAGACTGGACAACGAGGGCAACACCATCGGTTCCGCTTTGAACCTGAAGGATGCCTTCTTCATGAATCCCCTGCTGTTCGTGCAAGACGGCGGGGCCGATGCGTTCATTCGAAACCTAGCCAGCGATCTCTCGAAAGAGCTCGACGTTCATATCGCTGATGACCTCCGCAACTTCCTGAGTGTTGGTCCAGGCATGCCCTCGATGGACCTGGCGGCGATCAACATCCAACGGGGCCGTGATCTTGGCCTGGGATCCCTCAATGAGACCCGCCAATCACTGGGGCTGAGCACCTACAGCAGCTTTGCTGAGATCACCTCGGACGCGGATGCAGCGGCCGCACTAGAGCGGGCCTACGGCAACGTCGATGAGGTGGAGCTCTGGGTTGGTGGCCTCGCCGAGGACCACATCAATGGAGGAATGGTCGGCGAGACCTTCCAACGGATCATTGCCGATCAATTCACAGCCCTGCGTGATGGAGATCGCCTCTGGTTTGAGAACGAGATGTTTGATTCAGAAACCCTGAATCAAATCAAGGGCACCAGCCTGGCGGATCTAATCCGCAACAACACCGATACCGCGATCATTCAGGACGACGTCTTTGCGGCCATCAATCGCGCTGAGCTGATCGCCCAGGTCGGGCCAGAAGCCCTGCAGCAACAGGGTGAAAACCAGGACTCACTGAGCAGTGAGTCTCAACAACAAACCGATTCAGGCCTGTTTGACATCTCCGATTCGGCGCAGGGCACTGGGGAAGTCGTGGCTGCAGTTGCAGCAGCGAAAGCTCACCTGACGGTGAATCCGGTCAATGACGCTCCCACTGTCTCCGGTGACGTCAGTCTCGGCTCTGTCGATGAGGACAACTCCTTCTCCTTCACCACGGCCGATCTTCTCAAGAACGCCTCTGATGTCGATGGCGATCAACTGAGCGTTGTTGATCTGAAGGTCACCTCAGCGAACGGATCTCTGGCAACGAATGCCGATGGATCCTTCACCTTCACGCCGGATGCCAACTTCAACGGAGAGGTCTCCTTCTCCTTTGGTGTCACCGATGGCCATGGCGCTGCTGATCCTTGGACCGGAGCCATCAGCTCCACTCCTGCTGGGGCCTCGCTGACCGTTAATCCAGTCAATGACGCACCTGAGGTTTCGGGGCCTGCAGACCTCGGTTCGGTTGATGAGGACAACGTCTTCACCTTCACCGCAGCCGATCTGCTGCAGAACGCCTTCGACGTCGATGGCGATCAACTCACCGTTGTTGATCTGAAGCTCACCTCCAACGACGGGACCCTGAGCACCAATCCCGACGGCTCCTTCTCCTTCACTCCCAACGCGAACTTCAACGGAGAGGTCTCCCTTTCCTTCGGTGTCAGTGATGGGCAAGGGTCCTCAGATCCCTGGACCGGAACACTCAGCTCCACTGCGGCTGAAGCTTTCTTCACCGTCAATCCCGTCAACGACGCCCCTGTCGCCTCTGACATCACCCTCGATGCCATCGATGAGGACAACAGTCTCGTCATCAAGGAATCGGAGCTGCTCAGCACCGCATCGGATGTCGATGGAGACACCCTCAGCATCAAGGACCTGAAGGTCGCCAGCGGCCAGGGCGATCTCGCTGATAACGGTGATGGCACTTTCACCTTCACTCCAGGGAAGAACTGGAACGGTCAGGTCGAACTCGCCTACAGCGTGGATGACGGCCAGGGCGCCTCCGCCAGCGTCAGGGCCAACCTCACCGTTAACCCGGTGAACGACGCCCCGCTGCTCACTGGCCTGATGGCCAAGCTGGGCCTGGGCAAAGAAGACCACAGCTTCACGATCAAAGCCTCCGACCTGCTGGCCGGATTCAGCGATCCCGACGGAGATGCCCTCTCCGTTGCCAACCTGCGCGTCGCAGACGGCCAGGGCACCCTCAGTGCTGGTGATGCCGGCACCTGGACCTTCATGCCGGATGCCAACTGGAACGGCACCGTCGCCCTCGACTACCAAGTCACCGACGGCCAACTGGTCTGGCAAAGCGAAAGCGACTCCCAAGGTGGATCCACCATTGAGCACGCCGACTTTGAAGGCAACGGCTGGTCCCTGACCGGCGATGGGGCGGCCTTCGTCAGGAGCGCTGATGGCTGGCAATCCCCCACCCAACAGATCGAACTCAAGAACAACCTCGACCAACAAGGCACTGCCGCCTCCGGTGAGCAGTTCATCGAGCTCAACGAGGATCCGATCGACTTCTTCCCCGACAGCCCCTCGATCTTCAAGGAGATCGAGACCGTTGCGGGCCAGAGCTACGACTTCTCCCTGCAATACGCCGGCCGACCCGGCTTCGATAAATCGGTCAACCGCTTTGAGGTGCTGATCGACGGCGTCAGCCAGGGCACCTGGAGCCAGAACAACAGCGGCAGCGATCACCTCTGGGAGACCCTGAATCTCTCCTTCGATGCCAGCTCCAGCAGCACCCGCATCGAGATCCGAGAAGCGGGTGACGATGAGGCCTTCGGGCGGGGCATGCGGATCGACGACATCCGCATCAGCACCCAGGGCTCCGGAGCAGCCAGCGACACGGTGCGTCAAACCTTCGAGATCGCTCCGGTCAACGACGCCCCTGAACTCACCGGCGCCAAAGCAGCCCTCGCCGATGGCACAGAAGATGTCGCCTACACCATCAACTCCGCTCATCTTCTGCAGGGTTACACCGACGTCGATGGCGACACCCTCTCCGTCACTGGCCTCACCACCTCTGTAGGCGATCTAACCAACAACAACGACGGCACCTGGACCCTCACGGCTCCCCAGGACTTCAACGGCAAGGTTGATCTCAGCTACTCCATCTCCGACGGCAATGGGGCATCCACCGCTGGAGCTCAGAGCTTCTCGCTGACTCCCGTCAACGACGCTCCGATCGTCTCCGGTGCAGTGAACCTGGGCGAGATGCTCGAGGACGGAACCTTCCTAATCACCTCTGAGCAACTTCTCGCCAACGCCAGCGATGTCGATGGCGACACCCTCTCGGTCGTCGCCCTCAAACTCGCCTCAGGCCAAGGCTCCATCACCGACAACGGTGATGGCAGCTGGACCTTCTCCCCAGATGTCAACTGGCACGGCGATGTCTCCTTCTCCTATGGCGTCAGCGATGGCCAGAGCACCACGCTGAGCAACCAGCGCGATGACCTCGTCATCCGCGGGAACAGCCTGTATCTCGCACTTAAAACAACAACAGAGAACGATTCAAGAGCCGAGGCAAGAGCCCTTGGCGGCACACTTGCGGCCATCAATAGCTCAGAGGAAAACGAATTTATTACCGATTCATTCTCGCAAGATTATTGGGCACTATACACAGGGAAATACAGAAATACGGACGGCAGCAAGTCATGGGACAACGGTTCTTCGATGACATTCGAGAACTTCCAGCCCACCTCCCACGGATGGGGACCTCACATCAAGATGATTCTCAAAGACACATTCGCCCCTTGGGAGATTGGATGGAAAAAAGGAGGATGGCATCCCGTTGATCAACCAGACGAGGCCAACCCTGAGAGCATCCGACATGCGAATGGGGCCCCGAGTGCATCTGCATACTTGGCCGAAATACCCTTCATGCAACGAGGCGACTCGGCCTACGTCGTCATCGCTGGCCCCACATGGGATCAAGCAGAAGCCAACGCCCAAAAACTCGGAGGCAATCTTGTCACCATCAACGATGCAGATGAGAACACGTGGCTAACAACTACCTTCACCAATAACTCACACAACGCCTACATCGGATATACAGATACAGGCAGCGAAGGCAACTGGTCATGGAGCTCAGGCGAATCATCAACGTTCACCAACTGGAATACCAACGAACCCAACAATGTGCTGTCTCAAGATGGCACTGATGAGGACTATGCACTAATTCACCTTTGGCAAGGAGGTCCACAAGGAACCTGGAATGACGGCCGAGAAATCGGCGTCAACTTCGGCATCGCCGAAATCAAACTCGGCTCCGACTTCGGGGTCAGTGGTTCCGCCAACCTCAGCGTCTCCTCCGTCAACGATGTCGCCACCGGCGAACCAATCATCGAAGTCATCGGTGATCCCGCCGATGAGATCAGTCCTGAACTCGCAGATCTGGGCTTCTCCCATGTCTCAAGCGAGAGCTCGGCTCTCGATCTCAGCGGCAGCAACCCCACGGGCCTGATTCCCGATGGCGAGATCCTGGCCGGCTCGGTCTGGGATGACAGCCTCATCGGCAGCGACGCCAATGACGTTCTGATTGGCTCCATCACCGGAGCCAACGACGAGCAGTGGGATGTCTTGACCGGCGGTGGTGGCGGCGACCTCTTTGTCCTGGGCAACAAGAACGGCAGCTTCTACAGCTCCGGTGGCATGGCCGACTACGCCCAGATCACCGACTTCGATCCCACCCAGGATCAACTCCAGCTCCATGGCGGATCGAACTACGCCATGGCCCAGGTCAACCACCCCGATGTCATCGGCACCGGCATCTTCAACGACCTCAACAGCGATGGCCTCGTTGGAGAGGGCGATGACCTGATCGCCGTGATCGCCAACCAGGACCAGCCGGTTGAGATCCAGCGCGACAACCTCAAGTTCGTCTGAGGGGCCCCATGACAAGCCCCTTTCCCTCCCTGCGCCCAGGGCGCAGGGAGGCCGACAACCGAACCCAATCGAACCCAGCCAACACGCCCGAGACCCAAGCGAGAGGCCTAAGATCGCTCGGGCGGATCCACCTCTTGTTTCCCTCGGCTGTTCACGCCAAACCCAAGCCCCCCAGAACGAGTTCTGGCTACAGCCTTCCTGAGGTGATGATCTCTTCCGTCCTGCTAGCGGCAGTCGTCGCGAGCTCGGTGCGCCTCACCAGCAGCTCCATCCTTGGGATGAACCGCTCCAAGCTGCGCAATCAAATCAGCACGGCCATGAGTGAGCGTGTTGAAACGCTGCGTCTTGAGGCCTTTCGTTTCCTCTGCGAGCAGGGTTGCTCGAACAGCGAGCTGACCCAAGAAATCCGCTACGACCTCGCGGCGCTCAAACCGCGCTGCACCGCCCAGGACCTCGGCGGCAGCTTCCTGGCTCACCTTCAGACGTTGAAGCCATCACCCACGGAAGGCTTCACGGTGGGCGAGACAGACGCCCCCGTGATCCCTAGCTTCAGTGCTAGCGGCAATCAACTGCGCATCAGCCTGGATGCCCCATCGATTCCGATGCGCATGAGCACCACCTTGGTGCCCATGGCCCAAGGCTGGTGCCCATGAGGCCAGCAACCGCCCAGACCGGATTCACCCTCACGGAGTTATTGGTCGTGGTGGCCATCGCCGGGATCCTGGCGGGAATCGCCGTACCAACCTTCAACCGCAACTGGGACGACGAGCGGCTCAATAGCGCCAGCAAAGAACTCAGCGCCTGGCTCAATGACATCCGCCGGCGGGCCATGCAAAAGGGCAACCCCTGCACCGTTTCGGTGGATCTTGCCAACGCCAGCTTTCAAGCTGATGGAAGCAACCGTTGCGGTGCCTTTGCAGCGTTGAAGCTGCGGGAGGTTGTCCCCTCCGGCGCACGCCTGCAACTCAGCACTGAGTCCAGTAACACACCGACCACGCTGGTCTTCACACCCCGTGGGACCACCACCACCTCGGCCAACTTCAAGCTGAGCTTGAGCAACGGAAAGGTCCAACTGGGGCGCTGCATTCGCCTTTTGGCACCACTGGGGCTGATCCGCAGCGGCAAACTGCGAGATAACGCATGCGTCTTCAGCACCGCCTACTGAAGCGCCCCAGGCGCCGGCAGCACGAGGCTGGTTTCAGCCTGGCGGAACTGCTGATCGCAGCAAGCCTGGGGGTTGGTGTCGCGATCCTGGCGGGGGACGCCATGCTCTCCCACATCCGCTCCGGCGAACGGCTGGAAGCGCTCGAGCGGCAACGCAGTGAATGGTCTCGGACCAGCAATTTCATTGAGGCCGAAGTTGCTCTGAGCGATCGCATCGTCAGTGACGAGGAGCTGGTCTCCAAGGAGCTCTGCAGCACAGCCAGTGAGAGCGACTCGAGCTTCCTCTTTGCCCTCGATCTGCGCCGGGACCTGCCCCTGGCGATCTACTTCAGCCGACCCAACCCCAACACAACCGAATGGGTCGGGGACCGCACCCTCTGGCGTTGCGGACCAACCATCAACGCCGACGGCAGCTTCGGTGACCTGCTCAGCGGAAGCAGCAGTTCAGTGAGCGAGCAAATCCTGGTGGATGGTCTGACCGATGCCTGTTCGCTAAAGGTGGCCACTGATCAGCCCGCAGTGGCGAAATCCCTGAAATTTGAGCTCTGCATCCAGGGCCTCTCGAGGCGGCAATACAAACAATCTGCGCACACCTACTCCAGGGTGAGTCCGGTTTTTTCCTTCCCCTCCATCACCAGCCTCTGCAGCAGCGAGAACCTGCGTATCGAAGGCTTCTACAGGCTCGGCGGCGGCACCAGCGGTGCTGACACCCTGGAGGTTCCGACTGGTGCGGTTCCCTCCAACACCGATGTGCTGATCTGCGGCTACGGCGGTGGTGACACCATCATTGGCTCGACCGCCAACGACGTCCTCGAGGCCGGTGAAATCGGACCTGGGGCCACCGTGATTGGGCAATCCGGAAACGATCGCTTACGGGGCAGCCCTGCAGGTGATGCGCTCTATGGCAACGCGGGTGACGACGTGCTCATCGGCCTCTCGGGCAATGACACCCTCGATGGCGGCACGGGCGAAAACCGATACCTGCCCGGCACAGGGAACGACACCGTCCGCGGAGGCCCCGACTTGGATGTGGTGTTTATCGACAAGAGCAAGGCCGATGTCTCAGGCCTCAGCTTCTGCAACCGCAGCTTCTGCTCGCTCAGCTTCAGCGATGGTGGCGCCAGCAACCGAACCACCATGCGCGATGTGGAGGTGCTGATCTTCCGCGATGGTCGCGTGGATCTCCCCGGCGGAAGTATCAACCTGCCCGGGCCCGTCGGCTGAGGGTCAGGGGAGCTCAAGCAGCGTCTCCTGACCCATCACCCGGAGAGCCACCGCCCCCAAGGCACTGTCTAGGCGAGCCCTGAACACCTCGGCATCTCCCGCCGGCAGCTGATCCAGCACCACCCGGTTCTGGGCAGAACCCGCGGCCAAGCGTCCATCGATGCCGTAGGCCGGGCCGCAGCGCATCACCACCTGCCCCTGCCAGATCTCGCTGGGCGGGTCTCCCATGCTGTATGTGATCACACCGGCGGTTGTCGTCAACTGGAGCACCGGCTCTCGCCCGGCCAAAGAGCAGAGGCTGCGCTGGGGGTCGGGCTCCGCTGAGACCGCGCTGGCCTCTAAGGCATCGCTTTCGATCAAGGACAACAGGCGCCGCTGTTCACTGCGCTGGCGCAGCTGCTGGCCAAAGCGCTGTGTGCGCTGACCATCAGCCATCAGTGCCTGCAGAGCTGCTGCACTGAAGATCAAGCCCAAGCTCAAGGCCAACAAGAGCTCCAGCAACGAAAAGCCCGCTTGCCCCCTAACTGGCTTCACAGCGACCCGATCGCATCTGGCCCAAGCGGGTGATACCCAACGGCAGGCTCATCACCAAACAGCGCTGGCCTGTGTGGGCACCTGCGCTGAGGACCGCCGTTCCCCCATCGAGCACCAGACCGTTGGCCGTGAAACGGAGCAGCTCAGGAAAGTTGTGGGCAATCCTCACGCCCTGGGGCAGCTCCAGCGGCACCGTCATGCAGGGCGGCAAGGTCCCCGTCTGGGGTGGTTGCCAGCCCGCCGCGCTCAAGTGCAGACCGCAGGGTTCCCCGCGGCGTTGGGCCTCTCGCCGTGCCCGCTGGAGCCCTTGATCGAGCAACCGCGTGGCGTGCTCCAAGCGTTGATCAGCCAGGGCCTGCGATCCCCGAGTCAGACCAACGCTGCCCATCAGGCCCAGCAGAGACAGCCCCAGCAGCAACTCCGTCAGCGTCATCAGGCCAGCTCCTCCTGCGTGCAGAGTCCCAGCCCTGCGGCGGTCACCAGTCGTTCGCGCAACACCGTCGACCCATCAGCGCTGCTCCAACGCACCCAGAGCCCCGGTTCAAAGGTGCTCAGTTCCAGCACACGACGAAGGCCAGGAGCCGTGGGCTGCTCCTTGGCGACCGCTTCAAGAAAGCGCTGGTCTCCATCACTGCAGGAGCGAGGCGGCAAGGAGCGCCAGTGCTTGATCAAGCGCAAACGATCACGCTCAATCTCCTGGATCAACGTCGCCCGCTGGGCGTTGCTCTGCTGCTGGCTTGCGCCGCGGCCCCAGAGCTGCAGACCCGCCGCCAAGGCACCACTCCAAATCACGCAGGAGAGCATCACTTCAAGCAGCGGCATCTACTTGCGCTCCTTCAATCCCGAGGGGCCCCAAAGGAAACGGCGCTGCAGACCTCCGTCCTGACGCTGCAGCCAAAACTCACCGCCGCCCGCAGCCGACGGTTGCCAATCCTTCAGCACAGCCGAGGTGGGGGGAGGCGAAGAGCCACACCCAGCTGTGCTCCAGCTGCTGGACGGATGCTCACGCAGACAGTTCCAGGGCCCCTGCAATCGCTGAGCCCACTGCTGAGCAGCCGAGGCCAGCTCATCGACGGCCTGAATCTGCTGAAGCTCCAACTGCAACTGCTGGCGCGACCCAAGCGCCATCGCCAATGCTGAACTCGCCGAGAGCAAAACAGCCAGGGCGCCAATCAACGCCAGGGGCAGGGCAAAGCCCTGGTCTTGGCTTGTCCTCACGGGATCACCTCAAACCAACGGTCTGAGGATTCCCCGATTCAGCCGTTCATCGCCGCGGCCTGGAGGCAGGCCGGCAGGAAGATCCACCAGCTCAGCACCGAGCGGCACTGCTCCGGCTTCTCACAGGGCAGCGACGAGCAGCGCACGATCGGCGGGCCGCTGAGGTTGAAGGCCATCGGCACCGGCAGTTGCTTCAGGATCCCCATCGCCGAGATCGTGCCGGACTTGGCGTTCTCGAGGATCGCGTAGCGCAGGCCTTCGATCCCGACCGTGCCGCTGGCCTTCAGGGGTTTGTAGGCCTGGGTCTGCTGGATCAAAAAGGCCTCGCCGGCCTTGGAATTGAGGAAGCGCGAAAGAGCCAGGTAGTCCACGCTGTAGGGCTTGGCCAGGGCCACCCGCAGATCCTTCTCCGGCCAGCCGGAGTGGATCACCAGCTTCATCAGCCGTTGGTCACTGAAGGTGCCCTCATTGATGAACTGCTCGAGCGCCGCGTAGGGAATGCTCCAGACATCGGCTCCCGTCGTGAGCTGTAGGGCGGGATACGGCTCCTGAGGAGCCGCCATCGCTGGAGCCACAGCCGCCGGTGCAGCCAGCAGGGCCGCCAGTGCCAACACGCGCCGCATCACTGGTTGAGCTTCAGCACGGCCATGAAGGCCTCCTGGGGCACCTCGACCTTGCCCATCGCCTTCATCCGCTTCTTGCCCTTGGCCTGCTTCTGCAGCAGTTTCTTCTTACGGGAGATGTCACCGCCGTAGCACTTGGCGAGCACGTCCTTGCGCATCGCACTGATGCTCTCCGAGGCGATCACGCGGCTGCCAATGGAGGCCTGGATCGGGATTTTGAACTGCTGGCGGGGGATCAACTCCTTGAGCTTCTCCACCAGGCCCTTGCCGACGTTGTAGGCCTTATCCCGGTGCACGATCGTCGTCAGGGGGTCGGCCCGCTCGGCATTGATCAGGACATCCAGGCGCACCAGATCGTTCTTGCGGTAGCCAATCAGGGAGTACTCCATCGAGGCGTAGCCCTTGGTGCGCGACTTCATCTGATCGAAGAAGTCCGTCACTACCTCCGCCAGGGGCATCTCGTAGTGCAGGGTCACCCGCTCTGTGGTGATGAACTTCATGTCGATGAACTCACCGCGGCGCTCCTGGCAGAGCTCCATCAAGGTGCCGTTGTAGGTATTCGGCGTGTAGATCTCGAGCTTCACGTAGGGCTCTTCGATCGATTCGCGCTTCTGGGGATCCGGGAGCGTCGCGGGGTTGTCGACCATCAAGGTCTGCCCATCGAGCATGTTCACCTGATAGATCACCGATGGGGCGGTGACGATCAGATCGAGGTTGTACTCGCGCTCCAGACGCTCCTGGACGATCTCCATGTGCAGGAGACCCAGGAAGCCGCAGCGGAAGCCAAAGCCCATCGCGCTGCTGGTCTCGGGCTCGTACTTCAGGGCCGCATCACTCAGCTGCAGCTTGTCCAGGGCCTCGCGCAGATCCGGGTACTGGTCGGCGTCCGTCGGGAACAGGCCGCAGAACACCATTGGCTTGGCCTCGGTGTAACCCGGCAGCGGCGCCTCGGCGGGGTTGTTCACCAGGGTGATCGTGTCGCCCACGCGGGCATCGGCCACGGCCTTGATCGAGGCCGCCAGGTAACCCACCTCACCGGCCTGCAGGCTGTCGACCTTGCGCTGGTCGGGGGCCATCACCCCCACCTCATCGAGTTCGTAGGTCTTCTTGCTGGCCATCAGCAGCACCTTGTCCTTGGTACTGATCGAGCCGGAGATCACCCGGAAGTAGACGATCACCCCGCGGTAGGGGTCGTAATAGGAGTCGAAGATCAGCGCCCGCAGGGGCTCCTTCACCCGATCCGGCGGCGGCGGAACGCGGTCCACAACGGCCTGCAGGATCTCGGGAACCCCCAGGCCACTCTTGGCCGAGCAGGGGATCGCCCCGGTGCAGTCCAGGCCGATGATCGCTTCGATCTCTTCGCCGATCCGCTCAGGATCCGCACCAGGCAGATCGATCTTGTTGAGGACCGGGATGATCTCCAGGTCGTTCTCCAGGGCCAGATAGACGTTGGCCAAGGTCTGCGCCTCGACGCCCTGGCTGGCGTCAACCACCAGCAACGCCCCCTCGCAGGCCTGCAGGGAGCGGCTCACCTCATAGGAGAAGTCAACGTGACCGGGGGTGTCGATCAGGTTGAGGATGTAGGTCTCGCCGTCGGCCGCCTTGTACTCCATGCGCGCGGCCTGGAGCTTGATCGTGATCCCGCGCTCGCGCTCCAGTTCCATGTTGTCCAGGAACTGCTCCTGCATGTCCCGGACAGCCACCGTGCCGGTGTCCTGCAGCAGTCGATCGGCCAGGGTCGACTTGCCGTGGTCGATATGGGCAATGATGCAGAAATTGCGGATCCGTGAAGCGGGGACGTCGGTCATGCGCTGGTGGAAGTCCCGGCTCGGACGGCCCTGATCCTAGGCAGCGGTCCCGCGTTCCTAAGCTCGGCGCAACTCCGTCTCAGCGCGATGAGCACCGAAACCCCAGCCGCAGCAGCCACCGAAAACGCCGATCCCCGCGCCCTCACGATCGAGAACGTGGAGCGCACCCTCGATGAGCTGCGTCCTTACCTGATGGCCGACGGCGGCAACGTGGAAGTGGTGGAAATCGACGGTCCGATCGTCAAGGTGCGTCTGCAGGGCGCCTGCGGCTCCTGCCCCAGCAGCACCATGACCCTGAAGATGGGCATCGAGCGCAAGCTGCGCGAGGCCATCCCCGAAGTCAGCGAAGTCGTTCAGGTGCTCTGAGGCCCGGCCCCTAGGCTCAAGCCCACCTCTGAACCCTGGGCCCGTGCTGGATCAGCGCCTGCTGCGCGACAACCCTGAGCTCATCACCGAGCAGCTGGGACGCCGCGGCATGAAGCTCGATCTCACGGGCCTGCAGCTGATGGCGCGCCAGGAGCGCGACCTCGAAGAAAAACGCAGCAACCTCCAGGCCGAAGGGAACCGCATCGGCAAGGAGGTGGGCCTGAAGATCAAGGGCGGCGCCGCACCGGGCAGCCCCGAGGTGCAGGCCCTGCGCGATGAGGGCAACCGGATCAAGCAACAGGTCGCGGTCCTCGAGGAGGAAGAGAAGACTCTCGAGGCCAAGCTGCGCGAGGAGCTGCTGACGCTGCCCAACCTGCCCTCGGCCGAGGCCCCCGACGGCAAGGACGAGAACGACAACGTCGAGATCAAGACCTGGGGCAGCCCCCGGGCTCAGGAGGACTGGCTCGAGGAGCACTGGCAGATCGCCGAGCGCCTGGGCCTGTTTGAGACCGAGCGCTCCGTGCGCATCGCCCAGAGCCGCTTTGTGACCCTGATGGGTCTGGGTGCCCGGCTCGAGCGCTCCCTGATCAACTTCATGCTGGACCTGCACGGCGGCAAGGGCTACCGGGAGGTCCTGCCGCCGATCCTGGTCAACAGCGCCAGCCTCACCGGCTCAGGCCAGCTACCGAAGTTCGCCGAGGAGAGCTTCCGCTGCGCCGAGGACGACCTCTGGCTCACCCCCACCGCCGAGGTGCCCGTCACCTCCCTGCACCGCGGTGAGGTCATTCCCGCCGATCAGCTGCCGCTGAAGTACGTCGCCTACACCCCCTGCTTCCGCCGCGAGGCCGGCAGCTATGGCCGGGACACCCGCGGCCTGATTCGCCTGCACCAGTTCAACAAGGTGGAGCTCTACTGGTTCTGCCACCCGGAGCACTCCGCGGACGCCCACCAACAGATCACCGCGGATGCCGAGGCGGTGCTCGAAGCCCTAGAGCTGCCCTACCGCAAGATCGAGCTCTGCACCGGAGACATGGGCTTCTCCGCCACCCGCACCTACGACCTCGAGGTCTGGCTGCCGGGGGCCGGCGCCTACCGCGAGATCTCCAGCTGCTCGGTCTGCGGCGACTTCCAGGCCCGCCGCTCCGCCATTCGTTGCAAGGAGGGCAAAACCACCCAACTGCTGCACACCCTCAACGGCAGTGGCCTGGCCGTCGGCCGCACCATGGCCGCCCTGCTGGAGAACGGTCAGCAGATCGATGGCTCGATCAAGCTCCCCGCCGCCCTGGTGCCCTACTTCGGCTCGGAAACCATTCCCGCGGCCTAGGCGCTCAGGCCCAGCAGCCCATTGCTGCGCTCACGGATCTGGGCCAGGCGCTCGGCGCTGGCCCCCAGCTCCTCACCCCAGGAGGGGATCAGCGCCTTGAGCTTCTGCTGCCAGTCCTCGCTGGCGAAGCGCTCGCCCATGCAGCGCTGCAGCACCTCCAGCATCGTGTCGACCGCCGTCGAGGCCCCGGGGGAAGCGCCCAATAGGGCCGCCAGGGAGCCATCGGCGCTACTCACCACCTCGGTGCCCATCTGCAGGCTGCCGCGGCCATTCACCTGCTTGATGATCTGCACCCGCTGGCCCGCCACCGCCAGCTCCCAGTCATTGGCGTTGACCTGCGGCAGGAAGTCCCGCAGGCTGTCGATCCGCTGCTTCGGGCGCTGGATCACCTGGCCCACCAGATAGCGCACCAGATCAAAGTTCTTGGCCCCCACCTGCAGGGTCGGCAGCAGGTTGTAGGGCTTGATCGAGCGGCCCAGATCCATCAGGGAGCCCTGCTTCAAAAAGCGGGTGCTGAAGCCCGCATAGGGACCAAAGAGCAGCGCCCGCTTGCCCTCGATCCAACGGGTGTCCAGGTGCGGCACCGACATCGGCGGAGCCCCCACGGCGGCCTTGCCATAGACCTTGGCGTTGTGGCCCTCAATCACCGCCGGGTTGCGGCAGACCAGCCACTGGCCGCTGACCGGGAAGGCGCCATAGACCCGGGCCTCAGGAATCCCGGAGCGCTGCAGCAGCGGCAGGCTGCCGCCTCCGGCCCCCAGAAAGACAAACGGTGCCTCCAGCTCGCCTGCGCTGGTCTGCACGCGCCAACCGGCCCCGCCCCGCTCAAGCCCCAGCACCTGCTGCCCCAGGCGCAGGTCCACACCCTTCAGCAGCGCCCGGGTCAGGGAGCCGAAGTTCACATCCGTGCCGCGGGTCACCCGGGTGGCGGCCAGGGGTTGATCCAGGCGGCGGCCGGCCATCACCAAGGGCATCCATTCCCTCAATTGCTCAGGGTCGCTGCTCCAGGCCATGTCGGCGAACTGGGGCGAGCCCTGCAGGGCCTCAAAACGGCGGCGCAGGTAATCGACATTGGCCTGCCCCCAGACAAAGCTCAGGTGCGGCACGGCGCGAATGAACCCCGCGGGATCGCTGAGCTGCTGGCCCTCCACCAGGGAACTCCAGAACTCCAGGCTGCGTTCAAAGGAGGCATTGATCGCTAGAGCCTTGCCGGTGGGGACCGAGCCGTCAGCCGCCTCTGGGGTGTAGTTGAGCTCGCAGTTGGCGGCGTGGCCGGTGCCGGCGTTATTCATCGGCCCGCTGCTCTCGCGTCCCAGCTGCGGGAGCCGCTCCAGCACCACCACCTTCAGGCTGGGATCGAGCTGCCGAAGCAGGTTCGCCAGGGTGGCGCCCATGATTCCGGCGCCCACCAGGAGGGCATCACAGCGTTCACTCATGGAGCCGGAGTCGGGCGGGGCGCACTAACAACCAACGCTATGGCCGTGCCTTCCCCCCACAATGGACGGACTTTGGATCTGCAGAGATGGGCGTCCTGACGGCTCTGGCGATCCTGGCCGGCCTGATCGTGGTGCATGAGGCGGGGCACTTCTTTGCCGCCACCTGGCAGGGGATCCGCGTCAGCGGCTTCTCCGTCGGCTTTGGCCCGGTGCTGCTGCAGAAGCAGCGGCGGGGGGTGCAGTTCGCCCTGCGGGCCATTCCCCTGGGGGGCTTTGTCTCCTTCCCCGATGACGACGAAGACAGCAGCATCCCCTCGGATGACCCCGATCTGCTGACCAACCGCCCCCTGCCCCAGCGGGCCCTGGTGATCGCCGCTGGCGTGATCGCCAACCTGCTCTTGGCCTGGGCGGTGCTGATGGCCCAGGGGGCCTTTGTGGGCATCCCCGCTGGCTTCAGCGCCACCCCTGGCGTGCTGGTCTCGGGCGTGCAACAGGGCCAGGCCGCTGCCGCCTCGGGCCTGAAGGCCGGCGATCGGATCCTGGCGGTGGACGGCCGCGACCTGGGCGGCGGCCAGAGCGCCGTCAGCCAACTGGTCGAACTGGTCAAGGGCGCCCCCGATCAAACCCTGCGCCTGCAGGCTGAGCGCCAGGGCCAAGCCCTGGAACTGCAGCTGACCCCCGCTGATTTGAGCGGCATCGGCCGCATCGGCGCCCAACTGCAACCCAGTGGCACCGAGGCCTTCCGCCGCCCCCGCAGCCCGATCGAGGTCATCCAGCAGGCCAACCACGATGTCGCCCTGCTCACCAAGCGGACGGTGGATGGCTTCATCACCCTCGTGACCCACTTTGGTGAGACCGCAGGGCAGGTCTCCGGTCCGGTGAAGATCGTCGAGATGGGCGCCTCCCTGGCCAAACAGGGCGGCAGCAGCCTCTTCCTCTACACCGCCTTGATCTCGATCAACCTGGCGGTGCTCAATGCCCTGCCGCTGCCGATGCTCGATGGCGGGCAGTTCGTCCTGCTGCTGCTGGAGGGTCTGCGCCGCAAGCCCCTGCCCGAGAAGTTCCAGATGGCCTTCATGCAGTCGGGCTTTGTCCTGCTGGTGGGCCTCAGCGTGGTGCTGATCGTCAAGGACACCAGCCAGCTGGCGGCGGTCCAACAGCTGCTGGGACGCTAAGAGGTAGGCTTTCTGGTCACTGCTTACGAGATCCAGGCCGCATGGCGAAGAAGTCGATGATTGCGCGCGACGTCAAGCGCCAAAAGCTTGTTGATCGCTACGCCGCCAAGCGCGCAGCTCTGATGGCCGCCTTCGAAGCCGCTGGCGATCCGATGGAGCGCCTGGAGATCCACCGCAAGATCCAGAACCTGCCCCGCAACAGCGCTCGCGTCCGTCTGCGCAACCGCTGCTGGGCCACCGGCAAGCCCCGTGGTGTGTACCGCGACTTCGGCCTGTGCCGTAACCAGCTGCGTGAGCGCGCCCACAAAGGCGAACTGCCCGGCGTGGTCAAGTCCTCCTGGTGAGTCTCTCGATCGCCTGATCAACCGTCAGGGCGCCGAAAGGCGCCTTTTTTGTTGCTTGCCTGCGTTGTGGCATTCCGGAAGAGATTGCGCCTGTTTTTCGCAAGCCTTTGGGCTCAGATGCAAGAATTGCTCTTGACAACAAACAAGACATAAGCCCACGTGCAAGGTCACACTCAGTCGGTCTCCTTCGATGGTCGGGAGATCCGACTGACCACAGGTCGGTTCGCCCCGCAGGCCGGGGGTTCCGTCATGGTCGAATGCGGAGATACCTCTGTTCTCGTCACTGCCACCCGCTCCGGCGGCCGTGAGGGCATCGATTTTCTGCCGCTGATTTGCGATTACGAGGAGCGTCTCTACGCCGCTGGTCGTATCCCCGGCAGCTTCATGCGCCGCGAGAGCCGTCCCCCCGAGCGCGCCACCCTGATCGCGCGTCTCATTGACCGCCCGATGCGCCCGCTGTTCCCCAGCTGGCTGCGGGATGACCTGCAGGTCGTCGCCACCTGCATGTCCCTGGATGAGCGGGTTCCGCCCGATGTCCTGGCGGTGACCGGCGCCTCCCTGGCCACCCTGCTGGCCAAGATCCCCTTCAACGGCCCGATGGCGGCTGTGCGGGTCGGCCTGCTGGGCGATGACTTCATCCTGAACCCCAGCTACCGCGAGATCGAGCGCTCTGAGCTGGATCTGGTGGTCGCCGGCACCCCCCAGGGCGTGATCATGGTCGAGGCGGGCGCCAACCAGCTGCCCGAGCAGGACGTGATCGAGGCGATCGACTTCGGCTACGAGGCCGTCTGCGAACTGATCAAGGTCCAGCAGACCCTGCTCAAGGAGCTCGGCATCGAGCAGGTCATCCCCGAGGCCCAGAGCGTCGACGCCACCCTGCCCACCTTCCTGGAGAAGGAATGCAGCAAGGGCATCGGCGATGTCCTCAAGCAGTTCAGCCTGACCAAGGCCGAGCGCGACGAGCAGCTCGACGCGATCAAGGCCCAGGCGGCCGAGAAGATCAGCGGCCTCAAGGACGACGACGCCGTGAAGGTGGCCGTCAGCAGCAACGGCAAGGCCCTGGGCAACAACTACAAGGCGCTCACCAAGAAGCTGATGCGCGCCCAGATCGTCAACGACGGCAAGCGCGTCGACGGCCGCAACCTCGATGAGGTGCGTCCGATCAGCGCCGCCGCCGGTGTACTGCCCAAGCGCGTGCACGGCTCCGGTCTGTTCCAGCGCGGCATGACCCAGGTGCTCTCCTGCGCCACCCTCGGCACCCCGAGCGACGCCCAGGAGATGGATGACCTGAACCCGTCCAACGAGAAGACCTACCTCCACCACTACAACTTCCCCCCCTATTCCGTCGGCGAGACCCGCCCGATGCGCAGCCCCGGCCGCCGCGAAATCGGCCACGGCGCCCTGGCGGAGCGGGCCCTGATCCCCGTCCTCCCCAGCAAGGAGAGTTTCCCCTACGTGCTTCGCGTGGTGTCGGAATGCCTGAGCTCCAACGGCTCCACCTCCATGGGTTCGGTCTGCGGCAGCACCCTGGCCCTGATGGATGCCGGCGTGCCCCTGAAGGCCCCCGTGAGCGGTGCCGCCATGGGCCTGATCAAGGAGGGCTCTGAGGTCCGGATCCTCACCGACATCCAAGGCATCGAGGACTTCCTCGGCGACATGGACTTCAAGGTGGCCGGCACCGAGAAGGGCATCACCGCCCTGCAGATGGACATGAAGATCACCGGCCTGGAGGTGAAGACCGTGGCTGAGGCGATCAACCAGGCCCGTCCGGCCCGTCTGCACATCCTCGAGAAGATGCTCGCGGCGATCGACAAGCCCCGCGATGTCCTGAGCCCCCACGCCCCTCGCCTGCTCAGCTTCCGGATCGACCCCGAGCTGATCGGCACCGTGATCGGCCCCGGCGGCCGCACGATCAAGGGCATCACCGAGCGCACCAACACCAAGATCGACATCGAGGACGGCGGCATCGTCACGATCGCCAGCCACGACGGTGCAGCCGCTGAGGAAGCGCAGCGCATCATCGAGGGCCTCACCCGTCGCGTCTCTGAAGGCGAGGTCTTCAGCGGTGCCGTCACCCGCGTGATCCCGATCGGCGCCTTCGTCGAGATCCTTCCTGGCAAGGAGGGCATGATCCACATCTCCCAACTCAGCGAAGCCCGCGTTGAGAAGGTCGAAGACGTGGTGAAGGTGGGTGACCACGTCACCGTCCGCGTCCGCGAGATCGACAACCGCGGCCGGATCAACCTCACCCTGCGCGGGGTTCCCCAGCAGGACGAGCCCGCCCAGGCCTGATCGAACGAAGCCCCCTCAAGGGGGCTTTTTTTTTGGCCTAAACCGCGAAGCCCGGATCAATGCGGTCCATCGCCGCGGCGGCCTTCTCGCAGAGCTCCTGGTGGCTGACGCCATGGCTAGCGATCAGGCAGCCGGCTTGGCGCACATCGCCGGTGTTGTAGCGGAGCGGTGCACCGTCAGCGTGAGTGAAGGCGCCACCGGCCGCCTTGAGCACGGCCTCGGGAGCCGCCATGTCCCAGTCCTTCGGGGCGCTCTTGCCCGAGAGCGAGATGTAGACGTCGGTCTCACCCCGCAGGATCGTGGCCACCTTGCCGCCGACGCTGCCGATGGCCTTGGTGTCGCCCAGGGCCAGGGCCTCCAGGAGCTGCTCGAGCCGTTGGTCCCGGTGGTTGCGGCTGGCCACCAGCACCATCTCGGAGAGGGCCTGGCGTGAACTGAGCTGGGCGGGCTGCTGCTCACCGGCGCGGTTCTCCCGCCAGGCGCGGCCCTCGGGCACCAGGCCGAACCAGAGGTCCTCCAGCAGCGGCTGAAGCACCACCCCCAAGACGGCCTCACCGCGATGGACCAGCGCCAGGTGCACGGCGTACTCGCCGGTTCCCTGCAGAAAATCCTTGGTGCCATCGAGGGGATCCAGGATCCAAAGCCACTCGGCATCCAGGGGTTCCCCGGCGGTCAGTTGCTCCTTGGCGGTCTCCTCGCTCAGCAGGGTCCAACCCGCATCCGGATAGGCCTGGGCCAGGCCATCGAGCAGCCACTGGTTGACCGCCAGATCGGCAGCGCTGACCGGGCCCTCGCCCCCTTCATCGACGCTCAGGGCCTTGGGGAAGCCATAGGGGGGCTGCTCGCCGCGGCCATAGGCCAGCAGGATGTCGGCGGCACCCCAGCAGAGCCGGCGCAGATCCGCCAAGAGCTGCTTCTCCTCGATGCCAGGGGGAAAGCAGGCGGCGGCGGGCATCATGGAAGGGCAAAGGAGCATTGTGATGCAGGGCGCTGAACCCGCTGCAGGCGTGCTCTATCTGGTGGGCACCCCGATCGGGAACACCGGCGATCTCTCGCCCCGGGCCAAGACCGTGCTGGCCGGGGCCGATCGGATTGCCTGCGAAGACACCCGCCGCAGCGGCCTGCTGCTGCACAACCTGGGCATCAAGAACCGGTTGGTGAGCTTCCACGAGCACAACCAGGCCACCCGAATCCCGGAGCTGCTCGAGGCCCTGGAGAACGGGGAAGCGATCGCGGTGATCAGCGACGCCGGGCTCCCGGGCATCTCCGACCCCGGCGAGGAGCTGGTGAGCGCCGCCCGCGGCCAGGGGCGAACGGTGATCTGTGTGCCCGGGCCCTGCGCCGCCACCACGGCTCTCGTGAGCAGTGGTCTCCCCTGCGGGCGGTTCTGCTTCGAGGGCTTCCTCCCCCCCAAGGCCAGCGCGCGCCGCTCCCGCCTCCAGGCCTTGGCCCAAGAGGAGCGAACCCTGGTCTTCTACGAGGCACCCCACCGCCTGCTGGCTGTGCTGGAGGACCTACTGGAACTCCTGGGGGACCGGCCAATCGCCGTCACCCGGGAGCTGACCAAGCGCCATGAGCAGCAGGTCGGCCCCAACCTGAGCGCGGCCCTCGACCACTTCCGCCAGCACCCGCCCCAGGGGGAATTCACCCTGGTGCTCGGCGGCGCCGAGACCACAGCCAGCGAGCGTCCCAGCGATGAGACGTTGCGTGAGCAGTTGCAGGCCCTGGTCAGCGGCGGGCTCAGCCGCAACGATGCCGCTCGCCAACTGGCCCGCAGCACGGGCATCGCCAAACGCGAGCTCTACGCTTTGCTGCATCAAGACGACGACACCCCCTGATGCTGCTGCGCCTGCGCCTGCTTCTGGCCAGCCTCGGCGGTGGGGTGCTGCTGCTGCTGATCCTCTGTCTGGGGGCCCAGAACCTGGATCAACGCACCCGCCTGAACCTGGGATTTGGCCGCACGGCGGAACTACCCACGGGCTTTCTCCTGGGGGTCTCCCTGGTGATCGGGGTGATCAGCGGCGGCGCAGCAACGGCCCTGCTGCTGCCGGGCAGTGATCAGGCTTCCGGCAGGGAGTAGAGCAGGCCGCCTTCCACCACCAGGCGGGTGATGCCCTGGGCCACCAAATAGGAGGAGCGCCGCTGCAGCACATCGCTGTCGGGCACCTTGATCACCCGCTGGCTGCGGCCGCACTGGCGCTTGGCCTGGCGGGGATTGGTGAACAGCATCAGGGCCTGACGCGCCTGCTCCGCTTCCGGCAGGGAACCCAGCTCAGGGAATTCGTTGAGGGGCTTGGCCTGCAGCTCCACCACCTTGTCCACCAGCATGTAGACGCTGCTGGGCAGCAGTCCAGGAAGCAGGGGGATCGGATCGATCAGCTCCGCCGCTGGAACGCCGCCGAGGGATGCCACATCAAGGACGTCATCGCCGTCCTCGAAGGTCTCCTCATCGCCGTCCTCGCCGAAGTCATCGGCGTCATCGATCGCCAAGACGCCCGTATCCGCATCGTCGTCTGAGGACTCTTCCGGTTCGCTGGTCGTGGACTCGGGCTCAGGAGCTGGAGCTTCAACAACGGCTGCGGGCTTGGCAGACGAGCGGCTGCGGGATTGCTTCTTGAGCTCAGCGAGCTCCTCGGCATCGATCCCAGCCTTCAGCACCCGGCTGACGGTGTTGGGGCTGCAGCCGTAGCTCGCCGCCAGGGCCTGGGCGGTTTCGCCCTGGCGGTAGCGAGCAACCAGCTCCTCTTTTTGGCCTTCAGTCAGCCGTGGAGCGGGCATGTGGACATCGTTCTCCAGCACACCACCATAGAAGCCTTGGCTCAGCTGGCACAATGCGTCAGATCCAAGCTCCCTTAGCTCAGCTGGATAGAGCAGCTGCCTTCTAAGCAGCCGGTCGTTGGTTCGAATCCAACAGGGGGCGTTTAGAGCTCGTACTCCTCTTCAAAACGCGCCATCAGGCCGTTGTAGAGCGCGAGGGTGCCCTCGGTTTCCTCGCAGAAGCCCTTGACCCGGTAGGCCTCGATCAGGTGGGAGAGCGAGGCGTGCACCTGGGCGAAGGCCTGGGCGAATTCGTTCTGAATATCTTCATCGCGGATATCTCGGATCTTGGCGGTCATCAACTCAACCTTCCTCTGAGCGACGACCATCGCGGCCTCCATCTCTTTGTTGAGTTTCCGGCGCTTCGCCATCAATCCCGCTCTGGTTGAGCCCCACATCTACACCAGGGGGCGCTAGCGGTAGGGGATGCAATCGAATCCGCGAGAGGTCTTGCCATCACTGGGTGCTCCCGCCACCCAACGGTGTCCCGTTGCAATGCAGGCCTTCAGGGTCGGCATCGGGACCTTGGTCACGGCCACGTCCTTGGGGCCGACCTTGTGGGGCTCAAAGGTGGAGCGCACCAACCAGGCCTCGTAGGCCATCGCCGCCGGCGCAGAGGCCCAGAGCAGACAGCCCAGCAGGAGACGCTTCACGGCGATGCAAGTGCTCGGCGCACCCTGCCATAGACGCCCCTGGGTTACAAACGAGCGGCGCTGATCCAATCGGCTCGGGGGTCACTGCTGCGCGCTGCCCGCAGCTGCTCCAGCAACTGCCGCTCCTGGTCGCTGTAGCGCGCCGGTTGCTTCAGGCTGAGGCTCAGCAGCAGGTCACCGCGACCTCCCTTGACCGGCCAGCCCTTGCCCTTGAGCCGCAGGCTCCGGCCGACGGCCATCGCCGGGGGCACCGTCACCGTCGCTTCTCCATCCGGCGTGGCCACGCGCACCTCACCGCCCAGGGCCAGCTCATCGAGGCTCAGGGGAAGATCCGCCTTGAGCTGGTCTCCGTCGAGGGTCCAGACCGGATGGTCCTGAACCTGAAGGGTGAGGTAAAGGTCGCCGCGGCGGCCAGTTCCAGGCTGAAGGTTGCCCTTGCCCTTGAGGCGCAGGCGACTGCCGGGCTTCACACCGGCGGGAATGCGCACCTGAACGCGCTCGTCATTAACCGCCAGGGTGCGCTCGCAGCCGCGGAAGGCCTCCGAGAAGGTCAGGTTGATGCTGGCCTCGGCATCGAGGTTCACCGGCGCCGCCTGACGGCCCGGGGCACCGGCAAAGCCGCCGCTGCCAAAGCCGCCGGGGAAGCCTGAGCCAAACCCGCCAAAGCCGCCAGGGGCGCCACCAAAACCACCACCCTGGAATCCGCCAGCCCCACCGCCGGGCCCGCCAAAGCGGCCCAGCAGGTCATTGACGAAGTCATCGAAATTGCCGTAGCGGCCGAAATCGACATCGACACCGCCTGGGCCTGGGCCAGCGCCGGCTTGACTCCAGTACTGCCCGAATTGCTCGTAGCGGCGACGCTTATCGGGGTCAGAGAGCACCTCATAGGCCTCACTGACTTCCTTGAATTTCGCCTCGGCGCCCTTATCCCCGGGATTCACATCCGGGTGGTACTGGCGCGCCAACTTGCGAAAGGCCTTCTTGATCGCGTCCGCATCAGCGCCACGCTCAACGCCCAGAACCTTGAAATAGTCGCGGTAACCGTTGGCGCTCATCGCAGCAGCTGGGAAGGACCGATCAACGGCACCCTCAGTGTCCCAGCAGCGGGGTGGATTGAGCGAGGGGGAAAACAGGCGGAAGGCCGAACGCGTGACCACCTCCGCCATCGCCCTTAGGGTGCGGCCACCTGTTGTTCAAGCACCATGGCTGGCCCCCGCAGCGTCCAAGTCCTGGGACGCCTGGCCCTGAGCCTGGGGCTGCTGCTCAGCACACCGGCACTACGACCTGCGGCCCAGGCCGCCGAAGAGCAGCCCGCGGCCGCTCGCCCCTCCACGGCTCGGCAACAACAGTTGGCCAAACACCTCAAGGCCCAGGGGTTTGTGGTCTATGGAGCCTGGTGGTGCCCCCACTGCAACACCCAAAAAGAACTCTTCGGCGTGGAGGCCATCGAACTCCTGCCCTACGTGGAGTGCGACAAAGAAGAGGAGGGCCGCAAGCGCTGCATGGCCGCCAAGGTCCGCGCCTATCCGACCTGGGACTACCAGGGCGAGCGGCGTGAAGGGGTGATGTCCCTGGAGGAACTGGAGGTCTGGAGCAGCTTCTCGGGCGCTCAGTCCGAGTCGGCCACCCCAAAACAGTGAATCAGGGCATCACCCCAGGTGTTCACCCGTTGAAGCTGAGCGTCATCGGCTTTGGATAGCGCCTCGCCATGGGCTCTGAGCACCGCCGGTTTGCTCAGGCTGAAGCCATGGCTCTGGGCGATCGAGAGGATGTCATCCACACCCGTCGCGGCGTGGATGCGGTCGCGAATGGCCTGGTTGTTCCCCACCTTGGACAGGAACGCTTTGAGATCAGCGGCAGACACGCAGCGCAGCGCGAGATTCCTCTCCATGCTGAGTACGACGCCCTGATTTGGCTGCATCGGCCCATGAAATTGCACGTCGCCAATGCGGTCGCGGTCTCCCTGCTCTCGACGGCCGTCTTGGTGCTGGCCTTCAAGGACAACCAGTGCACGACTCCCGCCCCAGCCACAGCTCCTCAAGCGGCGACGAGTCCCGCACCACGGCCAGCCGTCAACGCCCCAGCCCCCCAGAGACCCCGCGCTCAGCGGGAGCTGGGGAAGTTTTAAAGCGCCTATTTCTTTAGCCGTCGCAAATTGAGACCAACGTCACCTCAGACCGTGGCGTCCCTCAACAACTTCAACCCCCAACCGGGCGAGCTTGTGATCAGCGGGGAACACATCCCCCTCTCCTCACTCCTCACACGCTCCTCCCATGACCTCCCTCTCCTTCTTCCGTCAAGGCTTCACTGGCATCACCGCCGCTGCACTTGCCGGCTCCTCCCTCCTGGCCATCACCACCAACGCTCAAGCCGCTTCCCTCGATTACGACTGCTTCTCTCGGCAAACCGGTGAGCTGCTCGTCAAGTCCGCCATCGACATGACCAGCCTTGATCTCGCCTGCCTCGCCAGTGCAGAGGCCATGGTCCAAGGACAACACAACCCCAACCTCAACGTCGTCTACACCACCCAACCCGCTCCCGTTCAGTCCTCCTCCTCGGGAGAAGCCTTCCTCGGTGGCGTCGTCGGCGGCATCCTCGGTGGCGTCATTGAAGGCTCCATGAACCGTGACCGCTCCTACGACCACGGCTACGACCATGGCCATGGCGGTCGTCCAGGCGGCGGCAAAAAAGGCGGACGCATCCACATCCCCCAAGGGCCCAAGAGCACCGTCTACCGCAAACAACCCGGTATCCCTGGCCTTCCTGCCCTTGGCAAAAAGTCGGACACCCTTTCCGCCAATCGCTTCTCCGGTCTTTCGAACATCCCCAACCGGAGCATCAAAGGCCTTGGTAATAGCAACCTGCTCAAGGTCAACCGCACGGCTCCTCTGCAGCGCATCCAACCCCTCGGTGGCCTCGGCCTCTAAAACCCACCCACCCACTCCAAAGCCCCCAGCCGCTACGCGGACTGGGGGCTTTCTCTTACGGCCTTAACTCCGGCGCTCAGTTCACCCCGGCGCGAGCAACAGCCTGATCAGCGCTCTGCCGGTACAGATACAGATGACCCAAACCGCGGTTCCCGTACTGACGACGGCGCAGTTCCCAGCCCGGCTCAAAGCTCAGCTTCAGGAAACCAGCTCCATCGCCGCCGGCACGCGCCACCACATAGCTCGCCGCCCCCTCGCGGCCACTGCTTGAGATCGCCATCAGCTTGACATCGCCCTCTTCCTTCACAACGCTCAATCTGTAGCTCGTGCCCTTGTCCTCATTGCCAATCCGCACCGAGTAGCCGTTGCTGTCGACATAGCGGCTGCAGATCCCGCTGAAATCAAATTCGCTCAGCAGCGGATTCACAACCGTCGGGCTTCCTGCATGCTCCTTAAAGCAAGGACGCTTCTGCGACACCTGCTCGTAGATGTTCAGCTGTGAGCGCGCACTGCTGCCGATGGGTGCTGCGACCATCACAAAGTTCTGCTCGATCACCGGCTGCGCCGTAAACACCGAGGCCTCCGCCGCAGGTGCCAGGGCACCCGTGGCGCTCAATCCCATCACAACAGCGGCGGCGGCGCGGGCGGGAAAGCGAGTGCTGAACATCGATCTCTGGAGGTTGCGGGAGGGTGATCTCCTCGATGCATTTACCTTTCCAGAAACAAAATTCCCCCGCCGGATCCAGCTCAACCATCCCTGTGACCTTGCTCACAGCCGGCAATAACAAAGCCGGCACCCAAGGGCACCGGCTTCGAGCAATGGATTCGGTCGGAGCTTCTGAAGGAGGCACACCTGGGGCCAAGGATCCAGGTGTCAAGCGGTGGGTCTCCTGGGGCACCTCAGGCGGTGCAGATGGAGTGCCGTCAAAACTGACGGCCCGCTCACAAGCGGTAGAAGACTGTTGGAGCAGGGACCTTCGGTCAGCTCGCTCCTGAGGACTGGTTCGGTGGAGTGTCGGTCACATCCGCCTCCGAGATCGATGGGCCCAGCATCGGACCGCCCCAGGCTCTGGGCAATCCGAGTTAATGCCCATTGCCCCTCAGCGCAGGTCCTGGTCGCCGACCTGGGACTGATCCCTGCAGCCCAACACCGCTTCGCTGTGGGTGTAGTGCTTGAACTCCAGCCAGTTGGCACTGGGATCCTGAACAAACAGGGTGTGATGCTCCAGCGGACCACCGGAGTAGCGGCACTTGGGGGGCACAGAGAAGAGGCAGCCCCTGCGCTCCAGCTGCAGCCTCAGCTGCTCCCAACGGGTGAAGGTCTCAAAGACCAGCCCGAAATGTCGGGGATAGATCCCAGGCTGCCCCGGCTCCAGAAGCTGGGGCGTGTTTTGCAAGACCAACTGGTGGCCCTGGAAATCAAGAATCGAGGCCTGCTCACTCCTGCGCCCGGGCTGGCAGTCCAAGGCCTGGACGTACCAGTCATGACTGCGTTGCAGGTCAATCGCTGGAATCGAGAGATGAAAGCAAGGCCGAACCACGGCGTGCCCCTAAGCCAGGACGGGCCTGGAGAAACGGCCGTTGCAGGCTTTCCAGAACTGGGACTGGGGACTCAGCACCGCCCCATGCAGGCTGCAGAACCCATGGCAGCTCGGATCACCCTTGACGAAGGGGCAACCAGAACAGTGCAGCTGCAATTGGCAACGCAGAGACGCCAACTGCAACTCTCCCCTGGAGCCATGGGCTGGCACAGCGTGGGGGGAATGAAACACGGACTGGATCCCTTGAAGCGCGTGCCCCCGGTCTAGGAACGCTGCTCCAATTCGGCCAACCCAAAGGAGCGAACGCAAACACCGGTGGCAGCAGCCAGCCGCGATGGCTACGACAGAACCAGTCGAAGCGATGCGGTGGAAGACGGACTCCTTGGACTCGCAGGGCTCGTGATACTCCTGGCCCTGGCCGGTTTTGGCCTGCAGGAACTGGCGGTTGAACTGAGAAATGCCCAGGATCACCCCACCACAGAGTGAAGCCGCAGCCGCCTGGGGCGATCAGGCGCTAGAGGTGGGATGGATGCCGCCCAATCCATGGCCCTTCAACGACTGCGCTCGATCAAAAAGCGCCTGATGCAATCAATGGACCGCCTCACCCAAGGGGGATCCAAACGGGCCTACACCAAAAAAGTCCTCAGCCAGAAAAGCCAGGAGGCCTACGAAGTCGTCTGTGGGGTGGCCGGCTGCGTTCTCAAAAAGAAAGACGTCTCCAAGTCCTGAGTAGACGTACCCATGGCAACCCCTACCGGGAGCGCTTCGATGGGCTCGGCAAATGGGAACCTCAACCGCGGCTGGGAATCCGCGGTTTTTTTTATGGCCAGCGAGCTGAAGCACCGCATGAAGAAGGGGCCTCCCAGCCCCCATGGATCATTTGGTTGATAAGGCTGATCTGACCCCATCTCCCTTAATTAGGGTCAGGCAGCCACAGGGGCGGTCTGACGGGAGAAACGAACGATGTTGTTCGCTGTTACGGGTTCGCTCTTACCGAGCAGGCTTCAGTCACCCTCCTCATGCCCCGTCGAAACCATTGCAGCCCCTTGAAGTGGAGCTGAGCGGAATCGAACCGCTGTCCGAAACACTGGTGTGAGCCACCTAGTCCGGTCGAGACCGGACCCCCTCATTCTGCAGGGTCAACGCACAATGGGAGAGGCCTCCATCGAGGAGGACAACCGCCCCAGTCGATTGAGGTCATGACAGAGGCCTGGCAGCGGCAACCGGTCAAACGCCTCGCCAAGAGCGGCTTGATCCGAGGGATCGCGGTGCTCCCCCAGGGCCTTGAAGAAATTGGCGCCGAAGAGCTGATCAAGCTCGGCGCCAAGCAGGTACAACCCCTGCGGCGCGCCGCGGCCTTTGAGGCGGACATGGCCTGCCTCTATCGGCTCCATCTTCAATGCCGCTATCCCTTCCGCTTCCTCCGGGAGATCGCGCGGTTCCCCTGCCATGACCGCGAGTCGCTCTACGACGGCATTCAGAACGCCCTGGACTGGGAGCGCTGGCTGCACCCTTCGATGAGCTTCCGCGTGGATGTCAGCGGCAGCAATCCCGGTCTGAGCCACAGCCACTACACGGCGCTGCAGGTCAAGAACGCCGTCGTCGACCTGCAGCGTGACATCTGGGGCGAACGCTCCTCCGTGGATCTCGAGGAGCCCGACCTCTCCCTCCACGTCCACCTCAACCGCCACGAGGCGCGGCTCAGCCTCGATGGCTCTGGCGGCAGCCTCCATCGCCGCGGCTACCGCAGCGCCATGGGCCTCGCCCCCCTCAAGGAAAACCTGGCCGCCGGCCTGATCCGGCTGACGGGCTGGGATGGATCCATCCCCTTGGTCGATCCCCTCTGTGGATCGGGGACACTGCTGATCGAAGCCGCCAGCTGGGCCCTCTCCCAGGCCCCAGGCCTGCATCGCCCCTTTGCCCTCGAGGGCTGGGCGGACTTTGACGCCGAGCTCTGGGACGAGGAGCAGCGCCGGGCCCAATCGCGGGAGCAACCGCTGAGCACGCTGCCGCTGCTGCTGGGCTGCGAACAGAACGCCAGCGTGGCGGAGCAAGCCAGACACAACGCCCAGGCCGCAGGACTCGCTGAAGCCATCACCCTCCAAACCGGCGATTTCCGCACGCTCGCCCTGCCCAGCGGCCCGGGGGTCCTCGTCTGCAATCCGCCCTATGGCGAGCGCATTGGCGAGCGCGATGAACTCGAGCAGCTCTATGCCGATCTGGGGGCCATGGTGAAAGAGCGCTGCAGTGGCTGGAGCCTTTGGCTCCTCAGCGGCAACCCGGAGCTGACCGGCGCCCTACGCATGAAAGCCAGCCGGCGCATTCCGATCAGCAACGGAGGCATTGATTGCCGCTGGCTCCACTACGAAATCCGTTAAAGCCAGCCCTAGGCTCCTGCCATGAGTCACTGGATCACACCCCTCCTCGCCAGCAGCCAGGGGTTAATGACGATCCCCCTCGAGATTCAACTGCTCTTCATCGGAGCGGTCTATCTGGGCACGCTGATCATCAGCCGCTTCTCGATTCGAATTGGGATTCCCGCTGTTCTTGGGGTTCTCTTCTTAGGCCTGCTAATCAATCTTCAGGTTCTCGATATTCATCCATCCGAGGTCGAACGGCTTCAGACCTTCTCGCTGGCCCTACTGCTGTTTTATGCCGGACTGAAAACCGACACCCAGGCCATTCGTGGCTTCCTCAAATACGGCCTCGTCCTGGCCATTGCCGGGGTCGCCGTCTCCACCCTGGTCCTGGGTGCTGCGATCGTCTGGCTGACCTCCCAAAGCGGGGCGGCCATCACCCCGGGGCTCAGCAATGCCATCCCCCTGGGAGCAGCCCTTCTCGTGGCCGCCTGCCTGGGTTCCACCGACGCCGGAGCCACCCTCGGGGTCCTGCGTCAGGTCAAACGGCATGTGCCGAAAAATGTTCAAGATCTGCTCGAATTTGAGTCTTCCGTCAACGACCCATCGGCGCTGATTTTGTTCAGCATCGCCGCCAGTCTCTTCAGCGTTGGAGCGCAAGGACAAGCACTCCCGGAGGTTGTCATTAGCGGCTTCTCAAGCCTGTTGCAAAAAATCGGTTCCGGAGTCCTGGTGGGCCTGGGATTTGGTTATGTCGCCCGCATGATGATCAACCGCCTGGTGGTCGACCGGGAGCAACTGCTCATCGTGGCGATCTCCATCGCCTTTATGGATTACGGCTGCACACAAATTCTGGGCGGATCGGGCTTTGTCGCGGTTTATATAACCGGTCTATTGATGACCAATGAGCACTACCAACGCCCCGAGATCAACCACCAAACGATTCAAGAAGTGCTGCTGCCGTTCAACACCATGACGGAGATCAGCATCTTTTTCATCTTTGGTCTGCTGGTGAATCCAACCCACCTGCTGCCAGCCCTACCGGCCGGTCTGGCCACCGCCGCGGTCCTGATGCTCGTCGCCCGTCCCCTGAGCGTCCTGATCTTTCAGCGGCTCTCGCCCTTCAGCCTGAAGGAGTCCTTATTGATCGCCTGGTGCGGCCTACGCGGAGCGGTCCCCCTGGCTCTCTCCTTCAACGTCATGGGCGCCATCCCGTTATTGCGGGGAGTGCCCAGCGACGCAGCCGCCAGCGTCCTGGCCCAGAACTGCCAGGGGATCGTTTTCATCACGGTGATCCTCAACCTCAGCCTGCAGGGACTCTCCCTGCCGGGCCTCTGCCGCTGGCTCAGCGACCAACCAACGCCCGAGTCGTCTTCGTGAGACCCGCCAAGGTTTCGGGCAGGTAGGGGCCCTTGGTCATCAGGCCACCGATCCGCAGGAACACAGCACTCAGCAGCAGGTTCACCGCCATCAAGCCCAGGGCGGAGTGGATCCAGCTCCAGCCCCAGTTCTGATGCAGCCAGAAGAGCAGCGCCACATCGGCCGCCAACCAGGCCATCAACAGCGCCGAGAGGCCCGCCATCAGCAGCACGACCCCGCCAATCAAACGGCGCTTCTCGCGGTCGGCCTCCTTCAGGGCGATCCGGACATGCAGGTCCATCACCGAGGCCACCAACCCCGTGATCCGGGAGGCCGCCTTCAAGGGGACACCACGCCGCGGGGCGTCCTGCGAAGAAGAGGAGTCGGAGCTGGTCATGACGAACGGCGGCCGGAGAGCAACAGACCGAGCAGCAGCCCCACTCCAGCAGCCAATCCCAAAGCCATCAAGGGGCGCTCCCGCACCGGTTTTTCGATGCGAGGCCGCAAGTTGGCATTGAGGTCATCGAGCAGATGCTCCAGCTGCTCCTCCAGCGGCCGCAGGGAATCCGCCCACTGCTGGGCCTGGTCCTCGCCCACCGTCAGCAGATCCAGCAACTGCTCCTTGACTCCCTCACTGGTGCGGCCGGTCTGCCGGGCAATCACCTCCACCACGGTGTCCAGGCTGCCCCGCGTGGCCTCCAGGGTGTGACGGGCGACGTCTGGCCACTCCCGCTGGATCGTCGGCAGAAACTGCTCGAAGCGCTCTCGAAACAAGCTCGCCACCGGCGAGAGGGGCTCGGTCTCAGGCGCCTCCTCCGGCTCGATCTTGGCCCGCCAGGGCTGCTCCTGCACGGGCTCCTGGGGGACACCGTTGCTGGTCGTGCCTGAGTCCATGGAGCCGTGGGACAGCCACCACACCGTAGTGACCATGCCTTGAAATCGACAGAGGGTCGGCTACCTTTCTGGTGCTCGACGCTCGGGCCTGTTGGTTCACATCAATCAGGTAGAGCTGACCCACTTCAAGTCCTTTGGCGGATCGATGTCGATCCCACTGGACGAGGGGTTCACGGTGGTCACCGGCCCGAACGGCTCGGGCAAAAGCAACATCCTCGATGGGGTCCTCTTCTGCCTGGGCCTCGCCAGCAGCCGCGGCATGCGGGCGGAGCGACTGCCCGACCTGGTCAACAGCTCCAAGCTCAAGCAGGGCAAAGCGGCCGAAACGGTCGTCTCCGTTCGTTTCGACCTGAGCGACTGGCAGCCCGATGAGGCCGAACAGGGTCTCGAGGCACCCGAAGAGGGCCCCTGGATCAAACCCGGGCAAACCGAGTGGACCGTCACCCGCCGGCTGCGCATTGCCCCCGGCGGCACCTACGCCAGCACCTACAGCGCCGACGGCATCCCCTGCAATCTCCAGCAGCTGCAAACCCAGCTGCGGCGGCTGCGGGTGGACCCGGAAGGCAGCAACGTCGTCATGCAGGGCGACGTCACCCGCATCGTCTCGATGAGTTCCCGCGACCGCCGGGGAATCATCGATGAGCTCGCCGGGGTGGCCCTCTTCGACTCCCGCATCGAGCAGACCCGCTCCAAACTCTCGGACGTGCAGGACCGGGAAGAGCGCTGCGCCATCGTCCAGCAGGAACTGCTGGTCTCCCGGCAAAAGCTCGAGCGGGACTGCGCCAAAGCCCGCACCTACCAGGAGCTGCGGGAGCGCTTCCAGCGGGGCCGGCTGCAGGAGCAGGTGCTCGGGTTCGAGCAGGCCGAGGCCCAGTTCAAACAACTGCAGAGCCGCCAGGAGGCGCTCAAGCGCCAGCAAGAGAACGAGCGCCAGAGCGTCAGCGAAGGTCGAAGCACCCTCGAGACCGCCTCCAAAGCCCTCGACGCCCTGCAGGCCGAGGTCAAAGCCCTTGGGGAAGATCAGCTCCTGGCGGTGCAGTCCGAGCTCGCCGGCCTGGAGGCCAGCGCCAGGGAACTCAGCCGCCAGGCGGAGAAACACCAACAGGGCGCCGAGGAACTCCAGCGTCAGCGCATGGAGCTCGGCCGCCAGCAAGCCGACCTCAAGCAGCAGCAAAGCCAGCTCAACAGCGCGGACGATCAGGCCAGCCTGGAGGAGGCCGAAGCGGGTTGCCGCACTGCCGAAGCCGCCGTCGAACTCTCCCGCCGTCGCCTGGGGGAAGTGGCCGGCCGCAGCGGCAGCTGGCTGGAAGAGCAAAAGCAGCGCAGCCGCCAACGCCAGGAGCTCCAGGCCAAGCTCTCCCCGCTGCAGGCCGAACAGCAGCAGCTCGTCGAGCGCCTGCGCCAAGAGCAGGAACGCCTGGGAGAACTGCAGGAGCAACTGCAACAGGACGCCGCCAGCAGCGATGGGGTTTCCAGCTCCCTCACCGCCCTGGAGGACGAGTGGCATCAACTGCTCGACGAGCTCAAGGCCCAGCAGACCCGCGCCCAGGAGCTCGCCGAAGCCCTCGCGCTGCAGCAGCGCACCCGCCAACGGCTCGAGCAGGAGCAGGTCAGCCTGGAGCGAGACATCGCCCGGATGGAGTCCCGGCGGGAAACCATCCAGGAAAGCCGCGGCACCGGAGCCCTGCGCCTGCTTCTCGAGGCTGGACTGGAGGGCATCCACGGCCCCGTCGCCCAACTCGCCGAGGTGGAGGAAGCCCATCGCCTCGCCCTGGAGGTGGCCGCCGGCGCCCGCCTTGGCCAGGTGGTGGTCGATGACGACCGCATTGCCGCCCGGGCGATCGATCTACTCAAGAGCCGCCGGGCGGGTCGCCTGACCTTCCTGCCCCTCAACAAGATCCGTGGCGGGGGCGGGGCCATGCGCAACGGCGCCGCCTTTGAGCGCGGTGGCGCAGCCGTGGGCGGCGACGGTCTGGTGGGGCGGGCCGTGGAGCTCGTGCGCTTTGAGCCCGTCTATGGCGAGGTCTTCCGCTACGTCTTCGGCGACACCCTGGTCTTCCGGGATCTCGCCAGCGCCCGCCGCGAACTGGGCCGCTGCCGCGCCGTCACCCTCGATGGCGAACTGCTCGAGAAGAGCGGGGCCATGACCGGGGGGAGCCTGCAACAGCGGGGCAATCAACTCAGCTTCGGTGCCGCCAGCGACGCCGACGAAGCCGAACCCCTGCGCCGGCGTCTGCTGGAGCTCGGGGAAACCCTGCTGGCCAGCAAGCGCAAGGAATCCGAGCTCGGACGGGCCCTCGAAGAACTGCGGCCGCAGCTCAGCCGGCTGGAGCAACGCAAGGCCGCCCTGGACGCCGAGCGCACGGCCGCCCAACGGGCCAGCGGCCCGCTGCAGGAGCGCCGCAATCAGCTCAGCGCGCGGATCCAGCAGATCGAGACCGACCTGGGCGGCGGGCAGCAGCGCCTGCAGGCCATCGCCACGGAACTCACCCCGCTGCAGCAAGCCCTGCAGCAGTTAGAGGCCAGTGAAGCCAGCGCCCAAGCCAGCGGCGACAGCGAGCGCTGGCAGGGCCTGCAGCAGGAACTCGAGGCCGCCGATGCCGCCCTGACCCAGGCCAGACAGGAACGCGACAACCTGCTGGCCGCGCGCCGGGAGAGGGGACTGGCCGCCGAGCGGGTCAGCAGCCAACTCCAAGCCCTGGGCGGGGAAGAGCAGCGGCTCGCCCAGGCCGTCAATGCCCTGATCGCTGAGCGCACCCAGTGGAAGGAGCAGCAGCAGGCCGATCAACAGAAGCGCAGCGCCCTCGAGGCCAAGCAGCAGGAGCTGCAAACCCGCTTTGGTGAGCGGCGCCGCGCCCGCGATGAAGCCGAGGCCCAACTCGCCAAGCAGCGCCAGGCCCTGCAACAACAGGAATGGGAACTGCAGCGCCTGGGCGAGGAACTCCTGGCCCTGGCCGAGGAGGAGCGCAGCAGCGGCGGCCGGCTGGAGCAGCTGCAACGGGAGCTCCCCGATCCCCTGCCTGAGATCCCCGAGGAGGTGCGCAAGAACGGCCTCGAGGCGCTTCAGGCCGAGCTCAAGAGCCTGCAGCAGCGCATGGAGGCCCTCGAGCCGGTCAACATGCTTGCCCTGCAGGAGCTCGAAGAACTCGAGACGCGGCTGGCGGACCTGCAGGAGCGACTCGACGTCCTCTGCAAAGAACGCGAGGAGCTACTGCTGCGCATCGAAACCGTGGCCACCCTGCGCCAGGAGGCCTTCATGGAGGCCTTCAACGCCGTCGATGAGCACTTCCGCGACATCTTTGCCGGCCTCTCCGACGGCGAGGGCTTCCTGCAGCTGGAAAACCAGGAGGCTCCCCTCGAGGGCGGCCTCAACCTGGTGGCCCACCCCAAGGGCAAGGCCGTGCGCCGCCTGGCCTCCATGAGCGGCGGCGAGAAGTCCCTGACGGCCCTGAGCTTCCTCTTTGCCCTGCAGCGCTTCCGCCCGTCGCCCTTCTACGCCCTTGATGAGGTCGACAGCTTCCTCGATGGCGTGAACGTCGAGCGGCTCGCCGCCCTGATCGCCCAGCAGGCCGATGCCGCCCAGTTCCTGGTGGTCAGCCACCGCCGTCCGATGATTGGTGCCGCCACCCGCACCATCGGTGTGACCCAAGCCCGCGGGGCCCACACCCAGGTGGTGGGATTACCCCCGGCGGCCTAACCAAGCTCCGACAGGTTTTCGGTCACAATGCGCCCATGACAAGCACTCCACCCGGAAGCGACCCAGCGGCCACCCCCAGCGACCGCCTCTGGCTGCGCTCGGAGCTCATGGGCACCCAGGTGATCACCCGGGACACCGGCCGGCGTCTGGGTGTGGTGGGTGAAGTTGTAGTGGATATCGACCGCCGCGAGGTGGTCTCCCTGGGCCTGCGGGACAACCCGCTCACGCGTTTTCTGCCGGGCCTTCCCCGTTGGATGCCCCTGGAGAGCATCCGCCAAGTGGGCGATGTGATCCTGGTGGATTCGGCTGACTCCCTCTCTGAGAACTTCGATCCGGACCGTTATTCCCGGGTGATCAACTGCCAGGTGATCACCGAATCCGGGGAGCAGCTGGGCCGCGTGCTGGGCTTCAGCTTTGACATCGAGACCGGCGAACTCACCACCCTGGTGCTCGGAGCCGTTGGTGTCCCGCTGCTCGGCGAGGGGGTGCTCAGCACCTGGGAGCTGACCGTTGAAGAGATCGTCAGCAGCGGTCCCGATCGGATCATTGTTTATGAGGGCGCCGAGGAAAAGCTCAAGCAGCTCGGCACCGGCCTGCTCGAGAAGCTCGGCGTCGGTGGCCCCAGCTGGGAGCAGGAGGAACGCGAGCGCTATCGCCTGAACATGGTTCCCGTCGAGAACCAACTGGCCGCGGGGCAACCCACCGCCCAGGAGGAGCAGCGCCGCATCGAGCCGGCCACCAACCGCCGCTTCGAACCGGAAGAGGACTACGACTACGTCGAGGTGGAGCAGCGCCGCGAACGCGAGCCCCTGCGCCAGCGCCGCTATCTCGATGAGGAGCCCGCACCGCGCCGCTATGTGCGCGATGAGTCGCCCCTGGACGTCGAGCCCTATGAGCCCTTCGACGAGCGGGCACCCCTGCCGCGGCGGCGGGAGCCCTCCGGCGGCGGCGATCCCTGGTGAGGGAAGGGCCTAGCCCTTCTCCTCCTCAAAATTCAGGGACGCGGAATTGACGCAGTAGCGCAGCCCAGTGGGGGTGGGGCCGTCATTGAAGACGTGACCCAGGTGGGCATCGCAGTTGGCGCACTTGATCTCGGTACGGACCATGCCGTGGCTGGTGTCCGAGTGGGTGCTGATGGCGCCCTCCTTGGCCCCATCCCAGAAGCTCGGCCAGCCGGTGCCGGAGTTGAACTTGGTCTCAGAGCTGAACAGCTCACTGCCGCAGCAGACGCAGCGGTACATCCCCTTGGCCTTGTTGTCCCAGTAGATCCCGGTGAAGGCCCGCTCGGTCCCGCCCATGCGGGCCACCTGGAACTGCTCAGGGGTGAGCTTCTCGCGCCATTGCTCGTTGTCGTGCTGGGCGGCGTCAGCCATCGCTTGGAAGCCTGGGAAACCCGCTCAAACTAGGCAGCGCCAGCAGAAGGCGGCGGCAGCAATTCCCGCACCATCCCAGCCAGAGCCGCCACGGCCCCGGGCTGCCCCCGCAGGCTGCGCAGGTCCTCCCGCATCCCCTCCAGGCGCTGCGGATGGGCCAACCAATCGGCGGCCTCAGCGGCGATCTCCTGGGGTGTGATCGCCCCGACCCGCTCGGGCACCACCTGGCGGCCTGCGGAGATATTGGGCCAGGCCAAGAAGCCGTGGTTGCGCATCCGCCAGGCCGTCAAGGCCGCCCCCAGCAGCCAACGCAGGAAGGGCAGGCGGGCCAGGATTCCAATGCCCCCATCCCAGGCCTGCATCACATGCAAGTGCTGGGTCGGCACCAGCACGATCATCGGCACCCCCAGGGCACCCAACTCCGCGGTGTTCGCCCCGACGGTGGTCAAGGCCAGTTGGCATTGACTCAGCACCCCGTGGGCTGGCTGCTCCTCCACCAAGCAAATCCGCGAGCCAGCGGGGGTCACCAAGTCAGAGCCCTCCAGCACCGGCTCACCCGAGCCGTAGTGCTGCGCGATCGGATTCGCCGCACTGCCGTAGGCCAGCAGCTCCTCAACACTGGTGGTCGGAGCCACCGGCAGCAGAAAGCGGATACCCGGCCGCTGGGCCGCCAGACGATCAGCGGCCTCCAGCAAAAACGGCACGCCCACCTGCAACTTGGCGCGTTTGGAACCGGGCATCAACGCCACCCATTCCCCCTGGGGCAAGGGGCGCTCGGAGCGCGCGGCCTCCGAGAGATCCGCCATCAGGTCACCGACCACCTGGCAGCGGGGTTGCCAACGCCGCGCCAGGCGATCCGCCGCCGCCGGCCCCATGGCCGCAATCCGGTCGTTCCAGCGGGGCCAGCGCGCCACCCATTCGGCATAGGTGATGTGGCGATAGCCCAGGCGCGCTGAGAGCAGCACGGTCCAGAACTGATCGCCCCCAAGGAACACCACAACGCCACGACGGGGCCAATGGCCCAAGCGCTGGGGCCTGAGCAACAGGCTCCAGAAGCGCTTGGCCGGACTGATCCGCTCAAACAAGCCCATCCGATCGGCCACCTGGTGCTCAATGCCCGTGGCATTGGGGCAGGGCACCAAGACCAACTGCAGGGCCATCGGCGCCCCAGGCGTCAGGGGCCGCAGGGGCAACTCACGGTGCAACCGCTGGGCCAGGGGCCGCACCCAGGTGGCCAGCTCACCAGGTCCATTGCAGACCAGGACGATGCAGGCATCGCCGTGTGGATTGGGCTCAGCGGCGGCAGGCTTCACGCTGCGGAGCTCTGAACGATGCGGATGGCGAGACTTGAACTCGCAAGACCGAAGTCACACGCCCCTCAAACGTGCGTGTCTACCAATTCCACCACATCCGCGTGGTAGTGAGCGTCCAAGCCAAAACGAAGTCCTGGTCTGGAATCTCGGGGGGAGTCCACCACCGAAAAACGGTGGCGTGAGGGGTGCAGCACTGATGCACTGCCCAGGCAATATACCCATCGCCTGACCCCGCCCAGCAAGGGGATGGGCCCAGTCATCACTGATACAGTCCACCCGGCCCGCCCTGCCGGATTCGCCGGACTGCCACTGGATGCCCATCGGCAAACTGCTGATCGCCAACCGCGGCGAAATTGCTCTTCGGATCCTGCGCAGCTGCCGGGAATTAGGAATCCCCACCGTCGCCGTCTACAGCACGGTCGACCGCAACGCCCTGCACGTCCAGCTCGCTGATGAAGCGGTCTGCATCGGCGATGCACCCAGCAGCAAGAGCTACCTCAATATCCCCAACATCCTGGCGGCCGCCACCTCCCGGGGTGCCGATGCGATCCACCCCGGATACGGCTTCCTGGCGGAAAATGACAAGTTCGCCGAGATCTGCGCTGACCACGGCCTGACCTTTGTCGGACCCTCGCCGGACTCCATCCGCTCGATGGGCGACAAGTCCACGGCCAAGGCCACCATGCAGAAGGTGGGCGTTCCCACCATCCCCGGCAGTGAAGGGCTGCTGGAGAACGTGGATGAAGCCAGGACCCTGGCGGAATCCATGGGCTATCCCGTGATGATCAAAGCCACCGCAGGTGGCGGTGGCCGCGGGATGCGCCTGGTCCCCTCAGCGGACCAACTCGACAACCTCTTCAAGGCCGCCCAGGGCGAAGCGGAAGCCGCCTTTGGCAACCCCGGCCTCTACATGGAGAAATTCATCGACCGGCCCCGGCACGTCGAAGTGCAGGTGCTGGCCGACCGCCACGGCAATGTCGTCCACGTCGGGGAGCGGGACTGCTCAATTCAGCGGCGCCACCAAAAACTGCTGGAAGAGGCCCCCAGCGTCGCCATCAATGCTGAGCTGCGTCGCCGCATGGGAGACGCCGCGGTCGCGGCAGCCCGCACCATCGGTTACGAGGGCGCCGGCACCGTGGAGTTCCTGGTGGATCGCACCGGCAACTTCTATTTCATGGAGATGAATACCCGGATCCAGGTGGAGCATCCCGTCACCGAGATGGTGAGCGGGGTCGACCTGATTGCCGAGCAGCTGCGGATCGCCGGCGGCGAGCCCATCTCCTTTAGCCAAGAGGAGATCAAACTCACGGGCCATGCGATCGAGGTCCGCATCAACGCCGAGGACCCGCGCCAGAACTTCCGGCCCGCCCCCGGCAAGATCACCGGCTGGCTTCCCCCCGGCGGCCCAGGCGTCCGTTTCGATAGCCACGTCTACACGGGCTATGAGATCCCACCCTTCTATGACTCCCTGATCGGCAAGCTGATCGTCTGGGGTAAGGATCGCGACCACGCCCTCAAGCGGCTCAAGCGCGCCCTGGCGGAATGCGCCGTCACCGGCATTCCCACCACGATCGAATTCCACCTGCAATTGCTGGAGCGCCCGGAATTCATCTCCGGCGACGTCCACACCAAGTTCGTGGAGCAGGAGATGCTGCCGAACGGCTAGGCCGGCAGCACGCTCAGGCGCATCACCATCTGGGTCAAGAGGCCCTGCTGACCCACCAGCAGCTCGCGGATCAGGCTGACTAGTCCGACCCAGATCACCGGGGTGACATCGACGCCGCCAATCGGCGCAATCAGCTTGCGGCTCAGCGCCAAAACCGGCTCAGTCGGGACGGCCACGATCCGCAAGACACCCTGGCTGAGATCGACCTGGGGATACCAGGTCAGGACGATCCGGAACAGGAACAGCAGGGTCCAAGCCGACAGCAACAGGCCCAGGCCCATGGTGAAGGGGGGCAGCACCAGACGGAGCAGTTCCAGGCTGGAGCCATCGGGTCCCGTCACAAAGCTCTAAGCAGCTGCTCCGCAATCGTAGGAAGTTGCCATCACTGCCTAGGATTGCCCGCGGATTCGGCACTGTCATGACCCCTTCCCTCGCCAATTTTCTGAGCAGCCTTGTCTGGGGCGCCGTGATCGTGGTCATCCCTGTGGCAGCCGCCGTGATCCTGATCAGCCAGAACGACCGCGTTGATCGCAAGCTCTGATCCCTCTGCGGGACTGCTGCGGCAGCTGCTGGCCTCGACGCCGGGCCTACAGTGACCTGAAAGGGCAAATCGATCTGTGGTTAACGCCAGCCTGAATTGGGCCAGCATTGTCGGGATCGTGCTGGCCGTCGGCGGGGCTCTCCTCTACTTCATGAGGAGCTTCAAGCCGGCTCTGGCCCGCGACTATGACGTGTTTTTTGCCGCCGTTGGGCTTCTCTGCGGCGGCATTCTCTTTTTTCAAGGCTGGCGCCTTGATCCGATCCTCCAGTTCGGTCAGTTCCTGCTGGCCGCTACCACCGTCTTCTTCGGCTACGAGAGCGTGCGGCTGCGTGGCGTGACGACGGAGCAGGCCCGCCGCTCGTCCTACTTCGACGACGACGAGGAACCCGCGCCCCGGCCCCGCATGGGTGGTGGTCGCGATTTCCGTGATGACGCCGATCGTTTCGACGATCCTCAGCCGCTTCGGCGTCGGATTCGCTCCCGCGACGACAGCTACGGCGAGCGTGAAGAAGACGACTTCTACCGCCCCCGTCGTCCAGCCCGAGCAGCCATCCCCGAGCGGGCCGCCTCCCGCGATGACTGGCAGGGTCAGGACCGATCGGCACGCCCAGCGCGCGAACCCGAACAGTCCAGCCGCTTCCGCGCCGGTGGAGCCCAAGCTGGCTCAGCAGAATTCGGCAGCCGCCGCCAAGGCCGCGAGGAGATGCGCCGCGGCAGCCGCCCCAACAGCCGGCCCGAGGAGATGCCCCGCTCCAGCCGGCGCGGCAGCCCCATGGGCTCCCCAGCTCCTGAAGGCAGCCGCAGCCCCAGCAATCCCGGCGTTCCCCAGGGCGCTCCCTATCAGGCCACCACAGCAAAACCTGACGCGGACGCCGGTGTGAGTGACGCTGAGTTCCGTCCCGTTCGCCCCGCCGCTGGCGGTGCCCCTCGCGACAACAGCTCCCGTTTCGACGACTGAGGCCCTTGCCCGCCAAAGCGTTGGTGCTGGCTGGCTTGCTGCTGCTGGCCATCGGCGGCTGCGGCCTGCGCCGCCAGAGCGCTAGCCCCCTGGGGCTCAACGGCGCTGAGAACCGCGAACAACCAGCGCTGAGCGGCGATGGTCGCCTTCTGGCCTCCCTGGTGGAGCGCGGCGGGCGCACCACCGTCCTGCTGCAGGAACGGCGGAGCGGCAAAGTTCTGCCCCTGCGCCACCTAAAGCGGCATCAACCCCACAGCTCCCCCTCCCTGAGTTGGAACGGCCGTTACCTCGCCCTGCTGATCCAGCGGGGGGCGCGCCGGGAGGCGGTGATTGAAGATCGGGCCAGCGGAGCACTGCAGCCCCTCTTCCTGCCGGGCAACGCCGAACCCAGGCGGCTCAGCCTGGCCCCCGATGCCCGCCAACTGGCGGTGGAGCTCACCTCCCAGGGCAGCACCCGACTGCAGATCTACGACCTCAGCGGACTGCTGGAGCCGGACCTCGCCCCAGGGCAGCGCGAGAGCGGCGGCGGGCCAGGAGTCGAGCCTTGATCCGTCTTCTGCTCAGTGCTGGCGCGACGCTGCTGCTGCTCAGCGGCTGTGCTGGCGGACGTCTGCGCCCCCTGCCGGGACTGAACCAGCAGCTCAACCAACTGGGGCAGGGCCGGAGCCCCTCGCTGGCCGGGGGATGGCTAGCCCTGATCGCCGCCCGCGGCAATGGGCGCGTGCAGGTGCAGCTGATCGACGTCAACCGCCGCAACCCGGTCCCCTTACCGGGGCTGAATCGCCCCGATGCTCTACCGATCAGCGTTGCGGTCGATCAAAACGCTGAACGACTAGCGGTCGTGCGCCAACGGGAGGACCGCACGGAATTGGTGCTCTACAAGCGCAGCCTCCAGGCCATGCAGCTCCTGCCGATGGAGCCCGCCGGGGTTCCGCGCCAGGTCAGTTTCAGTGCCGATGGGCGCGTGCTGGCGGTGGAGGTCAGCCGCGGCGGGCTCTGGCAGATCGATCTCCTGGAGATTCCCTGAGGGAACCTCAGCCCACAAAACCAGCCCAGCGCAGGAAGGTCTCCCCACTGAGCGCCTCGACCACGAGGATCGCCACGAAACCAACCATCGCGAAGCGACCGTTCACCCGCTCGGCGTAGCCACTCCAACCAAAGGCAGGAGCGTCGTTGGTGGTGGCGCTGGTCGCAGGGACCTCGGGCGTCTCGGACATCGTCGGATCAGGCTCCTTGGCTGAAGTCATAGCTGGTGGCGGGAATCAGCTTCCATCCCCCCTGGCCATCGAGCTCGAGCACCAGGTCGTGGAAGCTCTTGAGGCTAGGGCGGTGACCCACGCTCACGAAGGCCATCTCCCGTTGGGAGAGCAGCTCATAGAGGTGCTTCTCGGTGGCCACGTCCAAGGCGCTGGTGGCCTCATCCAGCACGACAAAGCGCGGGGAATTCAGCAGCAAGCGGGCGAACGCCAGGCGCTGCTGCTCACCCAGGGACAGCAGCCGCGGCCAGTCCTGCTTGATGTCGAAATCCGGGTAGCGCTGCACCAAGGCCGACAGCCGCACCTCATTGAGGACACTGCGGAGGTGCTCATCGCTGAAGCGCTGGGGCTCCTGGGGATAGCAGAGCTGCTCCCGCAGGCTGCCCAAAATCATGTAGGGCTTCTGGGGGATGAACAGCAACTCCTGGTGGGGCGGGCGCTGGACCTCACCGCGGGCAGCGGGCCAAAGGCCACTGACCAGGCGCAGGAACGAGGTCTTGCCGCAACCGCTGGGGCCCACGACAAGCACCCGCTGCCCCGGCCCCACCTCCAAGCTGAGGTCCTCAATCAGACGCCGATCGCTGTTGGGGGGCACCAGATCCACGTGGCGCACCAACAGGGAACCCGAAGCTCCAGTACTGGATTGCTCCTCGCTCAAGCGCTGCTGCTGAGCGTTGACCTCACTGATGGCCTCGACCTTGCCCTGGAACCCCTCAAGTCGGCTGATGGACGCCGAGAAGGCCGCCAGGCGATCGATGTTGTTCACGATGAAACTCACCGAGAACAACACCTGGGAGAAAGCAATGCCGGACTGGGCAAAGACGCCGAAATCCACCTCCTTGGCGAAGTAAATCGGAGCGATCACCAGCCAGGGTAAAAAGCGCGAGAAGTAGTCATAGGAGCGCTGAATCACGCTGATCAGCGCCTCCCAAACAATGAGCTTGTTGTAGTTCTGGATCGCGCCACCCAGGCGGCGCTCCGCCTCCCGTGATTCCTGCTGTTCGCCGCGGTAGAACGCGATCGATTCGGCGTTGTCCCGAATGTGGACCAGGCCGTAGCGGAAGTCCGCCTCCAGCCTCAACTGGTCGTAATTCAGGGCCACCAACTTGCGGCTGGCGAAGATGATCACGGCGGTGCCGCCCAGGGAATAAATCAGCAGCCACAGGGCCAGGGTGGAGCTGATCGTCCAGAGCACAACGATGAAGCTCAGGAAGGTCAAGACAGCGGAGACCACCTCAACGCTGACGCTTAGGCTGGTGCCGGTGAAACTCGCAGTGTCCTGGGAAATCCGTTGGTCCGGGTTATCAATCTCTTCAGCCGCCTCATCATTGGGATTGAGGACGTAGTAAGCCCGATTGGTCAGATAGCGGCGCAACAGGCGACCACTGAGCCACTCCCGCCAGAGCAAACCCAAGCGGGGGATCAGGTAGCTCTGCAGAGCCCGAATCGGCAGGGCCAGCACCAGGCAAAAGGCATAGATCGCGACGATCTGCCAAAACTCCTCGACCTTGTAGGTGACGAGTGCGTTTTCAACGTTGCGGGCGACGTAGCTAATGCCGACGTTGATGCCGTTGATCACCAGAATCAGCAGGGTGATCACCCCCAGCAGCACCCAGGGGAGCCAGCGCCCCTGACGCAACTTGCTGCGCAGGGAGACAAAACTGCCGATCCCTGCGGCAAACAGCACCATCAAGATGGGGCCGGCGGGACTCGCCCAGAGGGCGGCGATCTGCTGGGGAACCCCCGGCAGGAAGCGGGCCTGGAACTCAGGGATCAGCGCACCGCTGAGGGCCAGCACCCCGCTGAGCAGCAGCAGGGTGCTACCGGCCACCACCGCGAGCAGCGCAACGATCAGCAGCAGAAACTGCCAACCGCTGGTCTCCTCGACGGGAAGGAAATAGGGCTGCGCCAGCCGCTGCAGCTTGATGAGCTGACGGCGGAAGGCCTGCAGGGGATTCATGACGGCGTTCAGATGCCGTCATTCTCGCCGCTGGGAACTCAGCCTGGAGGCCAAGCCAAGGGACGGCCACCAATCAGGTGCACATGCAGGTGAAAGACGGTCTGGCCGGCCTCCTCACCGCTATTGATCACCGTTCGAAAACAGCTCAATCCCTCCTGCTTCGCCACCTTGGCGGCCACCAGCAGCAGATGGCCCAGCAACTGCTCCTGGCTGGCCTCGGCCTCCGCCAGGTTGACGATGTGCTCGCGGGGGATCACCAGGACGTGCACCGGTGCCTGCGGAGCCACATCGCGGAAGGCCAGGCACTGCTCATCGGCATAGACCTGATCACAAGGGATCTCCCCCCGCAGGATGCGGCCAAAAATCGTGTCGTTGCTGGCGAGGTCAGCGGCGTCGGCCATGGGCTGGTGAAACAGCGGTGGAACGTCTATAGAGCGCTGTCCATGAGCCGATGCTGGCACGATCAAGCACCGCCGCGTTAGCGGGAATCGAGGCCTATCCCGTCCAGGTCGAGGTGGATCTCGCCCCGGGACTCCCGGCCCTGGTGATCGTCGGTCTGGCCGATGCAGCCGTTCAGGAATCCAGGGAGCGGGTGCGCTCGGCCCTGCGCAACAGCGGCCTACGGCTGCCCCTCTCGCGGGTCATCGTCAGCCTGGCGCCGGCCGACCGGCGCAAACAGGGCCCCAGCTTTGATCTCCCCATCGCCCTCGCCCTGGCCTGTGCCAGCGGGCAGCTCGAGCCCGCTCGACTGGAGGGGATCTGGTGTTGCGGGGAGCTGGGTCTCGATGGCCAGTTACGACCGATCCGCGGCGCCCTCTCCATCGCCCTGGCCGCCCAGCGGGCGGGGGCCCGGGCCCTGCTGGTCCCCCAGGCCAACGGCCCTGAGGCTCGCTTGATCAGCGGCCTGGAGGTGCGCCCAGTCAGCAGCCTGTGCGAAGCGCTCGAGGCACTGCAGCCGGACTACACCCCCAGCCCGCTGCAGCCCTCAAGCGACACACCACAGCCCACGCCGATTCCCGTGGACCTGCAGGAGATCCAAGGCCAGGCCCACGGCCGGCGGGCCCTGGAGATCGCCGCGGCCGGGGGCCATCACCTCCTGCTGGTCGGCCCGCCCGGTTGCGGCAAAACCCTGCTGGCCCAGAGCCTGGCCGGACTGCTGCCGCCCCTCAGCCCACCGGAGCAGCTGGAGATCACCCAGCTCTATTCGGTTGCAGGTGAACTGGAGCAGCTGGGCGGATTGATCCGCACACGGCCCTTCCGCAGCCCGCACCACAGCTGCTCCAGCGCGGCACTCCTGGGCGGCGGCAGTTGCCCAAGGCCGGGGGAATTGGCCCTGGCCCACCGGGGCGTGCTCTTTCTCGATGAGCTGGGGGAGTTCCGCCGCGATGTGCTCAATCAACTGCGGCAACCGCTCGAGCAGGGAACCCTCCGGCTCAGCCGGGCCAAGCAGCAGCTCCACTACCCCTGCTGCATCAGCCTGGTGGCCGCCACCAACCCCTGTCCCTGCGGCTGGTACGGCGACCCGGAGCACGACTGCAGCTGCACCACATCCGAGCGCCAGCGCTACTGGGGCCGCCTCTCGGGCCCGTTACTCGATCGCATCGACCTCCAGGTCGTGATGCAACGGGTGCCCGCGCAGGTCCTGCGGCAGGGCTACAGCGCCTCAAGCGCGCGGAGGCCGCCGGAATCGACAGCCTGCGCCTCCCAGCGCATCCAGCAGGCGCGCCTGCGCATGAAGCAGCGCAATCCAGGTGCAGGGAGCAACCACAGGCTCAGCGCCCGCGACCTGCGCGATACGGGCGCGTTCAGCCAGGACACGCTGGCCCTTTGGGAGCAGGTCATGGCCGCTCGGGCGCTCTCAGCCCGCAGCGGTCAGCGGCTACTGAGCGTGGCCCGAACGATCGCAGATCTCAACGGCGACGATCAGGTCGGGCCCCAAGCCGTGGCCGAGGCCCTGACCTACCGCAGCTTTACGGCCTAGTGCTTGTGGGGCGGGGTATCGCGATAGGGCTGAACGCCCACGTTGGGGGGCAGGTGCTGCCGCTCCTCGAGGGGATTGCCGAAGGCATTACCCACGCTCTTGCCAAACCAGCGGTTGATGGCACTGATTAACTGCTTCACAGCGCACCTCGACGGAGACCTTCTCCATCATTGGTAGCCATGAAAAAGCGGGAATCGGTGTTTCTACCGATTCCCGCAGGGACGCTTGGGCTGAAGCCGAGGCTCAGCGGCGGCGGCGGCGCTGTTGGGCTTTGCGCTTGTACTTCTCGACGGGGGTCTCGTGGTGACGCAGGCGCTTGAGATCGGCGAAGATCCCGGCCTTGGAGACCTGGCGCTTGAAGCGGCGCAGCGCCGACTCAATGCCCTCGTTCTCGCCGACGGTGACCTGGGTCATAAAACCGATCTAGGAATTTTGCAGTTTGAAGATGGTAGCAAGTGCTCTTCACCAGAGCCCTGGAACAGGAGCCTCAGGCGCTGGTTGATCACCGGTGGTCGCGGGCTGCTCCGCCACCGGCCAGCTGTCCCGGTAGATGTACACGTGCCCCAGGTTGCGTCCACCGAACTGGCGCCGCATCAACTTCCAGCCCGGCTCGGGCTGGAGCAGCAGGTAGTCGGTGTTTTGGCTGTGGCCGCCGCTGCGGGCAATCACCATCTCCGGCCCTGCACTCGGCTTGGAGGGGAACGCCATCAGCACGTTGTCCCCCTTCTCGCGCACAACACTGATGCGGTAGGTGCTGGCGAGGTCCTCCTCCCCAACCCGCAGGGAATAGCCATTGCCGTCGATGTAACGGCTGCAGATCCCCGTAAAGTCAAAACTGGAGAGCAGGGGATCGACCTTGACCGGCCCTTCCTCGGCCAGGGCAAAGCAGGGCCGGGTGTCCTTGCGCTGTTCGTAGATGTTCAGCTGAGCCCGCTCGCCGGTGCCGATCGGAGCCGCGACGATGACGAACTTGGTCTGGTCCACCTCCACAGCGTCAAACAACGCTTTGGCCTGCACGCCGCCAGCCATCAGGCCGGCAAGCGGAAGCAGGGCAGCCAGGGATCGGACCAGAGAAAACACAGAGTCGCTTGGGTTGGCAGGGGCTGATCGTAAAAGTGATCGCCAGCGGCGCCAGTCCCTCAGGCCGGCTTATTGATCCGGATCGCCACCAGGAGGCTGATCAGCGTTCCCGGCAGGGCCAGGCCCAAGATCGTGCCGGTGGTCTTGACCCCCAGCTCAGGGTCGCCGTAGGCCAACTCGAAGACCGAGCCAGTGGCTGCAATACCCAGCACGCAAGCCAGGGCGAGAAACAGTCCCGCCAGGGGTTTCATCGGCATCTCGAAGGCTCAGGCGATGGTGTGAACGTCGGAGCGATTAAAGCCCTTTTCATTAAGGCCCTCGACGAGCTTCTCCTCGTCGGTGACCCGATCGACGAAGAGCACCCCGTTGAGGTGATCCATCTCGTGCTGGATGCAGCGGGCCATCAGGCCATCGGCCTTCATCCGCTTGGGACGGCCAAAGGCATCGCGGTAGCTGACGTCCACCACGCTGGGGCGCACCACATCCAGATAGACCCCGGGGATGCTCAAGCAACCCTCCTCATAGGTGCAGAGCCCGCCGCCGACGGAGGTGATCTCCGGGTTGATCAAGACCAAAGGAGGGCTGCTGGGATCCTCCAACTCCAGGTCAATCACCAACAACTGCTGATTCACGCCGATCTGGGGAGCGGCCAGACCGATGCCTTTGGCGGCGTACATGCTGACGAGCATGTCGGTCGCCAGCTTGCGCACCGCGTCATCCACCTTGCCGATGCGTCGCGCCGGCTCGCGCAGGACCTCATCACCCAGTTTGTGGATGTCGTAGGGAGGGTTCTCGATGGGCTCCTTAGACACCTGCAGGCGTCCCGAGAGCTCAGCCGAGCGCGCCAACTTGGCGAAGCTATTGGCCAAGACCTGTCCTCAACGGCGTTGCGAACAGCGATTCTAGGAGGCCTAATCGGCCTATTCCGTTGAGCCTGTCCCCACCAGCCACGCTCACTCCCCTCTCCGCCGAGGTGGTGCTGGGGAAAACCCCAAGCCTGAAAGAGCCCGTGCTGCTGGATGGGGCGCTCTATTGGCTCGAGCAGCGTCCCCACGAACAGGGGCGCACCACCTTGATGGGGCGCGCAGCCCAGGGGCAGGAGCCCCGCGAATGCACCCCGGGGGATTGGAACCTGCGCTGCCGCGTCCATGAGTACGGCGGCGGCCCCTGCGCCATCGGCCGGCGCGCCAATGGAGAGGCCGTGGCCGTGTTCGTCCATGACGCCGACCGCTGCCTCTGGCGCCTCGATCTCGATCAACCGGGGGCCGAACCGCAGCGACTGCTCACGCCCCAGGGCAAGCGTTTTGAGGGGGCCCTCGGTGGCGGCCTGATCGACCGGCAGCGGGACCGCTGGATTGGCGTTCTGGAGCGCGACGGCCAAGACCACCTGGTGGCCCTGCCCCTGGCCGGCGGGGAGCTGGTCGAGCTCCATCAGGCCGCGGACTTCTGCGGTTATCCCGCCCTGAGCCCCAACGGAGCGCGGCTGGTCTGGGTGGAGTGGCAGCAGCCGGCCATGCCCTGGGACTGCAGCAGCCTCTGGCTGGCGGATGTCGAGGCCTCCGGCCAGCTGGGCCCCGGCCGGCGCGTTGCAGGCAGCGCTCCCGAGGATCCCAGGGCCATCTCGGTCTTTCAGCCGATCTGGGCCGGACGCGACCTGGTGGTGGCTAATGACCGCAGCGGCTTCTGGAACCTCGAGCGCTGGTCAGCAGCCGAGCAGGACGCGCTGGAGACGCCCCGTTGGCAGCCCCTGCAGAACGAGCAGGCCGAATTCGCCATGCCCCAGTGGGTCTTTGGCATGAGCACCCATGCCTGGGATGGTGAGCGCCTGCTGGCCCTCGCCTGCCGGCAGGGCCGCTGGGAGCTCGGAGAGCTCAAGGACCAAAGCTGGCGGCCGCTCGAGCAACCCTGCAGCGATCTGGCCGGGCTCTGCGCCCAGGCGGGCCAACTGGCCTGCATCGCCAGCAGCCCCACCCTGCCCTCGGGCTTGCTGGAGTTCGACCTGAAGACCGGGAGCTGGCGGCATCAACCAGCGGCCCCCTGCCCGATTGCACAGGAGGCCATCAGCCAGCCCCAAGAGCTGTGGTTTGACGGCCACGGCGGCCAGGCCACCCAGGCCTGGTACTACCCGCCAACCGGCGGTGGCCACAGCGAAGCGCCCCTGCTGGTGAAGAGCCACAGCGGCCCGACCGCCATGGCCCGCACGGGCCTGAACCTGGCCATTCAGTTCTGGACCAGCCGCGGTTGGGGCGTGGTGGATGTGAACTACGGCGGTTCCACCGGCTTTGGCCGGGCCTACCGCGAACGACTCAACGGCCAGTGGGGCGTCGTGGATGTGGCGGACTGCGCCGCTGCGGCCCAGGCCCTGATCGAGCAGGGGCAGGCCCACCCCAAACGGGTGGCGATCGAAGGGGGCAGCGCCGGGGGGTTCACCACCCTGGCGGCCCTCTGTTTCAGCGACTGCTTCTCTGCCGGTGCCAGCCGCTACGGCGTGGCCGACCTGAGTGCCCTGGCGGAGGACACCCACCGCTTTGAGGCCCGCTACCTCGATGGCCTGGTGGGCCCGTGGCCCGAGCAACGCGCGCTCTACGCCGCCCGCTCACCGTTGAACCATGCCGAACGCATGAGCTGCCCGGTGATCTTCTTCCAGGGCCTCGAGGACGTGGTGGTCCCCCCGGAGCAAACCGAGCGGATGGCCGAGGCCCTGCGCAACAAGGGCATCCCGGTGGAGGTGCGCCTGTTCCCAGAAGAGGGCCACGGCTTCCGCAAGGGCAGCACCCAAATTGAGGTCCTGGAGGCGACGGAGGCCTTCTTCCGCGCGCACTTCGCCCTGTAATGGCTGAGCTTCTGCCGGGACTCTGGAGCGCTGACCTCGTCGATGGGATCAGCTGGCTCGTCCTGGCGGGGGGTGTTCTGGCGGGAATCCTGGCGACGGGCCGAGCCATTGGCCGGCGGCTACAGCTGCAGCTCTGGGGCATTCCCGAGGCCCTGGTCGCGGGCGTCTTGGGTCTACTGGTCGCCCCCAAGGGGCCCTTCCCGCTGCTGCCCGAGCACCTGATGGAGCTCTGGGCCCAACTGCCCCTGGTGCTGCTCACCTTGGTCTTCGGCTCCTTGATGCTGGGCAAGCCGCTGCCCAAGCTCTCAGGGGTGCTGAAGCCCGTGGGCGGCCATGTCTCCCTGGCGCTGGTGCTGGCCTTCGGCCAGTACGTGGTGGCCGGGCTGGCGGTGCTGCTGGTGCTGCAGCCCCTGCTGGGCTTCAGCCCGGTGATGGCCTGCCTGATCGAGGTGGCCTTTGAGGGGGGGCACGGCTCCGCTGCGGCCATGGGGGCGAGCTATGCGGCCCTGGGGTTTGAGAGCGGCCAGGACCTGGGTCTGGCCCTGGCCACCGTTGGCCTGCTGTCCTCGACCCTGGTGGGGGGCCTGGTGGTGGTGCTCGGTCGGGCACGGGGATGGCTGGTGGCGGACCTGGCGCCGGAAGCAATCCATGTCGCTCCAGCGGTGGCGAGCGGGGCCGAGGGCCCGAGCAATCTCTGGGCGGCTTGGCTCTGCAACCTGGGCCTGGTGGGCATCGCCGTGGCCATCGGCTGGCTGCTGCAACTGCTGCTGCGGCTCGTGACCGGTTGGATCGGGGGCGGCGTTGCCACGGTGGGCCAGGCCCTGCCGGTGTTCCCGCTGGCGATCCTGGGATCTCTGCTGGTGCGTTGGCTGCTTGAGCGCAGCGAATGCAGCCAGTGGGCCTCCGCCCCGATCCAGAGCGAAGTGAGCACCCTGGCGGCCGATCTCTTGATCGCCTCAGCCACCGCGGGGTTGAACCTGCAGTTACTCCAGGCCAACTGGCTACCGATCACCCTGCTGGCGGGAGCTGGCTTGAGCTGGAATCTGCTGATCTGCCTCTGGCTCGCGCCGAAGCTGCTGCCGAAGGACTGGTTTGAGCGGGCCCTGGTGGAATTTGGCCAGGCCACCGGCGTCGCCGCCTCAGGCCTGCTGCTGCTGCGGATGGCGGATCCGGAGAATCACAGCGATGCCCTGCCGGCCTTTTCGCTCAAGCAACTGCTGCTGCAGCCCCTGCTCTCCGGTGGGGTGATCACGGTGGTGGCCCCCCTGGCCGTGGCCGGCTGGGGACTACCGGCCTGGACCCTGGTCTGCGCAGCGGTGATGCTGCTGGCCGGGGCCGCGGGGCTCTGGATCGCTCAGCTGCCCGAGCTCGAGGAGGCCCGGTAGAGCAGGGTGCGGAACTGGTGGCGCACCTGCTCCATCTGCTCGCCACTCAGCAGGGGTGGTTCGCCGAGGGCCAGGGCCTGCAGGTAGATCCGCGCCAGGGTCTCCACCTCCACCGCCAGGGCCAGGGCCTTGTCGAGGGTGGGGCCCACCGCCACCTGACCGTGCTGGGCCATCAGGCAAGCCAGCCGTCCCTCGAGGGCCTGAACGACCCCATCGGAGAGCTCCTGGGTGCCAAAGGTGGCGTAGGGGGCGCAGCGGATGTCATGGCCACCGGCCACCGCCGTCATGTAGTGGAAGGGGGGGATGTCACGGCCATGGCAGGCCAGGGCAGTGGCGTGGATCGAATGGCAGTGCAGCACCGCCTGCACCTCCGGCCGGCTCGCCAGGACATCGGCGTGCAGCCGCCACTCCGAGGAGGGCCGCCGTTGAGGGCGGCCATCGGCCGGGATGAACAGGGGCTCCCCCTTGAGATCCAGCGCCACCAGGTCACTGGGCTGCATCTGCTCATAGGGCAGGGAGCTGGGGGTAATCAGCATCCCGCCGGCGATGCGCACCGAGAGGTTGCCGGAGGTGCCCTGGTTGATGCCGCTGGCCTGCATGCGCCGGGCGCAGTCGACCAGTTGCTCGCGCAGATCCAGATCAGACATCGCCGTAGAGCTCCTGGAGGCCGGCGGCGCTGGCGGCGACCACACCCCGCTCGGTGATCAGCGCCGTGACCAGACGCGCTGGGGTGACATCAAAGGCGGGGTTAAAGCCCGGGCTGCCATCAGGGCTGAGCTGAACCGTGGTGATCGCCCCCTCGGGGCTGCGGCCCTGAATGTGGGTGACTTCCTCGGGGCTGCGGGCCTCGATTGGGATCTCGGCGACGCCGTCATCGATGGACCAGTCGATCGTCGAGGCCGGCAGGGCCACATAGAAGGGGATGTTGTTGTCCCGCGCCGCCAGGGCCTTGAGGTAGGTGCCGATCTTGTTGCAGACGTCGCCGCGGCGGGTAGTGCGGTCAGTGCCGACGATCACGGCATCCACCTGGCCGTGCTGCATCAGGTGGCCGCCGGCGTTGTCGACGATGACGGTGTGGGGCACCCCTTCGCGGCCAAGCTCATAGGCCGTGAGCGAGGCGCCCTGGTTGCGGGGGCGGGTCTCATCCACCCAGACATGAATGTCCAGGCCAGCGCGGTGGGCCTTGTAGATCGGCGCCAGGGCCGTGCCCCAATCCACCGTGGCCAACCAACCGGCATTGCAGTGGGTCAGCACATTGAGGGTCTGACCGGGCCGAGCGGCCGCCAGCTCCTGGAAGAGCTCCAGGCCGTGCTCGCCGATGGCCTCGCACATGGCGACGTCCTCATCGGCGATGGCGCCGGCCTCAACCTGGGCCGCCTGGGCCCGCTCAGCTGGGGGCAGCGGCGCCACCCGATCACGAACACGCTCCAGCGCCCAGCGCAGGTTGACCGCCGTCGGGCGGGTGGCATTAAGCTGATCAAAGGCCGCCGCCAGGGAGTCATCGCTGGGGTCGACCTGCAGGGCGAGCATCAGGCCATAGGCCCCGGTGACACCGATCAGGGGGGCGCCGCGCACAACCATCGTGCGGATGGCCTCGGCCGCTTCATCGCAGCTGCGCAGCGTGCGGGTGGTGAACTGATGCGGCAGCTGGATCTGATCGATGACCCCGATCGAGCGGCCACCCGGCTCCAGCCAGATGGTGCGCCAGGCCTGGCCGTCGATCTTCATGGGTACCGATTGACTGCACCGATCATCCCCTGCGGCCCCGCTCAGATCGGGCGATAGCCCTGCCAATCGGGCACCTGGAGCTGGCTGGTCCCCTCGGGATCGGGGGAGAGCTGGACATGCCAACGCTCACCACCGAGCAACTCCAGCTGCTCGAGGGCCAGGCAGTCGTCCACAGCGCAGAGGTCGTCCTTGTGCTGCTGCAGCGCGCCGTGGAGCCACTGGCGTTTCGCCGCGGCCTTGGCCGCCTGGGAGCTGCGGGCCACCACCAGGCCGAACTGGTGCAATTCCGCCAGGGAGTCCGGGCGGTAGGCGCCCAGGTTGACGAACCAGAGCCGCTCGGGCCGGGGCGCGGCGGGCTCGCGCCCGAGGCTCACTGCCCAGCCATCGATCGCCCGCACCGCCATGTAGGCATCCAGGTGCAGACCCTCACGCCTCCCGAACCACTGCCGCTTGAGCTCCGGGATCGTGTCCTCGATGCAGTGGCCCGCGACAAAGCGGACGTCATGCAACTCGATCAGGCTGCTGGCGGTGCGTCCACCCAGGACCGCCAGAAATAGGGTTGGGGCGCTGGGGGATGGCGGCGTCATGGACCTGTTTCAGCGGCAGTGGGCCACCTACCGGGCTGTGTTGGATCACGACCTGATGGAGCACCAGGCCATGAGCCTGGCCTGCGGGCAGGTGCTGCGGCAGGTCTGTGCAACGGCCAAGGCCCCCAGCCTGGTGGATTTGGGCTGCGGCGATCTTGGCTTGCTGGCACCGCTGCTGCTGACGTTGCCCCTGGGGCACTACACGGGGCTGGACCTCTGCGCCGAGGTGCTGCCCCTGGCGCAAGCCGCCTTAAGCCAGGCCCCCTTCCCCCGCTCCTGGATGGCGGAGGATCTGCTGAGCTGGGCCAACGCGCCGCAGGCCGAGGCGGTAGAGGTAATCCACAGCAGCTATGCGGTGCATCACCTCCAGCAGGACCAGGACAAGGCCAACTGGCTCAGGGGATGCCGCAGACGCATCACCCCAGGCGGCCGCTTGATCTGGGTTGATGTCTTCCGCGAAGCCGGGGAAAGCCGAGAGGCCTATCTGGCCCGCTACGGGGGGCGGGTGGAGGGCTGGAACGCCCTTCGCCCCGACCAACGCCAGGCGGTGCTCGCCCACATCCAGCGCTTTGATTACCCCGCCGAGCGCGGCGTCATTGAAGGGATCGCCCAGGAGGCGGGCTGGAGCTGGCAGTGGACCTGGGAGGGACACCACGCGGCCGAGGCCATGGCAGTGCTCAGCCCCGCCTAGCTGTGCTCGCGCAGGAAGCTGATGGTTCCCTGCAGTTCCTCCGCGAAGCGATCGATCTCCTCGATCGTCGTGGTGAAGCTCAGGCTGGCCCGGGCTGAGGCACTAAGGCCGTAGTGGCGATGCAGGGGCTGGGTGCAGTGGTGGCCGCTGCGGATGCAGATGCCAGCGGAGTCCAGCAGGGCAGCGATGTCGTTGGCGTGGACACCCTCGACATGGAAGGCCGCCAGGGCCGCCCGATCCGGCTGCTGCTCCGGCGTGGGGCCAAGAACCGTCAGGCCATCGATGGCCTGCAGACGCCCAAACAGATGGGCCGTGAGCTGCTGCTCCCAGGCATGGATGCGATCGAGACCCAGGGCCTGGAGGTAGTCCAGGGCCGCGCCCATACCGATCGCCTCACCGATGGCGGGGGTGCCGGCCTCAAATTTGTGGGGTAGCCCAGCCCAGCTGCTGTGGTCCAGGTAGACGTCCTGGATCATCTCGCCGCCGCCGAGGAAAGGAGGCATGGCCTCCAGCAGGGCCTCCCTGCCCCAGAGGAATCCCATCCCCGTGGGACCGCAGAGCTTGTGGGAGCTGCCCACCAAAAAGTCGGCGTCCAGCTCCTTGACGTTGACCGGCAGGTGGGGAAGGCTCTGGCAGGCATCCACCAGCACCAGGGCACCGGCGGCATGGGCCAGGGCCGCCACCTGGCTGATCGGATTGAGGCAGCCCAGGGTGTTGCTGACCTGCACCAGGCTCACCAGCCGCGTGCGGTCGGTGATCTTGCTGCGCAGGTCCTCTAGGTCGAGCTCACCGCTCTCGCTCAGGCCGGCATGGCGCAGCACGCAGCCGGTGCGATCCGCCAGCAGTTGCCAGGGCACCAGGTTGCTGTGGTGCTCCATCACCGTCAGCAGCACCTCATCGCCCGGGCGCAGGTTGGCTTCACCCCAACTGCGGGCCACCAGGTTGATCGCCTCACTGGCGTTGCGGGTGAAGACGATTTCGTTGGGACTGGAGGCGCCGATGAAGGCCGCAGCCTTGGCCCGAGCCCCCTCAAAGCCCTCGGTGGCGCGGGCGCTGAGCTGGTGTGCGCCCCGGTGAACGTTGGCGTTGTCGTGGTCGTAGTAGTGCCGCAGGGCATCCAGGACCTGATGGGGCTTCTGGCTGGTGGCGGCGTGATCGAGATAGATCAACGGCTGCCCCAAGCAGGCCGTCTGGGCCAGCAGGGGGAAGTCCTGCCGCGTCTGGGCGGCCAAATCAACAGCAGGAACGCTCATCAGGCTGGAGGAGCTGCTCATGCCGATTCCAGCTCCAGCTGTTCCAGGGGGCACCACTGGCGCGCGGGCTCCGGCAGGGCGCGCAGGACCTCTTCGCAGAAGGCGCGCTTCAGCAGGCCGGCGGCCTGCTCCGCGCCAATACCGCGGCTCTGGAGATAGAAGAGCTCATCGGTTTGCAGGCTGCTGACCGTGGCGCCATGGGCGCACTTGACGTCATCGGCGACGATCTCAAGCTCGGGTTTGGTATCGATCCGGGCCCGATCCGAGAGCAGCAGGTTGCGGCTCAACTGCGCCGCGTTGGTCTGCTGGGCTTCCCGGGGCACACGCACAGCGCCGTTAAAGACGCTGCGGCCCTGGCCGGCGGCCACCGCCTTGTGGACCTGATCGAGCTCCCCTTCGGGGCCAGAGAACTGGACAAAGCTGTGGGTGTCAGCGATCTGCTGACCGCCCACCAACTGCAGACCGCGCAGGAGCGAGTGGGCCTGACCCTGGACCTGCACCAACCGCGGCTCGTGCCGGGCTAGTCCCCAACCCGCAGCGACGTTGCTGAGGGCAGCCTGGCTTTCCGGCTCTTGCTCAACGGCGATGTGACTGAACAGGGCGGCATCGCTTTGGCCAAAGGCCACCAGGCCATGGCGCAGCTGGGCGCTGCGGGCCAGGTGGGCCTCGATCACCAGGCTGACCAGACCCGCGGCCCGGGCCTCGATCAGCTGAGAGAGATCCAGCTGGGCTTTCTCCTCCAGCACCAGCAGGATCCGCAGGGGAAGCATGCCCCCGGCGCTAGCGCTGACCAGCTCCAGGGCCGCCGAGGCTCGGCTCTTGACCCGAAGGGCCAGGACCTGCGTGGCGCTGGCCTGATTGAGTTCCACCGGCCAGTGCTGCTGACAGCCCGTGGCCGCCAGGGTGTGGCCCAACCCTTGGGCCAGTTCCGCCTCGCTGAGGACCTCAAGCCCTGCGGGCAGGGTCACCCCCGCCAGGGGATCGCTTTGGCCATCGAGCTGCAAGCGCAGCACGGACCCGCCGGCCTCGAGAGTGGGCTGGGCAGGCTGAGCCGCCGCCAAGGGAAGCGCCTGCAGCAGGCTCAGGTCAGTGAAGCGCCAATCCTCACTGCGCGAGGAGGGAACGCCCTGCTGGGCCAGGGCAGCGCGACCGCGCTGCTGCACAGCCGCCAGGGCACCCGAGGCGGCAGGGAGCTGGGAGAGCCATTGCTCCAGCCAAGCTGCCCGTTGGGTGGGGGCGCTGAGGCTGGCGGTCATCAGGCCACCTCCGCGGCGGCCAAGGCGGCCAGTTCCTGGTCCACCCAGTCGTAGCCGCGCTCTTCAAGCTCCAGGGCCAGTTCTTTGCCGCCGGTGCGCAGCATCCGCCCGGCCGCCATCACGTGGACATAGTCCGGGGTGATGGCGTCGAGCAAGCGCTGGTAGTGGGTGATCAGCAGGGTCGCGTTGTCGGGACTCGCCAACTGATTGACGCCGCCAGCCACGATCCGCAGGGCGTCGATGTCCAGGCCGGAATCGGTCTCATCGAGGATCGCCACCAGGGGATCCAGCAGGGCCATCTGGAGGATCTCGTTGCGCTTTTTCTCGCCGCCGCTGAAGCCTTCGTTCACCGAGCGATCAAGGAAGGCGGGATCCATCTGGACCACCTGCAGCCGCTCGCGAACGAGGTCTTCAAACGCGAAGGTGTCGAGCTCCTCCTCACCCTTCTGGGCGCGGCGCGCGTTGGTGGCCACCCGCAGGAACTCCAGGTTGCTCACCCCCGGAATTTCCACCGGGTACTGGAAGCCCAGGAACACACCCGTGCGGGCCCGTTGCTCGGGATCCAGTTCCAGCAGGTTCTCGCCGCGGTAGGTCACGCTGCCGCCGGTGACGGTGTAGGCGGGATGACCAGCCAGGACCTTGGAGAGGGTGCTCTTACCGCTGCCATTGCGGCCCATCACCGCATGGATCTCGCCGGCACGGATGGTCAGGTTGACGCCCTTGAGGATCTCCTTGTCCTCGACTCGAGCGTGGAGATCCCGGATCTCAAGCAGCACTGGAGCGTCAGGGCGAATCACGGGGAAGGGAGACGAAAGGGAAACAAAAGGCCCGCATCGGGCCGGGGTCAGCGGTGGGCTTAACCGACTGAGCCCTCAAGCTTCAGGGCCAGCAACTTGTCCGCCTCGGCGGCGAACTCCATCGGCAGCTGGTTGAAGACATCGCGGCAGAAGCCGCTGACCATCATCGAGACGGCCTCTTCAAAACCGATGCCGCGGCTCTGCAGATAGAAGAGCTGATCTTCTGAGATACGGCAGGTGCTGGCCTCGTGCTCAACAGCGGCCTGGGGCTGCTGGGAGCGGATATAGGGATAGGTGTTGGCGGCGGCTTGATCGCCAATCAACATCGAGTCGCACTGGCTGTAGTTCTTGGCGCCGGTGGCTTTCGGTCCGATCTGGACCAGACCGCGGTAGCTGTTGGACGAGCGCCCAGCGCTGATGCCCTTGCTGACGATCGTCGAGCGGGTGCGCGGGCCCACGTGGATCATCTTTGTGCCGGTGTCGGCCTGCTGCATGTTGTTGGTCAGGGCCACCGAGTAGAACTCGCCCACCGAATCGGCGCCCTGGAGCACGCAACTGGGGTACTTCCAGGTGATCGCTGAACCGGTTTCCACCTGGGTCCAGCTGATCTTGCTGCGGGCACCACGGCACTGACCGCGCTTGGTCACGAAGTTGTAGATGCCGCCCACACCGTTCTCATCACCGGCGTACCAGTTCTGAACGGTCGAGTACTTGATCGAGGCGTCATCAAGCACCACCAGTTCCACCACTGCCGCATGCAGTTGGTTGGTGTCGAACATCGGGGCGGTGCAACCCTCGAGGTAGCTCACGGAGGCACCCTCTTCCGCAACGATCAAGGTGCGCTCGAACTGCCCGGTGTCTCCCGAGTTAATCCGGAAATAGGTCGACAGCTCCATCGGGCATTCGACGCCCTTGGGAATGAAGACGAAGGAGCCGTCACTGAAGACAGCTGAATTCAGCGCCGCGAAATAGTTGTCGTTGCTCGGGACCACCGTCCCCAGATAGCGCTCGATGAGCTCGGGGTATTCCTTGACGGCCTCGCTGATCGAGCAGAAGACGACACCGTGCTCAGCCAGCTTTTCCTTGTAGGTCGTGGCGATCGAGACACTGTCGAAGACGGCGTCAACAGCGACGTTGGACAGCCGTTTTTGCTCGCTTAGGGGGATTCCAAGCTTGTCAAAGGTTTCCAGCAGCTTCGGATCCACCTCATCGAGGCTGGTCTTCTTCTCTTGCTGCTTGGGGGCGGCGTAATAAACGACGTCTTGGTAGTCGATGGGCGGGTAGCCCAAAGCGGCCCAGTCCGGTTCCTCCATCTGGAGCCACTGGCGATAGGCCCGCAGGCGGAAGTCCAACAGGAAAGACGGCTCGTCCTTCTTGCTGGAAATCAGACGCACCACGTCCTCGCTGAGGCCCTTGGCGATCTTCTCGGTTTCGATGTCAGTGACGAAGCCGTACTTGTACGGCTGGCTGACTAAATCACCAACGGCCTGAGCGTTACTCATGGGTGAGCCTCAACCGCCCGTATGGGCTTTGACGTCTTCCATCGAGATGGTCTGGTTCTCACCGCGGAAGGGATTGTCCTCGGTCAAAAACAGCATGCAGTGGCATTCCTTGCGCTCACGCATCGGCACGCAAGGGCAGTTCCAGAAGGCCTGCGCCACCTCGGCCTCCTTGTCTTCGTAGTGGCGGCAGGGGCACAGAGCGCCGCCCAGCTCGTCCTTGTGACGGGCCAGACCCTCGAGCACGACAGCCGTCACGCTGGGATCGCTGCAGAAATAGGTCCCCGTGCGCTGGGCGTAGGTCTCCGCAAACTTGCGGATCACCTCAAGGCTGTCGCTGGCTGACGGGGAGGGGGCTGCAGACATGAGCGCAGAGACAAAGCTGGAACGGACGTGCCGGGCGAGGACTGGCGCCCAGCGGGGCTGACAGCTCGTCCATCAACAACTTACGAAACACAAGGGTTTCGTAAGTGAACGATAGAGGCCTGAACCGTCAGCAGTGAGTGGTCATTGTTGCGCGTTGCCGGTGCCAATCGGGGGGAGGGCCTTCTCGGCTCACTCGTCAGCGCCCGTTTAGCCGTGGCATGGTGTGGAAGATCGCTTTCCAACATGAGCGTCTCCGCCCAGTCACCGACACGCGAAGCCGCTCTCAGCCTGATGTTGCGGCAGGGGGAGCTCACGGCTGCCCAGCTCGCCGAGGCGCTTCAGGTGTCGGTCCAAGTCATGCGGCGCCATCTGCGCTCCTTAGAAGACGAGGGTTTGGTGGAAGCCAGTCCCGCCAGCGAGGGCCAAGGTCGGCCCAGCAACCGCTGGCGCCTGACTAGCCATGGACGCGGACACTTCCCCAACGGCAGCGAACATTTCGCCCTGGGCCTCCTGAGCTCGATGACCGCCAACCTGCCCAGCGGAATGGTCGAGGAGCTGCTCGAGCGGCAGGCCAGCGACAAGGCCGAGGACTACCGCAGACACATCGGCGCCGGCACGGTCCTGGAACGGCTGGAGCGCTTGGTGGAGCTGCGGCGGCGAGAGGGTTACGTCGCCGAGTTCCACGCCGAACCAGGCCAGGACAGCTGGGTACTGAGCGAGTTCCACTGCTCGGTTCAGTCCATCGCCCAGCAATTCCCCTGCGTCTGCGATCAGGAACTGGAGCTGATCAGACAGACCTTCCCCGATTGCAAGGTCGATCGGGTCCACTGGCTGCTCGAGGGCAACCAGGCCTGCGGATTCCGCCTGACGCCGTGCTGAGCGAAGGGGACCTCAGCGAACTCGAGAGCACGCTGCTCCCGGCCTTCGAGCGCCATCACCTGCGCCTGCTGGCCCATAGCCTGCGCTGCCTGCAACAGGCGGCCGCCCAAGGGGAAGACCTACCGGAGGGGGCCCGTCTGAGCGCCTGGGCCGAGCAGCAACCCAACCTGGCGGTGGACCCGACCTTTATTCCGGTTCTGGTGGAGCAATTGGGCAAGGCCTCAGCCCAGCTGGCCAGCATCGGCAACGACCTCGGAAAACCCGCGCTGCAGCTGGAGATCGCCGACCTGGTGCGCTGGGGACAACGGCAGGCCGATGCGCGGCTTAAGCCACCACACAACTGACCCCAGCCAGGCCCATCAGGGCCGCCAGGGCCCCTCGCCAGCAGGGGCGGTCCCCCTCCAGGGAGGCCAAGGGGAGCGCCATCACCGGAGCGGTCGCCAGGAGTGACACCGCCAACGCCCCCGGCAACTGCTGCAGGGCGGTTTGCTGCAGGGCAATCCCGGCGCTGGTCCCCAGCAAGGTAGCGAGGATCCCCAGGGGCCAACGCCGCCGCTGCGGGAGCGGCCCCTGACGTCGCTGCAGCAGAGACGGCAGCAGCGGCAGCAGGACGAGAGTTGCGGCCAAGAGGCGCAGCGCGGCCGCCTGCAGCGGATCGATCGCACCGGAGCGCAGGGCCGCCCTGGCCAAGACGGCTCCGCCACTGCCGAAGGCTAAGGCCCCCAGGGCCAGCGCAACCCCCAGGCCCCAGGCCCGCGAGCGAGGAGCCCCGGCATCATGGCCTGCCACCAGAGCCAGGGCCGCTGTGATCAGGGCAATCCCCAGCCATTGCAGAAGGCTGGGGCTCTCGGCCAGAGCCGCCATGCCCAAGAGCGCCGTCACCGCGGGACCGCCCGCATCAAGGGTCAGAGTGCGCCGGGTTCCGATGCGGCGCAGGGCGGCAAAGAAGAGGCTGTCGCCAATGGCAATGCCGAGAACCCCACTGGCGACCAGCAGCCAGAAGGCCCAGGGATCGCTCCATAGGAAGCCAACGCCGGACGCGCCCAAAAGCGGCAGCAGCAACAGCAGCGCCAGAGCGTTTTTAAGCAGATTGAGCTGGCTGGCGCTGAGGGCCGTTGGCAAGCGCCGCCAAAGACTGCTGGCAAGGGTCCAACACAGGGCTCCCGCCAAGGCCGCCAGGACTCCGCTGAGCACAGCTGCAGGAGACGACTACGGCTTGCGATCATCGCTGCATCTGCTGCAGCGCCGTGACCCTTGCGATTGAGGATGCCCTCAGCTTTTTCCAGCTGAGCTGCGGCCGCTGGCGCTCCCAGCGCAGCGTCCATCACCTGCTGCACCGCCGCGCCGAAGCCGGAGGCTCGCTGATCGTGGTGGAGGAACTGGAGCGCACGGACCAGCGCCTGGCCGAGATCGCCGCACTCCACGGCCAGGATCCGGCTGGCCTGGTGGGGGGCTGCTGGGTGCGCTGGAGCGCCTCGATGGCCTGGGACAAAGCCGGCGAGGACCACACCGGCGAAAGCGTGATCGGCCTGATCCCAACCGACGAGCGCGGCCGCTCTGGACTGCTGTTGCGGGATCTGGGCTACGCGGAGAAAGCCCCCGCCAGCTCTCTGTTCTCGATGGATGAGCGGGACGGCCTGCTGCTGAGCACGGAGTACGAAACGATGAACGTCTGGGAGCGGTTTGCCTTCGCCGGCCCCAACGTCCGCGTGCGCAGCAGCACGGTCGAGGGGCTCTCCAACAACGCCTCGTTCTGCATCGAAACCCGCTGCGAGGTCAGCGGCAGTGAGCAACCCAGCGCCAAGCCCCAAAGCGCCGAAAGCACCAGTGCGGAGCCGGCCTTGTCGCTGCTGGGCTGGTGAAACGAATCGGTGTGGAACGTTACGGACTGTGAGCCCTGAAAGGGACGGCGGAGTTGAGCCCGGAACACACTTCTACGATCGTCCCCGACGGATGCCGAAGTTCGAGTGGCCCTTCCTCTTCTGAAGTACGCGCCCACCACGCAGAACTCGCGTGTTGAAGGCCTGCGTGTGGGCTCGGATGAGGATCCGAAAGCCGTATCCATGGACAAGGCCATGGACCGCGAAGACCAGAACTTCGTGATCGAAGCGGCTTACCGCCAAATCTTCTTCCACGCCTTCAAGGTGGACCGTGACCTCACCCTGGAAAGCCAGGTGCGGAACGGCCAGATCACGGTGCGCGATTTCATCCGCTCGCTGTGCCTCTCGGACACCTTCAACCGCAGCTTCTACACGCTGAACAGCAACTACAAGGTGGCTCGCCACCTCGTCGAAAAGCTGCTGGGTCGCCAAACCCACGGCAAGGCTGAAGAGATCGCCTGGTCCGCTGTGCTGATGACCCGCGGCGTCAAGGGCATGGTTGACGACATCCTCGACAGTGAGGAGTACCTGAACGCCTTCGGTTACGACACCGTTCCCTACCACCGCAACCGCGTGGTCGGCAGCCGTGACCTGGGCGAGACCCCCTTCAACATCACCAGCCCCCGATACGACGCCTACTACCGCGGCATCCTCGGGTTCCCCCAGATCGTTTACACCGGCACCGCCCGCAAGCTGCCCGAGCGCTCCCTGCAGCGCCGCGGTGGTTTCCCGCAGGACTACATGCCCTGGGTGCGCACTCTGCCTGCCCTGCGCGGTGCCAACGCCAGCGGCAGTGCCGATATCGATTACCTCTCGAAAGTCCCCTACCGCAGCCTCGGCCGCTGATCTACGGGCCAGGACTTCTAAAGCGGCGGATGAACCGCCGCTTTTTTTGTGTTTCCACACCGGAGGCAGTCACGGGATCCTGACCACGACTGCCGATTGCACAAGGGATCGGGGAAAGTAAGTCCATTGATCCCGAAAGGAATCGGAAGCACTGTGACCCAAGCCCTGACCTCATTGGCCCGCATGACCTTGCGCCAGCTGCGCCAGGTGGCCAGTGAACTGGGCGTGACGCTCTACAGCCGCAAAACCAAGGCTGAACTGGTCGATGCCATCGGCGAGCGCCAGGCCGACATCAGCAGCGTCGAGCAAGAACACAGCCCTCCGCCGAAAACCATCGACAGCACGCGCGTCGTCTTTCTACCGCGTGATCCCCAGTGGGCCTATGTCTTCTGGGAAATCTCTGAAAGCGATCGCCAGCAGGCCTTCAAGGATGGAGCCAGCCAGCTCTGCCTGCGGGTCGCCGATGTCACTGGGGTGAGCGATGGAGGCGTGCACCCGCACACCCTGCAGGAAGTGCCCGTCGATAGCCACGCCACCGAGTGGTACCTGCCCGTGCCGCTCAGTGATCGCGACTACCGGGTCGAACTTGGCTACCGGGTCAACGCTGGTGGCTGGATCTCCCTGGCCTATTCGTCGATCGCGCGGGTGCCTGCGCTCCACCCCAGCGAACAAATCCTGGATCAGTTCGTTCCCTTCTCGCTCGAGGCCCCGCTGGGCCAGGTGGATGCCGCTGGGATCGCCAGCCAACCCGCCACCACTCCAGACAACGGTCTGCACGAGCGCCTCTATCAAACCGCCACCAGCTTTGGACGGACGATGGGACGGGGCTCGGAGGCCTTCCATGAACTCGAGGGCGCCAGTGGCTCTGGCCTCAACGCGTCCGGTGCCGGCCTCTGGGCCAGCGGCCGCAATGAATCCGGCAGTGGCGTGGTCGGTCAACGCAAGCGCGCCTTCTGGTTGGTCGCCGATGCTGAGCTGATCGTCTACGGAGCCACCGATCCCTCCGCCCGCCTGAGCATTGGCGGCGAGGAGGTTCCCCTCTCCAGCGACGGCACCTTCCGGGTTCAGGTCCCCTTCCGCGATGGCGAGCAGGTCTATGCCATCGAGGCGATTGCGGCCGATGGCGAGCAGAAGCGCAATATCACCTTGAATTTCGATCGCAGCACACCCGAGGACAACAGCAACCCCAGCGACCAAGCTGTGGCCGAGTGGTTCTGAGCACAGGTCCGCAATGAAAGCCGTCGTTGCCTTCACCCCGATGGCGGGAGCCGTGCTGTTCCCCATCGCCGTTCCCCTGCTGATGGTCAAGGTGGGTATTGGCGCCGGGGTCCTGGCGGCGGTGCTGATCAGCAGCCTCTGGTTTGGCTCGATGCTGCTGACCTCAGAAATGCCCGAGCACGGCTGAGGCACCAAGGGAACACTGGCTCCAGATCCCTCTTGAGACGTTGATGCTGCAGCGGCCCGCTTTCAGCAGCCTGCTAACCCTGGCCTGCCTGCTGCAGGGCTGCGGCAGCGCCGGGCAACTGATCGGCGCCGAGCAGGCGCCAGCCCTGGTGCAGCACCCACAGATCAGGGCAGCCTTCAACCACCGGGAGGACCGCGGCTACATCAGCCCGATCAGCCGCCAGTGGCGAGCGGGTGAGGACCTCGAGGCGCTACTGATCGAAGCGATCCGCTCTGCAGAGTCCGAGGTTCTGATGGCCGTTCAGGAGCTCTCCCTCCCGGCCATCGCCCAGGCCCTGGTCGAGCAACACCGACGGGGCATCCCGGTAAAGGTGGCTCTGGAGAACCTCTACAGCCAACCCTGGAGCAGCCAGCACGAAGCCGAGCTCAGCCCCCATCAGCGGCAACGCCACCGGCAGCTGCGCGCCTTAGCAGACCAAAACGGCGACGGACAACTCTCGGAGACCGAGCGGCAGCAGGGCGATGCCGTGGCCATCCTGCAGCGCGCGGGCGTCCCCCTGCTGGATGACACCGCCGATGGCAGCAAGGGCAGCGGCCTGATGCACAGCAAGTACCTGGTGGTCGATGGGCAGACCGTGGTGACGGGGTCGGCCAACTTCACCGCCTCAGGCCTCCATGGGGACCCGGGCGCGCCCCGAACCCGCGGGAACGCCAACCACCTGCTGCAGATCGAGAGCCCAGCTTTGGCCGCACTCTTCCGCGAGGACTTTGAGCGGATGTGGGGAGACGGGCCCGGCGGGCAACCCGATAGCCGCTTTGGCCTGAGGAAAGGTCAGCACGCGCCTCAGCGCATCCGTGTGGGAAGCAGCGAGGTGGAGGTGCTGTTTGCGCCCCATCGCCGCAGTGATCCCAACAACGGGCTGGCCTTGATCGCTTCCGTCCTCGCGGAGGCACGGGAGAGCATCGATCTAGCCCTGTTTGTCTTCTCCGCGCAGTCACTCACCGACCAAATGGCCGAGCGACTGGCGCAGCAGGTGCGGCTGCGGCTTGTTGCGGATCCGGGCTTTGCCAGCCGTCCCTTCTCTGAAGTCCTTGATCTCCTGGGGGTCGCCATGGCTGATCGCGACTGCAAGATCGAGACGAACAATCAACCGCTCGAGCGGGCAGCCGAAGGCATCGGCACACCGCAGCTAGCCCGCGGCGACAAACTGCACCACAAGTTCGCTGTCATCGACGGCAAGACCGTCATCACTGGCAGCTTCAACTGGTCGCCGTCTGCCGCCCATCAAAACGACGAGGTACTCCTCGTAATCCGCTCCCCGCAGGTCGCCGCCCACTTCACCCGTGAAATGGATCGCCTCTGGCGCACTGCCGATCTAGGCATCACAGAACGACTGCGGCGCAAACTCGAACGCAACCGCCAGCGCTGCGGCAGTGGCGTGGAGCGGATTTAGGCCGGCAGGATCTCGAGCTCGGGGTAAGCCGAACGCATCGACTCCAGGCGCGCGCGCAAGTGCTCGAGCAACGTGAGAAATCGCGGATGATTTGCAAAGCGACGCGGCACCACAACGCTGTCGCCAACCGTCAGTGGAATCTCAATCGGCAAGATCACTTTTGGAGTGCGGTACAGACCAAGAGAAAAGGCATGGGCGTAGCCGACCGTGACTTCATCGGCGGTTCGGCCTTCCCAGGCCTCATAGGAATAACGGCGGACCGACGAGGGGGAGTTCCACAATCCCAATCCCTCGAACGCTTCCTGAGACTTCGGAAACGCTCCGTCGGGCAACGCCAAGCAGGGAAATTTCCGGACATCCTCCAGGGTGATGGCTGAGCCCAGGCGGGTCAGCGGGTGACCGGGGGAGACCACCAAATGGGTCGGCAAACGATCGAGATGAATAACAGCGAATTGATCATCATCGTCGCCTGGTACATCAGGAAAGCCGGCAATCCAAACATCCAGAACACCACGCATCAACAGACTCAAAGGAGTGGTGACATCAAGACAATCAAAGGCGCCACAGAGCCACCCCTTGGGGGGGGCATCGAGCAATAACGGGCCGGAATAATATTGCGCGTCGATTCGCAGGGGGAGGTCCCTTTTCCAGCGGCAATCTTGGTGAACTTGCCGCTCTAAATCGAGCAGCGTGCAATCCCCCTCCAGCTCCCATTCGCCCTCGGCTTTTCTGGCCTCCAAGCCAAAGGCCGCCGCGGCACGCCGCGCCTTTCTGGACACCGAGGCTTGATCCAAGTTGAGCCGTTGGGCCACCCGATCACCGGTGCGCAACCAGATCAGGTAATCCAGGCAATCCAGTTCATCGAGTCCAATCATTGGCCGCTCAACAACTGACCAGCTCAGGGCGAGACGCCGACAGGGACTGAGCACGCGCACGCAGCTGAGCCACGAGCTGCACAAAGGCGTCGCTGTCCGCGAAACGGCGCTTCACCACCAGGGAATCCCCCAAGGTCAGCCCTGTGGAGAGAGGCAAGGCAACCTTGGCCCCAGCAAAACAGGCCACGGTGTGGGGACTGCCGTAGCTGATGGTGAGTTGATCCTCGGTGCGCCCCTCCCAACGGCGCGGGTCATGGCGCGTCGTTCCCACTGGAGTGCGCGCCAAACCCAAACCCTTCAGGTGCTGCTGCATCTTCGGGAACGCACCATCGGGCAGGGAAAGGACCGGGAATCCCCGCAAATCCTCCAGGGTCAAATCACCTGACGACTCCAGCAGAGGGTGCGCATGATCCACCAAGAAATAGGCGGGGTAACGGCTGAGGGGGATCACCGCAAACCTGTCGTCCTCCTCCGGCAGATCGGGATGGCAACCGATCCAGACGTCCAAGATCGACTGGCTGAGCAACACCATCGGATAGGGAATCCCCATGAAGTCCGATCGACCGCAGACCCAAGGAGCAGAGATCACCTCGAGATAGGGAGCACCAGCCCCGTAGATCCCGTCAATGCGCAGGGCATCCTTCCGTTGCCAGCGAGCGAGCTGATGCACCCCCCTCTCGGCATTCAGGAGCGAGAGATCCCCATCCAGGCTCCACTCCCCCTCGAGCTTGCGGGCATCCAGGCCAAGGGATTCGGCGACAGCTTTCGCGTTACGGGAAATGGTGGATTGACTGCAGGAGAGGCGAAGCGTGGCCTCCTGACCTGAGCGCAGCCAAATCAAGTAATCCAGGCAGGACAGACCAAACGGGTCAAACATGAGTTGAAGCCCAGGGCTCGACTGGCTGCCTCAAGTCAGTTCCCCAAGTTCATCGTTGGAAAACCTAGAGATCGCCTGGCCCCTGTTAGTACAGGTAGATACAAAACGATGGCGGACCCAAGGCTGCTAGCCCCGCCGCCAGCGCCAAAGCCCCCAGAGGAGCAGGACCAGCAGCATCCAGGGCAGCAGGGCACGGAGCAACAGCGCTGCCAGCAGCAAGGCCACCGCAGAGACAGCAACGCACTTGGTTAAAGCCTTGGCCTCATCGGTCATGAAGCGCCAGCGCGGCAGAAGAGGCATCGCTCCCACGGCAATGGAGCCTCCCTTTTAGCCAGGGGCCATGAAGAAGGGCGGCCTGTTGGCCGCCCTTGGCACCCGAGCGCCCGAACAGGGGCGTTCTGTTGGTGTCTGCTGCTGTTCTAGGAGTGCTCGCAGAGCAACACCATGAGTAAAAAAACCGGTCTCTTCAGCGTCCTGAGCCATAAAAAAGACGCTGGCCCCCCAGCGCCTTCAGTTCCCCATCCCCATCGGAGATGCACACACGTTATGGAGCAGATCTGCGCTGCGCTATCGGTATAAACACCGGCTTTCAACAGTCCTAGGAACACAGTCTCTTCCAACTGTTGAAACCAAAGCAGAGCTTTTGAGCCCTGCCACGCAGAGCCGCGTTACTTGAGGGTGACCCCGCTGCTCTAGCCATGCGGATCCAACGCAAAGGGCACTATCTGCTGTTGTTCTGGCAGAGCAAGCAGGACGGATGGATCAACACCCTGATGATTGATCTGCTGCATCCCGCGCGCAGCAAAAAGATGGTTCTGGGCTAGGCGCCGCGATTTCGATCCAAGATGGATGCCAGTGAGCCCGGCCCCATGGTGTCCCTGCGTCAGCTGCTGCCCCTGCCCCTTGCCGCTGCTGCAGTTCTGAGCGGCGGAGCGGGGCTGGCGGCTGACCCCTACGTTCCCTTCCCCAGTGAAGAGAGCCTGAAGGAGTTGCAGCTGATCACCATCAGCTGCGCCCGCGACAACAGCGCCGCCAGCTGTTCACGGTCCCGAGAGCTCGCCGATCCACTGATGGATCACCCCCGACTTCCCGCCAGCTGCAAGGACCTGCTCTGGAGCATCATTGAGAAAGCCAAACCCGCCGCAAGCAACAGCTATCAACGGCGGGAAGCCTTAAGCGATCCAGCCCAGCGCCTGCTTTTGGTCTGCCGCAGCCTGGAGTTGGCCAAGCCCGAAGCCAACCAGCCCCAAGCCCCTGACAGCCAGAAGAAGAGCGGCTTTGGCTTTGGCGGGAGCTAGTTGCGCCGCATCACCTCTGGAATCAAGAACATCGGTCTAACTTGGTGCCCCCTCGGCTCTCACCGATGACCAGCGGCGTGCGGCAGATCGCTCTCGAGACCCCCTTCTCCGATCAAAAACCAGGCACGTCGGGGCTACGCAAGAGCAGCCGTCAGTTCGCAACGCCCCACTACCTCGAGAGCTTCATCGAGGCGATCCTGCGCACGGTTCCCGGGATTCAAGGCGGCACCCTGGTGGTCGGTGGCGATGGCCGCTTCGGCAACCGTGAAGCCATCGGTGTGATCACCCGCATGGCCGCCGCCCACGGTGTGGGCCGCATCATCACCACCAGCGGCGGAATCCTCTCCACCCCGGCCGCCTCCAACCTGATCCGCCAGCACCAGGCCACGGCCGGCATCATCCTTTCGGCCAGCCACAACCCCGGTGGTCCCGACGGTGATTTCGGAGTCAAGGTCAATGGCGCCAATGGCGGTCCGGCCCCCGAATCCCTCACGGACGCGATCTACGCCTGCACCCAGACCCTGGATGGCTACCGCATCCTCGAGTCCGCGCCGGTCGACCTTGATGCCGTCGGCCAGCAGACGGTGGGAGATCTCCGCCTGGAGGTGATTGATGGGGTTGATGACTACATCGCCCTGATGCAGAAGCTGTTCGACTTCGATCAGATCAAGGCGCTGATTCAAGACGACTTCCCGATCGCCTTCGACGCGATGCACGCCGTCACGGGCCCCTACGCCACCCGACTGCTCGAGGGCCTGCTGGGGGCACCGGCAGGAACAGTCCGCAACGGCAAGCCCCTGGAGGATTTCGGTGGTGGGCACCCCGACCCGAACCTCACCTACGCCCACGATCTAGCCGAGCTCCTGATGGAGAGCGATGCCTATCGCTTTGGTGCGGCCTGCGATGGCGATGGCGACCGGAACATGATCCTGGGCAACCGCTGCTTCGTAAACCCCAGCGACAGCCTGGCGGTGCTGACCGCCAATGCCACGCTGGCGCCGGGCTATGCCCAAGGGCTCTCGGGCGTCGCCCGCTCCATGCCCACCAGCGCCGCCGTGGACGTCGTCGCCAAGGAGCTCGGCATCGCCTGCTTCGAGACACCCACCGGCTGGAAGTTCTTCGGCAACCTGCTGGATGCCGACCGCATCACCCTCTGCGGTGAGGAGAGCTTCGGCACCGGCAGCAACCACATCCGAGAAAAGGACGGACTCTGGGCCGTTCTCTTCTGGCTGCAAATCCTGGCCAGCAAGCGCTGCTCGGTGGCCGAGATCATGGATGCCCACTGGAAGCGCTTCGGCCGGCACTACTACTCGCGCCATGACTACGAAGCGATCGCGAGCGAGAAGGCCCATGGCCTCTATGACCGCCTCAAGGGCATGCTGCCCTCACTGGTGGGCCAGGACTTCGCCGGCCGCCGCATCAGTACGGCCGATGACTTCAGCTACAGCGATCCGGTGGATGGCTCCCTGACCAGCGGCCAGGGCCTGAGGATCCTGCTGGATGACGGCAGCCGCGTTGTCTTCCGCCTCTCTGGAACCGGCACCCAAGGCGCCACCCTGCGGCTCTACCTCGAGAGCTATGTGCCCAGCAGCGGTGATCTGAGCCAGGATCCCCAGGCCGCCTTGGCCGACCTGATCACTGCAGCCGATGCCCTGGCTGAAATCAAGGCCCGCACGGGCATGGACCGCCCGACCGTGATCACCTGATCAGCCCTAACCCCGCGCCGTTGGAGCGCCAAACCAGCGCTCCTCCAAGTGTTTGATGGCGACATAGAACGGCGGAACCACCCCAAGCGACAGCACCGTGGCGACCAATAGGCCACCAAAGATCACGGTGCCGAGGGACTGCTGGCTGTTGGCTCCCGCCGTGGTGGCCACCACCAACGGGAAGAATCCCGCCAATGAGGCGATGGCCGTCATCAAGATCGGCCGCATCCTCGACTCAGCTGCGGCAATGGCAGCCTCGCCGTAGGACATCCCCGATTCCAGATGCTGCTCGGCGACCTCGACGATCAGGATGCCGTTTTTCGCGGCCAAACCAATCAAGGTCACCAAGCCCACCTGGGCATAGATATTGAGATCAATCGAGCGCAGGGAGAGGAAGGCCAAGGCGCCGAGCATCGCCAAGGGCACCGTCATCAGGATGATCACCGGGGTGACGTAGCTCTCGTACTGGGCGGAGAGCACGAGATAGACAAACAACACCCCCAGGCCAAAGACCAACACGCTGGCGCTGCCGGCTGAGAGCTGTAGAGCGGCAATCCCCGTAAAGGCATAGCCGATGTTGTTGAAATCAAGGGCCTTGAATTGTTGTTGGATCGCACTGAGCGCCTGACCAGAACTCTTACCCAAGGCCTGAACACCCTGAATCAAGACCGTTCGGTAGAGGTTGTAGTGGCTGATGACCGGCGGTGCACTGGAGAGTTCAGACGAGGCGAACTCCGAGACCTGCACCAACTTGTTGTCGCGGTTGCGCACGTAGTAACTCAGGATGTTCTCCAAACCCTGGCGACCAGCGGGCTCGGCCTGGACATAGATGTTGCGCACCTGACCGCTCTCGTAGGTGAGACCGGAGTAGTTACCACCCGCCAAAATGGCGATCGTCTGCATGGCCTGCTGAAAGTCGACATTCAGCGCACCCAGAATCGATCGATCGATCTTCAGTCCAAAGGCTGGAGCGCTTGGAACAAACTGGGTATAGAGGTTGGAATAGGCGCCGCTGGCCTGACCCTGGCTGACCAGTTGCTCTGCCAGTTGATCCAACTGGGTGAAGGTATAGGCACCATTACTGAGGTCATTGAACTGGAAATAAAAGCCCCCTTGCGCCGAAAACCCTGGGATAGCTGGGGGTTGAGAAGCCGCCGCCAGGCCACTGCTGAAGCGGGACAACTTGGCATTCAGGCGATCAACAATCGCCGGGGCTTTGTTTTCGGAGCCTGAGCGCTCATCCAGGGGCTTCAGCCCAAAGAAAAACAGACCTTGATCAGGGCTGTTGCCGTTAAACCCAGCACCACTGATCACACTGCCTGCTGTGATGTTCTTCTCCTGCTTGAGCACCTCGGCGATCTGCATGCCCACCTGTTGGGTCTGAGAGAGGGACGCTCCGTTCTGAAGTTGGTAGATCCCCAGGCCATAGCCCTGGTCCTCCTCAGGGATGAAGGCCGTGGGTAGGGCATTGAAGGCAATGGCGGTGGTCACAATCCCAGCCCCCAAACCCATCAAGATCCAACGCCGGCGATCGATCAGCCAGTGGAGGAGACGCCCATAGCCCTGCTCCAAGCGAGCAAAAAAGGCATTGAAGCGATCAAAGATGAGAGCCAGCCGACTGCCGGCAAAGCCAAACCCCGCAATCCCCACGACATAGGCCAGGGGACCAAAGGAGGCGGCACTGAATTTTCCAAAACCCAGCCCAATCACCAGACCAGCCACGGTCCAACGCCAGCCTTCTGGGCGCGGAGGCTTCTCAGTCTTCAAGATCAGCCCCGCCATCATCGGGGAGAAGGTCAGAGCGTTAAACGTCGAGATTGCGATCGAGAACGCAATCGTCAGGGCGAACTGGCGGTAGATGATGCCGATCCCACCGGGATAAAATGCCACCGGCACAAACACCGCCATCAGCACCAGCGAGGAAGCAATGATGGCTCCGATCAATTCGCCCATGCATTCGAGGGCGGCCTGACGCGGTTTCATTCCCTGCTCAAGGTTTTTGGCCACCGCTTCAATCACGACAATGGCGTCATCCACCACCAGGCCCGTGGCCAAGACCAAGCCCAGCAAGGTGAGTTGATTGATCGAAAAACCAAAGGCCTTCATGAAGGCAAAGGTGCCCACCAAGGAGATCGGAATCGCCAGGCTCGGAACCACCGTGGCGCGCCAGTCCTGCAGGAACAGAAAGAGGATCACCAGCACCAACACAATCGCTAGGCCCAGGGCGTCGGTGACCCCTCCAACAGCGGACTCAATGAACTGCCCGACGTTGTAGATCTGCTGCACAGTCACCCCCGGAGGAACCTGAGCGCGGAACTGATCCATCAGGTTCACCACCGCCTCGCTCACCTGCAGGGCGTTGCTCTCGGGGGTCTGATAAACGCCGACGGTGATCGCCGGGTAGCCATTGATATCACTCCCTTCCGTCGCAAAGGTGTTGAAGCCATAGGTGGCTTCTCCCACGTCCTGCAAGCGCAGCAGATTGCCCTGGGGAGAGCGACCAACGATCAACTGGTTGAGCTGATCAACCGAGACCAAGTTGCCATTGTTCTCCACCAAGATCGGATAGGTGAAGAGCTGATTCCCCCCCGCCGGTGGACCACCGACCAGGCCACCAATGGCGACGGAGTTCTGACTGCGAACAGCCGACACCACCTGATCAGCGGTCAGCTGGTTGGCCGTGAGCTTGTTCGGATCGACGAACAGCCAAAAGGCCGGGTTACTCCCGCCAAACAAGGTCGCTTGGGCAACCCCTGGAATGCGCTCTAGCTGGTAGTAGAGCTGCTCATAGATCAGGCCATTGAGATAGGCGCGATCGAACTGCCCCTCCGAGGAGGAGACCTGATAAGCCAACAGGATCGAGGGGGTCGTTTGGATCACCGAGACCCCCGTGTTGCTCACCTGTGATGGCAGTTGGGGCATCGCCAAGGACACCCGGTTCTGCACATTGACCTGGTCAATGTTGATGTCAGTTCCCTCGTCAAAGAAGACATTGACCGTGCTGGCACCGGTGTTGGTCGTCAGCGAGGAGATGTAGGCCGCTCCCGGCACGCCGTTGATCTGCTGCTCGAGGACGTTGGTGACCGCCTGCTCCGTCACCAGGGAGTTCGCCCCGCTGTAGTTCGCCGTGACCTGGATCTGCGGTGGGGCGATGTTGGGAAGGTTCTCGATTGGCAGGGTGGGAATCGCAATCAGTCCCACCAACACAATCAAGATGCTGCACACCGTGGTGAGCACCGGGCGCTTGATAAACCGATCTGAGAGCGACATCGCAGCTGCTCCCTAGGGCTTGCTGGCCGGAGCGATGGTCACGGGCAAACCCGTTCGCAGCAGAGCCGTATTGCTGACCACCACCTGATCCCCAGCCTTCAAGCCCGAACGCACGGGGTAGCGGTTGTGCTGGAGATCGCCCAGTTGAACCGACGTCTGCACCACGATTGGCGTCGAGCCAGGCATTGAGGCCAGCCGCTTTTTCTGTTTTTCGGGGACGGTCTTGGAGGCTTTGATCTTGGGCAGGGCCTCCGAGAGACGAACGATCCGGTAAACGAAAGGCTGCTGGGCTTGCATCAGCACCGCCGACACCGGCACCGAGAGGGACTGCTGGCTTCCGGTGATGATCCGGTTCAAGACGTACTGGCCCGTCTTGAGTTTGCCGGTGAGGTTGGGGAACGCCGCCTTCACCAACACCGTGTTGGGCGAAGAGCTATTTCCGCTGACGCCGAAATAGGGAGAGATAAAGACCACCTTGCCGCTCCCCTCCACCGGTGGATTGCCCTGGGTGCGCAGAAGAACCTCCTGATTCAGTGCGACGCGCGAGGCTTCCGTCGCAGGGACATCCATCAACGTCCAGAGGGTGGAGTTATCAACAATCCCGGTAATCGCCTGCCCCTTGCGGACGTAATCGCCGAGCTTCACCGTGTCGAGATCGCCAATCTCTCCATCGATGGGAGAGGTGACGTACTTGTATCCCAGAGTGGCGGCATCGGAGCGCACCCGCTCGGCACTTTGAATCGCCTGGGTGACGTAAGCATCCCGCTGTTTGGTGGAAACAGCGCCCTGTTCATTCAAAAAGACGTAGCGCTCGGCATTAAGGCGGTCCTTGCGCGCCTCGGCCTTGGCCGAATCCAGTGCCGCGGTCTGCTGCACGTTGTCGAGCACCAAAATCGGCTCGCCCGCTTTCACCTTCTGCCCCTGCTTCACCAGGATCTTCACGACCCGGCCATCGGCCTCGGGCCTGAGCGAGACATCGGTGGTCGAGCTCAAGCGACTGATGACATCAATCGATGGATTGAACTCAGCCGAACCAATCGTTTGGACCTGAACAGCCGTCGGTTGGCGCTGGGGTTGCTTGGGCCCACAGCCCACCAACAACAGCAACAACGGCAGGGGAGCCAGCAGGCGCCGCACGACAGTGACTCAGGAATCCGCAACCTAGGGATGCTGAAGGGTTCTGTCCCGCAGATGATGGAGATCGACACCTCATTCGGCGCGGCTTGAGCGATCTCTTCAGCCATCACGGTGAGCAGCTGCGCCAGCACCATGCCCCCCTGGCTGACCGCCTTAGGCCCAGGAGCCTCGACGACTTTCAAGGCCAGGAGGAGATCCTCGGACCCGGTCGATTGCTGCGGCGTGCCATCAACGCCGACCGCGTCGGCAACCTGATTTTTTACGGCCCACCGGGCGTCGGCAAAACCACCCTGGCCCGGATCATTGCGGCCACCACCCGGGCCCACTTCAGCAGCCTCAATGCCGTCCTCGCCGGCGTGAAGGACCTGCGCCACGAGGTCGATGAAGCCAAGCGCCGGCTCGATCAGCACGGCCTGCGCAGCCTGCTCTTCATCGATGAGGTGCACCGCTTCAACAGCGCGCAGCAGGATGCTCTGCTGCCCTGGGTGGAAAACGGCACGGTCACCCTGATCGGAGCCACCACCGAAAACCCGTTCTTTGAGGTCAACAAAGCCCTGGTCAGTCGCTCACGGCTGTTTCGGCTTCAGCCCCTCGAGAACCGGCACCTGCATCAACTGCTCGAGCGGGCCCTGCGCGATCAGGAACGGGGCTATGGAGAGCGGCCCGTCCAGATCAGTCCTGAGGCCGCAGCACATCTCGTCGAGGTGGCCGGCGGCGACGCCCGCAGCCTGCTCAATGCGCTGGAGCTGGCGGTGGAGACGACGGAGCCCGATGGCGAGGGACAGATCGTCATCACCCTGGCCATCGCCGAAGAATCCATTCAGCAGCGGGCCGTTCTCTACGACAAACAAGGGGACGCCCACTTCGACACCATCAGCGCCTTCATCAAGTCCCTGCGCGGCAGCGACCCCGATGCCGCTCTCTTTTGGCTGGCGAAGATGATCGAAGCCGGGGAGAACCCCCGTTTCATTTTCCGGCGCATGCTGATCTCCGCCGGGGAAGACATCGGCCTGGCGGACCCCCAAGCCGTCGTGGTCGTTGAGGCCTGCGCCGCGGCCTTCGAGCGGGTGGGTTTACCGGAAGGCCTCTATCCCTTGGCCCAGGCGGCGCTCTATCTGGCCTCCACCGAAAAAAGCAACAGCCTGCTCGGCTTCTTTGACGCCCTCAAGAACGTCAAAGCCAGCAACCGCCAGGCGGTGCCGGCCCATCTGCGCGACGCCAACCGCGACGGCAAGGCCTTCGGCGATGGCGTCGGCTACCGCTACCCCCATGCCTACGCCGAGCACTGGGTCGCCCAGCAATACCTACCCAGCGATCTCCAGGGGCAGGTCTTCTGGCAGCCGGGAACCCTGGGTTGGGAAGGGGAGCGCCGCCAACGGCTGCAGCAGCGACGTGCCGCCCAGCTCGCCGCGGCCGTTGAGCATCAGCAGGAGCTGGGCGAGATGCTCAGCAGCGGTCCGGATGACCCCGAGCTCGAGCGCTGGATTCAACGGCAGTCCGGCAGCGAAGGGGAACGCCTCGATCGCCTCCGCCAGGAGCTCTGGGCTGATGCCCCTTGGCAACGGCATGACCGGGTACTCCTGCTCGAGGCCCGCTCCCTGCTCTGGGCCCTCGATCCCCTGCAGTGCTGCCCCGAAGGCGGTGTAGTGATCCACGCCGCCAGCAGCGCCGATCAAACGCGACTGGGCACACAACTGGAGGTCCTCGACAGCCTGGAGCGCCCCCAACTGATCCCAGACCTCAGCGCACTCGAGGGAAGCGGCCAACGCTTCGAATGGATTGCCAGCCGGCATCCGCTCAAACACAGCAGCCCCGAGGAACTCGAGGCTGCAGTTGCCGACTTCACGGCACTCGCTGCACCGAAGGCCCGCCTGCGCCTGCTCTTCAGCCAGCCCCAGCTGGGTCCCGCGGGAGGACTGAAGCACGCGGGCACGCCCGCCGATGCGTTGGCCGTCCTGCTGGAGAGAGTGATGGCGATCGAGCAGACCATCCTCAGGCCCCAACCCGAGCCCAACGCGCTCGAGGCCGCCCTGATCCAGCAGGGCTGGACCCTGGAGTGGAGAGCGTGGGAGGAACGGCTGGCACTACCGATTAACGAGGGATTGCTCGCCCGTTGGTTTGCAGCGGATGCCCCCTACCGCCAGCAGCTCAGCCAAACGCTCAGCCCAGCTGAGATCGATCGCCTCAATGCCGAGCTCCAGCAACGCCTGAAGGGGACGCTGCCGCAGTTGCTGGAGCATCGACTCCTCAGCGCTCGCCGTTCGGACTAAGACGACAAAAAAGCCCCGGCATTGCCGGGGCTTTGGGATGGATCAACCGATCCGCTGGATCACCAGAGACCGCGAACGGGCTGCTTGACCGGCTCGGGAGCTTCGGCGGTGTAAGCCGCGATGCAAGCCGGGGTGTTCATGTACCAGCTGAGCAGCGAGGTGGCCTGCTGGCTGTTCTCGATGCTGTTGACATCACAGACCTTCATCGAGCCCTGGAGGCGCTGGTCGGTGGGGAGCTGCTTCATCATCCCGTAGCTCGACAGCTTGCCGTCGGCAGAGTCGAGAATGATGGCGCTACGCACGGCCTGCAGGCTGTTCTGCTGGCTGTAGAAGGGGGTGTAGTTGTTCTCCTGAATGCTCTCTTTCAGGAACTGCTCACCCTTGGGGGAATACAGGAAGCGAGCCACAGCGGCCACATCCACGGAGTATTCCTGCTGAAGACCAGCCTGGAGCTGATCTTTGGACCAACCGGACAGGTCGGAGAGGTTGCGAGGAACGGGGTTGTCGATCACCTCGTTACCGCCCAGGGGCAGCAGGGTGTTGGAGCGAACGAAACCGTTGCTCACCGTCCGGGCGGTCTGGGTGGGAAGACCGGAAGGCTGGATGAAGGTCGGAGCGCCGAAGCCGACGCCGGACTGATCGGAGTTGATGGTGGTGGGGCCGTTCTGAGGGATGGCCTGCGCAGACAGGCCTGCCATCAGGAAACCAACGCCAGCCAAGGGAAGGAGTGCCTTGCGCATGGGTTTGCAGAGGAAGACATCCCCGGTATGGCGAGTCCCGTGGGACGCGACACGGCAACTCTGGTTTGTTTTAAGAATCGGCTGCGTAAAAAAACAAACTCAGCCGCCCTCAGCCCACTGGGTATCGCCCACGCCATCCCCCACCAGCGCGCAGAGCCAGCCGCCGGACTCCAGGCAAAGCGAGGGGGGCTTGAGGCCCCGTTGCAGGTGGATTAACTCCTGTTTGGTGTGATCCCAATACCAATGGCGCAACTCCTCCGCGATGGAGGACGCCATCCACTTAATCGCCGCCTCCTTGCGCACCCAACTGCACAACACCTGCAGGCGACGCGCCTCCGCCGGCAGCGCCAGCAACGCCTGGTTCTCCTCAGGCGGGAAAAAACGCTGGGCCAACAGGTCCGCCTGCAGCACGCGATCGCGGCGCTCCAGGTCCACCCCCACCGCCGAGGGGGACCAAGCCAGCAGCAGTTGCTCACCGCTATGGCTCAAGCTCACAAATCCCCAGCCCGCCTCCAGCCGCGGCGCCTCGCCAGGGGGGCTGTAGAGGGGAATGGACTCTGCAGAGACCGCAAACAAAGCTGCCAGGCGGGCGCGGAGCTGCTGGCGGCTGGAGCGATATCGGGGCTGGAGCGCAGCGGGCAAGGCCGCACACCACAGCTGCTCCTGGGGGGACAGGCCTGCAGCAGAGGGCTGCGCCAGTGGGCTGAGCCAGAGCTGGGGCGCCTGCGCTGGCAGTCCTTCTAGGCTCCCGCCAGTTGAACCCTCACCCCCCATGGCCCTGCAGGTCGGAGACGTCGCACCGGAATTCAGCCTGCCTGATCAAAGCGGCAACAGCGTCAGCCTCAGCAGCTTCCGGGGGCAGCGGGTGGTGATCTACTTCTATCCCAAGGACGACACTCCGGGCTGCACCAAGGAAGCCTGCAACTTCCGCGATCAGTGGGCCAGCTTTGAGAAACACGGCATCGCGGTGCTGGGGATCAGCAAGGACGGCGCCACCAGCCACAGCAAATTCATCAGCAAGTACGACCTGCCCTTCACCCTGCTCAGTGACGCTGAGCCCTGCCCCGTAGCCGCCAGCTACGACAGCTACGGCCTCAAGAAATTCATGGGCCGCGAGTACATGGGCATGATGCGCCACACCTTTGTGGTGGATGCCGAAGGAAAGATCGAGAAGGCTTACCTCAAGGTGAAGGCGGCCTCGATGGCCGACGACATCCTTCAGGACCTCGGCATCAACTGAGCTGATCCAGGGCCTCCAGACACAGCTGCGGGGCCACAACCAACGGACTCGGGTTCAACCAGGGGGCCAGGCGCTGGGCGTCGCCGCCGGTCAGCCAAAGCGTGCAGCCGTGCTCCAGCTGCTCCATCGCCTGATTGACCGCACCGACCATCGCCTGCAGACAGCCCACCTCCATGGCAGCGGCGGTCTCCCTCGGCCAGGGCGGCAGGTTCTCGGCGTCGGGCTGGGTCAGCGGCAACTGCGCGGTTCCCTGATGCAGGCTGCGCAGCTGCAGCGCTAGGCCCGCGCTCAAACGGCCGCCAGCAAAGCGTCCCTTCTCATCCACCAGGGTGAGGCTCAAGCTGGTGCCGGCATCGGCCACCAGCACCGCTCCCTGCTGCTGCCGCCACGCCCACCAGCCCGCCAGGGCGCGATCAATGCCAAGCCAGGCGGGGGCTTCGGCCAGGGGAACCTGCTCCAGCCGCATGCGCTGCGCCTCTGGCAAGGCCAAGGCAGCAGGGAGAGCACCCACCGCGGCCCAAGCCCGCAATGGCGGCGCCGACCAAGCCGGGTCTGGATCCGGGGGCGGACTATCCCAGCAGCGCAGGCCCGAGGGCGAGCGCTCCGCCCAGTGCCATCGGCTGTTGCCCACCAGCAACAGCTCGGCCATTTAGATGCCCTCGCCGGCCATCCCGGGCAGGTGAATGCCGCATTCCTGCTTCAGACCGCCAAAGCGGGTGGCCCGTCCGCTGGTGCTGCCGTCATCGGGGGCACTGGAGTGCCAGTCGCCGACCGTCGAGTAGCCCTTATCGAACAGAGGGTGCTGGGGCAGGCCGTTCTCCTGCATGTAATAGAAGACGTCGCGGTTGTTCCAATCCAGCAAGGGGCGCAGGGCCCAGCGGCCACGGACCAGCTGGACGGGCTCCATCGCTTTGCGGTGGTCGGTCTGGCCGCCGCGGACACCACTGGCCCAGCAGGTGACCTTGAGGTCGTTGAGCGCCCGGTCCAGGGGCTCGACCTTGCGAATGCGGTGATAGGTCTCCAGGTCTTCCACCTGACCGGTTTCCCAAAGGCGGCCATGGAGAGCCTCCATGCGCGCTGGACTGACGCCGGACTGGGCCACATGCAGCTTCAGGCCCAGATGCTCCACCAGCATCTGGGAGTACTGATAGGTCTCCGGGGGCAGATACCCCGTGTCCACCCAGATCACCGGAACCGGGCGCTCCAACTGACTGACCAGGTGGAGCGAGACCGCAGCCTGAATGCCAAAGCTGGTGGTCAGGGCGAAGCCATCACCAAAGGTCTCCAACCCCCAACGCATGCGCTCAAGCGCACTCAACGCCCGCAGCTGCTCACAGGCCTGCTGGGTGTCGAAGCTGGGCGCGGAAGGGTTGGCAGACGTGGTCATCGCACCATCTTCCAATGTGGGGGGAGATGGTTAGGGTTCGCCCTGGTCTTCTTCCCCACCGTCTGCCGTGCCCCCATCCGAGGTTGAGCCCGCAGCTGTTGTGGTGATCGGCGGTGGTTTCGGCGGACTCAACACCGCTCTGCAACTGGCGGCCTCCGGTGAGCACCCCTCGGTGCTGCTGCTGGAGCCCCGGGAGCACTTTCTGTTCTTACCCCTGCTCTACGAGCTGCTCAGTGGGGAGCTGAAGCGCTGGGAAATTGCCCCCCGCTACCGGGAACTTCTGGCGGGCTCCGGTGTGGTCTGGATCCAAGAGCGGGCGAACCGCATCGACCGCAGCCGCCGCACCATCACCACCGATCGCGGGCGCGAGCTGCCCTACAGCCACGCCGTCATTGCCAGTGGGGGACAACTGGAGACCTATGGGATCCCGGGAGTGCGCGAGCACTCCATTGGATTTCGTGAGCTGGAGGACGTCGAGCAGATCCAGGGCTGGATCGCGCGACTCAAAACCAAGCAGTCGCCGCTGCAGCGGATCGGGATCGTCGGCGCTGGGGCCAGCGGCGTTGAGCTGGCCTGCAAACTCGCGGATTTGCTGGAGGGCAGCGCCATCCTCGAGCTGGTGGAGCAAGGTCCAGAGCTGCTGCCCATCGCCAAGGCCTTCAACCGGGAGCAGGCCGGCAAGGCACTGCAACAACGGGACATCCGGCTGCGCCTGAATACCCGAGTGGCCAGCGTCGATGCCACCGGCCTGCAGCTGCAGCGGCTGGGGGATGGGACCAACAGCACCGAAGCCCTGCGCTGCGATGGGGTGATCTGGACCGCGGGCCTGGCCGCCAGCGTTCCGGAACTGCAGCCCCCGTTGCCGCTGGACCCGAGGGGCAGGCTGAAGTGCTCCCCCTCCCTTCAGGTGGAGGGCAGCGAAGACCTCTTTGTCCTGGGGGATGCCGCGGCCTGCCCGGACTCCTGCGGTGCGCTCTATCCCGCCAACGCCCAGGTGGCCTACCAACAGGCCAGCTGCATCGCCCGCAACCTGCAACGGCTTCGGCTTGGCGCCTCCCTGGAGGACTTCGTCTGGAACGACCTAGGGGAAATGATGGGCCTGGGGGTCGGCCAAGCCAGCCTGACCGGCATGGGAGTGACCCTGGCCGGCCCCGCCGCCTTTCAGCTGCGGCGGCTGGCCTACCTGGCGCGCATGCCCGGACTCCCCCAACAGCTCAAGGTGGCCGGCGGCTGGCTGGCGAACTGGCTATGAGCGCACCCAGCGGCCTGTTGCTCGATGCCATGGGCACCCTGATTGGCCTGCGCCAGTCGGTCGGTGAGAGCTATGCAGCCGTGGCTGAGACGTTCGGCCTGACGATCGCCCCGGAGGCCATCAATGGCGTCTTTGCAGGTCTCTTTCGCCAGGCACCTGAGCTGGCCTTCCCTGGGCTCAGCGGTGAGGCACTGCTCGAGGCGGAAGAGCGCTGGTGGACCACCCTGGTCGCCCGGGTCTTCGCAGCCTGCGGCCACGAGTGTCCGCTGCCCGAAGGCTTTGGGACAACCCTGTTCCAGCACTTCGCCAAGGCTGACCCCTGGCTGGTCTACCCCGATGTGCGCGAGAACCTGCAGCGCTGGCAGCAGCGGGGGCTGAAGTTGGCGGTAGTCAGCAACTTCGATCAGCGCCTCCTGCCACTGCTCGAGGCCCTGGAGCTCAGTCCTCTGTTGGATGCCGTCGTCGTCTCCTCCGTGGTCGGAGCCGCCAAACCCAGTCCCCTGCCGCTGCAGGCTGCCCTGCAGCAACTGGAGCTCCCAGCCGAGCAGGTCTGGCACATCGGCGATAGCCCCGAGGACCAGGCCAGCGCCGCGGCCGCGGGGATCCGCTGCCTACTGATCAAGCGCGCGAAACCGAACGGCACCCCTTGAAGCAATCCGCGCTCATGGGCCGCACCGCCGGCTTGCGGCCCGCCCAGACCAGACGCCTCGAGCGGCTCAGCCACCGGCGTCATCCCGAGAGTGCCGGGGTGGACTGGATCAGTCTTCAGCGCCTGGCGGCCGAAAGCGCCGAGCTGGACCTGCCGCTGAGCCTGGTGCTGGATGAGCGGGGGCTCTGCCGCTTGCTCTGGGTGGGCCCCCTAGAGCAATCGGGCCGGCTGCTCGAGCGCCTGCCTGGCGGCCCCCGCAGGCAAGGCAATGCCCTGCGCCTGATCACCTGCGTGGGGCGGGCCAAACACCTTGAGCCCCAGGGCCATGAGGCCGTCGTCGGGCTCGATCTGCAGCCGGGGTTCTGGCTGCGTTTCGGCAACAGTCCCCAGGCCGGCGGCCGCTGGCCGGCCGCCGCCTTCAGCCCCAGCTCAGATCCCCACTGCCCCTGGCAGCCCCTGGAGCAGGACGACCTTGCGGTGCTCTGTGAGCTGGCACCGCCCGAGCCCCAACAGGCCCCGCCGGCCCGGGCGCTGGCGGGCCAAGAGCAGGTGCTGCTGCTGGTGCTCAGCCCCAGCGATCCGGAGGATGCCCGACGTGAAATCGCCGAGCTCGAGGGACTGGTGCGCAGTGCCGGCGCCAAGCCCCTGGGGCTGGTGGTGCAGCGCCAGTCCAACCGCAACGGCCAGAACCTCTGGGGCGAAGGCAAGGTGCAGGAGGCGGCGCTGGAGGCCCGGCGTCTCGGCGCATCGCTGGTGGTGACCGATCGCGAACTCACCCCGGCCCAGGCCAGGACCCTGGAGGCCCGGCTCGAGCTGCCCGTCAGTGACCGCAGCGAGCTGATCCTCGACATCTTTGCCCAGAGGGCCGCCAGTTCCGCCGGCCGGCTGCAGGTGGAGCTGGCGCAGCTGCGTTACCGCCTGCCGCGGCTCGCGGGCCGGGGCCTCTCGCTCTCGCGGCAGGGGGGCGGGATCGGCACTCGAGGCCCAGGGGAAACGCAACTGGAAAAAGACCGCAGGGCCATCGCCCGCCGGATCGACAAGCTGCAGCGGGATGTGCAGAAGCTGCGGGAACACCGGGCTCGGCTGCGCAGCAACCGCCGCACCCAGCGCCGCCTCGCCCTGGTGGGATACACGAACGCCGGCAAAAGCTCCCTGTTGAACGCCCTCAGCAAAGCGCCGCAGCAGGAGGCGGTGCTGGCGGAAAACAAACTCTTCGCCACCCTCGATCCCACCACCCGCCGGATCGTGCAGCCCAACCCGGATGGGGGAGCCCCGGCGCACCTGCTCCTGACCGACACGGTGGGCTTTATCCGGGACCTACCGCCGCCGCTGGTGGAAGCCTTCCGCTCCACCCTCGAAGAAACCCTGGATGCCGATCAACTGCTGCTGGTGGTGGACCTCTCCGACCCCGGCTGGTGCGAGCAGCTCAGCACCGTCCACGCCATCCTCGATCAACTCGGCAGCGATGTCCCGCGGCAACTGATCGCCAATCAAATCGACCGCTGCCCCAAGGCCGCGATCGATCAGGCCAAAGCGCTGGACCCCCAGGTGCTGTTCGTCTCGGCCACCGGCGGGCTTGGGCTCGAGCACCTCAAGCGCAGCCTTTTCGCCTGAGGTCCGTCAGGCCCCGCTGCAGATATGCCACCATTTTTGCCTCCAACCGGCCACGGCCATGCCTCTGCAGCTCGGCGACACCGTTCCCGATTTCACCCAGGACTCCCAACTGGGTCCGATCAACCTCTACGACTTCGCTGGTGACAGCTGGGTTGTGCTGTTCTCCCACCCCGCGGACTACACCCCCGTCTGCACCACCGAGCTGGGCGAGGTATCCCGGCTGCGGTCCGAGTGGGACAAGCGCAACGTCAAGACGATCGCCCTGAGCGTCGATTCCGCCGAGAGCCACAAGGGCTGGATCTGCGACATCAACGAGGTTCAGAAGACCACAGTTGACTATCCGATCCTGGCCGACGAAGACAAGAAGGTGAGCGATCTCTACGGGATGATCCATCCCAATTCGCTCAACAACCTGACGGTGCGCTCGGTGTTCATCATCGACCCCAACAAGAAGCTGCGCCTGCAGATCACCTACCCCGCCAGCACCGGCCGGAACTTCAACGAGATCCTGCGGGTGATCGACTCCCTGCAACTGACCGACCACCACCAGGTGGCCACCCCGGTCAACTGGACCGACGGTCAGGACTGCGTCGTGGTTCCCTCGATCCCCACCGACGAAGCCCGCAGCAAGTTCCCGAAGGGCGTGACCGAGATCAAGCCCTACCTGCGCATGACTCCGCAACCCAACAAGTGACAGTGAGTCGCTGAACCCTCGTCAGGGTCCTCGGCCCCCGGGAGAATTCCCGGGGGCTTTTGTCTGCGCATGCGGGTCTTGGGACTGATGAGCGGCACCAGCGCCGATGGCGTTGATGCGGTGCTCGCCAGCTTCAGCGGCCCGATCAGGCGGCCCCGCTGGCAGATCCACAGCCGTGCCTCCCTGCCCTACCCCGAAGCCCTGCGCGCTCAGATCGTGGCGGTCGGCCAAGGGCAACCCACCAGCGCCGCGGAGCTGCTCGAGCTCGGTGAAGCGCTGACGGAGGTGCAGGCCCAGGCCGCCCTGGCCTGCGACCCCGAGGGCAGCGCCCAGAGGGTGGGCTGCCATGGCCAGACCCTCTGGCACCGCCCCCCCAGCGGCGAGCGCACCGGCAACAGCTGGCAACTGCTGCACGCGCAACGCCTGGCCTGGCGGCTGAGGACTCCGGTGGTGTTTGACTTCCGCGCCGCCGACCTGGCCCTGGGCGGCCAGGGCGCACCGCTCGTGCCGGCGGCCGATGCCGCCTTGCTTCCCCCGATCGGCGGCTGGCGTGCCCTGCTGAACCTCGGGGGCATCGCCAACCTGACCCTGCTGCCGCCCCGCTCCGGCCCCGACCGCCAAGCAGCGGTGCTGGGTTGGGACTGCGGCCCCGCCAACAGCCTCTTGGACCTGGCGGTTCAACACTTCAGCCAGGGCGAGCGGAGCTTTGATGCCGGCGGTGCCTGGGCGGCGGAAGGCCAGGCCGATGAAGCCCTCATCAGCCGCTGGCTGCAGGAACCTTATTTCCAAAGCCAACCGCCCAAATCAACGGGCCGCGAGCTCTTTGGCGCAGCCGACCTCCAGCGGCGCCTGGAGCAGCTCAATCCGCTCCAGCCCGCTGACGCCCTGGCCACCTTGACGGCCTTCACGGCGGCGGTGGTCGCGCAGGACTTGCGGCAGGCCCCTCCGGCCCTGGAGCTGCTGGTCGCGGGGGGCGGGGCACGCAACGCCACCTTGATGCGGGAACTGCGCCGCCGCTGCCGCGGCCTTTGCCTGCGGCCCCTCGCTGAGCTGGGCATTGCCGACAGCGACCGGGAGGCCCTGGCCTTTGCCCTGCTGGCCTGGTGGCACGGCCTGGGAGCCAGTGGCTCGCTGACGTCGGTGACCGGGGCCTCGCAGCCCTCCGTTCTCGGGCTCTGCGCCGAGCCACCGGGACTCAGGCACCACCCCTGAGATCAACTTCCGTCGCGAAGGATCGGCAAGAGCCGATGCGATTTATAGGGTGAGAGGGTCCGGCCGCAGAATCCATGAGTTCCGGCAATGCCCCCGCGCTCTATGAGCGCATCCGCAGCGATCAAGACCTCACCCAGGAGCTCTTCCGGCAAGCCCTGCAGGATCCCTCAGGCACCCTCAGCCGCATCTGTGAACTGGGGCAAAGCTGGGGACTCCCGGTGAGCCGCGACGACGTCAAAGCCCACTTGGCCAGCGTCGAAGACCCCGACACCAAGCAATGGCTGCTCAAGGCCCGCGGCGGACTCTGAACGGTTGCGCTGGGGCCGGCGGTCTTCCCCCATCCAACTGAAGAACAGCCAGTAGCTCACGATCGCGAGGCCGGCGGCCACCACCAGGGCCGCCACCTGCTCGAGTCGCTTCACCATGGCGGTCGATGCAGTCAGGAACCTCCAGTCTGCAGGGCTGATCGGCCTGTAATCAGCCGGAGGGAGATGATGTCGGTACGACCCAGGGCGTGAGCCCGAACCGGCGCCCTCTACCAATACCGCCTTGCTTCGCCTCGAACGCGTCTCCAAGATCTATCCCACGGGCGAGGTGCTCCGGAATGTCACCTGGGAGGTGAAAACCGGGGACCGCATTGGCCTGGTCGGCGTGAATGGCGCCGGCAAATCCACCCAGATGCGGATCATCTCTGGGCTGGAGGAGCCCAGCAGCGGACAGGTGGTGAAGCAGGGGGAACCCCGCATCGTCTACCTGCAGCAGGAATTCGACGTTGACCCGTCGCGGACGGTTCGGCAGGAGTTGTTCCAGGCCTTCGGCGAAGCCGCCCAGGTGCTCAACCGCCAGCGTCAGGTGGAAGAGGAGATGGGCTCTGAGCAGGCCGCCAACGACCCCGACCACCTCGATGCCCTGATCCATGAACTGGGCCGGCTGCAAAGCCGCTTTGAGGGACTGCACGGCTACGAGCTCGACGCCCGAATCGACAAGCTGCTGCCGACCATCGGTTTCAGCCCCGAGGGGGCCGAGCAGCTCGTGGGGGATTACTCCGGGGGCTGGCAGATGCGCATCGCCCTGGGCAAGGTGCTGCTCCAGGAGCCCGATCTGCTGCTGCTGGACGAACCAACCAACCACCTGGATGTCGAGACCATCCAGTGGCTTGAGGACTATCTGATCGGCCAAACCTGCCCGCTGGTGGTGATCAGCCACGACCGAGCCTTCCTCGATCGGGTCTGCAACCAAATCGTCGAGACCGAACGCGGCGTCTCACGCAGCTACCTAGGGAACTACAGCAACCACCTCGAGCAAAAGACCCTCGAGCGCGAAGCCGGGCAAGCCGCCTTTGAGCGGCAACAGAAGGAACTCGCCACCCAGCAGGCCTACATCGATCGATTCCGCGCCAGCGCCACGCGATCCACCCAGGCCAAGAGCCGCGAAAAGTTGCTGGACAAGGTGGAGCGGATTGAGGCACCGACTGAGAGCGTCAGCGGTCCTCGCTTCCAGTTCCCGCCCGCTCCGCGCAGCGGCCGTCTGATCGCCGAGATCAAGGACCTGAGCCACAGCTATGGCGAGCAGATCCTCTTTCTAGGGGCCAATCTCGAGATTGAACGGGGGGACCGGATTGCCTTTGTCGGACCCAATGGGGCCGGCAAGTCGACGCTGCTGCGACTGGTGATGGGCATCGAGACGCCCGACGAGGGCTCAGCCGGGCTTGGCGAGCACAACGTGATCGCCAGCTACTTCGAGCAGAACCAAGCCGAGGCGCTCGACCTGAGCAAAACGGTGATCGACACGATGTTCGAAGCCGTTCCGGACTGGACCCAAACCCAGGTGCGCTCCCTGCTGGGCAGCTTCTGCTTCAGCAATGACGCGGTCTTCAAGGAGGTGGGCAAGCTCAGCGGAGGCGAGAAGGCCCGGCTGGCCCTGGCGTTGATGTTGCTGAGCCCCTGCAATCTGCTGGTGCTGGATGAGCCGACGAACCACCTGGATATCCCGGCCAAGGAGATGCTGGAGGGCGCTCTTCGCGACTACGAAGGGGCCGCTCTGGTGGTCAGCCACGACCGCTATTTCATCTCCCGCGTGGCCAACAAGATTGTCGAGATCCGCGACGGCGAATTAGTGGTCTACCGCGGTGATTATGCCTACTACCGCGAGAAGAAAGCCGAGGAATCTGCAGCCGCCCAGGCCGCCCTCGAGGCCGCCGAACAGGAGGCCAAGCGCAAGGCCAAACGCGACAAGCAAAAAGCGAAGGAAGCCGCCCGCAAATCCGCTGCCTGACAGGAAAACCGCCTCAAGTTCACAGGGCAGAGCGAAGAAATACCTAACGCATAAACTTCACAAAGCACTAGGCAAGATGACTCATTTTTCTAGGGGTTATTGAACACTTGTGCATAGGCTGTTAAGGCCCATCGAGAGCCGGCCATGGATCCCCTGTTCAACGCAACTCCATCGGCTTTCCCCCGGGCCCACGCCACCCCCGGCATCCCCGCCCGAAGCGAGGGGGATCCGGTGAGCAGCTACTTCGAATGCATCACGGCCTGCTCCGTGGATGACGGCGAATGCGTGACCCAATGCGTTGAGGTGCTGCGCGAGCAGCAATGACGCCCTAGCGCTGCATCAAGGTCGAGAGCTCGACGGGGGTCACGCGGACCTCCAGACGCTGGCCATCTCGCTCCAGCTCCAGCAGCAGCGGCCGGCCCACGCCATGGCGACTGACCACCTGGATCAGGGCCGCCGGATCAGCCACGGGTTGCCCCGCCGCGGCCACCACCACATCACCAGCGCGGACCCCAGCGCGAGCCGCTGGCCCGCCGGGCATCACGCTGCGGACCCTTGCCCCAGAGACATTGCGCACGGGCTCTAGGGCAACGCCCACCATCGCGTGGCTGACCTTGCCGCTGGTCACCAGCTGCTGGGCCACCGATCGGGCCTGATTGACAGGGATGGCGAAGCCAAGGCCCGCCCCAGGGCCGGAGCGCACCAAGGTGTTGATGCCAATGACCTCCCCGTCGGCGTTGAGCAAGGGCCCACCGGAATTCCCGGGATTAATGGCGGCGTCGGTCTGAATCAGCTGCAACCGCTTATCGGTGATCCCCAGCGCCGCGGCGTTGCGGTTCAGGTTGCTGACGATCCCCAAGGTCACGGTTTGATCCAGGCCGAAGGGATTGCCCACCGCGATCACCCATTCGCCCACCTGCAGGGCATCGGAATCGCCCAGGGCGGCCACAGGCCAAGGACCTGGCCCGCTCAAGCGGACCACCGCGAGGTCCGTGACGCTGTCACTGCCGACAACCTTGCCCTCCACCCGGCGACCGTCGGGCAGACCGACCATCACCCGCGTCGTGCCCTCGACGACGTGGGCATTGGTCAGCAGCAAGCCCGAGGGGTCGTAGATCACCCCACTCCCCTGGCCGCGCTCAGTCCGCTGGGAGGGAGGAATCCGGGTCGCTCCGCCCCCGGGCGGCAGCCCGAAAAACTGCCGCAGCCTCGGGTCGTTAAACGGGAAGGGCGTGACCAGGGATCCCCCTGGAACCACGACGGTGCGCTCCGTATCGATCGTCACGACCGCAGGGCCGGTGCGCTTCACCGCCTCGGCCACAAAGGATTGGCGGGTCAGGGCCGGCGCCGGCGCGCTCTGGGCCGCCACCGGTGGCAGAGCCACGAGGACAGGGCCAGCACCTGCCGCCAGCAAAAGGCCGGCCATCCGTGCTGCTGCGCCAGCCATGGAACCAAGAGCAAATCTGCGAAACCGTAAGCAGAACGCTCCAGGGCACGCAAGCACCGGGGGGCGCGCGATGATGGGGCAGTCGGCCTTCCAGAGCTCTGCCATGCTCGCCACCACACCCGATCTCGGTCTGGTCGCCAGCAAGCTGCTGCCGCTGGTCTACGGCGCCTGCTTCATCGGACTGCTCTGGCAGGCCTTTCGGATCATGGCCCGCGGCTACTCAGCCGTGCCCCGTCCCGGTGACCGGGACCGCACGCCCCAGGGGGATCGAACAGGGCGGCTGACGATTCACCCCGAGCTCTTGGATCAGGACGGACAGCTCACCCAAGACGACCTACTCACGGTGCGTTTTGGCGAAGACGACGAGTAACCCGCCTGACTGAACGACCCCAGAGCAACCCGCTTGGACCCTCCAGCTGGTACAACCAGTGGGTGCTTGTGAACATTGGCGGAGGCTGAGTGGAGCAAAGAACCCGGATCGTGGCTGCTGTGCTCAAGGCCATCAAGCTGCCCCCGCGCTTCCAGCTCAAGTTGGTGAAAGAGGATCCCGTTCGCCTGGAACTGATCCTGACTCCCGCCTACGGCAAGGAGCCCATCCTGGTGGGCCTCGTTGAATCCCAGGATCTGGTGACCCGCCGCGACCGCGAAGGCCGCATCCCTAGGGATCTCCAGGGCACCTGGGACTGGACCGTGCGCCACGGCAACGTCAACACCGGCGGCTGGAACCCCTATCTCAAAGAAGCCCTGCAGACGATGTTTGAAACCGGTCTGCCGGCCATCGTCTACGAAGAGCTGACCGGTGAGCTGTACCACCCGGTCGATGGCGCGCGCCACGTGCGCTGACGCCCGGATCACCCACCGTGCCGCTTCCGATTGAGCCGCTGCTGCCCGAGCTGGTGCAGCGGCTTCCAGCGGGCGGAACCTTGCTGCTGCAGGCTCCACCGGGGGCCGGAAAAACCACAGGCGTGCCCCTGGCCCTGCTTGAGGCCCTGCCCCCGGAGAGCGGGCGGGTCTTGATGCTGGAGCCGCGCCGGCTCGCTGCCAAAGCCGCGGCCCAGCGTCTGGCCAGCAGTCTTGGCGAGGACGTTGGCCAACGGATTGGCTATCGCGTCCGCCTGGAGAGCCGGGTCTCAGCCGCCACCCGGGTGGAGGTGCTGACCGACGGCCTGTTCCTGCGGCAGCTGCAGTCCGACCCCAGCCTGGAGGGGGTGGCCTGCGTGATCTTCGACGAATTTCACGAGCGCCGCAGCGAGGCGGACCTGGCCTTGGCGCTGCTGCGGGAGGCCAGGGCGGTGATCGCACCGGAGGTGCGACTGCTGGTGATGTCAGCGACGCTCAACCTCCAGCCCCTGCGTGAACAGCTGCCCGAGGCCGCGCTGCTCACCAGCGAAGGACGAAGCTTCCCCGTCGCGGTGCAGCACCAACCGGCTCGAGAGCGTGAGACCCTCTCCGCCCAGGTGGTCCGGGCCCTGGAGAGCCAATGGCTGGACCAACGGCAGGACCACGAGACCGCCCTGGTGTTCCTCCCTGGACAACGCCAGATTCAGCAGTGCCAGGAGGCGATCGCGCGGACCAACTGGTCCCAGGACCTGGAGATCTGCCCCCTGCACGGCAACTTGCCCCTGGGGGAGCAGAGCCGCGCGATCCAAGCCAGCCGCAGCCCCGCGGGGAAGGTGGTGCTGGCAACAGCCATTGCCGAAAGCTCCCTGACGATCGCCGGGGTCGCCCTGGTGATCGATAGCGGCCTCAGCCGCCGCAGCCGCTTCGACCCCGCCAGCGGCATGGAGAGCCTGGTCACGCTCCCGACGAGCCAGGCCAGTGCGGAGCAACGGGCTGGCCGCGCCGGACGCCTCGGTCCAGGGCGCGCGATCCGCCTCTGGAGCCCCGCGGAGCAGCAGCGGCGCCCAGCCTTCGATCCCCCGGCCCTGCTGGAGGCCGACCCCGCCCCCCTGGTGCTGCAACTGGCCCAGTGGGGCGCGGGTCTGGGGGAGGAGTTGCCCTGGCTGGAGCCACCGCCACGGCCCCATCTGCTGGAGGGGCAGGAGCTGCTCCAACAACTGGGCGCCCTCAATGACACCGGGCAACTCAACAGCCATGGGCGCCAACTCAGCCAGCTGGGAGTGCATCCCCGCCTGGGCCAGGTGCTGCTGCAGGCCCAGGAGCTCGGCGTACCAAGCCTGGGCTGCGCCCTGGCCGCCCTGCTGAGCGAGCGGGACCCCCTACGGCTGGATGAGGCCGGCTGTGATCTGCTGCGCCGGCTGGATTGGCTGCGGCAGGACGGGCGAGACCATCGCCGGCGCTCGATTCAGCAGCTGCAGGCGCAGCTGGAGCGCCAGCTCCAGGGCATCGCCGGTCAAGAACGCCACCGCCCCCAACCGACCCTGAACAGTGGCGAGGAGGCATCGTTCTGCGCCGAGCTGATTGCCCAGGCCTACCCCGAGCGGGTCAGCCTCCAGCGCCCAGGCGCCCCCGGTCGCTACCAGCTGCGCTCCGGCCGTGGCGCCGAACTGCATCCCGGCGACCCCCTCTGGGGCAGCGAGGCCCTGGCCATTGCCCATGCCGATGGGGGAGGCAGTGACTGCCGCATCCAGCTGGCCTTGGCCCTGCCGCAGAGCAGCGTGGAGAGCCTGGCCCAAACGCAGGGCGAACGCCTGCAACTGGTGAGCTGGGATCCCAGCCAAGAGCGGGTCAAGGCCGAGGAGAGCCTCCAATTGGGTGCGCTGACGCTGGAGCGCCGGCCCCTGCGCGATCCCCCAGCAGAGCTCCTGCGCGCCGCGCTGCTCGAGGGCTTGGCCGATCTGGGGCTCGAGGCCCTGCCCTGGGGCAAGGGCTCAAGGCAGTTGCAACAGCGTCTCTGCCTGGCCCACCGGGAACTGGGCGCCCCCTGGCTGGACCGCAGCGATGCCGTCCTGGAAGCCGACCCCCTGGGCTGGCTCGGGGATCAACTGGAGGGCCTGCGCTCGCGCCAGGACTTGCAACAACTCAATCTCTGCGAGGCCCTCTGGAGCGGTCTGGACTGGTCCTTGCGCCAGGAGCTCGAGACGCTGCTGCCCACCAGCCTGGCGATTCCCTCCGGCCGTCAGGCCAGCCTCGACTACAGCAGCGGCACACCGGTGCTGGCCGTGAAATTGCAGGAGCTCTTCGGGGCCGCCACCACCCCGACGGTCCTGGGCGGACGGCTGCCGGTGACGGTGCAACTGCTCTCGCCGGCGGGGCGCCCCGCGGCGATCACCCAAGACCTCGCGGGCTTCTGGACTGGGGCGTATCGGGACGTGCGCCGGGACCTGCGGGGCCGCTATCCCCGCCATCCCTGGCCCGAGGATCCAGCCAACGCCACGCCCACGGCCCTCACCAAAAAGCGGCTGGAGCAACAGCAGCGCTAGGCCATCAGGTGGCCAAAACCAAAGTGGCGCAGCCCCTCGGCGATGCCCTGACATCCATGGCCCTGGGCGTGATAGACACCCGAGAGACGGGGCAACTGCTCCACCAGGGCCGGCTCGGCATTGCCGACCATGACCCCCTTGAGGCCGGTTTCAAACATCGCCAGATCGTTGAGGGTGTCCCCAGCGGTGACCACCGTGGTGTGATCCGCCTCCAACCACCCAAGCAGCGACAGCAGGGTTGAGCCCTTGTCGACCCCGCCCGGGAGGACATCGAAATAGCGGTTGTCGGACATCACCACCGTCGCCCCCTCCGCCTCGAGCACAGGGATGAGGCCCAGGTCGAACTGATCGAGGTCGACATAAAAGGCCAGACGACGGTTCGAGCTCATGGGTTGGAGCTCCAGTCCAGGCCGCCCCTCCAGCAGCGTGCGGAGCCGCGGCTCGAGGGCCTGCCAGCGCTGCTCAATGGGGTCCACCGCCAGTGGGATCGGCAACAGGGAAGAACCGCAGGCCACCGTGCAACCCACATCACCGATGACCAGATGGGGGGCCGCCAGCCCCAACGGTTCGTCTTGCCCCAGCACCTGAGCGATCGCGCCCAGGTCCCTGCCGGTACAGAAGACATGGAGTACCCGCTCGCGCTGCTCGGCCAACCAGCGATAGAAGCCACGACGCTCCTCGCTGGGTCCCCCCAGCAGGGTGCCGTCGAGATCGGTGACCAGCACCAGCTCGGGGTGCTCCGGCAAGGGGGCGGCGAGCTGACTCTGTAGGCGCGCTCGAGGGGACGTCACAGGCACCCGGGCAAAGGCGCGCCAACGCTATCGGTGGGCCAAACTGGCTGCGGTTGTGCGTCCTGCAGAGTCCTGGCCCGCTTCTACGCCAAAAATCGCCGCGACGGTGCCCGACTGCTGAGTTCAGCCCTGGTGCTGACCACCATTGCCCTGTTCAACGTCCAGAACGCCGTCGGCCTGGCGTTGAGCGTCATCGGTGCTGTGGTTTGTCTCTACTGGTGGAGCTGCTACCGCCAACTCGAGCGCTGATGCTCCTGCGCGCCTGAGCCGGTGATGAAGAGCGACTCCGGCATCCCGCGTTACAGCGTCGCGGAACTCAATCAAGCCATTGGCTCGCTGCTGGAGCGGGGCTTTGCACCCCGGTTTCTGCTGGAGGCCACCGTTTCGCGGCCCCAACTGAAAAAAGGGCATCTGTGGCTGACCCTGGTGGATAAGTCGGCCTCCATCTCCGGTGTGGTCTGGTCCTCCCAGCGGGAGCGCCTGAGCTACCAGCCCAGCGAAGGGGATGGGGTCCTGGTGGTGGGGAAACTGAACTTCTGGGCCAGCCGCGCCAACCTCTGCGTTCAGATCCTCGACATCCGTCCAGCCCTCAGCGCGGTTCTACGGCAGTTCGAGCGGGTCTGCGCGCTCCTGGAACCCGAGGGCCTCTTGGCCGCGGAGCGCAAACGCCCCCTGCCGGAGATGCCCGCAGCGATTGCCCTCTTAACCAGCGTTCCCAGTTCCGCCCTGGCGGACATGCTGCGCACAGCCCAGGAGCGCTGGCCGGCGACCACGGTTCACGTGGTGCCGATTCCCGTGCAGGGGATGGTGGCCGCAACCATCCGCAAGCGCCTGGCCGAGGTGCTCGAGCGCAGCGACGAACTGCAGATCGAGGCCATCGTTCTGGCCCGCGGGGGCGGCGCTCGAGAGGACCTGGCCGTCTTCGACGACGAGGAGCTGGCCCGCGACCTGGCGGCGAGCCCGATCCCGGTGGTCACTGGCCTAGGGCACGAGGACGACACGACCGTGGCCGACCTTGTGGCGGACTACCGCGCGGCGACGCCGACCGCGGCCGTCGTTGCGCTTCTGCCGGATCGCGAGTCCCTCTCGCAGGGGCTCCAGCACCGCCTGGCCATCGTCCGTCAACTGATGCTGCATCGCCTCCAACAGGGACAGCAGCGACTCGCGCTGCAGCGCCAGCGGCTGGAGCAATGCCACCCCAGCCTGATCATCGAGCGGGAGCGCGAGCGACTGCAGCAACGGCTGCAACTGCTGGAAGCCCTGTCGCCGCAAAGGCTGCTCAGACGCGGCTTCTCCTTGGTGCGCAGGGCCGATGGCTCCCTGCTGCGCTCCGTCAGCCAGAGCCAGGCGGGCGATTCCCTCAGGCTGGAGCTAATCGACGGCAAGATCGAGGCCGTGGTGGAGCAGGTCAGCCCTCACCCCTGATGCCATGACGGAAGCCAAACCCCAAACCAAACGCAAGAAGCCCGCGAGCAAGGCCAAGGCCGCTGCTTCGAGTGAAACCGAGCAGTGGCAGAAGGAGATCGAAGCCCTGAGCTACCAAGAGGCCAACACGGCCCTGGAGCTCACCCTTGCGAAGCTTCAGTCCGCAGAGCTCGAGGTCGAGGAGATGGCAGGCCTCTATCGCCGCGCGGAGGCCTATGCCGCCCGCTGCCAGGTGGTGCTCGAGCAGGTGGCCCAGGAAGTGGTCGAATGGGAGGCACTCAGCACCTAGGGACCGCGATGGCCTCCAAACCCGCTCAGCAACCCTGGCTGGCCTGGCTCTATCTCGCCCTGGCGGTGGCGGGCGGAGTGCTGCCCTGGCTCTCCAACCTGGAGTTCATGCGCGAGTACGGCGCCAGTTTTGACCTGGCCCAGTTCATCGCCCTGGCCAATGCCAATCCCGCCGCTGAATCGCTGTCGCGGGATCTGTTGGTGGGGGCTTCAGCGATCACGATCTGGATCGTCGTAGAGAGCCGGCGCCTGCAGATGCGTCACCTCTGGATTGTTCTGCTGAGTGCAGGAACGATCGCCTTTGCCTTCGCCGCGCCCTTCTTTTTATTCCTGCGGGAACGTCGTCTCGCTGAGATGGCGCGAACCAGCGAAGGCTGAGGAAAGCCCTAGCGATCCGTGACGTCCTGCACCTGAACGTCGACCACCGCATCGCTAGCGGGGGCATCGACGGACTTGGCCGCGGCGGCAGCGGGACGCACCTGGCTGAGGTCCGCTCCGCAGGCCGGACAAGCGGGCGCTCCAACGCTGGGGGTCCCGCAGGCCGGACAGGTCACGATGCGGCGCTTGAACCACTGCCAAGCCAGAAAACCCGCTCCACCAAGGACCAGGGGCCCCAAGACCAACAGCAAGGTGATGCCCTCGAGGACATCAACGAACAGACGCCCAGCCAGCCCCGGAGCGATCAGCAGGACGCCGATCAGCGTGATCCAAAGCCAAGGAATCGGACGTTGCATCGCCTAGCGCAAACGGAGCAGCCGCAGGACCATCATCCTGCCGAAAGCTCGCGGCGCTTGCTGCAGACCACGCTGAGCGCCATGCCGTAATAGACGACCAGGGCCACCAGCCAAACCCAGAGGCTGAGGACCAACACACCACCAATGACGCCATAGGCCTGAAAGCGCGCGCCCAGTGAGATCAGGCTTCGGCCCAGGGCCAGGTTCAGAGCCGTGAGGGCTGAGCCAATCAGCAGCGATCCCGGAATGAGAGGACGCAAGGGAACCCTGCGGGTCGGCATGAAGGCCAGCAGGACAAACGCCAGCGAGCAGCTAATGATGACGCTGATGCCCAAGTCCACCAGCAGAGGAACCGGTGCCCAGAGGTGCAGCTTGGCGGGAAGCCAGCTCTCCAGCAGCAGTCTCCAGCTGCCGGGCTTGAGCAGACGCAGGTTGGTCGTGATCTGATCGAGAACCACAAAAAAGCCGATCAGAACAACAACAACCAGTGACTCAATGCGGTTACGAATGAACTTCCAGACCGGCTTTTTCCAATTCTCTGGTGGAGTCAGAATCGGCCGAAAACCCCAAAGCCGATCCGCCCCGCGTTGAAGACTGAGATAGGCATTAGTGGAAGAGATCACCAGAAAAATGACACCAATCAAGCCCGCACCGGTCCCCTGCTTATACAGACGCAGCAGCGTTGTACTCACCAAGGGCAAGGCCGAAGGGGGCAAAAACTGATCCGCAACAGCGATGACCTGATCGGCCAGTCCATCCATCCGCCCCAGAACCAGGCCAGCGACGCCCAGCGCAATCAGAAGGATGGGGAAAAAGGACTGAAGGCTGTGATACGCAAAGGCCGCACTGAGATCCACACAATCTTCTCGATCCCAAAGGCGGTAGGCCTTCCAGAACGGCTTCACAATCGCGCGCCATCGACGCGAACGCAGCAACACCTAGGGATTCATCTGGCTTGCATCAACAATAGGCCTGCGCAAAGCGCGCACACCAGCGACTCTCTCAGCCCCGTTGAAGCCCAAATAATTCCAGGCACAAAAAAGCCACCCTTTTGGGGTGGCCTTCTCGTCTCAACCCATGGCTCATCTCATCAAGAGAGAGCAGCATGGATTGAGTTGTTGGAGCGAATGTTTTACCTGGCATCGACCTATTTTCTCAGGGGGCTACCCCCCAAATATCGTCGGCGCTACAGCGTTTCACAGCCGAGTTCGAGATGGATCGGAGTGGTTCCACTGCGCCATGGACACCAGGATAGAGATTCGCTCTCAGGTGAACCCTGAGAACTGCATAGGTTACGAGTTGATTGGCTGATTGACTTGCGTCAACAGCAAACTCTCGCTCTGGAAGTCAAAAGCTCTCCACATTGACTCTGCAGTCACTGTGTTTTGAGAGATGAGATTTGGTCAAGCCCTCGGTCTATTAGTACTCCTCTGCTTCACGCATTACTGCGCTTCCACATAGAGCCTATCAACGGGTGTTCTTCCCGTGACCTTACTGGCTTAAGCCATGGGAATACTCATCTTGAGGTGGGCTTCCCACTTAGATGCTTTCAGCGGTTATCCACTCCGCACATGGCTACCCAGCGTTTACCGTTGGCACGATAACTGGTACACCAGAGGTGCGTTCCTCCCGGTCCTCTCGTACTAGGGAGAAATCCTCTCAATATTCCTGCGCATGCACCGGATATGGACCGAACTGTCTCACGACGTTCTGAACCCAGCTCGCGTACCGCTTTAATGGGCGAACAGCCCAACCCTTGGGACCGACTTCAGCCCCAGGTTGCGATGAGCCGACATCGAGGTGCCAAACCTCCCCGTCGATGTGAACTCTTGGGGGAGATCAGCCTGTTATCCCTAGAGTAACTTTTATCCGTTGAGCGACGGCCCTTCCACTCAGAACCGTCGGATCACTAAAGCCTACTTTCGTACCTGTTCGACTTGTAGGTCTCACAGTCAAGCTCCCTTCTGCTTTTGCACTCGTCGGCTGATTTCCAACCAGCCTGAGGGAACCTTTGCGCGCCTCCGTTACCTTTTAGGAGGCGACCGCCCCAGTCAAACTGCCCACCAGATACTGTCCGGTTCCCGGATAACGGGTAACCGTTAGAACCCTAGCTCGCAAAGAGTGGTATCTCACCAGTGGCTCACCATCACCCACAAGCAATGGATCAAAGCCTCCCACCTATCCTGCGCATTGCGAGCCCGAGCACAATACCAAGCTACAGTAAAGCTTCATAGGGTCTTTCTGTCCGGGTGCACGTAGTCCGCATCTTCACAGACAATTCTATTTCGCCGAGCCTCTCTCCGAGACAGCGCCCAGATCGTTACGCCTTTCGTGCGGGTCGGAACTTACCCGACAAGGAATTTCGCTACCTTAGGACCGTTATAGTTACGGCCGCCGTTCACCGGGGCTTCAGTCGTTAGCTTCGCTTGCGCTGACCAACTTCTTTAACCTTCCGGCACTGGGCAGGCGTCAGCCCCCATACATCGTCTTGCGACTTAGCGGAGACCTGTGTTTTTGGTAAACAGTCGCCTGGGCCTATTCACTGCGACCAGCTCGCGCTGGCACCCCTTCTCCCGAAGTTACGGGGTCATTTTGCCGAGTTCCTTAGAGAGAGTTACCTCGCGCCCCTCGGTATTCTCTACCACCCCACCTGTGTCGGTTTCGGGTACAGGTAATCATGCCTTAACGGGTATAGGGCTTTTCTTGGAAGCTTGACGTCACCAACTTCGCTGCCGTAGCAGCTCGCACTCACGCCTCAGCTCAAGCTGTTTTCGCCAGCTCTCAACGCCTCGAACGCTTGGACCGGTAACCAACATCCGGATTGGCTAGCCTTCTCCGTCCTCCTTCCCAAAACATGATCAGTACAGGAATGTTGACCTGTTATCCATCGACTACGCCTTTCGGCCTCGCCTTAGGTCCTGACTAACCCTCCGCGGACGAGCCTGCCGGAGGAACCCTTAGGGTTTCGGGGAATGGGATTCTCACCCATTTTTTCGCTACTCAAGCCGACATTCTCACTTCTATGCAGTCCACGCCCGCTTACGCTAACGCTTCACCCCACATAGAACGCTCCCCTACCATTAAACAAGTTTAATCCGCAGCTTCGGTACAACACTTAGCCCCGTTCATTTTCGGCGCAGGATCGCTCGACCAGTGAGCTATTACGCACTCCTTTGAGGATGGCTGCTTCTAGGCAAACCTCCTGGTTGTCTCGGCAATCCCACCTCCTTTATCACTTAGTGTTGATTTGGGGACCTTAGCTGGCGGTCTGGGCTGTTTCCCTTTCGACCATGGAGCTTATCCCCCACAGTCTGACTGCCTAGTTACACACAGGGTATTCAGAGTTCGTCTCGATTTGGTACCGCTCTCGCAGCCCGCACCGAAACGGTGGCTTTACCCCCCTGCTGGAGCACTAGACGCTACGCCTCAACGTATTTCGGGGAGAACCAGCTAGCTCCGGGTTCGATTGGCATTTCACCCCTAACCACAGCTCATCCGCTGATTTTTCAACATCAGTCGGTTCGGACCTCCACTTGGTATCACCCAAGCTTCATCCTGGCCATGGTTAGATCACCCGGGTTCGGGTCTATAAACACTGACTAACGCCCTATTCAGACTCGCTTTCGCTATGGCTCCACCATTTCCGGTTTAACCTGCCAGTGCCTATAAGTCGCCGGCTCATTCTTCAACAGGCACACGGTCACCCTATCAGTAGGGCTCCCATTGCTTGTAAGCTCACGGTTTCATGTTCTATTTCACTCCCCTCCCGGGGTTCTTTTCACCTTTCCCTCGCGGTACTGTTGCGCTATCGGTCACACAGGAGTACTTAGCCTTACGAGGTGGTCCTCGCAGATTCACACGGAATTCCACGTGCTCCGTGCTACTCGGGATACAGCTAGCTCAGTTCAGTTTTCGAATACGGGGCTTTCACCCTCTATGGCGCGCCATTCAAACGCTTCCTCTAACATCCCTGATACACGTTGCTGTCCCACAACCCCGATAGTCGAAACTATCGGTTTAGGCTCTTCCCCGTTCGCTCGCCGCTACTTAGGGAGTCGTTTTTACTTTCCTTTCCTCCAGCTACTAAGATGTTTCAGTTCGCTGGGTTGGCTCGCGCCAGCCTATAGATTCAGCTGGCCGTTCTAGGGGTTGCCCCATTCGGAAATTCCCGGATCAAAGCGTTTTTCCAGCTCCCCGAGACTTATCGCAGGTAAACACGTCCTTCATCGCCTCTGTGTGCCAAGGTATCCACCGTGAGCCCTTTGTAGCTTGACCAATTAATCCTCCTAACGCTTCAGGCTGTTGAGGCCCATTCTCTCAAGTTTCTCTTAGTCAATCAGCAGATTTCTCTGCTCACTCACCAGTTAGAAACAAGGATCAAACTCCCCGCTCCTCGGCGGATTGGGAAGAACGCTAGAAGGTCTCGGCTCTCAAAAATAGAATTACTAGTTCTTGCGAACTAGCCTCTATGAGATGCTTTTGTCTTTCCAGACTCACCTATGCAGTTGTCAAGGTTCTGCTAAATCCTCTCCTTCTCAGGAGTGAATTCAGCATCAGCTCAATCCGTTATCGGACATGAGCTGAGGCTGAATACGACTGGACGAACCAGTGGATTCTTTGGAACAACGTCTAGTCACCAACCAAGAAGCTCTTCCTGGCTTAGGAGTTCAGTAGTGTTAGTGGAGGTTAGCGGACTCGAACCGCTGACATCCTGCTTGCAAAGCAGGCGCTCTACCAACTGAGCTAAACCCCCAAATGATCCAAAATGGATTTTGGAATGGGCCATCCTGGACTTGAACCAGGGACCTCACCCTTATCAGGGGTGCGCTCTAACCACCTGAGCTAATGGCCCAGGAAGTGAACCCTCTATGGGGTGACCTAGACAACGTTTAGGAACTAAAAATCAATCGTTGTGCAGTCTTGCGACTCACAGGATTGAAGTTGAGGTACCGATCGACCTAAGGTGACAGGATTTCGGCCTAAGAATAAAAGTACTCAGGCATCAAAATCGTTGTTTGTCTCCCTGTTAGGAGGTGATCCAGCCGCACCTTCCGGTACGGCTACCTTGTTACGACTTCACCCCAGTCATCAGCCCCACCTTCGACGTCCTCCTCCACAAGGGTTGGAGTAACGGCTTCGGGCGTGGCCAACTTCCATGGTGTGACGGGCGGTGTGTACAAGGCCCGGGAACGTATTCACCGCAGTATGCTGACCTGCGATTACTAGCGATTCCTCCTTCACGTAGGCGAGTTGCAGCCTACGATCTGAACTGAGCCACGGTTTATGGGATTTGCTAGCTCTCGCGAGTTTGCTGCCCTTTGTCCGTAGCATTGTAGTACGTGTGTAGCCCAGGATGTAAGGGGCATGATGACTTGACGTCATCCACACCTTCCTCCGGTTTATCACCGGCGGTCTCGCTAGAGTGCCCAACTAAATGCTGGCAACTAACGACGTGGGTTGCGCTCGTTGCGGGACTTAACCCAACATCTCACGACACGAGCTGACGACAGCCATGCACCACCTGTCACTGCGTTCCCGAAGGCACTCTCTCGTTTCCAAGAGATTCGCAGGATGTCAAACCCTGGTAAGGTTCTTCGCGTTGCATCGAATTAAACCACATACTCCACCGCTTGTGCGGGCCCCCGTCAATTCCTTTGAGTTTCACACTTGCGTGCGTACTCCCCAGGCGGAACACTTAACGCGTTGGCTACGACACCGAGGGGGTCGATTCCCCCGACACCTAGTGTTCATCGTTTACGGCCAGGACTACAGGGGTATCTAATCCCTTTCGCTCCCCTGGCTTTCGTCCATGAGCGTCAGTTATGGCCCAGCAGAGCGCCTTCGCCACTGGTGTTCTTCCCGATATCTACGCATTTCACCGCTACACCGGGAATTCCCTCTGCCCCTACCACACTCTAGTCTGTCAGTTTCCACTGCCGAAATGGAGTTAAGCTCCACGCTTTAACAGCAGACTTGACAGACCGCCTGCGGACGCTTTACGCCCAATAATTCCGGATAACGCTTGCCACTCCCGTATTACCGCGGCTGCTGGCACGGAATTAGCCGTGGCTTATTCATCAAGTACCGTCAGATCTTCTTCCTTGATAAAAGAGGTTTACAGCCCAGAGGCCTTCATCCCTCACGCGGCGTTGCTCCGTCAGGCTTTCGCCCATTGCGGAAAATTCCCCACTGCTGCCTCCCGTAGGAGTCTGGGCCGTGTCTCAGTCCCAGTGTGGCTGATCATCCTCTCAGACCAGCTACTGATCGATGTCTTGGTAGGCCTTTACCCCACCAACTAACTAATCAGACGCGAGCTCATCCTCAGGCGAAATTCATTTCACCTCGCGGCATATGGGGTATTAGCGGTCGTTTCCAACCGTTATCCCCCTCCTGAGGGCAGATTCTCACGCGTTACTCACCCGTCCGCCACTAACCCGAAGGTTCGTTCGACTTGCATGTGTTAAGCACGCCGCCAGCGTTCATCCTGAGCCAGGATCAAACTCTCCGTTGTAGATCAAATCCTATTGACTGCTCGCGCAGCCTCAATTTGATTTGCTTCACCCACTCCAGCACTGGCGCACTGTCGCAGTTGATGCCACTTCCTCTGACAGAAGCGTTCAAAGAGTGCAAAACAAAATTTCTTTCGTTCAGACTTTCCAGGATCTCAGATCCGGTCGTTGCTCCACTCACTGCACACCGACACAACCCTTGACCGTGAAATCAAAAGATCATGCAAGCAATGAGCTTCCACAACTAAAAAATTTTTGACGGGACCTCACACCCTCACTGCATCTTCGTTAACCATCAACCTCAGCCTCTCAGCCTCAGCATCCGACTAACGCAGTGAAAGCGTCAGTTCCTAAACGTTCAGTTGTCCAGGTGCTCCGATAACCGCACGCTTCTCAGCTCGACCCTCTCAGGTCTTTCGGGCTCTCGGTCCGCGGCCTCGCGACCGCTTGTTGAACTTACATCACCGAGTTCCCTCGGCTTTCGGTTCACAGCGGCGTCTCAGCCGCTGATCGAACCTACATCACCAGGTCACCCCAGCTTTCAGTTCGCTGCTCGCTCACCTCTCGGTTTGCTCGCAGCACATAACCATAACACCATTGACCCCACCCACGTCAAACCCAATCCATGGGGCTGACGAAACCCCAGACCATTTCTAGGGTTTGGCAAGACAGGCGACGAGCGGGAGGCCAGTCCTGGCCAAGCAATTCAGCCAAGAGCGCCTTCGCGTCAGACCCAGCTCGCGCGAAGAGGCGGTCGTTGCGGCCGCAGAGGAGCACTTTGAGAAGACCCTGGTTCGCATCCGCGGTGAACTCGTTGGATCCGTAGCGGCCCTCTCCCATCCAGGCGGTGGGGATGAAGCCCTGAACTACGGCGAGGTCTTCCTGCGGGACAACGTCCCGGTGATGCTCTACCTGCTGCTCAAGGGCCGCTACCAAATCGTTCGCAACTTCCTCGATATCTCCCTGGAGCTGCAGAGCAGCACCTACCAAACCCGCGGCGTCTTCCCCACCAGCTTTGTCGAGGACGGCGACGAGCTCCTCGCTGACTACGGACAGCGCTCCATCGGCCGGATCACCAGTGTCGATGCCAGCCTCTGGTGGCCTGTCCTCGCCTGGCTCTACGTCAAACGCAGCAAGGACTACGAGTTCGGCGCCAGCCAGAAGGTCCAGAGGGGGATCCAATTACTGCTCGATCTGGTCCTGCACCCCACCTTCGAGGGCACGCCCGTGCTCTTCGTGCCGGACTGCTCGTTCATGATTGATCGCCCCATGGATGTCTGGGGCGCTCCACTGGAGGTCGAGGCCCTGCTCTTCGGCTGCCTCGGTTGCTGCTGCCAACTGATGGAGCTGGCGCAGAAAAGCCACAACAGTCGATTGCTGGAGCAGCGACTGGTCCTGACCAAGCAGTGGAAATACGACCTACGCCGATACCTGCTCAAGCACTACTGGGTGACCAGCAAAACCATGCAGGTCCTGCGCCGGCGCCCCACCGAGCAATACGGCGAGCAGCAGTCCCTCAACGAATTCAACGTCCAGCCCCAGGTCATTCCGCCCTGGCTGCAGGACTGGCTCGAGGATCGCGGCGGCTATCTGATCGGCAACATGCGGACCGGCCGGCCGGACTTCCGCTTCTACAGCCTGGGCAATTGTCTGGGCTGCCTCTTTGGTCTGATCACCGCACCCCAGCAACGGGCTCTCTTCCGCCTGGTGCTCCACAACCGTGATGAGCTCATGGCCCAGATGCCCATGCGCATCTGCCATCCACCGCTCGAAGGGGACAAGTGGAGTGAGAAAACCGGATCAGACCCGAAGAACTGGCCCTGGAGCTATCACAACGGAGGCCACTGGCCGAGCCTGCTCTGGTACCTCGGCGGCGCCGTTCTGCTGCATCAACGGCTCTATCCCACGGCCGATGTCCTGCTGATGGGACAGATGCAGGCCATGCTGGAAGAGTGCTACTGGATGCAGCTCAACCAACTGCCAAGGCAGCAGTGGGCCGAGTACTTCGATGGACCAACCGGCACCTGGGTGGGACAGCAGGCGCGGACCTATCAGACCTGGACCATTGTCGGTTTCCTTCTGCTGCATCACATCCTGCGGGTCAAGACCGACGATGTGGACATGCTCGACATCAACGCGCCCTAAGGGCGGGCACAAAAAAGCCCCGGCACGAGGCCAGGGCTGAAGAACACAAGCGCAGGGCTTTGGATCAGAACAGACCCAGGGTCAGGGACTTGTCGATCGGCAGAGCCGCACCGATGCCCAGATAGATGGTGAACACGGTGCCGAACAGGAAGGCACCCATGGCCACCGGACGGCGGAAGGGGTTCTGGAATTTGTTGAAGCTCTCGATGAAGGGCACCAACATCAGACCCAGGGGGATCATGGTCTGCAGAGCGATACCCAGCAGCTTGTTGGGCACCACGCGCAGGATCTGGAAGACCGGGTACAGGTACCACTCAGGAAGGATCTCCAGAGGAGTGGCGAAGGGATCAGCCTTGTCGCCCAGCATCGCGGGGTCGAGAACAGCCAGGCCCACCAGGCAGGCCAGGGTTCCCAGGATCACCACCGGGAAGATGTAGAGCAGGTCGTTCGGCCAGGCGGGCTCGCCGTAATAGTTGTGGCCCATGCCCTTGGCGAGCTTGGCCCGCAGCTTGGGATCGCTGAGATCTGGCTTCTTAAGGATGTGCATGAGGGTGACCGACGTTGGAGTCGTTTATTTCCCAGTGAAGGAAGGCTAGAAACCGCCCTGGGTGTGGCGGAGCCGTCGAAAGAGAGCCGTCAGGGATCGCAACAAAGCGATCCCCTGGCGGAAATCACAAGGGACCGGAGATGCCCTGCTTCCGGATCATCAGGAAGTGCATGAGCATGAACACGGCCAGCAGCCAAGGCATCACGAAGGTGTGCAGGCTGTAGAAGCGCGTGAGGGTGGCCTGGCCAACGCTCTCACCGCCGCGCAGCAGCTCAACCATGAAGTCACCGACGACAGGCACGGCTGCGGGAACACCCGAGACGATCTTCACGGCCCAGTAGCCGACCTGATCCCAGGGCAGGGAGTAACCGGTCACACCGAAGGACACGGTGATCACAGCCATGGTCACGCCGGTGATCCAGGTGAGCTCACGGGGGCGCTTGAAGCCGCCGGTCAGGTACACGCGGAAGACGTGCAGGATCAACATCAGCACCATCATCGAGGCGCTCCAGCGGTGCACGGAGCGGATCAGCCAGCCGAAGCTGACATCGGTCATCAGGTACTGGACCGAGGCGTAGGCCTCAGCCACGGTCGGCTTGTAATAGAAGGTCATCGCGAAGCCGGTCGCGAACTGCACCAGGAAGCAGACCAGGGTGATGCCGCCCAGGCAATAGAAGATGTTGACGTGGGGCGGCACGTACTTCGACGCGACGTCGTCAACGATGTCCTGAATGTCCAGGCGCTCGTTGAACCAGTCGTAGACGGGCGATGACTTTCCGCCGGCGGCGGGTGAGGAGTTCGCCATGCAGCGATTGGGTTTGGTTGGCAGAGTCTACCGATCACCTCCTGCCGCTCGTGAGCGCGGCGCCGCTTGTGACATCACCGCCACAAAACCCGACTCCGCGGCGCTCAAGGGAGCTGAAATCCATTGCAGCGCTTGCGCTCTCCTGGTTATTAAGCCTCTGGCTGACCGCCGCACCTGCCCTGGCCCTCAACGATGGCCAACAGCTCGTGGTGGAGAGCTGGCGCCTGGTGAACCAGAGCTATGTCGATCCCGATCGCTTCGACACCATTCATTGGAAACGGCTGCGGCAGAAAGCACTGGAGCGCTCCATCCAGAGCAGTGCCGATGCCTACGACGCCATCGAGGCGATGCTGACCCCGATTGGAGATCCCTACACCCGCCTGCTGAGGCCCGCTGACTTCCGCACGCTGAAGGCCAATACAGAAGGAAGCGTCAGTGGGGTCGGCCTGCAGCTCGGGATTCGCCAGGACGACACCGCCATCGTGGTCATTGCCCCGCTCGAGGGCTCCCCGGCGGCCGAAGCCGGCATCAGCAGCGCCAGCGTTCTCAAGAGTGTCGATGGTTTGAGCACAGCGGATTTGGGCCTGGAGGCCACCGCGGCCCGTCTGCGGGGCAAAGAAGGCACCTCCGTTCTGCTGGAGCTGATCACCCCGAGCGGCAAATCCCAAGAGCTGGAACTCAGGCGCCGGCAGGTGGACCTGCAGCCCGTCCGCAGCCGCCTGATCCAAACCGCTGGGCATCGCCTGGGCTACATCCGCATCACTCAGTTCGCCGAACCCGTTCCCCAGGAGCTGGCCAAGGCACTGCAGAAGCTGCAAGCCCAGGACATCGATGGCCTGATCCTGGATCTCAGGAACAACTCCGGCGGCCTCGTCAGCGCCGGCCTGGCCGTCGCCAACGTCTTTTTGGATGGGGGCCCAATCGTCGAGACCCAAAACCGTGATGGCTTTAGCGATGCCCAGCAGGCCAGCCGCGGCCAGCTCTATGACGGCCCGATGCTCACCCTGGTGAACGAAGGCACCGCCAGCGCTAGTGAAATCCTGGCTGGGGCCCTGCAGGACGACGAGCGCTCACCGCTTCTGGGCAGCCGGACCTTTGGCAAGGGCTTGATCCAGACCCTGATCGGCCTAGGGGGCGATGGCAGTGGTCTGGCCGTGACCGTGGCCCGCTACCTCACCCCCAGTGGACGCGACATCCAAAACCTGGGGATCGAACCCGACCAACGCCTGGCGGATCCCGAACCGCTCAATCCCGGCGGCGATGGAGACACCTGGCTGGAGATCGCCCTGAACCAGCTCGCTGAGCAGATCGACGCCGGATGAGCGCCCGCACCTATCACGATCCGCTGCACGGGGCGATCCGACTCTCCCGGCGCGAACCCGCCGAAGCCCTAGCGATCGATCTGATCGACACGCCGGTCTTCCAGCGGCTCAGGCGGATCCGGCAACTGGGGCCGGCCTACCTGACCTTCCACGGGGCCGAGTCCAGCCGTTTCACCCACTCCCTGGGGGTCCTGCACCTGGCGCGCCAAGCCCTGGGCAACCTGGGCCGCAGCCATCCCGAGCTGAGCGAGCACCGGGGGGTGCTCTATGCCGCGGCCCTGCTGCACGACGTCGGCCATGGCCCCCTCAGCCACTCCGGCGAGGAGATGTATGGACTGCACCATGAGAGCTGGTCCAGTCGACTGATCCGTGAGCACCCCTCGCTCAGGGAGCCGCTTGAAGCCTTTGCCGAGGGCACGGCCGATCAGGTCGCCGACCTGCTGGAGCACGGCCGCTTTCGCAATCCAGCCATCAAGGCGCTCGTCAGCAGCCAGCTCGATTGCGATCGCCTCGATTACCTGCTGCGGGACAGCTACAACACAGGCGCCAGCTACGGGGTGCTCGACCTCGAGCGCATCCTGGCCAGCCTGACCCTGGCCCCCGATGGCCAACTCGCCCTGCAGCCCAAGGGGCTGATGGCTGTCGAGCACTACCTGGTGGTGCGCAATCTGATGTATCGGAGCGTCTACAACCACCGCCTCAATGTGGTCTGCAACTGGCTGCTGAACCGGACCATTGCGCTGGCCCGAGAACTGGGACCCGATCAGGTCTGGGCCGATGCCGTGATGCAGCGCTGGCTCTGGGAACCGAAGACCCTGGATCTGGAGGCCTTCCTGGGCAATGACGACGTGAGAACCGGCTATCACCTGCAGCGCTGGCTGGAGGAGGGGCCGGCCCCGCTCCAGCAACTCTGCGGACGGGTCCTCAACCGAGAACTGCTGCGGGCCTCCGATCTCAGCCAGCTCCCCCAGGAAAGGCGTCTGGCGCTACTGGCTCGAGCACAGACCCTGAGTGAGTCGGCCGGACTGCGCCCTGACCTCTGCTGCGGCCTGCACCAGCAGAGCAACCACGGCTATCACCCTTATAAAGGTGGGCTTCGTCTCTGGGATGGCCATCAGCTCGGGGCCATTGAGCAGCGCTCACCGCTGATTCGCAGCCTGATCCAACCAACCCAAACCGCCTGGCTGATTCATCCACCGGAGATCACCCCGGCGATCCGCGAAGCCCTGGCCCTGGAAGTTGCGGCGGGAGATCCCTAAGTTGCACGCCATGCAGGCCGCTCCCCGTCGCTTCCAGCTCAAGCCCCTTCGCAAGGCTGAGGCCTCGGCATTCGATGAAGTCCGCTCACAACTGGGGGCGACAGACGGCCCTGGAGCTGCCGTGCTGGTCTGCGACGACCGGCTGCTGAGCCTGCCGGACCTGCGCGCCATCGCCGAGCTGCTCCAGCAAGCCCAACAACCCTTGGTTCGCGTCGAAGCCCGGGAGGCCCTGAGCCTGGTTCCCGCAGCGGCGCTTGGGCTCGAAACCGCCCTGATCACAGAAGCAGTTCCCGAGCTAAGCCGCCCTGCAGCGGAGGCCAACGATCTCACCATCCACCGAGGCACCCTGCGCTCGGGCGATCACCTGCAGGTCGATGGCTCGGTGCTGGTACTCGGAGACGTCAATCCAGGGGCCCGGGTCAGTGCCAACGGGGACGTTCGGGTCTGGGGACGGCTGCGCGGCATTGCCCATGCCGGCCAAGCGGGAAACACCGCGGCTCGGGTCGTGGCGCTGCAACTGCGCCCGCTGCAATTGCGCATTGCCGACGCCGTGGCAAGGGGCCCTGAGGACCTACCCCCTCCGGGATTCAGCGAGGAGGCACTGCTGCTGGATGGAGCCATTGCCATCCGACCGGCTGAACCGCTCTGGCCCCAGGAGGCTTAACGGTTCACCAAACCAAACGCCCCCAGGCCAGCGGCCACGGCCATGAACCACAGGGGAGAGATCTTGGTGCGCAGCATCAAAAAACAGACAACCGCCGAGACCGCATAGGCGGGGGTGTCGTGATCGGAGATCCGCAGGATCTTCAGGCCAACGGCAAACAGCACCCCGAGGGTGATCGGTCCCATCGCGCGCTCGAAGGCCAGCCGAAAGGGGGAGGTCTTAAAGCGATTCCAACTCAAGGCCGCAATCACCATCAGCAGGGTGGAGGGCAACAGGATCGCCACCTCCGCCATCACCCCACTGAGCAGACCCCAGAAGGGGCCCTCCTGAAAGGCAGCCCCCATGCCGAGCAAACCAACAATCATCGAGCTGGGACCCGGTGCCCCTTCGGCAATGGCGTAGATCTCGGCGAACTGTTGGGAGCTCAGCCAGCAGTACTTGTCGACCGCCATGTAGTGGTACTCCGCCAGCAGCGTGTTCCCGCCACCCAGGGAAAACAGCGACAGGCTGAGGAAGTCCCAGATCACGGCGATCAAATTGCGCCAATCCCCCAGATGGGCCGGTTGACAGACCGCAGCCAGCAGGCTGGTCATGGCTTTCTCGGCCAATACCAGGCCATCGCCAAGGGGCCCGCCACCAACACCAACGGCACCAGGCGCACATGGAAGACCGTCATCGCCACAAAGCTGATGGCAGCCAGCAGCAGGGCGACGCGATCCCTCAGGTAGGCGGCGGCAATCTTGAAGCCCATGGACAGGGCCATGCCCGCTGAGGCCGTGATCACTCCCGCCAGGAGACGATCGACTCCCACCGAGGTGTGGAGGTAGTAGTAAGCAAGCCCAAGCGCCATCAAGACGCTGAAGGGCAGCAGCAGGATTCCCGCCAGGGCCGCCAAGGCGCCGGTCAGGCCACGGAAATGGCTGCCGATATAGATCGCCATGTTGATCTGGTTGGGGCCAGGGAACAGGCGGGCCACCGTCAGGCCAGTGATGAACTCCTGCTTGGTCATCCACTCCTTGTCTTCGACGACGATCCGCTCGCTCCAGGCCGAGAGTCCTCCTCCAAAGGAGGACAGGGCCACCTGCTGCATGCCCCAGAACAACTGCCGGTGGGTGGGAGGCATCAGTCGTGCACGAAGTGGGGGTCCGGCGGCAGCTCGCCCTCCTCGTGATACGCCGGATCCAGGGGATCCGGGGCGCTGTACTTCTTGGCGGACTCCCAGTCGGCGTTGAACGTCTCCGACAGGCGAGCGATCACCTCTGGGGCATCCACCTCAATGCCCAGTTCACGGCGGAGATCAAAGGCGCTGCGGTCGATATTCATCGAACCGGTCATGGCGGCGCGCTCGTCCACCAGGATCAACTTGGCGTGCAGCTTCAACTGCTTTTGGCGCCGGATCTTGACCCCGGCGTGCTCCAGCAAGCGCAGGGAACTGAAGGTGTCGTAGACATCCCAATCGCTCAGGCCGTGCTTGCCGCCGCAGAGCACCCGCACCTTCACCCCACGCTGCTTGGCGGCCACCAGCCGCTCCAGGATCACGGCGTCCACAAACTTGGGGTGCTGAATGCGCAGCGACTCCTGGGCGCTATCAATCACCCGGGCCATCTGCCCGCGGCTGTGGACGCTGCTCCAGACCAGGCCGACATCGAGGCGGGGATCAAACGCGCGGCGCTCCCAGTCCGCGTCAAAGCCGGCAATCACCTGCTCGATCACCAGCGGGTCATGGCTCACGACGCCGTAATCACGGGTCTCGGTGAAGTACTTCTCTGAGAGGTTGAAGGTGGCGATCAGGGCCGCCTGACCATCGATCACCATCGATTTCTCGTGGGTGACCGGGAAGCGCTCGCTGGTCCAGGCCACCTCCACTCCCCAGCCCTGAAGCAAGGCAAAGGCCTCGTCATTCCAGCGGTCACCACCGGAGGTGTGGGGATTGAGCATCACCCGAATCCGCACCCCCCGTTGCTGGGCGCGCAGCAGGGCCTGCTCGATGGCCTCGCTCTGCAGCTTGAACTGCTTGAGCAGCAGCTGGGACTGGGCCTGGTCGATCCAATCCACGACCGCCTGAGCCCCGTCATCGGGCATCACAAGGAGACGTTGACTGGCTGCCATGACGGCCCACAGCTGACGTCTGATGTCTAGGGAGAAACGACTGAATTGGCCTTAACCTTCACGCACGTTTCGGTGCGCTGTGGCCTCCAGTAGTCGCTTCATCCTGATCTGTTCAGGCAAGGGGGGTGTGGGCAAAACCACCCTCACCGCCAACCTGGGCATTGCTCTGGCCAGGCAGGGCATGCGGACCGCCGTGCTGGACGCCGATTTTGGACTGCGCAACCTGGATCTGCTGCTGGGCCTCGAGAACCGCATCGTCTACACCGCCCAGGACGTTCTCTCGGAAACCTGCCGCCTCGAGCAGGCACTGGTGAAGCACAAGCAGGAGCCCAACCTGGCCCTGCTGCCGGCGGGCAATCCACGGATGCTGGAGTGGCTGAAGCCCGAGGACATGCAAACCATCGCCGAGATGCTCGGCGAGAGCCACGACATCGTGCTGATCGACTGCCCAGCTGGCATCGAAGACGGCTTTAAGAACGCGGCCGCAGCCGCCAAGGAAGCCATCGTGATCACCACCCCTGAGGTGTCCGCCGTGCGGGACGCCGACCGGGTGATCGGCCTGCTCAACACCCGTGGCATCCAGCCGATTCAGATGGTGCTCAACCGGGTGCGCCCCAAGATGATGGCCAACCAAGAGATGTTGGCAGTGGATGACGTCACCGACATCCTGGCCCTGCCGCTGCTTGGTCTGGTGCTAGAGGACGAGCAGGTGATCGTGAGCACCAACCGCGGTGAACCCCTCACCTTGAGCGGATCCAAATCCCCTGCCGCCACGGCCTACAGCAACATCGCCCGGCGCATCTGTGGTGAGGACGTCCCGCTGATTGATCCCTCCAAGGTCAAGCAAGGCTTGCGCGCCAAGCTCAGCCGCCTGATGCAAACCAAGATTTTCTGAACTGATGAGCCTGCGCGAATTCATCGACAAGTTGCTTGGGCGGCAGCCCGCCAGCGCCACCACGGCCAAGGAGCGCCTGCAGCTGGTGCTGGCCCATGACCGCAGTGATCTCAATCCGGAACTGCTGGAGCAGATGCGGCGCGAGATCCTCGAGGTGGTCAGCCGCTACGTCGAGATCGATCTCAGCGAAGGCGATGTCAGCCTGGAAACTGAGGATCGCGTGACCGCCCTGGTGGCCAACCTGCCAATTCGCCGGGCCATCGTTAAACCAACTCCCGAGGCCGCGAGCGAGGAGGAGGCCGAGGAGCCCGCAAGCGAAGACGCGCCTGCCGCCAGCGAAACAGCCACGGAGGAAGGCGAACCCGAGCCCATCGTCAGCCAGGGCTGATCCAGGGGAATGCTTGGGGCAATTGCCTCTCTCCATGGCTGCCCCCTCAGGCCTTCAGCCCACACCAGCCGAGCGGCGGGTCCTCTCTGAGTTGCGAGACGGCAAAAGCAACGGCTCAATCGCGGTCAGCCTCAGCCTCAGCCGACGCACGGTCGAATCCCACCTGTCGCGGCTGCTGGCCAAAACCGGTTGCCGCAACCGCACCCAGCTGCTGCTCTGGTCCATGGCCGAGCGATAAGCTCTGACCAGGGGCCATGCCCCGTTGCCGGCTTAGCTCAGTGGTAGAGCAGCGCTTTTGTAAAGCGAAGGCCATCGGTTCAAATCCGTTAGCCGGCTTGCCAAGGAATGTCTGAAAGACGTCACGGAATAGAACCGGCCGTCATAGATCGCCGTAAATCAAGAACTTTTTGGCGTGCCAACTAATTTTTAAGCCAAGGAGATTGAGCCACTCGGCTGAACGTCATGAGTGAACTGAAGTGCCCCTTCAGTGGACATGTTGGCGCCGTCACCGCCGCGAGCCAAGCGGAGCAAGGGCAATGGTGGCCCAACCAACTCGACCTGACGCTGCTGCATCAACACGGAGTCGCGAGCAACCCCTTGGGGCCCGACTTTGACTACTCCGCTGAATTCCAGAAACTCGACTACGCCGCTCTCAAGGGAGATCTGCTGGCGTTGATGACCGACTCGCAGCCCTGGTGGCCTGCGGACTGGGGGCATTACGGCGCACTCTTTATCCGCATGGCCTGGCATAGCGCCGGCACCTATCGCCTCATCGATGGTCGCGGTGGCGCGGGACACGGCAACCAGCGCTTCTCCCCGTTGAACAGCTGGCCGGACAACACCAATCTCGACAAAGCCCGGCGCCTGCTTTGGCCGATCAAGCAGAAATACGGCAACGGCATCTCCTGGGCCGATCTGATCATCCTCACGGGGAATGTGGCCCTGGAGTCGATGGGCTTTCCCACCTTTGGTTTTGCGGGCGGCCGCGTTGACCATTGGGCCCCAGAGGCCGATGTCTTCTGGGGCCGCGAGACCCAGTGGTTAAGCGATCAGCGCCACCAGGAGGACGGCACGCTTGATCAGCCCCTCGCCGCCGTTGAGATGGGGCTGATCTATGTGAATCCGGAAGGCCCTGAGGGCCATCCCGATCCGGTGGCCTCAGGCAAGGATGTGCGCGACACCTTTGCCCGCATGGGCATGACGGTCGAAGAAACCGTGGCCCTTGTGGCCGGTGGGCACACCTTTGGCAAATGCCACGGCGCAGCGCCGGCTGAGCACCTGGAGGCTGAGCCGGAAGGTGCAGGCCTCGAGCACCAGGGCCTGGGTTGGCAGAACCGCTTTGGCAGTGGCTGCGCCGAGCACACGATCACCAGCGGCATCGAAGGGGCCTGGAAACCCAACCCCACCCGCTGGGATCGGGGCTATTTCGAAATGATGTTCACCTATGAATGGGAGCTGACCAAAAGTCCAGCCGGAGCCTGGCAGTGGGTGGCCAAGGACGTGCGGCCTGAACACCTGATTCCCGATGCCCACGTCCCAGGGAGGACCGCCGCGCCGATCATGACCACGGCTGATCTCTCGCTGCGCCATGACCCGGTGATGGCGCCGATCGCCCGGCGCTTCCACCAGGACCAGCAGGCCTTCGCCGACACCTTCGCGCGGGCCTGGTTCAAGTTGACCCACCGTGACCTGGGGCCACGCAGCCTCTATCTCGGCCCGGAAGTCCCCAGCGAAGAGCTGATCTGGCAGGACCCCATCCCCGTTCGGAGTCATCCGCTCGTCGATGCCGCAGACCTAGTCGCCATTAAGGCTGACATTGCCGCAACGGATCTGTCGGTCGCCCAACTAGTCAGCACCGCCTGGGCTGCCGCCTCCACCTACCGCGACTCCGATCGCCGAGGCGGTGCCAACGGCGGACGCCTGCGTCTGCAACCCCAGCGGAGCTGGCAGGCCAACGACCCCGACCAACTGGAGCCGGTGCTCCAAGCCTTAGAGACCCTGCAGCAGCAGTGGAACCAGCGCTTGAGCGGCGGCAAGCAGCTCTCCATCGCCGACTTGATTGTCCTGGCCGGAGGCGTCGGAATCGAGCAGGCCGCACAAGCCGTTGGGCTCCAGGTCGAGGTGCCCTTCCATCCCGGCCGCAGCGACGCCAGCCAAGCGCAGACCGACGTGGCCGCCTTCGGTGTGCTGCAACCACTGGCCGATGGGTTCCGCAATTACCAGCGCAGCGGCCTACCCCTGCGCGCCGAAGAGCTCCTGCTCGATCGGGCTCAGCAACTGAGCCTGAGCGCCCCGGAGATGACCGTCTTAGTCGGTGGCCTGCGGGTTCTCGGGGCCAACAGTGGTGGCTCGCCGCATGGAGTGTTCACCCACAGGCCCGGCGTGCTGAGCACTGATTTCTTCGTCAACCTGCTCGACATGGGTACCGCCTGGACACCTACCGATCCGAGCCAAACCCATTACGAGGGGCGCGACCGCACGAGCGGAGAACTGCGCTGGAGGGCCAGCCGCGCCGACCTGGTCTTCGGCTCCAACGCCCAACTCCGTGCCATCGCCGAGATCTATGCCCAGGCCGATGGAGCCGAACGCTTCGCCCGGGATTTCGTGCGGGCCTGGACCAAGGTGATGGAGCTGGATTGCTTCTGGTTGTAATCCGATGCTGAATTTCTCCAGTCGCAGCATTCATCAGGACCATCAGGCCACGCCCTGGTATCAACTCTGGCGCCAGCCTCTGGCAGCGCTTACCCGAATGCCATGGCCTCTGTTCTTCCTGGCGATGGCACTGATCTACTTCGCCCAGGTGCTGTTCTTCGGGTTGATTCTTCGTTTTGACGAGCAACACCTGATTGGCGAGCCGCCCATGGGGCTCTCCAAAGCCTTTGTCTTTTCTGCTGAAGCCTTTTTTGCCAATGGCTTCAACGGCATCGAAACCGACTCGGGCTTTACCTACATCGTCGGGATCATTGACATGGTGGCGGGGCTGATCACCCTCTCGACACTCACGGCCGTGGTCTTCTCAAGGCTGAGCAGCAATGAAATGCCCTTGCTGTTCAGCCGCCATCTCTGCATCAGTGACCTCAAGGACGGCTGCCTGTACTGCCGGTTTGTCACCAGTGATCGCAGCCAATGGCTCAATGTCAGCTACTCACTCTCACTGATCTATGACGACGAAGCCGAGCCGGGGGTTTGGCAAAGGCGGATCTGTTCGCTGGATCTGCTCAATGCGGGAACCCCACAACTGAGCCAAACGGCCACATTGACCCATCGCATTGATAAGGACAGCCCAATCCAGCGCCTCGGCTGGGAGGAATTACTACGCCGAAACGCTGTCCTGATGCCCTTGGTGGAGGGAATCGATGAAAGCACCGGGGCGGGACTGCTGCAGACCCACCTCTATTGCAACCGCGACGTCCTACTGGGCCATCGCTTTGGTGACCTGGTGAGCAGTGACAGCAAAGGGCGCAAGCAGGTCAATATCCGCCGGTTGAATCATGTCACTGCAACGCGCTGAGCGCATGGTTGAGCTAGCAACAACACAGGCGATTGAGACGCTGAGCGCGCGCTGGAATGAGCCTGAAATTTCAAGCGGCTCAGTCCTTCACTGGCTCGAGCAGTTTGAGGCCAGTGACCATGCCATTGCCCTGCAGTTACTGGACTGCATGGAGATGCATAGCTGGGCCCGCCTGATCAGAGAGTGCAGGCTTCTGCACGAACGACTCTGCAGTGACCTAGGCGAGGACGGTTTCGACATCGAGCACTTCTCGGATATCGACTTCACCCGAGCCTTTGTCTGCAAAAGCGGCGACCTGATTGCCTACGTCTACCGAAAGGCCAACCGCATTCCAGTCAGTTGCTTCAAAAACATCGAGGCACTCCACTCCACGTTCAGAACCGAGGCCGAACGACGGGCACTGGTGATCTTCGATGACTACATCGGCACGGGCTCACAGTTCCTCTTCCAATTCGTGGCGCGCTCCAGTAGCAACCGCAAACTGCTCCAGCGCTACCGGCGACTTCGACTCGCCGCCGTTGTGGTGCACGACAACGCGAGAGAGAAGTGGAAGTTACTGCAACATCAGCAGTTTCAACGGGTGATGGAGATCGAAGAAGCGCAGCTGACCTGCATGGATTTCAGCCGAGACCGGGGAGAACTCACCCAGGCCCTCTCCGAGCTGGATTGGAAGCGAGCCGGGCTGGTCGCCACTCAGCGGGATTTCCCTGTCACAGCCCATCCCAGTTTGCGGCCCGAACAGCGCCATCAACTGAGTCAGTTCCTGTTGAAACTGCAACAGTCGGAAGGGGCAGGAACGACCGAATTTCTGCTGGGGCACCACACGTTTTTCTATGGAGCACCCAATGCCCTGGCGCGGGTGCTGCTAGCTCTGTTCAAACGAATAGAGGACTTCACCGTCTATCCCAAAGAAGTCCAAGTGGGATTGCCCGCAGACATCCTCGATTACGACATCGATAACCCCGAATCCGTCACACCCTTTGGGCGCAGGGATTAGACACTGGGCGCGACTAGGCCGCCAATGCGAGCATCTGCTGAAGTCTCCAAGCCTTGAGCTGCGCTTGACGCTTTCGAATCGCTAGGTCCGCCGTCAAGCCATACTGGCGCCTCTCAATGTCTGATTCAGGCAACGCAAAAAACACGCCACCATTGGTGAACTGAATACACCCTTCACCCAGATCAAACACCCGTGCTGACGCCGTAATTGCACTGTGCGGTTCCCGACAGCCATAGACGTGCAGGCTCAAGAAACTCTGCTCCCCGGCATTGCCCATCTGATGGATCAAGGCCGGCGAGACCGCGCGCACCTGGCCGGGGCCGTAGGGAAGCGCCTGCTCATCGCAGAGGTGCAGCCGACGCAGGCGATAGCTGTAATGCTCAGCCTGACCAAAGCATTGGACCGCTCCCCACTGCGCCAAGCCATGGTCATGGATCGCGCTGAAGTCGCCGGGAAGCCAGGTCATCACCATGACCTCTACATGGCCGCCATGCCAAACCAACTGGCGGCCATAGCTATCGGAGGGTGAATGGCCGTAATCCGCCCAGGGCTCGAGTTCCTCGGCGCACACCCCTGCAGTGGCCATCAGCGAAAGCAACTGGTCAGGCTCAGGAGAACGCAGGGTGCTCAGACCTTCGATCAGACGCTTCAGCCCAGAACTGAGAATGGAATGCTCACGTTCCATTGATCAGCTCCGGATCAGCCTGCAGCAGACGCTGAAGAATCGTCACGTCGTACCAACGGCCGCGGAGGTAGCCGATACGGCGCTGAATGCCAACGCACTCGTAGCCAAACCGCTGATGGAAGCGAATGCTGTGGTCATTTCCAGCCACCACCTTGGCTACCAAATGAACGTAGCCAAGGTCCTGTGCCTTGGCGATCAACTGTTGCAGCAGTTGGGCACCGACCCCCTGGCCCTGAGCGCAAGGATGAACGTAAACCGAGGTTTCTGCGCAGCGGCTATAGCCAGCGCGGGGCGAGTAGGTCTTGAGCTCTGCCCAACCCAAGACCTCACCCAATCGGGTCGCCACCAAGAGACAACCTCGATCGCGCAGCTCCTCGCGTTTCTCAGCCACGGCCTGGGGAGGAAAGCGCCGCTCATCCATCGTGATCCCGCCTTGATCAATCGCCCGCTGATAAATCGCGGCGATGGCGGCATCGTCCCTGGGCTGGGCGAGACGAATCTGCAGCACTGCATCAGCCCCTGCGAAGTCCGCGATCCAAGCGAGCAAGTGATCCAGGGCAGGGGACCCACCCAACTGCTGCAGCCGCATAAAACCGCCGACGTTGCCAACGTTGATCTCGCTGACCCGCCAGGTACCGCAGTCGTCCTGGAGGAAGTCATAGCCAAGAACCCTGAGCCCCAAGGAGGCATAGGTGGGCCAGGTGGCTTCGATCGCCTGACGCTCTGCATCCGTAATCGCAGCCAGGGCACAGCGGCCACCAGCCGCCACGTTGTTCACCCAATGCCCTGTGACGGAGCGCCGCACATAAGCACCCAGGATCTGGCCATCCAGAACCACAACTCGCTTATCGCCCTCAGTGGTGCGCTGGAGAAAACGCATGAACTGCAGAGGCTCGTCCGTTCCCCGCTGGAGCTGCTCCAGCACGGCGCTCAGTGAGCGCTGTTCTGCCCGCTGACCATGGGCATGTTCAACGACATACAGGCCATGACTCCTTTGGAGTCGAAACACCCCCTGGGCTTGGGTGCTGTTGCCCTGTTTGGCAACCACTTGACCATGGCGCTCCAGAAAGGTGGCGATCTCAGTGGGGTCGCTGCTCACCAAGTGCGAGGGGAGGAAGGCCCCCGCCACCTCCGAGAGGAACTGCGGCTTGAGCTGCTGAATCTTGCTCGAGGGACGATTGAGAAAACGCAACTGCTGCTCGAGGCCCTGCAAAACCTGGAGGTAACCCGGGGGGAAAGGCTTCAGGCTCCGGCAGAAGACAACATCGATCTCACCGGCAACAAAGGGCAACGAGGCAGCCTTCCCCAGGGTTAAAAACGAAGGGTGATCAAGCTCGGCCGGCAGTGGCGTCAGCTGCCATTGGGACGCCAAACAGCCATTGATCTGATCAGCCGCCAGATGCAGGGGCTCTAAGGCGGAGTGCCTGGCTGCCGCTCTGTAAAAGCAAGGAACGTCGCCATCAGCGTCGGGGTAACGCCCTGGATCAGCGATCAACAGGAGCCTGGCGCTCATGTCACGGGTGAGATGGCATCGGCACCACTGGCTGCCAGTTCAGCCATCTGCTCACGCTCCTCCTTGGGCTTGGCGGGCTTCGTCTTGGCAAAGGCCGTGATCACAACACCAAACATGATCACGAGCAATCCCACCACTTGATTGCTCGCCGGCCACTGCCGGTTCAACAGGGCCGCGGCCAGGACACCAATCGCAGGAGCTGGGGTCGACCAGCGACCAACACTGATCGAATCCAGCTTGCTTGAGGCATCGAACCAGAGGAACTGGGAAATCACGATGATCAGCAAGGCGTAGATCACCATCACGAGCCAGAGCTGCCCGGCGAAGGCATCCGCGAAGTGATGCGGGCCGAAGACGATGTTGGCGATGAAAAAGAAGATCACGCTGGAGGAGGCATTGCGCACAAACACCAAGGCCCGCAAGGAGACGTCCTGATCCAGGACCGCTTTCCCCAAGTTCGCGGAAGCGGCAAAGACCACGGTCGAAAGAAGGATCAGCCCATCCCCCTTGTTGACCATCCAATTGGCACCAACAAGGGCCACTACCAAGATGCCGGCGATGATGAAGCTGAAGCCCAGCCACTCCCGCTTCGCGATCAACCGCCCAAACACAAGGGCCCCAGACAGGGCGTAGAGCACTGGAGCCAATCTCCCGAGCAAGATCGCGTTGGTCGATGAGGTGTATTCCAGACCGGTGTAAATCAGTGCCGAGTTCAAGGCGGCGAGGCCACCATCAAGAACCAAGCCCCAACGCACCCGCTTGGGCAGTCGTTTGAGGTCATTCCAAATGGGTGCTGGTTTAAACCAGATCAGCACCACCAACGCCGCGCATAGGTTGCCGACGAAGAGGACATTGCAAAAGGAGATCGGGGTTTCGGCGCCCTGACTGAGGGCGGCCCCATGCATCACCAAAAAGGCAATCAGAACCGGGCGCAGGGACGCCAAGACCCTGGAGAGCAATAACTCATGGCGGGGATCGAACTGCATCAGCCCAGGCGCCGGTAGGTCAGCGGATCAGCCTTCAGCGCCATGAGGTTGTCGTACTGAATGACTTCGCCCTCGATGGCAACGGCCTGAGCCACAAGATCAAGGACGCGATCATTCACAGTGCGGCCCTCTTGATCGATCAAGACCAGATCGAGCACCTCTCCCTCGGGGTTGTGGACATGAAAAACAGCAGGAACGCCACCACTGATGCAGCGAATGGCACAGCCCATATGGGTTTTCCCAGCGCCGGGCTTCATCACCCCTGAAAAACACTTGCTGTCGATGATTTCGCCCACCAGGGCAAAGGGGCCGAGGGAGGTTCCCTTCAGATTGGGCGCGGGCAGATCAGCGGGCTGCGGGATGGGCTGCGCACGGCGTGTGTTCATCACGCTCAAAGGCCCATGGCTGAAGAGCGAGCCCTTCAACTGCACCCACTGCCCCTGGTGCTGCATCACTGCCTCCGGTGGCCTGGTTTTTCCCGGGCCCGCCAAAAGGATGCGGGAGTAGTGCGGCTCACCTGGTGTTTGTCCTGGGCGCGGCACCAGCACCTGCGCTCCGCCTGGACCATCCAACAACAAGCCCGAGAGCTGTTTGATCGGTTGACGGCTACCGGCGCCGTACTGGTTCTGAAGACCGGGAACCCAGAGCCCCAGCACAACCATCACGCCAAGCATCAGTGGCAGGAACCAGCCCAGAAAACGGCGATGAGCCTTGGGGAGAGGTCTGTAGTGAATGAAAAAGTCCATCGTTCAGGCCTGCTGGGGAGGGCGGGGAGGCAGTCCGATGCGCACACGCCCCTGACGACACTCAACCGGGAATGTTGGAACGCATTCGGTAAACGGAGGAGGTGAGGCTCCGGTCTCTAAGCGGTACTCGTAGCCATGCCAAGGGCAGACGACACAGCCATTCACCACCCGACCTTCTCCGAGGGGGCCGTTTTGGTGCTGACAAACGTTGGAGAGGGCAAAGAGCTCGCTGCCCTGGCGGAACACGGCCACCCGCTCTCCCGCCAAAGCAAACACCTTGGCCCGGCCATCTGGGATCGCATCGATGGGCCCGAGATCCACCCAGCCCGTGGAATCAGGCTGCAGGGGGCGCCCATCAATCACCCATTCACGCCAACCACTGATCAGGTGAATGGCGAGCAGCCAGACCAGACCAGCCAAAACCAGGCCTGCCAACCAGGGGGATTGGTTGGTTTGCAGGGCACCCAAGAAGACATGGCCCACCAATGCCGCATAGCCGACATAGACCGCCATGTGAATCGCCTTCCAAACCGGGGCCGTCAGATTCGTCAGCCAAAAGTCATGGCTGGTGGCGGCCATCACAAACAGAACGGCCAGGCCGATCACCCCGAGCAGCTCAAAGGGGAACAGGGCAAAGTCATTGAAATGGCCATTGCTGGTGAACAAACTCACCAGCGGCTCACGGTTGCCGAAGTCGTTGTACCAATTCAGAGCCCCATGGAAGCTCCATGGGAACTGCGGCGCCTTCTGGCCGAGCCAACTCCAAGGCTCCCTGGGCAGATGCCACCCGTTGACATGCAAGAACCCCAATAGGAACACCATCACACCCATGTGACGGCGGTTGAACAGCAGGGTGTGAAACAGCGGATTCAACCGTGCCAAGGGCCCGATCGAGAGGGTCAGGTGCAACAGGATGTAGGCCGCACTGCCGTAGGCCCGAATTGCCGCCCCGTCGGTCTCGAGGGGAACATTGGCGGCCGCCGCCCACCAGTGGCTGATCCCCATGAAGAGCAGGAGATAGGCACTCACACCAGCTAAGAGGACGCCGTCATAGATGAGCTTTCGGCGCGTCCATTGCACCGCGACGTAGCCATGGCTCATGGCCGCTCACCTCCAGCAGACAAGGACGGCAACGCCCACGAGGCAACGATGCGCTGATCCAGCGGACTCACCAGCAACAACAGACCTGGCTGAGGAGACCGCAGCGCACGCCCGACCACCATCGGTAAGCGGTAGCGGTGGGTCCCAGCTCCGGCGAGGGAACCCAACAGCTGAGCCTGCGACAACGACTCAGGACTCCTGTCGGTCGACGACCAATAGAGCAGTGGATCCGCCAAGTTGAGGGGTTCCTCTGCGATCAAGCGCAACTGAAGCGTCGGGTCCAACACCAGCTGACCCTTCAGCTGTGTGTCTTGGACCGGCCAATCGAAGGCAAGGAGGAGATCTCCCTCGGCTGTCGCTCCACCCAGATCGGCCCGAGCAAACAGGGGTGCCGCCGTTGCTGTGACCGGCGGGATCTCAGGGCGCTGAACAAGTGCACTCACCGCCAGCCAAGGCAGGAGAACCCCAAGCGCTGTCATCAGCCAGCGATGGGTCTGCCGTCGACTGCTGATCATGCCCGTGCCGCCAGCCGGTGGGCATTGCGTTCAACGGCTGGCGGAGCACCAAGCCAGAGCCGTTTGATCAGCCAAGGCCATAACAAGGCCAGTCCGGGAATGATCAGGAGCCGGAAGCCAATATTTCTCCATCCCTTCGCGGAGAAATCGATGCGTTGAACGCCAAAGATGCTGATCAGGATCGCGATGACCACGCTCGTGGAGGCATAGGCCCTCAGGCCATCGACGCCGGCACGAACAAGCGGCAGGGAACCCTCAATCACCTGGCAGATCAGTCTTGTTCGCGAAGACTAGAGATGCTCAAACGAAGGCACCACTGCATTGACCACACGCTGAAACACCAGAGCAAGAGCAGCGCACGAAACAAAAAAAGCCCCGCAAGAGCGGGGCTTAAAGGCAAATCAATCAAGCAGGAATCACTTGACGTACTTGAGACCTCGGTAGTTCAGCTGAGGGTGCTTCTGGGAAACAGCCTCTTTGTTCTGCTGGTACTTCTGGCCGCGATAGGTGAGGGTCATGGATAGTTCCTCGGAGTCAGCCCAGGTCCCCGTTCCATGGCCTGGATCGAACTGCGCCTCAGGCAACCAAAAGGTGCCGAGGTGAACGTTTTGTAGCGGTTGCTACAGCACTGTTTTAGCCGCGCGGAAACCAGCCGCGTCGTTCAGGCGATTACAAAACTCCGATTTTGCCGATTAATCGCTTGGGCAGTTCTGCCGTGGGGTCAAAAAGAACAGCAAATCGCACTGAAAACGCGTGAAGTCGCTCAAGGCGTTCTCCACATCCCCCGGGTAACCCGCATCAGCCTGCGCCGAAGAGGGGAGCGGACCAATCGGCGGCGGCAGGGGCTCAGCCACAGCCACCCCAGGCAAGGCCGAGAGGGTCGCCGCAAGAACAACAGCAGGCCAACGCGTCATCACAGCACCACAGCTCTACTGACTCCATAGCCATGGCCCAAGCCAACGGCAAGGCATCAAAAAACCCGCCAGACCCCATGAGGATCTGGCGGGCAAAGGGTGAATCAAGGATGAGCTGGCTGGACTCAGCCGACGCTCCAAACACCACCGGCGATCTTCACCAGGGGAGCCACGATGGTCGTGCCGGCGAGGAACCAGGCGAAGGCGGCACCGCCGCAACCGCCGAGCCAGAAGCCGCTAGCGAACTCGGCCCAACCCGCCTTGGTGAACAGGTCAGCAGGGGGGTTGTCGATGGTGGCGTCAGCCGGCTGCACGTTGGGGCCACGGCCAGCGGTGCCGTAGATCGAGAGGCAGACCGTCAGGATCGAGACCAGACCCACAGCAGCCAGAAGACCAGCGGTGCTGGCGTACTCGGTGGCGCGAAGCGGGCCACAGATCGCGAAGGGGCCGTAGAGGAAGAAGCCATGGGCCATGCCCACTTCCAGACCGCGACGGTTGGGAGAGAGGGCGGGGCGATAAGCAGGCAGCGCACTCAGGAAAGCGCGGCTGAAGTAGCTGCTGTTGACGGGAGTGGCCAGATTGCCGACACAGGGGTCGGCCACGGGGGTCACGGTCATCGGGGGAAGAACGTCAGGTGGCGCGGAATGAAGCGGCGACAGCTCAGTCGCGGGCTTCGATCACGTTGAACAGCAGGGCCATGGCCACAGCAGGAGCCAGGATCCCGACAAGTGGCACGAACACCGAGGGCATCCAGGCGGCGACGAAATCTCCGGTCATCAGCGTGGGCCAATACAGCTACCGTTCGGCACTGTAAGGAGCCCTGCCGGAGCTGCTCTTCGGGGCCTCAAGGGGCGACATAAAAGTTCAGACCACACCCCCAGCCCATGACCCAGGCACTCACCGGCATCGTCATCGCAGGCGTCCTGGCGGCCTGCTGGGTCCTTGGCCGGCCCAAGCGCAACATCCTGCGCTCCACCGATGCGTCCGGCATCGCAGCCCTGAACCGCGGGCAGATGGAGCTGGTCATCCCTTCTGACGGGAGCAACTCCAGCGATCAGGGCAGCCAGGACACGGTCGTCCTCCCCGCCGCCAGCGACCGGCGCGGCCGCCACCAACTGCTGCAACAACTGGAGCAACAGTTCCGTGCGGGGGGTGAGCAGCGCCGCACGGCCATGGCCATCTGCCAGCTCTGGTGCCACCGCGAGGCCCTGCCCCTGATTCGCCGCGGCCTGCGCGATGCCGACCAGGTGGTCGCCCAGCTCGCCGCTGAAGCCATGACCCACTTCCGTGGCCGCAGCAGCCTGCCTGTTGCCTCGCCTCAGCCGCTCAAGCTGCCGCGCAACGTCTCGCGAATGCGGTAAATCGGACGGCCCTGACTCTCGTGATAGGTGCGCATCTGCACCTCCGAGAGCAGACCAAAACAAAAGAGCTGCACGCCCGTGATCAGGGCCAGGACCGCCACCAGCAATAGGGGCCGGTTGCCGATCTCCGCGCCCCCCAACTTGACCATCAGCAGATAGGCGCTCAACAGCGCACCGATGGCCATGGCGCTCAGCCCCCCGAAACCGAAGACGTACATCGGACGGGTCAAGAAGCGCTTCATGAACCAGACCGTGAACAGATCCATCAGCACCCGGAAGGTGCGATCGATCCCGTACTTGCTCTGGCCGAACTGACGGGCGTTGTGGTTCACCTTCACCTCGGCGATGCGGGCCCCTTCGATGAAGGCCAAGGCCGGCAGGAAGCGATGCAGCTCCCCGTAGAGGTTCATGTCCTCCACCAGCTCGCGGCGGTAGGCCTTGAGGGAGCAGCCGTAGTCGTGCAACCGCACCCCCGTCACCCGAGCGATGAGGGCATTGGCGATCTTGCTGGGCAGCAGCCGGCTGACGGCATGGTCCTGGCGCTGGTGCCGCCAGCCGCTCACCAGGTCATACCCCTGCTCCAGGCGCTCCAGCAGCATCGGGATATCGGCCGGATCGTTCTGCAGGTCCCCATCCAGGGTGACGATCAAGCGCCCGCGGCTGGCGTCAAAGCCAGCCGCCATTGCAGCGGTCTGGCCGTAATTGCGGCGCAACAGAACCGCCACCAGCTCTGGGGCCCCGGCGGCCTGATGGCGCAAGACCTCGGACGTGCGATCGGATGAGCCGTCATCCACCAGCACCAGTTCAAAGGAGCGGCCCAGGGGACGCAGGGCCAGCAGCAGCTTCTCGACGAGCAGCGGCAGGCTCTCCTCTTCGTTGAACAGAGGCACCACGATCGAGAGGTCTGGAACGCTGGCGCTGCTCAAGAGGGACGGCTCAAGTTGGCTGGAACCTAGAGGAAAGCGCTCAAAAGAGGCTCAGCCCGGCAGCAGCCAAGCCACCCCCAGGCCCAAGTAGGTCCCGAGCAGATAGCCGAGCAAACCAATCGCCACCGAAGGCACGGCCAATTCAGCGCGGCCAATGGCGGTCGCCAGAGCCAGGGCCGTGCTGGGGCCGCCGATGGAGGCCTGGGAGGCCACCAGGGTCTCAGCCATGGGCCAGCGCAGCCAGCGGCGGAAGATCAGAAGCAGCAACGCGGCCTGCACCAGCACCACCACAGCCGCATAGAGCAACACCGGCAAGCCCTCCCCCAGCAGGCCCGCCACCGGGGAGCTCAGGCCCATCACCGTGAAGAAGGGCTGAATCAAGAGCAAGCCAAGGCCATAGCAACCGCGACGGCTGGCGGGCGCCGGCAACTGGGCCACCAGCAGCGCGACCGTTGTGAGCACCAGGATCGAGGGGACGCCCTGCAGCACACCCGTCAGCCCCTGGCTCAACGCCAAGACGGCCAAGCCCCAAAGACCGGCCAACCACCAGGAGCGCTCCGGCTGATCGCTTGGGGCCTCATTCGCCCAGGTCGCCTCCGGGGCGGCATCCGCCCTCAGTCCAAGCCAGGTGCTGATGGCGAACCAGACCGCGAAGACCACGTAATCGGCGGCGGTCGCCAGGGTCAGCAAGGTCTCTGGGGGATTCAGCGTCCGGGCCACCGAGACGAAATTCAGGCTGCCCCCGGTGAAGGTGGCGGTGTACATCCCCGCCAGCACGTCCCAGTCCTCCCCGAGCAGGGGATGCAGCAACCAGCCCCCCAGCAGCACCCCCAAGACCGTGCTCAGGGCCGCCACCAGAAACGGTCCGAGCAGTTGCCGGGCCTGGGGCCAGAGGCGCCGGAGATCGACCGCCAGCAAGAGCAGGCCGATCGCCAGCGAGGTCAAGGGACCATTGACCCAAGAGGCGGCCTCGGCCTGGAGCTGCACCCCGGCCAGGTTGCTCACCAGCAGGCCGAGCAGCAGCACCACCATCGTCATGCCCAGCTGCCGGCCCCAAGCGGTGCGGCGCGCCAGCAGCCAGCCCAGGGCCGTGAGTGCGAGAACGAGAAGCAAAGACCAAACCATGGACATCAAGGCAGGGTGGAGCCGTCGTGGCAGCGCACCACACGGCCGGCGCCGCGCAGTTCCGTTCGGTAGTGAACGCTGACCGGATCGATCAGCTGGGGATCCAGACCATCGACACCCAGGCCATCGCGGCCGTGCTCCCGGCCAGAACTATGCAGGTAGCGGCCCTTCCCGAGATAGAGCCCCACATGGGTGCAGCGCTGGGGGCGACCAAAAAAGATCAAATCGCCGGGACGCAGCAGGCCATAGCAACCGGGCGCCACCGCAACGGGCTGGCAGAAGCGCTCCTGCTGGTAGGCATCCCGCGGGATCCAGACCCCCGCGGCGGCATAGGCCGCCTGGATGAAGCCTGAGCAGTCAAAGTCGGGCCCCAGGCTCCCGCCCCAGAGGTAGTGGTTGGCCTGCTGGCGCGCGGCCTCGGCAAAGGCCAAGACGGCCGGCAGGCGCCCAGCAATGGCCGACTCGGACCAGAGCTGCGCCCGTTGGCCCGCGATACAACGGGCATGGCCCAGCAGGTCCCGCGGATCAATCCAGCCGGGGTAGCCGTCCTCCAGCAACCTCACCCGCAGGCGCTTCCCGGTCGGCGCCGCTTGACCCAGAACCTGCAGGGCTCGGCCGGCCCAGGCCTGGGTGGCGAGGCCTGGGCCCGACCAATGGCTGTAGAGATTGAGCGGCGCATCGATGCGCCAAGAGCTGCCCGGGTGCAGCAGCTCCAAGGCCACGGGTGTTCCCACGGACAACCTGCTTAACCTCGCCATGACCCCGATTGGCTGCGATGGCGTTCTACTGCCCTGATGGGGAGATGGAGCAAGCACTGGTTGCGGCGATCAGCAGCCTGGAGCAGGAGGGCCGGCCGGGGCTGAGCGAGCAGCTGTCGGTCACCTGGATCCGCTACGGGCAGTCCCTGCGCGGCGGCTCCGCTGGGGAAGGGCAGGGGACCCACTGGCGCGGCAACCAAGCCCGCTATCCCGCCAGCGTGGTGAAGCTCCTCTATCTCCTTGCCGCGGAAGCCTGGCTGCAGCGCGAGCTCATCGACGACACCCCGGAGCTGCGGCGGGCCCTGGCCGACATGATCCGGGATTCCAGCAACGACGCCACGGGGCTTGTGGTGGATCTCTTGACGGGAACCTGCAGCGGACCGGAGCTGCCGGCAGCGGCCCTGCAGCAGTGGAGCCAGCAGCGCCAACTGATCAACCGCTGGTACGGCGAGCTGGGCTGGCCGGAATGGCCGGGCAATAACTCCTGCCAGAAGACCTGGGGAGACGGCCCCTATGGCCGCGAGCGTCAGTCCTACGGCCATGAATTGGAGAACCGCAATCGCCTGAGCAGCAACCTGACGGCCCGGGTGCTGCAGGCGGTCATGGCCCGGGAGTTGCTCTCCCCCAGCGCCTGCAGCCGGATGCAAGAGCTGCTCTCCCGCAGCCTGGAGCCCGCGGCCCGCGCCGCTGACCCCGAGAACCAAGTGGATGGATTTCTGGGTGGTGGCCTTCCTGAGGGCGCCCAGCTCTGGAGCAAGGCCGGCTGGATGAGCCAGGCCCGCCACGACGCGGCCTACATCGAACTGGAGGGCAAGGCTCCGGCCCTAATCGTGGTGCTCAGCGATGGCCCCGAGCGCGCCCAGGACGAGGCGCTCCTACCGGAGCTCTGCCGGCGCTTGATTGGCCTCTAAACGAACAAAACCCCAGCCCGTGATCGGACTGGGGTTTGATCGGGGTGTCCCGGTCGGGAACGGAGAGGGAGGGATTCGAACCCTCGACAGAAGTTGCCTCCTGTAACTCCTTAGCAGGGAGCCGCTTTCAACCACTCAGCCACCTCTCCAGTGGCCCGCAAAGACTATCAGGCGCTGGCACCGCGAACGGCCCGTTGGGGCAGCCGCGGCAAGCGGTGTTTGAAACCGCAGAGGATCTCCCAGGGGATGGTGCCGATCGGGTCGCTCCAGGCCGTGGGATCGATCCGCTCACCGGCCTCCTCCCCGAGCAGCGTGACGACGCTGCCGGCCTCCAGCTCCGGTACATCCGTGGCATCCAGCACCAGCTGATCCATGGTGATCGCCCCCACCTGGGGCACCCGCTGACCGGCGAAGAGCACCTCCAGCTGGTTGGAGAGCAGCCGCGGGACGCCATCGGCATAGCCAATCCCCACCACCGCCAGCCGGCTCGGCCGTTGGGTGATGAAGCGATGGCCGTAGCTCACGCCAACCCCGGCGGGGACCTCCCGAATCAAGCTGACCCGGGCACGGACGTGCATCGCCGGCTGCAGGTCCAGACCGGCACCCAGGTGATCCGAGGGGCGCTGGCCGTAGAGGGCCAGCCCCACCCGCACCAGGTCGTAGTGCAACTGACGGCTGCGCAGCGTCCCAGCGGAATTGGCCAGGTGGCGGCAACCCGAGGGCAACTGCTGCTGCTGCAGTCCCGTCAGGACAGAGTCGAAGCGCTGCTGCTGGGTGGCCGTCAGGGCATCCAGTCCATCTCCCGGGGCGTCGGCTCCGGCCAGGTGGGAATAGACCCCGGCCAGCTGCAGCGACTCCAGGCCGGCGATGGCCTGAACCAACCGCGGCCCCTCCTCCCAGGGCGCGCCGAGCCGGCTCATGCCGGTGTCCAATTTGAGATGGACCGCCAACTGACGACCGCTACCGCTGGCCAGGTTCTGGCAGAGCAACGCCTCACGCATGCCGCTGAGGGTGGGCATCAGCTGCCAATGCAGGCAGGCGCGCAACTCATCTGGATGGCTGAGGTTGCCCAGCACCAGGACGGGCTGATCCAGCCCCGCCTGGCGCAACTCCACCCCCTCCTGAAGCGTGGCCACCCCAAAGCAGCTGGCCCCACCGGCGGCGGCAGAACGGGCGACCGGGACCGCGCCGTGGCCATAGCCATCGGCCTTGACCACCGCCATCAGCGCAGAGCCCGGCTGCAGCGAGCGCCTCAGGGCCTCGGCGTTGGCCTGGATCGCCGCCTCATCGATTTCCACCCAGGCCCGCTGACGGGGATGGGGCTGCGGCGCCAAGGCAGCGGCCGCCGGGTCCTCGAAGGCAGCAGCAGGCGATGCGTCAACCATCCGCCCTTGGCAGTGCACCTAGCATGCATAGAAATTACGGGGTTGCCCAGCGCAGCTCCCCAGGCAGCGCTCCCATGGGCTCGGTTCTGGTTCTGAACGCCTCCTACGAGCCCCTGAACGTCACCACCTGGCGCAGGGCAACAGTGATGGTGCTTAAGGGAAAAGCCGAGGGGCTGGAGCACTCCCCCGGGCGGCAACTGCGTCCAGGCCTGGGACTGCCAACGGTGATTCGTCTACGGCAATTCGTCCGCGTGCCCTTCCGGCCACTGCCCCTGACCCGCCGGAACGTCTTCCACCGCGATGGCCAGCGCTGCCAGTACTGCGGCAGCAGCAGCGAACGGCTCTCGATCGATCACGTCCTGCCCCGCAGCCGCGGCGGCAGCCACAGCTGGGACAACGTCACCACGGCCTGCCTGCGCTGCAACGTGCACAAGGGCAATCGCACGCCCAAGGAAGCGAGCATGCCCCTGCAATCGGCACCCCGGCGGCCGCTCAGCGGTGCGGTCTTTGAGGCCCAACGGCAGATGGCCAAGGGCGGCCACCTGGAATGGGCCAAGTACGTGGACGGCTGGGAGAACCCGCTCGCTAGTTGACCCCGCTGGCCTGATCGGCCAGTTCCTCCAACTGCCGCCGTTGGTCAGCGGAGACGCAGGCGCCGATCAACTCAGCCAGTTGGCCCTGGAGCACCGGCTCCAGTGAGAAGTTGCGGCCGAGGCGGTGATCGGTCGTGCGGTTGTCTTTGTAGTTGTAGGTGCGGATCTTCTCGCTGCGATCCCCACTGCCCACCTGGGCCAGACGGGCCGAGCGCTCCTTGGCGTTGGCCTCGGCCAGCTCACGCTCATAGAGCTTGGCCCGCAGGATCTCCAGGGCCCGTTCACGGTTCTGCAGCTGGGAGCGTTCTTGGGTGCAGAACACCCGGATGCCGGTGGGTTTGTGCAGCAGGTCCACGGCCGTCTCCACCTTGTTGACGTTCTGGCCGCCGGCGCCGCCCGAGCGGGCGGTGCTGATCTCCAGGTCCGTCGGGTCGATCTGAACCTCCACTGGGTCGGCCTCCGGCATGACCGCCACCGTGGCCGTCGAGGTGTGGACCCGGCCCTGGGACTCGGTGGCGGGCACCCGCTGCACCCGGTGCACACCGGCTTCGTACTTGAGCTGACTGAAGACGCTGTCGCCCTGGATCGCCAGAATCAGTTCCTTGTAACCCCCCAGTTCCGCCTCCGAGGCACTGACGGGCTGCACTTTCCAGCCGACGCTCTGGGCGTAGCGCTCGTACATCCGAGCCAGATCCCCCGCCCAGATCGCCGCCTCATCGCCACCCGCACCGGCGCGAATCTCGAGCATCACGCTGCGTTCGTCCCGGGGATCACGGGGCAGAAGCGCCAAGGTCAGCTGCTCCTCCATGGCGGCAATCTGTGTCGCCAGACCGCTGAGCTCCTCTTGGGCTAGGGCCTCCATCTCCTGGTCGCCGCGGGACTCCTTCAGAAGCTGCCTGGCCTCCTGTTCCTGTTTGCGCCACTGGCAAAGCTGGTCGTAGCCCAGCACCAGGGGCTCCAGTCGGGCCCGCTCCCGCGCGATGGGCTCCAGCTGCGCAGGGTTGGCGGCCACATCCGGGTCTGCCAGCTGCCGCTCCAGGGTGTCAAAGGTGGTGCGTGCCGTCTCCAGACGTTCACGCAGGAAAGAAGCATCCATGGAAGCGGCTCAAGCCAGCAAAAAGCCGGACGCCCTAGAGCATCCGGCTTGGGGAATGAATGTCACGTCAGACGTGAGTGACCGATCAGGCCTTCTCGGCTGCTTCGGCCTTGGGCTCGGCTTTGGCATCGGCGCCAGCAGCGCTGCCCATGCCGTACTTGCGCATGAAGCGATCCACACGACCCTCGGTGTCCAGGATCTTTTGGGTCCCGGTATAGAAGGGGTGGTTGCCGCTCCAGACGTCGACGTGGATCTCGGGGGAGGTGGAGCCAGTGGTCATCACCACTTCTCCGTTGCAGATCACCTTGGCATCGGGATACCAGGTGGGGTGAATGTCGGCCTTCGGCATGACGGGTACGGGGCTGAGGGGCGAAAGCGCAATCAGCGCTTGGAGAACTGAGGAGCCTTACGGGCTTTCTTCAGGCCGTACTTACGACGCTCCTTGGCGCGCGGGTCACGGCTGAGGTGCCCTTCAGTCTTGAGGGGCTTGCGGTTGTCGGGGGACAGCTCGCACAGGGCACGGGCAGCGCCTTGCTTGATGGCATCCGCCTGACCGGTCAGACCACCACCGCGGACGTTGACCAGCAGGTCGTACTCACCACCCAGACCAAGGGTCTGCAGGGGAGCCTTGACTGCCGCCAGGTAGGCGGGGTTGTAGTTCAGGTAGTTGTCACCGGGACGACCGTTGATGGTCACGGTGCCATTGCCAGGGACGACGCGGACGCGTGCCACGGCGGTCTTACGACGGCCGGTTCCCCAGTAGACGACTTTGGTGGTGCTCATTTGGCGGAAGCGGCGGGATCGAGGGCCAGGGCCTTGGGCTGTTGGGCGGCGTGGGGGTGCTCAGCACCCTTGTAGACCTTCAGCTTGCGGAAGAGCTGACGACCGAGAGCGTTGTGGGGAAGCATGCCCTTAACGGCCTTCTCGATGATCCGCTCGGGGATCCGTGCCTGCAGCGCAGCGAAGGTTTCGGTCTTCATGCCACCGGGGCGACCGGAGTGACGGCGGTAGACCTTGTCGGAAGCCTTGTTGCCGCTCACACGCACCTTCTCAGCATTGATCACCACGACGAAGTCGCCGGCGTCGATGTGAGGGGCGAAGTTGGGGTTGTTCTTACCCCGCAGAACCGAAGCGACCTCGGTGGCAAGCCGGCCGAGGGTCTGGTTCTCAGCGTCCACCAGATACCACTGGCGTGCTGAGGAATCCTGGGGGGGGACGAGAGTCTTGTTCATCGCGCCGGCGGGCCGGTTCGGATAGGACCCCATCACCACGCTTAGGCGGGTGGGGTTGGACAGGGTGTCTGGACTGTGGGTCTCGACTAATGACGGCAGCCACCCGATCACTCGGGTGTCAATCGCTCGTTGAGTGAACCTACCGCTTCGCCGATCCCCACTTCGGGGGACAGGGTTTACAGGCAGGGGCTGGCCGCCGATGGACATCGGCAGGTCAACTCTGAGACCGGCAGACCCAGTCAGTGCAAGGACTGACCCGGTGCTGCTGGCGGTGCATCAGAGCCCTCCAGCAAATACCGCGGTTGACAATCGTACCAGGCAGCCTGGGGGAAGACCTCACTCGGGTAGCCCACCCTCAGCAGGCATAACCCCTGCGGGGGAGCGGCTTCTTTGACCTCCTCACGGGCCTGGTTTCGCCAGCGGCGACTGAAGGCCTCCAGGCTGAGGCGTCCCTCCCCGACGGCCACCAGCTGCCCCATCACAAGGCGCACCATCCCGTAGAGAAAGCCGCTGGCCTGAAGCTCCACCTCCAGCAGGTCACCGCGGCGCTGCACCGAGACCTCCTGGAGGGTCGTACGGGAGTGTGAGCGGGCGCTACCCGCCCTCTCAAACGCCGCAAAATCGTGCTCCCCGAGCATGCCCTCGAGGGCCTCGCGCATCCGGGCCTCATCGAGCCTGAACTGATAGCGGTGCCAGCTCCAGGGAGCCAGAAACAGATTGGGGATGCGGGCGTTGTAGATGGTGTAGCGGTAGCGCCTGTAGGTGGCGCTAAAGCAGGCATGCCAGTCCGCGGGAACGGAAGCTGCTGAACGCACGCGGATGCTGGCCGGCAGGCGGCCGTTGAGGGCCGCGGGCCAGCGGTGCGGAGGGATCGGGCCGGCGCAGTCGAAATGCACCACCTGGCCAGCGGCGTGAACGCCGCTGTCGGTTCGACCAGCCGCCACAACGGTGGCGGGGCCATCTGGATCCAACTGAGCCAAGGCCCGCTCCAGCGCTTCCTGGACGCTGGGGTCCCGGGGCTGGCGCTGCCAGCCGCAGTAGGCCGAGCCGTCGTACTGCAGGCAGAGGGCGATGCGCCTAAGCCCCCCTGCTGGCGTCGCGTCAGTCAAAGCTGCTGCACCAAAGCCATAAAAAACCGCGCGGAGGAGAGCCCCCCACGCGGTGCGGATGATCGACAGCAGGTCCGCTCGGACCCACGGACTCAGACCAGCTCGATGATCGCCATTTCGGCGTTGTCGCCACGGCGGGGAACGGTGCGAATGATGCGGGTGTAACCGCCATTGCGGTCGCCGTAACGCTCCTGGGCCTTGTCGAACAGGGCGTGGACCAGTTGCTTGTCGTAGATGTAGCCGATGGCACGACGGCGGGCGGCAAGGCTGCCGTCCTTGGCCAGGGTGATCATGCGCTCAGCTTCATCGCGAAGCGCCTTGGCACGGGCCTTGGTGGTGGTCAGACGACCCTCACGGATCAGCTGAGTGGTCAGAGCGCGAAGCATGGCTTTGCGCTGGTCGGCGGGACGCCCCAACTTGGGGACTCGGCACTGGTGACGCATGACTAAATCGGGTTAACGCGGGAGACAGGGTGCTGCGCGATCAGGCGCTGGTGCGGCTCTGGGGCAGGGAGATACCGATGCGCTCGAGGGCCTCGATCACCTCGTCAGCCGACTTGGAACCGAAGTTCTTGATTTCGAGCAGATCTTCGTAGCTGAAGCCCATCAGGTCAGACACGGAGTTGACTTGGGCGCGCTTCAGGCAGTTGTAGGCGCGAACCGAGAGGTTCAGCTCTTCCAGGGGAATCTGAGCTTCGGCGGAGGGCTCGGGCTCCTGGCCTTGCTCCTCTTCCATGGTCAGGGTCGCCATGGGCTGGATCAAGGTGATCAGCTGGTTGGCGGCCTGGGCCATCGCGTCGTCAGGCGTCAGGGAACCGTCGGTCTGAATCTCCAGACGCAGGCGCTCACGGGCCGATCCGCCTTCACCGACAGCGGTCTCGTCGATGGTGTAATTCGCCCGCTGGACAGGCATGAAGACGGCATCGATCTGGAGAAGATCGACAGCGCTAGTGTCCTCAACGCGGCGGTCAACGGGGCGATAGCCAACACCACGCTCGACGTGCACCTCGAGCTCCAGGCTGTGGCCTTCGGCGACGGTGGCAATCGGGCGGGCGGGGTCGATCACCGACACCTGTGAGGAGAACTGCAGGTCACCGGCGGTGACGGTCGCAGGACCATTCACGACCAGGCGGCCGATCTCCAGCTCGCGGCTGCGGCTGTTGACGGCAACGTCCTTGCAGTTGAGAAGGATGTCGAGGACGTCTTCGCGGACGCCAGGAACGGTGGCGTACTCGTGGTTCACGCCAGCGATGCGCACGGCGGTGATGGCGCTGCCCTCCAGGGCACCCATCAGCATGCGGCGCAGGGAATTACCGAGGGTCGTCGCCTGGCCACGCTCAAGGGGGCCAATGACGAAGACGCCGGTTTGGGAACGATCGTCAGCGATCTGGTGTTCAACCCGATCGATCTGGTACTGCAACACGGTCTGAAGCTCAGATAGGTGGATGGACCCCCTCTGGGGCTAGTCGATGCGTCGAATCAGACCCGGCGACGCTTGGAACGGCGGCAACCGTTGTGGGGCAGCGGGGTGACGTCACGGATCAGGGTGATCTCCAGACCGGCAACCTGCAGGGCACGGATGGCGGTTTCACGACCGGAACCAGGACCGCGAACCAGCACCTCGATTTGGCGCATCCCCTGCTCAAGGGCGCGACGGGCTGCTGCTTCTGCGGCGGTCTGGGCGGCGAAGGGGGTGCCTTTACGGGCGCCCTTGAAACCGCTGGCACCAGCGGAGCTCCAGGAGATCACTTCACCAGCGGTGTCAGTGATGGAGACGATGGTGTTGTTGAACGTGCTCTGGATGTGGGCAACGCCGTTAGGGACGTTGCGCTTCGTCTTCTTGGAACCAGATTTCTTGGCGGGCTTGGCCATGGATAAAGCCCTGCGGTCGCAGGGAGGTGATCGGGGGTCTTAGGGGGGCAACCTGGTGACGACGGCACGCAATCGGCCGAACGGCAGGTGCTAGGGGGCCAAAGGGCTAGAGCAAGCCGCGGCTTACTTCTTCTTACCGGCCACGGTCTTGCGGCTACCGCGGCGGGTCCGGGCATTGGTGCGGGTGCGCTGACCGCGAACGGGCAGACCGACGCGGTGACGACGGCCACGGACGCAGCCGATGTCCTGCAGGCGCTTCATGGCCATGCCCTCCTGACGGCGAAGATCGCCTTCGAGGGTGTAGCTCTCGGTTGCACCGCGCAGCTTTTGGACGTCGGAATCATCCAGGTCCTTGACGCGGGTGTCGGGGTTGACACCGGTCTTGGCCAGAATCTTTTGGGCCGTGGTCAGGCCGATTCCGTAGACGTAGGTCAGGGCGATTTCGATCCTCTTGTCGCGAGGAATATCAACGCCGGCAATACGAGCCACTGAAAAAACGTTGGGGGTGAGCAGGGGAAGGACTTGAGCGGTTGCCCTCAGAACGAACCGAGAGACACTCAAGCCAATTGTTTTGGTCCCAAGGGACCGGGGACAAGGTCAGCGCAGGATCAACCCTGGCGCTGCTTGTGCTTCGGGTTGGTGCAGATGACCATCACCCGACCGTGCCGGCGAATCACGCGGCACTTGTCGCACATTTTCTTGACCGAGGCACGCACCTTCATGGGAGCGGTCTCTCCAAATTTCCAAACAGCGACCTTACCACAGGGGTCAACCCAACAGGGCTGCGATCCGATCGGAAATGGCGTCGACTGTGCCGGCCGCTTCGACCGGGGCAATCAGCCCACGTTCGCGGTAATAGGCAATCAGGGGCTCGGTTTGCTCGCGGTAGACCTCCAGGCGGTGGCGAATGACCTCCTCGTTGTCGTCGGCCCGGCCGCGGGAGAGCAATCGCTGCACCAGAACACCGTCATCGAGTTCCATCAGAACGACGAGCTCGATCTGCTGGCCCAGCTCCTCGAGCAGGCTGGCCAGGGCATCGGCCTGGGCGACATTGCGGGGGAAGCCATCCAGCAACCAGCCACCACTGTGGTTTTGCAGGCGGCTGCGGACGATCGCCAGCACCAGGGCATCGCTCACCAGCTCACCGCGGGCCATCACGGCCTCCGCCTCTTTGCCCAGGTCGCTGCCGGCGGCGACTTCAGCCCGCAGCAGATCACCGGTGGAGAGGTGGAGCAGGCCTTGGCTCTCGGCAAGCTTCTGGGCTTGGGTGCCCTTACCGGCGCCGGGGGGACCGAGGAACAGCAGACGTTGCTTCATGGCAAGGAAGGAAGAGAAGGAGCAAGGAGGGGGGAGTTACTGGCGAACCATGCCTTCGTACCGCTGGGAGATCACGGCGGTTTGCAGTTGCTTGGCGGTCTGAATCGCGACGCCAACCAAGATCAACAGGCTCGTGGCACCCAAGCCTTGGAAGGTCTGCACGCGCGTGGCCGACTCCACGGCCGAGGGCACGATCGCCACAGCCCCCAGGAAAAGGGCGCCCAGCAAAGTCAGACGGTTTTGGATACCCGTCAGGTAAGCCGTGGTCGCTGAGCCAGGGCGAACCCCAGGGATGGCGACACCACCGCGCTTGAGGTTGGAGGCCACGTCCACCGGACGCACCGTGAGGGTGGCGTAGAAGAAGGAGAAGCCAATGATCAGCCCGAAGAAGAGCAGCGCATAGACCCAGGGGGTGCTGCTGTTGGGGCTCAGGAAACTGGCGACCTGAATCAGCGTGGGGTTCTTGCTGAAGTTGGCGATCTGCAGCGGCAGGAAGACCACGGCCGAGGCAAAGATGATCGGCATCACGCCACCGGCATTGAGCTTCAGGGGCAGGTAGCTCTGGCGGGCAGAGATCCCGGCCCCGCCCACCTGGCGCTTGGCGCTGACGATCGGGATGCGGCGGCTGCCCTCCTCGACGCAGACGATGCCAACGATGGTGATCAGGAAGACCGCCACCAGGACGACGATGCCGCCAACAGCCTCACGGCCGCCGGTTTGGGCCAACTCGATGGTCGAGCCCAAGGCCCTGGGGAGGGTGGCCACGATGTTCAGGTAGATGACCAGGGACGCGCCCTGGCCAATGCCCCGCTCGGTGATCACCTCACTGAGCCACATCACCACCATCGAACCGGTCACCAGAGCGATCGCCGTCTGCACAACGAAGACCAGATCCGGTGTGCCGGGAAGGGCGTAGGGCCGGAGGATCAGGGCAAAGACGATGCTTTGGAACAGTCCCCAGCCCAGGGCGACATAGCGGGTGTACTGGGCGATCTTGCGGCGTCCCGCCTCACCTTCGTTCTTCTGCAGATCCTCCAGCTGCGGCAGGGCGGAGGTCAGCAGCTGAATGATGATCGAGGCGTTGATGAAGGGAAGGATCCCCAGGGCGAAAACGCCCAACGCGGAGATGCCACCACCGGTGAAGATGTCCAGGAAGCCCAGCAGGGAGCCCCCCTGGGCAGCGAAGGCCTGGAAGGCCTGGCGGTCGATCCCGGGGACAGGGATATAGATGCCCAGACGCACCAGGAGCAGCAGCCCCAAGGTGATGAGAACCCTGTCGCGCAGATCCTTGGCTTGGACCAGCTGCGTGAGGATTTCACCGGCACTGGGGTTACGCCCCCGGCTGACGACCATGGCAGGTGCAGACGAACAAGAAAAAACCGCCTAGCGATCGATCCGATCACCAGACGGCATTGACCTTAATGGGCCGTGGACAAGCGGAGATCAGATCTCTTCGCAGGTCCCACCAGCGGCTTCGATCTTCTGGCGTGCCGAGGCGGTGAAAGCGGCCGCCTGGACGGTCAGCTTCACGCTCAGTTCGCCATTACCCAGGACCTTCAGGGGGGCCTTGGGGTTGGTCACCAGACCGTCCTTCACCAGGGTGTCGATGTTGACGGTGCTGCCGGCCTTGAGCTCGGAGAGCTTGGCAACGTTGATCACCGTGTAGTTCTTGGGGTTGATCACGGTGAAGTGCTTCAGCTTCGGCACCCGGCGGTACAGAGGCATCTGGCCACCCTCGAAGCCAGGACGGGTCGGACGACCCGAACGGGACTTCTGACCGCGCATGCCGAAACCGCAGCTGGCGCCTTGGCCGGCGGCGATGCCGCGTCCCTTACGCAGCTTGCGGCGACGGGCCCCCTTCTGGGGGGCGAGGGACTGGAGATTGAGCGACGTCATGGCGGTCCTCAGGAGTAGATCTGCTCGAGGGAGATGCCACGCTCCTTGGCGGTCTCCTTGTGGGTACGCAGGCCGGCCAGGGCATCCATGGCGGCGCGGGCGTTGTTCAGGGGGGTCTTGGAGCCTAGGCGCTTGGCGAGCACGTTCTTAATGCCGGCAAGCTCAAGCACCGTACGGATGGAACCACCCGCGATCACACCGGTACCAGGGGCAGCGGGACGGATCAGAACGCTGGCAGCGCCGTCACGGCCGTTGCTCAGGGTGGGGATCGAGGAGTGACGGGTCAGAGGCACCTTGACCAGGTGCTTCTTGCCATCGGCGACGCCCTTGCGGACAGCACCGATCACGTCGCCAGCCTTGCCGACGCCGACGCCGACCTGGCCCTTCTCGTTGCCGACGACAACGATGGCCCGGAAGCTCATCTTCTTACCGCCCTTGACGGTCTTGGAGACGCGGCGGATTTGCACCACGCGCTCCTGCCATTCGGAGTCACGCTCCTGGCCACGACGGCCACGGCGGTCGCCACCGCGACGGTCGCCACGGCCTTCGCCGCGACCACCACGGCGCTGGTCCTGCTGCTGACCTTCGGCCGCTGCGGGCACGTCAGCTGCCGCTGGCACGGCGTTGGACTGGGTGTTGTTGGTTTCGGTCATGGTGAGAGCAGGGATCAGAACTGAAGGCCCGCTTCCCGGGCGGCGTCAGCCAGGGCCTTGACACGGCCGTGGTAGAGGTTGCCGCCACGATCGAAGACCACCGATTGAATGCCCTTGGCGAGGGCACGCTTGGCGACCAGCTGACCGACTGCGACAGAAGCATCGCAGGTGGCGCCGATGGTGACGTTGCTGCGGAGCTCTTTATCGACGGTTGATGCAGAGCAGAGGGTGCTCTGCGCAACGTCGTCGATGACTTGTGCGTAGATGTGGTTGTTGGAGCGGAACACAGCCAGGCGAGGACGCGCGGCGGTGCCGGAGAGATTGCGGCGCAGACGGCGGTGACGCTTTTGTGTCTGCTGCTTGCGGGAAAGGGTGGACATGGAAGTACTGGGTAAAAACGCTTAAGCAGACCTCACTTCTTACCGGTCTTACCGGCCTTGCGGAGGATGCGTTCGCCCGCGTACTTGATGCCCTTGCCCTTGTAAGGCTCGGGGGGACGGATGGCGCGAACTTTGGCCGCTTCGTTGCCCACCAGCTCCTTGTCGGGGCCGGAGACAATCACGGTGGTGTTGCCGTCGACGGCGAAGGTCACGCCCTCGGGGGCGATCATTTCGACCTGGTGGCTGTAACCAGCGCTGACGACGAGCTTCTTGCCCTGAACGGCGGCGCGGTAACCCACACCGACGATCTCGAGCTTGCGGGTGAAGCCCTGGCTGACACCCTCGACCATGTTGGCCACGAGGGTCCGGCACAGACCGTGACGCTCGCGAGAGCGACGGCTGGTGCTGGAGGGGGAGACCACAAGGGTGCTGCCGTCCTGAGCAATGGCCACGCCCTCAGGCAGGGTGCGGCTCAGTTCGCCCTTAGGGCCTTTGACTTTGACGTCAAGGCCGTTGAGGCTGACGGTGACGCCGCCCGGAACGGGAATCGGCGATTTACCAATACGAGACATGAATCAATCCCCCTAATCAGTAGACGTAAGCGAGCACTTCGCCACCGACGCCCTGCTTGCGGGCGTCGCGGTCGCTCATCACACCCTTGGAGGTGGAGATGATGGCCACGCCGAGACCGCCCAGGACTTTGGGGAGCTGACGAGTGTTCTTGTAGACGCGCAGGCCAGGCTTGCTGACTCGCTGCACGGTGCGGATGATCGGCTGGCGATGCTTGCCGCTGTACTTGAGTTCCAGCACCAGGTGCTTCATCACGCCTTCACCTTCTTCGGTGATCTCGGCGATGAAACCTTCCTGTTGCAGCACCTTGGCGATGCTCTGGGCCATGCGCGAGGCAGGCACCTTGGTGGATTGATGACGTTTCTCACTCGCATTGCGAATGCGGGTGAGCATGTCGGAAATCGGGTCGTGATTAGCCATAGGTCGGGTCCGAAGAGGGCTCAGTTGCTGCGGAACGGCATTCCCATCTCGCGGAGGAGGGCCCGGCCCTCTTCGTCGTTACGGGCAGTGGTCACGATGGTGATGTCCATGCCCCGGATGGCATCGATCTTGTCGAAAGAGATCTCGGGAAAAATGATCTGCTCCTTCACCCCGAGGGTGTAGTTGCCACGACCGTCGAAGCTCTTCTCGCTGACACCGCGGAAGTCGCGGATGCGGGGGAGAGCCAGGTTGATGAGACGCTCGAGGAACGCATACATGCGGTCACCGCGGAGGGTGACGGCCACGCCAATCGGCATGCCCTGACGGATTTTGAAGCCAGCGATAGCCTTCTTGGCGCGGGTCACAACCACCTTTTGACCGGTGATGGTGGCCAGCTCCTCGATCGAGGCCTCAAGGGCCTTGGCGTTGGCTGCGGCTTCGCCGAGACCCCGGTTGACGGTGACTTTCACCACCTTGGGGACTTCGTGAATGTTCGAGAGACTGAGATCCTTAAGCAACTTGGGCTGGATCTTCTCCCGATAGTTCTGTTTAAGGGACATGACGGGGAAAGGAGATGCGCTTCTGGGCTTGGTCAGAAGGCGGACAAGGTCGATGTAAGAGAGATCAGTCGAGGATCTCGCCGGTTTTCTTGAGGCGGCGCTTCTTGGTGCCGTCCTTCTCCACCACGAGTTCCACGCGGCTGGCCACCTTCTTATCGGTGGAATACAGCATCACGTTGGAAGCGTGCAGGGAGGCCTCTTCGGTCACGATGCGACCGGTTTCGCCTTCCTGGGTGGGCTTCATGTGACGGGTGCGCAGATTGATGCCCTGCACAACCACGCGGTTCTCATAGGGAAGGGTGCGCAGGACCTCACCGGTCTTGCCCTTGTCCTTACCGCTGATCACCTGGACGGTGTCGCCCTTCTTGATGCGCATTTTGGCGCGCACCTGAACTTTGGCTTTAGGGGTGGCAGTCGCCATCTCAGATCACCTCCGGAGCGAGGGACACGATCTTGGTGAAGTTGCGGTCACGCAATTCGCGAGCCACAGGACCGAAGACGCGGGTGCCCTTGGGGTTGTTGTCAGTGCCGAGGATCACGGCAGCGTTGTCGTCAAAACGGATTGAGTTGCCGTTGACGCGACGCATGGTGGCTTTGGTGCGAACCACCACAGCCTTGACCACGTCGGACTTTTTCACGCCCATGTTGGGCATGGCGTCCTTGACGGCGGCCACGATCACGTCGCCCACGTGGGCGTAGCGACGGTTGGTGCCCAGCACGCGGATGCACTGGATGCGCTTGGCGCCGCTGTTGTCAGCGACGTTGAGGAACGTTTCCTGTTGAATCATCGGGAGGTCTCCTCAGCTGGCGCTGCTGTTGTTCAGCACCTCGGCCACGGACCAACGCTTGGTGCGGCTGAGGGGACGGGTTTCGGTGATGCGGACACGGTCACCCACCTTGCAGGTGTTGGCCTCGTCGTGCGCCTTGTAGCGCTTGGTGCGGCTCACCGTCTTTTGATAGATGGGGTGGGGGAAGCGGTTTTCGACCGCCACCACCACGGTTTTATCCATCTTGTCGCTGACGACGGTGCCGACCCTTTCCTTGGTTGCCATAACGGTTACTTAGGGGATCAGGAAGCGGCGGAGCTCTTGCGCTCCGTTTGCACCGTCAGCAGCTGGGCCAGCTTGATGCGGGCGGCCTTGAAGCGGTGCGGGTTCTCGAGACGGCGGGTGGCCTGCTCGAAACGAAGGGTGAACAGTTCGCGACGGGTGTCGTCGATCTGCGTGGTGATGTCGCCGTCGGAAAGCTTGCGCACCTCGGCGATGTCGGGACGGGCCATGGTCAGGACTCCACGGTGGTGGCGGCCGCGGCGGCAGCCTGGTCAGCTTCCTGATCCGCCAGGGTCAGGAACTTGGTCTTCACGGGCAGCTTGTACTGCGCCAGGCGCATGGCCTCTTTGGCGATCTCGGGGGTGATTTCGGCACCGCCCATCTCGAAGAGAATGCGGCCGGGCTTGATCACAGCCACCCAGAACTCCGGGTTGCCCTTACCGGAACCCATCCGGGTCTCGGCGGGGCGCATGGTCACCGGCTTGTCGGGGAAGATCCGGATCCAGATCTTTCCGCCCCGCTTGACGTAGCGGGTCATGGCACGGCGGCTGGCCTCAATCTGGCGGGAGGTGATCCACCCACACTCTTGGGCCTGCAGAGCGAACTGACCGAAGGCGATGGTGTTGCCACGGGTGGCGACACCGCGCATGCGGCCGCGCTGCTGCTTACGGAATTTGACGCGTCTTGGACTCAGCATGGTTCAGGCCTCCTGATCACTCTTCGTTCGAACGGTCTTCGAACTGTTGGGGCCGGCGGCTAGCGCGGCGCTTGGGCGCAGCACCCACGGGCACCTTGTCCTGAGTGCCGGGAAGCACTTCCCCTTTGAAGACCCAAACCTTGATGCCCAGCACCCCGTAGGTGGTGGTGGCCACTTTGGTTGCGTAGTCGATGTCGGCGCGGAGGGTGTGCAGGGGCACCCGACCTTCACGGCTCCACTCGGTACGGGCAATTTCTGCACCGTTGAGGCGGCCGCTGACCTGAAGCTTCATGCCCAGGACACCAGCGCGCTGAGCACGCTGGATGGCCATACGCATGACGCGACGGAAGGCAACACGCTTCTCGAGCTGTTGAGCGATGTACTCAGCCAGCAGGAAGGCGTCAGCGTCAACGCGCTCCACTTCCACCACGTTGATCCGCACCTGACGGGCGGAGTCACCGATGGTTTTTTGGATGCCGCTGCGCAGCTCTTCAATGCCGCTGCCCTGGCGGCCGACGAGAACGCCGGGGCGGGCAGTTTTGAGCTCAACCTCAAGCTGATCGGCCTTGCGGGCGATCACAACGTCGCTGATGCCAGCGGCGCCGTACTTCTTGTGGATGAACTTACGGATCTGATCGTCTTCCTTCAGGAGAGACGGATAGGTCTTGCTGGGGGCGTACCAGCGGGACCGGTGTTCCTGGGTGATCCCCAGGCGCAAGCCGGTTGGATGGATCTTGTGTCCCATCGATCGGTGTCCTCGGGGGTCAGGCGGCAGGAGCCACAGCAATGCTGATGTGGCAAGTCTTTTTCTGGATCGCGTAGGCGCGACCCTGGGCACGGGGGCGATAACGCTTCATCACCGGACCCATGTCAGCCGTAGCGACAGAGATCACGAGAGAGGCGGGATCGAGACCCAGGTTGTGCTCGGCGTTGGCCACAGCGCTGCGCAGGACCTTGGTGATCGGTCCGGTGGAGCGGTAGGGCATGAACTCGAGCATGATCAGCGCGTCGCGATAGCTGCGACCGCGGATCTGGTCGAGAACCCGGCGAACCTTGGACACGGAACCGCGGATATAGCGGCCGTGTGCCTGGGCAGTCGTGGATGAGGTGTTTGCCATGTCCTCAGCGGCCTCCTTTCTTGTCCTTGATGTGGCCGCGGAAGTTGCGCGTTGGCGCAAATTCCCCCAGCTTGTGGCCCACCATCTGCTCCGTCACGTAGACGGGCACATGGGCCTTGCCGTTGTGCACGGCAATGGTGTGGCCGATCATCATCGGCAGGATCGTGGAAGCACGTGACCAGGTCTTGATCACGGACTTGTCATCGGCGGCGTTCTGCTTTTCAACCTTCCGCAGAAGGCTGTCGGCAATGAACGGACCTTTTTTGAGTGAACGTCCCATAGCGGTTTAAACGAACAGCAAAGCGGTGAGGTTGATCAGGAATCGCGTCCGCCACGGCTCCGCTTGGAGGTGCGGCGACGTTTCCGGAGCACAAACCGATTGCTGGGTTTGTTCCGCTTGCGGGTCTTGAGGCCCAGTGCAGGCTTACCCCAAGGAGTGACAGGGCCAGAACGACCGATCGGAGCGCGGCCCTCGCCACCACCGTGGGGGTGATCGCAGGGGTTCATCACGCTGCCTCGGACCTGAGGGCGACGACCCAGCCAGCGGCGACGGCCGGCCTTGCCCAGGCTGGTGTTCCGAACCTCAGCGTTACCCACTTCGCCGAGGGTGGCGTAGCACTCACGGCGGACCAGGCGCACCTCGGTGGAGGGCAGCTTGAGGGCGACGTAGTCACCTTCCTTGGCCATCACTTGAGCGCTGGCACCAGCGGTACGAACCATCTGGCCACCGCGACCGGCGTAGAGCTCAACGCAGTGAACGCTGGAGCCCAGGGGGATCGCCGAGAGGGGCAGGGCATTGCCGGTCTCGATCGGAGCATCGGGGCCGGAGACCACGGTGGAGCCCACGGTCACGCCAGCCGGAGCCAGGATGTAGCGCTTCTCGCCATCGGCGTAGAAGAGCAAAGCCAGGCGGGCGTTGCGGTGGGGGTCGTAGTGGATCGCTGCCACCTTGGCGACCACACCGTGCTTATTGCGGCGGAAGTCGACCAGGCGATAGAGGCGCTTGTGGCCACCACCGCGATGGCGGCAGGTGATCACACCGCGGTTGTTGCGACCTTTGCGTTGGTGCTTGGCCACCACCAGGCCCCGTTCGCGACCACGACCGGTGACTTCAGCGAAATCGCTGGCGACACGGGTACGGGTGCCGGGGGTGATGGGGCGGTACTTACGGATTCCCATAGTTCTTCAGACCCCTCAGGCTTCAGGGAACAGCTGGATGGCATTGCCATCGGCAAGGCGAACCACAGCCTTCTTCACCTGGGCACGCTTGCCGGCGAATCGGCCCACGCGGCGGGAGCGGCGAGGGGGGTTCATGGTGCTCACACCAACGACTTTGACGTCGAACAGTTGTTCAACGGCAGCCTTGATGTCGGGCTTGGCAGCCCGATGGTCCACCTCAAAGGTGTACTGATTGAGCTCGATGGCGCGGGTGGCCTTCTCAGTAATCAGGGGCCGACGGATCACATCCGCCAGGCGACCTTGAAAGCGTTCAGTCATCGCCGTAGACCTCCTGAATCTTCGCGAGTGCTTCCTCGCTCACCACCAAGGAATTGGCGTGGAGCAGGTCGAACACGTTGAGCTGATCTGCGGCGATCAGCTTCACCTTTTCGAGGTTGCGCACCGAGCGGCGCACCACCTCGCTGGGGGCATCCAGCACCACCAGCACCTTGGAGCCAGCGGCGATGCCGAAGCGGCTCAGGGCAGCGGTGATTTCTTTGGTCTTCGGGGTTTCAAGACCCGAAGCAAAGCCCTTCACCACAGTGATGTCAGCGGCGCGGCTCATCAGCGCAGTGCGCAGAGCCAGGCGACGCTCCTTGCGGTTCATCGCAAGGTTGTAGGTGCGGGGCTTCGGCCCGAACACCACACCACCGCCGGGACGCAGGGGGGTCCGGATCGAACCCTGACGGGCGCGACCGGTGCCCTTCTGCTTGTAGGGCTTGCGGCCACCACCGGCCACCTCAGCGCGGGTGAGGGTGCTGGCCGTGCCCTGACGGGCATGGGCGAGCTGACGCACCACAGCGCGGTGCACCAGATCGTTAGCGGAGCTTTCCTTAGCGACTTTCAGGTCAAGGCTGGCCTTGCCGGCCTCTTTGCCTTGCCAGTCGCGAACAACACAGTTAGCCATCTCTGTCCTCCTCAGTTCGCGGCTTTGGCGCCCACCCGCTTAGCGGGGAGGATGTTCAGCAGGGCTCCGGGCTTACCGGGAACCGAGCCTTTCACCACGAGCAGGTTGCGCTCAGCATCCACCTTGAGGATGGTGAGGCCGCGGGTGGTGATTTGCTTGCCGCCGTAGCGACCAGCCATGCGCTTGCCGGGGTACACGCGGCCGGGGGTCGTACCCGCACCGGTGGAGCCAGGCTCGCGGTGGTTCTTCGAACCGTGAGTCATGGGACCGCGGCTGAAGCCGTGGCGCTTCTGGTAACCAGCGAAACCACGACCGATGGTGTCGCCGCTCACATCGACCTTCTGGCCCGCCTCAAAGGCGGCCACGGTGACGTCACCACCGAGTTCCAGACCGTCGACGGAGTCAACGCGGTATTCCTTCAGGTGGCGCAGCAGCTCGTCGCCCGACTTAGCCAGGTGGCCCTTAGCGGGCTTGCTGACGAGCTTTTCGCGGATATCACCGAAGCCCAGCTGAACGGCGGTGTAGCCGTCGGTGCTGTCGGTTTTGAGTTGGGTAATGCGGCAAGGACCTGCCTCGATCACGGTGACCGGGATGGCCCTGCCTTCGTCGTCGAAGAACTGGGACATGCCCAGTTTCTTCCCAAGAATGCCGATGGACATAAGGAGGGAGATACGCCAGCTGGACCACCACTCACAGGGAGTGGCGTGACTGAATCGAGTGGCGCAAGAAACCGATGGAGCTGAAATTTCCGGTTAACCCGGAACTGCAGTGGACCAATGCGGCGGAGCTAGCGACTCGAATCAGTGGGGGCTGGGACTTGCTCAGAAGAAGAAGCCAATGGCGTCTTCAAGGTTGAGCAGTATCCCGGCGACTCAGAAGAGCCACACGGGCCCGGGAAGGCCGCCACCACTGGCGACCTTGTGCATTGCCCTGGAGGCCCGGCTAGCGGACGGGCACAGTTGCAATTGCACAAGCGAACACCATACCCCAGCGCATAACACCCTTCCCCTGCGATCAGCTGCCAGACTTCCGCAAGCGCTGATCCGCCCCCATGCCCCTGCTGCTCACCGGCCGCGGTTTCCGCCAGGAGCTGGAGCGGGCGGGCGCCTTGGCCCTCTACGCACCATTAGAAGGTGGCGCCGAGACCAGGCTGCTGCGCCGGATGCGCGCCGCTGGCTACCGGGCCCAGCTCACCTCAGCACGCGGCCTGGGGGATCCAGAGGCCTTCCTTCTGCAGTCCCACGGCGTGCGTCCTCCCCACCTCGGCCACCAAAGCGTTGGCCGCGGCGCGGCCGTTGGCGAGGTGCAAATGGCCACCCCACAACTGGGACACCTCTTTGAGGGCGACGCCCCTGTGCTGCTTTGGCTGCTGGAGGGGCAGGTCCTCTCCACCGCTGAGCTCGAGTCGCTGATCAACCTGACCCAACGGGAGCCCCGCCTGAAGATCGTCGTGGAGATGGGCGGCGCCCGTGCCCTGCGATGGCAGCCCCTGAGCTCCGTGCTGACCGCAACCGTTTGACCCCAGAGGCGGCCCTTCAAAACGGCCGCTGGGTCAAATTGATCTGCGGCGCCGGGAATCAAGACCTGGCGGCCATCGAAGACCTCTGCGCGCTCTACACCGCAGCGGGCATCCACTGCATCGACATTGCCGCCGATACGGGCGTTGCGGAGGCCGCCAGGCGCGGCATGGACTGGGCTGTGGCCCGGGGTGCCCAGCGCCCCTGGCTGATGGTCAGCCTCAGCGACGGCTCCGACCCCCACTTCCGCAAGGCCAGCTTTGAGCCCAGCCGCTGTCCCAGCGACTGTCCCAGGCCCTGCCAAAAGGTCTGCCCGGCCTTGGCCATTGGCGATCACGGCGGCGTCCAGGCGGAGCGCTGCTACGGCTGTGGGCGCTGCCTGCCCGCCTGCCCCCTGGGCCTGATCGATGAACAGCAGCAGTGGCTCAGCGCCGAAGCGGTCCCCGAACTCCTCCGGAGCATCAACCCGGATGCGGTTGAACTGCACACCCAGGCGGGACGGCAGAGCGCCTTCGAAGCCCGCCTGAGCCAGCTCAAGGCCAGCGGTGTTCCCCTTCAGCGCCTGGCGATCAGCTGCGGACTCGAGCGGGGCGCCGGCAGCCAGGAGACCACACCCCTCAGTAGCCGGGAGCTCGCCAGGGAGCTCTGGCAGCGCTTTGGCGCCCTGCGCCAGGCGGGCTACCGGCCGCTCTGGCAGCTCGATGGTCGTCCCATGAGCGGGGATGTCGGAGTTGGGACCGCCCGCTCCGCCGTGAAATTGCTGGAGGCGATCGCCCCCTGGGCACCGCCAGGCCCGCTGCAACTGGCCGGGGGAACCAACGGCAAAACAATTGAGCTCCTGGGCCCCAGCCACCGGGCAGCCGGTGTTGCCTTTGGCGGGATGGCCCGCAGCCTGCTGCAACCCTGGCTGCAGGAAGCCGATGAGCGCGGGCAGCCCCTGAGGGACATTCCCGAGCTCGAAGCGATCGCCAGGACCAGCGTGATGGCCCTCATCCAACCCTGGCTAGAGCGCTAATCGCTAGAACGCCCCCATGGCTTCAGCACCGATCAGCCCGCAACGCATCACGGACGACCTCGATCGCCTGCTCGAGGTCTTGCCCGAGGCCGTGCGCAGTGCCCTGGGCTCAGCTGAAGCCCGTGAGCAATTGCTTGAGGTCGTCCTCGATCTCGGCCGGATCCCTGAGGCCCGTTACCCGGGACGTGCCGTCCCCCTTGGGGCGAACCCGATTGAGCGCAGCGACTTGGCGGCGGTAGTCGAACAACTCGGAACCTTTGGAGGCGACAACCGAGCGGGCATCGAGCGGACCCTGCACCGCATCAGCGCCATTCGCAACCGCAGCGGCGACGTCGTCGGCCTGACCTGCCGGGTCGGCCGAGCGGTCTTCGGCACCGTGGCCATGGTCCGGGACCTAATGGATTCCGGTCAGTCGCTCCTGCTGATGGGGCGCCCAGGCGTCGGCAAAACAACCGCCCTTCGAGAGATTGCGCGAGTTCTGGCCGATGAGCTGGACAAGCGGGTGGTCGTGATCGACACCAGCAACGAAATTGCAGGCGACGGGGACATCCCTCACCCCGCCATCGGCCGGGCCCGGCGCATGCAGGTCACCCGGCCGGAGCTGCAGCACCAGGTGATGATCGAGGCGGTGGAGAACCACATGCCCGAGGTCATCGTGATCGATGAGATCGGGACGGAGCTGGAGGCCCAGGCGGCCCGCACCATCGCCGAGAGGGGCGTGATGCTGGTGGCCACGGCCCACGGCAACGAGCTCGCCAATCTGGTCAAAAACCCCACCCTCAGCGACCTGGTGGGGGGCATCGAATCCGTCACCCTCGGCGACGAGGAGGCCCGGCGGCGACGGACGCAAAAGACCGTCCTCGAGCGCGCCGCCGAACCCACCTTCCCCATGGCGGTGGAAATGCACAGCCGCGACAGCTGGCTCGTGCATCGCGATGTCGCCCGTACCGTGGACCTCCTGCTACGCGGTCAACTGCCGCGGCCCCAGGTCCGGCAGCTCGATGACCAGGGGCGCTTGCAGCTGAGTGAGCCGCTGGCGCCCAAGGCCAGCCCCCGGCCGTCCCCCGCCGCCGCACCGGTTCGGCGCATCCAGGAACCAGCTGGAGTCTCAGCGCAGCCCAACCTCGCCCTGCGTCCCCTCCCGGATCCGGAAGCGAGCCCGCCAACCGAGACGCCAAGCGCACCCCTACATCTGTTCAATGCAGGGCTGAGCGAACCCCTGATTGACCAGGCCATCCGCAGCCGGCGTCTCCCCGTGCAATTGGTCGAAGCGGTGGAGGAGGCCGACGTCGTTCTGGCGGCGCGGCAACAACTGGGCCAGCGCCCTGAGCTGCGCCGGCGCGCCCAGGATGCAGGCCTGCCGATCCTTGTGATCAAGGCCGACACCCTGCCCCAGATTCAAAGGGGCCTGGAGAGGCTGCTGCAGCGCCGAGAGGATCGCCCGGAGGCCACCACGGGCGCGGCACGCCCCGCAGGCGCCAGCTCCAGAGACGATGCGCTCGAAGCCCTCGAGGAATGCCGCCTGGCCGTCGAGCAGGTCGTCCTGCCCCAGGGGCAGCCGGTGGAGTTGCTGCCCCGCACCGAGGCCATCCGGCGGATGCAAGCGGAACTGGCGGCCCGCTACCAACTGACTTCCGCCGAGTTCGGCAGTGGCAGCCAGCTACGCCTTCGGCTCTTCCCCCGCTGAGCCACTCGGCCGAGATGGCCCAGTGAGATTGACGAAGGTCGACCCGTTGTGGGTAACTATCTGAGTGCTGATGACACCGCCAGTCCCTGGGGGTTCGCAAGCAGCGCGTTGGGCCGTCGCCAAGTGGTAAGGCAGCGGGTTTTGGTCCCGCCATTCCTAGGTTCGAATCCTAGCGGCCCAGTTTCACAAGATCCAAGCCACCGCAAGGGCTTTGGAGCCTCATGAGCCTCCAACCACTGCTGGTCTTTGACTTTGACGGCGTCCTGGTCGACGGGATGCGCGAGTACTGGTGGAGCGCCCGCAGGGCCGCCCAATTCCTGGCCCCCGAATGCCACCTGCCGGAAACGGCTCCGGAGGCCTTCAGCGCCCTCAGACCACTGATCCACAAGGGCTGGGAGATGGTCCTCGTGGCCCTGGAGCTCTCCCGCAGCGATCTCGACGTCGGCGACTACGTCAGCGCCTACGCGGAGCACACGCAAACGGCCCTGACGCACTGGGGCTTTTCAGCGGAGCAGCTCCAAAGCGCCCTGGAGGACCTGCGCAGCGAAGCGATCCAGCAGGACCCCAGCGGCTGGAGGGCATTGCACAGCCCCTATCCAGGCATCCCCGAGCGACTGCGGGCCCTGGAGAGCGAAGGCAGCCCCTGGCTGGTGCTGACCACCAAAGGTGGGAACTTTGCTCGGGAGCTGCTCACGGGCTACGGCCTGCATCCCCAGGCGGTCTACGGCCACGAACAAGGGAGCAAGCCAGAGGTTCTGCTGCGACTCAGGGAGCAGAGCCGCCCCCTCTGGTTTGTCGAGGACCGGCGGGTCACCCTGGAAACCGTGCGCCGCACACCGGGGCTGGAGGCGGTGCGCTGCTTTCTGGTCTCCTGGGGCTACCTGGGCCCCCACGACCGCGAACAACTACCCGAGGGCATCCAACTGCTGGAGCCCCAGCGCTTTGCCGGGCCCTTGGCGAGCTGGCCCTGAGCCGCTAGGGTACGCCTGTACTACAGGCCAGGGTTCGCTCCGGTGAAACACCTGGCGCCTGGGGTGGCACTTCTTTCACAGAGGTCGCCCAGGATGGCTCCACCGAACTGGCCTACCCGCTGCGCGGCCGCTCCTTCAACCCTTTCGCGATATGCCTGCTGACGACAAGAGCACCAGCGCCAAAAGTCCTGAGCGGGACAAGGCCCTTGGCCTCGTTCTGAACCAAATCGAGCGCAACTTCGGCAAGGGCTCGATCATGCGCCTGGGGGATGCCTCCCGCATGCGGATCGAGACCACCCCCACCGGCGCCCTGACCCTCGACCTCGCCCTCGGCGGTGGCTACCCGAAGGGACGGGTTGTTGAGGTCTATGGCCCGGAGAGCTCGGGTAAGACGACCCTCACCCTGCACGCCATCGCTGAAGTGCAGCGCCGCGGAGGCGTAGCCGCCTTCGTCGACGCCGAGCACGCCCTGGACCCCGTCTATGCCGCGGCCCTGGGCGTCGACATCGAGAACCTGCTGGTCTCCCAGCCGGACACCGGCGAGATGGCCCTGGAGATCGTTGATCAACTGGTGCGCTCCGCAGCCGTCGACATCGTCGTGGTGGACTCGGTGGCAGCGCTGACGCCCCGCTCGGAAATCGAGGGCGAGATGGGGGACCTCGCCGTCGGCAGCCAGGCCCGCCTGATGAGCCAGGCGATGCGCAAAATCACCGGCAACATCGGCAAGTCCGGTTGCACCGTGATCTTCCTGAACCAGCTCCGCCAAAAGATTGGCGTGACCTACGGCAACCCCGAGACCACCACCGGCGGTAACGCCCTGAAGTTCTACGCCTCAGTCCGCCTCGACATCCGCCGCATCCAGACCCTCAAGCGGGGCACCGAAGAATTCGGGATCCGCGCCAAGGTGAAAGTGGCCAAAAACAAAGTGGCCCCGCCCTTCCGGATCGCGGAATTCGACATCCTCTTCGGCCGTGGAATTAGCACCGTGGGCTGCCTGCTCGATCTCGCCGAAGAGCACGGTGTCGTTGTTCGCAAAGGTGCTTGGTACAGCTACGAAGGCGACAACATCGGCCAAGGGCGCGATAACACCATCACCTGGCTCGAGCAGAACAGCACCGAGAAAGAGGCCATTGAAGTGAAGGTGCGTCAAAAACTCAGCGAAACCACCGACTCGCTGAAGCCCGTCGCCACCGCCGCTGCCAAGTTGGCCGCCGCCGGAAGCGCCAGCGCCGACAAGGACCAGGCCCTACCCGCCGCCAGCTAAGGCCCCCAGGCACAACAAAGCCCCCGGGTGAATCACCCGGGGGCTTTTTGCTGGTTGGCTCGGGCCTAAGAAACCGGCGCCGCGGCCACCGCAGGCTGAGCAAGGGCGCGGAGGTTGGCGCTCAGGCGCTCCAGCTCCTGAATGGCCTCAGCACCCTCAAGCTTCACCAGCTCATGGCCGTTGCGGGACTCCACCCAGCTGATGCCGAAATCCGAAACCAAAAAGCGCACCATGTGCTCATCGCCCAAGCTGGCGACGAAGGATGCGCCGTGGCCGTCCTGACCATCGCCGCAGACATAGCAAGTGGCGGCAATTCCCTGACGCTGCAGACCCTCAGCAAGAGCACGCAGGCTCATCACCAAGTCCTCAACAACGGAGCGGTACTGCTCAGCTAGGCGCGCGAACATGACCGCCGCAACTCAAGAATTAATCGATCCTAATCTTTTCTTCAGATTTGCGCGAGCAAGGATGTTCGCCCCCTGACGATTAACCGTCGGCCAGGGTCCACCAGCCCAAGGCGGGGCCGAGGAAGCGGACCGTCAACCAGAAGAGCACCAGTGCACCAATGCCGATCCAGGCGCCACGGGTGGTGACGGAGACGAACTGCTCACCCTGGCGCTGGGTCAAGGGCAGCCAAGGGGCCAGACGCGGTGAGGTGTCCTTGGCCTTCTCGGTCTTCTTCTCGCGGGGGGGCAGACCCTGTTCCGAGCGACGCTTGGCCTCTCCCATTGCTGCTGTGCTGCGCGGCGCGGTCAGGCTACGGGGACTCGGCCACTTACGGGTTGGGGAGCAGTCGATGCAGGGCCACCCAGGGCTCCAGGGCCTCGAGCACCTGACGGCCCCAACCCCGGCGCCTCAAGCGGCCGTCAAGGACGGCCAGACGACCGCCGTTGCGCCGTAAACCAGCAATCGAGCGCTGCAGTCGGCCCAGGGCTTCAGGCAGCAGCAGCTCCCGGAACCAATCACGACCCTGCAGCCGCAGAGCCGCCACCCGAGCCGCCGTGAGCGGGTCCTCCAGGCTCGAGATGGGCAGGGTGGCCGCGATCAGCTGACAGGGCAACGGCAATCGCTGTTGATGCTCCAGCCACCAACTCCAGCTGCAGCAGAGGACGCCATTGGCCTCAGGAGCAGTGAGCTCATGGCCCACGCGACTGCCGAATTCCGCCGCCAAGGCACTGGTCAGTCCCAGCCTCAACCCCTCGTCATCAAGCACCACCACCGTCAGGCCGGCCTGCCCCAAGACCAAGCGGCGGCACTGATCCAGCAGATGGCTGGGGTAGTGGGGAGCATTCGGCAGGGCCTGCCCCTGGGGAGCAAACAGGGGCAAGGGATCCAGCAGGGGCGGATCCGCGAGGCTCACCTCCACCTGGGGCTCAATCCCGAGTCCTGAAGGGGCCGGTTGCGGCCAGGGGCCAACCACCACCAAGCCACGGCCGCTGAGGAGCCCGGGCATCACGGTGCAGGGATCCAGGGGCTGGCGATGCAGGGTCCACTGCAGCAGGGTTGGATTGACCGAGGCCCAACTGGTCCAGTCATCGCCCGCGACGGAAAGCCACTGGGGCCAGGGCTCCGGCAGGGGAGACAGGACCCCCAGCAACTGCCGCAAGGGGGCCTCATCATCGGGAGTGATGGGAACCCGCTGATGGGGACCGCAGGGCCGAGCCAACAGCCGGCGACTCAAGCGTTCATGCAGCTGCAGCAGGCTGGGGGCAGCGGCGGGAAGGCTGCGGCGCAACTGCTCCCAGTGCTCCGTTTCAATCACCACCTCCAGGGCCTGCCGCAGCAGCGGCTGCAGCAGCTCCCCCTCCGGAACCACCAGCTGGCGGTCCGCCAGTTGACCGCTCCGCCAGGCCGCCACCAGGGCGTCGTGCTGCAGCAGCCAGAGCGGTGCCCCCTCCGGTGCCGTCGTGCCCTCCCAGCAGGGCAGGTTCAAGCCAACGGCCTGGAGCCGGGGCAACTCCACCGTCAACAGACGCTGGCGCAGAGCCGGGCTGACCACCAACGCCACGGGGCTGTTGTTGAGAGCCAAGGGCACCAACAGGCCCAGCAGCCAGCTGGGATCACTGCCGGGGGCCAGACGCACCAAGGTCTGATCCGAGCGCCGCAGGCTGCGGGCCACCAACCGGCTCAAGGTGAGGTGATGGGGCCAGCGGGTTTCCCCCTCCAGGCGGAGGAGCGCCTTGAGCTGTTGGTGGGCCTTGGCTTCCAACATCGGGGAATCGTAGGAAGCTGGGACGAGACAACTGTTCAGCGATGACAACCCACTGGCGAGAGCGACCCATCGGGATCGTGGGCCTGGGGTTGATCGGCGGATCCCTGGGCCTGGATCTGCAAGCCCAGGGACTCGAGGTCCGGGCCTTGGTCCATCGCCGCAGCACCGCCGAGCGGGCCCAGGAGCGGGGGCTGGCCCAGAGGATCGACACCGATCCGGCGGTGTTGCAGGACTGCGCTTTGGTGATCCTGGCCTTGCCCTTGGATCGCCTGCTGGAACCAGACCCCAGCCTGGTGGCGTCCCTGCCGGCCGACGCCGTGATCACGGATGTGGGATCGGTCAAGCAACCGATCCAGGAGCGCTGGGCATCGCTGCACCGGCGCTTCGTGCCGAGCCATCCGATGGCGGGGACGGCCCAAGCCGGGGTGGAGGCGGGCCTGGCCGGCCTCTTTCAAGGGCGCCCCTGGGTTGCCACCCCCACAGCAGAGACCGATCCAGAGGCAGTGACGGCGGTGCGCGGCCTGGCTGAGAGCATCGGCGCCCACTGGCTGGAGTGCTCCGCCGCGGCTCATGACCAGGCCGTGGCCCTGATCTCCCACATGCCGGTCCTCGTCAGTGCCGCGCTGCTGCAGAGCGCCGACAGCGGCGGAACCGCGGCCCCAGCCCTCTTGCGGGCCCTGGCCTCCAGCGGCTTCGCCGACACCAGCCGCATCGGCGGCGGCAATCCCGAACTGGGCACCTTGATGGCGCGCACGAACCGCGCCGCCGTTCTGAGCGCCTTGGAGCAGTACCAACGGCAACTGCAACAGCTGCAGAGCTTGGTGGAGGGAGAGCAGTGGGAGGCCCTGCAGCAGGAGCTGGTGCACTGCCAGGCCCTGCGACCTGAATTCCTCTAGCTGCTGAGCACCAGGGAGCGCCCCTTGCTCTGCAGTAACTGGCGGCAGGCCATCAAGGCCGAGAGGCTCACCCCAGCGGTGCCCTCACCGGGATAGATCGCGTCGCCACAGAGCCAAAGCCCCGCCAGGGGAGTCCGGCTGGCCAAGCCAAAGGGACCAAAGCGGCTCGGGTGCTGGCCCAGGCCACCGACAAAGCCGAAGGGTCGGCCCGTCCAGCCCGCAAACCCCCGCGGGGTAGCCAGCTCAGCATGGCGGTAGTCCTCCAGCCTCAGACCCAAGAAGGCCTCCAGCGCCGCCTGGATCCCCGCCATCGCCTGCTGTTTTTTGCGCTGGTACTCAGGCTCAGGCAGATCAAACCAAGGCTTAGCCGGGGTGAAGACACTCGCAATCAAGGTCGCCTGCCCCGCCGGGGCCCGTCCATCGCCCTCGGCGCTGAAGGAGAGAAAGACGCTGCCGGGGTCCTGCCAATCCAGCTGGGCATGCAGCCCCAGTCCCTTGGGCAGGCGATCGCGATCCACCGCGGCATAGAGCACCAAGGCACCCGATGGATCCGGGAAGCCGGCGATGCGACGGCCATAGGCCGCTGGCAGGGAGGCTCCGAGCAGAGCCGGCAAGGTCTGAGGTGGCAGCGCACAGACCACATCAGCCGCCTCCAGCGCAAAGGGCTTCTGGCCTGGCCCCTCACCGCTCAGCTGCCAACCACTGCCGCCAGGGCGCATCTGGCTCAGCCGATGGCGCAAGCGCAGGCTCCCCCCCCTGGCCTCCAGGACCTGCTCAAGGGCCTGGCAGAGCTGCTGCATCGAGCCGTGGAGGTGCCAAAGCCCAAGCGGTTCCTGGGCCATCGCCAACACCGTGGCCCCGTAGAGGGCCGCCGTCTGGTCGGCGGGCTCCTGGGAATAGAGGCGCAGCTGAAGATCCAAGAAGCGCCGCAGGCGCGCATCCCCCGCGCAGCCGCTGAGCACCAGCAAATCGGCAACCGTGGCGGTCGTGAACAGGCCACTGGCCAAGGTGCCGGCCCCCAGGGCCCCCAGCAGTTGGCGCAGATCCCAAAGCGTGCGCGGCGGAAGCACCGGATCACGGGCGGCGAAGGCCCAATTGCTGCTGTGCAACAGGGCACAGAGGGCCCAAAACCGTTCACTTCCTGGGAACTGGCGCTCGCGCTCCTGGCGCCAACGCTCGGGATCCCGCCAGAGGTGCACCGGTTCCTCAGCGGTGCTGAGCTGCACGCTGCAGCCGGGATTCAAGGGAGTGGCCTCGGGTAGAGGGACACCGAAATGGGCCATCAGCCGCTGATGGATCCCCCCCGGCTCAAACCCCGCCACCTGGGTCGCCCCCACATCAAAGACGTAGGGACCACGGCGAAAGGTTCCAGCGCAGCCACCGGTCTGGCTGTGGGCCTCCAGCAACTCCACCTGCAGGCCTTCTGCGGCCAGCAGTGCGGCTGCGGTCAGGCCGGCAATGCCCCCTCCAACGACTGCAACATCACAGGATTTGCCCATCGCGGCATGCTGGCAGCGCCCCTCCCTCCACCGCGTCGTGGCCATCCCGCAGGCGTTCTCAGACTGGATCGAGGCCACCAGCGGGGCCCGGCTGCTGAAGCGCTCACCGGTGGGTGGAGGCTGCATCCACAGCGCCTGGCGGCTGGCCCTGGCCGATGGGCAGGAGCTCTTCGCCAAAACCAACCGCGCCGAACTGCTGCCGGTGCTCGAGGCTGAAGCCCAGGGGCTGGAGGCCCTGGCCAGGGCCATCGAGCAGGGGCAATCGAGCCTGCGCGTTCCGCGGCCCTGCGGCCTGGGCCTCGCCGGCGGCGAAGCCGTGTTGCTGCTGAACTGGCTGGAGCTCGGCACGCCAACGGATCCAGCCCAGGCCTGGGAGGCACTAGGGGCCGGACTGGCCCAGCTGCACCGGGGCAGCCTCATTGGCCATGACGGACGCTTCGGCTGGGAGCGCGACAACTTCATTGGCTCTGGCCCCCAAGCCAACCGCTGGGGAGAGACCTGGGGCGCATTTTTTGCAGAGCAGCGCCTCAGGCCCCAGCTCAGCTGGGCGGCCGACTCAGGACACGCGCTTCCTGGAGCCGAGGCCCTGCTCGAGCGGGTACCGCTCTGGCTCGCGAAGCACCCGGTGGAGCCCTCCCTGGTACACGGCGACCTCTGGAGCGGGAACGCTGCGCTACTTCAGGGCGGCGGCGGCGCCATCTTTGATCCGGCCGTCTACCGCGGGGACCGGGAGGTGGATCTGGCCATGGCCCAGCTCTTCGGCGGTTTCCCCCGCAGCTTCTTCAACGGCTACGAACGGGAATGGCCCCTGGAAGCGGGCCACCAGCGGCGGGTCGAGCTCTACAACCTGTATCACCTGCTCAACCATGCCAATCTCTTTGGCGGTGGCTACTGGCAGCAAAGTGCCGCCAGCATCACCGCGCTCCTTCGCGAGTGGCAATAAGGAACTGAATCAGCCGAGGTATTCCTTGCGCAGACCCTGGACCTTGTTGATCACGGCGGTGCGCTTGTCGCTGGTGGTGAGGTTTTTCCAGCTCCACTGACCCACGACCACCAGGCCCAGCAGCTCCAGCAGACCAGGAACCACAGGCAGCAGGTTGATGGTGTCCAGCACGCCCTTGATCAGGACCTGGGCGACGATCACGATCACCAGAACGCCCACACCCTTACCGATGCGGCCCATCTGGTTCCAGTCCACCTTGTCCAGGGTCTCGTTGACCTTGGAGAGCACCTCGGTGTAGCGCTCGGTGAAATTCGCGCCGGCCTCTTCTGCAGCTGGAGTTGCCGATTCCTTCAGATCGTTGCTGTCGTCGGTCATCAGGATGGGCTTGGATTAAAAACCTCGACACAAGGTATCCGGGTGACTGCCCAAGCGCCAGACCAGTTGCGCGTTGATGGTCATTGGCTGATGGTTTTGGAGCGCACCCTCAACGCCGCCCTGCCGGAAGAGGGTTGTGCTCTCCTGCTGGGCAAAACCAAGGGCAAAAGCCTGGAGCTGCATCGGGTTTGGCCCTGCTGCAACCGCTGGGAACCGGCCCGGGAACGGGACCACCGCTTCCTGCTTGATCCCCGCGAGCAGCTGCTCGCGCAGCGCTGGGCCCGGGAGCATGGGCTCCAGGTGATCGGTTCAGCCCACAGCCATCCCACCAGCGCCGCCATCCCGTCCCAAACCGACCGAGAGCTCTGCTTTGGGCCCACCTTGATGCTGATCGCCTCAGGCCTGGGCAACGAGCGCTGGCGGGCCTGGTGGCTGTCCGGGGATGACGACGCCTGCGAGCCCCGTGAATTGCCTTTGCGACAGGGGCTGGCCGCAGGGGACCAGCGTTTGGGAAAGTAGGGAGCTGGAAAGCGATCGGCACTCCATGCTTCCCCTTGACACCACCGGCATCGAGCTGAGCCCCGATGAGGTGGCCCGTTTTGCGCGCCACCTGATCCTGCCGGAAGTGGGCATGGAGGGACAAAAGCGGCTCAAAGCCTCTTCTGTCCTCTGCGTGGGCACCGGCGGACTGGGCTCCCCTCTGCTCCTTTATCTGGCTGCGGCTGGCGTCGGCCGCATCGGCATCGTCGACTTCGACGTGGTGGATCACTCCAACCTGCAGCGCCAGGTGATCCACGGCACCAGCTGGGTCGGCAAACCCAAGATCGAATCGGCCAAGGCGCGAATCCTCGAGATCAACCCCCACTGCCAGGTCGATCTCTACGAGACGGCCCTCAGCAGCGAGAACGCCCTCGACATCGTTCGCCCCTACGACATCGTCTGCGACGGGACCGACAACTTCCCCACCCGCTACCTGGTGAACGACGCCTGCGTGCTGCTGGGCAAGCCCAACGTCTACGGCTCGATCTTCCGCTTTGAAGGCCAGGCCACGGTGTTCAACCTGGATGCCGAAAGCCCCAACTACCGCGACCTCTTCCCTGAGCCCCCGCCGCCGGGCATGGTTCCCTCCTGCGCCGAAGGCGGCGTGGTGGGCGTTCTGCCCGGAATCATCGGCGTGATCCAGGCCACCGAGGCGGTGAAGATCATCACCGGCATCGGCACCACCCTCAGCGGGCGCCTGCTGTTGTTTGATGCCCTGGGCATGAAGTTCCGGGAGCTCAAGCTGCGCCCCAACCCGGAGCGCCCGGTGATCGACAAGTTGATCGACTACCAGGAGTTCTGCGGGGTCGGCGGTACCGCACCCGGCCAAGAGGAAGCCGGCTCCGTCGAAAGCATCAGCGTCAGCGAACTGAAGACCCTGCTGGATGGGGACACCTCCGGCATGGTGCTGATCGACGTGCGCAACCCGCCCGAAGCGGAGATTGCTGTCATCCCAGGAGCCGAGCTCATTCCCCTCGACCACATCGAGAACGGAACCGCCGTGGAGCGGATCAAGCAGCTGGCCGACGGCAAGCAGCTCTACGTCCACTGCAAGCTCGGGGGCCGCAGCGCCAAGGCCCTGATTGCCCTCAAGCGCCACGGCATTGAAGGCATCAACGTGGCCGGTGGCATCGATGCCTGGAGCCAAGAGGTGGACAGCTCAGTCCCCCGCTACTGATTGCAAGACCTCAGCCCGGGGACTCCCCGGGCTTTTTTCATGGTCAGCGCTCAGTAATCCACGCCGCGCTTGAGGTCCACCCCACGTTCGGCGTAGTGCTTGTGGCAGACCATCTCGGAGTGGACGCTGGCCAAATCGAAGTAGGCCGGGGGGTGCTTACAGCGTCCGGTCAGGATCACTTCAGTCTCAGCCGGCTTGCGCAGCAGGGTTTGCACGATCGGCTCCACCGGAATCAACTCCAGATCAACGGTGGGGTTGATCTCATCGAGGATCACCGTCTTGTAGAGACCACTGGAGATCGCCGCACGGGCGATCTCCCAAGCGCGCTCGGCCTCGACGTAATCAATCGGCTGCTGCTGACCGCGCCAGACGATGGCGTCCCGGCCCGAGCGCAGGTGATCCACCAGATGGGGGTAGCTCTCCCTTAGGGCCGCAATCGCCGCGTCCTCGGTGTAGCCGTTGCCCCCCTTGAGCCACTGCAGGATCAACACCCTGTGGCTTTTGTCCTGGGAGATGCCGCGGCCAATGGCCTGCAGGGCCTTGCCCAGGGCACTGGTGGACTTGCCCTTGCCCTCGCCGGTGTAGACCTCAACCCCCTCGAGGCCCGCCAAGACCGGCTCACCGGTTTGCTCCTCGAAGGCCGGGGTATCGGGGCGCCGGTGGGCGCGCATCTCCGAGTGGAGGTCGGCAATCTGTACCAAGGATCGAGGAGCGCCCCGACCGGTGACGATCACCTCCATGCCCGCGGGCTTGGCCGAGAGGGTGCGCACCACCTCCTCGGCATCCAACAAGCCGAGATCCAGCACGGGGTTGAGCTCATCGAGCACCACCACCGAATAGAGCTCGCTGGCGATGGCCCCCTTGGCGATGGTCCAACCCCGCTGGGCCTCTTGCACGTCCACGCGGGTGACCTCATCGGCGCCAAAAAATTCGCCGCGGCCGGTGCGGACCTGGTCGATCAGATGGGGGAAACCCTGCTGCAGCGCTTCGATCGCCGCGTCTTCGTCGTAGGAGCGACCGGGCCCCTTCAGAAAACGCAGCAAGAGCACCCGGGTCTGCTTCTGCTCGCAGATGCCCAAGCCAATGGTCCGCAGGACGACCCCGAGGGCCGCCTGACTTTTGCCTTTGCCTTCGCCGTCGTAGACGTGAACCTGGCCGCGACTGCGCTCGCTGCCATCGGCGGCGGTTCGGATCCCAATGCCGCGTCCGGTGCTGCGACTAGTGCTGGCAGAGGTTGCCTGCGGAGCCATCGACGAGCCTCTTACCGTTGGATCCTAACGAGAGTGTTTTGAAGCCAGGGCACCCCATCGTTGAACAACTGGAGCCTCCCTTGGTGGAGGCCCTCGGGGCCCTGCGGCAGCGCATTGCGTCGCTTCCGGCGGCCATCGTCGCCTACTCCGGCGGAGTCGACAGTGCCTTGGTGGCCGCCATCGCAGCTGAACAGCTGGGCGATCGCGCCCTGGCGGTCACCGGCATCTCACCGGCCTTGGCGCCCCACCTCCGAGCAGAAGCGCAGCAGCAGGCGGCCTGGATGGGCATCCAGCAGCAGGAACTGCCCACGGCCGAGTTGAACGATCCGGCCTACAGCAGCAACCCAGAGAACCGCTGCTACGCCTGCAAGCGGGAACTCCACAGCGTGATCGCTGAACTGGTCGGCCAACTCGACGAGCAATGGCGCGGTGCCAGCGTTCTCGATGGCGTGAACCGCGACGACCTCGGCGACCATCGCCCCGGCATCGAAGCGGCGCGGGAGCGGGGGGTCTCATCGCCCCTGGCGGAACTGCAGATCGACAAAGCCGGGGTGCGTGCCCTCTCGCGGGCCCTGGGATTCCCCTGGTGGGACAAGCCCGCTCAACCCTGCCTGGCCTCACGTTTTCCCTACGGCGAAGGCATCAACGCTGAGCGACTGCAGCGGGTGGGGGCCGCCGAAGCCTGGCTGCGGCAGAGCGGATTTCAGGAACTGCGGGTGCGCAGCCAGGGGGAAACGGCCCGCATCGAGGTGCCCCCCTCAGCCCTGCAACGCCTGGTGGAGGAGCCCACCCGCACTGCCGTTGTGGAGGCCCTGCTGGGCCTGGGCTTCAGCGCCGTCAGCCTGGATCTTGAGGGCTTGGTGAGCGGAAAGCTCAACCGGGCCCTCAAGCGCTGAGCAACTCCTCAATCAGATCTGCCTTGCGCAGGCGGCTCACTCCGGAGAGCCCCCGGGCACGGGCCAGCTGCTGCAGTTGCACCACCGTCTGGCCCTCCAACTGGGTGCGCGGGGAGGGACGGTGGTCAAGCTTCGGTGGCGCGGGGGGAGCGGCGAGCGCCTGATCTGCGGCGGCGGGGACCCGGGAGGCCAGGGTCAACAGCGCCAAGCTGCCGCCGGTGATCAGCGCCGCCTCGATGGCAAAGGTGATCTCCTGCATGGGGGGAGAGATCGAGATTGGCGGCATTACAGCCAATCCTTCCAAGAGACGCCACTGGTGCACGGGCACAAAAAAGCCCCCCGCTGGCGGGAGGCTCGGTGTTCGATCGCAATCAGGCTGCGATCAGATCGGGCTCACGCTCGGCGTCGGCCACAGCCTCAGGGGTCTCGCGGCGGAAGCTCTTGAGCTTGTAGTTACCTGCGTTGAGCTCTTCGCTCAGCACGATGCAGGCCCGCTCGGGCATGGTGTGGTCACCGCAGGTGAACACGTCCACAGCGGCGTAGCCCGACTCGGGCCACGTATGGATAGAGATATGGGATTCGGCCAGAAGGGCCAGCCCCGTCACACCCTGAGGTTGGAAGTGGTGGGTGATCAGATTGAGCAGGGTCGCGCCAGCACGCTTCGCAGCGGTGGTGAGGGCGTTCCTGATGAAAGCTTCGTCGTCGAGCTTGTCAGCGTCGCAGTTGTACAGCTCGAGGATGCAGTGTTTACCCACCATGTCGGTGGCACTGGGTGCTTGGGGGCTAGCGGAGAAGGTCTCAGCTCCAGTCCATCCCGGGTTGGGGTGGAGACAGGCTGCTTGGCTCATCAACGTGAGGCAAAGAGTTCAAGACTTTACTGGCCAGGGAGCACCATTCCTGCCTCAACGGTGACCACCTGAGAACCCTGATGCCAACCGCCGTTAAAGGCCCCCAGGTGGGTCGCGCTCACCAGGCACTGATGCCCCTGGCCCACGGCCTCCAGCAACAGCTCTTGCCGCCCGGGATCGAGCTCCGCCAAGACGTCATCCAGCAGCAGCAGTGGTGGCTCGCCCCAGAGTTGATGCACCAGCTCGAGCTCCGCCAGCTTCAAGGCCAGGACCAGGGTGCGCTGCTGTCCCGCTGATCCATAGCGGCGGGCCGGCTGGCCGCCCAGCTCCATCGCCACCTCATCGCGATGGGGGCCGACGCTGCACTGGCCCAGTCGCAACTCCTGGGGGCGCTGCAGCAGCAACTGCTCCGCCAGGGCATCCCGCCAGGGGGCTTCCGCCTCCTCACCCTCGAGCTGACTGCCGGGGCAGTAGCGCAGACCCAAGAGTTCACGGCCATCGCTGAGGCGGTGCTGCCAAGCCTGGGCCAGGGGTTCCAGCCGCCGCAGCGCCCGCAGCCGCCGGCGGTGCAGCCGGGTTCCGATCAAGGCCATCTGCTGATCAAAGGCATCCAGCAGACCCTCAAGCTGGGCCTGGGGGAATCCCCGCCGCAGCAGCTGGGAGCGCTGACGCAGCAGGCGGCCGTAGCGACTGAGCAACTCGGCATAGACGGGCTCGAGCTGCAGCACCACTCGATCCAGCCACTGCCGGCGCAGGGCAGGCTCACCGCGCACGAGCTCCAGGTCCAGGGCGCTGAAACCGACGCAGCGCAGGGGACCAATCAACTCGTGCTGACGCTCCAGCACCTTGCCGTTCCGGCGGGCCTGCCGCCCCCCCTGCCGGCGCAATTCCAACTCCAGGCGATCGCCGCCGTCACAGTCGGCGGCGATCAACCCCTGCCGCTCCCCCTGCTGAATCAAATCCCGGTCGCTGCTGCAGCGGTGGGAGCGAAGACTGCCGAGCAGCTCGACTGCCTCCAGCAGGTTGGATTTGCCCTCCCCATTGCGGCCAATCACCAGCAATCGCGGGGCCTCGAGGGTGAGGCTCAGCGCTCCGTAATTACGGAACTGACGCAGCTCCAGGCGGTGCAGCCGAATGGGTCTCTGGGGCCGTCTGACCAGTAAGGTAAGGCGGTGACGGTGGTCTGCTGCCTGCACACGACCCATCTGAGCAACAGATCTTGCTCAGGCCGCATGGGCATGTAGCTCAGTTGGATAGAGCATCAGATTCCGGTTCTGAGGGTCGGGGGTTCGAGTCCCTCCATGCTCGTGATCAGGTCCTAGACCCGTCACCGACATCACCCCGCTGAGGCGGGGTTTTTTTGTGGCCTAGAGGCGCAGACCCATGGCCCGAATACCGCCGGGGTCCACGACAAATCCGTTTTGCTTGAGCGCCTCGAGGGCCACGCTGGGGGCCGCCACCGAAATGCTGCATCCGGGCAATTCGCGCCGTAGACGCGCCATGGCGGCATGGACGATCACCCGAAGCACCTGGGCCTGCTCAGGGTCTTGTGGATCCGCTGAGAGATCCCAAAGATTGGCATTGAGGGCCAGGTCGCTGGTCGCTCGCACAAAACCGACCAAGACACCAGTGGCATTGCGCACGCTGAACTGCCAGGCGCTGCGGGAGAGGGCCTGCTCGAGCCGCTCCTCCAGCCGCTGGGGATCCCCGCACTGCACGAGCAGTCGGTTGAGTTCTGCCCCACTGGGGGACTGCTGACCCTCAAGGCTGTAGCCCAGGGGCAACGCCGGCGGCTGGGGCTGCGAGCGGAAGGGGATCAGAAGCGAATCAAGCAAGGCCGCCGCGCCTCAACCGGTATTGCGCATGCCCGCGGCAATGCCATTGATCGTCAACAACGCGCCGCGCAGCAGCTCACTGCGGCTGTAGGTCCGGCCGTCGTCGCGAGTCGCCTCTTCGCTCATGGGCGGCTGGCGGTTCTGATCCCGCAGCCGCCGCAACAGGGCCACCTGCAGGAATCCCAGCGGGATGATCGTGCGGTTGCGCAGCTCAACCGAGAGCTGCAGGGCCGGATCCCCATCGAGCAGACGCTCATGGCCGGTGATGGCCAGGACCAGATCCCGCGTGAGCACAAACTCGCGGGCAATCACCGCGAAGATCTCCTCAAAGGCCTCGCGGGACTCCGGGCGTCCCAGGGACTGGACGTAGTGGTGGGCCAGATCCAGGTCGACCTTGGAGAGGGTCATCTCCACCTTCGAGATCAGCATCCGGAAGAAGGGCCAGCGCTGATAGAGCTGCTGGAACAACTCCATCTGACCGGGGTCCCCGCTGAGTTCCTCCTGCAGGGCCGTGCCCACGCCGAACCAACTAGGCAGGAGGAAGCGGCTCTGGGTCCAACCAAACACCCAGGGGATGGCGCGCAGGCTGGAGAGATCCTTGGCACCGCTCTTGCGCCGGGCAGGACGGCTAGAGATCTGCAATTTGCTGATCTCTTCGATCGGGGTGCACTGCTGGAAGAAGCCGACCAGATCAGGGTTGTCGTGGACGAGGGAGCGGTAGTGGCTGCGGGAGCGAGCTGCCAGCCGAACCATCAGTTCATTCCAGTCCGGCGTGTCATCCACGTGGCTGGTGACCAGACTGTTCTGAATCACCGCGGTGGTAACCGTCTCCAGGTTGTAGAGCGCCAGCTCCGGCAAGGAGTACTTGGAGGCCAAGACCTCCCCTTGCTCGGTGATCTTGATGCGGCCATTCAGGGTGCCGCTGGGTTGCGCCAGGATCGCCTGGTAGGCCGGACCACCGCCCCGTCCCACGGAGCCGCCGCGGCCGTGGAAGAGGCGCAGGCAGACGTCATGGCGTCTCGCCAACTGCTGCAGAGCGATTTGGGCCTGGTGGATCTCCCAGTTACTGGAGAGGAAGCCGGAGTCTTTGTTGCTGTCGGAGTAGCCGAGCATCAGCTCCTGCAGCGGCCGCCCGTTGGGGCTGGAACTGGCTATCAGCTGGCGATAGAAGTCCTCGCTAAACAGCCGCTCCATCACGCCAGGAGCAGCCTTGAGATCCTCCACCGTTTCAAACAGGGGGATCACCAAGAGGTCGGAGCGCTGGGCGGTCGGATCCACCAGGCCGGCCTCCTTGGCCAGCAACAACACCTCGAGCAGATCCGACACCGTGTGACTCATCGAGATCACGTAGGTGCGGCAGATGCGGGAGCCGAACTCCTGCTGCAGCCGTTTGACGACGCGCAGAACATCAAAGGTTTCAGCCGTCAGGGGGCTCCACTTAACGGCCGCAGGAATGAGCGGACGGCGGGTCTGCAGCTCAGACATCAACCAGCTGATCCGCTGCTCCTCGTCCATCTCCCCATAGGGAGTGGGCATCTGCAGGTAGCGGGTCAGCTCATCGAGGGCATCGCTGTGACGGGTGCTCTCCTGGCGGATATCGAGGCTGGCCAGGCAGAACGCGAAGGTGTGGACCTGGGCGATCAGGTTGTCCAGGGGCTCACAGCTCAAGCCGCTGCCCTGCAGGCTTTCGTTGATCAGCTCCAGATCGGTGCGGAACTCATCGACCGTTCCGTAGTGCAGCTCCGGTGCGGGGGGAGCAGGCATGGCGCCCTGATTGCCAAAGTCGGGCTGGGCCGGCCGCGGTTCGTGGGGTGCATCCCAGCCGGCAGCCGCCTGCTGCTGGTTGCGTGCCAAGGTCAGCCGCAGCCGCTCAATGACGTAGCTGATTTTGAGACGATAGGGCTCCAACCGGTAGCGGGCCGCCCGCTCTTCGTAGACCTCCGGGAAGCGAAGGCGGTCCATCTCGAGGGACTCGAGCAGGGGAGCGCTGACCTGGCTCCACTGCATCGAAATACTCAGCTGATCGCGGAGGTCCTCCACCGCAGCCAAGTAGCGATCGAGCATCAGCTGACGCTGATAAGACGCCGTCCGCCAGGTGATGTCCGGGGTGACCGAGGGGTTGCCGTCGCGGTCGGATCCAACCCAAGAGCCAAAGGTGCAGAAGGCGTCGCTCGGGGGCAGAACATCGGGGTAGTTGGCACCCAGGGCCGTGCGAATCCGCTGGCGCAGCTGGGGCATCGCCTCAAACAGCACCTGCTGGAAGTAGTGCAGGGCGTAATCGACCTCATCGAGGACGGAGGGCTTGAACTGGTGCAGCTCGTCGGTGCGCCACCAGAGGCGGATTTCCTCCTCCAACTGCTGACGGAGGTTGTCCCGTTCCTCGGGATGCAGCAGCTGACTCTTCTGGAGCTGTTGGATCAGGGAGGCCACCCGGCGCTGCTTGTGGCGCACGGTGTGACGAACGATCTCCGTGGGGTGGGCGGTGAACACCAGCCGGATATCGAGCTCCTGCAGCAGCTGCTCGATCTGGGCCGGAGGAACGCCAAGGCCCCGCAGCCGGGTGAAGAGCTCTCGGAAGGTCGCGGGCGAACTCTGGCTCGCCAGGGGCGGAACAAAGGGATCGCTCAGCTCTTCAGCGTGGTGGGGCCGAAGGCTGGCGAGATAGCTGTCCTCCTCGATGTGCTGCTCAAGGATGTTGACCAGCTGGAAATAGAGGGAAAAGGAGCGAGCGGCAGCAATGGCTTCAGCCAGATCCATGTCGCGGATCAGCTGCACGATCTCCTCGGTCGCCGCCTCGGATGCCTGGTCGGGAGCGCCGCCGTCGATGCGGTTGCTCAACGCTTTCATCCGCAGCAACCGTTCCGCCTGGGGGGCAGGACATTCACTGCGCAGCACCGTCTGCCAGAGGTCCTCCACCAGCTCCAACCGATCGCCAAGGAGTCGGGTGACCCGAGGCTCAGCCGCAGGAGCAGAGGCTTCAGTTGCGGCGAGGGTGGGCCCCATAGAGGCGGTTTCGGCAGGGGTGCGCTGCATGATCATCCCAAAGTGCCTGCCTCGTTGATGGTGCTTTGCGCACCAAGACGGGTTTCCAACTGCTCGAGATCCGCTGCGGCCGAGGCAATCAGCTCTGCCACAGACACGCCCTGGGCATGGGCCTCCAGCCATTGCATCGCCTGGTTGCCCTGGCTCAACACTTGCTGAAGGGGAAGCAGCAGCTCAGCCAGGCCCAGCTCCCCGGCCAGGGACTGCAGACCGGCGAGCTCAGCGGCAATCCATGCGCGGGCCGTGATCGGTGCACCATCACGCCAGTGGCGGAGTTCAGCGTCCAGGCTGCTGCGCGCCGCCGCCTGATCATTGGAATCAGCAAGGGCTGCCAGGGCTTGGGGATCCAAGTCACTGGCCTGCAGCGGGTCGCAGGCCGCAGGATCTCGGAGGAGTTGGTGAATGCGCAGCTCCACAAACGCCGTCAGGGCCAACAGCAACTGGGGATCCGCCACCAGGTCACAGATGCGAATCTCCAGGCGATTGAGGTCGTAGGGGCGCCGCTCACCGTTGGGGCGTACGGAGGTCCAGAGATGGCGCACGTTTTGCATCGTGCCTAACTGCAGCTGCTCCTCCACCCAGTCGATGTAGTGCCCGTGGTTCAAGAACAGGGGCACCTGCTCAGGAGTTAGCGGGAACTGGAGCCAACGCTGGGAATGGGCGCCCGTGACCTGCCCATCGACGAAGGGCGAGCAGGCACTCAAGGCCAACAGCAAGGCCGCCTCACAACGCACCAGGCGGCAGGCCGCAAACAGCTGATCCGGATCGGTGAGCCCCAGGTTGATGTGGACACTGGCGGTCACGACCCGGGTGCCGTAGGTGGCCTCGATGTAGGCGTGATAAGGGTTCTTCGGGTCTGAGCGCTCAAAACGCTGGCTATCCCCGGTGCTCAAGGTGCTGCCAGGCAGCAGGGTCAGTCCCCGTTGGGCCAGCCAAGGGCGCAGCCGCCGCCGGGGCTCCAGCAGCAGGGCCAGCTGGGTGGCGTAGCTGGCCGCAGGGGGGGTGATGTATTCGAGATTGCGGCAATCCGGCTCGGTGACAAACCCCTCGAGGGCCGCCGCGACTTCAGCCGAACATCCCACCACCGTCCCGTCGGGACGGCCGGTGTAGAGCTCGACCTCAAAACCCTTGAGCAACAGAGGGCTGCTCATGCCAGGCAAGCCAGAGCCTTCAGCATGCCCCGGGCTTTGTTGAGGGTCTCTTGGAATTCCGACGCAGGCACCGAATCAGCCACTAAGCCAGCACCGGCCTGGACCTGAACCCGCCAGCGACCGTCCCCATCAGGCAGGACGACCATGGTTCGAATCGTGATCGCCGTGTTCAGCGCTCCGCTGAGATCCATGGCGCCATAGACACCGGAGTAGGGACCCCGGGCATCGGGTTCCAAGGCATGGATCAACTGCATCGCCCGGATCTTCGGCGCACCGCTGACGGTGCCAGCAGGGAAGGAGGCCATCAACAGATCCCAGACATCCCGCTCTGGATCGAGCAATCCCTCCACCTCACTGACGATGTGCATCACGTGGGAGTAGCGCTCAATCACCATCAACTCGCTGACGCTGACGCTGCCCGGCACACAGACCCGGCCCAGGTCATTACGGCCGAGGTCCACGAGCATCACGTGCTCCGCGCGCTCCTTGGGATCGGCCAAGAGATCCTTCTCGAGCGCCAGGTCCTCCGCTTCACTCCGTCCCCGGGGGCGGGTGCCCGCAATGGGCCGCAGGGAGACCTTCACCCGGCCACTGCCATCGGCCATGGGCTCGGCCTTCACCATCACCTCAGGGCTGGAGCCAATCAGGTACCAGCCTCCAAAGTTGAAGAAGGCCATGTACGGAGACGGATTCACCATCCGCAGGCTGCGGTAGAGCTCAAACGGCTCCCGCTCAACCGGCGTTTCCAGGCGCTGACTGATCACCAGCTGGAACACATCCCCAGCGGCGATGTGCTCTTTGGCCGTCAGAACAGCCGCTTCAAACTCATCGCGACTGCGGTTGCTGCTGGTGGGCAGATCCACCGCATCGGCATCCCGCCAATCCAGGGGAGTCACCCCGGAGGGCAGGGGCTGGTGCATGCGCTGCTCCAGCGCGTCCAACCGCGCCATGGCGGCGTCGTAGGCAGCGGTCGCGTCGGGTTCGTCGTGGAGATTGACGTAGGCCACGGCCGTGAGCTGACGCTTGACCTGATCGAAGGCCAGCAGGCTGTCAGCGAGCATCCAGCAGCCATCGGGCGGCCCCTCCGGATCGGTGGGGTGAATCGGAACGCTGGGCTCAATCCAACGAATCAGTTCGTAGCCCCAAAAACCAAACAGTTGACCCAGGGGAGGCAGACCAGGAACGGCTGGGGCGTCGTAGGCCGCCAGGGTGTCCCGCAACAGATCAAAGGGGTTCCCGCTGAGGGCGCTGCTGCGTCCATCGCGCCAGCGCTGTTCCGCCGACTCACCGCGCACACTGAGGGTCCAGAGCGGATCGCTGACGACAAAGCTCCAGCGGCCGATCCGCTCACCGCCTTCGACGGACTCCAGCAAGACGCCGTGGTCACTGCCGGCTCCCACCTTCAGCCAGGTGGTCAGGGGCGTCTCCAGGTCCGCCGGCCAGGTGCGCCAGATCGGGATGTAGTTGCTACCCGCCTTGGCCTGGGCCAGAACTGTCGCGCGGTCAGGGGAGGGCATCACTACGACGACGGGCAGGCAAAAAAAACGGGGCGCTTAGCCCCGCCTTTATAGAGGTTGAAGCACCGCCCATTGCTCGAAGCAGTGCAGGTCCTGAATCAGGAATCGAAGGTGTTCTTGCCGGTGAACTTGATGCTGGCGGGGTTGCCGTTCTGACCAATGCGGCGGGCGTTGTGGCCCACCATCTGACGACCCTCGTTCACCTTCTCGGGGAATACACCATCCTTGGGGTGCAGGAACTCGGTGTCACCGCCGGGGAAGATCCGGTAGATCTTGTAGTCCTCGATCCGGGGCTTGAACTTGGTGCGCAGCTGGGTGCCGAGGGCCAGGCACTGCTCCTTACGGGCGAAATACATGAGGTTCTCGCCCTCATTCATGTGAGCCGCACCGCCGGTGGGGAGCTCAAAGACTTGCTCTTTGGCGCTGGTCCAGGTGATGGCGTACTTCTCTTCGGTCTCAGCGGCGTTGAGCAGACCGCCGGTGCTGCCGATGTACTTCGGGAGTTGACCGCTCAATGTCATGGCTGTTCCGGAGGGGGTGTCGGCAGACCGCAGACCGTTTCAAGCGGAAGCTAGCACCGTGTTTTGGGGTGAACTGGGGGTGCCGCTGCTCTCTTCACACCCGTCAACATTGGTGCCGGTTTTAGGCCACCGGGAAAAAGACCGTGAGGTCATTTCCAGAGCGCTCCGCGAGCCGTCCCCCCAGGCTGTGAAACAGGCGCTGGGTGGCCTGACGGCTCAGCTGCAGGCTGCCGGTGCCGGGGTTCCAACTCAAGACTGGTCCGACCCGCTCTTGCAGGTCCTGCTCACCCTCACCCGTGGGCAAGGCCGCAGCACTGAGGCGCAACTTCAACCGGGCCCCCGCGGGCTGAAGGCTCAGTTGCACCACCGCTCCGGCGGGCAAGCCGCGACTGAAGCGATCCATCAGTCCGCCCAAGACGGTTTCCAGCCGCGCTGGGTCGGAGAGGACGAACGGCAGCTCCGGCGTGAGCAACAGCTCCAGGTTCAGCCCACGGCGCTCCAGCTGCTGCTGCCAGCCGGCCTCAAGCTGACCCAAGAGCTGGGCGAGATCGGTGCGGGCCAGGGCCTGGGCCGGCTCATCGAGCACCGGCTGACGCTGCAACTCAGCCGCGAGAAAAATCAGGCCGAAGCGATCAATCTGCTCGCTGCATTCCCCATCGATTTGATGCAGGCGTTTGCGCACCAACTCCGTGAGATCGCCGCGCCGCAGCAACGAACGAATCAAGGTGCGAATCGTGGCCAACGGCGTGCGCACCTCATGGGTGAGGGCCTCGAGCAGGGCCAACTCACTGCTGGGGCTGGAGCTGCTGTCTGAGCCACTGCTGCGGTGCACCAAGGGCTGCAGGGTCAGGCTGGGGGCCATCGCCGCCAGCCGCTCAGCCAGGCGGGGCCAAAACAGCTGCGCCAGCTGCTCGTCGTTGTGCAGTCCACCCAAGGCCTGGATGGACTGGCGCAGGGCCTGCCCCTGCTGGGGATCGCTCTGCTGCAGGCGTTCATCGAACAGCGACAGCGCGGCAGAGAGGGTGGGCGGGTCAAACCGAACCACCAGTTGGCGCTCCTGGGCCGAGCCCACCAGGGCCATCGCCATCTGCAACTTCGGCGTAATCAGCACCAGCAGTGGATCCGTTCCATCGGCCTCCTCCAGGGCCAACCGCTGAAATCCACCACTGACCGACGGGCTGGCCGCCGCGGCCGGCAGCAAGGGGGCGTTGCTCTGCAGCAGGTCCTTGAGTTCAGAAGGCGCCCAGACCCAGCCCTGGAACTGCTGCAACAGGGAGGGTTCGTAGAGGGCGGGCAGGGGGGAGGCCAGCCAGACCCCGGGCTGAGCCCCCAGGGGCAGCAAAAAATCCTCCTGGAGCGTGGCCAGGGCGGCCCACCACTGCCGGCGCACGCTGTCCTCATCGCAGCGACCGGCGGGCATCTGCTGGGTCAGTTGACGCCGGAGCGCCTCAAAACTGCAGCCCAGGACTCCCATCAGCGGCGTTTGGCCGGTTGCTTAATGCCCCGGGCCACCGAGGCGCACAACCCCAGTCCGATGAAGTTCACCAACATCGCGGAGCGGCCGTAACTCAACCAGGGCAAGGGGATCCCGGTGATCGGCCCCAGACCGATGGTCATGTTGATGTTCACGACCACCTGGAACATCACCATCGCCCCCACGCCAATCACGACTAGGGACTCCACATCCGTGCGGGCCTGACCGGCGATCTTGAGCAGCCGCCAGATCCAGGCGACAAAGCCCAGAACCACCAACGCCGAACCCAGAAATCCCGTTTCTTCGCCCAGGGCGCTGAAGATGAAATCGGTGTGCTGCTCTGGGATGAAGCGCAGCAGGGTCAGATGACCCTGGAGCAGACCGGTGCCGAACCAGCCGCCCGAGCCAATGCCCACGGTGCTCTGCAGCAGGTGGTAGCCGCCACCCAAGGGATCCTTGTTGGGATCCAGGAAGAGGGTCAAGCGGTCCCGCTGGTGGGGCTGCAGAAAGTTGTTCCACAACCAGGGGGTCCCCACAGCGAACAACCCCTGAATGGCCACTACGGCCATCGGTGCCAGGCGTTTCCAAGGCAGCGAACGGGCGGCCACAACAGCCATGGCCGGAATCCAGAGCACCAACAGCCACGGGACGACCCCGGCGAGCACCGAGGTGACCACCGGCGAGATCAGGAGCACGACCCAGGCCCCCGGCATCCCGGACCAGAACATCATCACCAGCAGCACCGCACCAAACACCAAGGAGGTGCCCAGGTCGGGCTGGATCAAGACCAGCAGCCAAGGGACGCTGATGGTCGCCACCGGCCGCACCAGGTCCACGGGCCGCTCAACGGGATGGCGCGACAGGACCTGCGCCAATAAAAGAATGGCCGCGATCTTGGCGAACTCAGAGGGCTGGACATTGAAGCCAGCGATGTTGATCCAGCTCTGGGCCCCCAAGGCGCTCACCCCGATCAGGCGCACCGCGATCAAGCTGGCGACCATGGCGCCATAGATCGGCCAGGTCCAGCGAGAGATGCGCTCCACTGGGACCTTGGCCAGCAGCAGGGCAATGACCAAACCCACAGCCGCCGTCACCCAGTGCTGGTACCAATCGGCGTAACCGGCCTGGCGCTGGGTGCTGGCGATCAGGAAGCCGGCGACAAAAATCATCGCCAGGGGGATCCACCACAGGATCTTGTCGACGCCGGCGAACCAGCGGCGCCGGCGTCCATCCCGTTTGAACAGCAGGCCCCCGCGGCGGCGATCCCAGAAGCCCGAGAGCGTCATCAGCGCGTGGCCACCGGGAGGCGGGCGGCCAGCGCGGCAAAGGCGGTGGCCGTCGCCGACTCCGGTGCACTGACGGTCACAGGCCGGCCGCCGTCACCGCCTTGAACCACAGCTAATTCCATCGGCAACTGGGCCAAGAGCGGCACACCGCTCTCATCGGCCAGGCACTGGCCGCCACCGGAGCCAAAGAGCTCGTAGCGCTTCTCGGGGGCATCCGGCGGGATGAAGGCCGTCATGTTCTCCACCACACCCAAAACCGGAACCCCCAGCTGCTGGAACATCGCCAAGCCACGGCGAGCGTCCTGCAGAGAGACCATTTGGGGTGTCGTGACAATGATCACGCCAGCCATCGGCACGGCCTGGGCCAGGCTGAGCTGGGCGTCACCCGTCCCCGGAGGCAGGTCAACCACGAGCACATCCCGCTCACCCCACTCGACTTGGTAGAGGAACTGGCGAATGATGCCGTTGAGCATCGGGCCGCGCCAGATCACGGGCTGATGGGCATCAATCAGCAGGCCCATCGAGACCATCGCGATGCCGCAACTCTCAATGGGGGTTAAGACCTGGTCGTTGCCGCTGCCCCGCACCTGCGGGGTTTGATCGGCCACGCCCAACATCGTCGGGGCATTCGGGCCATAGATGTCGGCATCGAGCAGACCGACCTTGAGTCCGCGCTGGGCCAGGGCACAGGCCAGGTTCACCGCCACGGTGCTTTTGCCCACGCCCCCTTTGCCACTGCTGACGGCGATCACCTGCTTGACGCCAGGAATGGCCTGGCGCTCAGGACCACCGCCGCCATGACCAGCCGCACCGATGGGAGCACCCCCCTGGGCGGGGGCCTGCGGGGTCGCCTGGGTCAACTCGATTTGAACGTCATCAATCCCGCCGAGCTGGAGCAGGGCACCACGGGCATCGGCGGCGATCCGGTCCCGCTGGGAGCTGGCGTATCCGGGCAACGCCAGCTGGAACACGACGCGGTTGTTCTGGACCCGAACCTCTTGGATCCACTGCAGATCCAGAAGGCTGCGGCCGGTGCCGGCATCTTTCAGGGGCTCGAGGGCGGCGAGGGCCTCTTTCAGGGCCTGGTCTGCGCTGGCCATCGGGCGATTACACGGTGCTCCGGATCCTAAAAGCGTTGGCCCAGAGAGGCATCCCCAAGGCCAGGGCCCGGCGGGATCACGAACCCTCTCGAAAACTTGTGCAGCGGTGGGTCGGACTGAAAAGGTGGTCCGATTCCCCATGCCCCACGGCGCGAGCATCGATGTTGAAGGGTCTGCTGTCCCGTGCCAAGGCCAAGCTGGCGAGTGAGACCTCGGCGACCTCCGGCGCCGTCACCCTCGAGGCTCCCCCCGCCAACTCCCGCGAGCGGGCGCGCGCCCTGGTGATGGGGCTGCAGGATTCCATTTGCGCTGGCCTGGAGCAGTTCGACGGCGGCGGGCGCTTTGAAGAGGAAAGCTGGGTTCGCCCTGAGGGCGGTGGTGGCCGCTCCCGCGTGATCAAAGGCGGCCGGGTGTTTGAACAGGGCGGTGTGAACTTCTCCGAGGTGGAGGGCACCGAGCTCCCCCCCTCGATCCTCAATCAACGCCCCGAAGCCAAGGGCCACCGCTGGTATGCCACTGGCACCTCGATGGTGCTGCACCCCCGCAACCCCTTCATCCCCACCGTTCACCTCAACTACCGCTACTTCGAGGCCGGTCCCGTCTGGTGGTTTGGCGGCGGTGCTGACCTGACCCCCTACTACCCCTTCCTGGAGGACGCCAAGCACTTCCACCAAACCCTGAAGAACGCCTGCGACAGCGTCAATCCGGCCTACTACCAGGTGTTCAAACCCTGGTGCGACGAGTACTTCTATCTGAAGCACCGCGATGAGACCCGGGGTGTGGGCGGGATCTTTTACGACTACCAGGACCCCCGCGGGGTGCTCTACAAGGGCCAAGCCCCCGAGGGGCCCGCTGCCGCCGCTGGGCAAGGGGTCGGCCCCATCCAGCAGAGCTGGGAGCAGCTCTTCAACCTGGCCAGCGCCTGCGGGAACGCGTTCCTACCCAGCTATCTGCCGATCGCTGAGAAGCGGCAGCACACCCCCTACGGCGAGCGGGAACGTCAGTTCCAGCTCTATCGCCGCGGCCGCTACGTGGAATTCAACCTGGTGTTTGACCGGGGCACGATCTTTGGCCTGCAAACCAACGGCCGCACCGAGTCGATCCTGATGTCCCTGCCCCCCTTGGTGCGCTGGGAGTACGGCTATAAAGCCGAGGAAGGCAGCCGCGAGGCCCTGCTGACCGATCTGTTCACCAAGCCCCAGAACTGGCTGGGTGATGACTCACTGGTTGGTCGCTGCCAGCCCCACGGCGCCGTGAGCTGAGACGGGAGGTGGAGCCGCCACCAAGCGGTGGCGGCCCAAGCCGGCCTCCAAGGCAGCCACAACCCGTTCACTGATCACCGCCAAGGCCTGATCACGGCTGCGGGGATTGCGCAGGGCAGGCTCCAGGGGAGCCTCGAGCTTCCCGATCTCCAGCAGGGTGATGCCCCGTTTCGGACCACCCAAACCACCACGGAAGCGCAGGGGATAGCCGCCAAAGGCAACCGCGAGGCTCTCATCCAAGGAGCTCAAGGGGCGATGCAGGGCCGGGATGACCCCCGAGCCGATGCCATCGGGGCCATAGGCATCGAAATGGATCTCCACCGCGTAGCCGCCGGCCTCCGCATGGGCCTTGCCCACGCTCCAATTCGTGCGCGGATCATCGCCATCGAGGATCGTGCGCGCCGGGGGGTCATAGAAGCGGATGTTCAACCCCCGCTGACGGCCCAGTTGGACGACACGGCGTGCGACCTCAAGGTTCCAATAGAGCTCGTCGCGGATGCCCTGCTGCATGGGCTTGGCACCACGGATATCGACCGAGTAGCCGGAGGTCCCGGATCCCGGAATGGCCTGGGAGTCAGCGTGGCCAGCCATGACCAGGATCGGGGTGGTGCTGGCGACTTGCCGGACCCCAATCCAGTCCCGTCCCAAGCGCCCGCGCGGGCCGGTCAAGGCATCGGCGGCACCGGGAGCTGGGGCCGGAGCCTGAGCGTCAGCGGCCAGGGCCAAGCTGGCGGCAGCCAGGCTGGCCAACAGCAACGTGCGGCGCCGGGGAAACCTCATCGGCCCATCCTGGCTCAGATCGGCGAATGCAACAGATCGCCCACACCAAAGAGCCCCAACTGGGGCCCCATCTCCTGCTCCAGGGCGATCAACTCATCGCGATGGGCCCGCATCTGCAGCGCACTGCCGGTGGCCTCATCGTGGCTGATCAGGCGCAATTCCACGGTTTCAGCCCGCGCCGCGCGGCGGCGATAGACCACCCCAGCCAAGGGACCCAGCAGAGTCAAGAGCAGGGGCCACCAGGCCAGGGCGGGCAACAGCTGACAGAGCACCAGGCCCAGACAGGCCGCACCGACCCCTCCAAGCACAGAGAGCAACAGCGCCAAGGCACTGCTGGCCTCCACCTGACCGGAGAACTTCAGCAAACGGCGCTCCGGGTTGGCCTCCTCGGCCACCCAGCCGCGCCCCTTCAGCCACTCCGCCAGGGCCGGAAGCACCTCGAGCGGAGGCTTCGAGGAGCGGATTTCAACAACGGTCGTGCGGTCCTTACTGGCGGCCCGCAGAAAGAACACCAGACCGACAACCAGCAGCAGGGTGAGGGGCAGGGTGGAGCCCAGGGCCTGGGGCATGGCTGCTGGCGTGAAGATTTCGCTCATTCTCCTCGAGCCAGTGGCGCCATGGCGGCATCAACTGCTCAGCGTCGCCGCGCCGGGTCTCGAGAAGATGCAACATCCGCCGCGGCCGCCCGCGGCTAGGGCAGCGCTGGGCGTAACTGGCGATCGTGCCGTCCTGGTCCAAAAAGCCCAAGGCCTGCTGCAACACGGTCTCCGACAGTCGCAACTTGGGATGGGAGGCCGAGAGGTCCTGCATCAGGGCCGTCGGGTAGGTGTCGGCCTCGAGCAGCCGCTCCAAAATCCAGCAGACGGCCAACTCCAAACTCAAGTGCTGGACAGGCGGACGCTCAAAAAAGGCCCGAATGGACTCCAGACCAGGCCGTGGGGGCAAGGGACGAGAACGCATTGAAGGAGAGGGGCCACGCGCTGACCAACTGCTAGCGCAATCTCACTTTGATACGCAAAAGCGACAGATGATCTTGGGATTTGCCGTCGGTCCGCGACGATGGATCGCAGTTGAACCATCCCCCCTTGAGCAGCGCCGCCTCCGCCGTCTCCGCCCCTGCCGCGGGATCGAGCCCTGCTCGCTTTGCCGTCCTGGATCACGATCTGAACCCTGAGTGGCGCGCCCTACTCGGGGCCTCCAGCGCACTCGCGGTGGACACCGAAGCCATGGGCCTGATCCACGGCCGCGATCGCCTCTGCCTGGTGCAAATCAGCGACGACCACGACAACGTCTGCTGCATTCGCATCCACCGCGGCCAAACCGAGGCACCCCTGCTCAAAGAGCTGATGGAAGCAGCCGGCATCGAGAAGGTCTTTCACTTCGCCCGCTTCGACGTCGCCGCCCTCGCTGAAGGCCTGGACATCCACGTCAGCCCCATCTTTTGCACGAAGATCGGCAGCCGCCTGGCCCGGACCTACACCAACCGCCACGGCCTCAAGGACCTGGTCAACGAGCTCTGCCACGTCGAACTCGACAAAGGGGCCCAGAGCAGTGACTGGGGACGGGTTGAGGAACTGAGCGAGTCCCAGCTGGCCTACGCCGCCAATGACGTGCGCTATCTCCTAGCCGCCCGCGCCCGCTTGATCGAGATGCTGGTGCGCGAAGAGCGGCTGGACCTGGCCCAGCGCTGCTTTGCCTGCATCCCCGTGATCTCGGATCTGGATCGCGGCCGCTTCGGCGCGATCTTTGAGCACCGCTCTTAAGGAAGGGGCTCAGTCATCCCCGAGGTACATCTCCTCCTCCTTCACCGCCTCGAGCAGCACATCCAACAGCTGGCGGGATTCCTGGCCCACGCCCTGGGCCTCCAGCAGGAGACGCTGGGCGATCAGCAGTCGCCCAGCGTTGTCGCGCACTCCCTCCTTGGCCGCCACCAGATCCACCTTGCGGCGGGCCGAGGCCAGGCTGATGCTCAAGGCACTGGCGAGCTGTCCGCAGGCTTTTGCGTAGTCCTTGTCCTGGGGAGCTGCCATAGGGGCGAAGCAACGCGGCGGTTGATCAAGCCCCCATCATCCCGTTGCGCCGTCCGCGCTCCCCAAGAGGCGCTCCTCGATCGCCCGCGAGAGGGCGACGCTGCCGCCCGCCATCCCCATCCGCTGGGTCCCGATGGCCCCCAGCTGCCGGGCGAGACCCGGGTCACCAAGGAGCAGCTCGGCCCGCTCCGCCAGGACGGCAGAAGAGCGGCAGACCGCCACGGCACCGCCGAGCAAACGGCTCTGGCGCTCCGCAAACCCCCGCTTGAACTGGGGCCCGGGGCCAGGCAACGACAGCGCCGGGATCCCCAGTCCCACCAGCTGCTCGGTGGCCGTTCCCGCAGAGGCCAGGCCCAATTCCGCCCAACAGGCCCAGCGCGAAAAACAACCGGGGCCAATCAACAACAAGCGGCGGCCGCAGGCCCAGGCCGCGGCGGCCCCAAGCTCCGCCAGGGCCTCTGGCGGATCGATGGGCTCGTAGCCCAGGTCCAGCAGCAGCGGTTCCCATTCATGGGGAGCCGGGCGTGAGCCGGTGGGCGCCAACACCAGCAGGGGAGCCCCGCTGGGAACCAAGGCGAGGGACTCCAGCAGGCGCTTGAGGTTGCCCGCCGCCTCGGGCATGCGACTGCCGCCCAGCAGCAAGACACGCCGCCAATCCCGCAGGGCCAGCGGCAGGGTCCCCAGATCCAGGCCGTCCATCATTGGATTACCCGGGGCAATGGCCGCCACCCCATGGCGCCGCAGCCCCCGCGCCGTCAGGCGATCCCGCATCGCCGCCAGTCGGCAGCGGGGGCCAGCCATCAGGGCCCATTCCCAGGGGTCCCACTCACTGCCTTTGAGGCGGTGATAGAGGGCCGCGATCCCCGGCGCGCCGGCCCAGGTGTAGTCGCTCTTGGGGGTGCCGATGAAGCCATAGGGCCCGCCGCCAGACCAGGCCAGCAGCAGGGGCAGCAGATCCCCCACCGCCAAAACGGGATCACCCGCCTTGCCCCAACGGCGCACAAAGCGCCACTGCCGCAGGGTCAAGCCCAGAACCCCAGCGCCAAGATCCGCCAGGAGCCCCCTCAGGCTTTGATTGCTGAAGCCACCGCTGGGCAGTTGACGGCGCGGCCCCACCCGGCGCAGCAGCCCCTGCTCCTCAGCCCCCCGGTAGACGGCACCCTCTCCAACCATCGGCAGCACCGCCACCTCGATCTCGGGGCGCCTCTGCTTCAAGGCCTGGATGACCCGCAGGGCGATCAGGTCTTCCCCATGGCCGTTGCTCAGGACCAGCAGGCGGCCAGGCATCCCGTGACTGATACGATCCGTCCCTGGGAGTTTGCTCCCAAGCGGCGGCATGGCCAAGTGGTAAGGCAGAGGATTGCAAATCCTTTACCCCCAGTTCGAATCTGGGTGCCGCCTTTGAATCGCCCTCGCGGGTCAGGGCAGATCGGCTTCCGCTGACCAGCGTTCGCCGAATCGCGTCTGCGCATCGCAACGAGCCTGGGGGCCATCGATGTCACAGGTGCCAGCCACCGGGAAGGTTTTCGGGAAGCCCACCACCAGACCACGGGGATTGAACTGGGCGAGGCGCAGCAAGCGCACGCGCAGCAGCACGGAGCCATCGAGCTTGCAGACACCATCGCTGCAGCGCAGGGGCTGCCCAGAGCTCGCCCGCTCCCCCACAAAACTCACCTCCTGGAGCAGGTCCTGCTGGGGCACAGGGGCCATCCAACTGAAGCGCAGCACCGATGGGTTGCGCTGATCCAGGCGCACGCTTCTGCAGGGCCCTGGAGCCTGGCCAAACAGGGTCAATTCACAACGCCTGGGCTCCACCTGCCAACGTCCAAAACCCTGTTGCTTCTCTTCAGCCGCCAGCGCGGGAGCAGCGGCGCCGAGGCAGAGGGCCACCAGCAGCAGACGCGCCACGCTCAATAGCCGGAATCCGCCACGCACATCCCGATACAGACCAAGCCATTGCTGGCCGTGCGGCCGCAGTGACCGCAGAGCACCGGGTCCTGCTCCTGGCGCGCGGGCGCGGACTCTTCCGCCTGGGGCGGCGGATCGCTGGTCTGGGCAGCCGGGCTGGGCAGAGAATTCAGCACAGTGCAAGTCCGCGATGGCTCGATCATGACAAGTGAGGCGGACCAACCGGGCATCGGCGTTGGCACCTGGGCCTGGGGCAACCAGTTCCTCTGGGGCTATGACCCGCAGCGGGACGACGCTCGGCTGGAGCAAACCTTTCAGCGTTGCCTGGCACTGGGCTTTCGCTTCTTCGACACGGCGGACTCCTACGGGACCGGCCGACTGAATGGCCGCAGCGAGATGCTGCTGGGGCAATTCGCCATGCGCGCCACCCCCGACGAGCGCCAGCAGCTCTGCATTGCCACCAAGTTGGCCCCCTTCCCCTGGCGCCTGGGCCGGCGGGGCTACGACCGGGCCTTTGCCGCCTCCCAGCGGCGCCTGCAGGGCCAAATGAAACGGGTGCAGCTGCACTGGAGCACCGCCCGCTACGCCCCCTGGCAGGAACCGGCGCTGATCGATGGCCTGGCGGACCTGGTGGAGAGCGGAGCGATCCCCAGCCTGGGGCTCTCGAACGTGGGGCCCAAGCGGCTGCGAACCATCCACCGGACACTCCAAGAACGAGGAATTCCCATCAGCAGCCTGCAGGTGCAGTTCTCGCTGCTGGCCCCACAACCCCTCGCAGACGGGGGGATCCTGGACACCTGCCAGGAGCTGGGAATTGAGCTCATTGCCTACAGCCCACTGGCCCTCGGCCTGTTGGGCCGCAGCGCTGGGGACCCCAGACCGCTGCCCCAAGGAACGCGCGGCAGCCTCTTCCGCCGCCTCGAGAGCTCCCTGGCCCCCTTGCGCCAAACCATGGAGGAGATCGCCAACGGCAGGCCGGGGGGCTTAGGGGCTGTGGCCTTGAACTGGTGCAGAGCCCATGGGGCCATGCCGATCCCCGGGCTCAGAAGCACCGATCAAGTTGAGCAAGCCGCGGCGGCTCGGAGCTGGAGCTTGAGCAGCGATGAACGGCGCAGCCTCGATGCCCTCGCGTCCGCGCGCATGCCTGCCAATCCCTTTCAGAGCGCCTGAGCGCCTAGTCACCACCCATTTCAGGGGAGGGATCGGGGGTGAGCACAACGGTCATCTGCTCACGCTCCGGTGCCTGGGGGGTTTCGATGCGACGGACCATCGGCACGACACGAGCCCGGGGGGGCTCAGGCGCGACCGGTTCAGGCGGCGTGACCTCCTCGGGCTCAGACGCACCCTCGTCACAGGCGGAGAGCGCCTCCTGCAGCAGAGAATCAAAGGTGGCACCAGGCAGACGGTGCCGGGCGATCTCCAGGAAGGCGCGGGCCAAGGATTCGCCAGCCGCAGCCTTGAGGGCCGGGTTGGTCCGGCGCTGCTCCTGCTCCTCCTCAACGGCACGGATGAAGCGATCCGTGACATCCCGCTTGGTGGCCGCACGAATGCGCGTCTCCTGCTCCTGGGGGTTGAGGCTGAGCTGTTGCTCGAGTTCCTCAAGGCGCCGGCAGAGGCTCTCCATCACCTCCTTGGCTTCTTTGCCCACATGGGCGAGCTGGCCATCGGAGAGGCGAGGGAGGTCAGCAACAAAGACCTTGCCGTGGTCCCTCAGGGTCAAGAAGGTGGGCCGGACATTGCTGCGACCGGAATAGGGCTCGCGGCGCAGGGGACGATTGGGGGCCACCGGTCCAGCGGAGCTGCGGCGGCGGGTGATTCGCCCGGAGTTACCTACAAATGCAGCAGAAGATTGCGCGTTGAAAGACATCTCAAACAACCCTATAAACAACAGAACCTTGAACAGAAAGAAATCTGAACAACGGCCAATAGAACTGAATTACGGAACAACCACAAAACAGCTTGCGCGGAACCTAGGCAACAACTCAGGAGAAGGTGCCTTGTTCGTGCATGACTGAAGCAATTTGGCAGGTCCAGGCCGCCGGTTCAATACGGCAAACCCGCCAAGGGCTCTGCGCCAGCCTCGCCGGCCTCAACACTGCCCAGCAGCCAGGCGCGGTGCCCCGCCTCCTGGCAGACCGCGATCGCCCGCTCCACCTGAGCCTCAGGCAGCACAAGCGCCAGCCCCACCCCCAAGTTGAAGGTGTTCCAAAGATCCCGCTCTGGGACCTCGCCCTTCTCCTGCAGCCAGCGGAAGAGCGCGGGGCGCTCCCAGCTCCCCGGGTCAATGCGGCCATGGACACCGGCAGGCAGGGTCCGCGGGAGGTTCTCCGGAAGTCCGCCCCCCGTGATGTGTGCCATGCCGTGGAGCGCCAACCCGTCCTGGAGGAGCCGCTGCACAAGTGCCGGGTAGAGCACGGTCGGCTCCAGCAGGGCATCGAGAACCGGCAGGCCAGCCCCCTCCAGCGGGGTGGAAGCGGTCACTCCATGGGCCTCGAGGATGCGGCGCACCAGGCTGAAGCCGTTGCTGTGCACACCGCTGCTGGCCACAGCAACGATGCGATCACCGGCCTGGACGCGGCTGCCATCAATCAGGTCATCCTCATCGACCACAGCCACACAAAAACCGGCGAGGTCGTAGCGACCAGGGCCGTAAAAGCCAGGCATCTCTGCGGTCTCACCCCCCAACAGGGCACAGCCGCTCTGGCGACAGCCATCGGCAATGCCCTCCACCACTTCCGCCATGGCTTCAGGCGTGAGCTTTCCGGTGGCGATGTAGTCCAGGAAAAACAGGGGCTGGGCGCCGCTGGTCACCACATCGTTGACGCACATGGCGACCAGATCGATGCCGACGCCGTGGTGACGGCCGTGGGCCTGGGCCAACTCCAACTTGGTGCCGACGCCGTCGGTCCCGGAGACCAACAGGGGCTTTTTGATCCCTTCAGGAATTCGGCAGAGCCCGCCAAACCCGCCCAGGCCGCCGACCACCTCAGGTCGGCGGGTGGACTCAACACTCGAGCGGATGCGCTCCACAAAGGCGCGCCCAGCCACCACATCAACGCCAGCGGTGCGGTAGTCCATGCCCTAGACGGCCGATCACTTCTCTGATCCTGCCCCGTCAGCCACCCCCAAGACCCAAAAACAAGTGGACAATTCCAAAATTGCACCACATTCCAATCAGTCGCACTGATGAAAGCCATGACTCCTGCTGATTAAAGAGTCGCAGCGCGTTGTCGCTCAACCCAGGCGGGAAGAGTGTTTCCCAGTGAGATTGCCAATCCTGATGAATACGACCACGCCGAAATATCAGGGAACGTTGATGCAAGTCCGACTAACTTTTGCCAGACCTTCTCAGTTCCAAGGAACACCTCAGCGCATCAGCTACAGAAACCTCGCGTTTTTGACCCTGATTCCAACGAGTTGCAATCCAACCAGTCGCCGCTTCGCGACTAGGTGTTCCGGTTGTTATGCGTCGTCTTTCTCTCCTCGGCGGATTCGCACTCCTGCTTTCGGGCAGCAGCAACGCCAATCCGGTCTTGGCCACCAAGAGCCCTGCGATCCCTGAGATCCCATCGGCCAAGTCGGTTGCCCTGCGGAACGTCGAGACCCCAGGAGCTGAGTCCGAAACCCTGAAGAAGCCCGCCGCGCCGGCTCTTCCGATCGCGGTTCGCTCCGTCAGCACCGGTGAGGCCAGTTGGTACGGCCCCGGTTTCTACGGCAATCGCACCGCCAACGGCGAACTCTTCCGCCCCGGCACCTTGACCGCGGCGCACCGGACCCTGCCCTTCGGCACCAAGGTCCGCGTGACCAACCTCTGGAACGGCCGCAGCGCCATCGTGCGCATCAACGACCGAGGCCCCTTCCATGGCCGCCGGGTCATCGATCTCGCCCACGGTGCCGCCAGTCAGCTGGGTCTGATCTCCAGCGGAATCGCCCAGGTGAAGCTTGAGGTGCTGCAAGCTCAGTAGGGATTCAACCCTTCGCTGTGCAGCTGCTGCGAACCCACGCCGAACTCGAGGCCTGGCGCAGGGCCTGCGCTGATCGAAGCTTGCACTGCGTCCCCACGATGGGCGCCTTGCATGGGGGCCACGCCAGCCTGATCCGCCGGGCTAAGCAGCCAACCCCAGTGGATTGCAACCCACTGGTGCTGACCAGCGTGTTCGTGAACCCGCTGCAGTTCGGCCCCAACGAGGACTTCGCCCGCTACCCGCGCTGCCTAGAAGCTGATCTGCAGATCGCCCAGCAAGCCGGAGCCGACGCCCTTTTCGCACCAAGCGTGGAAGAGGTCTATCCCCAGGGGGAGTGTGAACTCACCCGCGTACAACCGCGGCCTTCGCTGCAAGCGGGACTCTGCGGCAGACACCGGGCCGGACATTTCGATGGGGTGGCCACGGTCGTCGTGCGCCTGCTGGCCCTGATCCGCCCCCAGGTTCTGCTGCTGGGCGAGAAGGACTGGCAGCAACTGCAGATCCTCAAGAGCGTCGTCCAGGATTTGGGCTTGCCGGTTCAGGTCTGGGGTTGCCCCACCCTGCGTGAGGCCGATGGCTTGGCCATGAGCTCCCGCAATCGCTACCTCTCCAGCGACGAGCGCCAGCGCGCCTCCGCCCTGCCCCAGGCGCTGCAGAGAGCCGCCCAGCGCTGCCTCGGGCAGCCGGAGCTCGAGCTCGCGCCAGTGCAAGCGGAGGTCCAACGGGCCCTGGAGGAGGCCGGCATGGTGGTGGACTATGTGGAGGCGCTGAAGCCCCAGAGCCTCCAGGCCCAACCCCTTCTGGGGGGACTGACCCTGCTGGCGGCAGCTGCCCACTGCGGCCCCAGCCGACTGATTGACCACGTCTTTCTCATGAGCCGAGCCCCAATCGTTGCCATCGATGGCCCTGCCGGCGCCGGCAAAAGCACCGTGACCCGAGCCTTTGCCGAACGGCTGGGGCTGATCTATCTGGACACCGGGGCGATGTATCGCGCCGTGACCTGGTTGGTGCGGGACCGCGCTGTCGACCCCAGCAAGGCTGAGGAGGTCGCTCCTCTCCTGGCCGATCTCGATCTGCAGCTCAGCAGCACCTCCAGTGGTCAACGGGTGAGCGTCAATGGCGTGGATGTCACCGATGCGATCCGCTCCCCGGAGGTGACGGCCCAGGTCTCTGTCGTTGCAGCCCACGGCTGCGTGCGCGAGGCCCTGACCCAGCAGCAACAGGCGATGGGCGCGCGCGGCGGCCTGGTGGCGGAAGGACGCGACATCGGCACGGCCGTATTCCCAGATGCCGAACTCAAGGTCTTTCTGACCGCCACCGTGAGCGAGCGGGCCCGCCGCCGGGCCCTCGATCTGGAAGAGCGTGGTTTTGAGGTGCCGGAACGGGCGGATCTGGAAGCGCAGATTGCCGAGCGCGATCACCTGGACTCCACCCGGGCCGTGGCCCCCCTGACCCAAGCGATGGATGCCCTTGAGCTGATTACCGATGGCCTGGCCATCGACGCGGTGATTCAGCGGCTCGTGGATCTGTTCCGCGAGCGCGTTCCCCACGACGCCTGGCCGGACCCCAACTAGTCCCGCGTCAGGGTCTCCAGCAAGCCTGAACAGGCGTCCTCAAGCAGATCGAGGACGTGCTCAAAGCCCTGCTCACCGCCGTAATAGGGATCAGGGACTTCCTGATCGCCAAAGCGGCGGCAATGGCTGGTCATCGGTTCCACAAGGGCCAAACCGGGGCGGGAGCCCAGCTCCGCCGCGAGGGCGCGAACGGCCTGCAGGTTGTCGTCATCCATCGTCAGGATGCGATCAAAACTGCTGAAGTCGGCCAACTCGATCTGGCGGGCGCGGCTGGGGAGGTGAATGCCGCGGCGCTCGGCGGCGGCGCGCATACGCCGGTCCGCTGGGTTACCGACGTGCCAGCCGCCGGTGCCGGCACTGTCGACCACGAAGCGGTCCTCCAGACCCGCTTGGGCGATCAGATGCAGAAAGACCCCCTCGGCAGCAGGTGAACGGCAGATGTTGCCGAGGCAGACAAAGAGCAATCGTTGTTCAGCCATGGGCTTCCTCCAGCCGCTGCAGGGCGAGCGCAGCGCGCAGCTGCACCACCGCCGCTTCCTCCTCAGGGTTGTCCTGGAGCTGCCGCAGCGCCTGGCGCAGGGCCGACTGATCAGAGGCCTGAAGGGCCGTGAACCAGGTCTTGGCCAGATGCTCTAAACCGACGATGACGGCGTAGCGCACCACCCATTCACCGTCTCGGCAGCCATCGAGAAGAACGGCCAAACAGCGGCTCAGGCTGGCGCTGCGCTCTTCAGCGCTCAGGGCCTCCAAGCGCAACTGCCCAAGCCCGCGGGCCGCGGCACGACGGACGCTCGGACCGATGTCCTTGCCCAGGGCATCCTCAAGCACCTCAAGGCCGCGGACATCACCGATGCCCGCGAGGGCGCGGACGGCCCAGGCCCGGGCGCCGTAGTTGTAGCCGTCAATGTTGGAGAGGATCGTCTCGACCGCCGGGGTACCGATGGCCACCAGGCCATCGACGGCGGCCACTGCCGCTCCAGGGTTATTGAAACCAAGGATTTCCACCAGACAGGCCGCGCCATCGGGATGGGCGCTGGCGGCCAAGGCCTGGGTGGCCTGAAGCAGACCCATGGCACTGTCCGCGCGGCGCACGGCCTCCACCAACTCAGCCACCTGGGAGGGGCTCATCGACATCGACGTCATGGCGGGATCAGAGCAGGTCATCCATGGCCTCCAACACCGCCACCGTGGAGGCATCCAACTGGGAGGGAGCCCCAGCGTCCTGGTTTTCCACTAAACCGCGCAGGGCAATCAACTTGAGGCTGTTCTCCGCCAGGGTCGCCGCAATGGCCGGCAGGGCTGGCCGCCAGCCCGCGCCCCCCAGATCCATCAGGGCCGCGCGGCGCACCTGGAGTTGCTGGTGTTGAAGCAGCGCCAGGAGCTGCTCTCCCCAGCGGGGCTCCTGGGTGAGTTGGAGTAGGGCGCGGCAGGCGGCGCTGCGGATCAGGGGACGCTCGTGCTGAACGAAGGGTTCAATCACGGCCACCACCTCAGCGGATCCCTCACCGATCTCACCGAGGGCCTCCAGGAGCGCTTCGCAGGGTTCCTGCAGGCGGGGGGTGCCGCTGCGCTGCGCACCAGCGACCGCAGGACCGCTGGCCAGACGACGCTGCAAAGCAGGGACAGCACGCCGGGCCTTCAGTTCGCCCAGGGAGCGTGCCGCGGCTTCCCGCAGACCATCGTCCTCGTCCTCCAGGGTCGCCAGCAGATCGTCAATGGCGGCCTCGGCCGCCCCCCCCAGCTTCCCCAGGGCCCGGGCGGCATTGCGGGCCACGGCGTTCTCCTCCACACCGGCGCCGGCATCGCGGGGACGGCGTTGGCGCAGGGCCTCCTGCAGCAGTGGAACCGCATCGGGATGGCTGCTGCGATTGCGGCCCAACCACCAGGCGGCGTAGTACTGGGCGGAGGGGTCATCGCTCAGGCGCAGACGACGCAGGGCCTCCTCCTCAGAGATCGGATCGCCGTTCCCGGAGATCGGCGGGTCGGCGGGGCCGGCAACCATCGGTTTCCACAGGTTGCGGCGATGCTGCCACCGCCAGGGACCTTCGCAGGGCTTCCGGGCAGCGAACAGCAACAAAAAAGCCCCCCTTGCGGGGGGCTCGCGTCGAGACTTTGCCGTCTCTGCTTTTGGGCTGAAAATCAGACCAGAGCAGCGATTGCGTAGTCGATGTAGTTGTTGGCGATCACGCCAGCGTCGCCGGAGATGCCGTGGTTGGCCTTGATGTAGCTCAGGGCTTCGACGTACCAGGAGGGGGACAGTTCGAAAGCACGGTTGATCTCGTCGAGACCTGCAACCAGGTACTCGTCCATGGGGCCGGTGCCACCAGCAACCAGGCAGTAGGTCACCTGACGCAGGTAGTAGCCGATGTCACGGGCGCACTTGGCCTTACCGCGAGCATCAGAGGCGTAGTTAGCGCCCTGCATCTGGGTGGTGTAGGGGAACTTGTTGTAAACGGCCTGGGCAGCGCCGTTCACCAGTTCGTCAGCCTTGGCGGTCAGAGCCTTGGCAGCAGCCAGAGCGTTGGCAGCGCGCTCGAAACGGCCGAAAGCGGCGTTCAGCTCGGTGTTGCTCAGGAAGCGGCCCTGGGAATCAGCGGCTGCAACGGCTTCGGTGAGGGGGGTCTTCATTGTTCGAGGTGAAGAAGAAGGGTGGACCTAAAAAAGACGCGGATCTGCGTTGCCTCAGGCAACAGCAGCAGCAGCGCGATCGAAGTAGGTGCCGATCTCGCTCATCAGAGCGGAGCAGTCGCCGGGGGTGATGCCGTTGCGATCGTTAGCGATCGAGATGGCAGCGTCCTTCATCTTGCGGATGCCTTCAGCCACGGAAGCGCCAGGAACGCCCAGGGCCAGGTAGGTCTCACGCAGGCCGTTCAGGCAGCGGTCTTCCAGCACGGAAGCGTCGCCGGTGAACACGGCGTAGGTGACGTAGCGCAGCACGATCTCCATGTCGCGCAGGCAAGCAGCCATGCGACGGTGGGTGTAAGCGTTACCGCCGGGGGCGATCAGAGCGGGCTGCTCGTCGAACAGCGCGCGGGCTGCGTTGGTGACGATGGCAGAAGCGTTGGAGGTGATGCGGTTCACAGCATCCATGCGCTTGTTGCTCTCGCTCACCATGGCGGCGAGGGCATCAATCTGACCAGCGTTCAGGAATTCGCCGCGGGCGTCAGCCTGGGCAACAACCTTGGTGAAGGCGTCGAACATTGATTAACTCCTGTTCTCGACGTGAGTCGGGGAGAGGGGGAAGAGGGGGTGCGAACCGACACTCCGCTGCAAAACAGCATCAGATCGGGTCACGGAGTCGAACTCGAGGTGAACGCAGATCGCAGATCAGCGCGGCCCTTGAATTCATTGACCTGCGTCATTGTGAATTCAAGACGCAAAGCACTGCACCAGGGAACGCCCGAAGTTCACAAAGGGTCACCGTTGGGGCAGAACCCTTGCGGCGACTGGGCACTGGAGCGCGAAAGAAAGCAAGAATCGGAACAGAATCTTAAGGACCAAGGCCAAGCAAGCGGGCTAATGCTGCCGCTGTTGGCCATGAAAAAAGCCCCGCCATTGGCGGGGCTCGGGTCACCAAGCGGAGGGCTCAGTTGACGGGCGTGACACTGGCCACGCGCCCACCCTGACGGTGGATCTGCTGCTGCGTCTCCAGCATCTTGTCGAAGGGCACGAAACGAACGGTGTTGCTGCGCTTGTGCAGGCGGTAGTTGTTCAGGCCGGTCACCTCGATGCGATACATCCGCGGCTTCTGACCGATGCCCTTGGCCATCTGGGTAATGGCGGTGCGGGCCACGCCGGCGGGCTGAACGGCCGACCCCTTGGCATTGGGGCTGACCACAGGAACGGCGCGGTCTTGGTGCAGGGCACCCGCCAAGCGGGATTGAACCCCGGTGACGTCACCCTTGATCGAAGCGGCAGCACCACGGGTGAGTTGCATCAACCAGGAGAACTGACGACCTTCGTGGCCCTTGGAGTAACCCCAACCGTGCAGATAGGGGACCTGCTCTTCACCAAAACGCTCCTGATACTCGTGGCTATCGAGATAGGAATCAATCTCCGCTTCGTAGCCCTGCTCCTGCAGGATCGTGAAGTGGTGCAGCATCTCCGCCTTGTTCTGGGGAGCACGGCCCAGCAGATGCTTGAAGTTCAGCTCAATGAAGTGATAAGGGTTGGAATTCTCAAAAAACTTGCTGCGATAGAGACCACTCTTGGCCACGGTGCGCACAAATTCGCGAACACTTAGATAGCCATTGCGGAAGAGGGATTCAGCACCGGTCAGCCGCTCACTTTCCATGACGTACTGAAAGCCAAGAACTTGGCGATAGACAGCGCGGATCAGGGCTGTTTTGTCGTCTTGGCTGGAACCAGAAGACCAGTTCTCCTTGACCCGGTTATTGGCGAATCGATCAATACCCAGATAGGCAGCATTCAGCAACGTCATGGCAGGTGGAGCTAGGGGGAGATTGATGGCAGCGGGCGAGCTGCCAAGCTCGCAATGTGTCTAACAACAGCCAACACATTGGAGGGACAGGGAAAGTCCTGAAGCCCAAAAAAGGCTTGGCGAAAATCCTATGGCTAATCCACCGAGTTTCCTGAGAGACCCCGTCACATTCGTTACACCCCTGCCGGCGGATGGGCAACAAAAAAGCCCCCCTTGCGGGGGGCTCGCGTCGAGACTTTGCCGTCTCTGCTTTTGGGCTGAAAATCAGACCAGAGCAGCGATTGCGTAGTCGATGTAGTTGTTGGCGATCACGCCAGCGTCGCCGGAGATGCCGTGGTTGGCCTTGATGTAGCTCAGGGCTTCGACGTACCAGGAGGGGGACAGTTCGAAAGCACGGTTGATCTCGTCGAGACCTGCAACCAGGTACTCGTCCATGGGGCCGGTGCCACCAGCAACCAGGCAGTAGGTCACCTGACGCAGGTAGTAGCCGATGTCACGGGCGCACTTGGCCTTACCGCGAGCATCAGAGGCGTAGTTAGCGCCCTGCATCTGGGTGGTGTAGGGGAACTTGTTGTAAACGGCCTGGGCAGCGCCGTTCACCAGTTCGTCAGCCTTGGCGGTCAGAGCCTTGGCAGCAGCCAGAGCGTTGGCAGCGCGCTCGAAACGGCCGAAAGCGGCGTTCAGCTCGGTGTTGCTCAGGAAGCGGCCCTGGGAATCAGCGGCTGCAACGGCTTCGGTGAGGGGGGTCTTCATTGTTCGAGGTGAAGAAGAAGGGTGGACCTAAAAAAGACGCGGATCTGCGTTGCCTCAGGCAACAGCAGCAGCAGCGCGATCGAAGTAGGTGCCGATCTCGCTCATCAGAGCGGAGCAGTCGCCGGGGGTGATGCCGTTGCGATCGTTAGCGATCGAGATGGCAGCGTCCTTCATCTTGCGGATGCCTTCAGCCACGGAAGCGCCAGGAACGCCCAGGGCCAGGTAGGTCTCACGCAGGCCGTTCAGGCAGCGGTCTTCCAGCACGGAAGCGTCGCCGGTGAACACGGCGTAGGTGACGTAGCGCAGCACGATCTCCATGTCGCGCAGGCAAGCAGCCATGCGACGGTGGGTGTAAGCGTTACCGCCGGGGGCGATCAGAGCGGGCTGCTCGTCGAACAGCGCGCGGGCTGCGTTGGTGACGATGGCAGAAGCGTTGGAGGTGATGCGGTTCACAGCATCCATGCGCTTGTTGCTCTCGCTCACCATGGCGGCGAGGGCATCAATCTGACCAGCGTTCAGGAATTCGCCGCGGGCGTCAGCCTGGGCAACAACCTTGGTGAAGGCGTCGAACATTGATTAACTCCTGTTCTCGACGTGAGTCGGGGAGAAGGGATGAGGGGGAAGTGAATCAGGGAACCCAGGGGGCTGAGCACTGATCACGGAACCAACCGAGCAAGCAGACCGGAAGGCCGCCCCATCGCTTGGCCCGACCATTGTTGGACATGCCTATGGCTGTCATCAGATCTGCTTAACAAACGGTCATCGGAGAGCCCAGATCGACTGGCCTGCAATGGATCTCCCGAATGAGAGAAGGGGCGCAGGCGCGGCTCTCGCGCCGACAAACGCCAACAAAAAAGCCCCCTGCAGCAGGGGGCTAAAGGAGGCGGCGATCAAACCGCTGGGTGGCTCAAAACTCAGTCGGCGTCGACGCCACCGCTGACCTGGACTCCGGTGATCTTGCCGCCCATGCGCTGAACCATGCGCATCGTTTCGTTCATCCGGGTGTAGGGCACGTTCATGACCACATCCGCAGTGCGGGAGTAGTCGTTGTTGGCCAGACCGGTCACGGTGAAGGACACCTGACGGTCGTTGCTGAAGCTGGTGCCGCGGTTGCCTGCAGAAACCTTCATCGGAATGCGGGGGTAATCAGATCAGAACAGGAACCGATCAGTTGACCGGAGTGATGCTGGCGATCCGGCCGCCCTCGCGGTGGATCTGCTGCTGGTACTGGAGCAGCTTGTTGAAGGGGATGAAGCGCACGCGGTTGCTGCGCTTGTGCAGGCGGTAGTTGTTGAAGCCTGCGATCTCCACGCGGAAGGTGCGACCCTCTTCGCCGGCACCGACGCCCTGGCGGGTGACGCCATCGGCGGTGACCTTGCGGAAGGCGTTGCCCTTGGCGTTGGGGCTCACGACGGGAACCGGCTGCTCGGCGTGAACGGAGGGGTTCAGGCGGGACTGGTTCTTGGTCAGATCACCCTTGACGGACGCAGCAGCGCCACGGGCGAGCTGCAGCATGTAAGAGAACTGCAGGCCCTGCTGGCCGACGGAGTAGTTCCAACCATGCAGGTAGGGAACACCTTCCTCACCAAAGCGCTCCTGGTACTCGGCGCTATCCAGGTAAGAGTCGATCTCGGCTTCAAAACCCTGCTCCTGCAGGATCGTGAAGTGGTGCAGCATCTCGGCCTTGTTCTGGGGAGCGCGGCCCAGCAGATGCTTGAAGTTGAGCTCGATGAAGCGGTAAGCGTTCGTGCTCTCGAAGAACTTGGTGCGGTAGAGGCCACTCTTGGCCACCTGGCGCACAAACTCACGCACGCTCAGATAACCGCGCTTGAAGAGCGATTCAGGGCCCTCGAGACGCTCGCTGGCCATGACGTACTGGTTGCCGAGCACCTGCTGGTAGACGGCACGGATCAGAGCGGCCTTGTCGTCGCAGGAACCGGTGGTCCAGTTCTCATTGACGCGGTTGTTGGCGTAACGCTCGATGCCCAGATAGGCAGCGTTGGCAAGGGTCATGGGCTTGGGGTGCGTGCTGAGGGCGTGGTGACGCGCCGGTTGGCAACCTGCGCAAATTGATGCCAAGACCGGATCCTATGGGGGCCGTTTGCCATCCTCTAGGCCCTTTCAGAAACGTTACAAAAATCAGCCCTGGCGTCAGGGTGGAACGCCGATACCATCCGGCCAAATGCATTGCGTCCAGGGATGTCTGCCACTCCATCCACCGCCGCAGGTTCCGCAACGGAAGGCTCCATGCCCTTGCGGCTCAGCAGCCAGCTCGAGGCCCTGAGTCAAGTCGGAGAGACCCTGACCTTCCGCCTGCTTGAGCTGGAAGAGCGCCTGACAGCCATCGAAGCGCAGCTGGAGGAGCTCAGCACCAGCAGTGGCCCCGAGCTCCAGGCCAGCGACGCCGCCGAGATGCTGGCGGGAACCGAAGAGCGCATCGCCCGCCTGGAAGAGCTGCTAAGCACCCCGCAACAACCGCAACGCCTCAACCTGGTGCGCCCCCTGGGGCACATGGATCCCCAAACAGAAAGCCCCTCCGCCGGCTTTGAGCCAGAGGAGGAGCAGCTGGATCACGATCCCTTCCCGCAGGACGAGGAACAACCCTTTATGGACGAGCTAATCGCCTGATCAGCCGGCTGCACCGGTGCTGAGCATCGACCCTGCCGAGGTCAGGATCACGCGCAGCACCTCGAGGCCGCCGATGGCCGCCAGAGCCAGCCAGGCCTTCTGTGCAAAGGCCGGAGGCTGACCGCCGGCCCAAGCCGCTGACATCTGACCGCCACTGAACTGGGCGCCGCCACCGGCAAACGGATTAGCCGGGGCACGGCGTGCGGAGATCTCCCGCCAGTAGGCGTCGTAGCGAGGTGCCTGTTGGTTGAAAGGCATCTGGGCCTTGGCATGGCCGGCCAGGGCCCGTCCGCGCTGATAGGGAACCTCATCAAAGCCGAAGTTCTCCAGGTATTCCTTGGAGTCCAGCAGGGTGTTCACCAGGCCCTCAAGACCCTGGTTGGCAATCACGATCGACCAGGCAATGCGCTCTTGATCACCGTTGACCTCACGGCCCAGGACCCGGCCGACCAACTGCTCCACCACCCGGTAGTTGCTGTTGCACTGGTAGAAGCCCTGCTGAAATTTGCGGGAGAGCAACAACCCGCGCACAAAGTCACGGACGGTGATGTCGCCATTGCGCAGTTGGCTCTCGAGCATCGGCTCGCGATCCACCTTGAAGGCATGGAACAGGATCTGGCGATAGGCACGCTCGATCTGCTCCTCCACATCCCCGTGGCTCCGTGGGGCTTCGTCACCACCGATGGCGAAGTTGTCGACCCGGGCGTTCTGGGTAATTGGCTTCGGATCCAGCAGCGGTAATGCCATATCAAGGGAAAAAACCTCGCCGGCGAACCTATCGATGGGTTTTCGCTGAACGCACTGCGGCCGCGAAGATCACATACAGCTTCATTCCCCGCAATCAAGCTTCACCAACAAGCAGCTCTAGAGAGTGAGCCAGTCCGCGGGTAATTCAGCGCTGTAGTCCGCCACCCGTTCAAATTCAAACGGTCCCGCCAGGGAGCCCCAGAGCTGCTCATGGGTCTGAGGGTCATGGCCGCGATCAATGGTTCGCATGCCGCGCGCTCCCAGCTCAAAGCTGCTCACCAGATAGGAGGTCGCGCCTTTGCGCTCCACCAAGCAGCGGCAGCCGGGCTCAACTTCTCCTTTGAAGCCCTCGGGGGTTTCCTCCACCACATAGGCACAGCCCTCCAGGGGAGTCAGATCAGCGGCGGTGATCTGAGCGCGGAGCTCCGCGTTATCGATCGCCCCCCAGAAGCGTTGGTCGTCGCGGATCGCCTGGTTGTGAATCACCAGACCATTGCCGCGCTGCTCAGCCTTCAGCACCCGCAACCGGTAGGGCGCCGCAGGGTTGATCGCATAGGACTGATCGAGCAGCAGAGAGCCCGGCTCCAGCTGGGGCAGCGGCCGGAACTTCACCAGGATGTGGGCGTAAAGCGGCGGGTTCTCGAAGGCCTGATGCTCGTTGCTGAACCCAGCACTCAATTGACGCAGAAGGCGGGCAAAGGGGCTGCTCATCAGCAACTGGTGGTTGCCGGGATCCTATGGGCTGCCGGCTAAAGGCCCAGGAGACGAATTCGAAAGTCAGCCACCTGGCTGGCCCGATCGGGATTACTCAACATGAAGGGGTGCTCACTGCACTCCGCGATGGCCTGCTGCTTTTTTTCGTCGGTGGACAGCCCCTCGTGGCGACCGGTCGACTGATGACGCTTCCAGGCCGCGTCAAACACCATTCCAAAGCTGTCGGCGTTATCGAACAGCTCACCCGGCTTCTCAGGGATATGGATCGGCATGACAAGCGGACAAGCTGACGCTTGAAGGCTACGAGGTTGAAGATGCCAGGACCCAGATTTGAACTGGGGACACGGCGATTTTCAATCGCCTGCTCTACCAACTGAGCTATCCCGGCCCGTCGCTCGCGCGACTTGCGGATCTTAGATCACGGCCCCCCTCGGCTTCGGGGAGAAGGGCCATCTGGATCAGCCGTTTCAGGCCTGCGGCATCGCCCGCAACATCGCCACCAGGGTGCGGTGGGCATCCTCACTGTCACTCAGGGTGTGATCGAAGCGAACTTCGACGCTGGCCCCGTCGACCTCCAACTCCATAGCCTCCGGACGGACAGCCACCATCCGCGCCGCCCCTGGGGCCTCGATGCCGCCGTAGTGGCGGGCGTAGGCCAGGACCGCCTCAGCGTGGTCGTCATTCATGTGCTTACAGATCCGATCACTCACGGCGGAGGTGAGAGGGTCAGCGGCCATCGGGATCCTGCGGATCGGCTGATTCTGAAGCCTGCCCTAGGCCCCTGCGAAGCGCTGCCAGAGCAGAAGACCCAGACGGATTCCCGAGAAGCCCACGTAGCCCGCCAGGATCACAAACAAGCCAATCGAGAGCCAGGAGGCGAGGCGTTCCTTCACGGGGGGCAGACAGCAGAGAGCGCCAGTCTGGCCATGCCCGAGGCCGCGCTGCACTGGGGCCGGTTCAGCACCGGAACCCCCAGGATGCGTTGACGGATCAGCCGCCACTGGGGATTGCGGGCCCCACCGCCCAAGCTGATCACCCGCTGAACCGGCTCAGCGCCCAGGCGCTGCAGGGCCGCCCAGCCCTGGGCCTCAATCCGCGCCAAACCCTCCAGCAATCCCTGCAGGTAGAGCGCATCGCTGATGGGCCGGGGCTCCAGGACCGGCTCCAGGGTCGGATCGTCCACCGGGAAGCGCTCGCCGGGCCGAGGCAGGGGCCGAAGCGCCAGGCCGCTGCTGGAGCGCGGATCAATCTGACGACTCAACTCAACGAGGAGGGCATCGGAGAAGAACTGGCGCAGGACCCCAGCCCCGGCATTGGAGGCGCCCCCCACGAGCCACCGGCCCGCCACCCGATGACAACTGATGCCCGGTCCCGCTAGCGGTTGCGCCGCAAATTGCTTGAGCACCAAGGTGGTGCCGAGCACCGTCACCCCATCACCGGGCTGGGGATCAGCCGCCAGGACCGCGGCATTGGCATCGGTGCTGCCCGCCACCACCTGGCACGGGGCCGGTAACCCCAGGGCGCTCCGGGCGTTCTGCGAGAGGGGCCCAAGGACCGCGCCGGAGCGCACCACCTCCGGCAGCGCCGCACTCCAGGGTTGCTCAGCAATGGCGCCTTGCCAGCACTGCCGGCCCAGGTCCCATCCCAGGCGGAGGTTGTTGCCTTCCTCGCCGAAGCGCCAGTCCCCAAGCAACCACCCGCTCAGCCAGTCGGCCTGATGACGCATCAGGAGGGAGCTAGAGCCACTCCCCTCGAGCAAGCGCAGCACCCGGGCCAGGCTGCCACTGGCACTGGCGGCTGGAGCAGAAGCGCTGCCCGCCAGCACGGCTGCCGCCGAGGCCTGCTCAGGGCAGGCCAGGAAATAGGGCAGGGCCTGGCCCCTGGGATCGCCATTGGCGGCGCAGGCCAGCACGGTGCCCGAGGTGCCATCGACCGCGACAGCGGCCACCCGATCACGCAGCTCTTGAGGCAACTCTGCGCAGAGGGCAACCACCCCCTCGCGCCAGCCCTGGGGGTCCTCAAAACAGCGGGGGTAGTTCGCAGATCGCTCCGCCAGCAGGGTGCCGGAGGGATCCATCAGTGCCAGACGCAGGCCACTGGTACCCAGGTCAATCCCTAGGCCCAGGGGCTCACGGCTGGCTGCAATCAAGCGGCGGCAGCTTGCTTCAGGGTGGCAGCGACGGCCTCGACGTTCTCCCAGGGGAGGTTCAGGTCACTGCGGCCGAAGTGGCCGTAAGCGGCGACGTCCTGGTAGAAGTCTCCGCCGCGCTGCTGGGGCAGGTTGCGCAGGCCGAAGGTGTCGATGATCGCGCCGGGGCGCAGATCGAAGTTCTCCTGAACCAGAGCGGTGAGGGCGTCATTGCTGACCACGCCGGTGCCGAAGCTCTCGACCAGGATGCTGACCGGCTTGGCCACACCGATGGCATAGCTCAGCTGAACCTCAGCCTTGCGGGCCAGCCCCGCGGCCACCAGGGCCTTCGCCACGTAGCGAGCGGCATAAGCCGCGGAGCGGTCCACCTTGGTGGGATCTTTGCCGGAGAAGGCACCACCGCCATGGCGGGCATAGCCGCCATAGGTGTCAACGATGATCTTGCGGCCGGTGAGACCGGCATCCCCTTGGGGACCACCGACCACGAACTTGCCGGTGGGGTTCACCAGGAAGCGGGTGCTGTCCTTAGAGGGCTTCAGGCTGAGGTCCGCGGTGGCGGGCTCCACCACATGGCTCCAGAGGTCCGCCGAGATGCGCTCACGGATGGCCTTCTCTTCGCTCACCCCATCGATCTCAGAGATGTGCTGGGTGGAGATCAAGATCGTGTCGATCGCCACGGGCTGGTCGTTCTCATAAACGACGCTGACCTGGGTTTTGCCGTCAGGCAGCAGATAGGGGAGGGTGCCGTTGTGGCGCACCTCAGCCAGGCGCCGCGAGAGGCGGTGGGCCAGGCTGATGGGGAGCGGCATCAGCTCCGGGGTCTCGTTGCAGGCGAAACCAAACATGATTCCCTGGTCACCCGCACCCACCAGATCCAGGGGGTCACCGGCGTGGTCGTCGGCCTCGTTCACGCCCTGGGCAATGTCCGGCGACTGCTGATCCAGGGCCACCAACACCGCACAGCTGTTGGCGTCAAAACCACCCGCGCGGGCTCCGGAGTAGCCGATCTTCTCGATCACACCGCGCACCAGGCCAATGTAATCAACCTTGGCGGTGGTGGTGACCTCACCAGTAATCAGGCAAAGCCCGGTGTTGACTACGGTTTCGCAGGCCACCCGGGACGCCGGGTCCTGAGCCAGCAGGGCGTCCAGCACCGCATCACTCACCTGGTCGCAGATTTTGTCGGGATGACCTTCGGTCACCGACTCTGAGGTGAAGACGTAACGACTCATTCCCGAGTGAAGCAAGTAATGCGTAGGGGCCAACTTAGGGGAGCGACGCACGCTCAACTCACTCCAGGCATGCACCAATGGATGCGGCTCCGCCAAGGGCGGTGGCGTGCGCCAGGCCGCGGTGTAACCCAGAGCCAAGGGATGGGGAATCCCTGCAGCGACGGCCATGCGCAGATCACTGTTGGCGTCGCCGATCAGGGCGCAGCGGCGCGGTTCAACGCCGAGCTCCGCGCACAGCCCGTGGACCGCCTCCGGGTCGGGTTTGCGCGGTCGATGCTCGGCGCTCCAGAGCCCGCAGAAGTAATCCCGCAGTCCATGGGCCCTGAGGAAGTGCTCAATGCCGGCCATGTCGTCGTTGCTGATCACAGCGCAACGCACCCCGGCCAACCGCAACTGCTCAAGCCAAGGCAGAAGGCCCTCGGTCGTCGCGCTCGTGGGCAGCGGGGCATCCGTGGAGCGGCGGGCATCCACGGCATCAGCCTCGGCAAAGACCCGCTCACTGAGGGCCAGCGCCTCGGGCCAGCCCAGACCGACCTGAACCAAGGCGGTGGCCGTCGCGATCAGGTTGTGATCGCGGCTAGCCACCGCCGTGATCCCCGCGGGACAGACGGAATCGGCACGCAGGCCATAGGCCCGTTGCAGCAAATCCTTGAGCGGCTCACGCCGCTCGGAGCTGACCAGCTCCAGACAGAGAAAAACCCTGGCTTCCGCCAGGGTGAGTAGCTGGGGCTCACTGATGCTGAGGGTGCCGTCCTTGTCGAACAGCACCGCATCAATGGCTCCAAGCTCCGTGCCACGCAACAGGAGCTCAGCCATGGCTCAGCTTCACTCGTAACCCATTTCGCCGTCTTCAGCCTGCTCAAGCAGCATCTGCTTGTAGCGAGCGGCCATTTCCTCAGCCTTCTCGAAGACCTTCTGGGGATCGGTGAGCATGTCACCGGGCTCGGGCTCGAGGGCTTTGGTCGAGAGGGAGATACGACCACGCTCGGCGTCGAGGTCGATGATCATGACCTTCATCTGGTCATTGACATTGAGGACCGTGTGAGGGGTCTCAATGTGCTCGTGGCTGATCTCAGAGATGTGCAGCAGGCCGCTGACACCGCCGATGTCGATAAAGGCGCCGTAGGGCTTGATGCCGCGGACGGTACCGATGACCACTTCGCCCACTTCCAGGCGGTTCATCTTGCGCTCCACCAGGGCGCGGCGATGGCTGAGGACGAGGCGGTTGCGCTCTTCGTCCACCTCAAGGAACTTCAGGGGCAGGAACTCAGCAACCAGCTCTTCCTTGGGCTTGCGGGTGCTGATGTGGCTGCCGGGGATGAAGCCACGCAGACCTTCCACACGCACCAGTGCACCACCACGGTTGGTGGCAAACACTTCGCTGTAGATGGTGGCGTCTTCCTTCTGCAGCTGACGAACACGCTCCCAGGCGCGCTGGTACTCGATCCGGCGGATCGAAAGGGTGAGCTGACCATCCTCGTTCTCTTCGCTGAGGATGAAGAACTCGCGCTCTTCGCCGGGCTCGAGCACGTCGCTGATGTGCTCAACACGGTTGATCGACACCTCCTGCATGGGCATGAAGGCGGCGGTCTTGGCGCCGATGTCAATCATCGAGCCCTTGGGCTCGATGGCGAACACGGTGCCCTTCACCACGTCGCCAGGCTTGAAGTTGTAGTCGTACTTGCTCAGCAGCGACGCGAACTCATCCAGGGTGAAGCCAACGCCGTCGAGATCGCGGGCCACAGCACGGCTGCTGGGGTCGTCGGCGCTGGGCACCTCTTCCGGAATATCCAGATCGAGCTCAGCAGCAGCGTCAACCACGTCTTGATCGACAGCCTCAACGGCCACGTCGGTCTCGCTGGTGTTGAGATCGGAAGGGGTCACGGTCATGGAGAGTCGGCGGACTGCCCGAGGCAGCGCGAAGGAACCGATGCGTCAGCCGCCACCGACGCAGGGGAATCCAAAACTATAGAGGTCAGCTGCGGACGGGCCCTTCAGGCGTCTCTAACCAACCGCTGCCAAGGATTTGCCCTTGGGCTTGCGGTTCAGACCGTCCAAGGTGGCGACGAAATCGGCAACGCTCTGAAACTGGCGGTAGACCGAGGCAAACCGGATGTAGGCCACATCGCTCATCCCCGCCAGGTGCTGCAGGGCTAATTCGCCGATGTCCTTGCTGGAGACTTCGCGGCCCGTGCGCCCCTGAAGCTCCAACTCCAGTTCATCGACGACCAGCTCAAGACGGCTGGGCTCGAGCCCGGTTTTATCGCAAGCCCGCAGCAGACCATGCAGCAACTTGCTGCGATTGAAGGCCTCACGATTCCCACTGCGCTTCAAGACCGTGATCGGTGCCGTCTCCACCCGCTCGTAGGTGGTGAAGCGGAACTCGCAGTTCAGGCACTCCCGACGGCGACGCACACTCCGGCCGGTGTCCGCGGAACGCGATTCGAGAACGCGGCTATCGGTGTGCTGACAGGAGGGGCACTGCATGCCCGAGATTCCGCCCGAGAAGATGCTCAAGTTTAGACAGAACAATTGCCTTTGAGAAGGGCTGCCGCAACTTGGGTCTTGCCAAGCAACAGGCCAACTCCCTGGTCGAGCCCGTGAGACTCAGGTGTCAATCAAGATCCCGCCAAGTCGAAATGAGATTGCCTTAAGGGAAGCCACGGCGTTCAAGCAACAAAAAACCCCCGCTTTTGGCGGGGGTCGTTGAACTCCTGAGAGTCAAATCACTTGCCGATCTTCGGGGGATCGCGGAAGGCGATCGCGAAAAACAGGGTGGAGATGGCTAACGCCAGGATCAGGATGTAAGCGAAGCTTTCCATGAGTTACCTCCGAGGCGCTCAGCTGAGGGTGGTGCCTGCGGGGGGCACATAGCCCTCCGGCAGACGACGGGTGGAACGGTCGCCCAGTTTCTGGAACAGACCGAACTCAACCTGCTCACCGAGATCGGGGTCGATACCGGCGAACACATCGCGGTAGAGGGTGCGAGCACCGTGCCAGATGTGACCGAAGAAGAACAGCAGCGCGAAGCAGGCGTGTCCGAAGGTGAACCAGCCGCGGGGTGAACTGCGGAAGGTGCCGTCAGAGTGATAGGTCTCACGGTCGAACTCGAAGGCTTCGCCGAGCTGGGCCTTACGAGCCAGGCGCTTCACGTCAGCAGGATCGGTGAAGGTCTGACCGTTGAGGGCGCCGCCATAGACGGTGGCGGTCACGCCGGTCTGCTCGAAGGAGTACTTCGCTTCAGCGCGGCGGAAAGGAATGTCAGCGCGGACGATGCCCTGGCTGTCTTCCAGAACCACAGGGAAGTTCTCGAAGAAGTTGGGCAGACGACGCACCTCGAGATCACGCCCCTGGCTATCGGTGAAGGACACGTGTCCGAGCCAGCCGGTGGGCAGGCCATCACCGTTCACCATCGGACCCACTCGGAACAGGCCGCCTTTGGCAGGGCTGTTGCCGACGTAGTCGTAGAAGGCGAGCTTCTCAGGAATCTGGGCGTAGGCCTGTTCCTTGGTGGCACCGTTGTCCAGAGCGGTCTGAACGCGGCGGTTGATCTCGGTCTTGAAGTAACCCTGGTCCCACTGGTAGCGGGTCGGGCCAAAGAGTTCGATCGGGGTCGCTGCAGCGCCGTACCACATGGTTCCGGCCACGATGAATGCGGCAAAGAACACAGCGGCAATGGCGCTGGCGAGAACGGTCTCGATGTTGCCCATCCGAAGAGCCTTGTAGAGGCGCTCGGGCGGACGAGTGGTGATGTGGAAGATGCCGGCAATGATGCCGACGATGCCTGCGGCGATGTGGTGGGCAACGATGCCACCGGGGTTGAAGGGGTTGAAGCCCTCAGGTCCCCAAGAGGGTTGAACCGCTTCAAGGTGGCCGGTGACGCCGTAGGGGTCAGAGACCCACATACCGGGGCCGAACACACCGGTCAGGTGGAACGCACCAAAACCAAAGCAGCCAAGGCCAGCAAGCAGCAGGTGGATGCCGAAGATCTTGGGGAGGTCCAGAGCAGGCTCGCCAGTGCGAGGGTCCTGCCAGATCTCCAGATCCCAGTAGGTCCAGTGCCAGATGGCGGCCAGCATCAAGAGGCCACTAAAAACGATGTGAGCAGCTGCCACACCTTCGAAGCTCCAGAAGCCGGGGTCAACACCGGTGGCACCGGTGATGCTCCAGCCGCCCCAGCTATCCGTCACGCCCAGGCGAGCCATGAACGGCATGACGAACATGCCCTGGCGCCACATGGGGTTGAGCACCGGGTCGGAGGGATCGAAGATGGCCAGCTCATAGAGCGCCATGGAGCCGGCCCAGCCAGCAACCAAGGCAGTGTGCATGAGGTGCACGGCGAGCAAACGGCCCGGGTCGTTAATCACGACCGTGTGCACCCGATACCAGGGCAATCCCATGGGGGTCAGGTCCGAGGAAACAATCCAGCCTTCCGCTTCAGAAAACCGAAATCGGAAGTCAGCGCGATCAGGGTTTGCCAGCGAAAGCCAGCAGACACTTGATCCGTGCTCGCGATCGTAAGGGGTTCAGCTGACGGAACGTTTTGATCGCCGCCGAGCTGAAACGTGCCGTGACGGGAAAACGACGCTGGGGCCCAAAGGCGTGGCCCCACCCGCGGCGGCGCGGTTACAAATCGCAATCCATTCCCTCAGAATGGAGGAATTCCGAACCTCCAGCCATGCCGGTCATTCGTTTTGTTCGCGAGGGGCGGGATGTGGAGTGCTATCCGGGCGAGAACCTGCGCGAGGTCGCCCTGCGCGAGGGACTTGAGCTGTATGGCCTGAAAGGACAGCTCGGGAACTGCGGCGGCTGCGGGCAGTGCATCACCTGTTTTGTTGATGTGGTGGGCGAAAGCAGTCCCGGCAGCCTCAGTGGCCGGACCGCCGTCGAGGAGCAGAAACTGCGCCGCCGTCCCCAGACCTGGCGCCTGGCCTGCCAAACCCTGGTCCAACAATCGGTGCTGGTGCTGACCCGGCCCCAGGTGCGTTTTGGGGACGCCGAGGCGCGCATCGCTGCGGCCAAAGCCAGCCCTCTACCCGCCGGACCCACGGCCTGGCCCGAGCCGGAGCCCCAAGACGAGGACAGCCTGGAATCCGCTGAGGACGCCGAAAGCACAACGAGGGATGAAGAGGCCTGATCAAGCCCCGTTGGCGGTGATACGGTCACCGAGCTCAAGACTTTTGCGATGGAAACCAACGACCTCGGCTTCGTCGCCAGCCTGATGTTCGTGCTGGTTCCGACGGTGTTCCTGATTGTTCTGTACATCCAGACCAGCAGCCGCCAGAGCTGACCGCTCCAGTTCAATGGTTCCGAAAAACCCTGGACGCATCCATGTGATGCATCCGGGGTTTTCTTTGTCTCAGTTCTGAATCAGCAGCAGAACAGCGAAAACCCCCTAGGGCCTGGAGTCCTAGGGGGTTTCTTCGTACTCGAGTCAGCCGCGACTGCAGGCGGCTACTGACGCCCTTCGGGTTCGCGCACCAGAAGAACCGGAGCCGGTGCATGGACCCTGATGTAGTCGCTCACCGAGGACCCAAGCAGACGATCGATATCGACCAGCCCGCGGGCCACCAGGGGACGACGGTCCTGCGAAGCAATCACGACCAAGTCAGCCTTGTGCTCTTCAGCGGCCTGACAGAAGCCGCGTCCGATGTCACCGGTGCCGTGGATCGCCTTCATCTCCACACCAAAGCCGCGGGCGCGCTGGACAGCCTTATCGAGCAACTCGTCGGCAGGGGTTGAACCGCCACGGGAAGGCGCGATGTCCTGGCGGCTGATGTGAACGCCGAGCAGGCTGCTGCCGGGCACATCACGCACTAATTCACAGGCCAGCTTCAGGGCATCGTCGCCAACCCCAGTGCCATCGATCGCCACCATCACGCGGTTGATGTGACGGACATAAAGGTCGTCACGCACCAGCAACATCGGGCGAGTCGAGAGCTGGAAGACGTACTGGCTGGCGCTGTTGCTCAGGATCGACTGGAGCCGGCCCAGGCCCCGCGAGCCCATCACGATCAGGTCGGCATCAAGCTCATCGGCCACCTTCAAGACCGTTTGCTTGGTGTCGCCCTGGCGAATGATCGTGTTGACCTCCGAAGGATTCAGCCCCAGCCGCTGAACGGCTTCAGCAACAATTCCAGCGGCTTTTTGGGAGTGCTCGGCATAGTCCTGACCCGCCTGCTCAGCGACGACATGGAGCAGATTGATGCGGGCCTGACGCACGGTTGGAATGTCGCGCAGCATGCGCACCATTTCCTCAACGTGACCTTTGCCTGAATCGGCGATCAGAAGATTGCGAAACACATCCCAGGGGCGCGTTGGGGCAGCCTATGGCTGAATTGCGCGCAACCTCGACTTGTGCCAGAGACCGTGACGGAGCAGCAACATGACCGCCCCTGGCGCCTCAAGCGCTCGGTCCTGCCGCAACACACCGACCATGCCGGAGTGATGTGGCATGGCAGCTACTTGGCCTGGCTTGAGGAAGCCCGGGTCGAGGCCCTCCGTCAGGCGGGACTGGCCTACAGCGCTCTCTCTGAGCGCGGCCTGGAACTACCGGTTGTCTCACTGCAGATCGATTACCGCCAAGCCCTCCTTCATGGCGAGCACGTACAAGTGCTGAGCTGGGTTCTGCCGCAACAGGGGGTCAAGCTGCCCTGGCGCAGCCAGTTCATCAAGACGGACGGCAGCGTCGCCGCCGAGGCGCGCGTGGAGCTGGTCCTGGTGGACCTCAGCCAAGGCCCAGGGCAGCGGCGATTGCTGCGCAGGGCACCTGAGGATCTGCGCGAGGCCCTCGCGCAACTCAGGGCAGGCCCAGGACCAGACTCAACCGTCTCGCTATAGTACAGACGTACTGTAGCGATTCAGTGGGTCAGCTCGTTCATGCCCCCTTCTGCGCCAGCCAGGAGCGAGGGCGGCCCCTCAGGATCCACTCGGGAGAGACCTCCCGGCTCTGGCGATCGATCTGGAGCCGCTGTCCCGGTGTGGGCCGGCGGCGGTTGGAGCAACTTGAAGGCCTGTTTGGAAGCCTGCATCAGGCTTGGCAGGCAACCGGCCAAGAGCTGGAACACGCCCTGAGCGGAACGCAGATCAATGCCAGAGCTCTGCAGCGCATCGAGCTCTATCGCCAACAGCTCGGGCCATCCCCCCTGAGCGATCCACCCACCCCCGATGAACGGCGTCGGTGGGGCGGCCAGCGCTGCCTCATGCCTGGAGACCCGGCTTTCCCACGGACTCTGGAGGACTTCGATCAACCCCCTCTGGCCTTGCATTGGGCCGGGCAAGGGAGCATCTGGGCTCCGCTGCGGCAGCGCCGCGCCGTTGCCGTCCTCGGAACCCGGCGCCCCTCGAAACATGGGCTCGCCATGGCCCAGGCCATTGGCCGAGCCCTAGCGCAGGCGGGATGGCCGGTGGTGGCTGGGCTATCGGAGGGCATTCAGGCGGCGGCCCATCAAAGCTGCCTCCAGGCGGGTGGAACGCCGGTGGCTGTCCTTGGAACACCGATCAATCAGTCATCGCCACGGGGGTTGGCCGGGTTGCAACAGGACATCTCAGCCCAGGGGCTGTTGCTCTCCGAATGGCCTGAGGGGACGGCATCACGGGCTGCCCATTTCAGCTTGAGACAACGCCTGGAGGTGGGCCTGGTGCAGGCCCTGGTCCTGGTCGAATGCCCGCAGCAGAGCGCAGCACTCCACACCGCGGAGTTGGGCTGGTCGCAAGGGGTTCCACTTTGGGTCGTCCCCGCCGATGCCGGACGCAGCAGTGCGGCTGGCAGCAATCGCCTGCTGGCCAGGGGAGGTACGCCCCTGCTGGATCCAGCGGACCTGGTCAAGCATCTGGGATGTGGCCCGAGGATCAAGCCGGTTCGGCCGCCGATGCCAAGGACGCACGCGACGTTGCTGCGGCGCGAGGCGGCCCTCATGGGAGCCCTCGGTCAGGGTGCAACGCTTGAGCAGCTCTGCCATTCACTGCGACTGAGCCCGGTGGGAATCAGTCAACGGCTGCTGCAACTGGAGCTGGCCGGATTGGTACGCAGCGCACCGGGGCTGTGGTGGCATCCCTGCTGAGACAGGGCTTCATAGGCTGATCCAATGGCGGAGTTGCTCACGGCTAAGGCAGTGCTGAGCTGGAGGCAGGCGATGCTCGGCCAGGGAGGCGAGAGCAGCGCGCTCGATTGGTTGCTCGATCTCAAGGGCGGGCTGCGCTGGCAGCAGTTACAAGCGCTCAGGCTCTACCCCGAATCCGAAATTGTGCTGGAGCAGGACCTCGGCACGCTCGAGCAGATCTGGAATCAACACCTCGAGCAGGCCATCCCCCTTCAGTACCTCGTTGGCCGCTGTCCCTGGAGGGACATCGAACTCGAAGTCGCACCAGGCGTGCTGATCCCTCGGCAAGAAACTGAAGTGCTGGTTGATCTGGCCTTGGACTGTGCCAAGGGGGCTCAACTGGGTTCAGCCCCGCGATGGGCGGAGCTCGGCACTGGCTCAGGCTGCATCGCCATCGCTCTGGCGAAGGGACTACCGAACGCCCAGGGGTTCGCCGTCGATCGTTCTGCCGAAGCGCTGCGGCAGGCAGAGAGGAATGCCAGAGAGATCCTGGGCTCGGCCTGCCTGGACTTCAGAGAAGGTGACTGGTGGGACGCGATCCGAGATCAGTGGGGCCAGCTGGATCTGGTGGTGAGCAACCCGCCCTACATCCCGGCTGCGGTCTGGGCGCAGCTCGAACCTGTGGTGCGTGAGCACGAGCCCGAACTTGCACTCAATGGGGGCAGCGATGGCTTGGAGGCCCTGCGAACCATTGCTGCAGGAGCAGCACTTGGCCTAGCGCCAGGGGGATGGCTACTGCTTGAGCATCACTACGACCAGAGCAGGGCTGTACTGGAGTTGCTCGAAGCGGCTGGACTGGTGAATGTGCAGGCCCACAAAGACCTCGAGGGGGTGCAGCGCTTCGCCAAGGCTCAGCGGCCACTCCAACCAGAGCAGAACCGGCCGTGAACCAATCCCTTGAGGCCGATCAATTCGCCGCTGTACTGCAGCAAGGCCAAGCCGGGGTCTTCCCGACGGACACCCTGCCGGCGCTGGCCACCAGACCAGAGCACGCCTCGCTGCTCTGGACGATCAAGGAGCGGCCTCAAAACAAGCCAGTGATCCTGATGGGTGCTGATGCTGAACAGCTCTTCAGCAACCTGGGGATGACGCCTGAACCGAACTGGTTGGGGCTAATCGAACTGCACTGGCCCGGAGCCCTGACGCTAGTGGTACCGGCTGAAGGGGAGCTGCTGGAACAACTCAATCCGGGGGGCTCAGCCCTGGGCCTTCGCGTTCCGGCCTGCGAGCAGGCCCGAGAGCTGCTGCGATTGAGCGGCCCCCTCGCCACCACGAGCACCAATCGCTCGGGAGAAGACCCCTGCACAAGCGCTGAAGAGGTGCAGGCGCGATTCCCCCAGTTGCTGCGCTTGGCCCCCGAACCCTGGCCAGCGCCCTCGGGGCAGGCCAGCACAGTGATCGCGCTGGAGCCAGGAGACGGTTGGCGCTTGCTGCGCGCTGGTGCTGTGATGCCCCAAGAGCTCCTGAGCTAAGCGGCCATGGCTTGGTTGCCCCTTCTACTGGTGGTCCTGCTGAGCCTGCATCAATGGCTGTTTCAGCCCCTGCAGGTGCTCAGCGCTGCTGTGTTTGAACTCAGGCCGCTGCCTTGGCTGATCCTTGCTGGCCTGGCCTGGCTACTCGCCGGCAACGGACCGACTGCGAAGCATTAGGTCAGGCCCCAAACCGCGCGAGAAGCCAAAAAAAAGCCCCCGGCTGAGCCGGGGGCGCTTGGTCGTCCCTCAAGGGATGCAAGTGTGCGGGTGATCGCTAAGGATCAGCCGAACTTGCCAGAGGTGGAAGCGATCAAGAAGGCGGCGTAGGTCACGAAGTAGCCCACGGTGAAGTGAGCCAGACCAACCACACGGGCCTGAACGATCGAGAGAGCCACAGGCTTGTCGCGCCAGCCCACCAGGTTGGCGAGCGGGGTGCGCTGGTGAGCCCAGACGATGGTCTCGATCAGTTCCTGCCAGTAACCGCGCCAGGAGATCAGGAACATGAAGCCGGTGGCCCAGATCAGGTGACCGAACAGGAACATCCAGGCCCAGACGGCGAGGTTGTTCGTGCCGAACGGGTTGTAACCGTTGATCAGCTGAGAGGAGTTGAGCCACAGGTAGTCGCGGAACCAGCCCATCAGGTAGGTGCTGGATTCGTTGAACTGAGCCACGTTGCCCTGCCAGATAGCGAGGTGCTTCCAGTGCCAGTAGAAGGTGAGCCAACCCACGGTGTTCAGGGCCCAGAAGACAGCCAGATAGAAGGCGTCCCAGGCACTGATGTCGCAGGTACCGCCACGGCCGGGGCCGTCGCAGGGGAAGGAGTAGCCGAAGTCCTTCTTGTCGGGCATCAGCTTCGAGCCACGGGCATCCAGAGCACCCTTGACCAGGATCAGGGTGGTGGTGTGCAGACCCAGGGCGATGGCGTGGTGCACCAGGAAGTCACCAGGGCCGATCTGCAGGAACAGATCGTTGCCACCGTCGTTGATGGCGTTCATCCAACCGCCCATGTAGGCGGCGCTGGCATTGCTAGCGGCGCTAGCGCCATTGGAGAGGAGCACGTCGAAGCCGTACATGGCCTTGCCAGAGGCGGCCTGCACGAACTGTGCGAAGACGGGCTCAACCAGGATCTGCTTCTCGGGGGTACCGAAGGCAACAACCACGTCGTTGTGGACGTAGAGGCCCAGGGTGTGGAAGCCGAGGAACAGGGAGACCCAGCTCAGGTGGCTGATGATCGCTTCTTTGTGCTCGAGCATCCGAGCAAGAACGTTGTTCTTGTTGGCCTCGGGGTCGTAGTCACGGATGAAGAAGATCGCACCGTGAGCGAAGGCACCGCACATCAGGAAGATGGCGATGTACTGGTGGTGGGTATAGAGGGCAGCCTGCGTCGTGTAGTCCTTGGCGATAAACGCGTAGGACGGCATCGAATACATGTGCTGCGCCACCAGGCTGGTCACAACGCCCAGGGAAGCCAGGGCCAGACCGAGCTGGAAGTGGAGCGAGTTGTTGATGGTGTCGTAAAGACCCTTGTGGCCAGCGCCCAGGTCACCAGGGGTGCCATTGGGGGGGTTGTGAGCCTCGAGGATCTCGCGGATCGAGTGACCGATACCGAAGTTGGTCCGGTACATGTGACCGGCGATCACGAACAGACAGCCAATCGCCAGGTGGTGATGGGCAATGTCGGTCAGCCAGAGGGCCTCACTTTGGGGGTGGAAACCACCCAGGAAGGTGAGGATCGCGGTGCCAGCGCCTTCTGAGGTACCAAACACCTGATAGGCGGTGTCGGGGTTCTGGGCGTAAACGCCCCAGTTACCAGTGAAGAAGGGAGCCAGGCCTGCCGGGTGAGGCAGCACGTTCAGGAAGTTGTCCCAACCCACGTGTTGACCACGGGATTCGGGAATGGCCACGTGAACCAGGTGACCGGCCCAAGCGATGGAGCTGAAGCCGAACAGCACCGCGAGGTGGTGGTTCAGGCGGGACTCAGCGTTCTTGAACCAGGCCAGGGAAGGCCGGAACTTGGGCTGAAGGTGGAGCCAGCCAGCGAACAGGGCCCAAGCAGACAGGATCATCATGAAGATGGAACCCTGGTACAGCTCGGCGTTGGTGCGCATGCCGATCGTGTACCACCAGTGGTACACGCCGGAGTACGCAATGTTCACCGGGGAGGAGGCGCCTGCCTGGGTGAAGGCAGTGATGGCGCCTTGGCCGAAGTGGGGATCCCAGATCGCGTGAGCGATGGGACGGACATGCAGAGGATCGGCGACCCACTGCTCGAAGTTGCCCTGCCAGGCGACGTGGAACAGGTTGCCCGAAACCCAGAGGCCGATGATCGCGAGGTGACCGAAATGGGTGGAGAAAAGCTTTTGGTAAAGCTTTTCCTCCGTCATTCCGTCATGGCTCTCGAAGTCGTGAGCCGTGGCGATCCCGTACCAAATACGACGGGTTGTCGGGTCCTGTGCCAGACCCTGGCTGAACGAAGGAAATTTCGTTGCCATTGGGAAAGGTCAGGAGAGGTCAGCCGACCGCAATGATGCGGGCCAGGAAGAACGACCAGGTGGTCGCGATGCCGCCCAGCAGATAGTGGGCAACACCAACGGCACGGCCCTGGGTGATGGAGAGCGCCCGCGGCTGAATGGCGGGAGCAACCTTCAGCTTGTTGTGAGCCCAGACGATGGACTCAATCAGCTCTTGCCAGTAGCCGCGACCACTGAACAGGAACATCAAGCTGAACGCCCAAACGAAGTGGGCACCCAGGAACATCAGGCCATAGGCACTGGTGGCAGAGCCATAGCTGTTGATCACCTGTGCGGCCTGAGCCCACAGGAAGTCACGCAGCCAGCCATTGATGGTCAGTGCGCTATTGGCAAAGTTGCCATTGGTGATGTGGGAGACGGAGCCGTCAGCATTGACGGTGCCCCACACGTCGCTCTGCATCTTCCAGGAGAAGTGGAAGATCACGATCGACAGGGAGTTGTACATCCAGAACAGGCCCAGGAACACGTGGTCCCAAGCCGACACCTGGCAGGTACCGCCACGGCCGGGGCCGTCGCAGGGGAAGCGGAAACCGAGGTTCGCCTTGTCGGGAACCAGACGGCTGCTGCGGGCATAGAGCACACCCTTCAGCAGGATCAGCACCGTCACGTGAATCGTGAAGGCGTGGATGTGGTGGACCATGAAGTCGGCCGTCCCCAGGGGGATCGGACCGGCGGCCACCTTGCCGCCGACGGCAACCACGGAGCCGTTGAACACTTCGCTCACGCCAGCAAGGGCGTTGGGAGCGGTGCTACCGGCTGCAGCAGCATGCAGACCCTGGATCCACTGCGCGAAGACGGGCTTCAGGGCAATGGCGGAGTCGCTGAACATGTCCTGGGGACGTCCCAGGGCACGCATGGTGTCGTTGTGGATGTAGAGGCCAAAGCTGTGGAAGCCGAGCCAGATGCACACCCAGTTCAGGTGGCTGATCAGGGCATCGCGAGCCTTGAGCACCCGGTCGAGCACGTTGTCCACATGCTTGGCGGGGTCGTAGTCGCGAATCATGGCGATGGCGGCGTGGGCGCCAGCACCAACGATCAGGAAGCCACCAATCCAGGTGTGGTGGGTGAAGATCGACAGCTGCGTGGGGTAGTCGATGCCGATGTAGGGATACGCAGGCATCGCGTACATGTGCTGAGCAACGATGATGCTCAGCGAGCCCAGCAGCGCCAGGTTCACAGCCAACTGGGCGTGCCAGCTGGTGGTCATGAACTCGTAAAGGCCGTCGTGGCCCTTGCTGGCGGGGAAGAGCAGGGGGTCGCCCTTCTGGCCCTCGAGGATCTCCTTGATGCTGTGGCCGATGCCCCAGTTGGTCCGGTACATGTGACCGGCAACGATGAAGAGCACGGCGATCGCCAGGTGGTGGTGAGCGATGTCGCTCATCCACATGCTGCCGGTCACAGGATTCAGACCACCTTTAAAGGTGAGGAAATCGCTGTAGGCCGCCCAGTTACCGGTGAAGAAGGCATTGATGCCAGCGCCGAAACCGGGGAACAGCTGAGCCAGCAGGTCCTGGTTAAAGAACTCGTGGGGCAGGGGGATGTCCGCCACGGTGGCGATGGTCTTGCCATTTAGCGACAGGGGGCTGCCGGCATCGATGGCGTCCATCAGCGCAGTGGTGGGCAGAGACACGTGGATCAAGTGACCCGCCCAGGACAGGGAACCCAGACCAAGCAGACCGGCCAGATGGTGGTTGAGCATGGACTCAACGTTCTGGAACCACTCGAGCTTGGGAGCTGCCTTGTGGTAGTGGAAGACGCCCGCATTGAGCATCAAACCGGCCATCACCAGGGCACCGATGGCCAGGGCCATGAGCTGGGTTTCAGTGGTGATGCCCCAGGCCCGCCAAACGTGGAAGAGGCCTGAAGTGATCTGGATGCCGTGGAAGCCGGCACCCACATCGCCGTTAAGGATTTCTTGGCCGAAGACAGGCCAAACCACCTGCGCACTGGGTTTGACGTGCGTGGGGTCGGCGAGCCAGCCGGAGTAGTTGGAGAAGCGAGCACCGTGGAAGAAGGCGCCGCTCAGCCAAACAAAGATCACAGCCAGGTGACCGAAGTGGGCCGAAAAAATCTTCCGGCTGACCTCTTCGAGATCGCTGGTGTGGCTGTCGAAGTCGTGAGCGTTGGCGTGGAGGTTCCAAACCCAGGTTGTGGTTTTGGGACCTTTGGCAAGGCTGCGATCGAAATGGCCGGGCTTACCGAACAGTTCGAAGGTGGCCGGGTTGTTCACCCGGTCGACCTGGGCCTTCGCCGTTTTCCCACGCTCTGGTGGGCTGATGGTCATCGAGAGGTTCCTCGAGGGACGGGGTCGAGGTGGAGGTCCACCCTTCTGGGCTGATCCTTCGACGAAGCGAGGGATCTCCAGTGGAGCCACGGACGCAAGCCAAGGACTCGCGCCATGGGCGCCGGGCCAAGAAAACCCGCTTCGACCGAGGCCGAAACTGCTCTTCCTGACTGGCGCTTTGGGCCCCAATAAGGGGACCGCTGGCGGAAGTATAAAAGCGGAATCCAAGCCTCTCGGCCCAGCAGTTACAAAGGTTCAACCCGGAGTCGGGCCAGTCAGGGACTGAGTTCTCGCGGGAGCAAAGAATCATCAAGTTTTCTCAGATTGCCCCCGTCTTGTTAAGCAAATAAGGCCATTTCCATAGCCCTATTTATCGAGAATCCGCTAGTCCTTCCGGTCAAATAGTCCGCAAACCTGCAGAATGTGTTCAGTCATTCGCCCAAACGAGTGGGGAGAGGCAAGCGCATGCGCCAGTCAGCACTAAAGGCCATCTCGGCCGTGGTGCTCTCGGTGTTGCTTATGGTCGCCAGTGGCTGCACATCCGGGACCAGCGCAAGAGGGAGCAGCTCAGAACCCTCTCCAGTCACCAGCTCCAAACCAAGTGGACAGCTGCAGGAAGTTGCCCCACCAGGAGCAGTGCAACAAGTCCGCGAAAGGTTGAACGACCGGGCGCCACAGATCGAGGTGTTGTCCCCTGCAAATGACAGCACTCTTCCGGCCGGCCCCTGGACGCTGAAGCTGAAGGTTCAGGACTGGCCCCTCTACGAAGACGAAACCAACGGACTGGGCCCCCACCTGGTCGTTCAACTCGACGATCAACCCCCTAGGCGCATCAGCAGCGCAGCCGAAGCCCAGGGACTCTCCATGCCGGAGCTCAGCCCTGGCAGCCATCGCCTGACGGTCTTCGCCGCCAGGCCCTGGGGGGAAGTGGTCAAAGCCCCAGGAGCCAGTCAGCAGTTACGCCTGCATCGGGTCGCCCGCAATCCGTCCCAACTGCCGGCTTCGGGCTCCCCGCAGCTGATTGCGGCCAGTCCCTCGGACCTGCAGCACAACGAGCCGGTCCTGATCGACTGGTTGTTGATCGACGCACCGCTGCAGCACCTGCGCGATGACGATGCCCGTTGGCGCCTGCGGGTCAGCGTCAACGGCGACAGCTTTCTGGTGGACCGGCAGACACCGCTTTGGCTCAAGGGCCTCAAGCGGGGCAGCAATGCGGTGCAACTGGAATTGCTGGACGGCCGAGGAGACCCCCTCAACCCACCCTTCAACAGCGTGGTGCGTGAGGTGGTGATCGACGCCAGCCCCAGACCGAGCTGGCAACAGGCCAGCCTCAGCGCTCAAGGCCTCGCGGCCCTGAGTGGCAGCCCGGAGCCAGAACCCGTCGAGCCGCCAGCGGCCGAGATTCAGACCAAGGAACCCGAGGCCGCTCCACCTCAGGCTGCGCCGCCTGAAGCGAGCGAACCGGAGCGCCCTGAGCCCCAGCCAGCTCCCCTAGAGAAGACACGCCCGGATCCCACCGAACCGCCAATGGCAGCTGAGGCGACACCCGCCCCAGCCGATCCCGAGCCGGAACCTGCTCCTGCGGAGCCCCCCTCGGCACCCGAACAAGCACCGGCGCCCCCCGCACCCACTGCGGTAGCACCCACGCCAGCGCCAGTAACACCAGTGCCCGCAGAGCGCACAGCTCCGAGCAGTCGTCTGGGTGGCTCGGCGCGGGATTTGGTCAGCAGTGACGGGTCCCTGATCGAAGCGCAGCCCAAGGGTCCCTTGGCCGGCCTGAAGGCGAAGCTGGGGGGATGAACGACAGCCTGATTTGGGGATTCAGCCTCAGCGCCAGCGGCCTCCCGCTGCTGCGACGCCTCCTGCAATCAGGCGAGATTGACCGTCTGGCCAGCCCGGCCGATGGAAACCACTGGGGGCCTGGGGAACTGCAGGCCCTGCTCGAGGCCAACTGGAGCACAAGTCGGGCCTTTGTGGCCGTCGGGGCCTGTGGGGCCATCACCCGACTGATCGCGCCTCAGCTCGAGAGCAAGGCCAGCGACCCAGCGGTGGTCGTCCTGGATCCAAGCGGACGCTTTGCCATCCCCCTACTGGGAGGCCACGGGGCTGGTGGCGAGGCCCTGGCTCGGACCCTGGCGGCCCGATGCCAAGGGGAAGCCGTGATCACCGGGGCTTCCTATGGAGAGGGCCGGGTTCCCTTGGACAGCTTTGGTCAGGCCTGGGGCTGGAGACGCAACAACGGCCCCTGGGATGCGCTCATGAAGGCAGCCGCCCGCGGCGAGGCGCTGGAGGCCCAACACCTGCAGGGCAATTCCCGCTGGCAAGAACTCCCCGGCCTGGCGCCAGGGGCCGAGGCCGCCACACAAAGGATTTCGGTCGGGATTGGGGCGGATTCGGGCTGCCGCTGGCACCCGCCCAGCGTCTGGCTGGGAATGGGCTGCGAGCGCAACACCAGCCTGAGCCTGCTGGAGCGCTGCTGCGACCAACTGATCGCGCAACACCAGATCGCACCGGAGGCGATCGCAGGCCTGGCCAGTGCCGATCGCAAAGCGGATGAGCCGGCGCTCTTGGCGCTGGCCGAACAGCGCGGCTGGCCCCTGCGCTGCTTCAGCGCTGAACGCCTGGCCACGGTGGAGGTTCCCAACCCCTCGGCGGTGGTCGCTGCCGAACTGGGAACCGCCAGCGTGGCGGAGGCCTCGGCCCTTCTGGCGGCAGGCCCGGAGGCAACGCTGCTGGCCGAAAAACAGATCAGCCGCGCCGAAGCAGGTGAACAGGGAGCGGCGACCGCAGCCCTGGCCCTGGCCGCCAGTCAATGGGCACCCCATCGCGGCCAGTTGCATCTGATCGGCAGTGGGCCAGGACGGCTGGACCTCCTGACCCCGGACGCCAAAGCGGCCCTCAGCCAGAGCTGCGTTTGGGTCGGCTACGGGCTCTACCTGGATTTACTGGAACCGCTGCGGCGCCCCGATCAACTGCGCAGTGATGGTCAGCTGACCCAAGAGCGAGAACGCTGCAGGCAGGCGCTGCGCCTGGCCTGCGAGGGACAGACCGTCTCCTTGGTCTCCTCGGGGGATAGCGGCATCTATGGGATGGCGGGACTGGCCCTGGAGCTCTGGCTCGAGCTCGATCCCCTGGACCGTCCGGGCTTCGAGGTCCATCCCGGCATCTCAGCCCTGCAGGTTGCCGCGGCCAGGGCCGGAGCACCGTTGATGCACGACTTCTGCACCATCAGCCTGAGCGACCGTCTGACCCCTTGGGAGGTGATCGAAAAACGCCTGGTGGCAGCGGCGGCAGGCGACTTTGTCGTCGCCCTCTACAACCCGCGCTCCAAGGGCAGGGATTGGCAGCTGGAGCGGGCCCAGCAGCTTCTGCTCTCCGGACGGCCTGCCAGCACGCCTGTGGTCCTCGCTCGCCAACTCGGGCGCCCCGAAGAGCAGGTGACCCTGCACGAACTCGGCGGCCTTCCGATCGAGCAGGTGGACATGCTCACCTTGGTGCTGATCGGCAACAGCAGCAGTCGCGCCGAGGACGGCCGGATGGTCACCCCGAGGGGATATCCAGGCGCGGAGCTGCAATAAGAATCGGGATGACAGGATTCGAACCTGCGGCCCCTTCGTCCCGAACGAAGTGCGCTACCAAGCTGCGCTACATCCCGATGGGCGGAGTGTAGGAGATGGTGGCCCAGTCGCTTCCTAGAGTCAGCCAGCCCTTTGGTGCCTTCGGCGCGCTCCTCATCCCTTGCTGAAACCCGACTGGCTGCGCGTCAAAGCTCCCCAGCGGGAACGGATCGGGGAAGTGGCCGATCTGCTGCTGGATCTCAAGCTCAACACCGTCTGCCAGGAGGCCAGCTGCCCGAACATCGGCGAGTGCTTCGCCGGGGGCACAGCCACCTTTTTGATCATGGGGCCGGGCTGCACCCGGGCCTGCCCCTACTGCGACATCGATTTCGATAAGAGCGTCCGCAGCCTCGATCCGACCGAGCCCGAGCGCCTGGGGGAAGCCACCGCACGGCTGGGCCTGAAGCATGTGGTGATCACCTCGGTGAATCGCGACGACCTGAGCGATGGCGGAGCCAGCCAATTTGTGGCCTGCATCGAGGCGGTCCGCCAGCGCTCTCCCCAGACCAGCATTGAGCTTTTGATCCCTGATTTCTGCGGGGACTGGGATGCCCTGGCCACGGTGATGGAGGCCGGACCCGATGTGCTGAACCACAACATCGAGACGGTGCCCAGGCTCTACAAAAAAGCCAGACCCCAGGGGATCTACGAACGCTCGCTCGAGCTGCTGCTGCAGGTGCGGGAGCGCTGGCCGAAGGCCTACAGCAAGTCCGGCCTGATGGTCGGCCTTGGGGAAAGCGACGAGGAAGTGATCGAGACCCTGCTGGATCTCAGGGAACACCGGGTCGACATCGTCACGATCGGCCAGTACCTCTCCCCGGGGCCGAAGCACTTGCCGGTGGATCGGTTCGTCACACCCGAGCAATTCGAGCGCTTCCGTCTCCACGGCGAGCAGGAGCTGGGCTTTCTCCAGGTGGTCAGCACTCCCCTGACCCGCAGCAGCTATCACGCCGGTGAGGTGCAGCGCCTGATGCAGCTGCACCCCCGCTAGGCCTGGCTTAAGCCTGGGGCTCCAGCAGAAATTCAGCTTCCAGAGCCTGGGCCGCAGCGCAGTCCCCAAGGGCATCCAGGCGCTGGTTCACCAGGCTCACGGGAGCATCCAGGCGGACACAGTGCTCGAGCAGGGCCAGGGTCATCTGGCGGGCAAAGAGCTGTTGAAAGGGTTGGGCGAACTCAGGAGGCATGGCTCCGTTGCGGTTGCCCAAACGCTATGGACGGTCTCGGATTGCAGCGGTCGAGCCAGCCGAACCAAAGGGTGGGGTGAGCCGACCCAGTGGTGCAGCAACCGAACCCGAAGGAGCGGAGAACCGGCGGCTCAGGCCGCCACCGCCTCCCGCTCCGCCAGGCCGACGTTGGCCTTCTCGCTGGGGGGAACCAGCACCTTGAAGCGCCCTTTCCAGCTGGACCAGTCGCCCAGGATCGTGGACGCCTTGCTGCTGCCGGTGGCCGCGAGATGGGCCTCGAGCAGAGGCTTGAGCATGGCCTCCTGCTCAGGGGTCGTGAGCTCACAGATCTCGACGATCTCAGGGTTGACGCGATCGCGCAGACCACCGTTCTCATCGAGGATGAAGGTGACGCCACCGGTCATGCCGGCGCCCACGTTGCGGCCCGTGCTGCCGAGCACCACGACCACACCACCGGTCATGTATTCGCAGCAGTGGTCGCCGGCGCCTTCCACCACGGTCTTGACGCCGCTGTTGCGCACAGCGAAACGCTCACCGGCACGGCCGAGGGCAAAGAGCTCACCACCGGTGGCGCCATAGAGGCAGGTATTCCCCAGGATCACCTGGGCACCGGGATCATTGCCACCGGCAGGGGGAACGACGGTGATGCGACCACCGTTGATGCCTTTGCCGACGTAGTCGTTGGCCTCACCCACCAGGCGCACATTCATGCCCTGAACGGTGAATGCGCCAAAGCTCTGTCCCGCCGCACCCTCATAGGTGAGGTCGAGTTGTCCCTGGAAGCCGGTGTTGCCATGGCGAGCCGCGATCTCACCGCCCAGACGGGCGCAGACGCTGCGATCGGTATTGATGATCGGCAGGGTCCTGGCGAGCTGGCCGTGGTTCTCAATGGCCGCCAGCAGCTCGGCATCGGCCAGCAGCTGATCCTCAAGGATCACGCCGTTGCCATGGGCCGCCTCGGCGTGGCGCAACCAGGCGCGATCGGCCGCCTGGGGGATGGGATCCAGCAGGCAGGAGAGATCCAGGGCCTTCGTTTTAGCCAGCTGCACGGCGCGGGGCTTCAGCAGGTCCGAGCGACCAATCAGATCCTCCAGACGGGCCACGCCCAGCACGCTCATCAGCTGACGCACTTCCTCGGCGACGAACAGGAAGAAGTTCACCACCTGCTCAGGCAGACCGGTGAAGCGCTTGCGCAGGGCCTCCTTCTGGGTGGCCACGCCGACCGGGCAGTTATTGGTGTGGCAAACGCGGGCCATGATGCAGCCCTCGGCGATCATCGCGATCGAACCGAAGCCGTATTCCTCAGCGCCCAGCAGGGCGGCGATGACCACGTCCCAGCCGGTCTTCAGGCCGCCATCGGCCCGCAGCAGCACGCGATCACGCAGGCCGTTCTCCAGCAGAGCCCGGTGAACCTCGGTCAGACCGAGTTCCCAAGGACCGCCGGCATGCTTGATCGAGCTCAGGGGCGAGGCACCGGTGCCGCCGTCATGGCCAGAGATCTGGATGACATCGGCATTGGCCTTGGCCACACCTGCCGCGATGGTGCCGATGCCGATCTCAGCCACCAGCTTGACGCTGACCTTGGCGGCGGGATGCACCTGGTGCAGGTCATGGATGAGCTGCGCCAGATCCTCGATGGAATAGATGTCGTGGTGAGGCGGCGGTGAGATCAAGGCCACCCCAGGCTTGCTGTTGCGCAACCAGGCGATGTAGGGATCGACCTTCGGACCGGGAAGCTGGCCGCCTTCACCGGGCTTGGCCCCTTGGGCCACCTTGATCTCGAGCTGCTTGCCGCTGCGCAGGTACTCGGGGGTCACGCCAAAGCGGCCCGAGGCGATCTGCTTGATCGCAGAGCAGGCGGTGTCGCCGTTTTTCAGACCCTTGATCGAGGGCAGGGTGGCGGAGAGGCCCTCCGCATTCACATCCCCCAGGACCTTGAAGCGAGCCGGGTCCTCGCCGCCCTCACCGCTGTTGCTCTTGCCGCCGATGCGGTTCATCGCGACGGCCAAGACTTCATGGGCTTCGCGCGAGAGCGCACCCAAGCTCATGCCGCCGGTGCAGAAGCGCTCACAGATGCTCTCGATGCTCTCGACCTGATCGAGGGGCAGCGGAGTGGCGGCGGGTTGCAGCTCCAGGAGGTCCCGCAGGGCCGTCACCGGACGGTTCTCCACCAGGGTTTTGTAGGTGGAGAAGTGGTCGTAGCCGGGCCCCTGCTTGATCGCCGCATGGAGCGCCTTGGTCATCTCCGGGCTGTTGAGGTGGTATTCCCCGCCGGTCCGGTACTGCACAAAGCCCATGAACTCGAGCTTGGTGCGGTTGAGTTCTGGGAACGCCTTGGCGTGGAAGGTCAGCGTCTCGCTGGCCAATTCCGCCAGGCTCAGACCAGCCACGCGGCTGGTGGTGCCCTTGAAGGCCCGCTCGATCAGATCGGCACCGACACCGATCGCCTCAAAGATCTGGGCTCCGTGGTAGCTGGCCAGCAGGGAGATGCCGATCTTGGAGAGGATCTTGCGCAGACCGTCTTCGAGGGCCTTGCGCACATTGGCCTGGACCTGATCGGGGGTCAGGGCGGGGAGCTTGCCCCGCTCAATCAATTTCTGCGTCTTGGGATGGGCCAGCCAATGACGCGTGGTCTCCCAGGTGAGCCAGGGGCAAACAGCGCTGGCGCCGTAGCCGATCAGGCAAGCCAGGTGGTGGGTGCTCCAGCACTGGGCGGTCTCAGCCACCAGGGAGGTCTGCAGGCGCAGTCCCTGGTTCAGCAGGTGATGGTGCACCGCACCCACCGCCAGGAGCGGGGGGATATAGGACGTGGTTGCCGTGATTCCCCGGTCAGAGAGCACCAGGATTTGGTTGCCGCTGCGCACGGCAGCTTCAGCGTCGCTGCAGAGCTGGGTCAGTGCAGCCTCAAGGCCGGCCGGTCCGCCGGTGATCGGCATCAGGGTCGAGAGCGTGCGGCTGGCAATGCCCTGCTGGGTGGCCGCCGCCAACTCGGCCTCATTGAGAATCGGGCTGTTGAGATGCAGAACCGCTGCCGCGGAGGCCTCGGGCTTGAGGGGAGAGCCCCGCTTGCCCAGATGCATCTCCAGGCTCATCACCAACTTCTCCCGCAGGGGGTCAATCGGCGGGTTGGTGACCTGGGCGAAGCGCTGCTTGAAGTAGTCGTACAGAAGGTGGGGCTTATCGGAGAGCACTGCCAAGGGGATGTCATCACCCATGCAGTAGGTGGGCTCCTTGGCCGCACCGGCCATGTCCTCGATCACCAGATCGAAGTCCTCGGCGGTGAAACCAAAGGCGGTTTGCTGCTGGAGCAGCTCCAGGTCAGCCAGCTGGCGCTCCTGGGTCCAGGGCTGGGCCGTCAGGGTGCGGCGGTGCTCCGCCAACCACTGGCCGTAGGGGTGACGCGCGGCCACCTCTTGCTTGACGTCCCAGTTATGGAGCAGGCGACCGTTCTCCAGATCAACAGCCAACATCTGGCCGGGGCCCAGGCGACCCTTCTCGATGATCCGGCTTTCCTCGAGCTCCACCACGCCGGTTTCCGAGCCCATCACCACAAAGCCGTCGCTGGTGATGCAGTAGCGAGCCGGGCGCAGGCCATTGCGATCCAAGGTGGCGCCAACGCTGCGGCCATCGGCGAAGACCAGAAGCGCTGGGCCATCCCAGGGCTCCTGGGTGCAGGCCGAATACTCATAGAAGGCCTGGACCGCTGGCTTGTCAGCCAGGGCCGGCTGATCGCGGAAGGCCTCCGGCACCAGGGTCAGCAGGCTCTCGGTGATCGGGCGACCACTGCGAACCAGCAGCTCGAGGGTGGCATCAAGGTTGGCCGAATCGCTGAAGGCGGAATTCACCACCGGCTTGAGGTCCGAGGCGGCCTCGCCCCAAACCGCATCGAGATCAGCCTCGGCGGCGCGGGCCCAATTCAGGTTCCCCAGAAGGGTGTTGATCTCGCCGTTGTGGCCCAGGAGACGCATCGGCTGGGCCAGGGGCCAGCGGGGCAGCGTGTTGGTGCTGAAACGACGGTGATAGACCGCGAAACTGACCGCGAAGCGTTCATCGCGAAGGTCCCCGTAGTAGGCGGAGAGGACCTCCGAGCGGACCATGCCCTTGTAGACAACCGTCCGGCTGCTCAAGGACGCGAAGTAAAGGTCGCTTGGGACGGCACCCCAGACACTGCGCGCACGATCGCCGCAGCGGCGCCGCAGGCGGAACAGCAGGGCCTCGAGGGCGTCACCATCGCAATCGGCAGCGAGCAGCCACTGCTCAATCACTGGAGCCGTGCCGCGGGCCAGAGGACCCAAGACGCTGGGGTCCACGGGAACGCTGCGCCAGCCCAGGCTGCGCAGTCCCAGGGCCTGGGCTTCCTCATCGCAAAAGGCCTTGGCTTGATCGCGCTTGCCCGCCTCGGCAGGCAGGAACACCATGCCCAAACCACGGGTTGCAGCTGAGGCGGCGGCAGCTTCAGGCCAAACCGCCTCGAGATAGGTCCAGGGGATGCCGCAGAGCACACCAGCGCCATCGCCGGAATCGCCATCGCCGCCGCAGCCTCCGCGGTGCTCCATGCAGTCCAGACCGCGCAGGGCCTGCTTCAGGACCCAGTGGCTGGTCTCACCTTTGAGGTTCGCCAGAAAACCAACGCCGCAGGCATCCTTCTCGCCGGCCACCTCTGCCGGGGCGGGGCTGTCGCAATGGGGCCAAACAGGACGAGAAGACAGCGGCATAGCCCAGCGACAACAGGTCTATCGGTAGTAACGAAGCAGCCGGGTCGACCGAACGGAAGGCGACGGATCGCCCTAAACCTCGGTCCCGCTGCGAGCTACTGAATCTAAAAGCTGGACCACCTGCAACTCAAGCAAGTGCTGGCGGACCGCTCCAAGGTCGCTAGCGTTTCGAGACTGAGCGGGCTGCTTCATGGCTTTGATGCCCGTCCTGGCAGCCCTGCATCCCGGGATCCCGCTCATTCCACCGCCTCCGCCACCGGCCGAGGTGAGACCGATCCGGCAGGCGGAAGGGTCACTGATTCGCGCCAACGGACGCACGCAACCAGCCCGCTGGCGCATCGAACGGGGCGAGCTCTGGCTCACCCTCGAATTCCTGGAGAACCAGCTCGGCGTCCAGCGCTCCAGCGGAGAGCGGGGCATGCTGCAACTGGAATGGTTTGGCAGCGAAATCAGCCTTCCCGCCAGGCGACAACAGAGCCTGGGGGATGAGGTCGCTGTTCCAGTCAGCGACCTGCTGCGCCGCGTCGGCGTGAGCTTTGAGCCCTTCGGGAAAAACGAACTGAACCTGGAGCTCCCGGTTCGCCCCCTAGAAGCGATCCGCGCCAGGGACAACGGCATCAGCGGCCGGCGCGTGGTCCTTGACCTCAAGGCCCCGGCGCTGGTGCGCAGCGATGACGGCCAACTGGCCATCAGTGCCGAAGGCAACCCAGAGCAACTACGGCAACTGGCAGGGCTGGGGCTGAAACCCCGTCAAGAGAACGGCTGGCTTCAGCTGGAGGCCAAAGGGGAACGCCTAACCCTGGGCCGGCCTTGGCGCCTGGTCCTCGACCTGCCCAGCGACACCGCACTCACCAGCCTCAATCGCCCGAGCGGCACCAGCCCCAACACCGCCCTTGCGACCCTGCAGCGCCAGGGGCTAGCCCTCAATCGAACGGTGGACCGCATCGGCAACCGCCAGGTCCTGATCAACAGCGTCCAGCTCGATCCACGCCGAGTCCCGGTCGACTTGCGCCCGCTCAACCGAAGCAACGGGATGAAGGGCCTCAGCAGCCTCAGTCAGCTGGCCCGCAATGAATCGGCCCTGATCGCCATTAATGGCGGCTTTTTCAATCGCGTGAACCGGCTTCCCCTGGGGGCGCTGAAGGACAACGGCCAGTGGCTCTCAGGACCGATCCTGAATCGGGGGGCCGTGGGCTGGGGCGATGGTGAACTTCCCCAGTTCGATCGACTCAGGCTTCAGGAGAGCGTGCTCGATCCACGCCAACGGCGCTGGTCGCTGATCAGCCTGAACAGCGGCTACGTCCAGAAGGGACTGGCCCGCTACACCGAAGCCTGGGGTCCGCGCTATCAGCCGTTAACCGGCCAAGAACTGGGGTTCGTGCTCCGCAATGGCGTTGTGCAACAGCGCATCGAGGGCATTCCCCAACCCGGGGTCCCCTTACGCGCCGGGGATGAACTGTTGGTGGCCCGCGGCGGGGTTCAGGTCGACTGGCAGCCGGGAGAACGCCTCGTGCTCAGCAGCCGATCGACTTCCGTCGTTGGGGACAAACCCTTTGTGGTCGGCGGTGGCCCGCTGCTGCTGCGCTCTGGGCTGGTGGCCCTCAACGGCCAAGCGGAGGGATTCAGCCCTGGCTTCATCCGTCAGGGCGCCCCAAGAACCGTGATCGCCAGCGACGGACGTCAGCTGTGGCTGATCACCCTGCAGGGGGTCAATAACGCCGGACCGACCTTGATGGAAACGGCGTTACTCCTGAAACAGCGCGGCCTCAAGGAGGCGCTGAACCTCGATGGAGGCAGCTCCACCGGCCTGGTTCTGGCGGATGTCCAAACCGTGAAAGGACGGGGCATCGCTGGTTCGGTCCACAACGGCATTGGCTTGATCCCCCGCGCACCGATGCCACGGCCCAACCGTCCGCCGGCGCGGCTGGCCTCCAGCCCGCCCTGACACACTGGGTCGACCCAGCCTTTTCTTTGCCATGCCCAAGGGCCAAGGCATGCAACTCACCGCAGCGGCTGCCGCAGAGCTCGGCCGCCAAGCGGCCGTCGCCGGCACCCCGGGGATGATGCACCTTGACCTGGTGGATGGCACCTGCGAGCGCTGGGTGATTCGCATTCGTCCGGGCCGTCTGGCCGGAGTTCCCGTGGCACGCGCCGACGGGATCACTCTGTTTGCCCCCGGCGACCAGGGCGAGCGACTCAACACCCTCGAGCTCGACTATCGAGGTGACCTCAGCGGGGGCGGGTTCTTGATCCGCACCGGCCGAGAGCACCGCGTTTGCGCTTGTGGTGCGGCCTTTGGCCCCGCTGACGAACCCGCTCTGGGTGGCAGCACCTCGACAAAGTAATGTGGCGGATTGTCGAAACGGTCGGCTCTCCGACCTCGCTTCCGGCCCCTCGAAAACTCCCGGCCCTCGATGCCCACGATTCAGCAGCTGATCCGCAGTGAGCGGACGCGCCTTACCCGCAAGACCAAGTCGCCCGCACTGCGCTCCTGCCCTGAGCGCCGTGGTGTCTGCACCCGCGTGTACACCTCAACCCCGAAGAAGCCGAACTCGGCTCTGCGGAAGGTGGCCCGTGTGCGCCTGACCTCCGGCTTTGAGGTGACCGCCTATATCCCCGGTATCGGCCACAACCTGCAGGAACACTCCGTGGTGATGATCCGCGGCGGTCGTGTGAAGGACCTGCCCGGTGTCCGCTACCACATCATTCGCGGCACCCTCGACACCGCGGGTGTGAAGGACCGTCGTCAGTCCCGCTCCAAGTACGGCGCCAAAACCCCCAAGGATTGATTTCCTTTCGACGTTCGTTTCTGACTTCCTCCCCTTAGCTCTATGTCACGCCGCAACGCCGCCGAGAAGCGCCCGGTTCTTCCCGATCCCCAGTTCAACAGCCGTCTGGCAACCATGATGGTTGCCCGTCTGATGAAGCACGGCAAGAAGTCCACCGCTCAGCGGATTCTTTCCGACGCCTTCACGCTGATCAACGAGCGGACCGGCAGTGACGCCCTCGAGCTGTTCGAAACCGCGGTGAAGAACGCCACTCCCCTCGTGGAAGTGCGTGCCCGCCGCGTCGGTGGTGCCACCTACCAGGTGCCCATGGAAGTCCGTCAGGAGCGTGGCACCGCCATGGCCCTGCGCTGGCTCGTGAATTTCTCGCGCGCCCGCAACGGCCGGAGCATGGCCCAGAAGCTGGCCGGCGAACTGATGGATGCCGCCAACGAAGCTGGCAGCGCCGTTCGCAAGCGCGAAGAGACCCACAAGATGGCCGAAGCCAACAAGGCCTTCGCTCACTACCGCTACTAAGCGGAACTGCGGCATCTCAGGTCGGATGTGACCGACTTGTAGAGTGACGCCCGCTTTTTTGTCGATTCCACCCTCCGGAGACCTGCCCCGTGGCTCGCGCTATTCCCCTGGAACGCGTCAGAAATATTGGTATTGCGGCACACATTGATGCCGGTAAAACCACCACCACTGAACGAATCCTGTTTTATTCAGGTGTGGTGCACAAGATCGGTGAGGTGCATGACGGCGCCGCCGTGACCGACTGGATGGCCCAGGAGCGCGAGCGGGGCATCACCATCACTGCTGCGGCGATCTCCACCAGCTGGAACGATCACCGCATCAACATCATTGATACCCCCGGCCACGTGGACTTCACCATTGAGGTGGAGCGCTCCATGCGTGTGCTCGATGGCGTGATCGCCGTCTTCTGTGCCGTCGGTGGTGTTCAGCCCCAGTCGGAAACCGTCTGGCGTCAAGCGGACCGCTACAGCGTTCCGCGCATGGTGTTCGTCAACAAGATGGACCGCACCGGCGCTGACTTCCTCAAGGTGCACGGTCAAATCAAGGACCGCCTGAAGGCCAACGCCGTTCCGATTCAGCTGCCCATCGGCGCTGAGGGTGAACTGAGCGGGATTATCGACCTGGTCAAGAACCGCGCCTTCATCTACAAGGACGACCTCGGCAAGGACATCGAAGAGACCGATGTCCCTGCGGACATGAAGGATCTCGTCGATGAGTGGCGCGCCACTCTGATGGAGACCATCGCTGAAACCGATGAAGCGCTGATCGAGAAGTTCCTCGAGGAAGGCGAGCTGAGCGAGGCAGAACTGGCCAAGGGCATCCGCGAGGGCGTGCTGAAGCACGGCCTGGTGCCCATGCTCTGCGGCTCCGCCTTCAAGAACAAGGGCGTTCAGCTGCTGCTGGATGCCGTGGTGGACTACATGCCCGCCCCGGTGGATGTGCCCCCGATCCAGGGTCTTCTGGCTGATGGCAGCGAAGCGGTGCGTCCCGCCGACGACAATGCCCCCTTCAGCGCACTGGCCTTCAAGGTCATGGCTGACCCCTTCGGCAAGCTCACCTTTGTGCGCATCTACTCGGGTGTGCTCCAGAAGGGCAGCTACGTGCTGAACTCCACCAAGGACAAGAAAGAGCGCATCTCTCGCTTGATCGTCCTCAAGGCCGACGACCGTGAGGAAGTGGACGAACTCCGCGCCGGCGATCTCGGCGCCGTTCTGGGTCTTAAGGACACCACCACCGGCGACACCCTCTGCGTCGACGCCGATCCGATCATCCTGGAATCGCTCTACATCCCCGAGCCCGTGATCTCGGTGGCTGTCGAGCCCAAGACCAAGGGCGACATGGAGAAACTCTCCAAAGCCCTGCAGTCCCTCTCCGAAGAGGACCCGACCTTCCGGGTTCGCACGGATTCCGAGACCGGCCAAACCGTGATCGCCGGCATGGGCGAACTCCACCTGGAGATCCTGGTGGACCGCATGCTGCGCGAATTCAAGGTGGAGGCCAACATCGGCGCTCCTCAGGTGTCCTATCGCGAAACCATTCGCGCCAGCGCCAAGGGCGAGGGCAAGTTTGCCCGTCAAACCGGTGGTAAGGGCCAGTACGGCCACGTGGTGATCGAAATGGAGCCCGGCGAGCCGGGTTCCGGGTTCGAGTTCGTCAACAAGATTGTTGGCGGCGTCGTGCCCAAGGAATACATCGGTCCGGCTGAAGCCGGCATGAAGGAAACCTGCCAGTCCGGTGTGATTGCAGGGTTCCCGATGATCGATGTGAAGGTCACCATGATCGACGGGTCGTACCATGACGTCGACTCCTCGGAGATGGCGTTCAAGATCGCCGGCTCCATGGCCTTCAAAGACGGCGTCAAGAAGTGCAATCCCGTACTTCTTGAGCCCATGATGAAGGTCGAAGTTGAGGTTCCTGAGGACTTCCTCGGAAGCGTCATCGGTGACCTCTCATCGCGCCGCGGTCAGGTCGAAGGACAGTCCATCGACAATGGTCAGTCCAAAGTCCAGTCCAAGGTGCCGCTGGCCGAGATGTTCGGCTACGCCACCCAGCTCCGATCCATGACCCAGGGTCGGGGTATCTTCTCGATGGAATTCAGCCATTACGAGGAAATTCCTCGCAACGTGGCAGAAGCCATCATCTCCAAGAATCAGGGCAATTCCTGATCTTTTCCCTACCCATTTACCCCCCGATTCTTTTTCATCATGGCTCGCGAGAAGTTCGAAAGGAATAAGCCCCACGTCAACATCGGCACCATCGGCCACGTTGACCACGGCAAGACCACCCTCACCGCCGCCATCACCAACGTGCTGGCCAAGAAGGGTCAGGCCAAAGTTCAGAACTACGCCGACATCGACGGTGCTCCCGAAGAGCGTGAGCGCGGTATCACCATCAACACCGCCCACGTTGAGTACGAGACCGCCGGTCGTCACTACGCCCACGTGGACTGCCCTGGTCACGCGGACTATGTGAAGAACATGATCACCGGTGCTGCCCAGATGGACGGCGCCATCCTGGTGGTGGCAGCCACCGACGGCCCCATGGCCCAAACCAAGGAGCACATCCTCCTGGCCAAGCAGGTGGGCGTTCCCGCTCTGGTGGTTGCACTGAACAAGTGCGACATGGTCGACGACGAGGAAATCCTCGAGCTCGTCGAGATGGAAGTGCGTGAACTGCTCAGCAGCTACGACTTCCCCGGCGACGACATCCCCGTGGTGAAGGTCTCCGGCCTCAAGGCGATCGAAGGCGAAGCCGACTGGGAAGCCAAGATCGACGAGCTGATGGACGCCGTTGACACCGCGATCCCCGAGCCCGAGCGCGAAATCGACAAGCCCTTCCTGATGGCTGTCGAAGACGTCTTCTCCATCACCGGTCGCGGCACCGTGGCCACTGGCCGCATCGAGCGCGGTGTGGTCAAGGTGGGTGAAACCGTCCAGATTGTGGGTATCAAGGACACCCGCGAAACGACCGTCACCGGCGTGGAGATGTTCCGCAAGCTCCTCGACGAGGGCATGGCTGGCGACAACGTGGGTCTCCTGCTGCGCGGCATCCAGAAGGAAGACATCGAGCGCGGCATGGTGCTCGTGAAGCCCGGCTCCATCACCCCTCACACCAAGTTCGAGGGTGAGGTCTACGTGCTGAAGAAGGAAGAAGGCGGCCGCCACACCCCCTTCTTTGCTGGCTATCGCCCGCAGTTCTACATCCGTACGACCGACGTGACCGGTCAAATCACCGCTTTCACCGCCGACGACGGCTCCAACGTGGAAATGGTGATGCCCGGTGACCGCATCAAGATGACCGGCGAGCTGATCTGCCCCGTCGCCATCGAGCAAGGCATGCGCTTCGCTATCCGCGAAGGCGGCCGCACCATCGGTGCTGGCGTGGTCTCCAAGATCATCGCCTGATCTAGGGTTGAGGGGTGGAGCTCGTCTCCACCCCTCTCTCACGCACCTCGACAATCCAGCTGCTTTGGGTTTGTTCCGGTTCCCGGCACCCAGCGCTTCCCTTCCTGTGCCTTGTCCCGCAAGGATCAAGCCAGAACCGTTGAACGCTTAACGACGTCAGACACTCCATGTCCACCGCTATCGCCCAGCAGAAGATCCGCATCCGCCTGAAGGCTTTTGACCGCCGCATGCTGGATCTGTCCTGCGAAAAAATCATCGAAACGGCTGATCACACCGCTGCAACTGCGATCGGTCCGATTCCCCTGCCCACCAAGCGCAAGATCTATTGCGTGCTGCGCTCGCCCCACGTGGACAAGGATTCCCGTGAGCACTTCGAGACCCGCACCCACCGCCGGATTATCGATATCTACAGCCCCTCGGCGAAGACCATCGACGCTCTGATGAAGCTCGACCTGCCCAGCGGCGTCGACATCGAAGTCAAGCTCTGATTCCTCGCTTTGCAGCTGGATCCCCAAAACCCGCCTCAGGGCGGGTTTTTTTGTGTGTTCGATCCACACGAGAGTGAATCATCGCTGCCTAGGATTCGCCCTCCTCAGGCAGAAGTGCAACGACGTGACGCAACTGGCCGTGAGAGAACTACCGCTGTTCCCGCTGCCGGATGTGGTGCTCTTCCCCCAGGAGGTGCTGCCGTTGCACATCTTTGAGCCGCGCTACCGCATGATGCTGCGCACGGTTCTGGAGAGTGACCGGCGCTTTGGGGTGGTCCGCTGGGACCCCCAGGAAGGCACGATGGCCAGCGTGGGCTGTTGCGCTGAGATCCTGCAGTGCCAAACCCAGGACGACGACCGCAGCTACATCGTCACGATGGGACAGCAGCGCTTCAGGTTGCTGGAGGTGGTGCGCGAAGCCCCCTTCAAGGTCGGCCTGGTGAGCTGGATTGAGGACGAGCAGCCCGAGGACCACAGCGGGCTTCAGGAACTCTCCGGAGAGGTCAGCAGTGCCCTCAAGGACGTGGTGGAACTGACCGGCAAGCTGATGGGAAAACCCACCAGCCTCCCCAGCGACCTTCCGGACCTGCCCAGGGAGCTCTCCTATTGGATCGGCTCCCACCTGGGTGGTCCCGTGGCTGATCAACAGCAGGCCCTGCTGGAGATCACGAACACCGAAGAGCGGCTGCGTCAGGAATTCGAACTGCTGGATGAGACCCGGCGTCAGCTGGCCGCTCGAACGGTCCTGGAGTCGACCCTGCGCGACCTGAAGACGGGCGAGAGCGAGGAGGACTGAGATGCCCACCCCTGCCGTTTTGGCGCTGCTCAGCCCCTGGGCGAGCGGCCTGATGCTGGCGGCCGCCGTGGCAGCGGTCCTGTTACTCATTGGCCTGGCGATTTGGTCAGCGCGCGATCGGGCCTTCGAGAGCACCGCCAGCGTGGCGGAGGCCTACGACCGCTGGACCGACGACCAACTGCTGGAGCGGCTTTGGGGCGACCACGTCCACCTCGGGCACTACGGCTCTCCGCCAGAAACCCGGGACTTTCGGGCCGCCAAGGCTGACTTTGTCCACGAACTGGCGCGTTGGAGCGGGCTGGATCAGCTGCCCAAAGGCAGCACCGTCCTGGATGTCGGCTGCGGCATCGGTGGCAGTGCCCGGATCCTGGCCCGCGACTACGGCCTGAACGTGCTCGGCATCAGCATCAGCCCAGGCCAAATTCAACGGGCGCAGGAGCTCACCCCAGAGGGCCTGAGCTGCCGCTTCGCGGTGATGGATGCCCTCGATCTTCAACTAGAAAACGGCAGCTTTGATGCGGTCTGGAGCGTGGAAGCAGGCCCTCACATGCCTGATAAGCAGCGCTACGCCGATGAACTGCTGCGGGTGCTCAAACCCGGTGGTCTCTTGGCCGTGGCCGACTGGAACCGCCGCGATCCGGAGGTCAAACCCCTCAACCGCAAGGAGCGCTGGGTGATGCACCAGCTCCTGGTGCAGTGGGCCCACCCGGAATTCGCCAGCATCCCGGGTTTTCGGCGCAACCTCGAGCAAAGCCCCTGGAGCAGCGGCGCCCTCGTGGAGACCGGCGACTGGAGCCGCGAGACCCTGCCCTCCTGGATTGAATCCATCCTCGAAGGAGTGCGCAGGCCCAAAGCAGTCCTCGGCCTGGGTCCTAAAGCTGTGCTGATGGGGCTGCGTGAGTCACCCACCCTGCTGCTGATGCATTGGGGCTTCGCCACCGGAATGATGCAGTTCGGTGTCTTCCGAACCCGCAAACCGGCGGCCTAGAGCTGGGTCATCGGATAGGCCCCAAACACCGCCAGGTGCTCGCATAGGGGCTTGAGCTCCTCCATGGCCTGTTGCAGCGGTTCGGGTCCGCTGGGCAGTTCCAGGTCCACAAAAAAGATGTACTCGCCCATCTCCCGCTTGGAGGGGCGGGACTCAATGCGGCTCATGTTCAGGTCCCGATGGGCAAAGCAAGCCAGGGCCTTGAGCAGAGCACCGGGTTGGTTCGCCTGGAGTGAGAAGGCCAAGCTGGCCAGCTCGCCATGCCAGTTGCGCTCGCCCTGACGCAGCAGCAAAAAGCGGGTGCAGTTGCCTGCCACATCGTTAATGGGATAGGCCAACTCCTTGAGGTCGTGCTCCTTGGCGGCCTGCTGGGACGCGATGGCCGCACGGAAGTGACTGCCGGCCACCATGCGGGCCGCCTCTGCGGTCGAGCTCGTGGGCAGCTGCAGGGCATTGGGCAGGTTGGTGCTCAGCCAGAGGCTGCACTGCGCCAGGGCCTGGGGATGGGAGAGGACTTCGCTGACCCCCTCCACGCTGCCGCTGCCGACCAGGGCATGGCGAATCGGCAACACCACCGCCCGGGAGATCTCGAGTTCTGGGTGCTCCCAGAGCGCATCCAAACAGGCCGTGACACCGCCCTCGACGGAGTTCTCGACGGGGACCACCGCGGCATCCACCCGACCGGCGGCAAGGGCCTGAATCACTGCACGAATTCCGGTCTGGGGCAGCAGTTCAGGCGCCTCCCACTGCTCGAGCTTGGCGAAGGCCTGGGCCGCCTGCTCCCCATAGGTGCCCACCGGACCAAGAAAAGCAATGCGCATGGGGCTGATCGGGCCGTGCTCGATAGGATCATGCCGCCCCGGCCGCCTTTTGATGCCCCTGGCCTTCAGTGCCAGCCAAGCGTTGCAGTTGCCGGTGCAGCAGAACGCTGAGCGTCTGGGTGCCTACCTGGACGATGAAGAGCAGGTGATTGAAGCCCTGCTCGAGGCCCAGCAACTCAGCAAGATCGCTCCTGGGCGCTACCGCTACACGGTGACCAAGCTGCAGGTCTTCCAACTGCAGATTCAACCGGTGGTGGACCTGGTGGCGCGGCGGAGCCCCAACCGGATCGAACTGGAGGCCATCGACTGCCAGCTCGAAGGCCTCGGGGTCGTCGATGATTTCCAACTCAGCCTGGGCTCCTGGCTGGAGGCCCGCGGCGGTGAGTTGGTCGGGGAGGCCAGCCTGGCCGTCAGTGTCAGCCAACCCAGCCTGTTGAAGCTGATCCCCACCAAAGTCCTGGAGGCCACGGGGCGCTCACTGCTCGCGGGCATCCTGCTGGGGATCAAAACCCGGGTGGGACAGCAACTGATCAACGACTTTCAGCGCTGGTGCAAGCAGCACGCCAGCGTCGAGGCCTAGGCCGCCAAGACCTTGCGCAGAAAACTGCGGCGATGCAGCTGCGTTGGCCCAAGGGAGAGGACGGCGGCGCGGTGTTGGGCGGTTCCATAGCCAGCGTGGCGCTCGAAGCCATAGCCGGGATAGCGCTGCGCGAGCCGGACCAGTAGGGCATCCCGCGCCTGCTTGGCCAGGACGCTGGCCGCCGCAATCTCCAGGTGCGCGCTGTCCCCGCGCACGACGGTCTCCTGGGAGCCGGACCACAGGCGCAGGGGCAGGTTGCCATCCACCAGGACGTGATCTGGGGCCGGGGAGCCCAGACGCTGCAGGGCCCGCAGCATGGCCCGTTCAGTGGCACTGCGAATCCCGAAGCCATCGACTTCCTGGGCCGAGGCCTGGCCCAGGGCCCAGGACTCGGCCTGCTCCAGGATCAAAGGGACCAGCTGCGAGCGGCGCTTGGCGGAAAGGGCCTTGCTGTCGGTCAGTCCAGCCGCCGAGAGGGTCTCCCGGGCTGCATCGCTCAACACGACGGCACCGGCGAAGACGGGGCCAAACCAACAGCCCCGTCCCACTTCATCGACCCCAGCGATCCGCATCGCCCGCTTTGGGCTCAGTCGCTCGCCGAGGAACGGCGGCGGCGACGGCGGGGCTCACCGTTGTCGTCGACCTCCTCCACAACAGGAACAGCAACCACCGAGGCTGCAGCAACAGGGGCCTCTTCGGTGACCGCAACCGCACTGCTGCGGGTGCGCGTCCGAGTGCGGCCAGCGCGGGCCGGAGCCTCGTCTGCGGGAGCGGGTGAAGCCGCGGAATCAACGATCGCCACCGCCGGCAGTGGGGCCTCAGTGATCGCCACTTCTGTAATCGAGACCGTCGGCAGGGGTGTGATCGCCACACCCGTGGGTTCGGCCTGGGCGACAGCCACCGGAGCGGGTGTCGCGCCATGGCCGTTGCTGTTGGCAGTACTTCCGCCGCGACCGCGGCGGCGGCGGCGGGGACCGGCGGCGGCCAACTGCTGACGGGCCTCCTCGAGGACCGCCTCGGCGTCTTGACCTGGACGCACCACCCGCACCAACAGGTTGTCGGGATTGGGGGCGGGATCCAAGAGCAGGGCTGGGTTCAGACCCAACCAGCCGTAGACCAACTCCTGCTCAGGCTCCATCGGCACAGCGACCAATTCAGGCTCAGGCCGGCGGTTATGGCCTTCCGAGCTGGCGGCAGCAGAACTCTCAGCCTGGCCGGTGGCCAGCGAGGCGCTGTCCTCGTAGGCCGCCACCACCTCGCCCTCGGAGCCGCGGCCACCGCGACCACGTCCGCGGCGGCGGCCACCACTACCGCTCTCCAGTGCCGCCGGGGTTGAGGCTTCAGCACGGGCCGAGGCGGCCGAGCGAACCAAGCCGGAGACGCTGGCCAGGGGCTGGAGGGTGTCCTGTCCAGGCAGCACCACCACATGACCCAGACCGCCGCAACTGGGGCAGGCCCGGCCAAACAGCTCATAAATGTTCTGCCCCTGGCGCTTGCGGGTGAGTTCCACCAGGCCCAGTTCGCTGATCTGGGCGATCTGGGGACGGGCCGAATCGGAGCGCACCTCAGAGGTGAAGTGCTCCAGTAGCTGGAGCTGATCGCGCCTGGACTCCATATCGATGAAGTCGATGATCACGACACCACCGATGTTGCGCAGCTTCAGTTGGCGCGCAATTTCTGTCGCCGCCTCATAGTTGGTCCAGAGCACCGTCTCGCGGGCATTGGCCGAGCGGGTGAAGGAACCCGAGTTGACGTCAATGACGGTCAGGGCCTCGGTCGGCTCGATGATCACGTAACCGCCCGAGGGCAGATCCACCCGGGGCTTCAGGGCATCGCGAATCGCCGCATTGACCTTGTAGTGCTCAAGGATTTCGGTGGGCTCGCTGTGATGCTCCACCAGCACCTGCTGATGGTCACTACCCAAGAAGGTGTTGACCCGGGCGACCGCGTCGGGCGCGTCCACCACGATCCGCGCCAGCTCAGGGGTGTAGTGATCGCGCAGGATGCGATGGATGAAGTCGTCATCCCGGTTGAGCAGCACCGGGGGCGTCGCTGCCTCAGCGGCCGTCTGAATGGCCTCCCACTGGCGCAGCAGCGCCTCAAGATCGTCAATGAGCTGCTCTTCGCTGATGCCCTCCGCTTCGGTTCGGATCAGCAGACCAGCCCCAGGGGGCTTGATCAGGACGCCAAGGGCACGGAGGCGATTGCGCTCACTCTCAGCAGTGATCCGGCGCGAAATATTGACCCCTTGGCCGTGGGGCTGCAGCACCAAGAAACGACCCGGCAGGGTGAGATTTCCGGTCAGACGGGGCCCTTTGGTGCCCGTGGGCTCCTTCATCACCTGAACCAGCACCTTCTGGCGGGGCTCGAGCAATTCCGTGATGCCAACGGTGCCCTTCTTCAGGCGAAGGGGACCGAGGTCGGTGACATGAATAAAGCCGTTCTTCTCGCCCTCTCCGATGTTGACGAAGGCCGCGTCAATGCCGGGCAGGACGTTCTCGATCGTCCCGAGATACACGTCGCCGATTTGGTAGCGACCCTGTGCGACGACAAGCTCGTCAACACGCTCATCGGTGAGAACAGCGGCAATCCGCAGTTGCTCGGCGATGACGATCTGCTGGGGCATGGAAGGTCAGGAGATGACCTGCGCAGGGCAGGAGGGGATAAGAAATGACGAACCCAACGCAGCGCGTTGGCCTGAGACAGAGATCTGATCGCGGCATCGCCGATGCCGGGTGACTCCTGCCCGTGGGATGTGAAAAAAGCTCAGAGCGCGACGCCGAGGCTGAGGCTGCGGCGAAAGGTGGGGCGTTCAACCATCGAGGCTGAACACGAAAGAGTTGCGGGTGCCAATTGGTGCCCGTCTGAACAGCGCCGCCTGGAGCGACTTTCAGGAAGGGAAACTCGTGAAAGCTGCTGAGGAAGTTCCGATCGCTCTTAGCCAACATCGGCTGGCCGGGCGAGGGAGAGATCAATCAACCGACTTCGGTCAATCATCTGCCGTCCTGAACGCAAGCTAGCACGGTTGATTTCAAGAGCCAGAAGGGCTTTGCAGCAGTAACGAACGCCGCCGCAAACCGACCATGGCCAGCGGCAAAGCCAAGCTGGTTGAGAACCACTGCTGCAGCTGTTCCGGCTTCAAACTGCGGCCTGCAGGATCGACCACCGCGCTGTACTGGAGCTCCTGAAGATCCGGGTCCTCAGCCGAGCGGGGACGCCGTTCAACCTGCTGGAGATAGGGCCGCAAATCCCGCTGCCTCGCTCGACCTTTCTTATCGGTGTCCTCCCAAATCCAGGACTCCTGAGCCAGCAGTTGGGAGACCGCCTCGTCCCACACCTCGGGAGCAGCCATGGCATGGCCCTGCTCGACGCGCCACTGCACAGCCCAGGTCGCACCCGAGAGCTCCTGGGACAAGCTTGAGCCGAAGACCTCCACGGGGTAGACCTCCAGCAGCGCAAACCCAGGGGGAAGTTGGCGTTGCAACTGCTGGCGGGCGTGCTCAGGATCGAGCGTGGCCGTGAACTCGATATCCATCCATTCCCCATCGGCCTCGGCGCCCAGGGGGAGAGCCAAGGCAAATTGCACCCGAGGCAGGGGATGGAAGCCCCCGGTGAAGCTCGCCGGCAAACGCGAACGGCGTAGGGCCCGCTCCATCAGGCGCACCAAATCCAGGTGACTCAGCAGGGCCAAGGACCCTGTTTTGGCAAAGCGGAAGCGCAGGCGCTGCACACGCTCACTGGCGGGAGGCCGCTGGGGGCTCGGCTCAGGAATCTGCGGAGGGGCCACCACCACGTTGTGCCCCAACTCGGGGCCACAGACACCGCAGCTGCTGCAGCCCTCAAAGGAGCAGTCCGGCACCACCGCAGCAGCCAGGGCATTGCGCAGGTCCTCGGCCAGCCAGGTTTTCTCGACCCCTGAATCAATGTGGTCCCAGGGCAGGGGCTGAGCGCAGAAGGCCGCCAGATCACTGGGGTCCATGCCCTCAGCGGAACTCCACTCCCCCATCTCAAGCTCGCGGTAGCGCCCGCCCAGATCGGCCGCCTCAATCGCATCGGTCCAGGCCTGATAGGTGCGATCCGCCGCTTCAAACCAGGCATCCAACCCGGCCCCGGCGCGCCAGGCCGCCTCAATCACGGGCGCGAGGCGCCGGTCCCCCCGCCCGACAAAGTCCTCCATCGCCGAGAGGCGCACATCGGTGAAATTCGTCTTCAGCCCGCGCAGTTGGCGCAGGGCCTCCCGCAAGAGCTGCTGCCGGCGAACAAATTCAGCCGTGCTGACGCTGTGCCACTGGAAGGGGGTGTGGGGCTTGGGGGTGAAATTGCTGATGGTGAGGTTGAGCTCCAACCGCCCCAGATCACGGCACTGCTGTTGCAAGGAGCGGCAGGTCTCCGCAATGCCCAGGACGTCGGAATCGGTCTCCCCCGGCAGGCCGATCATGAAATAGAGCTTGACCTTGCGATAGCCGCTCTCCATCGCGGTGCGGATCCCCCGCAGCAGCTCGGCGTCGGTCAGGCCCTTGTTGACGATGTCCCGCAGGCGCTGGGTGCCGGCCTCGGGCGCAAAGGTCAAGCCCGCCTTGCGGGTCCCGCCCAGGATGTGGGCGATGTTCTCGTCGAAGCGGTCGACCCGCTGACTGGGCAGGGTCAAGGTGACGTTCTTATCGGCGAGGCGGTTGCGCAGCTCCACCCCCACCGCCGGCAGGGCCAGGTAGTCCGAGCAGCTCAGGGAGAGCAAGGAGAAATCGGAATAGCCCGTGCGCTCCATGCCTGTTTCGATGGCCTCCACCACGGCCTGTGGTTCCACGTCCCGGGCAGGACGGGTGAGCATCCCTGGCTGGCAGAAGCGGCAGCCCCGCGTACAGCCGCGGCGAATCTCCACGGTGAGGCGGTCGTGAACCGTCTCGATATGGGGCACCAAACCCATGGCGTAGTGGGGCATGGGCGTCGCGGTGCGGCGCATCACCCGCTTGGGGACCCCGGGATGCAGCGGCTGCTGGCTCACCCCGTCGGGGCCAGGTCCATAGAGGGAGGGGACATAGACCCCTGGCACCTGGGCCAGATCCAACAGCAGCGCGCGGCGACTGAGGCCCGCAGCCTTGGCCTCCGCGACCACTAGGCCGAGCTCGGGGAGGACCTCCTCGCCGTCCCCCAGGACAATGAAATCGAAAAAGGCGGCGAAGGGCTCGGGGTTACTGGTGGCGGTGGGGCCGCCGGCAAAAATCAACGGCGGGGCCTCTGGATCGCCCAGGGGGAGATCACCGCGATCGGCCGCCCGCACAGGGACCTGGGCCAACTCCAACATCGCCAGGATGTTGGTGGCGCCGAGTTCGTAACTCAGCGAGAAGCCGAGAATGTCGAAGGCGGGCAGCGGCCGGCGGCTTTCCACCGCGAAGAGGGGCTGCCCCCGCTCACGCAAACGCTGGGCGAGATCCGGGCCCGGCAGGTAACTGCGGTCACACAGCTGACCCGGAACGCTGTTGAGGATCGAATAGAGAATGATGTGGCCGGTGTTGCTCGAGCCGACCTCGTAGATCTCGGGATAAGTCAGGGCCCAGCGCACGTCGGCGGCCGGCCAGACCTGATCCCAGTCCCGCTCCTGCACCCCCAACTCGTTGCCGAGATACCGGCCTGGCTTGGCGATGCTGCGATCCACCAGGGCGTCGAAATCCACCGGTGCATCGAAAACGGCGGTCACAACAGCAGGCCCTGCACTGACTCGATCGTATGCAGAGGCACCCCAGGGGAGCCCCCTCCGCATAGGACAATCCGGCCAGTACAACCGGGTCCGCGCGACCCTTCGCTGAGATGGCCCAGGTCAACGGCAACTACCTCAAGCTCAAAGCGGGCTACCTCTTCCCTGAAATCGCACGTCGCGTCAAAGCTTTCAGCGAAGCGAACCCCAACGCTCCGATCATTCGCCTGGGCATTGGCGATGTCACCGAGCCCCTGCCCCAGGCCTGCCGCGATGCCATGAAGGCGGCCATCGACGAGATGGGAACCCGGGAGGGCTTCCATGGCTACGGCCCCGAGCAGGGCTACGCCTGGCTGCGCGAGAAGATCGCTACCCATGATTTCCAGGCCCGCGGCTGCGAGATCAGCGCCGAGGAGATCTTTGTCTCTGACGGCTCGAAGTGCGATAGCTCGAACATCCTCGACATCCTGGGCACCGGCAACCGCATTGCCGTCACCGATCCCGTCTACCCGGTGTACGTCGACAGCAACGTCATGGCGGGCCGCACGGGCGATGCCGATGACGCGGGCCAGTACGGCGGCCTGACCTACCTGCCCATCAGCGCCGACAACGGCTTCAGCGCCCAGATCCCCAGCGAGAAGGTGGATCTGATCTACCTCTGCTTCCCCAATAACCCCACGGGGGCGGTGGCAACGAAGGAGCAGCTCAAGGCCTGGGTGGACTACGCCCGCGCCAACGATGCCCTGATCCTGTTTGACGCGGCCTATGAGGCCTTCATCCAGGACCCCTCGCTGCCTCACTCCATCTACGAGATCGAGGGGGCCCGGGACTGCGCCATCGAGTTCCGCTCCTTCTCCAAGAACGCCGGTTTCACCGGCACCCGCTGCGCCCTGACCGTGGTGCCCCGTGGCCTAATGGGCACGGCCGCCAATGGCGAGAAGGTGGAACTCTGGGGCCTCTGGAACCGCCGCCAGTGCACCAAGTTCAACGGTGTCAGCTACATCGTTCAACGCGGCGCCGAAGCGGTCTATTCCGCGGACGGCCAAGCCCAGGTCAAAGGGCTGATCAGCTTCTACATGGAGAACGCCGCGATCATTCGCCGCGAACTCAGCGATGCAGGCCTGACGGTCTACGGCGGCGAGCAGGCTCCCTATGTCTGGATCAAGACCCCGGCCGGCGTGGACTCCTGGGGCTTCTTCGATCTGCTCTTGAGCCAAGCCAACGTGGTCGGCACCCCCGGCAGTGGTTTTGGTGCCGCGGGCGAAGGCTATTTCCGTCTTTCGGCCTTCAACAGCCGCGAGAACGTCAACGAAGCCATGCGCCGGATCAAGGCCGCCCTCGCCCCTGCTGCCGCTGCGGCCTGAGGCGCTGACTAAAGTCCCTACCTCGTCATACCGGAGCTGATCAGGATGATCCGATCAACTCAGGCGCCTGGCCGCGAGAGCGGCGGCGCCGCTGTGATGGAAAAAGCGCCGGAGCGGGTGCGCAAACCCTCGCCCCGCTACAAGGTGCTGCTCCACAACGACCCGGTGAACACCATGGAATACGTGGTGACCACCCTGCGGCAGGTGGTGCCCTCCCTGAGTGAGCAGGACGCCATCGCCGTGATGATGGAGGCCCACAACACCGGCGTGGGCCTGGTGATCGTCTGCGATATCGAGCCGGCGGAGTTCTACAGCGAAACCCTGAAGGCCAAGGGTCTCTCCAGCACGATCGAGCCCGAAGACTGATGCAGTCCCCCACCAGATCAACGTTGCACTGGTGGGGGACGCTGCTCTACGTCCCGGTCCTCTACGGATTGGGTTGGCTCAGCTCGCGGCCGCTGGCGCTGGTCTTCCCCCAATGGCGCCCTGACCAGGTGGACCTGGCTGGGGTGGTGGTTTCGCTGCTGCTACTGCTACTGACCCTGCCTTGGCGCTTGCGCCGCAGCTGGGGTGTCGACCATCCCTGGCAACAGCTCGGGGTTGTGGTGCGTCCCACCGCGGGCCTTCGCGCCTTCCTTCGCGGGCTGCTCAAGGCCGCTGGGCTGCTGTTCGGTGTGGTGGTGGTCCTGCTGCTCAGCGGCCAGAGCCAATGGCAGGGACAACTCACGGCCGGCCAAGTGCTCAACGCCATCGCCCTGCTGCTCGGGGTGGGATTCGCCGAGGAGTTGCTCTTTCGTGGTTGGCTCTGGGGCGAATTGGAGCTGCTGGGGGGCCGGCAACGGGCCATCGGGCTCCAGGCCGCGTTCTTTGCCCTGGTGCATCCCTGGTACCAGCTGCCCCCCATCGAAGCCATCGCCCTGTTGGTGGGACTGGTGCTACTGGGCCTCGCCTTAGCGCTGCAAAGACGCGCCGATCAAGGGGCACTCTGGGGATCCATTGGCCTACACGGCGGCTTAGTCGGGGGCTGGTTTGCGCTTCAGGCCGGACTGATCAGCCTGCCGGCAACCGCACCCGTTTGGCTGCTGGGTCCAGGTGGCGCCAATCCCAACCCGATCGGAGGCCTGCTGGGTTGGGCCGGACTGGCGGGGTTGATCGTGGTGCGCCGTCGCTGGTGGCGCTGATCTAACGGGTCGCCGTTGCCAAGGCCTTTCGCCCCTCGACCGGAGCGCGCAACGCCTCCTCCAGTGGAGCCGTGCCGTAATCACGCTCCAAGAGATCAATCACCGTGCGACCAAAGTCGGCGGGATTGCGCTCAAACGCCTCCAGGCAAATGCGCCCAAAGGTGCTGCCCATCGGTTCGGGGTTCCAGAGGAGTTGCCGCGCCGTCCAGGGAAGCATGCTCATCGGGTTGTAGCCCGGCTTGATCAGGCCCTGATCAAAGCCGTACTGCTCCAGGTGCGTGTGGGGTTGCAAGCCAATGAAAAAGATCGCGGGCTCAACCTTGTCGGCACCAAAAATGCGCTCCAGCTCGCGGTGGTAGGCAACGGTCTGACGAATCGTCTCCGGACGCTCGTCGATGACGTTGAAGGAGTAGTTCACCGAGACGTGCTCCTTGAAGCCAGCCTCGGCCAAGAGGCGACAGTTCTCAAGCACGGTGCGGAGGTTGTAGCCCATCCGCATCTTGCGCACGAGCTCCTGGGACCCCGAGGTAATGCCGATCTCGAAGTAGTCCATGCCGGTGTCGACCATCAGCTGGGCCAGCTCGGCGTCGAGGTTGTCGGCTCGGATGTAGGCCGCCCAGCGGATGTCCGTCCAGCCCTGGGCCTTTACCGCCCGCAGAAGCTCCTTGGCATCGTCGATGTAGCGGCGCGCCGGGATGAATTGCGCATCGGTGAACCAGAAGCCGCGCACCCCACGCCGATAGAGCTGATGCATCTCGGCGATGACCTCCTCGACGGGATTGACCCGGACGGCCTTGCCCTCCACCACCGTGTAGACGCAGTAGCAGCAGTTGTGGGGGCAGCCCCGCTTGGTCTGAACGCCGACGTAGAAGTCGCCCCCATCGAGATACCAATCCAGCTGGGGCCAAATCGAGGCGATGTAGTCGTAGTCGCAGGCCGTCTTCTCCATGCCGGAGGGCTGCTCATGAATCAGACCGGGCCGAGGCGCTTCACCCGCCAGAAAACAGCGCTCGCCCTCGAGGGACTCCCCACGCAGGAGCTTCTCGAGCAAGGGCTCTCCTTCGCCAACGGAGACCACGGTGCCCCGGGGTAGCCGTTTGCCGAGCTGTTCGTAGAAGACGCTGACCGCGCCTCCGCCCAAGACCGCCTGGGCCTCTGGGTGATGACGGCGCGCGCGCTTCAGGCCACGGCGGACCAAGCGCAAATTGCGCCAGAGCTCCCCGTAAAAGGAGGCCATCAAACGCAACCCGCCAAAGGCACCGCGCAGACGGCGAACGGGATTCAGGGCGTAGAAGACCTCAAAGGAGTTCTGCAGAGGGTTGCCCCCGCGACCATCCACCGGGGCATAGATCTGAATGTCCCGCCAGGAAAAGACCAGAACGGTGGGCCGGAAGCTCTCGATCCGCTCCAGCAGCACCGCCTCGACATCCAGCAGGGGGACAGCAGCCAGATCAAGGATCTGCTGGGCCAGTCCGGGGAATTGTTTGTGCAGATGATCGGCCAGATACACCGGGCCAATCGGGAAAATCGGATTGCAGGGGAGCCGCACGAGCAACACCCGCTGATCAGCTGGCGGTAGTGGTCTCAAGCTGCGACGCCCATGGCGAAGTTGGACGCTAACAAGCAGCTGTTGTCCAACGTTGTTGGAGGGTTTCGTCGATCCGCTCGACCCTCTCCCGCAGAGCAGGCGGCAATCGACGCCACCAGTGCTGATGCGTGCAGGTGCGCGGTTTGAGTTGCCAGCCAGAGGCCTCAAGCACCGCGCGCAGCTGGCTGATCGCCGGTTGGGGATAGGCGGGATTAATCACGTCCTCCAGATCGATCCCGCCGAGGTCATCGATGCCAGCAGCCAAGGCAGAGGGCAGGGACGCCAAAGGCCAGAGATTGGGTGGCGTCTGCAGGTGCACCTCCTGCGGCAAGAGGGACCGGGCATCGGCGATCAACTCCAGGAGATCCCCTTGCTCGGATTCGCTCAGAACAACCGCTGAATCACCATCGGGTCGCCAGGGCTGAAGGATCACTTCCTGCAGGTGCCCCCAGCGCAACTGGAGATCCCGCAGCAGCTCCAAGGCCCTGATGCGATCAGCGCGGCTTTCGCCCACGCCCAACAGCAGCCCCGTGGTGAAAGGGATACCCAAGCGTCCTGCCTGCTCGAGTTGAGCCAGGCGAACCTCCAGACGCTTGCTGGGGGCGCGGGCATGCAGGGGCTCATAGGCAGGACCGAGCCCCTCCAACATCAAGCCCATCGAGGGATTGCTCCGGCCAAGGCGCGCCATTTCCTGACAGCTCAGGGGACCCGCATTCGTGTGGGGAAGCCGGCCCTGATCCAGGGCGAGCTGGCTGAGCTGCAGCAGACGGCTGAACCAGGCAGCGCGGCCCGCTGATCCAGGCGCCTCTTCACCGCTCAACAGCAACACCTCAGCAGCGGCGGGACGCTCACGCAGCTGCAGCAGGGCCTCCTCAGCCGTGAGTGGTACAGCCAGTGCTGGGGAGACGCGAAAACTGCAGTAGCCGCAGCGGTTGAAGCAGCCGCGGGTCGGAACCAACGTGACGCTGGGACTCCAGGTGACGACGGCCTCAGCAGGCACGGAACGCGCAGCGACAAGCGGGACTGATGCCACCGATTAGCAGGACTTGGGGGCCGGAAAGCCTGAGAAGGCGTTAACGCGTCGCAATGTCGCGCAAACATCCGTTACATTGGGTATGGCAGGGCGGGTTACCGACCTGTCCTTCCCTAACCGCCAAGCGTTCGCGCCCGGCACTTCTTTCCCGTACTCATGACGACCACCCTCCAGCAGCGCCAAGGCGCTTCTGCGTGGAACCAGTTCTGCGAGTGGGTCACCAGCACCGACAACCGCCTCTATGTGGGTTGGTTCGGCGTTCTGATGATTCCCTGCCTGCTGGCCGCCACCATCTGCTTCATCGTTGCGTTCATCGCAGCACCCCCCGTCGACATCGACGGCATCCGTGAGCCTGTTGCTGGCTCCCTGATCTACGGAAACAACATCATCTCTGGTGCTGTTATCCCCTCCAGCAACGCCATCGGCCTGCACTTCTATCCCATCTGGGAAGCCGCCAGCCTCGACGAGTGGCTGTACAACGGTGGTCCTTTCCAGCTGGTTGTTTTCCACTTCCTCATCGGCATCTACGCCTACATGGGTCGTGAGTGGGAACTCTCCTACCGCCTCGGCATGCGCCCCTGGATCTGCGTTGCTTACAGCGCACCCGTGGCTGCTGCTTCCGCTGTGTTCCTGGTGTATCCCTTCGGTCAGGGCTCCTTCTCGGACGCCATGCCCCTCGGCATCTCCGGCACCTTCAACTACATGCTGGTGTTCCAGGCTGAGCACAACATCCTGATGCACCCCTTCCACATGCTTGGTGTGGCTGGTGTCTTCGGTGGTTCCCTGTTCTCCGCCATGCACGGCTCCCTGGTGACCTCCTCCCTGGTGCGTGAAACCACCGAGAGCGAGTCCCAGAACTACGGCTACAAGTTCGGCCAAGAGGAAGAGACCTACAACATCGTGGCTGCCCACGGTTACTTCGGTCGCCTGATCTTCCAATACGCCTCCTTCAACAACAGCCGCAGCCTTCACTTCTTCCTGGCTGCCTGGCCCGTCGTTGGCATCTGGTTCACCGCCCTGGGCGTCAGCACCATGGCCTTCAACCTGAACGGCTTCAACTTCAACCAGTCGATCCTGGATTCCCAGGGTCGTGTGCTGAACACCTGGGCTGACGTGCTGAACCGCGCCAACCTCGGTATGGAAGTGATGCACGAGCGCAACGCTCACAACTTCCCCCTCGACCTGGCTGCAGCTGAGTCCACCCCCGTGGCTCTGACCGCACCCGCCATCGGCTGAGGTTGATCCTCAAACCAAAAGGTTCAATCTCGGTTGAACCAGAAGCCCCCTCGCAAGAGGGGGCTTTTTGTTGGGGGGGGCGCTAGGCCTTGGTCCAGGTCACAGGCCTGCGGCGGTTGGGATAGAGCTCCTGACAGAGGGGACAGACCCGCCCATCACAACCACGAGCCGTGCAGAACTCCCTGCCATAAAAAATGATCTGCAGGTGAAGCTTGTTCCAGGCGTCCTTGGGGAACAGCCGCTTGAGATCCGTTTCAGTGCGAGCCACGCTGACGCCACTGCTCAAGCCCCAGCGCTGAGCCAAGCGGTGGATGTGGGTGTCCACGGGAAAAGCCGGGACCCCGAAGGCTTGAGCCATCACCACACTGGCGGTCTTATGGCCCACCCCCGGCAGCGCCTCGAGGGCTGAAAAACTGGCGGGGACCTCACCCCCATGGCGCTCCAGCAGGAGCTCCGCGAGACGCTTGACATTGCGAGCCTTGGTTTTCGCCAAGCCCAGCTGCCGGATGTAGTCCAGGATTTCGGACTCAGGCAGCGCCGCCATGGCCTGGGGTGTTGCTCCAGCGGCAAAGAGGGCTGGCGTCACCTCGTTGACCTTCTTATCCGTGCACTGGGCACTGAGTAGGACCGCGATCAACAGGGTGAAGGGATCGCTGTGGTCCAACGGGATCGGCGTCTCGGGGTAATGCTCCTCAAGGCGCTGCATGATCAGCGCCGCGCGCTCCTGCTTCCTCAAGACCGAACGCTGCTGCAACCAAAGCCCAGTTTGTAGGCTCGCACCAGCGCACTCAGCCCATGGGAAGCAGCTTCGGCGATCTCTTCCGCATCAGCACCTTCGGCGAATCCCACGGCGGCGGGGTTGGCGTGATTGTGGAGGGTTGTCCGCCGCGACTGGAACTCGACCTCGAGGCGATCCAAGCCGAGCTGGATCGACGCAAACCAGGCCAAAGCAAGATCACAACCCCCCGCAAAGAAGACGATCGGGTGGAAGTCCTCAGTGGTCTGCTCGATGGGGTCACCCTCGGCACCCCGATCGCAATGGTGGTGCGCAACAAAGACCAGCGTCCCCAGGACTACAAGGAGATGGAGGTGGCCTTCCGCCCCTCCCACGCCGATGCCACCTACCAAGCGAAATACGGCATCCAGGCCCGTAGTGGTGGCGGGCGCGCCTCAGCGCGGGAGACGATCGGTCGGGTCGCCGCTGGGGCCATCGCCAAGCAGCTGCTGAGCAAAGCCCACGGCACAGAAGTGGTGGCCTGGGTCAAACGCATTCATGACATCGAGGCCGAGATCGATCCAGCAGCGGTGACCCTTGAGGCCGTCGAAAGCAACATCGTGCGCTGCCCCAATGCCGCTGTTGCGGAGCGGATGATCGAGCGGATCGAAGCCATCGGGCGGGAAGGGGACTCCTGCGGTGGCGTGATCGAGTGTGTGGTTCGCGGCGTACCCGCCGGCTTGGGCATGCCCGTCTTCGACAAGCTTGAGGCCGATCTGGCCAAGGCGGTGATGTCCCTACCGGCCACCAAAGGCTTTGAGATCGGCTCCGGATTTGCCGGAACCTTGCTCAAGGGCAGCGAACACAACGATGCGTTCTTGCCCACTGGAGATGGCAGCCTGCACACCGCCACCAACAACTCTGGCGGAATTCAGGGGGGGATCAGCAACGGCGAGGCGATCGTGATCCGTGTGGCCTTCAAGCCAACGGCCACGATCCGCAAGGCCCAACAAACGATCAATGCCCGGGGTGAGGCCACGACCCTGGAAGCAAAAGGTCGGCACGACCCCTGCGTGTTGCCCAGGGCCGTACCGATGGTGGAGGCGATGGTCGCCCTTGTGCTGGCTGATCACCTGCTGCGGCAGCAGGGTCAGTGCAGCCTCTGGTGAGAGCGGATCAACGCAGGCTGGTCAGCTGAGCAGCGCCGTTGTTGCCGTTGGTCGAGGGTGCGGAACCCAAACGGCCGACGGCCTTCGCCATACGCTTCGCCACTGAGCCACCGCGGGTGGCCCCGGTCTTCTTCACCGGGTTGCGTGCTGCTTTTTTAGCGACCGGCTTGGCCTTGGGCGCAACCTTGGATTTCGCAGCAGCGGCAGGCTTGGCCTTCGCGGCAGTGCTCGCAGCTTTCTTCGGAGCTGCTTTCTTCACCGCTGTGGCTTTCGCCGCAGGCTTGGCCTTGGCGGCAGCGCGCTTGGTGGTGGTTGCCGATGCCTTTTTGGCAGCGGTCTTCTTGGGGGCGGCTTTCTTGGGCGCCGCTTTACTGATGGTGCTGCGGCTGCGGTGGCTCAGGATCAGAGCCCATTCCGCATCCGAGAGGTTCGCGGGCTTGGCGCCATGGGCATTGGCGAGCTTGGCCGCTTTCTCAATGTCGGAAATGAGGTTTTTCCAAGAGGTCGCGAAACGCTTGTCGGATTGCGACTTAGCTCCGCTTTCAACCAGGGTCTCGACGACCCCAGCTGCAGAGACCTTCTTGCGGCGGCGATTGAAAATCTCCTTTTGGAGCTGAGCGATCAGAGCATCAGCTTTATCGCTCAACTTGATGGTGAGTTGAGACATAGGTCGAAAGACGTCTATCCCATGAGTAACACTCTGGACTCAACCTGACAACAAGTCGCCATTGGCGCGCTGCTCGAGCCATGCCAGCAGCGCCGTCAACCCTGGCCGCAATTGCAGGGGTTGCTGTGGGCCTTGAGACGTCTCAAACAAGCTCCCTCCCAAGGCCACCGCATCGACTCCGGACTCCAACCAGAGACGTGCATCCAGGGCTGACAACCCTCCTGCCGCAATGCAATAGGGCAATGGCGACAGGGGTCCTGCAAGCGAGTTCCAATAGCTCGCACCCAGACTGCTGGCCGGGAAAAGCTTCACTGCGGGCGCACCCAAGGCCTGGGCCCGTGCCACTTCCGACGGGGTGTAGACACCAGGAATCAAGGTGATCCTGGCCTGTTGCGCTTTCGCCAAAAGCTCAGGCTCAAGGATGGGCGAGACGACATAGTCCAAACCGGCGGATTGAGCCGCCGCCAATCCTTTCAGGCATCGCACCGACGCAGCACCCAGGCGCAGTGACGGAAAAGACTGGCGCAGCTCCATCGCCAACTCAACCCAGGCGGGAGTGAGAGCAACCGCCAGCTCGACATGGCGCAGACCTGCTTCAACAAGGAGGTTCAGTTGGTGCTGGGCCTGCTGAAGCTCAGAAACACGAAGCACCGCCAGCACAGGCTGGCGGTGCAATCCCCTGAGAAGCCCAGAGGGATCTGAGGCGAGGACCTCAGACGTATTCAGCAACTCGGACATCGCTGCGGATCAACAGCTCCTGCAGATCCTCAGCATCCACCGTCTCGCGCTCAACGAGCATCTCAGCGAGCTCATCAAGAACGCTGCGGTTTCCATTGAGAACGGCGATCGCCCGCTTGTAGGCCTCTGCCACCAGCAAGCTGACCTCTTCATCGATCGCAGCGGCAGTGTCTTCCGAGAAGTCACGCTCAGCTGCGATGTCACGGCCGAGGAACATGCCGCCCTGGCTGCGACCCAGGGCCACAGGACCAAGGCGATCGCTCATGCCAAAGCGCGTGACCATCTGACGGGCCACCCGAGCCACCTGCTGGAGGTCGTTGGAGGCGCCGGTGGTGACTTCGTCTTCGCCATAGACGATCTCTTCGGCAACCCGGCCACCCAGGGCAACAGCCATCTGGTTCTGGAGATAGGCGCGGGAGTACAGACCGGACTCCATGCGCTCTTCACTGGGGGTGAAGAAGGTCAGACCACCAGCGTTACCGCGGGGAATGATCGAGATCTTCTGCACCGGGTCGTAGTCGGGCATCAGGGCGCCAACCAAGGCGTGACCCGCCTCGTGATAGGCCACAAGGCGCTTGCGCTTCTCGCTCATCACCCGGTCCTTCTTCTCAGGACCAGCCATGACCCGCTCAATCGCATCATTCACCTCGTCCATGGAGACTTCGGTGAGCTGACGGCGAGCCGCCAGGATCGCGGCTTCGTTGAGGAGGTTGGCGAGATCGGCGCCGGTGTAGCCAGGGGTCCGGCGGGCGATCTTGTCGAGATCAACGTCCTTAGACAGGGTCTTGCCGCGGGCATGGACCCCAAGGATCTGCAGACGACCGGCGTAGTCCGGGCGATCGACGACCACCTGGCGATCGAAACGACCGGGACGCATCAGTGCTGCGTCCAGAACGTCAGGGCGGTTGGTTGCCGCGACGATGATGATGCCGGTGTTGCCCTCAAAGCCATCCATCTCCGTCAGGAGCTGGTTGAGGGTTTGTTCACGCTCGTCATTGCCACCGCCGAGACCAGCGCCGCGTTGACGACCGACAGCGTCGATCTCGTCGATGAAGACGATGCAAGGGGCGTTCTTCTTGGCCTGCTCAAACAGGTCACGGACGCGGCTGGCGCCCACACCAACGAACATCTCGACGAACTCCGAACCGGAGATCGAGAAGAAGGGGACACCGGCCTCGCCGGCAACGGCCTTCGCCAGAAGGGTCTTACCGGTACCGGGAGGACCCACAAGCAGGACACCTTTGGGGATCTTCGCGCCGACGGCGGTAAAGCGGTCGGGGTTCTTGAGGAAGTCGACGACCTCGGTCAACTCGAGCTTGGCGCCTTCAATGCCGGCCACATCACCAAAGGTGACCTGGGTCTCGGGCTCCATCTGAACCCGGGCCTTGCTCTTGCCGAAGTTCATCGCGGGGTTGCCGCCACCGCCCTGGGCGCGGCGCAGCAGGAAGAACAGGCCACCCAGCAGCAGCAGGGGGAAAATCAGGGAACCAATGGCCTGCTGCCAAGCCTGGGGCTGACGGGAGGGCTCAACGGCGATATCGACCTTGTGACCTTCCAGGAGCTTCAGCAGGTCCTTGTCAGGAGCGAGGTTGACCACGGCGCGCTGGCCGTCGTTCTCCACCACCTGGGCCGTGCCCCGATCGGGAGCGATCAGCACCCGGGAGACCTCGTTGGCTTCAACGGCTTCCACGAAGTCGCTGTAGCGGAGGGTGCGCGGCGCATTGGCGGGATCAGGACGATCCAGGAAGGCCGTACCCACGGCGATCACCACTACGGCTAGGAGGACGTAAAGCCCCGCATTGCGCCAGCGCTTCTTCACTTGCTTCTCCGCTTGTTCGAGGACAGTGATTAAGGAATGTTAACCGGACTCAGGCTGCTGAACGCAGAACCTCGACAACGCTCTTGAAGGCGAACCATTCGGGGATTTCCTCACCGCCCCGCAGCATCTGGCGGAACTGGGTGCCGCTGAGCTTGCGGATGTGCAGACCGCGGGCATCGGCGTGCTCGGCCGTCACATAGCCCTCTTCCTCGGTGTAGACGAGGTTCAAGGACGGCACAGTCTCCATGCCCAGTTCAGGAGCGTTCTCACGGGCGAAGTCCTGGGCCTGATACGGGCCATAGAAGTCCTCACCGCTGATGGAGGACTTACAGCCAGCCATGTCGCGGCCAATGATGAAGTGGGTGCAGCCGTAGTTCTTGCGGATGATCATGTGCTGCAGCGCCTCCCGGGGCCCAGCCATGTGCATCGAGTAGGGGAGGTAGGCCCAACGGATGCGGGGGTTGTTCACCTCAGCCGCCAGGCGCTCATAGGTCTGGAAGCGAACAGCACCGGGGATGTCGTCGTCCTGGGTCGGTCCGCAGGTGGGGTGCACCAGGACCACGCCCTGATCGCTCACGTTGGTGGCATCAAGAGCCCGGGTGAAGAGCTCGTAGTGGGCGCGGTGGATCGGGTTACGGCACTGGAAGGCCACGACGTCCTGGCCCTCAGGCAGGTTGGCGCGCACCTCAGCCGGGGTTTTGCAGGGGAAGACACGCTCAGGCAGCTCCAGGCCTTGAATCGAGCCACCCAGGTAGAAGCGACCGCGCTCGGTGGCGATCATCTTCACGGCAGGGTGCTCCAGGGAGGAGGTGCCGTAGCAGCCGACGGCTTCACGAGCCTTGTCCGGCTCCCACTTGCTCTCGACCGTCATCACCGCCAGCTCTTGACCGCGATAGGTCAGCAGCAGCTTTTGGCCGACGGCGATGTCATCGCGATCGGTATCCATCACGATCGGCAGGCCAAAGAGAAGGCCGCTGGTGGTGCGGTTCTTCTCCACCACCGAGAGATAGTCGTCCTGGTGCATGAAGCCGCGCAGCGGCGAGAAGCCACCCACCATCAGCAGCTCGACGTCGCAGGCATTGCGATCGGAGCACTCGACCACGTGATCCACGCCGGCCTTGAGCGCATCACGCTGATCGGCAGGCACCCGCAGGTCCACAAGGGTGCCGCCGTGGGGAGCGATCAAACCCGAACGGGTTGCTGCAGCTGCGGAGGTCATGGCGGCGAGGGATGGATCCAATGCCGGCGATTCTCCCAGAGCACTCGGGAAACCATGAAAAAGGGGGCTCCGAAGAGCCCCCTAATCAAAGGTTCTGAGACCGGGAAGGGGATCAGGCCTTCTCGAGGCGGCCGTAGAGCTGACCAACGATCTTGACGTCGACAGGGTCATGGCTGCCCATGTCGGTGTCAGAGGGCTGAACAGCGGTGAAGACGCCTGCGAACTCACCGGTGGAAGCATCCACCTTGGTGATGGAGAGGTTCATCTCACCGGTGCCGTCGATGTAGCGCTTGCTGTTCTCACGGGCCAGCTCATCGTCCTGACCGTTCAGAGCAATCAGACCTTGGGCGTACTGAACACCGGTGGTCAGTGCACGACCCTTGGGATCGAGGAAGTTGGAAGTGCGGTAGCTGGGAACGCGATAAGCACCGTTGAGGTCGGTGCTGGTGCTGATGGCGGCGCCATCAGCGGTGGCGTCGAGCTCCTTGGAGGAGAAGGTGAAAGGCACTTCCTCACCACCGGGCAGCAGCACGGTGACGATCTGGAAGTCGATGCCGCCGAGCTCCTTGAAGTTGATGCCGTTACCGGTCACGGCCAGATCGCCGTAGACCTGATCGAGGCTGGTGGTGAAACGGGTCAGGATCTTGGTGGCCACGAACTGGGCCTCCTGACGCTTGTTGGCGGGCTCGCCCTTCACGTACACCTCAGCGGGGTGCATGCAGACCTCGCGCAGCTGGTACTTGGTGTTGCTGTCGAGGGGGATGGACCCGCGGGCGGAGTCAGGAAGGGTCGGGCAGTCGTTGGCCAGACCGGTGTTGTGGATGTCGTCGTAGGTCAGATCAGCCCGATCAATAGCCTTCGCGCCGCCACTGCAAGCGGTCACGAGGGTCAAACAAAGGGCCAGCACGACGGCCAGCAAAGGACGGAAACGCATGGGGAGAAACCGGTCTGGCGGGGAAAACCTCAGGGATTGGGGTACGCCCGATCGGGATACTACCGGTGCAAAACGCCCATTCCGCGTACCATGTCGCGGCTCTCAACAACCTGTATGCGAGAGCGGCCGATTGAATTCCTTTATGAGCGACGCGAGCACCACCACACAGATCGACGAGAGCCTGGTCCGAGGCGACTGGGAAGCCCGCCTGAGCTCAGAGCTGGAGAGCCTCGAAGAGCTGGCCGCCGAGGTGGATGGTGAAGCACAGGCCCTTCTCCTGCTGCTGCGCCGGCTCGAGGAGCTGCACCGCACGATTCAGGACGGTGCCTTCCGCTCCAGCCTCCCTTCTGATCGCGGCGAGCTCTTCAACCTGCTGAAGGGCATGGAGAAAAGCGGCGGCTGGCCCTACATCCCCCGCCTGCAGCTCCGCACCTTTATGGATCTGCTTCAGAACGACGACGATTCAGCCATGGCCGCCTGAACAGGCCGCCAGAGCGGTCAGCAGCCGATGCGCCAAGGCGAGCTTGCCCATCGGTTCAACCCGCTGAACCGCCTCACCAGGGCCAAGGATCCAGCCCTCATTGGTCAGGTCACCAAATCCTGCTCCCGGCCGATCAATCGGGTTCGCGAAGAGCAGATCGCATCCCTTGCGAGCCCACTTGGCCTGGGCCTGAGGCAGCACGTCTCCAGTGTGGGCCGCGAAGCCGAGGATCCCTTGCCCAGCCGGACGGCGCTCGACCAGTCCCCGCAGAACATCCGGGATGGGCTCCCAACCCGCCTCCATCGCCAGCGCTAGGTCCTGCTTGTCGGGTTTGTGGCTGAAGCGTTGCTTCGGGCGGTGGTCCGCAACAGCCGCGGCCATCGCAATCGCATCGGCCTTGGGCTGAAGCGCCTCGAGGGACGCCTGCAGCTCCGCTCCGGTCTCAATCGGATGGCAGTGCAGGCCCTCGAGCCAAGCCGGCTCGAGCTGGAGGGGCCCATGCACCAGATCCACCTCAGCCCCGCGCAGACGAGCGGCCTGGGCAAGCAGGACCCCCATGCGACCGCTGCTGGGATTCGTGATGCAACGGGCCGGATCAAACCACTCGCGGGTGGGGCCAGCACTCACCAGCAGCCGGCGTCCCTGCCAATCGCGCTGCCAACCCCAGAGCGCCAGCGACTCCAGCGCCAGCAGCAGGGATTCAGGCTCGGCCATCCGCCCAGCCCCTTCGCGATCACAGGCCAGCAGTCCAGCGCCGGGCCCCAAGGGCAAGACCCGCTCGAAGTCCTGGAGGTTTTGCCAATTGCGGCTGACCCCCGGTGAAGACCACATGGCTGTATTCATCGCCGCAGCCGCCAGGACTGGCGCTTCCGTGGCCAGCAGCAGAGAGGCCAGGAGGGTGTCGCCCAGCCCGTAGACCCAGCGGCCCAGGCTGGTGGCCGACAACGGGGCCAGCAGCACCAGCTCTGCCCACTCGGCCAACTCCACATGCAGCGGGCGGGCGGCGGTGTGACTCCACTGGTCGGCGTCCAGATAGCAGCGCTGACGGCTGAGGCTGGCCAGGGCCACCGGACTGACCAGTTGCGCAGCGCTGGGGGTCAGGACACAACGCACCTCGGCGCCGCGCTTGGCCAAAGCACTGACCACCAGCGGGAGCTTGACCGCGGCGATGCTGCCGCTGATCCCGACCAGAACGCGACGCCCCTTGAGGGGATCAGCCAAGGACTCAGTCCTCATCGAAAGGCTCTTGATCCACCAGGTGCACGTAGGGCCGCGCCAACTCCGGACGGTGAATGGCGATGGCACGGAGCAGGTGCCAATCGTTCAAGGCCGCAAACGGACTGGGGTAGTCGTCCTGATCCAAACGTCGCCCCAGTTCCTCCATCGAGGCCTCGGTCTGGGCAGCGATCAACTCAGGGGTGATGGAAGGGGAAGCGGTCATGGCCGTTGAAGACTGATAAGTTCTGGCCAGGACAAGGATTCTTCCTGGTCTTTAGGGGAATTAGCTCAGCTGGTAGAGCGCTGCGATCGCACCGCAGAGGTCAGGGGTTCGAGTCCCCTATTCTCCATCCACCCTTGAAGTCCCTGTGCGGATCTGGCCATGAACTGGAAACCAGAAGCAGAGGCCAAGCTCAAGGAGATCCCTTTTTTTGTGCGCCCAGCCGCCCGCAAACGGATTGAAGGGATGGCCAACGAGGCTGGACTGGATGTGATCGACGAAGCCTTTTTCGAGGACGCCAAGGCCAAGTTCGGCCAGAAATAGGGCCGCGATCCACCCTTGTGGGGTTTGACGGGCTGGCTGCGGCCAAGTCTCTGCTAAAGGGCGATGGGGTAAAAGGGTTTAGCTTTCGAGACCTTTCCCGCTCATGTCGCAGTCGAAGCGCGAGCAAGTGGTGAGCCACCTGCGTTACATCCGCCAAGAACTGCGCGAGATGCATCAAGGCGTGATGGAAGACGGTCTCCTGCCTGAAGCCGGCGAGGTGCGGGGCGTGATGGCCCAGATGGAGGCACTGCTGGAACTGCTGGAAGGCAAGGGCAGCCGCAAAGCCAAAGATGCCGACAGCTGAAGTCAGCTGATCCACTCAGCCCGGGTATCCCCGGGCTTTTTTAATGCCCCTGCGGTAAACCTCAAGGCAACCCGCCCGCACCGACTCCCCTGACCCTGACGCCCCCACCTCAGCGCACCAGGCTGCAGCGCAACCTGGGTGGAGCCTGGCCGCGCCTAGAGCGCTGGGCGAGCAATCCCTGGCGACGGCTCTCGGTGCTGCTGATCGTGCTGCTGAGCACCTTCTTCCTGGGGAATGCCATCGCCACCCTCACCGGGGCGCGCTCCTTTCTGGATCCCCCAGCTGCCCTGCTCTGCGTCTTGGCAATCGAAGCCGCGATTCGCCTGAGGGGCCCACTGCTGCGGAACACCAGCAACCGTTTGGGTCTACAGCTCTTGGACATGAGCCGGGTGGGGTTTTGCTATGGCCTGCTGCTGGAAGGCTTCAAGCTGCTCTGAGCTAGCCGGCGGCCAGGAGATAGAGCAGGGCCATCCGAATCGGGATGCCGTTGGTGACCTGCTCCTCCACCAGACAGAGCGCCGGGTCATCCAACAGAGCACCACTCATCTCGACCCCACGGTTGACCGGACCGGGATGAAGCACAGGAATCTTGCCCTGCAGGCGCCCATGGGTGAGGCCAAAACGGCGGTGGTAACTCTCCAGGCTGGTGAGCAGGTTTTGGTTCATCCGCTCCTTCTGCAGGCGCAGGGTCATCACGGCATCGGCGCCGACCAAGGCCTGATCGAGATCGCGCTCGATCCGGATGCGGCCCCGTTTGGCGACTGGGTCGCTGGCCTGCCCTGGCGGCGGGGCGTCCACGAACTGCTCAAAGGCCTGCGGCAGCAGGGTGGCGGGCCCGCAGAGCACCACCTCGGCGCCGCAGGCGGTCAGGGCCCAGAGATTGGAGCGGGCCACACGGGAATGGAGGATGTCGCCGACAATCACAATCCGCCGGCCCCGCAGCGCTTCAGGCGTTGGGCTCTCGGGGTTGAACTGACGCGCCAGGGAGAACAGGTCCAGCAGTCCCTGGCTGGGATGGCTGTGCAGGCCGTCTCCACCGTTTAAGACCGCCACGCGATCACCGCTGAGGTCAAGGTCGTGGGCCAACGAGGCGGGAATCCCGGTGCAGCGGTGACGCACCACCAGCAAGTCAGCTCCCATGGCCACATAGGTGCGCACCGTGTCGAGCAGGCTCTCCCCTTTGCTGAGGGAACTGGAGGAGGGAGAGAAGCTCTGGACATCCGCCGACAACCGTTTGGCCGCCAGCTCGAAGCTGCTGCGGGTGCGGGTGCTGGGCTCAAAAAACAGGGTGGTGACGAGCTTGCCCTGCAGGGCTGGCAGCTTGCGGGCGCCACTGGTGGGCATCGCCCGAAACCGCTGGGCCAGCTCTAAAACAGTGGTGTAGTCCTCAAGCGAGAAGGCCGCCAGATCCAGCACATGGCGGTGGGTCCAGTCGCTCAAGGTCTGAGGCAAGCGTCAACAGCAGGCTAGAAGCCCGCGACGCAAGAGGCCACGTCCCAGGCCTCAGCCAAGGGCGGACTGCGATCTCCCTTGGCACGTCGACTGATGCTGCGGCTGCTGCGGAGGTACCAGCGCCAAGGCCAGTCCTGCCCCTGACTGATGCCGATGCGGGTGGTTTGAACCAACTCCGCGTGACTGAGCTCTGGCAACCGAGGGGCCAGCCAAAGCCCCTGCGCAGGGCTGCTGGGGCAGCAGTCATGGCTGCGGTCCAGGCCAAAGCGACGAGCCAGCAGGGCCGGACCCGCGGCAATCCGCTCCGGCTCCCCCGGCATCGCTAGGGCACGCAGCAGAACGCCGTTGGCCCAGTCAGCCCTGTGGGTCACCACATTCACGCAGTGGTGAATGCCATAGCTCACATAGACGTAAAAACGCCCTGGCTCACCGAAGAGCGTTTCGTTGCTTGGGGAGCGGCGGCGGAAGCCGTGGCATGCGGGGTCGTCCTGGGAATACGCCTCGGTTTCCACCACCACACCCCAAAGCAAGCTGCCGTGCTCTTGGCATTTCACCAGCAGGCAACCGATGAGGTCGGGGGCGACCAGCTCGGCGGGGCGGGCGAAGAAGGCTTGGGGGAGCGCTGGGGGGTGCTTCGGCATCGCCGCCTCCAGGCAGGCAGGTCACAGTTAACCGACCCTGCGCTGCGCGCGAAAGCCGCGGACGCCAGAATCAGCCCATCGGCTCAGCCCCGGCGATGCACACCGAAGGATTCACCCTGGCGACGGTCTTGATTGGCGGCAGCGGGCTATTTGTCTTGGCCACCTTGTTCTTCGGAACCAAGGGCGGCTACTACGACACGGACAAGTACGACGGCAACGGCACCGCACACTGACGCGGCCGAGATCTAGGGATACTGAAGCGATCTCACGCCTCACCCCCGTGACTGCTCACTGCACCGAAGACATCCGACTGCAGCTGCGGAGCTGGCCTGAAGTAGAGGCCTATCTGACCCAGAACAAAGGGGTGATCATTCCCCTGGGCTCCACCGAGCAGCACGGACCCACCGGAGCCATCGGCACCGACGCCCTCACCGCCGAAGCCGTGGCCCTGGAGGTCGGACGGCGCCTAGGAGTGCTGGTCACCCCGGCCCAGGCCTTCGGTATGGCGGAGCACCATCTGGGCTTTGCTGGGACCATGAGCCTGCAGCCCTCCACCCTGCTGGCGGTGCTGCATGACCTGATCCTCTCCTTGGCCCGCCACGGGTTTGAGCGGATCTACGTGATCAATGGCCATGGCGGAAACATCGCCACCTGCAAGGCAGCCTTTGCCCAGGCCTACGGCACCGCTGTCGCCCGCGGACTGCCCAATGCCGCTCGACTGCGCTGCAAGCTGGCCAACTGGTTTATGACCTCAGAGGCCATGGGCCTGGCCAGAGAGCTCTACGGGGACAAGGAAGGCCACCACGCCACCCCCAGTGAAATAGCCATCACCCTGGCGCTCGAGCCCAGCCTGGAGAGCAAGCAACAACCGTTGCCCGACCCAGCACCCGCCGGACCAATTCACAGCCCCGAGGACTTCCGCCGCCGCCACCCCGATGGCCGCATGGGCTCCCATCCCTCCTTGGCCACTGCAGAGGACGGCCGCCGCTTTTTGGACGTGGCCGCGACGGGGCTGGTGGCTGATCTGGAGCGCTTTTTAAGCGAGTCGGCCAGCTAGGTTCACCCCATGAGCAACATCAGTGCCGACGACGTCCGCAAGGTGGCCAAGCTGGCTCGCCTGGATCTGCCCGAAGACAAGATCGCGACCTACACCGGTCAGCTCGAGCGGATTCTCGATTACGTCGACCACCTGCAGGCCGTCGATACCGATGGCGTTCCCGCCACCACCCGGGCTGTCGAAGTGGTCAACGTGACGCGCGAAGACACCGTTGTTGCGACCGACGTGCGGGAGCAACTGCTCAACGAAGCACCTCTGCGCGAAGGCGACTTCTTCAGGGTTCCCAAAATCCTGGCTGAGTGAATCTCAGCGCCTGGGCGAGACAGCCGTGCGGTGGAGCAGAGCCACCACGTGGCGCCTTGCCCTGAAGGACGGCAGCAGTCCTGCAATCGGACGAAGTTTGCTGCGGCGGCGGCGGTGACTGCGCACGCCCAGAACGATGTCGTAGAGGAAGTTCGTTAAATCGCTCTTGGTTTCAAACAAACCGAGGCGCTGAGGCGAGCCCTTGGCATCCAGGATTGGCTTGGTGGCGTGATAAGCCGGCCGATACTCAAACCAGGGAATTGAAGGCCATAGGTGATGAACCAAGTGATAGTTCTGACCCATGATCAGCCAATTCATTAAACGCCCCGGATAGACCCTGGCGTTGTGCCAACGGTTGCGGGACGAGAAGGGGCGGTGGGGGAGGTAATCAAAGAACAAGCCCAGGGTCACCCCGACCATCAGGGCTGGCGCGAACCAGACATTGAAGATGAAATCAATGAAGCCATATTTGATCCCAGCTAGCACAATCGCGAAGAAGATTCCCCGGGCAATCCCCCACTCAAGAAGCTCATGTCCGCGCCAAAGCTTGCGCTGGAAAAAGAAGTACTCGTGATAGAAAAAACGGGGCGCAATCAGCCAAAGCGGACCGAAGGTGCTGACGATGTGATCCGGATCATTCTTCGGATCATTCACATGGGCGTGGTGCTGCAAGTGCACCCGGGTGAAGACAGGAAAGCTGAAGCCCAACAGCATTGCGGCCCCATGCCCCATGAAGGCATTCCAGAAGCGACTGGGGTGCGCCGCGTTGTGGCAAGCGTCGTGAATGACCGTGCCTTCGAGATGCAGGGCGAGAAAACCCGTGGCCAGAAGCACAGGCAGGGGCCAACCCCAGAGGAACCAGCCCGCGATGCTCAACGCCGCAAGGGCATATCCCCCGAGGAACAGACCCACCGTTGGGTTCCAGGGCGCCGGGGGATCGAGGTATTCCCGAGGCACTGCGCTGACGGAAGCACGCACCTCTTGGCGTCCAAGCTCTTGCAACTCAGATGGGGCCAAGGTTTGCGTCATTCCTACTGAATAAGGGCCAGCTTAGAAAAACCGACCTCTCGAACGGATGCCCACCGGGGGACTTGAACCCCCACGACCGAAGCCACTGGTACCTAAAACCAGCGCGTCTACCAATTCCGCCAGGTGGGCAGGCGACGACTGTAGAGAGCGGCCCAGAATGGGGTCAACGCCTCAATTCCGATGCTGGCCACCCTTGGCGGAACCCTTGCCCTGCTGGTGGGCCTGACGGTGATGCTGCTGCCGCTGCTCGCCACCGAGCTCAGTCGCCCCCGCGATGCCGCCTGGGGGGCTGTGGTTCTGCTGCTGGGGCTGACCCTGGTCACCAGCGCGGACCGGCTGACGGGCTCCCCGATGCTGGCCGTGCTCTGCGGAGGCCTACTCATTGCCCGCCTCGGCAGCGAGGTCCTGCAAAGCCGTTGGCGCATGCTCAGCCTCGAGGAACAGCAGCGCATCGCGTCCATCGAGCGCTGGCAAACCAGCCTGAGAGAACTCTTCAGCAGCAGCACCCAGGCCGCGTCGGTCCTGAACGAAACGGGTGGATCGCTCCTGAACGCTTTCAAAGGCGGGCCCAAACCGGGCAAGAGCAGCAAGCGCTGGGTTCGCGCCGAAACCGAGAACGCTCCTGAACCCCCTTCCGCTGTTGAGCCCACCATCGAACCCACTGTTGAGCCCACCGTGGTGGCTTCCTTTGATGAGGTGGAGGAGCTGATCGAGGCCTCCAGCCCCCAAGCGGGATAATCGACCCTTGCTGCCCCAAGCGCTGTGACCGCCAGCACTGCTTCCGAGTCCTCCGCCAACGCCGGGCAGATTTCCTACAAGGACACCCTGAACCTGCTGAAAACGCCCTTCAACATGAGGGCCAATTCACAGGTGCGCGAGCCCGAGATCCAGGCGTTCTGGGCTGAGCAGCAGCTCTATGAGCGCCTGAGCGAAGAGAACACAGGTCCCTGCTTCACCCTCCACGACGGGCCGCCCTACGCCAACGGCGCCCTGCACGTCGGGCACGCGCTGAACAAGATCCTCAAGGACATCATTAATAAGACCGCCCTGCTGCAGGGCAAGCGGGCTCGCTTCGTCCCCGGTTGGGACTGCCACGGCCTACCGATTGAGCTGAAGGTGCTGCAGGGGCTCAAGAGCAGCGAGCGGGCCGAGCTCACCCCCGTCAGCCTGCGCAAGAAGGCCCATGCCTACGCCCTCGAGCAGGTGAAAGGCCAGAAGGCTGGTTTCCGCCGCTGGGGCATCTGGGCCGACTGGAATCAGCCTTACCTGACCCTGCAGAAGGACTACGAGGCCGCCCAGATCGGGGTGTTCGGAGCCATGGTGCTGGCCGGTCACATCTACCGGGGCCTCAAGCCGGTCCACTGGAGCCCCAGCTCCCGTACGGCCCTCGCTGAAGCCGAGCTCGAGTACCCCGACGGCCACAGCTCCCCCAGCGTGTTTGCCGCCTTCCCTGCTGTGGCACTCCCCAGCGAGCTGGCCGGCACCCTCGAGCAGGCGGGCCTGAGCCCCGCACAAGCCACGGCCAAAGGCGGCCTGGCTGTCGCCATCTGGACCACGACCCCCTGGACGCTGCCCGCCAACCTGGCGGTCTCCGTCAATGAACGGCTCGACTACGCCATCTGTGCCATTGAGGCCCAGGGCGACAACCCCGCACCAGCCGCCAGCCACCTGGTGGTGGCCGCCGAACTGCGGGAAAGACTGGAAACCAGCCTGGGCCTGACCCTCAAACCCCTGGTCAGCGTCAAAGGGAGTGCCCTTGAAGGCCTGCAATACCGCCATCCCCTGCTGGAGCGCACCAGTCCGGTCGTGATCGGCGGTGACTACATCACCACCGAAGCAGGCACCGGCCTGGTCCACACCGCCCCGGGCCATGGCGTCGACGACTTCAATACCGGCCGCAAGTACAAACTCCCGGTGCTTTGCCCGGTGGATGAGGCCGGAAACCTGACAGCAGAAGCCGGCCCCTTCGCCGGCACCAATGTCCTCAAAGACGCCAACCCGACGATCATCAGCGCCCTGGAAGAGACGGGCCTGCTGCTGAAGCAGGAGCGCTACGAGCACCGCTACCCCTACGACTGGCGCACCAAAAAGCCGACGATTTTCCGGGCCACCGAGCAGTGGTTCGCCTCGGTGGAGGGCTTCCGCCAGGCCGCCCTCGATGCCATTGCCCAGGTGGAGTGGCTACCGGCCAGTGGCCGTAACCGCATCGAAGCGATGGTGAGCGAGCGGGGGGACTGGTGCATCAGCCGTCAGCGCACCTGGGGTGTGCCGATTCCCGTCTTCTATCACCGTGAAACCGGTGAGGTGCTGCTCAACGAAGCCACCCTCAGCCACATCCAAGGGCTAATTGCCGAGCACGGCGCCGATGTCTGGTGGGAGCGCGACGAAGCCGGGCTCCTGCCTGAGACCTACGCCGCGGAAGCCAGCCAATGGCGCAAGGGCACCGACACGATGGATGTCTGGTTTGACTCCGGCTCCTCCTGGGCCGGCGTGCTCGGGGGCATCGAGGGCGCCAGCAGCCGCGCACCCCAACTGCACTACCCGGCTGATCTCTACCTCGAGGGCAGCGATCAACACCGCGGCTGGTTCCAAAGCAGCCTGCTCACCTCCGTTGCAGTTAACGGACACGCCCCCTACAAGCGAGTGCTCACCCACGGCTTCACCCTCGATGAGAAAGGCCGCAAGATGAGCAAATCCCTCGGGAACGTCGTCGATCCAGCGGTGCTGGTCTCGGGCGGCAAGAACCAGAAGCAGGAACCGCCCTACGGCGCCGATGTCCTTCGGCTCTGGGTGAGTTCCGTCGACTACTCGGCCGACGTCCCCCTGGGCCCCGGCATCGTCAAACAGCTGGCGGACGTCTACCGCAAGGTGCGCAACACGGCGCGCTACCTGCTGGGCAACCTCCACGACTTTGACCCCAGCCAAGACGCCGTTCCCTACGAAGAGCTACCGCTGTTGGATCAGTGGATGCTGCAGCGCACCGCGTCCTTGATTGACAGCGTCAGCGGAGACTTCGAGCGCTACGAGTTCTACCGCTTCTTCCAGGCCCTACAGAACTTCTGCGTCGTCGATCTCTCGAACGTCTACCTGGACATCGCCAAGGATCGCCTTTACGTCAGCGGTGCCAACGACTTCCGCCGCCGCAGCTGTCAAACGGTTCTCGCGCTGGTGGTGGAGCGACTCGCGGGCTTGATCGCCCCAGTGCTGTGCCACATGGCAGAGGACATCTGGCAGAACTTGCCCTACTCCGTTGCCGAGACCTCAGTGTTTGAGCGGGGCTGGCCCACGGCACCCGAGCAATGGCGCAACAGTGCCCTTGAGCAACCGATGGCCCAGATCCTGGAGCTGCGCGCGCTGGTCAATCGGCAACTGGAAAGCTGCCGCAGCGCCGCCAAGCTGGGGGCCTCCTTGGAAGCGCAGGTTCAACTGAGCCTCGGCGAAGGGAGCGAGGCAACCCAGGCAGCCCTCACCTGGCTGGAGAACAGCGCCCACCCCAAGGTCGACAACCTGGCGGATTGGCTCCTGGTCTCGGCCTTGGAAATCGGCGGCTCAAACCCCGAAGGCGTGCTGGCCGAAGCCAGTGAGAACGGCATCACCGTCCAGATCCGCAAAGCGGCCGGTCAGAAGTGCGAGCGCTGCTGGCATTACGAGAGTGACATCGGCGAGCACCTCGCCCATCCGACCCTCTGCGGCCGCTGCGTCGAGGTTCTCTCTTAAAGCCAAGCGGATGGGTCGAGGTAAGTCTCGGCCCCGGAGACGCGTGAGAGGCACTGCTCGGCCTGTGGGTTGAGCGGGCCCTGCAGCAGTTCGGCCTGCTCGATCCGTGCCGCCTCCGGCAGCAGTGGCTGATCAGGATCGAAATCCGTGGGATGGGAGACGCTGCTGGAGAAGCCACGGAAGATCAGCAGCTCAAACGGCTCCCATCCCTCATCCACCGGCCAAGCCCCCCGCAAACGCAGGACCCGATCAGCCCGGCTTCGGCTGATCTCCTCCAACTGCAGTAGCAGTTCAGCAACGCTGATCGCCATCGAAACGCCCCTACGCCCCTAGAAGCCGCCTGCGACCCGGCCCTGCTTGGGCAGGCGCACGATCAGCCATTGCAGAAGGCCAACGCCATAGGCCACGAGGGAGACGTAGCCGACAAAGGCAGCGATGGCCGCGGTCCAGCTGCCGCCAAAGACGAAATCAAAGAAACCGGCGACTCCGCCATGGAGATCATCGGGGGCCTCGAGCCAAACCCTGCAGATCGGACGGGTTAATCCGCCACCAACGCAGTTGAGGGCCACGGCACTCAAGGCCGCACCCAACAGACCGAAAAGCGTGAGACCCCAACGCCAGGCGCGCACGACAAAGGGCAAGGGGCGCCAGGGGGGCAAGTCCGCCAACTCCTCGTTGAGATCCACCCAGAACCAGACGCTGATCACCACCAGCAGCTGGGAGAGAACCGCCAGCAGATAACCCAGGGGACGGTTGTCCGTCAGCAGCAGCACCGTGATCAGCAGCAGGCTGGCGACCTTCCAATAGATCCCCATCAAGCGGGTGAGCGCCTGCTCCCGCTTCAATGCCGACCAAATCAGCAGCACCAGGGGCAACCCCAGGGCAAAAACCGCAGCCAAGCGGTAATCCAGCCAGACGAGGGTGCGATAGAGCAGCAGATCTGGCACTCAGCAACAGGCAGTCAGTGGTCATTATCCAGCGGCTGTAAGGTCCGCCGATGGCTTGGACCGCTCGCCTCTCTTCGTTGTTGCCCTGGCGACAAGCGCCGCAGCAGGCGCAGTGCACCACGGCACTGAGCTGCGAACCCGCCCTCGAAGCCGCCATCGCCGATCTGGCACAGCAGCTCAAACAGGCCGGTCAACGGGGTCCGGCGGACCTTGGTCTGGTCTTCTGCGCCAGCGCCTATGCCAGCGATCTGCAGCGGTTCATGCCCCTGCTGAAGCAGGCCATCGGAGCCCAGCACTGGCTGGGGTGCTGCGGCGGTGGCGTGGTCGGCACCAACACCGAGGGATTGGCCCAGGAGCTGGAACACCAGCCCGCCATCAGCGTGACCCTGCTCACCCTGCCCCAGACGCAGATCGAGCTCTTCAGCCTCAACAGCGATTCCTTGCCGGATCTCGACGGATCCCGGCAGAGCTGGATCGACTGGGCCGGGGTCGACCCCAACGGCGGGCATTCCATGCTTCTGCTCCTGGATCCCACCTGTACGGCGATCAACGACGTCATCAGCGGTTTGGACTTCGCCTACCCCGAGGCCCAAAAGATCGGAGGCATTGCAGGACAACACAGCGCCCAGCACGGCTCACTCTTGATCGGCAATGACGTCGTCGATGGTGCCGTTGGCTGTTTGATCAAAGGGGACTGGCGCCTTGATCCGGTTGTCGCTCAGGGCTGCAAGCCGATCGGCCCAGTCTTTGAAATTGAGCAGGCCGAACGCAACGTGCTGCTGCGTCTCAGCCATGACGGGGAAGCCGACACGCCTGTGGCCTGCCTGCAAACAATCCTCAAGGGCCTCTCCCCAGAGGAGAAGGAGCTCGTGCGGCACTCGCTGTTTTTAGGGGTGGCCAAAACCAACTTCCAGCTGCCCAGCGATGGCGCACCGGCATCAGGGCCAGCGGTCCTGGTCCGCAACCTGATCGGCGTCGACCCACGCACCGGTTCCGTGGCGGTGGCCGAGCGGCTGCGGGTGGGGCAGCAGGTGCAGTTTCAATTGCGGGACGCCGAGACCTCCAGACAGGAACAACAGCAACTCCTGGGGCAACAGCGAAGCCGCAACGCCGAGCCAATGGCCGCACTGCTCTTTGCCTGCCTGGGCCGAGGCGAGGGGCTCTACGGCGGCCCCAATGGCGATGTGGACGGTTGCCGTGAACAATTCCCTGATGTGCCCATCAGCGGTGCCTTCTGCAACGGCGAGATTGGCCCGGTCGCCGGTGCAACCCACCTGCATGGCTACACCGCCAGCTGGGGCTTTCTGGTGCCGAACACTCCCTGACTTCCGATGGTGCGCCAACACGTCAACCCGCTGAGCCGCTTCTTCCAGTTGCCGCTGGAGCTGCCCCCACCCCAGGAGCTGTTCTGCGATCCAGGCCGACCAGTGCACCTCGACATTGGCTGTGCTCGGGGCCGCTTTCTCCTGGCACTGGCCCAGCAGCAACCCGAGCTCAACCACCTGGGGGTCGAGATCCGGCGCGCCCTGGTGGCCGCAGCGGAAGCGGACCGTCAGCAGCTCGGCCTTGGCAATCTGCACTACCTCTTCTGCAACGCCAACATCAGCGTTGAGGGTTGGCTGACGGCATTGGCTCCGGGTCAGTTGGATCTGGTCTCCATCCAATTCCCCGATCCCTGGTTCAAAAAAAGGCACCACAAGCGACGGGTCCTGCAGCCTGCGCTGCTGCTGGCCATCGCCGCGGCCCTGGAGCCGGGTAAGCGGCTCTTTATGCAGAGCGACATTTTGGACGTCATCGAACCGATGGTCGCCGTCACCGAAGCGAGCGGCTGCTTCAGCCGACCGGCAATTGACGCCCGCCCCTGGCGGGCAACCAACCCCCTGCCCGTGCCAACCGAGCGGGAGACCTACGTCCTCGAGCAAGGGCTACCGGTCTACCGAGTGCTCTATGAACGCAACGAAACGCCGTTGCCGAGCCTCCAAGAGCTGGAGCAACAGCTCGAAGCCGCCGATAATCCCGAGACATCAACCCACCCCTCGGCATGAGCGCAGGATCGGCGCCATCCACCCCCTGGCTGTTGCGTTGGCAGGGGATCTTGGGCGACGCCAGCGAGGGGCCCCTGGGATCACGGTTGAGCCTGATCGCCGGAAGCGTGCTCTGCGTGCTGCTGGCCGCAATGCCCTTCGTCACGCGGGCAGGCCTCAGCCTGCTGATCCTCGCGTCGGGATTGCTCTGGCTGGTCTGGTCGCTCTGCCTCCCCGCCGGTCGCATCGGCCGCATCAGCGGTTGGCTCCTGCTGATGCTCGGCATCGCCGTTCTGGCCACAGGGTTTTCAACGGTCACCCCAGCCGCGTTCAAAGGTCTGCTGAAGCTGATCAGCTATCTGGGGGTCTACGCCCTACTGCGGCAGCTGCTCGAGCAGGCGCCGCTCTGGTGGGATCGGCTCGTGGCAGCCCTCTTGGGGGGTGAGCTGCTCAGCAGCGTCCTCGCCATACGGCAGCTCTATGGCGACACCAGTGAGCTGGCCCGCTGGGCCGATCCCAACTCCGTCGCCGACGGAACGATCCGGGTCTACGGCCCTCTGGAGAACCCGAATCTGCTGGCGGGCTACCTGATCCCGATCCTGCCCATTGCCTTGATCGCTCTGCTGCGCTGGCGCTCATGGCCCCAGCGCCTCTTTGCCGCCAGTGCCCTGCTCTTGGGCTGTAGCGCCCTCTTCCTCAGCTACAGCCGGGGCGGCTGGCTTGGAATGGTGGCAGCCCTTGGGGCCGCGGTGCTGCTGCTGGTGCTGCGGCAAACGCGCCATTGGCCGCCCCTCTGGCGCCGCCTCTTCCCCTTGCTGCTGATCGCGGCAGCCGTCTGCGTGCTGGTGATCGCCGTGACGCAAATCGAGCCCCTACGGATCCGGGTCATGAGCCTCGCGGCAGGCCGCGGGGATAGCTCCAACAACTTCCGCATCAACGTCTGGCTCGCCGCCATCGAGATGATCCAGGAGCGGCCCTGGCTGGGGATCGGCCCCGGCAACAGCGCCTTCAACCTGATTTATCCCCTCTATCAACAGCCGAAGTTCAACGCCCTGAGCGCCTACTCGGTGCCGCTTGAGCTGCTGGTGGAAGGAGGCATCCCCAATCTCATCGCGGCCCTCGGCCTGCTCTTCGCCAGCCTCAGGGCTGGCCTGAGCCAACTCAAAGGCGAGTCCAACTGGGCCCTGCCGGCCCTGGCCGCGGTGGCCGCCATCGCTGGCCTCTGCGTCCAGGGCGCGACCGACACGATCTTCTTCCGGCCCGAAGTCCAACTCACCGGCTGGTTCTGCCTGGCAACCTTGAGTGCCAGCAGCAGCGATGGCTGAAGGGCAGCTGCTCGCTGGCTTTGATGCCGGACAAACCCACACCAGCTGCAAACTGGCTCGACTGACGAGCACGGGAGCGCTGATCCCCATCGCCCTGGGCCAGGGTCCGGGGGTTCGCCATCTGGCCGCACCAGGCGGTGAGGCCTGTTTCCAAGATGCTCTCCAAACGAGCCTGCGCGATGGGCTGATGCAGGCCGGGCTGGGCGGCGAGCAGCCCCTCGCCGCAGCCGGAGTGGGGGCCAGCGGCATTGAGAGGGGCAGCGCCGTCCAAAGCCAAGGGGAGGCATTGGCAGCAGCCGCCCTAAAGCTTCCCCAGCCCGCTGTTCAAGTCAGCGGTGATGAGCACACCGCCCTGCTGGGCGCCCATGGCGAAGCCGCTGGCGTGCTCGTCATCAGTGGCACGGGCTGCATTGCACTAGGGCAAACGAGCTCCGGGCACTGGCATCGCACGGGTGGCTGGGGCTGGCTGCTGGATGGGGCGGGCTCCGCGATGGATCTGGGCCGGGACGGCTTAGCGATCAGCGTGCAGATGGCCGATGGACGGCTGAGCGAGACCTCCCTCAAGCACCAGCTCTGGCAAGCCCTCGGGGTCAGCACCCCGCAAGAGCTCAAGGCCGCCGTCGTAGCCGAAGGGTTTGGCGCGGCCGGCTTTGCCCGGCTAGCTCCCGTGGTGGACGCCTGCGCCGCAGGCGGCGATGACCACGCCCAACGCATCGTTGAACGTTCAGCGCTGGCCCTCAGCCAGATGGTGCGCACCATTGCCTCCACCCTCGAGCTGCAAGCTCCGCGGGTCTGTTGCAGCGGCGGCGCGCTCACACACTTGGGGACACTGCGCCGCGCCTTCGCCGCGGACCTCGAGCAACGCTGCCCCGGTGCTGCCTTGGTGGCCCCCAAGGGCGATGCCTGTGATGGCGCCCTGCAAATGGCCGTTCAGGCGGCGTTGAGGTGCTGATCGGCGAGTTCCGCCAACTGGCGACTCCAATGGTCGACATCAGCCTGCTCAGCCGCCTCCACCATCACCCGAAGCAACGGCTCGGTACCGCTGGCCCGCACCAACACACGCCCAGTACCGTCCATCGCCGCTTCCGCAACCTGCACAGCCTCAAGCAGCGGCGCGCAGCTCTCCCAACCGGTGCGCCTGCTGCGATCCGGAACGGTGACATTCACCAGCTTCTGGGGATAGGGCTGGAAGCTGCCATCGAGCCAGTCGCTCAGGGAACCCCCCTGGGCCTGAATCAATCGCGCCACCTGCAGCGCCGTTAGCAGACCATCACCACTCATGCCGTGGCGGGCCGAGAGGATGTGACCGGATTGTTCACCGCCCAGGGACGCGCCGAGTTGCTCCATGGCGGCATGCACGTATTGATCACCGACGGCAGTGCGCTCCAGCACGCCACCTCGCGCTTGCCACGCACGCTCAAAGCCGAGGTTGCTCATCACCGTCGCGACGATCCGGTTGTCCGGAAGGGCCCCCTCGGCCATCAGGGCCAGGCCCCAGAGGTAGAGGATCTGGTCACCATCGACGACCCGACCACGGCCATCGACCGCGAGCATCCGATCGGCATCGCCATCAAAGGCAAAACCCATGGCCGCCCCCTGGGCGATCACCTCCGCCTGGAGAGCCTCGAGATGGGTGCTGCCGCAGCCCTGGTTAATCCGGGTCCCATCGGGCTGGCCATGGAGCACCGTGACCTCAGCGCCCAGCTCACGAAAGACGCGTTCACCGCAGCTGGTCGCCGAACCCCAGCAAAGATCCAGCACCACCTTGGCGCCATCCAGCCGAGCTGAACCCACGCTCTCCAGCAGGCGTTGGCGGTAGTCGTTCAGCAGATCCGGGCGGTGCACAAGCCGTCCATTGGCACTGAAGCCGCCCAGCACATCGCCACTGCCATGCAGGCCCGCTTCGATCTCGGCCTGCTGCTGCTTGGCCAACTTGGCCCCGCAGGCTCCAAAGACTTTGATGCCGTTGTCATGGGGCGGGTTATGGCTGGCCGACACCATCAGGCCGCCACTGGCTCCGAGCTGACGAATGGCGCCGGGAACGGCAGGCGTGGGACACAGGCCGATATCCAACACCTCACGGCCCGCTGCGGTCAGCCCAGCAGCCAAGGCGGCCACCAACATCGGTCCGCTACTGCGGGAATCCATTCCCAACACGACCGGACCACCGGCAGGGAGGACCCGACCGCACCAGTAGCCAACCTGCAGGGCCAGGGCGGGCGTGATCACCTGCCCAACCCGGCCGCGGATGCCATCGGTTCCAAAACTCGCCGTACCAGACGGGAATGGCGCCCCAAGCGGAGACATGGCGAGCTGATGGATCAAGGCTCGCGGCAGGTTACGCCGGGTTTGCGATGCAAGCGGAGCGCATCTCACCAAGAATGCGCAGAGTTATCCCACTGCTTTGGCCCAGCGCCCCCGTTCCGCTGAAGGACGCCAAAGCCTTCTGGGCACAGCACTGCTGGGTCTCTGCTGCCTGGGAACGGGCGTCGCCCTGGCTGCCGGACGGCAACTTCTGGTGCAGCTGGCTCCGCCCCTCACCCCCAACAGCAGCCCAGCCGAGCTGACCCGCAGCCGCAAACACAGCCTCGATCCAGACCGGCGAAGGGATGCGGCACTGCTGCTGAGCGCTCAAGCCAAGAGCAGCCCTGAGGATCGGCGCCATTGGCTCCAGGGCCAGGGCTGGGGCAACCGCGGCAGCAACAAGGTGCTGGCGGCGATCAGCCTCAAACGCGCGGCCCTCGCAGCCCAAGCGAGTGGACGTCCCCAGGAAGCCCAGGCCCTCTGGGCAGAACTGCTGCGGCGCTTTCCGCGGGAACCCGCCAGTGCCGATGCCCTCTATGCCCTGGGCCGGCAGCAACCCAAGTTGCGGCTGACGCTGCTGGAGCGCTTTGCCGCCCACCCGGCGGCCCTGGCGGCAGCCCTCGAAGCAGGCGATGCCCTGCACCTCGCCCGCTGGGGTGCCCGCTGGCCCGGAGCCGAAGCGCTCCTGCTGCAAACCTGCGAGACCCGTGCCGCTGCGCTCAGCGCCGAAGACAAGCAGCTACTTGCCGCGGGGCTCGCGCAACTGGGACGGAGTGAAGCCGCCCTGCGCTGCCTTGGGGACACGCCCGCCACAGCAGAACTACAGCTGCGCCTGGCTCAAACCCTGCTGCGGGGGAACCGCGCGCAACAAACGCAGGCCGAAGACTGGCTCTTGCGCATCGCCCAGAGCGAAGGCCCGCAGGGTGCAGAGGCAGCACGCCTCTTGGCGCAATCTCCGGCAGCAGGAGCGGTTGAACGGCTCCAACAACTGCCGCCAACCCTCCAGGACAGCGCCCCCGTGCAGGCTCGCCTTGCCGAAGCGGGACAGGTCGATCCGGCCACCGTGCTCAGCCGCTGGCCCAATGACCCAGCCAGCTGGGAACTCCAGTGGAGCGAGGCGCGCAAGGCCTTGCTGCACCGGGACTGGCGCCAAGCGAGTCGCTGGCTCAGCCAACTGGAGAGCGCCAACCTGCCCGCACCACTAGCGGCGCGCCAGTTGTTCTGGCGCGGCTGGAGTGCCCAGCAGCAGGGGGACCAGGCGAGCGCAGAGCAGTTCTGGCGGCAAACCCAAAGGAGCCAACCCCTGGGCTACTACAGCTGGCGGGCCAGCGAACGCCTGGGACAGTCCCACCAGGAACTCAGCAGCACAGAGCCGATTCAGCCCTGGCAACCCCTGACCAGTGGTGACACACGCATCGATGCCCTTTGGCAGCGGGGGCAGGCACTGGAGGCCTGGGAAAGCTGGCGCACCAAGCAAGGGGGCAGGTCCCCCAGCCGACCTGAGGAGTTTCTGATCGAAGGTCGACTGCGCACGGCAATCGGCGATGACTGGACCGGACTCGGACAACTCGAGCGGGCCAGCTTTCGCCTGCCCCAGATCGGCTGCCGGGGACAACTTGATCGGGAACGGCAGCTGCACCCCCGGCGTTTTGGCGCAGAACTGGGCACCGCCAGTGAAGCGACGGGTGTCGATCTCGCCCTCTTGCTGGCGGTCGCCAAGCAGGAATCCCGCTTCAGCCCAAGTGTGCGCTCAGGGGCTGGAGCCAGTGGCCTGCTGCAACTGATGCCAGCCACCGCCAGCGAACTAGCGGGCGAACCCCTGGACCATCAGGCCCTGATCGATCCAGCCCGCAACGCAGCCCTGGGGGCGGCCTACCTCAAACAACTGCTCAGCAGCACCGGGGGCAACCTGTTCCAAACCATCGCCAGCTACAACGCTGGCCCCGGTGCCGTCGCCAGTTGGCTCAACTCTCGGGGCTTTGATCTGCAGCGCGAACCGGAGCTCTGGACCGAGGCCATCCCCTACCCCGAAACCCGGCTGTACACCAAAAAAGTGCTCGGCAACTACTGGAGTTATCGGCGGCTCGCAGAGAGCGCCGAGACCCTCTGCCGCTGATGCCGGCCCCTAAGCAAAGACAAACCCGAGGTGGGCATAGAGGGAGCGGCCCACCAGGATTCCCGCCAGGACCCAACTGCAGAGCACAAAGGCTCCGAGCAGGGGCGCCGGTGCAATCCGAAGCCGGGTGAGATCAAGCCGGGCGAGCAAGACCGCCGAGGCCAAGACCAACACCTCAGAGAGCACCGCCAAGTGCAGGAGGTAAAGGCCCCCGGTGATCACCACCAGCAAGGTCACCACCAGGGTCAGCGCCTTACTGGCCGCCATCAACTGCGAGAGCTCCCGCAGAAGCAGATCGGGCATGGTGCAGAGCACCACCACCAGCAGCGCCTGCATGCACTGGAGCGGCCAGAACCAAGGGCCCGCGAACTCCTGCTGCACCGGCGTGCTGGCCTGGGTCAGCAACTGCGGAGACACATCAGCCCAGTGCAATCCCATGAAGGCGCTGACGGCAAAAAGCACCAGCAACATCGGTGCCCGCAGGGGCAGGACCAGGAAGCGAAGAACAGCAGTCACAGGGCGCATGGACAGGCGCATCACTGGGCAGCGCCCACAGCTTGATCCAACACCAGGGCGATCGCTTCAAACGGACACGAGGGGATGCATTGCTCGCAGACCAGGCAGCGCTGCGCGTTGAACTCCAGTCGCCAGTGGGGAGCGGTGAAACTCAGGGCGCCACTCGGGCAAACGCTGCTGCAGATGCCGCAGTCCACACAACGCTGGGGATCAATCGCGATCTCACCGGAGGCCCGGTTCAAGCCCAGACCTTGCCCCTCCAACCACTGCTCAGCGGCATCGAGATCATCGATGTCACCCGAGAGCTCCACCACCATTGTTCCGCTCTGGTTCGGAGCGATCTGCGCCCGCAGGATCTTGGCGGCGATATCAAATTCGACCGCCAGGCGATAGGTGATCGGCTGATGCACCGCCTCCCGCGGGAAGTGAAGGGTGATGCGGCGTTTCAAGGGCGCAACTCATCCACCGTCAGGGTATCGACGCGGAATGGGAACAGCCCTGGCAGATTGGCGCCAAGCATCAACACACCACCTGTGGACAGCAACACGGCAGCCCTGGGACGGCGCGAGCGCATGCTGCTGGCTGCAGTGGCCGCCCTTCTGGCCCTAGGGCTCTTCCTTCTGCGCGGCGGGCTCTCACCGGCGGCGCCCCTGGAGAAGCTGGCCCGCCAGTCGCTGGAGCCCGCCGTTGCCCTCAGCAATGGCCGGCCCAGCGTGGTCGAGTTCTACGCGGACTGGTGTGAGGCCTGCCAAGCCATGGCCCCAGCGATGGAGAAAGTCGAGAGCCAACACCACGATCAACTCGATGTGGTGCTGCTGAACGTCGACAACCCCCGCTGGCAACCGGAGGTGGATCGCTACGACGTCAACGGCATCCCGCAGCTGGAATTCTTCGATGCCAGTGGCACCCGCGTGGGCCGCGCCGTCGGCGCCCGCAGCCAAAGCGAATTGGAAGCCCTGACTGAAGCCTTGGTGGCAGGCACCCCCTTACCGGCCATGGCGGGTGTCGCCGAGACCAGCGTCCTGCCCCAAGTGGAGGCGACCACCATGGCAGGCCCCCGCAGCCACAGCTGAGTCCCCCAAAGCCCGTTACCCTGCAGCACCAGCTCCCCACGCCATCGCCCGCCCATGAAACGCTTTCGGGTTGAGCTGATTGCAGCGACCCCCAACCCCCAGCAGTGCGTCTATGCAGGGATGCACCAGGACTACAGCGAAGGGTTTGTGGCGGCCGATCGCGCCGAGTGGCCCGATGAGACCAAGGCTGGCGAGATCTGCGTCAAACGTCTCCTAGCTGGTGAGCGCGGTCACTACGGTCCGCTGGAGCACGCCCAGATCGTGCTGAACGTGGGCTGGTTCCCCCACTCCGTGATGCAGCAGGCCCGCACCCACCGGGTGGGCGTGAGCTTTGACGTCCAATCCATGCGCTACACCGGCGAGCGCATCTGCCGGGCGGCCAACGGCGAGCTGGAACTCGAAGAGGTCTTCTACCTGCGCCCCGAAGGGCAGTACAGCGATCGGCAAGGCAAGAAGTACACCTACAGCGCAGACGAGCGCGCCAAGGATCTCGCCCTCTGCCAAGTCGCCGCCGAGCGCTATCGCGACATGCTCGCGGCGGGGTTCGCCGAGGAGCATGCCCGGGGCATCCTTCCCTTCGATTACCGCCAGCACTTCGTTGTGAGCTTCTCGCTGCGGGCGTTCCTGCACTTCATGGACCTGCGCGCCAAGCTCGATGCCCAGGAGGAAATCCGGGTGCTCTGCGATCTGATGTGGCCCCACCTCCAGGCCTGGGCCCCAGAGATCGCGGCTTGGTACGAGAAGACCCGCCTGCACAAGGCGCGCCTGGCCCCTTAGGGCTCAGACCTTGGCCAAGGTGACCCGCTCGGGCTGGTGCTGGTACTTGCCAGCCCGGTCCTTGTAGGTCGTCTCGCAGGGATCACCCTCGAAGAAGAGCAGCTGGCAAATGCCCTCATTGGCATAGATGCGGCAGTCCGCTCCGGAGGAATTGCTGAACTCCAGGGTCAGGTGACCTTCCCAACTGGCCTCAGCTGGGGTGGTGTTGACGATGATCCCCAGGCGGGCATAGGTGCTCTTGCCCAGGCAAATCACGGTGATGTTGGGAGGGACGCACATCTTCTCGAGCGCCACACCCAAGCCGTAGGAGTGGGCCGGGAGGATGAAGTACGAGCCGTCCTCGTCCTCGTGCAGGGGCACCGGCTCCAGGTTGGCGGGGTTGAAGCGCTTGGGATTCATGATCGTTCCGGGGACGTGCCGGAAGATCAGGAACTCCTGCGGGGAGAGACGCAGGTCGTAGCCGTAGGACGAGCAGCCAAAGCTGAGGACGGGCTTTTCGCTGTTCTCCGGATCGAGATGGCGAACCAGCTGTGGCTGAAAGGGCTCGAGCATGCCCAAGGCGGCCTGCTCGTTGATCCAACGGTCGTTTTTGAGCATCAGAAACCTCGGCGCAGCTGGGTGACCTGATCGGCCATGGCCAACAGAGCGGTGGGCATGGAGGGCCCCGTCAGGATCACATCCAGGTGGGACGGCCGCTGCTCCAGGGCTGAAACGACCTCCGCCTCGGACAGGTAGCCCAATTCGACGGCCAGGCCCAACTCATCGAGCACCAACTGATCCAGCTGACCGCTCAGAAACTGCTCACGGGTGTACGCCCAGATCTCGCGCACAGCCTCGACATCGGCCTGGGAGGCCGGCACAGGCTCAGAGAGGCAACCCGCCACGGCTGGCCTCAGCCACTGAAGGCGGCCACAGAGCCACACACTGCGCTCCAGACCCTGATCGACCCCACCTTTGAGGAATTGGCTCACCAGAACGCGGCTACCAAGCCCGGCACTGCGCAGGGCCTGACTGAACACCCCACTGAAGCTGCCGCGGAAGGGAGCGGTGTGCACCTGGAGCTGACCCTCCTGCTGAGCTGCCAGGCGCACGCTGCGAGCGGGGGCCGACGCCGGGACCACAGCCAACGGACGCAGGTGTCCAGCACGGGGCGTGGCTGCAATGCTGGCCGTCATCGAGTGCATGGCTGCCGCTTGGGATCCTGAATGTAGCGGCGTTAGGCCGTCCGGCAAGCAACAAGCACTACCTGTAGTGCAAACACCCGTACCATCGAGGCACTGAGCCAGCCCGCGATGAGCAGCACCCAACCCAGGCGGGACGGCCGCAGCGCAACGGACCTGCGCAGCACCCGCTTCGCTTGGGATCCGATGGGCTTCGCCCTGAGTTCCGTCACGGTGTACACGGGCAACACGGCTGTGATCTGCAGCGTTTGCTTAGAGGAGGGTGTTCCGAAGTGGCGTAAAGGCTCCGGCAAGGGCTGGCTGAGCGCCGACTACCGGCTGCTTCCCGCCAGCACCCCCAGCCGGCAGCCACGGGAGCTGATGAAGCTTTCCGGTCGGACCCAAGAAATCCAACGCCTCATCGCCCGCAGCCTCAGGGCCTGCCTTGATTTGGAGGTTCTGGGGGAGCGGACCCTGCAAATCGACTGTGACGTCCTCCAAGCCGATGCCGGCACCCGCACCGCCAGCATCACTGGAGCCTGGGCCGCCTTAGCCCTCGGCCTGCAACGCCTGGAGCAGCGCGGAGTGCTGGAACGATCGCCCCTGGTGGGGCAGGTGGCGGCGGTTTCCGTTGGCCTCGTGGATGGCGCCGCACTCCTCGATCTCGACTACAGCGAGGACAGCCAAGCAGAGGTCGATCTGAACGTGGTGATGAATCAAGAGCAACATTTGCTCGAAATTCAAGGCACCGCGGAGGGCGCACCCTTCAGTCGCCAACAGCTTTCCGGTCTGGTTGACCTAGCGGAAAGCGGCATCGATCAACTGATGCAGGCCCAGAAGCAGGCCTTGGCAGAGGCAGCAAATTAGTTTCAATGGCTACAGGGCGGCCCTGGACTGATCCGTAGGTTCCAAGCAACTCAGTCGCGCTGACATGGTCGTGGCAACGCAAGGATTCAGCCGCTACTCCCCTAGCCCTACGACCGGTACGTCAGTGATCGCACCGATCGCGGGCAGTCCGCTGCCACCCAATGCCACGCTTCTGGATGTCATCCGGGGCCTGAGCGGTAGCACCACCGAGATCGTTGAGCGGGGCAAAACAATCTTTTTCCCCGGCGACCCCGCCGAAAAGGTTTATCTGCTGAAGCGGGGTGCGGTCCGGCTCTCCAGGGTCTACGAATCCGGCGAGGAAATCACCGTGGCACTGCTGCGGGAGAACAGCCTGTTCGGTGTGCTGTCTCTACTCACGGGCCAGCGTTCAGACCGCTTCTATCACTCGATTGCCTTTACTCGCGTCGAGCTGGTGACGGCTCCCGCAACCTCCGTCCGCAAAGCGATCGAACAGGACCCGGCGGTTGGTCTATTGCTTCTTCAGGGTCTCTCCTCTCGGATTCTTCAAACCGAGACCATGATCGAAACCCTCACCCACCGCGACATGTCCTCGCGACTGGTGAGCTTCCTGCTGGTGCTCTGCCGCGACTTTGGAGTGCCCAGCAGCGAAGGGATCACGATCGACCTTCGCCTGTCCCACCAGGCCATTGCCGAAGCAATCGGATCGACCCGCGTCACGATCACCCGACTCTTGGGCGACCTCCGCAACGACGGGCTGGTGCAAATCGACCGCAAGAAGATCACCGTCTTCGATCCGTTGGCCCTCGCCAAACGCTTCAGCTAAACGGCTGAACTGGTGGCCGATCCCAGCTGCGTTCCAAGCCACCGCAACCGATACTGACCGTCGTCGCACAACGTCGTGTCCGGCTGGATCCTGATCCTGGCGTTGCTGATCCTCGGGGGAGTGCTCTCCACCCTGGGGGATCGCTTGGGATCCAAGGTCGGCAAGGCGCGGCTGAGCTTGTTCCGGTTGCGGCCCAAGAAAACCGCCGTAGTGATCACGGTGCTGACCGGCAGCTTGATCAGTGCCATCTCCCTTGGGCTGATGCTGCTCGTCAGTGATCGCTTGCGCACGGGGCTCTTTGAACTCGATCAGATCGAACAGCGCCTACGGGACAGCCGCGATGCCCTGAGCTCAAGTCGCCAGGACCTGGCCCAAAGTCGCAACGCCCTGCGCAGCGCAGAGAACGAGCGCAGCGAGGCCCAACGCCAACTCAAGGTGGTGGCCGAGCAGGCCAGCCGGCTGCAGAAGGAACTGGCTCCCCTGATGGAGCAACGCAAACAACTGGAGGCCGAGCGCGACCGCCTCAGCCGTGACATCGCCGCGAAGGATTCCGATCTCCAGCGCAACCGCACTGAGCTCGCCAAGCTCAACAGCAAGATCAAAAGCAGCAGCCAAGAGCTCGAGCGTCTCGAACGCAACCTGATTGCCCTACGTCAGGGTGATGTGGTGATCAGCAGTGGCCAAATCCTGGAGGTGGCCAAGGTGCGGATCGAGAAGCCCAGCCAGGCCCGAGACGTGATCCACGCCCTGCTGCAGCGCACGAATTTGAACGTTTACCAGCGCGTGCTGCCAGGCGAAACACCGAACCGTCAAATCCTGTTGGTGCCGCGCAGCGACATCAGCAAATTGGAGACCACCCTCAGCAAACGCGGCGAGTGGGTCGTGAGTCTGATCTCAGCGGCCAATGTGCTCAAAGGGGAGCGTCAGGTCGTGGCATTCCCGGATGTCAGACCCAACAAACGGGTGGTGCGTAGTGGAGAACAACTGGCCACCACCGTGCTGGAGGCCGATGAGCGCTCCCCAGACCAGGTGCGTAGCCGTCTGAACCTCCTCCTCGCCGCAGCCTTTACCCGAGCCCAACGCCAAGGGGCCCTGGCCAACGGCCTGCAATTTGACCCGGCACGCCTCAATCAACTGGCTGAGGCCCTGGTCAACCGCCCCCTGGGCGAGACCGCCAAGCTCGAAGCCATCTCCAGAGGCAACAGTGATCTGGCCGACCCGATTGCCGTGGACATTCGCTGGCAGCGCCCGCAATGACTTGGATCGGACTCGATCCCGGCCGCAGCAAATGCGGCTTGGTGCGCTCTGACCACAGCACAGGCCAGATCGAGGTTGCCGCCGTGCTCTCCCCGGAAGAGTGCTTCAAGCAGATTGCGATCTGGCGAGAACGTCCGGGTCTTGAGGGTGTTGTGCTCGGCGATGGCACGGGCAGCAAGCACTGGCAGCGGCAACTCAACGACCTGGGCCTGGCTATCCAGCTCATCCCTGAAGCGGGAACCACCCTGGCCGCACGAGCCCGCTACTGGCAGCTGGAGCCCCCCAGGGGCTGGCGGCGAATGCTCCCCGAGGGCCTGAGGTTGCCCCCACGGGACTACGACGATGTCGTGGCTCAACTGCTGCTGGAGCGCCATTGGAGAACGGAGCTCAAGCGGGAACCTGGCTTGGTCGTCTTGCGCCAGCTCGCTGCCTAAAACCTGGCCCGCACGCTGAAGGCGTAGTCCCCACCCGCCTCCAGCTGGTAGTCGGTTTTCAACAGGAAGCGCAGCAACGCGTCCTGGATCAAGGCCCGGCCGAGGGAAGGTTCCACCTGCAGCTCGCCGCGGTCAAAGAACCAGGCGAACGTCCACTCGAACCCTCCAGCGCTGACCTCGCCCTCCAGCACCCGCTGGCTAAAGCTTTGGCGCAGCACCCGCAATTGCGCCGTTGTCGTGGGGAGGCGACTCACGCGGACTCAGGCAGTGGGTTGCTCGACCAGCTTGGCGGCAGAGGGAGCAACAAAACCGTTGAGCCTGTTACCAGCCCGCTCAAACCCCAGGCGCTGAATCAGATCCAGACCAGCCAAGACCTCATCGATGACCTCCTCGAGCACCGGCTGTTCGGCGACGGCAAAGCGGCCGAGGACGTGGCCGACAGTGCGCTGCTTACGCTCCACCGGATTCAAGGCCGGAGCGCCAATCCCGATGCGCAAGCGGGGGAACTCTTGGCCGCCGAGATGGGCAATGGTGCTGCGCAGACCGTTGTGGCCGCCAGCACCACCCGAGAGCCGCAGGCGCAAGCGACCGAGGGGGAGATCCATGTCGTCCACCAGGATCAGCATCTGGTTGGGCTCGAAGCCAAACCAATCGAGCGCAGCACGAATCGAACGACCGCTGTCGTTCATGTAGGTCTGAGGCATCAACAGACGCAGGCGTTCAGCACCTTGTCCAACCTCCGCGGCGAGGGCGTGGAGCTTGGACTGCTGCTTAAAGCTGCTGTTTTGACGCTTGGCCAGCTGCTCCAGCGCCATAAATCCGACGTTGTGGCGGGTTCCGGCGTACTTCTCGCCCGGGTTCCCTAAACCAACAACAAGACTCAGGGGAGTCATGGAGTCCTTCAACCGGCCGCTTGCTCGTCGTCGGCCTTGAGTTGAGGCTGGGGCTCAGTAGAAGCCTGGGTGACTTCCGCTTCCACCGTGTCGACCGCCTTTCGAAACTCCTGCTCGAATTCCTTCGAGGCGGACTGAAAACCCTTCAGGGTTTTTCCAAGGGTGCGGCCTAATTCAGGTAGGCGCTTGGGACCGAACACCAAGAGACCCACGGCGGCAATCACCGCCATCTCAGGCAATCCGATCCCAAACACGTTCATCGGATCAGCCGATGCCGTTCCAGTTGACGGTGATGCCGTCGAGGATCAGGGACTTGTTATACAGCTGGAGGATCACCAGCAGGAACACCAGGAACAGGGCCATGAACACGCCCATCACGGGGGTCGTGCCCCAGCCGGGCACAACCTTGCCGTACTCGGAGTTCAGGGGGCGAAGCAGATCTCCCAGGCGGGTGCGTTGAGCCATGTCGGGCTGTGCTCTCTGGCAAGGAGTAGGTCTCGTTACTGTAAGGGGCCTGGCCGCCTGAGCGGCTGGCCCCGTCGAGAGTTGTGATGGAAACCACCTCCCCAGCCATATCCGTGGCACTGGCCGTCTTGGCTGTGCTGCTGGGCCTCACCGGCTTCGGGATCTACACCGCCTTTGGTCCTCCGTCGAAGCAGCTCAGCGACCCCTTTGACGACCACGACGACTAAACCAGCTCTAATGCGACGACCTGCCAGGGCTTGAGCACAAGAGCTCCGCTCTGCCAGGTCTCAGCATTCCCCCGGCGCCAACGCCGTGGCGAGTCCAGCGTCCAGCTCTGTCGCTGAGGGCTGAGGTTCTGCAGCCTCAGCGCCAGCTGCCCTGGGCTTGAGCCGGGCCTGCAGCTGAGCACGCGGATCTGGGGATTGGCTGGACCGATGCCCTCCATCAAGTCGATCGGAGCGGAGACCTCTGCCTGCTGGGCCGCCTTTTGGGCCGGGCGAATCCATAGCGGTTCTCGAAAACGCTGCGCCAAACGAGGCACCCCGGCCGACGCCCACCCGGCTGCACAAGGGACCAACGCGAGCCGAAGCCGTTGATGTCCGTTATCGGCCGAGGGGTCAGGCCAGGTGGGTGCTCTAAGCAAGGAGACCCCCAGCTGATCGGGGGTGGCGGAGACGCCCTGGGGCCCATCCAGCAGCACCGCCAGACCACCCGCTCCAGCCTTCGCCTGACTGGCCAGCCAACTGATGGCCGTCACTTCCCAGCGCGCCTGCTCCCTAGGCGTCAGGGCCTGGGCCGGCCGCTCGAGCACCCCCGCAGAGGTGTCCGCGGCATAGCGCTGAGCAACCTGCGCCAAGGGCAACTCCAGGCGCAAGAGCTCATGGTGCTGGCGCCAATCGACCGTCAAAGCCAGCTCCAGATACGGCGAGGCGGCCCGCAGCTGAATGTCGAGTCGAAGCGTGCTTTGGCCGCAGCGGCCGCGCATGACAAAGCGGCAACAGAGCGGTCCCTGCTCAACCAGTTCCGGTGCTCCCTGCCAGGTCAAGGGCAGTGGCTGCTCGCGGTATTCCGCCGCAATGTCCCAGGCATCCCAAAACTCGCCCTGATCACTCCAACGGCGCCATTGCAAAGGGCCTGAGAGTTGGGGCACACCATCGGCTCCCCAGAGCTGCTGAACGCCGTCCGCCCCGATCTCGACCCGCACCAAGCCATTGTCCAAGCACCAGTGCCCAGTGCTCGCCTCGCACACAATCGGGGCTGTGATTGCAGCCGCGGCCTGCGGCAGCCAATCCGCGCGCTCAAGGGGAAGCGCCTGAACAGTCGAATCCAAGGGGAGCTGAACCCATGTCCCACCGGCTGACCGCGCCTGGCTGGGGAGCTGCTCCTGGGCCCCCTCGATGCACCAGGCGCCAGCGGGCAGGCGCAGGGTGACCCGCTCCGCAGGCTCGGGCTGGAGTTGTACCAGCCACCAAGGTTCATCTCCGCCGCGCGCGGGGAGCAGGGCCTGCAGCCCGTGGTCGCGCTGACGGGCGGCCAGGCGCCGCGCTTGGCGCCACTGCGGTTCCGCCTGCTCAAACACCTCAGGAATTGAGGTGCCCGGAAGGATGTCGTGGAACTGCTGAAACAGCAGCGTTCGCCAGTCCGCACCGGGCTGCTCGCTGCCTCGGAGGTGCAGCAGGGCCTGCACCCAATCGAGCTCCCGGAGCAGACGCTCCAGGGTTCGGTTGTGGCGCTTTTGATCCGGGCGGGTGGTTGCACAGCCGCGATGCAGTTCGAGATAGAGCTCGTCTCGCCAGACCGGCAATCGGCTCGCCAGTGGCTCCAGTCCCTCGAGATAACTGCGCAGGGTTCCGTGCTGCTGGGGGCAGGCCACGGGCTGCTGCTGCCAGAGGGCCAGCTGCTCCAGCATCTCCGCGGTTGGGCCACCGCCGTGGTCGCCAACCCCCGGGAGCCATAGGGCCTGATCCACAGCCGTCGCCGCCTGCCACTGCTGGCGGTAGGTCTCCATCCCCTGGGGATCGCCGCCCGTACCGATGGGAGCCGTCGCCAGGGCCAACAGCTCCGAGCCGTCGGCGCTGCGCCAGCGAAACAGGCGATGGGGGAAAGGGTTGCTGCTGTTCCAGGCCAACTTGTGGGTGCAGAACCAACGCACTCCGCTCAGCTGGGCGATGGCAGGAAGCCCAGCTGCGAAGCCAAAACTGTCGGGCAACCAACAGAGCTCGTGTGTCCACTGGGGGAAGCGGCTGCGGCTGTAGGCCTGACCCTCCTCGAACTGCCGCAGCAGCGAGGGGACCCCAACCAAGACGCAATCGGTTTCCACCCAGGGGCCATTGACCGGCTCAAAACGACCCTCTGCCGCGGCCACTTGCAGGCGGGCAAAGAGCGCCGGACGGTGCTGCTCCATCCAGGCGTAGAGGGCCGGGGTGGAGTGGGCGAAGTGGAGCTCCGGAAAACGCTCCATCAACGTCAGGGCCGAATCGAAGGTGCGAATCGCCGCCTGCCAGGTATCCGCCACCGGCCAGAGCCAGGCCAGATCCAAGTGGGCGTGGCCCAAGAGATGGAAACCGCCCGGGGGGCGAGCCTGGGCCATCAGCGCCAAAACGTTGGGAAGGGCCCCCTCCTCGAGCTCTGGCTGCAACGCAGCCAAGGCGTCCCCAGCAAGACGCGAGGCGCCCAGAGACAGAGCTTCGGCCGCCAGCACCCCAGAAGGGTCAGCGGGATCCGTCGGCTCCTGCTCGAGCCGGCTGTGGATCAAGGCCCCGTCGTCATGCAGCGGGGAGCGCAGCCGCAGCTCCAGCTGCAATGGCTGGCCTTCCCACCAAGGGGACGGCAGGACCCAGCGGCAGGCGCTGTCGAACAGGTCGCCCTGGTGCACCAAGGCCCCATCCGCCCAGAGCTCCACGGCATCGGCCCACCAACAGAGGGCCAGACGGGCACGCCGATCGCCGCGCTGAGCAACTTGCCAGGACTCAGGGCAGACCAGCTGCAGGCGCAGGCTGATCCATCTCCCGCCGCGCGGCCAGCACAGCAATCCACGTTGATGCCAGTCGGGGCGGTGGCATGCACCCCAGGGGTCATCCAGGGCCAAAACGCTGTCTCCATCTGGCGCCTGCACGCTCCAGAGCGGCAGCAGGTCCCAACGGGTTTGTGCCTGAAACGTTTCAATCCAGGAGCGAACAGCGCCCTCTGGCCCCTCTGACATCGGTCAACGCGTTCACGACCCATAGGATGATGCGGCTGCCGCCGGCTCGTTCAGGGCCCATTTGGCGCTTGTCACTCCCTGTCACCCGCCGGACAGACCCATGCTTGCCCTCAAGATCTCGGTTTACTCGGTCGTTTTCTTCTTTATCGGGATCTTCGTTTTCGGCTTTCTGGCCAGCGATCCCAGCCGGACGCCGAGCCGCAAAGACCTGGAGGAGTGATCCCCAGGCTGGCTGAGGTGGGCTGAACAACCGGCACCGCCTTGTCCTTTTTGACCCTGTGGCCGTGGCAAGATCGCGGCCCTGCGCAACTCCTTGGTGACTCAGCTCCGGAAGAGACTGATCCAGGGGGTTTCTGCATGTTCGATTGCTGTCACCGGCCTGGCGCCTTGTGGTGCTGCTTTGGCAGCCGAGCCAGCAGCGGTCACCCCTGTTTCAGCGCTCACCAAGGCCAGCACTGACCAATCCCCACCGGTGGTGATCAAGCTGCTCGCCAATGAGCAGGGCTTTGATCAACGCATCAATCGTTTCGTCGCGCGAGGCGACGTTCAAATTGACCTGGCAGGAGGCCGGGTCCTGGCGGATCGGCTGGAATACGAGACCGCAACCCGCACCCTGCTGCTGACCGGTCGTGTTCGCTTCCAGCGCGGTGAGCAGTACTTCCAGGCCAACAGCCTGCGCTACAGCCTGATCGAAAACAGCGGCGATGCCGATGCGGTCTACGGCGTCATCGACTTCGACAGCAGCGACCTTGATCTAAATCTTGAGAAGGATCCCAGCGCTCCCCTTGATAACCGGAGCTACTGGCCAGTCGAGCAACCCACAGCGATTCCCCTCCCTAGCTACTGGAAAGATGCAAAAACAGATCGCATTGATCAGAGCTCACCTAAAAAGGGTCTCAAGACGAGCAACCAAGCCTGCGACTGGTCAAAGATCTCTCTGACATGCGATACCAACCCAAATAGCATTCTCCATCAGGGAGACTTCAACCCTGGAGTCTCGAAGCACTCCAAACAGAAGAGCACCACTGAAGCATGCCTGAATGGCAACAATGCAAGCTGCACACTTGAAACAGTCAACGCAACGCTAGCCAATACTCAAAGCCACCAACACCCGATCTATACTCCAGGTGAAATCTGGCTGACCGAAGAAAGTGATTATAAATCTTTCGACTACCAATTGGCGAAGGAATCAGCTGACGGCTTGGACCCCATTTCATTTAGGAAGAGCGACTACAAGTCGACGCTGTTCCTGACCTCAAGCCCATCAACTGTTATTACCGACCCCAATGGTCGCCTGATATCCATCAAAAGCCTTCAAGAGTCAACAGATGAGGTGGAACGGGGCCTGGAACAACATCCAACCGAAGATTTTCTAGAAACCCCCACAGCCTTCTCTCCTGCGAACGACACTTCAGCTAGCTATGCAGCAGCAAGGACGACGGTCGAATCCATAAAGATCGACGAGGTTCTTACGGCGCCTGCCCAGATTCAGCCAGAGGCAGAATCAATGGCATGCTCACCGCTGATACCCAAAGTGCCAAACTGGCACCCTTATCCGTTAGCGGTCACGGCCTGGGGGTTCGGACAGGCAATTGATGCCAACTTCGGCGACTCTTTCACATTTAATGGCCGCTGGCGGCCCGAAAACATCTGGGGCTTGAACTTCAACAAACGCCTAGTCGATGCAGGTCCGCTTGCCTTTGAATTTGACTCCAACGCCTTACTGCACAAGACAAGCTGGCAGCCTGGGGGTGAATTCAACAACAGCCAACCATTTGCCCCTCTTCCTCCACAAACTTTTGGGGAGTTCACCGCGGCACTCGGACTCAGAGCCTGGCTCCAACCCTGGCTGAGCTTGGGTTTTTTTGAAGGAGTCAGCTTGTTCACCAGCAATAGCCTGTACGAACAAACCTTCCGTCAGAATTACCAGACATTCCTGAATTACTTGGGCTTTGAGGTCGAGGCTTTGGTGAAGCCTCAGTGGTCTGTTGTCGGTCGCCTTCACCATCGCTCGGGAGCCTACGGAACCTATGGCGGTGTCAGCGAAGGCAGCAATGCCTACCTTCTTGGCATTCGCTACCGGTATGGACAGGACAAGCCAGCACAGATTGCACCCTCGATGCCCCCTGCCAAGGGCTGCTTGGGCGCTCCAGATGGGAATAAGACTAGAAAACAACCCTTATCCGATCAGCTCAATGCGGTTGCAACCTCCAGCCAAAAGGATGCAACTGGCTCCAGCCAACCGCCATCGCCACAACCTCCTTCTGAACGCTCTGCCTCAGATCTAGAAGCTGAACGGCATCAAGCAATTGCTGCTACATCGAATCAGCGTGTTCGCGATGTCAGTTACGTAAGGAGCTTGAAAGTCGAGAGACGACAGGGAATCCCGCAACTTGGCAGGTCCTCCGAAGAAGAACAGTTCAGTGGCGCCAGACCAATACAGCTTTCTGGTTTTTATGGAGAGCAAAGACTGATCGAAGGAATGGTGAACCGCTGGAGATATCAAGCTGCTTCGATCAAGATCACCCCATCAGGATGGTCTGCCGACCGAGCTGCTTTTAGCAACGATCCCTTTACACCATCCCAGTCCTGGCTCGACCTCGAGTCTGTCAATGCGTTTCAGGAAAGTAGTGAGCGAACCAGGATCACAGCCAAACGCAGCCGCTTAATCCTTGAGAACCGCCTCCCAATACCAGTCAGGAAGAACCTTACGCTTGAAAAAGACAAAGAGACCGATAGCCGATGGGTCATCGCAGATGATGGAGTTGACCGGAGCGGCCTTTATATCGGCTACAGGCTCAATGATATCGAACTCAAGAAAGAAGGCTCACCTCTAAAACTACAACTTGAGCCTCAGTTTATGGTCGCTCGGGCACTCAATGGAGAGGTCAACAGCTATCCCTTACCAGGAACTCCCGCCGGGGGCCCCAATGGATCGCAACCAGCCCAAATTGGCGACCTTTTTGGAGGACTCGTCAAACTGAAGGGCTCCATATTCGGCTTTGCAACAAGCGACTTTACGCTAGACTTATCGACTCTGAATCCTCAAAACCTTGCCTACGGCACACGTAGCTGGGGAGATTTCTCACGGTCGTTCTATTTACCAAGACTAGGCATATTTCCCGCAGGAACGTATACCAGTCGACTCTTTGGAGCCTATCGCTACCGGACTTACAACGGGTCCCTAGGATATCAAGACGTTTACTCAGCGCTGGGTGGAGCGCTTGAGAAGTCAGGCTCTCTAAAACCTTGGTGGTCAATTAATCATAACTACTTTTGGCGGTTTTCTGTTGGCAATTATCAAGCAAACGCTTTCGATGAGAGCTCTTTGATTGACAAAACCCGAGGCAGCTTTTTTGGCGCTGTCAACAGCTCGCTTCCTATTTGGACGGCCAAGGCAGCCAATCCAGACAATCCCTCGAATACCATCAACACGCCAACACCAATTACACCTGGACTCAGCCTCAACACAACAACAAGTGCAAGGCTTGACTATTACGGATCAGGCACGAGGCAAAACACCATTACCCTGAGCGGCGGCCCTAGCCTTACTCTTGGCAGGCTAAAGAAAAACTTTTTTGATTACACTCAGCTATCGATTACTGGTGGTGGAAGCCTCCAGCAGGGCGAAAGCCCTTTCACTTTTGACCGAAATGTAGACCTCGCCACTCTGGGAATTGGTCTTCAGCAGCAAATAGTTGGACCGTTGATCTTTAGCGGCGGCATTGGCCTCAATGTCGACGCCAGCTCTCCTTATTACGGTGATATCACCGGCGCTTACACCGAGCTCCGCTGGCAGCGTCGGGGCTACGAATTCGCCATCTACTACAGCCCTTACGAGCAGATCGGCGGCGTACGCGTAAAACTTAATGATTTCAACTTCAAAGGCACTGGCCTGCCGTTTGTGCCCTACACCCCGACCGATTTCACCAAGAAACGCCAGGGCCTCTATTGAGGCGGTAACGCCGGCAACGGGCTGGGGCCATCGAGAACTTCACCGCCAACCATCACCTGGCTGCCGGTGAAATCAACACCGACGAGGATGGCCTGATCGAGCCTCAGCCCAGGGGTCAAGGCCTGAATCATCACCGCTCCGCTCAAATCTGCGCTGCTCAAGTTGGCTCTCGATAGATCCGCATTGCTCAGCCGGGTCTCCTGCAGCCGTGCACCCTCCAAGTTGGCGCCACTGAGGTCAGCTCCCTCCAAGTTGCTGCCCCTTAGGTCCGCCCCGCGCAGATCCGCTTCGCGCAGATCGATGCCGTTCAGCATCAATCCACTCAGGTCCGCCCCGCGCAAATCACACCCTCGGCAGTCAGACCAAGCCGGAGCAACCAGCACCGGCGCCTCCGTAAACGGCTCCACAGTCAGAGGAGCAGATCGCCCGGCGCCAGGGCAGCCGATCAAAGCGAGCACCAGGGCTGTCGATCCGCCCCCAAGCCAGCCGCTCGCCATGCCCCCTACGCCGCTATCTCATTCATAGACAGTGGAGCAACTGTCCGCCACAGATCAGGCGGCTTGGAACTGACACAGATAGGGAAGGCGCTGGGCCGTGGCCTTGAGTGCCTCGTCATTGGCCAGCAACTGGCCCGTGGCATCCCACTGGCCGCTCAGCAGCATCTGCTTGGGACCCGCCGCCAAGGTCAACGCCCACTGCTGGTCGCCGCACGAGAGCGTCAAGGACTCCACATCCACCACGAAAGCGGCCGTTGCATCGGCTTCAGCGACGGACTGAATGGCCAGCATGGTGTCGTGGTCGGCTGAGAGACAGGGGATCCCCAGAGCCAGGCAGTTCCCGTAGAAGATCTCGGCGAAGCTCTCGCCGACCACGGCCCGGATACCCCAGCGCATCAGGGCCTGCGGGGCATGCTCGCGACTGGAGCCACAGCCGAAATTGCGGTTCACCAGCAGCACGGAGGCCTCTTGATGCTCCGGGCGATCAAAGGGATGGGCACCGGCCAACTCAGCGCGGTCATCCGCGAAGGCCGCGGGCCCGAGGGCATCAAAGGTGACGCACTTGAGGAAACGGGCCGGAATGATCCGGTCGGTGTCGATGTCATCGCCGCGCACCACAACGCTGGTGCCAGAGACACGGCCAATTGAACCGGAGGGGAAAGAAGTCGAGCTAGCCATCGGTTGAGAAGAAAAACGCGAGCAATCAGGCGTTGAGCAACGCGCGCACATCACTGACGCGGCCATGAATCGCTGCCGCGGCCACCATCGCTGGGCTCATCAGCAGGGTGCGGCCACTGGCAGAGCCCTGACGTCCCTTGAAGTTGCGGTTGCTGGAGCTGGCACTGATCTGGCGACCTTCCAAACGATCAGGGTTCATGGCCAGACACATCGAGCAGCCCGGCTCACGCCACTCAAAGCCCGCCGCTTCAAAGACCTTGTCGAGACCTTCAGCCTCGGCGGCGGCCGCCACCTGCTCGCTGCCGGGGACCACAAAGGCCTTGATCCCGTCTGCAACGTGGCGTCCCTTCGCCACCGCTGCCGCGGCCTGAAGATCGCTCAAGCGGCCATTGGTACAGCTGCCGATGAAGCAAACATCGACCGGCAGACCGGCGATCGGGGCACCGGGCTGCAGATCCATATAGCGGTAGGCCTCTTCCGCCAGGGGCCGCTCATCGGGCTCGGTCTGCTCCAGGGTGGGCACGGCTTCGTCAACGCCGATCCCTTGGCCCGGGGTGATGCCCCAGGTGACCGTGGGCGCGATGGAGGCCGCATCGAAGCGCACTTCATCGTCAAAGACCGCGTCACTGCCGCTGGCCAAGCCACTCCACCAGCGCACCGCCTCAGCCCAGGCCTCACCGCTCGGAGCAAAGGGACGGCCCTGCAAATAGTCAAAGGTGACCTGATCGGGATTGACGTAACCGCAACGGGCACCGCCCTCAATCGCCATGTTGCAGAGGGTCATGCGCTCCTCCATCGAGAGGGCCTCAATCGCCGGACCGGCGAATTCGTAGGCATAACCAACGCCACCCTTCACCCCCAGGGTGCGGATGACGTGCAACACCAGGTCCTTTGCGTAGACCCCCCGCTGGAGCTGACCGTCCACCCAGATTCGGCGGACCTTGAGCTTGCCCATCGCCAGGCTCTGGCTCGCCAGCACATCACGCACCTGACTGGTGCCAATGCCAAACGCAATCGCGCCGAAGGCCCCGTGGGTCGAGGTGTGGGAGTCACCGCAGGCCACTGTCATGCCCGGCTGGGTCAAACCCAGCTCGGGGGCAATCACGTGCACGATCCCCTGGCGACCGCTGCCGATGCCGTGCAGGGTGATGCCGTGCTCGGCGCAGTTGGCCTCGAGCGTCGCCAACATTTCCTCCGCCAGGGGATCGGCGAAGGGGCGCGCCTGGGAGGTGGTCGGAACGATGTGATCGACCGTGGCGACCGTGCGCTCGGGATGCCGCACCGCCAGCCCCAAATCCTTCAAGCCGGCAAAAGCCTGGGGACTGGTGACCTCGTGGATCAGATGCAGGCCGATAAACAGCTGGGTGGCCCCACCCGGCAGCTGGGAGACCTGATGCAGATCCCAAACCTTGTCGTAGAGGGTGCCGGAGCTCACGCCGATGCCTGCAGCGGAATCGACGAGCCTACTCAGGCCAACTGCAGCCTCAATCGGTTGAGGGCCTCACCGGCGCTGAGGGTCTGAATCCAGGTCCGCCCGCGACTCGTACCAAAGCGCACCCCCTCGCTGCTGCAGCCATCCGGACCGGCGATCGCCAGATGCACCAAGCCCACGGGTTTCTCGTCGCTGCCACCACCGGGTCCTGCCACACCGGTAATCGCCAGCCCCCAATCAGCACCCGTTGCGCGCCGCGCTCCTTCCGCCATCGCCTGCGCGACCGGATCACTCACGGCACCGTGGGCCTGCAACAGCTCCGCCGGAACGCCCAATAGAGCCTGCTTCACGCCATTGGCGTAGGCGATCACCCCGCCCAGGAACACATCAGAGGCCCCGGGGACAGCGGCCAAGGCCGCGCCCAATCCGCCTCCGGTGCAACTCTCCGCAACGGCAACGGTCTGCCCCCGCTGCCGCAGCTGCTGCAGAACAACCTCAGCCAGGCTCTGCTCATCCACACCAAAACAGCTCTGCTCGGTGCGGCGGCGGATCTCGCGCTCCACGGGCAGGAGCAGAGCTTCAGCATCCGCCTGATGCTCGGCCCTGGCCGTGATGCGCAACTTGACCTCCCCGGCACCGGCATAGGGGGCCACGGTCGGGTTGGCCTGCTCAAGCAGATCCGCCATCTCCTCCGCCAAGGCTGATTCCGAGACCCCCCAGAACCGCAGCATCCGGCTAGCGAAGACCCCCGCGGCCAAGCCGGACTGACGCAGCCAGGGAGCCGCGGTCTGCTGCCACATCGCCTTCATCTCACTGGGAACCCCCGGGAAGGTCAGGACCGTGAAGCCTGGAACTGGGCTCCAGACCATTCCCGGAGCCGTGCCGGTGGGGTTCGGCAGCACGGCAGCACCCTCAGGCAAAAAGGCCTGGCGGCGGTTGCTCGGGGAGCAGATTCGGCCGCGAGCAGACAGGCGCGCCTGGATCTCGGCCCAGATCTCGGGGTGCTCCACCAAGGGGGTCTCAAACGCAGCGGCGATGGCCTCCGTTGTGAGGTCGTCTGGGGTGGGACCCAGTCCCCCGGTGGTGATCAAGACGCGGCAGCGCCCAGCCGCCTGGCGGACCTCAGCCATTAAGCGCTCTCGGTTATCCCCCACCACCATCTGACGTTGGTGGGGCACCCCAAGGGCCGCCAATTGCTCCGCAATCCAGCGGGCATTGCCGTTGGTGATGTTGCCCAGCAGCAATTCACTGCCGACGCATAGGACCTCAGCCGTCAACGCCCTGGTCCTGCTGGGCCCGCTCGCGGCTCAAGCTGCGGCGGCAGATCGTCACCGCGGCAATCAAGACCGCGGTGGCCAAGGTCAACCAAAGGAAACGCAGTTCCGCCCCGGCAAAGACCAAAGCCAAAGCAGCAAGCCACTGGGTGAAGGCGTAGATCAACAGCACCGTGCGGCGATGGCTGAAGCCCGCCCTGAGCAAGCGGTGATGCAGGTGGCGGCGATCGGGATAGAAGGGGGAGTGCCCCTCGCTCACCCGGCCCATGATCACGGCGGACATGTCCGCCAGCGGCAGGGCCAGGATCAATAAGGGGAACAGCAGGCTGACGCTGGTCAAACCCTTTGCCGGGCCAATGATGCTGATGGCGGCCAAGGCAAAGCCCAAGAAATAGGAGCCGCCATCGCCCATAAAAATCTTGGCTGGATTGAAGTTGTGGCGCAGAAAGCCCAGGCAACTGCCAGCCAATGCCGCGGCCAGCAGACCAGGGGCCGGCTGCGAGAGGCTGTAGCTCACCGAAAGCAAGGCAACCGCTGCAATGCCGCTGACACCGGCGGCCAAGCCGTCCAACCCATCAAGCCAATTGATGGCGTTGGTGATCCCCACGAGCCAGATCACGGTGAACAGCAGGCTCAGCGGTTCAGACAGAGGAATGACCCCTGCGCTGCCAGCGAAGGGCAGATCGATGGCACCAATACGGACGCCTTGGCTCCAGACGGCCATCGCCACCGCGACCTGCCCTCCGAGGCGGGGCAACGGTGGCAAGGCAAACAGGTCATCGGCCAGGCCAATGACGAAGTAGCAAAGGGAGCCGGCCAGGGTGGTCCAAATCAGGGCATCCCGCTGAGGCGGCAGCTCCACAAAGCCGCCTAGACGCCAGATCAAGAGCAGCCCGAGCACAAAGCCGGAAACGATGCCAATACCCCCCAGGCGCACCATCGGCGTGGTGTGCTGCTTTCTGGGGTCAGGTTGGTCAATCAGGCCCCAGCGCAGCCCGAGTTGCCGCACCAGAGGGACGATCAAAGCGGTCAGCAGTGCAGCGCTTCCGAAGGCCAGAACAGCGGCAAGATCCGGCCGGCTGGAAATCATCGAAGGCGGTGCTCAATGCAGTGCGCAGTGCCCCATACAAAAGGCCCTGCCAGCCAAAGCTTAAGCAGGGCCTGGGAGTTCGGCGATAGGCAAGACCCCCCTGAGGGGCCAGTCGCTCAAGCGGGCTGCAGCTCGCGCTGGTGGGCGTAGAGGGGGAAACGCTCACACAGCGCAGCGACGCGCTGGCGGCAACGCTCCTCAATCGCTGCGTCCTCCGGGTTGAGCAGGCGATCGGCAATCACATCGGCCACCTCACGGAAGGCCTCTTCATCGAATCCGCGGGTGGTGCAAGCGGCGGTACCCAGCCGCAGACCGCTCGTCACAAAGGGGGACTGGGGATCAAAGGGAACCGTGTTCTTGTTCGCCGTGATGTGCACATCGCTCACGAGGAGGTCGGCGACCTTGCCGGTCATGCCGATGCCCCGCAGATCCAACAGCACGATGTGGTTATCGGTGCCCGCACTCACCACGTCAATACCGCGCTCTTTGATGCGAGCGGCCAGGGCTTGAGCGTTGGCAACCACCTGCTTGGCGTAGGCCTTGAAGCTGGGCTGCAGGGCCTCACCAAAGGCCACTGCCTTGGCCGCGATCACGTGTTCCAGGGGACCGCCCTGGCTGCCGGGGAAGACGGCTTTATCGAACTGCTTGGCGAACTCCGCATCACGGCAAAGGATCAGGCCGCCGCGGGGACCACGCAGGGTCTTGTGGGTGGTGGTGGTGACCACATCACAGACGGGCACCGGGTTGGGGTGAACACCCGCAGCCACCAAACCAGCGATATGGGCCATATCCGCCAGCAGGTACGCGCCGACCTCATCGGCGATGGCTCGGAAGGCCTGGAAGTCGATCGTGCGGGGATAGGCGGAGTAGCCGCAGACGATCAGCTTGGGCTTGTGCTCGAGCGCCAGCTTGCGAATGGACTCGAAGTTGAGCTGCTGGGTGGTCTCATCGACGCCGTACTGGACGACGTTGAACCACTTGCCACTGACGTTGACCGGTGAACCGTGGGTCAGGTGACCGCCATGGCTCAGGTCCATCCCCATGATCGTGTCGCCGGGCTTCAACAGCGCCAGGAACACCGCGAAGTTGGCCTGAGCGCCGCTGTGGGGCTGGACATTCGCCCAGGCCGCCCCAAAGAGCTCCTTGGCCCGCTCAATCGCCAGCTCTTCGATCGCATCGACGTGCTCGCAACCGCCGTAGTAGCGCTTCGAGGGCAGACCTTCGGCGTACTTATTCGTGAGAACGGAGCCCTGGGCTTCCATCACAGCCTGGGAGGCGAAGTTCTCCGAGGCGATCAGCTCCAGGTGGGTCTGCTGTCGCTGCAGCTCCTTGCCAATCAGGGCAGCGATGGCGGGATCGCTGGCAGCCAAGGGGCGATTGGTGGCTGCTGCGGTGGACTCCGCCATGACAAATCAGGGCTCAGGTTGACCTGAATCGTAAGAAACCGCAGCACTGCTCGCTGGCCGGTGCCTCGCCAATAAAAAAGTCGCCCCGAAGGACGACTCTTTGAAGGCGCGCCTGGAGAGATTCGAACTCCCGACCCTCTGATCCGTAGTCAGATGCTCTAATCCGCTGAGCTACAAGCGCCTGCGCTTGCCAGGACATTCTGCCCACATCGAGGGCCCACACGTCAACCGACCAGACTGGAGTCAACGAGGAGCCGCCCAGACATGCCGATCCGTTGGTATGGCCCTGCCAACCCTGAGGACCCCACCTACCGGCACTTCAACCGGATCGTGAATCTGGTGCTGCACGGCATGGTCTTTGCAGCCCTGAACAGCGGCCTCTGGTTTGTCCAGGAAATGCGGCATCCCTGGAGCCACCTCAATTGGCTCACCAGCGCCTGGGCCGTGCTGTTGATGGCCCACCTGATCAGCGTGGCCGCGCAACGTCCGAAGGCGTCATCCTGAGCGCAGCTCTGAGCTCGGCTGGAATGGCCCTCTCCCCTGGCGAGATCCGCGACCTGCAACTCGCGATTGCCGATCGCATCTACATCCAAATCGGAGGTTGGCACCTCTACCTCGGAGACGCTGGCCTCGCCGAAACCCTGGCAATTGAATGCGCCGCCAGGCTCGATCAAGGCGCCGGTGTCTGCGCACGGCAGTCCCTCGAAGCCGTGCAAGTTCCGATTGGTGGCGGGAGCAGCAAGCTTCCCCTTGCCCGCCTGGTCCCGGCCGGACAACTGCAGGACCTGGAGGATCTGCTGGAGAACCACAGTTAGGGTTGCTCCCACCTGCCAGGGCCCAGTGCTGGTCATCGAGGTCACCAACGCTCGCGAGGTGGTGCGTCAGCGCATCGGTCGTCTGGGCAGCCGTTTGATCGGCAAAGTCGTCGATGCGGAGGCTCAGGTCGAGAAAGCCTTGATCCAAGAAATGGAAACGGCCTTTCGCGACTTCGGCATCGAAGCCCGGATCTACTCCGTCGATGGTCCAGCGATGGTGGGCAAAAGCCACCTGGAGCTGCCGATCCAAGTCCGCGAGGAGCGGGTCGTCGAGCTCTAACCCCGGCCGGGCAGACGCGCCCGCAACTGACGGCCGATCTCTAGGGCCTCAGGCACCTTCGCTCCGCCTGCAATCAAGCCATAAACCAAAAGGCCCAGGCCACCGCTGAAGCAGCACTGCAGCACTAAGCCGAGCAGATCCTGGGGCCAGGCAATCGCCTGGGCTGTCCCCCAAGCGATCCAACCAGCCACCAGAGCGGCCGCCAGCAAGAGCACGCTGTCCCGTGCCCAGTTGGCGAGCGGCATCCCTGGAACGCGGCGCTGCAGGGCCAACAGCAAACCAAAACAAGTGATCAGATTCACGCCAACCGTGGCGAGCACCAGCCCAGGCGCCCCGAAGTTCAGCGCGGGCAGCTGCAGCCCCCAGGGCGTCGGTCCACCCACCAGGACCCAGTCGAACAGGGCATTCAGCGCGATCCCCGCCATCGAGAAGCGAAACGGGGTCGTGCCGTCTCCGAGGGCATAAAAGACGCGCACCAGTACGTCCCGCCCCAGGTAGGCCGGCATCCCGACGCCGTAGGCCATCAGCAAACTGCCCACCAGGGCAGCCGCTCCAGCGTTAAAGGCGCCGCGCTCGTAGACCAAAGCGACGATCGGACCCGCCAAAGCCACCATCAGCGCCCCCAGCGGCAGCATCGAGGCATTGGAGAGCATCAAGCCCTGGCGAATCCGAGCAATCAGCTCCGGGCGATCCCCAGGGGCTGTGAGCCGTGCAAAGACCGGTAGAAGCGGCACCAGCAGCGCATTGGAGAGCAGACCCAAAGGGGTCTGCACCAGAAGGTTGGCGTAGCCCAAACCCGCCGCCGCACCGACGATCCCTGAGGCAAAGAAGAGATCGGTGAAGACGTTGATCTGCAACATCCCCGACGAGAGGGTGGCCGGACCCATGACCTGAAGCACCTCCTGAACGCCAGGGTGCTTCCAATCCCAGACCAGCTGGAATTTGTGCAGCCCCTGCTTCGCCAGGGCCGGCAGCTGAATCAACCACTGAAAGATGGCCCCCAGCAGGGTCGTTCCCGCCAAGACCGCACCGCCCAGGAAGGCGTACTGGGGAAGAGCAATGTCGGAACCCAGGTGCAACCACAGAATCCCCAGGCCGGCGATCACCGCCACGCTGGAGAGCAGGGGACTGACCGAGGGCAGCCAGAACTCATCGGCCGCGTTCAGGGCCCCAAAACCCAGCCCAATCAAGCCGGCGAACAGCGCCATCGGCGCCATCCAGCGCAGCTCCAGCACCGCGATCGCATGGCGCTCGGCATCGAGCCCCGGACCCACCAGGTCGATGAGCGGATCAGCAGCCACAAACAACAGCAGGGTGACGCCAATCAGCGCCGCACCGACCAGGGTGTTGATGGCGGCGAGGACATGGGCCCCCTCCTCGCGGGGACGACGGGCCAGGGCGCTGACCATGGCGCTGTGGAACGGGCCGTTAATCCCTCCGAGCAGGATCAACAGAAAGCCCGGGAGCACATAGGCGTAGTTGTAGGCGTCGTAGGCCGCCCCCACGCCAAAGGCAGCGGCGATGGCCTGCTGGCGCACCAGGCCAGCCAATTTGCTGAGGGCCGTTGCGACCGCCACGATGAGGGCGATTCGCCGCAGTGAGCGGTTGGATTGGCTCATCGAGGCGCCGCAGGGACCAAACTCGGGCGATTCTTGCCGCTCCGCATGCCAGCTGCCACTTCCCTGCCAGTACTGGCACTGGAGGACCTGCATGAGGGGGTCCTGCTCAAGCGCTACAAGCGCTTTCTCGCGGATGTGCAACTGAACAGCGGCGAGGTCGTGACGGCCCACTGCGCCAACACCGGACCGATGACCGGCGTGCTGCACGTCGGCGGGCGCGTCCGCCTGCGCTACGCCCCATCACCGACCCGCAAGCTCGCCTGGACCTGGGAGCAGGCCGAGGTGCCCGGTGCTGGCGGCCAGCCGGTCTGGGTCGGGATCAATACGGCCCTGCCCAACCGACTGGTGCGCGCCACGATCGAGACCGGCTGCCTTGAACCCTGGCTGGGTCCGATCGAGAGCATCCGTGCGGAGGTGGCCTATGGCCTCAACCGCCGCAGCCGCATTGACCTGCTGCTCACCCCAGCCGAGGGTGCGAAGGACCCGCGGCCGATCTACCTCGAGGTCAAAAACACCACCTGGTGCGACGGCGATCTCGCGCTCTTCCCAGACACGGTGACCGAACGGGGGCAGAAACACCTGCAGGAGCTGATGGGGGTCCTACCGGAGGCCCGGGCGGTGCTCGTGCCCTGCCTGAGCCGCTCCGACCTCGGGCGCTTCGCCCCCGGCGATCAAGCCGACCCGCGCTACGGCGAACTTTTCCGCGAAGCCCTGCAGGCTGGTGTGGAAGTCCTGCCCTGCCGCTACAGCTTCAGTGCAACGGGCATCGATTGGCTTGGGGTGGCCAGCGTCCAAGCCCAGAGCGAGGGCTCATAGAGTTAGGGACCTCGAGCCAGCCGTTGTGGATACCCGCGCGTTTAAGCGATCGCTGCATCACTCCGATCGCTACAACCGCCGCGGCTTTGGTCTGGGGGAAGAGGTGGCCGGGAGCCTTGAGCAGGCTTATCAAAGCAATCTGATCGCCAGCATCCGTGAAAACGGATACGAGCTCAAACATGGTCGACTTCAGGTGAAGTTGGCCGAAGCCTTCGGTTTCTGCTGGGGGGTCGAGCGGGCCGTGGCCATGGCCTACGAAACCCGCAAGCACTATCCGACTGAGCGGATCTGGATCACCAACGAGATCATTCACAACCCCTCGGTGAACGATCACCTGCGGGAGATGGACGTGCTGTTCATCGACGTCGAGAACGGCGTCAAAGACTTCTCCAAGGTCGCCAGTGGCGATGTGGTGATCCTTCCCGCCTTTGGCGCCACCGTCCAGGAGATGCAACTACTCAACGAGCGGGGCTGCCACATCGTCGACACCACCTGCCCCTGGGTCTCCAAGGTGTGGAACACCGTGGAGAAGCACAAGAAGCACGACATCACCTCGATCATTCACGGCAAGGTGAAGCACGAGGAGACCCTCGCCACCAGCTCCTTTGCCGGCACCTACCTGGTGGTGCTCGATCTGGCCGAAGCGCAGCTGGTCTGCGATTACATCCTCGCCAGCAGCGGTGGAGCAAACCCCAGCGCGGAGCAGCGTCAGGCGTTTATGGAGCGCTTCTCCAATGCCTGCTCACCGGGCTTTGATCCCGACCGGGATCTCGCTCGCGTCGGCGTGGCGAACCAGACCACCATGCTCAAGAGCGAAACCGAAGAAATCGGTCGCTTGTTCGAGCGCACGATGCTCAAGCGCTTTGGTCCCGCTGAGCTCAACGACCACTTCCTGGCCTTCAACACCATCTGCGATGCCACCCAAGAGCGGCAGGACGCGATGTTCGCCCTGGTGGATGAGCCCCTCGATCTGATGGTGGTCATTGGCGGCTACAACTCCTCCAACACCACCCACCTGCAGGAGATCGCCATCACGCGCGGGATTCGCTCGTTCCACATCGACACCCCTGAGCGCATTGGCCCCAGCAACCGGATTGAACACAAGCCCCTGGGGGCCGAGCTGGAGGTGGTCGAGCCCTTCCTCCCCAGCGGTCCGCTGCGGGTGGGCATCACCTCCGGCGCTTCCACTCCCGATCGCGTTGTGGAGGATGTGATTAGCCGTTTGATGGCCTTAGCCGACGCCTAGTCGAGCTGTCACAGACGCTGCAGAGCCTGGCCCCGGGCGCGCTTTACATTGATTCACCTGACCCACAACCAGGCCCTCCAACAGAGCCTTCTGCGTTGATCTCATCGGTGACCACACCTGGACCTGAGGTCGACGCCAGCGACCTGCCCCTGCGGCGCAGCGAGGACACACGGGTCCGCTGCTACAGCAGCCAATTCGCCGATGTGATGGAGATGCGGGCCCCCGCCAAAACCGTGGCGGCCTACCTCGATCGCCACGAAGGTTGGTTCCGCCGTTGCGCGGCCCCCATGGAGGTCAACAGCCTGGGGCAAAACGGCTATCGGCTCACCCTCGGCCGCTTCGGCAACTTCGGCTTCGAAGTGGAACCGACGATTGGCCTGGAACTTCTGCCTCAAAGCCAAGGCGTCTATCGCATTTGCACAGTGCCGCCTGAGCAGTTCCAACCGGGCCTGCGGGAGCTCTACGACGTGGAGTTCAATGCGGCCCTCCGTCTGGAAGAGCAAAACGCAGAGATCCCCCAGACCGATGTGCGCTGGGAGCTGGACCTCAGCGTCTGGATCAAGCTCCCGGCGGTGATTGGTCTCCTGCCCGAAAGCCTGGTGCAGAGCAGCGGGGATCATCTACTGCGTCAGATCGTGCGCCAAATCTCTAGGCGCCTGACCTGGAAGGTCCAAGAGGACTTCCACGCCACCCATGGGCTGGACTGCCCGCCAAGACGGCGGGCCCAGTTCTGATCAAGCGGGGCGGTTTTCCCAGATCTTGTTGAGGATTTGCATCCCGCTCACGGCTTGCCAGAGGAACAAGGTGAAGACCCCCATGTTCAGCATCACGTGCAGCTTGCGGGCGATCAGATTGCCCTGCTGCATTAGCGGGGACAGGGCAGCAGCCATCGCGAGTCCGCAGGTCATGGCGATGCCCACCAGCAGGTGAGGGCCGACGAACAGCTTGCCGTTGTTCAAGTAGGTGACGGCCATGCCGCCAAAAGTGCCCAGCACCATCACCGCCAAGACGGCACTGCCATAGAGGTAATGGCGTTTCGCGAACTGCCCCTTGATCAGGGTCTTACGCGCTTCGGCATCAGCGGTACGCGTTTTCTTGGCCTTGATGCCAAGGAACATCGCGTAGCCGCTCAGGGCCAGCAGGCCCCACATAGCCAGCGGGTGCAGGAAGTTGAGATTGAAGGCGAGAGCTTCCGGCATGGAGCGCTGGCGTGGTGGACGGACCGCGCGACGCTAGATCAGTGCAGGAAATGGCGGCGGCCCGTGGTGACCATCACCAGGCCCAACTCGTCGCAGGCGGCAATCGAGTCCGCGTCGCGGACGCTGCCCCCGGGCTGAATCACCGCCGTGATGCCGTACTGGGCCGCCAAGCGAACGGTGTCATCGAAGGGGAAGAAGCCATCACTAGCCAGTACGGCTCCACGGGCCTTGTCCCCAGCGGTCTCCAGGGCAATCTTGGCCGAACCCACACGGTTCATCTGACCGGCGCCGATGCCAAGGCTTTGACCGCCGCGGGCCACGGTGATGGCGTTGGAGCGCACGTGACGCACCAGACGCCAACAGAAGGCCAAATCCGCCAGTTCTTGCGGGCTGGGCTGGCGCTTGCTCACCACCTGCCAAGCGGTCTCGTCGACGGGCTGATCGTCCAGGTCCTGCACTAGAAGTCCACCCAGAACGCTGCGGAGCTGTTGCCGGCTGGCCCGCTCAATCGCCTCCGGTGCCAGCTCGAGCAAACGCAAATTGGCCTTCGCCGAAAGCAGCTCGCGGGCCTCCGGATCAAAGGAGGGCGCAACCACGCACTCCAGGAACAGGCTGGTCAGATGTCCGGCGGTGGCGCCATCGACGGGACCATTGATCGCAACAATGCCGCCAAAGGCCGAGAGGCGATCCGCATCCAGTGCCCGCTCAATCGCATTGGCGCTGCCTGTCCCAGTGGCCACGCCGCAGGGATTGGTGTGCTTAACCACGACCGCCGCAGGCTTGAAGGCGTTGCCCCCCGCAGGCTGTCCGCCGTAGCCGAACTCACGCACCGTGGCGAGGGCAGCCTCGAGATCAAGGATGTTGTTGTAGCTGAGCTCCTTGCCCTGGAGCTGCTCGCCAGCACCCAGGCCAGCCCCAGGCTGGGCGTACCAGGTGGCGCTTTGGTGGGGATTTTCGCCGTAGCGCAGGCTTTGGCGCGCGGGCAACTCCAGGCTGAACGTGCCGGCGCTCTGCGATGCCAGCTGCGCACTCAGCCACTGGCTGATGGCGGTGTCGTACTCAGCGGTGTGGCTGAAGGCTTCCAGGGCCAGCTGACGCCGCAGCTCAGGGCTAATCGCTCCAGAGGCCAGGGCCTTCAGAAAGGCGGGATATTGCGCCGGACTGGTCAGGACCGCCACGTCCGCATGGTTCTTGGCAGCTGCGCGCACCATCGCTGGCCCGCCGATGTCGATGTTCTCAATCGCCGCGTCCCAGCTGACATCGGGCCGAGCAATCGTCTCGCGGAAGGGATAGAGATTGACCACGACCACATCGATCGGGGCAATGCCCTGGTCGACCAGATCACTCTGGTGGGAGGAGTCCGAGCGCTTGGCCAGGATTCCGCCGTGAATCCGGGGGTGCAGTGTTTTCACGCGTCCCCCAAGGATCTCGGGGGCACCGGTGTGCTCAGCGACCTTGGTCACCGGAACCCCAGCGGCCGACAACGCCGCGGCCGTACCGCCGCTTGAAATCAGCTGATAACCAGCCGCCAACAGCCCCTGGGCCAAGGGCACCAGCCCTTCCTTATTGGACACGCTGAGCAGGGCCGTGGGCGCCATGGCGATGCAGAGGTCGGCAGAAGGTCCAACCTACGCAGGAGCAGCTCCCGGATCCGCCCATGACCAGCCATCCCGACCAGCTCCAACTCGGGCCTGAGAACGCGCAACAGCGACTCGTTCTGCTGCACGGCTGGGGAGCCGATGCCGATGACCTCCTGGATCTCGGGGAACTGCTCGTCAACCCAGGGACCAGTGTTGTCGCCCTGCGGGCGCCAGAGCCCCACCCCTATGGGAGCGGACGGCAGTGGTACGACCTGCAGCCCATCGATTGGGACGCCCTGCCCTCAGCACGCTCCGGCCTCCAAGCCCGGCTTCTCGCCCTCGCCGAGAGCGTCCCCCTCGAGCGGACCGTGCTGCTGGGGTTCTCCCAGGGCGCAGCCATGGCCCTTGATGTCGGCACAGCACTGCCCTTAGCCGGCATTGCCGCCTGCAGCGGCTACCCCCATCAAGGCTGGCAAGCGCCGTCTGCCTGCCCCCCCGTGCTCCTGACCCATGGCCGCCAAGACCCGGTGGTGCCGTTCATGGCCAGCGAAGAACTGCTGCAGCAACTCCAAGCCAGCGGACAGTCAGCGCAATTGCTGGCCTTTGACGGCGGCCATGGCATCGATGAATCGCTCTTCCCTGAGCTCAAACGCTTCATCACTGAGCGGATCGCGCCCAGCCAAGGCCTGCCTCAGTGAGCAACAAAAAAGCCGGCCCCATCGGGAGGCCGGCTGATGCCCTTCTGAAAGCAGAGTCTGAGAATCAGACGAAGGCGTATTCGTACTCTTCCATTTCTTCCCAGTCGTCGGCGGCCATCGCCTCGAGACCAGCAAAGAGGTTGTCTTCGCCAATGCGATCGACGATCTCTCGTAGGGAAGGGAAGAGGAAGTGGTTCTCCTCGGCGTATTGGGCACTAAACAGACCTTTTTCGCCCCAGAAGAAGCGGTCCGTGGTGTGCTCGTTACGACGCACGTTCACCAGAGCGGGAGGAACGATCCCTGACTCGGCGATGTAGCGGCGGGCAGCCGTCACCGGCTTGTATTCACCGGTCTCGATGTTGTGAACACCGACATGAGCCAGGACTCGCTGGCCAGCAAGCCGGCGGCGGCTGATGCGCTTGCGCTTTTTGGACATGGTTCAGGAACCCCGAAGGGCGGAGGGGACGAAGAGACGAAGGCAAGAGACCTTCAACAACGCCCAAACGTCTGACAGCCCAAACTGACAGCAAAGCGAGCGTTGGCGTTCAACCAGCAAAGAGACGTGTCTCTCCTGCTGTAACCTCGATGCAACAAAGTTGCAACCAAGGGCAGAAGCCATCGCCGTGCTGCCTGCGTCAGGCCGCTCGGTATTGGTCGATACCCAAAATCTTAAGACTTTTTCTCGGATTTGAACCAAGTCTCCGAAAAAAGTTCCGTTTAAGGCCGTGGACCACCACCAGAACGCCGCATAGATGCAAGTCTCCAAGCGGTTTCTCGCGCTGCTGAAACAGCAACTTGCCCAATTCGCAGATCGTCCTGATCTGCGGTCATTGGTGGTGTACGTGGCCCTCCCCAGCGCCAGTGGAGAACCCTCCCTGCTCTCGATTGGCGGCTGGCCCAAGCAAGTTTTGGCCCTCGAAAGCGATGCCAGTAGGCCATCGCAAGACGAGCGCAGTACGCGCCGTTGGCTCGCCCTGCGAGATGGACCGCTCCTACTTGGAGCCCTGCGAATCGACACCGACTGCTGGCCCTGGCCCACGCCCCTGAGTGATCGGCTGGAAGCAACAGCGCTCTGCCTCACCGAAGCGCTCAAGCTCGATCTGGAGCAACAACGACTCGGCCGTCAACTGGCCCTGCGGGACGACCAGCTCAAGCTGCTGGTCCATCAACTGCGCAATCCCCTGGCGGCCCTGCGCACCTTTGGACAACTGCTCAGGCGTCGACTCGATGGCGATAGCGCCAATCAAGCGTTGGTGGACAACCTGCTGAGCGAGCAGCACCAGATCAATCGCTATCTCGAAGCGATTGATCAACTCACCCAAACTCCCCTGCTGCCCCCCGCCCAAGAAGGCCTGCAACCGCTGCTGCTGCCGCCAGCCTTCAGCAGTGAGGACCTGCACTCCCTCAACCAAGTGCTAGAGCCCTTGCTGGAGCGCGCCGCTGGAACCGCCGCCTTGCAAGGCCGGCGCTGGGTGCCGCCTGGAGAGCTTCCGACGCAAGCGTGCAATGCCGCGGCCGTCTCCGAAATCGTGGCCAACCTGCTGGAGAACGCCTTCCGCTACAGCCGCTCTGGTGGCGGCGTCGGCCTGGTTTGCCAGGAGCAGGGCGATCAGCTCGTCCTGGCGGTATGGGATGAAGGGCCCGAAATACCCAGCGCCGAACGGGAGAAAATCTTCCGCAAAGGGGAACGGGGCAGCACCGGCCTTGCCCTCGACGGCAGCGGTCTGGGGCTGGCGCTAGGCCGGGACCTCGCGGAACGCATCGGCGGTGCACTGGAGCTACGGGTGCCGCCCTCCGGTCTCGATCCCAAACTGCCCAGCGCTGGCAATGCCTTCCAACTCAGCCTGCCGAAACGGCCAACAGCAACAGGATCCAACTAAGGCTCCACTCCACGCAAGCGCCGTAGCTGTCGCCGCTGTGGCCGCCCAAGCGCCGGCCCAACACCCAAGGAATCAGCATGGCCGGCAGCACACCGAGCCAGCCCAACCCGGCCCATGGACTGAGCCCGAGTCCCAGCAGCAGGCCGCTGAGGGCAAAAGCCAACAGCAACGAGGGCACCAATTCAGCCAGCAGACCCTGCCAATGGCGCAGGTGAAAAGCCGCCGTGCCCTCGCTCTGGCGCAGATAGGGAAACCACTGCATCGCAAACAGCGGTGAAACCCGCGCCCAAACCGAAGCCCAGACCAGGGCGAAAGGCGCCAGGGGGCCAAGCCAGGCCAACGCCGCAGCGCGCAGCAAGAGAGCCACCAACAGCGCCTGGACCCCGCTCGCCCCAACCCGGCTGTCGTCCATGGCCTCCAGACGACGTTCAGCAGGGGCGGCCAGGCCATCGGCCGTATCCATCAGCCCATCGAGATGCAGCCCGCCGCTCAGGCTGATGCCCAGGGCCAAGACCAGGGGGATCTGCACCAGCGGACCCGCGGGCGCGAGCAGCTGCCACAGCGCTGCCTCCAACAGCCCAATCGCCAGACCCACCCAAGGGGCAAAGCGGGCAATGCGCTCAAACCGCGGCGTGACCCCGGGCGGCAGCGGAAGGACGCTGTAAAAAATCCAGGCTCCAGCCCAATCCCTGAGCATGCAGGCGGCCAGCAACGATGGGGCTAGATGATCCTGCCGCCTCGATGAGCTTCCACTTCGAGATCACGGCCCGCTGCACGCGCACCGCCGCCCGTTGCGGCTGCTTTCACACCCCCCATGGCGTCGTCACCACCCCGCGCTTCATGCCCGTGGGGACGCTGGCCACGGTGAAGGGCGTCACGCCGGCGCAACTCAAAGCGACCGGGGCGGAGATGGTGCTCTCCAACACCTTCCACCTGCACCTTCAACCCGGTGAGCAGATCGTGGCGGATGGCGGCGGCTTGCACCGCTTCATGGCCTGGGACGGGCCAATGCTCACCGACTCCGGCGGCTTTCAGGTCTTCAGCCTGGGAGACATCAACACCATCAACGACCGCGGCGTGGTCTTTCGCTCCCCCCGCGATGGGGCCCGGATCGATCTCACCCCAGAGCGATCGATGGCGATCCAAATGGCCCTGGGTGCCGATGTGGCAATGGCCTTTGACCAGTGCCCGCCCTATCCCGCCACGGAAAGCGAGGTGGAGACAGCCTGCCGCCGCACCCATGCCTGGCTGGAGCGCTGCATCACGAGCCACACCAAGGACGATCAGGCCCTGTTCGGGATCGTGCAGGGGGGCTGCTTCCCGCACCTGCGCGAAGAATCGGCACGCGTCATCAGCGCCATGGGACTGCCAGGCATCGCCGTCGGTGGTGTGAGCGTGGGCGAGCCCGCCGAAGAAATGCACCGGATCGTGCGCCAGGTCGGCCCCTTACTTCCCGATGACAAGCCCCACTATCTGATGGGCGTTGGCACCCTCCCTGAAATGGCTATCGCCGTGGCCAATGGCTTCGATCTCTTTGATTGCGTGCTGCCCACCCGCCTGGGACGCCACGGCGCGGCCCTGGTGGGCGGCGAGCGCTGGAACTTGAAAAACGCCCGCTTCCGCCATGACCACAGCCCACTCGATCCCAGCTGCAGCTGCCCGGCCTGCACGGTCCACAGCCGCGCCTACCTCCACCACCTGATCAAAACGGATGAGCTGCTCGGAAAGATCCTGTTAAGCCTTCACAACATCACCCAACTAGTGCGCTTCAGCACAGCGATGGGACAGGCCATCCGTGACGGCTGTTTTTCAGAGGATTTCGCTCCGTGGGAACCAGCCTCTCCGGCCGCCCACACGTGGTAGCTTCCGTCCTTAGCCAACGACGAAACCAGGATGGCCGCCTACGCCCTGCAGACCCTGGCCCAGCTGCCCGAGGCCTACCAAGCCTTCGGTCCTCTGATTGACATCCTGCCGATCATTCCCCTGTTCTTCCTGCTGCTGGCCTTTGTCTGGCAAGCCTCCGTCGGCTTCCGCTGATTCCCGGCTGAGCAGTTGAGAGAAAAAAGCGGTGGGGGCTATTTGGTCTCCACCGCTTTTTGATGGCCATCCGGGATTAGCACCCGCGCAAGACGGCCCAGGCAAATTCCGGCAGCGCCAACATCCGGCGCCAACGGCTTGGCTCTTGAACGAGGCGATACAGCCATTCGATCTGCAAACGGCACATCCACTGGGGAGCACGCTGTTTCGCGCCCGACCAGACGTCAAAACTGCCGCCAACTCCCATCCAAATACCGGGCTGATCGGCATGCATGCGCTGGATCCAGGTCTCTTGGCGCGGCACACCCAAGGCCGCGAGCACCAGATCCGGCCTGGCCTCGCGGAGTTGCTGCTCAATGCCGGGCCACTGCTCCGGGCTTTGATAGCCGTGGATGCTGAACTGCAGGTTCAGGCCAGGAATCTCTTTTTTCAGCCGGGCCGAGACCAGCGCCATCACCTCGGGGCTAGCGCCCACCAAAGCCACACGCCAGCTGCGGGCAGCCGCCTCGACCAGGAGCTGACGGGCGAGCTCAATACCTGGACTGCGGCGCACCCGGTAACCCTGGCGCTTGAGAGCCCAGACCACACCGGCACCATCAGGGATCACCAGATCCGCCGCCGCGATCGCCCCACCTAGGGCGGGATCGGCCAGGGCCGACATCGTCATCTCGGCGTTCAAGGTGACGATCTGACCGCCCCCCCGTTGCTTCAAGGCCAGGGCGGCCTCGAGCACATCGGCGGCCACGGCCACCTGCACACCCAAGACCTGGGCGGTCTCCCAGGCGGGCTGATCAAACGCATTGGGGCTGGCGGGAGTCGCCATTGATGCCGTCGTGGATAGGCCGCACGGGAGAATCTATGGCTGGCCTTCAGGCAGTGCTCGCCCATGACCCTCAGCAGCGCCCCGGTTGCGAACAGCGCCGCACCGCTGCAGCTGAGTGCCGCTGAGGCTTGGCAGCGCCTCCAAGAACTGGACCGGCAGATCGATCAGGTGGTGCTGCAGCGCCAACACCCGATCACCGGCCTGCTCCCCGCCAGCACCGCCAACAACGTCCACGGCAACTACGGCGATGCCTGGGTGCGGGACTGCGTCTACTCGATCCAATGCGTCTGGGGCCTCGCCCTGGCCCATCGGCGCCTGAGTGGCACCACCGCCCGCGTCTACGAGCTGGAGCAGCGGGTGCTGCAACTGATGCGGGGTCTACTCAACGCGATGCTGCGCCAGGCCCACAAGGTCGAGCGCTTCAAGCAGACCCTCTCCCCGCTCGATTGCCTGCACGCCAAATACGACACCGGTAGTGGCGACCCGGTGGTCCCCGATGACGGCTGGGGGCACCTACAGCTCGATGCCACGGCCCTATTCCTGCTGCAGCTCGCCCAGCTGACCCGTTCGGGACTGGTGGTGGTTCAAACCAGCCACGAACGGGACTTCCTGCAAAACCTCGTCTATTACGTGGCTCGGGCCTACAGGGTGCGCGACTACGGCATCTGGGAGCGGGGGGACAAGGGCAATCACGGCCTACCCGAGCGCAACGCCAGCTCCATTGGTCTGGTTAAGGCTGCCCTCGAGGCCCTGGAAGGCCTAGATCTCTATGGCCACCACGGCAGTGGTCAGTGCCACCTGCACATTCCCCACGACGCCATCGTGCGGCTGCGGCGCGCCCTCAGCGGCCTGTTGCCCCGGGAATCAGCCAGCAAAGAAGTCGATGCGGCCTGCCTCTCGGTGATTGGCTACCCGGCCTGGGCCGTGGAAGACAGCGCCCTTGTGGAGCGCACCCGCGACAAGATCCGCACCGAACTGGGCGGGCCCTACGGCTACAAGCGCTTCCGCCGGGACGGCCACCAGACCGTCGTCGAGGACCACAACCGACTGCACTACGAACGGGAGGAACTGGCCCAGTTCGAGCACATCGAATGCGAATGGCCCCTGTTCCTGGCCTATGAGCTGATCACGGCCTGCTGCGAAGAACGCTGGAGTGAGGCCTGGAGCTGGCGGGAGCGACTGCGCAAGGTTGCCGTCGACGTGGACGGAATCGAGCTGCTGCCGGAGGTCTATGTGGTGCCGAAAGCCAGCATCGAGGCCGAGCGCAAACAACCGGGAAGCCAGGAGCGCATTGCCAACGACAACGTCCCCCTGCTCTGGACGCAAAGCCTGACCTGGCTGAGCGACCTGATGCTGCTGGGCCTACTGGAGCCGCAGCAACTGGACCCCAGCGAACGGCGCCGCAGCCGCAGCCTGGGGGCGCCTCAGGTCCTGGTGAGTTTCGTCCCCGCCCGCGAGCACATCGCAGCGGCCTTTGAACAGGCGGGACTGGCCGTCAGCCGCCCAGGTCCCAGCAACATCGCCAGCTCCAAAGAGTTGGGCCAGCGGATGGCCCAGGTGGGCGCCAATGCGCGACTGGGCCTGAGCGGTCATCCGCGGCTGCGCATGGAGACCATGGCCACGGCCCGGCTCTACCGCCAAGACGGCCAAACCCTGGCCTTTTTGCCAGCGGTGCTGGAGGAGGACACCTTCTATCTCTCCGATGACCCGGAGCAACTGGTGGATGCGGTCACCAACGAAATCAGTCAGTTGCAACGCCACTGGCGCGGCAGTGGGCTACCGCTGCTGCTGATCCCTGTCGAAGAAGGACCCTTCCAGCGCAGCCCTGACACCTTCTTGCGACTTGGGGAGACCCTGCGGAGCGGCGTGCTGGGTGGAACCGCGGTGCAACTCGGCAGCTTGGACGACCTGGCCAACCAAGCCTGCTGGGCGGATCTGCCCAATGCGCAACCGGAGGCTGCCGTGAGCGCTGCGGAGCCCATCCAAGGACTGCAGAGCAGCGGCCTGGACAAACCGCTGACCGCCGAACAAGAGCAAGAGCTGGAGGAATCCAGCCTGGATGCGCTGCTGGAGCGGCTCTGGCAAAGCGCCTCCCTACAGGAGCAAGCCGAGTTGCTTGAGCTCTTGGTCCGCCGGCTCGGCCTCTCGGCCGTCCTGACCGGACCCAAGGGCAATGCAACACCCAAGGCCCTGTTGGAGGAGGCCTATCGCCGCGCCCTCAAGGATGGGGACTGGAACGTGGTGCGGCGCTGCGCTGGAGTCCTGGGCTTGGTGCATCCCCAACTTGAAGATGCCCTCACCGATCTCTTGGTGCGCCAGAAACAGGTCGTTGTTGGACGCAACTACACCAACGACTCCCTGATCACCCAGCCCCTCAGCAGCAAGGCGATTGCAGCCATGATCCGCCTCTACAGCGGCGAGGACAGCCGCGAATGGGTGCTGCAGCAGGAACTCCTGCTGGCCCTCGATGGTCTGGCCCGACGTGATCCCGCCCTCCTCAGCGGCAGCCTGACCCTGCAGCTGGGACAACTGCTGCTGCTGCTCACCAGTGAAGTGGCCGGGGAGCAGAACCTCTCACCGAGTGAAGCCTTCGAGGCCCTCTGCGACACGCCGCCCCACGCCATCGGACGGCGGCTCAAGCAGGTGCTCAGCGATGTGGAGCACGCCAAGGCCGCCCTGCAACGCAAGGAGCAACTGCACCTCAGTGGCCGGGTGAGCTGGGAGGCTCCTGAACCCTTGGAGGAGCTCGAAAAGGGTGAAAACTGGCTGAAACACCGGGAGCGTATGGGTGCGCTGCAGAACGTGCCCCGGGACTTCCACCCCGGAATCTGGAGCCTGCTGCACCACTGCCGCGGCCTGGTCATCGGCGACAAGCTCGAGCGCCGCAACCGGCTCGAGAGCGCGCCGCTGCTCAAGGAGAAGACCCCCGGCGAGCGCAACTTTGCGGTCCACGTCGAGCACCTGCTCAGCAAGATTGAGGCGCCCGAATACCGCCGCCTCTGCATCGAGACCCTGGTCACCCTTATTGCCTTCGTCGATGCCAACCCGGAGGTCAGCGTCGCTGACGACCTGGTGCTGGATGTGGTGATTGGCCACGCGGTCCGCGTCGGCTGGCAGCAGCGCCATCCGGAGATCGATCCCGCGGAATACGGCAGCCACAAAGGCGATGCCTGGGATGCCTTCTATCGCTCCTCACCAGCCGACTGCCGCCGCTGGCAGCTGCTGGCGCTGAAAGAACTGGCGGAGATGGCCTGAGTTAGATCGGCTCCGGCAGGGTCATACAGATGTTGGCCTGCTCAACGCACTGCTCGATCAGATCAGCCAGCAGCAGGGCCCGCGACGCCTGAGGGCCGTCAACGGCGGGCTTCTCCTCACCGCGAACGCACTGGAGGAAGTGCTCCAGCTCAGCGACAAGGGGGTCCACCGGCGAGGTGCTGACCTCTTCGATGAATCCGTCGTTGCGATACAGCAATTCACCGTGGTCAGCGCTGAAGGACTGGTGGGTCCGCCGGTGAATCTGCAGGCTGCGGTTGAGGAAATCGGTCTCCACCAGGGCGCTGCGGCAGTGAGCAGAAAGGCTGCGGATCTTGCGATGCGCCATCTTGCTGGCGGTCAGGCTGGCGACCACACCATTGGCAAAGCCCAAGGTGGCATTGACGTAATCGATCGGTCCGTCGGCGCTGCGGCCGCCGGCGGCTGCAAGGCGAATGACGGGAGCCTGCGCCAGTTCCAGTACCAAATCGATGTCATGGATCATGAGGTCCAGCACCACCGAGACGTCATTGGCGCGGTCCGGATTGGGGCTATGGCGGCGAGCCTCCAGCACCACCACCTCCTCGCCAGCCACCACCTTGACCAACTCGCGGAAGGCCGGGTTAAAGCGCTCGATGTGCCCCACCTGCAGCAGACGGCCGGAGGATTTCGCCGCTCGAATCAGATCGGAGGCCTCATCTTGGGTGGCTGCGATCGGCTTCTCGATCAGGACGTGGACGCCCGCGTCAAAGCAGGCCATGCCGACGCGGTGGTGCAGGAGCGTCGGTACCGCGATGCAAACCGCCTCGACTTCCTTCAGCAGCTCGGTGTAATCCCCAAACCAGCGGCAGCCAAACTGCTCGACCGCAAGCTGACCGCGATGGGGGTCGGGATCAGCTACCCCGACAAGCTCTGCATCCTTGAGCAGGCTGAGCACCCGGGCGTGGTGCCAGCCCATGTTTCCGATTCCGATGACCCCAACGCGGACTGGCTTCATGGCGTTGGTGTTCCGGCGCAGTAATTATCAGGGATCAAAGGTCGTCATCGCTGACGGGCTCTGCCAAACGGCGACTGATCTCTACACGGTCAATCCGGGGACCATCCATCGCGAGGACCTCAAATTGATGCCCCTTCCAGAACACACTTTCTCCGGGTGAAGGGATGTGCTGCAGGCGCTCCAAGAGAAAGCCGGCGAGGGTGTGATGTTCGTCGGATTCAGGCAACTGGAGGTTGAGCTCCCGGTTCAGCTCATAAATCTCCAGATCTCCGGCCACCAACCAGCTGTCGTCCTGGAGCTGCTGGAGATCCTCCTCGGGATTTTCGGGATCCTCCTCTTCGCCGACGATCTCGCTGGTGAAGTCGGAGATCGTGACCAGACCCTCGGTGCCTCCGTGCTCATCCACCACCAGCAGTAGCGGTTGACCACTGCGAATCAAGGGCAGCAATTCAGCGACTGGCGTGGTCTCTTGAACCTTGGTGACAGGGGTGACATAGGGAGCCAACGGTGTGTCGCGCTGGAGAAGTCCCTTGGCAATGGGTTCCGCCAAACGCCTGAGGTCCAGCACCCCGCGCACGTCATCGAGGGAGCTGCCCAAGACAGGGAAGCGGGCGTGGTGGGTCGTATGGACGGCCTCCATCAGCTCACCAAAGCGCACCTCCAAAGACAGGGTGACCATGCCCGAGCGGGGGACCATCACCTCCCGAACCTGGGTATCGCGCAGAGAAAAGAGACCCTCCAACATGTCGCGCTCATCGGGCATCAAGCCGGTGACGCTGTTGGACTCAATCAGGGTTTCGAGCTCACCCGCTGAGAGGGCCGGCACCAACTGATCCCAGTTGCGCGGCAAACCCAGTAGGCGCAGCACCCCATCACCCAGACGCTCCACCACCGCCAAAAACGGCGCCAGGGTCCGAATCAGGTTCTCCAACACCGGCGCCAGCCGCAGTGCGGTGGCTTCCGGGCGATGCAAGACCCAGGCCTTCGGCACCAAGCCGCCCAAAAGAGTGGCCAAGAGCACGAGGACCGCAAACACAGCGATGTCCCACCAGACCTGCTGACCGGAGGCAGCGGAGAGCCGTTCCGCCAGGGCGCGGCCACTCCAGCCCAGCGCCAACAGGGCCATGGCCATGCCGAGCTGCGTCGCCACCAGGGCCCGGCGCAAACGCCGCTGCAGGCGTGCCACCGCGGTCGCGCCGGCGTGGCCGTCCTCCTCGAGCAACTGCACCCGGGTCGGGCGCAGGCGAATCAGGGAAAATTCGGAGGCGGCGAAAAAGGCCAGCAGGATCAGCAGTGCCGCCGGAGCCAGAAATCGCATCGCCAAAGAATGGGGGTCGCGAGGATCGAACTCGCCTAAGGCGGATTATGAGTCCGCTGCATTCACCAGATTGCTAGACCCCCAGCGGGTGTGGTTTACCACAGGCCCCGCACGGGAGCAGAGAGGTTGCTGCAGCCGCCCTGGGGCAACCCTTGGCAGAAGCCATTCGAGACATCGGCCGTGCGCCAAGGCAGGGGGGTGCTCTGCTGATCCAGCAGCACTTGATAGGTGTTCTCGACCGCCGAGCCGTCCCAGACGATCGTCTGATCGGGGAAGCCCAAGCCCATCACCCGGTTGCCCTCGCGGCCGCCCATGGCAATGCCGAGAACATCGGTGATCTGATTCACGACGCTGACTCCACGGGCATAGGGCGCGGTGTAGCTGAAGAAGCGCTGCTCCATCAGCTCAGCCGTGGTCGTCACTGGCCCGCAGCGACTCACCTCCACCAGCGGAGAACCATCGAGGGGCGCCTCGATGCTGGTGCGACAGACAACGGGGCCCGCTGACGCAGCAGGGATCAGTGATCCCGCCGCAGCGGCAGCGATGGCGAGTGAGCGGAGCAGCTGCATCCCTTAGGGCTCTGGGCTCTAGGCGCAAACTAGACAAACCGAGAGCTCGACGCCAGCGGAGTGACTACCACCGTTTCCCTGCCTTCCACCAGCACCGAACAGCGGCAACTGCTGCTGGAGCTGCTGGCCACGCGGGCCTACCGCCACGGCAACTTCACCCTGGCCTCCGGTCGCACCAGCTCTCACTACGTCAACTGCAAGCCCGTCAGCCTCAGCGGATTGGGCCTGGCGCTGCTGTCGGCCCAAATGCTGGAACTCGTCGAGCCCGGCGCCGTGGCCGTCGCGGGCCTCACCCTCGGCGCCGACCCCCTGGTCAGCGGCGTAGCCCAAGCCGCGGCCTTGGCCGGTCAAGCCCTGGATGCCCTGATCGTCCGCAAGGAAGCCAAAGGCCATGGCACCGGTGCCTGGCTGGAAGGGCCCCTGCCGGAAGCGGGCAGCCGGATCACCGTGCTCGAGGACGTGGTCACCACCGGTGGCTCCTCCCTCAAAGCGGTCAAGCAGTTACGGGAAGCGGGGTATGTGGTCGAGCGCGTCGTGACGATCGTTGATCGCCAGGAAGGCGGCCTGGCTGCCATGCAGGAGGCCGGCCTGGAGCTGCGCAGCCTGTTCCAGCTGGATGAAATCGCAGCCGCACATCAGGCATGAGCGCAGCCAGCCGCTGGGGCACTCCCGTCAGCTTGATCCGCCTGGAGGGCAGCGACACCCGCCGCTTTCTCCACGGCCAGAGCAGTCAGGCGATTGAACTGGCCAAACCCGGAGACTGCCTGCCGACCTGCCTGATCAGCCCTACGGCCCGAATGCGCGGCCTGGCGCTGGTCTGCGTCGATGACACAGGTGCTGACTTGATCGTCATCGCCGGCAATGGTGAGGCCATCCGCGCCGGCCTGGATCGGGTCCTTTTCCCCGCCGACAACGTGCGGCTGGGTGCGGCTGAGCCGGCCACCCTCTGGAAGTGGCAGGGCGACGCCCAAGCCGAGGACAGCGTGCAGCTACGCCCCGGCGTCGACCTCGGCAGCGGTGCCGATGCCGGCGTTGTCTTGCAGCGGTCCGGCGAAGCGCTGCAGCCTTGGCTCGCTGACCTGCCGGAATGGTCTGACGACCAAGTGGAAGCCAACCGCCTGCGCCATGGCCTGCCCGCCGAACCGAGCGAACTCAACGACGACACCAATCCCTTTGAACTAGGGCTGGCGAACTGGGTGAGCCTGAACAAGGGTTGCTACGTGGGCCAGGAGACCCTGGCAAAACTCGCCACCTATGACGGGGTCAAGCAACAGCTGCGCTACTGGGAAAGCAGCAGCGCCCTCGAGCCCGGCACAACCCTGAATAGCGCCGGCGGCGAGCGCGCAGGAGTGGTGACCTCCTCTCAGGGTTGCCGGGGGCTGGCGCTGATCCGCCGCTCTCAGCTCGAGGCCCGCACCCTGCAGGCAGGCGGCACCGAGCTGACCATCAGCACACCCCTGGCCTTTATCGCTCCTCCGATCGGCGCTGGCGGTCAGGGCTGATCGAGAAGCCAACGGGCGACCACCCAGGTCGCCAGGGCATCGTCGTGGTTGTAGCGGAAGATCCGGCGCAGGTTCTGGCGGGAGCCACGGCCATCGGCGCCGGCTCCGCCGAGGCGCCATCGGCGCCACCAGAGCAGAGCCCGAGCCCCATCGACACCCTGCTGGCTCCAACGGAAGCCGAGCCAACTGGCCACCGCCTTGAGCCCGTAGCTGTTGGTGGGCATCCACCAGTGCTGGCGCAGGCGCTGGTGCACATCCAGCATCCGGGCCCGCAAAGCCTTGAGCTCCCGCTCTCGCACGCCCAAGCGCTGGCCCATCTTCACCAGGGCCAAGACCTCCGTTTCGCCGAAGTGCAACACCGGCCAATCGGGATAGGCCTCGAGCAGACGCATCAGGCGCTGCCAGAGCCGCTCTTCACCGTGTTCCAGCAGGGCCAAAACCGGGTGGTAAGGCGCAGCGGAGGCCTGGGCTAGATCCGGCCAAGTGCCGTCGGGATTGCGCGGCAGCCGCACAAAGCCATGCAGGAAATCGTCCCGGGCATCGGGATCCGATTCGATGTCGTAGATGAGCACCCCAGGTGCCTTCGCCAACTCCGGCAGGGCCGCCAGAGGGTCGCGCCGCAGCGGTTCGCCCCTGGCCTGCACCTGGGCTTGGGTGACCAGCTGCGGCGCAATCTCGGCGTGCTGCTCGCCATAGGTCATCAGGCGATCCGCCAGGTCGTCTGGATCGGCCTCAGCCAAGGAACCGAGACGATCGATCCCCAGCTCCATCAACATGTCGCGCCGCTTGGCGCCGATCCCACTGACTTCGCTGAGGTGTCCCTCGGCCGCGGCCACTTGGTCACAGCTGGCCTTCCAGCTGCAGAGCACGCACTTCTTGCGATCGGCCACCAAAGGAGGCGGCGTGGGCCGGCGCAGATCCTCGGCCAGGCGCTCCAGCGCCTCATCCAGCTGTCGCGGCAGGCTGCCGGCCAAGGGGACGGTCTCCTGCTGCAACCCCCGACCTGATCCCGAGAGCACCAAGGCGGTTCGAACCGGTGCCTGTTGCGCCTCCGCCAGCAACCGCCCCCAGAGGGCCAGGACGTAGCGGTGCTCGCGCGTCGTCCGCCGGCCCGGCCGAAACAACACCGGCCGATAGCTGTGAGGCCCCCAACGGCTTTCGCCTTTGACCTTCTGGAGCAGGGGCGGGTGGGCCTCGACGCCTTCACCCTTCAGCCGCAGGCCCACCACCGCCGGCGCTCCGGCCTGGGCTGCCGCCTCACCATGGCCGGGGCGGTCAGGGAACAAGGTCGCGAAACTGCGGCGCTGCTCATCGAGCTGCAGTTCACGGTGGGATGTCCAGAGCCGCTGGTCGCTATCGCCATGGCAATCCAGCCAGGCGCGGCGCTTGCAGCGCAACCAACTGCGCAAGAGCCGGTCGTTGAGCAGGATCTGAGCTGGCACCCCCTGACGCTAGGTGGCCGCCGCAGGCTGCTAGCACGTGGATGTCGCCCCTACCCTGCTCCGATGGCTTCAGCGCCCCTGCCCCTGGAGGCCAGCCCCATTGCCTTCGGCACCGACGGTTGGCGCGGCATCCTCGGCGTGGACATCACGGTCGAGAGGCTCCTGCCGGTTGCTGCCGCGTCCGCCCGGGAACTGGAGGCCTCAGCACCCGCAGGACTGAACAGCCGCGAGATTGTGATCGGCTATGACCGCCGCTTCCTCGCGCCGGAACTCGCTGAAGCGATCTGCAGCGCGGTGCGCGGCGCCGATTTGGTGCCGGTGTTGGCGGAAGCGCCCATCCCCACTCCAGCCGCCAGCTGGGCCGTGGTGGAACGCCAGGCCCTCGGTGCATTGGTGATCACCGCCAGCCACAACCCCCCGGAATGGCTGGGCCTGAAGATCAAAGGCCCCTTTGGTGGGTCGGTGGAAGGGGACTTCACCAAGCGGGTGGAGCAGCGGCTGCAGGCCGGCGGCATCTCCGTGCCGATCCAAGGCGAGACCCTGCGCTTTGACGCCATGGGGACCTACCTCGCGGGCCTCAAAGCCAAGGTGGACACCGCAGCTCTAAGCGCCGGACTCGAGCGCCTAGGCCTGCAGGTGATCGTCGATCCGATGCATGGCTCCGCGGCCGGTGGACTGAGCCGCCTACTCGAAGGTGCCGCGAAAAGCGATCACCTGCGCGAAATCCGCTCCAACCGCGATCCTCTCTTCGGCGGCAACCCGCCCGAACCCCTGGCCCCCTACCTGCAGCAACTGATCGCAGAGGTGCGGGCCTCGACCCTGGCCGGCCGGCCGGCCGTGGGCATCGTCTTTGACGGTGATGGCGATCGCATTGCCGCGGTGGATGAACACGGACGCTTCTGCAGCACCCAGCTGCTGATGCCCCTGTTCATTGATCACTTGGCCCGGTCCAAGGGGATGAGCGGTTCGGTGGTGAAAACCGTGAGCGGATCTGATCTGATGCAACTGGTGGCCGAAGACCTTGGCCGGCCGGTGCTCGAGAAGGCGGTGGGCTTCAAATACATCGCCGCTGAGATGCTCAGCAGTGACGTGCTGGTGGGCGGCGAGGAATCAGGCGGTGTTGGCTTCGGAAGCCACCTGCCGGAGCGCGATGCCCTCTACGCGGCCTTGCTCTTAATCGAGGCGCTGGTGGAGGGGAGCCAACCCTTGGGCGTTCGCGTCAGTGCCTTGCAGGAGCGCTGCGGCGGTGCCGCGGCCTACGACCGCCTGGACCTACGCCTCAAAGACATGGCCACCCGGCAGCGGCTGGAGGACTTCTTAGCCAGCACCCCGCCAAAGGAGGTCGCCGGATCCCCTGTTCAAGAGGTGATCACCACCGACGGAGTGAAACTGCGCCTCGGCCCCAGCCACTGGCTGATGCTGCGCTTCTCCGGCACCGAACCCCTACTGCGGCTCTATTGCGAAGCCCCGAGCGAGGCGCGTGTCGCTGAAGTTCTCGCCTGGGCCCGCCAACTGGCCGAAGCAATCTGATGACTACTCTGGTGATCGCCAGCGGCAACGCCGGCAAGGTGCGTGAGTTCGCTCAACTCCTGGAGGACCTGGGCCTCGACACCCAAGCCCAGCCCGAGGGAATTGAGGTGGAGGAGACCGGCAACACGTTTGCGGCCAACGCCCGCCTCAAGGCCGAGGCCGTGGCACAAGCGACAGGTCAGTGGGCCCTGGCCGACGATTCCGGCCTCAGCGTCGATGCCCTCGGCGGCGTCCCCGGAGTGCACTCAGCCCGCTACGCCGCCACCGATGCAGCACGCATTGAACGGCTCCTACAGGAGCTGAATGAAGCGGGCGCCATCGACCCGGAGGCCCGTTCCGCACGCTTCACCGCCGCCTTGGCCCTCGCTGACCCCAGTGGTCGAGTGGTCCTTGAAGTGGAAGGTCACTGCCCAGGCCAAATCCTGATGGCATGCCGAGGCGATGGCGGCTTTGGTTACGACCCCGTCTTCTATGTGCCGGAAGTACAGCTCAGCTTTGCGGAGATGCCCAAAGCGCTCAAGGCCGAAGTGGGGCATCGGGGCCGCGCCTTCGCAGCCCTAAAACCCCAACTGCAGGCCCTGCTGGCTCAAGAGAGGCAGTAATCCAACGCCAGGCTTACCGAATTGTGAGGAGCCGGGGCTTCCTCTGGGTTGAAGCTGGCCGAGAGGGCGCGGTTGTAGGGCATCGGCCTTGGCCCATAGCCGCCACGCTGATTAATCCGCAGCAACTGAACCCTGCGCAGCCCAAGGGCATCGGCCGTGGCCTGGGCCTGGCGCTTGCCGTCGGCCAAGGCCTGGCGCATCAACTGAGCCTGCACTGTTTCCGCACTACCGCTCGCAGCCAGTGACGTGAAGCCACGCAGGCTCACCCCAGGCAACGTGCCTGCTGCCTTGATCAGGGCGTCATAGTTCGCCTTGCTGACCTCTCCCGAAACACTGGTGCTGGCCCGCTGCCGCCGAGGTCCAGCGCTGCCGCCGCCAATCGCGTAGGTGCGCGGTGCAGGAATCGTCATCCGCCCACTCACCAGTGGAGTCAAGGCTTTGCGCAGCTGCTCGAGTCGGGCACTCATCTGCGCCATCGCCTCGGCCTTCGTGGCTGCCTCGGCATCGAGGCCGAGGTTGAAGCGAAAACGGTCAAAGGCGGTGGTGCCGCTTTGGCTGACCTGCAGTTGATAAACGGTGCCGCCGCAGCGATCACCGCCCCCGGCCTGGGCGGGTTGGATCAGCGCCAGGGGCGAGAGGGCAGGAACCAGGCAGAAGCCCAGGGCGGCGGATCGAAGGCTGAACATGGCTCAGAGGGCTAATCACTCCTGTCTACGGGCAATCCAAGAGGCAGCAACAACCGGATCAAGCCACACCTGCGACCAAATCCAACTGGCCGCTCAGATCACCCCCAGATCACCCACCGCAGGACGCCATTGCTGCAGGGTCCACTCCACCCCGCCACTGAGCACCATCGGGTCCTGCTGAATCAACGCTTCGGCTTCGCTGTAGTCACCGGCCTGCAGCAGCAACATCCCGCCGCCGCCGGGCTGACCCTCGCCATCCACCAAGTAGCCGCTGCTGAGCACCTGACCTTCGCCACGCAGCTGCTCGATCCAACGACGATGGGCCTCGAGATGGGGCTTCATCTCGACGTAGGACCGCAGGAAGCGCTCGGTTTTGACAAACCAAGGCATCAGGCCTGGGCCCAACTCCCATGCAGGCCGTGGGGCACCGCCAGCGGGAGCTCCAGCACAGCCACCTCCGCCAAGCTGGTTGCATCAAGGATCACCAGATCACTGGCACAGCGGGCGCCGTTCCAGACCAGGCAGAGCACCCAGCCGTCGTCCTCGGCCGTGGCACCGGGGCGGGGCACCATCAATGGCTCGCTGACAAAGCCACGGGGCGCCGCGCTCCAGACCCGGCCCGCTCCGGTGCTGAGATCCAGCTTCTTGATCGCCTGCAGCGGATCATTGCCGCACTCCCGCTCCGCCACGGCCATCCAGCAATAGCGGGCCTCCAGGCCCTGCCGCTCGGGGTTGACCATCGCGAACTCGCAGGTGCGCGATTCGAGTACTTCGGTGCTGACAGCACCGCTCTCGAGATGGATACGGCAACGCACCAGTTGCCCCTCTGGAATCGACTCAAAATCGACCTGGCGGAAGTCCACATCCGGACCGATCGAGGGGAAGTCGTCGTAGTAGATCGAATCCACCACCAGCTCCTCGCCGTCTTCAAAGGCATTGAGGTGGTGGAAGACAAAGCCCTCAGGAGCAGGGATCTGCAGCGGTTTGCCCTCTCCGCTGCGGGGAATCAGCCAAAACTGCCCTTTTTCGCCAGGCTTTGAGCTGAGGCACTGGGCGGCACCCTTCTGGCCGATGACAAAGCCCGTCGGGTTGAAGGCGACGGCGTTCTGCAGGAAGACCGCCCAGTTCGGGGTGATCGCGAAGTCATGCAGAAAAGCAAAGCCCTTGAAGCTGTGGCGGCTATCGGCCAGGAGCGCTCCGGTGCTGGAGAACTCCATCAGCCGAATCGTGCTGCGGGGACCGGCCTTCACGCCAAAGGTCACCATCCGAGGCTCGCCATGGTGGCCTGGGTCAAAGCGGGGATGGGCACTGAAGGCCTCACCGGGCTTGAGCAACCCATCCAGCCGGCTTAGGCCGCGGGTTTCCAGGGTCTCAGGGTCCAGCGCATGGGGTTCGGCTGCCTCCCACAGAGCCAATAGCTGATCCCCCAGCCGCACCACATGGGTGTTGCCGATGTTTTTCAGACGCAGGTCAAAGGCATTGGCGGCAATGCCGCCGGGCTTCTGGGTGCCAAAGACACCTCGGTAGAGGAATTTGTCCGCCTGCTCCTCGGCCTCAAAGCCCTCGGTGCGCACAAAGCGATTGCGCAGCTGGACCTGACCTCCCTCAAACCGCAGGGCGGTGATCATGCCGTCCCCGTCAAAGGGGTGATGCACCCACTGACCACCCCGCTCCAACCGACCGGGACCATTCCGATACAAGGTGCCCTCGAGCTCAGCTGGAATCGCGCCCCGGGCTGCGGTCAGCGCGACGCCATCAAGCTCGACGCCAACATTGCGGAAGGCGCTGGCCCAATCGGAGCGGTCGTAGCCGAGAGCGGGGGCGACGGTCATGGGCAAAGACGCTGAGCGACGCCGCCATCATCGCGTAACGGAGTGTTAAGCGGGCCTAGGCGCCCGCGCGCTCCAGCACGCCCTTGCTGCTGGGCACCGCTCCGGCGCGGCGCGGATCCACCTCCGTGGCCTGGCGCAGCGCCCTTGCAAACGCCTTGAAGCAGGCCTCAACGATGTGGTGTGAATTCACCCCATCCAGCTGCCGGATGTGCAGGGTGAGGCCGGAGTTATTCACCACGGCCACAAAGAACTCTTTAACCAGCTCGGTGTCGTAGCTGCCGATCTTCTGAGCGGGGATCTGCAGGCCAAAGCTCAGGTGCGGGCGGCCGCTGCAATCGAGGGCCACCTGCACCAAGGCCTCATCCAGGGGCGCCACAAAGTGACCGAAGCGATGAATCCCACGCCGGTCACCGAGGGCCTTGGCCAGGGCCTGACCCACGGCGATCCCCACGTCCTCATTGGTGTGGTGATCGTCGATGTGGGTGTCACCCACGGCATTGATCTCCAGATCCACCAGCCCGTGGCTGCTGATCTGATGAAGCATGTGATCGAGGAAGGGCACGCCCGTGCTGGCGCTGCACTGGCCCGTGCCATCGAGGTTCAACTTGACGCGCACATCGGTTTCACCGGTGACGCGATGGATCTCGCCCGTGCGCATGGTCATGCCCTCCTCAGCTCAGTCTGCCGCTCACATGCCGGTGATGCAGTACCCGGCGTCGACATAGATGGTCTGGCCGGTGATGCCGGAGGCCAGGTTGCTGGCGAGGAAAGCCGCGGTCCCGCCCACTTCGTCCTGGGTGACGGTGCGGTGCAGGGGAGCCTTCTCTTCGACGTTGTGGATCATGTCGAGGATGCCGCCGATGGCCGAGCTGGCCAGGGTGCGGATCGGGCCGGCGCTGATGGCGTTCACGCGCACCTGCTTCTCGCCCAGCTCAGCGGCCAGGTAGCGCACTGAGGCTTCCAGGGCGGCCTTGGCCACGCCCATGACGTTGTAGTTGGGGATCGCGCGCTCAGCACCGAGGTAGCTGAGGGTGATCACACTGCCGCCTTCGCTGAAGAGAGGCTTGGCGTGCTTACACAGCGGTGCCAGGGAGTAGGCGCTGACTTCCAGGGCACGGGCAAAGCCCTCGGGAGAGATGTTCGAGTAGTCACCGATCAGCTCGTCCTTACCGGCGAAGGCCAGGCAGTGCACCAGGACATCGATCTGGCCCCACTGCTCCTTGACCTTGGCGAAGACCGCTTCGATCTGAGCGGGGTCCTGCACGTTCAGGGGCTCGAACAGGGTGGGGGCCAGGGGAGCGGTCAGCTCACGCACCTTGCCTTCAAAGCGCCCCTTGTCATCAGGCAGATAAGTGACCCCGAGCTCGGCGCCTGCGGCGTGCAGCTGCTGGGCGATGCCCCAGGCGATCGACTTGTTATTGGCGATGCCGGTGACCAGGGCCTTCTTACCGCGCAGATCGAGGAGCATGAAACGGGCGCTTGCGTTGCGGTGATTCTCACCCAGAAGGCGCCAGACGCCAGGATCACTGGACCCCAAGTCGCCGCCGTTGGCCAGCCCCACCCCATGCGGAGTGCCCCTGAACTGGGAGGAGCACCCCGGCGATCTCCCCCGCAAATTCAGCGACCGCAGCGCGCTTGAGCACACGCTGCAGCAGCTCTTCCCCGAGGCCAGCGGCAGCCTCAGCCCGATCCAGGGCGGACGCAGCCAGGCGGATGCTCTCCTGAACAAGGTCCAACCCGAGCGCTACGCCAAGGCCCGCAACTTCCTCAGCGGCCCCGTCACCCGGCTCTCGCCCTACATCCGCCACGGGGCCATCAGCCTGGCGGAGGTGCGCGATGCCGTTTTCGCCCGCACCAAGCAGCGGCAGGCCAGCGAGAAGCTGATCAATGAGCTGGGCTGGCGGGACTACTGGCAGCGGCTCTGGGAGCAACTGGGCGATGGGATCTGGAGCGACCAGGAACCGCTCAAGACCGGCCATCACCCCGGGGCCTATGCACCGGAACTCCCCGCCGACATCACCGAAGGCCGCACGGGGCTGGCCTGCATGGATGGCTTCAGCCAGGAGCTGCAGCAGACGGGCTGGCTGCACAACCACGCCCGGATGTGGCTGGCGGCCTACGTCGTCCACTGGCGGCGCATCCGCTGGCAGGCGGGCGCCCAGTGGTTCCTGCGCCACCTGCTGGATGGGGACCCGGCCAGCAACAACCTCAGTTGGCAATGGGTGGCTAGCAGCTTCAGCCACAAGCCCTACTTCTTCAACCGCTCCAACCTGGAGCGCTACAGCGATGGCCGCTACTGCCAGGACTGCAGCCTGAGCGCCAAAGGCTGTCCGTTTGAAGCCAGCTACGAGCAGCTCGAGCAGCGCCTGTTCCAGCAACCACCCGCGATCCGCGAGACGGGTGATCGCACGAGCCGCAGACAGCGCCCCTCGAGCTCCAAAGCCTCCGCCTTCAGCCGCCCTGCCAAGCCCAACCGATGAAGAACCCGATCCTTTGGCTACACGGGGACGCCCTGGGCCCCAGCAACCCTGCCCTGTTGGCCCACCCCGGCCAGCCGGCGGTGTTCGTCTTCGACCGAGAACTGCTGCGGGGCAACAGTCCCACCACCGCCGATCCCCAGGGGACGGCCGAGCCGGTCAGCCTCAAACGCATCGGCTTTCTGTATGAGTGCCTGCTGGAGCTGCCCGTGACCCTGCGCCAGGGGGATGTGGCCAGCGAGGTGCTGCGCTTTGCCCAAGCCCATGGCGCCGATGGCATCGTCACCAGCTCCAGCGTGGATCCCCGCGTGGGAAGCATCTGCCGCACGCTCGAGCAATCCCTGCCGGTGGTACAGCTCGAACCCACAGCCTTCGTCGAGCTGGAGGAGGGAGTGAATCTGGGGCGCTTTAGCCGCTACTGGCGGCAAGCCGAACGGGAGGTCTGGGCCGACTGGGCGCCGCAGGCTTAAGAAGCTGCGTTCTCCTCTGGGGGACTGAGCAGGTCCCGCTCCTCGAGCATCGGGAAGGTTGGAGCCGAGACCTCAGCGGCGCTGCGGGGCGGGGCCACCCACTGCCAGCGGGCCTTGGGAGCGCGCTGACGGCAGAGCGCTTTCAGCTCCTGCCGCAGGGCCCGCTGCACGTCCTGGCGGTTGGCCGCTTCAAAAAACTCCTGACGGCTCGCCAGGCCCGTGCTGAAGGGCCTGCTGCCATTGCCGTTAAACAATCGAGCCGGATCCACCAGCCAGCGGGGTTTGCAGACACCGGCCTCACGGGTGTCGGTGGAGAGCCAGATGTGCAGCCCATAGCCGTCGGGCTGATTCACCACCGCCAAGCCGTCATGGGGCTGGGAGCGCTGCAGGGGATAGATCGTCCAGGTGGCGCTGCGGTGGGCGGGCACACAACCCAGGAGAGCCAGGGACAGGAGAGCCGCTGCGGGACGGGGCCAACCCAAGGCAGTTCAGGGCACAATCAGCCCCATTCTGGTGGCGTTGTCATGGTGCTCACCCCGTCTGAAATGTTGCCCCTGGGAACGCCCCTGCCGGCGTTCGCGCTGGAGCGGGCCGCAGGCGGCAGCTGGAGCACAGCATCGCTGGAAGCCCAACCGGTGTTGGTGCTGTTCATCTGCGCCCACTGCCCCTACGTGATCCACATCGAGCCGGAACTGGGCCGCCTGGAGCGCGACTACGGCCAGCAGCTGCAGATCGTGGCGATCTCCAGCAACAGCACCATCACCCACCCCCAGGACGGCCCCCAAGGCTTAAGCGCGCAGGCCCAACGACAAGGCTGGGGCTTCCCCTATCTCTTTGATGCCAGCCAAGCGGTCGCCAAGGCCTTCCAGGCGGCCTGCACCCCCGATCTCTTCCTGTTCGATAGCGAGCACCAGCTCGTCTATCGCGGCCAGCTCGATGCCAGCCGCCCCGGCAACGACCAACCGCTCAATGGCGCCGACCTAAGGGCGGCCATCGACGCCCTGTTGAGCGGTCAAGCGATCAGCCTCGAGCAAATGCCATCGATCGGCTGCAACATCAAGTGGCACCCGCAGGAGCCCTAGAGGGCCGAGAACCGAGTGGGGGCCTTAAGGTTCCCTTCATGCAGGTGCCCCCCTTCAGCCTCACGGAACAGCTGGCGCAGCTCGGACCTGAGCTGGATGCAGCGGTTTTGGAGGTTCTCCGTAGCGGTCAATACATCGGTGGCGGGGTCATCGCTGCTTTCGAGAAGGCCTTTGCCGAGAGCGTGCAGAGCCCCTTTGCCGTGGGCTGCAACAGCGGCACCGACGCGCTGATCCTGGCCCTGCGTGGCCTGGGCATCGGTCCAGGTGATGAGGTCATCACCGCCTCCTTCAGCTTCTTTGCCACCGCAGAAGCGATCAGCGCCGTGGGCGCCACACCGGTCTTCGTTGATGTCGAGGAGAGCTCCTATCTGATCGACCTGGATCAGGTGGAAGCCGCGATCACCCCGTCAACTAAAGCGCTGATTCCGGTCCACCTGTTCGGCCGGCCAGTGGACATGGAGCGCGTCTGCACCGTCGCCACGCGCCACAACCTCAAGGTGGTCGAGGACTGCGCCCAGGCCAGTGGCGCCAGCTGGGCTGGAGTCCCCGTGGGCAGCTGGGGCGATGTGGGCTGCTTCAGCTTCTTCCCCACCAAAAATCTCGGTGGCGCCGGTGACGGCGGTGCCGTGACCTGCAAAGACGAGGCGCTGGCCCAACGGATGCGGGAGCTGGCGGTGCACGGGATGCCCCGCCGCTACCTCCACAGCGAGCTCGGCTACAACAGCCGCCTCGATGCGATCCAGGCCGCCGTTCTGGGCGTCAAGCTGCCGCACCTGAGCAGCTGGGTGGAGAAGCGCACGGCCATCGCGCAGCGCTATCGCACCGAACTCTCAGGCACTAACGGCTTCGCCTTGCCCGAGGCCGGTCCCTCGGGCCACAGCTGGAACCAGTTCGTCGTACGCGTCCCCGCCTGCAGTCCCACGCCGGCCTGCGGCTCAAGCTGCACCCCGTCCGCTGACAGCGCCAACTTCGGCCTCCCGGAAGCCTGCTGCCGCGACTGGCTGAAACAGCAGCTCCAGGAGGCCGGCGTCACAACGATCATCTACTACCCGATTCCAATCCACCGCCAGCCGGCTTATGCCCACCTGAACTACGGGCCCGGCTCGCTGCCCATCACCGAGCGCCTCTGCTCCGAAGTCCTCAGCCTTCCGATCTTCCCGGAACTCAGCACTGAGCAGCAGAGCCGAGTTATCGAGGTGCTGCAGCAGGTGACGGCCAAAACACCTGCATCGGTTGCGGCCTAGGCCTTCGGCAGCGAGGCATAGAGCGCCTTGAAATGGGCCTGCTGCTTCTTGTGACTCACGATTGGCGCGGGGTAGCCGCGGCGCTCCATCGGGGTGATCTCGCCACTCAACAAGTCTTTGGTGTTGACGTGACTGAGCTCCGGTAGCCAGCGGCGGATGTAATCACCCTCCGGATCAAACTTGCTGGCCTGGGTGGCTGGATTAAAGATCCGCAGGGGCTTGGGGTCCATCCCGCTACTAGCACTCCACTGCCAACCGCCGTTGTTAGCTGCCAGATCACCATCCACCAGGCGGGCCATGAAAGCGGTCTCGCCTAGGCGCCAATCGCAGATCAGGTCCTTCACTAAATAGGAGGCGACGATCATGCGGCAGCGGTTGTGCATCCAGCCGCTCTCATTGAGTTGGCGCATCGCCGCATCAATGATCGGCATGCCTGTCAGCCCATCGCACCAGGCCTGGTAGCGATCAGGGTCGTTCTCCCAGGGGAAGAGCTTCCACTGGGGCCGATACGGACCATCGGCGAGTTCCGGGAAGTGAAAAAGCGCCTGTTGATAGAACTCCCGCCAAGCCAGCTCCTGCTCCCAGACCTGAATCGACTCGCGCTGCTCATCGCTGCGCGCCAGGGCCTTGGCCTGCTGCGCCGCATCCCAGGCCTGGCGCGGGCTGAGGGTCCCAAACTTCAACGCTGCCGAAAGGCTCGATGTCCCCGCCTCTCCCGGCATGTTCCGGCCGGGCTCATAGGCCAAGAGCGGACCGCCATCACAGAAGGCCTCCAGCTGCTGCTTGGCCGCGGCCTCTCCTGGACGGCAGGGACAGACGTCTGCACCTGAGAAGGTTTTACCGAGGGACTCCAGGCTGGGCAGCTCGGCGAGAACTGGCAGCTCGCCGTCATAGGCCAGCAAGCCCTGGGGGGCAGGTCTCAGAGCCAGCTCTCCGGCATCAGCCCTCCGCTCTACCTGGCCGAACCAGTTGCGCTTAAACGGTCCGTACACCCTGTACGGATCTCCGCCGCCGGTCTTGAGAGCCTCTGGAGCCACCAGGAGCTGATCCCAGTCCACTAGGACCTTTTGGCCCTGGGCCTGCAGCGCCGCGGCCACCCGGCGATCACGCTCGCGTCCGTAGGGCTCAACATCACGGTTCCAGGCGACCACGCCCGCTCCGATGGCCTTGGCCAGCTGCGGCAAGACCTCAGCGGGATCCCCCTGGAGCAGCAGCAACTGACTGCCGGCCTTGCGCCAGCTGGCCTGGAGTTCCTTCAGGCTCTCGAGCAGAAACCAGACCCGCGCCGGAGCCATATCCGCCGCCGAGAGGATCACCGGATCCAGCACGAACACCCCCGTGACCGCCGGGGTCGCTGCAGCGGCGGCCGCCAGACCCAGGTTGTCGACCAGACGCAGATCTCGGCGATGCCAAAACAGCCAACGCTCCGCTGCCATCAGATCCCCAGCACCTGCTTGGCGCGGAACCAGGCCGTCACGCTCTTGGCATCGAGGTACTCATCGCCGCTGGCGATCAGCTGATCGAGTGCCGCCGGCGTCATCAGGACCACCTCCAGGTCCTCATCGTCATCCCCTGGCGGACGCTCGCTCAGCTCCGTGAGATCACGGGCCAAGAAAAGGTGAATCACCTCATCGGAATAGCCCGGGCAGGGCAACAGCGATCCGAGTTCGTCCCAACGGGTGGCCGAGTAGCCGGCTTCTTCTTGCAGTTCCCGCTGCATCGTGCTCAGCGGGGTCTCGCCTGGATCCAGGGTCCCGGCCGGGAACTCCAGCAACCGGGTCGCCACAGCAAAGCGGTATTGGCGCAGGACCACCACCCGGCCATCGGCAAGCACCGGCACCGCCAGGGATGCGCCCGGGTGCTTGACCATCCCGAAGGTGCCCTCGACACCCATCGGCAACAGCATGCGATTGACCTCGAAGCGCAGCTTGCGCACATCCAGGCTGGCGGTGGTCTCAAGCTGGCGCGCGGGCTCGGGAGAGGGCAGTGGCGCCATGGAATCTGATCACCGATCGATGGCAATCAGCATGGCAGTTGCAACTACTCAAGCCATCCGGCCCTAGGCGCCAACCGCAACGGCGGCGGCTGTCCAGCCAAGACCTGCCGGAGTTCCAGCTCGAAGCGTGCATCCAAAGCGGCCAAGGGCGCCAAGACAAAGGCCCGTTCCGCCCAACGGGGGTGGGGGAGCTCCAACTCGGAGCTCTGGAGCTGCAATGTCCCCCACCAGAGCAGATCCAGATCCAACGTCCGCGGCCCCCAGCGCTCCTTGCGCAGGCGGCCGAATTGCGACTCCAGAGCCTGCAGCCGTCGCAACAGCTCCATCGCCGCAGCAGCAGTGGGCTCAGGTGGCTGATCCAAGACCACCACAGCATTGATGTAGTCCGGCTGATCCGGCGGGCCGCCAACGGGAGCCGTTCGAAAGAGCGGGGACCAGCGCAGCTCAGCTGCGCCCAAACAAACCTGAAGTTCTGGCCGCAGAGCGATCAGGGTCTCAATCGGACCGCCCACTGCGCTGGGCAAATTGGCCCCAAGCCCAATTGCCAGGCCCTGATCAGCGAGACTGGCGCCCACGACAAACTTCTCCGGCGTTTCCATGGTTGCAAGTGGTACAGCCGCTCGGGCCTTCCCCCTTGCCGCCATCACCGGCCACGGAACCCTGAAGCTGGCCCTGCTGTTGGCAGCCGTCGACCCCGGCCTGGGTGGTGTGGTGATCGCCGGCGGGCGCGGCACTGGCAAATCCGTTCTGGCACGGGGTCTGCATGCCCTGCTGCCGCCGATCGACGTCCTCGATGTCGGCGGCCATGGCCTCAACACCGACCCCCAGGCACCGGAAGACTGGGATGCGCCGACGCGGGCGCGGCTGACGGAACTCGGGGCGGACCCCACAGGCGCCGACAAGCAAGCCCTACTGCCCACCAAGGTCATCCCGGCACCGTTTGTGCAGGTCCCACTGGGCATCACCGAAGACCGCCTGGTGGGCTCGGTCGATGTCACGGCATCCCTCGCCAGCGGTGAAGCGGTCTTTCAACCGGGCCTGCTAGCCGAGGCCCACCGCGGCGTGCTCTACGTCGATGAGCTGAACCTGCTCGATGACAACGTCACCAACCTGCTGCTGGCCGCCATTGGCAGCGGTGAGAACCGGGTCGAGCGGGAGGGCCTGAGCCTCTCGCACCCCTGCCGCTGCCTGCTGATCGCCACCTACAACCCCGAAGAGGGGGCCATCCGCGATCACCTGCTGGATCGCTTCGCCATTGCTCTCTCGGCCAACCAGGTCCTGGAGCTCGATCAACGGGTCGAGATCACCCGCAGTGCCATCGGCCACGCCGAATCCAGCGAAGCCTTCCGCCAGCGCTGGCAAGAGGAAACAGACGCCCTCTCCACCCAGCTGCTGCTGGCCCGCCAGTGGCTGCCCGATGTCCAGATCACGCGGGAGCAGATCGCCTATCTGGTGAACGAGGCCCTGCGCGGCGGCGTGGAAGGCCACCGCAGCGAGCTCTATGCCGTGCGGGTTGCCCGCGCCCATGCCGCCCTCAGTGGCCGTGACCGGGTGGAAGCCGAGGACCTGCAGGTCGCAGTGCGGCTGGTGATCGCGCCGCGGGCCATGCAACTGCCGCCCCAGGATCCCGACCAACAGATGGATCCCCCTCCGCCGCCACCGCCGCCGCAGGGAGAAGACAACCAAGAGCAAGAACCGGAGGAGCCCGAGGACAACGAAAACGACAAGGAGGACGAACAGGACGAAGAAGACACCCCGGAAGATCAGGCGCCGCCCTCGATCCCCGAGGAGTTCATGCTCGATCCAGAGGCGATCGCCATCGACCCAGACCTGCTGCTCTTCAACGCCGGCAAGGCCAAGAGCGGCGGCAGCGGCAGCCGAGCCGTGGTCTTCAGTGACTCCCGCGGCCGCTACGTCAAACCGATGCTCCCCCGGGGCCCTGTCAAGCGCATCGCCGTTGACGCCACCCTGCGGGCCGCAGCGCCCTACCAAAAAACCCGGCGTGAGCGGGAACCGCACCGCAAGGTCGTGGTGGAAGACGGAGACCTGCGGGCCAAGCAACTGCAGCGCAAGGCCGGTGCCCTGGTGATCTTCCTGGTGGATGCCAGCGGATCGATGGCCCTCAACCGAATGCAGAGCGCCAAGGGCGCCGTGATCCGCTTGCTGACCGAGGCCTATGAGAACCGCGACGAGGTGGCGCTGATTCCCTTCCGCGGCGAGGCCGCCGAAGTGCTGCTGCCCCCGACCCGCTCGATCACCGCCGCACGGCGGCGGCTGGAGTCCATGCCCTGCGGCGGTGGCTCGCCCCTGGCCCATGGCCTCTCCCAGGCTGCTCGGGTGGGTGCCAATGCCATGGCTACCGGGGAACTGGGCCAGGTCGTGGTTGTCGCCATCACCGATGGCCGGGGCAACGTGCCCCTCAGCCGCTCCCTCGGTCAGCCCCAGTTGGACGGGGAAGAGCCTGTGGATCTCAAGGAAGAGGTCAAGCAGGTGGCCAGCAAGTACCGGTCCCTTGGCATCAAGCTGCTGGTGATCGACACCGAGCGCAAGTTCATCGGCAGCGGCATGGGCAAGGACCTGGCCGACTCCGCCGGCGGCAAATACGTCCAGCTGCCCAAGGCCAGCGATCAGGCGATTGCCGCGATCGCGATGGAAGCAATCAGCGGGGTCTGATCAGCGGTTGGCTTCGGTCTTCTCGGGGTAGACCTCATCGAAGAAGGCCCCCAGGCCAATCGCCACGCTGCGCAGGCCATCCATGAAGCGCTTGTCGGAAGTGAGCTTGTTGATGTCACCCCCCACGCGATCCAAGGTCGCGGTCAGGTCCTCCAGGTTGGCAACTGTGCCCTTGAGCTCGCTCAGGGTCTTGGGGTTATCCAGGACCCGGACGAAGTTCAGGATGTGGGCCGTGGAGTCGTTGAGGTTGTTGATCGTCGGCTGGACATCGCGAACGGTGGTCCGAAGGTCACCGATTAAGGCCTGACCGTCCTTCATGAACGCCGTTGCTTCCTTGGCCGTGGTGTCGATGCTGCTGATCGTGGTGCCGAGCTTGGGAATCAGCTTTTCCTTCTCCGCCTGATCCAGCAACTGCTGCAGCGTGGCCGTCACCTGGCTCAAGGTGGCCGCGCTCTTGCCCTGAATCACCGAGCCATTGCAGACCGTCAAGGCGCGGTTGCAGTTCATCGCTTTCGGGCCCGGAGTCCCCTTCGGCAGGGGCTTAATCGGTGCCGTGAGGGCCACAACAGCATCCCCGCCGAGCAGCGAAGCCGCCTCCACCCGCGCATCCAGAGGTTGGGGCAGCTGAAGATTGGGTTGGTTGATATCGATCTGCACTTCCACGGCCGTGGCCGTGGCGGTGACCTCCTGAACATGACCGACGGTGACCCCGCGATAGGTCACAGCCGAGCGGGGGGCCAATCCGGCGGCATCCGCAAAGTTCGCCTGGAAGCGCCAGGTGCGATTGCTCACCGAGACCCCTTTGAGCCAGAGCCAAAACAATCCAGCCGAGCTCACTGCCGCCAGCAGCGTGAAGCCGACGATCGCTTCTTTCACACTGCGGCGCATGGGGTCTAGAGCTCCGCAGGTTGCATCGGCCCGCTGAGACTAGCCGTGCGGAACTGAAGAACATAGGGATTGGTTGTGGTCCGAAAATCCTCCACAGTTCCCTGCCAGCGGAATAGGCCGTCGTAGAGCAAGACCACCCGATCGGCGGTGCGCTCAATCGTGCTCATCACGTGGCTGACCACCACAGAACTGCCGCCCGCGATTTGAGTCGTGTGAACGATCAAATCTTCAATCCGCGTGCAGGCCACTGGATCCAGGCCTGCCGTCGGCTCATCAAAGAGCAGCAAGGGGACCTTCCCCACGGGCTGACTTGGATCACTGATGACCGCGCGGGCAAAGCTGACCCGCTTCTGCATACCGCCACTGAGCTCCCCTGGATAAAGATCCTCCGTACCGGAGAGCCCCACGGCCTCCAGGGCCTCGGCCACCCGCTGGCGGATCTCCCGTTCGTTCAAGCGACTGAAGCGATCCAGCAAAAAGCCCACGTTCTGGCGCACGGTCAAGGACGCCAGAAGCGCCGGGTTCTGGAACACCGTGCGGACATCGGGGGGGTTGCGCTGATCCAGCCGCAGATAGGTCTGCTGCACCCCATGGATCTTCAAACGACCGCTGCTGGGCAAAAGCAAACCCGATAGCAGGCGGAGGATTGTCGATTTACCGGCACCCGAGGGACCTACCACCGCCAGGCGCTCGCCCGCATTCAGGGTCAAATCGACGTCGCTCAGCACGGTGTTGCGGCCCCACCGCACGCTGACGTCGTCCATCTGGACCACTGGGGTGGATTGCACCGGATCCTTCACGAATGGGGGCATCTTGGCGGTTTCTCCCTAACCTGGCCCCATGCCGGCTCGAGGACACCGCAGGGGGAATCGCTCGAGACCTCGCCCGAGCTGGGTCGGCAAGGGAGATCTGCGCCAGAAGGACCTGGTCAGCCGCTCCAAGCGCGCCGCCCGCTGGCTGCAGCCCGGGCTGGTGGTCAAGCGCTGGATGCTGACCTCCGGGATTGGTCTGTTCCTGCTGTTTCTGGGAGGAGCAGTTTGGGCCGATCTGCAGCCGATCTACTGGCTGCTGGAGTTCATCCGCTGGTCCCTGGCCAACATCACCACGGTCCTCCCCCGCGAGATCACCGGACCACTGGTGCTGGTGGTAGGCGGCGGACTGATCTGGCTCGGACAAAGCCGCAGCTTTGGGGCGATCCAGCAGGCGCTGGCCCCTGATCGGGACACCCTTCTGGTCGATGCGCTGGCCGCCAAGAGCCGCCTGAACCGCGGCCCCTCGATCGTGGCCATCGGCGGCGGTACAGGGCTCTCCACCCTGCTGAGCGGGCTGAAGCGCTACAGCAGCAACCTGACCGCGATCGTCACCGTCGCCGATGACGGCGGCAGCTCAGGGGTCCTGCGCCGCGAACTTGGGGTGCAACCCCCCGGAGACATCCGCAACTGCCTGGCGGCCCTGGCTACGGAAGAACCGCTGCTCACGCGCCTGTTCCAGTACCGCTTCCGCGCGGGCACTGGCCTGGAAGGCCATAGCTTCGGCAACCTCTTTCTCTCCGCCCTGACGGCGATCACCGGCAGCCTGGAGGGCGCGATAACCGCAAGCAGCCGGGTTCTGGCGGTGCAGGGAACAGTGGTTCCAGCCACCAACGCCGACGTCAAACTCTGGGCCGAGCTGGCCGATGGACGGCGCATCGAAGGCGAATCCCAGATCGGCCATGCCACCAGCCCGATCGTGCGGGTGGGTTGCATTCCCGAGCGACCGCCGGCTCTGCCGAAGGCCCTCGAAGCCATCGCCAATGCCGATCTGATCGTGCTCGGCCCAGGGAGCCTCTACACCTCGCTACTGCCCAATCTTCTGGTGCCCGAGCTCGTGCAGGCGATCAGCCGCAGCAAAGCGCCGCGCCTGTACATCTGCAACCTGATGACCCAGCCCGGCGAGACCGATGGATTGGATGTCGAGGGACACCTGCGGGCAATCGAATCACAGCTCGCCAGCCTTGGCATTCAGCAGCGACTCTTCTCTTCGGTCCTGGCCCAAGAGGACCTGGGGGAATCCAGCCTGCTGGAGTACTACCGCCAGCGCGGCGCGAGTCCGGTGACCTGCGACAGCCGCCACCTACGCAGCCAGGGCTACGACGTCACCATTGCCCCGCTGCAGGGAGCACGGCCCACATCAACACTGCGGCACGATCCCCGCAGTGTTGGCTTGGCGGTCATGCGCTTCTACAAAAAGCAGCGCAAAGAAAAAGAGAAGCCTTAGTAGGCGTCCTGCATCTCGTAGAAGTCCGGCTGCACGTAGTCCTTGCGCAGCGGGAAGCCCTTCCAGTCCTCTGGCATCAGCAGACGCTTGGGTTGGGGGTGGCCCTCAAAGCCGATGCCGAACATGTCGAAGGTCTCGCGCTCGGGCCAGTCGGCACCGCGATAGAGCGGATAGAGGCTGGGGATCGTCAGGTCGCCGTCGCGGGAAAGGAAGACCTTCAGGCGCACCTCCTCCGGCGGCTGGTGCTTGGAGATTGCGGATTGCTCCGCCATAGCACCCAGCTTGAGCAGGTGATAAAAGCTGACGAGACGGCCGCCCGGGCCCTCGTCATAGCCGCCCTGCACCTGCAGGTAATCGAAGCCCGAGGCCTTCAGGGCAGCGGCGATCACTGGCAGGAAGGGCCCTTCGATGCCAAGGACCTCGACTCCGAGGTGATCAGGCTCAAGCTGCTCGTGCTCAAAGCCCTGGCCGGTGAGCCACTGGCTGACGGGACCCGGCTGGGGAGCGGGGGCAACGGCGGTGTCTTCAGGCATCGAACTCAGGCTTGCTCAGCGGGAACAGAAGCTTTGGCCGTTGCAGCGACCGGAAGACCAGCGACAGCTTTCAAGGCCGCCTGCTGGGTTTCGGCGCGCAGATAGCGGCCGTCGACGATCGGCTCCACCTGCTTCATCGCATGGGAAACCGTGAAGTAACGGTGGGTCGGAAGCAGGTTGCCGCGCTCCGACAGGGCCTCATTACCCACCTTCTTGCGCAGCTTGACCACCGCATCGAAGATCGCCTCGGGCCGGGGAGGGCAGCCGGGGAGATAGAGATCAACGGGGATGAGCTTGTCGACACCGCGCACGGCGGTGGTGGAGTCCGCTGAGAACATGCCGCCGGTGATCGTGCAGGCGCCCATGGCGATGACGTACTTGGGCTCGGGCATCTGCTCATAGAGACGGACCAGGGCAGGTGCCATCTTCATGGTCACAGTGCCGGCCACGATCAGCAGGTCCGCCTGGCGCGGGCTGGAGCGGGGCACCAAGCCGAAACGGTCGAAGTCGAAACGCGAGCCAATCAGGGCGGCGAACTCGATGAAGCAGCAGGCGGTTCCGTAGAGCAGCGGCCAGAGGCTGCTCAAACGCGCCCAGTTGTGCAGGTCATCCAGGGTGGTGAGGATGACATTCTCGGAGAGATCCGAGGTCACGCTGGGGGCGCCGACCGGGTTGCAGCTGGATTCCCGCTGATCGCGGAGGGCGCTCAGGGAGAGGGCTTCAGCCATGCCAGAGGTGGCAGAGGAGGGGTTCATCTCAGATCAGCTCCACTCGAGGGCGCCCTTGCGCCAGGCATAGGCCAGGGCCACCACCAGGATGGCGATAAAGACCAAGGCTTCGATAAACGCCAACAGCCCCAGGCGGTGGAACGCCACGGCCCAGGGATAGAGAAAGACGGTCTCCACGTCGAAGATCACGAAGACCAGGGCAAACATGTAGTAGCGGATGTTGAACTGAATCCACGCCCCACCGATGGGCTCCATACCCGATTCGTAGGTGAGATCACGTTCACCAACCCGCGACTTCGGCGAGACGATCTTGTTGGTGACGAGGGCCAGTACGGGCACGGCTGCTGCGATCAGCAGAAACCCGAGGAAGGCGTCGTAACCGGAGAGAACGAACACAGGGCGAAAGCGGCCCAACCTGCGGGGCAGTCTGGCATCCGCCTCTGGGCACTGCCTGACACGCTGCAATCCCAGATGGGATTGGGGGCTCCTTAAAGTTCGGGACTGTCTGTGGGCACCCACCCCATGAGCGAGGAGACCCTTCCCGACGAGGTCCAAGAGCTGCCCGGGGTGACTGAGACACCAGTCGATGATCCCGATACACACCGCTTCGAATGCCGAAGCTGCGGCTTCGTCTATGACCCGGGCGAGGGCGTGAAAAAGCTGGCGATCGAGCCCGGCACCCCCTTCAGCGCCCTGGATCCGGTGAGCTTCCGCTGCCCGGTCTGCCGGAGCAAGACCCTGGCCTTCAAGGACATCGGCCCCCGCAACAAGCCCAGCGGCTTCGAGGAAAATCTCGGCTACGGGCTTGGAGTGAACACGCTCACGCCCGGGCAGAAAAACGTGCTGATCTTCGGCGGCTTTGCCCTGGCCATCGCCTTCTTCCTTTCTCTCTATTCCCTGCGCTGAGATCGATCGATGAAACGCCTGCTCTCTTCTCTCTGCGCGTTGCTCGCCGCTGTGGTGCTGACGGGCTGCGTCAGCACCAGCCTGCCCACGGCCCAGAGCAGCCCGTGGCAGCCCGTGGACATCCACACCAAATCCAACCCCCTGGATCTGGCCTTCACAGACAGCAGCCACGGCTTCCTGGTGGGCAGCAACCGGCTGATCCTCGAGACCAATGACGCCGGTGCCTCCTGGACCGAGATGGCCCTGGATTTGCCCGAAGAGGAAAACTTCCGCTTGATCAGCGTCGATTTCTCGGGCGACGAGGGCTGGATCGTCGGTCAACCCGGCCTACTTCTCCACAGCGAAGACGCTGGTCAGAACTGGAGCCGCCTCTTCCTCGACACCAAGCTTCCCGGTGAGCCCTACATGGTGACGGCCCTGGGCAAGCGCAGCGCTGAATTGGCCACCAACGTGGGCGCCGTCTACCGCACCAACGACGCGGGCGGCTCCTGGCAGGCCCAAGTCGAAGACGCCGTCGGCGCTGTGCGCGACCTGCGCCGCAGCCCGGAGGGCAACTACATCAGCGTCAGCAGCCTGGGCAACTTCTTTGCCACCTGGTCTCCAGGGGAGCCCCGCTGGACCCCGCACCAGCGGGAAAGCAGCCAGCGCCTGCAATCCATGGGCTTCCAACCCAATGGCAACCTCTGGATGCTGGCCCGCGGCGCCCAACTGCGCTTCAACGAGGACGCATCGACTCCTGAGGAGTGGAGCAAGCCGGTGGTGCCAATCACCAATGGCTACGGCTACCTGGACATGGCCTGGGATGCAAGCGGCACGATCTGGGCCGGCGGTGGCAGCGGCACCTTGCTTGTGAGCAGCGACAACGGCCAGAGCTGGCAGAAGGATCCGGTGGGCGAAAAGCAACCGACGAACTTCAGCCACATCGCCTTTTTCAGTGATGGCAAGGGTTTTGTGCTTGGTGAGCGGGGATCCCTGCTGCGCTGGGTGGGCTAACAACGCTCTGTAACCAAGCGGGCCGCCCGGCATCGGCGGCACAAGCCTTCCCCTTAAGATCCACAGACTGAACGCTCGCTGCTCATGGCTGCCGGCTCAACGGGTGAACGCCCGTTCTTTGAAATCATCACGAGCATCCGGTACTGGGTGATCCATGCCGTGACCCTGCCTTCGATCTTCCTGGCCGGGTTCCTGTTCGTGAACACCGGACTGGCCTACGACGCCTTCGGCACCCCCCGCCCGGACGCTTACTTCCAGGCTCAGGACGCCAAGGCTCCTGTGGTGAGCCAGCGCTATGACGCCAAGTCTTCGCTCGACCAGCGCCTGAAATAAGCCATGACCCAAGTTCCAGCTAGCACCACCCCTCGCAACTACCCGATCTTCACGGTCCGGTGGCTTGCAGTCCACGCCCTTGGCATCCCCACGGTCTTTTTCCTGGGCGCCCTGGCTGCCATGCAGTTCGTTCGCCGCTGACACCATGCAACGCTCCCCCAACCCGAACAACCTGCCGGTTGAACTGAACCGCACCAGCCTGTACCTGGGCCTGCTGTTCGTCTTCACCTGCGGGATTCTGTTCTCCAGCTACTTCTTCAACTGATCAGGAGGATCTGAGATGAGCGGCAAGAAATCCGGTCTTCCCGACGGAAGAATTCCCGACCGTCTTCCAGACGGTCGCCCTGCGGTGGCCTGGAAATCCCGTTGGACTGAAGGTGTGCTTCCCCTCTGGCTCGTTGCGACCGCTGGCGGCATGGCCGTGATCTTTGTGGTGGGCCTCTTCTTCTACGGCTCCTACACCGGTGTGGGTTCCGCCTGATCTGCTACATCGAGAATTTACTTTCACGAGCCCTGCCAACACGGCGGGGTTTTTTAGTCGTGGACGCCGCCCGCGCACTAGTACGCTCTCTAGAGAAAGACTCACCTGACAAATCCCACAAAACAGACAAAGAGAGACCAAGACTCAATCCAAGAACTGTTATGTAGCCAGCTTAAGTTGCCCAATACAGACAATTAGAGTGAGCACCACAAGACGCAGCCGCTATTATAGATATTCATCCAAGAAAGAGTTGGGCATCTTTTAAGAACTGATTGCAATTAAACGATCGAGAGATCAGGGGGAGTACGTACAGCCGATCTACTACCTGCTGCAATTCATCCGCTGGTCGCGGCAAACTATCACCCAGGTGTTGCCCCGCGAGATCACCAGGAAGCTCGTACTGCTGGTCGGCGGCGTGCTGATCTGGCTGGGCCTAAGCCGCCTGAAGCGGGGTCCCACGATCGTGGCAATCGGCAGCGGCACCGGACAGTTCACCTTGCTGAGCGGCCTGAAGCGCTACACCAGCAACATCACCGCCATCCTGACGGTGGCCGATGACGGGGGCAGCCCAGGGATGCTGCGCCGGGAGCTCGGGGTGCCGCCCCCAGGCGATATCCGCAACTGCCTGGCGGCCCTGGCCTCCAGAAAGGCTTCGGCCAGGGCTTCGCGCTGCCAGGCTGCGTTGAGCACCGCGGACTTGGCTGGGCCAAACGCCTGCTCGGCATCGAAGGCAGCCAAGAGCCGCCAAACCTGAACGAACGGAGCGAGCATGGAGCCTGCGATGCCAGATCGATGCGCCGCTCGGTGTCTGCAGAGCAGGGCGGCTCGCTTACCCAGCACCCCCCGTTAGTGACGCACCTAGGTCCTTTGCCTCGGCAACAGCAACCACGGTGGCACCAGGCCCGTTCACACCACCATCCCGCTGCCACTCCGGCACCAACCCCGCCAACACCTCAAGCGCGCAAGTCGTATCCTGCCGCTGAATCGCCACCTCGAGTGCGTCAATCTGCGGCCACAGCTCTGCCGGAGGCACCGCCCGTTCATGGGCCCGGTAGATCAACGGGTGCTCCGTGGGCTCTGATTCCGCATCAATCAGCAGCTCCTCAAAGAGCTTCTCGCCAGGCCGCAGCCCGGTGCAGACGATCTCTATGTCGCCGCCAGGGTTGCGGGCATCCCGCAGCGAGAGGCCACTGAGGCGCACCATCTGCTCAGCCAGATCTTTGATACGCACCGGTTCGCCCATATCGAGCAAAAACACATCGGCACCCTTGGCCAGCACCGCGGCCTGGAGCACCAGCTGAGCGGCCTCGGGGATGGTCATGAAATAGCGGATGATCTCCGGGTGAGTGAGGGTGATCGGTCCGCCCTCCGCGATCTGCCTGCGAAATAGAGGCACCACCGAGCCGGAGGAACCGAGCACGTTGCCAAAACGCACCATCGCCAGGCGTGTGGCGGGTTGAGAACCCCGCTCAAGGGCTCGCGCGGCCAGCTCCTGGGCCTGGGCTTGCACCACTAGTTCAGCTACGCGTTTGCTGGCGCCCATCACATTCGTAGGACGCACCGCTTTATCAGTGGAAATCAAAACCACCTCGTTCACGCAGGCGGCGGCGGCAGCGCGACACACCACACGGGTGGAGAGCACGTTGTTGGCCAAGCCCGCCAGGGGGTTGGCTTCCACCAGCGGCACGTGTTTGTAGGCGGCGGCGTGGAAGACCACAGTCACCCCCTGCTGGCGGAGCAGGCGCTCCACCAGGGCTGCATCGGTCGCGCTACCGAGCACCGGTTCTAGATCCACACCCGCCGGAAGGAGACCTTGCAACTCCTGGTGCATCGCATACAAACTTGGTTCGCTGTGCTCAAGCAACACCAGCCGGCGGGGCCGTAGCCGCAGGATCTGGCGGCACAGCTCACTGCCGATCGAACCGCCGGCGCCGGTGACGCACACGCAAGCGCCAGCGATTCCAAGGCCAAGCAAATCCGGGTTGGGAGCCACGGCATCGCGCCCGAGCAATTCCTCGATCGCGATCGGGCGCAGAGCATCGATTCGGGCGCGGCCGCTGGTGATGTCGTCCATCGAGGGCACCTGCAGCAACGGGATGCCCAGCTCCTGTAGATCGGCAGTGATGCGGCGCCGGCGGCTGCGACTCAGCGAGGGAATCGCCATCAGCACCTGATCGATCTCGGCAGCCCGCTCGCGCAGCAACTGCGGCGGCTGAATAGGTACACCGTTTATGTCGCGGCGCCAGAGATGGGGCGCATCATCCACAAACAGCTCCACAATGTGGCTACCCGCCAGGCGCAACGCGGCGGCGAGCTGAACGCCCGCAGCACCAGCGCCGTAGATCGCCACGCGGGTGAGTGCATGGCGCGGCTTGTTCTGCATGCTGAGCAACACATCGCGCAGCGCGAAGCGCACAGTACCGGTGAAGCCGGTGAGCAACACCCACAGCAACAGCCAACTACTGCGAGGCGGTAGCGGTAAGCGCAGTACCAATCCGGTGAGCGCGAGCAACAGCACCAACAGGCCGTTTCGGCCGGCGAGCCGATACAGCGCGAGGCTGCCCACATAGCGGGTGAGGCCCTTGTATTGGCCGCTGAGGGCATAGAAGGGCAAGCCGAGGAGCCATATCGCCGGCAGAAGCCACAGCCCTTCCATCAAATTGGGCGTAAACGGATCCGCCAACCGAAGCCAGAAACTAAGCCACACCGCCAACGGCAGTAGGAGCGCATCAGCGACAATCAGGAGTAGCCGGCGGTTCAGCGGACCTAGGCGCACCAGGGTTGTGGTCAAGGTGCGGAAGGCGAAGATAGATGCTGACATGACCCCCTTCATTGGTCCAGTACTTATTAGAGTGGTCAGTTGTGATCATGGTGCAGCTCCTGATTGAGCTGCACCTAGGGTTCGTATGCCGCTGGAGTGCCGAATGGGGCTTGCATGCTTTGTACTCCAAGCGCCAGCGATCAGCCACAGCAAGTGCCGCGGAACTATATCTGCAATTTGATGACCAAACGGGGCTCAGAAATGGTTTGGAGATGGAAGGCCAACTACGATCGATGGGACCGCAACTGCGAATCCTGAACGTGCAGTATAAGAACTGGGAGGAACAGCGAAAGCATACTAAGAATGTATTTTGGCAAAGGTTTATGTCCGAAAGAGTCCACGGCAGACGGAGCCGAGAGCAACCTACGTTGAGTTAATCAAGAGCGACTTGCTTCGGCAAAGGGGACAGCAAGGTGTTGATCCAGCCATAATCCAATCAAAATGATGATGGCCGAAAGGGTGCCAACCCATTGCAAGCCACCGAATAATGATGCTGAGGCGAGAACAGATGTTGCAAGGATATAGAGGCTGGAGACTCGGGCATGGGGCCAACCGGCTTGTTGTAGACGCTGGAACAAATGCAGACGATGCGCCTGGAATACTCGCTGTCCAGCTACCAGACGGCGTAGGACACAGATGAAGGCATCGCCTAAAAGCGGTGTTGCAACAAGAAAAAGTGCAAGCGCTTCAAGCCAGGATGATGACTGAAGAACGAGCAAGGAAAACACGGCTCCGAGGAAAGTGCTGCCAACATCGCCCATGAAAACCTTCGCGGGACTCCAGTTCAAAAGCAAAAAACCAAGCAAGGCGCCTACCAGCGCCCATATGGTCAGGGGAGCAGACAGCTGAATTGCCGCCGAAGTCAGGGCAACAGACATACAGCCAGCTACAAGGCCATCCAGGCCGTCCATGAAATTAGTAAAGTTGATAACCGCAGTGACTCCGATCACCAACAAGAACAAAAGGGGCAGCCCCCTCATGGAGGGGACCAAGAGGGGGCTTAGCAAAATAAGAACGAGAGCGGTAACAAGCTGAACAACATATCGCCAGCTAGCGGGAAGGTGAAAGCGATCGTCAAGTAAACCCACTAGGGCCAGAGGGAATGCAAGCAAGGGGGCAGCCTGGATGGGAAACGGGGCGGAGAAAGGAATGGAAGGAAACAACAATGAATAGGCACTAACACCTGAGGTAATCAACACAAACACCAGACCACCACCGCGGGGGATGGGGTGAATGTGGGAGCTACGAGAATTGGGAAGATCGAGCAGGGACCGTTGGAGATGGGGGATAAGGGCAGCGAGGAATAGCCATGAGAAGGCGCAGAAGCAAAGGACGACAAGGACTACAGGGGCCAGCAAGAAAGACATCACATAAATGGTCAAGGCATCATAAGAGGCAAATGGCAATACAACAGGAGACGAGATGAAGGTTTCAGACTTATTTAGCAAGGCTAAACGGAGTCGGCTTCTATTAATAGTTAAAGATAGGTTCTCGCTAGTGGAGAGTCGAGAACAGGCTAGAAACACGAGAAGGGGATATGGGAAGAGATAAGAGTGACATATAAGAAAAGAAAAAGGATAGGAAGTACAGTCGGCAGATTGGACAGTAGAGAAAAGATGTCAGAGATTAATGAAACGGATGCAAAGACGTCGAAGTTGCAAGTAGAGAAATGAAAAATAGAGAGACAGGCTTCAAAACAACTCGAGAGAGCCCAGGAAAGAAAAGATGCGAAGAAGATATCGGAGAATGAACGGCAGGATCCAGACGATGCCAAATGCTGAGAAATAAGCTCGAAAGACCTCGTAAGTTCTGCGGAAGTTATGCTTTGCACTAACACCACCGCTTGACATGAAGACAACGTCAAGATCTATAGACTTAACATGAAGCTGAGAAAAGGCTGAGATGCGGAGAAAGAAATCGAGATCGGCAGCAAGTTTATAGGTTTGGTCATATGAAGAAACGAACTTGCGTGCACCAGGGGCAAATAGCGTGGCCTGATGAGGTGGTGTTCGACCATTAAGGAGATAACGACGAAAAGTACCAGCAGAAAGAGACAAAGGTGGACAAAACGAAACAAGTCGTCCCCTACGAGAAGAAGCATGAATATAGGAACCTCTAGCTATTAGGAGGTCAGGCCTTGGAAAGGAACTGTCATAAGTGGACATAATATGACTAAAGACAGTGGGAGAAGGAGCCCAATCGTCGGAGCCCCAGAACAGGATACATTCATCATGATAAGCAAGATCAAAGCCAGAATTCATGGCGCCATAAATACCATGAGACAATGGCCTTTGTTCAATCCAGTTAAAACGAGGATCGAGTGTGGAGCAGTTTTCCAGCCAGGCGCGATGAGCGGAAGTGGATGGACCATCTACAAAGATGAGGCGCCAATCCTGAAAGTCCTGATTCAATACGGACTTAACAAGATTATTCAGAACCGCAAAGGAGTTAAGGGTCGGTACGACAACGAGTAACCTAGCCATAAGAGAGTGAGCCCAAAAGAGAAGGAAGAGAGTGATTTAGTTGATCAAGGGAAGAACTATAAGAAGAGATTCTATCCTCAATTGAGATATTGTGGTCAATAGAATTCTTCGAGAGCATGCCAATTGGAACATAACTGATGGAGGGATGATTCAATACATATGCAAGCGGTAAAGATCTGGCACTAGCGGGATCTGTTCTCCTGAGATATCGACGAATTGGAGATGCAGAAGAAGAGAGTTGACGAGTAGGAGCGTTAAACAGGTAACGAAGAAGATAGCTGATGCTTCGCGTACGGATGTAGCGCTCAAAAGGGGACTCTAAAAGAAATCCTTGCGCAAGAGAAGTACCAGCCCAAACTTTTACGCCGAGAGAAGAATACTTTAGAATGACAGGAGACCGATCAGGTTGTGCAAGGCTGAAGTCAATCATGAGATCAGAGACATATGGGAAACAGGCTGTTTGATCAAGGTCGCGCATCAGCCTGAGATCATGTGTGTTAACACCAAGGCGTCTGACGATGCCGCTGGATGTAATATGCTTAAGAAATAGTGCTAGATCCTGGTTATTAAGTTCTTCAAAGGTGGGGCCCCACAGAAAGATGAGATCGAGCGAGGCCAGAGCAAAAGCAGAACGACAAAGATCTAGGTAATAGGGAATATATAAAGGATCAGCAGGTATCTTAGTGGAAATTAGGCAAGACGGATGAGAGATACGATCGGACAAGCATTCCAAGAGAAGTGATTGACTACGACCATGGCAATACGACATACCAGTATCAAAGATGCGAATACCACGCTCCCAGGCGTGGTCAACAAGAGATTGTGCCAAAGAACGACTGAGTCGTCCAAAACGACCACCGGTACCAAAGACGAGGCGTGACATTAGTAAGATGGAGTAGATGAGAGAGACTACAGTAGTGAAGTTGATGGTGTAAAGAAAGAGAAGTGGCTTATCGGTGAGCTAGGCGCCTTTGGACACAAATGAAAAGAAGGAAAGGAAGGAAGACGTAAATAAAGAAGTTAAGGAAAAGATAAAGGTAGTGACCTCTGAGAATAGAAAAGGAGTTTACCAGGCAATAGATGTATAGAATCTGAGCAGGAGAGTGTTTGGGCTGAAGAATTGAAAGAAGGCTTAGATGTCGGGCCAAGATTCCAATCAATAGGAACTTTAACGTGGCCAATAGAAGGCCAGAGTAGGTGTAATAAGAATAGATAGAAGGCATATAGTATGGGGTGCGTGAATAATATGTATCCAGGGCAGCTAAATACCGGGATGTATAGTCAACCTTGCCGAAAGGCATAAGTTGCGAAGGAAGGTTATTAAGTACATCGGAGAAAACATCATAGAATGAATCAGGCATCAACTCGATAGGGTGCATCCTAAGAAGGTCTAGATTGCCTGCATGAACGACCGAAAATTCATGGGACAAGGTGAGAAAAGAAAGAGAACCACCCGAGTGCTTAAGATAATAAGCGATAATAAGAGTTGGATCTGCTCCACGGAAAAAACCTAGGATAAGAAATGAAGACAAAAGAATAAGGAGGGTAATAAAAAGGAGAGATACAGTACGAAGTGAGCGAAGACTAGGGGTTAGGAGACATAAGATAGAAAAGGAGGGACTTAAAGCGCGTGGGTTTGCAGAGACAGATCGGTAGTAGTTCTTGGAAAGAAAGTACGAAAGGACTAAAGCAAAGAGAAGTGTACGCGAAGAGTTAAGCGAGGTAAGTACTATATACAATAGTGAAGCAATTGAAAAGAGAGTAGAAAGGCGAAATGATAGGTTTATGGAGATGCGGCTTAGGGAAAAAGAGATAGGGCGAAAAGCGATTGTACTTAAATAAAAGCCGAGTATGATGACTGAGAAGACTGAGCTACGGAGAAGCACGCCAGTAACCTGGCCCATAAGTCCAGGACCGAGTTGAATAAGAGATTGATTGTTATCATAAAGAGACAAGACATTAATATCAAACAAAGAAGGAAGGATGAAAAAGATACACAAAAGAATGGGAGAACAGTAGGATATAATTACAGAAGGAGTTAGCTTGGGCCAGGCTGCTACTATAGATTTAATAATTGAAGGGAGTCGAATGGGTAAATGCGTTCCTAGAAGAATAGATATCTGGGCTAAAGCTGAAAGGAAAAGAAGCATGAGATGTTCAGCTGTTCCAGGCGTATGAACATAGTTCTGAACAGGTGAAAAAAAGTTGCTGTACTCGTATTGGGCGAGGGTATTAAGTATCGATGGGATGGCAGAATAAGCAGCAATCCACGCAGTGAGCAAGGTGCTGAGCAAGAAGACAGAACGATAAGCAAAGAAATGAGTAAGGGGAAGAGCTAAGCAGAAAGCAGATAGTAAAAGAACTAACACAGGTGTGAAATATCAAGGATGGCGGAATGCAGGAGGGTTTGGAAGGTGTAGGGCTGAATAGCCTTGGGAGATCGTGAAGAAATAGAATGGGCGAGGACCGGATCGTCCATAAGCTTGTTGACACACTTTATAAGTGAGTGAGAATCAGTATAGGCATGCACAAGGGAAGAATATGGTGGGAATAGGTCGTTATCAGGAGGGGATTCACAAACCTGAACGACTCCATAGAAAGGAAGATCAAAAAAACGGGCGTTGCCGTAGGCGAGGTAGCCGTTGTTGTGGATATTAATGCCAATTCTTGAGCGATTATAGACAAAGGGAATTTGCATAAACGGCAAAGACCGGATTACTCGACGACCATTGAAGAGAAAGAAGAAAGCAAGTTTCTGCTTGATAGTAGACATTCCGTAAATAGAAAACTGCTGACCGTAGTAGCGAGACACGTCTGCCAACATTTGCATCTTTTCACGATGAAGAGAACCGACAAAGACTATGTCGATGTCTCTTTCTGTATAGTCCTTGAGTATAATGGGTTCACCTATGTGTTTAAGGTGGCCCAAAGGCTGTAGGCTAAACGACTGTATACCTAACTTGGAGAGCAGTGAAGAGGTTGAATACGTGGGAGAGAAATATGGACTATTGTAGAAGATATGGTCATATGCAAATCCAAGCGGTATAAAGGTCTTGTATGCAGTGAGCCAGCCATCACAAATACGCAATGCTTTAACACACGGAAGTGACGCAAGAAACTCCGGATGATAGGGGAAAGAATGATCTACATAAAGTAAATCAATTGAAAGGTCATGAATTTTTGAGACTAATAAGTTGTAAAGGGCAGTAAGAGACGGACTTCCTAGACGGTACGAGGAATCGAGATCAAAAGCGGTCGAATAACAGCTACGTGGACAAATGGAGGAATGGTTGAAAGGGGTAAAGTGTACGAGTTTAGAGGAAGAGATTTCTATGTTATGGCGCCAATAGAGATCCTCATCGCCAGATTTGTCGTAGGAATAAAGAACTCGCAGCATCTAGAGTCGCTTGAGAACGAAGTTGTAACTTGGAATCCAATCGAGATTTCGGTATTCTTTGAGAATCCGATGAGACTTAGAAATTTGTCTTCTAAGCTTGCGTAATGGGATGCAGAACGGTCCAATTTCCCAAAAGTGCTGACCATCGCAAAAACGCGGTGTCGTGTCGCTTGGATAGCGAAAGGGATTGGAAATATCAACAACAAGATCAAGACTAAAGAATGGGCGCTCGGAATGGATGCGGAAGGAATAGTGCTTGCCTGCGACAGGTAGATATAGGATTGTGTACTTTGACAAGGATGAAAGGTCTGCCAATAATGTAGGAAACGCAGAATACTCAATATGTTCTGCGACGTGAGAGAGGATAGAGATGTCGTATTGTTCGCCTGAAATGAGACTGAGCTTTCTGATATCAAGAAGTATGTCAGGGTTGTTAGACGGTACAACATCTACTGTGGTCAGATTATAGCCACAGTTACGAAGAATGAGTGGCTCAAGTCCTGTCGAGATGCCAATATTTAGAACAGAAGGCGAATGAGAGTCATGATGCTGCCACAAGAATCTAAGATCATCTAATATATACGATACATTAGTAAAGTTAGCCGTCGTGGCATCATGAAGTCGAGTGATGTTCATAGTTTAGTATCCTTGTGGACACAAACGATATTAAATGACTCCTCGGGATAGAGTTCGGGACCCCAATGAGTTGGCGGAAATTGAAAGGTTAGAGGTCTAAGAGACGTGTCGTAGAAGTAATAGCCGAGATCTTCAAGGAGCGTAAAGATATGCTCAGTACCCTGACTAATGGTTTTGCTCCACGCTTCGGCAACTACAATGGGCTTAAATTGTTGAAGGAGGGTCAAGCCGCTAGATAGAGCCTCTAACTCATAACCATCAACATCAATCTTAATTAAATCTACTTTTCGCATAGGTGGATCGAGATACCTCAAGACTTCATCAAGGGGTAACAGAAAGGCTCCATCGGTGGTGCTCTGATTGGTGGAGGATGGATGGTTAGAAGAGGAAGGCCAAATACTCTGCACAGAAGGTGGCAAAAGGCTATTTGCACGAGCGACAAAAGCCTTAATAGGATGGATTTTAAGTGAGGGGTTTTTGGAAATGTTTCGGGTAAGACGCTCAAAAGCCACAGAAGTTGGTTCTATTGCAATGACGCACCCAGAAGTACCAACGAGGGAAGCCATTGAAAGGGTGTGTGCTCCGATATTTGCACCAATATCAATGGCAACGTCGGAGGGCTTAAGAAGCTTGGCCAGGGCTTGCCGCGTGTCAGGCTCATATCTATCGAGAAATATTAATAGTTCAATAAGAGAGGAAAGATCCAGGCAATAGGTTAGGCCATTACGTGAGATAGTAATTTGCTTAAAGGGTCGCAGAGATAAAGCCACCAGCTTGAAGGCAACTCTGCGCAGGCTTGCGGGCAACGAGTAATACAGAGAATTGATCATGGGGATAAGTGATTTCAGGTTCTAGAGTGCCGACCAGGAGTATTACGAGCAAAGTCGCTGACGCATCTCCAGGATTGAGTCCGCCATAGCCGTCGAGTTGAAAGGGGTCATGCTGTTGGGGTAGACGGCTACGACCTGTTCGATTGTGGAAATCAGATCTTTGGCGCTGGCACTTGCAGGGCGTATCGCTCGCTGCGAGATGATCCAGTACCGGCGTTCAACCAGGTTGAACCAGGAAGCAAACGTGGACGTGAAATGCACGGGGGAACGGGGGGGCAGCGCCAGCCAGCCAAGGGCTTTGGCGTGCTTGTTGGTGAAGGAACTGACCGCCAGAAGATGGATGTCAGGGTCCTTGGGGATGGGCGTGTGTATTTGCATAAGAATGGTACTACTGGGGACCGTAGCAGTACTTGCAATGGGTGATCACCTCGCCAGTCGCTACATCCAAGGTGGGGGACAAGGTGATATGGCAGTGGCGGATGTAGTCCTCGGTAACGCCCTCCGCAAGACCAAGGCGTATGGGCGTGAGCGAGTGGATGCACTCCATCGTGTTGTGCTGCTGGTTGAGGTATGCGCCAGCGATGTGGCGGGCCAACTCCACAAACAACGGGTGAGTGCAGAGCTTGAAATACTTCTGACAATTGGACTGCTGCAAGAAGGTCTGCAGGCAGCGATAAAAGATGGATTTAAAGCTGCTGCTAGCACCTGCCAGGGGAGGGGCGTTCCAATGGCTGGCATCAGTGGTATTGCTCTGCAGAGCCTGGTAGATGGGCTGAGAGATATTGACATCCTCAAAGATACGGGGCCGAACGGTCCTGGGGTCGTCTTGCAGTCCGTGGATGGGCGGAACGATGTAGCGCTGGCGCAACTTGCCACGGTTGAACTCGTGACGCGAGAGCGATTTGCTACGACAGCATTGCTCTCACAAGCCCTGCAGGGAAGGGTCCGAGCGCCATTAACGATCGATTGCAGCAAGGTCAGCGATACAGCGAGGCTATGGAGCTGACTGACTGCGTCTGGCGACAGTTCCAGTGGAGCCATGGGTTGAACCAAAGACGTGGAGGTCTACAAGAAACCACGAATTCCACTAGCAATCTCCGGGAAGCCGCACTAGCATAAAGGAGAGATCTAAGGAAAAGTCTCACAGGAGGCGCTGCAATATGAATAGAAGGCATAAGATTGTAGTGATGTTGACCAGGCTCTCGAACGGTGGGGCTGAGTTGCAGGCAAAACACCAGATTAACGCTCTAGCTGAGCTTGGGCATCAGGTAACTGTAATAACGCTTGACAAAAGCGATGAGGTGGTCAAGGCCAAGATCCGTGTCTTGTCAGTAGCGTCATTTAAGAATCCGTTATACATAGTAGAGTCACTATACTGGATATGGAAGTCAAGGTGCGACTATGTATATACGTTCTTTCGACAGTCGGATGTAGCTGGATTTTTAAGCAAATATATTTTGTTTAAGAAATGGATAATGGCAGAGAGGAGCTCAAGGCAATGCTATAAGGACTCCAAGCTTGATAAGCTAAGGAGCTGGATTGGATTGAGTGCAGACATAATAATCTGCAACTCCAATGCAGGTCATGAGTATTGGGTTGAAAATGGCAAGGACTCGGGGAAGGTAAAGATACTAAGTAACTGCTACCCAAACGAGATCGAGCCGAGGAGAGGCGTGGACGGTGATGATAAAGGTAGGAAACAGATTTCACGGCAGAGATTACTGTACATAGGCAGGTGTGAAAATGAGAAGAATATTTGGCTGCTGCTTTTATGCATGATGGAAAGCTTCCTTAGAAATGTTGATCTGGTGATAATTGGAACGGGCAGTGAGCTAAGGAAGCTGAAAGACTATGTGCAGGAAAAGGGCGTCGCGAACGTAAAAATACTTGGGCACATGAGTAGTGAGGAAATCAGGCAAGAGCTGGGCGCAGGAGATGTGCTGGTTAGCCTTAGCAGGTACGAAGGGATGTCGAATTCGGTGGCAGAGGCAATCATCAGACGAATGCCACTGATACTATCGGATATAGAAGGGCACCGAGAAATTACAGGTAATAAGCTGCAATACGTAGATTGTGCGGCTTCAATACAAGAATGCAGCTGGCAGATTAGAAAGATATATGACGGTGCAAAAGATGGCTCTCAGTACAGAATGGGGCTCAACGAGATTAGATCGGGCCTGCTAAGTAGAGGAAGCTTGAATAATCACAAAGAGAGCTTGGGTAGAATCCTACAAGACGTACAAGCATGGGATAGTCAGTAGACACCTAGCAAGAAGCGCTATCAATAATGATAACGCGTCGCTCATTTACAATTAACGAATATTACCTAGGAAAGCAAAAGCCTGAAAATGAGAGTTGGCAAAAGACTCATACGGCTAAGAAGAAGAGAAAACCTGATTGTACGAGTTCAAATTATCTGAGTCTTGGTCTGATGATGCAGGTCAGCACTTGGGGAATCGCATCAGGGATAAATGGATTAAGAGTTTAGAAGCGGAGGTCAACAAGTAGTAGAAAGAGTTCTGCAAGTATCCGGCCCACAGAGAAATCAAACCTGAAGATTAACTAGTATAGCGACTCATAACAGACAGGGCGATCAAATGGATATATCGCTAGCCATCGGTTCTCGAGACAGTGGTTGTAGTTGGATGTGAGACTGAGTTGGGTTAGATCCTATTGCGCACATTGATATCAGCCTTTTCTAAAAGAAACAAGGTGATCAGGAAAGGTCAAAGAGAACGATTGATTATGCCACCGAACAAAAGCGACTGAGAGCGAAAGGGATGGGTAGAAGGCAGTGTGGAGATATAGGGGGGCTAGCATTTCTGCACAGGCCCCGTCGGTAACCTCAGAGGAAGCTAACGCTGCTAGTGGGGGCTCGTCCCATGAGGAAGCGTCGTGCCAACAGTAAAGAATGCAGGGCCGAGTGGCCATGCAACCGATCACCGGACACAAGACGGTGCCAGATTTCGCCAGTGATCACGCGATGCACTCCAACCGTGTCGGAGAGTGGGAATAGCAGCTGCTGGACGGAGCCAGCGAGCTGCATAGAATGGGCAAATAAAACAAGAACAAGGAGGAGACTCAGGCAAAGAAAGCTGAGCTTTTCCAGCAGGTGGGTAGCTCTAGATAGAGCTGGAGTGCCACAGAAGATATCTCAGGTGCTCTACGCCTATGAGCCGCGCAAAGGAGTCAATCAAGACCGCGCTGAGATCAGCGTTGGTCGACAGTGCGCTCTGCTGGTCTTGCTGCGAACGACGATCTACTACCGGAAGGTGCCGGTGTGTCAATCCACGCTGCGATCATGGCAAGGATTGATGGACTCTACCTGGATGATCCCTGCAGTGGCAGCAATGGATTGCGCGAATAGATGGCAAGAGATGGAATCTCAATGAGCACTGACCATTTTTTCCTACACGTTGTGCAGCGGAAGGGTATACGGGCGATATTGCAGAAAACCCGAACAACGGATCAAGACACTACATCCTGAGATTCCCCTACCCAGTGGATCTAAGGGAGGTCACAACGGTGAATCAGGAGTCAGCGGCATCATACATCTACATCCGACTGCACGAAAAGGCTCCTGGACCTGGTGGCGATCATGGTTCTCCATTCCAGGCATGTTCTTAGACCGAAGCTTCCCGACAGCCTTGAATCGAAGCTATGCCTGAAGCGTCTGGGAATAGCCCTCAGCAGTTGAAGGAGACGACAGATCGCCAATAAAACCGGGGGACAAAGTCACCTCAATTGATTTCATGGGACGATTGGAAGCCGGAAAGATAGGGAACAACGGGTAAGGAAGAAAGTGCTGCTACGACGTCATGATTGAAAAGCTTTGGCGCACCGTCGATTACAAGGAAGTGTCGATCCATGCCTCAAGCGATGGTTGGGGTGGCTGAGATCAACTTGCAACACTTACCAGGGTATTACTGCCTTATGAGACCAGTCTGGTCGCTGAAAGGAAAGATGCAGCATAAAATGTTGCCGTAAACCTTTGTTCCCACCTGAAGTCAACGATCTGAGGGGCGAGAAATGTCAAATCAAAGGGACCAGGCTCAGAAAGGGCAGCCTGCCAGGGCACTAGTGCGTACTATTCATCTCCCCAAAAGAATAGCATATGGAATGATTGGATAGAAAGGCTCAGTGCAAAGAAGAGTAGATACGCAAGACAGAAACAGCATAGTGTCCGCGCCACACGTGAACTTGAAGAGCAATCTGCTTTAAAACTAGAGCTTGAGACTAGTAACTGGTAGGAAACCGTGGAGAAAAAGCGGTAGAGGCTTAAGCCCCAGAATGCTACTGCGCGGCGGGGTAGAGCACTCTATGTACTCTCGCGAAAACTAGGAGGACAGCTTCCAGGTGAGCCAGGTTAGATCGATTACTCTTAAATAAGTCGCTCAGTAGCGAGAGGACTCCTGATGCAGGCATCGAGGTATATCCGGAGCAAGAACAACTTTGAGGCATAAGAGTTCGGGAAAAGAATGCCGCAGCATTTAAAAATACAGATATTCAAGAAGAAAGGTCTACATAGGAGGTGGAAGGCTTGACTTGTTCAGACAAGACATAGCGACGCTGAAGGAGAAAACGGGAAATACTTAAGACGCTAGATGGAAGACGGAGAAACGCTACAAGGATTAAGATAAACCTACAAAGTGCTGGGTTTCGGGTCAAGGCAAAATAGGCAAGCGAGTTAACAGACGAGTTGAAATAGAAAACAAAGCTCATGGGTACTAGGGCGCCTGAAACAGTCTTGTTGAGAGAGTCTGGAGTATGATAATTGCGACCTCTGGGGATGTAGGTACCAAGGAACTCTGCATATTCAATAACACTGGGCTTCCATTTGGACTTTTCGACAAAGTGGTCATAGGAAAAGACTGGTGATGAATACTCAGCGAATAGAAATGGCATGAGATTGGCAGCTTGGGACAACTTTGCTTCGAAAGCCCAGGGAGATAACGGGATGGAAGCGAGATACGCCAAAGTAGATGACTTCCAAAGGGATACCTGAGTATTGACTCTGTATGGTAAAAATCGGGGGGTTAAACGAATGCGTGGGGAACGTGGGTGCTCTAGAGGGCTTGGGAGCGAAGGGCACGGCAAGCGACAAAGACGAAGCACGTCGATATTGAGAGCCAAGAAGTCATCAATAGCTAGACTCAGTTGAGAGTCATTAACGTGAGCGAGAAGAAAGAAGTCATCAAGAAAGAAGATGAGGTTATCGAAAGGTATCTGCGAGATGTAACAGCAAATGCACTCGGTCCAGGATAGAGATGGATCTGCAAGAATGAAATCAAAGAGGGGAAATTCACTCTTGTCAATATGGGAAGGGAAGGTGTCCGTTCCCAGGAAGACCTTAAATGGCAAGAATGGCCAATAGTACTGGAAAGATCGATGTATAAGCGGCCAGGTATCAGAATAAGAAATGCAGCTAGATATAAGAATAGCGGCACGACTGTCATATTTCACAGGAATAAGAGCGACTAAGAAGGCTTCGAGATCGTAACAAAGTAGCCGTTTGTTGACTCACCTAGCGCAGAAGACGGAATATATTTAAGAATAACGATAACAAGATAAGTCACAGCAATCAAGAAATATCTTAATAGGCCAAAGACTTGCTTGCATTGAAGGTACACGATTAGACGACGAAGATCTTGAGCGATATTATCGGCGTATGTTCCGTTGGGCTGAATAGACAAGGACTCGAGCGGAAAAGAGTTCTTCTCAATAAAGGTACTGAAGAAGCATGAACTAAATCCTGAATAGTAATAGTGAGGATACATATGATAAAGAGATCTAAACGGTACTGTAATTATAAGCAGACCGCCTGGCTTTAATAAGCGAAGCATCTCAGTGATCGCTTCAATGGGAGCGAATACGTGCTCAAGGACTTCCGTACAGAGGATAGCATCAAAACTCTGATCACGACAGGGAATAGAGGTGATATCAGAAATGATATCAATAGAAGAACCGTAGTCCCAGCTCTCAGACTGGTCGCCAAATGACGCCAAGGGTGAGTATTGACAGAAGTCTTGTGTAACGTATTTAAGGTGAGAAGTATATGGCCGGTATGGCTGACAGCCTGCGCCAACATCAAGCAAGGATGAGCCTTGACGAAGACTTTGCAATTGACCAATAACCCAGTCGTGCTGGTTCAAAGAGGGCTCGCGCCCTGGGAGGGTATTCAGGAAGGCTTTGAGAGAAATAGAGGAGATCATCACAGAGCGCGTTTTGTAAAAAAGAAGTTGAAGAGGCCAGTTTTCTCATAAGATGGATTTTGGCAAAGCATCTCATAATGGAGAATTGGATCTACCGCCGACAAGGTCTCGCCTACAAGGAAAGCACTAAAACCATTAGAGATAAACAGATCAAAAGTGGCAAGATAGTTAGGGTTGGGATAGTCTTTGGGATAGTTTTCAAAGAGAGTTATCTCAACGATAAAGTCAATATCGCTGCGCTGAAGGCTATGTGATGCACCGCGAAGAGCTTCGTACTCGAAACCCTCGATATCGATTTTTAAAAGTGCTGGAAAGAGTTCTAGATTTAGCAGAATCTCGTCAATAGTAGTAGTTCTTACAGATGCCGAAATGGAGTCTGAAGAACCAGACCAATTAGTGCAAAAAGATGCCGAGGTAGATGCACCATACAGTGAGCGGATCCCGGAGGTTGAATCTACACCTAGGTTAAGAGTTCGTATATTGTTAAAGCTGTTATAGCGGATGTTTGATGCAAGCATTTTATATGTATATTGGTTTGGCTCAACAGAGACAACATCACATCCAAATGATGCAGCCATGAGCGAATAAAATCCAACATTGGCTCCAACATCTAAGAAGGTGGCGTATTGGGGCAGAATTCTCGAAAGAAGTTCGTATTCACCCTGTTCTTGATGACCTGTTACAAGCACTCGAGGCCCATATACGCGGAAGCCCAGAGGATGCTTGTAGGATGTATAGGAACGCAGTTGAACCCAGAAGTAACGTAGCCTGTCGATCTGCAGCTTAGGCAGCTTGAAGAAGGTTGCAATAGTCATAGATTCTTATACCATGCAGCGGTGTCGTGTATAGCCTTATGATATGGTACCGGCAAGACTGGGACGTACTTATCTAGTAGTAGCTCTGTGAATTTGTATGGTGTAGAGATGTTTCTGAGGCGACGCATGGTCATGAGTGGGGGACGCCGAGTGAGAGGAAGAAGGGCAAATACTGAAGAAAACAAGGCGACTAACCAGAGAATGGGTACAGGCATAGGAATGGGCTTTTTAACGCCAAGTGATGACGAGAGATCTACTGCCCATTGATTTATGTCTATAGGCTTATAGTCACAGAGATAGAAGACATTCTGGTTAAGCTCAAGTCTTGAAAGAAGAAGGGCAACTTGTGATGTCTGGTAAACAAGGTTATCAATATATGAAAAGCTTTTGGGGATAAGTTGCTTCCCATACAAAGGATACAGGCGACGAGAAAGGAGTCCTAAAAAGGATCTATAATGCTGGGAACAGCCGGGCCCCCATACAGTGGTTGGGCGTAGAATGACATAGTCCATCGACTTACACAGAGAGTGTACAATATGCTCTCCGATGACTTTTGATGAACCATATATAGTATCTGGACAGTAGTCGCTAGAGGAGACAGGAATATACCCTAGTTTACAAACAAGTTGTGAGGAAAAGAATAGGCATGCTGCTTGGGGATGAAGGGAAGAAATGGCAGTACAAACATTACGGACGCCTATTGTGTTCGAAAGGTAGTCTTGAAGGGAAGAACCCTGGAGAATCCGAGTTTCGGCAGCGCAATGAATAAGTAAGTTGATCGAAATTTTCTGAATGGCTGAGTGCAATAGACTGTAGTCTGTAATATCTAGCTGAAAATGGTGTACGGTGTGCTGAGAAGGAGCTGGCTTTAAGTCAATGGTAAACACATTGCATCCTGAAGAAAGATAGTGACTTCGCAGGGCGTTACCTAGAAAGCCTTCGCTACCAGTGATAAGGACGTTGTAAGTCATGCAAGAGATTGAGTGTAGATTGATATCAGGCTAGAAACAACTTGAGAGGGATGGTAGTTCTCCTCAGAATACTGCCTAGCTAGGGCTTTTTGAGATTCTAGGAGTCCGCTTGGAATATTAATGGCATCAGCAATCGTAGATGCTATAGAATGAGGGTTAAGCGAGAAGTACTTGACGAAGTCAAGAGAAGCGGTATTGAGATTGTCAAGCTTACACATGTCGGATAGAAGAAGAAGGTTCCCGGAGACAAGTGCTTCAAGCATACTCATTGACAATCCTTCCGACCAAGAGGGTAAGATAAATGCATCGCTATTTAAGCAGAGATCCCATTTAGCGTCTGACTCAAGGTGACCAACGTACTTAATATTGTCTCTAATTAGCATAGGATACTTATTGAACAGGTTAGGGATCAGGCATTGTTCATCTGGACCAGCAATCGTCACTGACAGACTTGATAGAAGAGGGTCCGGTAAAAGTGATAATGCTTCAAAGAGCAATGGGGTGCCCTTAAGGGTGTGAATACGACCTAGATAAAAAAGCTTTAGAGTATGGTCGGTTCGGAGATCTGCGTCTTTAGTGGGATAAGAAAGCTGTGAAGGAAGGCAAACTGGGTTAGGAAGGATGCGAACCTTTGAGTTAAAGCTGCGATCGATCCTTAAATAGTCGATTACTTCTTTGTCCGTCAGGGCAATTAAAGCCTTGCTGGATGCCATAATAGATTTCTCAAAGAAAGCGATATATAGATGTTTCTTTAGCTTCTTATAAGAGAGTCTGACGGGATCAAGTTGACCGCGCTGATGATAGATGAGAGGCTTATTATGAAGGCGCGAGAATAGTGCGCCGATAAGACTTGGATAGATAAATGGTACGTGGATGTGGTAGATGTCGAACTTGTGGCCGTTAGCCATCAAGAATTTAATGATGCCTTTGCAAAGCATGAATCCCAGTGATCCATTTGGCTTAAATGCAAGAGGAAACCGATAGACAGTTACACCATTGCAGGAGTTAGTGGTAATGGCGGAGGATGAACCATAGATCTGATCAAGATTGCTGTTAGTGCACAAAACCGTAACGGTGTGTCCCATTTGGACGAGAGTATCCGCCAGTAGGCGAACGCTCTCTATTGGACCGCCAAGGCGGGTACAAGGATAATATCCATGTGTGATGAAAAGAATATTCTTATTTGGTTTAGCCATAGCTGACTTGTTCCCGCTCCAAGAAGCGTGCTATGGATAATAATAGAAACACTTTACCATATAACCTGGGAAATTTTTCGGCGTTCAGAAGGAGTGTCTCTATATAGGGTTTCGAGAATACACTTGGATCCAAGGAAGATAGATACTCTTTCACAATACTGTTGAGGCCATGCTTTAGCCATTGGTCAATTGGTGCTCCAAATCCACGCTTTGGAGCACCGGTGACTGATGAGGGCAAGTATTTGGTTGCAATCTTACGCAGAATGGGTTTTGAAGTGGAGGCTGATGGCAAAAGGCTCAAGGCGCGACTAGTATATGCTGAAGCAATGACATCCTTGGCAAGAAACGGAGATCTTAGTTCGAGAGAGTTGTACATAGATGCGCGGTCAGTTTTTGCTAGGATATCACAAGGCAAGTATGTCTGAAAGTCTGCCAACATCGCTGCTGTCATGACACCATAATGTGAATATTGCTCGAAAGGTTTTGACTTTTTAGCCAAGGATGCATTTGGACTAATCTGTATCTCGCTGAGAAAGTCTGGGGTTAGCAGTCGAAATATCTCGTGTGGTTCAAAGTATTGATTCACAACAGAATAGACCGTGGAGGGGGATTGGCCAAGACTTGCTAGGAAACGGCGGCCTCTGACGTGACCTGGGATAACTCTGGAGCAGGCAGAAATAAGCTTAGATGAACGCCTATGTTGGGAGGAAATGTGATTGATGCGGCGCAACCATGAGTAGTGTGTGTAACCTCCAAACAACTCGTCGCCTCCGTCGCCACTGAGAGCAACTTTTAGCTCTCTGGATATAGTCTGTGATACGAGTGTTGTGGGTATAAGTGAAGAGTCGGCGAGAGGTTCGTGATAGTAGTCAAGAATGCTGATTAGATGTTCAGCGGTGGGAGGAGAGGCTTGGATAACTGTGTGGTTAATCCCAAGGTGCTGAGCTATAGCGGATGCATGCTCAGACTCATCTAATGTCTTTTCTTGAAAAGATACAGTGAAAGATCGGATATCAGGCCGAGCCTGGCTAGCGTAAGCTGCCACTAAGCCAGAGTCAATGCCACCGCTGAGAAGTAGGCCAACTTCTACATCACTCTCTAGTCTTGAGTGAACACTGCTTTTTAGGGTAGAGTCAAGCGACGTGACAATATCACAGTTGGGATCGCTAAAAGGTTTGCTGGATGATGAGATAACTGGCTCCCAGTATGTTCGGATATCAGTATCATTGGTTTCCAGATCCAGGACAAGCGACCTCCCTGGTTCAAGTTCTTTAATTTCTTGATAAATAGATTCTCCCGGCATTGAATATCCATACATTAGGATAGAGGTGAAGGCTTCGGGATCAAGACGAAGACTCTGAGCACCGCAAAGAGAGGTTAAAGCTGAAAGCTCGGATGCAAAATAGAAGCAAGAATCTGTATGTAGATAGTAAAGAGGTTTTTCTCCAGCGATATCACGGGCGAGAGTAAGGCGGCGCTGGTTAGGGTCGTAGATTGCAAATGCATACATACCATCAAGATAGGAGAACATATCCATTCCATACACCGAGTAGGCTGACAAGAGGACTTCCGTATCGGATGATGTCGTGAAGTCCTGATGGGAAGACATCCGGTGCCTAAGCTCTTTGTAGTTATATATTTCTCCGTTAAAGACTATTGCATTATCTCTTTTTAAGAATGGTTGATTAGCATGCGACGAGAGATCAATAATTGATAGACGGGTGTGACCAAGCAATAAGTGAGAGGACATGAAGGCTTGATAACTGGAGTTATCGGGGCCCCTTCGCTCAAGTTTAGTTAATGCTCGCGCAAAGGAAGCATGGCTAATACTGGAGGTGGATGAAAAGGCGCCAATGATTCCACACATTTGATTTTAGGAAGCTTTAGTAGGTTGAGCAGATTTTAAGGCTAGGGCTTTGTCTAGACTCTTTGCGCAAGGATGTAAGAGGACGCAATACTTAGTGAAGACTTATCAATGTCGGGATATATCTCGGCGAGAGCCTCTATGTCAGATCTAGTGATATCTTCATAGTTAGTAGATTCAACGCATGCTGGTTTAAGCCCATATTTTGACATTAGCCGAAGATGTTCAGAAAGATGAACTCTATTAATATAATAAGGCCTTCTCCCTCTACAAATAGACCAGGTGAAGTCATCTATCAAGAAGTGGCCCCATGGTTTCTTCGTGATTCCATGCGACCGAAAATCAATCGTGACAGAGAGTAATCCATTGTGTGTAAGGCTTCTGGATACAAAGTTGTACATCTTATCAAGATCATCGACATGCTCAAAGGCCGCTTGCGAAAAAAGGATATCGAACTGATTGTGAGTTTCTACTGACTCGAATGGCGCATAATATTTAATCTTATTATTCAGATCTATTGGTTCGGATGACTGCAGATGTTTGCCTAGATAATGGAGAAGTTGAGTCCTTCGGTAATTGGGTATGTGTTTATTGTATGGGAAAAAGTCAATATCAGAGTCAGCTAGAAAGTCCTCTGTGGAAATGTAGTCGAGAAATGCTAATCGCCATTTCTCAAGATCAGGATCGACGGTCGCGAACTCTTTTGTATCAAATGCTGAATATGAACTGAAGCCGGTCAACAACCCCAAGTAACCGACACCTAGTGTATCGCCTGGTCCAATCTCACCAAAGGAATGAAATGACAAGTCAGGCTTATATTCTAAGGCTCGCGATAAATGCTTACAGTAGACGTTGATGCAATATTCAGGATCAGAGGTGCCTAGAGTATAGCGATTTAGCAGTCGGCGAAACAGAGGGACCAAGGAGATTAGACCCTTGACGATTTCGCGTTTTCTTAAAGTGGGTTTCTTTTTTAGATTAGGAACAGGCAGATAGATCTTGGGCATTGAATCAGTAACTCCTTTCGCGTAGAAGGCAGGAATGAAGGCAATGATAGTACTTATAAGGACTAATATCAATAGAACTTATTAGGCGTCTGGCGAGTTGATCACATGAGTAGTCTTTCTGAATAGATATGATATCTTAATATCGCCAGAACCGCAGACTTTGATGCCCATATCTTAGCTGACAGAGAAGCCGAACACTTACTGGGCTTCCATATATAGTGAACAAGAAACAGGAGGTCGTTAAGAGAAGGACACCGTCTTAATAGCCGATGTCTGGGATTGCAAAGTGATAACCACAATAAGGAGAATCTTTCAGCGTGACATTGACTAAAGCCATTCAAGCGAGACGCTTCGGACAGTGTTCTGCGGACACTGCTCATGTCATGAATACTATACGACTTTGACAGTTGTGTTCCGTGTATTCTATGTTTTACAAGTAGATTGTTGAGAAGAGATATTCTTTTATTATTCTGAAGAGCCCTGACTAATAGCTCATGATCCTGAGCAATACGGCAATTGACGTTATAACCTCCTATCTCCAATACGGAGCTCCGTCGATATGCAAATGAAGAATGAGTAAAGAGGGTATTGAATTGAAGCATATAGCCTATATCGCTTTCTTTATATGTAAGAGGAGGGGTAGTCCCAATAGTGTCGCCTTCTTCATTGATTAGAAGAGATCTGGTTCCACAAATGTCAATATCAGGATTTACTTGCATATAGTTAATCACCATTTGTATCCTGCCGCTACATTGTATGTCATCCGCATCTAGCCTTAAGACAATGTCTGAGGTGCATGCCTGCAGGCCAGTATTAAGTGAACGAGTCAAACCCATATTGTGATCATTTGTAATGACTCTTAGAGCAGGGTTCTGACGATAAGATGCAAGAATATTGGGTGTATTATCTGTGGAGCAGTCATTAACAACAATAACTTCAACATCGCTGAGTGGTGAGTTGAAGACAGAGTCAAGCGATTCCTTGAGATATAGTTCCCCATTGAAGACACATATAAGAAAAGAACAGCGGGGCTTCATTTTATTGAGGTGAACTCGGTAACGATGGAGTGATAGTAAAACAATACAATTGCGGGGGCAGAGAGTAGCAAAGCAAAGAAAGACAAAATCGTGCCTTGTGATGCAAGCATCCTTATAACCTTTTTAACATACGGAGCCCTTGACAACCTCTTACCTGTCGTCTTTACAATTCGTTTGTAACCAATAGTGCCGATAGCAAAGTCGATGGAGGGCAAAATGGCAATCCCGCCTTTTATTTCCTGATTCAAGACGAAGGCGCAGTCACTATAGTCATAAGTGAATGTAACGTCATTGATGTAGTCTAGGGAAGCTCTCCTGTGCAAGCCATAGATAATCGAAGGATTCATTAGATAGAGACGATATACTCCTCGTAAAAGGTCGTGGCTTGAAGGGCTATTAAAGATTGGAGGATGAGGACTTTCAAAGACCGTTTGGTCTACGTAATTAACATTCTTAGCCTGAGAGAAGACTGTTAGGTATTTGCTATTGTTATCGAGCACTCTCACCCACGACTCTAAGACAGTGTTGTTTGTCCAATAATCATCGCAAGCAAGCCAGCAGAAATATGTAGATGTTGACAGCGATAGTACATATCGGAAGTTCTCCTCCGCTGTAAGAGGCTTAGACGGAGAAGTAGTAATGATCCTGGTGTCGCGACGTGCATAGTCTTGGATGATCTGTGTTGTACGATCTGATGAGTAGTTATCCGATATAATTAGCTTCCAGCTTTGGTATGTTTGGTTGATTACATTCTCTATTGTGTACCGTATCGTTTTCTCGCCGTTACAGACAGGCATTCCAATAGTTACTTTAGAGGTGTGCCCATTAGAATAAGCCATCTAGGAAGAGCATCGAAGATGTTGGAGTAAGCAGAATATCAGGAAACTGTAGGTTTTTTCGGAAGAGTCACTTAACGATGCCACGTAACCATTGCACATGTCTGGCCGATGTCACCCGGTCTATATACTCAGCTTGCGAACATATGGGAGCCGATAGTCAAGAGCTGATACAGATGCATAGGCTCTCTGAGCCAAGGGTCGTGTTGCCCCATAATGCATTCTAAGTAAAACGAGTATCGTTCGTTGATCTAATCCAAGCAACTAGAGTGGATTTCCCGTGGTTCGTAAACGGCAACCCACTAGCAAAGCCGTCTTCGAGCTTATTAAGGCGGCATGAAATGTAGTCACGATGGTTAACCTTGACATTGTAGGCACTGCAAGTTGATGCAGCCTGAATAATGCAGATGTTGCATGAAAGCAGCAAGGCTAATCACAGGAGAGTATGAAAAGTATTCTGAAAATGCCGCCTCAGACGACTTGACGAAAGCAAGGAACAGGTTGTAGTCAGCAAAAGACCAACACTTAGCAACAGAAGCTGGTTAAGCATTGCGTGCTCAGGAGGCCATATGAGCCTGAGAAGGAGAGCTATCAATAGGCTAGATCCCAGAGGGAATAGAAGATCGTGAACATACCAGTTCCACCTTTCACCTCGAAGTATGCGTCTGTACATAAACTGAACAGCAATTAGTACATAGAAAAGATTGAGAATGGCCCAAGATAGTGCTGCCCCAAGAGCTCCGTAACGAGGAGTTAGAAATAGTATCGTTGGAACAAATATTGCAACGGCCACGAAGTTTACCTTGACAGTGAGACTAGTCCAGCCGTGTGCCAATTGTGTCTGATAAGGTATCCACATGATCCCGTTAAGCAGGTTTCCAATCATTAGCACGCTCAACAGGGGTGCTGTTCGTTGCGCCAGATCTGGATCTTGGGTCCAGAGGCGCAGGAAGACATCTGCAAAAACAATGATTAAGATGGCAGGACTACCAGCAAGCACACTAACTAATTGAGCGGATTTGTGATATGTGTCAGCAAGCACTGGCTGGTCGCCACATGCTTGGAGCTCACACAGACGTGGATAGACGGCCTGACTTATGGGCGTGATCATCATGTAAAGCACAGCGGCAACTGAAGCAGCCAGGGTGTAATAGCCAAAGTCAGTGAGACTAAGAAGTTTGGAGAGCAGAAGCTTGTCAACCTGAGTCAGCAGCAAAGCGAGAAAAGTGATACCGAGCAAGCCACCCGCAAAACGCCAGACGCGCCGCAATTCCTGCAACGAGAAACGGGCTCGTTTCCTGATTGGCGGCAGGCTGGCATAAGTGAGTGCGGCAAAGATGACGAGAGTCAGAACAGAGAGCAATCCCTGCCAAACGAAAAAGGCTTGGATGGAGGGCGAAAGCCAAGCGAGTACACACACAGCACCCAAGCCGCGCACAGTGGACAGACAGCTGTTGACAATGTTGAAAAGCACCTGCCGCTGCAGCCCCACGATGCTGCTGCGGTAGATACTCTCGGCAAAGCGCAGAGCTGTAACCAAGCCCATAATAGCGAAAGCCTGGCCGACAACCTCGATTGATAGCTCATCAGACCTGAGCCAGTAGGTAGCAATCCAGTTGGCTCCAAGTGAAACCCCAACGGCGATCACCAAGGCGATGCTGATGATGATCACTTCGATGGTACGAAGAAGATCGCGAATCGACTGGCCGCTACTGCTTCCACCGGTAAAGCGGGCCATCTCCCGGCTCAGAGTCGGCGTCATTCCCATATCAAGCAGACTGAGCCAGGCCGTAAGCACAGCAAATAAACCAATCAGGCCATAGGATTCAATTCCGAGGTATTTAATGTAGATCGGCACAAAAGCCAAACCCATCAGTGCACTCCAGGCCTGCCCGATGTAATTAGCAATGAGATTTCGCTTTAGCATCGAATGATCGTCCCCACTGACAGATTAAGATAGTACTTGGAGCAACAGCATAAGAACGATTATCTCATGAAATGAGTCCATGAGATTTCAGAACCTCATGCCCATTTAGGGCTTCCTGAACATGAGAGATGCACTGCGGTGCAATGGATATCAGCTTTTTTGACGCTGGAATGTGCAAGAGAGAATCGATTGGAGCCGAAAAGCGGCAAGGAGAATCTATGTCTCCAGTTCTTCATCGGCCTGGAAGCATTACACTACTCGTTGCCCAATGATCCATCGTTGATCGTGTATTTCCGTTGGCGCCTACCCGAAGCTGTGGTGAATGACTGTATGAACGGATTGTGAGCTATGACCTGAAACTGATTCGCTCATCCGATCCCCAGGGCCCAGGCGAAGAAGAATGCGGCGGATCTACCAGTACCACCACACAGTTAAAATGGTCCTGTCAGAAGCAGACAAACCAGATTTCTTTCTTGATCGATGCTACCTCTTCACCGGTGGATATACGTCATCCCACCGATCTATCGCCGCTCAATGATGGCAAAGAGGTGACTGAAATCCTGATTGATACGATGCATGCTCAATGAAGGGAGTGCTTTGGCCACAAGACGCGTACACACCGCAAAAATGCGAAGCAGCAGTTTCTTGCTTTAGGCAAGAAGATGAGTCCCCGTATCAGCAAACTCCGCAAGAAGATGAAGAGCAGCTCGGCCACGTCAAGTGAAATCTCTCGCGCATTGACGGTCTGATCGCGTGCGGTGGGGTCCTTCTGGACGCCAGACGGCACATCTATCAGAAATTTCTTGTTGTTAGTGAGCTGGTGAGTCTGTATACCATTCTCTATCTCGCATGGAGCAGAAGTATCCCTCCTCGCATCGTCCACATCTGCCACGCACATGTCAGACTGATTGTCAGAGGAAAATGCCGTCTTAATGTTAGACTCTGAGCCAAGATCTCAATCTCTTTTACTTTTCAGGGATTCACCTTCCTAGATCAGCTCAGCTACCACCCCTACAACTATGGAGAAGACCTCAAGTCGCAGGCGGTGACCTATCGTGGCGGCAAGGTCATTATCTAGCAGTGATTTGTGCCGAGCAGATCTACCGGACAAGATCGAACCACGCATTCTGGCGGCGCCACGGAATTCATTTAAGCGGTCCGCATTTGGGACTACCGAAGAATGATACTGAGTTGGTGGCCGCAGACAAGCAGCAGTTCATCGATGATCAGCACAAAAGATGCCGTTGAAGGTAAGATTGGACTAGGCAATTGGCGTTTTCGTCTGGGACTGATTCGTGAGACGCTCCCTGCTACACAGGGTTCAACCATTGCAGTGAATGTTCTGGTGATGAACCTCGAGAAGCTGCTGAAGCTTCTTTTTGTGATTTTTGCATCCTGGCTCGACCTTCTCCTCTCCAACCAACCAGATAAGAGGTCAAGATTTGCTCGCCCGGGCACGCAGTTCAGCCTCGCATGAATGGTCAGGTACCGGCTAGATAAAGCTCGTCTTTTTGGCGTATTGGGCTCGAACTCGCTTTTTCGGCAAGCTCCACTTAACGCGACCCACCGTACATCAGGCCTCTTCGTCCCTAGGCGTTCTATCGCGGCTGATGGAGACCCAATGTTTGACTCATCCAAAATCCTCAGAAGAGCTTTTGGCGTGAGCTTGACGGCATCTCGGCTAACAGCTTCTCCAGGTTGAAGTAACTCAGAAGCAAGCCTAAGCTCCAATCAAATTCTCAAAGAAGATTCATGAATTGGGATCGACAGAAATTGATCATCCACAACTGCTTAACAATTGAACAACATGCTCATCAATTGAGCTACACTCTCAAAATCTCTTAAGGGTGGCTTGCGCAATGCAAGATCCGACCGATACGCATTAGCGCTTGTGAGTGAGAGGCGAAGGCCAACGACAATACCAACCGTTTCTCCACTTAAGACGCCAGCATCAATCGCTGCCAGGAGAACTTTGAGCTCCAACTCTCATTTACTCTGGTTCCCGAAAGGAGATTCAAGTAAGATCTGATAACACCTACGTCCAAACTGCACGAAAGATTCAGGCATTGATCACTTCACCCTCTTCAAATACCCATCCGGCGCCACACTAATCAATAGCTTGTTGTCAATATCCTTATCGATCTCAAATTCAGGATGGCTCATCAGCCATTCATGCACAGCGGTTTTGGGGTTGTTGCCTACATCCCAGGGGCGATCAGGGAAGGATCCAGCCGGCAGGTCTTCCACAACCGTGTCGAACACGATGCAGTAGCTGCCCACGGAAACCAGATCGGCGTAGGCATTCAGCTCAGCCAACACATGTTCATGGGTGTGGTTGGAATCCAACGACACCAGCACGCGTTCAACGCCATCGGCATCGCTACGCACTTGCTTGATGATGCCGGGATCGATCGAGGAACCCTCAATCAGCTCCATTTTGAAGCGCAGGGGATGCTCATCGAGAGCTTTCCGATTGTGGGGGCGGATATCGATATCAACGCCGACGACTTTGCGGGGAGATTGGCGAGGATCCCGGCCTTCCATTACATCGAGCAGACACAACAGCGAAGCCGACAGAACCAGTGATCCGCCGTGTGCAATGCCGGTTTCAAGAATGAGATCAGGCTTTGCCTGTGAAACGATTTCCTGGAACGCAGCGATATCTTGTGGATATTGGATGATTGGCCGGGTCAGCCACGAAAAGTTGTATGAATAGCGATCGTTAATAGATTGCAGCAGAAAGTCTGACGCCGTCTTGAACTTGGGTTCGTTACTTGTCATTAGTGAAGCACCAGGCAGGGTTGGTCATGAGGAAGAGACCTTCGAATCTCCTGCTCATAGTTAGGGTTCATAATCACTATAAGGCTAGATGGACCAAGCTTTAATACACCCGCGGCTGGATCCACGACTTCAACACCAGAGATGGGCATGAAATGGCCTTGCTTGCGGGGGTTAATATCAATTGCGTAGGCAATTTTGTTTTTGATTGCTGGAGGAGCTTTGGCTGCGAACACGACACCTTTGGCTGCCGCCCCCCATATCACAATCTCGTGGTAATCGGTCAGCGAGGCGTAACGCTCATCTTCGTATTTCGAAAGCTTGGCAAAGGCTGTCTGGAGTCCAGCATCGCTTTCGCATGGTAATGAGTTCTCAGCACAAGCGCGCACGCATTCTAAGTTGATGACTACTGACAGATATTGCCCGCCGAAACTCCTTGACTGAAAGACAACGCCCTCGCCAAAGCGACGAGAGAAATCATCAGCACGGAAATAGTTGACATGCTCGTGGAACAAGTCAAAGTATGCTCGACTCTCAAGAATCCATTCAAGATCAGGCACCTCAATATACAAAAGACCCTGGGAACCATTGGCCGCTGCGATACCATCAAGGAACTGCCACGGAGAGGATATGTGTTCAAGAACGTGCCGGAGAGTTAGCAGATCACCTTTTTCATGGGAATCAATATTAAAGAAAGATTTTCGAATATAAGGACTACTTCCCTGATAGGCATTATCGTATCCAACTGCTTCGACTCCTTTTCTCCTCAGCAGCTCTACGAAACCACCCTTGCCACAGCCGACATCAACAACCAGATTGTCTTTACTGGCTAGGTATTTGCAACAAAGATCAGAGACCTCATCCAGGTGTTCTTGAAACTGCAAAGAATAGCCTTGATCATTTTGATAGCTGTCGTCATAAATTGCCAAAGCGGGATCAAAGCAGCGGTTGAACACTAAGCCTGTTTCATCCTGAATTAGTTCCAGCGAAGCCGAAGGGGCTGCTAACGCCTCAGCTCTGCTCGAGAAGAGCTTGTTTTGCATTGCAGGAATCCCTGCAGCTTGATAGAGAGACTGCGAGATATTCATGGGCTTAGTAGATTGGTCTTGCTCGTGTCTGCCCAGAAAGCCAGAGGTTCATCCTCCCTATCGGGATACACTCCAAGTTCAAGATTCGTCGAAGAGAGAGATTTAGCAACGCGTTCTTCGGCCAACTCCCTCAATGAGACTGGACGACCAGATCCGCAATTGTATATCCCATAAGCCTGTGCATGAGTGGCTAATGCTAGTAAGAGTTTGGCAACTTGGTCAACAGGCACAAAATCACGCACTTGGCGCCCAGAGCTCATGGCGAATGCTGGATCACCTTGATCAATGGCGCGCTGCAAAGAGGGAAGCAACGAATTGGGATTTTGGCCGCGGCCAAAAGGATAGAAAATACGAGCCCAGCACCACTGCAAAGCTTGTTGGCTATAGCGACTGGCGATTACGCGGCGCAAGCTGTCTTTGGCAATCGCGTAGCAGTTCACGGGATCTGTCAACTGATCCTCTCTTAATGAGCCGTTCTGCAAGCCGTACTCGTAGCAGGTACCAGCAACGACAAGGCGCTGGAGACCGGCCTGCACCAGCTGCTCGATCAACTCGACACAAGCCGGCAAATTACGGGTGACATGAAAAGACTCTTGATAGTTGGGCAGCCCTGGCCAGCTCAACAAAATGACCTTTTTTGGCTGGCACTTGAGCAATGCCTGCCAACTTGCGAGATCGAGCAGGTCAAAATTCTGGTTCGGGTCTGAATGTCGGTGGCTCCAGCAGTGCAAGGAAAGATCGCCGGCCTCGCGTTGGAGAGCACGACCGATGAAACCCTCGCTGCCGAGCAAGTGAATCGTGGTCATAGATCCAGCTCAGTCATTCCGGAGCTCAGGTATTGCCGTCACCAGCTCATACCCCGGCAGCTGCTGCCGCAGCTCCTCGATCAGGTTCCAGGGCAGCACCAGCAGGGCCTCGGGGGCCTGTTCCGCTAGTTCTTCCGGTCTGATCACCGGAATGTGGCTACCGGGCAGGTGCTTGCCCTGCTTGCTAGCGGCGCGGTCGGCCACAGCGGGCAGCAAGTCGGCCCGGATGCCGGCGTAGTTGAGCAGGGTGTTGCCCTTGGCAGCGGCGCCGTAACCCAGCACCCGTTTGCCCTCGCGTCTGGCCTGCAACAGAAACTCCAGCAGACTGTATTTAGCAGCCTCAGCCCGGCGCTGGAAGTCGTCATAGGCCTCCAAGGATTCCAAGCCTGCCGCTTCTTCATTCGCCAAAACGGCCGCCACCGCTTCTGTGGGCTGTGCTGCATCCTGGTGAGCCAACCAAACCCGCAGGCTGCCGCCATGGGTGGACAGCTCCTCCACATCCACCACCTCAAGGCCGAAGGCAGCAGCGATGCGCTGCACAGCCTTCAAACTCAGATAACTGTAGTGCTCGTGATAAATCGTGTCGAACTGATTCCCCGTCAACAGTCGCAGCAGGTGCGGAAACTCTATCGAGGCGCGGCCCTGGGGCTTGAGCACGCGGGCGATGCCGGCCACAAAGTCGTTGATGTCTGGCACGTGGGCCAGCACATTGTTGGCCACCACCAGATCAGCCGGCTCCAGCTCCTGGGCAAGTGCCAGACCAAAGAAGCGCTCCAGCGTTTCAATGCCCTTGGCCCGTGCCACCTCAGCCGTAGCCCGAGTGGGCTCAATGCCCAAGCAGGGAATTCCCCGCTGCTGCACGTACTGCAGTAAGTAGCCGTCGTTTGATGCCAGCTCCAGCACCCGGCTGTCTGCCCCTAGCCCCAGCCGCTCCACCGCTTCCCCCACAAAACGCTCGGCGTGGGCGCACCAGCTGTTGGAGGTGCTGGAGAAGTAGGCGTAATCCGCAGTGAACAGCTCATCTGCAGCCGCATGGGCTGGCAGTTGCACCAGCCAGCAGCTCGTACACACATACACCTGCAGCGGATAGGTGACCTCAGGCCCCAGCAGCTGGTCGGCTGTGAGATAAGCGTTGCTGGGCGGCTGATGCCCTAAATCGATCACCGTGTGTTCCAGCGGCGATTTGCAGTGGCGGCAGGCGTGGGTCATGGGCAGGGAGCGTCAGGGATGGGGCGAACGTCAGACAACAAAGGCAGGCTGCGGTCGCGCTCGCTCAGCTCCGTCGGCGGGAGCGGCCAGGCAATCGCTACCTGGGGATCGTCCCAGCGCACGCCCGTTTCGGCCTCTGGCACCCATGCGCCGGAGTGGAGATAAAGTAGTTCACTACTGGGTTCCAGCACTTGGAACCCATGGGCGCAGCCCTCGGGGATCAGAAGAGCGTTGCCGCCCTCGGGGCTGAGATCCGCTGCATGCCACTGGCCGAAGGTGGTGGAATCTCGCCGAAGGTCTACGGCCACATCCCACACCCTGCCCTTCAGGCAGCGCACCAGCTTGGCCTCGCTGTGAGGCTCGGCCTGCAGATGCAAGCCGCGGATCGTGCCCACGGCCTCACTGCGGCTGAAGTTAACCTGGGCGATATCCCGATCACCCCAAGAGCACATAAAAGCCTCTTCCTGGGCCCGAAAGACATTGAGAAACGCGCCCCGTGCATCCACGAAGGGCTGGCTCACCAGCTCAAACATTCCACGGATCGGAGTGCGGCGCAGCTCAGCCTGCATACGTTAGTTCCTGCCGATAGGCCTCCAGATCTGCCAGGCAGCAATCCAGAGCACTGGCACCCTCATGAACCGCTCGATACCAGGCCACGGTGCGGCCCACGGTGGTGGCGAAATCCCAGCGGGGCCGCCAGCCCAGCTGGTTATGAGCTTTATCGATCTGCAAGTGAAGCCGACCAGCCTCATGCGGAGCTGCGGGATCGGACAGGTCTTGCCACTCGCCCGGCCAGTGCTTCAAGGCCGCTTCCACCAGCTCCCGCACTGGCCTGTTGGCCTCCAGCACAGGGCCAAAGTTGAAGGCATCGGCATAAGGGTGCCCAGGGCCACCGCCTGCTGCGGCGAGTCGTTCGGCAAGCAGGAGATAGCCACCCAGCGGTTCGAGCACGTGCTGCCAGGGGCGGGTGGCCTGTGGGCTGCGTACCGGTATGGCTTCGCCGCCGGCCAGAGAGCGCATGGCGTCGGGCACGATGCGATCTTCCGCCCAGTCACCGCCACCTAGCACGTTGCCGGCCCGCGCTGTGGCAATCACCAAATGCGGGGTCTGGTACCCGCCAGGCCCGCAGAAACTGGCCCGCCAGCTGGCGATCGCCAACTCAGCTGCTGCCTTGCTAGCGCTGTAAGGGTCATGGCCGCCAAGGCGGTCGTCTTCTCGATAGCCGTAATCCCATTCCCGATTGGCGTACACCTTGTCGGTGGTCACAATCACCACGGCGCAGGGGTGCTGCAAGGGCTTGAGCGCTTCCAGCAGATGCAGGCTGCCCTGCACGTTGGTGGCCCAGGTGCCCAAGGGGTCGCGGTAGCTGCGCCGAACCAGTGGCTGGGCCGCTAGGTGCAGTACTACTTCGGGCTGGGCTTCTTGCACCGCCTGCTGGAGAGCCTCCAAATCGCGCAGATCACCAAGGCGGTGGTGCAGCTGGCCCTGATCCAGCCCCAATTCGCTGAAGAGTGAACGACCGGGCTCAGGTTGCAACGCATAACCCCACACCTCAGCACCCAGCTGCAGCAGCCAGAGGCTTAGCCAACTCCCTTTGAAGCCTGTGTGGCCAGTGAGCAACACACGCCGCCCTGCCCAGAATTCCGGCTGCGGCATCACCACACCTTCCAGGGGGCCTGGCCGCTGGCCCACAGCTCCTCCAGCCTGGTGCGATCCCTCAGTGTATCCATCGGCTGCCAAAATCCGGGATGCCGGTAGGCGCTCAACTGGCCGTCGGCCGCCAGCTGGGGCAGCACATCCGCCTCCCAACTGGTCTGATCCCCCGTGATCCGATCCAGCACGCTGGGCTCCAGCACAAAGAATCCCCCATTGATCCAGGCGTTATCGCCATCGGGCTTCTCCTGGAACTGATTCACCGCATCTCCATCCAAGTGCAGCGCGCCGTAGCGACCAGGCGGTTGAACTGCCGTAAGCGTGGCTTGGCGGCCTTCTCGCTGGTGATGGGCAATCAGGCAGCCGATATCGACATCTGCCACTCCATCCCCATAGGTGAAACAAAAACTGCTGCCATCGAGGTAATCCCGGATGCGTCCCAATCGACCTCCTGTCTGGCTCATATCACCGGTATCCACCAAGGTCACCTTCCAGGGCTCACTCTTGCGATGATGCACTTCCATATGATTATCGATATCCATATGAAAGGTGACGTCACTCGTATGGAGGAAATAGTTAGCAAAATATTCTTTGATCAGATAGCCCTTATATCCGCAGCAAATGATGAACTCATTGATGCCGAAGTGGCTGTAAATCTTGAGGATGTGCCACAAAATGGGCTTACCACCCACATCCACCATGGGCTTAGGCTTGAGGTGGGTTTCTTCTGAGAGGCGAGTACCAAGCCCCCCGGCCAGAATGACAGCTTTCATTGTCAAATCATAAAAACAATTGTTGGGCACGGAAGAAAGCAGATCGGATGTCTCTTGAAATTGGATGTACGAGGTCAGAATCAAGAGTCAAGAGTCAAGAGTCAAGACGCATAAACAACGCTCCAAGGGGGTCAGCCCATGTATAACCCTAGCAGCAGTGAGATCTCAGCCAACGCATTCGAGAGTGTTTAGAACACTGCGCCAGCAACATCATACAGGCAGAACTACAGCACATACCTGCTTGCGAAGCGCGCGGTCAATGCCGATGCGCTTGCGATAGCATTCAGCGAAGAGAATACCTCGCCCCCTAATAAGTTTATAAACAAACTGGGGTCTAGCCCTGTATGAGACCCTCCATCTGAGCCGGATCCGCCTGGAATGCCCGCTCCTAATCGCACTGTTCCATGGGAATGCCGAACCCAATCTTTCTAGGGATCCAGTACTGATTCTTTTTTGGTCTTCTTGCTTCTTGCAAATTGAAAAGAAGAGTGAGGGAAACTCTGGAAAATTGAAGCGATTCACGGGACAATGAACTTGTGATCGCTGCCCAGGACTGGAGTAATTGGTAGCGAGCAGCTCGACTTCTCGGATTGCGAGCTAACCACGGCAAAGAAGCAGACCAAGCGGGAGAAGTTTCTCGCTGAGATGGAGGCGGTGGTGCCATATGAGGCGTTAATCGCACTGATCGAGCCTCGCTACCCCAAAACGAATAAGAAAGGCGGACGACCTCCCTATCCGCTGGCCACGATGCTGCGATTCTATTTCTATATGCTGCAGCAGTGGCATTCCCTCAGCGCCCCGGCGATGGAGGAGGCCCTTATTAAGGTGTTTACCATGCGCCGATTTGCCGGCATCGAGCTGATCAGCGTCCGGATCCCCGATTACACCACGATCCTCACTTTCAGCCAGCTGCTGGAGAAGCACAAGCTGGGCAAGCAGATCTTTGAGACTAGGAAAGCCTGTCTCAGCAAGCGGGGTATGACGATGCGGCAGGGAACGATTGTGGATGCCACCTTGATCGCGGCTCCCAGTTCGACCAACAACAGGGAAGGGAAGCGGGATCCGGCGATGCACCATCCCAAGAAGGGCAACCAGTGGTATTTCGGAATGAAGGTCCACGGCGGTGTGGACAAAGACTCGGGCCTAATTCATTCAGTGGACGTGACCGACGCCAACATGCATGACCTCCTCCCCGCTGCTGAGCTGTTGCATGGGGAAGAAGTGATTTACTGCGAAGCCGGATACCAGGGCATCGCCAAAAGGCCTGAGATGGCAGGCAAGACAATACATTCGTTTTAGCGATTCGGCCCGGCAAACGCAGGGCCCTAGCAGACACACCTGAGGGAAGGCTGCAGGATCGCATCGAAACAGCCAAAGCTCACATCCGCTCCCAAAAAGGTGAGCACCCCTTCCCAGTAATCAAGCCGCAGTTCGGCTTTCAAAAGACCAAGCTGCGTGGCCTGGCCAAGAACCGCTACAAGATCAACTTGCTGGCAGAGTTGTAGAATCTGTACCAGGTCCGACGGCAGTTACTCATGGCAGCCTGACTACAAGCTCGGTGTATCTGTACACCTTGATTCAGCTTCGAAAAGCAGCCCAGACTGGCTGAACAGGAGACCCGAAGTCCTCAGAAGACGGCCTCAGAGTCAAAGGCACTGTTTCCTGTTCGCTGTTGCCGCTTATATACCCGTTCGTCCAGAGTTTCCTTAGCGGCTAACGGTGCAGCGGTAATAAGACGTCTTTACAGGGATGGGAGAGCAGCCGGATGACGAGGCTGACAAAAACAACACTTCTTAAAGGCGAAGAGGCGCGAGCGCCCTGGGTATGACACCTTTAATGTCAAGCAATACCCCACCCGGCTCCAGCAACTCCTGCCACTGATCCTCGTTCAGCTGGCAGAACTGATGATGGGGCACCAAGGCCAACACGGCAGCAAATCGACGAGCTAAAGGGAGCTGTTGCTCTGCCTCCAACCCGTACTCCCTGTGGGCTTGTTGAGGATCCACCCAGGGATCGATCACCAGCGGCTCCATTCCGTAGTCACGCAGGGCCGCCAGCACATCCACCACCTTGGTGTTGCGGAGATCCGGACAGTTCTCTTTGAAAGTGAGGCCCAGCACGAGCACTTGGGCCCCCACAATTTCATGCCGCCGTCGGGCCATCTCCAGCACCAGCTGCTCAACCACCCAGCGACCCATGCCATCGTTGATGCGACGGCCAGCAAGCACCACCTGCGGGTGGTACCCCACTTCCTCTGCTTTATGCGTGAGGTAGTAGGGATCCACGCCAATGCAATGGCCCCCCACCAGACCCGGCCGAAACGGCAGGAAGTTCCACTTGCTACCAGCAGCCTCCAGCACATCAACGGTGTCAATACTCAGCTTGCGGAAAATCATCGCCAGCTCGTTCACAAGGGCGATGTTGAGGTCGCGCTGTGTGTTTTCAATCACCTTGGCAGCCTCCGCCACCTTCAGGCTGGCCGCCTGATGCGTACCAGCTCTGATGATCGATCCGTAGAAGCTGTCCACCCAGGTGGCTGCCTCTGTTGTACTGCCGCTGGTCACCTTGGTGATCGCGGTGAGCTTGTGCTCGGTGTCGCCGGGGTTGATGCGCTCGGGGCTGTAGCCGCAGTAAAAGCCCTCGTTGAAACCCAAGCCGGATTCCTTCTCCAAAATCGGGACGCACACCTCTTCTGTCGCACCTGGATACACCGTGCTCTCGTAAATCACCAAAGGCAGGGTGGTCGCACCCTGAGCCGCACGGGCCTGAAGTGCTCGGCCCACCGCAGCACTGGACTTCTCCAGCGGCGTGAGGTCGGGTCGTTTGGCGCTGTCGATCGGCGTGGGAACCGTCACCACAAACACATCAGCTTGAGCCAGATCAGCGTCATCCGAGGTGAATTCCAGCAGCTCAGCCGCCTGCAGCTCTTCGGCGCTGGTTTCGTTGGTGCGGTCGTTGCCGGCGCGTAACTCCTCCAGCCGCTGGCTGTTGATATCAAAGCCGATCACACGGCGACGCAACTGGGCACCAGTTCGTGCGCAAGCCTGGATCTTCGCAAATTCTACAGCAAGGGGAAGCCCCACATAGCCCAGGCCGATCACGGCCGCGGTGCAGGTCTCAAGGGGAGGAAAGTTCACGAATGAATGATCAATTGTTTTCGTGCTCATACCTCGTAAAACTGCCGATACCAAGCCACAAACCGCGCCACTCCCTCCCGCACGGGCGTGTTGGGCTTGAAATTTACCCAAGCTTCCAATGCCGAGGTATCCGCGGCCGTTGCCGATACATCGCCGGGCTGCATCGGCAGCAGCTCCTTCTCGGCTTTGATGCCCAGGGAGCTCTCCACCGCTTCGATGTAATCCATCAGCGGTGTGGGATTCGAATTACCGATATTGAACACGCGATGCGGTGCCCAGCTCGTGGCTGAATCGGGGTTGGCCGCATCAAAGGTTGGATCCGGCGCTGCCGGCTTATCGAGCAGCCGCACCAGGCTTTCAATGATGTCGTCGATGTAGGTGAAATCGCGCACCATCTGGCCGTTGTTGAACACCTGAATGGGTTCACCAGCCAGAATCGCCTTGGTGAACAAAAATAGTGCCATATCAGGCCGTCCCCATGGCCCATAAACCGTGAAAAAGCGCAGACCGGTAGCAGGCAGGCCGTAGAGATGACTGTAGGTGTGCGCCATAAGCTCATTGGCCTTTTTGCTGGCCGCATACAGGCTCACCGGGTGATTCACGGAGTGCTTCTCCGAGAAGGGCATCCGCGTGTTGCCGCCATACACCGAACTGCTGCTGGCATACACCAGATGCTCAACGCCGTGGTGGCGGCAGCCCTCGAGGATGTGGCCAAAGCCCACCAAATTGCTCTGAATATAGGCTGCGGGGTTTTTGATCGAGTAGCGCACCCCGGCTTGGGCCGCTAGGTTCACCAACTTCTGGGGCTTGTGTTGTTGGAAGGCAGCCTCCACAGCCTCCCGATCTTCCAGATCAGCCTCGATCAGCTGGAAAGGGGTGCCTGCTGCTGAGGCTGCAGCCTCCAATTCAGCGATGCGCGCTCGCTTCAGGGATGGGTCGTAGTAGGGGTTGACGTTGTCAAACCCCACCACTGGTGTTCCCTGCTCCAGCAGCCGGCGGCTGAGGTGATAACCAATAAAACCGGCGGCACCGGTTACCAGAACAGTCATGCAGAGCAGGGAGAACGAAAAACGAAAAGGAAATAGAAAAGAAAAGCAGGCGGCGTCCTGAGGTTGCCCCGGCACGGCACCAGAATCTCACTCCACCATGACGCTCTTCGCCAGGTTGCGCGGCTGATCCACATCCAGGCCCCGGTGGACGGCGATGTGATGAGTCAGCAGCTGCATCGGAATCACCGTGAGCAGCAGGCTCAGCAGCTCGTCCACCGCCGGGACCGGCAGCAGCGTGTCGAAGAGCTCCGCATCCGCGCACTCCGGTGACACGCCGATCAGTTGCGCATCGCGCGCCTTGGCCTCCTGGGCATTGCTCAGCACCTTGTCGAACACAGTGCCCGGCACCGCGATCCACACCACCGGGACCCGCGCATCCAGCAAGGTAATCAGGCCGTGCTTCACCTCGCCGGCCGGGTAGCCCTCGGCGTGGATGTAGCTGATCTCCTTGAGCTTCAAGGCGCCCTCAAGGGCGATCAGGTAATTGATGCCGCGCCCCAGGAAGATAACGTCCTATGTATCGGCGAACAGGTGGGCCACCGCTTCACAGCGAGCATCGTGGTCATCCACCAGCTCCCGCAGCTGCTCAGGCAGCTGCCGCAAGCCGGCAATCAAGGCCTCCCGTTGATCGGCCTTCAGCACGCCTGGCGCACCTTGGCGCCGTTCCGCAAACGCAATCGCCAAGGCGTAAAACGCCAGCAACTGACCCAGGAACGTCTTGGTGGCGGCCACACCCACCTCAATGCCGGCGCCTATGTCCAGGATCTGGTCCACCAAGCGGCCCAGGGAGCTCTCCGGACGGTTGGTGATGCCCAGCAGCCGCGGCGCATAGGCCGGATCCGCAGCCTGGAGTCGACGCTCCTGCTCCATCGCCAGCGCCGCCAAGGTGTCAGCGGTCTCGCCGGATTGCGTCACACCGATCGTGAGCGTGTTCGGCGCCAGCGGTGGCGGCGCATAGCGGAACTCACTGGCGTAGAAGACGCTCACGGGAATCCCTGCCATCTGCTCCAGCAGATAGGCACCCACCATCACCGCATGGCGACTGGTGCCGCAGGCCAGGATCTGGATCCACTCCACCCCCTCGAACACCTGCTCATCGAGGGGAGGCGCCAGACGCCCACGTGACTCCGGCTGATGACGGGCCACCCTCAAGGCCGCCGTTTCCGGTCGCTCATGGATCTCCTTGAGCATGAAGTCCCGGAAGCTGCGCTTATCCGCCACGTGATCCGTACCACTCAGCGGGGTCGGGGTGCTCTGCACCCGGCTACCCGCCTCGTCGTAGAGCTCGATCCCCAGCGGGGTCAGTAGCGCCACCTCCCCGTCTTCCATCCGCAGGATCGTGCGCGTAAAGCCCGCCAACGTAGGTGTATCACTGGCGCAGAGGAACTCCCTTTCCCCGAGGCCAATCAACAGTGGCGCCGCTTTGCGAGGCACCACCAGGGCACCTGGCAACTGGGACCAGACCACGGCGACGGCATAGGCACCGTGCAACTGCGGCAGGATCGCCTGAACCGCTTGCAACAGCAGTTGCCCGCTGGGCTGATGGCCGGCCTGCTGCAAGCGGGCTAATTCCGCACACAGCAGGTGGGGGATTAAATTCGATGCCGGTGTAGGTGTCGGAGCGAAACTCCACCCCAGAGGCCTGAAGCTCCTCCCGCAGGGGTTCAGTAGTTCTCGATGATTCCGTTCTGCACCACCGCGACCTGGCGCGGTGGTGCACATGGGGGTGAGTATTGCCTTCTTCCGGCTTGCCATGGGTCGCCCAGCGGGCATGGCCAATGCCGCATTGCCCCTGGGCTCCTTAGGCCTCATAGCGAGCCGTCAGGTTGGCCAACTTGCCCTCAGCTCGCAGACAGCTCAACTGATGCTCCGCGTTCACCGTCGCAATGCCGGCTGAGTCGTAACCGCGATATTCCAGCTGGCGCAGGCCCTCAAGCAGCAGAGGCGCCGCTTCCTGGGAGCCCACGAGGGCGACGATTCCGCACATGGGGGCTCAGAGGGGTGGCAATGACGAAAAGCCTGACGCGGCATGCGTTTTAAGCCATCAAAGGACCTTGGGTCAGGCTGCAGGTCGTGGGGCACCCATGGCCGCGGAGTGTTACCGACCATCAGCGGTCCAGGACATTGTTCCGACTGCAGCGCTCAGCAGGACCAAGGTTGAGCCCTCCTGAACGGGCTCGCTCATGGGCGCGAATCTGAATTTGCAGCAGGCGCTTGATGACGGACCCCTTAGACCCGACAACAACCATCATCTGGTGGGAGGCAAATGTTCTCTACACGGTCAAGTGAGCGCCAAGGCAAGCCTGAAACGCTTAGGTCTTCATCAAGCTCGGGCCAGTAAATGCCGTATCCAACGCCGGTGATTCCCAGTGTCACGCTGTTTCGGCGTTGCCTGCAGCAGGCGGGGATACCAGGCCAGGGACAATCAGGCTTCAGCTCGTGAAGGAACGCCTGGATTCGAGCGGTTGCCGACCCAATGGGGCTCAAACGATGGTTCCGGCTCAAGTCCTTGTCGGTGATCAGTGGCCAAGTCCCTTCCGCCCTACCGGTCAGCGAATCGGGGCGCCATGAGGTGGCTCAAGGCACACGATTCGCTCGGACAGACACCTCTGGGCAGGAGCGCTGCTCAACTGCCTCAAACGCACATCATCAAACGATCGCACGCCAGGGAGAGATAGAGAGTATGCAGATATTGCATAGAAAACCCGGGAGCTCAGTTGCCGTCCGATAGGGGCGAAGCATGTACAACAAGATCTGCGTCCACCTGCTGCGCGGAGCTGGTTCTCGCGGACGTACTGTGTGATGAATGCATAGCATTGGTGTATAAAATCTGAAGCAAGTCGTTGGTGCCCTTATAGCTATAGTTATTAGCTTTACCGCTGCCAGCAGTTCGGGGTGAGCAGCCGGGACGTCACTGTCTCGCCCTGCTACTGCTGCCCCCAGCGCTCCTCAGCGGTCCAAGGTCTCCTACGACGCATACGTCCTTGGGCCAGGGGACTCCTTGCAAGTCGAGCTGCTGGGCATCCCTGACCTTAGCGGCACCTTCTCGATCGGACCCGGCGGCACCATGTACCTGCCGCGGCTGCGCGCCCTCTACGTCGAGGGGCTCACCGTTGAGGAGCTGCGCTACTTCCTCACCGAGCAGTTCAAGACCTACGTCAAGAACCCCCAGGTCTTCCTGACCCCCGTTGGCTACAGAGCTGTCGGGTCTATGTGGGCGGCGAGAGCTCACGTCCCGGCTATTACATGCTGTCGGGCGGGCAGGTCATCCAAGACCAGCTCAACATTCAAGAATCGTCCAACCCCAACTCCTTCAGAGCTCAGAACAGTTCCCTGAAAGATTTCCAAGCAGCCAAGCTGCGCCTGCAGCGAACAACAACAGACGATGTGAGCGTGCTGCAGGGCATCAGCTCAACGCCCAACCGCTGGCCCACCCTGTTTGACGCCCTGCGGGCAGCCCAAGGGGTGACTCCTTACTCGGATCTGACCCAAGTGAATATCCGCCTCTTCGATGACGCGAAGATGAACGTTCGCCGCTCCGAGCAGGTGGTCCCAGATCAACTCCTGGCGGCAAGCATCACAACCCAGTTAGCCCTTAATACATAACCGTCCAAAACCAATAAGCAAATGCATTAGAGCTGGGCACATGAACCGAGAAAAGACCTACTGGTCTGTAGACACGAATTACGGAAAAGTGATGAAAAAGAATGTGCGGGATTCTGCTCTCCAGCTACTTCTTCAACTGATCTGGATGATCTGAGACGAGCGGCAACAAATCCGGTCTTCCCGATGGGAGAGTCCGCGATCGCCTCCCTGACGGACGCCCATCGTTGCCGAGAAGTCCCGCAGGACCGAGGGTGCGCTTTCCCTCTGGCTTGTCGCCACTGCTGGCGGTAAGGCCGTAATCTTAGTTGTGGACCTATTCTTCTATGGCGCCTAAACCGGCGTGGGTTCCGCCTGATCGAGAGATTGTCCTCCGACATGCAAAAGCTCCACCAATAAACGGAGGGGCTTTACATGGCTGCTGTAGCTTTGAGTTCAATGTGAGTGACATTCAGGACTTCGTCTCAGGCAACTGGCCGTCTTTAATCATCACCAAAGCGACCCGCTCAAGGCCTGGCAACTGCAACAGCAATCGACGCGCTTCTTCAAGTGCCAGCCGAGAGTTAAAGCCAGCTTCAACCACGAGCAGCACCCCGCCAGGATGCGTCGACGGAAAAGCCGGAAGGACATGCTCGAGCAGTGGGGGCGCAGCTTCTAGCTCGATTGCCTCCGCAATTGGCTCAACGCAGGGATGGTCGGCAGCAATGCTCATCACCTTCCAGTGCGTCTCTGGGTCGAGCAGCTCCCGTAGCTGCCCTAATGCAGCCTGAGCGGCCAGACCCTGCCAAGGCAGAGGGCTGAGAACAGCCAGCAGCGGAAAACCAAGCTGCTGCTCAATCAGAGCACAAGAAAAAACGCGATTCGACCGACGATCCGTGAGCAATGCAGCTGCAGCACCGAAAACACAGCCAGCCAAACCCCAAAAAACAATGGGCTTTGCAGGGGAGGGAGGAACAACCTGTTCAGGCCAAATTGCGACAAAGGATTTTTTCGCTGGGGTTGCAGCTGCATCCAAATCATTGGATGCAGCTGCAAGAGTTTTGAGCTTTAGGTCATCGAATAGTGCGCGGTAACTAACAACTTCTGAAGAAGGAACTGTTGCGCTGACCCAAAGGAGTTGATCTGATTTGAGACCTTTGGTCTTTGATGTGCCGATCTCGAAAAGATTGCGTTGCTGTTTAGTAGCAGGAATACTCTCAAAAGCTTGCCGTACCATGAGATTGGCCGATGCAGGCTTATAACGGGGCTCAAAAGTCGTGACAAGCAAAGGACCCATCGAATCGGACTTGTCCATGGAAGCTTGCGATGGAACCTTAGGCCCAGCAGACAAATCAAGGACCATTCCAAGCTCAACTCGAGATGGCTGAGTAAATGCAACCGCCCCACCCAAGAGCAAACCAGTAATTGAAAACCCTGCCATCCAGCGCCAACGGCGCCTCAGGGCTGCGGCAAGCTCGCGCAGATCAATCTCATCATCCATCGGGGGGTTTGAAATCTCATTTATCACGGTGTTGTGCTGCTTTTGGTTGATCATTTGACTCCAGAACCCACCCGCCAGACCTGCAGGCCAGCAGCCCGCGCTGCAGCCAAGTTTGCAATGGAGCGAGCATCAAAGAGCCAAGCAGGCTTTCGCATCAGCGGCGCCAACTCTTGCCAATTGAGCTCAGCAAAGCTCGTCCACTCCGTCAAGATCAGCACTGCATCGGCATCAGCCACCGCCTCAGCCGGACTGGAGGCGCTGTGCCATGAGCCTTCCGCACTGGAACTGCTGGTGCAGCCGAGATCTGCAGCGATCTGGGCTTCAGGCACCTTGGGGTCGTAGATCGCAAGACGTGCATCCTCCTCCAGCAAGTCCTGGCAGATGCGGATCGCGGGGGCCTCACGGGTGTCGTTGGTGTCGGCCTTAAAGGCAAAGCCCAGGATCGCCAGACGCTTACCGGTGACGGTACCAAACAGTCGCTGCACCACCAGCCTGGCGATACGGTGCTGCTGCCAGCTATTGAGCTCGACGACGCTCTGCCAGTAGGCAGCCACATCGTGGAGGCCGTAGTGCCCGCAGAGGTAGACGAGGTTGAGGATGTCCTTCTGGAAGCAGCTGCCGCCAAAGCCAGGGCCTGCCTTGAGGAACTTGGAGCCGATGCGACTGTCGGTGCCAATGGCATGGGCCACCTCGTTGACATCCGCTCCGGTGGCCTCGCAGAGAGCGGCGATCGAGTTGATCGAGCTAATCCGCTGGGCCAAGAAGGCATTGGCGGTCAACTTGGAGAGCTCTGAGCTCCAAAGGTTGGTGCGCAGGATCCGCTCCTGAGGCACCCACTGGCCATAGACACTCGCTAAGGCCTCTATCGCGGCGGGATCCTCACCACCGATCAAGACCCGATCTGGGGCTTCCAAATCAGGAATCGCCGTGCCCTCAGCGAGGAACTCCGGATTCGAGAGCACGGAGAAGGTTTTCGGAGCACCCGCACCAGCAATGTCGCCTTGGGCGGCCGAAAGGATCGCCTTCACCGTGTCGGCCGTCCGCACCGGCAGGGTGCTCTTTTCCACCACGATCGTGTGGCCTTGGGCGCAGGCCGCCACCTGACGGGCCGAAGCCTCGATCCAGCGCAGATCGCTGGCCTGCCCGGCTCCCACACCTTTGGTCTTGGTGGGAGTGTTGACGGACAAAAACACCATGTCGGCCGCCGCAATCGCCAGCTCAACCGCCGTTGAGAAATGCAGATTGCGTCCCCGGCAGCGACCCACCACGGCATCGAGCCCGGGCTCATAGACCGGCAGTTTGGTGAGGTCAGGATCGTTCCAAGCTGCGACCCGGGCCTCATTGAGGTCAACAACAGTGACCTGGATGTGAGGGCAGCGATCGGCGATGACGGCCATGGTCGGTCCGCCCACATAGCCAGCACCGATGCAGCAAATGGTGCGGATACTCACGCCAATGCCTCCTTGAAGTAGGTGATCGTCCCATCAAGTCCCTGATCCAGCGCGATGCTGGGCTGCCACCCCAACTCCTGCTGCGCCAAGTTGATCACCGGTTGGCGCTGCAGCGGATCGTCCTGGGGCAGGGGCTTGCAGATCAGTTCCAGAGAAGGGTTGATCTTGGCGCGCACCAGTTCAGCCAACTGGCGAATGGTGAACTCCCCAGGGTTGCCGATGTTGATCGGCCCGGAGTGGGCTCCATTCATCAGACGGATGATGCCCTCCACCAAATCGTCGACGTAGCAGAAGGAACGGGTCTGGGAGCCATCGCCATAGAGCGTGAGCGGGTCACCACGCAACGCCTGAACGATGAAATTGCTGACCACCCGGCCGTCGTCGGGCAACATGCGCGGCCCATAGGTATTGAAGATGCGCACCACGCGAATCTCCACCCCATGCATGCGCTGGTAGTCGAAGCAGAGGGTTTCGGCAATGCGTTTGCCCTCGTCGTAGCAACTACGGATGCCGATGGTGTTCACGCAACCCCGGTAGCTCTCCGGCTGGGGATGCACCTCCGGATCGCCATACACTTCAGACGTGCTGGCCAGTAGTAGACGAGCACCGACACGGCGGGCCAGACCCAGCATGTTGTAGGTGCCCAGGAAGCTGGTCTTGGCCGTTTTGATCGGGTTGTGCTGGTAGTGCACCGGCGAGGCGGGACACGCCAGATGCCAGATCCGGTCCACTTCCAAGCGAATCGGGTCGGTGACGTCGTGGCGAATCAGCTCAAAGCGGGGATGCCCCAGCCACGGCTCGATGTTCTGCTTGCGGCCCGTGAAGTAGTTATCGAGGCAGATCACCTCTTCTCCGGCCTGCATCAAGCGGTCCACCAAGTGGGAGCCGACAAAACCGGCTCCGCCGGTCACCAGATTGCGCGTGATGGAAGCGGGCATTAGAGACGCACCAGATTGTCCTGAAGCTGCTGGCGGAACAAGGCCACTGTGCTGCTGAGCCCTTCAGCCAGGGGGATCCGCGCCCGCCAACCCAACGACGCAAGCCGACTCACCTCCAGCTGTTTTTTCGGAGTGCCATCGGGTTTGGAGCTGTCCCAGACGATCTCGCCATGAAAACCCGTCGCCTGCGCCACGGCTTCGGCCAACTCACGAATCGTGAGGTCGACGCCGGTGCCGACATTGAGAAGCGGCAAGGGCTCGCCAGCCTCATCCTTCGGGGCCTGAGGAGCAGCAGGGTCCCAGTGCTCTAGGGCAAAGATGCAGGCCTCACCCAGATCATCCACATGCAAAAACTCTCGCAACGGTGAGCCACTGCCCCAACACGTCACGCTGGCATCGCCCCGCTCTGCCGCCTCATGGAAGCGGCGGATCAGCGCCGGCAACACATGGCTGTTGGTGGGATGATAGTTGTCGCCAGGCCCATACAAATTGGTGGGCATCAGGCTGATGGCATCAAAGCCGTGCTGCTTGCGCAGGGCATGACCCAACTTGATCCCGGTGATCTTCGCGATCGCATACCACTCGTTGGTGGGCTCCAGAGCGCCGGTGAGGAGGGCTTCTTCCCGGATCGGCTGCTCGGCGAACTTCGGGTAGATGCAGCTGCTACCCAGAAAGAGCAGGCGCCGCACCCCCGACCTCCAGGCGCTCTCGATCACATTGTTCTGGATCTTGAGATTGGCAAGCAAAAAGTCCGCTGGGTAGCTGTTGTTGGCATGGATGCCACCCACCTTCGCCGCGGCCAGCACCACCACCGTGGGGCGCTGCGCGCTGAACCAAGCCTCAACGGACGCCGCGTCCTCGAGATCAAGACTGGCGCGATCGGCCGTCAGCACGTTGCCGTAACCCGCCTTTTGCAGAGCCCTGCAGATGGCGCTGCCCGCCATGCCGCGGTGGCCGGCCACAAAGATGCGATCGTCCGGCGTGATCAGGGCACTCATGGCTTGATCGCAGCCGGATTGGTGGGCGGATTTTCCATGGAACCGACCACCGCAAAACCCTGCTTGCGCAGCAGCGCTTCCTTGGCCGCTTCTTCTTTGTCGGCTGCGACCATTTCAGCCACCAACTCCTCCAGGGTCGTGGTCGGTGTCCAGCCCAGCTTCTCTTTGGCCTTGGCGGGATCGCCCAGCAGCGTCTCCACCTCCGCAGGACGGAAGTAACGGGGGTCGATGCGCACGACCACGGCACCGGTATCGCCGCGTCGGCCGACCTCAGCGATGCCGCTGCCTTCCCACTGGATGGCACCCCAGCCCAATTGCTGGGCCGTCAGTTCGATAAAGCGGCGCACGCTCTCCTGGCGCCCCGTCGCAATCACGAAATCTTCGGGCGACTCCTGCTGGAGCATCCGCCACTGCATCTCGACGTAATCGCGGGCGTGACCCCAATCCCGCAGGGAATCGAGATTGCCCATGTACAGGCACTGATCCAGATCCGCATCAATGCGCGCCAAACCACGGGTGATCTTGCGGGTCACGAACGTCTCACCACGCCGCGGCGACTCGTGGTTAAACAGCACGCCATTGCAGGCATACATGCCATAGGCCTCGCGATAGTTCACCGTGATCCAGTAGCCATACAACTTGGCCACCGCGTAAGGACTGCGGGGATAGAACGGGGTGGTCTCTTTCTGGGGGATTTCCTGCACCAGGCCGTAGAGCTCACTGGTGCTGGCCTGGTAGATGCGGGTCTTCTGGGTCAGCCCCAGCATCCGCACAGCCTCCAGGATCCGGAGGGTGCCGAGGGCATCGCTATTGGCGGTGTATTCCGGCGCCTCGAAGCTCACCGCCACATGGCTCTGGGCACCCAGGTTGTAGATCTCATCGGGCTGCACCTGCTCGATGATCCGAATCAGGTTGGTGCTGTCCGTCAGGTCCCCGTAGTGCAGCACCAGCCGCGGGTCGGCCTCATGGGGATCTTGATAAAGGTGATCGATGCGGCTGGTGTTGAAGCTGCTCGCGCGGCGCTTAATGCCGTGCACCACATAGCCCTTCTCCAGCAGGAGCTCCGCCAGGTAACTGCCGTCTTGGCCGGTGATTCCGGTGATCAGCGCTACCCGCCCGCGGGAATCAACGGCTTCTGGACGGAAACTCATGGCTCATCACCCTTCAAAGACGGCTCTCCCGCGAGAGTGCCAATGACCAGGAAGCCTACGTAGAAGAGCAAGCCATCCCCATAGAGCAGAGGCTGGAACAACCACTGCACACTCAGGCAAAGCAAGAAGCCGGCTGCGATACAGCCATCGAGCTGCAGCTTCTCCTGGCGGAGCACCCGCACCAGAGACGCAAGAGCGCGCAGCACCAGGGGCACCAATGCCAGCAGCAACAGCAGCAGCGGCAACCAGCCCACCCGGACGTAGAGATCCAGAAAGACGTTGTGCATCAACTCCCCCTGGCTGGCATCGAAGGCCATGGCGCTGGACTGAAAGCTCAACCTGTTGCCACCCCAAGGGAACTGAGGCGCTACGGGGAAAAACCCTGCGAAGCGATCGAAACGCTCGTCCGTCAGGCGAAGGCCGAGCCGGGGAAAACGCCACACCGCCAGGGCCAAGGCCGTAGCCCCTGTCAACAGCGCCAAGCCCAAGGCCTGCTGGCGCCGCCGAGATCGCATCCAGCCCACGGCGACGGGCAAAGCGCCCAGGGCGAGCACTAACCAGCCCAGCCGACCGCTGAAACACAGCGTGGCGGCCCAACCGAGCACGCCAGCCAGAGCGATGAACTTCGCCATGGCGGATCGGCTCAGTAACCACAGCCCAGGAAGCAGCCAGGCGCAGGCCAAGGCTGCGTTCTGCTCGACCGAACGCACGTTGACGAGCGGGTCTGGACCCCAAGGAGCGGCGATGGTGCTGTCTCGGCGGAGCAGCCACAACGCAAGCCAGCCCCCATCGGGGCTAAAGACCCGGCCGTGCAGCAACACGATCCAGACGTAGGCCAGGGCACCGAGGCCATAGGCCAGCCAGAGCCAGCTCCTCTGCCTCCAGGAGAGCACCGCCGCGGCGCGGGCACCAATCCAGACACAGCCGGCGGGGAGCAGCAACATCGAGACCAGATCCAACCGATCCCGCCCCCCCAGCTGCCAGAAGCCGTAGTGCACGGAGATCGCGCTGTAGCTGATGGAGAACAGCACCAGAGCGCCGAGGCACCAGCGCAGTTGGGGCGCCAGGGGAGGGGCCTTACGGGTGCGCCAGGCCAGTAGGGCCAAGGCCGCGTAGAGGAGCGTGAAGGCCTTGGGCAGATGCAGGCCGATCAGGCCAAAGAGAAGGGCTTCCATCAACTCAGGGCCTGCTCCAGGGCCTGCAGATCAACCCGCAGCTGGCGTTGATAAGGATGCAGCAGCCGATCGAGTCGGGCGGACTCCACCGCCGGTGGGCAAGGGAACGGCCGCTGCAATCCCCGTTGGAACCCGTTGTAGAGGCCACCCCCCAGCACCGCCTGAGCCGGGTCATAGCCAGCGGCGCAGCGGGGATCCAGCTCCAGCAGGTGATAAGGCTCGCTGCGGCAGAGCAAGGAGTTCAACGCCATCGAACCGTGCTCACACCAAAGCTCGCCGGCCTGGCGCAGGCGCCGCAGCAAGGCCAGGGGCGCCATCTCCAGGGGATTGAGCACCGTGACGTGATGGCGCTCAAAGCAACGGAGCACCTCCGGCAGGTTGACGATGCGCTCCTCCCGCAGCGAACAAAGAAACAATCGCTCCCCCCGGATGGAACTCTCACCAACGGCGACAGCCGGGGCCAACAAGTCCCTGGCCAGGCTGAGGTTCTGCCAGGGACTCAGGCGCGGCAACAGCAACGCATCGGTGAGTTGCCAGTTCACCTCTAAAAGCTGCTCAGGAGTGAACAACTCCACGCTCCCCGTTGGACAGAGCTGCTCCAGCAAGGCCGCCCACTCAGGGGAGGGTGCTGTGACGAGCAGGCGGCGGCCGCCGGCGCTGACGCGCGGGTCACGAGCAAACCAGAGGATCGCCCCAAGGCAATCCCCTACCCAATGGCCGAAATGGCTCGTGCTGTGGGGGAAGACCGCGTAGGGCCCCTCCAAAGGGCGCTTCGTTTTGCCCAGCTGCTTGCGGATCGTGTGGAACTGGATCGTGCGGGGCGCCGCGGCCTGAGCTCGGCTACTGCCGCCGCGCAGGGTCCAGGTCTCGATGCTCGGGTAGTGGGGAACCGCAGAGCTGCGATAGGGATGGCTGACCAAGAGCGCCGGGGCGGGTGCCGCCAGGGTCAAGCGATCGAGATCCAGCACGGTCTGCCCAACCCGGGCCGCCGGTAACGGCGCAAAACCCAAGGGCGAAAGGGGATGGTGGTAACCCAGCAAGCTTGTATCCGCCGCCTTCAGCCAGAGCCAGCGGGCCCAGTCGCCAAGCCGCTTCACCAGTAACACCTCCCATCAACCTGATCGGCACCAGCAGGGGTTTCCGCCAAGGAAGGGCGCACCCAGCTGGCGTTCATCAGCTGCTGAAAACGCGGGCTGGCCTCCCAGCGGCGGCCTCGGATGCCAAACAGCAGCTGCAGGGCTCCGCCCACATGAACAGCCACGCGGCCGGAGTCAGCGATGGCGGCGGCCAGGGGCAGGCCATAGGCCCCGCAACCCAGTAACGCCACATCAAAGGTCAACGCTGTCACCTGCCCTTGCAGCTGATCGAGCGCTTGCTCCCAGCTGGCATAGCCCTGGGTGGCTCCAGCCAGGGTCTGAGGGGGCACCAGGGTGATCAACTCAAAAGCCGGCAGCACAGCCGGGTTAGCGAACAGCTGCTCGCGCCGCTGCCATTGCTGCTCGATGCTGCGGGCAAAGGGGTGCACCACCAGCACCCGCTTGCCTGCCAGGGCCGCACTCCAGGGCTGAGCGCACCACCAGGGCTCCAGGGCCGCCAGGCTGCAGCGCTGGGGCAGCGGCTCCAGGCCAGCCACCAACGCCGCTTGGTGGGGGCTGTCCCATAGGGCCATCAGATCCACCCGCTCCAGGGCGCTCTGCAACCGCGCCGCCACCGCACGCAAGGCCGCAGGCTCCACCGGGAAAATCCCGGCGTTGCGGTGGGCTTCCCGCAGGCTGACCCGGCTGAACGGCGCTACTCCAGGGCGCTGCGCCTCCGCCAGCAAACGCGCTTCCACCGAGCCCAGCCGGCCCACCAGCACAGGCCGCTGCTCGCGGATGGCCTCGGCGATCCAAAGACCGGCCTGCTCCTCACAGAGCTGCCCTGCAAACACCTGCGGATAGCGCCAACGCTCAAGTCGGTGGGCGACACGGCGCCCCTGCTGCTTGATGCTGTGGCGCCATTGCCAATTCATCGCTGCAGCACCTCGGCGTAGAGATCCCGGTGGACCCGCGCCACCGCCTCTGGCCGCCAGGACTGGCAGATCTCCAGGGGCAGCGACCCCTCGGGCTGCGCCAAGGCCCACTGCAGGCCCAGGGCCAGATCGCGGGCTTCCTCTGGCGCCGCCAGCCAGCCATTGCGGCGGTGCTGCACCAGATCCGGCAGGCCCCCCTGACGGAAGGCCACGACGGGGGTGCCGCAGGCCAGCGGCTCGCTGGCGGACTGGGGCAGGTTGTCGAGGCGTGACGGCACCACCACCGCATCGGCCGCCGCGTAGGCCAGGGCCAAGCTCAAGTCATCGTCCAAGCGACCGGCGTAGTGCACCGGCAAAGGCAGAGACGGAGGCACGGCAGGCGTGCTCTGGCCCAGCACGACCGCATGGCAGTCCTCGGACAGCGCGGGATCCAGCTGCTTGAGCTGCTCGAGAGCCTCCACGAGCAAGTCGAAGCCCTTGCGCGGATCAGCCACACCATCCATGGCGCCAAAAAGCACCAGGCGCTTGTGCTGGGGCCAACCCAGCCAACGCCGCACCTGGGCACGGGGATAAGGACGAAAAACCTCCGGCAAGGCGTTGGGAATTACCCGGCAGGGCACACCCGCCAGCAGCGCTGAGGCCGCCGCCTGCTGGGCCATCCAGTGGCTGGGGGCAATCAGCTGGAGCTGCGGCAGCAGGGAGCGCCAAGCTCGGCGTTTGCGCTGCCAGGTCCAGCGATCGAGATCCAGGCCGCGGTGATCCCTGGGCCTGGTCGCCGGCCCATATCCCTCGGCGAAACGCTGATCCCCGAGGCCATGGGGGTAGTGCTCCGCGCCGCAAAAGGGCCAGCAGTCATGGAGCGTCCAGAGCAGCGGTCCCCGCAGCCGGCCGATGGCCTCCACCGAGAGGAATTCATCCTGCAGCCAATGGAGATGCAGCAGCTCCTGGGGCCGGCGGTTGAGTTCCAGGTCCAACCGCGATGGCAAGGCTGCGACCGAGTGGGTGATCGGATTGGCGGAACGCTGGGGCTTGCTCAACCACCAGCTGGCCGTGCTGCGGAAAAGCGCCAGGGCCTGACGGGGCTTGGAGCGGGGCGCATCCACCCAGCTGTCGCCGCGGCTGGCGCGGGCCACGCGCATGCGGCTCTCGATGCCCGAGGCCCGCAGGGACTGGTGCAGGCGATGGGTGGCGCGGGCTGCCCCCTGGCCGCCGTCGTAAGTGGAGAGGTGCAGCACCCGCATCTCAGCGCACCCCGAGCAGACGCAGGGCTTTGCGTCCCTTGCGCAGCAGCTCGGCGCTGCGACTGCGCCGGTACAGGCGCGCAAAGGTGTCGGCGTCCCGCAGCCGGTCCGCCTGGATCACCGTTGGATGGCGCAGCGGAACAGACACCGTCCCCCGGGGCCCCAAGGGGGAGCGCTCATCGAGGGTGTGGGTGGCATCGGCGTCAAAGCCGATGTTCTCGGCCAGCTCGGCCGACGGGATCACCGTCAAAAACCCCTGCTGCCAGCAGCTGAGCTGCCAGATCATGTCCCAGGTGTCGATCTGACCTTGGGCGAGGGCTTCGAGCCAGCCGCCCCAGGTGCGGGCGAAGCCGCGCCCCCCCAACTGCTCGAGCCAGAGGCCCTCCCGAAACGCCGGCCAGCCCTTGAGATCGCGGTCGTAGCACTGCCAGGCCCGGCGCCAGCTGGCCCAGCCCCAGCAGTGGCTGTAGATCGAAAAGCGATAGCTGCTGCCATCGGCCGGGGGCCGGCGCTGATGGTTGTTAGCTGCGATGGCCCCGACGCGGCTGTCATCGCGGTAGCGCTCCAGAAGCTCCTGGCAGTAGAGGAAAAAACTGGGATCAACCAGGATGTCGTCCTCGAGAACAATCCCCTCGCTCTCGCACTCAAAAAACCAATCCAGCGCAGCGGTGACGCCGGCGCGGCAGCCCAGATTGCTCGGTTGAAACAGGCGCTCCAGCTGGCAGGGCCAATCGATCAACCCCTCAGGCGCCGGCGCTAACAAAGCGCGCACCGCAGCACAGCGCTTGTCTTCGCCGGCACGCGTCGCGCGGGGGCCATCACAGGCCACATAGAGCCTCTCGGGCTGGAGTTCTCGCAGCACCTCAAGCACCCGAGCCGTGGGCCCCGGGCGGTTGAAAGCGATCAGCAACACCGGAACCGCAAAGCTCATGGCGCCAGCAGCAGATAACCCATCCCGTACCCCGCCGACATCAAAGCGGAGAAGGCCAGCCAGGGCTTGAGCAGCCAACTGCGCGAGGCAAGCAAGGCCAGCAGCGCCAGGCTGGACAGATCAATCCAGACCCGGGTGTAATCGGGGAAGCGCGCCAGGATCTGGGTCGAGGTGCAGAGCGCCGGCAGCAAATAAAGGACCGAGGCCAGGCGCAACCAACGGCCGCCCCAGCCGCGCCAGGCCGCGAGTACCAGCACCCCAAGGGTGAGCAACCAAAGGCCAAAGCAACCGGCGTCAAACAGCCGCTCCAAACCGCTGGGTTGGAGATCGGCCAACTGCCTCAGTCCCAGGAGCTGCAGACCTTTCTGAAGGGCACCCCCTAACGGGAAGCCGAAATGAACGCGGGCCAGGGCCCCGTCGGGCACGGCAGCAAACCGTCTCGTCAAGGTGCCAGACCAGAGCAGCAGCGGGAGCGGCACCGCCGCCAGCGGCAATAGCCAACGCCAGCGCCGCTCCCGCAACGCGCTCAGACCACTCGCAGCCCAGGCGATCAGACCGGTCTCCCGGGTCAGGCTGGCAGCGATCAAACTGAGCCAGTGGGGCAGTAGACGCGCCTGACGGGCTGTCAGGGCAGCAGCGAGCAGCAGCGTGGTCGCCAGCAAATCAGCAGTGCTCAAGCTGAGGGTGATCCAGTACCCCGGCAGGGCCAAAACCGCCAACCCCCACCCCGCTGAACGCTGCTGCAGCTGGGCCCAGGCCGCCACCAAGGCCGCCGCGCAACCCATACAGACCACGTTAAGCAGGCCCAGGGTCCAGACGATCAGCTGGGGTTGCCCCAGTCCGCTCAAATAGGCCAACAGCGGATAGAGCAGGCGTTTACCCCGATAGATCGGATTGTCCAAGGCCTGACTGCTGCCTACATCCAGTTGCCATGGATCCAGAGCGAGGCTGAGAAATTGCTGGCCGTCGTTGCCGCGCTTTCCCGCCAGGCGCACCACGGGTTGATCCGCCAACCGGGGCGAAATCGGCAGCTGATCACCAACGCGAGCCAGGCCGGTGGGATTGCCTCCGTACTTGCCGAACACCAACAGCGCCCAGACCAACAGGGCCATCAGGCCCGCCAACACGCCCACGGCCTTGGGGCCCAGGGGTGCCTGCCCCCCTTTCAGCCAGCTCTTCAGAGTGGGCCAACTGGGCCAGCCGGGGATGCTCAAGCCCTGACCCCAGACCTGACGCAACAGGCGTTGCTCATGGGCCCAAGACGTGGAGGGTTCCGGAGGAGCGGGGTCCTCACCAAAAGCGAGTTGCTGCACCAAGTCCTGCCAAACGGCAGCGACGGTTTGGACAGCAAAGCGCTCCTGGCAGCTGTGCTGTCCGCCCTGCCCAAGCTCCCAAGCCCAACTGGACTGCTGCAACAACTCAATGCAGTAATGCGCCAACTGCTGATCGCTGCTGGCAAGCAAGCCGCTTCGGCCCTCCAGAACTGTTTGCACCAGGGCGTGGCGGCGCGGTGCCACCACGGGGATGCCGCAGGCGTTGAACTCAGCGGCACTCAGGCAGAAGGTTTCATCGCGGCCACTGGGGTTGACCACCCCAACGGCTACCTGGGCAAAAGCGTCGTAGCGCTCCAGGCCGCTGCGGCCTTCAAAGGAGACCCGATCGCTATAGCCGCCCCGCTCCAGCAGGGCCAAGCAGTGCCGTTCGTAGGCACTCAGGCTGGTGGAGCGGGCACCGCCGTAGAGATCTGCTCCACCAAAGACCCTCAGCTGGGCATCCGGGCAGGCGCGGGCGATGCGCGGCCACTGTTGTGCCAGCCGATCAAAGGCCTTGAAGGGCGTGATCGCTCCCACATAGGCCAGGTCCTTAGCCGCCGCGGCCTGCTCCAAGGTCCGGGGTTGGCGCCAGGCCGGCGGCACCGCCACGGGGTTCGGGATCACGACCGCCCTTTGGGCAAGCCGGCTGTGGCGGAAAAAATCCAATTGGGCGCCGCTGACGAGTACCCAACACCACAGGGCCGGCAGAGCCTCGTAGCGGGCCTGGTCATGGCAGCCCAGGTTGTGCAACCAGGCGATCAGGGGCAAAGGACTGGTTTCAAGCGCCTGCCAATCGGACCGATCGGCAAAACCAGGGCGGAACACCAGCGCCTGGGAGCCGCCGTCCCCTGCGGCCTGAACTGCAGTCGCCAAGGAATCGACCACTGCCATGCAGGCAGTCGGAATGCCGTCAATCGACTGCGGAGCCGTGAGCAACAACAACGGCTGCAGCGGACCCTCTGCTGCGAGCTGAGCGACGACGGCCAGGAAGGCAAACTCGGTACCCCCGATGCCGGGATTACCCAGCCGTGGGTCGCTGAGGCCACCCCGCTCGGCGATGCCCCGGTTGTCGAGGAAAAAGGCAAGCCGCATGGGCCCCACAATGGCAGGGTCTGCCGAAAGCACATGCGCTGCAGGAGCCTGATGGGGGCAGCGGTGGCACTGGCCCTGCTGATCTGGCTGCCGCTGGGGCTGGCCGGCGTGCCTCTGGACACCCCAGACGGTTTTTTGCACCTGGGTTGGGCGGTGGGCTGGGTCAAGCAACTGCAGCAGGGCTGGCTCTGGCCCACCTGGAGTGATCTGCCATGGGCCGGTGCGGGGAGCAGTGCCCTACTGATCTACCCACCCCTATTTCGCTGGTTGGTCGGGGTGCCGCTGCTGCTAGGCCTTCCCTCCGATCACGCCCTGGCCGCAGGTCTGCTGCTGCTGCTGCTGCTGCACAACGGCGGGGTCGCTGCGCTCGCCATCCGCTGGCTCCCGAAACCGCGATGGCGCTGGGCACTGCTGATCGCTGCCAGCCTGAATCCCTACCTCCTGGTCAACATTTATGTGCGCGGGGCCTGGCCGGAAGCCCTGGCTCAAGCCCTGCTCTGGTGGCTGGCCTTGGGGTTCTTGGGACTGCAGCACCGGCGGCCCTGGGGGTGGCCGCTGGCAGGTCTTGCGCTGGCCGGCATCACCCTGAGCAACTGGAATGCAGCTCTGTTGACCGGGGTGGCTTGGGGCCTAGCGGGCCTGCTGCTAAGGCGCAAAGCTTGGCTCTGGAGCGGCGCCCTGGGGGCCGGACTGGCGATGCCCTTTTGGTTGCCAGCACTTCAGGCGCTGCCATCCGTTCGCCCCCCAATCCCTGCGGGCCTATTGCCAGGGGAATTTTTTGCGGACATCGATGTGGGCTACCGCAGCTTTGCAGCGCTGCTCTGGATCCAAGCGGTGGCGATTGCCCTGCTGCTGCTCTGGCGCTGGATTGGCTGGCGTGGGGCCTCCCCCCTAGCCCGCTGGGGTGCCCTGTTGGCTGTCCTCTCTCTGCTGATGGGCCTCTCGATCAGCGGGCCGATCTATCAGTGGCTGCCAGCGCTGCAGCGCATTCAATTCCCCTGGCGCTGGCTCAGCCTGGGCTGGTTTGGTGCCCTGCTCTGGCTCGCCTCAGCCGCCGAGCAAGCCCCGGGCACCAACCGAACCCGACCTGCTGCTCTCAGCCTGATCGGTCTGGCTGCCGCCGGCTGCTGGTTCGACGGGCTCTGGCGCTTCCGCAGCAATCTCTGGGGCCATGCCCCGAGCGCCAGCGAGCGGATGGCCCTGCGCAGCCTGCTGCGCTGTGATCCCCTGACACCCTGCCCAGCAGGCGTGGCTGCGCTGCCTAAGGAGGGGGAACTGGCCAAGCGCTTTGTGGCCCTGCCCGATGGCCGCGTTGCCCTGAGCGGCGTACCGGACTACAGCCCCGCCGGGGTCCCTGAGTCGTCTTGGAACAAGCGGCTGGCCATTTTTTGGCTGCCGACCTGGCCGCAAACCCACTGGGCCGAATGGTCTGGGCAAGGCAGGCTCACACTGCTGGAACGCACGCCGCGCAGCCGGGTGCTGGAGGTGAACGCCACCAGCTCCGGCCGGCTGCGAATCATGCAGTGGGCCCATCCCAGCTGGCGGGTTCAGGTCAACGGCGGTCAAGGCTGGAGCGATCCGCTGCCGGCGGGAGCGAGGGATTCCGAGGGCTGGATCAGCGTCGAACTGCCGGCCGGCCGCTCCCACGTGGCCTTGAGCTACGGCCAGCTGCGATCAGGGCCCGTACGATCCCGGCCATGAACACCGCAGCCCGCCCACCTCGGCCGCTGATCAGCGCGGTGGTTCCCTTTTTGAACGAGGCCGCGACCCTGCCGGTCCTATTTGCGGAACTCGAGCAGCAACTTGGCGCCCTGGGGCTTCCCTGGGAGCTGGTGTTGGTGGATGACGGCAGCAGCGATGGATCGTTAGAGGTGGTGCGCGCCCAGCTGGAGCAACGGCCTCAACTGAAAGCGACGGTGCTCAGCCTCTCGCGCAATTTCGGCAAGGAGGCGGCCCTGACTGCTGGCCTACAGGCGAGCCGCGGCGATGTGGTGGTACCCCTGGATGCAGACCTGCAGGACCCCCCCGAGCTGATCGGCGCCATGCTCAAGCAATGGCGGCAAGGCTTTGACGTGGTCTACGCCGTGCGACGCCGGCGGGCGGGCGAGAGCAGCACGAAGCGCTTCACGGCCTTTGGCTTTTATCGGCTAATGGGACGGTTAAGCAGCACGGCCATCCCCGCAGACACCGGCGACTTCCGGCTGATGGATCGCTGCGTGGTCGAGGCCTTGCTGCAGCTGCCCGAGCGCAGCCGCTTCATGAAGGGCCTGTTCGCCTGGGTGGGGTTCCGCCAAAGCGCCATCCACTACGACCGTGATGCCCGACAAGGTGGTAAGAGCAACTGGAATTACTGGAAGCTCTGGAACTTCGCCCTCGATGGCATCACCTCCTTCAGCCGGGTACCCCTGCAGGTCTTGAGTGGCAGTGGAGTAGCGATCGCCTGCGTGGCGCTGCTCTATGGCAGCTGGATGGTGCTGCGCACGTTGGTCTTTGGCATCGATCTACCCGGCTATGCCTCGTTGATGACCGCCGTGCTGTTTCTCGGGGGCGTTCAACTCATTGGCCTGGGGGTGCTGGGTGAATACCTCGGCCGGGTCTTCGAAGAGGTGAAAGCCAGGCCGCTCTATTTGGTTCGAGAGCGCTGGGAACAGTGATGGCCAAAGGACTGCCCCTACTCCTCATTGCCGACACCAGCGTCCCGGAGGCGCTGGGCAGCAAGTTTCTGCGGGGAGCCCAGCAGGCCGGCCTGGATCCGGAGCGCGACCTGTTGGTGGCCTACACGTCCCCCGCGCCGGCCTTCTCGCCGAGCATGGGCCGGCTGCGCGGGAAGGTCTTTTACCGGCTAGCCGATCGGCGCAGCTGGGAATGGTGGGGCTTCCAAAGGCAGCTGATCGCACTGATCGAGCAGCACAAACCCAGGCTGGTGCTGGTCACGGGCATCTTGCCCCTAGCGCCGCAGGTGTTCCAAGCCATTCGCGCATCCGGGGGACGGATCGTGAATTACCTCACGGACGATCCGTGGAATCCGATTCACCGGCGCCGCTGCTTTCTGCGCAACCTGAAGGACTACGACCACCTCTTCAGCACCAAAGAAGCGCTGCGGCAGCGACTGGAAGCGGCAGGCACCCCAAGCACCAGTTGGCTCCCCTTTGCCTACGACCCTGAACTGCATCACCCGATCGACGTAACCGATCCCGAAGCAGCTGATGTGCTGTTTGTGGGTACAGGCGCTGCAGAACGACTGCCCTGGCTCGAGGTCTTGGCTGATCTGCCTGGAGTGCGCCGCCGCATCCACGGCAACAGCTGGGAAGGCTTGAGCACACCGGGCTGGGAGAAGGGGCCAGCTGTGGTGGGTGGGGACTACTGCCGGGCAATCAGTTCAGCCCGGATTGTGTTGGGGTTGCTCAGGCAGGCCAATGGCGACCTCTCGACGGATCGCTCCTACGAGATCGGCGCCATCGGTGGCTGCGGGCTCTACCAGGACACAAACGAACATCGGACTCTGCTCGAGAACTACCCGGACGCAGGCTTCTTCAAGGACCCCACCGAATTGAGAGCACGGGTTCAAACTCTGCTCAGCAATATGGAGCTGCAACAACAGTTGCGGCAAGCCGGTGCTGTGGCCTTGCGCAAAGCAGAGGAGACCTACGGCGCCAGGCTGCGCACGATCCTGGATTGGAGCCAGGCAAACCCATGAAGATCACCATCGTCGTGGGGGGGCGCTGGCATGCCTTTGACCTGGCCCGGGAGCTGCAGCAAGCCGGTCACCTGCACCGCCTCATCACCAATTACCCGCGCTGGTTTGTCCAGCGCTGGGGAATCCCCAAAGACAACGTCGTCAGCCTGCCGCTCACCTTCTGGGTGGTGAAAGCGATCTACAAGCTGGGCGGCGAAGCCTTAATGATGCGCTGCCAGTGGCATGTGCATCGCTGGTTTGCCCGAAGGGCGCTCAAGCACCTGAAAGGCAGCGAGTTAATCCACGGCTGGTCGCAGTGGAGCGAACCAAGCCTCGCCTGGGCGAAGCAACGTGGGATCCCAACAGTGCTGGAGCGCTCCTCCGCCCACATCCTTGAGCAGAGCCGGCTGCTGAACGAAGAGCATCGCCGCCTCGGCTTGCAGTGGGCAGCAACGCACCCGCGGATCGAGGCGATGGAACTGCGGGAGTACGAGCTCTGCGCGCAGGTGGCTGTTCCCAGCCTGTTCGTGGAGCGCAGCTTTCTGGAGCGGGGCTGGTCCGCAAAGCGCCTCTTTCGCAACGCCCTGGGGGTCGACCTGAGCCGTTTCAAGGCTCCGGAGCAAGCCCCCCGCCCACCCGAAGTGAGTGGCTTGAGGGTGATCTACGCGGGTTCACTGTCCGTGCGTAAGGGAATCCCCGATCTGCTTGAGGGGTTTAAGCAAGCGAACATTGCTGACGCCACCTTGACCCTGGTGGGCGGCGAGACCCCCGAACTGGAGGGTCTGCTGAAGCAGCAAAACCATCAGGTGCGATGCCTCGGTCACCTTCCCCAGGCCGCACTGGTGGAGCACTACGCCGCAGCGCACTGCTTTGTGATGGCCTCCATCGAGGAAGGGATGGCGATGGTGCAGATGCAGGCCCTGGCCTGCGGCCTGCCGCTGATTTGCACGACGAACACCGGTGGCGAGGACCTGCTCAGGCTGCAGGGCAGCGGCTCAGTGCAACGTGACCATGACGTTGAAGAATTCCCCGCCGGTTATCTGGTCCCCATCCACCGTCCCGATGCCATTTCCTGGTGCCTGCAGGCACTCGCCCAAACCAGCAGCCTCTGGGAGCAGAAGCGTAAAGCCGCGCTGGACCTGGCACGAAGCGAGCTGAGCTGGAGTGCCTATGGCAACCGCGCGATCGCCAACTACCAGGCCCTGCTCGAGGACAAGGGCTGATGGAAATCACGATCATCCTGCCGGTCTATGGCCGCTCGGAGCTGCTAGGCCCGGCACTGGAGAGCGTGCTGCAGCTGCAAGATCCAGGCTGGCAGCTGTTGATCGCCGATGACGGCTCTGACGCGGACACGCAAGCTTTTATCAAAGGCTGGATCGACTCTCAGAACCACGACACGCGGGTGCAGTGGGTAAGGCGCCCCCAAAACCTGGGACTGTTCGGGAACTTGAACCGCGCGATCGAAGAGAGCCAAAGCGAATGGGTGCTGCTGCTCTGCAGTGACGACCTGCTGTTACCCCATGCCATAGAGCGGATTAATGAGATGTGTGAACGCTGGTCCGATGCAGGACTGATCCTCTCGACCTATGAATCCATCAATGAGGACGGGAGTCCACGGCCGGCAGACAGCGCCTGGCACCACGCGCAGGTGAGCCAGGAAACATCGTTGGTGCAGCCTGAGCGGTTCGTGCCTGCACTGCTGCGGCTTGGGAGCTTGAACGGGAACCTCAGCGGAATGGCCTTCAGCCGCAGCCACTGGCGCGCAGCGGGCCCCTTTCGCGAGGATTGGCGCCATGCGGCGGATTGGGAATGGCTGCTGCGGGCGACCGAACGCCAGCCCGTAGTGCTGAACCGGGTGCCGATCGCTCAGGTGAGGACCCATGAGCGGCAGCTCTCAAACAGCAACCGGCGCAGCGGCCATGAATTGCAAGAGGTGGCGTCGGTGGTGCAGCAGTTACGCGAGCACCCCCTGTTAAGCGATGAACCACGTCGCCACCGCTGGGCCGCCCACGTGATGCAGTTTCAGCTCTGGAACGTGCTGAAGCAATTCAGGCAAACAAGACCCAAAGAGCTGAAGCAAAGCCTTAAGGACATCCACCAGTCCGCCGGCCTCCGGCAGACTGTCTGGACATTGGTTCGATGGCTGCCCGCACGATGGCGACGACTGCCGCGCACAAGCGCACCTTGATGGCCCAGCGCTCCGATGCGCGCCTCGCAGAGCTGATCGCCACTCGGATTCTGCCGAACTACACCAGCAAAACACTCCTGGATATCGGCTGCGGCGACGGGATCGTTAGCAGGTATCTTCCAAGCCAATGTGAGTACACAGGCCTGGATATCACTGATGCCTGCATCTACGAACAACGCCACGACAATCCCAAGGTTCGCTATGTGCAAACCGATCAGATTCCTGATCTGATGCGTAGCGAAGGTCCTTGGGACACAGTGCTCTTACTGGATGTCATTGAACACACACGGCGATTCACGCCACTCTTTGAGTTAGCCCTGACGCGCGCCAATCAACAGGTGGTCGTCAGCCTGCCGAATGAGCTCTTCGTTCTGGACCGAATCAGAATGCTGCGAGGACACGAACTCAATGCCCACAGCCTGGACTTACTGAATCAGCCCGAGGGCTTCAAACATCAGTTCATCGTCAATATCGCTAAAGCCCGCAGACTTCTCAGCGAGAAAGCCGAAGCCGCCGGCTTTGCACTCACGGAGGAGGTCCTTCGCCCCCTAGTCAGCAAGCGCAGCATCCATCAACCCATCCTTTGGGGCATCCGCCAGCTCAGCTCTGACCAGCTCTGGAGTATGGGCAGCGTCTTTGTGTTTCAGCGCCAGGGCTGAGCCAAAAACATGCAAACCAACGCAAGACAAGTCCGTGCAACGCGCGATCGACTGGATGCTGTATTGGGCCACTTACGCGCGGCGCTCGCGGACTGAGCCACAATCAATGCAGGCATACAGAGCTAGTCAATCACTAAGGACTGGAGCACAGCTATAGTGCTCATACGCAAGGAAGCGAGACGTGGATAGCCAGGCGCAAGAAGTCTCAGGAGCCGAATGGCCCAAGACTTCACAAAGCAAAGAGTGCGCCATACTTCTCCTCGGATTCAACAGGCCCGATCTACTACAGGAGGCGATCAAGAGATTAAAAGACTTCGGATATTCAAACCTTTGGATATCCATTGATGGGCCGCGTCCAGGGAACGTAAAAGACAGAGCAGGATATGGATATTGCGGAGAGATTGCAATCCGAGAACAAGAAGACCCACTAAAGAGGCATATATCACCAGTAAATAAGGGATGCCGAGACGGAGTTATAGAGGGAATTAGCTGGTTCTTCAAGAACAATAGGGAAGGTATAATATTGGAGGACGATGTAGAGATTGGATCAGAGTATATGGAGATCATGGCTGGAATGCTGAAATACTACAGGAGCAATAAAAGAATATGGAGCATCTCTAGTCATTGCGACCCGGTGGATGCACAAGGGCAGGGAGAATACCTGAGGTTTTATCAATCAGATTTGTGTCGAGTTGGATACGGCTGGGCGTCGTGGGCTGACCGGTGGGAAGAGCATCGCACTTGGCTTGAAAGAAATAGTAAGGTGGGACGGATTAGGACATTTACAAGACTACCCAGAGGGGTGAGGACAAAAGATTTTTGTTTAAAGATCTATGCCTGCCGTAAAGGGCACATGGACGCATGGGATTATGAGTGGAACCTGTCGCACCTGAGAAATAGGTCTAGATCAATAACGCCACTCGCAATCTGTGGAATTAATCATGGCTTCAGAAAGGACGGAACGCATACACATAGCTGTCCGCCACCATGGACCAAAGTAAGCCGCTGGAAGCAAGAGAGTCGGTATCTCGTGTATGGAGATTGGTTCCATGTAGACAGAGAATTGCTTTATTCAAATTGTGGAATTGTAACCAGCAGTAGCTGGTCGGTGGAGCTAATAAGCCTGATATGGTATCTTGTTTACAATAAGATAGCCGCTCCTGTTCGCAAAGCTAAATGGAGGCTCAAACGGGGATGACATCGCAAGAAAATGATATGGAACAACTTTTCGGATTTTTCAGCGAATGCACATCGCACTGGAATTTCCTAAGAAACATGAAGCATGTAGACTGGCTAAAGATATCTAGACAATATTATACTTGGAAGGGCAGAGAGAAAGGAGGATCTGCAATTCCAAGATTAGTGCATCAGATTTGGCTGGGTGCGCCACCACCAGCAGAGGTAAGACTTTTAATGGATAGGTGGCGCGACAACCCATATGGTTTTGAATATAAGTTGTGGCGAGATCAAGACATCGATAAAGAGGGTCTTGATCTGAATGATTTATATATGAGGGCGAAAAATCCGGCAACAAGAAGCGACATAGCACGTTATGAGATTTTAAAGAGATATGGCGGAATCTACGTTGACGCAGATGTTGAACTTATTAAGAATATGGAAGATGTTCTGCGTGGCAGTTCCTTTGTAGCGGGATGCCACCCTTGTCCCGACAACGGTGACGTAGAGGTTGGGAATGCAGTGATAGCATCATCAAAAGACGGAAGAGTAGTAACGGAGATAGTTAAAGAGCTGAGCCTGCTGAAGGAGGTTGATGAAAAGGATGCGATGACAATTATCAAGGCTTCTGGCCCACTAATGCTAACGCGGGTCTTACTAGGAAATGAAAATGATAGTTCAGTAGGGATACTCCCTTCAAATCACTTCTACCCGTTTCCTGGTTTTCTGAAGGACACACATGAAGATGCTAGATCTTTTGCAGTGAGTAGCACTTATACAATCCATCACTGGAACTGTTCGTGGATGAAATACTTAGGAACCAAGCGAAAGCGAACAAGGGTGCCGACTGTAGTTAGACATGTGATCGATAGATTGAAGCAGTCAATAACCAAAAAAGGGAAGACATGAAGGCTGCGATCTTAGTGATAGGATTCAATCGTCCTGCATTACTAGCAAGAGTACTTGGGTCCTTGACTCATTACGGGCAGGACAGAAGAATATATATCGCCATTGATGGCCCACGAGAAGGCTACAGATCGGACGTGGATAAAGTATTAGAATGTCAAAAGGCAGCAAAATATTTTGCATCGGGAAGAACAAGTACTCGCCTGCAGTTTTGGACAAGCAATAAGGGCTGCAAAGATGGGCCGATTGATGGAATTACATGGTTTTTTGATAACGAGGAGGAAGGAGTTATACTTGAAGACGACTGCTTGCCTTCATCTGATTTCTTACCTTATTGCGATGAACTGTTAGATAGATATAGAAACGACCAGCAGGTATGGATCGTTGCTGGAGACAACTCAGCCGACCTCAGATTCAACCATGAATACAGCTATACATTTGCTCCGGAACCTCTGATATGGGGATGGGCTAGCTGGAGAGACCGCTGGGCTCGCTATGACGCCGAAATGAAAGATTGGATGAGTGTAAGGAAGACATCTGTGGCAGAAAGAATATTTAGAGACCGGGAACAGTACGAGACCCGTTCAGAAGTATTTGATCGTGTAGCAGATGGTAAGCTCACCACATGCTGGGACTATCAGCTATCAGCAACTATAAGAATACATCGAGGTTTATGCATTGTGCCCCGTCACAACCTTGTGAGTAATATTGGTTTTGGGAAAGAAGCAACCCATACCACCGAAGCGTCCAGTGCCAGAAATGGATATCCTACAAAAGAAATCATGCCACTATTCCATCCACCCTGTATATTTCTCGATAGAGAGGTTGAAGCACAGATACTCAATAAGATACAAGGTGTAAGGTATGTGAGAGCCTGGAGAAAGGCAGCAAGGCGAATGCGTGGATTTTTGGTTGAGTTGTTAAAGAGCGTGAAATGAAAGTACGTCACATCAGCCATAGCGACTCACTCGGAGGTGCAGATAAAGCCGCCATGAGACTGCATCAGGCTCTGAAGAACGAAGGTGTGGACTCAAGGATGAGAGTGCGTATTAAAACAACGGAGGATGACTGCATTATGGGTGGAACAGCGATGTTTCACCGTCAGTGGTCTGAACGAATTGCTCAGAAGCTTTGCCACTGGCGCAGGCAGAATACGAGATGTCCCGACGGAAGTGAGCTCGATATTGCCTGGCCATCATCTGGCTTAGGGGCCGAGATTAATCGTACGGATGTTGACCTCGTACACATACACTGGCCAGGTAGAAACTGGCTTTCAATTGAGGAGATAGGCGCGATAGAAGTTCCAATAGTCTGGACATTGCACGATTGCTGGTTGCTCCGGGGGGGAGAACACTACGCGCCATTCAATGGGTCAATGACCTGGTTAGAGAAGGCGGCCAGGAAAGATCAGTGGGTAAGAGATAGGAAGATGAGGAAACTGCCTAAGCAAGTCCACCTGATATGCCCATCACAATGGATGCTAGAACAAGCGAAAGCATGCCAATGGACAGGAAGCTGGACACACTCGGTAATCCCTAACCCGATAGACACGACATTCTGGAAGCCTTTAAAGCAAGAGGACTCACGTCGAAGACTAGGGTTGGAACGCGACAAGTTTCTAATCTTGTTTTGCGCCAATAATGCTGAGGTTGATGAAAGAAAAGGCTATCGAAGACTAGTGGAGACACTGGATAAGATGAAATCTACACAGGAAAGCCAACGTGAGGTTGCCTTGGTAATTGCCGGAAGCAAAGAGCCAAGGCTTAAACCAAATGCCGTGCAAGTTATCGCACTAGGAGCAATAGATGAAGAGAACAGAATGAGACTTATTTATGATAGTTGTGATGTCGCAGTAATTCCTTCTTATATCGACAACCTACCCAACGTGGGCTTAGAAGCTCAGGCGTGTGGATTGCCGTGTTTATGTTTTAACAACGGTGGAACAGCAGAAATCGTTGATCACGGAAGATCGGGTTTCGTCGCCAGAGATGACAACACGGAGGAAATGGCACGATTCCTGGATAGTCTCGTAGATCGGGTGAATTCAGAAATGCTAATGCAGATGAGAACGATGTCCAGGCAGAGGGCGATTGAACTATGGGATGAGCGGGTTGTCGCTAGACAGATGATTCATGCATATCATAAGGCTCTGAAGGCAGAGCGGGTTTAAGTCTGGTAGCTGTTTCAGCCACTAAAAAGTACGTGACTAACTGGGGGACTAGTACGTCATACCATGTCTTGTACATTGTGGGCTCAACACTCATGATCAAGAGAACTCCAAGAGATGAAATTCGAATAATTGGGGTAGACGATCTAGAAAGAAAGACAAAGAACAGACTGAGATACCAAAAAAGAATACATGCAAAGCCAAGGAAGCCGCCGATTCGCATTGCATCTAAGGGGGATGAATGCCAGTGGGGATTAAGAGCACGTGTTTGCGGTGGGAGGTTAATAAGGAGATTGTGGCCTGTTAAAAGAGTGTCAAAGAGCCGAGAATAACCGAACCGGTAGTGATCAATGCGATCAAACTCTACAGAAGCAACACCCTCAGAAAGCACCCTGGAGAGTTTCAAACTCAGGCGTGTACGAGAAAGGGTGTTGAAGAGAATAGTCAGGGTTGCGAACAGACAGACAAGCGGAATAATCTTACGCATGACCTTATTTAGAGTGCCCGCAGAAGGAAGTCTCCAGAGGTGCTTGATCAGAAGAATTGTAAAATAGGCAAGATAGAGAAGTACAGGAAACAGCGTGGAACGGCGATCAAGTGCGGCTATGGCCCAAACACCAGACATAGATAAACACAATCCGGCTAACGGGAAGGCCTGAAAAGTACTTCCGAAGACTGTCAAGAATATGGCGATCGAGCCAAAGATAGCAATTCCAGGTGGTGTTGGATTGGTTGGCAGTCCCCAGACACCGCCAAAGTGCATATCAAATGGCGAAAGAAGGGATACTCCATAAGCATAGGAAAGAATTACGGAGCCGAAACCATAACAACCGAATCCAAGGGAGACGCCAAAGAACAAAGGTTTCCTGATCTGATCAGAAACCAAAAGGCAACTACTCAAGCCGACTGCAAGGGCAAGAGATCGGATCCACTCTTGATTCGTGACCACTGGCGGGCCAAAGTCGGGATGAGACCAAACGACTTGTAAGGCGGAAAGGCAAACCATCGCCGCAATAACGGCGGTAATCCAAACGAATCTGACAGGATTGCAAGACCAGCGGGAAGGAAACGTATAATTAATCAGAACATTGACGAGGCAAAGCAGAAGCAATGAGAGTGTTGCTAGATTAGCCCAGCCGAACACATCCCATAAAGTGCCAAAACCAATGGCAAAACCTAGAAGAGAATAGATGTAGACAGCTAGTCGTGGCATTACGAAACAGATCGATACTGAAGAAACTGAAAATGGAAGGATTTGGGATTGAACTCTGTAGTGCCAAAGCCTAACCAATACTCAGGCGCCAAGAACAGGCGTTCTCGACCCTGTAGAAAAGAAAGGTAAGCTGCACACCATGAAAAGCTACTAGCAGAGAGCACTCCGGCCGAAGCGTGACTCATGATTGCAAGCGTTTGAGCAGGCGGCAAATCAATCACCGTCCAACTTAGATCCGTTAAGCAGTCAGATAGGAGATGCTTCGCAAGTGGTAAATCATCTGAAGCTAACAGGAAAAATGGTTGGCCAAGGGTTGACGTCAGATAATGTATAGAATCAGAAAAATAGGATGCAGGCAAAACAGAACCACCCTGCTTCAATCCCACGGGTGTCCAATGAAGATAATCTTTTAGACGAAGGTGAACAAAGACTGGCTTGTGGGAAGGGGAGGGTAAGTGCTGGATTATCCAGTCACGAGCGAACGAATCGGTGTTGTTAGAGAGAGGCGAAGCACCAGAGTCTCGATCTGGCTCAAGAAGTGATGCATGCTGAAAGTAACAGTCATGTATCCAGAGAATATTGCGGAACAAAGAGATTGAAGCCCTTTGGACCAAAGGTTCACCACCATTCGCTTCACTCACTGTGGAAAAGAAGAGAGCCCGTAGCGATTTTGGTAAGTGGTGAAAGAGAAGAGAAATGATCTTCGCTGCAACTCGCTCCCTGTATCGGTAACCATTACCAAAACCAAGCCAGGTAACACCTGGGATCTCTCCTACGAATTCTCGCGCGGCGTTAAAGTGTAAGGCGAAGATAGTCTCCGTAGACTTCCGCAACTTGGCAAGAGCAATGAGAAGGATTAGCTGATTGCCAAGCTGTCCATTTGCAAATACGATAATCATTTGCAGCCCCAGCGAAATTGAGGTCTAAAAGGAGTATGTAGACATAGTTGAGGCGGCGCGGAATCGGTAAAGACAAAGCAGAAGTCACAAAATAGCGTATGATTCATAGAGAGAGATGAGGCAATGAGGGGAGCAACTTCAAGGGGCTTGATCTGGAGCATTTTCAGAGCTATGCCACGAAGACGCCTGATCCAAGGATTGGCTCTCATCACTGTGATCACCGTGGCCTCGTTAAGCCAAGGGATGATGGTGTTGAGCGTCGGGCCATTGCTGCAAGCAGTGAGTCAGTTAGGGCATGGAAATCCGCTCGGGACAGGATTTGTCTCTGGTGAACCAAATGCAGTTAGTGCATTAGTTGACAATACAAACCTAACATTCACAGCAATAAGCTTCATAGTATTAGCCCTATTAAGCAATAGCCTACGGCTGCTGGCAGCATGGGGCAATGGCTTGCTGACGGCAATGATCTCGAGAGACCTCAATGAGATTGCTTTCCGCAACATATTGTATCAGCCCTATCTGCGGCAGCTGGAGAAGAGCTCAAGCGAAGTTATCGGTGAGATGAGGCAGATTGATGGTTTCACAACAGGAGTTATCGCGCCATCACTACAGCTGCTCGCGTCTGCAACATCAATCATCGCGACACTCACCGCTTCTCTAATTGTAAGTTGGCAAGCCAGCCTCATTGCAATAGTCGCTTGCGTAGGGATTTACATCGTGGTCGCACTAGGGATCAAAAAGCCCCTAAAGGAATCGGGCTATGAGCTGGTTAATAGAGGCAAGCTAGAACTCAAGATCCAACAAGAATCACTCGGCGGGATCAGAGATATCTTATTAGATCAGAGCCAGGAGGTTCACCTCAGACGATATAGCCAGTCGATTAGAAGGAGCAAGCTATTGGGTGCCAGAGTTGGCTTCCTTCAAACAACACCACGCTTCATCATTGAAGGTGCAGCATATGTTGCCCTTGGATTTCTGTGCCTAGCCATGATTAACGCAAAAGAGAGTTCGTATTTATCGATTCCTATTTTAGGTTCACTGGGCCTAGCTTTTCAAAATATGCTTCCCAATGCACAGCAAGCATTTAGCTGTTGGTCATCGTTCAGAGCGAGCCAGGCTTCTGCTTCAGTGGTCTCTGCGATGGTTCGAGAGAGAACGCCTAACAGACCAACACGAGTGAAATCACGGGAGCTAGATTCCAACAGTTTCGCTAATTGGAGCAGAACCATTGCTCTGAGAGATGGATATTTTCGATATCGGGAGAATTCAAGGGAAGGTCAAGAATACTGCCTCTCGAAGATCGAGTTAACGATCGAGAAAGGCAACATATTCGGAATCGCGGGCAAGACAGGAAGCGGCAAGAGCACTCTGGTTGATATTATTATGGGCCTTGTGCCTTTAACACATGGCCATATGGAAGTAGATAACATGATTTTAAAGACAGAAGCACAGCGATTAGCATGGATGTCGCAGGTTGCACACGTACCCCAGACAATTTTCTTGAGTGACTCAAGTATTGCCGAGAACATTGCGTTTGGGGTTGATTATAATGAGATTGATAATGATCGGGTTCAATGGGCAGCATCCATGGCATGCGCGAGCGAATTTATTAACTTGCTCCCCGATGGCCTCAGCACAATGGTGGGAGAGCGCGGTAACAGGCTCTCAGGAGGCCAAAGACAAAGGCTTGGCATTGCAAGAGCCTTGTACAAGGACTCAAGCTTGTTGGTACTAGATGAAGCGACCAGCGCCTTAGATTCAAAGACTGAGACTGATGTAATGGCAAACATTAGCGCCCTGGGGAAGACGCATACGGTGATCATGATTGCCCATAGGCTCAGCACGTTGCGGCAATGCGACAAAGTTCTTCTGATCAAGAATGGTAGAATAGACTGCATATTCAACTCTGGGCTAGATCCAGGTATTGAACTTGGGTTGCATTAGATGCGGTGAACTGGAGGAATAGATCATGAATCGGCTGATGAGTTCGATTCTAATGCGAACGAGAGCCATACTCCAGAAGCGACTGAGTCGAAAGGAACGCAGTTGCATCGGGCGGCAGTACTCATGCACCGGACAGTCAGCTAGCGATCTGATTTATCGATCTTTGCTTGAGCATCGCCCAGCATTAATCGCCCGTTTCGGAAGTGGAGAGTTACACGCTGTAGCGACCTATCTACGCAAAGAGGAACCAAGGCGATTCATAGGCCAGAAATCACTCAGCTACGTCTTTGGGGAAATCGATACGTTTTGGTGGCATGATGGAATACGAATGAGCCTAAGCAATGGAGCGGGGATGTTTTCTAACGATGATGCTGGAATTGAATTATTTAGCAGGATCGTACTAAAAGACTGCCATGAGATCGATATTTTAGGTTCTTGGCGGGATGAAGAGTGTTTGGTCAATCCATTCATGGGTGACTACAAGGCGGTTCCGCTCCAAGATCTAGAGCCTTATTACAATGGACCTCCCTATTGGACCTCAGCACTAAGAGGAAAGAACGTTCTCGTTATACATCCATTTATTTCATCCATCAGAAAGCAATACGAGAAACGCAGCCTGCTTTTTGCCAGTCAAGATCTTTTGCCAGACTTCAATCTAATAGGATATAAGCCTGTCCAAACACTGGCGGGGCTTAGAGACAGCCGGTTTACTGAATGGAGCGATGCTTTATCGTTCATGCAGTCTGAGATAAGCAATCTAGAATTCGATATCGCAATCATCGGAGCAGGCAGCTATGGACTGTCTCTCGGAGCATATATCCGGAGGTTAGGCAAGAAAGCTGTACATTTAGGTGGTGCGACCCAGATTTTATTTGGAGTACGTGGCAAACGATGGGACCAGTCTCCCTTCTTTCAGAACATTTTTAACGAAAACTGGGTCTATCCTGAAGAGTCAGAGAGGCCACCCAGAGCAGATTCTGTAGAGAGTGGGTGCTACTGGTGAAAAGAGAGTCTTGCCTTGTATTCATACCTTGCCATAATCGTAAAGCTCAGACCTTGCACACGATAGGCAGCGTTCGCAGTCTCTCAGAGGACCTACCAGGGCTAAAGATTCATGTTCTAGATGATGGATCCTGCGATGGCACCTCTGAGGAGATTCAAGCCAGCTTTGACGATGTTGATATTCATCGATTATCTGGCAAGCACTTCTGGGGCGGTGCTCTCAATTACATTCTTAATTTCTTAAGTGCACTAGGTTTTGATCACAATGAAGCCATTTATATTCTAATCATGAATGATGACTTACTGCTTGATCAACCGTCGCAGTTGCTCAAGGGCCTTACAGCCCTAAAGAATGGCGTGGCCGATATCGTGGCTCCAGTCTTGATTGATGTCGATCTTCAGCAAACAGATCCTCACTCAACAGAGCAAGTGCTGGAGGTGAACTATGGACTGATGTATGAGCCGAGCACAGGAGCCATGAGAGGTCTTGATCAACCTGGCTATAGCAATCTGTGCGTAACCGCAGCGACATGGTTTTCTTACACCACGCTGATCAAGGCCAGCAAAATCCCGAGGGGGATTCCTCACTATCTCTCGGATTGCTGGTTAACCCACAGTCTTTCCCGACTGGGCTATGAAATTATCACTCTTGATGCTTATCGGCTCAAACGGTGGGCAAAACACACCACCCAGTCAACCAGCCCAAACAAGACACTGAGCTACTGGCAGTCCTGCTGTAACCCAAAATCACCGAACTATTTACCAGCGGGGTCACGCTTCACGAGGGCCTTCTCAAAGCAAAGGAGTCGTTTAATCCAGTCTCTATTCTTGGATCTCAAGTTTTATGTATACCGATTGTTAACGAGAGCCGAGCGCGGCATCGCCCTTCTCGAGCTATGATCACTAAAATGAAATAATGAATGACTAAAATCGCACTACAAGTCATTGCATTTAATGTATCGCCTTGGATCAATGCAATGTTGCAAAATGCTGCTCCCTATGTGGACAAGATTTATATCGCCTACCCCCCTAGGCCTTGGGCCTATTCAGAATATGCCCGTAATAATCTAAAGAATCCAACATCGCTTGATGAGATAAGCCTGGAAGAATTAGGTTGCGAGGCAGAAGTGGTTCATGGAGACTGGAAATACGATGAAGACACAAGAAACCACCTACTTTGCCTGGCCAGAAATGAAGGCTTTGAGTGGATGATCATTCAAGATGCGGACGAGTTTTATAGTCATGATTCATGGATTCGAGCAACAGATCTAATGCGTAGTGATCAGCTCCAAGATACGGAGCTTTTAATTACGCCATGGTTTAATTTCTGGAAGACACCAGAATATGTGATTGAGAATCACTGCGGGGGAATAAAGTCCTTAAATGAGGGCTTCGCCATACGCTGCTCTAATCCACTGCTCCGATTTACATTTTCTAGAACAAGTAATGCCATTAAGCGACGCGTCATCGACGAACCTTGTTACCACTATGGCTACGTGATGTCTGACGAGCAAATGAGCTTAAAGATACAGACTTGGGCCCATACAAAGGAGATCGCAAATATGAGGCAGTGGTATCGATTGAAGTGGCAGTACTGGAATGAATCGACGCGTTACCTGCATCCTGGCTCACCGATCCACTGGTCAAAAGCCATCCGTTTCCCCCATCCTCAGCCAGATTTCTACTGGAAATTTATGCCGAACCATAAGCTAGAGGAGCAGGCCAAGGGTTATATGTTGGCTTCTCAGGAAACACTGTGGAACACACGTGCTTTGCTCAAATGGTCCATACGACGATTAAAAGCCTTAAGCCGCGCAAGCCTCTCTAACCTGGGCAGATCTGTGCGGAGGAAAGATTGAAGCTCTGGGTTGCATTTTCGATATGGATATATGGAGTACTGCTGACGTAACTTGCCCAGAGAGAAAAGGTGCTAGGTGGGCCGACGATTAAGTCACAAGATTGCAAGAGAAGTTGATCAAAGACCCAACTACCTCCAGTGGAATAATCCTGCCCAAGATACGAACTTATTGTGTCATTAGTACAGACGGCAACGATACATTGCATTCCTTCTGCAGCAAAGCAATCACGAATCTCCTGAATAATTCTCTGGTAAACTGCGTCATCATAAAAGTAACGCCCACCCATCCAATCTAGATAATCGCCACGCCGAACATGTATGCCAACAAGACGGGTGTGAACTGTTTGCAATGCGGCAAGTTCCGCCAAGCGGTGCTGTTCCGGAGTGGACAAGCTACCAATCGTCAACCGGTAACTTGCTGAGAGCTCTTGCCGATATTTTGCAGTGAGGTGATGGCAGCGGAAGTTCCATCCACCGACCATTTGGAGTATGACTGAAGGTCTAGGAGCATTAAGAATCGGTGAGAAGCCGAAAAACATCTCGAAACGAGAAAACAGATAGTTAATGCTTGTATTAATAAGATCACCCACCCACTCCAATGACAATGCTTGGCGGCGCAACATCCCAATGAGTGTAGGATTCCAGAAGTAGATGCCATACTCAAGGCAGTATGCATGATAATGAAGGGACTGAAATAGTCGATTACAATGATCACCACTCCTGCGAGCCAAGATGATCGCTTGAGTCCTCATCCCTTACAACCTCTTCGATTAGCCCAGCTTAGCTTGGTGCTAGACCAACACAAATGAGAGTTGTTCACGCGATCCCTGTCTATGCACCTGCATGGCAGTTCGGAGGTCCGATCCTAAGTGTGAGTCGCCTCTGTGAGGGCCTCGTGCAACAAGGAGTAGAAGTTGATGTTATAACCACAAACTTTGGTATTAAACCAGCCGATCAACCAACAGCTCTCAACCAGGCGAGCCTGCGCAATGGAGTCAGAGTGTGGTATTTCCAGCATGATCGCGATTCAAAGCGCGCCTACTCGCGTGAGCTATTAAAGCAACTTCCACAAGTGATTTGTGGCGCAGATTTACTACATCTTAGCGCCATATGGCAACCTCTAGGGCCACGAATTCAAAAGATTGCAGCACAGCAGAATATTAAAGTTTTTCATAGCATTAGGGGAGCACTTAGCCCTTTCTCATTTCAACAGAGACCCTGGCTAAAATGGCCGTACTATTGGGGGGTCGAACGTTACTGGCTCAACCATTGTGCCGCCCTACATGTGACAGGCATCCAAGAAAAGAATGAAATCGAAAGACTACATCTCACCTCTCCCAGCCATCTGCTTCCTAATCCAATCAATCTCACTGATTCCTATTGCAATCTGGAAGCACGCCGTCTGACAAGGCGAGGGCTTGAGGTTGATGAGAAGACACCCTTGCTACTGATCTGCGGCAGGCAGCATTACAAAAAGGGACTCGACCGCCTTCCGCGTCTACTTCAGACGATGAAGGATATGCGCTGGAAGCTATTACTCATCGGAACAGATGAAGATGGATCCGGGGCAGCCCTGAAGGCCAAGCTGCATGAGGTCAATCTTAGCCATCGAATCATCGACAAACCAACGATCGCCGCCAAAGACTTAAGCAGCTTTTATAACGCCTCGGATTTACTTCTTTTGCCCAGCCGCCATGAAAACTTCGGCAATGTGGTCATTGAGGCACTGGCCTGCGGCTGCCAAGTTTTGATCAGCCCGCAAACAGGCGTATCAGAAGATCTTCAGATGCATGCGCCTCGTAGCTACGGCGCAACGCTGCCTTTAGACTCCGACCATTGGGTGATGTGGATGAGACAGTGGATGCAACGCTGGCTCAGTGACAATCCCTGGTCCAGTCGAGAAACGCTGGCTCGCTGGACTGGAGAGAATTACAGCCAAGAAGCAGTCGCACAGCGTGCAATTCAGCTCTACCACACCATACTCGAACAGAAGTAGTCATTTGCGGCTCCCTGCGCAACATATGAGCCAACCAGCGACCATCAGTGCAGTTGTTCTCTGCCTCAATGAGGCGGAGAATCTTGGGCGCTGTCTGAACTCACTGAAATGGTGCAGCGATGTGCTGGTGGTCGACTCCGGCAGCAACGATGGGAGCCAAGACCTGGCCTGCAGCCTGGGTGCACGTGTCATCGAACACCGTCAACAAGGTCGGTTCTTAATTACAGAGCAACGAAACTGGGCTCTCGAATACGGATGCTTGGAAAGCGAATGGGTGTTGTTTCTTGATGCTGATGAAGCAATCGGTAATCAACTCCAAGCAACCATTCGAGCCGCCGTTGCATCAGCAGAGCACGTGGATGGCTTTGAACTCACCCCCCGCTACTGGTTTCTAGGTCGCTGGCTGAAACGCACCCAGGGCTACCCCAACTGGCATCCTCGGCTGCTGCGGCGAAACAAACTGCGCTTCGAGGGGGGGGTCTGGGAAAGCTTCCCTGAGGGCTCTGTGATTGGACGCATTGCAGAACCCTATGAGCATTACGCCTTCAGCAAAGGCATCGATGACTGGCTGGAGCGGCATCGCCGCTATGCCGACTGGGAAGCGGAACGAATCACCGCCTATCTCTCCGGGGGTGGAACGGAAGCCCTCGGCACTCGACGCTGGATCAGGCTTCGCAGACTCAGCGCACAGCTCTGGCCCCTTCGCCCTGTGCTGAGATTCACGCAGAAATACATGCTGCAGGGAGGCTTCCTCGAGGGGTGGCAGGGTCTGGTGTTTGCACTCCTGATGGCCGGCTATGACCTGATCACAGTGATCAAGGTGATTGAGCGCCGTCGTCAACGGGAGGGCTTGCCGCTATGAGGCGCCTTCTCCTGATCAGCGAGCACTTCGAGCCAAGCACTGGGGCCACGGCACAGCTGATGACCGATCTAGCCCGGGGCCTCCACCGCCGAGGCTGGGACCTCACTGTGCTCACGGCCACAGCCGGGGATGCGCTCGACTTTCCGATTCAACGTCTGAACGGCACTGAAGAACTTGCCGTTGGTGTCGCGGCCAAAGCCCTGCGTGGAGTGCGGTTCTTCCTGGGGTCACTGCTCTGGTGCCTCGGCCACGGACGCCAGGGCGATGTGGTGCTGATCGTTTCGAACCCACCATTCATCGGCCTACTCGGACCGTTGCTGCAGCTGAGCCGGCAGCTGCCCTACGTGTTTGTCTTTCAAGATCTCTTCCCCCGCTCCGCCGTGCTCAGCGGTGTACTCCCGGCCGCCGGACCTCTGGCACTGCTCTGGCGCAGCCTGATGCAACGGGTCTGTCAACGCTCAGCCTTCACTGTGGTGCTGAGTCAGGCCATGGAACATCGGCTCCGGCGCGACCTCGGCCGCAACCTGCCCCTCCAGGTGATTCACAATTGGGCCGTGGAGCAGGGGCAACCTCTGGCTCGCTCGGACAACCGCTTTGCCGCGGAGCACGGCTATAGCGATCGTTTCACGGTGCAGTATTCCGGCAACTTCGGCCGTCTGCATGACCTGCTCACGCTGCTGGAAGCGGCTCGGCTCCTGCAGGGCAGCCCCGTGCAGTTTGTGTTCATTGGTGGCGGTGCCAAACAGGCTCAAATCGAGGCCTACCAGCAGGGCTTTGGCCTTGAGAACGTGTTGCGACTGCCCTACCAGCCCAGGGAACGCCTGCCCGAGAGTCTGGCGGCCTGCGATCTCTCGGCCATTGGCCTGATTCCCGGGGCGGAAGATACCGTGGCGCCCTGCAAGTTTTATGGAATCCTGGCCAGCGGCCGAGCCGTAGTGCTGATCGCGCGCCGAAGCTGTGACTTGGCGCAACTGGTGTTAGGAGAAGGCTGCGGGATTGTGGTGGAACCTGGAGAAGCGGCAGAGCTGGCCCAACAACTCCAAACCCTCAGCCAGCAGCCCGAGCAGGTCGCCGCCATGGGGCAACGCAGCCTGGAGCTCTACGAACAGCGCTTCGGCATGGAGCGCTCCATTGATCGCTACACCGCGCTGCTGGAGCAGCTGACGTGATCCTGCTCCTGAGCTTCGATGTGCGGCGTCAAGGAGGCATCGAGCGCCTCACTTGCCAGGTGCTCTCCAGCCTGAAGAGCCAAGGCCAACAGGTTCGCTTGCTCACTCCCCGCCGTCTCGGCCCCGGCGCCGTCAGCCGCCTGCTCGGTCGCGCACACTTTCTGCTCGAACTGGCCTGGTTCCTGCCTCAAACCAGCAGCATCCTGAGCATGCATGTGCTGCTGCTGCGGCCTCTGGCCTGGTTGCAGCCACTGCGACCCAAAACACAACCACTGCGCTGCTGGATCCATGGCATTGAAGTCTGGGGGGAGGCCGGCGAACGCTGGGGGCCCCTTCTCCGGCACTGTGACCAGCTGATCGCCAGCAGCCACTTCACCCGTGCGCGCCTACTAGAGGGCGCCGGCCCCTGGCCAGCGATCAGCGTGGTCAACCCCATGGCAGACCTGATTGATCCCAACAAGCCCAATCAGCCAATGCCGCCGGCGCTGCGACTGCTGACCGTGGCGCGGATGAACTGCAGCGAGCAATACAAAGGGCACGAACTGATCCTGCAGGCTCTGCGCCTCCTGCTGCAGAACGGCCAATTGCCGGCTCAGCTGCGCTGGCACGTGGTGGGCAGCGGCGATGACCGCGCGCGGCTCGAATCCCTCAGCCAGGAGTGGGGCCTGCAGCACTGGGTGTGCTTCCTGGGCAGCCTGTCTGATGCCGATTTGGAAGGGGAGCTGCGCCACTGCAGCGTGATGGTGATGCCCAGCGCGTACGGCGTCCAGAGCGATGGGCGCGCCTGCGGTGAGGGCTTCGGCATCGTCTATCTGGAGGCAGCTCATGCCTGGCGCGCTTCAATCGCCTGCCGGCAAGGGGGGCAAAGCGATTTGATCGTGGACGGTGAAAACGGCTGGTTGATCGATCCCGACCCCGCCGATCTGGCTGAGCTCCTGCTGCGATTAGCCAACCAACCCGAGCAATTAGCCGAGGCCGGCCGCCGCGCCCACCGACGGGCGCTCGATGCGTTCAGCCGCAGCAGCTTCGATCAGGCTCTCACCAGAGCCTGCAGTACGCCACTCACCGCCTGAGCCAGATCGCGGGGATGGGGAAGATCTTCTACGGGAGCCGGCGTAAAACCTGCGGGATGCAGCCCAGCAAAGCGAGCGAGCGCCTGAGCGAAGGCCACCGCATCGTTGGAGGGGAACACCGCAGAACCCCTGGGCGTGGCCGCAGGGGGAGCAACCAAATCGCAGACACTGCCGGGATGGTCGCTGGCGATCACCGCACAGCCAAATTGCAAGGCTTCATTCACCACCAAGCCCCAGGTTTCACCCTGGCGGGAGGGGAACACCAAAGCATCCGCCATCGCGTAGTAGGCGCCCAATTCGCCTTGGTTGCGAAACCCCACAAAGCGGCAGCGACCCGGCAGCAGTTGCTGCGCACCGCTCTCAAAAGCGCTCCGCAACGGGCCATCCCCCACCACCAGCAAAAACAAGCGGGAGCGAAGCGGTAACGGCAGCTGATCGAGAGCCTCCAGCAGCAAGGTGGGATGCTTCACGGCCGTGATCTTGGCGCTCCAGAGCAACACCAGGGCCCGCTCAGGAATGCCCTGCTCCCGCCGCAACTGGTCCCGTTGCGGACACCAAGAACGCACCTGCTCAGCAAAAAAATCCACATCCACCGCGTAGCGGACAGGGGTGCGGGCGTTGTGCGGCACACCTAAACGACGGAAATGGGCATTGGAGTCACTGCCGATGGGAAAGACATGGGCGAACTGGCGATACCAAAGGCGCAACATCCCATCCTTCAGAAGCCGCTTGAAGCGGCCGCCAGGGAAGGCACGATCGCTGCCATCCGCCCGCAGCAAGAGCGTTTGACCACTGGAGCTGAGCATCAGGGTGGTCAGCGTGATCCAAGCCGGGGTGTAGGCAAACACCAGCACCGCATCCGGGCGAAAGGCACGAAGGCGGCGCCAAGCAGCCCAGGCCAAGGGCAACGCCACGGGCCAGCGGCTGAGATCGCTCAGGGGCCGTTGACTGACAAAGACGTGCTCAAAGCCCTCGGTGGGAGCGCAATCCCAGGCAAACGCCACGCCGAAATCGGGATCCACCCGCGCGCGCAGACCGTGGTCACAACCAAACACCACCAGCAAATCCAGACTGGGATCAGCAGCCAGCTCCGCAAACACCGGGCGGAAATACTGGATGGGGTGCGTGATCAGCACCGCCAAGCGACGGCGCGGCCTGGAGTCGCTCACAGCTGACAGACCCAAGGAGCCAGCTGCTCAGCCGCCAGTTGGTGTCCCATCCGATTCCAATGGCCCTGGCCAGGAGCCTGCCCCTCAAAACCATGGAGCACGAGGCGATCGCGATCCGCCTGCCGCTGCAGAGTTGGTGCCAAAGGCAGGTAGGGAATCCGGCGTTGCGCCAACAGAGCCCCCAAGCGCTGCTCCCGGGCGAAGGGCTGCTTGGGCCGCTCCTGAACGTTGGGCCACACCTGCTCAGGAGCCGAGGTACTGATCACCGCGAAGCGGGCCCCGTCAGCCGACACCTCAGACGCCAAGGCTCCAATCAGACGATCTGTGAGCTGCCAAGCCCGATCCGAAGCCCTGGAAGCCACCGGTGCCACGGGCCCAGAGGAGGGTCGACTAGCCAAGCGGTTCTTGGCTTCATTCAACAGCTGCAGCAAACGGCTGTGATTCATCAAGCCATCGATCAGGCGCCCAGGAGGAGAGAAACGCCAGCGAAAGGCCGCGGTGTTGCGGAAGCGTTGATCGATCTGCAGTTGGTCCTGCGCATCGAGCACAAACACAGGCCTGTTCTGTCGCGGGATCGGCTCGTTGTCCGTGAAGTCATTTCCGGGGTACACCGCCAGCAAGACCAGGTCAGGCCGGTAGCGCCGCGCCAGATGTCTCCAGGTGAGCAACTCCTGGCCGGTGCCGTAGGCACCCACTCCAAAATTGAGAACCTCAACGCCGCCTGCAAAGTTGCGGCGCAACGCACAACTGCGGTCGCCAGACAGTGAGGTCTGCAGACGCTGCACAAATGTGTCTTGTTCATCCACCTGCAGCGCTTCGGTAAAGGAATCTCCGAGCACTGCCACGCGCAGCACCCCCGGTGCACGAGCTTCAGACAAGTCAGCACCACGGAACCCCGCTTGATTGATCCGCACTGACCCCCGGCCTTCACGGGACCAAACACCTTCAGCCCCAGGCCTGAGCGCAAAGCCGCGCTCACGATCCACGGTGTAGAAGGCGGGGTAACGCACACCCGCAATGCGCAGGGCAGCCTCGGCCAGCAGCAGCGAGACAGCGAGACCCGCTGACAGGGCTCCGAAATTGGCGATCCAACGCTTCATCTGGGCCATGGTGCCGGAGCGAACAGCGTGAGGACTGATGTGGCCAACAAGCGCAGATCCAACAGCAAGGAATGGTTGCGCAGGTAGTAGAGATCACGCCCCAGCTCCCAAGCCACGGCATCCGGCTCCTCGGGAGGTGGTCCGGCAATGCGACCCCAGCCCGTCATCCCGGGGCGCATCCACTGCCGCAATTCAGCGCCGGGGAAACGAGCCCGAAGCTCCTGCATCACCGCGAGCGTGAGCGGGCGCGGCCCAACCAAACTCATTTCGCCGCGCCAAACATTGATCAGCTGAGGCAGTGCCCCCAAACGACCGGAGGCCCGCAAGCGCAAACGCTGGAAGGGATGCCCCCCTCGACCACTGCAGCGATCGGCGAACAGTGCGGGCTTGCACAAACTCGTCAGAGGCAGGAGCAGCGCCAGGAGCAGACCACTGACCACAAGATCGCCCAATCGCTTCAAGCGGGCACTGGGACCACTGCGGGCATGGCTAAAAGCCTCAACACGCTCAGCCCAGCCTGGCGGCACCAGGGCCGGCGGGAGACGCTTGAGAAACAACTCACTCCAACCAGGAACCGAGAGCAGGCGCACGCCTTGGTCCTGCCAGCCCAGCAACGTGCGTCGGTCCTCCTCCATCAGCTGGTGCTCAGACCCGATCACCACACCATCCAGGTCAAGCAGGCCCAGAAGGTGAGTGGGGATCGCCGGCATGCCTTGAACGGCGCGCCATTCCAAGCCACAAGGAAGCGCACAGCCCCCGGCCTCAATGGCCTGAGAGAGCTCCTGGCGTTCGCGCGCTGAAACCAGCATCAACCACTGCTCCTGAGGTTGCCAGAGGTGGGCGTTGGCCTGGCTGACCCTCAGGATCTGGGTGCTGAAGAACCCCAAGCCCAGAACTGGGATCAAAAAACTGCGGCTCATGGTGGAGAGCCAAGGCTCACCACGCAGACCCGTGATCAGCACAGCCAGGGCAAACACCGAGGCTGCGGCCACCAGGCAATTGCGCCACTGGCGGCCCAGATTCAGCTGATGCCGAGCCAGGGCGGTGTAGGTGCCAAGCAAATACTGAATGAGCAGCCAGGCCAAGACCAGACCCAGCGGCCCGCGACTGAGGTTCGGCCATTGACCGAAGCGCACGGCGTAGACCAGTACCCAGCTCACGCCCAGCAACAGCGCATCGGCAACTGCGAAACCGAGGACACGGAGCGTGGCAGAACCGGGCAGGCGTCGCATCAGCACCAACGAGCAGAATCAAACCGTTGCATGTGCCGACGACCCAGCGATGTGGTGGCGCTCGCCTTGGCTTAGACAACGCATTGTATGGATGGCTTTGGCTGCCTTTGATCTGGCAGCTGTCTGCATCAGTTACAACCTGATCTACTGGACTCAGCGCGGTGCCGTACCCGGCCTAAGCGGCTCCGTGATCGCCTTGTCGTTGCTCTGGGTGTTGAGCTCCTACCTGGTGGGGCGCTATTCACGACGCTTTCGCCCGAGCGGCACGGTTGTGGTGCTGCTTGTCGTCATGGGAGCGGCAGCGGCCCTGCAATGGGGTGCCCAAATCAATGACCCGCGCGCTCTGCCCTCATTTGCACTTCCCACCGCTCTACTTACGGCACTGTTCTCGTTGGCCGCTCAATGGCAAGCGCATCAGTGGCAAAGCATCCCCAAGCGCTGGATCGTGATCGGCACGGGAGCAGAGCTGGACGTTGTCAGACAAGAGAACCATCGCTCCCAAGACCACGCCGCTCTTCAGCTCCAGCTGATTGAGCAGGCCGCCGCAGCGCAGAGCCTCCATACGGTTAACAGCACTGACCTCGCTGGAATCGCAATTGGTGAGCAGGCTCAACTCAATGAACGCGCGCTCGAGCGTCTTCTGGCCTTGCGACGCCAAGGGATCCGCGTCATTGCCCTAGTGAATTGGGCGGAGCAAGTGTTGCAGCGGGTTCCTCCTGAGCTGTTCAGCAATCACTGGCTGGCCCAAGCGGAAGGTTTTGAACTTCAACCGGATCGCCTGGGCTGGCGGATCAAACGCCTTGGAGATCTGCTGGTCGCAGCCGTACTGCTAGTCATCAGCGCTCCAGTGGTCGCTCTAGCGGCAACATTGATCAAGCTCGAGGATGGCGGCCCGGTGGTGTTCAGCCAGATCCGGACTGGCATCTACGGAGAATCCTTTCGGCTCAGCAAATTGCGCAGCATGCGCACAGATGCCGAACGCCATGGCGCCCGCTGGGCCAGCCGCGGTGACCCCCGGATCACCCGTGTGGGCTACTGGCTACGAAGGCTGCGGATCGATGAGTTACCCCAGCTCTGGAACGTGATCAAGGGCGACATGAGCCTGATTGGGCCACGGCCGGAGCGACCGGAGTTCGAAGACGAACTGGAAGCCCAAATTCCCCACTACCGGATCAGGCACTGGATCAGACCAGGACTGAGTGGCTGGGCCCAGGTCTGCCATCCCTATGGGGCCAGCGTTGACGACAGTCGCAGCAAATTGAGCTACGACCTCTACTACTTACGTAACTTCAGCTTGGCTCTGGATCTGTTGATTCTTCTGAAAACAATCCGGCTGATCAGCCGAGCTGCCGGCTCACAACCGAGCGCGTCGTAGCGAGAACTTGAGGCCAACCAAACTCACGCGCGCGCTCCAAGCCCCGCTGCCTGAGCAGGGATCGCTGGTGGGATTGATCGAACAACCCTTGGAGAGAAGCAACCAACGCCATCAAGTTCGTGGGGTCAACCAGGATGGCCGCATCCCCAGCAACCTCCTCTGTACCGGAACCCTTGCTGGTGATCACCGGTGTCCCGCAGGCCATCGCCTCAACAATGGGAAGGCCAAAGCCCTCCCAGAGACTGGGATAAACCAACACGAAGGCACCTCGATAGAGATCGGGCAACGCGGAGTAGGGCACATAACTACAAAACTCCACGCGCTCTTGAAGCCCCAGCTCTCGGACTATGGCCTTCAACTCAGGGGTTTCCGTGGGATGGGGCTTGCCCGCCAGCACAAGCCGCAGTTCGGGGTGGCGAAGTACCAACTGAGCAAAAGCCTGAATCAAGCGCCGCAGGTTCTTGTGGGGGTACTGCTGACCCACGTGCAAGAGGTAGGGCTGCTCATGAGAATCCCTAGGAGGCGGCCCCGGCTTAAACACATCCTCGTCATATCCCAGAGGGGTCACCGTGATCCGGCTATCCGGGAGACCTGTGCAGCGCTGGATCTCCCGCGCCGTGAACTGAGAGTTAGTCAGGACATGCCGGCAGCTCCGCAGCAGAGGCGGAACCCAACTGCGGAAGTACAAGCTCTGGAACGATCGTTCTGGGTGACTGATGGGCCTCAAGTCATGGACCATCACCACCTGCGGGATGGTTTGAGGCCCCAAGTAGCCCTCAGGCGCCGGCGTGAAAATCACTGAGGCGTCGTAGCGTTTGGCCAGGCGGGGCAGCTGGTACTGGCTCCAGGTCAAACGCTTCAGCCGTTGCTGAGCTGTGCCTTCCTCGCCGCCCGGTATCAGGACATGGGGGAGCTCCTGCAGAGCTGGCAACACCGCGTTGGCATAGACCCCAATGCCTGTGGGTTGGCGCAGGACCGGGCGGTAGTTGAGCAGCAGAGTCATCAGGCCAACCCAATCAGCCGGCGGCGGCCATATTTGACCCAGTTCAAGGCCCAACAGGCGGCACTCACTGCCGTACTGAGGTGACGACGCTGGGCCCGGAAGGTTTCGGCATACACCTGGGCAATGCGGGTATGACTCACGCCCCCCTGCACCACCTTGAGGATCGAATCACTGGTGTGGATGCTGCGCAGCTCTGCGGGCAGCCGCAGAAACCACTCGTAGTCGCCGCAGATCCGAAAGCTGGAATCAAAAGCGCCCACCGCCTCAAACAACTCGCGGCGCACCAGCATTCCCGGATGGGCAATGTTCATCGACTGACGCATCCGCTTCCACTGCCAGCCAAAGCCCCAATGGCGAAGCAAGCGTCCATCAGAGGCGTAATAGGCGTTGCGGGCAGTGATCAGATCCGCCTCCGTCACGGTCAACGCCGCGATGCGCTCCAAGCTCGTGGGATCGAGAAACACATCATCGGCGCCGATGAAGCTCACATAGCGCCCTCGAGCCAGCTCAAGGCCGCGATTCCAGGCGTCGTAAATCCCACGGTCAGGTTGGCTGTTCCAGATCAGGCGCTGAGACCCACCAGCCAATCGACGCTGAAAGTCCGCCACTAACTCCGCGGTGCCATCAGTGGAGGCGTTATCCAGCAACAGGCACTCCCAATCCGTCCAGCTCTGAGCCAGCAAGCTCTCCAGGAGCTGCTCAAGCTGGTGCGCACAGTTCCAGGTGGCCACCAGGATCGACAGGCGAGGAGTGGCGTCCATGTCCTATGGAGTCTCAATCAACTGCTGAATCGCCGCTAACTCCTTCAGCGACAGCTCAAGCTCCTCGCCCTCCTCCCGCAGGGGCTTCAAGCGCACCACCCCACGGTCCACTTCGCCATCGCCAATCACGGCTGCCCAGGGGGCACCGCTGCGATCCGCCCGTTTGAATTGCTTGCCGAAGGCTGCTCCGCTGGGGTCTCGCTCAACGCGCAGGCCAGCAAGCCGCAGGGAGCGCGCCAGCACCAGGGCTGCAGATTCCGCCGCCTCACCACGGCTGACCAGATACAGATCCGGCGGCGTCGATGCGTCCTCCTGGCCCAACAGCATCACAAGCCGCTCCATGCCCAAGGCCCAGCCGATCGCCGGGGTCGCCGGCCCACCGAGTTGCTCCACCAAGCCGTCGTAACGGCCGCCTCCGCAAACCGTGGCCTGGGCTCCCAGCTGGGTCGATGTGATCTCAAAGGCAGTGTGGCTGTAGTAGTCCAGGCCCCGCACGAGCCGCGGGTTCAGGGTGTACGGGATCGCCAGGGCCTCCAGGCCAACCTTGACCTGCTCAAAGCGCTCGCGGCTCTCCGCTGCCAGGGCATCCGCCAGGGTCGGTGCGTTCACAAGAAGTGCCTGGGTTTCGGCGTTTTTGGAATCGAGAATGCGCAACGGATTGCGCTCGAGCCGGTCCTGAGAGTCGGGGTCGAGGCGATCGCGGTGCTGCTGGAGATAGGCAACCAGCTGCTCGCGATAGCGCGCCCGATCCTCGCTGCTGCCGAGTGTGTTGAGCTCCAGGGCCAAGCCCTGTATGCCCAGGGAATCGAGCAGATCCCAGGCCAGGGCGATCGCCTCCACATCGGAGCGAGCATCCGCAAAGCCCAGGCACTCCAGGCCGATCTGATGAAACTGCCGCTGCCGCCCCGCCTGGGGCCGCTCGTAGCGAAACATCGGCCCGCCGTACCAAAGCCGTTGGGGGCCCTGGCTCAATAAGCCGTGCTGAATCGCAGCACGCACCACCGAGGCCGTGCCTTCCGGCCGCAAGGTGCAACTGCGCTCGCCGCGATCAAGGAAGGTGTACATCTCCTTGCCCACCACATCGGTGGCTTCCCCGATCCCCCTGGCGAAGAGCTCGGTGACCTCGAGCACAGGGGTGCGGATCTCCTGCACGCAGGCGCGGCGGAACTGCTCACGAGCCTGGTGCTCCACCCGCTGCCACAGAGCGGTCTGCGCAGGCAGCAGATCCACCATGCCCCGCAGGCTTTGCAGCTTCTCCACTCCTGGCCCAATGCTGCAGCCAGTCTGCAGTGGCACCCTTAGCCTCGCTGAGAGCCGTGTTGCCGCCCCTTGGCCCAGCTGCTGATCACCGGAGGAGCTGGCTTCATCGGCAGTCACACCGCCTTAGTGCTGCTCGAGGCAGGCCACAGCCTGGTGGTGCTCGACAACTTCCAGAACAGCTCCCCGGAAAGCCTCAGGCGGGTGCAGGAGCTGGCGGGCCCGGAGGCCGCCGCAAAGCTGCGCGTTGTGGAAGGGGATATCCGCTCAGCCGCCGATCTCGAAGAGGCCCTGGGCAGCAGCACTGATGCGGTGGTGCATTTCGCGGGCCTCAAAGCCGTGGGCGAATCCGTCGCCAAACCTCTTGCCTACTGGGACGTCAACGTCTGTGGATCAAGGCAGCTGCTGGCAGCCATGCAGCGAGCCGGCTGCCGGACGCTCGTGTTCAGCAGCAGCGCCACGCTTTATGGAATCCCTGATGTGGTGCCGATCCCCGAGAGCGCCCCGGTGCAGCCCATTAACCCCTACGGCCACAGCAAGGCCGCGGTGGAGCGGATGCTCTCGGACCTGGCAGCCAGCGAACCGGGCTGGCGGATCGCCTGCCTGCGCTACTTCAACCCCGTCGGCGCCCATCCCAGTGGACGCCTGGGCGAGGACCCCAACGGCATTCCAAACAACCTGTTCCCGTTTGTGAGCCAGGTGGCAGTGGGCCGCAGAAACCGGCTCTCGGTCTTCGGCGGCGACTGGCCGACCCCCGATGGCAGCGGCGTTCGCGATTACATCCACGTGATGGATCTCGCCGAAGGGCACCGAGCAGCTGTGGATGTCCTGCTGGCAGAAGATCCGCAGCTGCTCACCCTGAATTTGGGCAGCGGCCAAGGCCACTCCGTGCTGGAGGTGGTGGCGGCCTTTGAAGCAGCATCAGGTCAGGCCGTGCCCTACGAGGTCGTGGCCCGCAGGCCTGGTGATGCAGCAACCACCGTGGCCGACCCGTCGCTGGCGGCGGAGCTGTTGCGCTGGCGTACCCAAAGGGGCCTGAGCCAGATGTGTCGCGATGGCTGGGCCTGGCAAAGCGCCAACCCCCAGGGCTACGCCTCGTGATCAAGCCGCTACGGCTGCTGCAGGAATACAGCAGCTGCCTGGCATCCACCCGGCTGAGGAAGCCGCACCAACTGCTGGTGCTGGCCCTGTTCAAAAACGAGAGCCACGTGCTCGCTGAGTGGGTCGAGCACTACCTCGCTGAAGGGGCCACAGCGATCCACCTGATCAACAACAACAGCACGGATGACTTCTTGAGCCCGCTTCAGGATTTCATCGCCTCTGGCGTCGTGACTCTCCACCACGACGCCCGCCAACACTGCCAGCGGCAGATCTACAACGAGCATCTGCAGCGCCTGCGTAGCCAATGCCGCTGGCTGCTGGTCTGCGATCTGGATGAATTCATCTACGCGCGAGGCTCAGGACTACGCATCAGCGATCTGCTGAAGGCCCAATCCATGAACGTGAGCTGCATCCACCTGCCCTGGAAGATGTTTGGCTCATCGGGCCGTGAAAGACAACCCAAGAGCGTTCGCTCCGGATTTGTCTCCAGGGCCAATGCCGACGCACCTCATCCCTGCAAAACCAGCGAAGGAGGCATTCCTGGCAAAACCATTGCCCGCGCCTCGCGCATCCGCAGCCTGGATGTTCACACCTGCAACCTGAGCTGGGGCCGGCGCATCCTGCCCAATGGCGAACCCGCTGATCGCGGCAGCTTTCAGACCATCAGCGAGGCTGCCCTGGCGACCCATCCGCTGCACCTCAACCACTACGCCATCCAATCCCTGGAACTCTTCAGAGCCGTAAAGATGACCCGGGGTGACGTCAACAATGCCGATTACGCCAGCGTTCGCGACCTCGACTACTTCCGGCGCTACGACACCAATGCCGTCGGCGACGACGAGTTAGCGATCAAGAGCGGTAAAGCGCAGTTGCCGTAGGCGTTCACCCAGCTCCGGCCCTGGCCGCAAGCCCTCCTCGCGCATCAACTTGTTTGCAGTGAGAGGTGATCGCACATGGCGCCAGCGCAGCCACCAGCGCAGCAGCGGCTTCCAATTAGTGGTGCCACTCGCCACGAGCAGCGCAACTGCCTCGGGACTAAGACCCGGGGCCTCCAAGAACTGACACCACGCGGAGGGAGCCTGCTCCGCTGACTGGCTTTGCAAGCGGTGCTCTAGCTCAAGCATTTGAGCCAGGAGCTTGTGCTGGCGGTGGGGCAGTTGCAGCCGCTCCGCCAAAGCCAGAGGATCGCTCGCCCCCGCCAGCAAAGCCGGGAGCAAAGGAATCTGCAGCCGCTGGGCCCAGTGAAGCCGGCGCCGCCATTGGTCAGCCTGCAATTGCGGGTCCAGCAACACCAGGGCACCCCAGCGTTGCAACGCTGCCAAAGCCGTCGGCCAGGGCTCACGGCTCAGCAGCAGCTCCAGCTCCATCCGCAGACGCGTGCCCAGGGCCGGTGGGGCCTGACCCGGGTCATCCCCTGGTCGCCACTGCCAAGGCCAGGCCGACAAGGTGGCATGGGCTTGAACCTGGGCATCAGGCGCCAGATCAAACCCCAGGCGCGCCGCATAGCGAGCAGCCCGCACCAGGCGGGTTGGGTCATCGCTGACGCTGCTGGGGTGCAGGAAACGCAGCTGACGTGAGCTGAGGTCCTGCTGGCCACGATGGGGATCCAGCAATTCACCACCCTCAAGCGTCAGGGCCATGGCATTGACCGTGAAATCACGGCGGGCCAGATCTTCATCGAGCAGACCAAAGCTGACGAGCGGGTTTTCTCCAGGCTCGAGGTATCGCTCACTCCGCGCTGAGGCGATATCGAGCAACCAGGTCCCCCCCTGATCCTCGGGAAGATCCAGCTCCAGCTCGAGGGTGCCAAAGGAACCGTGCTCTTGGACCCGCAGGGGGATCGGTTGAGCGAACACCGCCCGCAAAGCCTCCGGGAGACGCTCCACCAAGTCGGCAGCGCGGCCCTCCACCAAGAGATCAAGATCGGGGAGTCCGCGCCAGGGATCTTCGTGGTGGCGATGCAACAGCAAATCCCGGACAACACCCCCCACAAGGGCGCAGCGCTGACCAGCTGCGGCTGCGGTTAACGCCTGCAGCAGAGGCTTTGGGACATCAGGGATTTCCATCGCCCTGCCGCTTCAGAGCGGCTCGATCGGAGCCAAGCGGGGGTCCAGGATCTTGGGCCCCATGCCCTCAAACTTCACAGCAAGAGAGGTCTTTTCACCGCTGCCGAAGAGGTGGGTGACCTGGCCTTCTCCGAAGGAGCTGTGACGCACCCGATCGCCCACAGACCAGGTTCGCGCGGGGGCACGCCGGCGCACGGCGTTCGCGGGTTGTGATGGGGAAGCTCCGCCACCCGGTCGATCAATTCGGGTAAGCCGATCGAGTCGCTGTTCCCGGCGAATTGCAGCACCACCGCTGCGGGGGATGTCGCCTTGAACCAAGGCCTCCGGTAGTTCTGAGAGGAAAACCGACGGGACAGCCGGCTCGCGCATGCCGCCCCAGAGACGTCGCTCGCTGGCATGGGACAAGAAGAGGCGCTCTTTGGCCCGCGTAATGCCGACGTAACAGAGGCGCCGCTCTTCCTCCATAGCTGCTGGATCTTCCAAGGATCGATAGCTGGGGAAGAGACCCTGCTCCATTCCGACCAAAAACACCACCGGAAACTCCAGACCCTTGCTGGCGTGCAGGGTCATCAAAGTCACCCGGTCCTGCTCGGTGTCCTTGCTGTCGGCATCGCTCGCCAAAGCGGCTGAGGCCAGGAAGTCTTCCAGGGAGCCCTCTTCGTTTTCCTCCTGGTACTGCAGTGCGGCATTGACCAGTTCGTTAAGGTTGCGGCGCCGGTCCTCTGCCTCATCCGTCCCCGCAGCGATCAGCTCAGCGACATAACCGCTTTTCTCCATCGCCAGCTGAACCAACTCAGAGGGGGCTGCCTCTTGGGAGCGATCCTTCAGGTTGTTGATCAACTCACAGAACTGAAGCAATCCTTTCGCCGAACGACCTCCGAGGGAGCGCACGGCCTCGGGATCGCTGACGACATCCCAAAGCGGAATCCCAAGTTGATTGGCAGCATCCGTCAGCCGTTCAATCGTGGTCTTACCGATACCACGCTTGGGTGTATTCAAGACCCGCAACAAACTCACCGTGTCGGCAGGATTCACCAACAATTTGAGATACGCGAGCATGTCTTTGATCTCGCGGCGGTCATAGAAGCGCAAGCCACCGACAACCACATAGGGAATGCCCCAGCGCACCAGGGATTCCTCCATCGCACGGGACTGAGCATTGGTGCGATACAGCACAGCCATATCTCCCCAGCTCAAGTCGGGATGGGCCGCATCCATCATTCGCATGCGGTGAACCACCGCTTCGGCTTCAGCAATCTCGTCATCGCAGCGGGTCAACGTCAGCAGTTCACCTTCACCACGCGTCGGCCTTAGGACCTTGTCGATCCGCTCACTGTTGTTCGCAATCAGGACGTTCGCCGCTTCAAGAATGGTTGCTGTAGAGCGATAGTTCTCCTCCAACTTGACCATGGTCTGCGTGGCCTCATCTGGCGCACCATCGCCAAAGTCATCCTGAAAGCCCATCAGGATGGTGAAGTCTGCAGCGCGGAAGCTGTAGATGCTCTGGTCGGCATCGCCGACAACAAACACCGAGCGGCCAGACCAGTCGTCAAAGGATTCCGGATCGCGTCCATCCGTGACCAGAAGTTTGATCAGGTCGTACTGGGTGCGGTTGGTGTCCTGGTATTCATCCACCAGAACGTGCCGAAAGCGGCGATGCCAATAATTGCGGACTTGGTCGTTCTGACGCAGCAACTGCACCGGCAGCAACAGCAGGTCGTCGAAGTCCAGGGCGTTATTCGCGGCTAAAGCACGCCGATAGCGGCGATAGGTCTCAGCCATCAACTTGCCGCGCTGCCCGCCCGTGTCGGCCTGGAGCTGCTCGGGCATCCAACCCTGGTTCTTTGCGTTGCTGATGGCCCAGCGAACCTTCTTGGGCTCAAAGCGTTTGGGATCGAGCCCAAGCTCCTGGGTGACGATCTCTTTGACCAGGCTTTGGGTATCCCCTTCGTCGTAGATCGAGAACTGACGGGTCCACGTGAGCCCCTCTGGATCGCGGAACTTATCGATGTCAAAGCGCAGTAAGCGCGCAAAGAGGGCGTGAAACGTACCGATCCAGAGGTCCTTAATCACCTCGCGATAGATCCGCGAACGCAGTTGCCGCTGATCGACAGCCGCCAAGGTGCTCCAGGGCTGTCCGAATTGGCTCTGGGCCAGCTTCTGGGCTAGGAGCAGCTCGAGTCGCTCCTTCATCTCGCGCGCAGCCTTGTTGGTGAAGGTGACCGCCAGCAGCTCAGCCGGATCGACGCCGTGCTGCCCGATCATGTGGGCAATGCGATGGGTCAAGGCGCGGGTCTTACCGCTCCCCGCACCAGCCACCACCAGCAATGGACCTTCATGATGGTCCACGGCCTTGCGCTGGGCATCATTGAGACCCGCAAGAAAGCTCATGAAGCCGCTTGTTGCTGCTCAAGCATCGCCAACTCACGGAAGCTGTCTGAGCGCTCTTTCAGTTCTGTATAGCTCCCGTAGGCCTTGACGCTGCCGTTTTGAAACTCATAGATCCGATCACAGCGCTGAACCGTGCTGAGCCTGTGGGCAATCACGACCGTGGTGCAGCGGCGGCCGATCACCTCAAGCGCTTCAATCACCTCGGACTCCGTACGGTTATCCAAGGCGCTGGTCGCCTCATCCAGCACCAAGAAACTGGCCTGGCGATAGAAGGCACGAGCCAGGGCCAGGCGCTGACGTTGACCACCGGAGAGACGCAATCCGTTCTCTCCAACCTGGGTGTGAAGGCCATAGGGCAACTCGGCCACAAACTCCTGAAGCTGAGCTGCTTCCAGCGCCTCCCAGACACGATCAGATTTCACCTGCTCAACCGCCTCACCAAAGGCGACGTTCTCCAGAACGCTGGCATTGAGCAAATTGATTGACTGGGGCACCTGGGCACAGTTGGCCTGCCAAGCGGGCACATCAAGGCCTTCCACCGGAATCCCATCGAGGTCCAAGGCACCGCGGCTGGGATGGAGCAAACCCAGAAGGATGTTGGCCGTTGTGGTTTTGCCGCTTCCCGTGCTCCCCACCAAAGCAATCCTTGAGCCAACGGGGATAGAGAGATTGACGCCCTTCAGCACCCAGTCCTCGGAGTGGGGGTAGCGATACCAAACATCGTGAAGGCGAATCGTATTGCGCGGGAAAACCCCTGCCGCTGATGGGACCCCTGGAGTGCGCTGGGTCGGCCTATCTGCCGGCAAATCGAGCAGGGCCAAGGCTCCATCCAGCAGGGGCAATCCACCACGCAACTGAGTTAGTGAGCGGAAAGCATCTTGCAGAGGTGGCGTCAATCGCAGTGCGGCCACAGCGATAGTGGCCAAGAATGGAAGAATGGTGCGTACTTCATTTGGGTTACCGCTCATCAGAGCAGGCATCGCCCCAACAGCAAAAATCATCGTAATGCCAAAGGGCTCAATCAGGCCGCGTGGCAAATCTGGCAACCATTCTGTCAACCAGGCATAACGGCGAGCCCGCTCACCAGAGACCCTGAACTGGCGTTCAAAGTAAGGCTCGGAACCGCTTAGCTGGATATCACGTATAGAACCCAAAGATTCAAACAAAATGCTGGCCGATTCAGCCTCCTGCCTGAGCTTCTGGCGGAATCCATGCCTCAAGCGTGGCGTCACAGCCCCGGAAATGATGCTGTAGGCAAGGACAAGGCTTAGCACCAACACGACAGCCAGCCAGCGCCCAACGAATAGGATCCCAATCGACAGCAAAACAATAGAGACTGAGGCACTCAGAATCTGAAGAATTGGAGTGACCACGTTCATGGCAACTCGGTTGAGGTTATTGAGAAGCTGGGAACTCAGATCTGCCGTACTTTTGCCCAGGTGATATTCATAGGGCTGCTGAAGCAGCCGGGCATGAATTTCATCCGAGATATCGCGCCAAACTCCAGCCGAAAGTCTCTGCTGAAAGAACTTCAGTGCAATCTTTGAGAGGGAGGCACCCCAAGCCAACAGGATGAAGACCAGGATCATCCAGACGCTCTGGTTGACACTGTCCCCACCAAAGACATGGATGCCTGGCAGTCGATCCTCCAGGTCGGAATCCACCAAGGCGCCAGTCAGGCGGGCGATCACCGCCACGGACGCCAGATCGATCACACCCGGCACCACCGAGAGCGGCACCAACATCCACAACGCCGACCGCCGCCGCCGCGGCAGGTGATTCAGCAGGTGGCGTAGCTGATCGAGGGTTCGGCTGCGCATGGTCTCAAACTATGGCTCCAACCCTGGCGCTATGGCCGCAAACGGCCAGCCAGCGAACCGATTGGCCTGAGTTTCGACTTGAGCCGGAGTCTCCACAGAGGAGGGGCTTTCAAGGCAGGCTCACCAGCCAAGATCCGGTCCCAGTGCTGGTTGACCGCAACCAAGGCCTGACGCCAATGCTCCAGCAGAGACGCTTCGCTGGAGGCATCCAAGAGGTCATTGAGCGTCTCGAGCTGGGGCCTCCAGTCCTCGGGCTGAGCCACCGCGGCACTGATGGCCTCAAGATCAGCGGCCAGGGTCCCCGCTCCCAGCTGATGGCCCATCCGGCCTGGCTCCAGGCTGTCGGCCAAGGCATGGTTCAAGCTGCTGAACATCACACAGCCGCAAGCCAAGGCCTCCAAGGGGGGTAGTCCGAATCCCTCCGTGACACCGCGACCACGCCAGTAATCCGCCGAGTCGTACAGCACCACCTTGGCGCTATTGAACAAATCAACCAGGTCCTCCACCCATCCGGATTGCACCTCAACCCGAAGGCCCTTGGCCTTGAGGGCAGGGACCAACTGCTTCAGGACATAGGCACTGGTCTTGCGCTGCTGCACCAGAACATCAATGCTGCGCTCTCCATCGCCGCACCGCTTTCCCCGTTGCAGCCACTCGGGACTCAGGGCGTTGGGCACCAGGCAAAGCGGATTACGCGGAGCGCGATCACCCCAATAACCGAGGGTGTTGCGGCTCACCGCCAGCACGGGCACAGCAGGCGGCAGGGAAAAGCCATAGCCGCTGCTGTGGGCGTGATAGGCACAGGCGCGGCCACGCAACTGCCGCAGCAACCAGGGGACATCAAAGCCCCAGCTCACAATCCAGAGAGCGCCCCCCGCACCATCGGGGAGGGGCTCGGCACGAAGCAAGTCAGCAAGGAATGGCCTGCCTTCTTCGCGCTGGCGGTAGGTCACCAACTCGACGGGCCCCAACCCAGCTAGCAGACGGGCGGTTTGGAGCTCAACGAGCAACCCCCCACAGCGAAAGCGACCGGTGGTTCCGGGGACTAAGAAGCGAAGGGAGCGCAAGCTCAAGCAGCGACCGTCTCGGTGCTGCCGGTGCGCTGGCGACGGGTCAGGAAACCAAAGAGCACCTTGCCAATGGCAGCGACGAGGTTGCCCTCGAGCTCCTTGAACATGTTCATGTTCAGGTGGAAGGCCTCATTGGCCTCTTCCACGATCCGATCGGCCATGGGCTGATCGATCGGCAGGGTGTCCATGGCCGAGCGATAGGTCCCCTTAAAGGCCTTCTCGTCTGAGATCGCATCGAACTCATAGAAGTGGAGACCGTCATCTCCTCCCAAGTTCATCGCCTTCTGGGCAATGTTCTTGAGGATCTGGCCACCGGAGAGATCACCGAGATAACGGGTGTAGTGGTGACCGACGAGCAGCTCGGGGGACTCCTGAGCCACCTGGTGGATGCGCTCGACGTAAACACTCGCCGAAGGGGAGGGCTGGATGTTCTGCTTCCAGTCCGCACCGAAGTAATAGACGAGGTCCTTCTCAAGGGCCTCACGGCGGTTCAGTTGCTCAAAAGCGATGGGAGCGAGGACCGGATTGTCCTTCAGCCGGGCGAACTCGTCCTCCATCGCCCCATACACGAAATAGAGGTCGGCCACCAGCTTGCGGTAGCTGGCCTTGTCCACAACCCCCTTGAGGAAGCAGCTCACGAAGCCGGTGTTCTCGGCCATGGTGTGGGACTTCTTGGTCCCTTCACGCAACTGGGCAGCAAGAGCGACAGCCATGTCCTTGGATTCGTGGTCGTGCGATACCGCACGGTCAGGAGGATCAAGGTAAAGGGGAGGCTGACGGGGGTGAGCGCAAGGTTGCGAAGGGTTACGCCACGTCGGCCGCGCCTGCTCCCGCCTCGAACAGATCAAAGAGCTCGCCGCAGAACTGCTTGAGCTTGAGGGCCACGGACTCCACGGGCAGATGCGAACCTGCAGGACGCCAGTCGCCCAGGGTGGTGAGCCGCCAGCGCTCGCTCTCGTAGGTCAACCCACGAATCGTGACCCCCAAGAGCCTGGGCCTGGCCTCACTGACCCCAGCAGCCAGGCTCAGCTGCAGCAAAAAGGAGCGGCACTGGCTGCGAGGACTCCAACCGGGCAGATGAAACGACAGATCCAGGGTCTGCTGGTCCTCGAAGGCGCGGGTGTGCGGGTCATCGCGCCAGGGACGCAGATTCGCCCGAGCATCAGGGAAATGCTGACGAAACAGCGCGGCCACCGACGCGATCAGCTGAACCAATTCCAGTGATCGAACCTGGTCGCCTGCATTCATGCGTGCCTCCGGCTGCAGAACCCTGCTTGGCCGAAACCTAGGCTCACCTTCAGTGTTCTGCCGCAACCATGGCGACCTTCGAGAAGCTCACCGCCCCCAGCCAAGGAACGGCCATCCGCTTCGAGAACGGTCAACCGGTCGTTCCCAACGACCCGATCATTCCCTTCATCCGCGGCGATGGCACCGGCGTCGACATCTGGCCCGCTACCCAGAAGGTGCTGGACGCAGCAATCGCCAAGGCCTATGACGGTGAACGTCGGATCGAGTGGTTCAAGGTCTACGCAGGCGATGAGGCCTGCGACCTCTATGGCACGTATCAGTACCTCCCCGAGGACACCCTGGAAGCGGTTCGCCAGTACGGCGTCGCCATCAAGGGTCCCCTGACCACCCCTGTCGGTGGCGGCATCCGATCCTTGAACGTCGCCCTGCGTCAGATCTTTGACCTGTATTCCTGCGTCCGTCCCTGCCGCTACTACGAAGGGACGCCCAGCCCGCACAAACGGCCCCAAGACCTCGATGTGATCGTCTACCGCGAGAACACCGAAGACATCTATATGGGTGTCGAGTGGGAAGCGAGCGACCCTGTTGGCCAAGCACTGCGCAAGCACCTCAATGAGGTGGTGATTCCGGCCAACGGAAAGCTCGGCAAACGGCAGATTCCTGAGGGTTCAGGCATCGGCATCAAACCCGTCAGCAAGGACGGCAGTCAGCGCCACATCCGCAAGGCCATCCAACACGCCCTGCGGATGGAGGGCAAGAAGCGCCACGTAACCCTGGTGCACAAGGGCAACATCATGAAGTTCACGGAGGGCGCCTTCCGCGACTGGGGCTACGAGCTCGCCACCACCGAATTCCGTGCTGACTGCGTCACGGAGCGAGAGAGCTGGATCCTGGACAACGCCGATCAGAACCCCGGACTGAGTATCGAGGCCAACGCCAAGATGATCGACCCGGGCTACGACAGCCTGACTCCCGAGAAGAAAGAAGCGATTTGCGCAGAAGTTCAAGGGGTCATCGATGCCATCGGCTCCAGCCATGGAGGCGGCAAGTGGAAGCAGATGGTGATGGTGGACGACCGCATCGCCGACAGCATCTTCCAGCAGATCCAAACCCGCCCAGCCGACTACTCGATCCTGGCCACCCTGAACCTCAACGGGGACTACATCTCAGATGCGGCTGCCGCCGTGGTCGGTGGATTAGGTATGGCACCAGGCGCAAACATCGGCGACACCGCTGCGATTTTTGAAGCCACCCACGGCACGGCCCCGAAGCACGCCGGTCTTGATCGCATCAACCCCGGCTCAGTGATCCTGAGCGGCGTGATGATGCTCGAGTACATGGGCTGGCAGGAAGCAGCTGATCTAGTGACCAAGGGGATCAGCGCTGCTATTGCCAATCAAGAGGTCACCTATGACCTGGCTCGTCTGATGGAACCGCCTGTTGAGCCGGTGAGCTGCAGCGGTTTTGCTGAAGCAGTCATTAGGAATTTTTGAAATAGGTTGATGCAAAAGTGAAAACAAAGAAAGCGCAGAAGGCTAGAAACAAGTCAGTTTTTTACATATTCTACGCGTTACTTTTGCCAATCGGTCTATTTAGCTTAGCTGAGCTGGCGCTCCTTGCATGTCACCGCATCACTGGTAGCAAGTTACTTGAACCATCCATAGAACGAGAAGTCCGTGAGGGGTCGATAGCTCGAGCGCCTCTGGCAGGTGAAAAACAGATTAAGAAAGTGGCCATTTATGGGGGTAGCTCCGCAGCGGGATTCGGTTCAGAAAACTCATTCCAGGATTTGATCCTAGACGAGGGCAGGAACAACGTAGTCATAGATAGTTACGCAAAGGCCGGCATGCCCTTCGCAAGACACCAAGAAAAGATAGCAATTGAGACAATGTCCCACTATGATTTGATAGTTATTTATGCTGGCCACAATGAGGTTTTTGCCAACATATTCAAGCAAGCCATCGAGTCAGGACAAGCCTGGAAATACCCAAACGGCAAAAGGGTAACACCTGAAGAAGCTTCAAGATTCGAGAGATATTCAAGAGGGTTCACCTCTCAGATGTTGTCAAGTAAATCGAAACTGGCCACTACGATCAAAGGGCTCAGAACCCCGGAAGTATTAGGCAAAGGCCTAGCGACAGCCTCAGACTACATAAATCGTGCTCGCCTAAGAATTAAACGGCTCACAAGACAGATGAGCCCCTCTAGTCCCATAAACAAGGACAGGGAAGTGTCCAAATATCCATTGTACGCAGGCAAGGAATATATCCCACCCTCCAAGCCTGAGATGACTAAGGATTTTGAGATAGCAGTTCAGAATATTATCAACAACTTGGAATCGCATCAAACGCTAGTGATATCGACTGTAATATCAAATGACCTATACCCACCAGCAGTTGACTTGAAATCAAGCGTGGGTTTAGAAACGGGAGTCGATGCACTTGCCAAAAGTTTATACAAGGATGTACCCCCTAGAAGAGTCGATAAGGACAGCCTCGACCAGCTGCCACCTGGACCCCACAAGTCATATCTTACGGCCCTCAGGACATGCTTCCCCAAGCAAGAAAAGCTGGTCGAAGGACTGCTAAGCACTACATGTCACAGTCAGCTTAGAACCGCGCGTGGAAAGGACATGCTGCCGACGAGAGTTTTACCTGAAATCAACGACTACATTCGCTCGCTAAAAAACAAATACAAGAACGTGCATGTAGTTGATCCAGAAAGTGAGATCAGCAACATCATGGGAAGCAAGCAGTACCTAGACATGTTTGTCGACTATCAGCACCCGTCTTCCAACGGCCACGCAGTGATCGCTAGAAACATAGCGAAAGCGCTAGGCTTAGAAGCCATCTCAGCTCCTCGAACCGATCAGTGCAACCTTGTAAGGATAAGAGAGAACGGAAACTGGCTTAAAGAGTTTATAAGGATCTCCTCCGTCGAAACCTTGCATATGTACTACCTGAAGAAATCGGTGGCAAGAGAGAAATCTTGCACACACGACTAGCCCGAAGATGGACAAGACTACTCTGAAAGCATCACGATTTAGCATAGTTTTATTGGATCACATCATCAATTGGGTGGCTTATGCTTCGTAGCCAAGAATCAAGAATCGAGCCATTTGAGCGATTGTCATCTGTCCTTGTATCTGAACTGATAATGCTCACTTCCATTGACAAGACCTGCCAGAGCCCAAGAAATCAGCATTAAGCGAGTCATTTAAGGCAAGAAGTTCTGGCTTACGCTTAACAGTTGACTGAAAATGGATAGCATTGAGAATCTCCTCTTATATTCTGGTAGTTTGGAGTGGCTTAAGAATTAAAGTGCAGACGAAAAAGGGTCGGCGCGCGTTTCGTCGTCCTGAATGCAAAAAGGGTTGTGATCAAGGAAAGAACGTATATGCTCGGACCAAAGGTTTGTGAACCATGGATTTACAACTTCAAGACCTAGAAAGATAGATCTGCACATGAGCTTTATTCTCCTAGAGTACCGCGAGGCAATTGGGTAGAGAATAGGGAATTAAGAGTTGATCACCTAAACGGATTGCTCGCAGCCGTCTGAATATTTGATTGCCGGAATGGAAAGAAATGTGCCGCCGAGACGCATATATCCCTCGAATATCTGACAGCGTAGGCAATAGTTAGCGTCGAACCGGCAGTTGTTAACACCTCTGAGTAAGATGAGTGGTTTAAGACTACTAGATTGACAGACGCGAAGTTATCCTTCCTCAGCAGGCTCTCGACGATATAACTCTAATCAGAAACCAGAAACAAGACACCATACATGTTTAGCAATCAGGCGAACAATTCACGCATATACTCTCTTTGGGTATCCAGCGACAAGGATAAATGCAATCAGGTTTGAGGTCTGGGTATGGTTTATCAGACATTTGTAGGCCAAGTGAGTGCTCAGGATGGTCAAACCATAAGATGCCTAATAAGGCAGGAGAACACAAGACTATTTAGGGTCGGGGTACTGCTACAAGGGTCTTGAGCAGTCCATCAGCAAGCCTTTGGTGGCCTAAAGGTGAAAGGTGATCATCAACAAGAAAGTACGACTCATGGTGCTTGCCCAATCATAAAGAGGCAGGGTAAACAACCTTAATATCCAAAGACTCTAATTTCCTATTGAGTTTCTTGTAGCGATTGCGATCAAGCTCAGCCGTTATCTGCTGATTGTCTTTCCCGAATCCATTAGAGACAAACACAATTACTCTCTTCCCTTTTAACAAATCTGAATAGCGGTTAATAATAGGCCAAAAGTTTTTTGCATGCTTTGTTCTTTCTTGATTAATCAAACCCTTAGCCTCAAAAAATCCTGACAAGGGAGATGCAGACAGAAGAGTTCGGGCAAGGTTTTTTACTTGGATATATGCATCCCAATAGAGTTCTTTGATTGACAGAAATAAGAGTTGCGGCCTGGCCAAAAAGAGTCGCAATAACGAAGAACCTCTGGGCAAGTGAGATCCGTTGTCACTTCTTAGAGCGTTGGCATAACTAGCCAAGTGACTCTGATTCAGCGGCAGCACAAAGCCATTCGCTATGTATTCCCTATTTTCGCCTGAGTCATTGTCGCTATATTGAAGAATTATTGTGGTAACTCTGGCATAGATATCAGGATAAGACTCTGCGAATTTTCGAAGTCTTATGAGCTCACGCGCTGTACCATAACTTGATACTGCTAGGTTCAGAGTTTTTAGAGAGGTATTTGAGAGATGCGAGGAAAATACATCGGTATCACTTACACCCCATCCCATGGCATGGGAATCACCAAGGATAATGACCAAATTAGGTTTATTGTCCTTGTTATGAAAGAATTGAGAGGCCGAGTTAGTGCCGCGAGCACCATAGATTCCAAAGCTGACTTTTACTGAGCTTTCAACATTAGACTGTTCGCAAATGGAATTTTCAAGAGGAGCATAGACAAGGCTTGGGTCAACGCTAAAACAATCTGGATTGTATTGAATAATGCTCCTTAAGGGTATCTGAAAATACAAAACTGATAGCGGCCTGACCAACAGACGGTTCAGTGAGAGAGCTTGTAGTGCAGAATTTTTTTTTAGCGGGCTCAGTTTTAACAATATAAGAGTCAGCGACAAGGACAGACAGAAGAGGGATCGTAAATGGAATTGTGAGTACGAAGAATACTCCCACATTCAAGGCGAGTATTGTCCTGAGACGCACGACCGTAGCTGCTCTCTAGAAGATGGAATAGATGAAAGGAGCCACAACCGAACCCTGGGTAAATACCAACAAAGCGCCCATCAGAACAATTGTGATAATAAGAGGGGCTAGCCAGTATTTTTTGCGGACTTTAAGAAAGTCCCAGACGTCCTTGAGGAGATCGAAAAAAGCTTCCATCAGATTCTCAGAAAATTCGTGTTAGGTCCACAAGCTTGTGCTTTGGCTGCTCGCGATAGGACTGCAGTCCAGTTCGCTTCCGCTTTAGGGGATCGTAGCCGGTCAAGCGCATCAAATAAGCAATGGGCTGAAGCACGAAGACAAAGACCGCGCCAAGGATAAGGTGGCCATTGATCCAACCCAAGATGTGACCAAGCTTCATCCAGCCCTGGTATGGCCACTGCAGCCAACCAGGCTTGATCAAACCTAGGGCGAGGCTTGGGATGCCGATCAAAAATGGCCAAATCGGTGCATGGTGGCCCTTTAAGCCTGGAATCAGCCAACCAAAAACAACTGGGAAAACGATCCCAAGCAGAATTCCGAATTCACGGAGCTGCTTTTTGGATACGGATGAGAAAGATGAGTGGGCCATGATCAATCGAGTTCAAACTCCTGTTTCCAGCTTTCGTCCGCCTCTTCTTGGGATTGCTCCTCCTTCAACAACAACTGGTTCTGCAGCACCAAGACATCCATCTCAGTCCGCATAAAGCAGCGGTAGGCGTCCTGCGGTGTACACACGATTGGCTCTCCGCGAACGTTGAACGACGTATTCACAATCGTTGGACAATCCGTTCTGTGCTGAAACGCCTTGATCAGATTGAAATAGCGAGGATTGGTTCGCTCTGAAACGGTTTGAACACGGGCTGAGTAATCGACGTGCGTGATCGCGGGAAGTGATGAGCGTGAAACATTGAGCTTTTCGATCCCGAACAACTGCTCCTGCTCAGCCGTCATGGACTGGCAAAGCTCTTTCTTGACCGGTGCGACCAGAAGCATATAAGGACTTTGAGCATTCAGCTCAAACTGATTGGAAACCTCGTGCTCGAGAACGGAGGGGGCAAAGGGGCGGAAGCTTTCGCGGTACTTGATCTTCAAGTTCATCACGCTCTGCATCTGCTGGTTACGCGGATCACCAATGATCGAACGTGCGCCTAAAGCGCGGGGACCGAATTCCATTCGACCGTTGAACCAACCCACCACCTTGCCTTGATCCAACAGCTCCGCCAGCCGATCAAAAAGGTGCGGATCCTCCAGGGCTTGGAACGGAGCATTGATGCTGGTCAGGTACTCACAAATTTCAGAATTAGAGAACTCGGGTCCGAGATACGTTCCTTTCATCGCATCACCACTCACCAGCTGACGCGCATTCTTGAAGTGCTGATGCCAAGCGACCAAAGCAGCGCCGAGGGCTGATCCGGCATCTCCACTGGCCGGCTGAATCCAGATCTGATCGAAGATCCCCTCACGCAGGAGTCTCCCATTCGCGACACAATTGAGAGCCACACCCCCAGACAAGCAGAGCGCTGTCGCACCAGTTTCATCGCGCAGGGTCCGGGCCAACTTCAGAACCACCTCTTCGGTGACGACCTGAATGGAGGCCGCTAGATCCATGTGGAATTGACTGAGCTCTGTCTCGCCTTTGCGGGGTGGACGACCAAACAACTGATGGAATTTCCGGCCCGTCATCCGGAAACCACGATGGAATTTGAAGTAACTGAGGTCGAGGCGGAACGTGCCGTCTGGCTTGATATCGATGAGGTGCTGCTTAATTTGATCCACATATCTGGGCTCCCCGTAGGGAGCCAGGCCCATCAACTTGTACTCACCTGAGTTGACCTTAAAGCCGCAGTAGTAGGTAAAGGCTGAATAGAGCAGTCCCAGGGAATGAGGGAAATTGATCTCCCAAAGGGAACTGAGGTCAGGGCCATCGCCCAGCCAGGCGGAGGTGGTCGCCCATTCACCAACACCGTCCATGCACAGAACCGCTGCTTTCTCAAAGGGGCTTGGATAAAAAGCAGCACCCGCATGGGAGAGATGGTGCTCACTGAAGAGCAACTCCGGGTGCTTAGCGTCAGGCTCACCCAGAGCTGCGATCTGTCTTTTTAGCTCGGTCTTGAGGAACAGTTTTTCTTTTAACCAGACCTGCATTGCCGCCACAAAGGAGCGTCCCCCACGCGGGGCCGCTCCCAGATAGGTCTCCAACAGACGCTCGAATGTCAGCAGCGGTTTCTCGTAGTAGACCACCGCATCGATATCTGCCAATGTCAAGCCTTGAGAATTAAGGCAGTAGCGAGCGGCCGAAGCAGGAAAACGAGAGTCGTGCTTCTTTCGAGAAAACCGTTCTTCCTGGGCAGCTGCGACCACCTCACCGCCAACCAGTAGCGCCGCAGCGCTGTCGTGGTAGTACGCAGAAATCCCCAGAATGCGCATGGCTTGGCAAAAATCCACCCACCAAATCCTGTCATGAAGCAGCCAACACAGGAGGCATGGGCGGCAAAGTACTAACCATGCTCGAGTCCTTGACCAGCGCCACTGACCCTTGCGTGCACTGCGGCTTCTGCCTGCCCACCTGTGCCAGCTACCGGGTGCTCGGCAACGAGATGGACTCGCCACGGGGACGGATCCACACACTTAAGGCGATCGACCGCGGAGAGCTGGAGCTTGACGCCACGGTGGCCTCGCACTTCGACACCTGCCTGGGCTGCTTCGCCTGCGTCAGCGCCTGCCCCTCAGGCGTGCGGTACGACCAACTCATTGAGGCCACCAGACCAAAGCTCAACGCCCCAGAGCTGCGCACTCCCGGAGAGACCGCTTTCCGAAAGCTCCTGTTTGCGCTCCTGCCCTATCCGCGGCGTCTGCGTGCCGCACTGTCACCTTTACGGCGGTATGCCGGCTCACGGCTGCAAGAACTGATCCGCCAATCAGGCCTGAGCCGCCGCTTTGGAACCCAGATCCAGGCGATGGAAGAACTGCTCCCTGCGCTGAGCGAAAGCAGTTTCCGGGATGACTGGCCCGTGATCAACCCCGCGATGGGTGAAAAACGAGGAAGGGTGGGTCTTGTGCTGGGCTGCGTGCAGCGCGTCTTTGACCCCGAGGTAAATGCTGCGACCGTGCGGGTGCTGACGGCAAACGGCTTTGAAGTCGTCATTCCAACCCAACAAGGCTGCTGCGGGGCTGCGACCCATCACCAAGGGGAGACGGCACTCACCGAGGCTTTCGCCTCGGAGCTCATCAACAGCTTTGAGCAGGTCATTGGACCTGGCCAACAAGCCGGCAGCGAACCGCTCGACGCTGTACTGGTGGCAGCCTCAGGTTGTGGTCACACCATGAAGCAGTACGGATCAATCCTGAGCAAGCAAACGCGTGGAAAAGAATTTGCGAATGGTGTTTTTGATGTTCATGAATTCCTTGACCAAAAAGGACTCAGAGATGCATTCAAACAACAATTGAAGCCTCTACGCGCCGACACAACAACAACGATCACCTACCACGACGCATGCCACATGCTGCACGGGCAGCAGATCAAGTCAGCGCCTCGCAGCCTCCTTCAATCCATTCCCAATGTGAAATTAAAGGAAGCAACGGAGGCAGGGATTTGCTGTGGAAGCGCTGGAATTTACAACCTTGTTCGACCTGATGAGGCGAATGAACTTGGAGCCATCAAAGCGCAAGACCTAGCGACCACCAATCCCGACTGGATTGCCAGTGCCAATATTGGCTGCACGCTACAAATCCGCAAACATCTCAAAGATCAGCAACGGTCAATTCCCGTTGCTCACCCAATGCAGCTCCTAGATCAAAGCTTCAGAAAGCAACCCATGGGCCACGAGAAGGAGATTGAGTAGCTACAAGTAGAGATGAACACTTGAAGTCTGGCTGAAGGTTTGGGGGTAGGCGGTCAAGGCAACGATCAATCCCCCGGTTCAGCACCCAATGGCCGCCTTCTCAAGGTGCTCGGCGTTGGCTTTGGGCTCGCCGGATCGATTGGCGGAACCATCGGCGCCGGCATCCTGCGTATCCCAGGACTCGTGGCCGAGCAACTGCCCTCGCAGCCCTGGATTCTCTGGATCTGGGTCCTGGGAGCCTCCTACGCCCTGCTCGGTGCCATCTGTGTGGCGGAACTGGCAGCAGCCATGCCCAAGGCGGGGGGCTGGTATGTCTACGCCGAAGCCGCCTTTGGGCGTCGTGCGGGATTTCTAGTGGGCTGGAGCGACTGGATCGCCCACTGCATTGGTTTGGCCTGGGTCGTCACCACCCTGGGTGATTACCTCTCGCCTCTGGTGCCGATGAGCAGCGCCTGGATCGCCGTCGGGATCCTGGCGCTGTTCACGCTGATCCAGTGGCCTGGGGTGCGCTCTGGTGGCACCAGCCAAGAGTTTCTGAGCCTGATTAAGGCCCTGATCTTTGCGGCCTTAGTGGTGGCCTGTTTCGCGCTGCCCCTTCCCAATCGGGTGGAAGCACCAGCCAGCTTCATCCCGCCAGATCTGAACCTGTTCGTGCCAGTGGTGCTGGCCCTGCAGGCCGTGATCACCACCTACGACGGTTGGGCTTGCCCGATTTATTTCGCTGAAGAATTCGCCAGACCCAGCCGGGACATCCCGCGCTCGCTGATTGGAGGTGTCCTTGCGGTGGCTGGCCTCTATCTCTTGATCAACGCAGCACTGCTGCATGTGCTGCCCATTCCGGTCCTGGCGGAATCAAGCCTGCCCGCCGCCACAGCTGCAGAGCGGTTGGTTGGACCCCAGGGCGGAGCGGTAATCACCGCCGTTGCCTTGGTGTCTCTACTGGGTGTGACTAACACCGTGGCGATGGCCGCTCCACGCATCCTGTTTGGCCTCGGACGCGATGGATTGATGCCCGGCTTCACCGCTGAAGTGAATGCCGGTGGAACCCCGGTGAACGCCCTGCTGATCACGTCCCTCTGCAGCACGTTGCTGGTGGTCAGTGGTTCGTTTGAGAGCCTGCTGGGGATGGGAGCGTTCCTCTATGTGGGACTACCGCTTTGCGGATTCATCACCTTGATAGTCCTGCGGCAACGCCAACCGGAGCTGGATCGGCCGTTCCGCTGCTGGGCCTATCCCCTGACGCCGATCCTGGTGGGAACGGTGTCGCTGGCCTTTTTGCTGGCAGCCCTCTGGAGCGATTCCGTCAACAGCCTCTGGGCCCTGGCCCTAGTCACCGCCGGAGGCCTGGCCTCAGAAGCCAGCCAACGGCTCAGGGCTGCTGCATGAGTGTCCAGGCCTGACGCAAGCTCGACGCATCGCCAAGATTGCCGGGGAAGGTGATGACCGGCAGACCGTCTGGGGTCAGCACGAGCGACAACCCAGCAAACAGTTGTCCCTGGAGCTCAACCCACGGGGCCTTCAGACCGGACTCCAGCAGGGTGTGCGTTGTGATCCCCCCTTTGCTGATCACGTAACCGAGTTGGGGGGCCAGACCTGCGGCTAAGCGCGCCATCAGCTGTGCCAACTCCATCCCAAGCTCCCGGCGTTCCGCAGTACTGGCGCAATGGACTTCGCCGCGGCTCGTGAAGAAGACGGGGGTCTGGCCCTGACTGATCACCGTTTCAATCTGCTGCCGCCAGGACTGCTCGAGGCTGGCGAGTAGGCGCTGCCGTTCAGGTCCGAACACCACACGAGCCACTTTGCGGACATCGAGCTCGATGCCGCTGCAATCGGGCTCAGCCAACAGAGTCGTCAGTTGGGCATCAGCCAAGGGCACGTGGGAGCCCACCAGCACCAAGCCAGGCAGAGCAGGACCGCGCCTCAGCCCGGCCAAGCCAGAGGCGTCAAGCGGCTGGGGTGGCAGCGGCACAAGCCCATTGATCAAGCTGGCGGCGGACTGCAGGGCAAAACGCTGCCCCTGACGTTCGCGGGCCCAGATCGCCTGACCCAAGACCGTCAACTGCTCCTGCCGTTCCGCATCGACACAGGCGATCGAGGCCGGAGGCAAAACGGCCAAGCGATCCTTCAAGGCATCAGGACCAGCCTCCAAGTCGGACCATCTGATTTGCTGAACTGAGTCCGCCGGGATCTGTCCGACCGTTTTTTCCTCCACCCAAGCCGGCAAAAAGCTGCTGGTGAATCCGAACAAGCAATCCTGCGCAAAGGCTGTGGCGTGGACCGGTTCTCCATGCAGCAAATGCATGCCGTCCTTGGTGGTCCGCCCCCCGGGCAAAAACGCCGGCACCAGCAAGGTGGAAGCAAAGGGGCCCAGCTCCTGCTCGATTACCTCCAGCTCCAGGGGAAAGTGACCGCGCAGTGTGGAGTCTCCGCGACTGACGATCAACCAGCGATCCATGAAGCCAGCGGCCTGCGCTTCGGCCAGGGCAGGCTTCATGGCTTGGCAAATGCTGCGGACGCGCTCCTTGGCAGCCGGGGGATCCAGCGCGCGCGTGTTCGCCAGCAGAAACAGCAGCGGTGAGGGGTGGGCCAGAGCTTGGCGCAGGCTGCCCGGGTCCCAGCGCAGCAGCAAAGGACAACTGTGCACCGTCTGCGATCCGGTCGGATCGTCATCAAGTACCAGAACCTTGATCCGCTCAGCCATGGCACCATCGTGCCGTGATCACCCCTGAACCCGGAGAACTGCAAGATCTGGTGCGCCAATGGCACCAGCAGGCGCAGCCGTGGACGCCGGCAGGTGCAGGTACGAGGCTGCATTGGGGAGCAGCACTGGAGCAACCGCAAACCCTGAGCACAGCCAAGCTCAATCGGCTAGTGCATCACTCCAGGGGCGACTTCACCGTGACCGTGGAAGCCGGCCTGTCCTTGATCGAACTCCAGGCGGCTCTGGCGGAAGCCAAGCAATGGCTGGCGGTGGACTGGCCCTGGGGCAGTGGGGCTGGCGGGGCCCAGAGCGGAACGATCGGAGGCCTGATCGCCCGCGGCATGGCCGGGGGATTCAGGCAGCGCTATCTGGGGATCCGCGATCAAGTGATCGGCCTGGAGGTGATGCGGGCTGATGGAACCCAGGCCAGGGCCGGAGGCCAAGTGGTGAAAAACGTGGCCGGCTACGACCTGATGCGACTGTTCTGCGGCAGCTGGGGAAGCCTGGGACTGATCACTCAAGTCACCCTGCGCACCTTCCCCCAACAGCCCCATCGCGCTGGACTGCTGTTCACCGGGGAGCTGAAAGCGCTGGAATCCATGCGTCAGGCCTGCCTACGGGCGGACCTGATGCCCCAACGCCTGGATTGGTCGACGACAGAAGGGGTGCCCTGCCTGCTGCTTGGGCTCGTCAGCATCAGCCAAAGCGCTGTGGATGCACAACTGCAGGAGCTGAGGAGCTACGCCCAGACACTCGGCCTGGAGGCGAACGGACTCAATGCCGATGAGCTCCAGGAGCAGGAGGCCCAAGGGCGTCATGCAGGAGCTGAACTCGACAAGGAGCGCTGGTTGATGCGCATCGGACTTACCCCCGCTCAAGCCCACGCCTTGATGGGCAAAGCCTGCTTGCACGGCATCCGACTCAACATGGCCGCCGGGAGCGGCCAAGGCCTGGGCTGGGCCGCTCCTGAGGATCTACCCGCCCACCGCGTCAGCAGCCTGAGCGAACGCTGCCGATCGCTGGGCGGTGAGCTGACGCTCCTGCAGCAGCCGAGCCGAAGCGGCCTGACGAGCGGGCCCGAACATGCGAACCACAGCTTGGTTGCCGCCATTAAGCGAGAGTTCGATCCGCTGCAACAGCTCGCTCGAGGGCGCCTACCCGGCCTCTGAGCAGACGTAACAGCAACGCAGCTGCATGGCCTGTCCAGGCTCCAGCTCCAGCCGGCGATCACCCGTTACCAGGGAACCGCGTGGGGCAGTCCAGGGCTCGAGGCAAACCATGGAGCGAGGGGGTTCGGTCCAAACCACCGCCAGATCAAGCGGGGCGGTCAGCTCGAGGCTGATGACCTGCCCCGATCCAGCATCGACGAGACGCACCGAATCGCCCGTTTGATCAGCAAGGAGATCCACGCCCTCAGGCAGCTGAGCCAGCTGATCGGCCGTTGAAGCCGGAGCCATCTGGTGATGATCGAGGCAGCGCTCGGGCAACCCCTCCAACGTTGCAGCCTGGAGCGAACTGACGGCGAAGTAGGGGTGCAGGCCGAGCGAAAACGGCATCACACCAGAGCTTTCAGGTCCATGTTCAACCGTGGCCAAAATCTCCAATGCCGACGGTTCCAGCCTGTAGTCCAGGCTTAAACGAAACGAGAAGGGAAACGCAGCAAGGGTTTGTGAATTGGACTCCAAGACCAAACGAAGTCCAGCCACATCGCGCAACTCCTCGAGTTGCCACGGCAGATCCCTCGCAAAGCCGTGCTGAGGAAGCATGTAGCTCCCTTCCGGGAGATTCCCGCAGATTGGGAACAACACGGGAATGCCACCCCGAACACTCTTGGCTGGATCAGCAAAGCGATCGGCATCGAAATACAGACGCTCTTGGCCACCACAGACCCAACCGGTGACGAGCCCACCCCGCTCGGGGACAACCCGGAGCTGATCACCGTTGGCCGCCGCGAGCAACCAATGCGGGTACGGCCCATCAACAGCTTGTAACCCCATGGTCTCGAGCGTCAGCGTGCCCAGAGGTTGTACTTGAGAATGCACCAAACGGCACGGACTCCGTCCTTCCAGCCAATTTTCTTGCCTTCGTCGTAGGTGCGGCCGTAATAGGAGATGCCGACCTCATAGATGCGGCAGCGACGTTTCGCCACCTTGGCCGTAATTTCCGGCTCAAAGCCAAACCGCTTCTCTCGAATCGGTATCGACTGAATAATCTCAGTCCGGAATGCCTTATAGCAGGTCTCCATATCTGTGAGATTTAGATCCGTCAACATGTTGCTCATCAACGTCAAAAAACCATTGCCAATCCGGTGCCAGAAATAGACAACACGATGTGGAGCGGCACCCTGGAAGCGACTCCCAAACACCACATCTGCCTTGCCCTCAACAATCGGCCCAATCACAAGTGGATATTCGTTGGGGTCATATTCGAGGTCGGCATCTTGCACGATGCAAATCTGACCAACTGCTGCGGCAAAACCAGTAGCAAGCGCCGCCCCTTTCCCCTTGTTGCGCTCATGAAGCAGCACAGTGAGATCAGGGGCGCTCAAGCCCTTCAAAAGCTCACGGGTGCCATCGCTGGAGCCGTCGTCAACAACGATGAGCTGCTTGGAGGCAACCGGGGCCTGGCGGACCCGTTCGATCAAATCGAGGATCGTTCCGGCCTCGTTGAAACAGGGAATGACAACCGAAAGCAAGGGACGCGTGCTCTCGGTTTGCATTGCCACGATGCTCCAGCTCTGTTCGATCTACTTCAGCACAGGCTCACCGGGGGGCCTGGCGGAACACCACTAGCTTTTGAGCCGTGTAGGACAACGTCGCAAGCACTGGAATCAACAGCAAGGCCGCCAAATTCCTGGAAAGGCCCCAACCGGCGAGCAGGCTGATGCCCGCCCAATTGCCCCACCAGAGGCCCAAAGCCATCAGCGCATAGGCAAGGGCCGAACGTTTCTGCAGGCGCTCCACCCGAAACACGCGCTTGCCGTACAGCACAAAGCCCAAGGCCACGTTCAGAAGCTGACTCAGGAACGTGGCCAAACCCGTGCCCAACACCAACAGCAGACCCTGGAGCACCAAATTGGTGGCCAGCACGTTCAGGGCGCCGTAACCCAGAAAACGCCGCTTCCGTCCTGATCCCATAAAGGCTAGGGGAGTTGGTCCAGCCACTCCAGCAGAGCGGCATTCACCTGGTCCGGCACCTCGTCGTGGGGACAATGACCGGCTTGGAGCACCACTTCAGTGGTTTTCGCAGGCGCGTGACGCTGAAAGGCTCCGCGACGGCCTGCTGCGTTGATCCAGGGGTCGCGAATGCCCCAGAGCAACAGCAGCGGTGACTGCAGCTCGGCAAACAGATCATCGAGGGGCTGGCCCCGGGGAATGTCAAAGACCGTGCGGAACACCCCGAATGCTCCGGGATCCCTCGATGGAGCCAAGATCGATTCCACCAGCGCGTCATCGACGTTGGTGCGATCGATGTAGACCTGATTGAGGGTGCGCCGCACATTGCCCGGACGGCGCATGTTTTCAAACAACAGGCGCTGCAGGATCGGGCTCTTGAGCAACGCCGATCCGACCGTCCGGCGGGTGATGGCACCCCAGCCTTTGGGCTCGCCCTGTTCATCAGAGAACGGTCCAGCGGCATTCAGAAGGGCCACCCCCGCACTGTCTGAACCCAACGCCGCCCCTGCTGCCAGGGCGGCGTAACCCCCCAGGGAGTTGCCAACGATCACCGTGGGGCGGCCGATGCGCTCCCTGACATAGCTCACCAACTGATCGCGCCAGAGGGCGCCGCCATAACTGGGGCCGGCGGGCTTGGCACTGCGGCCAAACCCCAGCAGATCCAAGGCGTGGACCTCGTAGTGCTGCTGCAGCGCCGGGATGTTGAAGCGCCAGTGGTCGGTGGAGGCGCCAAAGCCATGCACCAACAGCACGGCAGGGCGGTCAGCGGGGCTCGTGCCCTGCTGCAGGCAATGGATGGGAAACCCCTGAAACTGCCAGGTGCTCGTGGTCACAGGGGCCTACTGCTGAAGGGCGATGCTAGGGAGGACCACTGCCCTGGGGGCGCCTGGTGATCACCGACTGGCTGCTGACGAGCTGGAGTCTCTGGCTTCCGGGCACGGCGCTTTGGGCCTTGAGTGCCTACATCCCCCTCAGTGGCCGACTGCTGCACGAAGACGACCCAGCAGGAATAGCCAGCCTCAAGTTGGGGGGTTGTCTGGCCCTGGCCCTGGGGATGGGCTTCGGCATCAACCTGGGCTTGGGCTTCAGCCTGGGCCCCAGCTGGGGCTCAAGCCTCGGCCTGGTCACAGCGCTCTATGCCCTGTTTTGGGGCGTGATCGCCCGCCAGGACTAATCGCCCTGGTAGCTGCTGCGGCGACGGCGGGTCCGGCCTTCACCAAAGGAATCGTTCTGACTGCCATAGCTGCGGTCTTCCCAGCCCTGGGCACCGGATGGACGATCACCCCGAGGTTCAGGTGCGCGGTTGGGTTCATAACCACCACCGCCGGAATAACCCCCGCCACCGCCATAGCCACCGCGACGGGGGGCACCACCACCGCCGCCTCCGGGAGAACGGGGTTCGGCCTTGTTGATGCGCAGGGGGCGGCCCATCAGTTCAGCCCCTTGCAGGGCGTCGATCGCCCGGTCTTCGCTGTCGGGATCGACGAGTTCGACAAAGGCGAACCCACGCTTGCGGCCGGTATCGCGCTCTAGGGGAAGGGCGCAATTGGCGACTTCACCAAAGGGGGCAAACAACTCGGCGACGTCCTCTTGCTCTGCGCGAAAAGGAAGGTTGCCAACAAAGATGCTCACAGGCCGTCTGGGCCGATTCGGCGTTGATTCAGCCCCAGAACCCTAGACCGGCTGGAGCAATTTGAACGGCTGCCCTTAATCCAGCAGCCGCTCTTTGGCCCGCTCCAGTTGCAGCCGGACCTGCTCAAACGCCGTCCCCCCTTCACTGCGGCGGGCGGCGACCACCTGGCGGGGATGAATGGCCTCAAAGATGTCGGCCTCAAAGGCTGAATGGAGCTGGTGCCAACGCTCCAGCGGCAGCTCACGCAAAAGGATCCCCTCCTGCAGGCAGGTTTTGACGAGGCCGCCAACCAATTGATAAGCCTCCCGAAAGGGAACGCCTTTGCCGACGAGATAGTCCGCCACATCCGTGGCGTTGGAGAAGTCACTCTCCACAGCCTGCTCCAAACGCTGGGGACGAAACTCCAAACCCTCTTCAAACAGAATCGCCATCGCCTCCAGGCAGGCCAGGGTGGTGGCCACGGCGTCAAACAGGGCCTCTTTGTCCTCCTGGAAATCCTTGTTGTATGCCAGGGGAAGACCCTTAATCATCACCAGCAACCCCTGCAGGTGACCGAACACGCGACCGCATTTGCCCCGGACCAATTCGGGGACATCGGGGTTTTTCTTCTGGGGCATCAGGCTGCTGCCCGTGGCGCAGCGATCGGTAAGGCTGACGAAGCGAAACTCCTCGCTGGCCCAAAAGATCACCTCCTCGCTGAGGCGACTCAGGTGCACCATCACCAGGCTGGCGGCCGCACTGAACTCGACCGCGAAATCGCGGTCGCTGACGGCGTCGAGGCTGTTGGCATAGACGTCGTCAAAACCCAGGGCGGCGGCCGTGTGACGCCGATCAATCGGCACTGGCGTGCCCGCTAGAGCAGCGGCACCGAGGGGGCAGATGTTGACCCGCTTGCGCAGGTCCTTCAAACGAGCGCGGTCCCGCTCCGCCATCTCCACATAGGCCAGTAGGTGATGGGCCAGGCAGATCGGCTGGGCCCGCTGCAGGTGGGTGTAACCGGGGATCATCACCTCCACGTGGGCTTCGGCCTGGGCCAGCAACGCCTGCTCAAAACGCACTAAGGCTCCATCGATGGCATCGATCTGACCCCTCAGCCACAGGCGCAAATCCGTGCCGACCTGGTCATTGCGGGAGCGACCGGTATGGAGCTTTTTGCCCAGGGGCCCCAAGATCGCGATCAACCTTCGCTCCACGGCGAAGTGCACGTCCTCATCCTCGAGGCCAGGGTTGAACTGGCCTGCGGCCGCCTCTGCGCGCACCTGCTCGAGACCAGCGACCAGCTGCTCAGCCTCCTCGGCCGTGATCACTCCGGTGCTGCCCAGCATCCGGGCATGGGCAACGGATCCATCCAGGTCCTGCTGCAGCAGGTTGATGTCAAAACCGATCGACGCGTTGAATCGCTCAATCGCTGGATGCAGACCTTGCTCAAAACGCTGACTCCAGGTGGAGGAAGAGGAATCAACGGCCATCGGGCCCGGACGTGCTGCTGAATCTCAGCTTGGCAGGCGACTACTCACACTCGGCAGCGTCACCTCTTCGCGCACCTTCAGCACCACCATCGAGGCATCGTCATCGAGGGGGCGATCCGCTCCAACAAAGCGATCCAGGCGCGCGAACAGCTGATCCAGGATTCCTTGGGCCCCACCGCCGGAGCGGCAAGCCGTTTGCAGAGCCTGGACCAGACGCTCCTCATCGAAGCGCTCGCCATTGAGGCCGGAGGCTTCCGTGACGCCGTCGGTGTAGCAGAGCAAGACATCGCCTGGCTCCAGCACGATCTGCTCGCAGCCGTACTCCGCCTCGCTCTGCAGGCCGATCAACAGACCCGGTGCATCCAGGCGTTCGACCGTGTGGCGAATCCGCCGCCAGATCAAGGGCGGATTGTGGGCGGCGTTGGCGTAGCGCAGCAGCCGCGTGCGGGGATCGAAGTCGGAATAGAAGAGCGTGACAAAGCGATGGGACTGGGCCAGGTCCTCCTGGGCCAATTGGTTCAGGTCGTGGAGGATCTGATCAGGGGGCAAGCCGCTGGAGACCTCAGCCCGGAGCATGCCCCGCAGCAGCGTCATCAACAGGCCCGCGGGGACCCCCTTGCCCATCACATCGCCAATCACCAGGGCCCAACGCCCCTGCTCCCGCTGGCGGCCTATCAGCTGGGGCCGGGTGGGAATGAAATCGAAATAATCGCCACCCACTTCAAAGGCCGGCCGGCAGCGCGCGGCCAATTCCACCCCCTCAATCACGGGGCAGTGGTCCGGCAGCAACTGGGCCTGGATTTCACCGCCGGTGGAGAGCTGGCGATCGAGCCGCTCATGGCGCCGGGCCTCCTGCAACAACTGATCCCCCTCCACCGCGACCCCGGCGAGATCCGCCACGAGTTGGACATGGCGGCGGTGACTCTCGCTCCAGCTCAGGCCCGCCTTGGACCCGAAGACATACAGGCGGCCGCGAACACGACTGCGGGCGGCCAGGGAGGTGGCGACCAAGGGGCGATCCCCCAACTGCCGGCGCACCAGAGCATCCAGCAGTTGAGCCACCGCCTCATCGCCGGAGGCCTGCTGCAGCTGCTCATCCGAAAGCGTTGCCAACTGCCGCAGCAACTCGGGGTGACTGCCGTGGAGCTGCTCGCGCCAGAGCCGGCCATCGGGGTGGAAGACCACCAGCACCGCCCCTTCCGCCTCCACCAAGCGCGTCGCCACGAGGGGGACCAACTCCAGGAAGCGCTCCAGGTTGGTGAAGCTGCGCAGGGCAAAGGCCAAGGACGCCAGCAATTCCTGATTGCGGCGCTGCTCCTTGCCCAGGCTGTCCAGCAGTTGACGCAGTGAAGCGACGGCGGATGCCGGCTTCAGGGAGCCCACTCCGCCGGGATGAGAGTGATAGGCAGGCGGCAAGTTGCTCACTTGCGCGCAAGATAGCCGCGTTTATTTGGCCAGCAGTGCCTCGACGAACTCGAAGCTGTTGAAGGGCCTCAAATCACGGATCCCTTCGCCCGCACCGATAAAGCGGATCGGTAAACCCGCTTCGGAGGAAACCGCCAAAGCGACACCGCCGCGCGAACTTCCATCGAGCTTGGTCAGCACGACACCGGTGAGACCGGCGGCCTGGGCGAAGGCCATGGCTTGCTTCAAACCGTTCTGGCCCTGGCTGGCATCGAGCACGAGCAGGGACTGAACCTCAGCATCCGGGGCCAGCTTGTCGACGATCCGGCGCACCTTGGTGAGCTCCTCCATCAGGTTGTGCTTGGTCTGCAGGCGACCGGCGGTGTCCACCAGCACCAGATCGGTGCCCTTGGCCTGAGCCGCACCGATCGCGTCGTAGACCACCGCCGCAGGATCAGCATTCGCGGAAGGGTTGGAGACCACCGTGACGCCGCTGCGCTCACCCCACACCTGAACCTGTTGCACTGCCGCGGCCCGGAAGGTGTCAGCAGCAGCAATCAGGCAGCTGTAGCCACTGCGGATCGCCAGATTGGCGAGCTTGCCCAGGGTGGTGGTTTTACCGACCCCATTCACGCCGACCATCAGCCAAACGTTTAGGCGACCCCGCTCTGGGGCAAGCAACGCAGTGCCGCTGGCCTTGATGGGGTGATCGAGCAGACCCTTCAGCTGGTCTTTGAGGAAGCGAATGCCCTCCTCGGGCTCGACGACTTCCTCGTTGAGGCGCTTACGAAGGGCCTCCAGGACCTGGTCAGTGGCTTGCACCCCGACATCCGCGCGGAGCAACAACGATTCGAGGTCGTCGAGGACCTCTGGGGTCAGCGGGTCGTCACCGAGGGTATCGAGCAACTGGGTGACGAAGCCCTGGCGGGTCTTCTCCATGCCCCGGCGCAGGCGCCCCAGCCAGTCGATTTCCTCGAGGGAAATGTCTGAGAGCTGGCGGCCCTGGGCGGCCAACACCTCGGCCGACCAGGTGAAGTCCTCATCGAAGTCCCCCAGGCTCGGGGCTGCTTCATCGGTCGCCGCTGGAGTCGGTTCGACAGGAGCGGGCGGGGTCTCGATGGCCCGGTCCAGCTGCTCCTGCTGACGCTGGGCCCGCTGGGCTGCTGCCTGCTCCAGCAAGGACAAGCCTGTAGCAGGCTCGGGAGTCTGGACGGCCTGAACGGGATCGGGAGTCGAGACCGGTGTGGTCTCCGCCGGGGGTGTTGGTTCGGGTTGTGGCTCAGCAGCAGCAGCGGCGGCTTCTTGCTTCTGCGCTTCTTGCTGGGCCTTAAGGCGGGCATAGGCCTGGCGCGCCCAATCGAGAGCGTCCTGATCGATGTCTGAGGGCTCCGCAGCTGCAGGAGTGGGAGCTACCGGGGCCTCGTCCTGGGCAGGTGGCTCAGCGGCCTGTTCCGGCTGGGGATCCTGGGGGTCCTGAGGGGACGCGCTGCGATTGAACCAGTCGTAAACCATGCCGTCTCTCAGCTCTTGGCGGGGGCGTTAGTGAAACGACGCAGCACGCCGTTGATCATGCGGCGGCCCTGCTCATCGCTGTAGCGGTTGGCCAGCTCGACGGCCTCATTGCAAGCCACCGGCGCGGGGGTGTTGAACTGCTCGATGTCCACGGCTGCGAGCCGCAGGATGTCCCGGTCAATCCGAGGCAGCCGGGTCAGGCGCCAGCCCTCCATCACCGCATCCAAGCGCTGATCCAGATCGGCACGACCCGAGAGCACTGCCCGGGCTCGATCGATCGCACCGCGGCGGATCTCCTCTTGATCCGAGAGCATCAGCAGCCGCGGAAGCTCCAGGCTGGCGGACAGGCGGTTCAGGCCGTTCTCGGCATGCTCCAGGCCGTCCTGGAGGTGCTGGCGAATGCGGGGCAACTGACCAACGGCGCCCTGGTCCTGCAACTCGCTGTCGAGAAGCTGCTGTTGGGCGGCCTGCAATTCGGTGGCGGCCTGATCGAGGGCCTCCCGCACGTGTTGGCTCAGGGAAGCCAGGGCCTGTTGCAGCAGGGTGTCCAGGGAGGTGTCGGCGCTGGGCTGACGGTCACTGACCTGACCGAGCATCAGCAGGGCCAGTTCGCGGGCTACGGAGCGGCTCTGCATCAGGCCTTATTGGAGGGAAGTGGGGAGTAGGCAGGGGCCCTGAGCTGGGCGAGAAGGCTGGAGAAACTGCGGCTGGCCGGGGTCTCACGCTCATCGGGATTGACGATGCCCGCCGAGATGATCGTGCGGAAGGCGTCTTCCACCGAAAGATCCAGATCCTGTACGGAGGACTCCGGCACCACGGCGTACCAGCCGGTGGTGGGGTTCGGGGCGGTAGGGATAAAGACGCTCAGCATCGGCTTCTCAAAGCCAGCCGACAGGGTTGCCCCCAGAACGCCAGTCACGAAGCCCAGGGCGTAGAGCCCCTCGCGGGGGTACTCCACCAGCACGACGCGGCGGAAACGGCTGGAGTTATCCCGCAGGAAGGTCTCCAGCAATTGCTTGAGGGTCTTGTAGACGGAACCCGCCACGGGAATCCGTTGCAGCGTGCCCTCGCCAAATTCCAGCAACCAGCGGCCGACGATGTTGCGGGCCATCAGGCCAATCAACAGGATCCCGAGCAGGGGAACCAGCAGACCCAGGCCCAGGTTGATCAACTCCTGCAGCACAGGGTTGAGGGTGTTGAAGGGGTTGAGCTGCTTCGGAATCGACGTCAAAAACGCCAACACGAAGCGACTCACCGTCGTCGCCAACCAGATCGTGGTGGCGAGCGGAATCACCACCAACAGACCGGCGATCAGGTCGTTCTTGAGGTCCTGCTGGAGACGATCGCCCAGCGGTTGCTCAGGTCTGGGACTCGATTGCACCACTACGTTGCGTCGCTCAACTGGCCGGAATTCCGGTCACAAAGGGCCAACCTGCAACTTAGCCAGTCGCCCTACAGAACAGCCGCCAGGGCAAGCAGGGCAAAGGCAATCACCAGAACAACAGCGGTGCCTGTGCCACCAATCCGACGTTGGTTCAAGGCCAAATCACGGCGGGTTTCGGCCTGTTTGATTTGGTTCTCCGCCTGCTGCAGCTGGCTTTGCATGAAGGCGCGAGCGACCTTCTTCTTCTCGTCCTCGCTGGCCGTCTCGGGGATCTGACCGGTTTGAACCCCCTGCTCGATCACCTGCTCCAGCACCTTGGGGTTGTCGAGCTGGGCCTTGGCCATCTCCAACTGGCCGCGTTGGGCCTGCAGGGACTGGTTGGTCTGCTCGCTCAGGCTCTGATCACCGCCGATGGTGGCGGGAACGGTGAACAACAGCGCCAGCGCCAGAACCCCACTGATCACGCACGCCGTCCAACGCAGGGGCGTCGGACCGGACTGGGGATCCTCGAGCCGCGCAGCGATCAGCATCAACAGCATCCCCACCAGAGCCATCGGCGACTGGGTGATCAGGGTGGAGCTCAGCAGCTGACGGAAGCTCTCATCGCCCCAACCGTTGACCGAGAGCACCGCCAGCAATTGCAGCGCCAGCAGCAGCACCAGCGTGATCCCTAGCCAGCGCAACAAACTGGAGAAGCGTCCTGCAACTGCTGAACTCACCGGGAGGGCCTTGGAAGTTGGGCAAGCGTAGGGGCGATCAACCGAAGCCACAGCCCCTTCCGGCTGGAGAGCTGGCCAGCGCCCTCAAGGCCCAGGCCATGGAGTTGGGCTTCAACCTGGTGGGGATTGCCTCAGCGAGCGGTAGCGAGCGGATCCGCCTGCGCAACGCCGCCCTGCAGCGCTGGCTGAGCGCGGGGCATCAGGGCGAGATGGCCTGGATGCAGGACCCCAGACGGCAAGCCATTGAGGCCTTGCTGCCTGGGGTCCGCAGTGTTCTGGCGGTGGGGCTGAACTACTACGTCGATCGCCAGCCTGCGCCCGGCAGCTTGAAGGTGGCCCGTTACGGCTGGGGCCGGGACTACCACCGGGTGATCGATGGACGCCTACGGGCCCTGGGGCGTTGGCTCGAGAGCAACCAGCCGCAGACCCAATGGCGCGCCTGCGTCGACAGCACACCCCTGCTGGATAAGGCTTGGGCCGAGGAAGCGGGCCTGGGCTGGATCGGGAAACACAGCAACCTGATCAACCGCGACTGGGGCTCCTGGCTGCTGATCGGGCATCTATTGATCGACCTGGAGCTCCCCGCTGATGAACCCGCTACGCCCCACTGCGGGGCCTGCCGCGCCTGCCTGGACGCCTGCCCGACTCAGGCGATCACCGAGCCGTTTGTTGTCGATGCCCGCCGCTGCATCGCCTTCCACACGATCGAGAACCGGGCGGACCAGTTGCCGGCAGACATCGCCTCGGACTTGAACGGCTGGGTGGCCGGCTGCGACATCTGCCAGGACGTCTGCCCCTGGAACCAGCAAGCCCTGGTCTCCAGCAGCGATCCGGATCTGCAGCCCAGGCCGTGGTGGCTGGATCTCCAAGGGGCTGATGCCCTGGACTGGAACGACAGCGAGTGGGACGAGAAGCTGCGGGCCTCCGCCCTGCGGCGGATCAAGCCCTCAATGTGGAGGCGAAACATTGCAGCAGCCCTAGGCTGAGCGCTCGATCGCCCTGCATCGATGGCCGCGCGCTGGTTGAAGGTTCTGGCCACAGCGCCCCTGATGCTGGCAAGCCTCACTGGCCCCCCCGCCAAGGCACTGGTGCCCTACGTCGTGCTGCCCAGCGAGCGCAACCTCGAAGCCGCGGGGCTGGGCATTGCCCAGGCCGCCAGCCGACTCTTGAAATTGGGCCAAGCGGAAGAGGCCGCCAGTCTCGCGGCGCTGACCGTTCAGCTGATCCCAACGGATGCCCGGGGATGGCTGCTGCTGGCGGAAGCCCAGTTGCGCAGCGGCGAGGACGCCGAAGCCTCCGCATCGCTCGAGCAAGCGCGAAACCTGGACCCCCGCAATGCCGGGATCCTTTTTGCCCAGGGCTCCCTGGCCCTCAAAGCCAACCAACCGGCCCGCGCCGTTGAGCTGATCCGCGAAGGTCAGCGCATCGACGGCAAGAACGCCGGTTCCTACTTCGATCTGGGCAACGGCTACATCCTGCTGGGGGAATCCAAAGCGGCGCTCTCGGCCTTTGAGAGGGCCTCAAAGCTGCGCAGCGACTTCTGGGAGGCCATCAACAACCAGTCGCTAGTGCTCTACGAACAGCGCAAGGACGCCGAAGCGATCCAACGCTGGCGCTCCGTCCTGGCGATTCGGCCCACGGCAGCAGAACCGATGTTGGCCTTGGCTGCGGCTCTCAATGCCCAAGACCCCAGCAACGGCGAGAGCCTGGACCTGGCCAAGCGCGCCCTAGCGGGTGATCCCAACTACGTGCTGAGCAGCTATCAACAGGAGCAGCTCTGGGGCACGCGCCTGCGGGAAGCCACCAGCGTTCTGCTGGCGAACGCGAGCTTGAAGGGCGATGTGGAGCGGGCTCAGGCCAATGCCGATGCTGAGCCCGCGGAACAACCTCGGTAGGCTGAGCCGCACTTTCTGACCTCGGATGGCCAAGGCGCGTCCCGAAAAGCCGCTGCCCGACCCATCCGACGAGCGTCGTATCCAGCCGATTGAGCTGCATCAGGAGATGCAGCGCTCCTATCTGGAATACGCCATGAGCGTGATCGTGGGACGGGCCTTGCCCGATGCCCGCGATGGCCTGAAGCCCGTGCAGCGGCGCATCCTGTTTGCAATGCACGAGCTGGGGTTGACCCCCGATCGCCCCTACCGGAAATGCGCCCGCGTGGTGGGCGACGTGCTCGGCAAATACCACCCCCACGGCGACCAAGCGGTCTACGACGCCCTGGTCCGGCTCGTGCAGACCTTCGCAAGCCGCAATCCCTTACTCGACGGCCATGGCAACTTTGGCTCGGTGGACGACGATCCACCGGCCGCCATGCGTTACACGGAAACGCGCCTAGCGCCCATCGCCAATGAGGCGATGCTCGATGAGATCGGCAGCGACACGGTCGATTTCGCCAACAACTTTGATGGCTCCCAGCAGGAGCCAACCGTGCTCCCGGCCCAGCTGCCCTTCCTGCTGCTGAACGGCTGCACCGGCATCGCCGTGGGCATGGCCACCAACATCCCTCCCCACAACCTTGGGGAGGTGGTGGATGCCTTGATTGCTCTGGTGCGCAAGCCCGAGCTGAGCGACGAGAAGCTGCTGGAGCTGGTGCCGGGCCCTGACTTCCCCACCGGCGGCGAAGTGCTCACCGGCAGCGGCCTCCGCGACACCTATCTCTACGGCCGCGGCAGCATCCCGATGCGGGGCGTCGCCCACATCGAGGAGATTCAGCCGGGCAAAGGACGCCACAAGCGCGGAGCCGTGGTGATCACCGAGTTGCCCTATCAACTCAGCAAAGCGGGCTGGATCGAGAAGCTGGCCGAGCAGGTCAACGACGGCAAGATCAACGGGATCGCGGACATTCGCGACGAGTCCGACCGCGACGGCATGCGGGTCGTGGTGGAGCTGCGCCGGGACGCCAACCCAGAGAAGGTGTTGGCCGATCTGCAGCGGCGCACGGCGCTGCAGAGCAACTACGGCGCGATCCTGCTGGCCCTCGTCCACGGAAAGCCAATCCAACTGAGCCTGCGCCAGCTCCTGCAGGAGTTCCTGGACTACCGGGAGCTGACGATCATTCGGCGAACCAAGCACGCCCTCAAGCGTGCGGAAGATCGCTTGGAAGTGGTCGAGGGTTTGATCACCGCCCTCAATGCATTGCAACGGGTGATCGAGATGATCACCGCCGCACCCGATGCCTCCAACGCCAAGGCCAGCCTGCAGGTCCACCTCGACATCAATGAGCGCCAGGCCGATGCGGTCCTCGCCATGCCCCTGCGACGGCTGACGGGCCTCGAGCAGGAAAGCCTGCGCAAGGAGGCGGACGACCTGCGCCAGGAGCGAGCCCGCCTTCGGCACCTGCTGGATGAACGTCCGGCGCTGCTCGACACCATGGTGGCGGAGTTCAAGGCCCTGAAAAAGCGCTTTGCCACCCCCCGCCGAACGCGGCTGGTGGAAGGTGGTGATGAGCTAGTCGCCCAACGCACCGCAGCCCAACGGCCCAACACGGAACTACTGCGCCAGCGCGCCTTTGAAGGGCTGCCCAGCGATGGCCGACTGGTGATCCAGGCCGATGGGCAGGTGAAGGTGATTGGCCCCCAATTGCTAGGACGACTTCACCTCGATGAGCCGGCACCTCTTGGCGACAACCCCTCGCCAGCACGCCTGATCCTGCCGATCAGCAGCAGGCCTGCGCTGTTGGCCTTCACGGACGCAGGTCGTGTGGCGTTGCTGCGCTGGGAGTTTGCCGGGCAGAACCCTGGCACCCTCGAGAAATTCCTACCCGAGGGGATGAGCGGAGAGCGGGTGGTCCAACTGCTGCCGCTCCCGCAAGAAGCGGAAGGAAAGAGCGTTGGCCTGCTGAGCAGTGATGGTCGTTTCAAGCGTCTTCCTCTGGCTGAATTCCAAGACCTCTCGGGTCGGGCGACCTCAATCCTCAAGCTCAAGGAAGGAGTAAGTCTTAAGCGCGTGGTGCTTTGTCAGGACGGCGACGATCTGGTGGTGAGCAGCAGCACCGGTCGCCTGCTGCGCCTAGAAGTCAACGAAGAGAACCTGCCGGTGATGGGCAGGAACGCCCAAGGGCCTGTGCTGCTGCGCCTTCTACCTGGTGAGCATGTGGTGAGTGCTGCAACGCTGAAAGCGGAGGACAGCGTGTTGCTCGCAACTCAGCAGGGTCTGCTCAAAAAGCTTCATGCCGCAGAAATCCGCCGCTGCCAGCGGGGAGATCTTGGACAGATCTGCCTGCGCTTTGAGCAACGGGGCGATCAGCTGATCGATCTTCAAGAATTCAGCGGAGGGCTGTTATGTGTAATCCTCGAGGATGGTCAAAATTCAAGAATCTCACTTGAGTCTGACCACAATGCCCTCAAAAAGATCAATATGGGATCGTCCAGTAAAATAAGAGTAATATTCAGCTTGATAACAAGTTAGAGAGATATCACCAAAAAAGATCTTCCACAAGACCCAGGCTAAACACACTAACAAATAATACCAATTCACAATGGAATTAGGATTCTGGCTACCACTCGAGAAGATAGTTTTCTGAAAACGTAACGGGAATTTCGTCTGTTATGCTTGATCCTGGAATCAACTTAAGGAGAGAATCCTGGGGCAAATTATTGATATCGTCAAATTTGCCGTCCACCCCACTATTCATAATCAGATAGCCGCGACGGGAAAGACTCAACACCTGATCAAAGTATTTTAGCTGCAAAGACTGCGGAAGTTCACTGAAGGCATAGTTACTGATAACCATATCCCAAGAGCCCAATCCATCAAGACTTCCAAGAGTAGCCAGTCTGTATTTACAGTTTATTCCAGCATCTTCGATAAAACGTTGAATTAAGTAATTTACCTGCCAGAGATCAATAAACGTGTAGGAATTAATATGCATAATCCTATCCAGGACAACTGCCTGCCCTCCATAGCCACAACCAATCTCAACTAAGTCAGGAGAAGGGCCATCCTTGAGCTTATCTTTAATCTCTAGAGCAACTTTTAGGTAACGAAGTGACGTCGTAGAGATTGGCATACGAAGCCGATCAAGATGAATTTTATAAGGCGAGCCGATACATTGCAAAGGCTCCGTCGCCTGATAAATCTCATCGTCTGCGAGATGGTAAACATCTTTAATGATATTAAGATACAAAGAAGCATCCTTTAGAGATACATGTTCGAGAATTGGAGTATAGAGATGATGCCTTCTAAAGACACTATATATAGATGGATCAATGGCAGCCCTGAGTGCAAGCTCTGGATAGAAAGTTTTGGCGCTTGCCGATTTTGATCCAAAATTTACACGCTTTCCATTTTTAAATCCAACCCGGAGAAGCCTTGTATGGATCCTCTGGAGAACGCTTGTTGTTTGATTTTTGTAGTTTCCCAGCAATGCTCTTATCATGACAATCGATCTACTGAAACAATTTTAGAGCCTAAGAGATTACCCGGAACAAGCCGACCTTGAAACTTTAGTGTTCAGCATATTTGTCATGGCTAGTTACATCACTTAATCAGACATGCCCAAGCTTATGCGTCAGGCAGCGACCGCCTGCGGCGGGTGCTGCTCCAAAACCTGCTTGAGGTAGCGCCCGGTGTGAGAGCTCGGATTCTCCGCGACCTCTTCGGGAGTGCCGGTCACCACAATCTCGCCACCCTTGTCGCCACCCTCGGGACCAAGGTCAATGATCCAATCGGAGCAGCGAATGACATCCAGGTTGTGCTCGATCACCAAGATCGAGTTGCCCTTGTCCACCAAGCGCTGCATCACGTCCATCAACTTGTGGACGTCGTAGAAGCTCAGGCCCGTCGTCGGCTCATCGATCAGATAAAGGGTCTTGCCGGTGGCGCGTTTCGAGAGTTCGGTCGCCAACTTCACCCGCTGGGCCTCACCTCCGGAGAGGGTCGGTGCGGGTTGGCCGAGCTTGACGTAACCCAAGCCCACATCCACCAGGGTCCGCAGCCGATCGGCCGCCTGCGGGATCGCTGAGAACACCTCGCAAGCCTGCTCCACCGTCATCTGGAGCACATCGGCGATGGTGTGGCCCTTGTATTTGACCTGCAACGTCTCGCGGTTGTAGCGAGCACCCTTGCAGACGTCGCACTGGACGTAGACGTCAGGCAAGAAGTTCATCTCAATGACGTTCACGCCCTGGCCGCTGCAGGCTTCGCAGCGACCGCCCTTGACGTTGAAGCTGAACTGACCGACGGCGTAGCCGCGAGCCTTGGCCTCGACCGTCGCGGCAAAGACCTGTCGGATCGGATCAAACGCTCCGGTGTAGGTCGCTGGGTTGGAGCGAGGCGTTCGGCCAATCGGTGATTGGTCAATGACGATCACCTTGTCGATCGCCTTGATGCCCTTGAGGTCCTCAACCCCTGCAGGGAAGGGGACTTTCATGCCGAGCTTGTGCTCCAGCGCGGGGTGCAGGAGCTCGTTGACCATCGTGCTCTTGCCGCTGCCGCTCACCCCGGTCACACAAACCAAACGGCCCAGGGGGAACTCCACGTCAAAACCGCTGAGGTTGTTCCGCGCACAACCCACCAAGGTGAGCTTGCGGGATCCACTGGCACGGCGCTCAGCCGGGGTCGGAATAGCCCGACGACCACTGAGGTAAGCGCCAGTCAACGACTCCTCAGCCGCGAGCAGGGTCTCGAAGTCACCCTCGGCAACGATCTTGCCGCCATGGACTCCGGCGCCCGGGCCGATGTCGACGATGTAATCGGCGGCGCGAATGGTGTCCTCGTCGTGCTCCACCACGATCAAGGTGTTGCCCAGATCCCTGAGCTTCACGAGGGTGTTCAACAGCCTGTCGTTGTCACGCTGGTGCAAACCGATGCTCGGCTCATCGAGCACGTAGAGCACGCCCGTCAGACCTGCACCGATCTGGGTGGCCAGCCGGATGCGCTGGGCCTCACCACCAGAGAGGGTCATCGCCGGACGATCCAGGCTCAGGTAGTCCAGGCCCACATCCAACAGAAACTTCAGGCGCATGCGGATCTCCCGCAACACCAAGTCGCCAATTTGGATTTGACGGGCGTTGAGCAAAGCCGGGCCCTCAACGCCCATCAGCTCTTCAATGCGGCGCAGGCTCTCGCCGACGCTGCTGTTGGTCAGCTCATGGATGCGGTAGGGACCAACCCGCACCGCCAATGCCTCGGGCTTGAGCCGCAAACCATGGCAAGTGGAGCAGGGCACCAACTCCAGGTACTTCTCGAGCTTCTGGCGAATGGACTCACCGCTGGCGTCACGCAGCTGGCGCTCGAGGATCGGCAGGATCCCTTCGAACGGCCGCAGATAGGTCTGGTTTTTCCGGTAACGGCTGTCGGCCTGAATCGGGATCGGCTCCCTTGAGCCGTTGAGCAGCACGTCGTGCTGTTCCTCGGTCAGCTCATTCCAGGGGGTCTTGATCTCAAAGCCAAAGGCCTCTCCCACCGAATAGAGCAGGGAGAAGTAATAGGAGTTGTCCTTCTCCGCCCAAGGGGCCACCGCCGCATACACCGGCAGCGAAGGATCAGGGATCACCCGCTCCTTAGTGAATTGGCGCAGGTGGCCAATGCCATGGCAATCCGCGCAGGCGCCATAGGGACTGTTGAAGGAGAACAGCCGCGGCGAGAGCTCCTCCATCACCGCACCGTGAACCGGGCAGGCGAAGTTCTCGGAATAGAGGCGCTCCTTTTCCACCTCGGGCGGAAGCTCTTCACCGGACTTCGGAACCACCTCCACCAAGGCCAAGCCATCGCCGCGCTTGAGGGCGGTGCGGAGGGAATCGGTCAGGCGCTCCTGAATGCCCTCGCGGGCCACCAGGCGATCCACCACCACTTCAATGTTGTGGGAGTGGTTCTTGTCGAGCTCGATGTTGTCGGCGAGTTCACGCACCTCACCGTTGATGCGCACCCGGGCAAAGCCCTCGGCCACAAGGCCACTCAACAGCTTGACGTGGGTGCCCTTTTTGCCGCGGACGACGGGCGCCAGAAGCTGATAACGGGTGCCCTCCGGCAAGGTGAGGATCTGATCAACCATCTCGTCGATCGACTGGGGCCGAATCGAGCGATCGCACTCGGGGCAGTGGGGTTCCCCTGCGCGGCCGAATAGCAAACGCAAGTAGTCCTGGATCTCGGTGACCGTTCCCACCGTGGAACGGGGGTTGTGGCTCGTGGACTTCTGGTCAATCGAAATGGCCGGAGAGAGGCCCTCAATTGCATCCACATCGGGCTTGTCGACCTGGCCAAGGAACTGCCGGGCGTAGGCCGAGAGGCTTTCGACGTAGCGGCGTTGGCCCTCAGCAAAGATCGTGTCGAAGGCGAGGGAGCTCTTGCCGCTGCCGCTCACCCCGGTGAAGACCACCAGCTGGTTGCGGGGGATCGTGACGTCGACGTTTTTGAGGTTGTGCTGACGGGCACCCCGCACCCGGATCACATCCTCCAAGGAGCCGCCGTTGAGGGCCTGAAGCGCAGCCTTCTCGTTCACGCTTTTGGCGAGGGCGCGGGGCATCCAGGCGGCTCTAAGAGGGATGAAGTCTAGGCAGCGCGTTTGAGCAGGCTGGCCGCGTAGCTCCTGGTCTCACCGAAATCACCACCGGCCAATTCCGCCAGTTCCGCCTGCCGAGCCTGAGTGTCCCGCAGTTGGGACACTCGCGTGTGGGTCATCCCATCCCGCACCTCCTTCGCCACCTGGAAGTGATGGTCCGCAGCAGCGGCGACCAAGGGCTGGTGAGTCACGCAAAAGACCTGGCGCTGCTGGGCCAGGCGCTGCAGCAGCTCAGCCATGGCACCACTCACTCGGCCGCTGACACCGGTGTCTATCTCATCAAAGAGCAGGGTGACGTGCTGATCCGCCGCGGCCAGGCAAGTCTTCAACGCCAAGAGAAAGCGCGACATCTCACCGCCTGAGGCCACCTCAGACAGGGGAGCCAACGGCTGCCCGGGGTTGGCGGAGAACAGGAACTGCACCGCGTCCGCCCCCTCTTCCCCCGGGGCCGCGGGCTCGATACCGACTTGAAAGCGAACGTTGGCCAAACCCATCGGCCGCAGGGCCTGCATCAGCTCTTGTTCCAAGGCCTCAGCGGCAGCGCGGCGCGCCTGGGTCAGTTGGGCGTTGCAACGATCACGCCGCTGACGGGCTTGGAGTTCGTCCTGCTCCAAAGCCTCGAGGCTGGCTTGAGCACCGCCGGGGACCAGCTGCTCACGCAATTGATCGCGCCAAGCAATCAACTCGGCCAAATCTTTGCCATGGCGCCTCTCGAGCGTCTTGAGCAAGGCCATCCGCTCCTGCAGTTGTCCCAGACTGTCTGGATCACTCTCGAGGGTCGAGCCATAGCGATCGAGCTCACGGATGAAGTCCTGGAGCTCCGCTAAGCCATCGCCAAAGCGAGCGCTCACCGCCGACAAGCTGCCATCGAGTTGCTGCATCTGAGCCAACTCGGCCTCACAGGCCGCCAGATGGTCCAACACGGATGGCGCTTCTTCAGCGCCATCCACCAGCCGTCCCATCAGGGTCATCACCCCTTCCTGCAGACGCACCCCATGGGCGAGACGGTTCTCTTCGTTCTCCAGCTGGCTGCGCTCTGAAGGGTCCTCCAGCTGCGCCGCCTCCAGGTCATCCAAAAGCTGTTGCTGACGCTCCAAATCGGCCTGCAGGGTCAACCAATCAGCCTTGGCCTGCTCCAGGGCCGCCGAGGCTTGGCGCCAGGAGCGATAGCTCTCCTGAACGGGAGCTGAATGCTGCTGGAGTTCAGCGCCACCAAAACGGTCCAGCCAACGGCGCTGTTGACCAGGCCGAGCCAACTGTTGGGTCTGACCCTGAACGGTCAGGTCCAACAGAAGGGGGCGCAGGGATTGAATCTGTTGACGGTTGACCGCAACGCCATTGAGTCGATGGCGACTGCTGAGGCGATCGTCCTTCTGGCGCCATTCGCGGCTCAGCAGTAACTCCTCCTCGTCGCACTCCAACTCCTGCTCGTTCAACCACTCCTGCAGGGGAGGACTGAGGGAAAAACTGGCCTCGATCACCCCTTTGCTGCTGCCCTGTCGCAACAGCCTCGGCCCCTGCCCACCCAGTAGGGCATCCAGGGCATCCAAAAGAATGGACTTACCGGCTCCGGTCTCACCGGTTAGCACCGTGAAGCCCTCTCCAAACTCCAGCTGCAGCTCCTCGATCAGAGCAATGTTCTCGAGGCGCAGACCGGTAAGCACGAGCAGCCTGGTGTTGGGCCCGACCGTAGCGGCTGTCTCTTTCGTTTAGAAGGGGGTCATGTCAGAGACCGGCCTCACCCCTGCCGAAGCAGCGGCGGCTGCCATGCAACGCAGCGTGTTCGGTGACGACGCCGAACCGAACACCCCTGCTAAAACGACCAAAACGGTGGAGCCCCAGCGCGAGGAGCTCTCCGACTTCATCGAGGCCGCTGGTCTCCTCGAATACGACCCAGCAGCCATCAGTCGGATTTACGCCGGCGCACCTCAACGTTTGATCCGCCGGCTCTGGCAAACGCTGGTTCCAATCGGCCTCTATCTCTTCGGTGTCGGCTTCGACTGGCTGACCCGCAGGCTCAAGGATCCCGAGTACGCCCGGGCGCGGGCCAAGGAAGCAGCTGATCTGGTGGCCTCCCTGGGTCCAGCGTTTATCAAGGCCGGTCAGGCCCTCTCCACCCGCCCCGACATCATTCCGCCACTCCTACTGGAGGAGCTTGCCGGACTGCAGGACCAACTGCCCGGCTTCGATTCGGGCCTGGCGATGGCCTGCATCGAAGAAGACCTCGGTGCTCCGATTTCAGCGATCTATGCCGAGCTGGAACGGGAGCCGATCTCAGCGGCATCCCTCGGCCAAGTCCACAGGGGTGTTCTGCTCAGCGGCGAGAAGGTTGCCGTCAAGGTTCAGCGCCCAGGACTGAGGGAACAGATCACCCTGGACCTCTACATCGTCCGGAACATCGCGGCCTGGCTGAACACCAACATCGGCTTGATCCGCTCGGACCTCGTGGCCCTGATCGACGAGCTGGGCAAGCGGGTGTTCGAGGAAATGGACTACTGCAACGAGGCGACCAACGCCGAAACGTTCGCAGAGCTCCACGCCCACAACCCCCGTATCGCCGTACCCCGGATCTTCCGCGATGCCACGGCCAGGCGCGTGCTGACGATGGAGTGGATCGACGGGGTCAAACTCACCAACCTCGAAGCCGTTCGCGAACTCGGGATCGACCCCGACGACATGGTCACCGTGGGGGTGAACTGCTCCCTGCAGCAACTGCTGGAGCACGGCTTCTTCCACGCCGATCCCCACCCCGGGAACCTGCTGGCCCTGGCTGATGGTCGCCTGGCCTATCTCGACTTCGGAATGATGAGCGAGGTCAGCCGTGAGAGCCGCACCGGCCTGATCCAAGCGGTGGTCCACCTGGTGAACCGCAATTTCGGAAAGCTGAGCAATGACTTCGTCAGCCTGGGCTTCCTGGCGGAGGACGTGAATCTCGAGCCGATCGTTCCGGCCTTTGAGCAAGTCTTTGGCCAAGCGCTGGAAATGGGCGTCAGCCGGATGGACTTCAAAGCCGTCACGGACGACCTCAGCGGTGTGATGTACCGCTTCCCCTTCCGCGTTCCCCCCTATTACGCACTGATCATTCGCTCCCTGGTGACGCTCGAGGGCATCGCCTTAAGCGTCGATCCCGATTTCAAAATCCTCGGTGCGGCCTACCCCTATTTCGCCCGCCGGCTGATGGAAGACCCGGATCCGCAGCTGCGCAACAGCCTCAAAGAAATGCTGTTCGACGGCGACATCTTCCGTTGGCAGCGGCTGGACAACCTGATCAGCAGTGCCGCCAGCGGCAGCCAGTTGGACCTGGAGGGACTGCTCGATCAAGTCCTCGACTTCCTCTTCTCCCCTAAGGCGGGTCTGCTGCGCAACCAGCTCGTCGAAGCTGCTGTCGACCAACTCGACGCCCTGGGCTGGCAAACCGCGGTCCGTCTGAGCCAACGCTTGCCTCGGGCCCTGAGGCCACCTGGTCTGCGGGATCGCGTGGCGATCACCGCCAGCGACGTGGAGTTGCTCTCCCTTGAGCCCATCCAACGCCTCGTGGCCATCCTCAACCAACTGCCTGGATTCGATCCGCAATTGCTGCTCAAACGAGTCCCAAGGCTTCTCCAGGAAACCGAACTGCGGCGCATGGGGACAGAGATGGCCAAAGGACTGGCTGAACGCAGCATGGTCAGGCTCGTGCGCGACGTCCTGGTGAGTCCGGCCTAGGGTCACCTCACTGTTTCGAGGCCCCATGCCGACCTGCAAACGCCAGCGCCTCCTCGCTGCAGCGCTTGGCTTGGGCTTGCTCGGTGGGACGCCAACGCTAGCGGCGGAGAACGTGGTGTTCGTCACCGGGGCCTTCCGGCGTTCGATCCCAGTGGCGGACTTCGAATACTTGGCGGAGACCGATCAGGCCAGGGGTCTGCTCTCGGATCTGCTGAGCCTCACGAAGATGGAGCCCAAGGAGGTCTCCAAGCTGCTGAAGGCGGAGCTCGCTATCCCGTTGGTGCTCACCAGCCGCTTGCTGAACACCCGTCTTGGCGAAGCGATCCTGGCCCGGGTGGCCAAGATCATCTATCCACTCAAAGCCCCTGGAGCAGGCATCCCCGCCCTACGAGCCGGTGTGATCAATGCCCTGGTGGCAGGCGACGACAAGATCAATGCGATCAGCTTCATGCAGGCCTACCCGGTCGATGAGCTGGAGGTCAGCATTCCGGCGCTGATGAACGTGCTCGAAAAAGCCAAATCCATCAGCCAGTTGATCTCCTTCTTTTCCGATTCGCCCCTGGATGGGCTGAGGGGCGACAACAAGGCTGCCCCGTAGATTCGGGTCCAGAGCGTCCCAGCCGACCGTGCCCCTGCTGACTTCCATCCGCCGGCGACTGGGATCGAAGAAAGCAACGATGCAGGACTGGCCGGGCCTGATCGAGGGCTACCGCCGCTGGTTGCCCGTCAGCGACAAAACGCCTGTCATCACCCTGCGGGAAGGGGCCACCCCGTTGATCCCTGCCCCCTCCATTGCTGAGCGGATTGGCAAGGGGGTCAAGGTCTACCTCAAATACGACGGCCTGAACCCCACCGGATCCTTCAAGGACCGGGGCATGACCATGGCCATCTCCAAAGCCAAGGAAGCGGGTTCCGAGGCAGTGATCTGTGCCAGCACCGGCAACACCTCCGCGGCGGCAGCGGCCTATGCCAAGCGCGGTGGCATGCGGGCCTTCGTCTTGATCCCCGATGGCTATGTGGCCCAGGGCAAGCTGGCCCAAGCCCTGCTCTACGGCGCGGAAGTCCTGGCGGTGAAGGGCAACTTTGACCGGGCCCTGGCGATCGTTCGCGAAGTGGCGGACCAATACCCCGTCACGCTGGTGAACTCCCTGAATCCCTACCGACTGCAAGGGCAAAAAACCGCAGCCTTCGAGGTGGTGGATGCCCTCGGCGAGGCCCCGGATTGGCTCTGCATCCCCGTCGGCAACGCCGGCAACATCAGCGCCTACTGGATGGGCTTCAACGAGTACAAGGCAGCCGGCCACAGCCGCAAGCTGCCCCGAATGATGGGCTTCCAGGCGGCCGGTTCAGCCCCCCTGGTCCTCGGCCACACCGTCGAGCAACCCGACACCATCGCCACTGCGATCCGAATCGGAAACCCGGTCAACAAGGAGAACGCGCTGAAGGCCCGGGCTGAAAGCAACGGCGACTTCATGGCCGTCACCGACGCCGAAATCATCGAGGCCTACAAGTTGCTCGGCAGTGGCGAAGGCGTCTTCTGCGAGCCCGCCAGCGCAGCCTCCGTCGCCGGTCTGATCAAACGGCGCGACGAAGTCCCTGCAGGCGCCACGGTGGTCTGTGTCCTCACAGGCAACGGCCTGAAGGACCCGACAACCGCAATCGAGCACAACGACTCCAAGTTCCATACCGGACTCGATGCCGACACCGCCAAGGTGGCGCAAGTGATGGGCTTCTGAACCTCTTGAGACCGCTTTGCCCGGCCACAAGCCGGGCTTTTTTGTGTCCAAGAAAGCCAACCAATCCAAAAAGCGACTGCCCACAACCTGTGGAAAGAAGGCTGGAAAAACCAAGAACCAGAAACCGCCGGAACTCGCTCGTTTTTCCACAATCCTGGGAAAAGGAGGAAAGGGCTCCAATAGTCCGCAGTCCAGATCCTTGTTCCACAGGCCTGCGGGAAGCGAAACCCTTTGCAGTCAATAGGAGTTGGTGATTTCCCAGGGTTTCCCCAAGACCTACGACTACGGATTGGGATTTCTTTCTTCTTGATCCTTTAATCCTTAATCGGTCGTCTGGGGATTGCCGGGGAACCCGATCGCTCGACCCGTTGCGCTTCCGCTTGGGTTGTGGAAGCGTGGAGGCCCCTTCAGTCCTGCCATGAAGCTGGTCTGCTCCCAGGCCGAACTGAGTTCCAGTCTTCAACTGGTGAGCAGGGCTGTTGCCGCACGTCCCACCCATCCGGTTCTTGCGAATGTGCTGCTGACCGCAGATGCCGGAACGGGTCGCCTGAGCTTGACGGGATTCGATCTGAGCCTGGGCATCCAAACCAGCCTGAGCGCCTCAGTTGCCACCAGCGGTGCCATCACCCTTCCCGCCCGGCTCTTTGGTGAGATCGTTTCGCGGATGCCGGCCGACAGCCCGATCACCCTCTGCTGCGAAGACGGCAGTGAGCAGGTCGAGTTGACCAGCCTCTCGGGCAGTTATCAGATGCGGGGGATGCCCGCCGATGATTTTCCTGAGCTCCCTCTGGCTCAAGCGGGAACTCCGATCAAGTTGGATCCAGAGGTCCTCGTCAAGGGTTTGCGCGCAACCCTCTTCGCCAGCAGTGGTGATGAGGCCAAGCAGCTGCTGACCGGTGTTCACCTGGGCCTGGATCAGAACGGTCTGGAATGCGCCGCCACTGATGGCCACCGTCTGGCCGTCCTGCGTCTGCAGAACGCCTCCAGCAGTGAGGCAGAGCTGGATGTGACGGTGCCCGCCCGCTCCCTTCGGGAGTTGGAGCGTTTGCTCTCCAGCCGCGGCGGCAGCGATGCCGTGAGCCTCTTTTGTGATCGCGGTCAGGTGGTCTTCCAATGGGCTGACCAGGTCCTGACCAGCCGCAGCCTCGATGGCACTTACCCCAACTACCGGCAGCTGATCCCCGAAAGCTTCGGTCGCCAGCTTCAGGTCGATCGCAAGGGTCTCCTGAGCGCCCTGGAGCGTGTGGCGGTCTTGGCCGATCAACACAACAACGTCGTCAAACTCACGAGCGACCCCGCAGTCGGTCAGCTGTCCATCAGTGCGGATGCGCAAGACGTGGGCAGTGGCTCAGAGGCCATCGGAGCCCAGGTCAGCGGCGATGCCATCCAGATCGCCTTCAACGTCCGCTACGTCCTGGAAGGCCTGAAGGCCATGGGCTGCGAGCAGGTCCAGCTCCAGTGCAATGCCCCGACCACTCCGGTGGTGCTGGCTCCCCAAGACGACTCCAGCTTCACCTACTTGGTGATGCCGGTTCAGATCCGCCAGTGAGCCTCCCCGAACAGCTGCTGCTCAGCGAATTGCTGCGCCGCCGCGTTCGCTGCGATCAAGGCCTCGACCATGGGGTTGGTGTCGCCCCTTGGATGCACCCTCCGGTGCATCGGCTTCTGGGCTGGTTCTCCAAGCCATCCGCCTTGGGTGATCGCCGTGAAGTCTGGCGCCTGAATCAGTTGTGCGGTCTGGCGGAACTGGAGCTCTTTGTCCGTGGGGATGCGGCTGCGACCGAAATCGCCACCATGGATCGCTTGCCCACCTTGATCGAGGCGACCCTCCTCGGCCAAGACGGCGAACCCCTGGGGCAGATCGCAGATGCGGCAGTCGATCTCAGTAGTGGTCAGATCCTCCACTACCTGGTGTCCCGCAGCGATCCGAGGCTGCCCGGCACCAGTCGTTGGCGCTTGGCCCCAGCGCGCATTAACGATCAACAACCTGGAACGGTTTTCACGTCCCTTGCGGGCCTGGATGACCTTCCCCTGGCCAAAGCCAGTGTTCGTCAGGAGTTCCTGCGTCGCTCCAGGCGTTGGCGCGAGCAAATGCAAGAGGAAACCTCCCGCTGGCGCGATCAAGTCCAGAACGCCGGCGATCGTTTTGAAGAGCGCCTCGAAGGTTGGCTGGAGGAACCCCCCTGGGATGAGCGGGAACCAGACCTGGACCGCCAAGCGCGATCCCAGGAGGCCTGGGATGACTGGACTGAAACCGATGAGCCACAGCCCCGCCGCCACCAGGACGATCCCTGGGTTTGAGAGGGGGTGAGTCGCTCAGCGAGACTGGAATGATCTCGCTCCCTGGTCCGTGGTCGCAGCCCCTGACTACTCCGTTGCTGACGCGCTGAAAAAGGAGAACCTCAGCCAAGCCGACTACGACGAGATTTGCCGCCGCCTCGGCCGAGCCCCCAACCGAGCTGAGCTCGGCATGTTCGGTGTGATGTGGTCTGAGCACTGTTGTTATCGCAATTCCAGACCCCTGCTGCAGGGCTTCCCCACGACCGGCCCGCGGATCCTGGTGGGACCCGGTGAGAACGCGGGCGTCGTTGACCTTGGAGAAGGCCAACGCCTGGCCTTCAAGATCGAGAGCCACAACCACCCCTCCGCGGTGGAGCCGTTTCAAGGCGCCGCAACGGGCGTGGGCGGCATCCTGCGGGACATCTTCACCATGGGTGCCCGCCCGATTGCCCTGCTGAATGCCCTCCGCTTTGGCCCGCTGGAGGACGAGCGCAACGTGGGCCTGATGGAGGGTGTGGTGGCGGGCATTGCCCACTACGGCAATTGCGTCGGTGTGCCCACGGTGGGCGGTGAGGTGGCCTTTGACGCCAGCTATTCCGGCAACCCCCTGGTCAACGCCATGGCCCTGGGCTTGATGGAGACCGAGACGATCGTCTGCTCCGGGGCCGAGGGCGTCGGCTTCCCGGTGGTCTACGTCGGCAGCACAACCGGCCGGGATGGCATGGGCGGCGCCAGCTTTGCGTCGGCGGAACTCACGGAAGCCTCCCTGGACGATCGTCCGGCCGTGCAGGTCGGCGATCCTTTTTTGGAGAAAGGCCTGATTGAGGCCTGCCTCGATGCCTTTCAGAGCGGTGATGTTGTCGCGGCGCAGGACATGGGAGCCGCAGGTTTGACCTGCAGTTGCTCAGAGATGGCCGCCAAGGGCGGTCTGGGCATTGAGCTGGACCTCGATCGCGTGCCCGCCAGAGAGGCCGGGATGACCCCCTACGAGTTCCTGCTGAGCGAGTCCCAGGAGCGGATGCTGTTCGTGGTGAAGCCCGGGCGGGAAGCGGCGCTGATGGAGCGCTTCACCCGTTGGGGCCTGCAGGCTGCCGTGGTGGGCCGCGTCCTTGAGGACAACATCGTTCGGGTGCTGCAGAACGGTGAAGTCGCCGCTGAGGTCCCCGCCAGCGCCCTGGCGGATGACACCCCGATCAACCGCCATGAACTGCTGAGTGAGCCTCCAGCGCCCATTCAGGAGCACTGGCGCTGGTCTGAGGACCAGCTCCCGTCTGCATCCCCCTCGGGGATCAATGGAGTCAGCTGGAGCGAGACCCTGCTGACCCTGTTGGACGATCCCACGATCGCCTCCAAGCGCTGGGTCTATCGCCAGTACGACCATCAGGTGCAGGCCAACACGGTCGTTCCCCCGGGCGGCGCCGATGCGGCGGTGGTGCGGCTTCGGCCCCAGGCTGAAACTCAGGCCGCGACCCGTGGTGTGGCGGCGGTGGTGGATTGCCCCAACCGTTGGGTGGCCCTGGATCCAGAACGGGGCGGCATGGCAGCCGTGGCCGAGGCGGCTCGCAACCTCAGCTGCGTGGGCGCTGAGCCCCTGGCGGTCACCGACAACCTCAATTTCCCCTCCCCGGAGACCTCAACGGGCTATTGGCAGTTGGCGATGGCCTGCCGGGGTCTCTCCACCGCCTGCTCGGCCCTGGATACCCCAGTGACCGGCGGCAACGTCTCCCTCTACAACGAGACGCGGATGCCAGATGGTTCGATGCTGCCGATCCATCCGACCCCTGTGGTGGGGATGGTCGGCTTGGTCCATGACCTCAGCCAGGTCCGCGGCCAGGCCTGGCAGGACGCTGGCGATGTGATTTGGATGCTGGGTGTTCCTTTGGAAGCGGGGGAGACTCCAGCCGATGGCCGCTTGGGCCTGGCTGGCACGAGCTACCTCGAGCGAATCCATGGAGCCGTGACGGGGCGCCCGCCGGAGATCGACCTGGAGCTGGAGCGCTCGGTTCAGGCGTTCCTGCGCCAGGCCATCACCCAGGGTCTGGTGAAGTCGGCCCATGACCTCAGCGATGGCGGTCTGGCCGTGGCCGCTGCGGAGTGCTGCATGGCCTCTGGTTTGGGTGCCCACCTGGAACTTCCCTCCAGCGCTGCTCGCCTCGATCGCCTGCTGTTTGCCGAAGGCGGCGCCCGCATCTTGGTCAGCGTCTCCCCGGCGCAAACGGTCACTTGGCAGGAGGCTTTGGCTGCCAGCGGCATTCCGGCGCAGTGCCTCGGTGTGGTGGAGGACGACAGTGCGCTCTCGATCACCCAGGCGGGCTCGAACTTGCTCACCACGCCCATTGCCCAGATGCGTGAGCGCTTTGAGCAGGCGATTCCGCGGCGCATGGGCGTCGACCTGCCTCCGACGGCTTGAGGAGAACCCTGATGCACAATGTTGAAGGAAATCTGAAGCTGGGACTTGCTGTGACGGACGCCACACCCAGCCTCGAGCGTCCAGACAAGCCGGAAGAGGCCTGCGGCGTGTTTGCGGTGCTGGCCAGTGACCAGCCGGTGGCCAACCTCACCTACTTCGGCCTGTACGCCCTTCAGCATCGCGGTCAGGAATCGGCGGGCATCGCCGTCTTTGACGCGGAACCCGGCAGTGCCCCCAAGGTGCGGCTCCACAAGGACATGGGCCTGGTGAGCAAGGTGTTCACCCCCGAAGTCCTCGAGCGCCTCCCCGGCCAGCTCGCCATCGGCCACAACCGCTATTCCACGACGGGTTCGAGCAAGGCTTGCAACGCCCAGCCGGTGTTGCTCAACACCCGGCTGGGCCCGATGGCCTTTGCCCACAACGGCAACCTGGTGAACGCCGGCGAACTCCGGACGGCCCTGGCCAGCGACCTGCCCGAAGCTGAATTCACCTCGACGACTGATTCAGAGCTGATCGCCTTTGCGATTCAGCAGGCCGTGAATGCCGGCAGCGATTGGGACAGTGCCATTCGCTCCGCAGCGGTCCGTTGCCGAGGCGCCTTCAGCTTGGTGATCGGTACCCCCGAAGGTCTGTTTGCCCTGCGCGACGGCCATGGCATCCGTCCCCTGGTGTTTGGTCACATGGGCGAGCTCAGCGAAGCCCGCTGGGTGGTGAGCAGCGAGACCTGCGGCCTGGACATCATTGGTTCCAGCTTCGATGGGGACATCGAGCCGGGTGAAATCGTCCACTTCCGTCTTGGTGAGTCCGAGCCCGTCCGCAGCCGCTGGGTGGAGGAGCCCTCCAAGCTCTGCGTCTTCGAGATGATCTATTTCGCAAGGCCCGACAGCCGTTTCTTCGGCGAATCCCTCTACAGCTACCGGGTTCGCATCGGCGAGGTGCTGGCCCGCGAAACTCCGATCGAGGCGGACATCGTCATCGGTGTTCCTGACTCCGGGATTCCCGCCGCGATTGGCTATTCCCAGTACAGCGGCATCCCCTTCGGTGACGGCCTGATCAAGAACCGCTACGTCGGCCGCACCTTCATTCAGCCCACCCAGGCCATGCGCGAAGCGGGGATTCGCGTGAAGCTCAATCCCCTCCCGGATGTGTTGGCCGGAAAGCGCGTGGTGGTGATCGATGACTCGATCGTCCGCGGCACCACGAGTCGCAAGTTGGTGGCGGCGATCCGCGATGCCGGTGCGACCGAGGTGCACATGCGTATCAGCTCACCGCCGGTGACCCACCCCTGCTTCTACGGGATCGACACCGACACCCAGGACCAGCTGATCGCGGCCCGACTGACCCTCGAGGAGATCTCCGCCCACTTGGGCGTGGATTCCCTGGCCTACCTGAGCAAAGAGGGCATGGTTGAGGCGGCCCACGCCAACGCCGAGAACTTCTGCACCGCCTGCTTCGACGGCGCCTATCCGATTGAGATGGACTCCTCCGTTAGCGGCAGCAAGCTGATGCTTGAGCCTGCCGGCATCGCCGCAACGGTCTAAACCGGCGCCTCGGTTCCCTGGGCCTGGTGCTTCACCTCGCCCCCGAGGCCGAAGGCGTCGTGGATCACCTGAAGGGCTTTGATGCCCTCCCCTTCGGGAACCACACAGCTGGTGCGGATCTCGCTGGTGGCGATCATCTCGATGTTGATCTGTGCATCCGCCAGAGCACGGAACATCCGGCCGGCCGTCCCAGCGGTACAGGGCATGCCCGCACCGACGGCACTGATCCGAGCGATCGCCATTCCTTCCTCAAAGCTGGCGCCGGGCCACTGATTCAGCAGCGGTTGCAGGGCGGTTCGCGCCCGGCTCAGGTCCTCGCGCTTGAGGCAGAAGCCCATGTCGCGGCTGAGTTGTTCCCCTGAGCCATGGGTGCGCTCGGACTGCACGATGGCGTCCAGGCTCACCCCGGCGTCCGCAAGAGCACGGCAAACCGCCGCGGCCGTTCCCGGCTTATCGGGAATGCGCCGCACGGCGACTTGGGCTTGGTCCCGATCAAGGGCCACACCGCGCACCTCCGGTTGACCCGCTCCAGAGGGGGCCGGGTTGAGATGCAGTTGCCGCTCGTTCAGTTCAAAGCAGTGGGCTGCAGCCTGCAGGGCCTTGTTGCCCTGATGTCCCGCGACCAGGCAGCTCACCTTGACTTCGCTGGTGGCGATCAGGCGCAGGTTGATGCCCCCTTTGGCCAGGGTGTCGAACAGGCGTGCTGCCACCCCCGGACGGCCCATGATTCCGGCGCCAGCGATGCTGAGCTTGGCCATCCCGGCCTGGGTGCTGAGGGTCGCCCCGGCCGCGGCGGCATCCATGGCGTCCAAGACGTTTTGGCAGACCGCCTTGGCCTCCTCCAGTTGCGCCTCAGCCACGGTGAAGGCGATGTCGTTGCTGCTGCCCTCGTGGGTGGACTGCACGATCAGATCCACGCTCAAGCCCTCATTGGAGAGCGCTTCAAACAGTTGAGCCGCGACCCCTGGGCGATCGGGGACATGGGAGAGGGCGAGCACGGCCTGATCCGTCTCCAGCTCCGCGCCGTCGACAGGCTTGCCCAGCTCCAGGCCCTCACCGCTACCGCGATGGCTGGTGCTGTCGCTGGTGAGCAACGTTCCCGGTGCATCGCTCCAACTGGAGCGCACCACCAAGGGCACGCCGTAGTTCCGGGCGATCTCGACGGCGCGGGGATGCAAGACAGCGGCCCCCAGGCTCGCCAGCTCCAGCATTTCATCGCAGGTCACCGTCTCCATTAACTGGGCATCGGCCACCTTGCGGGGATCGGTGGTCAGGACGCCGGGGACATCGGTGTAGATCTCGCAGGCATCGGCTCCAATCGCCGCGGCCAGGGCCACAGCCGAGGTATCTGAGCCGCCGCGGCCCAGTGTGGTGATCTCGGGAACCCCTGAGAGGCTGTTGCTGGTGCCCTGGAATCCCGCGACCACAACGACGTTTCCGTCATCCAGCAGCCGGCGCACCCGCTCGGTTTTGATCTCCAGGATCCGGGCGCGGCCGTGGGCGGATTCGGTCAGGATCCCCACTTGGGGTCCGGTCATCGAGACCGCCGGGATCCCCTCGGCATGGAGGGCCATCGAGAGCAGCGCGATCGAGACCTGCTCCCCGGTGGCCAGCAGCATGTCCATCTCCCGCTGGGGCGGGTTGCTGCTGATGGCCTGGGCGAGCCCGGTGAGTTCATCGGTGGTGTGCCCCATGGCCGAGACCACGATCACCAGATCGTTGCCGTCCTCTTTGCTGGCGGCAATGCGCTTGGCCACGGCCTGGATGCGCTCCACATCGGCCACGGAGGTGCCGCCGAATTTCTGGACCAGCAGGGCCATGGGTGGGCGCAAGTGCGTGATCGACGATTGTCCTATGGCGTCAGTAGGAACCCGTCGCGGAAGGCATCACCGGGGTCAGCGCCGCGCTTGAGGTTGGCCTCCACCTGCAGGAGCTGACTGAGTAGAGCGAGGAAGCGTTCGGGTTTGCGGCCGCGGATCTGTTTGCGCATCACGTAGATCCGCTTGGGATTGCCAATGCCGGCGGCTTTAGCGATGGCATTGACATCGTTCTCGCCCTGCTGATCCAGCAGGCTCACCCAAAGCCAACCGCGGATTTGCCCGCAGAGCGTGGCCACGATCCGTAGGGCGGGCTCATTGGCGGCCAGCAGCACATCCACCAGCGCCACGGCTGCTGCAGGTTGTCCAGCCAGCAGGGCATCACCCACCTGGAGGGCATTGGTGGCCTGGCTGCCGATCAGGGCGTCCACGGCTTGGGCTGTGATGGCCTGGCCTGCTCCGGCGTAGAGGGAGAGTTTTTCCAGTTCGCTCGCCAGCCTGGCGCTGTCGCTACCGATGGCATCGCTCAGCGCTTGGGCGGCGTCTGGCTGCAGTTTCAGGCCCAGCTCCTGGGCTGTGCGTTGCACCAACTCCACTTGCCCTGATCCATCCCAGATCGCCGGCAGTTGGAAGCTGCGCTCCTGGGCTTCACCGCTTTTGACCAGTTTTTGCAGGGCCTTGGTGGTCTTGAGCCGCCCATCCGGTTTGGCGGCGTTGACCAACACCAGATGGCACTGCTCCGCCACCAGATTGAGGCTGGTCTCCAGCTGTTCGGCCAGGTCAGCCGGGCACTGATTGCAGAAGGGGCTGCGCTGCAACACGATCACCCGATCGCCGCCGCCGAAGGGGGCTGTTCGCGCTTCCTCCAGGGCTTGAGCGGCCTGATTGGCATCGTTGCCGTCCAGACGGCTGAGGTTGATGCTCTGCCAAGCGGGATCGACCTGGTTCTTGACCAGTGCTTCGACGGCCCTGCTGCGCGCGGCTTCGTCGTCGCCCCAGATCAGATGGATCGGCATGGCAGCACAGGGTGCAGTGCAGTTTGCGCCAGATCCCCATCGGCTGTGACCAAGACAGTCACCTCGTTCTGAATTGCTGTGGCCAGTTCGATCGCGTGCTGGAGCTCCAGTTCCGGTTCCTGTTGCTGGAGACGGCTGGCGGCCAGGGCGAGATCCCCATCGAGCGGCACCTGCCGCCACTGCCTGGGGTTTGCAAAGGCGGCGCCGTAGCGCAAGGCCAGGGCTTCATCCCCTTGGCAGAGGGCAGTTTCCATGACCTGCATCAGGCTGATGCTGCTGATCACCCCTTGCCAGCTGCCTTGGGCGATGCCCTGAAGGACGGGCTCCAGTACCCCGCTGGTGTCTGGGTCGTCCAGCAGAAAGGCCACAAGGGCACTGCCGTCTAGCCCGATGCGGCTGCCGGGGCCGAGTTGTCTGGCTTGAAAGCGAGCTTTTGCACCGGCTGCCCCAGGCGTCCGCTGCTGAGCGCAGCGCTCCTTGGCGCTGCCCTTGAGGCTCAGCAGGTTCTCCATCGCTTCTTGGCTGCTGGGACCACCCGCCGCGTCCTGCAAGGGGACGATGGCCGCCAGATCCTGGCGGTGGCGTTGGATCACCAGCCGCTCTCCCTTCGAGGCGCGCACCAGCAGTTCTGGGAAGCGCTGACGGGCTTCCTGTACGCCAAAACGCTCTGCCGACATCGCACTGCACAGTCTGTACAGAGTCTGTCAGCCGGGCATGCTGATCCCCATGGGATTCGACCATCCGATTTTCAGCGAGAGCCTGCGTCTGATCGAATCGGCCCTGCCTGAAGGGGCTCTGGAGGGTTTATCGGTTCCCGAACGGGATGTGGTGCTGCGCCTGATCCACAGCAGCGGCGACCTCAGCTTGGTTCGGGGGGTGACGTTTTCAGTGCAGGCCTGTGAACTCGGTCTCGCGGCACTCCGTGCCCAGGCTCCGGTCTTGACGGACACCGCGATGGCGGCGGCGGCGGTGGCTCCGATGGCACGGCGGACCTTTGGCAACGTCGTGCGCAGCGTGCTCGATTGGGCCCCCGAACGGGCTCCCGAGGGCGGAACGCGAGCGGCGGTGGGGATGCAAGAGGCCTTGTGCGCCCATCCAGGCGCGGTCGTCTTGATTGGCAGTGCACCAACGGCCTTGGAGCTGCTGTTGGAGCAGGTCCGCACCGCCCAGGTGGCAGCGCCTGCCTTAGTGATTGGCATGCCCGTCGGCTTCGTGGGCGTGGCGGAGAGCAAGCGCCATCTCGCCGCCAGCGACTTAGCTCAGATCCGTCTCGACGGCAGCCGCGGCGGTGCTGGCTTGGTGGGTGCGGCGCTGAACGCCCTGTTGCGCCGGGCTTGGTTGGATCAGGCGGCGTCCGCTTGAACGCTGACGTGGCTGTTGGCTTCAATCCGGCTCAAGACCTGGCGGGCCCGCAGCACCACGGGGGCCGGCACGCCGGCCAGCCGAGCGGCCTCGATGCCATAGCTGCGGTTGGCGCCGCCGCTGACGACCCTGTGCAGGAAGCGCAGGGTTGAACCGGTGTCCTCCACCAGCACCTGAGCGTTCTCGACGTTGCTGCGCTGCTCGGCCAGCTCGTTGAGCTCGTGATAGTGCGTGGCAAAGATGCTGCGTGCGCCGATATCGCCTGAGAGGTACTCGGCCACGGCCCAGGCGATCGAGAGCCCATCAAAGGTGGCGGTTCCTCGGCCGATCTCATCCAGCAGCACCAGCGATTGACTGCTGGCGTGGTGAAGGATGTTGGCGGTCTCGGCCATTTCGACCATGAAGGTGGATTGACCGGCCGCCAGGTCATCCCCTGCCCCCACACGGGTGAAGATCCGATCGGCGATGCCCAGTCGCGCCCCGTCAGCTGGGATCCAACTGCCGATCTGAGCCATCAGCTGCAGAAGTCCGGTCTGGCGCAAGTAACAGCTCTTGCCGCTGGCGTTGGGCCCGGTCAGCACCACCAGGTCGCAGCCCTCCCCAAGGCTGACGTCGTTGGGCGTGAACGGTTCCTCCACCAGCAGTTGTTCCACCACGGGGTGGCGTCCCCCCTGGATCTCCAGGCAGCGGCTGTCGGGGACCAGTTGCGGTTTGCAGTACCTGGAGGTAGCGGCCACCTCCGCCAGCGACGCCAGGGCATCCAGTTCGGCCACCAGCCGGGCGGCGAAGCGAATTGGCCCGGCCTGCTCGCCTACGCGCTGACGCAGCTGGCAGAACAGCTCGTACTCCCGCTGGGCCGCCCGCGCTTTCAGCTGGAAGATCCGTCCCTCGCGGTTTTTCAGCTCGGGGGTGACAAAGCGTTCCTCGTTGGCCAGGGTCTGCCGGCGAATCCAGTGGTCCGGCACGTCCTTGGCTTTGGACTTACTGACGGAGAGGAAGTAGCCAAAGGTGCGGTGGTACTGGAGCTTGATGGTGCTGATCCCGCTGTTCAGCCGCTCCGACTGCTCCTGCTCGGCCAGCCAGGCGTCCTGGTCATCCAGTTGGTTGCGCAGGCCATCGAGTTGGCGGTCCACGCCGTCATGGATCAGTCCTCCCTCCGTAAGGGTCAACGGTGGGGTCTCCAGTAACTGGTGGCGCAGGTCAGCGGCGAGTGCGTCGAGCTCGTCCCACGGTCTCGCCAGGGCCACCAGCGGTGCACTTGTGACCGCGCTCAGCAAGCCAGCCAGGGCCGGCAGTCGCTCTAGACCATCCGCCAAGGCCACGAGATCACGCGCCGAAGCCGTTCCAGCTCCTGCCCGTCCGGCGAGCCGCTCGAGATCCCCCATGGGTCTGAGCAGCCGGCGCACCCCCAAGCGCAAGCTGCGGGCCTGGCTGCCGCTCACCAGTTCCCCAATGGCCTCTTGGCGGGAGCGGATCAGTTCCAGATCCACCAGGGGAGCCTCGATCCAGCGCCGCAGGCAACGGCCTCCCATGGCCGTCATCGTCCGGTCCAGGGCCCAGAGCAGGGACCCCTGCAGTCCACCGCCCAATTGGGTCTTGGTCAGCTCGAGGTTGCGGCGGGTGGCTGCATCGAGCACCAGCTGGTCGCCGGCAGTCCATGTCGTGGGCAGCTCGAGGGGAATCTCGCAGCCCGGTTGGGTATCGCTGAGGTAGCGCAACAGACCACCGGCAGCGCGCAGGGCCAAGGGTTGTTCCCCTAAGCCCAAGCCATCGACGCTGGCCAGCGCGAAGCGCCCCAGCACGGTGGCTTTCGACTCGTTCAGGGCGAAGGGGGTGCGGCTGAGGGGCGTCAGCTGCAGGGATGCAGGACACCAAGCAGGGCGTTCACTTCCGTCTTCAGGTGCTGGCCAGAGCACTTCAGCGGCGTCCACCTGCAGGAGTTCCTGGTGCAGTTGGTCACTCCCTTCCCGTTCAGTCACCCGGAATTCGCCCGTGCTCACATCGGCGATGGCCAGGCCCCAGCGCTGTTGCTCAGAGACCACCGCGCAGAGCCAGTTGTTGCGGCGGGCCGTGAGCATCCCCTCCTCCAGCACCGTGCCTGGGGTCAGCACCCGTGTGATTTCCCGTTTGAGCAGCGCTGGCTTTCCACCCGTTTTGCTGCGCTCTGCGGCCTCTTCCACCTGGTCGCAGAGGGCAACGCTGAAGCCGCGCCCGACGAGGTCGGCGCAGTAGCGCTCGGCGGCGTGATGGGGAATGCCGGCCATCGGCACCCGTCCGATTGCTTTGCCGCCCTCTTTTCCGGTCAGGGTTAGCTCCAGCAGGCGGGAGAGGGCAATGGCGTCTTCGAAAAAGCACTCGAAGAAGTCCCCGAGCCGGTAGAGCAGCACCCGCTCGGGATGCTCTGCCTTGAGTTCGACGTAGTGGCGCAGCATCGGTGTGAGCTGCTCGAGGTCCACCAGGCTGTGGTGGTGCCAGGCCGGCAGGTCGTCGTTGCTGCTCTCCTTCTGCTCGCACTCCTCAGTGACGGTGTCTTGTTCCTGAGCGGCGCTTTGCCGAACCCGCGGTCTGGACTGGGCATCCCGCTCGAGGGCCTCGTGATCCAGCTCGGAGTCGGCTTCTTTGGTTTGAATCGTTGCTGGCTCTGGCTCAAGCCCGAACAGCGAGCCCTGCAGCGCCAACTCGGTTTGGTCGGCCACAGGCAGGCTGTCTTCAACGCGGCCAGATCGTAGGCGCGCCACAACTTGTGAAGGAACCCTGGGGGCCTCCAACCTGCGTGGGAGGATTTGCCAACTGACAGGACGCCACCCCCAGTTCCATGACGATCCTCAACACCCTTTCAGTGCTGGCCCTGGTGGTGATGTCCTTCGCTCTGATCGTGGCGGTTCCCGTGCTGTACGCGAGCGATGACACCAGCGGCCGCTCCAACCGCCTGATCCTGCTCGGCAGCATCGCGTGGGTTGCTCTGGTTCTGGTCAACTGGGGCATGAGCTTCTTCGTCGCTTGATATCCGTCTGCTTAGGCTGAGCAGATCGCGAGCTCAGCTGACGTGACCGTTTTTGAAGGCCAGTTTTCCGGCGCGTCTGGATTGCGGGTTGCCGTTGTTGTTGCCCGCTTTAACGATTTAGTGACGGCCAAGCTGCTAAGCGGCTGCCTCGATTGCCTCTCCCGTCATGGGATTGATACCTCCGATAGCAGCGCCCAGTTGGATGTGGCCTGGGTTCCAGGCAGCTTTGAGATTCCTTTGGTGGCTCAGCGCCTGGCCCAATCCGGTCGCTACCAAGTGGTGATCACCCTGGGAGCTGTGATCCGCGGCGACACCCCCCACTTCGATGTGGTGGTCTCAGAGGTCAGCAAAGGTGTTGCGGCAGTTAGCCGCGACTCCGGCGTGCCGGTGATCTTTGGCGTCCTCACCACCGACACGATGCAGCAGGCCTTGGAGCGGGCGGGCATCAAGAGCAATTTGGGCTGGAGCTATGGCCTGCAAGCCATTGAGATGGGCAGCCTGATGGCCGCTTTGCCCAAGGCTTAGTTGTCCCGCCGCATCAGCCGTTGTCCCGCGACCTCTTCAAAGCCCAGCTGCCTGTAGAAGCCGGCGCTGTTGGTGGTCATCAGATAGACCCGCTCCACTCCCTTGAGCTGCGGAGAATTGGCCAGGGCCTCCACCAGTAGCCGGCCTAGACCCTTGCCTTGCAGGTCTTCAGGGATGACGACATCCCACAGAACGGCGCGATAGATCCCATCGCTTGTGGCGCGCCCAAAGCCCACAAGGCGTTTGCCTTGCCAGAGGCTGGCGACGGCTGCACTGCCCTGGAGCATGCGCTGCAGCTCATCAATGGAGCGGTTCTCTGCCCAGAAGGCGTGTTGGTTGAACAGCCGCTGCAGCTTGAACAGGCCGCGGGTCGGCCTCCAGCCCGGTCCCATGCCGAGCCAGCGCAGTCCTGGAGCACCCGGGGCATGCAGGATCAGCCTGGTCCCTTCCATGCCAACATCCTCCCAGCGGGCGGACAACCTTGGCTCAGGAGCGCAAGGGCATCATTCTCGCCGGTGGTTCGGGGACGCGGCTTCACCCGATTACCCAGGCGGTGAGCAAGCAGCTGCTGCCCGTCTACGACAAGCCGATGATCTATTACCCCCTCAGCACCTTGATGCTGGCGGGGATTCGTGAGGTCTTGGTGATCACCACCCCCCACGATCAAGCCGCATTCCAGCGCTTGCTTGGGGATGGCTCCGCCTGGGGCATGGAGATCTGTTATGCGGTGCAGCCCAGGCCCGACGGCTTAGCCCAGGCGTTTTTGATTGGTGAGGCGTTCCTGGCTGGTGCTCCGGCGGCCCTTGTTCTTGGGGACAACCTGTTCCACGGCCATGACCTGCTGTTTCAGCTGCGCAGCACCAACGCAACCGCCCAGGGAGCCACCGTCTTTGCCTATCCGGTCCGGGATCCAGAGCGCTACGGCGTCGTTGAGTTTTCCACCGGTGGCCAGGTCCTGAGCATTGAGGAGAAACCCGCCAAGCCCAAGTCCCGTTACGCGGTGACGGGCCTCTACTTCTATGACGACACCGTGGTGGAGCGCGCGAAGCAGGTGGTCCCCTCAGCGCGGGGTGAGCTTGAGATCACGGATCTCAACGGTCAGTACCTGCGGGATGGCCAGCTTCAGGTGGAACTCATGGGCCGTGGCATGGCATGGCTCGACACCGGCACCTGCGATTCACTCCACGAGGCCGGCAGCTACATCCGCACCCTGGAGCATCGCCAGGGGTTGAAGGTGGGCTGCCCCGAGGAGGTGGCCTGGCGCATGGGCTGGATCAGCGGCGATCAGCTCGCGGCCTTGGCTCAGCCCCTGTGCAAGAGCGGCTACGGCGAGTATCTACTGCAGCTGCTGGAGTTTGCCAATGCAGGCTGAGCGCCTAGCGACGGCGGCCGGAGTGCAGCTGTCCGGCCCTCTGTTGATCACCCCCCGGGTGTTCGGCGATGCCCGTGGCTTCTTCTACGAAAGCTGGAACCAGCTCAGCTTCAACGCTGTTCTGGAGGCGGATGGGCAGTCACCCGCTGACTTTGTTCAAGACAACCACTCCCGCTCCAGTCAGGGGGTTCTTCGCGGGCTGCACTTTCAAAAGGACCCCCATGGCCAAGGGAAGTTGGTGCGCTGCATCCAGGGCGAGATCTTCGATGTGGCCGTGGATTGCCGCCAGTCTTCCCCCACGTTTGGCCAGTGGGTTAGCGCTCGCCTGAGCAGCGAGAACCAACAGCAGCTCTGGGTGCCGGTGGGCTTTGCCCATGGCTTTTTGACCATGAGCTCCCAGGTGGAGGTGCTCTACAAGACAACCGATTTCTGGGATCGAGAGAGCGAGCGCTCCCTGCTCTGGAGTGACCCTGATCTCGCCATTGCCTGGCCCCAATCCACCGCGCCACTTTTGGCGGAGAAAGACGCGGCAGCACCCTCATGGCAGGTGCTGATCGCCGCAGGGGATGGCTTCCAGTGAAGGTTCTGTTGACGGGCGCAGCGGGCCAGTTGGGTCAGGCCTTGATGGCTGCGTGCCCAGAGGGGATTGAGCTGATCGCGTGTGGACGCCAGGAGCTGGATCTGGCGGACCAGGCCGCTTGCCGCCGCATCGCTCAAGCGCATCAACCCAACTGGGTGATCAACGCCGGTGCCTACACAGCCGTGGATCGGGCTGAGTCGGAACCAGAGCTTGCCCAGGCCGTCAATGCGCTGGCCCCAGCTGCCTTGGCTCAAGCCCAGGCGGATCACGGAGGCCGGTTGCTTCAGTTGAGCACCGACTTTGTCTTTAACGGTCAGCAGGGTTCCCCTTATTGCCCTGAGCAACCTGCAGAGCCCCTTGGGGTTTACGGCAGCACCAAGGCGGCGGGTGAGGCCGCTGTTCTGCAGCACTCCTGTGCCCGGGTGCTGCGCACCAGCTGGGTCTACGGCCCGGTGGGCAGCAACTTCTGCCGAACGATGCTGCGCCTGCTGGCCGAACGGGAGCAGTTGGGTGTGGTGGCCGATCAGGTGGGATGTCCGACGTCCACCCTGGGACTCGCCCAAGCCTGCTGGCGGGTTCTCGCCCTCGAAGACGGTGCTCCGCAGATCTTGCATTGGAGCGATGCCGGCGCGGCCAGTTGGTATGACTTCGCCGTTGCCATTGCTGAGCTCGGCGCGACACACGGCTTGCTCCCCCGGGTGGCCGAGGTGAAGCCGATACCGACCGCTGATTACTCCACCCCTGCCCGGCGCCCTGCCTATTCGTTGCTCGACTGCACGGCGACGCGCCAGGCCTTGTCCCTGCAGCCCCAGCACTGGCGAGCGGCCCTGGAGCAGGTGCTGCTGCGCATAGCCTCCAATCCAGCCCGCACATCAGCGTGATGACGGTTTCGCTTCCCAGCTCGATCCAGCGCGTGCTGGTGACCGGTGGGGCTGGGTTCATCGGTGGGGCGGTGGTGCGGCGCCTGTTGGCCGAGACCACCGTTCAGGTCTTCAATCTCGATAAGTGCGGCTACGCCAGCGATCTCACGGGTATTGAGCAGTTTGGCGAGACAGCAGCGCAGCGCCATCAGCTTTTGCAGGTGGACCTCAGTGACCCTGAGGCCACCGCCGCTGCCGTGCGTCAGGCCGATCCCGATCTGGTGATGCACCTGGCTGCTGAGAGCCACGTGGATCGCTCCATCGATGGCCCTGGCGTCTTTGTCAGCAGCAACGTGCTCGGCACCTTCAACCTGCTCCAGGCGGCCCGGGCCCACTTCGAGCAGTTGCCGGCGGATCGGGCGCAGGCTTTTCGCTTTCACCACATCAGCACCGATGAGGTGTTTGGTTCCCTGGGCGAACAGGGTCGTTTTTCAGAGACCACGCCCTATGACCCCCGTTCGCCCTACTCCGCCAGCAAGGCGGCCAGCGATCACCTGGTGAGCGCCTGGCACCACACCTATGGCTTGCCGGTGGTGCTGACCAACTGCTCCAACAACTTCGGCCCCTGGCAGTTCCCGGAGAAGTTGATCCCGGTGGTGATCCTCAAGGCCGTGGCCGGTGAGCCCATTCCCCTCTATGGCGACGGCGGGAATGTGCGCGATTGGTTGTACGTGGAGGACCACGTCGATGCGCTGTTGCTGGCGGCCACCCAGGGCCAGCCCGGCCGCAGCTACTGCGTGGGCGGTTATGGGGAGCGCACCAATAAGCAGGTGGTTGAGGCCATCTGCACCCTGCTGGATCAGCGCTTGCCCCAGGGGGCTCCCCACGCCCGTTTGATCACCCCTGTGACGGATCGCCCCGGCCATGACCGCCGTTATGCGATTGATCCCGGCCGCATTGAGCAGGAACTGGGCTGGACGCCTCGCCATCCCTTTGAACAGGGACTGGCTGCCACAGTGGATTGGTACCTCGATCACCTGGGCTGGTGCCAGGCGATGCGGCAGCGCTCCGGTTGGACGGGTGAGCGTCAGGGCCTCTCAGCGGGGCAGGGCCGTCACTCTCAGTAGGCTGCCCGGAGCTCAAATCGGCTCTCTCCATGCTCAAGCTGCTGCTGGGTGACCCCAATGCCCGCAAGCTGAAGCGCTACCAGCCGATTGTTTCCGACATCAATCTGCTCGAGGAGGAGGTCGCCCCCCTCTCCGACGACGAGCTGCGTGGCTTGACTTCTGAATTCCGGCAGAAGCTCAGCAGCCTCCAGGACGATTGCCTTCAGCGTGGCCTCAGCCGCGAAGCCACCCTCGAGCGTGAGCGAAAGCTGCTGGATGAGTTGTTGCCCCAGGCCTTCGCTGTGGTCCGCGAAGCCGGCAAACGCGTGCTCGGCATGCGCCACTTCGACGTGCAGCTCCTCGGCGGGATGATCCTGCACGACGGCCAGATCGCCGAGATGAAAACCGGCGAGGGCAAAACCCTCGTCTCTACGCTGCCCAGCTACCTCAACGCCTTAACGGGCCGCGGCGTTCATGTGGTGACCGTGAACGACTACCTGGCACGCCGAGACGCGGAGTGGATGGGCCAAGTCCACCGCTTCCTGGGTCTGTCGGTGGGTCTGATCCAACAGGATATGGATCCCTCCAGCCGGCGCCTGAACTACGGCTGTGACATCACCTACGCCACGAACTCTGAGCTGGGGTTCGACTACCTGCGCGACAACATGGCGAATGACATCGCCGAGGTGGTGCAGCGGGACTTCCACTACTGCGTCATCGACGAGGTGGATTCGATCCTGATCGATGAGGCGCGGACACCCTTGATCATTTCCGGTCAGGTGGAGCGTCCCCAGGAGAAGTACCAGAAGGCGTCTGAGGTGGCGGCCCAGTTGGTGCGCGCTGCAGAGATGGGTAAGGACGGCATCGACCCTGAGGGTGACTACGAGGTCGATGAGAAGCAGCGCAGCTGCACCTTGACCGATGAGGGCTACGCCAAAGCGGAGCAACTCCTGGGCGTGGCTGATCTGTTCGATCCCCAGGATCCTTGGGCGCATTACATCAACAACGCCCTCAAGGCCAAGGAGATGTTCATCAAGGACGTGAACTACATCGTTCGAGGTGATGACGCCGTGATTGTTGATGAGTTCACCGGCCGGGTGATGCCTGGGCGTCGTTGGAGCGATGGTCAGCATCAAGCGATTGAAGCCAAGGAAGGTCTGCCGATTCAGCCGGAGACCCAGACCCTCGCCTCGATCACCTACCAGAACTTCTTCCTGCTCTATCCCCGCTTGGCTGGCATGACCGGCACCGCCAAAACGGAAGAGGTGGAATTCGAGAAGACCTACAAACTCGAGGTCACGATCGTTCCTACCAACCGCACTCGGGCGCGTCAGGACTGGACCGACCAGGTCTACAAAAACGAAACGGCGAAGTGGCGGGCCGTGGCGCTCGAGACCGCCGAAGTGCACAAGCAGGGTCGGCCGGTGCTGGTGGGCACCACCAGCGTTGAGAAGTCGGAGCTGCTCAGCACCCTGCTCGCGGAGCAACAGATTCCCCACAACCTGCTGAACGCCAAGCCGGAGAACGTCGAGCGCGAGGCCGAAATCGTGGCCCAGGCCGGCCGCACTGGCGCTGTGACCATCGCCACGAACATGGCCGGCCGCGGCACCGACATCATCCTCGGCGGCAACGCCGACTACATGGCGCGCCTGAAGCTGCGCGAGGTCCTCCTGCCTCGATTGGTGCGCCCGGAAGACGGCCACAAGCCTCCGGTTCCCCTGCAGCGTGCAACGGAGGCCGCCCCTGGCTTTGGTGCTGCGTCAGCGACTGAATCAGCCAAGGCTCCCTCTGAAGCCAAGGCGATCGGCACCCTTTATCCCTGCACGCTCACGGATGGCACCGATCAGGCTCTCTCGGGTTTGGCCCACGATCTGGTCAAGGCCTGGGGAGATCGCCAGCTCAGCGTTCTGGAGCTTGAGGACCGCATCGCCCAAGCGGCAGAGAAGGCCCCGACGGAGGACGCCCAGATCCTGCAGCTGCGGGATTTGATCAAGCGTGTTCGCACTGAATTTGAGGTGGTGACTAAGTCGGAAGACTCGGTCGTGCGGGACGCCGGCGGTTTACATGTCATCGGCACCGAGCGCCATGAGTCCCGACGGGTTGATAACCAGCTGCGGGGCCGGGCCGGTCGTCAGGGCGACCCGGGGAGCACCCGCTTCTTCCTGTCCCTGGAGGACAACCTCCTGCGCATCTTTGGCGGCGACCGGGTCGCAGGGCTGATGAATGCCTTCCGCGTCGAGGAGGACATGCCAATCGAATCCGGCATGCTCACGCGTTCGCTTGAAGGGGCTCAGAAAAAGGTCGAGACCTACTACTACGACATCCGTAAGCAGGTCTTTGAGTACGACGAGGTGATGAACAACCAGCGCAAGGCCGTCTATGCCGAGCGCCGTCGTGTGCTCGAGGGACGGGAGCTCAAGGCGCAGGTGGTTGGTTACGGCGAGCGCACGATGCAGGACATCGTTGATGCTTACGTCAACCCTGATCTTCCGCCCGAGGAGTGGGATCTGGGCCGCTTGGTGGCCAAGGTCCAGGAGTTCGTCTATTTGCTGGAGGACCTCAAGCCTGAACAGCTCAGTGGACTCTCCGTTGATGAGCTCAAGGCCTTCCTGCAGGAGCAGCTACGCAACGCCTACGACATCAAAGAAGGTCAGGTGGAGCAGCAGCGTCCAGGATTGATGCGTGAGGCCGAGCGCTTCTTCATCCTTCAGCAGATTGATACCCTCTGGCGCGAACATCTCCAGGCGATGGATGCCCTGCGGGAGTCCGTTGGTCTGCGAGCCATCGGTCAAAAGGATCCGCTGATTGAGTACAAGAACGAGGGCTATGACATGTTCCTCGAGATGATGACTGGCATGCGCCGCAACGTCATCTATTCGATGTTCATGTTCCAGCCGGCGCCCTCGGGAGCAGAAGCCTCGGCTTAATTAATTGGTGGTTTCTGGGTTATCCCCCAGGAACTCCAGAATTTCGCGGTCCATGAGGTTCTGCGCGGCGGCAGCCCTGCAGGGCTCATCCAGGGGTTTGCCCTCTGCCAGGTTGCGGAGGCAGTCCTGCGTGCGGGTCAGCTCCGTCTCGAGCGCGTCGATGCGCTCCATCAGGTTGCGAATCACCCGAGCCTCGGCGTCGGGAAGGGCGGAGTGGGCCAGGGGGTTCACGCGAACCCCGCTCTGGTGGACGACCCGTCCAGGAACGCCGACCACGGTGCTGTCCGGGGCGACATCACGCAGCACCACTGAACCAGCGCCGATGCGCGTGTTGGCACCGACTTCAATGGCGCCGAGGACCTTGGCCCCCGCGCCGATGACGACGTTCTCCGCCAGGGTCGGGTGGCGTTTCCCATGGGCCTTACCGGTGCCTCCGAGGGTCACCCCCTGATAGAGCAGGCAGTTGTTGCCGACGACTGCCGTTTCGCCGATCACAACCCCCATGCCGTGGTCGATGAAGACCCCACGGCCAATCCGGGCACCGGGGTGAATTTCGATCCCGGTGAGCCAGCGTCCGACCTGGCTCAGCAGCCGAGCAGGCAGGGGTGCGACCCGCCAGAGCCGGTGACTGATCCGGTGCAAGGTCAGGGCATGCAGCCCCGGATAGCAGAACAGGATCTCGAACGTGCCACGCGCCGCTGGATCCCGTTCCTTGATGATCGCCAGGTCGGCTCGCAGCGCGTTCAGCATCGTTCCATCTTGCTGAGCAAGAGTTTGACCGAGGGGCCCTCGGTCATGCATGATCTCTAAGCCGGCGGTTGAGCCGCGGCGATTGCGGATGTAGCTCAGTGGTAGAGCATCTCCTTGCCAAGGAGAGGGTCGAGAGTTCGAATCTCTTCATCCGCTTGTGAAACAACAAAGCTGATTGTTCAGCTCATTGTTGCGAAATCAATTTCATTGCCTCTCCAGCCGAGTTCAGCTTGAGAGCAGCCCGATCTCTTTGCGTAGCTGGTCAATCGTTGCCGTCCCGAGGTAGCTCTGGGCGCAGTGCACCTGTGGCATACGCATCAGCTGAGAGCGGTTCTGGCGCAGGCTCTGCTCGACCAGCGGGAGGCTTGGGCGGTCGCAGAGCACATGGCTGGAGGCCCGCAGCAGGGCCAGCAGGCGACTGCTGACATCGGGGGTCGCGGTCATCAACAACAGTTCGTTGCCGCGCATGCTGTGCAGGATCACTTCTGCGGCCCGCAGGATGCCAGGGCTGATGCTGACCAGTCCCACGCAGCTGCCGGCTCGGAGGTCCTTCAGCAGGTCCAGCTCGTGGCGGAAGTCATTGAGATCCACGGGTACGGCCCGCACACCATGTCGTTTGGCGATCTCCTCCACGGGCTGGAGGAAGTAGCGGCTGGTGACCACCGTGCCGTTGCTGGAGTTCTCGAGCACCGCCTCCAGTTCCTCCATCGGAACGACCTCGACCGGGGCATCGAGGTGGGGGGTGAGCTCCTCGGAGATCAGCATTGAGGCGCCGATGTCCTCCCGCGGGGTGCTCACCAGCACCCGGGCGCCGCAGCGCAGCCGCCAGTCGATCTCACGGGTCAAGAGCTCCCGGGCCTGTTGCAGGGTGCAACCGGCGTTCAGCAGGCCATCCACGCTCTGCCTGACCTCGCGGTCGATGTCTGGGAGATGCCGTCCACGGGGACCCGGCGGTGGCTTGATTTCCCGTGGGTTCTGTTGATCCCGGACGTAGATACCCGAGCCGGCCATGGCCTCCACCACGCCGTCGTTTTCCAGCTGCCGGTAGACCTTGCTGATGGTGTTGCGATGCAGGCCGGTCTGCATCGCCAGTTGGCGCGTACTGGGTAGTCGATGGCCTGGCGGGAAGTGCCGCGCCGCAATCGCAAAGCAAATCTGGTTGTACAGCTGGCTCGAGGCCGGGATATCGCTGTCCTGCTGAATGTGGAACCGCACGCCCGAGTGGCACAAGCTGTTCGGGCCACCTTACGGACCTTTGTTCCCGGTGACAATTGCATTGTTGGCATAAAAGCCTGTGCCGGTTTCCAAGAGCGCGAATGCGATGACCACTGAGGCCAGCTGGGTTCAGATCCCTGTTCCAGCAGCAGCGGGTGTGACAGCCACGGTCATGCCGTGCTGGTGGGTGCTGCCTGAGCAGCCTCGCGGGGCGGTCTTGGTGCTGCCAGAGGTGTTTGGAGTGAACAGCTGGGTGCGCAGCGTGGCGGAGCGCTTGGCCCAGGAGGGTTACGCAGCCCTCGCCCTGAGCACCTTCTCGCGTTCTGCTCCCGATTTGGATGTGGGCTACGACGAGGCAGGTTTGGCCGCTGGCCGTGAGCATCGTGACCGTGTGACGGCCGAGCAGCTCCTGGCGGACGTCCAAGCCGCTGTCGATTGGATCCAGCAATCCCATCCCTCTTTAAGCCTGGGCTGCGTGGGCTTTTGCTTTGGCGGTCACCTGGCGATGCTGGCTGCGACGAACCCGGCGATCGCAGCCACCTGTGATTTCTATGGAGCTCGGGTTTCGTCCTTCAAGCCTGGCGCGATTGAGGACTCAACCCTGTCGGTCGTGCCTGAGGTTGCAGGGCGACTCTGGTGCTTCTGCGGTGATCAAGATCCCTTGATGCCCGCTGAGGAGTTGCAGGCCATTGATCAAGCCCTGCGCTCAGCGGATACCGAAGGGAGTCGCCACCGACTGGTTGTGGCAGCTGGGGCCGGTCACGGATACATGTGCCAGGCCAGAGCCGATTTCCATCCTGAGGCGGCTGCCTCGGGATGGAGTCAGATGTTGGAGCTCTTCGCTGAGGCGATCTAGCCTTCGGCCTTGGCTGCCGCCTGACGAGGGGTCTCGATTGTGCGCACCGCTTTGCTGGCAGCAGCCTCGGCCTCTTTCTCTTTGGCCAGGGGTGTTTTGCGCGGGCTGAGGAACATGATCATGTTCCGGCCCTCACGCTTGGGCTCCTGCTGAATCTCGGCTTTTTCTTCGAGATCCTTGGCCATGCGGCGCAGGAGCTGTTCGGCCAGGGCGGTGTGCTGGATCTCCCGTCCGCGGAAGATCACGGTGCACTTGACCTTGTCACCTGCTTTGAGGAAGCGAGAGGCCTGACCGAGCCGCACATCGTAGTCGTGCTGGTCAATCTTGTAGCGCATCTTGACCTCTTTAACTTCGGTCTGGTGCGACTTTTTCTTGGCTTCTTTGGCTTTCTTTTCTTGCTCGAATTTGAACTTGCCGTAGTCCATGATCCGGCAGACCGGTGGGTCAGCCTTCTCACTCACCAGGACCAGGTCCAGCTCACGGTCCTTCGCGACGTCGAGCGCTTCTTCCCTTGTGATCACTCCTAGCTGACTGCCGTCGGCATCGACCACCCGGAGCTGGGGGTAATTGATGCGGTCGTTGATGTTGGGGAGCTCCCGAACAGGAGCACGGCGGTCAAAACGAGGACGGGGTGGCATTCAGACGGGCGAGAGGACGGAAAAACAGTTGCTGTTCACCGTTCACCCTAGGACGTGCTCGATCGCCGACAAGGCCCGCTTCAAGGGATTGTCCTCTTGGCCTGGTGCATCCAGCCATAGGGGTTGATGCTGCCGGCGAAACCAGGTCTTTTGGCGCTTGGCGAACTGATGGGTGCGCTTGGTGGTCTGCTCAATGGCTTGCTCTTCAGTCAGCTCCCCCCGCAGTAGGGCTCCAGCTTCCGCATAGCCAATGGTGTCCAGTAGGGCGCAGCCCTGCCCATAACGCTCCAGAAGCCCTCGGGTCTCTGCCACCAAGCCATCGGTGTACAGCGCCCGACTGCGCTGGGCAATGCGTTGCCTGAGGTTGCTGGGGTTGAGACCCAGTTCCAGGACCCGCCAGGGGGGCGGATTGGAGCCCTGCTGTTGGCTCAGGGGGCGACCGGTGGCATAGAGCACCTCAAGGGCGCGCTGTGTGCGCACGGCGTCATTGGCCATGATCCGCCCAGCGGCGTCTGGATCGGCTTGGCGCAGAAGGGCGTAGCACTGGCTTTGGCCCAGTGCCTCTAGGTCCGCCCGCAATTGAGGTTGCGGAGGGACCGCTGGCGGAGTCATCCCTTGGGTGATGGCCTTGATGTACAGGCCGCTCCCGCCCACAAGGAAAGCAATTCCCCGCCGCTTGTGTTCCGCTTCGATCGCTTGATCGGCTTCCTGGCGGAACTCCTGAAGGTTGATCGGTTCGTCAGGCGCCCGCAGGTCCAGCAGCTCATGGCGAACGGTGGCCCGCTGCTCGGCAGTCGGTTTTGCGGTGCCGATCGTCATCTCTTTGTACAGCTGCCTGGAATCGACAGACAGGACTGCGAGATCCAGGGCCTGGGCGATCTCGATGGCCAGGGCGGTTTTGCCGCTGGCCGTTGGCCCCATCAAGGCGATGACGAGGGGCTGACTGGAGGGACTCATCAGCGCACTTTGCCGGTTGACAGCAAATGGAGGGGTGCCCCCCTTGCTGAAATCGCCCCTTAGCGAGCGCCACAAGCGTCTCTATTGCAACGGTGGTAGATTGCCCCTCAAAGGCTGGTCTTTGCTCGGCTTTTCGCCCTTGTCGAGCCTCCTGCGGGAGAGGTTCAGCTCCTGCAGGATTCCATGAGCGAAGCCACGAAAGTTCAGGCTGCCTACGGCGCCGAGCAGATCCAGGTCCTGGAGGGCTTGGAGCCGGTCCGTAAGCGCCCTGGCATGTACATCGGCTCGACTGGGCCGAGGGGCTTGCACCACCTGGTTTATGAGGTGGTCGACAACTCCGTCGACGAGGCCCTAGCGGGGCATTGCAACGAGATCCGGGTTGCGATCGAAGAGGACGGCAGCTGTTCCGTCAGTGATAACGGTCGGGGCATTCCGACTGATGTCCACCCGAAAACTGGCAAGAGTGCTCTCGAAACCGTTCTGACGGTGCTGCATGCCGGTGGCAAGTTTGGAGCTGGCGGCTACAAGGTTTCGGGTGGTCTCCACGGCGTTGGTGTGTCCGTGGTTAACGCTCTCTCTGAGTGGGTTGAGGTTGTTGTTTATCGCCAAGGCAAGGAACACCGGCAACGCTTTGAGCGGGGTGCGCCGATTGGCACCTTGGCGATTGAGCCCGCAGCGGATGCCAGCCGGACAGGCACCACGGTGCGTTTCAAGCCGGATCTTGAGATCTTCACTGTTGGGATCGAGTTTGACTACAACACCCTCTCAGCCCGCTTGAGGGAGCTGGCCTACCTCAATGGTGGGGTCAAGATTGTCTTTCGCGATGAGCGTCCTGCTGCGCGCAATGCAGAGGGTGAGGCTCACGAGGAGATTTATCACTACGAAGGTGGCATCAAGGAATACGTCGCCTACATGAATGCGGAGAAGGATGCTCTTCATCCCGACATTATCTACGTCAATTCAGAAAAAGACGGAGTACAAATCGAGGCTGCACTGCAATGGTGCGTCGATGCCTACTCCGACAACATCTTTGGCTTCGCCAACAACATCCGTACCGTTGATGGTGGCACTCACATTGAGGGTCTTAAGACGGTCCTGACGCGGACACTCAATACCTTCGCCAAAAAGCGCGGCAAGCGCAAGGAATCGGACTCCAACCTCGCCGGTGAAAACATCCGGGAGGGTTTGACCGCTGTGTTGTCGGTCAAGGTTCCCGAGCCGGAGTTTGAGGGCCAGACCAAGACCAAGCTTGGCAACACCGAGGTGCGCGGAATCGTCGACTCTCTGGTCGGTGAAGCCCTGGGCGAATACCTCGAGTTCAATCCTTCCGTGATTGACCTGATCCTCGAGAAGGCGATCCAGGCGTTCAATGCTGCTGAAGCGGCTCGACGCGCCCGTGAGCTGGTGCGCCGGAAGAGCGTCCTTGAAAGCTCAACCCTGCCGGGCAAGTTGGCCGATTGCTCGTCCCGCGACCCGGGTGAGTCCGAGATTTACATCGTTGAGGGTGACTCCGCAGGTGGCTCCGCCAAGCAAGGGCGGGATCGTCGTTTCCAGGCCATTCTTCCGCTGCGGGGAAAGATCCTCAACATCGAAAAAACCGACGACGCCAAGATCTACAAGAACACGGAGATTCAGGCGCTCATCACAGCCCTTGGTTTAGGTATCAAAGGCGAGGAATTTGATGACAAGAATCTCCGCTACCACCGCATCGTGATCATGACCGATGCCGACGTGGATGGCGCTCACATCCGCACCCTGCTGCTCACCTTCTTCTATCGCTACCAGAAGTCGCTGGTGGAAGGCGGCTACATCTATATCGCTTGTCCGCCGCTCTACAAGGTGGAGCGCGGCAAGAACCACACCTATTGCTACAACGAAGCTGACCTCAAAACCACGATCGAAGGCTTCGGCGAGAAGGCGAACTTCACGATCCAACGTTTCAAGGGTCTGGGCGAAATGATGCCCAAGCAGCTGTGGGAGACCACCATGGATCCCTCCACCCGCATGATGAAGCGCGTTGAGATCGCAGACGCCGCCGAAGCGGATCGCATCTTCACGATCCTGATGGGCGACAAGGTGGCGCCCCGCCGCGAGTTCATCGAAACCCACAGCGCCGAATTGGATCTGGCCCAGCTGGATATCTGATGGCGGCTCAGCCTTACGCCAGTTTGCGTTGGGGCGCCATCTTGGCTTTTGCCCTGTTTGCACCGGTGGCTCTTCCGGCCGGTGGTGGTGAGCGCCGGCAGGCGGAGATTCGGCGCCGCTGCGCCAGTGATCCCTTCTGGAGCACGACCAAGGGATGCCTGCAGGCCTCCCCAGAGCACCAGGCTCCTGTCTTGGCCCAGGTCCCTGTTGATTCTCCGATTGAGGTGTTGAGGACCTGGCGCAATCAGCGTGGGGAACGCTGGTTGCAGGTCAAGGTCGCGTCGCGGCGTGGCTGGATGGCGGCGGCCTAGGTCCGATGCGCGACGCCCTGTTGGTTGCGATCGGAGCCGTACCCGGAGCCTGGCTGCGCTTTCGCGTGGTCAATCACCTTGAGCCGATGCTTCCCCGAAAGCACTGGGGGACATTCACGGTGAATGTCATCGCTTGCTTTGCCTTAGGCCTGGTGGCTGCGTTGGTGAGCCGTTGCGGGCCGGATCAACGTCTTGGCTTGCTGCTCGCGACCGGGTTTTTGGGCAGCCTCAGCACCTTCTCCACCTTCAGCGTTGAATTGCTCCAGGGCCTCAGGGCCGGTCTGCCCAAGGAGGTGGCGCTGTTGGCCCTGGGTTCTGTCGTGGCTGGAGTCCTGGCGGTCTTGGCGGGGGTGGCGATTGGTGGCTGATCGTCAACTCCGCTTTGCTTTAAAGGAGCTGGCCTTGGTGGGCTGCGGTGCTGTGCCGGGGGCTTGGCTGCGCTGGCAGAGCGGCGTCCACCTGGGCCCTGTCCTTGGCGGCAGCGCTGTTTCCGATCTGCTGGTGAACCTGATCGGTTCGTTGATCCTTGGCTTCTTAGCGGGTCCGATGCCCCGGCGCCCCAGCGTGTTGCTGCTCTTCGGGATTGGTTTCTGTGGCTGCCTGACCACCTTCAGCAGCTGGATGCTGGATGTGGTCAAGCTGCTGCAAGCCGGTCAGCCCGTGCTTGGCCTCCTGCTGATCCTTTTGAGCCTGGTTTTGGGGGTGGCGTGTGCGGCGGCTGGTTTTCAGCTCAGCCGCCGCGTCTTCAACGCCTAGGCGAGGGCGGCTTCGATGGCGCCCTTGAGCTCAGCGGAGTCGGGCTCGACATTGCTCTTGAAGCGCTTGAGCACCGTGCCGTCCTTGCCGATCAGGAACTTCTCAAAGTTCCAGGCCACGGCACCGGCGGGCTCAGCTTGCGTGAGGGTGCTGAAGGGGGCCTCGCCGATGGCCACCTTGGCGTAGACGGGGAAGGTCACGCCGTAGGTGGTCGAGCAGAACTGCTTGATCTCATCCAGGCTCCCAGGCTCTTGGGCCCCGAAGTCGTTGCAGGGGAAAGCGATCACGCTGAAACCCTGGCTGCCATAGCTCTCTTGCAGGGCCTGCAGACCGGCGTACTGGCGGGTGAAACCGCAACGGCTGGCGACGTTGACGGCCAGCAGGACCTGACCATTGAGGTCGCCGAGGCGTTGCTGCTCGCCACTGCCGTTGGTCACCACAACATCGTTGACGCTGATGGCCATGGAATTGATCTGGGGGAGGCCGGACCCTAGCGGCCCTGCCCCATAAAATCGGCGTGTCGCAGCTGTGGGGCCATGGGTGAGGCGTCTACTGCAGCGATGAATCCAGAGGTGTTTATCCAGGAGCTGCGCGGGCTTCTTGAGGCAGGGAATTACGACGCGGTGAAGCTGCTGCTGCAGCCCGTGCAAGAGGTGGATATCGCCGAAGCGATTGGCGGGCTTCCCCGCACGCTTCAGGCTCTGGCCTTTCGGCTCCTGCCCAAGGACGAGGCGATCGCGGTTTACGAGTACCTCGAGCCCACGGTTCAGCAGACCCTGCTGGAGCGGTTGCGCTCCAGTGAGGTCCTGGAGCTGGTGGAAGAGATGTCCCCTGATGACCGGGTGGATCTGTTCGACGAGTTGCCGGCGAAGGTGGTCCGTCGCCTATTGGCGGAGCTCAGTCCTGCGGAGCGTCGGGTGACGGCCCAGCTCCTGGGTTACGAACCGGAGACGGCTGGTCGTCTGATGACGACTGAGTTCATCGACCTCAAGGAGTTCCACAGCGTTGCCCAGGCGCTCACGATCGTGCGCCGCCGGGCCCGGGACACCGAGACGATCTATGCCCTCTACGTGACGGATGCTTCACGCCATCTGACGGGGATCCTCTCGCTTAGAGACCTGGTGGTGGCGGATCCAGAGCAGCGGGTGGGCGACGTGATGACCCGTGAGGTGGTGAGCGTCGGAACCGACACCGATCAAGAGGAGGTGGCGCGGGTGATTCAGCGCTACGACTTCCTCGCGGTCCCGGTTGTTGACCGCGAGGAGCGGCTGGTGGGAATCGTCACCGTCGATGACGTGATCGACGTGATCCAGCAGGAGGCCACCCGGGACCTCTACGCCGCCGGTGCAGTGCAGGCCGGCGATGAGGACGACTATTTCCAGAGCAACCTGTTCAGCGTGGCCCGGCGCCGGGTGGTCTGGCTGTTGGTTCTGCTGATCGCCAACAGCGGCACCGCTGCAGTGATCGCTTCGATGGATGGAGTGCTCAAGCAGGTGGTGGTCCTGGCGGCCTTCATTCCCCTCTTGATTGGCACCGGGGGCAATGTCGGTGCGCAGAGCTCCACGGTGGTGATTCGCGGCCTGAGCACCCAGCGCATCCAAAGCCTGGGCCCTGCCTTGGCCATTGGCCGAGAAGCGATTGCTGGGGCCCTGCTGGGATTGTTGATGGTTCTGGTGGTGGTGCCCTGGACGGCCTATGTGAGCGGTGGCAACTGGCTCGTGGCCTCGGCGGCTGGGATCAGCCTGGTGGCGATCACCACCTTGGCCGCGACCGCTGGAGCGGCGTTGCCCCTGTTGTTCAACAGCCTCGGCTTGGATCCGGCTCTCATGTCGGCGCCGTTTATCGCCACAGCCACCGACGTGGCTGGGGTCTTCATCTACCTGCAGACCGCCAGTTGTTTGCTGACTCGGGCCTCTGGCTAAGGGATTTGGCTTCCTGAGAGTCGCTTTACACTTCTTCAGGGTAGGCTTTACATCAGTTCACGTTTCGAGCCGTGGTCGTCGCAATCGCTTCGAGCCGACCCGCTGCAGCGGACCGAGAAACCGCCTTGGCCGGTGGAACGGATCTGGTGCGCTCGTATCTGCGGGATATCGGCCGGGTGCCGCTGCTGACCCACGAGCAGGAGATCACCCTGGGCCGCCAGGTGCAGGAGCTGGTGGCGCTTGAGGAGTTGGAGCAGGAATTAGCGAGTCGTGAGGGTGTGGAGAAGCCCTCGCCTGCGGTGCTGGCCAAGGAAGCGGGTTTGACGCAGGTTCAGCTCAAGAAGCGACTGAGGAGCGGTCAGCGGGCCAAGGAGCGGATGGTGGCCGCCAACCTGCGGTTGGTGGTGAGCGTGGCCAAGAAGTACACCAAGCGGAACATGGAGCTCCTGGATCTGATCCAGGAGGGAACAATCGGCTTGGTGCGGGGCGTGGAGAAGTTCGACCCGACCCGGGGCTACAAGTTCAGTACCTATGCGTATTGGTGGATCCGCCAGGGGATCACGCGGGCGATCGCCGAGAAGAGCCGCACCATTCGGCTGCCGATCCACATCACTGAGACGCTGAACAAGCTCAAGAAGGGCCAGCGTGAGCTGAGCCAGGAGCTGGGCCGCACGCCGACGGTGACCGAGCTAGCGGAGTTTGTGGACCTGCCGGAGGATGAGGTGAAGGACCTTCTCTGCCGCGCCCGCCAGCCCGTGAGCTTGGAGACGAAGGTGGGCGACGGCGATGACACGGAGCTGTTGGATCTGTTGGCAGCCGATGGCACCCAGCCGTCAGAGCTGGTGGATGGGGAGTGCCTGCGGATGGACATGCGGGGTCTTTTGGACCAACTGCCGGACCTGCAGGGCCGCGTGCTGAAGATGCGCTACGCGATTCCATGCCGCGACGTCCCCGATCCTGATGAGCCGATGAGCCTCACCGGCATCGGCCGGGTCCTCGGCATCAGCCGTGACCGTGTTCGCAATCTTGAGCGTGATGGGTTGGCTGGTCTGCGTCGTTTGAGCCAGAACGTTCAGGCCTACGTTGCCGTTTGATCAAGAGCTCAGTACTTCGCTTCTGGATTGGTGGCTGGCCCATGGCCGTCACGCGATTCCTTGGAAGCTGACTGCTCAAGGACGGGTGCCAGCATTTACGGAGGTGCTGAACCCATACCCGATCTGGGTTGCGGAGGTGATGCTCCAGCAGACCCAGCTGCAGGTTGTTCTGCCCTATTGGACTCGCTGGATGGGGCGCTTCTCGACGGTTCAGGCCCTCGCGCAAGCCGATGAGCAGGAGGTCCTGTTGCTCTGGCAAGGCCTTGGCTACTACTCCCGTGCTCGCCGGCTGCATCAAGGGGCTCAGCAGTTCCTGAGGATCTACGGGCAAGGCCTTTCGGACGATGCGTTCGACCGATGGCCCCGTGACCTCGAGAGCTGGTTGACCTTGCCGGGAATTGGTCCGAGCACCGCTGGAAGCATCCTGTCGTCGGCCTTTGATCGGCCCTTTCCGATCCTTGATGGCAACGTCAAACGGGTGTTCTCGCGTTTAATCGCTAGCCCCATGCCGCCGGCCCGCAACAGCAAAGAGCTCTGGGCCCTAAGCGAGCAGCTGCTTTCAACAGAGCAGCCACGCAACTTCAACCAGGCCCTGATGGATCTAGGGGCCACGGTCTGCACCCCCAAGAACCCCAGCTGCCAGCAATGCCCCTGGAGCGAGCAGTGCGCTGCCTACGCTTCCGGCGATCCAGTGGCCTATCCCGTGAAAGAAGCCCCCCGCGAACTGCCCTTTCAGGTCATTGGCGTTGGCGTGGTCCTCAACGACGCGGGCGAGGTTCTGATTGATCAGCGCCTGAATGAAGGGTTGTTGGGTGGTCTCTGGGAATTCCCCGGCGGGAAGCAGGAACCGGGGGAGGCCATCGAGGTCACCATATGCCGCGAGCTGCAGGAAGAGCTGGCGATTGAGGTTCAGGTGGGAGAGGAGTTGATCAGCCTGGATCACGCCTACAGCCATAAGCGCCTGCGGTTTGTCGTTCACCTTTGCCATTGGCGCTCCGGTGAGCCCCAGCCCTTGGCCTCGCAGCAGGTGCGTTGGGTGAAGCCCCAGCAGCTCAATGAGTTCCCGTTCCCCGCTGCCAACGCGCGGATCATTGCCGCCTTGCTGGCGCGTCTGCACCCTGAGGAGGGAACCGCCGCGGCCTGATCGATGCAACCAGCCTCCAAGGTGATTTGTCTGGGCGAGGCCCTGGTCGATCGCCTGGGGCCCTTGGGGGGAGATCCAGCGACGGCAACAGCTGATCAATGTGACGACCGCTTGGGCGGGGCCCCGGCCAATGTCGCCTGCGCCCTGGCCCGTCTTGGCACCCCCTCGGCCTTTGTTGGACGGCTGGGGCGCGATTCGATCGGAGAGTCCTTTCAACAGTTAATGGCCAACCGTGGCGTGGAGCTGGCGGGTCTGCAGCGGGATGTCACGCGCCCCAGTCGTGTTGTCTTGGTGCGCCGCCACGCCGATGGCGAGCGGGTCTTCCAGGGATTTGCCGGCGACCAGGGCCAGGGGTTTTCGGATCAGGCCCTCGATCAAGCCGAGTTGGAGCAGGCCTGGCCGGCCTTGGCTGCCCAAGCCCAGTGGCTGCTGGTGGGCACCATTCCGATGGCCACAGCAGCGTCGGCGGCCAGTTTGCGTTGGGCCGTAAGTCAGGCCAAGGCAGCGGGGGTGCGGATTGCCTTGGACGTCAATTGGCGCCCCACGTTTTGGGATGTCAGCTCCGATCCAGCCTCCGGTCCGGATGCGGCAGCCCTCAACGTGATGCAACCCCTCATCGCTGCGGCGTCGCTGTTGAAGTTGGCCAAGGAAGAGGCGCTCTGGCTTTTTGGAAGCGCTGATCCGAGCGCCATCTCCGCGGGCTTGCCCCAAGCCCCTGATGTGGTGGTGACCGATGGCGGCAACCCTGTCCAGTGGTCTTTGGGCGGTGCGTCCGGGGTGCTCGAGGCCTTGGCGCCACCCCAGGTGGTGGACACCACCGGTGCCGGTGATGCCTTCAGTTCTGGTCTCTTGCATCAACTGGTGCAGGGGGCGATGCCCCCTGAGCAGATGCTTCGTTTTGCTGCGGCCTGTGGTGCTTTGGTCTGCGGCGGGGCGGGGGCGATTGACCCTCAACCCGATGCGGCTGCGGTGCAGCGGTTTCTGCAGCGTTAGCGCTGCAGCCTGGCCACCCGTCCGGCCTCGGGGTCGTTTGCGTCGAGCAGGTCTAGCTGTAGGGCCCAGGCGCCTTCTGGTTTGAAGCTCAGTCGCCCGGGCCACTCCACCGCCATCAAAGCGCCCAGTGCCTGGGCTTCCTCTTCTTCTTGGCAGAAGAGCTCATCGGCGGAGGCACTCTGCTCAAGGCGATAGAGGTCGAGATGGACCAAGGCGGCGGCCTGTCCTTGGTAGTGCTGCGCTAAGGCAAAGGTGGGGCTGGTGATGGGTTCATCGATCTCCAGAGCCAGGGCAATCCCTTGCACTAGCGAGGTTTTGCCAGCTCCTAAATCCCCCTCCAGCAACAGGATGGGCCTGGACTGCGGCAACGCGAGCCAGTCCAGGGCTAATTGACGGCCCAGGTTCTGGGTGGCTGCCGCATCCGCTAACTGCACGCTCAGTTGTTGCATTCCGATAGATTGCCTTTAAGCGAGCCCGAAGCCTCGGCGTCTCTGCAGATATTCCACACCTCTTGCCAAGCCACGGTCTGGGCTGGCGAGTGCATTCACCTCAAGAACATCAACCATGGTGGCCTCCCCCACTGCGCCTGCGCTGCAGAGCACCAGCACCTATGTAATCGCCGATCTGGGTCTGGCTGATTTCGGTCGCAAGGAGATCGAGATCGCTGAGACCGAGATGCCCGGTCTGGTGGCCCTGCGCAGCAAGTACGGCGCTGAGCAGCCGCTCAAGGGTGCCCGCATTGCGGGTTCCCTGCACATGACGATTCAGACCGCTGTTCTGATCGAAACCCTGGTGGCTCTTGGCGCCGAAGTGCGCTGGGCCAGCTGCAACATCTTCTCCACCCAGGACCACGCCGCTGCTGCGATCGCCGCTGCTGGTGTCCCGGTGTTCGCCTACAAGGGCGAGACCCTCGATGAGTACTGGGCCTTCACCCACCGCATCCTCGAGTGGGGCGACGGCGGTACCCCCAACATGATTCTCGATGACGGCGGTGATGCCACCGGCCTCGTGATCCTGGGCACCAAGGCCGAGAGTGATCCCTCCGTTCTGGACAACCCCAGCAACGAAGAGGAGACCGCCCTCTTCAACAGCATTCGCCAGAAACTGGCTGCCCAGCCCGGCTTCTATTCCCGGATCAAGGCCCAGATCCAGGGCGTGACCGAGGAGACCACTACCGGTGTGGCCCGTCTCTATCAACTGCAGAAGAGCGGCGAACTCCCCTTCCCTGCCATCAACGTCAACGACTCCGTCACCAAGAGCAAGTTCGACAACCTCTACGGCTGCCGCGAGTCCCTGGTGGACAGCATCAAGCGCGCCACCGACGTGATGGTGGCCGGCAAGGTCGCCCTGGTGCTCGGCTACGGCGATGTGGGCAAGGGATCTGCCCAATCCCTGCGTGGCCTTGGCGCCACCGTGATGATCGCTGAGATCGATCCGATCTGCGCCCTGCAGGCCGCCATGGAGGGCTACCGCGTCGTCCGTCTGGAGGACGTTGTGGCTGATGTCGACATCTTTGTCACCGCCACCGGCAACTTCCAGGTGATCCGCCACGAGCACCTGATCCAGATGAAGGATCAGGCGATCGTCTGCAACATCGGCCACTTCGATAACGAAATCGATGTCGCCTCGCTGAAGCAGTACACCTGGGAGAACATCAAGCCCCAGGTCGACCACATCACCCTGCCCAGCGGCAACAAGATCCTGTTGCTGGCCGAGGGTCGTCTGGTGAACCTGGGCTGCGCCACCGGCCACCCCAGCTTCGTCATGAGCAACTCCTTCACCAACCAGGTGCTTGCTCAGATCGAGCTCTTCACCAAGGGCGCTCAGTACGCCAAAGAGGTCTACGTGCTGCCCAAGCACCTCGATGAGATGGTCGCTCGCCTCCACCTCGAGAAGATCGGCGCCAAGCTCACCGAGCTGTCCGCCGAGCAGGCCGCCTACATCAACGTTCCCGTTGAGGGCCCCTACAAGCTCGAGCACTACCGCTACTGAGCCCAGAGACAACAAAGCCCCTCAGTGTTGAGGGGCTTCTCTTCCTGAAGCCCGGTCGATGCAAGACCGGGCTTTTTTGTGCTCGTGAACGCTCAGAACGGCACTTCTTCTTCGCTGGGCGCACCGCCACCGAAACCACCGCCGCCAAAGCCGTTGGCTTCAGCGTCACGTTTGGAGCCCAGCAGTTCCAGGCGGTCCACCCGAACCACGGGCTTGCTGCGCTCTTCGCCGCTGTTGCGGTCCGTCCAGCGGTCCAGCTTGAAGCTGCCGATGATTCCCAGCAGTGAGCCCTTACGGACGTAATCGGCGGCGACCTGAGCTTGCTTGCCCCAGATCTCCAGGTTGAACCAGTCGGGCTCGTCGTTAGTGCTGCGGCGGTTCACCGCGATGGTCAGGTTGGCCACCATGCTGCCGGACTCGAAGTAGCGCACTTCGGGATCGCGGCCAGCGCGGCCGACCAGGGTGACGGAATTGACGCCCATGGCGTTCTCCTGCGTTTGCGTTGGATCAATGATGCAGTCCCCGGGCGGGGAGCTTCGAGGTGAGAGTTCCACCCTTTGCCCCGGATGTGTCACCACCGCTGCAAAACCCGAGTGGCAGCTAGGTCTTTGAGGGTGTCAGATCGCAGGATCTACCTATGCTTTGAGGGAATGGGGAGACGTCTGTGTTCTTCAAGCGTTTCCAGCTGTCCCGCGACATCGGCATCGATCTAGGGACGGCGAACACCCTGATGTATGTCTCCGGTAAGGGCATCGTCCTACAGGAGCCCTCCGTGGTGGCGATCGACCTTGAGCGTGGTGTGCCCCTGGCGGTGGGGGATGAGGCGAAGCTGATGTTGGGCCGCACCCCTGGAAATATCCGTGCTGTGCGTCCCCTTCGCGACGGCGTCATTGCTGACTTCGACGCCGCTGAGCAGATGATCAAGACCTTTATTCAGAAAGGGAATGAGGGCCGCGGCATCGTCGCGCCCCGCTTGGTCATCGGCATCCCCAGCGGGGTGACCGGCGTGGAGCGCCGCGCGGTGCGAGAAGCGGGCTTGGCGGGCGCCCGCAATGTGCATTTGATTGAGGAGCCCGTGGCCGCGGCCATCGGCGCGGGCCTGCCGGTGACCGAACCCGTCGGCACGATGATTGTTGACATTGGCGGCGGCACTACGGAGGTGGCGGTGCTGTCCCTGGGGGGCACGGTGCTCAGCGAGTCGGTTCGGGTCGCCGGTGATGAGCTGAGCGATTCGATCAGCAACTACCTCAAAAAGGTCCACAACCTGGTGGTGGGGGAGCGCACCGCCGAGGAGATCAAGATCCGGATCGGTTCCGCCTTCCCCGACGACGCCTTCGACGAATCGACGATGGACGTTCGCGGGTTGCATTTGCTCTCGGGTCTGCCCCGCACGATTCCCGTGCGTGCCGGCGATATCCGCGAGGCGATGGCGGAGCCCCTGAACGTGATCGTGGAGGCGGTCAAGCGAACCCTGGAGCGCACGCCGCCGGAGTTGGCGGCCGACATCGTCGACCGGGGGATTGTGCTTGCGGGGGGTGGGGCCTTGGTCAGCGGCATCACCGATCTGATCAGCCACGAGACCGGAATCCTGGTGCACATCGCCGAGGATCCCTTGCTCTGCGTGGTCAACGGCTGCGGCCGCGTGATTGAGGACTACCAGCGCCTCGAGCGGGTGCTCGACACCCCTGACTTCAGCAAGTTGAACGCGTAATGGCCAGTCGACTCCTCCGGGTTCCTTTACTCCAGAAGCTGCTTCAGGCCTGGCCTTGGTGGTTGCTGCTGGCTGTCTTGGCTGGAGTGCGGCTCAGCAAGGGTGCGGGCGTCCTCGATGCCTACGCCCTGTTGAGTCGTCCGTTCTGGCCGGGCCAGGCCCAGTCCGAATGGCTCCGCTCCGCGCACCAGTTGGATCAGCAGACGCGGCTGCAGCAGCTGGAGAGCGACAACGCCCGCTTGCGGGGTCTTGTTGCCCTGGATCAAGCCAAAGGTGCACGGATCTCGGCTCCGGTGATCTCCCGCCAGGCCTCCGGTTGGTGGCAACAGCTGGAGTTGGGCAAGGGCAGCCTGCAGGGGGTGCGTGCCGGCTCTGCTGTTCTCGCCCCGGGTGGCCTGATTGGCCGGGTCGCCAGCGTCACCCCCACCACCGCCCGCGTCGCGCTGCTGACCAACAGCACGAGCCGCCTGGGGGTCTGGGTCCCGCGGGTCAAGCGCCATGGCCTGTTGATTGGGGGCGATACGCCGCGGCCGCGGCTCCAGTTCTTGGATAAGGACACGGGAGTTCGCCCCGGGGATGTGGTGACCACCTCCCCCGCCAGCACCTTGCTTCCCCCCAATCTCACGGTGGGTGTTGTCCAGAGCGTTGATGAGGAATTGGTCCCGGCCCCCGATGCCGTGGTTCAGCTGAGTGCACCGATCGACGCGGTCGATTGGGTGCAGTTGGTGTCCCGTTAGCGATGGCCGGTTTGCACCGCCATGGCCTCTGCGTGGCCTCTGCCCTCTCGGTCCCGGCGTTGACCTTGCTTTCCCCGGGCTGGTTAAGCCTCGATGGCATCTCCCCCAGTTGGGCGGTGCTCTGGCTGCTGCCCTGGGCCTTGGTGGATGGGCCCTGGTCCGGGGCGTATGCAGGCTTGGCCTTGGGCTTGCTGCTCGACGGCTTGCATGTCGGTCACGTCACCCAGCTCCCTGCTTTGGTGCTGTTGGGTTGGTGGTGGGGACGCCTGGGCCGGAGGGGTAGTCCGATTGAGCGCAGTTTCAACCTGGGGCTGCTGGCGGCCCTGGGCAGCCTGGTCCTAGGGGGCAGCTTCTTGCTGCAGTGGCAGTTCCAGGGTGTGTTGCCCGAGGGTGGCTTGCAGCTGCTGGCGGCTCAGGCTTTGATCACGGCCTTGCTGGCCCCCCTGGTTTGTTCGGTTTTGCTGCTGCGTTGGCGACAACTGCTCTCCGCACGGGGATGAAGACGCCCAAACGGTTGGCCTCGGGGCTGCTGGCGGCTGCGGCGCTCACGGGGGTGCTGGCGGCTTGCGCCCCCGCTCGGCGGCAGACCTCCGATCGCATTCCAATCCAGTTTTGGACTCTGGATCTGGCCCCCAAGTTCAACGACTACCTCAACGGAGTCATTGCCCGCTGGGAGCAGCAAAACCCGCGCTATGACGTGGTTTGGACTGATGTCCCCTGGGGATCTGTCGAGCGCAAGTTGCTGGCGGCAGTTTTTGCGCGCACGGCTCCCGATGTGGTGAATCTGAACCCGCTCTTCGCGGCCAACTTGGCCAGCAAAGGCGGCTTGCAGCCCCTCGAGCCCCTGTTGCCCCAGGGCGCTGCCGAGACCTATCTGCCGCGGATCTGGCAAGCGGGCCAAAGCGCCGCTCCCGATGGCCAGCCGCAGCAGTTCGCCATTCCTTGGTATCTGACGGCCCGGATCACCCTGGCCAACAGCCAGCTGCTGAGTCAGGCCGGCTATGACGCTCCGCCGCGCACCTGGGCCGAGGTGCCCGCCTACGCCGAAGCCGTGAAGCGCCGCACGGGTCGCTATGCCCTGTTTGTCACGGTTGTTCCGGAGGACTCCGCGGAGTTACTCGAGTCCCTGGTACAGATGGGGGTGACGCTGCTGGATCAGCGCCAGCGGGCGGCCTTCAACACGCCAGCGGGCCGCCGGGCCTTTGCCTTCTGGAGTGATCTCTATCGCCGCGGCTTGCTGCCCCGTGAGGTGGTCAGCCAGGGCTACCGGCGCGCGATTGAGCTCTACCAAAGCGGTGAGTTGGCCCAGGTGGGCAGCGGGGCGGAGTTCCTGCGCAGCATCCAGACGAATGCGCCCCAGGTGGCTGCGGCCACCCGTCCCTACCCCCCCCTGACCGGTGCCAATGGTGCTGCCAATGTGGCGGTCATGACCCTGGCGATTCCCCGCCAGAGCAAGGTGGCCGGGCCGGGGACCCGCTTCGCCCTGTTTCTGACCGATGCCACTAACCAGGCGCGTTTTGCCGAGCAGGCACGGGTGCTGCCCTCCTCCACCGGTGCCTTGCGGCAGGTGGAACAAGTCCTGGCGGATGAGCAACCGTCGACTCAGGCGGAGCAGCTGGTGCGGCAGGCCCGTTTGCTCTCAGCCCAAACCTTGAGTTCAGCCCGGGTGCTGGTGCCGGCGAGCCCAGGGGTTAAGCGGCTCCAGGCCATCGTCTACACCCAGCTGCAGCGGGCGATGTTGGGTCAGATCAGCAGTGATGCGGCCTTGGCTGAGGCGGAGCGTCAGTGGAACGCCTATGCCGCAGGACGCTGGCCCTAGGTCGACCTGGAGAAAACCTTAAGACTGGGGCTGCATAGCTCAGCTGGCCCGCAAAAGGCTATCGCCGAGAGAGGTCTGAGAGTTAACGTTGCGCTTCTTCACGCTGTGTAGTGCATGCCGCTCGACGAGCAGCAACGACAGAGTGATGCCTCTTCTGTCGAGGCTTCGTCAGAGCAGCGCGCCACCGTGATGGTGGTGGATGACGAGCCTGCCGTGCGTCGGGTGCTCGTCATGCGTCTCCAGCTGGCCGGCTATCAGGTGGTCTGCGCTGAAGACGGTGAGGAAGCGCTGGCCCTTTTCCACAAAGAGCAGCCCGACCTGGTGGTGCTCGACGTGATGCTCCCGAAGCTCGATGGCTTCGCGGTCTGCCGGCGCCTGCGGGCGGAGTCCTGCGTGCCGATCATTTTTCTCTCGGCCTTGGATGCCATCGCCGAGCGGGTCGCCGGCTTGGATCTGGGGGCGGACGACTATCTGCCGAAACCCTTCAGTCCTAAAGAGCTGGAGGCTCGGATCGCCACGATCCTGCGCCGCGTTGGCCGCGGTTCAGCCACCAACGAGCCCCGGGATGTACCCGCGGGTCAGGGTGTTCTGCGTGTCGGCGACCTGGTGGTGGACACCAACCGCCGTCAGGTCACCCGGGATGGTGAGCGCATCGGTTTGACCTACACCGAATTCAGCCTGCTGGAACTGCTGTTCCGTGAGCCTGGCCGGGTCGTTCCCCGCGCTGAGATCCTCGAGCAGCTTTGGGGCTATCCGCCCCGCCGTGCCGCCGATCTGCGGGTCGTGGATGTCTACGTGGCCCGTCTGCGCGGCAAGCTCGAGCCCGACCCGCGCAACCCCGAATTGATCCTGACCGTGCGCGGCACCGGTTACGCCTCCCAGCGCATGGGCGAGAACGCCCCGATGGCGGCCGCCAGCTGATCCTGCAGGATGGCCGAACGCTGATTGATTCGGTCCTTTGTCTGAGCTGCGCGAGACCCGCCTCGAGAAAGGCAAGGCCCTAGCGGAGTTGGGCCAGGGTCCTTATGCCCTGCGCTTTGAGCCCAGTCACCGCACCGCAGAGCTCCAGCAGGCCCATGCGGACTTGCCGAATGGCGAGGAGCGAGAGGTCTCCGTCTCCGTCGCGGGTCGGGTGATGACGCGCCGGGTGATGGGCAAGCTCGCCTTCTTCACCCTGGCGGATGAAACGGGCCCGATTCAGCTGTTCATTGAGAAGGCCACCCTCGGAGACGACTTCGGTCACCTCACTTCCTTGGTCGATGCCGGTGATCTGATTGGTGTCATGGGCAGCTTGCGCCGCACCGATCGCGGGGAGCTGTCGGTGAAGGTGAAGAGCTGGCAGATGCTCAGCAAGAGCCTGCAGCCCCTGCCGGACAAGTGGCATGGTCTGGCTGACGTGGAGAAGCGCTATCGCCAGCGCTATCTCGATCTGATCGTTTCCCCGGACACCCGGGAAACCTTCCGCCGCCGTGCGATTGCGGTCAGCTCGATCCGCCGTTGGCTCGATGAGCGGGGCTTCCTTGAGATCGAAACCCCCGTGCTCCAAAGCGTGCCCGGTGGTGCCGACGCCCGCCCCTTCGAAACCCATCACAACGCTCTGGATCTGCCGCTGACCCTGCGGATTGCCACCGAGCTGCACCTAAAGCGCTTGGTGGTGGGCGGCTTCGAGCGGGTCTATGAGCTGGGCCGGATTTTCCGCAACGAAGGCATCAGCACCCGGCACAACCCTGAGTTCACCTCGATTGAGGTGTATCAGGCCTACGCCGATTACAACGACATGATGGATCTCACGGAGCAGTTGATTGCTCACGTGTGCCAACAGGTCTGCGGCACGACCCGCATCAGCTATCAGGGCACGGAGATCGACCTCACGCCCCCCTGGCGCCGGGCGACGATGCACGAGCTGGTGCTCGATGCGACGGGGCTCGACTTCAGCAGCTTTGGCAGCCGGGCTGAGGCGGCGGCGGCGATGCAGGCCCAGGGTTTGGCGGTGCCGGAACTGGCGGACTCGGTGGGACGTCTTTTGGTGGAAGCCTTCGATCAGAAGGTCGAGAGCACCCTGATCCCGCCCACCTTTGTGATCGATTACCCGGTGGAGAACTCCCCGTTGGCACGGTCCCACCGCAGCAAGCCGGGTCTGGTGGAGCGCTTTGAGCTGTTCATCGTTGGCCGTGAAACCGCCAATGCGTTCAGTGAGTTGATCGATCCGGTCGATCAGCGCCAACGGCTGGAAGCGCAGATGGCCCGCAAGGCCGCCGGCGACGACGAAGCTCAGGAGGTGGACGAAGACTTCATCAATGCCCTGGAGGTGGGCATGCCCCCCACGGGCGGCCTCGGCATTGGCATCGACCGGCTGGTGATGCTGCTCACCGACAGCCCCTCGATCCGGGATGTCATCGCCTTCCCACTGCTGCGTCCTGAGGCGCGATCCGGCGCTGCGTCGCCTGCAATGGGATAATCGAACCTAGTAGGCAATCTCCCCCAGTCGGGGGCCCGAGATTCGATGAGTGGCGAACGCGTCGGCTTCCGCTTTAAGCATGCAGATGCTGTGGTGAAGCGCAATCCCCAGGGCCGCTCCCGCCGGGGCTGGGTGATGGAGCCGGTCGAGCAAACCACCAGCCGCGGCACCAAGATGCCCGCCTATCGGATCCGTTGGCGCGATAGCGAGCGCCCTGAGATCGTGCTGCAGCACATGCTGATTGCCGATCCTGACCCCACTCCGCCGCCCGAAGGCGTGAGCCTGGTTCCCCCCGAACCGAAGAAGTGATTTTGAAAGGCCCCGATTTAGGGGCCTTTTTTATGCCCAGCCCTTGAGGCGATAGAGCGCCAGGCCCAGGTGCTCCTTGAGGGCCACGCTGCTCAGATAGAGCGCCTCAGCACTGGGTAGCAGGTCCTGAACCAGTGATCCTGGGGTCGGGCTTCCCAAGCGTTGCCGTTCCGGCAGCAAGAAATCACAGGCCACTGGAATCACCTGTAGGCCGCTGCGCCGCTCAAAGGTCGCCAGAGAACGGGGCATGTGAAAGGCGCTGGTCACCAGGAGGACCTGGCTCCAGCCCCGTTGCTTGGCCAACTGGCCGATGTCGCGGGCTTCCTCGGCGGTGGTTTTGGAAAGGGGATTGGGCACGATGCGCTGGCTGGGGACCCCCAGTTCTTCAGCGAGGGCCTTGGCGGAGAAGGCTTCAGCGGGCGCGGGATCTGCTGCGGTGAAACTGATCTGAGCGCCGCTGGTCACCAGGGTGCCCGCCTTCTTTTGGCGCATCAGCCGCACTCCCGTCAGCAGACGATCGCCTCCTTCACTGACTTCCACGCCGCGCCTGGGCGGCAGGGCCGGCTTGAGGCCACCCCCCAACACGACGATGGCATCGGCGTTCGGGAGCGTCTTCGGTGTCAGCGCCACGGCACGCTCCTCTAAACCCCAGATCAATTGCCGACTGGTGATCGGCATGGCAAACAGCCAGACCATCGCGATGCCGCTGGCCCCAAGCGCACGGCTGAGTCTTGGCCGGCGTCTGCTGCCCAGGCCGGCGAGCTGGAGCAGCAGGCCCAGGCCCAAGGGATAGACCAGCAGCGGCAGCAGCTTGGAGAGCAGAAACCCCATCAGAGCCCCTGCCGCCGGCGTAGCTCTTCGAGGGCCTGCTCGGTTTCAAAGCGGGCCCAGGCCGCATCAAGGTTTTCGCTGGGACTGGCGGCGGGTCTTGGTTGGGCTTGGGCCGGGCGCTGCTGCAGTTCCTGACCAATGGCTTCGAGGCGCTGCCAGTGGCCCCGTCCCTGCTGCATCAGCCCATCGAGGTGATCCTGCGCCCGCTTCGCCAGGTCATGGGCACCAGCGGCTTGTGCCCGTTGCGTGCGTCCTTGCCATTGCTTGATCTCGGCTGCGAGTTCCAGCAGGGTCCGCCGCAGTTGGGCGGCCTCGCTCAGCAGCTCCTCCCGTAGCCGTGCGCTTTGCTCGGGGTGAGACCTCAGAAAGGCCTCGAGCTGCTGCTCGAGCTTGTCTTCGAGCTCATCCCACCAGGACCAGGAACTCACGCCGAGGGAGGACGGGTGATCAGCGGGGCTTCGATCTCCTCCTGCAGAGGGGTGATTGCCGCTTCCCGCGAGCGCAGCAGCAGTTGGGTGAGGCGGGCAATGGCGCCCTCTCCGAGGTTCTGGGTGGTCAGTTGCTCAAAGGCCTCGCCGTAGAGCTCCTCGAGTTGGGCAATCAGGTTTTCCCGCAGTTCCCGGGACGCTCGCCGCTGATCTTCCCTCGCCATCGCAGTTCCTTGAGGGCGTTCAGTCTGCCTGCTTCAGCAGGTGCAGCGACAGGTCGCCGCGGGGATCGCTCCAGCGGGCTTCGCTGCTCCAGCCGGCCCGGGCGGCGAGGGCCAGGAAGGCCTCGGGGCTGTACTTGTGGCTGGTTTCGGTGACGAGGGCTTCGCCCGCCGCAAAGTGCCAGCTGCGGCCGCAGGCCTGCACCGTTTGCTCCCGCTGGCTGATCAGGGCCATCTCGATGTGGCTGGCTTCAGGCACCCAGCGGGCCTGGTAGCGGAACTGCTTCAGGTCGAAATCGCAGTCCAGATCGCGGTTGAGCCGTTGCAGCAGGTTGAGCGCGAAGCGGGCAGAGATCCCTGCGGCGTCGTCGTAGGCCGCCTCTAGCCGTTCGGTGGCTTTCGGTTGATCGATGCCGATCAGCAGGGTTCCACGGGGACCGAGTAGCCGCCGAAATTGCCGCAAGAGCGCTTCGGCGGCAGCGGTGGTGAAGTTGCCGAGGGAGCTGCCTGGGAAGAACCCCAGGCGCCGTTGCGTCTTCAACAGGGGATGGCTCGGCAGCTGCTCCAGTTGGCTGTAGTCGCAGCAGATGCCCAACATCGGCACGCCGGGATGGTCCCCTTGCAGGCGCCGGCAGGCCGTGGCCAGATGCTCTGCACTGATGTCCAGGGCGACGTAAGCCGGCTGGTCCAACGCCTGCAGCAGTGGCCCCACCTTGCGGGCGCTGCCAGCTCCGAACTCCACCAGGGTGCCCTCGCCGAGGGCCGCGGCCATCGCCTGAGCCTGGTTTTCGAGCAGGGCTGTCTCGGTCTTGGTCAGGCTGTACTCGGGCTGCTGGCAAATCAGGTCGAACAGCCGCGATCCTTCGGCGTCGTAGAGAAACCAGGCCGGCAATTGCTTGGGGGTTTGGCTTAGGCCTTCGATCACCAGCTGGCGCATGTCCGCCGCCGCGGGATGGAGATCCAGCAGTTCCGGGACTCCGCTGCGTTGCAGGGTGCTGGTCATGGCTGCACTCCCCTCGCCAGTCGGATTCCGCTGGCCATCCAGCGGCTGTGGGGTGGATAGAAGTTGCGGTAGCTCAGACGCTCGTGTCCGGCCGGTGTCAAAAAGCAGCTGCCCCGCAGCACGAACTGTGAGCTCATGAATTTGCCGTTGTACTCACCAATGGCCCCAGCGGCAGGCGCAAAGCCGGGATAGGGCCGGTAGGGGCTCCCCGTCCACTGCCAGAGGCAGCCGAAGACCTGTGCCAGCTGGCCGCTGGTGGCCGCCAGCTCCCATTCGGCTTCCTCGGGCAAGCGGGCCCCGGCCCAGCGGGCGTAGGCATCGGCTTCAAACCAGCTGATGTGCCGCACTGGGGCATCGGGATGGCGCGGCCTGCGGCCCGCGAGGCTGAACTCCCATTCGCCCCGCCAGTAGCGCGGCGCCTGCCAGCCCCGGTCCTGCACCAGGGCCCAGCCTTCGCTCATCCAGAGGTCGGCGCGCTTGTAGCCCCCGTCGGCGATGAAGGCGGCGTACTCGGCATTGCTTACCAGCCGTTGGCTGATGGCAAAGGGCTCCAGCCAGACCCGGTGGCGGGGGGCTTCGTTGTCGAAGTGAAAGTGCCCCGAGGCCGGATCGAGGCCGATCTCCACCAGGCCTCCCTCGACGTTCCGCCAGCCCCCTGGCCCCGGGTTGGCCCAGCTGGCCTCGTAGTCCGCTTCGGGTTCGGCGGTCGCTTCAGGTTCCAGGGGATTGCGGCTGAAGCCATCCAGCAGATCCATCAGCAGCAGCTCCTGGTGCTGCTGCTCGTGCTGCAGCCCCAGTTCCACGAGTGCAGCCGGCAGGTGATCCAGCTCGGCCATCAGCGCAGCGGTGACACGTTGGCGCCAGGCCAGCACCTCAGCGATGGAAGGTCTGGTCAGGAGGCCACGCTCCGGTCTGGCGTGCCGTTCGCCCACCGACTCGTAGTAGCTGTTGAACAGGTAGCGCCAGCGGCTATCGGCGCAGTCGTAGCCCTCCAGCTGGCTCAGCAGGAACTCTTCAAAGAACCAGGTGGTGTGGGCGAGGTGCCACTTCGCTGGGCTCGCGTCGGGCATCCCCTGCAGGCAGAGGTCCTCCGGTTGCAAGCCCGCGATCAGTTGCTCGGTCGCCCGGCGGATTTCCTGCAGACGCGGCAAGACTGCGGCAGCTGAGGTCGTCACCATTCCGTCGGCTTCCGCTGAGCGGACCCTAGAAGCTCAACCTTGCTGCATCAACGCTTCTACGATCGCCGTAACGCAGAAATGGGCATGGGCGCCAGCACTCCGGGGATTGCATCCGGCTTCGTCGGTGCGGTGGGCCAGACCCCGCTCATTCGTCTGAATGCCCTCAGTGCTCTGACCGGTTGCGAGATCCTCGGCAAGGCCGAGTTCATGAACCCCGGTGGCTCCGTCAAGGACCGAGCAGCCCTTGGGATTTTGTTGGAGGCGGAAGAACAGGGTCTGCTCAAGCCCGGCGGCACCGTGGTGGAAGGGACGGCGGGCAACACCGGCATTGGCCTGACGCACCTCTGCAATGCCCGCGGATATCGGGCGGTGATCGTGATTCCCGAGACCCAATCGGCCGAAAAGATTGGCCTGTTGCGCAGCCTGGGGGCTGAGGTGCGCACGGTTCCGGCTGTGCCCTACAAGGACCCGAACAACTACGTCCGCCTCTCAGGCCGCATTGCCGAAGAGATTCCCGGCGCGGTTTGGGCGAATCAGTTCGACAACCTCGCCAACCGCCGCGCCCACTACAAGACCACTGGACCAGAGATCTGGGAGCAAACCGGCGGCCAGGTGGATGCATGGGTGGCGGCAACCGGCACCGGTGGCACCTATGCCGGCGTGGCGCTTTATCTCAAGGAGAAAAAGCCGCAGCTGCGCTGTGTTTTGGCTGATCCCCACGGCAGCGCCCTCTACAGCTGGGCCACCAGTGGCGAGCTCAGCAGCGAGGGCAACTCGATCACCGAGGGCATTGGCAACAGTCGCGTGACCGCGAACCTGGAGGGGGCTCCGGTGGATGACGCGGTCCGGATCCACGATCAGGACGCCCTTCAAACGATCTACGACCTGCTCTGGCAGGAGGGTCTGTTCCTCGGCGGCTCCGTCGGCATCAATGTGGCGGCGGCCGTCGAGACAGCACGTCGCATTGGGCCAGGACACACCATCGTCACGGTCCTCTGCGACAGCGGCGATCGCTATCGGTCACGGCTTTATGACGGTGAGTGGCTGAAGGGCAAAGGTCTGGAGCAACCTGAGCGCGCGGCCTGATCCACATTGGTGGAAGACGATCCGAGGTTGGAGCCAGGGGCGCTGATCGGCGGTCGCTATCGACTCGAGCGCTCCCTTGCGGAGAACCGCTGGCTGGCCAGTGATCAAGCGGCAGCCGATGCGTCGGTGCACCTTCTCCACCTGAGCGGGCTGAGCGATGAGCAGCGGGAGGAGTGGAGCAAGCGCTGGCTTCAGCTGCAGGGGGTCCTCCATCCCCAGCTGCCTCGCTGTGCCGATCTGATCAGCAGCGATGGGGAGCTCTGGCTGCCGCGCCCGTGGCAGGAGGGGGAGTCGTTTCAGGCCTTGCTGGAGGGTGGACAGACTTTCGACGTCCCAGAGGTCCTCGAGCTGTTGCGGCAGCTCTTGCCCCTGATGGCTTTGCTGCACAGCCATCGTCTCTCCTGCGGGGACTGGTCGCCATCCCAACTTCTGAGGCGATCGGCGGATGGGCTGCCCGTCCCCCTAGCCCTGGAGCAGCCAGCCCCATGGGATCCCCAGCGGGATTTGCTGGCTCTCGGCGAGTGCGCCCAAGCCTTGCTGGGTGCTCAGGCCGCGGCGGCCTTGACATCGATTGGGCCCCTGCAGGCCTTGAGTAGCGATCGGCCTGAGCTGCGTTTCCCTTCAGCGGCGGCTGCTCTGGCGGCTTTTCAACACTTCACTCCCGCCTTACCTGCTCCAATCCCGCTGGTTAAGCACTCCACCCCATCGCGGAGGCGCAAGCGGCAGCAGGAGCAGGACGCGGAAGGACGGCTTTGGCCGGTGGTGGTTGCGCTGGTGCTCGCTGCCTTGGTGGGGACCGCCTTGGGTTGGTTGGTCTTGAGCCGGGGCAAGGTCAGTAGCCCAATGGCGCTTCCCAGCTTTCGGCTCCGCTCGAGCTTGCCGGCGGCGGAGATCAATCAGCGGGAGCAGTTGCTCAATCGCCTGCGGGCCCTGCAGGTGGATCGCCGCTGGTTCCTGAAGTTGGTGGACGCCAGCTTTCTGGAGCGTGGTGGCCGGCTGCCATCGGATAGCCAGGCGGATGCACCCCTGCGCATGGTGTGGAGTGAACTGGCTGAGGATTGGCTGAGCCGCGTGGAGCAGTTACCGCTGCCCTTGCGGCCGCGCTTGGGCAATCTCACCGCCACCGATTGGAATCGCCGCCAGCAGAGCTTAGTGGCTCAGGGACTCAGCCCGGAGGTGGTCCAGAAGCTGGTCTCGGGGAGCGCGCTCAACCTGCTGAACGGGTCCCAGGCTGCCGAGATCCCCGCGGAGCCCTTTCGGCAGCTTTGGTATGCCGCTGCGGAACAAGCCCTGGGCAACCTGCAGATCGAGTTGATCGAGGGGAAGCGCAACAGCACCAAGACCGTCTCTGCTTGGGTGCCGGCTGGGGGCGCCCGGGTGTTCCCGATTCAGGTTCCGCCTGGCAGTCGCTTGGTCCTTGGCGTGAGGGGATCGGCGCTGATGCAGATGAGCGTTTTTGCCGCCGATGGACAGCTCCTGGAGGCGCGGGGACCTCTGCGGGTGGTGAGCCTGGGGGAGGTCAAGCGCTCCCCGGTTCAGGTCCTGATCAGCAACGACGGCTTGTCCTCGGCGAACTTGACGCTCTCCTTGCGGGTTGACCCGAATCAGTAACGGGCGATCGCTTTCTTGGCGTCCTTGATGTCCTGCTTGCGCCGCTCCTCCTGACGCTTGTCATGGAGCTTGCGGCCCTTGCCGAGGCCGATGGTGGCTTTGATCCAGGAGCCCTTGAGGTGGATGTTGAGGGGGATCAGGGTGAGGCCCTTCTGATCGACGGCGATGCGCAGTTTGTCGATCTCTCTGCGGTGGGCCAGCAGCCGGCGGGTCCGGAGGGGCTCGTGGTTGAAGTAGGCGCCGGCGTGGGTGTGGGGGGAGATGTGGACGTTGTGCAGTTGCAGCTGTCCCTTGCGGATCAGGCAGAAGCCATCCCGCAGGTTGACCTGCCCAGCTCGGATGGACTTGACCTCGGTGCCCATCAGCTCGACCCCGCATTCGAGGGTTTCGAGGATTTCGTACTGGTGCCGCGCAAAGCGGTTGTCCGCCAGCAATTTGTTGGCGGCGTCCCGAAGGGCCTTGGCGTTCTTTTTGCCCCCGCCCTTAGCCATGGCGCCGCGATCTCAATCCAGTGACCCTAGGGATGGATCCGCTGGCCGGTGGTCGTCCGCTGCCGATACCCTCGGGCGATGGCCATCGTTTCTTCGGGATCAACAGCGCCGCGTCAGCCGGCCCCGAGGTTGGTGGATCCTGCCGTCAGTGAGCAAGAGAAGCCGCTCCAGCGCGAGGATTCCCTCAGGCCCAAGCAGTTAGCCGATTACATCGGCCAAAGTGAGCTCAAGCAGGTTCTCGGAATCGCGATTGAGGCCACCCGCGCCCGCGACGAAGCCCTGGATCACGTGCTGCTCTACGGCCCTCCGGGTCTGGGCAAGACCACCATGGCGATGGTCCTGGCCGAGGAGTTGGGGGTGCGGTGCCGCATCACCAGTGCGCCTGCCCTCGAGCGTCCCCGCGACATCGTTGGCTTGCTGGTGAATCTCCAGCCGCGGGAGCTGCTGTTCATCGATGAGATTCACCGCCTGACGCGGGTCGCCGAAGAACTGCTTTACCCGGCGATGGAGGACTTTCGCCTGGACCTCACGGTCGGCAAGGGAACGACGGCCCGGACCCGCACGATTCCCTTGGCCCCTTTCACCTTGGTGGGTGCGACGACGCGGGCGGGTTCCTTGAGTTCACCCCTGCGGGATCGCTTCGGTTTGATCCAGCGGCTGGAGTTCTACGGACTGGAGGATCTGCAGGCGATCGTGCAGCGGGCGGCCGGTTTGCTGCAACTTGACTTGGCGGAAGAAGCGGCCCTCGAGGTGGCGCGCCGTTGCCGGGGCACCCCGCGCATTGCCAACCGCCTGCTTCGGCGGGTGCGCGATGTGGCCTCCGTCGGCGGCCATGCGCGGGTGAGCGCTGAGCTGGTGCAGCAGGCCTTGAGCCTGCACCGGGTGGATGGCCGCGGCTTGGATGCCAGCGACCGGCGGCTGCTGGATCTGCTCCACAGCGGTTTTGGCGGTGGCCCGGTGGGCCTCGACACCCTCGCGGCCGGACTGGGCGAAGACCCCGTCACCCTCGAATCAGTTGTGGAACCGTTTCTGCTGCAGCAGGGGCTGCTGCAACGCACCCCCCGCGGTCGGGTGATCACCCAGGCGGGCATTGATCACCTGCAGGATCAGGCGGCATGACAGCGCTTTTCGCCGTTTTGCTGGCGGTGCAGCTGAGCCTGCCCCAACTGTTTGACCAGGCCCTGACGGCGAGTCGTGAGGGGGCGTTCCCCCAGGCCTTGGATCTTTGGAACCAGGTCCTGGAGCTGGCTCCGGAGGACGCTGCGGCTTGGAGTAATCGAGGCAATGTCCAGCTGGCCCTGGGTGACCCCGAAGCGGCGATTGCCGACCAGTCCAAGGCGATGGAGCTGGATCCGAGCAACGCCGATCCCCATCTCAACCGAGGCACCGCTGAAGAAGCCCTGAAGCAGTGGGATGCCGCAGAGGCCGATTACCGCTGGATCCTCGAGCGTGGCGCCGATGCTTCTGCGCTCTACAACCTCGGCAATGTGCAGGGCTCCAAGGGGGACTGGCGGCAAGCCCGCGGCAGCTTTGATCAGGCGGCCGAGACCCGTCCAGGTTTTGCGATGGCCCGCTCCAGTACGGCCCTAGCGGATTTTCAGCTGGGGGATCTGGACCTGGCCGAAAAGGAGTTGCGCAGCATCATTCGCCGCTACCCCCTTTTCGCCGACGCCAGGGCTGCTTTGACGGCGGTGCTTTGGCGGAAGGGTGAGTCCGGCGAAGCCGAGAGCCATTGGGCTTCGGCTGCGGGCTTGGATCCGCGTTACCGCCAGCCAGAATGGCTCCTAGAGATTCGGCGCTGGCCGCCGGTTCCGGTCCAAGCCCTGTCGGACTTTTTGGCCTTGAGCAGCTGATGCCCGATCTGCTCTCCCGCGACCAGCTCAAGGCGGAGGTCAAGGCCGCCCAGCAGGAGCTTCTGGCGATTCGCAGGCATCTGCATGCCCATCCGGAACTCAGCGGCAATGAGCATCAGACCGCTGCTTTGGTGGCCGGCGAGCTGCGCAAGCTGGGATGGCGTGTCCAAGAAGGGGTGGGCCGCACGGGGGTGCTGGCGGAACTGGGTCCGAGCGGTGGCCCCGTGGTGGCCCTGCGGGTGGATATGGATGCGTTGCCGGTGGAGGAGCGAACGGGCCTGCCCTATGCCTCGTTGAACCAGGGCCTGATGCATGCCTGCGGCCATGACATCCACACCACCGTGGGATTGGGCGTGGCTCGAATCCTGGCGCCCTTGGCCGAGGAGCTGGGCGGCACGGTTCGCTTGCTGTTTCAACCGGCGGAGGAGACTGCCCAAGGGGCGGCCTGGATGGTGGCCGATGGGGCGATGCAGGGTGTGGATGCCCTGTTTGGCGTGCATGTCTTCCCCAGTCTTTCGGTCGGAACGATCGGGGTGCGCAGCGGCAGCCTGACCGCCGCCGCCGGTGAACTGGAGGTGGAGGTCTTGGGTGAGGGTGGCCACGGGGCGCGGCCCCACCAGAGCACCGATGCCATCTGGATCGCGGCTCGGGTGGTGAGTGGTTTGCAGGAGGCGATCAGCCGACGCTTGGACGCGTTGCACCCCGTGGTGGTCAGCTTCGGCCGGATTGAAGGGGGTAAAGCCTTCAACGTGATTGCCGATCACGTCCGGTTGCTTGGAACCGTCCGTTGCCTGGATTTGGAGTTGCATTCCCAGCTGCCGGGCTGGATTGAGGAGACCGTGCAGGCCATCTGCAAGGGCTATGGCGGGGAGGCCCGGGTGAGCTACCGCTGCATCTCCCCGCCGGTCCATAACGACCCCGAACTCACGCAGCTTTTGGCCGATGAGGCGGTGGAACTGCTGGGCCGGCCGCAAGTGGAGTGGCTCGAGCAGCCGTCCCTGGGCGCTGAGGACTTTGCGGAGCTGCAGCGCGACACCCCCAGCACGATGTTCCGTTTGGGTGTGGCTGGGCCGAAGGGCTGCACACCCCTGCACAGCAATACCTTTGCGGCCGATGAGGCCGCGGTCGGGGTGGGCGTTGAGGTGCTCAGCGCCAGCTTGCTGCGTTGGCTGGAGCGAGCCGGCTCATGATCCGCAATTTGCTGGCCTGCTCCACACTGTTGCTGGTGCTGATTGGCCTGGCGGGGGTGCTGCTGCGCCAGGGGCCGGATCGCCTGCAGGCCCTACCGGCCCTTTTGATTGGTTTGGCCCTCTTGGTCCAGAGCACCTGGAGCTGGCGCCGCCGCCGTCGGGCGATCCTGCAGACCCTGCGGGACCAGCAGTAGAGGCAGAGTGTGCCGATGAACTTCGACGACCTGCGCGAGGCCATCGCCTCCGATAACCCCGGCAAGGCCCGTCCTGCCCTGGCCAGCCTGGTCAATGCCAGTGCCCAGGAGGCCGAGCCGCTGCTGCTGCTGGGTCTCGAGCAGAGCGACATGATCATGCGGCAACTGAGCTGCTCGGGCCTGGGGCACAAGCCCACGGCGGCGGGTTGGGAGCCTCTCGTTCGCACGCTGAAGCACGACCCTGAGATGGCCGTGCGCGCCGAAGCGGCCAATGCGCTGGTGAGCCATGGGATTGATCGGGCCTGGCCGCTGCTGTTGGAGTCCTTCCAGTCCGAGAGCGAGTGGCTCATCCACTGCAGCATCCTCTCGGCAGTCGCTGAGCACCCAGAGATTGCCCCTGAGCAGTTGCTCGAGTTGGCGCGCCTGGCGGTGGCCGAGGCCGATGGCACGGTCCGGGTGGGCGGCACCGAAATTTTGGGTCGTCTCGTACGTGAAGGCAGCAGCGAGGCCCGAGAGGTTCTGCAGGGCCTGCAGCAGGACAGTGATCACCGCGTGGTTGCGGCAGCCTTGAACGGGCTGCAGTCTCAGACTTGCTAGGTTTTGGCAGTCACTAGGGGTGCCTCCCGTTGCGGGGGCTGAGATCACACCCTCCGAACCTGATCCGGGTCATGCCGGCGCAGGGAAGTGAGAAGAGACACTCAGGTTGCGCCCCCGCCCAACGCCATAGCGGTTATGCGTAGCGCCTGGATCGAAAAGCGCAAAGGTCAAGCCAACGTCTCCCAGATGCACTACGCCCGTCAGGGCGTGGTGACTGAGGAAATGGCCTATGTGGCGAAGCGGGAAAACCTGCCCGAGTCGCTAGTCATGGAAGAGGTGGCCCGTGGCCGGATGATCATCCCGGCCAACATCAACCACGCCAACTTGGAGCCGATGGCGATCGGCATCGCCTCCAAGTGCAAGGTGAACGCCAACATCGGCGCCTCCCCCAATGCTTCCGATGCCTCTGAAGAGGTGAAGAAGCTTGAGCTGGCCGTGAAGTATGGCGCTGACACCGTGATGGATCTTTCCACCGGTGGCGTGAACCTCGATGAGGTGCGTACGGCGATCATCAACGCTTCGCCGGTGCCCATCGGCACGGTGCCCGTGTATCAGGCCCTCGAGAGCGTCCATGGCTCGATCGAGCGTCTCTCGGAAGACGACTTCCTGCACATCATCGAGAAGCACTGCCAGCAGGGCGTCGACTACCAGACGATCCACGCCGGTCTGCTGATTGAGCACCTGCCCAAGGTCAAGGGCCGCCTGACCGGGATCGTCAGCCGTGGCGGCGGGATCCTGGCCCAGTGGATGCTGTATCACCACAAGCAGAACCCCCTCTACACGCGCTTCGACGACATCTGCGAGATCTTCAAGCGCTACGACTGCACCTTCTCCTTGGGCGATTCCCTGCGTCCGGGTTGTCAGCACGACGCCTCTGATGCCGCTCAGTTGGCTGAGCTGAAGACTCTGGGCGAGCTGACCCGTCGCGCCTGGAAGCATGACGTTCAGGTGATGGTCGAAGGTCCTGGTCACGTGCCGTTGGACCAGATCGAGTTCAACGTCAAAAAGCAGATGGAGGAGTGCAATGAGGCACCCTTCTATGTGCTCGGTCCTCTGGTCACCGACATCGCCCCCGGTTACGACCACATCACCTCAGCCATCGGAGCGGCCATGGCCGGCTGGCATGGCACGGCGATGCTCTGCTATGTCACCCCCAAGGAGCACCTGGGTCTGCCCAATGCAGAGGACGTGCGTGAAGGCCTGATCGCCTACAAGATCGCCGCCCACGCCGCCGACATCGCCCGTCACCGCCCCGGTGCTCGTGATCGTGACGACGAGCTGAGCCGCGCCCGCTACGCCTTCGACTGGAACAAGCAGTTCGAACTGTCCTTGGATCCCGAACGGGCCCGTGAGTATCACGACGAAACCCTGCCGGCTGATATCTACAAGCAGGCTGAGTTCTGCTCGATGTGTGGACCCAAGCACTGCCCGATGCAGACCAAGATCACGGAAGAGGATCTAGAGGGGCTTGAGAGAGTCCTTGCTGAACAGCAGAGCAATAGTGAAGTCGCTGCTGTTTAATTCCACGCTTCTTGTTTGAGTTCAGGACCCGTGCGAAAGCCCGGGTTTTTTATTGCTGATTCATCAGGTTGTGTGGGCACAAAAAAGCCCCGCCATCGGCGGGGCTTTGAGTGGAATCAATGATTCTTGCCTAATCAGCCCAGGGCCTTGGCTTGGGCAACCACGTTGTCGACGGTGAAGCCGAACTTCTCCATCAGCAGCGGGCCGGGAGCGGAAGCACCGAAGCGGTCGATGGAGACGGTGTCGCCTTCGAAGCCGGTGTACTTGTGCCAGCCGAAGCTGCTGGACGCCTCGACCACCAGGCGCTTGCGGCAGGCTGCGGGAAGCACGCTCTCGCGGTAGGCGGCGTCCTGCTCTTCGAACAGGTCCACGCAGGGCATGGACACCACGCGGACGTTCTTGCCTTCGGCGCGCAGCTGGGCAGCGGCCTGGACGCAGAGGTCGAGCTCGGTGCCGGTGCCGATCAGGATCAGATCGGGGGTGCCGTTGCTGTCCTCAAGGATGTAGCCACCCTTGGCCACGTGGTCGGCGTTGGAGTTGGCCTGGTTGGCCATTGCCTGACGGCTGAGGAACAGCACGGTGGGGCGGTGACGGTTGGCCACGGCGACCTTGTAAGCACCGCTGGTTTCGTTGCCGTCGCCGGGGCGGATCACCAGCATGTTCGGGATCGAACGCAGGCTGGCCAGGGTCTCGATCGGCTGGTGGGTGGGGCCGTCTTCACCCAGACCGATGGAGTCGTGGGTCAGGACATAGATCACGCCCAGTTCGCTCAGGGCGGACAGGCGCATGGCGCCCACCATGTAGCCCGCGAAGACGCAGAAGGTGCCGCCGTAGGGAACCAGGCCACTGCCGTGATAGGCGAGGCCGTTGAGGATGGCGCCCATGGCGTGCTCGCGCACACCGAAGTGCAGGTAGCGGTTGCCCTCGGCACCCTTCTGGAAACCGGCCTCACCCTTGATGTCGGTGAGGTTGGAGTGGGTCAGGTCAGCCGAACCACCGATCAGCTCGGGCAGGTTGGGGCCGATGGCATTCAGACAGTTGTAGGAATGCATCCGGGTGGCCACACCCTTGTCGTCAGGGGTGTAGCTGGGGAGGTTTGCATCCCAGCCCTCGGGCAGTTCACCACGCAGCTGACGCTCGAACTGAGCGGCTTCGGTGGGGTACTTGCTGCGGTAGTCAGCCAGGGTTGCGTTCCAGGCGGCCTCAGCGGCGGCGCCACGCTCGATGGCCTTGCGCCACTGGTCGTAGGACTCCTGAGGAACTTCGAATTCGCCGTAGTTCCAACCCAGGTTCTGGCGGGTTGCGGCGGCTTCATCAGCACCCAGAGCGGCGCCGTGAACACCGGCGGTGTTGGCCTTGTTGGGGGAGCCGTAGCCGATGGTGGTGGTCACCTTGATCATCGAAGGACGATCGGTGACGGCCTTGGCCTCTTCAATTGCCTTGGCGATGGCGCCCAGGTCGGTGTTGCCGTCCTGAACGTGGATGGTGTGCCAGCCGTAGGCCTCGTAGCGCTTCAGCACATCCTCGGTGAAGGAAACGTTTGTGTTTCCGTCGATGGTGATGTGGTTGTCGTCGTACAGGGCGATCAGTTTGCCCAGACCCAGGTGACCGGCCAGGGACGCAGCTTCACCGCTGACACCTTCTTGGTGGCAGCCGTCGCCCATGATCACGTAGGTGGTGTGATCAACGAGCGTGCAGTCGGGCTTGTTGAACTTGGCCGCCAGGTGTGCTTCGGCCATGGCCAGGCCGACAGCGTTGGCGATGCCCTGACCCAGGGGACCGGTGGTGACTTCGACGCCGGCGGTCTCGAAGGTCTCGGGGTGACCAGGGGTCTTGGAGCCCCACTGGCGGAATTGCTTGATGTCCTCGATCGTGACCGAGTCGTAGCCGCTCAGGTGCAGCAGCGCGTACAGCAGCATGCAGCCGTGGCCGGCCGAGAGCACAAAGCGGTCACGGTTGAACCACTTGGGGTTCTTGGGGTTGTGCTTAAGGAACTTGTCCCACAGGGTGTAGGCCATGGGAGCGCAACCCATGGGCAGTCCGGGGTGGCCGGAGTTGCTCTTGTTGATCGCGTCGACGGCCAGGAAGCGGATGCTGTTGACGCAGAGCGTGTCGACAGAAGCGGGAGCGACGACCATGGGTTACGGGTAAGGGTAAGGGTGTACGGGCGGGGGAGACCGCGGGCTAGGTGAACCGGCGGAACGCCAGGCAAACGTTGTGGCCGCCGAACCCAAAGGAATTCGAAAGCACCACGTTCAGTTTGTGTTCCCGGGCCTGATTGGGAACGACATCCAGATCACAGGCCGGATCCGGATTTTGGTAATTGATCGTAGGCGGCACCACGTTGTGGCCAATCGCCAGGACCCCGGCAACGGCTTCAATGCCGCCGCTGCCGCCCAGCAGGTGACCGGTCATCGACTTGGTCGAGCTCACGGGAATCTGCTTGGCCCGATCCCCGAGCGCAGACTTGATCGCCGAGGACTCGTTGGAGTCATTGGCCGGGGTGCTGGTGCCGTGGGCGTTGACGTAGTCGACCGCATCGGCCTCGATGCGTGCGTCTTGAAGAGCCAGGCGCATGGCCTCAGCCCCGCCCACGCCACCGGGGGTTGGTGAGGTGATGTGGTGTGCATCACAGGTCATGCCGTAGCCAACCACCTCAGCGAGGATCTCGGCTCCGCGGGCCTGGGCGTGCTCGAGGCTCTCAAGAACCAGCACGCCTGCGCCCTCGCCGATCACAAAGCCATCACGCTCGGCATCGAAGGGCCGGCTGGCGGTTGCCGGATCGTCGTTGCGGAATGACAAAGCCTTGGCGCTGGCGAAGCCAGCCACTCCCAATGGGGTAATGGCGGATTCGGCGCCACCGCAGACCATCGCGTCGGCTTGCCCCAGCTGGATCAACCGGAAGGCATCACCGATGGCATTGGAGCCGGCGGCGCAGGCCGTAGCCACAGCACTGCTGGGGCCCTTGGCACCAATGGCGATTGCCGTCAGGCCAGTGGCCATGTTCGGGATCATCATCGGAACGGTGAAAGGGCTCACCCGAGATGGACCCTTGTCTGCCAGCACGTGGGCCTGGGTCTCCATCATCAGAAGACCGCCCACGCCAGAACCGATCGCGGTTCCGATCCGATGGGCGTTGCTGTCGTCGATGGTCAGACCTGCATGGGACACAGCCTGCTTGGCGGCAACCACCCCGAACTGGCAAAACCGATCCCAGCGCTTGCTTTCTTTGGGCTCGATGTAGGCGGAGGGATCGAAATCCTTCACCTCAGCCGCAAAGCGGCAGGCATGGGCAGACGCGTCAAACAAGGTGATCGGCGCAACCCCGTTACGACCGCTACTCAGTCCTTCCCAGTAGGAAATGACGTCATTACCAATTGGTGTGACCGCGCCAAGGCCGGTGACGACGACGCGGCGGAGACCCTCCACCATCAATTCCTTCCTCAGGCCTGCTTGTCCAGGATGTATTTGACGGCGTCGCCAACGGTGGCGATGCCTTCAGCGGCTTCGTCGGGAATCTCGATATCGAAGGCCTCTTCCAGGGCCATCACGAGTTCAACGGTGTCGAGCGAGTCAGCGCCCAGATCGTTCTGGAAGTTGGATTCGGGCTTGACCTCGCCGGCATCAACGCTCAGCTGCTCAACAACGATCGAGCGGACTTTCTCGAAGATCGCTTCCTGGGACATGGCCGGAGTGTCGGACGCCGCATCCTACGGGTATGTGTGCCAGGCACCCCCCGTATGAACAAGGATGACGGCCAGGGAGGCCTGTGGCTTGGATGCTGATTGCCATGGGTACCTTGGGCGTCGCGTCCACAGACGACATGTCCCACGCCGTCAAGATTTACGACACCTGCATCGGCTGCACCCAGTGCGTTCGGGCATGTCCTCTCGATGTTCTCGAGATGGTGCCCTGGGATGGCTGCAAGGCCGGTCAGATCGCCTCGTCTCCCCGCACCGAAGACTGCGTCGGTTGCAAGCGCTGTGAGACCGCTTGCCCCACCGACTTCCTCTCCATTCGCGTCTATCTCGGCGACGAAACCACCCGCTCCATGGGCCTGGCTTACTGAGCCCAGCTCCCATAAGCTCAAGCCCGGCCCAGCCGGGCTTTTTTATTGGTTCCAGGCGCTATGTGCGGCATCGTTGCGGTGATTGGTTCGCGCGAGGCGGCACCGCTCCTCTTGGAGGGTCTGCGTCAGCTCGAATACCGGGGCTATGACTCCGCGGGAATCGCCACGGTGGCGGACGAGTCCGGCTTGGCCTGTCTGCGCGCTGAAGGCAAGCTCGCCAACCTCACGGCTCGTTTTGAGGCGCAGGGGGCCCAGGGGCAGTGCGGCATTGGCCACACCCGTTGGGCGACCCACGGCAAGCCGGAAGAACGCAATGCCCACCCCCACCTCGATGGTCCTCGTCGTCTGGCCGTGGTGCAGAACGGGATCATCGAGAACTACAGAAGCCTGCGTGAGGAGCTCCAGGCCAAGGGTGTGGTCTTCCGCTCGGACACGGACACCGAGGTCATTCCCCATCTGCTGAGCCAAGAGCTCGATCGGTTGGAGGCCCTGGGCCACGCCGCCTCTCCCCAGCTCCTGCTTGAGGCCGTGCAAGCGGTTTTGCCGCGGCTGCATGGGGCCTACGCCTTGGCCGTGGTTTGGGCTGCGCTCCCGGGTGCCCTGGTGGTGGCCCGCAAAGCAGCGCCTTTGCTGATTGGCCTGGGGGAAGGGGAATTCCTCTGCGCCAGTGATACCCCGGCTCTGGCTGGTTTTACGCGAACGATCCTGCCGATGGAAGACGGGGAGGTGGCGCTGCTCACCCCCCTCGGAATCGAGCTCTATGACGAGGCCGGAGCGCGGGTGCAGCGGGCTCCCACCCTCCTGAGCGGCACGGATCACGTGGCGGACAAGCGCAGCTTCCGTCACTTCATGCTCAAGGAAATCCATGAGCAGCCCGAGACCGCCGCCCTTTGGGTTGCTCGACATCTCCCCGATGCATCCGCGCGGGTGGCCTTGCCGCTCGATGAGAGCGTGTTTGAAGGGATTGAGCGCATCCAGGTTCTCGCCTGCGGCACCAGCCGCCATGCCGCCTTGGTGGGGGCCTATCTCCTGGAGCAGCTGGCCGGGATTCCGACCAGCGTGTTCTATGCCAGCGAATTCCGCTACGCCCCGCCACCGCTGGCGCCGAACACCCTCACCATCGGTGTGACCCAATCGGGTGAAACGGCAGACACCTTGGCTGCTCTCGCGATGGAGCAGGAGCGGCGCCGAGCCGTTGCCGATCCGGCCTTCGCCCCCCGTCTGCTGGGGATCACGAACCGCCCTGAAAGCTCCCTGGGCCGGATGGTTGATCAGATCCTCGACATCGGTGCCGGCATCGAGGTGGGTGTTGCAGCTACCAAGACCTTCCTGGGTCAGTTGTTGGCGTTCTACGGCTTGGCCATTGCCTTTGCCGAAAGGCGCTCTGGCCGACCTGGAGTTCTCGGCGCCGAAGCCCTGCAGCAGCTGATGGCTGGTCTGCGGGATCTTCCCCAGCAATTGCGCAGCTTGGTGGATGACCACGACGGTCGCTGCGAGCAGATGGCTCACCTGTTCGCGGATACCCAGGACGTGATCTTCCTGGGCCGGGGCATCAACTACCCGATTGCCCTTGAGGGGGCGCTGAAGCTCAAGGAGATCAGCTACATCCATGCCGAGGGCTACCCCGCCGGCGAGATGAAGCACGGCCCGATCGCCCTGCTGGATGCCCGGGTGCCCGTGGTCTCGATCGCCGTGCCAGGCACGGTGTTCGACAAGGTGCTTAGCAATGCCCAAGAGGCCAAGGCCCGCGATGCCCAATTGGTGGGCGTTGCCCCCAATTGCCCGGATGCCGAGCTGTTCGACACCCTGTTGCCGGTGCCGGAGGTGGATGAGTTGCTCAGCCCGCTGCTGACGGTCGTGCCGATGCAGCTGCTGAGCTATCACATCGCAGCCCACCGGGGGCTGGATGTCGATCAGCCCCGCAATCTCGCCAAGAGCGTGACGGTCGAGTAGCCCCTCAGGCGCTGCGCCCGTAGAGGTCCTCGAAGCGGACGATGTCGTCTTCGCTCAGATAGGGGCCGCTCTGGACTTCGATCATCTCGACCGGGATCTTGCCTGGGTTCGAGAGTCGGTGCTTGCAGCCCAGGGGGATGTAGGTGCTTTGGTTTTCGCCCACCAGCTCTTCAACGCCATCTTTCTCGACGACGGCAGTGCCTTGCACCACGATCCAGTGCTCAGCCCGGTGGTGGTGCATCTGCAGTGAGAGCGAAGCCCCAGGGTTCACGCTGATGCGCTTGACCTGCCAGCGATCGCCCTCGGTGATGCCGTCGTAGGCACCCCAGGGCCGGTAGATCTTGCGGTGGGCCTTGCTCTCCGGCGCTCCGCTTTGCTCCAGCAGGCCGACGATGCTTTTGACGTTCTGGGCCTGATCCCGTTTGGCGACCAGCACCACGTCATTGGTTTCCACCACCACAAGGTCTTCCACGCCCAGACCCACCACCAGGCGGTGCTCGCTGCGCAGGTAGCAGTTGCGGCTGTTTTCGCTGATGACCCGGCCCCGCAGCACGTTGCCCTGCTCGTCTTGATCAGCGGTTTCCCAGAGGGCACTCCAGCTGCCGACATCGCTCCAGCCCGCCTGCAGCGGCAGCACCGCGCCTCGGTCGGTTCGCTCCATTACGGCCACGTCGATGGCGACGTTGGGGCACTGGGCAAAGGCGTCCTTCTCGAGGCGTTGGAAGTTCAGGTCTGAGCCGCCTTGGGCGAGGGCACTCCGGCAGGCCTGGACCACCTCGGGAGCGAGTCGTTCCAGTTCCGCCAGGATCACGCTGGCCTTGAACAGGAACATGCCGCTGTTCCAGGTGAAGCGGCCGGTCGCCAGGAATCCTTCGGCGGTGGCGCGGTCGGGTTTCTCCACAAACCGGGCGATCGGCACGGGGCTGCCCGCATCCCCCAGCGGTTGAGCGGCTTCGATGTAGCCGTAGCCGGTCTCGGGGGCGGTGGGCACGATCCCAAAGGTCACCAGTTGGCCCGCCTCAGCGGCCTCAACACCGGCTTGCACCGTCTGGCGGAAGGCGGCTCCTTCTCGAATCACGTGGTCGGCTGCGAGCACCAGCAGCAGTGGGTCATCGCCTGCGGCCATGGCCTGCAGGGCGGCGATCGCCACGGCTGGGGCGGTGTTTCGGCCCACGGGCTCCAGCAGGATCGCTGAGGGATCCACGCCGATCTGGCGCATCTGCTCGGCGACGATGAAGCGGTGGTCTTCGTTGCAGATCAGCAGCGGAGGCTGGAGGTTGGCGATGCCCTCAAGTCGCTGCTGGGTTTGCTGCAGCAGGGTTTCTTCCCCTTGGCCCGCCAGGGCCCAGTACTGCTTGGGGTAACTGGCCCTCGATAGGGGCCACAGGCGGGTTCCAGTACCGCCACACAAAATCACTGGAACCAGGGCCGCCATGGAGTGCACTCCTCTTGCACACCATTTCAAACCAAGCCCGCCCGCTTTGCCCGCTGGCTTGGTGCTGGTTCAGCTTTGTCCGTCCCCTGGGCTGGGGTCGGCCAACTCCAGTAATCCAGGCGGGGGGGTGATGCCAATCCACCCCTCTTCGAGTTCCACCCGGGGAACAATCGAGTCGACAAAGGGGATCCAGAGGGGCTGTTTTTTGCCGCTGAGTTGGACCTCGAGCAGGTCGTTGCCGGCATGGAGCAGGTCTTGGACTTGGCCGATGGGTGTGCCCGACTCCAGCAGCCGCACCTCCAGTCCCACCAGATCCAGCAGGTGAAATTCGCCTTTGGACAGTGTTGGGCGCTGATCGCTCGGCACCAAGAGCTCCTGGCCCACGCAGGCCTCGGCGCTGCTTCGGTCGTCAATGCCCTCGATGCGGATCACAAAGAGCTCTTTGCCTGGGAGCCGGCGCCCTGAGAGCAGCTTGATTTCCTGGGGTTCTGGCGTGGGTCCCCGCTTCTGGGCCGGTGCGCGCAGCCAGCGGGGGCCGGCTTGGGTGAAGCGTTCGGGGAAATCGCTGAGGGGATTGACCCGCAGTTCACCGCGCAGTCCCTGGGCGGCAACGATCTTGCCGACCACCAGCAGCTCGGGTTGTTGCTCCATCAGCCCAAGGGCCACACCTCAGCCTCGATAATGGTCGGGCGACTGGGCCCTCCTATGGCTGATTCCCTGCCGATCCTGCCTGGCTCCACTGTGGTGGTGCGCGATGGGCGCTCCATCTACAACGGTTACCAAGGTTTCGTTCAGCGCATCAGCGGCAGCAACGCAGCCGTGCTGTTTGAAGGCGGCAACTGGGACAAGCTCGTCACCATGCCCCTCAAGATTCTTGAGCAGGCATGAGCTTCTCTAGGGACACCCGAGCTGCCTCCTGTTCGGCCTGCCGGCGCGAGCGTCCCCAGCCCTCACCGAGGGTCGTCTTCCCCAGGCTCACCTGACAGTGAAATCGCCGGGGATCGGCGTGGACTTGGCTGACCTCTTGGCAGCGGTAATCCGGTAGGCCTCGTTTTTGGCCCTGGCTCCATTCCTGCAGGGCTGATTTCCAGTTGTGCAGGTGGGGATCGGCTTCAAAGGCCTTGGCTGTGGTTTGCCAGTGGGGGGTAAGCCAGAGCAGTACAGGCGTGAGGTCCCCCCAAAGGCGATAGAGCGCGCCGATGCAGGCCTCACAGGCTTCGGCCCTGAGGGTCTCGCGCGCGCTGGCGTCTCCTGCGGCCGTTGGGCCGATGCGCAAAACAGCGTCGATGTCCACCGCTTGGCCGAGTTCCCCCAGCCAGCGGTCACTGACCAGTTGGGCCCGCAGCGCTGAGCTTTGTCCGACGCTCAGGTTCGGATAGTGCTGCTCGAGGAATTCCGAGGCCGCCAGACGCAGGACGGCGTCGCCAAGAAATTCCAGTTTTTCGTGGTTGACGCTGAGCCCTGCGGAGGTGTGAGTGAGGGCCTCATCCAGCCGCTCCAGGTCCATCTCCGCGGGGGCTGTCAGGCCCAGGCCTTGCAGGAACTGCAGCAGTTGGGCGTGGCGCTCAGCGTTCATTGGGGTGAAAGCAGGACGTAAGCCGGGAAATGTTTTCCTTCCCGGAATCACCCGTTTCGTTGACATTAACACGGGCACCTGGGGATACGGTTGGCTGATAAGCCGGTTTGCTCGGAACCCTGTCTCCGCCTGGCGGGACACTGATGCTCCCCATATCTTCGCGTGGCATAATTGATTTGTGGTTATTGAATCCCGAAGGGCTGGCGCTGCTGCGAGGTGCTGGCCCTTTTTGCTGTCTGGGGATACTGCGAATAGCCCCAAACCATTCGAGTCAGCGAGAATTACTAAATCTGCGAGGCTTCGAGTCGTTGCAGTGAAATCTCAACAGCACATGCACGGAGGAACTCAGGCATGCTCTGTTCGGACGGTTTTGCCATCTCAAACAACCCCTGAAGGGTGTCATTGATGCGGACAGAGTGAAGCTTCGCCCGCCCTTCTCCGTACCGGCTACGACCCTTAGCGAGACGCAGGGACAAGTCAGTACAAGGGTTCTGGACGGTTTCAGTGATTTGAGCAGCTGGCGCCATCAAGAAAATTCGTTGGACGTCCTAAATCTTAGCGATATCACTCAGCACGCCTAATTCATGACAACCAAATGGGCAATGTCTCGGCTAGTGGAGACAATTATCTGATTTTGATTACACCGTATCCCTATTGCTGAAGAGGGTCGGGACATCTGGGATATCCGGCTGGTTGACATATGCCTGATTACGTGTTCAGGATGAGTGTCGAGCGGGATATCCCGTTTGTCATGCACAACAGGACTCACGTATGAATAGCTGCGTAACCGCATCTCAGAAGGTTCTGAGGCTCTGTTGGTGCCATGCCTCCATCGACCAACTCATCAGTGACAGCCCGGACTGCCCGCCTGAGAAGTCCCGTCAGGTCTGAGAAACCAACTCGCACGGTCGTGATTTACGACGCCCGCAACATCCGGCGGGACTAACCGAAAAATTCAACAGTGCTACTTGTACCACGACGACAGGAGGGGAGTAGCAACTGGTAGACAAGGGATAAGAACACAGCAGGACTATGCACTAACTGCATTGGCGCAAAGCAGATTTGGCAAGCACCTGAGAATGCGAAACTGGTATAATCTCCTCAGCCTTCGAGCAGGATTAAATAATGAAAGATTCTTCAACCAATTTGCCAATATGTAATCGTCTGAAAGACCTTCTATTTGTTTTCTCTGCTAATGGTTTTATTCTAACTTTCCTAATTTCTATCGCGCTATGGTTGGTTGCAGTAATGGCTCGACATGGTAAACAGACAGGATACGACCACATAGCGCTTGAAACGGTTGACTCTTGCAAATCTACCGCTCACGCAAAACTCTCTGTTGAGCAAGCGCAATTTCTTGGTAAAAATACTGACGAACTGGATCAATATTGTAAGTCACGCGCCATGCTAGATAAAGCGTGGATAAACAGTAGGACGTACTGGGATTATCATTATTACTCGCACGGGGAAGTGCACACGCCAGAAATTAACTTTAATGGTGTCGAGAGCTTTAACTCAAGAGCCGCTCCGTGTGCACAAAATTCTAAATATGGAAAATCATATAACATATGGATATTCGGTGGTTCCACGATGCAAAACATGGAGACCTCTGATAACAATACTATCGCAAGCTCATTATGCAAAGAATTGCAAAAAACCAACAACGTTCATATATTAAACTTGGGTGTTGGTGGCTTTTTGTCGGAGATGGAAATAGTAAAGTTTAATAACCTATATAAGCTAAAGTTACAAGACCAAGCATCGCTACCAGATATTGTAATATTTTATGATGGTTATAACGACTCTCAAAGGTTAGCAGTAGGTGCAAGCTGGGCGGGATTACCACCAGGGGTTTCTTCTCGGTTGGCAAGCGGATACTCGACGGAGCGACCGATCAACCGCACTTTCTACTGGGCAATACGGGCCTTCAATGATTATTTTAAGGAGCTTTCAGGGGGGAAAAAGAATGTCGTCAATGATGCCTTATTTAATATGGTTGCCAAGATGGAAGATGGTTTTACTTCAACAAATACAGCAATCAACATAAAAGCAAATATCGATGCGACAGCAGGAGGAGTTTTGCTAAGTAGTGCAGCATATATACATGATCAAAGGGTTTTAGCTGGCATTTGCCGTGGGCTAGATATTGTTTGTATTGTCGCTCTTCAACCGGTTCTCTCGTTACGCAAAGCCCCCGTTGGCGACATTGAAATCAACAATTTTAAACAGCAGGAGAGTAATGGTGTGAATCAATCAGCTAGAAGATTCTACAATGAAGTAGAAAGCGAGATAGTTAAGTTGTCAAGCAAAAACTATCGTGTTATTAATCTGAGCGATATTCCTAATAACAAGAAGTATCTAGACATGCCTTTCTTTTATGATTTTGGACACACTGGGTATTATTCCGGTGAAATAATAGGAAGAGAACTTGGCTCCAGAATAATCAGAGACAAGCTTGTTTATCGTTGATCTACTCGTCTGCTGCTTGCGCCACGCAACACTATGGGCACGGAAATAATCTTAAAAACATACTTTCTGTCCTCATGGCGATAATTGTCATACTCGGAATCGAAAACAGCAAAGTCACGAAAACCATCCCTCCGTTTCAAGATGAAGAGGGTTTTTCTGAGAGTAGAACCAGTCTTCTCCTCCTTGGCGGTAAAAGACTTTAGACCAGACCAACATTCATCCCCGACTGCAGAGGGGGACCCCATCTCGTTCGACTGGATGACTCGGAGTTTCTTGACAACTACAGGCAATGTGAACTTATTCAACAGAGATTAGCGATCTTTCCTTGGTCCCAGCAACTCAGGCGAGACCCAAAACAAATAAATTCTTCTGTAATCACCATGCCTTCACGTATTTCGCCGACTATCGGCATCAATGTTTCGCTTTCTGTTGGCGAGGGCGAGTTTCAAACCCCGCTTCACGTTCAGCGCCATGAGCTCTCTTTTGAGGACATGCACAAGCTGCGGTCACTCATCGGTAATGACGCCTTCGTGAAACTCGTTGATGAGTATTTCGCTGCTTATGCCATGGGGGTGAAATGAACTACCCCTTCAACACTGACAAAATCACCGATTACCGCTTTCACGGTGTTTTGAATGGCCGGCTGATGCGGGAGGAAAAACGCTTCTTCTTACAGACGTCATTCGGGAAAATCCGCCTGTACTACGACGGCAGCCGCGTCGGTAAGGCCCTAGGCCGTCAGGTTATGGAAAACCCCGATAAGCCGGTATTTGTCTACGGCTGGCCCCGTACTAACCACGAAGGCATCGTTTATGCCCATACGGCCTGCAGTTTCTGGACAGTCGATGCAGATGTGCCTGAAAACTACGAAGGCATCAGCCGGAATTTCGACCTGAATCGCCCCTGGCTGTGCGGTCGAGTTAAGGGCTATCGGAACGGTCACGTCTGCGTGAATGTCAAAAGTGAGCGCGACGGTAAGCACCTCAAATGGCGCGTTTATGGCCGCTGCGATTACTCCGGCCGCCGTAACGACAAGGTGCTGTTTTCGGGCGTCATCAACGCTGTCAGCGGGAAGATGGACCTCAGTGAGGTTCAGGTCGTTAAGCGTTGGATTCCATCTCCGCGACCTTCTTCTTCAGGTCGTCGGGCAGTAGCTGGGTCAGCGCAGCAATCTCCTTCTGAAGCAGCTCGACCTGGCCGTCATGGACCTCCTTCAGATGGTCAACTTCCTGCCTCATCTGCGCAGCCTGCTTCTTCAGCAGCTCCTTCATCCCGTGCATCGACGCGGTCTGAACTACCGACATCTCCCCGCCGGCAGCAGCCACCATGTCCTGAAGATCAGCAACGCCATCTTCAGTCAGGGTACCGTCAATCCCCTGTTTTTCAGCGGCCTCAACGGACTCGGTAAACCGTTCCATCAGGACGGTCAGGATGTCGCTGCGGTCAACGTCCATGCCCAACGCCTTCAGGGTCAGCAGTGCACGGTCGAATCGGATGTTCACCCCTTTCGGCACGTAGAAGCTGCTGCCCACGAAGTCGGGGTTATCGCGCTTCCGCAGCTTTGTCCCTACTGCCGGAGACAACGTCTCTTTCCGCGGCCTCGGCATGGGGTCACTAGGGCTGACAGCACATTAACGCTGGAGATACGGCTACCCAACCGTTTGACAAGCGGGATATCCGGTGTAAGAATTGGCATGTCGGAAGCGATGGGCTGAGCCCACCCCGGCAAAGACTTCACTTCTGGCCATCGGCCGCGAGATGCAGGCGCGGTCAGCTTGTTACCGCCTCACTCAGGTGCTGCGAACACGAGAGGGGCACACCATTCACCACAACTGAAACCAATGACCTGCACCGTTCTTGTGTGGGCAGCCGTCCTTATCGCCCTGCCCCTGATTGTTCTCTTCTGGCTGACCGAAAGCCAACAGCAGCGCTGCCGCCGTCTTCGTCGCAACGGATGGTCGCAGCAGCGAATCGCTGACCATCTCCGCATCAGCCGAAGCACCGTTAAACGCCGCCTAACCGCGGCCTGACCTGACTTAACCGCTATTCCGTCCCGACTAGCGGAGACATCGACGAGTCAAAGGAACTCCGCGTTGCCGCCCACGATCTCAGCAGCTGGTTCAGCTGACCAATCGGGCTTCTTTCGGCAGTAGTCGTTGGGCAGCCATGAGTTGCAGCGGCGGTTGTAGTGAGCCTGCGGCGACAGCACCATTTTTCTGGCTTTGCAGACGGCCAAGGTGCCTTCCCATAGGTCGAACTTGTCGCAGTACAGGCAGCGCTTCCATGGCTGCGTTGCTGGCAGTTCAGGCATCAGAAAGCCTTTGTCCCAGTCGTCACCCGCCATCCATATAGTACGCCTGTACCAGTCCTAGCAGCGCCCATCGGGCCTGTCAGCAAGCTGCGGTGAAACACTCAGCACCAAGCGCGGAACACTGAAGGTGCAGTTGAGTTCTGGCGGGTCTTCGGGCCCGCTTTTTATTGGCTGCCAGCGCGTTGAACCGCAGTGGTGAAGCTGAACTACGGCTGCTGGTCTTCCCGCCTGCGTTCGGCATCATGCGCGCAATTTCAGCTGACCCATGCGCCCGCTGCTGTCACTTGCCGCTGCTGCATCACTGTTAATTGCCCAGGCACCTGTCTTGGCGGAAGGCACCGCTGATGACATCGGGGTGATGAACGTCAGCCTCAAAGACAGCATCAAGCCCCGTTTTGGCTTCCAAGGGCAGACACAAGGCGCAGGTACTCCCAATGAAGTTGGTGTTGGTGGCTTCCTGCCCATCGCAGTAGGCGATAACAGCGTTTTCTATGCCGACGTTGAAGCCAACGCCAACTTGGCTGACATGGGTTACAGCAGCATCGTCAACACCCAAGTCGATGGCGTCACGGTCAGCACCTCATCGCGTCTCGGTTACCGCTGGCTGAACGATGACCGCAGCTGGATGTTCGGCATCAATGGCGGTTACGACAGCCGCCCGATGAACACAGGTGATGCCAAGCCTTGGCACCCGATCAAGCGGCGTTATCAGCACCTATATCTGCCATCGGTCAAATAGCCAAGAACCCCAGAAGCGTGTTCTTCCAGCAGGTTGCTGCTGAGGTGGAAGCGGTCAGCCCGACGTGGAACTTTGGGGCTTATGCCTTGGTGCCTGTTGGCGATACCGAGCAGCGTCTGAACAGCCATTACAAGGGTGGCGCCTTGGATACCTACGGGCTGGATGTTGGGTACTTCATCACCCCAGAAATCAATGCTTCCGTTGGTTATTACTACCAGCAGGGTGATGACGGCGCAGGCAACAGTTCAGGCGTCAAAGGGCGCTTGGCATTTGCTGTTGCTGATGATGTTGAGTTCGGCGGGACCTATACCTATGACGATGCTTTTAATGCACGTGCCTCAGCTGATCTAACGATTCGCTTTGGTGGTGGCAGCCATAAAGAGAAATCAAAAGAACAAGCTAAAGCTGAGACAAAACCTCAAATCAAAGAGCTTTCATCAACGCCAAGCAACAGGGATGTGCGGGTGCACGATTGCATGTGCGGGGGAATTGAGAATTGGGGAGAAATAGGTGGTCTTTGATACATTACGGGCATTTGCCGAATTACTAAAGGCCACCTAAAGCCCCTGCAAGCGCAGGGGTTGTTATTTCTTTTGCCACACTGATAAGCCCCAGTGAAACACCTTCTCTCCATCGCAATCACACTGCTCCCGTCAGCAGTCATAGCTGAGCAATTTACGCCTCAGCAGATGCTTGATGTGATGACTAAGTCACCAAGCAATCGTGATGTGCGAGTGCAGGATGAAACATTGAGCGACACAAAAAGCTTCGTCATTTCACATGGAAAAGGAGGAAGGCATGGCTCACCTGGCTCACCTGGAAAGAAATGAAACATCTTCTTGCTATCGCAATCACACTGCTTCCCACGGCGGCTTTGGCTGAGCAATTCACACCTGAGCAGATGCTTGATGTGATGACGAAATCACCAAGCAATAGAGATCTGCGGATTCAAGATGGCTTGCAGGATCTGCATGCTCTTCCGCTTAGTTCTAACGCCACGGGGATCACAAGAGGAGCGCCTGGCGCTAAGAGCGGCTTGAACTAACAAGTGAGCACTTTTCGCTGGGACGGATTAACCGCTGAACTTCCACTTGGCGTCTGCAGGAATGGCAGGGGTTTTGATGACTAGCTAACAGAAGGCTTGTTCCGTCAGCCCATGACGGGTCTTCGTCAGCGTCGCCTTCGACGTCCTTTTCAAGCTGGCCCCACCACTGGAAATGAAGCTCGCTGCCGTTGGCCTCGAATAGTTCAGCGGTCTGGCGGTACTTCGGAACGATGTGCGGGTTGATGACGCTGACGGCATCTGGCAGCAGGACGTACTGGGCATCCGGGTAACGCCTAATCAGCTCCTGCAGCTGTTGCGGCGACCCCTGCCAATTACCGCCTGAAGCCCCAACGACCATGGCGCCTGTCTTGGCGTTCACGTGTGCTGGCTTGAAGCTGGTGCCCTCGACGAGATAGATGGTCTCGGTGCTGCCGCTGAAGAAGACCAACGGCGGCTCACCGTTCGGCAGTCGGTAGTTGCCTTCGACAGAAGCCCATCGATAACCGTTGGCGCTGCGGGTCTGAAACCCGACGATTTCGCCATCGATAGTGCGGACGAAAGACAGCAGACCGCTTTGGCAGACGTAGCGGCCGCTGGCGTTGAACCCTGGAAGCGCGGCCGTGGCCCCCTCCAACTGGGTGAAGGTCTGGATGCTGCGGAAGCTGGCAGTTGCGATTTCGTCGTCAGTGAATCCGCGACGGTGAAGCTCGGCCCGGTCGGCGTCGCTCAGTGTCAGCAGGTCCATCAGACGGCTGAAGGCTGCGTGCCGCTCAGCAATAGAAAGCCGCTCTGGCTGGGTTACGACCTGTTTCGACTTGGCAGGCGCTGCAACGGGTCTGGGTGCCCCGTGACGGTCGAAAGAGGGGTCGTGCTCGACGAATATCCGCCAATCGCTCCTACCGCCAAGGCAGACGTAATCCTTCCCGTCGAAACCGCGAAGCACCTGCTTTTTCGATATTCCTTCCGTCCGCTGACTGCACCAATGCGAGTCGCTGTTCCGTTCGCGCTTACAGAAGCCATCTGTACGGCCGCAGATTGTGCACGGGTGGCGCTTATTGACCTCCTCCCAATCTTTTGGGCCGCTGAAATTACGGCTTACATAAGACGGAGCAGCAGACCTTGTTTGCGAACAATTGGGCCTTCCTTGGCCTGGCGCAAACCCCCGAGACGCTAGATGTGGCGTACGTTCTCGGCTGCCGACCCCATATTTTGTATTAGGTGGAAAGCAGGACGTAAGCCGGGTTCTGTTCTCCGCTTTCGCGGGGGCGATCATCTGTCTGGGACCACCGTTACCGATGGCCTCAAGCGGCGCAAGAAAAGCGGAACGGGTGTCATGGCCAACCGTTGTTCCTAGGCCTTGCTCCCAGCCGGGGTTTACCGAGCCAGCACCTCTCGATGCTGCTGGTGCGCTCTTACCGCACCTTTGCACCCTTGCCTGATCCCCGAAGGGCCATCGGCGGTGTGTTTCTGTGGCACTCTCCTCACGGTCACCCGCACTGGGCGTTACCCAGCAAGCCTGGCCATTGGGGAGCCCGGACTTTCCTCAACCGGTCCGTTCCACCAGCCCGAGGGCCTGGGCGTGTCCCGGTCGCGATCACCTCGCCTGCTTTCAAACCCCATAATAGCGACCTGGGGGGCTGTAGCTCAGCCGGATAGAGCGACGGTTTCCTAAACCGTAGGTCGTGGGTTCGAGTCCCGCCAGCCCCGTCTTCGATTCGCGCAGGGGTATTGACCGCTACCGGTAGTGGCGTGCTGAACGTTGCCACTGCCGCTAGCGTGGTGCCAATCGCCACACGGCCATGGCACAGCTGCATGATCTCAGGCTGCGGCTACTGGTGCAACAGGAGAGTGAGCGCATCGTCGACAGCCTCCCGGACGGCCTCGACCTCTCTGTGATCCAGGCCCGCTGCCTCTGCTGGTTAGCCCTCCTGGCCGAGGCCCATGAGGACAGCGCCAATGAGGCGGTCAGCGATGGGGACACCGATCAGGCCATGGCCTGGTTTGCCGACTCCATGCGCCTGCGTGACGTTATTCAGGTGGTGAGCTCGATCGAGATCCCCATCCCAGGAGCCACTGAGGACGCCAGTGATTCCGGGGACTCCCTGGCCGCTTAAGGCGCCAAATTCAGATTCCCTTTATTTCTGAGTCGTCCTGGTGTCATGATTGGACTTGACCAATGAAGGGACTGCGGTGCCGGAAGAGCCCTGCCAATGCCCTGACTGTCAGCGCTTTTATCGGGAGCACGACCGACTGATTCGGGAGAACCCGACGCTGCGTCAGCAACAGGAGTTGAGCTGGGCTGCCCTGCAGTCATTCCGGACCCTGGCTGGTCGGGTCCTCGAGGATCTTCAGAAGTCCACTCCTGATCCGGGTGTTGATTCCGCTCCTGCCGCCGCCGCTGCCGGAGGCCCCCAGGAAGCCTCGGCGCAGGACGCACTCCAGCAGGCCGTCAGCGACCTCGAGAACATCAACGCCCACCTGTTCTCGATCGAGGCCCTGATGGAGCGCATCTTTGATGTGCGCGTTCCCGAGCCCGTTGAGCAGAAGTTCCGCGAGATCGCCGGTGAGTTAGCGCCCGATCCGCTGAACGCCGATCGCCTCCGCCTCAACCGTTTGCTGCATCAGACCCCCGATCTTCCGGATCGCTGATCAGCCGGGCAATCATCCCCTCCTCATCGGCGGGGATCTGCAGCCATTGGGGCTTCCCGAGCCAGGCCAGCTCCGTCTGGAGCTGCTGAGCCAGAGCGGTGTCATTGGCACCGATCCCTCCGGATAGGGCGATCTGATCGACGCCCCCCAGGCTGGCGGCCATGGCGGCAATTCCCGCTTTCAGCCGGTGCAGGAAGACCGCAAGTGCTAGTTGGGCGCCGCTGTGCCCCCGCTCAGCCGCCCCGCGCAGCTCCTGCCAGTCGCCGCTCAGGCCGGAGAGACCGGCGAGTCCGCTGTGGTGGTTGAGTTGCTCCTCCAGTTCGGCGGCAGCCATCCCGTCCTTCAGCAGCGCCAGCAGCAGGCCAGGGTCGATGGAGCCGCTGCGGGTGGCCATTACCAGCCCTTCCATCGGGGTGAACCCCATGGTCGTGTCCAGGCAGCGGCCTTCGGCGATGGCGGCCAAGGAACAGCCGGCCCCCAGGTGAACGCTGATCAGCCGAGGCCCCGCGGCCTGCCGGGCCACGTGTTGGTGGTTGAGTCCATGGAAGCCAAAGCGGCGGTAGCCCCGGCTCCGCAGCGCCAGGGGGATGGCATAGCTGTAGGCCGCCTCCGGCAGGGTCGCGTGAAAGGCCGTATCGAAGCAGGCCCACTGGGGCAGCAGGGGTCGCTGCTGCTGGAGCCAGCGCATCGCCTCCAGAGCTGGTGGATTGTGCAGCGGTGCCAGCGGGCTTAAGGCCTCGAGCTGCGCCAGGGTCGTGGCGTTGATGGGCGTGGGTTCGCGAAAGACCTCGCCGCCATGGACGACCCGGTGGCCCGCGCGCTCAAGTTGGCCCCACCAGGGGGCCAACGCTGGCTTGAGCCAGGTGTCCAGGGCCGCCGGGAGCTCCAGACCCGAACGGGAGTCGCTCCAGAGCCGCTGCTCTGCTGCCGCGTCAAAGACAGCTGCCTTGAGACTGGAGCTGCCCAGATTCAGCACCAGAAGCGCCACGGCGCAGCTTGCTCCTTACTCGTCGAGATTGCAGGTGATCGTGACGGGGAAGGCCTCGGCCTTCCAGATCCGATCGGCGTACTCCTTGATCGAGCGATCGGAGGAGAAGAAGCCGGTGCGGGCCGTGTTCAGCAGGGACATCCGGTTCCAGGCATGGCGATCCGCCCAGGCCTGACTGACCTGTTGTTGCACCCGCAGGTAGTCGGTGAAGTCAGCCAAGACACAGAAGGGATCGCGGCCGGTCAAGTTCTCCAGCAGGGGCCGGAAGAGGTCACCGTCGCCGCCACTGAAGTGGCCCTGCTCCACCAGCTTCAGCACCTGCTGCAGCTCAGGCAGTTTGGCGATGTGCTCCCAGGGGCGATAGCCCTCGCTCTGGAGTTGGGTCACCTCGGTTTCGGTCATGCCGAAGAGGAAGAAGTTCTCGGCTCCTACCTGTTCGCGGATCTCGACGTTGGCGCCATCGAGGGTGCCGATGGTGAGGGCCCCATTCATGGCGAACTTCATGTTGCCGGTGCCGGAGGCCTCCAGACCGGCGGTGGAGATTTGCTCCGAGAGGTCCGAGGCTGGGTAGACCCGCTCGCCCAGCTTCACGTTGTAGTCGGGGAGGAAGACCACCCGCAGCCGCCCGTCCATGTCGGGGTCTGAGTTGATCGTCTCGGCGATCCCGTTGAGGAAGCGGATGATCAGCTTGGCCATGTAGTAGCCGGGGGCCGCCTTGCCGCCAAAAATCACGGTGCGGGGGGCCATGTCCTGGGCCTGGCCGTTCTTGATCCGCAGGTACTGGGCAATCACCTGCAGGGCATTGAGGTGCTGGCGCTTGTACTCGTGTATTCGTTTGACCTGAACGTCAAACATCGAGGAGGGATCCACCAGCAGTCCGCTTTGGCGGTGGATGTAGTTGGCCAGCTGCCGCTTGCTGGCGAGCTTGGTCTGCTCCCAGCGCTCCAGGAAGCCGCTGTCGTGTTGGTACTGCTCGAGCTGTTTGAGCTGATCGAGGTCCGAGACCCAGCCTTCACCGATGCTCTCGGCCAGCAGCTTGCGCAGGGGGGGATTGGAGAGGGCGACCCAGCGCCGGGGGGTCACTCCGTTGGTGACATTGGTGAACTTCTCCGGCCAGAGCTCCGCGAACTCGGGGAACAACTTGGTGCGGACCAGTTCGCTGTGGAGGGCGGCCACACCGTTGATGTGGTGGGAGGCCACGGTGGCGAGGTTCGCCATGCGCACCGCTTTTTGACCGTCCTCATCAATGATCGAGAGCTTGCGCAGCAGCACTTCGTTGCCGGGGTAGCGCAGGCGGACGCTCTGCAGGAAGCGGCGATTGATCTCGTAGATCAGCTCTAGATGGCGCGGCAGCAGGGAGCCGAACAGGGGTAGGCCCCATTTCTCCAGCGCTTCCGGCAGCAGGGTGTGGTTCGTGTAAGCGACGGAGCGGCAGGTGATGTCCCAGGCCTGCTCCCAGGTCAGGTGCTTGTCGTCGATCAGCAGACGCATCAACTCGGCCACGGCGATGGCCGGATGGGTGTCGTTCAGCTGAACGGACCAATGGTCGGGGAATTCCTCGACCGGGATGCCCCGCTGCTCCAGGCTGCGCAGCATGTCCTGCAGCGAGCAGCTCACGAAGAAGTGCTGTTGCTTCAGGCGGAGGCGACGACCTTCGTCAGTGCCGTCGTTGGGATAGAGGACCTTGGAGAGGGTTTCGCTCCCCACTTTTTCCTCAACGGCGCCGTAGTAGTCGCCGATGTTGAAGGCGTAGAAGTCGAAGCTTTCGCTGGCGTCGGCGCGCCAGAGGCGCAGGCGATCACAGGTGTTCACCCGGTAGCCGAGCACGGGCACGTCATGGGGCACACCGATGGCGTGCTCATCGGGGATCCAGCGCACGCGGTAGTTGCCGCGCTCGTCCCGGTAGCTCTCGGTGCGTCCGCCGAAGCCGACGAAGCAGGCCTGATCGGGGTGGGGGATTTCCCAGGGCCAGCCGCCCTTGAGCCACTTGTCGGTGATCTCGACCTGCCAGCCGTCACGGATCAGCTGGTCAAAAATCCCGAACTCGTAGCGAATCCCGTAGCCCGTGGCGGGGATCTCCAGGCTCGCCAGGGACTCCATGTAGCAAGCCGCCAGGCGACCCAGACCGCCGTTCCCCAGGCCCGGCTCTTCCTCCACCTCAAGGATCTCTTCGAGGCTGTCGATGCCAAAGCGGCGCAGGGCTTCTGTCGCCGCCTCCTGGATGCCGAGCATCAGCAGGTTGTTGCCCAGCTGGGGGCCGATCAGGAATTCCGCGGACAGATAGGCCACCACCCGCGTCGGGGTGGCTCGGATCGCCTCAATGCCCGCCAGATAGCGGGTCATCAAGCGGTCGCGAACCGCGTGGCTGAGGGCCAGGTAGAGGTCGTGGCGGCTGGCGGTTGGAGCCAGCTTTCCCAATGTGTAGAAGAGGTGTTCGGCCATGCCGTCGAACACGTCATCGGCAGCCAAGCCGCTGCGGTCGGGATCGGCGTAGCAACCGGGCGTGGGCAGTTGCAGTTGACGCGGCGATTGCTCTTTCATCAGGCCAGCTCGGTTGGGACTGCAGTGCTCCACTGCCAGTGACTGATCTCCGGGGCATCCATCCCGTGCTCGTGCGCGTAAGCGCGATTCGCCAGGATCGATTCCTTCATCTGCTCTTTGATGTGAGCAGCGCGGGACATTAACCCCGGAACTCTGTCGATCACATCAATCACCAGGCTGAACCGGTCGATCTGGTTGTTCATCGCCAGTTCAAGCGGGGTGTTGATGTTGCCTTTTTCCTTGTATCCGCGGACGTGGAAATTGGCATGGTTGCGGCGCCGGTAGGTCAACCGGTGGATCAACCAGGGGTAGCCATGGAAGTTGAACAGCACGGGGCGATTTGTGGTGAAGAGTGTGTCGAAATCCCGATCGCTTAAGCCGTGGGGATGCTCGCTCGGTTGGGTCAGGGCAAAGAGTTTCACCACGTTCAGTACCCGGACCCGCAGCTCAGGCAGCTCCCGGCGCAGGATCTCAACGGCCGCCAGGGTCTCCTGGGTGGGGATGTCCCCGGCGCAGGCCATCACCACGTCTGGCTCATCCGGTTCACCGCGGACGTGGTCGTTGCTGGCCCAGCTCCAAAGGCCGATGCCCTTGGCCACATGGGCGCGGGCCTGCTCGAGGGAGAGGTACTGCAGGTGCTCTTGCTTGTCGCTGACGATCAGGTTGCAGACGTCGGGCTCGACGAGGGCCTCCTCGGCCACGGCCAGCAGGCAGTTGGCATCGGCCGGCAGGTAGACCCGCACCACATCGCCGCTCTTGTTGCCGGTCAGGTCAATGAAGCCCGGGTCTTGGTGGGTGAACCCGTTGTGGTCCTGCCGCCAGACCGTGGAGGAGATCAGGCAGGTCCAGGGGGCGATGGAGGCGCGCCAGGGCGCGTGGTGGCGGCAGCTCTCCAACCATTTGGCGTGCTGGTTGAACATCGAGGCGATCACGTGGGCGAAGGCCTCGTAGGTGTGGAACAGGCCGTAGCGGCCGGTCAGGAGATAGCCCTCGAGCATCCCCACCAGGGTGTGTTCGCTGAGCATCTCCACCACCCGTCCCTGCCGGGCCAGCTCGCCGCCATCGCTGTCCTCGGGGCGTAGTTCCTCCATCCAGACCTTTTTGCTGCGCGCGTAGATGGCCTGCAGCCGGTTGGAGGCGGTTTCGTCGGGGCCGAACACCCGCAGGTTGTTCGGGTTGTCGGCGATGGCATCCCGCAGCAGCTCCCCGAGGGCGGCGGTGTTGCCATGGCGGCTGACTCCGGGTTCGGCGACCGGCACCGCATACCGTTCGCGATCCGGCAGGGTCAGTTGCTGGCGCAGTCGCCCGCCATTGGCATGGGGGTTGGAGCCCATGCGCTGGGCGCCGCTCGGTGAGAGCGCCTGCAGTTCGGGTCGCAGTCGTCCCTCGTCATCAAAGAGTTCTTCGGGGCGATAGCTCTTGAGCCAGGCCTCCAGTTGCTGAAGTTGGGCGGGGTCTTGTTTGGGGTTCGGCAGGGGCACCTGATGGGCGCGCCAGGACCCTTCAATCCGATGGCCCTTGAGCGCCTCAGGCCCGGTCCAACCCTTGGGGGAGCGCAACACGATCATCGGCCAGATCGGCCGGCTGGCTTGCGCCGCGCCGCCTTCTGCCTCGGCCTGCTGGCGGATCGCTTGGAGCCTGGAGACCACCTGATCCATCGCCGCGGCCATCGCTTGGTGCATGGCCCGGGGCTCGCTGCCCTCCACAAACAGCGGCTCCCAGCCGTAGCCCCGCAGCAGGCTGCTGAGCTCCTCCTTGGGAATCCGGGCCAGCAGCGTTGGGTTGGCGATCTTGTAGCCGTTCAGGTGCAGCACCGGCAGCACCACCCCATCGCTGATGGGGTTAAGGAACTTATTGATATGCCAGCTGGTGGCCAGGGGGCCGGTTTCCGCCTCGCCATCGCCGATACAGGCGATGGCGATCAGGTCCGGGTTGTCGAAGACCGCACCGCAGGCGTGGGAGAGCACATAGCCCAGTTCGCCGCCTTCATGGATCGAACCCGGGGTCTCCGGGGTGCAGTGGCTACCGATGTGCCCAGGAAAAGAGAACTGCTTGAAAAAGCGTTTGAGGCCTTCTGTGTCCTGGGACTTGTCGGGATAGATCTCCGAATAGGAGCCATCCAGGTAGGTGGGGCCCAGTACCCCCGGGGCCCCATGGCCCGGACCGGAGAGATAGATCGCATTGAGCCCGTGGCGTTGGATCACCCGATTGGCGTGGGCCCAGATGAAGGCTTGACCTGGGCTCGATCCCCAGTGACCGAGCAGGCGGTTCTTGATGTGCTCCGGCTTCAGCGGTTCCCGCAGCAGCGGGTTGTCCTGGAGGTAGATCATTCCCACCGCCAGGTAGTTGGCGGCCCGCCACCAGGCGTCCAGTTCCTCAAACTCCTCTGCTGGCCTGAGATGGGCGGAATCCGTGGCCATGGCTCCAGCTGCTGATGCCTGGCCGGAAAGTAGCCGTTGTCACAGGAGATGGCGCCGTCGGGCGAGACTCTCGTTCGGAATCACTCACGACTGCTATGCCGGAGATCGGCGCCCATCAGCTCGAGGTGGTCGAAACCCTGATTGGGGTTGGCCGCTTCTTGGTGATTTTTGTGGCCGCTCGCCTACTGGCGGAACTGCTGGTGCGCTGGCAGTTGCCCACCATCCTTGGTGAGCTGATCGCCGGCGTGATCATCGGTGCCTCTGGCCTGCACCTGATCGTGCCGCCGGAGACCCAGGCGGCGGTGGCCAATTGGGCTCTCCAGCTGATGGGCTCGCTTGCGGATGTGCCGCCCCAGCTGGTCGGCGAGGTCTACAACGAAAGTTTCCCGAGCCTGCAGGCGGTGGCCACCTTGGGCCTCTTTGCCCTGCTGTTCCTGACGGGGCTCGAAAGCGACCTCGATGAACTCGTGGCCGTCGGTGCCCAGGCGATCACCGTGGCTGTCGCCGGCGTGGCAGTGCCCTTTGCCCTTGGCACCGCGGGCTTGATGGCGCTCTTCCACGTGGAGGTGATCCCCGCCGTGTTTGCCGGGGCGGCTATGACGGCCACCAGCATCGGCATCACAGCGAGTGTCTTTGGTGAGCTGAAGATGCTGCGCTCCCGGGAGGGGCAGATCGTGATCGGCGCCGCCGTCCTGGACGACATCTTGGGCATCGTCATCCTCGCGGTGGTGGTGAGCATCGCTGGCGGCGGCAGCCTGGAGCTCGGCCCGATCCTCAAGCTGCTGGCCGCGGCTGTGGTGTTCGTGGTTGCTGCCATTGGCCTGAGCCGCACCGCGGCGCCTGGTTTCGACTGGTTGATTGATCGCCTCAAGGCCCCAGGCGATGTGGTGGTGGCCTCGTTTGTGGTGCTCACCCTCTGCTGTTTCGCCGCTACGGCCATTGGCCTGGAGGCGGCCCTGGGCGCCTTTGCCGCGGGCTTGATCCTGAGCAAGTCGAACCACACCCATGCGATCGAGGCGGCGGTGAAGCCGGTGGTGGCCCTCTTCGCCACGATCTTCTTTGTTCTGATCGGCACCGGCATGGATCTCTCGGTGCTCAATCCGTTGGACCCCGAGAACCGCGCCGGTCTGGTGATCGCCGCTTTCCTGCTGGTGGTGGCGATCCTGGGCAAGGTCGTCTCCGGCTGGACCTTTGTTTCCAAGGAACCCACGAACCGTCTGGTGGTGGGTCTGGGGATGATGCCCCGCGGTGAGGTGGGCCTGATCTTCCTGGGGCTTGGCACCCAGGCCAAGCTGCTCAGCCCGGCCCTGGAGGCAGCGATCTTGCTGATGGTCATTGGCACCACCTTCCTGGCACCGATCCTGCTCAGACTGGTCCTGGCTGGAAAGAGTGATGGACCCGACCTCGACCCCCTCGCCGAAATCCCCACTTAAGGGCTGGCAGTTCAGCTGGGGCGGCTGGTTGGACAACCGCCACGGGGAGTGGTGGCTGCTCGCCCAGCTGCTGTTGATCGCAGCCACCCTGTTGCCGGCCTGGCCGGCCCCGGGCAGCTGGGGCTATGCCTGGCCCTTGCCGCTTGCCCTCGCTGGCGTTCTGCTGCTCTTGGTCGGCCTGGCGCTGGCCGCCCAGGCCTTCTGGCGCTTGGGACCCAGCCTGACGCCCTTGCCGGATCCCAAGCCTGGGGCCGCTTTGGTGACGACCGGGGCCTATGGGCGCTGCCGCCATCCGCTGTATCAAGCCGTGTTGCTCTGTGAGCTCGGGGTAGCCCTGGCCCTCGGCAGCCTGTTCCACCTGGGCCTGTTCTTTGCTCTGGCCGCGGTGCTGGGCGGCAAAGCGCGGCGGGAGGAGCGTTTCCTCGTGCCGCTCCATCCGGAGTACGTCAGTTACCGGCGCAGCACCCCGGCGATCTTGCCGGGGTTGCCTTGGCTGGATTGGCGGAGCTGAGCCGCTAGAGCCCGCGCTCCTCCAGCTGCCGCGCAGCCCGCTCGAAGACCTCAGGTCCTGCATCCCGTTGGCCAGCGGCCTGGCCCAGGTCCCGGCGCCAATGGCGGGCGCCGCTGACGCCTTCCACCACCTGCACCAGGTGCCGGGCGATGGACCAGAGCCGCCCGCCGCTGCCGCACCACCGCTCCGCATAGGGAATCAGGCCCCGCACCACCGTGGAGGCCTTGGCGACCGGTTGGCTGCTGTCGCCAAACAGGTCCCGGTCCACCGTGGCCCAGCGCAGCGGGTGGTCGTAGGCGGCCCGGCCCACCATCACCCCATCCACGGCCTCGAGCTGCTCCAGGCAGCTGCCTAGCTCCAGCAGGCCTCCGTTCAGTTCAATCGTCAGCTGGGGCCGGTCCGCCTTGAGCTGATGCACGAGCTTGTAGCGCAGGGGAGGAATGGTGCGGTTTTGCTTGGGATCCAACCCCTCGAGCCAGGCCTTACGGGCGTGCACGCTGAAGCGCTGCGCCCCGGCCGCGGCCACCGTGTCGACAAAGGCCAGCAGCTCCCCATAGGAATCCCGCTCATCGATGCCGATGCGGTGCTTCACCGTGACCGGCAGCGGCGAGGCCTGGGCCATGGCGCTGATGCAGCGGGCCACCTGTTCGGGTTCTGCCATCAGGCAGGCGCCAAAGCGCCCTTTCTGGACCTTTTCGCTTGGACAGCCGACGTTGAGGTTGATCTCGTCGTAGCCCCGGTCTGCGGCGATGCGCGCGGCCTCGGCCAGGAGCACCGGGTCATCCCCGCCCACCTGCAGGGCAATCGGATGCTCGATCGGATCGAAGTCAATCAGCCGGTCCCGCCGTTCGCTGTGGTGGAGCGCTTGGGCCACCACCATTTCGGTGTAGAGCAGGCTGCGGCGGCTGATCTGCCGCATCAGCACCCGGAAGTGCCGATCGGTGTAGTCCATCATCGGAGCCACACTGAAGCGGTAGGCCCCGTTCAGCAGCGAATCGGGCATCACCCCATGCTCGCCTTTCACGCTGATGCCCCCCCGTTCTGAGCACTGGTCCCTGGTGGTGGCGGGCGGTGGTCCGGCGGGATTCATGGCGGCTATCGCCGCGGCCGAGGCCGGTCAGCGGCGGGTCCTGGTGCTGGAGAGCACCCCTGAGCCTCTGGGCAAGGTTTTGATCAGCGGTGGTGGCCGCTGCAATGTCACCCATGCCTGCTGGGATCCGCGGGAATTGGTGGGCTTCTATCCCCGCGGCGGCAAGGCCCTGCGGGGACCCTTCAGCCGCTTTGCTGCCGGTGATGCCGTGTCTTGGTTTGACGACCACGGCCTGACCCTGGTGGAGGAGGCCGATGGCCGGATGTTCCCCCAGGCCAACCGCTCAACGGCCGTGATTCAGTGCCTCAGGCAGGCGGCGGAACGGGCCGGGGTGACCCTGCGCAGCAGCGAGGCACTCCAGCAGGCCGAGCAGCGGCCCGCGGGTGGTTTTGCCCTCAGCCTGCGCAGCGGCAGCCAGCTGAGTACTGACCGGCTGGTGCTCGCCACCGGGAGTCACCCCAGTGGCCGGCGTTTGGCATCAGGCCTGGGCCATGGCTTGGTGGCCCCGGTTCCGTCCCTCTTCACCCTCGCCTTTAAGCCCAATCCCCTGCTGCCTTTGGCCGGGGTCGTGATGGATCCGGTGGACCTGGAGCTGGAGGCCGGCGGGCAGCGCTTCCGCCAGAGCGGCCCGGTGCTGATCACCCACTGGGGTCTGAGCGGGCCGGCGACCCTGCGGCTGACGGCCTTCGCCGCCCGGGCCCTCCACGGCGAGGGCTACCGGGGCAGCTTGCAGGTGGATTGGAGCGGCGGCCGCAGTCAGCAGCAGCTGGAAGAACTCTTCGCGGCTTGCCGGCGTGATCAGGCCAAGCGTCAGCTCAGCAATGCCCGCCCCTGGCCAGGCCTCAGCCGACGGCTCTGGCAGCACCTGCTCGATCAGCAGGGGGTTGAGCCCGATCGCCGTTGGGCGGATTTGGCCAAGCGTCAGCAGTTGGGTCTGCTGGAGGCCCTGCGCCGCAGCCGTTTCCCCGTGGCAGGCCGCGGCCCCTTCGGCGAAGAATTCGTGACCGCCGGAGGCGTGCCTGTGGGGGAGGTCAACCTGGCCACGATGGAGAGCCGCAAGGTCGAGGGTCTCTACCTGGTGGGGGAGCTCCTGGATGTCGATGGCGTTACCGGTGGCTTCAACTTCCAGCACTGCTGGAGTTCCGGCTGGCTGGCGGGGCAGGCGATTGCGGCGGCCGGAGCTAGTTGATCTGATCGAAGATCGAGAACATCGGCAGGTACATCGCCAGCAGGATCGAGCCAACGATGCCGCCCACGATCACGATCATGGCCGGCTCCAGCATGGAGGTCAGGGCCTTGACGGCGGCTTCCACCTCGTCTTCGTAGAAGTCCGCCACCTTCGAGAGCATGGCGTCCATCTGGCCGGTTTCTTCGCCGATGGCGAGCATGCTCAAGGCCAGCTCTGGGAACACCTTTTTGCGCTCCAGGGCGACGCTCAGGGGGATGCCCTCCTGCACGTCCTGACGGGAGCCGACGATGGCGTCGGCAATCACGGCGTTGCCCGCGGTTTCCTGCACGATCTCCAGGGACAGCAGGATCGGCACCCCCGCGCGGGTCAGGGAGCTGAAGGTGCGGCAGAACTTGGCCGTGGCTGTTTTCTGGATCAGGTCGCCAAAGAGCGGCAGCTTCAGCAGTAGTCCGTCCACGCGCCGGCGCCCGCTGGCGGTCGCGTAGTAGCGGCCAAACATCCAGACCCCCACAGCGATCGCCAGGGCGAGGAACAGCGAAAAGGAGGACCGCAGCAAGGCGCTGAGGTCGACCATCATTTGAGTGAAGAGGGGGAGTTCAGCCCCGAGGTCTTCGAAGATCCCAGCGAAGGTGGGGATCAGGAAGATCGTCATCCCCAGGAACACCAGGATCGCGATCGCCAGCACGGCCACGGGATAGCCCATGGCGCCCTTGATTTGGTTCTGCAGCCGGGCATTGCCCTCGAGCAACTTGGCCAGGCGGCGCAGGCTTTCGTCCAGCACGCCCCCCGCCTCTCCGGCTTCCACCATGGCGATGGTGAGCTTGTCGAACACCCGCGGCCAGGAGCGCAGTGCTGCCCCCAGGCTGCCCCCTTGGTTCACGTCCGTGCTGACGGCGGTGAGTGCCCGCTTGAACAGCGGCATGCGTTGCTGACGGGCCATGAGGTCGAGGCTGCGCACGATCGGGACCCCCGCATCCACCAAGGCTGCGAGCTTGTTGGCAAATAGCGCCTTCTCGCGGATGCCGGGTTTGGCCTCCAGCAGGCTGGAGAGATCCATGCCAAAGACCGTGCTCCCGGCCGCGGCGTTGGGTGTGGTTGCGGCGAGCTCCAGGCTGGTGGCCACGATGCCCCGGCGCCTCAGGTCCCGCCGGGCGCGGCTGAGATCACTGGCCTGCAGTCGCAGCGTCCGGGTTTGACCGGAGCGATTGGTGTAGGTGGCGCTGAACTGGGGCACTAGCCCTCCAGGAGCCGCTGCAGCTCATCGGGTTTGCTCGCTTTGGCGAGGGCTTCGCTGCGCTCGACTGCTCCGGCCTGCACCAGGTTCGCCAGGGCGCGCTCGAGGGTTTGCATCCCCTGCTGGCCGCCCGTTTGGATCTGGGAATAGAGCTGGGCGGTTTTGCCCTCCCGGATCAAGTTGGCGATGGCCGGGGTGTTGATCAGGATTTCTTGGGCCATGACCCGCCCGAATTGCCCGGGTTTGGGGTTCTGGCGTTTGCAGAGGGTCTGCGAGAACACCCCCACCAGGGAGCCACTGAGCTGAACCCTGATCTGGGTTTGCTGCTCTGGCGGGAAGACATCCACCATGCGATCGACGGTTTGCGCCGCCGAGCTGGTGTGCAGGGTGCCAAAGACCAGGTGCCCCGTCTCTGAGGCCGTGATCGCCAACTGGATTGTTTCCAGATCTCTCATTTCGCCCACCAGGATCACGTCGGGGTCCTCCCGCAGGGCGGCGCGAAGGGCGGCGCCAAAGCTGCGGGTGTCATCCCCCAGCTGGCGCTGGTGGATCACGCTTTTGTCGTTGCGGTAGGTGAATTCGATCGGATCTTCGATCGTGAGGATGTGCTCGGCGCGGCTGCGGTTGATGTGATCCAGCAGGGCCGCCAGCGTCGTGGTTTTGCCTGAGCCGGTGGGACCGGTCACCAGCACCAGACCCCTGGGGCGGCGGCTGGTTTCCTCGACGATGGGCGGTAAGCCCAGGCTCTCCAGGCTGGGGATCGTGCTGCCGAGGGCCCGCAGACAGGCCGCATAGCTCCCCCGCTGGCGGTAGACATTGACCCGAAAGCGGGAGACGCCTTTGAGGCCATAGGCGCAGTCCAGCTCCCAGGTTTGCTCCAGCTGCTTGCGCTGGGCGTTGTTGATCATCGAGAAGATCAACCGGTTGCAGAGGTCCTCGCTGAGCCGCTCCTCCCGCATCGGTTTGAGCGCCCCACTGAAGCGGCCATAGGGCGGTTGGCCGGCCGCCAGGTGCAAGTCGCTGCCACCCGCCTCGACCAGCTCCTCCATCAACTGTTCGATCTGGAGCTCCATGCAGCTCGCGGCGCCGGTGGCTGTCCTCAGTGTGGGAAGCCCGCCAGGGCCTGGCAATGGCGCTGCTTAATGCAGTTGCCGGGGGGTCAGGCAATAGGGGCACTCCAGCCACTCATCCCGCATCCCCGCTCCGCAGCCCTGGCAGGTGATCGTGTGCAGGGCCTTGGCCCGGCGCTCGGTTTCCAGGCTGGAGTCCGTGAGGATCATCCGCTCGATTTCCTCGAGGGTGGTTTCCCCTTGGCGCACCAGGTCGAGGCCGTAACCCAACAGGGTTTTCATGCCGTTCTCGATGGCGAGCTTGCGCAGCCGATCGGTGCTGGCCTCTTGGGCAATGGCGCTGGCGAGGGTGTCGTTGACGCGCAGCACCTCGTAGACCCCCACCCGGCCCTTGTATCCCAGCCCCTGGCAGCTGGGGCAGGGGTTGCTCTCACTGACTTGCAAGCGCTTGGCTTTGAAGAAGGTGATCGCCTGCTCGTTGCTGGCAAACAGGCCAAAGCGGCCCAGGTCCTGCTCACTGGGGTGATAAGGCTGCCGGCAGTCCGGGCAGACCCGCCGCACCAGGCGCTGGGAGACGATTCCGATCAGGGAGGCGCTCACCATGAAGGGCTCCACGCCCATTTCCGAGAGGCGGGCGATGGCGCTGGGTGCGTCGTTGCAGTGGAGGGTGGTCAGCACCAGGTGGCCGGTGAGGGCCGCCTCGATGGCGGTTTTGGCCGTTTCCCGGTCCCGGGTTTCCCCCACTAGCAGGACATCGGGGTCTTGCCGCATGAAGGCCCGCAGGGCCATGGCGAAGTCGTAGCCCTTCTCCCGGTTGACCTGGGTTTGGGCAATCCCCTTGAGGGTGTATTCGATCGGGTCCTCGACCGTGGAGATGTTGATCCCAGGCTCATTGCGTTCCGCGAGCAGCGAATAGAGCGTGGTGCTCTTGCCTGATCCCGTCGGCCCCGTCACCAGCAGCATTCCGAAGGGCTTGCTGCCCATCTCCCGGACACTGGCCAGGGCCGCGGGCTCGCTGATTAGACGGTCGAGGCCGAGGTGCGTCGCGCCGCTATCCAGCAGGCGCATGCAGACCTTCTCGCCATAGCGGGTGGGCAGGGTGCTCACCCGCAGGTCAAATAGGCGACCTTGATAACGCCGCCGGATACGGCCGTCCTGGGGAAGCCGGCGCTCCGCGATGTCCAGGTCCGCCATGATTTTTAGGCGGGAGGTCACCGCGGGGGTCAGTTGTTTCGGCAGCTTCTCCAGCGGCTCGAGCACCCCGTCTTGGCGCAAGCGAATCAGCAGTCCGTCCTCCTGCGGTTCCAGGTGGATGTCGCTGGCACTGCGCTCGAGCGCTTGCACCAGGATCCGGTCCACCAGGCTCACCACCGGTGAGGCGTTGGAGGCCCCCAGGCTGGCCTCGACATCCAACTCGCTGAGGCTGTCCTCGGGAGCCTCCTCAAGGGGGCCCTCGAGCTTCAGGTCCTCAAACAGGGAGATCCGGCTGGGGGTCTCCTGCGGAGCTGAAACCGCGGCCGGCGTGGCGGGGGATGGAGATGGAGGTTGATTCAGGACGGTTTGCAGGTCCCCTTGGAGGGCCAGTCGCAGTGCCACGGGCGGTCCTTCGGGGCATGCCTCGCGGAGGGTCTGGCGTTGCTCGGCGCCCCAGTGGGTTGGCACGGCCACCGTGAGGGTGTTGTTGGCGTACGCCACGGGAAGGCAGCCGAGATCCCTGCAGCTCTCCTGAGTCAGTTGCGGATGCCAGCTCCAGCGTGCGTCTCCGGCGGCGCTTAGTTCAGAGCCGGTGAGGACGGCTTCCTGGAGCAGCAATTCGACCTCGAGCCGCTGCTGTTCAGGGCTTTGGGCCTCGGCCACCGGTCGCTGGGGAATGGTGCTGGCGCTTGCTGTCATCAGCCGCTCCGCCGAGGAGGTGCGGGCTTCCGCCGCTTGTGGGGTGGCGCCCCTTCACATCAACATGTCTAGATCAGATCTCCGGTTCGGTCAGCATGAGCGGCGACGCGACTCCGTTTCCCCAGGACTCCGCCCCGGCCCCAGCTGAGGCCGCGGCTGCGCCAGAAGCCACTCCTGCAGTGGATTCGGCCCCAGCTGAGGTGGCGGCTGAGCCCAGCGCTGATCCCGAACAGCGGGTCCGGGACCTGGAGGCCGAGCTGACTGCTCTGAAGGCCGAGCACGAGAGCGTCCGCAGTCAGTACATGCGGATTGCGGCGGACTTCGACAACTTCCGTAAGCGCCAGAGCCGCGATCAAGAGGACCAGCGCACCCTGATCGCCTGCTCCACCCTGAGCGAGATCCTGCCGGTGGTGGACAACTTCGAGCGGGCCCGCCAGCAGTTGGATCCCCAGGCCGAGGAGGCCCAGGCCATCCACCGCAGCTACCAGGGGCTCTACAAGCAACTGGTCGATGTGTTCAAGCAGTTGGGCGTCTCACCGATGCGGGTTGAAGGCGAGCCCTTCGATCCCACCCTCCATGAGGCGGTGCTGCGGGAACCCAGCGACGAGCACGCCGAGGACCTGGTGATCGCTGAACTGCAGCGGGGCTATCACCTGAACGATCGCGTGCTGCGGCACGCCCTGGTCAAAGTCTCGATGGGTCCAGGCCCCAGTGGCGATGCCGCACCGGCCAGCTCCACGGATGACGCTGCACCCTCCGAAGAGGGCTGAGCATGGCCGATTTTTATGACCTCCTTGGGGTCAGCCGCGACGCTGATGCGGACACGCTGAAGCGGTCCTATCGCCGCCTGGCGCGTCAGTACCACCCGGACATCAACAAAGATCCCGGCGCGGAAGACAAGTTCAAGGAGATCGGCCGCGCCTATGAGGTGCTGAGCGATCCCCAGACCCGTGCTCGCTACGACCAGTTCGGGGAAGCCGGCTTGGGCGGCGCCGCGGGGATGCCCGACATGGGCGACATGGGGGGCTTCGCTGACCTGTTCGAAACCTTCTTCAGCGGTTTCGGCGGGGGCATGGGCGGTCCCTCCGCCGGTGGTGCCCGTCGCCGCGGTCCTCGTCAGGGCGATGACCTGCGGTTTGACCTGACCATCAGCTTCAGCGAAGCGGTCTTTGGTCGGGAGAAGGAAATTCAGATCCGTCACCTGGAGACCTGCAACAGCTGCAGTGGCTCCGGGGCGAAGAGCGGCAGCGGTCCCACCAGCTGCGGTACCTGTGGTGGTGCTGGACAGGTTCGTCGGGCGACGCGGACGCCCTTTGGCAGCTTCACCCAGGTGGCGCCCTGTCCCACCTGTGAAGGAACCGGCCAGGTGATTGCCGATCCCTGTGGCGCCTGCGGCGGGCAGGGCCTGCAGCAGGTCCGCAAAAAGTTGCGCATCAATATCCCGGCGGGTGTCGACACCGGCACGCGGCTGCGGGTGGCCGACGAGGGCAACGCCGGACAGCGGGGCGGCCCCGCCGGCGACCTCTACGTCTTCCTGACGGTTCAGTCCCACCCGAGCCTCCGCCGCGACGGGATCAACATCCACTCCGAGGTGACGGTCAACTACCTCCAGGCGATCCTCGGCGACACCATTGAGGTGGAGACCGTCGATGGTCCTGAGCAGTTGGAGATTCCGGCAGGCACCCAGCCCGGAGCGGTCCTGACCCTGACGGGTAAGGGTGTTCCGAAGCTGGGCAATCCCGTGGCGCGGGGCAACCACCTGATCCAGATCAAGGTGCAGCTCCCCACCAAGGTCAACCGCGAGGAGCGTGAGCTGCTCGAACAGTTGGCGGGGCACCACACGGCCAAGGGGCAGAAGCATCCCCACAAGAGCGGGCTGTTTGGCGGTTTGTTTGGCTAGGTCAGTGATGACCCAGCTCGACCTGCGCGGTACCCCCTGCCCGCTCAATTTCATTCGCACCAAACTGGCCCTCGAGAAGCTGTCCGCAGGCGAGTGGCTTCAGGTTGATTTGGATGCCGGAGAGCCCGAGCAGATGGTGGCCAGCGGCTTGCGAGAGGCCGGACATCGCGTTGAGCTGGAGGCCATGGAACCCGGGGCGGTGCGTTTGTTGATCTGTCGCTGTGGCTGAAGCCCTGGTGATGGCCCTCGAGGCCAACTTCTGCCGGGTGCAACTGGATCGGCCTGGCCCTGGAGGGGTGGACCAACTGCTCTGTGTGCGCCGCACGCGGCTGGGCAAGACCGGACAGCAGATTTGCGTTGGCGATCGGGTCGAGGTGGAGGGCATCGACTGGCCTGAAGCCCGGGCGGCGATTGCGGCGGTGGCCCCCCGCAGCAGCCTGCTGGAGCGTCCTGCTGTGGCGAACTGCAGCCGGGTTGTGGTGGTGGCGGCGTTGGCTCAGCCGGAGTTGGATCCACTGCAACTCACCCGTTTTTTGCTGACGGCGGAGCGGACGGGTGTGGCGGTGGAGCTGGTTCTCACCAAGGCGGACCTGCTGAGCGCATCGGAACAAGAGCAGTGGCGTGAACGGCTCACGGCTTGGGGGTATGTCCCCCAGCTGGTCTCCTCCCAGAGTGGGCTTGGTCTGGCTGCGCTGCGGGAGCGTCTGGCGCATCCGGGGATCTCAGTGCTGTGTGGCCCATCGGGGGTGGGCAAGAGCAGCTTGATCAACGCCCTGTTGCCGCAGCTGCGTTTGCGGGTGAGTGCCGTCTCAGGCCGCCTGCAGCGGGGACGGCACACCACGCGGCATGTGGAACTGTTCCCGGTGGAGCCCGGTGCACTGCTGGCGGATTCACCGGGCTTTAACCGCCCGTCCTTGCCGGCGGAGCCCACGGAGCTCGGGAGCCTCTTCCCGGAAATTCGGCAGCGGCTCGAGAGCTCGGCCTGTCAGTTCAAAAATTGCTTGCATCAGGGTGATCCGGGCTGCGCCGTCGGCAGCAATTGGGATCGCCATGGTCTGTATCTCAACTGCCTGGAGTCCGTGCAGCAGCAGGTGGCGCGCCAACCCCGCCCCCGCAGTGGCGGCCTGAAGCAGCGGGGAGGAAAGCAGGAGCCCCTGCTCGATCAGCGCCTGCGTCAGAGCTCAAGGCGCCGCTTGCGGCAGGAGGAGCCCGATGAGGAGGGCTAGGCCTAGCCCATGCCGGGCAGGTTCAGGTTGAGCCCGCCGGTGAGCTCTTCCATCCGCTCTTTCATGGTCCCGGTGGAGTTGTCGTAGGCCGAGCGCAGGGCCTCGAGGGTGGCGTTTTCTGTTGTGGAGGCGCCCTCGGCGAGCAGGGCAGGGTCGAGGCGGACCTTCAGGGGTTGCTGGTTACCCGAGAGCCAAACGCTGGCCCGGCCGCAGCTGCTTTGCCCCTCGATTTCCATCGCATCCAGCTCCTCCTGGAGCTTGGCGGCGTCCTGTTGGATCTGCTGGGCCTTCTTGAAGGCTTCGGTGAGCTGGCCGAAATTGGGGAGACCGAAACCGGCCATGCCTGCACTGTTGAAGTGGGCGCAGGCTACGCCGCCAGGGCGAGGTCTTCGAAGCGTCCCAGCCGTTTCACCTCGGTGTGGAGGGCGATGCTGCGCTGCTCCAGCACCCGCTGTTGGACCAGGGCAATGAGTTGGTCAATCTCCCCGGCGCTGGCGCTGCCGGTGTTGACGATGAAGTTGGCGTGGATCGGGGAGATCTGGGCGCCCCCCAGGCTGAATCCCTTGAGGCCGAGGGCTTCGATGAGTTGTCCGGCTTTTTGCGGTTCGGGGTTGCGAAAGACGCTGCCGCAGCTGGGTTGCTGGTAGGGCTGAGTGCTGGTTCTGCTGTGGAGGTTGGCGCTGGTGCGCTGGCTGACGCTGCGGGGATCGTGGCCGGGGGAGAGGCGAAAGCGAGCTGAGAGGACCACCAGGGGTTCCGCTTGAAGGCGGCTATGGCGGTAGTCAAAGTCCAGTGCTGCGGCAGGGATGGTGTGGGTCTGGCTGGGCTGCTCCGGGTCCACCACCGTGACGCTCTCGAGGATGTCGGCGGTGCAGCCCCCTTGGGCGCCTGCATTCATCACCGCCGCGCCCCCCACCGTTCCTGGGATGCCCACGGCCCACTCCAGGCCCGAGAGCCCGGCCCGGGCCGCTCGCCGCGCCAGGGTGGGAATCGGTTCTCCCGCCTGGGCTTCGATCAGGCCGCTGCTGGCCTCCAGGTCAGCCCCTTGGAGGTGGCGGGTGCAAAGGGTGAGTCCCTCCAGTCCTTGATCGCTGACCAGCAGGTTGGAGCCTGCTCCAATGACCCGCTGGATGCAGCCCTGGGCGGCAGCCCAACGCAGCAGCGCCAGTAGTTCGTCCGTTGATTCCGGTTCGGCGAAGTAATCGGCCGCTCCCCCCACTTTCCAGGTGGTGTAGTCGGTCAGAGCAACCGCCGAACGCAGCCCTAGAGGGAGGGAGAGGGCCATCGCTAGGCCACAAGGGGAAGGGCGGCGGCGGGATCGCTGCGGCCTTCCAGGCGACTCCAGAGGCTGTTGACATCACCGGCACCCATGGCCAGTACCAAGTCGCCCGCTTGGCTGGTTTGGCCGATGGCATCCGTCAGGGTCTCCAAGTCATCGAAGGCGCTGACGGGTAGCCCGGGGGCAATCCGCTGGATTTCAGAAGCGAGGGCCGCGCTGGAGATCCCTGGGATCGGCGCTTCGCCAGCCGCATAGAGGGGGGCGATCAGCACGGCATCGGCCTGGCTCAGGGCCTGGGCGAAATCGCTGAGGAACTCCGCCGTCCGGCTGTAACGGTGCGGCTGAAAGACGGCTAGGAGCCGTTGGGGCGCCTCTGGCAAGGGGCTGCGCCCACTGCTGACCATCAGGCGGGCCATCGCCAAGGTGGCCTGCACCTCGCTGGGGTGATGGGCGTAGTCGTCGACCACCTGGCGGCCGCACCAATTACCCCGGTAGTCGAAACGGCGTCCAGGGGCCTGGAGACCCTCCACGGCCCGTTGCAGCTCGGCAAAGGAGACGCCATGGAGACGGCAGGCGGCCATGGCGGCCGTGGCATTGCTCAGGTTGTGGAGCCCGGGCAAGGGCAGCCGGAATTGCCCAAGGGCCTCTCCATGCTCATAGAAGGTGGCCAGGGTGCCGTCGCCATCGAGCTCATCGGCGATGGCAGCGAAGTCCACCCCTTCGCTGCTTTGGATGGACCACCAGTGGTGGGCTTGAAAGTGTTCCCGCAGCACAGGACAGTCGCGGTTGGCCAGTAGCTGTTCGCTGCCTTTGGCGAAGCGCTGCAGGGTGGTGATCAGGGAGGCCAGGTCGCTGTAGTGGTCGGTGTGATCCAGCTCGAGGTTGGTGATTACACCAAGCCAGGACTGGAACTTCACCAGGGAGCCATCCGACTCATCCGCTTCAGCCACCAACAAGGGGCCATCGCCATTGCGGCCGTTGCTGGCGAAGGCCGGCACCACCCCACCAATGACGGCCGTGGGGTCGTGGTTGGTGGCGTGCAGCAGGCTGGCCACCAGGGTGCTGGTGGTGGTCTTGCCGTGGCTGCCAGCCACGGAGATCGAGGGCTGGGCGGCAATCAAAGCCGCCAGGACATCTGAGCGGTGCCAGACCTTCAGCCCGGCGCGCTCGGCTTCTAATAATTCGGGGTTGTTCGCCGGCACAGCAGAGCTGACGACGACGGCTGGCGGGCAGGAGGTGCCGCTGCGAATGGCGTCGATGGTGGCTGGGCTTTGCTCGCGAAACACCCGGACACCGCGGCTGCGCAGGTTCTGCAGCACGGCGTTGTCCCTGGGGTCGGAGCCGCTGATGCTGTGGCCGCGGTCCGCCAGGATCCCGGCGATGGCAGACATGCCGATGCCGCCAACTCCAATGAAATGGAGAGGTTGGTGGCGATCAAGCGTCAGGACCAATGGCGTATCCAAGCCTGGCCAGAAATTAAGACCGAACGGGTCGCTTGTCCTCTTCTCAAGCACGATTTGAGTGCTTTTGACAGGTGGTGACCTTTTGTCCCCAGATGGGGAGGGTCAGGCAATTTCGGTATGATCGGCGGCCAAATCCTCCTTGCTAGCGGGTTCGCCCGCCATACGCCATGACCCTGAAGGTTGCGATCAACGGATTCGGCCGCATCGGTCGCAACTTCATGCGTTGCTGGCTGAGCCGCGGAAGCAATACCGGTATCGAGATTGTCGGCATCAACGGCTCCGGTGACACCAACACCAACGCGCACCTGCTGAAGTACGACTCGATGCTCGGCCCCCTGCGTAACGCAGAGGTGACCACCACCGAGAACACGATCGTCATCAACGGCAAGACGATCAAGACCTTCTATGACCGCAACCCCGCCAACCTCCCCTGGAAGGAGTGGGGCGTGGACCTGGTGATCGAATCCACCGGTGTCTTCAACGACGACGTCGGCGCCAGCAAGCACTTCGAAGCCGGTGCCAAGAAGGTGATCCTGACTGCCCCTGGTAAAGGCGACAAGGTCGGCACCTTTGTGGTGGGCGTGAATGCCGATCAGTACCGCCACGAGGATTACGACATCCTCAGCAACGCCAGCTGCACCACCAACTGCATGGCGCCTGTGGTCAAGGTCCTGGATCAGGCCTTCGGCATCGTCAAAGGCACGATGACCACAACCCACAGCTACACCGGTGACCAGCGCATCCTCGATGCCTCCCACCGTGACCTGCGCCGCGCCCGCGCCGCTGCTGTGAACATCGTTCCCACCAGCACCGGTGCAGCCAAGGCCGTGGCTCTGGTCTACCCCGAGGTGAAGGGCAAGCTCAGCGGCATCGCCCTGCGCGTCCCCACCCCCAACGTGTCCGTCGTCGACATGGTGCTCGAGATGAGCCGCGAGACCACCAAAGAGGAGGTCAACGCAGTGCTCAAGGCCGCCTCTGAGAACGGCATGAAGGGCATCATCAAGTACACCGACCTGCCCCTGGTCTCCAGCGACCACGCCGGCACCGATGAGAGCACCATCGTTGACTCCGACCTCACCCTGGTGATGGGCGGCAACATGGTCAAAGTCATCTGCTGGTACGACAACGAGTGGGGCTACAGCCAGCGCGTTGTTGACCTGGCCGAGATCGTTGCCAAGAACTGGAAGTGATCTGAGCGCCCGCTCAACCTCTTTCCATCAGCCGCCCTTCGGGGCGGCTTTTTGATGGTTGTGCGATCAGCTGAAGTGCCGGTAGCCCGGATCGCTCTCCTGAAGGGGCAGCCCGGTTTCGCTCCAGGTCAGGGTTGGGGAGGAGTGCTCCACCAGTTCGCCAATCACCTGGCAGCCCGGTAGTGCAGCGCAGAGCCGCTCGGCCCAGGTCGGCTCCAGGGCGAGGACCAGCTCAAAGTCTTCGCCCCCATTCAGGCACCAGCGCTCTGCATCGGCGAGCGGCGCCATGGCGGGGTCAAGGGGCAGGCCTGTGTGCCGTAGTTGTGCCCCACAGCCACTGGCCTTGGCCAGGTTCAGCAGCGCGCGTTGCAGGCCATCGCTGCTGTCGGTGCCAGCGACTCGCCATGGGCTCCCCTGGGGCTGGCTTGCTTCGAGGGCTGGGATGGCATCGAGCCGGGGGAGGGGCCTTTGGTGGGCTCGAATGGCGCGCTCCCGCAGATCCTCAGGAATCGCCGCACTGCGCTCGCCTTGCAGCAGCGCTAGCCCCAAGCGGCTGAGGCCATGGGGGCCGGTGCTCAGGAGCCAATCGCCGGGTTGGCCGTCGCCGCGGCGGATGGCGCCAGGCCCCAGCCGGCCAAGGGCCGTGATGGCGAGGAGGCGCTGGCTGCCGCTACTGCAGTCACCGCCGAGCAAGGTGCCGCCAAAACGAGCCAGGGCTTCGGAGAGTCCCTGGTAGACCCCATCGACCCAGCTCCAGGGGGTTGCTCCTGGTGCCACGAGGCCAACCGTGAGGCCGATCACGTCGCTGCAGCCCATGGCCGCCAGGTCGGAGAGGTTGGCCGCTGCTGCCCGCCAGCCCAAGTCCTGGGCCGACATGGTGGCGTCACTGAAGTGGACCGTGTCCACCAGGACGTCGGTGTTGACCACCACGGCTCCCGGCAAGATCGCGGCGTCGTCAGCCAGCTGGCCGGGGGGCGCGTAGGCCGAGAGCCGGTCGATCAGCTCCCATTCGCCGAGCTGATCAAGTCGCATCTAGGCGTGGGCTTTGAGGTTCTCGGCTCCGTCGAGCACCCGGGCGCGGACGATGCCGTCATCGATGCCCAGTTCCTCGAGCACCTCAAACCCATCCACCACGTAACCAAAGGCGCTGTAGCGGCCATCGACGAGGTTCAGGCCTGCGGGGGTCAGTTCGGCCTCGTAGAGAAAGAAGAAGAACTGGGAGGAACCATCGGCGAGGGATTCATCCGAGTGGGCCCAACCCATGGTCCCGAGGGTCGCGAAGGGAAGGACCGGGGTGGCTTCGAAACGGCCGAGGTCCTCAAAGGTGGCGTTGTAGAAGGGCTCGGCTTCGCCGGGCACCTTGATCTCCAGCGGCACCTGGCGCTCGCCCTTGGTCTTGGGGTCGATGTAGCCGGTCTCAGGACCCTTGGGGTCTCCGGTCTGGAGAACGTAGAAGTCCTCGGCTCGGGTGAAGGGCAGTCCGTCATAGAAGCCTTGCTTCACCAGGTCCACAAAGGCCCCGGCCGTCAGTGGTGCGTTGTAGCCGTCCACCACAGCGGTGAGCATCCCTTTGGTGGTCTCGATCTCAACGGTCGCACGGCCCAGCAGCCTGGGCAGGGCGTCGAACTCGCTGGGGATTTGGAAGGGGAAGTCACCCACGAGCAGTGCTTCCAGGTCCCCGACGGTGCTGAGGGCAGCGCGCCGGTCGTCGAGGAATCGATCGCGGTCAGAGCTCTCGCTGCTCTCCACGAGGGTCTCCATCTGGCTTTGCAGGGCGGCCATCAAGGTCTTCCCCTCGGCTTGCTTGGCTTCCGGCAGGCTCGCCACGATGGAGTCGGCACGCGTCTTGAGCAGCGCCTGACTCCGATTGACCGTATTGACCAGGGCGCTCCAGCGCTTGGCTCTGAGGTCGTCGCTGGTGCTCTCCAGCCTGTGCTGCAGCGTCTGCAGATCCGACTGGTCGATCGGCAGAGCGTTACGAAGGATGGCAGCGGGATCCTTGACGGCATTCCCAGGCGGCAGCGCAGCCTGGGCCGGTGGCACCATCGGGAAGGCAGCGAACGCAATTGCGATCAGCAGGGCGGGCACCCAGCGATCCAGCCAGCGCTTCAGATCCATGCTGCAGCCTTGTCTCTGCCGGGACTCTGCCACAGCCGTACAATCCCGCCTGAACCGTTATGCCGGAATGATCTCGAGCAACGACTTTCGTACCGGCACGACGATCGAGATCGACGGTCAGGTCTGGCGCGTTGTTGAGTTCCTGCACGTGAAGCCCGGCAAGGGCTCCGCCTTTGTCCGCACCAAGCTCAAGGCCGTGCAGTCCGGCAACGTCGTTGAGAAAACCTTCCGCGCTGGTGAAACCGTTCCCCAGGCGGTTCTCGAGAAGGCTGTGCTGCAGCACACCTACATGGAGGCTGATGACTTTGTCTTCATGGACATGTCCACCTATGAGGAGACCCGTCTGACCGCCAAGCAGATAGGCGATCAGCGCAAGTACCTCAAGGAAGGTATGGAGGTGAATGTCGTCTATTGGAACGGGAAGCCTTTGGAAGTGGAACTCCCGAATTCCGTTGTTCTGGAAATCACCCAAACTGACCCCGGTGTGAAGGGTGATACAGCCACGGGCGGCACCAAGCCCGCCATCGTCGAGACCGGCGCTCAGGTGATGGTTCCCTTGTTCCTCTCGATCGGCGAAAAGATCAAGATCGACACCCGCACCGACAGCTACCTGGGCCGCGAGAACTGATTCCATGCAACTTGACCACAACCAGCTGCGTGAGCTGATCGCCCTGCTTGGGGACAGCGACATCCAAGAGCTCAAGCTCGAAGGTGATGACTTCCGCTTGGAATTGCGTCGCAATCTTCCGGGGGTCCAGCCCCAGGTTGTGATGCAAGCTGCTGCTCCGGTTGCGGCTCCCGCTGCAGCCGCACCTGCCGCTGCACCCTCCGCGGCTCCCCCGGCCGCCGCTGCGGCCCGCAGTGATCTGATTGAGATCACCGCTCCGATGGTGGCGACCTTCTACCGCTCCCCTGCTCCCGGCGAGTCGGCATTCGTGGAGCTCGGCGCCAAGATCAATGTCGGTCAGACCGTCTGCATCCTCGAGGCGATGAAGCTCATGAACGAGCTCGAGTCCGAGGTGAGCGGTGAGGTGGTGGAGATCTTGGTCGAGAACGGCACCCCGGTTGAATTTGGCCAGGTGCTGATGCGGGTGAAGCCCGCCTAGCCCAAGTCTTCAGCGGCCTCCAAGGCCGCCACCATGCTGGCTGATCGGGCAATGCCAAGGCCGGCGATGTCGAACCCGGTTCCGTGATCCGGTGAGGTCCTCAGGAAGGGCAGGCCCAGACTGGTGTTGACCGCCTGGTCAAAGGCCAGCAGCTTGACGGGGATCAGGCCCTGATCGTGGTAGAGCGCGAGGAAGCCATCGGGAGCGCGTCCGCCCTGTTGCCAGGCCATGCCCGCGCTCAGCCAGCAGGTGTCAGGTGGAAGTGGCCCCAGCAGGGTGACCTCAGGGTGCCGCGTGCTCCACTCCTCCAGCGTGGCTTCGAGCCAGTCCCGCTCCTCTCGTCCAAGACGTCCGGCCTCGCCCGCATGGGGGTTGAGGCCTGCGACGGCCAGGGTCGGCTCGGGGCGAAAGCGACGGCAAAAGGCCAGCAAGACGTCGAGCTTGGCCAGCACCCGCTCAGGGTTCAGGGCTTGGGGAACCTGTTGAAGCGGAATGTGGGTGGTGGCGAGCAGGGTGTTGAGCCGCCAGCCGCTCTGGGGGGAGCGGGCGGTGAAGAGCATCGAGGCTTCCTCGGCTCCAGCCAGTTCAGCCAAGCGTTCGGTTTGACCGGGGTAGTCATGGCCCGCTGCGTGCCAGTGCTGTTTGGCGATCGGGGCAGTGACAAGGGCTTGGCCGGAGCCCTGTTGCACCAGCTCAACGGCCTGGGTGAGCCAGCGGAAACTGGCTTCACCACTGATGGCGCTGGGGGTCCCTGGTTTGACGGGTTGCTCCAGCGGGCAATCCACCATCTCGAGCTGGGCGGGGTCCGCCAGGGGGGCGTCTGTCTGCCCCTTGAGTTGCGTGTATGTCTCCTCCAGCCAGCGGCTGCAACCCACCAGCAGCGGCGGCTGGGCAGCGGGGGTCCAGCGGGCCAGGGCTTTGAGCGTGACCTCGCCTCCGATGCCGGCGGGATCGCCAAGGGAGACGATCAAGCGGGGGCGCTTAGCGTTGCTGTCGCTTGGCGGATCACCCATGTTGCGTTGGCTGTTGCTGATCGGGATGGGCTTTGCCCTGGTGAAGGGTGTGCAGAACGGCTGGGTGGAGTTGCACTGGAATCGTCTCTTCCACGATGCCGGGGTGCCGTTCGTTCCGGACCCGGATCAAGGTCCGGCGGGTTCAGATGCAAACCGCATCTAAGGGTTATTCCATCACTTGGGACGGTTCTGCTCCTCCTTCCAGCTGGCGGCAAATCCTTCCCGATAGCTGGGGTAACGCAGTTGGTAGCCCAGGTCCTGGCACAGCCGCGCATTGCTGACGCGGCGGTTGTCGGCCCAGAAGCTCAGGGCCATCGCACTCATCTCCGCCTGGGCGTCGCGAAAGTTGCGCACAGCTGGCAATTTGCAACCCAGCAGGTGGGCTGCATAGCCGAGCGTTTCACTCGAGGGGCAGGGCAGATCGTCGCTGACGTTGAGCACCGCTGGCCTGGCCTCCGGGGGTAGGCCGCAGCAGTGCAGCATGGCGCCAACGATGTCATCGACATGGATCCGGCAGAACACCTGCTTGGGCTTGTGGATCAAGCGGGCCTGGCCCTGTTGCAGCTGCTGAAAGGGGCAACGACCCGGTCCGTAGATCGCGGGCAGCCGAAAACTCTGTAGGGGGAGAGCGCTGGCCAGCCAGCGTTGCTCGCACTGCAGGCGGGATTGGCTGCGGCGAAGGCCTGGCTCTGTCGGGCTCTGTTCATCGGCCCAGCGTCCTTGGGTGTCGCCGTAGACCCCCGTGGTCGATAGGTAGCCCACCCACTGGAGGGGCTGGTGCCGGAGGGACTCCCCCAGAAGGTTGTAGGCGTCGTCCTCGCCGTTCTTGTTGGGCGGAAGGGTGATCAGCACATGGCTGAGGCCTTCAGGAAGCTGCGGGACGGCCCCCTCGCCCGCATTGAAGTGCAGCCACTGCGATCCCTCTTTGATCGAGCGCGAGGTCAGCCAGACCTGGGCCCCGCGCGCTCTGGCTGCATCGGCAAAGCGTTGGCCGGTGTATCCCCCGCCGAGGACCAGCACGCGGGAGGAGGGGTTGACACCGCGAGCCGTCATGAGTACACCTGTATTACTCGTCCGCTGATCAATGACTGCATCTTGCTTCCCCGCCCCTCTTGGGTCCTCCTTCGTGGGCCAGGTCCCTGGGCGTGTGCGTCCTCGGCGGCGTTCGCAGGTTGGCGCCCCGCGTCGCCTGATTGGCCTGACGGCTTTGGCGCTGACGCTGTTCTCGGCCCTGCTGCTGGCTCCCGACCAGCCCCAGGCTCAGGCGGAGATTTGCCAGCGCCATAACGGCGCTGCGGCCTGCCGGATCTGGTGACTTAGGCGGCCTGCAGGTACGGCTGCATGGGATTGAAGCCGGAGTCCGGCGCTGCGGGCGCGGGAATGGCGCCTGGGCTCGCCCACTGCAGCAGGCGCAGGGCCAGGCGCAGGTCACCGTCGGTCCAGGCGCGGATGGCCATGGCTCGGCGGGGGTCGTAGAAGCGCTGCTGCCGGTACCACTCGAACGCGTCAGCGTCGCTCTTGCGGCCATTGCAGGCCAGGCAAGCGGGAACGCAGTTTTCGGTCACGCTTAAGCCGCCGCGACTTTGCGGAAAAACGTGATCAATAGACTCAGAAGGTTTGCCGCAGTAGATGCACGTTTTTCCGGTGTAAGTGTGGAGGGATTGTCTCCACCGGCGAACACGAAGTTTGGGGCACAAGTCTTCAAGGAAAACGGCATCCCTGCTGTGCATCCGAATAATTCGGTTGCAGGGAGTCTGGCCTGAGTGGCTGGGATGTCAATGTGTCGAACGATGCATTTTGCAAGGCTTATTGCAGCTGTTGCGCCCGCCCCGAGCTTCGCTAAATTAAGAGTTGCTGCCCCAGCTCAGACGGCCCAGCAACGCACCTCGCGCTGCCTGATGCGGTTGGGAGCATCAGGGGCCATCGAGTTGGTTCTGCCCTTTGATGCGGTCACCCAGGCCCAGCTCAGGGCGGTGCGCCCCCGAGGCTTTTGGCGCTCAAAGCAGGGCTGCTGGGAGTTCCCGCTGGAAGCGGCCTTGATCCTGCGTCAGCACTTCGGCAAGCGCTTCGCGATGGAGCCGCCGTTGCCCCAGTGGTGCAGCTGGCTCGAGCAGCCTCTGCCCCCATTGCCGCCCCATCGCGAGCTGATTGCCAGCGCCGGATTAGCGGAACCCTTGCCGGACGGCCGGGAGCTGTTTGCCCATCAGCGGGCTGCAGTGCGCTGGTTGCTGGCGCGGCGTGGTGCGGTGCTGGCCGATGCCATGGGCTTGGGAAAAACCCTGACGGCGCTTGTGGCCGCTCGCGCGATGGTCCGGGCGGCGGATTGTTGTGTGGTGGTGATCGCTCCCACGGGGCTCCATCGCCATTGGCGTCAGGAGGCGGCGGCTTTGCAACTGCAGATCACCCTGCTCAGTTGGGCGGCGCTCCCGCAGGAGCTGCCGGAGGCCGGCACGGTTCTGATCGCGGATGAGGCCCACTACGCCCAGAACTTGTCCGCCGCGCGCACCCAGGCCTTCCTGCGTCTGGCGCGCCATCCGCGGCTGCGGGTGGCGTGGTTGCTCAGCGGCACTCCGATGAAAAACGGCCGCCCAGCGCAGCTGTTCCCCTTGCTGGCGGCCATCGGCCACCCCCTGGCGAAGGACCAGCGCGCCTTCGAGGAGCGCTACTGCCTTGGCCATTGGCATGAACGCTCGGGCACCCGGCAGTGGAGTGCGACCGGGGCCACCCACCTGCCGGAGCTGCAGCGCCTGGTCAGGCCCCTGCTGCTGCATCGCCGCAAACAGGACTGTCTGGATCTCCCCCCGAAACGCCGGCAGATGCTTCCCGTCAGCCTGTCGGAGGCGGAGGGGCAGGGCTTTCAGCATCGCCTGCAACTGAAGGTGGATGACTATCGCCGCCGCGCCGCTGCGGGCTTGGTGCGCCGCGATGCCGAGGCCTTAGCCGTACTGACCGCCCTGCGTCAGATCGGTTCCGAGTACAAGCTCCCCGCCGCCGCCGCGCTGCTGGCCAGGCTGCAGGCCGAGGGGCAAGCCGTTGTGGTCTTCACGGCCTTTGTGGCGGCGGCCCAGTTGTTGCAGCAGCGACTAGGGGGTGCCCTGCTGACCGGACGCCTGGCCGCCGCAGAGCGCCAAGGTGTGGTGGATCGCTTTCAGGCTGGCCACGAGCAGCTGCTGATCAGCACCTACGGCGTTGGAGGCCTGGGCTTCACCTTGCATCGGGCCAAGCATGTGCTCCTGCTGGAGAGGCCCTGGACCCCCGGCGACGCTGAGCAGGCCGAGGACCGTTGCCACCGCATTGGTATGCAGGGGACCCTGGAGTGCCATTGGCTTCAGCTTGGCGTCGCGGATCAGCTGGTGGACGGGCTGATTGCCGACAAGGCCGAGCGCATTGCCCTGTTGCTCAGTCGCGGCCAGGCTCAGCTGGAGCGTCAGCCGCTACCGCGGATGGTGCAGCAGCTGCTCGATCAGTGGTGAGGCGGATGCAGTTGCGCCGCCGCAAGTCGATCTCGTCGCGCATTAGGGCGTCGACGGGGTGTTTGCCTTCTTTCACCAGGGCCGCGGCTTTGAGGCTTTCGCGGCAGGCCTCCTGTGGCTTGCCCGCCAATTTCAGCAGCAGGGCCCGCTCGTTGCGGGGTTGCGGGTGTTCAGGGAAGGCCTCCACTACGGCATCACAGTGCTTGAGCAAGGCAGGCAACCGATCGAGATTGACGTTGCGTAGGCAGTCGTCAACCTTGGTTTGACTCTGGCCGGGCTCGGGTGGAGCGCTGCAGCTGCTGAGGACGAGCCAGAGCAGACCCGCCCCAAGGGATGGCGGTAGCCAGGAGCGGGTGCGGGTTGCCATCAGCCTCAGTAGGCGTAGCGGTTCGAGCTGCCGCTGCCGCTGGTGTCACTGGTGATGCCGGAGCTGGTGCTGGTGCGGTTGGTGCTGTCGGGGTGGGTGGACTGGCTCTTCTCTTCGTTGGTGTCCACCGCCTTGACGTAGAGATCGCCCAGGTAGCGACCGCAGTCGTTGAATTTGCCGGGATCGGCGACGACGGCTTCGGTGATCATCACCGCGGCGTGCTCAGGCGAAGTCTTGAAGACCGAGGCGCTCTGACGCTTGATGACCGCGTAGGCCGCTTTCCAGCTGACTTCGTGGTTGTTGCCGCTGCTGCGCATGAAGCAATAGATCTGTGCTCCTTTGGCACCGGTTTCATTGCCGGCCAGAGCGGCGGTCGGCAGCGTGGACCAGCCCAGGGCAGCAAGCGGAAGGGCTGCAGCCAGCCGAAGCAGCCGGCCGTTGAGGGACAGGGAAAGACGCATGCCGAAGCAGGGGAATGGCATTGGGTGTCCCACCGTATCGATCGTTTCCCCCTGGATCCAGGTGCCGATCAATCAGCTGGCAGGTGGCGGCAGGTCCCCGTGGCCCAGAAGCAGCCTGACCGCCAGCGGCAACACCAGTAGCACTGTGATCAAGCGGACGGCGTGGAGCGCAGCAACGGCCGCACCGACTCCGAATTCGGCGCCCACCAGACTCATGCCGCTAATTCCCCCTGGCGCGGCTCCCAAGAGGGCGATGAGCGGGTTCATTCCCAGCAGACGGCTGCACCAGAGCCCCACCACCAGGCCGGTCATCACCAGGGTGAGCGTGATCAAGAGGGCCGGCCGCCAGAGCTGCCTGAGCTCGCTGAAGGCCGTCGCTGTTAATCCGGTGCCGATGACGGTTCCGATGCCAATTTCCAGGGCAGTCCGGGTGCCTGCGGGCCAGTTGGCGGCCTCGAGCTTGCCGCTCATGCTCAGCAGTCCCGCTCCCAGCAGCGCGCCAGCGAGGGGTGCGGCGGGGATCCCCGTGCGCAGCGCCAGCAAACCGCCGCCAATGCCCGCCAGGACATAGGCCAGCAGGTGGAGGCTTGATGGCATCGCCGGGCTGCCCTGGAATGCCTTCAGTCTGCTTGGCCGCTTGGGCTTGAGAACTGCCCAGGGCTGTGGTGTTATCGGGCGAGTTGAACCCTGTCCATGGCTGGCGAATCGGTCTCGTTTCGCATCACGCGCACCACAGAGGACCTCGCTCAGACCGTCGCGGCCCTCTCGCAGCGGCTGGTGAAGTTGGAGCAGCGCCTCAATGCGATGGAGCTGCAACTGGACCAGGTCTCCTTTGTTGAGACGCCTGATCCTGAGGAGCTGAGCCGTCTCGACCATGTGGAGACGCTGTTGGCCGACTGCCGCAGCCTCCTGCAGGACGGCGTGAGCGAGGAGGAGGTCCCTGCGTCGGTGAATCCTCACGAGGATGAGTTCATGGCTGCATGACCCCTTGCGCCGGGGGCACAATGGAAAGAAAGCGAACCATGGCCTTCTCCAACAGCCATCGCTCTGTTCCCGTTGCTCCTGCCGCCTCGGGTACACCTGCCTGTGCCAGCCGTTCTTTTGCTGAGGGCGGCCATCAGCTCGAGAAACTCGAGTTCGCCCTCGCCGTCGCCATCACCCGTGGTGATGCTTCAAGAGTGAGGCAACTGCGTGATCAGATCGCAGCACTGGGCGGCAATCGCGAGGAACCGGGCACCTAAAACCACTCGGTCCATCCATTGCAGTTGTGTCAGGGCAGCCCCACCGTTCGGGGTCGCTTCAACGTGGCGACTAATATTTATTCAGGCAAGATCAAATAAATGCAAGCCAGCCAGCAGGCACCTGTAGCCGAGCGACGAGAAGATTTGATGCGTGCAGCCGCCGCTTTTTCGGCTTCGGCTGAGCAGGCCGCATCAAGCGGTGAAATTGAACAGTCAGCGCGCGATATTCTCCGTTCACTCGATTGCGAGCGCCGCGCAGGAAGCGTGGGGCCGCAGGTGATGCAGCTGATTAAGCCCAGAAACTAATTCTCAAGCGGATGACCGGGCTCGAACCGGCGACGTTCAGCTTGGGAAGCTGACATTCTACCACTGAATTACATCCGCAATTTGATAGCCAGAAGCCATGATCAAGGCTTTTGGCTATCCCAATCAACCTAGCAAGGGAGCCCTGGTGAAGGGGCTCCCTCGTGGTCGGCTGCTTCAGCTGGCCAGGGCGGCTGCGCAGGCTGCCACGCCAGCACCAGGAGTCCCCTTGTGCAGTCCGAGTTCCTGGAGGGTGGCTTCAATCGCTGCGACGGCGGTCAGCACATCGCGATCGCAAACGAAGCCCAGGTGGCCGATGCGGAAGACCTTGCCCTTGAGGTGGTCTTGGCCACCGGCCAGAAGGATGTCAAAGCGATCCTTGACCTTCTTGCGAAGGGTCTCGGCATCGATCCCCTCGGGAGCCACGGCGGTGATGGCCGGGCTGCCGCAACCTTCCGCGGCATAGAGGGGCAGGCCGATGGCCTTCATGCCCGCTTGGGCGGCGGCGCGATGACGAGCATGGCGGGCAAAGATGCCCTCGAGCCCTTCGGCCTGCATCATCTCGAGCGCCGCTTCCAGGGCGAAGTAGAGGTTGATCGCCGGGGTGAAGGGGTTGCTGTTGGCTTGCGCCGATTTCCGGTACTTGCCCAGATCCAGATAGAACTTCGGCAGGTCGGAGCGGCCGTAGGCCTCCCAGGCCTTGTCGCTCATGGCCACGAAGGCCAGACCCGGGGGCATCATGTAGCCCTTCTGGGATCCGGATCCGATGATGTCGATCCCCCAGGCGTCCATGGGCACGTTGCAGGCCCCGAGGCTGGTGACGCAGTCAGCGATCGTCAGCGCTGTGCCATGGGCTTTGACGTGCTTGGCGATGGTCTCGAGGTCATTGATGACCCCGGTGGAGGTTTCCGAGTGGGTCAAGATCACGGCCTTGATCGCCTTGCTGGAGTCGGCCTCCAGGGCGGCACGGAATGCCTCGGGATCCAACGGGGAGCCCCACTCCGCCTTGATCACCTCCACCTCCAGGCCGTAGGCCTGAGCCACCTTCACCCAGCGCTCGCCAAATTTGCCGTTATCGCCGCAGAGGACCTTGTCCCCTTTGCTCAGCACATTGATGATTCCGGCTTCCATGGCGGCGGTGCCGCTGCCGGTGATCACCAGAACGTCATTGTTGGTTTGATGCAGCCACTTGAGTTGGGCGGTGGTGCGCTCAACGATTTTCTGGAAGTCCGCGCTGCGGTGTCCAATGGGGTGACGCCCCATGGACTGCAGGACGCTTTCCGGCACCGGTGTGGGGCCGGGGATCATCAGAGTCAGCTTGTCCTGCATGGTGGGTGAGCCGGGGCGATCGCTGCCCGTTGGATCAGCAGCGCAATCGACCAACATAAAAAACGGACCTCACCCTTCCCTGGCCCATGGCTGAGTGCGGCTACACCCTGCCGGTCTGGGTTGCGGCTGCAGCGGTCGCGGCGGTTCGAGAGTTGCTTGGCCAGCCTTTTCAAGCGCAGGTTCCGCTCCTGCTGGATCCAGAAGTGGGCCTTGAAGCCACGGTGATTCCGGTCCAGGCCGCCGCACGGTTGGGCCCGGGGCGGGCCTTGGCCACCAGTTGCTGTGACCCCGGAGAGGTGCTGGACCTCACCCGCGGCCTGCAGGTTTGGGTGGAGGCCAGTTGGACGGATGCTGAGGGGGAACAGCCTTGGCTGGAGTTGCTGGCTGGGGAGGGTGTGGGTGTGCACGCGGCCTCCGGCGAGGCCTGCCTCTCGGCCTATGCCAGGCAATTGCTCGAGAGCAACCTTCGCCCGCTCCTGCTGGATCGCCGGGGTTTGCGGCTGACGCTCACCTTCCCGGAGGGGCGCCAACGGGCGGCGCGCACCAGCAATGCGGCCTTTGGTGTGGTGGATGGTTTGGCCCTGATTGGGACCCAGGCCCTGGTGCAGCGCAGTGCCGCGCCTGATCAACTGGACCAGGCCCGTCAGGAGTTGGCGCGTCGCAGTCAGGAGCCGGGCTGGAGCGGCGATCTGGTGCTCGTCTTGGGGGAAAACGGGCTGGATCTAGCCCCGCAGCAGGGGCTGCCTCCTGGCCTGTTGCTCAAGGCTGGCAACTGGATTGGACCGCTGCTGGTGGCTGCCGCTGAGGCAGGGGTCAGGCGCCTGCTCTTGTTTGGCTACCAGGGCAAGTTGATCAAGCTGGCGGGGGGCATCTTTCACACCCATCACCATCTGGCCGATGGACGGTTGGAGATCCTGGCGGCCCAGGCGGCCCAGCACGGGTGTTCCCTGGAGCAGATCCGGCTGCTTCTAGAGGCGGCCAGCGTTGATCAGGCCATCGCTGCGTTGGCCGAGCGTGATTCCGCCCTGGCCACGGGCTTGCAGCAGCGCTTGGCCGCCGTGATTGAGCAGCGGGCAGGGGCCTACCTGGCCAAGCACCATGACGCGGCTCCCCAGCTTGGCGCTGTCCTGTTTGATCGCAGCCGCAGCATCTGTGCCTGCGGCCCGGTCGGGGCTGCGCTGCTGGAGGGCTTTCGGGCCTGAGATCTAGGGTGATCTGAATGCCTGGGCCACAGCTGCTGGCCGCTCCATGTCAGACGTGACTCCAACCTCAATCGGTGAAACCAATCGTCATCCGGCGATTGTGATCCTTGATTTTGGTTCTCAATATTCCGAGCTGATCGCCCGTCGGGTCAGGGAAACCGAGGTTTATTCCCTGGTGATGGGGTACTCCACCAGCGCGGCTGAATTGAAGGCGCTGAATCCCAAGGGGATCATCCTGAGTGGTGGTCCCAGTTCGGTGTATGCCGAGCACGCCCCGAAGTGCGATCCAGAGATTTGGGATCTGGGCATTCCGGTCCTGGGTGTCTGCTACGGCATGCAGCTGATGGTGCAGCAGCTGGGCGGCTCTGTGGTGGCTGCCGGTCGCGCCGAGTACGGCAAGGCACCTTTATTTGTCGACGACCCCACCGACCTGCTCACCAACGTCGACGAGGGCTCGACGATGTGGATGAGCCATGGCGACTCCGTCGAGCGCTTGCCCGAAGGCTTCGTCCGTCTGGCCCACACCGAAAACACGCCTGAGGCTGCCGTCGCGGATCACCAGCGGCATCTCTACGGCGTTCAGTTCCACCCCGAAGTGGTCCATTCCGAATGCGGAATGGCCCTGATTCGCAACTTCGTCTATCACGTTTGCGGCTGCCTGCCGGATTGGACGACGGCCGCCTTCATCGATGAGGCGGTTGCGGATGTGCGCCGTCAGGTTGGCGATAAGCGCGTCCTGCTCGCCCTCTCCGGTGGTGTCGACTCCTCCACCCTCGCCTTCTTGCTGCACAAGGCGATCGGTGATCAGTTGACCTGCATGTTCATCGACCAGGGGTTCATGCGGAAGGGGGAGCCTGAATTCTTGATGGACTTCTTCGACAAGAAGTTCCACATCAGGGTCGAGTACATCAACGCCCGTGAGCGCTTCATCAACAAACTCGCTGGGGTCACCGATCCCGAGGAGAAGCGCAAGTTGATTGGCACCGAATTCATTCGGGTTTTCGAGGAAGAGAGCAAGCGCCTTGGGCCCTTTGATTACCTCGCCCAGGGAACTCTGTATCCCGATGTGATCGAGAGCGCTGGCACCAACGTCGATCCCAAAACGGGCGAGCGGGTGGCGGTGAAGATCAAGAGCCACCACAACGTGGGCGGCTTGCCGAAGGATCTCCAGTTCAAGTTGGTGGAGCCCCTCCGGCGTCTGTTTAAAGACGAGGTCCGCAAGGTGGGTCGGACCCTGGGACTTCCCGAGGAGATCGTCGGCCGCCACCCCTTCCCCGGTCCTGGCCTGGCGATCCGCATCCTCGGTGAGGTGACGGACGACAAGCTCGACATCCTGCGCGATGCCGATCTGGTGGTGCGCGAAGAGATCAAAAACGCTGGTCTATATCACGACATCTGGCAGGCCTTCGCGGTGCTGCTGCCGGTGCGCAGTGTTGGCGTGATGGGTGACAAGCGCACCTATGCCTTCCCCATTGTTCTGCGCTGTGTCTCCTCTGAAGACGGCATGACGGCGGATTGGTCCCGCTTGCCCTACGACCTGCTGGAGAAGATCTCCAACCGGATCGTGAATGAGGTGAAGGGCGTGAACCGGGTGGTGCTCGACATCACCAGCAAGCCCCCCGGCACCATCGAGTGGGAATAGACCAGAAGGGCTAACCAACTGGTATCACTGGGTTTCTTGACTACCCCGTGGCTACCCCGTAAGTTTGCGGTCAAAGCCGCGACTGGGTTTTGGGAAACCAACTACCCCGCAACTACCCCCTTTCACGCCGTCCCCTTCTCTATGGAGAAGTCCTGAAGGGTCCTCTGTCTCCACGGGGGCAGGAGGTCCTTCAGTGACAAGGGGGAAGCGTGGAGGTGGAAGCAAGCACCAGTTGCTTTGGGAGGAGGTCCCGTTTCTCAAGGTTGAGAAGACGGGCAAACCAGTCGCTATCTACAAGCGGGACGACTGCCAGCAAGACCTGCCGCTGGAGGACCGCAACTACTACGCCCACTTCCCCATAAGGGGCACCAGAGGGAAGCGTCAGTCCCTTCTGGTCGCCTCAAGGGAGGACGCCCTTATGCGGGCTCAGGAGGAGGCACTCAATATCCGCTTGCAACTGGCTCAAGGCGTCTCCGTCGTCACGACCAGCGTTGAGACCCTTGTGGAGAAGTTTTTGCTCCACAAGAAGGCACGGATACGAGGGCAGTGGGACAGCAAGCAGGAGGCAGGGCGGAAGAGCATTACCGAAGAGAGGTATGCCCTTATTGAGGGCAAGCTCCGCAACTACCTAGTGCCCTTCCTGGGGGCGAAGACCGACCTCAAGAGCGTCTCCACGAAGAAGTGGAGTGAATGGGAGACCTGGCGGCGGCAAAACGCCAGGAAAGGCGGAGCACCAAAGGCGGACACGCTTCTTAACGAAATGGGGAATATCCGTGAGTGTTGGAAGTGGGGTATGGAGCAGGGACTGCTCCCCTATGCCCCTGTCCTGCCCTTCCACGACGAAAACCTTGCCACCGACGACAAAGTGCGTCGGGACACTTGGGAGTGGGACGAATGGAATGCCTTCAAGTCAAGACCAGCAAAGTGGCTAAGGGAGCAGGAAGGAAAACCCGAAAGCCACTACTGGGACTGCTTTGTGGCGTATCAAATGCTTTTCTTTCTGGCGAATAATGGTATGCGTGTTGGAGAAGTAGTCAAGCTAAAAAGGAAGGATATTCGCTTCATTAGAAGAGAGGTTGGGTCCAAAAAGAATGAGAAAGGAGAAAGTGTTTATGCATTCAAACAAATAGACGCCCTAGTCCAGGTCCACAAAAGCACAAAGACTGGGGCTCGTGAAGTTAATAGTATGGGCGGAGAGTTTGCTCTTCGTGTCTTTGAAAAGGCACAGCACAGAGGAAAGGAGGACTTTTTATTCCAGCACCTTGACGGAAGTCCTTTTACGACCCGTCAGTTTGGGACTATCTTCAACAGAATAATGAAATATACAGACCAAGACGCCAGGTGTGCGAAGCACTTTGTCGTTTATTCGCTCCGACACCTTTACGCCACAACCCGTCTTCAGAATGGCACTTCTAGGACTGCTCTTTGTGAAAACATGGGCGTAACAGAGCCCTATCTGAGAAAACACTACAGCCACTATCTACCAAGACTGGCGACTGAAGACCTGACCCGTATGCGTAGTGATATTGGCTTGGGAGGAAAGTTTTTGAAGGAGGGCGAAGACTTCACTCTTATGGACTTCGCAGACCCCAAGTGACTGGGGTGACAGGGCTGGCGTCAGGGCTGTCACGCTCAAGTTTTTAAGTCAGAAAAAACCCCTGGCGTGTGGGCGTCGCCAGGGGTCGGTGAGAAGTAAGTCCGTGAAGCAAAAAAAAATATTTGAAAAATGGAAGGAGCAAAAGCCCTTATCAGTCCCACATAAGTATTTAGGCGGTTACTGAAGACCCTTCCACTTGGTCTCGTCTGCTTTGAGTGCGTCTATCTTTTCTTCTCTCTTCCTGCGTCGGTAAGCATTCAGCATTCGCTTCGTCACTCTGTCTCGCTTCTTCTCTTCATTGAAGAGTTGGTAGGGGTCATTCCCCTCTGTCGTCTTTTTCATTTGCTGTTTCGTGGGTGAAGGACAATATGGTGTTGGTTATTTGCAGCACTAGGTCGTCTGGGATACCGCCCAACTCCCCGTCCTCTGCGTCGTCAGGAGACATTGAGAAGAGGCTCTTGATAAAGCCAAGGGGGTTTATGACAACCACATAGACAGAAGTCCCTACAGACCAGTGCAGAGCACGCAGTATTTCGTCGTCGTCTTCGTCGTAAAGGTTTTCTGCCTCTTCAAGGGCATAGTTGAAGATACCTTCCTCTAACTCTGCTTGCAGCAAGTCAAGGAGGGCAAGGTCGTTTGCTTCTTGTGCCTGGGTCATATCAATAAAACTCAGGGGTATGGGCTTGGAAGCGGGACAAACTCCCCAGCAGGTTTGGGGGTAGTGGTTTCATACCTTCGGGTGGGACGCCAACGATAAAGTTGCTCCACTGCGGGACTATTTTGTTACAAAAAGGGTTAAAATGTAAGCGGATAGTGCGATATTCATTTTCATTCTTCGCATTCTTTTGGTAATACATTCTCCCTATCATTCCGTTAGACCACTGCTGTAGGTCTCCAATGCTTCTTTCCATTTAATACTCCGTCTGTGGTGGGGGTGGTGTGTCTATTCGGGTTATACCGAAGGGGGTTGTGTCTGACGCCAGCGTGTTGCTTCTTGGCTCTGGTAGTAGATACGAAGTGCTTCCTCCAATACGGCTTGCTTGTTTCCCCTGAAGCGGCTGTATTTGCGGAGGCAAGTATCCATTATTCTGCTGTCTTCTTCGTTTAGTCGGACGCTTACATAAGTTACCCGTGGCATTCCTAAACTCCTTGAAGGTCTTCATTGCCAAACTCCTCCCTTATTTTCTGCTTGACCCACGCAGAGCGTGAGATACAGATACGCTTCCGTCCTTTATCAAGCATTTCCAGTAGCTCTATCTCGTCCCTTCCAAAGCTTACTGGCACTAGTTTGTTGCTTCTCATTCTTTTTCCTTGCCTCGGTGATAGTGGTATTAGTGGGCAGCAGTCTTATTCAGTTTCTTTCTATTAGTATTTAGGTCAGCCATATGCTTTTTATATGCCTAGAGGCGACTTCTTGTTGTCGTATGCCTCTTCTATTAACTCAGTTACAAGACCCTGGAATAGGTGCTGGGGTATTTGCTTTGTGCGGGACCAACTACCAAGCTTTTCATAAAGAAGATAGTCCAGCATTTCAGCGTGCTTCTTCTCTCTGACTTCATAAGAGAATATGTGTCTGGTGAAGTATTCATTTGAAGGCATTCCGTCTCTCCTCTTCAAGTGGTATTCGTTTAGTTGTCTTGGGTTGGTGCTTGCTGCCTCTGCTCCAAGTCCTGAAGGGCGTCACGCTATTGGTTTCATAGTCATATCCGTAGTGCTTTAGGGACTGAAGGGCGTTGCTGACAAGGTTGTCAGGGTTGTCAATATCATTCCCATTCTGAAGGCAGTAGCGAATAGTGGCTAACTTCCTATCTATGTTGCGGATACGCTGTCTTCTTCTTTCGTCTTCTGGTGTCCTATTCATTACTCATAAGTCGCTGTTTTTAAAGTCAATATGCTCCCATTTATTGAAGTCCAGGCTGCTTAAGGACTTATTGACATACTGCACTCTTTTCTTGATATCCCCAATGCTCTTCATGTCCACAGACTGCTCTCCCTTTCCTAGACGCCTGATATAACTCTGCAAGTGGTGGGTCAGTGCTTCTATCATTACTTCTTCTAGTGAGAAGTCTCTACATACAATATTCAGAAGTGTGGTCTTCCTTAGGGTGACCTTCCTATTATTCTTCTGAAGCCAGTCCAGTCCATTCACTCCTTCAAGCAAGATATGTAGGTGCAGATAGTCAGTAGCGTGTTTCTCAACAAAAAACCAAAGTCGTATTCTGTCTTTTGGTCTCTTGTTGGGGTAGAAGAAGCCAAGTATCACATTCTTGATATGGTGGTTATCAAGGTATTGGTTGATAAGTGAGGTTTGTCCCTTGTAGAAGGACAGGGTTAAAAAGTATCTAAACCTGAGACCTTGCTTTTCTATGACTTCTTCTAGCCACTCTTCTGTGGTCTTCCTTTTAGAGGCAGCAGGGAAGTGCTGCTTTAAGGCAAGACGGGTTGAGGTAGTAGTTTTCATTGATATCCATTTTGTATAAGTCGCTTATGACTGCTTCCGTTTCATTAGCGTATGTATTATATATGCAAGTTATGCTAAAGACATATGCCTCTTGTTAGTATTTGGCAACATTCGCCATATCTAACGGGCTAAGTCTCGCTTGTGGAGTGCTTTGTCACGCAGTAACATGAGCGAAACAAAAGAGTCGTTGATATTTTTAAGCATATTTTTTATGTGACCGAAAACACGCTTGAATACTGGCTTCTTACAGCAAACCGCTGTTTTTCAAGACGACATTCCTCCATATCGCCAGTTTCTTGCCCTTGTCGTGACCCAGCACTTCCTCAACCCGCTCCTTCAGGTAGTAGCGGTTTGACCTGCTCTCAGTGGTCTCCTGCAGGTAGTGGAGTTTGGCGACATAAGCCTGTCCGTGGTCTTCGTAGAAGTGCTCTCTGCCTTGCCCCGTCCGTATCAGAAACCCAGTGAAGGTCCTCAAGGGAGCGTCCCAGACCTCTTCCACGACCTTGAGGTTGAAGGTCTTCCTGACCTCCTGACTGGTCTCTTCAAACCATTTCTGGGGAAGTTGCTCCTCCAGGACCTGACGCCAGAAGGCTGCCCGCTCCCTTCTTTCAGCGTCCCGTAAGGCAGTCGTGCTCTCGTTTGTCGCCTGACGGACCACTAGCCCGTATTGCCCGCACAGCTTGCGTAGGTCCCGCTCAAGACTTCTTTGGAGGTCCTCGCTCAAGGTTGTGTCCTCTGGTCTGCAGACCCGATAGAGGGGGTCTTCTTTGACGCTCCAACGCCCCTTCTCTACGCCACTGCTGCTTACCGCTTGCCTTGGGTAGCGGACTTGTTTGACATATGCCGTCGCTGTCCTGACGGAGGTCTTGGGGGTTACCTGCTTCTTCTTGACCGCTGTCGCCAACTCCTCAGGAGTAAGGGCACAGGACAGGTAGTAGATAGCGGAATAGGAGGGGGGTAGACCCTTTATGACTTCTCCACGGGTCTTGTCGTCAAGTCGTCCTAGTCGGTCTCCTATGACCTTCAACTTGGAGAAAACCTTGTCCCCAAGCCCACTTGCTTCCCTATAGAGGGCAAAGGTCCCAAGACTTAGGCGGTCACCTGCTTCGGAGATACCCAAGGCAAGTGCAACGACCTGACCTGCTGTGCCCTTGTGCGGGTTGTCAGCGACCAACTTCCTGAAGGAAGCCAGACCCTTGTCTTCGCTTGGCACTCCGTCCCGCTTGGGTTTGAGCTCAGGTTACTAAAGGTGTGGAGAAGGCGTGGAGAAAAAACTGCCTCAACAGCCTCCACACTTCTGCGACATGCCGTGGAGAAGTCGTGGGATAGTTAAGGGGTCAAACGAAGGAGGTCACCTCTTGAAAACGCTCACCCCCGCTCAACTGCATATGGCTACTGACGACACCTGCTCTTTTGAAGAGTGCATTGTCTTCACAGCCTCCTGCGTCGGCTCTGAAGACGACTGCTTGGGAGAGGCATTCGACCAAGCGTTTGACCGCTTTTTGAAGGAGGTCTCTGACGCTGGTTTCACCTATGAATACTCTTACAAGTGAGACATTCCAATAAGCAAGAGCAAGTCATTCAACTGACTATCAGAAGCGAATATCCGCTATCTCTCAACCTTCGCAGTATCCGTGACTTCGTAAAGGAATACGGCTGTGAGTTTATCTCCATTCGTGGCGAAGGCAAAAAACTAACCCGATAGGAAACAACCCATTAGGACTATGAAAACGACCCCAACCATTCAAGACTCTATTTGCCTCCTTGAGGTTGACCAGCTCAATGCATATAACGGCGGGCGGGCGGCAGGGGGGCTTCCTCCTATCTCTATCTGTGAAGCATATGAAATGCTTGAAGACCTCATTCTTCACACCGCCCCATACCTTCGCGAAGACCTTCCATTCGCAAAAAATATTCTCAGAGCCATTGACCTTAAAGACCTGAATAGTCACAACGCATGGCGGGTTGAGGAAGGTCTTCCTCCACTAACCATTTTCGAAGTCTATGAAAAAGTGCTTGCCTGCCTTGCACGGGACTAAGAGCACTTCCACATACGCCACAAGTGCCCCTTAACGGGGCACTTCCCTATTGCTTGCCTCTGCCTAGAGGCTCAATAACTCTATAAGTTTCTACTTTTACTCTTCAACGCTCACAAAGCATATTCTACTCAAAATATAGACATATGTCAAGAGAAGTGTTATTATAGTCTTGTTATTGTGTGTGTATTATGAAACGCAGGTTTACTTTTATTGAGTGGCATACCTTGTTGGATAGCGTCAGGAAAGGTCGCTCTATTGACTATCGGACTGGGGAGGGTATCGCTTGGGTGCCTTTGACCCCTGAAGAGATATCTCTCTTGTTAGAAGACCGCTGTGACTGAAACGACTTTGGCGGTTGGGTTTCTTGCTAACGCCGTCCTTTTTCCGTCTTCGTAGTCAGTTGCCTGGACCACTTCCGACCACACACTGCCTGCCTTGAAGAGCGTGACCTTGACCTTCACGCCACTGCCTCCAGTCTCATCAGCATTTGAGAAACAAGTTGTGGGTTGAAGTCGTTGCCCCTGCTGGTCCTTGCTCCACTTGCGTTGAGGACGCCACAGATAGTGCGTAGAGACGCACCCGACTTACGCAGCGGGACTATGACACCTTCAACCTTCTTGGCGTCTTCCAGTGCCTTCTGCTTCTTCGCTGCTGCCAGTGCTTTGACGCAGTAAGTAGGAGCACCAAGGCGGACGCCTCTTGCTTTTGCTGCTTGCAGTGCTGCCTTTGTCCTGCTGGCTATGAAGCACTTCTCCTGCTCCGCAAGTGCTGCGTAGATATGCAGTTGGAAAGCGTCTGCGTAAGGCATTTGGGCGACCTTGAAGGTCAGACCCTTCTCCTCCATTAGTGCTGCAAGGAAGGAGACCCGACGGGACAACCTATCCAGCTTGGAGACCACAAGCACTGCGTCCTCCTTCTTTGCCAAGGCAATAGCGGCTTGCAGTTGAGGTCGGTCGTTGTCAGACCCTGTATGTGTCTCCACAAAGTCCCCGACCACTAGGTATGGCGTATCGGCGTAGTTATCCAAGAAGAGTTGGATATCCCGCTCCTGTGCCTCCAGACCAAGACCGCTTTTGCCTTGCTCCTGACTGCTGACCCTCCTGTAAAGGACATAACGACGCATAAAACCCCCTGTCAGCAAACGAAACGACCTTTGGACTGCTGACAAAGTAGGACTTCTCCACGGGTAGAAGTCAGGGCAAGTAGCCAAACGAAGCCCTTCCCAAGTGCGGGACGGACCCCTTGGACTTGTTGGCGGTTGCTGGGGACGGGTCTTGCCTCTGCCCGCCACCCAGTAACTGCGACCTTCCCACATACCTATGTATGCACTTAGTGCATAAGTCCGCCCCTTGGCACGGGTTTTGTGAGGCGTCCCTCTTCAGGTCTCTCTACGGCAAACCGCCTGGAGGGCAACCGAAGTGACGCTATGACTGCTCCTGTAGAGAAGTATCAAAGCAGACCTTCTGGCAGGCATATAAGGCATTTTTTACTACCCCGTAACTACCCCGTGGGCGTCTCTGTCCTTCAGAAAGTAGGCTGGGACAAGCTTCTAGAATGACGGACTATGGAGTGGGAATAATTCCCACCCCTTGAGCCATGGCCTTGGTCGGGTGACTCCGTTACCCTCGGGTCCCCCGGCCCAGGAGCCTTGACTGCCGCCCCACAGCAGGACATCCAGCTGCAGCGCCGCCTTCAGCAGGACAGCATTCAGCTGGCAGGCAAGGTGGTGTATCTGAATCCCTTCCTTTATTGGCGCCGTTTTGACGCCAATACCGATCGCTGGCTGCGGGAACCGGGTCAGCTGGCGGAGGATCAGATCACGACCAACCGGGTGCGCTTCTACCCCGAGTTGGATTGGGAGCTGCTCAACGAGACCGACCGTGCCGTGAAGGACGGTGCCGTTGAGATGTTCCTCAAGAGCCTGGAGCTGATCAGCACCTTTAACCCTGAGCTCACCCCCGGCCAGCTGCTGGAGGTGGAGCGCAAGATGGCCGTCACCAAGAAGAAAGCCTTTGAGCGTTGGGTCTCCAAATCGCTCAAGCGTCGTCTGCAGCAGGAGGCCAGCGAGCGACGTCGCTTCGATCGCGAACGCCTGATCCGCGATTGGAGCGAGTGGATGGTGCTGCCGGTGACGCGGCAGGCTTTGCTTCCCCTCTCGGCCTTGATGGTGATCGCGGTGGGTGCGGGCTGGTGGCTTGGCTCCCAGCAGTTCTGCCGTCAGCAGATCGTCCAGCCGGCCATCTCGCGCAGCGCGGGCTAGGCCAGCCAGATCGGGGATCAGGCGCCAGACTGGGCGCACTCAATGCCTCACTTCATGGGTTCCGACCCCCTCGACAGCCTGCGTTTGACCCTGATGCAGGAGGTCCTGCCGGTCGGGATGGCTGCGGTCGAGCGGGCCAAGCGTGGTGGCGCCCGTGATCTGGCTGATGCATTCTCCAAGGGTCCAGAGGGCCTCACGGAGCTCCGGGAGGAAGGGGCAGAGGCGGCCCGTCAGGTTCGTGAGCGTCTCGATCGGATCCAGCCTGGTTTGGGGAATCCGGTGATGAAGGTGCAGGTCACGGACGTGCCGCTGGAGCCGGCCCTGGCGAAGGATGCCGGAGAGGAGGAGTTGCAGCTTGCCCTGGCACGCATTTCTGAGCGGTTGACGTTGCTGGAGCAACGGCTCACGGAAGGGAGCTGAACCATTGGCCATCGCCTCCAACCCTCACCGCAGTGCCGGGCTCCAGCGTCAGCCCGCGATTCTGCTGGGTTTGGTGCTGTTCTTCGCTTCGGCGATGGTCGTGCGGCTGGGTTGGTTGCAGCTGCTCCATGGCAGCGAAAACCGGGAGCGCGCTGACGAGAACCGGATCCGCTTGCTGGCGCGTAACCCCGTCCGTGGGCGGATCTTGGATCGCCATGGACAGGTCCTGGTCTCAAGCCGCCTGATCTACAGCCTGTATCTGCAGCCCAAGGATCTGCCGAAGGGTTCCTGGCCAGCTCTGCGGGAGAGGCTGAGCGCTCTGATGAACATCCCCCAGAAGCAACTGGAGCAGCGCAAGCGTCGCGGTCCCGGCAAGCAGGAATACCGCATTGAGCTCGCCAGTGAACTGACGCCGGAGCAGGTCCTGCGCTTCCGGGAGCAGGCCGGCGACCTGCGGGGAGCCCAGGTGGATCTGGATGTGGTGCGCAGCTACCCCCACGGCTCACTTGGCGCCCACACCTTGGGCTACACCCAGCCCATCACTGAGCAGGAATACAAGGTTCTGGCCAAGCGGGGCTACAAGATCCGCGACCGCATTGGCCGCATTGGTGTGGAGGCCGCCTATGAGCAACACCTGCGGGGCACCTGGGGCGGCCAGATGGTCGAGGTCAACGCCATGGGCGAGATCCAGCGCGTCCTCGGCGATCGCCCCTCCAAGGCCGGCAAGGACTTGGTGGTCACGCTTGATCTCCCGCTCCAGCGGGCGGCTGAGGCGGCCCTGAAGGGCAAGCCCGGCGGCGCCATCGTTGCCCTGAATCCCAGGACCGGGGCGATCTTGGCCTTGGCCAGTCGCCCCAATTTCGATCCCAACTTCTTCTCCAAGACCGTCACGACCCAGCGGGAGTACGACGCCCTCTTTGCCTCTCCCTCTAAGCCTCTCTTCAGCCGGGCGATGAATGCCTATGACCCCGGCAGCACCTGGAAGCCGGTGACCGCCTTCGCCGGGATGGCCTCGGGCAAGTTTCCGGCGAACACCAAGCTGATGACCCGCGGCTGCATCACCTACGGGGGGCACTGTTTCCCCGACCACAACGGTGCCGGGTTTGGCCTGATCGGCTACGAGGATGCCCTGCGCTTCTCGAGCAACACCTTCTATTACCAAGTCGGTGTTGGGGTGGGCTCGATGCCCCTCTATGACGCCGCGGTGAAGTTGGGATTCACGAAGCCCACGGGCATTGAGATCGGCTACGAGGAAAGCACCGGTCTGGTGGGCAATGAGCAGTGGGCCGCCAAGGGACGCACCTGGGGTAAGCCCGGCACCACCCCTTGGATCCCCGAGGACATGGCGAGCATGTCGATTGGCCAGTCCGTGGTCCAGGTCACCCCTTTGCAGTTGGCTCGGGCCTACGCCGTCTTTGCCAATGGTGGTTATCTGATCACCCCCCACTTGGTTGATCGCGGCTTGGATTGGACCGCTCCGCCTCGCCGCACCAAGGTGGACATCAAGCCCTCGACCCTGGCCACGATCAACCGCGGCTTGCGCAAGGTGGTTCAGGAGGGCACTGGCTATGCCATGAACCAGGCGGCGGAGTTGCCGCCCGTGGCGGGCAAGACCGGAACCGCCGAGGACAGCACCGGTGGCCCTGACCACGCCTGGTTTGCCTGTTTTGCTCCCTATCCCAACGGTGAGATTGTCGTGGTCGCCTTCGCCCAGAACACCCCTGGCGGTGGTTCAGTGCATGCCTTGCCGATGGCCCGCCAGGTGCTGCAGGTCTGGGCCCAGCAACGCAGCCGTTAGGCGAGGCTTGGTGCTGGTGCGTTGAGCACCTGGCGGTAGTAGCCACGCAGCTGCTCGGTGGCACCGGCCCAGCCCCAGCGCTCGGCCTCTTCTCGGGCATTGCGGCGCAGCTCTTCCCGCTGTCCTGGATCTCCGAGGAGCCGTTGGGTGGCGGCGCTCAGGCTTCCGGCCCCGCCATCGGCTCCATCGGGTTCATAGAGGCAGCCATTGACTCCATCGCTGACGATGTCCGGGATCCCGCCGCGGTTCGCTCCGACCACGGGGCAGCCCGCCGCCATTGCTTCGAGCAGCACCAAGCCCAGGGTCTCGGTGCTGCTGGGGAAGAGGAAGGCATCGGCGCTGGCGTAGGCGCTGGCCAGCTCTTCACCGGCGAGATAGCCCACGAAGTGGGTGGCACTGCCGGCGAACAAGGTCTCGAGTTGTTGGCGATAGGGGCCATCTCCCACCAGCGCCAGGCGTGCATCGGGCATCGCATCGAGGACGGGGCGAATGCGCTCGATCTGCTTTTCGGCCGACAGACGTCCGATGTAGAGCAGCAGCTTGCCGGTGTCGCTGCGGCCCGCCAGGAGACGATCGCGCATGGCCTGGCTGCGCAGCTCGGGCCGGAAGAGATCGGTGTCGACCCCCCGTTGCCAAAGATCCGTGTGCTGGATGCCCTTCTCACTCAGCTCGGCCACCATCGCGGTGGAGGTGCAGAGGTTCAGCTGAGCCTGGTTGTGGGCCATCTTCAGCAGCTCCCAGAGCACCGGCTCGAGCATGCCCAGGCCGTAGTGCTCCAGGTATTTGGGTAGGTGCGTGTGATAACTCGCCACCAGGGGATACCCCTTGGTTTTGGCGAGCCAGATTCCCCCCAGGCCGAGCACGGCAGGGTTGACGACGTGTACCAGATCAGGGGCAAAGGCCTCCAGCGCGTCGGAGACCGACGGCCTTGGCAACGCCAACTTCAGTTCTGGGTAGAGCGGGAGGGGCATGGCCGGGACCCCCACCACCTGGGCCCCCATGTAGGACTCAGGCGCCCCCTCAGGGCAGAAGATCATGACCTCGTCACCGGCCGCAACAAGGTGCTGCACCGTTTTGGTGAGCCGGGTCACGATCCCATCAACCTTCGGCAGGAAGGTCTCGGTGAAGAGGGCGATTTTCAAGGCAATCAGGTGGCCTTAATGGCTTGCTCCTGGGTCTTGGTCCAGGCGGAGGTGCAGAGGATGCGGTTGCGGTCGCAGCGATCGGCGTAGCGGGTGGCGATCTCCACCACTTCCTTCAGCAGACCGTCATCCAGGGTGGTGGGGTTGAGGCCCAGCTCGATGAAACAGCGGTTATCAACGATCAGGTCGTTTTCCACCGCCTCGTTGCGGGGGTTGGGGAGGTTGTTGACCTGGGCTCCGGTGAGGGCGGCGACTTTCTTGGCGAGCTCACCCACCTGATGGCTTTCGGTCATCTGGTTGAAGATCTTCACCCGCTCTCCCTTGCTGGGGGGGTTCTCCAGGGCCAGCTGGACGCACTTCACCGAGTCACGGATGTGGATGAAGGCGCGGGTCTGGCCGCCGGTGCCGTGCACGGTCAGGGGATAGCCGATGGCCGCCTGCATCAAGAAGCGGTTGAGCACCGTGCCGTAGTCGCCGTCGTAGTCGAAGCGGTTGGTCAGGCGCGGGTCGCGGTCGGTGGCTTCGGTGTTGGTGCCCCAGACGATGCCCTGGTGCAGGTCGGTGATGCGGACCTGGTCGTTTTTGTTGTAGTAGAGGAAGAGCAGCTGATCCAGCGTCTTGGTCATGTGATAGACGCTGCCCGGGCTGGCCGGGTGGAGGATTTCCTCCTCGAAGCGGCTGCCATCGGGCTGGGGCACCTCCACCTTCAGGTAGCCCTCGGGGATGGTGGCGCCGCGGTGGGAGCCATAGCCATAGACGCCCATGGTGCCCAGGTGCACGACATGGCAGTCGAGGCCGGTCTCAACGATGGCGGCCAGCAGGTTGTGGGTGCCGTTGACGTTGTTGTCGACGGTGTAGCGCTTGGTGGCGCTGCTCTTCATCGAGTAAGGCGCAGCCCGCTGCTCGGCGAAGTGCACCACGGAGTCGGGTCGCTCAGCCAGCAGCAGATCCACCAACCGCTGGTACTCATGGGCGATGTCCATGTGCACGAAGCGCATGGGCTTGCCGCCGATCTCCTCCCAGGCCTTCAGCCGCTCGCCAATGCTGGTGATGGGAGTCAGTGACTCCACTTCGAGGTCAATATCGATCTTGCGTCGGCTCAGGTTGTCGACGATGACCACATCGTGGCCCTGGTCGGCCAGGTTCACGGCACAAGGCCAGCCACAGAAGCCGTCACCGCCGAGAACGAAAACCTTCACCGCTGGACTCCTGCTGAACGAGCATTTGCTCCGTCAGGGCAAGCTACTACAGGGATTCAGCTGATTCCTACCGCAACGGCCATCATCAGGATCACCAACAGAGCGCCGCCGATTAGGAGCACTTTGCTGTTGGCGCCACGGGCCTCACCGGCCTCGATCACCTCCATCCGGGGCTCCCGGGCGAAGGCATTGAGCCTGCCGCCGTCCTCTTCTGTGACCTGCATCGCATGGGCAAGTGGTTGAGGCGACAGTACGGACGAAGTCGGGACTTGACTCGCACCTGTGCGGAAGCTTTATGTGCCGACCCGTCCGCCCGTGGGGGAACTGGGGTTGGCCTCGCCGCGGATGGGCAGACGGCCGGCATGAAAGGCGGTGCGTCCGGCTTCGCAGGCCATGGCCATCGCCCGGGCCATGGCAGCTGGATTCCCAGCTAGGGCGATGGCGCTGTTGATGAGCAGCGCATCGGCTCCCATTTCCATCGCTTGGGCGGCTTCGCTTGGAACGCCCAGGCCGGCATCGACGACGACCGGAACCGAAGCGTTCTCGATGATCAGGGCGATGTTGGCGGCATTGCGGATGCCTTGGCCGGAACCAATCGGTGAGCCCAGGGGCATGACCGTCGCGCAGCCGGCCTCCTCCAGCCGTTTGGCCAAGAGGGGGTCGGCATTGATATAGGGAAGAACGGTGAATCCCTCCTTCACCAGCTGTTCGGCGGCCTCCAGGGTCCCGATTGGATCGGGCAGCAGGTGTTTGGAGTCGGGGATCACCTCCAGCTTGACGAAGGTGTTGTCTTCTTGTCCGGCCAACTTCGCGAGTTCTCGCCCCAGTCGGGCCACGCGAATGGCTTCCTCGGCGGTGGCACAGCCGGCGGTGTTGGGGAGCATCCAGATTCGACTCCAATCCACCGCTTCCATCAGGCCTTCATGGCCTGCGGCTTGGGACTGCACCCGTCGCACGGCCACGGTGACGATCTCGCAGGCGCTTGATTCGAGGCTGGCCTGCATGGCCTGCAGGCTGGGGTACTTACCCGTGCCCGTCATCAAACGGCTGCGGAAGTGTCGCCCGCCGATGATCAGGTCGTCAGCGTGCAGCGGCTCTGCAGACACAGGGATGTGATCAGCTGTGTTGAGACCGTACCGCGCAGCCCTGTCGTCCTTAGCGTGGGGCCACTTGATGGCGCCACCGTGATCCCTTTGCTGTTGGCTGCAGTCCCGCTGACCACCGAGGCCATTGCTCCCAGTCAGAGCACTCCATACGAGGAAAACTTCGGCATGGCGGCCACCGTCCGCCAATTTGATCCGGTCGCGCGTGCGGCGCAGTTGGTGCAGGAGCTGCCTCGGATTTGGTCGGGTAGCTACACGCCTTTTGGCACCGCTCAAGCGGCCAGCGCACGCTTGACCCTTTCGTCGCTGAGGGCCTTAGGGCAAATGGTGGATGTCCGAGGCGAGATCACCCTTGGCTCCTCCACCATTCCTGTGCAAGGCAACTTGAATGCGGCGTCGGATCAATTGGACTTGTTGCTGCTTGGGAATTACCCCAGCGCAGATCTCCAGGACGGCGGCTCGTTCGCGGGTCTGCAGGGCTTCACCTTGTCTGGATGGTCTGCCCCTCGGCTGACGAACCCTGGCGGACAACTCGTGATGACTCCGGAGACCAGCGCCGCTCCAGCCATTCGCGGTCTGTGGTGATCTAGGCGGCCGTGCGCTCCAGCCGCTTGAGCCGACGCTTTGCTGTTTTGTTGGCGGCGTCGAGCTCGAGCACCTTGGCGTAGGTCTCTTTGGCCTCGTCGCTTTTCTGTTGCTTTTCCAGCGCGAAGGCCAGGTTGTTGAGGGCGACGGGGTAGTCCGACTTGGCCCGCAGGGCTGCGCGGTAGTGCTTGATCGCGCCGCTGTAATTGCTTTGGGCCGCCAGGGCAAAGCCCAGGGCGTTTTCGATCAGGGCCTGGGCCTCGCTGGGTTCGCCGCTGGCTCGCTTGGCGGCGAGCTTCAGGTTTTCCGTGGCTTGCCCGTAGAGGCGTTTGCGCAGCTGAACTGAGGCCAATTCGTAGAGGTCGCCGGCACTCTTGTCGCCGGCCTTGGCCTGTGCTTCGAGGCGTGCCAGTGCGGACTCGTCGCGGCGGACCCGCAGGATCTGCCGTGCGACGAGCACCGCTGCGGTGCCCAGCAACAACAAAAGCCCAATCAGGTAGGCCTGTGGGAGTGAAACATCCATTGACCGACCGGACTGGGCTTAGTTGTGATTGAAGGGGGCGTTCAGCTCTTGGCGGCGCCCACGACAGTGGCGAAGCTGGTGGGATCCAGCACGGCCAGCTGGGCCAGCATCTTGCGGTTCAGCTGCACGTCAGCCTTCTTCAGGCCGCCGATCAGACGGCTGTAGCTCAGGCCATTCAGGCGAGCAGCAGCGTTGATACGGGCGATCCAAAGACGACGGAAGTCGCGCTTGCGGCGGCGACGGTCGCGGTAGGCGTTGCAGAGCGCCTTCATCACCCGCTGGTTGGCGGTCCGGAACAGGGTGCCGTTGCCACCACGGAAGCCACGCGCAAGGCGAAGGATCTTGTTGCGGCGTTTACGGGCGACGTTGCCCCTCTTAACGCGGGCCATGAATAGTTCTCAGTGAATGTTGAAACTGCTGTGAGGTGAAGCGATCAGCTGTAAGGGAGCATGGCCTTCACGTTGTCCGCATCACGCTCGTCAACCACGGCCATGGTGCCGAGGAAGCGCTTGCGCTTAGGGCTCTTGTGATCGAGCAGGTGATTGCGGAAAGCGTGCCGGCGCATGAACTTCCCGGTGCCGGTCGCTTTGAACCGCTTGGCGGCTGCTTTGCGGGTCTTGAGCTTCGGCATTGTCTACGCGCTCGTGCACAAACGATGAGAGTAAGACTTCAGAGTGCCTTCCGCCAACTCCCCCTAGGGTTTGGCTCGGATCCAGTCAGGCGATGCAGCGTTCCTTGATGGCGGTCCTCGCCGCGTCCTGTCTCCTGGCGGGCTGCCAAGGAACGGATGCCCAGGCCCAGGCCCTGACCCACCGGCCAGTGCCCGCCCCGCCAAGGGTGGATGGTGCCCAGCCCGTGCTCTGGGTGGCTCTAGCGGACCATCTGGGGGCCGCGCCGCTGCAGCTGGTGGCGGCTGCTTCTGTGGTGAGGCTCAGCGATGCCTCCGGCTTTCAAGCCAGTGGCCAGCGCCTGTCCTTGCGCTGGAGACCCAAGCCGCTGAGCGAGCCGCTCACGATTCGCCGGCGGGTGCTGGGGCCGTTCTCCAGCTTTGAGACCGCTGAGCAGGCCGCCCTGGCTTGGCGTCGTCTCGGAGCAAAGGCGGTGGTCGCCCACCCCGGGGAGTGGGAGGTCTGGGCTGCCCCGGACCAGCCTGTTCCGCCGGCCTACGGCTCCAAGGTTGAAGAGAAGGTTGTCAGTGAGGTCTTGACCCTGCAGCTGGAACGGCCCGATGGCTGGAGAGATCTCCAGGGGCCTGTTCGGATTGAAGCCTCCGCTGGCCTGCGCTGGCAGGGCGGGGTCTTCCAGGGGCCCTTCCGCCTGCAGCCCGACGCCTATGGCAGTTGGACCCTGGTGGAGCAGGTGCCCTTAGAGCGCTATCTCCACGGTGTCGTGCCCCATGAGATCGGTGCTGGAGCGCCGCCTGCGGCTTTGGCTGCCCAGGCGGTGTTGGCGCGCACTTGGGCTCTGGGCAATCAGCATCGTTTTGCCCTGGATGGCTACCACCTTTGCTCGGATACCCAGTGCCAGGTCTATAGCGATCCACGCCTGGCCCGCGCTGGGGTGAAGCAGGCCATTCGATCGACCCAGGGCCAGGTGCTGACCTGGCAGGGGCAACCGATCCATGCCGTGTATCACGCCAGTAACGGAGGAGTCAGTGCAGATGAGGACGAGGCCTGGACCTTGCCCGAACTCGCCTATCTGGAGCCCGCTTTTGATCGGGCCGGAGGCCCTCCCCAGGGATTGGCTTTGCCCCTGACCCAGCGTCAGCAGGTTCGATCGGTCTTGGCGGCGACAGCGGGTGTCTATGGCCAGAACCACCCCTACTTCCGCTGGCAGCGCGTCCTCGGGCAGGACACCTTTGCCCGTGCCCTGGGTACGGGAGCGGCCGCCGTTGGATCGCCGGTGAAGCCGGTTGTTCTGGAGCGGGGCCCGAGTGGTCGCGTGGTGCGGTTGGCCCTCAGGGGGCCCCTGGGAGAAAAGGTGCTGGTGCGGGATGCCATCCGCCGCACCCTGCGTGGCTTACCCAGCACCCTTTTTGTGATTGAACCCGCCGGGGCAGGTCTTTGGCGCTTCGAGGGAGGTGGTTTTGGCCATGGCGCTGGTTTGTCTCAGGCCGGCGCCATCGATTTGGGAGGACGGGGTTGGAGCGTGAAGCAGATCCTTCGTCACTACTACCCGGGAACTGAGTTGGTTCCTCTGCCAGCCATCAAGGCTGCGAAGGGGGGCTCTTAGAGTCCGCACATCCTTGGGATCGCCATGGCCGCTGGGGGCACAGCCACAGGAGCGCGCCGACTGCAGGCCTCCCTCTTTCTCCTCTGCTGTTGCGGTGCGGCAGCGGTTCCCCATCGTCTGCCTGCCTCCCAGGCCCTCTGGCCTGCCACGGCCCTGACGCTGCTGCTGGGTCTGTACGTCCTGCGCGCTGTCTTTCTTCCAGCGCTGAGAGGTGCGAAGGCGGAAGGCCCAGCCGTCTTGGAGGCGTTGCCCGCCGTTGATCTGGTGGTGGCAGCCCGCGATGAAGAAGCTGTGATTGGTCGCTTGGTGGAGCGACTGGCCGCCCTGAGTTACCCGGCCGATCGCCTCAAGATCTGGATCGTCGATGACGGCAGCGAAGACCGCACTCCAGAGGTCCTGAGCGAGTACCAGGCCCGTTTCCCTCAGCTCCAGGTCCTGCGCCGTCCCCGCGATGCGGGCGGCGGCAAGTCGGGTGCTCTGAACGCGGTGCTGCCGAACCTCCAGGGGCGTTGGCTCTTGGTCCTGGATGCCGATGCCCAGTTGCAGCCGGATCTGCTGGAGCGTTTGGTTCGCTTTGCCGAGCAGGGCGGTTGGTCCGCCGTGCAGCTGCGCAAGTCCGTGGTCAATCCCGACCTCAATTGGTTGACCCGCGCCCAGGCCATGGAGATGGCCCTCGATGCCGTCATCCAGCAGGGGCGACTGTTTTCTGGCGGTGTTGTTGAGCTTCGCGGCAATGGTCAATTGCTCCAGCGGGAGGCGGTGCTCAGCTGCGAAGGCTTCAACGAAGCCACCGTCACCGATGACCTCGACTTGAGTTTCCGTCTGCTGGTGCAGCAGCAACCGGTTGCCCTGCTCTGGGATCCCCCGGTGCAAGAGGAGGCGGTGACCGCCTGGAGTGCCCTCTGGCGCCAGCGGCAACGTTGGGCCGAGGGGGGACTGCAGCGTTTCTTCGATTACTGGCCTCAGCTGACCGGAAGCGAGGTCTCTGCGGCGCGCAAGCTCGATCTGAGCTGCTTTTTTCTGCTGCAATACGCCCTGCCCGTGATGGCCGCAGCCGATGCCCTCATGGCCCTGATCACGCGCACGCCACCGCTGAGTTGGCCCCTGTCCTTTGTGGCCTTTGGCCTCTCGGGCGGAGCGATTTTGGCGGGCTGCTCCCGCCGCTCCGAAGGGCCGGACCTACCCGCGATGGGCCCGATCAACCTGGCCTGGGGCATTGCCTATCTGGGCCACTGGTTCGTGGTGATTCCGTACACCACCCTCCGGATGGCGCTGCTACCCAAGCGGCTGGTCTGGGCCAAGACCCTGCATGTAGGGGCTGAGCCTGATCAGGCCGCGGCTTGATCGTCGCTTAGTTCCGGCAGGGGATCCTGCAGGTCCACCACTTCGCCGTTGAAGAATTCGGCCAGCCGTTTGGCCTGGTCATCGATCAGCCCATGGGGTTTCCGTTCAGGCGGTGCTGCTGGTGTTGCTGCCGGTGCTGCTGACGTGGGTGCCGGAGTCGGAGCCTGAGCTGGAGCTGGAGCTGGAGTCTGGGGCTGGGGAGGGTTGGCAGCGGCTGGAGGCTCCTGCGGCGGCGGTGTCTGCGCTTGAGGCGCGGGCTGTGGCGCAGGCGCGGGAACGGGTGGGGCCGGCGCGACGGGTGCTGCTGGTGCTGCGCCGGCCTCGAGAACCACCTGCCTTGGGCTGCCCAGGGCGGAGGCGACGGCTTTCTCCAGCAGGGGTAGGCGGCTCTGGACCATGGCGGTCCAGTTGCCGGCGACCTGGACGACGGCGCGCTGGCTGTCGAGGCGGGCCAGGGAGGCCTGCTGGGAGAGGAGCATGCGGGTCGAGGGCAGCTCCAGCCCCGCCAGGATCTGCTGCCAGAGGGCGGCCAGATCCGGGGTCTCCGTGCTAATCGCCGTGACCGGTTCAGGGGCAGGAGCGGCAGCTGGCGGAGCTACGGGCGCAACGACGACGTCTGGGGCCGGTGGCGCGGGAGCCGGGGCCGCTGGTGTGGGCGTTGCCGCCTGCGGGGTCGGGCGGGGGCTGGTCGTGGGGACACTGGTGGCGACCGCGACGGCGGGTTCAGCCAAGAGACCCAGGAGAAGCACCTCAAGCCAGAGCCGGGGCTGCACGCTTTGGCGCAGTTGCTGTTCGCTGCCTTTGAGTTGCGCCTGCCAGCGCAGCAGGGTCGCTTTGCCGATGCTGCGGGCGAGCTCCGGCAGCTCCCCTCGGATTTGGGGCGAGAAGCTCGTGAGCTCCAGGCGATTGGGGGCAACCCCCGCGAGCACCAGATCCCGCAGCAGGCCGGCCATTCCCTGCAGCACGGCACCGGGTTCGCGGCCGCGCTCGAGCAGGTTGCGGATCGCTTCGATCACCCCCAGAGGCTCAGCCCCGGCGAGGGCCTGGGCCAGTTGCAGCAGTTCCTGCTCGGGCACGGCCCCCAGCAACTCCCAGACCGCCGTCGGTTCGACCGGCCCAGGTAGCAGGCTCAGCTGATCCAGCAGGCTTTCGGCATCCCGCAGGCCCCCCTGGGCCCGCTGGGCCACCACATGCAGGGCTTCTGGCGTGATCTGGATGCTCTCTTCCTTGGCAATCCAGCCCAGGTGCTGCTCGAGGGCATCGAGGGGAATGCGCCGGTAGTCGAAGCGTTGACAGCGGCTGAGGATCGTGGGCAGCACCCGCTGCGGGTCGGTGGTCGCCAGGACGAAGACCACCCGCGGGGGCGGCTCCTCCAAGGTCTTCAGCAGGGCGTTAAAGGCCGCGGTCGAGAGCATGTGGCACTCGTCGACGACGTAGACCTTCCAGCGGGCTTGAACCGGGGCGAATCGAGAGCGTTCAATCAGCTCGCGGATGTTGTCGACCCCGGTGTTGGAGGCGGCGTCGATCTCGATGACATCGAGGGCATTGCCGTTGGCAATGGAGGTGCAGAGCTCACAGCTGCCGCAGGGCTCTGGGGTCGGGTGATCCGAGCTAAGGCAGTTGAGAGAGCGCGCCAGGATGCGGGCGCTGGAGGTTTTCCCTGTCCCTCGGGGCCCACTGAAGAGGTAAGCCGGCGCAATGCGACCGGAGCGCAGGGCATTGCCCAAGGTCGCGGCGATCGCCTCTTGCCCCACAAGCTGGTCAAACCGCTGCGGGCGGTACTTGTGGTGGAGCGGTTGGTAGGCGGCCGGCATCGCTGGAGGCTACTGGCCCTCGACGCCTCTGTTCGGGTTTGAATCCTGCTGCTGATCTGTCAGGAGGCGCTCGAGCTTGGCTTCCATCTCCTCCACCTCGCTGAGCTGATCCGCCAGGGTCTGAGCAGCCAGGCGCAGTCGCTGGAATTGGGGTTGCTCAGCTCCGGCCCCCCAGCGCTCTTCGGCGCGGGACAGCTCGGACTCCAGTTTGGTTTGCAGCTTCAGCCGCAGGGCATCGAGTTGCTCCAGGCTGCGTCTGACGAGTTCGCGTCCCTTCTCCAGCTGGCTCGCCTCCAGGCGTCGCCCCTGACGCAGGAGCAGCTTCGCGCCGCTCAGGACCGCAGCAGGCATGAACTGGCCCAGGGCGAGGGCCCCCCAGCTGCCGGCCTGGAGGACCTCCTCCACCTGGGCGCTGCGATGGCGTCCGGTTTTGCACCAGTGGGCGAAGTGTTCGCAGTTGTTGAAGAGCAGGTTGTAGTTCTGCTCTCCCAGTCGCCCCATGGCTCGGCGCAGGGTTTGCCCTGCCGGCAAACAGGCCCCCTCGGGGTAGGACACCACCGTTAAGGGCTGGCCGCGGCTGAATGCGTCGAGGGGGCTGCGCAGAATCTGGCGCCCCTCCAGGTAGTGGGCGACGCTGCCGTCCCCGAGGTCGATGCCGTGGTGATTGAAGAGACCGTGCTGCCGCGGCACCTCAAGGTGATCAGCGGCAGCCACGGAGCCCTAGGCCGATTCCTGTTGCGCGGACTCGCTGCCCGGAAGAGGGAGGACCTTGGCCTGGGTGCGTTCCTCCACCAGGGCCCGGGTGACCGTGAAGGCCTTGGTGCTCTTGTCGGACGGCAGCTCGTACATCAGGTCGAGCATCAGTTCCTCGACGATCCCGCGCAACGCCCGGGCGCCGGTCTTGCGGCGGTGGGCCTCGGCGGCGATGGCTTCAACGGCCCCGGGCTCAAACTCCAGCCGCACGTCGTCCATGCTCAGCAGCGTCTGGAACTGCTTCACCAGGGCGTCGCGGGGCTCGGTGAGAATCGCCTCGAGTGCGTGGTTGTCGAGGGGCTCGAGCACGGCGTTCACCGGCATGCGGCCGATGAACTCGGGAATCAGGCCGTACTTGACCAGGTCGTCGGGCTGGAGGTGGCGCAGGACCTGGGCGGCCTGTTGGTCCTTGCTCTGGCGGCCGCGGCGACCGCCTTCGGGGATGAAGCCGATGGCGTTCCGGCCCATCCGGCGCTGGACCACGTCATCGAGGCCGACGAAGGCACCACCGCAGATGAACAGGATCTGGCTGGTGTCGATCTGAATGCAGTCTTGGTAGGGATGCTTGCGGCCCCCTTGGGGGGGGACGTTGGCCACGGTGCCCTCCAGCAGTTTCAGCAACGCCTGCTGAACGCCCTCCCCGGAGACATCGCGGGTGATCGAAGGGTTCTCGCTCTTGCGGGCGATCTTGTCGATCTCGTCGATGTAGATGATTCCGCGCTGGGCCTGGTCAACGTCCAGGTCAGCTTTCTGCAGCAACCGCAGCAGGATGTTCTCGACGTCCTCCCCGACGTAGCCGGCTTCGGTCAAGGTCGTGGCATCGGCCACGGCGAAGGGCACATCCAGTAACTCGGCCAGGGTCTGCGCCAGCAGGGTTTTGCCGCAGCCCGTGGGGCCGATCAGGAGGATGTTGCTCTTGTGCAGCTTGGTGGCGGTTTCGTTGCTCTCGCCCTTGCCGTCGCCCTGCCAGGCCAAGCGCTTGTAGTGGTTGTAGACCGCAACGGAGAGGACCTTCTTGGCTTCCTCCTGCCCCACGACCTGGGCGTCGAGGTGGGCCTTGATGTCTTGGGGTTTGGGGATTTCGGCCAGCGTCGGAGCAGGCTTGCTGGCTTTTTTGGCGGGAGCTTTGCCCTTGGCTTCCTGGGCTTGGCGGCCAGCGCCGGCGCCACCATGGCCCTCAACCAGCTCTTCGTCGAGGATCTCGTTGCAGAGATCGATGCATTCGTCGCAGATGTAGACGCCAGGGCCGGCGATCAGTTTGCGCACCTGGTCTTGCGACTTCCCGCAGAAAGAGCACTTCAGGTGGGCGTCGAACTTGGCCATCGGGCAAGGGCTGTGGCGGCGTTGAGCGGGAGGGCTTCGGGGCGGTGTCCCGAAACTTCAGGATCGGTGCGATCCAGCGCTTCGTCAGCCGTCCTTAAGGATCAAACCGGGGTCGTATCGGTGACGACACGATCGATCAGGCCGTATTGAACCGCTTCTGCCGGGGAAAGGAAGTAGTCGCGGTCGGTGTCTTCAGCGATTTTCTCCAGGGGTTGGCCGGTGTGTTCGGACATCAGGCCGTTGAGGGTCTCCTTCAAATAGAGGATTTCCTTGGCCTGGATTTCGATGTCGACAGCCTGTCCCTGGGCTCCGCCAAGGGGTTGGTGGATCATGATCCGCGCGTTCGGGAGCGCCAGGCGCTTGCCCTTGGTGCCGCCGGAGAGCAGAAAAGCTCCCATGGAGGCGGCCAGGCCGTAGCAGATGGTGACGACGTCGGGCGCGACCTGCTGCATGGTGTCGTAGATCGCCAGACCCGCTGTCACTGATCCCCCAGGGGAGTTGACGTAGATCTGAATGTCTTTCTCGGGGTCCTCTGCCTCGAGAAACAGAAGCTGGGCAACCATGGCGTCGGCCACCTGGTCATCAATGCCGCTGCCCAGAAAGATGATGCGTTCCCGCAGCAGACGGGAATAGATGTCAAAGGCCCGATCGCCTCGGCCGGATTGCTCAACCACGGTGGGGAGCACACCCGGTGCGGCGGTCGGACCAGTGACGATCGAGGATTGGGGCCCTTGGCCCAGCCAGCGGTTCTGGATTGGGTGAGGAGTGCTGGCGTTGATCACTCGGCCGGACTGGAGTCAGTCCGGCCAATCTATGGGGATCAGGCCTCGGTGGTGGTCGCCTCGGCGTCGTCGGCCTTGGCTTTTTTCTTCGCAGCCGGCTTGGCTTTGGCCTTGGGCTTCTCCTCGGAGGCCTCAGCCGCCTTCTCCGTGACGGTGGAGTTGCTCTCGAGCCAGCCCAGGAGCTTCTCGCGCATCAGATCCTCCTGAACCGCTTGGCGCAGACGGTTGGGATCAATCCGGGAGCTGTCGCTGAAGCCCCGGCTCAGTTCCTTGACCTTGGCGTCGATCTCGCTGGCTTCCAGTTCCAATTTCTCGGCCGCGGCGAGGGCCTTGAGGGCCAGGCTGCGCTTGAGGCGCTCCTCGGCTTCAGGGCGGGAGCTTTCGCGCAGGCTTTGGATCAGCTGAGGGGTGAAGAGCTTTTTGACGTCCATCCCTTGCTGGGCCAGTTGGCCAGCGGTTTGCTCCAGGAGGGTGACGATTTCCTCTTGGACGAGGGTCTCGGGCAGTTCCACCTCCAGTTGCTCCACCAGGGCGGCGAGCAGGGCGTCGTGGCGGTTGGACTGGTGGCGGCGCTCGGCGTCTTCCTTCAGCCGGGTCTCCAGATCGCTGCGCAGTTCGGCCAGGGTTTCTTTGTCGCTGGCCTGCTGGGCGAAGGCGTCATCGAGGGCCGGCAGCTCACGGCTCTTCAGCTCGCTCAGGGTGATGTCGAAGCTGGCTTTGCGGCCGGCTGCATCCTCCTGGGCGTAATCCTCGGGGAACTCGCACTTAATGGTTTTGCTGTCGCCAGCCTTCATGCCGATCACCCCTTCCACGAAGCCGGGGATCATGCGGCCCTCTTCCAGTTCCACCTCCATGGCGTCGCCGCTTCCGCCTTCGATGGCTTCGCCGTTGTCGCTGTAGGTGCCCTTGAAGCTCAGGACCGCCACATCACCGGCGGCCGCGGCGCGGCCTTCGACCGGCACCAGGGTGGCCATCTGACGGCGGGACTGCTCGATCAGCTCATCGATGCGAGCTGGATCGAAGCTCACGGATTCAGCTTCAGCCTTCAGACCTTTGGTGCTTTTGAGCTTCGGAGTGGGCTCCACATCCATCTCAAGGGTCAAGGTCAGTTCTTGACCGGGCTCAAAGCGCTCGAGGAGGGACTCGAAGCCACCGTCCAGGGCGGGTTGGCCGATGGCGGGGATCTCGGCTTGCTTCAGGGCGTCCTTGAAAACGCTGTCGACGAGCGACTCAAGGGCAGTGGCCCGAATCTGCAGGGGGCCGATTTGCTGCATCAGCACAGCGCGGGGCACCTTGCCCTTGCGGAAGCCGGGGAGTTTCACGCTGCGGCTCAGCTTCTCGACAGCCGCGTTGTGGCTCCCTTGGGTGCGTTCACCAGGAACGGCGATCTCGATGGCCATTCGGCTGCCGGGACGGGCGCTGGTGCTCAGCTTCAGGTCTGCCTGTTTGGCAGTGGCTTTACTGGCGGTGCTAGCGGCAGGGCTCATGGATGTGATCGAAACGGCGGGCCGATGGGTCGGCTGGGGCAGCCCACGATCCTAATTAGTCACCTGTGACGAGCTCCAACAGGGCTGTACGCCTTCGGCCTTGGCCACGTATTGTTTTGAGCAAGAACCAGTGACCTGAAGAGTTTTGTGGCGGTGTCCCTCGGGACTCCGAGCAGCTTCTGCAGGTTGTGCATCCGCCTTTACCGGGATGCTCCACCGTTCGTCTTTCTCGGTCTTGGGTTCGTTGATCGCGCTCACCGTTGATTTTTCGCTCCACCCCTTTTCTCCTTCCACCTCCTTCTGCTGATCGACGCTTCTGATTCAGCCTTTCCCCGTTTCAGCCCTTCTCTCTGTTTGACGGATTCCGCCTCCGAGTGAGGCCCTGTTCAGATCCCAAGGCATAGAGCTCTCCTTATCCCTTGCACCTCCGTTGACTTCCACCGACGTCCGTTCGCTGCCCAGCCGTCCTCTGCATGTCGCCGTTCTTGGGGCGACGGGTGCCGTCGGCCAAGAGTTGTTGACCCTGCTCCAAGAGCGGGCCTTCCCTGTCGGTCAACTCACCCTGCTGGCCTCGCCCCGTTCGGCCGGACAAACCCTGGAATGGAACGGCCAGGTCCTGACGATTCAGCCCGTGAGTGCTGAGGCCTTCGCGGGCGTGGATGTCGTCCTGGCTTCGGCCGGTGGCTCCGTGTCCAAGCAGTGGGCGCCTGTGGCGGCTGCGGCTGGTGCAGTGGTGATCGACAACTCCAGCGCCTTTCGCATGGATGCTGGCGTTCCCCTGGTGGTGCCAGAGGTGAATCCCCATGAGGCGTTCCGCCATCAAGGGGTGATCGCCAATCCCAACTGCACCACGATTTTGATGACCCTGGCCTTGGCGCCTTTGGCCGCCCGCCGGGCCATGCGCCGTGTCGTGGTCAGCACCTACCAATCCGCCAGTGGTGCCGGTGCCCGTGCCATGGAGGAGCTCAGTGAGCTGAGCCGCACCGTCCTCGACGGTGGGACGCCCATGAGCAGTGTTCTGCCCTACTCACTGGCGTTCAATCTCTTCCTGCACAACTCTCCTCTGCAGGACAACGGCTACTGCGAGGAGGAGCTCAAGATGGTCAACGAAACCCGCAAGATCATGGGTTTGCCGGATCTGCGTATCTCGGCCACCTGCGTTCGCGTTCCGGTCCTGCGGGCCCACTCCGAGGCGATCAACATCGAGTTCTGTGAGCCCTTCCCCGTTGAGGAAGCGCGGACTCTGCTGAAGAGCGCCCCCGGCGTTGAGCTGATTGAAGACTTCAGCTCGAATCGCTTCCCCATGCCCACGGACGTCACCGGGCGTGATCCGGTGGCCGTTGGACGTATCCGACAGGACCTCAGCGAACCCAACGCCCTCGAGCTCTGGCTGTGCGGTGACCAGATCCGCAAGGGGGCGGCCCTCAACGCGATTCAGATCGCTGAGTTACTGCTTGATCCGGTGGCCGCTGCCGCCGCTGCTCAGGCCCCAGCTGGAGCGTCGGCATGAGCAAGGCCTTGACCCCAGGCGCCCACTCCCCTGCCCCCTTTGGTCGTGTGATCACCGCGATGATCACCCCCTTCGCGGCCGATGGCTCGGTGGACTTGCCGATGGCGGCCAAGCTGGCGAGCCATCTGGTGGATCACGGTTCCGATGGTCTGGTGATTTGCGGCACCACCGGCGAGTCCCCCACCCTGAGTTGGGATGAACAGCACCAACTGTTCTCCGCCGTGAAGGAGGCCGTCGGTGCCCGCGCCAAGGTGTTGGCGGGAACGGGCAGTAATTGCACGGCCGAGGCCGTCGAGGCCATCGGTGAAGCGGCAGCCCTCGGTGCCGATGGCGCCCTGGTCGTTGTGCCTTACTACAACAAGCCTCCCCAGGAAGGCCTTGAGGCGCATTTCCGGGCCGTGGCCCAGGCGGCGCCCCAGACGCCACTGATGCTCTACAACATTCCTGGCCGCACCGGTTGCAGCCTCAATCCAGAGACCGCCGCACGGTTGATGGATTGTCCGAACGTGGTCAGCTTCAAGGCCGCGAGCGGCACGACTGAGGAGGTCAGCGCCCTGCGTGCGGTCTGCGGCGAGCGTCTGGCGATCTACAGCGGTGACGATGCGCTGACGCTGCCGATGATGGCCGTCGGCGCCGTTGGCGTGGTCAGCGTGGCTAGCCACATTGCAGGCGATCAGATCCAGCGCATGGTCCAGGCCTTCCTGGCCGGAGAACTCAGTGCCGCCCTGGCCGTGCATGAGCAACTGCTTCCGCTCTGCAAGGCCCTCTTCTGCACCACCAATCCCATTCCCGTGAAGGCGGCTTTGGAACTGAGCGGTTGGCCCGTAGGTGCCCCACGTCTTCCTTTGGTTTCTGCATCGAGCGATGTGCGCGAACAACTCACCTCCGTCCTGGCAGCCCTGCGTCCCACTTGACGCCAAGGCCGACCTGACCTGTTGCTGAGCAACCCCTTTCTCAACGTTTGTTCCCCGTGCGGCTGAGCCGCCTCCCCTTTTCTGAATGACTTCTCAAACCCCTGGCCGTAACGGCGCCGCCAAGCAGCCCCACCTGCGGGTGATCCCCCTCGGTGGCCTCCATGAGATCGGCAAGAACACCTGTGTGTTCGAGTACGGCGACGACATCATGCTCGTGGATGCCGGCCTGGCCTTCCCCAGCGATGGCATGCACGGCGTGAACGTCGTGATGCCCGACACCAGCTATCTCAAGGAGAACCAGAAGCGCATCCGCGGCATGATCGTGACCCACGGTCACGAGGACCACATCGGTGGTATTTCCCACCACCTCAAGAACTTCAACATCCCGGTGATCTATGGCCCCCGGCTGGCCATGTCGATGCTCCAGGGAAAGATGGAAGAGGCCGGCGTCACCGACCGCACCACCATTCAGACCGTGGGTCCGCGGGACGTGGTGAAGGTGGGCCAGCACTTCTCGGTGGAGTTCATCCGCAACACCCACTCGATGGCGGACAGCTTCTCGCTGGCCATCACCACTCCGGTGGGAACGATCATCTTCACGGGTGACTTCAAGTTCGACCACACCCCGGTCGACGGTGAGTATTTCGATATGGCCCGCCTCGCCCACCACGGCGAGCAGGGTGTCCTCTGCCTGTTCAGTGACTCCACCAACGCTGAGGTCCCTGGCTTCTGTCCTCCTGAGCGCTCGGTCTTCCCCGCCCTCGATCGCCATATCGCCCAGGCCGAAGGCCGGGTGATCATCACCACCTTTGCGAGCTCCATCCATCGCGTCGCGATGATCCTCGAGCTGGCCATGAAGAACGGCCGCAAGGTCGGCCTCTTGGGCCGCTCCATGCTCAACGTGATCGCCAAGGCCCGTGAACTGGGCTACATGCGCGCTCCGGATGATCTGTTTGTCCCGATCAAGCAAATCCGTGATCTGCCCGATCGCGAGACCCTGTTGCTGATGACCGGTAGCCAGGGTGAGCCCTTGGCCGCCCTGAGCCGCATCTCCCGTGGCGAGCACCCCCAGGTGCAGGTCAAGAGCAGCGACACGATCATCTTCTCCGCCAGCCCGATCCCGGGGAACACCATCTCCGTGGTGAACACCATTGACCGGCTGATGATGCTGGGCGCCAAGGTCGTCTACGGCAAGGGCGAGGGCATCCACGTCTCTGGCCACGGTTTCCAGGAGGACCAGAAGCTGATGCTGGCCCTCACCCGTCCCAAGTTCTTCGTGCCGGTGCACGGCGAGCACCGCATGCTCGTCTGCCACAGCAAGACCGCCCAGTCCATGGGCGTTCCGGCCGACAACATGCTGATCATCGACAACGGAGACGTTGTTGAGCTGACGGCCGATTCGATCAAGAAGGGCGAGCCCGTCAAGGCGGGCATCGAACTGCTCGACGCCTCCCGCAATGGCATCGTCGACGCCCGTGTTCTCAAAGAGCGTCAGCAGCTCGCCGATGACGGCGTCATCACGATGCTCGCCGTGATCAGCACCGACGGTGTGATGGCGGCGCCTCCGCGGGTCAACCTGCGTGGCGTGGTCACCGCCGCGGATCCCCGCAAGCTCAGCCTCTGGACCGAGCGGGAAATCACCTGGGTGCTCGAGAACCGCTGGCAGCAACTGTCCCGGAACACCGGTGGCAAGGCTCCCGAAGTGGACTGGATGGGCGTCCAGCGCGAAATCGAAGTGGGTCTGCAGCGTCGCCTGCGCCGCGAACTACAAGTCGAGCCCCTGATCATCTGCCTGGTGCAGCCCGCCCCTGGTGGCACCCCGGCCTACAAGGGCCGCGCGGATGCAGAGCCCGACACCCGTCCGGCCCCCCGCGGTCGCCGCGACGGCAACCGTGATGGCAACCGCGACCGGGATCGGGATCGCACGCCCCGCCGTGAACTGGCTCCTGTCGGTGCTGCCGCCTCCGCCGCTTCGGCTGCGCCTGCGCCTGCGCCGGTGAAGGCTGCTCCTGTTGCGGCTGCTCCCAAGGTCGAGGAACCTGAAATCGCCGGCCGCACCCGTCGTCGCCGCTCCGCCGCGAGCTGACTGCTGCTGCGGCCCTAGGGCCGTTTCAGCCTGAAGAACCGCCTCCAGTTGCTCCCCTCATGGAGGGGCTCCTGGGGGCGGTTTTCGCTGAAGGGCAGCTCCACCACAAGGTTTCCTTGGCTGTAGTCGGGCCACTCACGCTCGGCTGGCGCCGCGTCGTCCGTTGGCTGAGGCTCAAGCTCAGGTTCATCGGCGAGGACCTCGACGTTGGGTGCGGCATCGCCCCAGGGCGTTGCCGGCGAGCCGTCAATCACCGTCGGCGTTGCGATGACGGGTGGTGGTCCACTGGCGGGCACCTCAGTCCAGGCCGCCTGCAGGGCGGTGAGGGCCTCCTGGGGTTCGCTCAGTTGGTTGAGCCAGGGGGTGGCAGGAAGTTCGGGCAGATCCCCAATCGCTTGCTGGGAGCTGGGCTCCTCCTGGGCTGCTGGTTGCAGTTGACAGCGCTGGAGCCCGGCCTGGGCGAGGTCCACCAGGGTGGAGGGGGCCGTGCTGTCCGCGACAGCTTGGTAGTAGGCCTGCGCGTCCTGGGGCTGCCCCAGTCCGTAGAGGTGAATGTGACCCGTTAGTAGCTGGAGCCGGCTGAGGGCGGTCTCTGACTCAGGCCCAGAGGCGCTGGCTTGCAGCTCGTGCAGCAAGGCCTCAGCCCCCTGGAGCGCATCGCTGAAGCGCCCTTCTCCGTACGCCCGTTCGATGGCTGCGTAGCGATCACTGCTTGCGCTGCTCATGGCGTTGCGCCGTTCCCGCTCCGGTTTAGGTCGTTTTGCCAGACCTGGCCGCGCTTCTTCAGGGCTCCAACCAGATCAGCTCACGGTCCCAGCGCAGGGAGCGCCCCCTGCTGAGATCCCACTGGCCAGGACCGCAGTGGGGCGGCAGGCGATGGAGAAGCTGCTCCAACTGTTCCGCGTTGCCCAGGCTGAGGCCCTCGCGGGTCAGCCAGTGGTGCAGCAGCAGCCGTTGATTGCTGAGGGTCAGGCCGCTGAGGGGGCGTCGCCTTAACGCCGGCTGAGCCTGGGCCGTTTCGGTTTGCAGGCTGCCCAGGGCGAGATCCACCAACTGCTCGCCGCCGTCCTGCTCTTGGGCCAGCCGTTCGCTCAGTTGGCTGATGCGTTCGCTGGCTCCGGGGTGGAGGGCCTCAAGCACAGGCAGCACCTCGTGGCGGATCCGATTGCGACTGAAGCGCGGGTCGCTGTTGCTGGGGTCCAGCCAAATCGGCAGGCCCAGCTGCTGGCAGAGCTGGGCGGTGTCACTGCGGGAGAACCCCAGCAGTGGGCGGACCAGTTCAATCGTGCCGCTGAGCGTGCGCCGTTGCCGGAGGCTGGAGAGCCCGCGGCGATGGCTGCCGCGGGCGAGTTGGAGCAGGACCGTCTCGCTGCGGTCGCTGGCGGTGTGTCCGGTGACGACCCTGCGGCAGCCCAGGCGCTGGGCGTGGGTCTGGAGCTGCCCATAGCGCCAGTCGCGGGCTGAGGCTTCATCCCTCTTTGGACTCTCCCAGTCGTCGACCTGGATCGGCAGGCCCTGGTCCTGGGCCCAGGCCTGGAGTTCGCGGGCTTGCTGCTCGGCTTCAGGGCGCCAACCGTGGTTGCCATGCCAGAGCTGCAGCTGCCAGTGGTGGAGACGTTTCAGGTCGTTCAGGAGCCCCACCAAGGCCATGGAGTCTTGGCCACCGGAGACGGCCAGTAGCAGGGGCTCCCCATCGGGCAGCAGAGCCTGCTGCTGGAGCAGCTGCTGATGCAGGCGCCGATGCAGATCACTCCAGCGTTCAGCCATGCCCCCAGCCTGATTCGCCCTGGCTCAGCGTGTGAGAATCGCAAAACTCCATCTGTACTGGCATGTCCCGCCTCGATCGGCTGCCCGCTTCCCTTCGCATGGCCCTGGCCGAGAAGCGCGCTCTCAAGGTGATTGCTGGCCTCACCAACTTTGACGCCGCCAGCGTCGAGCGCATCAGCCGTGCGGCTGGCCTCGGTGGTGCGGATCTGATCGACGTGGCCTGTGATGCTGAGCTGGTGCAGCTGGCCGCCTCGGTCTCGGGCCTGCCCATCTGCGTGAGCGCCGTCGATCCTGAGTTGTTCCCCGCCGCCGTGGCCGCCGGTGCCGCCATGGTCGAGATCGGCAACTACGACGCCTTCTATCCCCTCGGCCGCATCTTTGATGCCGCTGAGGTGCTCTCCATCACTCGCCGCACCCGCGAGCTGCTGCCCGAGGTGGTGCTGAGCGTGACCGTCCCCCACGTGCTGCCCATCGACCAACAGGAGCAGCTCGCTGCTGATCTGGTGGCCGCCGGTGCCGACATCATCCAGACCGAAGGTGGCACCAGTGCCAAGCCCTTCAGTGCCGGCAGCCTCGGCCTGATCGAGAAGGCCGCTCCCACCCTGGCTGCTGCCCACAGCATCAGCCGCGCCGTCTCGGTGCCGGTGCTCTGCGCTTCTGGACTGTCTTCCGTCACCGTGCCGATGGCCATCGCCTCCGGTGCCGCTGGCGTGGGCGTGGGCTCCGCCGTCAACAAGCTCAACGATCAGCTGGCCATGGTCGCCGTGGTTCGTGGCCTGCGCGAGGCCCTGGGCAGCGCCGTCAAGGCAGCCGTCTGATCCTCAAGGCATCACCGCTTTGGACGTCACCCATGCCCTCCGGGGCATGGGTTTTTTGTTGGTTCGGCAGCCACACCGCCTGGGCGGTTGTCCGAGAATGCCCCGATGCCTAACCCGTTTGAAATCCACGCTCCCTACGAGCCCAAGGGGGATCAGCCCGAGGCGATCAAGGCGTTGGTGGCTGGCGTGGAATCAGGCGAGCGCTATCAGACCCTGTTGGGTGCGACGGGAACCGGCAAGACCTTCACCATCGCCAATGTGATTGCCAAGACCGGCCGGCCGGCCTTGGTCTTGGCCCATAACAAAACCCTGGCGGCCCAGCTCTGCAATGAGCTCAGGGAGTTCTTCCCGAAGAACGCCGTTGAGTACTTCATCTCCTACTACGACTATTACCAGCCGGAGGCCTATGTGCCGGTCTCCGATACCTACATCGCCAAAACAGCCTCGATCAACGAAGAGATCGACATGCTGCGGCACTCCGCGACCCGCTCTCTCTTTGAGCGCCGTGATGTGATCGTCGTGGCCTCCATTAGCTGTATCTACGGCCTGGGAATCCCCAGTGAGTACCTCAAGGCCGCCGTCAAATTTGAGGTGGGCGAGACCCTCAATCTCAGGAGTTCCCTGCGGGACTTGGTCAACAACCAGTACTCCCGCAACGACCTGGAGATCTCCCGTGGACGCTTCCGGGTGCGGGGGGACGTGCTGGAGATCGGCCCCGCCTACGAGGACCGCCTGGTGCGGATTGAACTCTTTGGTGATGAAGTCGAGGCCATTCGCTATGTGGACCCCACTACCGGGGAAATCCTGCAGAGCCTGGAATCGATCAGCATCTATCCGGCCAAGCACTTCGTGACTCCCAAGGAGCGCCTGGAGGATGCGATCAAGGCCATTCGCTCGGAGCTGCGGGAGCGCCTGGACGTGCTCAACGAGCAGGGGAAATTGTTGGAGGCACAGCGCCTGGAGCAGCGCACCACCTACGACCTGGAGATGCTCGAGCAGGTCGGCTACTGCAATGGCGTTGAGAACTATGCGCGCCATCTGGCGGGCCGCGAGGCGGGCACACCGCCGGAGTGCCTGATCGACTATTTCCCTGAGGACTGGTTGCTGGTGGTGGATGAGTCCCACGTCACCTGCTCCCAGCTGCAGGCGATGTACAACGGCGACCAAGCGCGCAAGGGCGTGCTGATTGAGCACGGCTTCCGGCTTCCCAGTGCTGCAGACAACCGTCCGCTCAAGGGGGATGAGTTCTGGGAGAAGGCCCGGCAGAGCATTTTTGTCAGCGCCACACCCGGGGATTGGGAGCTCAAGCAGAGCGATTCCGAGGTGGTCCAACAGGTGATCCGTCCGACCGGGGTGCTGGATCCCATCGTTGAGGTGCGTCCCACCGATGGCCAGGTGGATGACCTCTTGGGTGAAATTCGTACCCGTGCCGAGAAGAAGGAGCGGGTCTTGGTCACGACCCTGACCAAGCGGATGGCGGAAGACCTCACGGACTACCTCGCTGAGAACGGCGTCCGGGTTCGCTATCTCCACTCGGAGATCCACTCGATCGAGCGGATCGAGATCATCCAGGACCTGCGCAATGGCGAGTACGACGTGCTGGTGGGTGTGAACCTCCTGCGGGAGGGCCTGGATCTGCCCGAGGTCTCCCTGGTGGCGATCCTGGATGCCGACAAGGAGGGGTTCCTGCGGGCTGAGCGCTCCTTGATTCAGACCATCGGCCGGGCCGCTCGTCACGTGGAGGGGGTAGCCCTGCTCTACGCCGACAACCTGACGGATTCGATGGCCAAGGCCATCTCAGAAACCGAGCGCAGACGTGCGATTCAGCAGGCCTACAACGAGAAGCACGGAATCACGCCGACGCCCGCTGGTAAGCGGGGCGGCAATTCGATCCTGGCCTTCTTGGAGGTTTCCAGGCGCCTGAACGACGAGCAGTTGGAGCAGGCCACCGAGCAGGCCGAGCACAACGATGTCCCGCTCGATGCCCTGCCGGAGCTGATTCAACAGCTCGAGGACAAGATGAAATCAGCGGCAAAAAATCTTGACTTTGAGGAAGCCGCCAACCTGCGCGATCGCATCAAAAGCCTGCGCCAAAAGCTTGTAGGGAAGCCCTAAGTCAGCGAAAAGCGCGACGCGATCTCAGCTTGATCTTTCCCTTTTCTTCCGACTTCGCCTCTGGAATCGCGGCTAAAGGTGAGCTAATCGCCGAGGAGGCGAATTGGGTTACTACTTGCTCCATCTCCATTTGCATGGCCTGTTCCGCGGCCATGACCTGGAGCTGGGACGTGATGCAGATACCGGTGGTCAGACCACCTATGTGCTCGAGCTGGCCAGAGGATTAGCTGCTCGCCCGGAGGTCGACCGCGTTGATGTGGTCACCCGTTTGATTCAGGACAAGCGGGTTTCCGCTGATTACGCCCAGGCCCATGAACCGCTGGCTGACGGCGCCAGCATCGTTCGCTTCCCCTGCGGACCGCGGCGCTACCTGCGCAAGGAACTGCTCTGGCCCTATCTCGACGAGATGGCTGATGCGGTCACGGCCCACATTGCGGCCCAGCCGCAGCGTCCGAATTGGATCCACGCCCACTACGCCGATGCCGGCTATGTGGGGGCCTTGGTATCCCAAAGGCTTGGGATCCCCTTGGTCTTCACCGGGCACTCCCTGGGCCGCGAGAAGCAGCGGCGCCTGCTCGAAGGCGGCCTGACCCATGAGCAGATCGAGCAGACCTATGCCATTGGCCGTCGCATTGACGCCGAAGAGCGTGCCTTGGCCCAGGCGTCCCTGGTGATCACCAGCACCCAGCAGGAAGCCCAGCAGCAGTACGCCCGCTACAACCGCTTTGAGGCGGAGCAGGCCTGTGTCGTGCCCCCTGGGGTGGACGCCCAGCGCTTCCACCCGGTGGCGATGCCTGGCGAGGCGTCCGATGTGGAGGCCCTGATGGAGCCATTCCTGCGGGAGCCCAACAAGTCACCCCTACTCACGATCTGCCGCGCGGTTCGGCGCAAGAACGTCCCGGCTCTGGTGGAGGCCTATGGCCGCTCCGCCCTACTGCAGGAGCGCCACAACCTCGTCCTGGTGCTGGGTTGCCGTGAGGATCCCCGCTCGCTCGAGAAGCAGCAGCGGGATCAGTTCCAGCAGATTTTTGAGCTGGTGGATCGCTTTGATCTCTACGGCAAGGTCGCCTATCCCAAGCACCATCGCGGTGAGCAGATCCCTGCGATCTATCGCTGGGCGGCACAGCGCTGCGGGATCTTCGTCAACCCGGCCCTGACGGAGCCCTTTGGTTTGACCCTGCTGGAGGCGGCGGCCTGCGGGCTGCCCTTGGTCAGCACCGATGACGGGGGGCCGCGGGACATCCTTCAGCGCTGCTCCAACGGCCAGCTGGCGGATGTGACCGATCTGGATGTGCTGCAGCAAGCCCTGGAAGAGGCGGGTGCGGATCTCGATCGCTGGCGCTCCTGGCGCGACAACGGCATCGAGGCCATCAGCCGCAATTTCAGTTGGGATGCCCATGTCTGCAGCTACCTCGGGGAGGGCGACCGTCGTTGCACCCCCGGGGTGGTGGCTGCGTCCCCGGCCCAACCGGTGAAGGTCGAGGCTCCTCCGGTGCAACGGTTGCTCTTGCTCGATCTCGATGTCTGCCTGCAGTCGGCGCAGCCGGCTGGCCTCGAGGATCTCCGCCGCCGACTGGCCGCTGATCCCCAGTGCGGCATCGGCATGTTGAGCGGTCGCCACTTCGCTTCAGCGCGGCTGCGCTTTGCCGAATTGCATCTGCCAGAACCCCAGGTCTGGATCCTGGAGGCCGGGGCGGACCTGCGCTTTGGCGCTGAGGGCCGGCCAGATGTCAGTTGGCATCAGCACATCGCCCAGGGCTGGCAGCGCAAACGGGTCGAGCAGGTGCTCGAAGGACTCAGCCCCCGCTTGTCGCTGCAGCCGGAGTTGAATCAAGGCAGCTACAAGGTCAGCTACACCCTGGAGGCGCCCACCGCGGGGGTGCTCGAGATGGTGCGGCAGCGGTTGCGCCAGCACCGGCTGGAGGCCCGAGCCCATCTGTTCCATCATTGGTTCCTGGATGTGCTGCCGATGCGGGCGTCCAAGGCGGATGCCATTCGACATCTCTGCCTGAACTGGGGCCTACCCCTGGATCAGGTGCTGGTGGTGGCGGCCCAGCAGGGTGATGCGGAGCTCCTGAACGGCAGCTCGCTTGGCCTGGTGGCCTCCGAGCACGACCACTCCCTGGATCAGCTGCGCCGCCGTCCGAAGGTCTTTTTCGCCTCCAGGCCTCAGGCCTGGGGCGTGCTGGAGGGTCTAGACCACTACCGCTTCTTGAGCCGCTAGGGCAGCAGGGCGTCTGGGTCTTGGCTCAGGTAGCTCTGGCGATTGGGGTTGCTGTCGGGCATCCAGTAGCTGATCTCCTGGTGCCAGAACGGGACTCCCTCGACCCGGCTGGAGGCCAGTTTGGTGGTGGCCATGGCCGTGATCAGCTTGCCCATGTCGATTGGGGAGAGGTCCGTTCGCATGTCCTTGCCAGCGATCTCCATCAACTCTGGAAGTCGGGTCGCCATGACTGGGTTGGCCAGTTTGCGGAAGACCTCCGCCAGCACCAGCTTTTGGCGCTCCATTCGGCCGATGTCACCCAGCTGGTCGTGGCGGAAGCGCAGGAATCCTTCCAGTGCCTCCCCTTTGAGCAGTTGCCGTCCGGGATAGAGGTCGATGTAGAGGCCTTGGCTGTTGTCGACGTAGGCCATCCGTTTGGGGACGTCGACCTCGACGCCGCCGATGGCATCCGCCAGTCGCTGAACGGCGTTCAGGTTCAGCACCAGATAGCGGTCGACCTTCGCGGAGAGGAGCTTGCTGAGCTCCGCCTTGACCATCTCGGGGCCGCCACTGCTGTAGAGGGCGTTGGCCTTCATCACGCCGTAGCGCTCGGAGTCGATGAAGGTGTCCCTGGGGACCTGGGTGAGCTTGGTGCGGCCCTCGTCGAGATGCATCGTCAGCATCACGTCGGTGTTGGTGCTGACGTCGTCGGTGCCCAGGACGACGATGCGTCGATCGCCCGAGGCCACCGGGGCCACCAGTGATCCGATCAGCTGTTTGGGCTGATCAAAGGCTCCCATCACCACGGCGGGCAGGCCATGCAGGGCGTAGCCCAGTCCAAGGCCGGCCACGAACAGGGGCAGGCGGGGGAGCCCCTGCCGGCGCTTGACGGGTTTGGCCGGTGCCGCGGTTGGTCGCCGGCGATCCAGCTGCGTCACGTTGTCGCGGCGGACGCGGCGCTCAGCAGGTTGGAGATCCGCTTTCCCCCGCCTGGGGTCCCGCTGCGGACTGCGCCCTTGGCGCCGGGGATTGGATTGGGCGGGGGACATAAGGCACTCAGATGAGCGCAAAGTACCTCGCGTTATCCCTTGGAGCTAGAGGGGTTTGGGCCTCTAGATCACCTGGATCTTGCCGGCGGCTTGATCGGCTTTTTGCTGTGCGTCCTTGAGGTCCGCACCGCGGGCCAGGGCTACCCCCATGCGCCGGTAGGGACGGGCGTCGGGTTTGCCAAACAGCAGCACCTGCACATCGGTTTCGGCCAGGGCCTCGTCCAGACCGCTGAAGGCCACGCTGTCGCTTTGTCGCTCAGCGAGGATCACGCGGCTGGCGGCTGCCCCCTCGGAACGGATCTCAGGGATGGGCAGCCCAAGGACGGCTCGCAGGTGCAGTTCAAATTCGCTCAGGTTTTGTCCGGCCAGGGTCACCAGGCCGGTGTCGTGGGGGCGGGGCGAGAGCTCGGAGAAGACCACTTCGCTGCTGCCATCGGGTAGGCGGCAGACGAAAAACTCCACGCCAAAAATGCCAGCGCCCCCGAGGTTGTCGGTGACCTCCCGCGCCATGGTCTGGGCGGCGGCCAGTTGCTCCCACTCGAGCTGGGCGGGTTGCCAGCTGCACTGGTAGTCACCCCGCTCTTGGATATGGCCGATGGGCGGGCAGAACAGGGTGGGGCCGTTCCACTGCTTCACGGTCAGCAGGGTGATTTCCTGCTCAAAGTGGAGGAACTCCTCGACGATCACCCGGGCGCCGCTGCCCCGGGCTCCGGCCATGGCGGCCTCCCAGGCGGCGGGAATGCCCTCGGGACCGTCCACCACACTTTGGCCTTTGCCGGAGGAGCTCATCACCGGCTTCACCACCACAGGCCAACCCAGGGGTGCGGCGGCCTGCGCCAACTCCTCGGCGCTGCTGGCGTAGGCGAACCGGGCCGTGCGTAGCCCCAGTTCCGTCGCGGCGAGGTCGCGGATGCGGTCGCGGTTCATGGTCACGGCCGTGGCGCGGGCCGTGGGGATCACGGTGGTGCCCTCGGCCTCCAGCTCCGCCAGGGCGTCCACGGCCAGGGCTTCGATCTCGGGGATCAGGACATCGGGTTGGTGCTGACGGACCACCGCCTTGAGCGCCTCCGGGTCCGTCATCGGTACGACCTCGGCCACATCGGCAACCTGCATCGCGGGGGCCCCGGCGTAGCGATCCACTGCGATCACACGGCAACCCAGGCGTTGCGCGGCGATGGCCACCTCTTTGCCCAATTCACCGCTGCCCAAGAGCATCAGGGTGCGGGGGAAGTTGGAGCTGGCCATGGCCGCCGCGGAGACGAGAGACTTGCGCGATCTTGCATCGCCGCGTGCCCGTGCTGTTGTTCGCCCCGTTTGCTTACGCCACTGCCGGTGATGCAGCGGATGGTCTGCTCAATGGTCTGAGCATTGAGGATCTCCAGCGTTGGACGCTGATCTATCTCGGGATTTCGGTGCTGGCGTTTGTGCTGGTGTGGCTCATCGGTTACCTGCGCCGCGCGGGCTGACCGTTCAGTCCAGTTCGATCAGGTTCAACTGCCGCACCGGTGACTGTTCATCGATGAAGCCATAGGCGGCAAAGACCCCGGCATCCCTGTGGGTGATGTGTTGGCCATCGCTATGGCGCTCCAGCACAAATCCCTCAGAGGCCATCCGACGCATCAGGGCCGCGGCTTCTTCAAAGCGCGAGGCCATCGCCTCGAGGCTGGCGCAGTCGCCTGTCAGTCCTGTTTCCTTCCAGGTGAAGTAAGCCATTATTGAAATACTCCGTAATTAGCTCAGTAACTGAAAGGGTTGCGGGGGCTTGGAGTTCCGTAGAGCACAGTTGGTATGCCGTTGGTATTGCGGCGGCCTGTGGACTTGATACTCACTGCTTCAAACATGGCATGGTCCGATTGCTGTGAAACAGATCGCGGCCGCCTGAAACGGTGCGGCACTTATGCAGTACGTGCATAAACAGGTCTGTGTCCCGCGCCTGGGAACCCGTTGCACGGTCATCAGTGGGTATCCATTTCGTACGGAAGTAGCCGCAGTTCAGGTGCACAGCGGCATCCGAGCGTCCGTTGGTATGGATTGCCGCTGCTGCTGGTATGCACAGGTGAGCTGGAGCCTGAGGCAGGTCCACGGCGGTCCATAAAAAGGGCTGCCAAAGCAGCCCGAGAACCCATGCGAAGACGCTGGTCTTCTTGGTTCCATCAAGGCTCAGCGAGCTTCAAAGCGCCATAACCAATGCCTAACTCGGGCCAGTTCGCCGGGTGGCGTCAAGACCAAAGCTCAAAATCGCGCACTTTTTGGATCGGATAGCTGGGGCAGGGATGTAGCTAGGACTGCCAGGTCCGTTGTCGCGCGTTTTTGGATAGCCGTAGAAACACAGAATTCGTACGTCCCATGAACTGGGCTGGTACTTGCCTCCAGGATCGTCCGAGTGGCTGCGCCACCCCCTTTGCACTCTTGAGCTGACCACTCGGCAGCCCTTGCAACAGGCTCCGCCCAGGCCTAGACCAGTGATAGCCACGGAGAGGTAATGGACCCGCTCACCGACGGCATCCTGCTTGCCCTGCTCGTCACGGCCACAGTGGCGGCGGCTCACGAGGCAACGCGTAAGCAGGCTTCATCAGAAGACTCCTGCAAAGTCATCCTCCGCAAGGGGGATGACCATCCACTGCGCCACTGCTGAGCACTGCAGAGCCACGCCGAAGCCGTAAGGCGGACATGTCAATATAAAGATTCTCTTAAGGGTCTAGCGGTGAGAAGGGCGGTGCTCCTGGCGTCTTTTCTTGGCTTCGCGCATGGAGTATCTGCGCTGGCATTTCCGTTGATCGTGCCCTCAAGCCTGATGTATAGCGCTGAACATAACTTGCACCGACGAGCGCAAATACTCACGCCAGCCTGGTAGCTGTGACTACATAAAGAGGTGAGAGTGAGCTTCTCTCCTTATGGCTAACAACTCCACGCTCCACCAATCCCAAGTCAATCCCTGGGCGATCGGCGGTGTTTTTGTCGGCGTATTTGCCTTGGTCTCGCTGGCTGTTCAATTGGTCGGCACCGGCATGAAGACGACTTCAGGTGGGGAATCCACGATCAGAAGAATTGGAAACCTCCCTCCATCAGCTCGGCAGGTCATGCAGTATCCAGCTGGAGTCCCGACAGGTATTGGTGGGGGTAACGCTGGTGCATCGACCAATCCAGGTCTTGCTCGCTAACCACTCGACCTAGACCAGCGCGTTCATCACTTCGTACGGAAGTCGCCGCAGTTCAGGTGCACAGGCGACCTGCAGCCTGAGGTGGGTCACCTGCGGTCCTGAGTCCTGCACAAAACGTTCAGCCGGTTACAAACGGCACATCACCGCTGAACTGGCTGCCGGATCATCTCCTCACGACCTTCGGGTCGGGCAGAGGGAGATGAGGTGGGGTCGCCAACACCCCCCTTGTCAGCCTTTCCACTGCTGGGTTGCCTGAGCAGTCGCTGCTGCCACTCAAGCTCCAGCTGGTCCAAGCGGGTGAGCACGGCTGGGTTCATTGAGAGTCGCCCAGTTACCGACTAACGCTGGCACTAGATCTAGTGGTGGTGCGAGCTAATGCCAGCAAACGGACACCCCCCTACGGGGCAAGTGGAGTCATTGCTGGTATGTGAAGTAGGCCATGGATCAGGAGTGCTGACTTGACCGTAGGCGCCCTCGGCAGCTTGCGCCGGGGCAATAAAAAAGGGGGTTGCCACACCCCCTTGAGAATCTCCCTTGCCCGACCCGAAGGTCGTGGGTGAATGATGCGCTGCCTCAAGGCTTTGAACTGTTGCTCTTGTAACGCTCTGCGCTCTCTGTGGGCTCCCGCTGACAGGGTTGGGTGATCAAAACAACCGTTTGGCCATGACTTCAACGGGCCGCGCTGTGCGCTTGATCGTGTTGATCCTGTTGCTGGCCCTTGGGGTGGTGATGTGTACCTGGCTCGGGGATGGTCCGCCCCCTGTGAACAACACAGAGACGAATGAAGCAATGCCTGCGCTGCAGGCCCAATAGTTCTGATCGCCCTGGACAACCTGGTTGGCTTGCGTAACGATTAAGACCGAACTTCTTGGTTTGGCGGCAAAGCAAAGCAATGCCCACTCCAAAGCGTTGGCAAGTGGTTTGAGTTGATGGAGATCCTGATCCATCTCCCGGCCGTGATGGTCGCTGCTTCGGCGGCTTTCATGGGCTACTCCTATTACTCCGCGGCCGTCCAGCGGGCAGCCAAGCGGGAGCGACTGCGTCAGCCGGGCTATTCCCAGGTCGTGGGCTTCTCGCCTCGAACCCTGGATCCGCAGCGCTCCGATCTGGAGCAGCCTCGCGATTGGGACGTGGCCGCATGAGTCAGCGCTGGCCTTGGCTCGTGCTGTTGCTCTTGGGGACCCTTGCTGCCGTGGTGGCCTGGTTCTGGGTGGACCACCGCCAGGTCTGTGCCCGCTGGGCCTCGATGCAGCTGACAGATGCCGAGGCGATGCAGCAATTGCGCCTGAAGCCTGGCCGCTACAACGCCTATTCCACGGTTCTTGGCTACTGCCGTTACTACCGAGCGGGCTCAGGCCAGCAGCAGTAACCCCAGGGCGGCCAGGGCCGCACTGATCAGCCAGAACCCAACGACAACCTGCTGTTCGGCTGCTCCGCCCAGTTCGAAGTGGTGATGCAAGGGCGCCATGCGGAGGACCCGCCTGCCGACTCCATCGGGGCCTTTGGTGGCTTTGAAGACCCAGACCTGAACGATCACCGAGAGGGACTCCGCCAGGAAGATTCCCCCCATCAAGAGCAGGGCCCAAAGGCTGTCGCTCAGCAGCGCGACGGCCGCGAGGGCGGCGCCCATCGCCAGGGAGCCGGTGTCTCCCATGAACACCCGTGCCGGGTGTCGATTGAACAGCAGAAAGCCCAGCCAGCAGCCGGCCATGGCGGCGGAGAAGGCGGCCAGGGCGGGGTCCCCCTGGTTTCCCCTCAGCATCAGCTGGACCCCCATGCCGCTGAAGACGATGGCTCCGCATCCGGCCGCCAGGCCATCGAGGCCATCGGTGAGGTTGGTGGCGTTGCTCTCCGCCAGAAAGACAAACAATCCCAGGGGCCAGATCAAGAGGCCCAGCGGCAGGATCCAGCCCAGGGGCAGGGCGATGCTGTCTGTGATCAGTTCATGCCAAGCGGCCCAAGCGAGGAAGCCGCCGGCACTGAGGGCCTGCAGGAGCAGCTTGCCGCTGGGGGAGAGGCCGGTGTTGTGGCGCTTGGTCAAGCTGCGCCAGTCATCGAATCCGCCGATGGCCATGTAGGCCAGGGTGATGGCCGCGACTCCGGGTAGGCGCAGGTCGCTGGGGGCAATCAGCCCACCGATCAGGACTCCGACAGGTACCACCAGCAGTCCACCCATGGTCGGGGTGCCCGCTTTGCTGAGGTGGCTCTGCGGCCCCTCCTGGCGGATGACCTGGCCCAGCTTGAGGTTCCGCAGGCGCGGCACACCCCAGGCGCAGACCACCGCGCTGATCGCTGCGGCCACGAGCAGGGGCACGGTGAGCTGCGGCGTCCGCGTGAACCAGTCGCAGCCGGCAGAGACCCCAAGCAGCAATAAGCCCAGCAGCAGCGCCAGTTGGCGGCTGTTGCTGGGCATCGAGGCGATGAGCCTGCTGGTGGAGACCACAGAGGTGGGGGGAATCAGTCCTCCCAGTTTTCCTCGTTTTGCTCGTCGTCGGCCTTGTAGTCCTCTTTCTCGCCCATCAGTGCGGAGAGTTCTTCTTCTTCCACGGTGCTGACGTCGCTGGTGGCGGCTTCCTCATCGACCACCAGGCGGCCGCTGGTCTCGAGCCAGCTCAACAGGTCGGGCTCTTCCCGCAGGGGCAGCACCGGGGCGGGCTCGCTGCGGCCGTAACGGGTCAGCGAGGGGTTAATGCCATCCAGCTGGGAGAGGCTGGTGCTGAGGTTGCTGCTCATCGCGTGAGGCCCGTCGGACGTCGGTGTACAGGTTTGCCGGGTTCGTAGCTACCCAGCTGGCGCCAATCCGCCATCCTATCTGAGACTCTCCCCAAAGCTCTTATGACATGGCGGCTGTGGCCGGCTTGGGGTGCAGCCCTGGCCATCAGTGCGGGCTTGGTCTGGGCCGGGAAGCGTTGGAGCACGCCCCTGCTGGAGCAGTCCTGGGCCCTCGCGCGGCCTGAGCTGGCAGCGGTTCTGGCCTTGGCCCTGGTGCTGGTTCCGCCTTTGGGCATGGCCGGTTGGCTGGCCTTCCAGATGATCCGCCACCGCGACAGTGGAGAATCGATCGATTGCGCGCATGGAGAGCGTTGATGGGCCGGGCCAAGAAGGCTGTGCTGGCGTATTCCGGTGGTGTGGATACCAGCGTCTGTATTCCCTATCTCAAGAACGAGTGGGGCGTGGATGAGGTCATTACCTTCGCTGCGGATCTGGGACAGGGGGATGAGCTTGAGCCCATTCGTCAGAAGGCTCTGGACTCCGGTGCTAGCCAGTCGATCGTGGGTGACCTGATCGAGCCGTTCATCCGTGATTTCGCCTTCCCGGCGATCCGGGCCAACGCCCTCTACGAAGGTCGCTATCCCCTCTCCACGGCCCTGGCGCGTCCTCTGATCGCCCGCCGCCTGGTGGAGATTGCCCGCGAAGTCGGTGCGGATGCCGTGGCCCATGGCTGCACGGGCAAGGGCAACGACCAGGTGCGCTTCGACGTGGCGATCGGCGCCCTGGCGCCGGATTTGAAGGTCCTGACTCCGGCGCGGGAATGGGGCATGAGCCGTGAGGAGACGATCGCCTACGGCGAGCGTTGCGGGATCCCTTCCCCGGTGAGCAAGAAGTCGCCCTATTCGATCGACCTCAACCTGCTGGGTCGCTCGATTGAGGCCGGACCTCTGGAGGATCCCAACGTGGAACCCCCTGAGGAGATCTATGCCCTCACCGTCAGCGTGGAGGCGGCCCCGGAGCAGGCCCAGGTGGTGGAGATCGGCTTCGAGAACGGCAATCCCGTCAGCATCGATGGCGAGCGCCTGGATCCCGTCAGCCTGATCCGCCGAGCCAATGCCCTGGCCGGCAGCCACGGCTATGGCCGTCTCGACATGATCGAGAACCGCGTGGTGGGGATCAAGAGCCGTGAGATTTACGAAACCCCCGGTTTGCTGCTGCTGATCAAGGCCCACCAGGAACTGGAGAGCCTGACCCTGGCGGCGGACGTGCTGCGCAGCAAGCGTCAGCTGGAGCAGCAGTGGGCCGATGTGGTCTACCAAGGCCTTTGGTACGGCCCGTTGAAGGATGCGCTGGATGGCTTCATCGATCGCACCCAGCGCACCGTCAACGGCACGGTCAAGGTGAAGCTGCACAAGGGCAACGCCACCGTCGTCGGCCGCAGCAGCGCCAACAGCCTCTACGTGCCTGACATGGCCACCTACGACGCTGGGGATCAGTTCGATCACCGCGCCGCCGAGGGCTTCATCTACGTCTGGGGTCTGCCGACCCGTCTCTGGGCGAACAGCCAGCGCTAGGGCCTGCTTCAGGCCGCCACGGACGGGTCCTGGTTCTGGGGCCAGAGCGCCCGCACCCGGGATCCCATCCGGGGCTGCGCCGGCTGCAGTGGAAGAACCAGGGGCTCCTCCCGCTGGGAGCCCTGCTGGAGCCGTTCGTTGTCGGCGCTCAAGAGCCGCTGGCGCTCAAGGATTGGCTCGAGCCGCTGGCTGAACTTCCGCTCAAAAATGCCGGGCAACTCCGCCAGCAGGGCCTCCAGTTCGGCGATCTGCTCCTGTGCGCGCTCCAGCTCCTGTTGGCTTTTGGCCAAGGCCGCCTGCAGGTCTTGGTGCTCCAACGGCTGGTCAATAAAAAACCTCCTGGAACCTAACCAAGGCTCCAGGAGGGAACAAGGGGCGAGATGCCTTTCGAGATCAGGCGTCTGCGGTCTGCAGAGCGGCTTCGTCGCTGGTGGCCTGGGGTGCAGGGCCGCTGCGGGGAGCGGGCAGGGGGCCGTCCTGCTTGACGGTCAGGTAGCGGATCACGTCTTCGCTCAGGCGCATGGCCTTCTCGAGAGCTGCCACCTGTTGGCCGTCGCCGTTGTGGGCAAGCTGCACGTAGATGCCTTCCTTGTGCTTGGCAATGGTGTAGGCCAGGCGGCGCTTGCCGCGCATCTGGCAATCCAGAACCTCAGCACCGGCTTCGGTGACGAGATCGCGGTACTTGGTGATATGGGTTTCCACCTCTTCCTCCGGGATGTCCGGACGAAGGATGTACATCGTTTCGTAGTAGGGCTGCGACATGGCTTACGCGATCCGACGTGGACGCCGAAAGGGACGGTGGCTGATGGGGTGGGGGTGAGCCCGGTTCATCAGCGGCGGATCGTCCACCCTACAGCTGCATGCGAACCGCTTCAGACAGGCTGGGGATGTCGGCTTCCTTGCCGCGCAGGCACTGGATGATCCCGAACAGCACCAGCACGAGCATCCCCAGGAAGACGGTGTTGGCGAGGGTCCGCACCGCAAAGTTCCCGCCCAGGGGGGCGAGCAGCAGGTTGAACGCCAGGGACAGCACGATCAGGATGATGTCCAGCAGGATGGCCTGCAGGGCGTTGAAGCGGATGAAGTAGGGGACCCGCTGGTTGCGCACCACGCCCAGAAAGAGCACCAAAAACAGGATGAACCCGCCGAAGGGAATGGCCTGCTCGATCAGCACCAGCGGCAGGGCCGGCAGACTCAACCACTGCAGAACAGGAAACAGGCTCGTCAGGGAGCGCCCGAAGGGCAGACCATCGCTCCAGGGCAGGAGATAGGTCAGCAAGGCCAGAAGCCGCTGCCAACTGGGGATCGTCATCGCACTCCGTCGCCTTGGGTGTGACGTTAGAGCTGGCGCAGGGCGGCCTGGTGCATGACCTCGATGGGCACCTCGCTCCTGCCGCTCCAGAGGCGCAGGGAGGCGGCCCCCTGCTCCACCAGCATGCGCAGGCCATCCAGGCTGCGGCAGCCTTTGGCCGTTGCCCGCTGCAGTAGCGCGGTCGGCCGAGGTGTGTAGATCAAGTCGTAGACCCAGGCTTCGGCTGAAAGCGCCGCGAGTTCGCTGTCACTCAAGGGGCAGGCCTGGGCGGCGGCGGGGTCCGTGGCTGAGGCCATGCCCACGGGCGTGGTGTTCACCAGCAGATCCGCCTGGGCGAGGGTTGCGGCGATTCCGCTGTCCCAGCTGAGGGTGCTGAGTTGGGGCGCCCAGCTCCGGCAGTCCGCCTGGAAGGCCTCGAGGGCTTCCGGCCGTCGCCCGGCCAGAACGATCTCGGCAAAGCCCAGCTCCACCAGACCGGCGACGACGGCGCGGGCACTGCCGCCGCAGCCGAGCACCAGCGCCCGCTTGCTGCTCCAGCTGACCTCCCGCAGCGGCGCGCAGAAGCCTTCCACATCGGTGTTGGTGCCAAGCCAGCCGCCCCCCTGGCGTGGCACCAGGGTGTTCACGGCCCCCAGTCGCTCCGCCAGTGGACTGAGTTCGCTGCAGAGCGCCGCGACCGCTTGCTTGTGGGGGATGGTCACGTTCAGGCCGCGGCAGCCCATCGCTTCGAGGGCCTGGATAACGGCGCCCAGCTCAGCCGTTGGCGCGGGTAGGGCCAGGTAGGCCCAGTCCAGGCCCATGGCCTCGAGTGCCGCGTTGTGCATCACCGGCGAAAGGGAGTGGCGCACCGGATCGCCCAGTACCCCCACAAGCGCGGTGCTGCCTTGGATTCGGGCCTCGGCGTTCACGGTGGTTCGGGCACTGTTCGGCAACCACACCTAGCCCCACCCGGGTGCCGCTGCAGAGGATGTCTGCAGTTCAGAGGTCACCCATGGGCAAGGTTGTCGGTATCGACCTTGGCACCACCAACAGTTGCGTGTCAGTCATGGAGGGCGGCAAGCCCACCGTGATTGCCAATGCCGAGGGCTTCCGCACCACGCCCTCCGTGGTGGCATACACCAAAAACCAGGATCAGCTGGTGGGTCAAATCGCCAAGCGCCAGGCGGTGATGAACCCGGAAAACACCTTCTATTCCGTCAAGCGTTTCATCGGACGCCGGGTGGACGAGGTGAACGAAGAGTCCAAGGAAGTGAGCTACGGCGTCGAGAAGGCCGGCTCCAACGTCAAGGTCAAGTGCCCCGTCCTCAACAAGCAATTTGCTCCTGAGGAAGTCAGCGCTCAGGTCCTGCGCAAGCTGGCCGAAGACGCCGGTAAGTACCTCGGCGAGACCGTGACCCAAGCGGTCATCACCGTTCCCGCCTACTTCAACGACTCCCAGCGCCAGGCCACCAAGGACGCCGGCAAGATCGCTGGCCTTGAGGTGCTGCGCATCATCAACGAGCCCACCGCGGCTGCCCTGGCCTACGGCCTGGACAAGAAGAGCAACGAGAAAATCCTGGTCTTCGACCTGGGCGGCGGCACCTTCGACGTGTCCGTTCTCGAAGTGGGCGACGGTGTCTTTGAGGTGCTCTCCACCTCGGGCGACACCCACCTGGGCGGTGATGACTTCGACAAGGTGATCGTTGATCACCTGGCCGACACCTTCAAGTCCAACGAAGGCATCGATCTGCGCAGTGACAAGCAGGCCCTGCAGCGCCTGACCGAGGCCGCTGAGAAAGCCAAGATCGAGCTCTCCAGCGCGACCCAAAGCGAGATCAACCTGCCGTTCATCACGGCAACCCCCGAGGGCCCCAAGCACCTCGACCTGACCCTCACCCGGGCCAAGTTCGAAGAGCTGGCCTCCAAGCTGATCGACCGTTGCCGCGTGCCCGTCGAGCAGGCCCTGAAGGACGCCAAGCTCGCCTCCTCCGAGCTGGATGAGGTGGTGATGGTGGGCGGTTCCACCCGCATCCCCGCGGTCCTCGAGCTGGTGAAGCGCGTCACCGGGAAGTCCCCCAACCAAACCGTGAACCCCGATGAGGTGGTGGCCGTGGGTGCCGCCATTCAGGGCGGTGTGCTCGCCGGTGAGGTCAAGGACATCCTTCTGCTGGACGTCACTCCCCTGTCCCTGGGTGTGGAAACCCTGGGCGGTGTGATGACCAAGATGATTCCCCGGAACACCACCATCCCGACCAAGAAGTCGGAGACCTACTCCACCGCTGTGGACGGTCAGACCAACGTCGAGATCCACGTGCTCCAGGGCGAGCGCGAGATGGCCAGCGACAACAAGTCGCTTGGAACCTTCCGCCTCGATGGCATCCCCCCTGCCCCCCGTGGCGTGCCCCAGATCGAAGTCACCTTCGACATCGACGCCAACGGCATCCTGAGCGTCACCGCCAAGGACAAGGGCAGCGGTAAGGAGCAGAGCATCTCCATCACCGGCGCCTCCACCCTCAGCGACAACGAGGTGGAGAAGATGGTCAAGGACGCCGAGGCCAACGCCAGCGCCGACAAGGAGAAGCGCGAGCGCATCGACGTGAAGAACCAGGCCGAAACCCTGGTGTATCAAGCCGAGAAGCAGCTGGGCGAACTGGGCGACAAGGTGGGTGCCGAGGACAAGGCCAAGGTCGAGTCCTCCTCCGCCAAGCTCAAGGAAGCCATCGAGAAGGACGACTTCGACACGATGAAGTCCGAGCTCGAAACCCTGCAGCAGGCCCTCTACGCCGCTGGTGCCGCCGTCTACCAGCAGGCCGCTGGTGCGGAAGGCGCTGCCGCTGGTGCCCCTGGTGCTGATGCTGGTGCCGCCGGCGATGACGTGATCGACGCCGAGTTCACCGAGTCCAAGTGATTCAGCGCTCACGCCCGTGAGCCAAGACCCCCGGCTTCGGCCGGGGTTTTTTTATGTCTCGATGCCCTGCAGCAAAAAGCCCCACTCCAAACGGAGAGGGGCTTTGGGGATTAGACGCTTCAGGGCTTATTCGCCGATGCTGGCGACGGCGGCCCGTGCTTTTTGGAGCACGTTGGCCGGCAGGCTCACGTAGCCCAGGGCCGGGGCATTGGCCTGAGCTGCATCGCTGAGGGTGTAGTTGAAGGCCTGCTGCAGGCTCTTGAGCTTGTCGCCGTTACCGCTCTTGTAGAGCAGGATCCAGGTGAAGCTGACGATCGGGTAGCCCGCCTTGGGATTGGGGTTGCTTCCGGTCAGGTTGGGGCCCAGATCGATACTGCCCAGGGCCTCAGCTGCTGCTTTGGTGGTGGGCTTGGCATAGCTGCCGCCCGCGTTCTGCAGGGCAGCCGCCTGTAGATCACCGCGCACATAGGAGCTCTCGACGTAGCCCAGGGCGCCCTTGATCTGCTGCAGGCTGGCGGCCATGCCCTCGTTGCCCTTGGCGCCGAGACCGATGGGCCATTTGATCGATTTGCCGGAGCCCGGACCCGAGGCCCAGGCGGGGCTGAAGGCCGAGAGGGACTGCGTGAAGTTGTAGGTCGTCCCGGAACCGTCGGAGCGGTAGACGACCTTGATGGCCTGGTCACGGCAACCGAGGTCGCTGTAGTTGGTGATCTTGCCTTCGAAGATCTCCACCAGCTGCTGTTGGGTCAGCTTCAGTTCGCAGCCGGGGTTGTTGTAGGCCACGGCGATCGCGCCGGCGGTCATGGGGACCTGCACGGCACCGCGCTGGATGCCGGCGGCGTCCTCGTCGCTCAGGGGCTTGTCGCTGGCGGCAAAGTCAACGGTGGCGGCCTCGAACTGGCGGATGCCGGCGCCCGAACCCACCGACTGGTAATTGACCTTCACCTCGCCCTTGGAGGCCAAGTCCTGGAACCAGCGCAGGTAAATCGGAGCGGGGAAGGTGGCCCCGGCACCCTGTAGGCGGGCGCTGGACGCACCGCCGCCAGAGCCAGATCCGCCGCAGGCCGTCAGGGCCAGGACGGCCAGGAGGCCCAGGGGGACCAGGGTGCGGGTGCGAAGCATCGTCGGCAGATGTCGACAAGAGCCCCAAGGCTAAAGAAGCCCCTTCCAGTGGTCAGCCTTGTTCGATCTGCTCGGCCACCCAGGCCGCCGTGGCCGGAGCCAGCAGGACGCCATTGCGGTAGTGACCGCTCGCGAGGAGCAGGCCCGGTTCGAGTTGCTCCAGTAGCGGTGCGGGCCGGCCCAGGGGACGGGCCCTCAGCCCCTGCCACTGCCGCAGCACCGTCGCCCGTTGCAGCCAGGCTGGGGCCTTGCCGTCGAGCTCGCGCAGGGCAAGCAGCTGCTCGGGCTGTCCTTGCCGTTGATCAATTTCCACCGTGGCGCCAAGCCAGAGGCGTCCCTGGGGCCGCGGCACCAAGTTGATGCCGCTCCAGCTCAGGCTCCCCGGCCAGTTGAGGGGGGCCTGATCACCGTCTGCGAGTTGCAGTTCTAGGGCCTGGCCGAGCACCGGGTGTTGGGGTCGCTCGTGGCCCAGGGGCTCCAGCAACGCTGAACTGCTCAGGCCGGCACTGAGGACGACCCAGTCGTAGGACCCCTGTCCGCCGACGACGCGCCATTGGCCGCTTCCGCTGCGCTCCAGCCCGCGGACCGCCGTCGCCTTGAGCTGGACCCCAAGCCGTGCCCCGTCCTCCTGCAGCGCCCGCATGGCTGGGATGGGATCGAGTTGGCCATCCTCCGGGGAGAGAAGTCCCCCGAGGGACGGTTGGGGGATGAGCGGCCTGAGGGTCTCGAGTGCTGCGGGATCCAGCAGGCGCAGGTCCTGCCGCTGCTCCGCCAGTTGGGCCTGCGCCTCTTGCTCGGCCGCCGTGGTGGCGAGCTGCAGGAGGCCGGGGCGAAAGGGCAGGACATGGCCTCGCTGCTGGAGCTCCTCGCGCCACTGCCGCCAGAGGGCGTGGGACTGCTGCCGCAGCCTCCAGCCTCGGCCGCTGCTGCGGCGAAAGACGCGAGCCATCAACAGCCCCAGGGCCGCGCTGCTGCCGGCGTCTGGGCCTTGGGCTTGCCCCAGCTGGGGGTCAAACAGCGTGACCTGGTGCCCGCTCCGCTGCAGGTGCCAGGCCACAGAAAAGCCCACCACGCCGGCTCCGATCACGCAGATCGAGGAGGGCCGGCTGGTGGGCAGGGGGTTCAGCGGATTCAGATCTGCTTGAGGTCGGACTGAACCTGCTCAGGAAGGATCTGGGCGTAACGACCGAAACCGCTGGCGACCTTGATGTAGGACTTGCTGAGGTTGTTGGCGTCTTGCAGACGGGCGGCTTCGTCGAGGTCGGCCAGGGCGGCCTTCAGATCGGTAGCCAGTTTGGTGGCCTCAGCGCGGTCGCCGGGCAGCAGACGCTGGTTGATGTAGAGCATCTCGCGGCCCACTTCCTGCATGGGGCCGTGGATCAGGTTGCGGGTGAAGACCCAGTTGCGCTCATTCACCAGGGTGGCGAGCTCAGGCAGACGGTCGCGCGCTGCCAGGAAGCCTTCGGCCTGGCGCTCGATCACGGTGATGTCGTCAGCACTCAGAGTGGGGGCCTTCGCTTTGGCGCCACCGCAGGCGGTCAGGCCAAAGCTGATCACCAGAGCGAGGGCCGCCAGGGCCAGTCGCCGCAGGCCGGAATAGAGCGGTTGAGCAGCCATTGTTGCTGAGCTTGATTGCGGGACTTTACCCAGGGCCACTGGCCTGGGAGCTCTCCATAACGAGCTGCAACGGCTTGAACGGCAGAATTCAGGTCTCCCGGGCTTTGACGCCATTCCATGACGGCTGCCACCGCCATCCTTCAGATGATTTGCCCCGACCAGCCGGGTCTTGTGCGGGAGCTCTCCGGTTGGGTGGCTGGCAACGGCGGCAACATCGTCCACGCCGATCACCACAGCGACCAAGGGGCTGGTCTGTTCCTGAGCCGCATCGAGTGGCAGCTCGAGGGGTTCGGCTTGCCCCGGGAAGCGATTGCTCCGGCGGCGGCCTCCCTGGCGGAGCGCCTTGGTGGTGAACAGAGGGTCACCTTCTCGGATCAGCGCCCGGCTGTGGCGATCTTCGTTAGCAAGCAGGACCACTGTTTCTTGGATCTGCTCTGGCGTGTGCGCACCGGCGAGTTGCCGATGCGGGTGCCGCTGGTGGTCTCCAACCATCCCGATCTGGGTTCGATCGCCGAGGAGTTCGGCGCCCAGTTCGCCCATGTGCCGATCAACAACGCCAACCGCCAGGAGGCCGAGGCCCGTCACCTCGAGCTGTTGAAGGAGCACGGCATTGAGTTGGTGATCCTGGCCAAGTACATGCAGGTGCTGACGCCAGCCTTTTTGGCGGCCTTTGACCCTCCGGATGCCTTCCACCGGGTGATCAACATCCACCATTCCTTCCTGCCGGCCTTCATGGGGGCGCAGCCCTATCACCGGGCCTGGGAGCGGGGGGTGAAGTTGATCGGGGCCACCGGGCACTACGTGACCGATGAACTCGATGCGGGCCCGATCATTGCCCAGTCCACCGTCAACGTGAGCCACCGCGATGAGGTGGAGGATCTGATCCGCAAAGGCCGCGATACCGAGCGTCTGGCCTTGGCACGGGCGGTGCGCTTGCATCTGAAGCGACAGGTGATGGTCTACCGCGGCCGTACGGCGGTGTTCGAATGACCCAGCTCTGGCGCAAGCCGCTGCAGGCCGGCTTGGTGTTGCTCGATGGGGAGCGGCCGGCGGCGGCGACCCTCTGGGGTTGGCGTTGCTTCCAGGTCGCCCTGCTGCTGCTGCCGGCCAGTGCGCTTCTGGCGGGGTTGCTGCTGTTTGTGGCCTTGATCCTGGGGAGTCGTCAGCCGACCGCCTGGCGGGACGATCGGGTCAATTGGCTGCTGGCTGGCATCGGTCTGTGGATGCTCCTGGGCTGCTTCACCGCCTCCAGCGGCTGGCTGGCCTGGGTGGGCCTAGGCAATTGGCTTCCGTTTTTCTGGGCGTTCTGGGCCTATCAGCCCTATCTGGCCACGCCCGAGGCCCGGCGCCGGGTGGCCCTCTGGCTGGTGGCCGGCACCGTTCCGGTTCTGGGGACGGGCTTTGGCCAGATGGTGCTTGGCTGGAGCGGCCCCTATGAACTGTTGGGTGGGGCGATCGTCTGGTGGATCCGCGGTGGGGGCAATCCGCCTGGGCGGCTCTCGGGCCTGTTTGATTACGCCAACATCACGGCGGCCTGGCTGGCCTTGAGCTGGCCTTTGGTGCTGGCGGCCTTTCTGCAGCACTGCCGCCGCTGGCGCTCCGGCCCGCTGGCCTTTGGGCTCTGGGGCATCAGCTTTGCCCTGGTGGTCACCCAGGTGGCCGAGATGCTGGCTACCGATTCCCGCAACGGCTGGGGTGCCCTGGTCCTGGCGGTGTCGATCGTGCTGGGCCCGGGGCGCTGGATTTGGTTGTTGCCCCTGCTGCTGTTGGCGCTGGTGCCCGTTGCCCTGGCCACCCTGCCGGGGGTGCCGGCGGTGATTCAGGCCCCCCTGCGGGAGATCGTTCCCCAGTCGATCTGGGGACGCCTGAACGATTTCAATTCCCATGGGGAGCGTCCCCTGGCGCTGACGCGTCTGAGTCAGTGGGGCACGGCCCTGGGGCTGGTGGGCGAGCGTCCTTGGCTGGGCTGGGGGGCGGCGGCCTTCAGCGTGATCTATCCCCTGCGGACGGGCCATTGGCATGGCCATCCCCACAACATCGCCTTGGATCTGGCCCTCAGTCACGGTCTGCCGGTGGCCGTGGGTCTGGTCGGTCTGGTGCTGTGGCTCTTGATCCGCGGCGTGAGGCTTGGCATGGCCAGTGGCGCGCTGTTTGAGCGGGCCTGGTGGGCCGCGGCGCTGGTGCTGGTGGTGCTCCATGCCACCGACATCCCGATGTACGACAGCCGCCTGAACATCGCCGGTTGGATCCTGCTGGCGGGTCTGCGCTGCCGGCTCTAGGCCAGGGCTTCGTCGTGGTGCTTGCGCAGGGTGGTCTTGGGTAGGGGACCCTTCAGGTGCTCCCAGGGCAGGACTCGATCGGCGTCCCATGTCCCGTGGATGACCTCCTCCCAGGGGGGCAGGGGCGTCTCGGCTTCGCGGTAGGCCTGCTTCCAGCCGCCGAGTTTTTCGTGGCGGCCGCGCACCGCGGCGATCACGGGTGCAAGGCGCCGGTCGCTGCGGGAGAGCAGCGCCTGAATCACGCTCCAGCCGTAGCTCTCGGGGCGCAGGTCGATGCCCTTGGGCTTCAGCCGTTTGGCCAGGAGTTTCAGGCGTTTCTCGGCTTCCGGGCGGACGCCCTGCCACTGGAAGGGGGTGTGGGCCTTGGGCACAAAGGTGCTGACCCCGAGCGATAGGCGCAAGCCTGGGGTGGCCTTCTTGAGCTGCAGCAGCAGGTCGGCGGTGGCCTCAACATCGTCCTCAGTTTCCGAAGGCAGGCCGGCCATGCCGTAGAGCTTCAGGCCGCTGAGGCCGCCTTCTTTGGCGTAGCGGGCCGCGGCGTAGATCTCATCGGTCGCCAGCTTTTTGTTGACCACCTCGCGCATGCGCTCGCTGCCGCTCTCGATGGCGATGGTCAGGGACTTGCTGCCGCGTTTGGCCAGGATCCGCCCGAGCTCGGGGGTGACGGTGGCGGCCCGCACGGAGCTGACGCTGACCCGGGTGTCGTCAAAGCGGTCCTGATCGAGCCACTGCAGTAGGTCGTCGAATTGGGGGTGTTGGGTCACGGAGGCACCCAGTAAGCCCAAGCGTTGGGTGGCCCCCAGGCCCTTTTCCACCGCTGGGATCAGCCCGTCATCGAGGCTCGGCGTGCGGAAGGGCAGGGTGAGATAGCTAGCCAGGCAGAAGCGGCAGAGCTCCGGGCAGCTGCGCACCACCTCGACCATGTGGATAGAAGGCCAGGCCGCCTCCGGGGTGATCACCGTGGAGTGACTCAGGGTGTTGCCGCGCCAGGTCTGCTTTTCCACGGTTTCGGGAATGCCGGCCTCGATCGGTTCGATCGCCAGCAGGTCACCGCCCTCGCCGTAGCGGGGGGCATAGAGCGACGGGACATAGACACCGGGCACGGCCGCCAGGCGCCGCAGCCGCTGCTGGCGCGGGGCGGTTTTGCAGTCCTGCAGGGCATCGATAAAGGCCGGCAGCAGCTGCTCGCCATCGCCGAGCAGCACCGCATCAAAGAAAGGCGCCAGGGGTTCGGGGTTGGCCGTGAGCACCGGCCCCCCGCCGAAGACGATCGGGTCGTTGTCGCCCCGTTCGCTTGCCCAGATCGGGATGCGCTGCTGCTCCAGCAGATCCAGCAGCACCGGCCCGTCGAGTTCCCAACTCAGGGACAGGCCAAAGAGGTCGCAGTGGCGGTGTTGCGGATCGCCCTGGTCGGTGAACAGCCGCCGCACATCCACATCGGTGCGCTGGGCCAAGGTCGCCCAGACCACCTGGTAGCCCAGGCTCGTGATCCCCACGGTGTAGGTGCTGGGGAAGGCCAACACGGCCCGAAGGGCACCCTGCTGCGCAGCAGCTGGCTCAAACAGCAGGGTTTCTTGGTTCAAAGGTCCCGCGGGCTGAGCGGCGTGCCCGGCAGCTTCATCTCCCCTTGAGTGCTGGTGGCACTGCTTTGAAGGGCCAGCTGGCGTTGGTAGATCGAGTGCTCGTGGGTGATGCGGGAGACCACGAAGCTCACCACGGCGCAGACGAACAGGGGCTTAAGGATCAGCAGGTCCTTGGTCAGGGCAAAGACCAGGAAGACGGCAGTGATCGGTGTGCGGGAGCAGGCGGCGATGAAGGCCGCCATTCCGGCGAAGACGTAGGTGCTTGGGGCATGGCCGGAGAGGTGCTCGGCAATGCCTGCGGCGGTCAGCCCCAGGGCGCTGCCCAGGGTGAGCATCGGTGCAAACAGGCCGCCTGGGGCGCCGGTGGCGGCGGCCAGGCCGGTGGCGAAAAACAGCAGCGTGAAGATGCCTACGGCCTTGTTGATCTCGACGTGGCCGTCGACGATCGTGTGCTGCAGGCCCGCGTTGTTGCGGAACTCAGCCGGCAGGGCGGCATAGAGGCAGCCCAGGGCGATGCCGCCCAGCAGCATCCGCACCACAATCTTTCCGGAGAAGAACCGCTGCCCCAGGGACTGCATCTTCACCACGTAGCGGGTGTAGAGCTCCGCCAGCAGGCCCACCACAATCCCCAGGGCCACCAGATAGATCAGGTCCTTGGGCAGGAACTGAATATCCAGGTTGTACTCGCTGCTGATCTGGAAGCCCTTCTGGCCGATGCCCGCGCTTTGCTGCCCAAAGCCAGCCAGGCCCATGACGTCGGCCCAGAAGCTGCCGGCGAAGGCCGTGCCGAGCACCAGCAGCAGCAGGATCGGACCGGATTTACGCAGCAGCTCCTCAATCGCATAGAAGAAGCCCCCTAGGGGGGCATGGAAGACCGCAGCGATGCCTGCGCCGCCGCCGGCCGCCACGATCACCCGCAGCAGTGAGGGCGGGGCTTTGAACCAGCGGGCCATCTGCCAGCCCACGGAACTGCCCATCTGAACCGCCGGACCCTCCGGCCCGAGCGGGAAGCCGCTGCCAATGGCCAGGATCCCCGCCAGCAATTTGACGATGGCCACCTGCAGGTTCATCGGCAGGCTCTGGCGCGAGAGGAAGCGCATCACCTGCGGGATCCCCGAGCCCGCCGCCGTTGGCGCCAGGGTGCTGATCAGCACCGCCGAGAGCAGGCCGCCAATCCCTCCCATCAAGGGCAGGACCAGCCAAGGGCTGGCGGTTTGCAGAAGCCCCAGGCGCCAACTGCCCAGCCAGCCCACGCCGGTTTTGAACAGCAGGCCGGCGGCCGCAGCCCCCAGGCCGGTGACGATCAGGGTGAGGACGACGGCCGGCCAGCGCTGCTGGACCATCCGCTCCAGGTTGCGGCTGGTCCTCCAGGACTGCAGTTCCAGCTTCAGGCCATTGGTCTGCAAGACGCTTAGACCCCTGCCAGGACCTTCGCCTCGTCGTCACTGCTGACCACGCGACCGCTGTCCTCAAATCCCTCGATCTGATCGAAGTTCAGGTAGCGGTAGAGCTCAGCGCCTTTGGGATCGATCTTGGCGGCTGCAATTGCCAGGTACTGCTCCTTGCTGGGGAGCCGGCCCAGCTGGGCGCAGACCGCAGCCAGCTCGGCGCTGCCCAGATACACCTGGGCGCCATTGCCCAAGCGGTTGTTGAAGTTGCGGGTGCTGGTGGAGAACACCGTGGTGTTGTCCTCCACCCGCGCCTGGTTGCCCATGCAGAGGGAGCAACCGGGCATCTCCATGCGGGAGCCGGCCTTCTCGAAGATGGCGTAGTAGCCCTCCTGCTTGAGCATCTCCTCATCCATCCGGGTGGGTGGGCAGACCCAGAGGCGAGCCGTGTTCTCCCCTTGTCCCTCCAGGACGGTGGCGGCGGCGCGGTAGTGGCCGATGTTGGTCATGCAGGAGCCGATGAACACCTCATCGATCTGACTCCCGGCCACATCCGAGAGGGTTTTGACGTTGTCGGGGTCGTTCGGGCAGGCCAGGATCGGCTCGGTGATCTCATCGAGGTTGATTTCGATCACCGCGGCGTACTCAGCGTTGGCGTCGGCTTCCATCAGAATGGGATTGGCCAGCCAGTCCTCCATGGCCTTGATCCGGCGGGCCAGGGTGCGGGCATCGCTGTAGCCCCGCGCGATCATGTTCTTGAGCAGCGCCACGTTGCTGCGCAGGTACTCGCTGACGGTCTCCACAGAGAGCTTGATGGTGCTGCCGGCGCAGGAGCGCTCGGCGGTGGCATCGGTCAGCTCGAAGGCTTGCTCCAGCTTCAGGTCGGGCAGGCCCTCGATCTCCATGATTCGGCCGCTGAAGATGTTCTTCTTGCCGGCCTTCTCCACCGTCAGCAGCCCCTGCTGGATCGCCACGTAGGGAATGGCATTCACCACATCCCGCAGGGTGACGCCGGGCTGCAGGGAGCCGGAGAACTTCACCAGCACCGACTCGGGCATGTCCAGGGGCATCGCACCGATGGCGGCGGCGAAGGCCACCAGGCCCGAGCCGGCGGGGAAGGAGATGCCCAGGGGGAAGCGGGTGTGGCTGTCACCGCCGGTGCCCACGGTGTCGGGCAGCAGCATCCGGTTCAGCCAGCTGTGGATGATGCCGTCGCCGGGGCGCAGGGCTACGCCGCCGCGGGAGCTAATGAAGTCGGGCAGCTCGGCGTGGGTCTTGAGGTCCACCGGCTTGGGGTAGGCCGCGGTGTGGCAGAAGCTCTGCATCACCAGATCGGCGGAGAAGCCCAGGCAGGCCAGCTCCTTCATCTCATCGCGGGTCATCGGCCCGGTGGTGTCCTGGGAGCCGACCGTGGTCATCAGCGGCTCACAGCTGGTGCCGGGGCGCACGCCCGGCAGGCCGCAGGCCTTGCCCACCATTTTTTGGGCCAGGGTGAAGCCCTTGCCGGTGTCGGCGGGGGCACTGGGCCGGATGAAGAGGTCGCTGGCGGGCAGGCCCAGTTGGGCGCGCACCTTGTCGGTCAAGGCACGGCCGATCATCAGGGGGATGCGGCCGCCTGCACGCACCTCATCGGTGATCGTGCTGGGCTTGAGCTCAAAGCGGGCCACCACGTCACCGGCATTGGCCTCGCCCGCTGCCCGCTCGATCGTGCCGGCGTAGGGGCGAATGGTGATGACATCGCCGGAGTTCAGGGCGGTGACATCGCACTCAATCGGCAGGGCGCCGGAGTCCTCAGCCGTGTTGAAAAAGATCGGCGCGATCTTGCCGCCGAGCACCACGCCGCCACTGCGCTTGTTGGGCACGTGGGGGATGTCGGTACCGGTGTGCCAGAGCACCGAGTTGATGGCGGATTTACGGGAGCTGCCGGTGCCGACCACGTCGCCGACGTAGGCCACGGGATGGCCCTTTTTCTTGAGCTCGGCGATCAGATCCAGGCCGCCGGGCATCCGGGTCTCGAGCATCGCCGTGGCGTGCAGCGGGATGTCCGGACGGGTGGTGGCGTGGGTTGCCGGGGAGAGGTCATCGGTGTTGGTCTCGCCTTCCACCTTGAAGACCGTGACGGTGATCTCCGCCGGCAGCTCGGGCTTGGCGGTGAACCACTCGGCATTGGCCCAGCTATCGATGACCCGTTTGGCCTGGGTGTTGCTGGCGGCCAGCTCCAGGACATCGTTGTAGGCGTCGTAGACCAGCAGGGTGCGGCAGAGCCCAGTCGCGGCGGCGTCAGCGATGGCTGCGTCCGCGTGGGAGAGCAGCTCGATCAGGGCGCCGACGTTGTAGCCGCCGATCATGGTGGCCAGCAGCTTCACCGCTTCCACGGGAGCGACCAGGGGGCTGGTGGTTCTGCCCTGGGCCACGGCACTGAGCCAGTCCGCTTTGACGTAGGCCGCCTCATCCACGCCGGGGGGGATGCGCTCCGAGAGCAGATGCAGCAGGAACTCCTCTTCCCCGGAGGGGGGTGCCTGCAGCAGTTCAGTCAGGGCCTGGGTTTCGGCGGCTGTCAGCGGCAGGGCGGGGACCCCTTGGGCTTCTCGCTCCGCAGCGGCGGCGCGGTAGTCGGCAAGGAAGCTGCTGGCGGACATCGGCGCTGGAACCCCAGGGGGCCTCGATCGGTGGACGTCCGACCATTGTTCTTTGCCGCCGGTCCCCCCCGTTGTGACGAACGATGCGACTGGGCTTTTAGGGTGGGTTGCTCCGAGCCCCTGGGATGGTTGCCGGCATGATTCCCACCTCTGATCTCCACGTGGTGGAAACCCGGCCCCTGGTGGCGCCCACCCTGCTGCACGGGGAGCTGCCACTGAGCGAGACCGCTGGGCGCACCGTGCGCGAGGCCCGCGAGCGCATCAAGGCCATCCTTCGGGGTGACGACCAGCGTTTGCTGGTGATCGTTGGACCCTGCTCGGTCCATGACGTGGAGGCGGCCCAGGAATACGCCGCCGCCATCGCTGAAGAACACAAACGTCACCGTGACCAGCTTGAGGTGGTCATGCGGGTCTATTTCGAGAAGCCCCGCACCACCGTCGGCTGGAAGGGGTTGATCAATGACCCGCATCTGGACGGCAGCTACGACATCAACACCGGTCTGCGCCTGGCCCGCGGCCTGCTGCTGCATCTGGCCGACATGGGGCTACCGGCTGCCACGGAGCTGTTGGACCCTGTCGTTCCCCAGTACATCGCTGATCTGATCAGCTGGACGGCCATCGGCGCCCGCACCACCGAAAGCCAGACCCACCGGGAAATGGCCTCTGGGCTGTCCATGCCCATCGGTTTCAAGAACGGCACCGACGGCAGCGCCATCACCGCCATCAATGCGATGGAGGCGGCAGCACGCCCCCACCATTTCCTGGGCATTAATAAGGATGGCCAAGCGGCCATCGTCACCACCACCGGTAACCCCGATGGGCACCTGGTGCTGCGGGGCGGCAAGCAGGGCACCAACTACCACCGAGAGGCGATTGAAGAAGCCTCGGCTGCTCTGGTGAAAGACGGACTGCCGGCTCGGGTGATGGTGGATTGCAGCCACGGCAACTCCAATAAGGACTACCGCCGTCAAGGCGAGGTGGCGGCGCAGGTGGCTGAGCAACTGCGGGCGGGCTCCCGCGATGTCATGGGCGTGATGATCGAGAGCCATTTGGTGGCTGGTAATCAGAAGATCAGCCCCGATCGCTCGGCCCTCACCTATGGCCAGAGCATCACCGACGCCTGCATCGATCTGCAGACGACCCGTGAGGTGCTGGCGAGCTTGGCTGATGCGGTTGCGGCGGCCCAGAGCGCTTCTGCCGTCGCGGTTTAAGCGAAGCGTTTTGCTCAATTAGCACTCGAAGATCGAGAGTGCTAATTGCCTTCGGTGCTCAATAGTGTGGTTTAAAACTGTTGGCAGTGAGCAGAATCTTCTGCCTGTCCAATTACCTTGTCTGCAACTGAAAGGGGGCTGCCTATGGCCTATCTGCTGCAGTTTTTTGGTCTGTCTGATCCGTTGCAGCTGTTTTACCTGCAGCAAAGTTCCGTGGATGGTGCCGGTCCGGTGTTCACGGGCTTTCGCCCGGTTCAGCTGGATGCCTTGATGGCCTGGGCCCTGGAGACTGCCAGTTGCCGCCAGTGGGATCCAGAGCGGACCCAGCGCAGTGTGATCAACGCTTGGATGGAGCGCGCTGAGGCGATCCGCCAGTGGCAGTTGTGTTTGCGCAGTGAACCCGGAGAGACCCAGTTGGTCACCGGCCTTGGCACCCAACGGGACTGGGAGCAGCGCTGTGAGGCGATGCTCAGGGCATAGCGAGTTGCCAGAGATAAGCGGTGGCTAATGGCACGCTCAGGTTGTCGAGGCCAAAGCCACTCAGTTGCTCGAGCCCCGTGGCGGCGATCGCGATGGCAGCCGCAGCCACCAAGCTGGGTGCGGCTGCACCCGTTCCCTGGGCGACTCCGATCAACAGGGCCAGGACCAGCCAGCTGGTGAGGGCCATGGTCGCGGTGCCCGCCAGGGATTTGGTTTGCCCGAAGATCTGCCAACGCGCTGACTGGATCTGGGGGCCCACCAGCCCCGCGAGTCCATCGCCGCAGGCCATTACCAGAACGCCTGCGGCCACGGGTAGCGGTTGCTGGGGCCAGAACAGGGCCAGGAGAATCGTGATCGAGGCGCCGTAGGCAATCGTCCCGTAGCTGTGGCGTCCGACGTCCTCGACGGCAGGCAGCAGGCGGAAGCGGTGGTTCAGGGCGGTGCCCAGCGTGACCAGGGCCGCGGCGCCCAGGGCCAGGCCTCGCGGAATCGCAAAGGCCCAAGCCAGGAGTACGACCGCGCCCGTACCGATGTGGACGACCTTGCGGCTCCACTCCTTCTGTTGCGGCCAGCGCCGGCGTACTGCCAGGGCCGTCAGCAGCACAGCAGCAAGCCAGGCCAAGACAGCGGCCACGCCCAGGAGCTGTTGCGTGACCACAGAACTCAGGCGATACGGCTCAAGCAGCCTGCTGGTAGTTGGTCATCAGGCGCAGCTTGAGAATCGCTTTCGATTCCAACTGACGCACCCGTTCGCGGGAGACGTTGATCTGGCGTCCGATTTCCGCCAGGGTCAGGGGCTCTTGGCCGGCGAGTCCAAAGCGCAGTTCGATGATCTTGCGCTCGCGCTCATTGAGCTGGGAGAGCCAGGTGCCCAGGTGCTCCTTCTGCAGGTTGCGATCCATGGAATCCATGGACTCGTTGCTGTTGGGATCCGCGATCAGCTCGCCGAGGGTGCTCCGGTCATCGTCGCCCCGGGCATGGGCATCGAGGGAGGCGCAGGGGGCGCTTTGGGTGATCAGCTCTTCCAGTTCTTCCGGCTGCATGCCCATGGCATGGGCCAGCTCCAGGCGGTTGGGTTGGCGGCCAAAGCGATGGGAGAGCTCGCGGGTGATGCGACGCATCTTCGAGAGCTTCTCGCTCACGTGAATCGGCAAGCGAATCGTGCGGGCGCTGTTGTCGATGGCCCGGGTCATGCCCTGGCGAATCCACCAGTAGGCATAGGTCGAGAACTTGTAGCCCATGGCGGGGTCGAACTTGTCGACGGCTCGCTCCAGACCAATCGCGCCCTCTTGGACCAGGTCAAGCAGTTCCAGGCCTTGGTTCTGATATTTCTTGGCGACGCTGACGACGAGCCGCAGGTTGGCGGCCATCATTCGATCCCGGGCGCGGGTGCCCATCCGGATCTGATGTTTTTGGCGGGCGGTGAGTTCGGCGGCGGGGAGCTCCTGCAGACGCTTCATCGCCTGCACATGGTGAGCCAACTCAATCTCTTCGGCGGGAGTGAGGAGGGGTACCCGGCCGATATTGCTCAGGTACCAGCCGATCGAGTCAGCACTAAGGCGACCTCCCTGCCGGGACGCGGCGGATCGAGCCGTTGATTTGTTGCTCGAAGAGCCTGAAGCAGCGGGCTTGTTTGCAGGCATGGCAGCAGATGCGCAGGCTTCGGAGGTTGCTTTGGGCGGTTGGTTGTCTCTGCAGGGTTGCAGAACTGAACTAAAGGCCGCAAAACGAATTGATTTGGCCGGAATGTAGCACTCCTGGCCACTGCGAGATGTCAGGAATTGGAAGACTTACTAAGGCCTTTTCGTTCGTTTTTCTTTCTGTTTGTAGCCCTCGCTACGCGCCCGCCTCGACAGGGATCAGGCCCTTTCTCCAGCCATCGATCAAGTTGGCTTGCACGGCGATGTTGTCCTCTTCGGGAATGCGGCGGCTGAAGCTGCCATCGCTCTGCATGTCCCAGGCGGTGCAGTTGTCATTGAGATAGCTGTCGATCAGCCGTGTCAGCCGTTCGTGTAGATCGGGATCTTCGACGGGGACCACCGCTTCGACGCGCCGGTCGAGATTGCGACCCATCCAGTCGGCACTGCCGATATACGTCTCGTGATCACCGCCGTTCTCGAACCAGAACAGACGGGAGTGCTCCAGGAAGCGACCAATGACGCTGCTCACCCGAATGTTGTCGCTGACACCGACCAGCCCCGGTCGCAGGCTGCACATGCCGCGCACCACGAGGTCGATCTGAACACCCGCTTGGGAGGCCTCGTAGAGCAGGGCGATGATGCGCGGGTCCACCAGGGCGTTCATCTTGGCCTTGATGGCGGCCGGCTGACCGGCCTTGGCGTGCTCGATCTCCCGTTGGATGAGCTCTTGCATCCGGCGGCGCAGGCTCACGGGCGCCACCAGGAGGCGCCGGAAGTCCTGTTGCTTGGAGAAGCCCGTCAGGTAGTTGAACAGCTCGGCCAGGTCCTGCCCCAGTTCCGGCCGGGCGGAGAGCAGACCCAGGTCCGTGTAGAGGGCTGCGGTTTTGGAGTTGTAGTTGCCCGTGCCGATGTGGCAGTAGCTGCGCAGCAGATCCTTTTCCTTGCGCACCACCAGCGTGATCTTGGTGTGGGTTTTCAGGCCGATCACCCCGTAGACCACGTGGACGCCTGAGCGCTCCAGTTGGCGGGCCCACTGAATGTTGTTGTCCTCGTCGAAGCGTGCCTTGAGCTCGACCAGCACCATCACTTGCTTGCCGTTCTCTGAGGCGCGAATCAGGGCCGCAATGATCGGGGAGTCTTTCGAGACCCGATAGAGGGTCATCTTGATGGCCAGCACCGAGGGGTCATCGGCGGCCTGATTGATGAACTCCTCGACAGAGGTGGAAAAGAGGTCAAACGGGTGGTGCAGGAGCACATCACCGCGGCGCAGCACCGAGAAGATGCTGGTGAATTCCTCGGCCTTAATCGAGCCGTCCTCCAGCAGGCTCTTCTGAGCCCGAGCCAACTTGGCGTGGGTGCGGCCCCGGTGCGGGGCATCCTTCAAAGCCGGCAGGGGAATGGCCAGCAGGCACATCAGGTCATCGAGGCCCAGCGGACCGCCGATTCGATAGAGATCCTCCGGTTCAACGCCGGTGCCCTCCAGGAGCAGTTCCACCACGGCATCCGGCATCTCATCGGCGACCTCCAGGCGCACCACCTCCCCGCCCATGCGTCGTTTGCGCAGGCCCTGCTGGAGGGCCTCCATCAAGTCGTCGGCTTCCAGGTCCCGCAGCTCCAGGTCCGCATCCCGGGTGACGCGGAAGAAGTAGTGCCCCTCCACCTCCATCCCTGGGAAGAGCAGCTGCAGGTTGAAGGCCACCACCTGCTCCAGGGGGACGGCGGTGAAGACCGGTTGCGGTTCGGTCGTGCTGAGCTCGGCCGGCAGTTCGACAAACCGCGGCAGGTTCTTTTGCGGGACCTTGACCCGGGCAAATTGTTGAACGCCGCTGTCTGGATCGCGGATCAGGGCCGCGATGTTCAAGCTCAGGTTGCTGATGAAGGGGAAGGGGTGAGCCGGGTCCACCGCCAGGGGGGTGAGCACCGGGAAGATGGCGCGCTGGAAGTAGTCGTTGACCCAGGCCTTCTGCTTCTTGTTCAGCCTGCGGTAGTCCAGGAGGTGCACGCCGACTTCGGCCAGCTGGTGCTTCAGGTAGTGGCGGTAGTGGGCCTGTTGTTGCTGCAGCAGCGGTGCGAGTTCCTTGCGCACCAGGGCCAGCTGTTGGGTGGGAGTCAGTCCGTCGTCGCTCAGGGTCTGAACGCCCGCTTCCACCTGTGACTTCAGTGAAGCCACACGGACCATGAAAAATTCGTCGAGGTTATTGCTGAAGATCGCGCTGAATTTGGCCTGCTCCAGCAGCGGCGTGTGCTCGCTCAGGGCCTGGGCCAGCACCCTCTGGTTGAAGGCAATCCAGCTGAGCTCCCGATTGATGTAGAGCTCCGGAGCAACCACTGGATCAGCCATGGATGACCCATCACTTTCTGCTGATCAACGTAGCAATCAGAAGGGATCTCAGGCGTGTTGCTCGCGACGCGGCAGGCCTCCAGCCACCAGGGCTGCGACCCCCGCGAGCACCGTGATGCCCAGCCAGAAGGGACTGCGTTGTCCCACCACGTCGTAGGCCAGGCCGGCGAGGGGAGGGCCGATAAAACTGCCCAGGCTCTGGAGGCCCTGAAGGCTTCCCAGGGCTGCCCCCTGGCCGGAGTCATCCAGGCGCCTGGAGACCAGGGCCCGCAGGCAGGGGGTCACCAGGCCGGTACCGAGGGCCAGGATCGCAACGGCGGGGAAGACGACACGGGTGGCGTTCTCGGCGGTCGCCATCGGCACCAGTAGGCAGCCGGCGATCACGAAGCCCAAGCCAGCCAGGGTCAGTCGCCATTCGCCAAAGCGTTTCACCAGAGGTCCGATCAAGCCCCCCTGGACGACCGTCGCCACGATGCCGACCACCAAGAAGGCATTAGCGGCTAAGCCCGGTCCCCAATCAAAGGCCTGTTTGAAATAGAGGACCAGCACGGCTGTGAAGCCGTTGAAGGCGAGAAAAAAGAGAAAGAACGCCCCACACAAGCGGCGCACCTGGGGGTTGGTGAACACCTTCTGCAGGGCGATCAAGGGATTGAGGTCCCGTTTGCGTGGCATCGCCAGCCGCGCCTCGGGCGGGTGGGTTTCTGGCAAGAGCAGCAGCACCAGCACCAGGTTGATCAGGGCGAAGGCCGCGGCGGCCCACACCGGCAGGGTGACGTTGGTCTGGGAGAGCAGGCCGCCAAAGGCGGGGCCCAGGATGAAGCCCAGGCCGAAGGCCACGCCAATCAGGCCAAAAGCCTTGGCACGGTTTTCTGGGGTCGAGATATCCGCGAGCACTGCCCCGGCCGTGGCGGCGGTACCGCCGCTCACCCCATCAATGAGTCGGGCGGTAAACAGCAGGATCAGGGGAAGGCTCGTCCCGGCGGCCCAGGGAATGGCCTGCCAATCAATGCTGACCGTGATCGCAAAGAGACTCAAGCCGAGCACCGAGCCCGCCACACAAATGCCGATGACGGGTTTGCGGCCAAAGCGATCGCTCAGGGAGCCAATCAGGGGGGTGACGGCGAATTGGGCGATCGCGTAACTCCCGGCCAGCAGTCCCAGGGTGCGGCCGTTGTCCGTGAAGCTCGCCAGCAGGAAGGGCAGCAAGGGGAAAACAATGCTTTCCCCGAGCCGATCGTTCAGCAGTGTGAGGAACGCGCAGAGAGAGGTGGAGGGCCGTTTCCAGCTCACAGGGCTGTCCCCAGTGTTTGCCTCACCTTCCCATGAAGGCTTGAACGCTCCTTAGTGGATCCGTCGGATCAGCTTCAGGATGAACTGACGCAGGGAAAAGGACTGTGCGGATCGGGGGTACTGGCGCTGCGGTGAACTCATCACCAGGCCACACACCATCGAAAAGGATCCAGTCCCGCCTTTGACAAGCATGAGATGAACCGCTTGGTGGGCGAAAGATATGCCCCCTGTCTCGATTGCGCTCGTCAGAAGTGAACGTTTTTAGGTTTTGGATTCGCTCCGGGCAGGATGCATCGTGATGGTTCGCGCGATCGATTCACGGTGAGTTCCACTCCTTCTGGTCTGAGTCACCTCAATGCCAGCGGGGAGGCCCACATGGTGGATGTGGGTGGCCGCGCCGTGAGTGATCGTGTGGCCGTTGCGGAGGGGTTTATTCAGCTCTCGGCGGAGGCTCTGGCCCTGGTGGTGGAGGGGCGTGCGGCCAAAGGGGATGTTCTGGCCGTTGCTCGGGTCGCGGCGATTCAGGGGGCGAAGCGGACCTGGGAACTCATTCCCCTGTGCCATCCCCTGCCCTTAAGCGGGGTCTCCGTGGCGATTGAGCCGGTGGCGGATGGGTTGCGCATCGAGGCCTCGGCCCGTACCACCGGTGTGACCGGTGTGGAGATGGAAGCGCTGACCGCCGTGCAGGTGGGCCTGCTCACCCTCTACGACATGGTTAAAGCGGTCGATCCCGCCATGACGATTGGCCCCGTGCGCCTCCTGAGCAAGACCGGCGGGCGGCGTGGCGATTGGCAGCGTGATGACTGAGCCCTATCCCCGCGAAGGGCTTCCCCTGGATCAGGCCCGGGCGCTGGTCTTGGAGGCGCTGCAACCCTTGGGGCTCTCGGAGTCCTTGCCCCTGGCGGACTGTCTGGGCCGCACACTGGCGGAAACGCTTCATGCGGCGGAAGCCGTGCCAGGTTTCCGCGCTTCGATCATGGATGGCTATGCCATCGCCGGCTCTGAGCCGCCTGAGCCGGGGGACTCCTGGCAGCTGATGGGACGCTCCGCCGCGGGGGCACCGTTTCGCGAGAGCCTGCAGCCGGGACAGGCCGTGCGTGTCCTGACGGGGGCTGTCGTCCCTGAGGGAAGCGGTTGGGTGTTGCCCCAGGAATTGGTGGAGGCCTGTGATGGCCAGCTCCGTTTGCAGAAAGCCTGCGGGGTCAACTCCTGGATCCGCGCCATGGATGAAGAGGCGGCCGCGGGCGGGGTCTTGGCCCAGGCCGGGGATCGCTTGGGTGTAGCGGAGTTGGCGCGCCTGGCCAGTTGTGGCGTTCAGCAGTGCCGGGTTTGGTCACGGCCGCGCGTGGGTCTGCTGATTAGTGGCGATGAGTTACTTCCCCCCGGTGAGCCCCGGCAGTTGGGGGAGATCTGGGAGAGCAACTCGACGTTGCTTTGCGCCCTCTTGCAACGCCTGGGCTACGGGGTTGCCGTGCAGAGGGTGGTTGGCGACCAGCCCGAGCCGTTGCGTCAGGCCCTGCTCGAGCTGGCGGCGAACGCTGATGTGGTGGTGAGCACCGGCGGCGTGTCTGCGGGGGATACCGATTGGATCCGGCCCTTGGTGGCGGAACTGGGGGAGGTGCGGTTCTGGAAGTTGTTCCTCAAACCCGGTCGTCCCTTGGCCTGGGGAACGGTGGCTGGGAGGCCCTTCTTCGGCCTGCCGGGCAATCCCGTGGCCGCCGCCGTGACGGCCCTGCAGTTGCTCTGGCCGGCGCTGCAACGGCTGGAGGGGGCTGAGGTTGCGCTGCTGCCGCGTCTGCGGGTTCAGTTGGAGCAGCCCCTGCGGCGCGGTTCGGGGCGCCCCGAATTGGCCCGGGCGTCCTTGGTGGTGGCCGATGACGGTCGCTTGTTGGCCCGGGTCGCGGGGTCCCAGGCGTCCTCCCGGATTGGCTCCCTGGCGCAGGCGGATTTGCTCTTGGAGATTCCCGCGGAGCTGGGGAGCTTGGAGGCGGGTGCGGAGCTCTGGGCCCAGCTCCTGCGGCTGCCGATTTTTTGAAGCCCTAGAGCGGGGTGTTGCCCTCGATCCACTGGCTGGATCCATCGGCGCTCCATTCCCGCTTCCAAAAGGGGGCGTTGTGCTTGAGCTCCTCGAGCAGCTCTTGGCAGCAGCGTTGGGCTGGCCCGCGTCGGTCGGCCAAGACCGCGACACAGACGATGGCGTCGTTCACCGCGATGCGGCCGACGCGGTGTTCGATCAGGCAGGCCAAGGCGCCATGGCGCTTGCCGACGGATTCGGCAATGCGTTGGAGTTCCGCCTCGGTCATCCCGGGGTAGTGCTCAAGTTCGAGGGCGATAACGGCACTGGCGCTGCTGCCATTGGCGTTGCCGGCGCGCACCCGGCCGATGAACGAACTGCAGGCCGCTGCCCGTTGCAGGCCCGCCTCGAGCAGCTGTTGTTCCCACTGCTGTAGGGAGACCAGTGGCTCAAACCGCTCTGGGTGCAGTCGAATCTGAATCGCGATGGGCTGCTCCATTAGCCCCCCGAGATCGGTGGCAGAAAGGCCAACTCGTCTCCGTTCTGTAGAGGCGTCTCGGCGCTGGCAAAGCGTTGATTGATGGCCACCCGGACCGCGTCCATGGCCCCGGGCAACTCCAGCGTCCGCCAGAGCTCTTCGGCGGTGGTGGGCTGCTCGAGCGGCCATTGACGCTCCGCCCAACCCGCCTGCTCCCGCAGGCTGGCGAACAGGCGGATGCGAATCGAGCCGGGTGCGCTGGAGCCCATGGCTCAAACGCTACCCAGCGGCCCATCGGGGTTTGGCAGCATCAAGGGACCCCTTGATCCCGCGCGTGGGCCTTTCGATTGCGCTGCTGACCGTCTCCGATACGCGGACCCTGGCCGAGGATCGCTCTGGCGATGCCCTGCAGCAGCGGCTGGAGGCGGCGGGCCATGTTCTGCAGGAGCGTCGCCTGGTGCCGGACAACCGCTACCGCATCCGCGCCGAACTCAGCCGTTGGATCGCCGATGAGGCGGTGCAGGTGGTGATCACCAGTGGCGGGACCGGTTTGACCGGGCGGGACGGGACTCCGGAGGCCGTGGAGCCCTTGCTCGATAAACGCATTGAGGGGTTTGGCGAGCTCTTTCGGGTGCTGTCGTTTGAAACCATCGGCACCAGCAGTCTCCAGAGCCGCTGTTTGGCGGGTGTGGCTAATGGCACGGTCGTGTTTGTTCTGCCGGGTTCCCTGGATGCGGTGGAAACGGCTTGGGATCGCCTGATCTCCGCTCAGTTGGATGCGGCGACCCGTCCGTGCAACTTGGTGCAGTTGCTGCCGCGCCTGACCGAGGCCCCATGACTGCGCTGGAGCCCGGGCTGCTCTTAGCCCTGGGGCTCATCGCCTTTTTGTATGCCTGCGTTGGCCATGCGGGCGCCTCTGGCTACATCGCCAGCCTGGCCCTCTTCGCCGTGCCGCTGGAGTGGATTCGGCCGATGGCTTTGGTGATGAATCTGGTGGTGGCGAGCCTGGCCAGTTGGCGTTTTTACCGCGATGGCCACCTGCCGGTTGTCGTCCAGCGCCGTTTCCTGCTGCCCCTGCTCTCCTGTTCGATTCCCGCGGCGCTGCTGGGTGGGAGTTGGCAGCTCCCGAGCGATGGCTTGAGCCTGTTCTTGGCCGTGGTGTTGCTCTTTTCGGCCCTGCGGCTTTGGCGGCCGAAGGCGGGGCCTGGGGCGGCGGCCTTGGCCCTGCCTCCACTCCCATGGGTCTTGTTCACCGGAGCCCTGCTGGGTCTGTTGGCTGGTTTGAGTGGAACCGGGGGAGGGATCTTCTTGACTCCCCTCGTGCTGCTGGCGGGTTGGCTTCCCATCCGTCTGGCGGCCGGAGTCTCAGCGGCCTTTATCTGGTGCAACTCCCTGGCGGGTTTCAGTGGTTGGCTGCTGAGCTACGGCACTTCTGCTTTGCCACCCATGCCAGTTCTGCTGGCCCCGTTGCCCCTGGTGGCCTTGGCAGGAGCGTTGGGGAGCTGGTGCGGCAGCCGGCGGTTTCAAGAGGTCTGGATTCGTCGATTGCTGGCGTTGGTGCTGCTGTTGGCCAGCCTCAAGTTGTCGGGTCTGTTGGCTTGGTTTTAGCCCCCCAGATAGGCCATCTCCGCTTTGGGCTGCGCCAGGCGCGAGGCACGTTCTTCGCTGTAGCGATCTCGGCGGTGGCTCCAGAGCTGGCCGATCGCTTGGCGAAGGCTTTCCGGGGTCTGTAGCCAAGGCTTGAGGTCTTGGCCCTGCGAGGCAAACAGGCAGGTGTAGGCCATGCCATTGGCTGTGACCCGTAGCCGGTTGCAGTCGCCGCAGAACGGTTGCGTGATGGAGGCCACGACGGCAACGGCCCCGCGGCCATCCCGGTAACGCCAGCGGCTGGCGGTGCCATGGGTAGGGCGTCCCAGGGGCTCCAGGGGCCATCGGCTGCCCAGGCGCTCGATCATTTCGGCAGCGGGCACGACCTGCTCGGGGGACCAGCCGTTGCGGTTGCCCACATCCATGGTTTCGATCAGCCGCAACTCCAGGCCCTGGTCGCGGGCGAGGGCGGCGAGAGGTAGCAATTGATCGTCGTTGCGTCCCCGCTGGATCACGCTGTTGAGCTTCAGCGCGCCAACGGCGGGATCAAATCCAGCGGCCTTGGCCGCGGCGATGGCCGCCAAGACCTGCTGCAGGAGCTGTGCTCCCTGGTGCGGCCGGCCGCTCATCTCCCCGACACGCTCAGGCGCGACGGCATCAAGGCTGATGGTGATGCGCTGCAACCCTGCTCGCCGCAGCCGCTGGGCTCGCTCAGGGCTGAGCAGCAGGCCATTGGTCGTTAAAGCGGTGTCGCTCAAGTCCCGCAGGGGGCTGTTGGTGTGCCTTCGCGCGAGGCCGATGGCCTCCAGTAATTCCTCCAGATCAGGTGTCAGCAGCGGTTCCCCACCGGTTAGGCGCAGGCTGCTGACCCCCAGGCTGCAGGCCGCTTCGATCACCCGCAGACGCTGCTCCGTTGTCAGTCGGTCTGGTGCTTCTTCCCCGTCCGGTTGGCAGTAGGGGCAAGCCAAGTTGCAGCGCGCTGTCAAAGAGAGCCGCAGGACCCCAAGGGGACGCTGGAGTTGATCGGTGGCCGGTCCTGGGCTCATGGCATCAGCCTGGCGCGCTCCGCAGGCGTGTTCGCATTGAGGAGTTGTTGGGCAGGAAGCACCACAGCTTGATGGGGGATGGTGGCGAGCCACCCCTGCCAGCGCCGCTCCCCCGCCTCTAGCGCCTGGGCGAGGGTGCTGCGCTGCTTGGCTCCACCCGGGTAGATCCCCAGCAGGGGCTGCAGCTGTTGGCCGTCATGGGCCACCGCAGCCTGGCCTGGCGCGAGCTCCCACTGGGTGATCAGCGACTCCAGCGTCTCTTGGCTCAGGCGGGGCATGTCCACCGGAGCGATCAGCACAGCGCTGTCGCCTGTGCTGGAAAGCACCTGTGCAAGGGCCCTGAGGGGGCCTTGGGCAGGCGGGGGCTCCAGGGTGAGGTGGACCCGCTCGAGCCCGGCCACCAATGCCGCATGGCTTGGGTGTTGGCTGCAAACCGCGACCGATTCACAGACTCGACTGAGGAGCTCCGCAGTGCGTGAAAGCCAGCTCCCGCCATCGGGGTGGGGGAGTGCTGCCTTGTCTTGGCCCATGCGCCGGCTCGCACCGCCGCAGAGCACGGCGCCATGGATCCGCACTGGAGTCATGCCTGCACGATGTAGCGCTGGGAACCGCTCTTAATGTCGCTGTTGCTACCAAACAAATCCCTGGGCCTTGTTGCTCGGACAGGTGATAAGCCTGGTTGATTGCATTGATTAGCCCGCGTCCGGTCCGGGGCCTGGATTGATCTTTGGTAGCTGTCGTTACCCGTTGGGGTGGCTCTCGGGTGGTCCAATTCCGTCAGCGCTTGATGCGCGATTCCCCCGGTCGCTGCTTTTTGAAGGCCTGGGCTTACTCCACTGTCCCTGTCCTCCATGCTTGGCGATCTTTGGTCGCTCCAGGGGAGATATCGCACTCTTCATCTCACCTGGTTCGCCTTCTTCCTGACGTTTGTCGTCTGGTTCAACCTGGCTCCACTGGCTACAACGGTTAAGGCTGATCTTGGCCTCGACCTTGGTCAAATCCGTACCGTTGCGATCTGCAACGTTGCCCTCACAATTCCTGCTCGCGTGCTCATCGGCATGCTGCTGGATAAGTTCGGTCCCCGTAAGACCTACTCGGCGATTCTTGTCTTCTCGGTGATCCCCTGCCTGCTGTTTGCATCAGCGCAGGACTTCAATCAGCTGGTGGTTGCTCGCCTGCTGCTCTCCATCGTTGGTGCCGGCTTTGTGATCGGTATCCGCATGGTGGCCGAATGGTTCCCGCCCAAGGAAATCGGCCTGGCGGAAGGGATCTACGGCGGTTGGGGCAACTTTGGCTCGGCCTTCTCTGCGCTGACTCTTGTCGCCCTGGCTGGCTTCCTGTCCTTCTCAGGTGGCTTCGAGCTGCCCACCGGCGCAATCTTGAATTGGCGTGGTGCGATTGCTCTGACCGGCATTATTTCGGCCGTCTATGGGGTGATCTACTTCTTTAGCGTCACTGATACTCCCCCCGGTAAGGCCTACCAAAAGCCGGCCAAGTCTGCTGGTCTTGAGGTGACTTCCATGCGGGATTTCTGGGGCCTGCTGGGCATGAATGTTCCCTTTGCGGCCATTCTCTGCGTGCTCTGCTGGCGCCTGCAAAAAGTTGGCTTCCTGAACGCCGGCACCTATCCCCTGGCGCTCCTGGCAGTTCTGGTTTGGTTCGGCTTCCAGACCTGGGGCATTATTCGCACCAACCGCGATCTGATCAACGGCGTTAGGCAATATCCCAAGGAAGATCGCTACGAGTTCAAGCAGGTCGCCATTCTGGAGCTCACCTACATCGTGAACTTCGGATCTGAGTTGGCGGTTGTCTCCATGCTGCCGACCTTCTTTGAGACCACGTTTGATCTGCCGAAGGCAACAGCCGGCATCCTGGCGTCCTGTTTTGCCTTTGTGAACTTGGTGGCTCGTCCCGGTGGCGGTCTGATTTCCGACAAGCTCGGCAGCCGCAAAAACACCATGGCCTTCCTGACCGGCGGCTTGGGCATTGGTTACTTGATCATGAGCATGATCAAGCCCGGCGCGTTCTCCGGCTCCCTGGGCATCACCGTCGCGGTGTTGATCACGATGCTGGCCTCGTTCTTCGTTCAGGCCGGTGAAGGTGCGACCTTCGCGATGGTGCCGCTGGTCAAGAAGCGTGTGACGGGGCAGATCGCAGGTCTTGTGGGCGCCTACGGCAACGTTGGTGCGGTTGCTTACCTGACGATCTTCAGCCTGCTGCCGATGTGGATGGGTGGTGGCAAAGATCCCTCTGCGGAGATCATTGCCTCCTCCAACAGCGCCTTCTTCCAAATCCTCGGTACTGCGGGATTGATCGTCGCTTTCCTCTGCTTCTTCTTCCTGAAAGAGCCCAAGGGCTCCTTCGCTGAAGAGCATGCGGACGAGAAGGCTCTCGTCAACGCCTAATCCTCCCCGTCGCTGGGGTTCTCAGGGGGCGGCCATCACGAGCCGCCCCTTTTTCTTTCGACCTTGTTTCGTTCCTGGTCATGGCCCAGTCCGCTTCCGGCAACGTGCGTAGCCAATGCCCCTATTGCGGTGTTGGTTGTGGGCTTGAGCTGATTCCGCCGGCTTTGCCCGGTCAGGCGGTCAAGCGCGACGCCGAGGGCAATCCGATCTGGACCGCGCGGGGCGATCGCCAGCACCCCTCAAGCCTGGGCCAGGTCTGCATCAAGGGTGCGACTGTCGGCGAGACCTTGGACCGTGGGCGTCTCCGGGAGCCGCTCTATCGCTCCAGCCTGGACGACCCGTTTCAACCCATCCGGTGGGAGCAGGCCATGGACCTGCTGGTGGGCCGGATCCGCAGCACCTTGGCCACCAAGGGGGCTGACGCCATTGCCATGTACGGCTCTGGCCAGTTCCACACCGAGGACTATTACCTGGCCCAGAAGTTGTTGAAGGGTGCGTTGGGCACCAACAACTTCGATGCCAATTCCCGGCTTTGCATGAGCTCCGCGGTGGCGGGCTATACCCGCAGCCTCGGCTCCGATGGCCCCCCTGCCTGTTACGAGGATCTGGACCACTGCTCGGTGGCTTTCCTGATTGGAACCAACACCGCGGAGTGCCACCCGGTCCTGTTCCAGCGTCTGTTGAAGCGCAAAAAACGCAATCCAGGCAGCGTCACGATCGTGGTGGTCGATCCCCGCTCAACGGACACCGCCAAGGCCGCTGACATTCATCTGCCCATCGCCCCGGGCACTGATCTGGCGCTCCTCCACGGTCTGGCCCATCTGGTGCTGCGGGAGAACGGTCAAGACCCGGCGTTCATCGACGACCACACCGAGAACTACGACGCTTTTTTTGATGTCGCGGCCCGTTGGACGCCCCGAAAGGTCGCCCGCTTTTGCAACATCCCTGAAAAACGGCTGCGGGAGGTGGCGGAGCTGTTTCACCGGCGTGAGCGGGTCCTCAGTCTCTGGTCGATGGGGGTCAATCAGCGGCGCGAGGGCACCGCGGTGGTCGGCGGCCTGATCAACCTTCACCTGCTCACCGGTCAGATCGGCAAAGAGGGAGCGGGACCCTTTTCATTGACGGGGCAGCCCAACGCCATGGGTGGCCGGGAGGCCGGGGGCCTGTCCCATCTGTTGCCGGGGTACCGCCTGGTGACCAACGCCGAACACCGTCAGGAGGTTGAGCAGGCCTGGGGACTCCCCGCCGGCAGCATCGCGGCGACGCCGGGCTTGGCGGCCTGGCAGCAGGTGGAGGCCATGGAGCGCGGCGAGCTGGATCTCTGGTGGGTGGCCGCCACGAATCCCCTGGTGAGCCTGCCGGACCTCGATCGCGTCAAAGCTGCGATGCGGCGCTGCCCTCTGGTGGTGGTGAGCGATGCCTACGCCGACACGGAAACGGCTCACTACGCCCACCTGGTCTTGCCGGCGGCCCAGTGGAGCGAGAAGGCCGGTGCGATGACCAATTCCGAGCGCAGGGTCACCTATTGCCCGGCCTATCGCCCTCGCCACGGCGAGAGCCGGCCCGACTGGGAGGTGTTCGCGGAGGTGGGTCGGCGCCTGGGCTTTGAGGAGCAGTTCAGCTACGACTCCGCGGCTGAGGTGTACGCGGAATTCAGTCAGCTCACGGCCGGGCGTCTCTGTGATGTCTCTGGCTTGAGTCATGCCCTGTTGGAGGAGGCCGGCCCCCAGCAGTGGCCCTTCCCGGCGGGCAGTTCAGCCACCACCGAGGCCAAGCGGCTCTACAGCGACCATCAATTCGCGACACCCTCGGGACGTGCTCGCTTCTGCATCGACCAACCCCTGGGATTAGCGGAACCTCCCTGCGAGACCTATCCACTGGTGCTCACCGTGGGCCGGTATCTCGGTCAATGGCACACCATGACCCGCACGGGAAAGGTCGATCGGCTGCAGACCATGCATCCCGAACCGCTGCTTGAGATTCACCCCCAAGATGCCCTTGAGCTCAAGCTGCGGGATGGGGAGTTGGCGGCTGTGAGTTCACGCCGCGGACATATCACCGCCAACGTCAAAGTCACCGATCGCATCCGCCGGGGGTCGGTGTTTCTTCCGATGCATTGGGGGTTTACCCAGGAGAAGGCCTGCGAGGCCAATACCTTGATGCACGATCAGGCCTGCCCCGTCTCCAAGCAGCCTGAACTCAAGGCCTGCGCGGTCATCGTTGCCCCGGCGGTGTCGGTGGTCAAACCGGTGGAGCAGGAGGCGGGGCGCCTGGAGGCCCTGCGGCGCTGGTTCAGCCCAGCACTTCGCTAAAGGCGGCCTCCAAGTTGTGGTGGTCATGCCCTGGCCTGGCCAGCTTGCACAGGGCAAACCGCTCTAATTCGTTGAGCGCGACCCATTGCTCTGTTTGCAGGGGGATGCCGCGGAGTTGCGCGGCCTCGATCAAGACCTCGGGAATCTGCTGCGGGTTTTGCCAGGGCTCGCCGCTGGCGATCGGCAGCGTTTTGGCCTGACCGTCGGCCATGGCCTCCGTGCGACTCAAGAGGTGCTCCCCCAGTTGCTCAAGCGCGTCTTGGGTGTCGAGCCAGTCGACAAGTGTTTGCCGCTCGTCTTGGTTGAGGGCGAGCCAATGGTTGAGCTTGAGCTTGATGCCGCAGAGGTCCAGCTTGCGGCGCACGCAGAGGGGAATGCAGCGCCAGTTGCCGATGAAATCGCTTTCAAAGTCAAAGCAATGGCTTGCTGAGGGGGCCTCAGTTGTCACGGCCAGACGTCGTTCTGGTAGTGATTTTGACGCTTCTGAGGATTGCTTGCTCCCGGCGGATGGGTTTGGTGTCAACGGCGGCCAAATCGGTGCGTTGGTCTCTTCAAACTCCCTTCAATTCTTCCGTTCACCATGCGTTTGGCCGTTGCTCTTGGGGTTCTGCTGGGCAGTTCCCACGGCTGGGTGAGCAGCGATCGACTTCTGGCAGGCGCGGCCGCCTGGTCCATGGCGCCGGCAGCGTCCACAACGTTTTGGACCGGTTCGGCTGGCGAGGGTTGGCTGACGTCTCCATAGTGGATGGGTTAAATCCCCCATGCCGTCATGGCAACCAAAACTGGAGTTGCGGTTCAGGGCCGCCATCCCCTGACGATCGCCACAGGTTTCATTGGAGCCTTTGTTGTCGCCTCCTTGGGCGTCCAACTCATCCGTAGTGCCTCCATCTCGGCTTCCGCTCCCGCGTCGGTGCAGCCCGTGATTGCTGGCCAAGCGGCGATGTGGCAGGTGCTGGGCGAGCGCTGATTGGTTGCTCTCAGCCCATCTCCTGGCGCAGACGCTGGAGGTGGGCCATCACCACCCCCGAGCTCAGAAGATCCCGGCAGCGCTCGAGGCCGTCGGTGAGGTTCGCCTCCAGTCCGGCCTGCCAGAGGTAGGTGCCGGCATTCCAGATCAAGGCGGTCGCCAGTTCCCCTTGCCCGCCGAGGGCGGCGGCCGCTTGGTTCCCCCAGGTCTCCAGCCCGTCCCAAAGCGGGTCGGCTCCGTAGCAACCGTTGTCGCGGGGGTGGAGAATCTGGCGCCCGTCCTCCTCTCGGGTTGGACGACCCGTCACGCAGGCCCGACTGATCGGCAGATCGGTGCTTCCCTCGAGGCCTTTGACGGTCAGCACGTTGGTTTCCCCCGCTAAGTCCAGTGCCTTCCAGGCCCGCGCTTCGGTTGGCGGGTGGACAAAGCCACTGACCAGCAGGTGCTCGCCCTGGTGCGCAGTCCAGAGCAACTCGAGGCTGGCCAGCGGTGGCCGCTTGCCGAGATCCTCGCGGTAAGGGATCAGGGTTTCGGCATCCGGGAGGTGGTCCGGTTGATGGACCAACGCCAGATTGCAAGCGTTGAGCTTGGCCTGGACCCACTCGACGCTTCGGCCGGCGAGCTGCAGGCCCAAGCAGGCGAACAGCTCCTGGGCCGTGATCCCGTATTTCACGGGGATGCGGCCGGCCCCTTGCAGCACCACGGGGAGTCCGGCACTCGAGAGCACCAGGGCGGTGAGGGGGTAGATCGGAGCGGTGCGTGTGCGCCCGTCAAAGGGCATGCCGAAGCTGATGGCTGGCTTGCCGGTTGTCAGCTGCGGGCCCCGCTTTCGGTACACATCCAGCATCCCGGTGAGCTCCTGAGGTTCAGGCCGGCGGATGCGGTGGGCGATCAGGAAGGCGCCGATTTGGGCCGGGCTAGCGGCCCCATCGAGCATCAGTTCGAGGGCGTGGGCGGCTTCTTCGCGCGTCAGTCCACTACTGGTGTGCTCGCCACTGCCGACTTTTCGGAGATAGGCCTTGAACAGCTCACGGCCATTCGGTGGGCCGTCGGTTGGGGGAGCGGCGTAGGTCAAGCCGACAGAAGAGCTTGTTCTCACTGGATTCTCCGTGCCGACAAGGCCCGATCTGGTAGCAGCCGCTACCAAGTTGTTTCAGGCTCGGTAACAAAGGCTGCGAAGTTGATCCCCATCTGCAGCGAATCTGACATGCGAGCAGAACGCAGATTGCGCTTCATTCTGTTCACTCCTCTCATCAATTCTGGCCTGTCTCCATGACGGTTACTCCTGTTTCAATGCCCTCGTTGGCAGCTCCCTCTCCCGCCACAATCACGGCGACGTTGATGGCGGCGAAGAAGGCCAAAGGGCTGAGCTTCGCTGATCTGGAGGCCGCCCTGGGTCGCGATGAAGTGTGGATCGCTTCGCTGTTCTACTGCCAGTCCACCGCTTCGGCTGAAGAAGCCCAAAAGCTGGCTGAACTGCTCAGTCTTGACCATGCCATTACTGAGGCACTGCAGTCGTTCCCGACCAAGGGCGGTCTGGATCCTGTGATCCCGACTGATCCGCTGATCTATCGCTTCTACGAGATCATGCAGGTGTACGGAATGCCCCTGAAGGACGTGATCCAAGAGAAGTTTGGTGATGGCATTATGAGCGCCATTGATTTCACCTTGGATGTGGACAAAGTTGAAGACCCTGCTGGTAACCGAGTGAAGGTCACCATGTGCGGCAAGTTCCTTCCTTATAAGAAATGGTGAGCTTCGGCTCCCAACGCAAAAGCCCACCAACGGTGGGCTTTTTTTGTGGCGAATTGTAGAAATGAATAGTTATGCCAAGGCCTGCTCGACCAGGGCTTGATGCCTGACCTGAGCCTTGAGTTGACGCCGCAGCGGCTCTTCTAAGGCTGTGCCAGCCAATTCGCCTCGAAGCTCCAGCAGCTGCTGGCAGCATTCCAGGCTGCCGATGCAACCGAGGGCCTGGAGTGCCGCTTCAGCGACGCGGGGCAGAGCTTCGGTGCTGATGCAGCCGCGAATGGCAGCTAAGACGCTGGGCTCGTTGCGCCGTTGCAGCAGCTTGATCGTGGCAATCACCACATCGGCGCGAAAGTCCTGCAGCAGAGGCGTCGTCAGGCGTAGGACCTCCTCGGCCGTCAGGCTGCGATTGCGGAAGGTCAGCAGGCTGAGGCCTGCCAGGCGATGGCTCTGGCCAGGTGCGCTCAGCGCTGATTCGATGATCCTGAAATCGATCAGATTGCCCCAGCAGCCGAGGGCTTCGAGCACATCGGGCTCCAGGGGTCCGGCCTCTGGCAGCCAGGTAAGGAGCTGAGTGCAGGCCTGGGGGTGATGACAGATTCCCAGGGCGCGAATGAGGGGCAGAGAAATGCCCTGCGATTGGCAGAGGGGAAGGATCAAGGCAATGGCCTCGGGTCCGGCCATCCCCAGCCGCTCAGCCAGGCTGAGGGCAAGGGTGGGATCGGAGACCCGAGGCAGCAGAGCGCTCAGTTCTTCAGGGGTGAGGGGCTGCCGCCGCCAGCGTCCGAGCCGCTCGCTCAGAGCAGCTTCCTCATGGGGCTGAAGAAGGTCAGAGGCAGGGGCGACAGCGAGTCCCATTGATCAGCGAGCCCCCAGCTCGGCGGCCAGTTCCCGCTCCAGCTTGTCGTCGTGCTCACTGGGGAGAACGTTGGGCATCTTGGTGCGGTGGGTGCTGTAGAAGAGCATCCCGATGAAGACCATCCCGCCCACGATGTTGCCGAGGGTGACGGGGATGAAGTTCCAGACGATCACCTTGCCGAAGGACACACCGGAGCCCAGCAGGGGGCCGGCGGTATGCAGGAACTGGTTCACCACGATGTGCTCCATGCCCATCGTTTGGAAGGCCGTGATCGGCAGCCAGCAGGCCAGCAGCTTGCCGGGAACGCTCTTGCTCACCAGGGCCATGGTCACGCCCAGGCAGACCAGCCAGTTGGCGACCATGCCCCGCAGGAAGGCGAGGAAGAAGCCAGTGCTGCCAAGGGCTTCGTACTTGGTGACCACATTCAGCTTGTTGAGCTTGATGATCGTGGCGGCCACAACCTGCCAGCCCTTACCGCCGTCGGCAGCGGCCAGGGGCTCAACGGTGCCGGCGCTGGTCAGGCTGGCCCACATGATCAGGGCAACAACGGCGGTGCCGATGAAGTTGCCAATCCAGACCCAGGCCCAGTTGCGGAAGGTGGCGCTCCAGCTCGCCTTGCCGGCCCAGACGCTCATGGGCAGCAGGGCGAAGTTGCCGGTGACCAGCTCCATGCCGAAGAGGACGATGCTGGCGAAGCCGAAGGGGAAGAGCAGCGAGCCCAGGAAGGGCATCTTGCTCTGGGCGGCCACGGTCAGGGCCAGGATCACGGCGAGACCGAGGATGGCTCCGGAATAGAAACCGCGGATCAGCAGGTTCTTGACGCTGACGGTTGCTTTTTTGCCGCCGGCAGCAATCATGCCGTCGACTAATTCGTTGGGTAGGACATAGTCCATCTGTGAAGCTGTCGCGCTCATGTTTTGCTCTGCAAGTGATGTGTGAGGAAGGGAATTAACCGCTAATGCGGTTCATCAAGCGAGAAATGAAGTCTTGGCTGCCTTGGGGCCTGTTGACGGCAGCTTTGTCAGTGCCACTGCTGCTCAGCCAATTCACAAACCGAGAGAAGACATCTCTCTTTTGTTGCGTCGTTGATGAAGACATGCGTCCGAAGTTGAGGGTGAGACGGTGCGATCTGATTGAGGACAGGCTTCAGAAGAAAGGAGCACCTGGTCTCAAAAATGCCGGTAAATGTGTAGTGCGGACTGCGGCTTTTTACGTCCTGGGCTTGGCGCCAAACTGTTCAATGAGAACCTCTTTCAGCACCGCTTGGATTTCACTGGCGGGAACTCCTTTGCGGTGCATCTCGCCGATTTGAGGGTTGGCACCTTGGGAGCCGCCAATGGTGATGTTGTAGCCCTCGCCCATGCCGCCATCGGGCTGTTTGGTTTTGGTTCCGGTGAGACCAATGGCGCCCATGTAGGCCTGGCCGCAGGTGTTGGGGCAGCCCGTCCAGTGGATCTTCAGTTCCTCCGGAAGGACCAATTCACGATCCAGCGCTTCAGCAGCAGCGAGGGCTTGATCCTTGGTGTTGGTGAGGGCAAAGCTGCAGTAGCTGTTGCCGGTGCAGCTGACGGTGCCAGCGGCAATGTGGCTGGGGTTCAGGCTGAAGCGCTGCAGCAGTGGTTCCGTTTCAAAGGCCTGGAGTTGAGCGCTGCTGATGCCGGTAAAGATCACGTTTTGATCTTCCGTCAGGCGCACGCTGCCGTCGCCATGGCGCTCGGCAAGGGCGGCAATGTCTTGGAAGTCTTCGGCGAGCAGGCGTCCGACGGGAACATGGACACCGGCGTAGTGCAGGTCCTGCTGCTTCTGGGGGTGGATGCCGTAGTGGGAGCGGGGTTCAGCGTCGAAGACTGAACCTGGATCTGGGGTCAGCGGACCAAAGCGTTCTTCCACCATGGCCCGGAAAGCCTCCAGGCCAACCTCGTCGAGATACAGACGGAAGCGACCCTTTGGACGCTTGTCCCGCTCGCCGTTGTCCCTCCAGATCTTGATCACGGCTTCGGTGATCGCACAGATTTGATCTGGCTTGACCCAAGCATTCAAGGGAATGGCATAGGCATTCATCTGGGAGGAGAGGATGCCGCCGATCCAGACGCCGAAGCCCATCTCGCCGTTGCGCTCAACGGGGTGGAAGGCGATGTCGTTGTGGAGCAGGAAGTTGTCGCGTGCACCAGCGACAGCCGTATTCCACTTCCGCGGAAGGTTGGAGAACTCGGGGTTGCCCTGGTGGTTGCTCGTGAGGAAGTTTTCGAGCTCCTGGGTGTACGGGCGAGTGTCGACAATCTCCAGGGGGTCAATGCCGGCAATGGGATTTCCGGTGACGTTCCTGGGGTTGTCGAAGGCCGATTGGATGGTGGTCAGGCCAACCGCTTTGAGTTGACCCAGAATCTCTGGCAGGTCCTCCAGGAGGATGCCGCGCATTTGGATGTTTTGGCGCGTGGTGATGTCAGCGCTTCCGTTGCTGCCGTAGCGAGCCACGATGTTGCCGACGACCCGAAGCTGCTCTGCGGAGATCACCCCGTTGGGAACCCGCAGGCGCATCATGAACAGCCCTGGAGTTTTGGGTCTCCAGAACATTCCGTACCACTTCAGTCGAAGCTGAAGATCCGTCTCATCGACGTTCTCCCATCCAAGTTTGGCGAACGTCTCGATTTCGCTGCCGACGAGTAGGCCGTCTTTGTCAGCTTTGTTCTGCTCAATCTTATTGAGCTTCTTACCTTCGAGCCAGCTCGGTAGTGCGCTGGGTATCTCGTTTGCGTTGGACATCGTTGGCGTCGCCACCATGGGAAATCGGTTCAGATGAAGTCAGCAACTGAGCCGTTTCCAAAACAAAGAACGACTAGTGGGTGGAATCAAATCATTCGCCCTCTGCACTGCTTTGTCGCCGTTGTTACGGATCGACGCCGTCCAAGGGGAGTGGTGAAAAGGGTGTCAACGGATACCTAAAGGGGCCCCATCTTCCGGGTTGATGGTCACGCTCTTCGGCCCCGCGCAGCTCAGTATTGGCGTCCGATTTCGCCCAGCATTCGCGTCGCTCCACTGCGAATCATTTGCCAGACCTTGCCCATGGCGGCGAAGTCGGCATCGAGTTCGCGCCTCCACTGCGGGGTGGGCTGCATCTCCCGGTAGCGGGGGCGTCCGTAGCTGCTCTGGGGCCTGCGGCGGGAGCTGGGCAAGGGGCGGGCGGCTGGCATCGTGTTCCTATGAATCCGGTGGATCTGACTCCATCAGCAGGCCCGGGCTGCTGGCGGTGGCCGTTGCTACCGAAGCCCTCCGCTGCTCGGCAGTCGCCCTTGCTCTTGGTGGTCCACGGCCACGCCGGTGGGCAGATTCCCCAGGTCATCACTGAGCTGCTGAACGATCTCGCCCAGGCCCGTCAGGCTCCGGTTTGGTTGCAAGCCCTCACGGCTGATCCTTTGGAGCTGCCCCAGGGGCAATCGCTGCTGTTGGTGCCCCTGCTGCTGACGCCCGGCAGCCATGCCCGCAGTGATGTCCCGGGGATCCGTGATCGGCTGCGCCGAGAAGGGCATCAGGTGTGCACGCTTCCTTTCCTCGGGGCCTGGGGCCCCTGGTTGGAGCATTTGCGCGCGCTGAATGCTCCGGCTGTGTTGCACCATCCCCTTCGGCCAGGGGTGGCGGATCGCTACCTCTCGGCCCTGAGCCGCTACCTGGGGGTGCCCTGCTTAAGTGCAGACCGAAGCGCCCCGAGCGATGCGGCGGCATTGCCCTTGGCCCTTGCGCCCAATCGGATGACGGCCCACCTACGGACGGACGTCTCCCCCTGTCTGGCGCTGCTGGAGCGTCCGGCAACCCGTCAGTTCTTGTTCAACCTCCTGCTCGATCTGCCATGACCGCTGACGTTGCCGGCAAGGTGTATCTGGTGGGGGCTGGTCCCGGTGATCCCGACCTCCTGACGGTCAAGGCCCAGCGTTTGCTCAGCCAGTGCGATGCCCTGGTCTATGACTCACTGGTGCCGCGCGAGGTCTTGGCCTTGGTGCCGGACGGTGCCGAGCAGCACTTCGTTGGGAAGCGCCGGGGCCATCACTCTGTGCCCCAACCCAGCACCAATGCCGTGCTGGTGGAGATGGCCAAGCGCCATCGCTGCGTGGTGCGCCTGAAGGGTGGGGATCCCTTTCTCTTTGGTCGTGGCGGTGAGGAGGCAGCCCACCTCGAGCGTCATGGGATCGCCGTTGAGGTGGTTCCCGGGGTGACGGCTGGGATCGCCGCCCCTGCCTATGTCGGCATTCCCGTGACCCACCGCCGTGCCGGCAGTTCAGTCACCTTCGTGACCGGTCACGAGGAGATTGATAAGCGTCGTCCTGGGGTGGATTGGCGCGGCTTAGCCCGCAGCAGTGATGGCCTGGTGATCTACATGGGCCTGCACAACCTGCCCCATATCTGTGAGGAGTTGATTGCCGGCGGCCTGGACGCCTCGACCCCTGCTGCTGCGGTGCAGCAAGGCACGGTGCGGGGGCAGAAGGCGGTGGTCTCCACCTTGGGTGGTTTGGCTGCAGCCGTTCAGGAGGCGGAGCTGGCCTCCCCGTCCATCGTGGTGATTGGCGATGTCGTCAGTCAGCGCGTTGAAAGCTGCGCCCCTGAGCCGGCCCTCGTGGAGATGCCGATTCCGCTCAAATAGGGCTGAGGGCGTCCCAGGTGCAGGGTTCGCAGGGACCATCCGCGAGGTGCTTGGCGCACCTGGGCGGAGAGCCACTGCTGATCCCGTTCCTTGAGGGCTGCTCGATCGCTTAGGTCTTCGCCGCCATAGAGCAGGTTGATGATCCGATCTGGGTCAAGCTCCAGTTCCGCCACCTCATTCCAGAGGCCTTGGCTGGCCTGGGCATCGGCCCGGCCGATCTGTGCCTCGGCGAGGGACTGGGCCAACAAGATCACCAGGGCCTGTTCTTTGCGGGCAGAAAAGCTGTCACTGCTGATCCCGGCGCGGCCCGGGCGGTCAGTGCAGCTGCTGGAGGGGGCTGTCATCGCAACCTTCCAAGGGTTGGACTAACGCTAATCAGGGTTGGGCCAGTTGCCTTCTGGTCGTTAAGCCTCGGCGCGCCAATTGGGCAGCCCGAGGGAGTCCCGTTGGCTGAAGCGCTCGCAAACGGCATAGGCCGCGGGGAGGTTGGCGACCCGCTCCCAGCTTCCGTCGCTGTCGTTGTGGTTCACGACATAGCCGCCGCCCCCGTCACGGGCGATCCGGCAGCCATCACCGGTGAGTCCGACGAGATGCAGATGGTCGCCCATGAATCCGACTGCTGACTGGGTGATTTCTAAGGCCGGTGAATGTCTCCCAGCTCTGTGTTCGTTTCCCCACGCAATCAAACGTGAGCCTTTGGAAGGCAAACAAAACAGCGCTTCACGTTTTCTTTGGGATCGTCCCTGATTGCACCTTGATTTCTAGTTTTTGTAGGTGAATGTGCCTAGCTCATGGCGTGCTTGAGCCGTTCGCCAGTGATCCCCGGTCTCGACCCATGTCAGCAACTGGCCATCGACAGCGGCGGCCGGTTAATTGATCTGGACCTGGGCTTCGCTCGAGACCTGCGGCAGGCGGGATCGCACAGCGAAGGGGAAAACGGCCAAGGAGAAGGCGCTGGCCAGAGCGATCTGTGTCAGTTCGCCGCCGGGAATCAGGCGATTGGAGCCGCTCAGCTCGGCAATCAGCAGCAGGCCGATTAAGTAGCCAAACCACCAACGGCCATGCGTCCCATCGAGCGGTCGGCCTTGCCATCGGTTGACTCCCGTAAAGATCAGGGCCGGAACCAGGACGAGGCTGATGGCGCCTTCAACGGCTGTGCGTCCGCACCAGAGCACAGCCCAGCTGGCGGCCATGAAGGTCAGCGGACAGACCAGTGCGGCAGCAGGAAGCGCAAAGGCGCGATGGGCAGTCGGGAGCTGCTGACGGAGGGCCAGCAGGCTGACGGGCCCAACGGCCAAGGCAATCACCAAGCAGGCGGTCAGGAAGCTCACGATCTGCTGCCAGCTGGGGCCAAGCAGCAGCATCACAACGCCAATCACCAAGCTCAGGATGAGTGCTGTGCTGGGCACGGCTTGGCGGTTGAGATGCTCCAGCCGTCTGGGCAACAGACGCAGGCTGCCCATCATCCAGGCCACCCGGCCGGAGAGCCCCAAGTAGGTCATGGCGGTCGCTCCCGGGGAGATCACCGCATCACTCAGCAGCAACCCCACGACCCAGCTCAGACCGAGTCCCATGGCGATCGCCGCCAGGGGGCCGCCGTGGGCGCTCAGCTGCAGTGCTCCCCAGCCCGCGCCCAGGCTGCTGTGGGGCACCGCCACGAGAAAGGCCAGCTGCAGCGCCAGATAGATGGCGATGGAGAGCCCCAGTCCAAGGCCCATGGCCAGGGGCACGGTGCGTTGGGGGTCTCGGGCTTCACCCGCCAAATCCATGGCGGTGCGAAATCCCAGCAGGCTGAAGAGGATGCCGCCACTGCTGATGGCATGAACAATGCCCGGCAGCCAGTTCTCCCCTGCGCCGGGTGCTCCCACGGTCACCAGCAGATTGCTCCAGTCCGATGCGCTGAGCATCAGGACGGCCGAAATCAGGAGGGGGATGACCAGCTTCCAGCTGGTCAGGGTGTCAATCCAGCGGGCCAGGGTGCGCACCCCCGCCAAGTTCACCCAGGTCATCAGCACCAGCAGCAGAGCGGCGAAGGCCATGCCCCAGGGACTGAGCACCTGGCCTTGGCCGCCATCGAGGGTGAGCCAGGGCAGGTCGCTTGCCAGGTACTCGATCATCGCCAGCACCTCAATGGTGGGAAGGGCCAGGTAGGCCACCCAGGCGCACCATCCGCCGATGAACCCGGCCAGGCGGCCATGGCTGAGCATGGGGATCTGCGCCAGGGCGCCGGAGCTGGGCACCAGTGCCCCGAGTTCGGCGAAGACCATGGCCAGGCCAAAGGCCAGCACTCCGCCCAGGAGCCAAGCGATCAGGCTCGCGGCCCCGGCGCTGCGGGCGGCATAGAAGGGTGCGAACAGCCAGCCCGAGCCGATGGTGCCGCTCACCACCGCCAGGGTCAGGCTGCGCAGGCCGAGGCTGCGCGACAGGGCCATTCGGGGTGTTTCCTGCAGTGCTTTCCATCCTGGTCAGCTCTGGCTAGAGCGAAACCAGTGATCGTTCTTTTCGATGTCGGCTTTCATGCGTGCTGGAGTCACCGCCTTGATCGGCGCTGGTGCCCTCATGGCGTCTGCCCCGGCTTTGGCCTCCTGTCAGTTCCTCGCCCCCGTGGGCGGGAATGGCCAGAGCAACATCGTCACCAAGACCATCAGCCTGGGCAGCCCCTTGCCCTTCAGCCGCCCGAACTGGAACACCGATTTCTTCGTTAACCAGCCCTACAGCAGCTACAAGCTGTTCTTCACCGCCAACTCCTCGGTGAGCGCGACGTATCCGATTCAGGCCTACCTGAAGTTCACCGATGGCTCCAATCTCCAGGTCGTCAATGACTCCTATGCCCCCAATGTCGGCACCGGCCGTCAGTGGACCGTTCGTGCTGTTCCCGGCAAAACGGTGAACCAGGTGAACTTCAAGATCGGCGCCAGCGGCGATCAGGCGGCCACGGGCTTCACCTACCGGATCTCCGTCCAGGGCTGCAATTAGAGCAGGAAGTAGCGCTGCGCCATCGGCAGCACCTCGGCGGGTTCGCAGCTGAGGAGTTCGCCGTTGGCAAAGACCTCGTAGGTCTGGGGGTCCACCTCCACCTTGGGCAGGGCGGTGTTGTTTTTCATCGCCGCCTTGCTGATCCCACTGCGGGTATTGAGCACCGGGACGCAGGAGCGTTCCAGTCCCAGTCTCCGGGGTACGTCGTTGTCCAGGGCCGCTTGACTCACGAAGGTGAGGCAACTGGGGGCCAAGGCTTTCCCGAAGGCGGCAAACATGGGCCGTCCATGGACGGGGCCAGGGGTGGGGATGGAGGCGTTGGCGTCGCCCATCTGGGCCCAGACGATGGAGCCCCCCTTGATCACGAGCTCTGGTTTCACCCCAAAGAAGCCGGGCTTCCACAGCACCAGATCCGCCAACTTGCCCACTTCCACAGAGCCCACCTGCTGATCGAGGCCATGGGCGATGGCAGGGTTGATGGTGGTCTTGGCGATGTAGCGCTTCAGGCGGGTGTTGTCGTTGCGGCCGCTGTCCTCGGGGAGTGCGCCCCGTTGCACCTTCATCTTGTGGGCCGTCTGGAAGGTGCGGGTGATCACCTCACCGACGCGGCCCATGGCCTGGGAGTCGCTGGCGATGATTGAGAAGGCGCCGATGTCGTGAAGGATGTCCTCGGCGGCGATGGTCTCGCGGCGGATGCGCGACTCGGCGAAGGCCACATCCTCCGGAATCTTCGGATCGAGGTGGTGGCACACCATCAGCATGTCGAGGTGCTCCTCGAGCGTGTTGCGGGTGTAGGGGCGCGTCGGGTTCGTGCTGCTCGGCAGGACGTTGGCTTCGCCGCAGATTTTGATGATGTCGGGGGCGTGACCACCACCGGCCCCTTCGGTGTGGAAGGTGTGGATCGTGCGGCCGCCGATGGCTCGGATCGTGTCCTCGACAAAGCCCGCTTCATTGAGGGTGTCGCTGTGGATACAGACCTGCACATCCATCCGATCGGCAACGCTCAAGCAGCAGTCGATGGCCGCCGGAGTGGTGCCCCAGTCCTCATGCAGCTTGAGCCCGCAAGCGCCGGCCTGGACCTGCTCCTCAATCGCCTCTGGGGTGGAGGCGTTGCCCTTGCCAAAGAAGCCCAGGTTGACCGGCAGCCCCTCAGCGGCCTGCAACATCCGGCTGATGTGGAAGGCCCCGGGGGTGCAGGTGGTGGCGTTGGTTCCCGTCGCCGGGCCGGTACCGCCGCCGAGCAAGGTGGTCACCCCACTGGCCAAGGCCGTTTCGATCTGCTGGGGGCAGATGAAGTGAATGTGGGTGTCGATCGAGCCCGCGGTGAGGATGTGTCCCTCCCCGGCGATGGCTTCGGTGCCTGGGCCCACGACGATGTCGACCCCTGCCTGGGTATCCGGGTTGCCCGCTTTGCCAACGCCGCAGATGCGGCCATCGCGAATGCCGATGTCGGCTTTGACGATGCCCCACCAGTCGAGGATCAGGGCATTGGTGATCACTGTGTCCACCGCTCCGGCTGCCCGCGTGGTCTGGGCTTGCCCCATGCCATCGCGGATGACCTTGCCGCCGCCGAATTTCACTTCATCGCCGTAGACGGTGAGGTCCCGTTCCACCTCAAGGATCAGCTCTGTGTCCGCCAGGCGTAGGCGATCGCCGGTGGTGGGGCCGTAGGTCTCGGCGTACTGACGGCGGGAAATCCGGTATGGCATGGGGTGTCCGTTCAGTCGAGGGGGCCGTTGATCAGGCCGTTGAAGCCAAAGACGCGTCGTCCGCCTGCGAAGGGAATCAGCTGCACTTCCCGGCTGTCGCCAGGCTCAAAGCGGATCGCCGTGCCCGCAGGAATGTCGAGCCGTTGTCCCCGGGTGGCCTCGCGGTCGAACTGCAGGGCGGCATTGGCCTCAAAGAAGTGGAAGTGGGAGCCCACCTGAACGGGGCGATCTCCGGTGTTTGCCACCAGCACCGTGGTGATGGGGCGTCCGCTGTTGAGTTCCAGCTCCCCTGGTTCGGGAATCAGTTCGCCGGGAATGAGTGCAGCCATGGCCGATCAGCGAATGGGGTCATGCAGGGTCACGAGCTTGGTGCCGTCGGGAAACACCGCCTCGATCTGGACTTCGTGGACCAGCTCAGGGATGCCCTCCATCACCTGATCTCGGCTCAGCCAGGTGGTTCCCTCGGCCATGAGTTCCGCCACGGTTTTTCCGTCCCGGGCCCCTTCGAGCACGAGGAAACTCAGCCAGGCCACCGCCTCGGGATGGTTGAGCTTGAGGCCGCGGTTCAACCGGCGTTCGGCCAAAAGGGCCGCGGTGACGATCAGGAGCTTGTCCTTCTCCTGAGGGGTCAGATGCATGGCGGGGCAGGAGCCTGATCCAGCTGATCAGAGGGGCTCACTCTGGTTCCGCCCTGGACCGTTCTCTGTTCAGGCTGAACACTCAGCCCCCTGCGCCAAGGGGTTTTCCTGAAAGGGCCAGACCCGGGGAAGTTCCGGCTGGGCTTGCCCTTGCGCTGAGCGAAGTAAGGCCCAGATGCGGCAAAACCAGAACCGGGCGGCTTGGCTGGAGGGGCCGCGATAGCGGGCTACCAGGCCCTGCTCGAGGGCGCCGCAGGCCATGGTTCCTTCGAGACCAGCGCGCTGCTGGCGGCAGGTATCAAGGAGTTCCTCCATGGCGGCTGGGGGGAGTGGGTCCCCGGCGATCCAGGCCAGGGAGCCGAAGACCGGCTGGGCTGCCATGCCATGTTCCCCCGTCAGCGCTGCATCCTTGAGCTCCAGGCGATCGACCAATTCCCAGCGTCCGCCGTTGGCTCCGCTGCGGTGGATCTCCAGGGCGGAACGCCAGCAGCCCTGCTCGAGGGACTCCCCCGCGGCGGTTCGCCCCAGGCGCACGACCTCCGCTCCGAGGAAGCTGGCACCCGGTTCCAGCTCGATACGGCAGGTCTGCTCGAACAGGCCATTGGCGTAGAGCACCAGCTCCTGCGGAAGCCATTCGAGTTGGCTGCCCTGTTTGAGTTCAAACCTCAAGGCCTGCCGAGCCCAGCGTCCCTGCGGTTGTTGGCGGGAGCGTCCAACGCTTCCGTAGACCTTCTGGGCTGCGACGCTGGTGAGTAGGGCCTGGCTCTGGGGTGCGAGCTGGGCGCTGATCTCGAGTTCGTCACCACCGACCAAGCCCCCGGCGGTGTGCAGGATCGGCAGCTCGCAGTGGCCACTGCTCTGCCACTGGGCGCGCTGCAATTTGAGCGGGGAGCTGGCCTGTCCTTGGTGAATGGTCCGTTCGCCCCCCGCAGAGCCCCTTCGCTCGAACTGGAGCGCGACACGTCCCCTCCAGGTGGATTGCGACTCAGCCATGGCCGCATACTCCGGTCCCGCCGGTCCAGCTTTGGTAGCAATCGCCACAAAGGTCCAGTGCGGTGGCTCGTCAGGGTGATGGCCCTCGGGTCGCCTCAGGTGGAGCAGGGTTCAGCGATCGTGTTGGTGGAGCGCCGCCCCAAGGGTGTGCTGCCGGAGCTCGGCCCCAAGGCGTTGACCTTGGCGTTGACGGCGGATGAGCGCACCAGCCTGCGGGGCCATCGCCGCAGTCGCTGCGGGCGGGATCTGGTGCTGCAGCTTCCCCGGGGCGCTGCCCTGCAGCCCGGTGATCAGCTGCTGAGTGACGACGGCTGTTGGCAGGTTCTGGTGGAGGCGGCACCGGAGCCGGTGATGCAGGTGCGCAGCGCTGAGCCCCTGGCTCTGCTGCAGGCTGCTTATCACCTGGGTAATCGCCACGTGGCGATGGAGCTGCACCCCGACCGCTTGGTTCTGTTGCAGGACAGCGTGTTGGCGGAGCTGCTGCGCCAAAGGCAGCTGCAGGTGGACTGTCTGGATGCTCCATTTCAGCCCGAGGCCGGTGCCTATGCGGGCGTTCCCCATGCCCACTCCCATGGCTGATCGGCAACTGGCGCGGCTCAGGCTCTATCAACTGGTGAGTCCGGCCTTGCCGGTGGGGGCCTTCAGTTATTCCGAGGGTCTTGAGGTCTTGGTTCAGGCCGGTCAGGTCACCTCCGAGCAGGCGATGGAGGATTGGCTCAGCGCTGAGTTGCGGCGTGGTGGGGTGGCGATTGAGGCCGCAGCGCTCGCGCCCTTGATGGCGTTCATGCGCGCCTGGAAAGACGGTGAGCCGCAGGCGGAGCAGGAGCTGCGCAGCCTTGATCAGTGGTTGCTGGTGCAGCGGGAATCAGCGGAGCTGCGGGCTCAGCAGCGGCAGATGGGGCGTTCGCTCCTGCAGTTGTTGGCGGATCTGGGCTGGCCCTTGCCCCGAGCCGGAACGTTGTTGGCCTGGCCGGCGGCCTATGCCTGGGCCTGCGCGGTTTTGGAGTTGGACTCCCCGGAGGTGGAGGAGGCCTACCTCTATTCCTGGGTCTCCAACCAGCTCAGTGCAGCGGTGCGCTTGGTGCCTCTTGGGCCAACCCAGGCCCAGCGGCTGCAGTTGAGGCTCGCTCCGCTGCTCGCTCAGCGGGCTCAGGAGCTGGCGTCGATGGATCCAGGGCAGCAGTGGAATGGCGGCGTCGGTGCGGGGCTGGCCCAGCTGCGCCACGCAGAGCTCTACTCCCGCCTGTTCCGCAGTTGAGCTGAGCACAATGCTGAGAATGAATTGGCGAAGGAGATGACCACCAGTCGTCTGCGGGTTGGTGTGGCTGGGCCCGTGGGCTCGGGTAAGACCGCCCTCGTCGAGGCCCTCTGCCGGCGCCTTCGCGATCGGTTGGAGCTGGCGGTGGTCACCAACGACATCTATACCCAGGAGGACGCCCAGTTCCTGACCCGCGCTGGCGCACTGGAGCCCGGCCGCATTCGCGGTGTGGAAACCGGGGGCTGTCCCCACACGGCGATCCGGGAGGACTGCTCGATCAATCGAGCTGCCGTCGCGGACCTCGAGGCGGCCTACCCGAATCTCGATCTGGTGTTGGTCGAGAGCGGCGGCGACAACTTGGCGGCGAGTTTCAGTCCGGAGTTGGTGGACCTCTGCATCTACGTCATTGACGTGGCCGCCGGCGACAAGATTCCGCGCAAGGGAGGGCCCGGCATCACCCGCTCGGACCTGCTGGTGATCAACAAGATCGATTTGGCTCCGATGGTGGGGGCCAGCCTGGAGGTCATGGAGCGTGACACCGAGCGGATGCGCTCGGGCCGGAGCTGGTGCTTCACCAACCTCCACAGCGGCGAGGGCCTCGAGCAGGTCGAGGCGTTTTTGCTGCAACAGCTACCGAAGTAGCCGCCGATTGGTGGCCGTTGATACGGCGCAAAGGGTGGTGAATCCTCAGGAGAATTGCCGCGAGTCTGATCAGTCTCGCAATTGCCGATTCGGTGCTTGTTGCTACTCGTGAGCGCCTGCCTCGATCAATACATTCCTTGAACCGCTGAACGACGGCGGCGGCCTTCATTGATTCAAAGTTATGGCATCTCCTTTGATGCGAAAGTCTTCGTTGCGTCTGCTGACCGGTGCAACGGCTCTCGCCACCTCTGTGAGTCTGGTGGCTTGTGGTGGTGGTGATTCTGCCTCCAATGTTCAGTACGACGACACGGTTAAGGTCGGGATTCTTCACTCCTTGACCGGCACAATGGCGATCTCGGAGTCCACCCTGGTGGACACTGAGAAGATGGCTATTGATGAGATTAATGCCGCCGGTGGTGTCACCGTTGATGGCAAGAAATACAAGATTGAATACATCGTTGAAGACGGCGCTTCCGACTGGCCGACCTTCGCTGAGAAGTCCAAAAAGCTGATCGATCAGGACAAGGTGCCTGTGGTCTTCGGTGGTTGGACGTCAGCAAGCCGAAAGGCGATGTTGCCGGTCTACGAGTCGAAGGACGCGTTCCTCTACTACCCGATTCAGTACGAAGGTCAGGAGTGTTCCAAGAACATCTTCTACACCGGTGCAACTCCGAACCAGCAGTCGGAGCCTGCAACTGAGTTCATGTTCAAGAAGTCGCCTGCCGCTGGCAAGCCCTTCTTCCTGGTGGGATCCGACTACGTCTTCCCCCGCACCTCCAACACCATCACCAAGCAGCAGCTCAAGTCCCTGGGCGGCAAGGTGGTTGGCGAGGACTACCTGCCCCTGGGTAACACCGAGGTGGCTCCGATCATCGCCAAGATCAAAAAGGCGATGCCCAACGGCGGTGTGATCATCAACACCCTCAATGGTGACCAGAACGTTGCCTTCTTCAAGCAGATCCAGGACGCCGGTCTGACCCCGGCGAATGGCTACTACGTGATGAGCTACTCCATCGCGGAAGAAGAGATCAGCACCATTGGACCTGAGTTCCTTGAGGGCCACTACGGCGCCTGGAACTACATGATGTCGATCGATACCCCGGCATCGAAGAAGTTCGCCGCTGACTTCAAGAAGAAGTACGGCAGCAATCGCATGGTCGCTGACCCGCAGGAGTCGGCTTACAACATGGTCTACCTCTGGAAGGCCGCCGTTGAGAAGGCCAACAGCTTCGATGACGACAAGGTGCGCGAAGCCCTGATTGGTATCGAATTCGATGCGCCCCAGGGCAAGGTCAAGGTGATGCCGAACCACCACCTCTCCCAGACCGTGCGCATCGGTGAGATCACCAAGGACGGTCAGTTCAAGATCCTCCAGTCCACCAATGGTCCTGTGGCTCCCCAGGCCTGGAACCAGTACGAGCCCAGCTCCAAGGGCTACGCCTGCGACTGGACGGACGCCAAGAAGGGTGAGCGCTACAAGCTCTGATCGCCCTTTCCGGTTGCTCTGACTGATGGAGGAGTCCTTCCGGGGGCTCCTCTTTTTCTGCTTTCTCCCTTGCTGCCCCGCTTCGGATTTCCGTGCAATTGCTGTTTGAAAGCCTCTTCAACGGAGTGGCCATCGGCTCGGTCTTGCTGATGGCCGCCCTTGGATTGGCGATTGTGTTCGGCTTGATGGGGGTGATCAACCTCGCCCATGGCGAGCTGATCATGCTCGGCGCCTACACGACCTACGTCGTGCAGCTGATCTTCAAGCTGCCGGCCTTTGAGCCCGTCTACAACCTCTATGTCTTGGTGGCGATTCCGCTGGCCTTCGTGGTGAGCGGCGTTGTCGGAATCCTGCTGGAGCGCACGGTCATTCGCCGTCTCTACGGCAATCCCCTGGAGACCCTGCTGGCGACCTGGGGCGTGAGCCTGATCCTCCAGCAGTTTGTGCGCAGTGTTCCGCTGGCGACGGCTGCTGGAGTGGTTCTCGCCTTGGTGGTGGGCTTCAGCTTGCCGCTGCTCTTGCCGGCCCCCCTGCTCGAAGGCCCGCGGGCGCGGCTGGTGCGTGCCGGCTGCTGGGCTACCTCGGCGCTTGCCGGGGTGCTGTTGGCCGGTGGACTGGCCTCCCAGATCTCGCGGATTGCCCGGGCGACCTCCCGCAACGTTGATGTGACTGCGCCCCAATGGATGCGCGGCGGCCTGGAGTGGGCCGATCTCACCCTGCCGGTGCCCCGATTGGTGATCATCGCGATGACGGTGGTTTCTGTTCTGGGCGTCACCCTGTTCCTCAACCGCAGCGTTTGGGGAACACGCATACGCGCGGTGACCCAGAACCGCACGATGAGCGACTGCCTTGGCATTCCCACCGACACGGTCGATGTCCTGACCTTTGGCATCGGCTCTGGACTGGCGGGGATCGCTGGTGTGGCTGTCTCGTTGTTGGGTTCGGTTGGGCCGAACGTCGGTGGTTCTTACATCGTGGGCTGCTTCATGGTTGTGGTGCTGGGCGGCGTCGGCAACCTCTTTGGCGCCGTTCTGGCGTCCTTCGCGATTGGTTGGCTGACCGATCTGATCGGCGCCGGCCGTCTGCTCAGCCTCTGGCCGGCCATGCCGTCGCCGCTGGCAGCCACGGTGAAGTTTTTTGCGACCACGAGCATGGCCCAGGTGATGGTCTTCGCCCTGATCGTGCTCTTCCTGCAATTCCGTCCCGCGGGCTTGTTCCCGCAGAAGGGACGCATGGTGGAGGCCTGAACCAATGTTTGTACGCCTTCAACAGTCCCGCTGGCCAAAGCTGCTGCTTTGGGTGGTGATCATCGCTGCGATCGTCGCGGCTCCGGCGGTCCTTCCCGTCTTTCGACTCAACCTGCTGGGACGCTTTCTCTCCTTGGCGATCGTCGCCCTGGGCATCGATCTGATTTGGGGCTTCACGGGGTTGCTCAGCCTTGGGCAGGGCATCTTCTTTGCCTTGGGGGGCTATGCGGCCGCCATGTATCTGCAGCTGAATAGTTCAGCGGGTTTCCCCAATGGGATTCCGGAGTTCTTCGGTCTCTACGGCGTGAAGCAACTCCCGGCGTTCTGGGTTCCGTTCCATTCGCCCCTGTTCACCCTTGTGGCGATCTGGCTCATCCCCGCGGTGTTGGCCGCTGTTCTGGGGAACCTGGTTTTCCGCAACCGCATTAAAGGGGTCTACTTCTCGATCCTGACCCAGGCGGCCCTGCTGGTCTTTTTCAACTTCTTCAACGGCCAGCAGAAATTGATCAATGGCACCAACGGTCTCAAGACCGATGTGACCCAGCTGTTTGGTCAGATGGTGGGTTCACCAGAGATGCAGCGCGGCTTCTTCTGGTTCACCGCCTTGATGGTGATTGCGGCCTGGGCCTTTGTGCGCTGGGTGGTTCGTGGCCGCTTTGGCGATGTGTTGATCGCCATTCGCGATGACGAGCCCCGGCTGCGCTTTGCGGGGTTCAACCCCACCTTGTTCAAGACGATCGTCTTCGCGATTGCCGGTGGTCTGGCCGGCATCGGCGGAGCGCTCTACACGGTGCAATCGGGCATCGTTTCGCCTCAGTACATGACCGTTCCCTTCTCGATCGAGATGGTGATTTGGGTCGCCGTTGGCGGACGGGGAACCTTGGTGGGGGCGATCTTGGGTGCCGTGGCGATCAACTACGCCAAGAGCCTCGTGAGTGAAGCCATGCCCCAGAGCTGGCTGTTCATCCAGGGCGGTCTGTTCATCCTTGTGGTCACCGCTCTGCCGGAGGGTGTGATCGGTTGGTGGCGTAGCGACGGCCCCCGCAACCTGCTCTCGCGCCTGGGCATCGCCCGGCGCATGGGGACCTACCCGCAACTGGAACTGGAAGGACAAGAGGAGGTTCAGCCATGAGTGCACCGTTGCTTGAGCTGAGCCAGATCACCGTCAGCTTTGACGGCTTTCTGGCCCTGCGCGATCTAAATCTCAGCCTCCAGCCCGGGGAGCTGCGGGCGGTGATCGGCCCGAATGGGGCCGGCAAGACCACCTTCTTGGATGTGATTACCGGCAAGACCGCTCCGACGGAGGGGGATGTGGTGTTCAAGGGCCGCTCCTTGGTGGGCCGCGCGGAGCACCGCATTGCCCGGTTGGGGATTGGTCGTAAGTTCCAAAGCCCGCGGGTGTTTGAGAAGCTCAGCGTTCAGGAGAATTTGGCCTTAGCGGTCAGCCGGCCGAAGCAGCCCTGGCCCCTGCTGTTTGGCGGTCTCGGTTCAGGGGAGCGCGATCGGGTTCAACACCTGATGGGCATCGTCAACCTGCAGAGCCGCGCCGATTGGCAGGCCGGAGCGCTCTCCCATGGCCAGAAGCAATGGCTGGAGATCGCGATGCTGGTGGGACAGGACCCCGATCTGCTGCTGGTGGATGAACCGGTGGCGGGCCTGACCGATGAGGAGACCGACCTGACGGCCGATTTGCTCAAGTCCCTCGCTGGTGATCACACCGTGCTGGTGATCGAGCACGACATGGAGTTCATCCGCCGCTTGGAGAGTCCCGTGACGGTGCTGCACCAGGGCCACGTCCTCTGCGAGGGAACGATGGATCAGGTGCAGGACGATCCCCGGGTGATTGAGGTCTATCTCGGAACATCAGAGGAGGAACACCCATGACCGCCCTGCTGGAGATCCGCGGGCTGAACACCTATTACGGCGAGAGCCACATCCTGCGCGATGTCGATCTCACCGTGAATGCCGGGGAGATGGTCTGCCTGATTGGCCGCAATGGGGTGGGAAAAACCACCCTGCTGAAGTCGTTGATCGGTTTGCTGCGGGCCCGTCAGGGCACGATCGTGTTCAACGGTGCGGCCCTGGACCGCCAGGCTCCCCACCAACGGGCGCGCGCTGGTGTGGGCTACGTCCCCCAGGGGCGCGAGATCATTCCGCAGCTGACGGTTGAGGAGAACCTGATGCTCGGCATGGAGGCCCTCCCCGGCGGATTGGCCCGCCACCGCCGCATTGATCCCTTCGTCTATGAGTTGTTCCCGATCCTGAGGGAGTTTTTACCCCGCAAGGGCGGGGACCTGAGCGGCGGTCAACAGCAGCAGTTGGCGATTGCCCGTGCCCTGCTGGGTCAGCCCAAGCTCCTGCTGTTGGACGAGCCCACCGAAGGGATTCAGCCCAACATCGTGCAGGACATTGAGTCCGCGGTGCGCCGGATCATTGCTGAGACCGGCATCGGTGTTCTGCTCGTCGAGCAGCACCTGCACTTCGTTCGCCAGGCCGATCGCTACTACGCGATGCAACGGGGGGGCATCGTGGCCAGCGGTCCCACCGGTGAGCTCAGTCAGGACGTAGTCAATCGCTTCCTCAGCGTCTGAGCTCAGTCCGCCAGAAGTGGATCAAAGAGCGCTCTGACCTCTTCCAAGCTGAGGGGAGTCAGAGCGGCTCCATCCACGCTGGTGATGGGCCTGCAGCTGAGGCTGTTGATCAGCAGCCAACGGTCGCCGTCTTGGGGTGTGGCATCCAACTGCGATTCTGTGGCTAGGCCACGCTCAAGCAGTTGCCCCCGCATGACCCCGGGGAGACAGCCGCTGCTGAGCGCGGGCGTGAGCCATTGCCCTTGACGCTGCACCAGCAGGTTGGCGGCGGTCCCGCAGCAGAGTTCACCGCTGGTGCTCAGCAGTAGGGCGTCTTCGGCTCCGGCGCCGCGGGCCTCGCGGCGGGCTTGCACCGCCTGCCCGTAGGCAAAGGTCTTGCAATGGCTCAGGCGGCTGGAGCCATTGCGCCGCTCATGGCGACTGATGATGACCTGAACCGGCGCAAACGTCGGGGTGTGGGCGCTGAGCTGCAGCCAGAAGCGCGGATCCAGGGCGTTTGGGCGATCCAGACCGCGGCCACCGCTGCCGGCACTCCAGTTCAGCCGCAGGGCGCCCTGGCCTGCAGGCAGGTCGCAACGCGCAATCGCTTCCTCCACCAGTGGTTGGACCACGGCCGTTTGGGGCGGTTCGGGCAGGCCCAGCAGCGCCGCACTACTGCGCCAGCGCTCAAGGTGGGGCTCCAGCAGACGGGCACGTCCGTCCAGCACCAGCACCGTTTCGAACAGGCCATCGGCGAGCAGCAGGCCGCGGTCATTCAGGGGGAGTTGCAGGGCGTTGGCTTCGCCCCAGCGCCCATCGCTCCAGACCAGGCTGTGGCCTGTCATGCCAGGGCCTCCAGCAGCGGGTTCAGCTTCCAACCCAGCTCCTCGGCTTCAGCTTTGGGATCGGAGTCGGCCACGATGCCGCAGCCCGCATGGCAGCGCAGGGTGGTGCCGTGTTGCAGCACGGTGCGGATCAAGATGCTGCTGTCGAAGCTGCCATCCCAATCCCGCCGTAGCAAGGAGCCGCAGTAGGGCCCGCGGGCCACGGGCTCGAGTTCAGCGATGCGCTGGCAGGCCCGTAACTTGGGCGCCCCTGTGATCGAGCCCCCCGGCCAGCAGGCCTCGAGCAGGTCCACCCAGTCGGCTCCGGCTTTCAGTTGCCCGGTCACCACAGAGGTGAGGTGGTGGACCTGCGCGTAACTCTCCAGTCCGACCAGTTGCGGGACTTGGATCGAGCCGCTTTGGCAGACCCGACCCAGGTCGTTGCGCAGCAGGTCCACGATCATCACGTTCTCGGCGCGGTCTTTGCTGCTGCAGACCAAGTCCGCCGCCTGGTCGGCGTCCTGCTCCGGATCGGATCTCCGCGGCCGGGTGCCTTTGATCGGCCTGGTCTCCACCTGGCCGCTGGGGCTGACCTGCAGAAAGCGCTCCGGCGAGGCGGAGATCACCGCTTCTCCGGGGGCCACGACCAGGCCGGCGAAGGGGGCGGGGCAGCGCCGCCGCAGCCGCTCAAACAGCTGCAGCGGGTCGGCGGGAGCGGGCAGCTCAGTGGAGCAGCAGGCGGTGAGGTTGGCCTGAAAGATGTCTCCGCTGGCGATCCGTTCGCGGATCTGCTGGACCCCATCGCTGAACTGCTCTGGGCTGGTCTGCCACTGCCAGTCCGCAATGGCCGCCGCTGCTGCTGGGCCGGGGCTACTGGCTGCCAGTCCTGAGGCCCAGGTGGCCATGGCTTCGAGGCGCTCTGGATCGACCCCCTCCAGCCAGAGGGTGCGCTCCTGCAGGTCAAAGCGAAAGATGGGGTCGTGGCGCGCCATCCAGAGGGTCGCCATCGCATCGGGCTTCCAGTGCGCCGCGGGTTCCACCCAGGCCGCCGCCTCGTAGCTCAGCCAGCCGCACCAGTGCCCTTCCCCGAGCTCCCGCAAGGCCGCAAACGGATCGCGGCTTTCGCTTTCCCCGGGGAGGCCGCGGCAGACGATCTGCTCGAGCGGGTCGGCGGCCAGGCTGGCCCAGCGCCCCAAGTCGCTGCCGTCCCCATCCAGCCAGATCAGCCCCTCTGGTCCAAAACGGGCGGCGAGGTGGCGGGCTAGATCAGCGGGTTCGATCCAGGGCAGCGGCGCTCTGGCCATCACTCAGCGGCTCGCCAGATCGGGGCGCCCGGCCTCGATCAGGGCTGCATCACGAATGCGGCAGCTGTCGCAGACGCCGCAGGGCTGCTCGCCGCCGCTGTAGCAGCTCCAGGTTTGATCAATCGGGACCCCCAAGCGCAGAGCCTCTTCGACGATCTTGGTCTTGCTCCACTCCACCAGGGGGGCCCAGAGCTGGGTGCCATGGCCCTCGCGGCCGGCTTTGCTGGCCAGGTCGGCCAGGGTCTGGAAGGCGCCGAGGTAATCCGGACGGCAGTCCGGGTAGCCGGAGTAGTCGACGGCATTGACCCCCAGGACCAGCCGCTCGGCCCCGCGCGCTTCCGCCAGGCTCAGGCCGATGGCGATGAAGACCGTGTTCCGCCCCGGGACATAGGTGCTGGGGATGACGCCCTCCTGCACCCCCTCGTTGGGCACATCCATGGCGGTGTCGGTCAGGGCGGAGCCGCCCCAGGCGGCCAGGTTGACGTGAATGCTCTGGTGCTCGGCGAGGCCCAGGGTCTGGGCGACGGCCGCGGCGGCCTGCAGCTCGCGCCGGTGGCGCTGGCCGTAGTCGAAGGAGAGGCCGATCACGCGGTAGCCCTCCGCTTGGGCGAGGGCGGCGGCGGTGGCGGAATCCAGCCCTCCGGAGAGCAGGGCGATCGCAGTGGGCAAGGTTTCGGTGGAGGGCACCGACTCCATGATGCCCACTCGCCTCAGCGCACCCCCAGCCACTTGTGGGATTGCAGGCTCAGGCGCCAGCGGGGCTGGGACTGCACAAACTCCAGGGCCAGGGCCTGGCCTTCGCGGCAGTCCCAGCCCGGTTGCAGCAGCCAGGTCGCCTGGGGGGCCTGGCTGGCGCTGACCTCGGCAAAAAGCAGATCGGCAGCCTCATGCACCACGACCTTCAGCTCATCGCAGCGTTGCAGCAGCTCGGCCCTGGGAGGTTGATGGCGCTTGGGGGAGAGGCTGATCCAGTCGGGTGATCCCGTCAGGGGATCCACGCCGCTGGTTTCCAGGTGGATGGGCAGCGAGCAGTGCTGGCGGATGGCCGCGCTGAGCGCGTCGAGGTTGTGGTGCAGCGGTTCGCCGCCCGTGAGTACAACGAAGGCCGCGCCCGCTGAGGCCGCCTCTGCGCAGGCCAAGGCCAGTTCCTCAAGGCTCTGCTGCGGGTGCACCTCGGCGGGCCAGGAGTGCTTGGTGTCGCACCAGCTGCAACCGACCCTGCAGCCCCCCAGGCGAATGAAAAAGGCGCTGCGGCCGGCATGGAGGCCCTCCCCCTGCAGGGAGTGGAAGGTCTCCACGACGGGTAGGCCGCTGGAGCCCAATGGCTCCTGCTCACTCATGCCGCCGAGATGTTCGCCCCTTGGGCAATCGCTTCACTGGGGCTGGAGGGCAGGCGCTGTTGCGCCGCTTCGATCAGACCACGGAAGAGCGGGTGGGGTTGGCCCGGGCGGGAGAGGAATTCCGGGTGGTACTGGCAGGCGGTGAAGAAGGGGTGGTTCTTCAGCTCGATCAGCTCCACCAGGCGGCCATCGGGGGAGGTGCCGCTGATCTCGTAGCCCGACTCCAGGAAGAGGTTGCGGTAGGCGTTGTTGAACTCGTAGCGGTGGCGGTGGCGCTCGTAGACCACCTCATCGCCATAGAGGCGGTGGGCCAGGGTGCCGGGCGCGACGCGGCAGGGGTAGACCCCGAGGCGCATCGTTCCGCCCAGATCGACCACATCCTGTTGCTCGGGCAGTAGGTGAATCACCGGGTGCGGGCTGTCAGCGTTCAGTTCGGCGCTGGTGGCTCCCGTCAGTCCGGCCTGGTTGCGGGCCCACTCGATCACGGCACATTGCATCCCCAGGCAGAGGCCCAGGAAGGGGACCCGCTGCTCCCGGGCCCAGCGGATGGCCGCCACCTTGCCGTCGACGCCGCGGTTGCCAAAGCCACCGGGGACGACCACGGCATCCATGCCGCGCAGCAGGGCCTCCGGCCCTTGCTCTTCGATTTGCTCGGCACAGATCCAATGCAGATCCAGGGCGGCATCGCGGTCGATGCAGGCATGGCGCAGGGCTTCGACCACCGAGAGGTAGGCGTCGTTGAGCTGCACGTACTTGCCCACCAGAGCCACCTTCACGGCGGGGCCGGGGTTGCGCAGCTTGGCGACCATCTGCTCCCAGCGCTGCATGTCGGACTCGTGGTCCGTCAGGCCCAACAGATCGAGCACCTCGCGGCAGAGCCCCTCCTTCTCGAGGGTGATCGGAACGGCGTAGATGCTGTCGGCATCCAGGGCGGGGATCACCGCCCGGGTGGGGACGCCGCAGAAGCCGCCGATCTTGCCCTTCAGCTCCTCATTGATCTCGCGGTCGCTGCGGCAGACCAGGACGTCGGGCTGGATGCCAATGGAGCGGAGCTCCTTGACCGAGTGCTGGGTGGGCTTGGTCTTGAGTTCGCCGGAGGTGCCGATGTAGGGCAGCAGGGTCACGTGCACGTAGGCCAGGTCGTTGCGGCCCACATCCCCCCGGAACTCGCGGATGGCTTCGAGGAAGGGCAGGGACTCGATGTCACCGACCGTGCCGCCGATCTCGGTGATCACCACATCAGCACCACTGTTGGCGGCGACGCGGTGGATGCGCTCGCGGATCTCACCGGTGATGTGGGGGATCACCTGCACGGTGCCGCCGTTGTAGTCGCCGCGGCGCTCCTTGTTGATGACCGATTGATAGATCGAACCGGTGGTCACGCTGTTCAGGCGCGACATGGCGGTGTCGGTGAAGCGCTCGTAGTGCCCCAGGTCCAGGTCGGTCTCGGCGCCGTCTTCGGTGACGAAGACCTCACCGTGCTGGAACGGGCTCATCGTGCCCGGGTCCACGTTTAAGTAGGGGTCGAGCTTCAGGATCGAGACGCTGTAGCCGCGGCTCTTGAGCAGGCGCCCCAGGCTGGCCGCCACGATTCCTTTGCCGATGCTGGACACCACGCCACCGGTCACGAAGACGAATTTGGCCATGGCTCCTGAAGCGACCCTTCAATGTACCGGCCTGATCTAGGGGCCCTCGCCGCGAAGACCTATTGATCCAGCAGGCTGCGCAGCATCCAGGCGGTTTTTTCGTGGATCTGCAGCCGTTGGGTCAGCAGATCGGCCGTGGGCTCATCGCTGGCGGCATCGGCCAGGGGGAAGATGCTGCGGGCGGTGCGGGCCACGGACTCATGGCCGCTGACCAGCAGCCGAACCATCTCCAGGGCGGCGGGTTGCTGGGGGGCTTCCTGAATGGAGGCGAGCTTGGCCAGGCTGCTGCCGCCATGGGGGGCGACGACCCCGAGGGCGCGGATGCGTTCGGCGATGACGTCCAGGGCGGTCCAGAGCTCCGTGTACTGGTCCATGAACATCAAATGGAGCGTGTTGAACATCGGCCCCGTGACGTTCCAGTGGAACCCGTGGGTGTTGCCGTAGAGGACATAGGTGTCCGCCAGTAGGCGGCTGAGGCCCTGGGCGATCTCCTGGCGCTGGGCCTCGGGGATGCCGATGTCGATGCTGGGCATGGAATTGGCCATCTCTCGGGCGCGCTGCTGCCCGATTGATAGCTGGATTTTCAGCCGCTGGGAGCGCTGTCTCCGTCGATGTTCAGCAAGTAGTCGTGCACCCGGCAGCGGCGCTGGGGTTGCCGCAGTTTGAGCAGGGCGCGGGTTTCGATCTGGCGGACGCGCTCACGGGAGAGGTGTAGGTCTTCGCCGATCTGGGAGAGGGTTTGCGGGGTGTCGTTCTCCAAGCCGAAGCGCAGGCGGATGACCTCGGCCTCGCGGCCGCTCAGCTCCTCGAGGAGGGCTTCGAGGTCGTCGTGGAGTTGGGTCTTGGTCAGGGCCTGCTCCGGGGTGGCGTGGCCGTCCTCCAGCAGATCCCCCAGCTCCGTGTCTTGGTCACGGCCCACCCGCGTGTCCAGGGAGACCGAGCGCGGCACCCGCATCAGGGTGAGGCGAATGACCTCTTCGCTGAGGCCCAGTTCCTTGGCGAGGTCGGCCACGGAAGCCAGGCGTCCGTGTTCGCTGGCGATCTGGCGCTGCGCTTTTTTGATCCGGTTGAGCTTCTCGGTGACGTGAACCGGCAGGCGGATCGTGCGGCTTTGGGTGGCGATGGCCCGGGTAATCCCCTGGCGGATCCACCAGTAGGCGTAGGTGCTGAAGCGGAAGCCGCGGGTGGGGTCGTACTTCTCCACCGCCCGCTCGAGGCCCAGGGTGCCCTCCTGCACGAGGTCCAGCAGCTCCATGCCCCGTTGCTGGTATTTCTTGGCGACGGCCACCACCAGGCGCAGGTTGGCCTGGATCATCCGATCTCGGGCCCGGCGCCCCTGGTGGAGCGCCTGCTTGAGTTCGGCGATGCTCAGCTCCGAGAGGGTGGCCCAGGCTTCATGGCCTGCCTTGAGGGACTCTTTGAGCTCGGCGCCGCTGCGCTGCTGGTGTTCGGACCAGAGCTGAAGGCTGGGCCAGTGCCCCAGATGGGAGGCCAACTGTTGGCGGCTGTGCTCCAGCTCCTCCAGGACCTGGACTTCAGGCGATTGTTGGGCGAGTTTGCGGCGTTCCTGCAGCAGTCGTTCGCGACGCTGGACCAGCCGGGCCAGGGTGAGTTCCTCCTCATGGCTGAGCAGGTCAACGCGACCGATGTCCTGCAGATACAGGCGCACCAGGTCACTGCTGCCGCGCTTTTTGCCGGAATTTGCTGGTGGACGGGGAGGACCTTTGGCCATAGGCCGATGGCGATTGCCACCATCAAGCTTCAGGTCTCAACTGAGACAGTGCCCTAAAGCCTTTGTTTGTATTCGGGTTCTGCCGGGAAGGATCAGTCCTCCTCGTCCACCCAGGTGCTGGCCACATGCAGCTCCTCGAGCTGCTTCTCGGCCACGCCGCCGGGTGCGCTGGTCATCAGGCAGCGCGCCTGTTGGGTCTTGGGGAAGGCGATGGTGTCGCGGATGGACTCCTCGCCCGCCAGCAGCATCACCATCCGGTCGACACCGAAGGCCAGGCCGCCGTGCGGCGGGGCGCCCATGTCGAGGGCTTCCATCAAGAAGCCGAACTGGGCATTGGCCTCCTCCAGGGGCAGGCCCACGGTCTCCAGCACCTGGCGCTGCAGGGCCGAATCGTGGATGCGCAGGGAGCCGCCACCGAGCTCTAGGCCGTTGAGCACCAGGTCGTAGGCCTGTGCGCGGGCGCCGGGCAGGGTCTCGGCCCAGGCGGCCGGGTCGCTGCCGAGGTCGTCGGTGTTCGGGGCGCAGAAGGGGTGGTGCAGCGCCTCGTAGCGGTTCTCGTCGGTGTTGAACTCGAACATCGGGAAATCCACCACCCAGAGGAAGTTCCAGCTGTCGTTCTCGCCGTCGGCTTTGACCATGCCCAGTTCCCGGGCCAGGTACTGACGGACGCGGTCCAGGGCCTTGTTGACCGTTGCGGTGTCGCCGGCCCCGAAGAGGATCAAGGTGCCGGGCTCGGCGCCAGTGCGCTTGAGCAGCTCCGCCTTTTTCTCGTCGCTGAGGTTGTCCTTGATGGCGCCGATCGTGTCGATCTCACCGCCTTCGCGGACGCGGATGAAGGCCAGGCCGCCGGCGCCGGCTTTTTGGGCTTCGCTGAAGACATCGCCGCCGGGTTTGATGCGGACGTTGGAGACGGCGTCGTTGCCGCCGGGGACGGCGATGCATTTGACCGAGCCCCCGGAGGCCACGGCGCCGCTGAAGACCTTGAAGCCCATGTCAGCCACCAGGTCGCTGACGTTGACCAGCTCCATGCCGTAGCGGGTGTCGGGGCGATCGGTGCCATAGCGCTCCATGGCCTCGTGCCAGGTCAGGCGCGGGAAGGGTCGGGGCAACTCGATGCCTTTGACGCTCTTCCAGATGGCGGCGATCAGGGATTCATTGAGCTCCAGGATCTGCTCCTGATCCATGAAGCTCATCTCCATGTCCAGCTGGGTGAATTCCGGCTGGCGGTCGGCCCGCAGGTCCTCGTCGCGGAAGCAGCGGGCCACTTGGTAGTAGCGCTCGATGCCGCCCACCATCAGCAGCTGCTTGAACAGCTGGGGGGATTGGGGCAGGGCAAACCACTCGCCGCCGCAGACCCGGCTGGGGAGGATGTAGTCGCGGGCGCCTTCGGGGGTCGAGCGCGTCAGCACAGGCGTCTCGACCTCGATGAAGCCCTGCTCTTCGAGGAAGCGGCGCGCGGCCTGAATCGTCTGGGCGCGCAGGCGCAGGTTGCTGTTCATGCGCTCGCGGCGCAGGTCGAGGTAGCGGTGGCGCAGCCGCAGCTCCTCGCGGGTGTTCTCCTCGTCGTGCACCGAGACGGCAAAGGGCAGGTTGCCCTTGACGCTGTTCAGCACGCGGATGGAGCTGGCCAGCACCTCGATCTGACCGGTGGAGAGCTTGTCGTTAATGGCATCGGCGGGGCGCTCGCGCACCTTGCCCGCCACCTGGATCACCGTTTCGTTGCGCAGGTGTTCCGCCACGGCGAACATCTCGGCGCCGTTGTCGGGGTCGACGGTGATTTGAACGGTGCCGCTGCGGTCGCGCAGATCGATGAAGATCACACCGCCGTGGTCACGGCTGCGGTCGACCCAGCCGCACAGCTGCACAGCCTGGCCGGTGGCGCTCTGACGCAGGTCGCCGCATCCGTGGCTGCGCATGTGGAAACAAGTGGGTGATCGGCGATTGTCCCACTTGGAGTGGGCTCAGCGCCGGTAGAAGGGGCGCCTGACCACCTCCGCGGCTTCCGCTTTGCCCCGGATTTCGACGGCCAGGCTGGTGCCGAGCTTGGCGGCGCCGGTGGCCACGCTGGCCAGGGCAATCCCGGCCTGCAGGCTCGGGGACCAGGTGCCGCTGGTGACGGTTCCAACCACCTCTCCGTTCTGGAGAACCGGGTAGCCATGGCGGGGGATGGCGCGGCCCTGGAGCTTCAGCCCAACCAGGCGCCGTTCCAGCCCGTCCGCGGTTTGCTGCTCCAGGACCGGGCGGCCGATGAAGTCTTTGGGCATCTCCAGATGCACCAACCAGCCCAGGCTGGCCTCCAGGGGCGAGGTGCTGGCATCCATGTCACTGCCATAGAGATGCATGCCTGCCTCCAGTCGGAGGGTGTCGCGGGCGCCCAGGCCGCAGGGTTTGACGCCCCGCTCCAGGCAGGTGGTCCAGAAGCGTTGGCCGGCATCGGCGGAGAGCAGCAGCTCAAAGCCGTCCTCACCGGTGTATCCGGTCCGTCCAACGAACGCCTCACCCAGGCCAGGCAGCGTCAGCTCCCGGTGGCCAAAGCGCGGCAGCCCAGCGAGGGAGCAGCCCGCCAACTCCTCCAGGAGCTGTGCGGCCTCCGGTCCCTGTAGGGCCAGCAGCGTGCCCGAGCCCTTCAGGTCGATCAGCTCGATGCCGGCGGGCTCCAGCTGGCTGCGCATCCAGGCCGTGTCGCTCTCGGCACAGGCGGCGTTGATCACCAGCACCAGTTCGTGGACCTGCTCGTTCTCCAGCCAGCCTCGGTCGTAAATGATCAGGTCGTCCCGGATGCCCCCTTCGGCATTGAGCAGGACCGAATAGCAGGCCTCGCCAGGCCCAATCCGAAAGAGGTCGCTGGGCACCAGGCCCTGCATGGCGTCCTTGACGTTGGCTCCCCGCAGGCGCAGGACGCCCATATGGGAGATGTCAAACAGGCCGCAGTGCTCACGGACGGCTTGGTGCTCGTCGATCAGGCCGCTGAATTGCACGGCCATCTCCCAGCCGGCAAACGGAACCATCCGTCCGCCGGCCTCCCGCGCCGCATCGAAGAGCGGCGTGCGCTGGAGGGAAGGCGAGGCGGCCATGGCAGTCCAATGCTCAGGCGGATCCTATGGATCTTGTTCAACAAGGGGAAGAGAACCCGGAGCTTTGCCGCTTCCTATGGCCGCCACAGGACGGCCTGATTACGGTTGGCAGCCCAAGCCTCCAAAGCGATAGGCCCGCGTCCCTGCTGCAGAAGTTGCCGCCACTGCGCCTCCCCCAAGGGGGTGGAGTTGGGTTGGTGCCGTCTGCGCAAGCTGCCGATTCATCCGGAGCTGGCGGGGGAGTTGTGGTGCCATCACTGGACGGCTCGGCCGCCGCGTCTGCCCGTTGTCGGTCAAGGGGATGGCCTGCAGCCAGCGGTGCGCGACCGCCAGCTCGCCCTCACGGATGTACTTGAAAGCTGAAGCAAAACCGAAGATCTCTGATCTCTTCTGTTTTGTTGTCTGGGCGTCCTGGATTGCCGGGCTGTAGGTGTCAAGCTGAGCCGATCAGGTTTTGGGGTACGGGAGGTCAGAGACGCATGCTCACGTCCACCATCGCGACCCCGATTGAGCTGATGTCCGCCCAGGTGGACAGCGAGACCCTCTCGTTCCCCACCGGTGCTGCGATCTTCAGCAGTGGCCAGACGGCTAACGCCATTTACGGCGTGCGCCGCGGCATCGTCGAGGTGATTGATGCCAACGGCGACAAGCTCTGCTGCAGGCCGGGTGAGTTGTTCAGCTACCAGGACATCGTTTGGAAGGACGGCGTCTACCGCAATGACGCCATCGCCCGCACGCCGGTGGAGTTGGTCAAGCTCGATCGCCTGCGCTTCCTGAACCTGCTGCATAACCACCCGACCCTGGCGGTGCAGTTGATCGCCCAGCAGCACGAGCGCCTGCGTGAGCAGCGCGCCAGCGGCACCTGCTCCTACTGAATCAGCGATCCAGCAGGAAGAGCAGGCTGCGCACCACCTTGGCGGCCAGCACGCTGCTGACCCCGCTGGGGTCGAGCATGGGCGCCAGTTCCACCACGTCAGCGGCCACCAGGTTGTGGTGGCGCAGTTCATCCACCAGGGCGGCGAAGTCCCGCCAGAGGAATCCCCCCGGCTCCGGGGTGCCCGTACCGGCCATCACCGCCGGGTCAAACCAGTCCAGGTCAACCGTGAGATAGAGCGGTTTGCCCCGGAGGGGTTTGAGCGCCTCGGCCATCCGCTCGATCGCGACCAGGCGTCCGGTTTGGCGCAGTTCGCTGAATTCCTCGCGGGTGCCACTGCGGATGGCGATCTGCAGCAGCTGCTGGCTGGGCAGCACCTCCAGGCAGCGGCGCATGGCGCAGGCGTGGCTGTGGTTGGCGCCGAGCCATTCATGGCGCAGGTCGGCGTGGGCATCGAGTTGCACCAGCACCAGTTCGGGATGCTGCTCGGCGACGGCGGCCACTGCTCCTGAGCTGATGGAGTGCTCACCGCCCAGCATCAGCGGCTTGAGGCCCAGCCCCAGCACCGCCTGCGTCGCCTGCTTCACCGCGGCCACCACAGGCTCTGGGGCGCCGAAGGGGATGTCCACGGCGCCCAGGTCGGCAATGGCCAGTTCCTCGAGATCCCGATCGAGCTGGGGGCAGTAGCTCTCGAGGCCCGGGCTGACCTCGCGGATCGCCGCTGGGCCAAAGCGGGTGCCAGGCCGGAAGGAGGTGGTGCCGTCGTAGGGCACGCCGAATAGGCCCACCCGGCAGCCGGCGGGATCCCGCTGGCTGCCCATGTAGATGGCGCCGTCGCTGTCAAAGAGGTCGTTCATGCGTTGATCGCGCGTTCGATGGCGGCGGGGATGGCGTCAAAGGCGCCGCGCTGCCAGCGGGGACTCCAGATCTGGCAGCCATCGACCACGGCCGCGGCGCGGGAGGGATCCGGCTCCAGATAGCGGCGGCCGTCGATGGCGGCGAAGGTCCAACTCCACCAGCCGCTCGGGTACATCGGCACCCAGCCGTACATCGGATCGGCATGGCCAAAGACCTCGCGGATCACCTGGACGGTGTCGATGTGGACCTGACGGAAGGCCTCGGGGGATTCGCTCTGGGTGGCGAAGACGCCACCGGGCTTGAGGATGCGGCGGCACTGCTCGAAGAAGGCCCGGTTGAAGAGGCCTTCAGCGGGGCCAGCGGGATCGGAGCCATCGACGATCACCACGTCGTAACTGGCGTCAGCGGCATTGGCGGCCCAGGCGATCCCGTCGCCCACGGTCAGGTGGAAGCGCGGATCGCTCCAGCAGCCTCCGCCGATGGAGGGCAGGTGCTGCTGGCTCCACTCCACCACCAGTCCGTCGATCTCGACCATGTCCAGGTGCTGCACGCCGGTGTGGCGCAGGCACTCGCGGGCGGTGCCGCCGTCGCCACCGCCAATCACCAGCACCCGCTCCACCGCTGCGGCGCTGCAGAGCGCCGGGTGCACGATCGATTCGTGGTAGTGCCGCTCCTGGCGCTCGGCGGTCATCCAGCAGCCGTCAAGCAGCAGGCCCTTGCCGTAGCGCTCGCTCTCGATGATGGTGACCGTCTGGAAGGGGGATTGCTCTTCGGCGATCACCCGCCCGGCTAGTCCGTAGCGGACACCATCAAAGATCTCGTCCACCCAGCCGGGGGTTGGAGCGGGAGCGGCACTGTCGGCCATCGCAGGGGCGCGGGGAGATCTCTCCAGATTTGCGCACCGCCGTCCCTAGGCCTTGAGGGCCTCGATGAGCTCAGGGCGGCTCTGCCAGCTCCAGGGGCCGCTGGTGACGGCGTCGATCTGCAGCTCCCGGCGCAGGTCCTCCAGGTTGCGGGGCATCAGAGCTTCCCAGGGCTGGGCAAAGAGGGGTTGGGCGTTGGCACCCATCTCCAGCCCTTCACTGATGCGGCCAAAGGCATAGGCCGTGGTGTGGGCCTTGTCGGCGTGGCTTTCCAGCTCGTCGATCGGGGTGTCATCCCTGAACCAATTCAGCAGCAGGGACATCAAGTCGGTGAAGGCCAATCCTGGGTGGGAGAACTGGGCGACGCTGACGCTGATCACCCCCAATTCGCCGAAGTTGTCCAGGCTGAAGCCGGTGAGGATGTGGTGCAGGTCGTGGGTCGCATAGACCCGGTAGTTGATGTAGTCGGCGTCGGTCTCGAGATTGCTGAAGAAGCTGGGCTCGGGGAAGAAGTTGATGTCGTAGCCCAGCGCCCCGAGCACGGTTGCGTAGGTGTGACCCAGGCTGCCTTTGGGCAGGGCTTTCAGGGCCGCTGGGTCGTAGGGCCCGCTGAGCTGCCGGGTTTGGATCAGCCGCTCGGCTTCGGGATCGCGGGCCAGGCGCTTGCGGCAGAGCTTCATCGGGTTGGAGTCCCGCAGCCGGTGGGAGAGCTCAAAGACGTTCTGGGCTGACTCCCCTCCTCCAGCCGCCAGGTCCATCAAGCCCAGAAAGCCCTGGATTTGCTCGGGGCTGGCCAGGCGATCGAGGTAGCGAAAACCCATGGGGGCTCCAGTGCCGGCCCCTCAAACTAGAAATGGTTTTTCGATCAGACCGCGTCCTGCTGCTCCTGGCGGATCTGGGCCTTGGCCTGCTGCCAAAGACCCTCGAGTTCGCGGATGCTGCGGCCCTGAAGATCGCCCCCCAGGGCGGCTTCGACGCGGGAGAAGCGATCGAGGAAGCGCCGGTTGGTGCCCGCGAGGCCCTCCTCGGGTTCGATTCCGCACCAGCGCGCCACGTTCACCAGGGTGAACAGGACATCACCGAGTTCCTCCTGGGCGTGGCGCTTGTCCCCTGAGGCCACGGCTTCCTTGAGCTCATCGAGCTCCTCGTGGACCTTCTCCCAGACACCGTTCATGTCATCCCATTCGAAGCCCGCCTTGGCGGCTTTCTTGGAGATGGTCATCGCTCCGGCCAGGGCGCCTTGGCCGCGCACCTTGCCCGCCAGGCGATCGCTCAGGGGACTGGCGGAGGGCGGAGCCTCTCCTTTTTCGCTGGCCTTGATGGCCTCCCAGGTGTCCTTGACCGCGGCGCTGTCTTTGGCGATGCCATCGCCAAAGACGTGGGGGTGGCGGCGGATCAATTTCTCGCTGATTCCCTGGGCGATGGCCTCGAGATCGAAGCGCTGCTCCTCCTGGGCGATCTGGGCATGGAGGACCACCTGCAGCAGTAGATCGCCGAGTTCCTCTTTGAGGTGGGCGTCATCCCCGTGGCGGATGGCGTCGGCCACCTCGTGGGCCTCCTCGAGCACATAGGGCACGAGGGACTGGTGGGTTTGCTCCAGGTCCCAGGGGCAGCCCCCATCGGGATCGCGCAGCTTGGCGACCACCGCGATCAGCTCTTGGAGGGCGTCGTGGGGAATCTGCAGGGTGGCTATGACGTGGTCTTCGGGTGTCTTGGCCACCATCGCACCAGGTTGCGCAGTCTGGAAAACCAGATTGGGCTGCGCTGCTTTTGAGAGCACACCCGCATTGGTTGTGTTAGAGGCTGCTGTTGTGCCTTAGGACTGCGGACGGATTCATTCCAAATCTGTTTTGAAAATCTCTTGAGAAGTGCTGAGTGCTTCTGTACCCGCACTCACGAGCGGTGCTGGCGACCGTGGTGCCGGGTTCTTTGGATTGGAGTTTTGCCAGCGCATTTGACAAACGTTGGCTTCTGACGAATTGCATGGGACTGCAATTCAGCTTCGCTTTGAATGAGTACTGCAGCTGCCTGGAGGAGTAATTGCTGACTCTTTCGAGGTCGGTCATGCTCAGGGGTAGGTGGCTGTTGGCCCTGATGTAGTCAATCAAGTGGTCGAGTTTCCAGTTCCAATTCTTATTGATATTGCTAAAGCTATATCTTTCCGTAGTCTCCTCCTCGAGAAGCGAAAGAGCTAGCATTCTGTAAAGCGTGTCGTCCAGGCATAGAGTGTCTGGGAGTGCCTGGCTCTCTGCGAGTAGAGAGTCAATAAAGGAAAAAAACGATGTTATTCGTGAGCTGCGGCTTCCTTCTAGTAAGAAGGGCTTGTCCAGGCTGATTGGCGTCTTCTCGGGGTTAATCGTACGGATTGTGGTGTTTAGTCTTTCATGGTCGATCTGGCAGTAAATCCCCGATAGGTAGCCAGTGGTGGCTGTTCCGCCATGCCTAGGGTTTAAAAATGCGCTTTTAGGCCGAATTTTGACTTGATACTGTCCTTCGCGGTATTCCACTTCGTCCCCCGCAAGGCAAATCGCCAGAGTGCTCGTCTTGCCGGTCTCGTCTTCGTTAATGATTGAAGGTGTTTGTCTGGACGCGACGACCGGAAGCTGTCCCAGGGCGGTTAAGGAGAAGTCGGCGCATGGAAAATCGACATTCGGTTGGTTTCCATGGTTCCCGCGACTGAAGACCTCGGGGATTGCGTCAGCTAGAACGAGGGGGTTGAGGGAGAAGCTTTGGTCGGAATGTGAAACCCCAAGGGGTAGCGTGCTGAGTAGAGGGTCATGAACTGCCACTATCAGCTTCGCCTGCAAATTTTTCCAGCAGGCACGATACGAGCCCGCTCAGGCTTTTGTGCTCTTGCGTCTTTCTTCTTAATAGCTTTAGGTAAATGGGCTCTTGTAGCGATATTGTCAAGCGCCTGGACCCTTCAATTGAAGGTAGGTCTTGGTCTAATTGTTGGTTAATTGCCTCTGCAATAGTCCTGCTTAAAGAGTTGCCCTTTCGCTCTGATTCTTTGGAGAGTATGAGATAGACCTGGTTGCTGATTGTGATGGTAATGCGTCGATTGACCGCAGCTTGAATCCCTGCTGTGAGTTCGCCCACTCCTCGCGCTTCAGTCCTATGGATTGAACTTAAACAGTGCTGCCTGTCTTGGTTCTCCTCATTGACCTGGCTTTGCTAGATGGTTCGTTTTTGCACGCCTTTTGCGTTTTTAGTCACCTCGTCTCGCGGCGGTCAATTGGGTTTGCGGCGCCTTGACCTGCGTGGCATGGGATCACCGTCCTGCAGCAGGTGCAGCCAGGCGCTGGCCTCGACGCCAACCAGGGCCACCCAGAGCAGCCGCTCCTGCTGCTTGAGCCAGATCAGAACTTCGCTGCTCGAGGGGACTCCCCAGGGGTGCAGCAGGCCGCTCAACAGCAGGACAATGCCGAGGCCATAGCCAACCCGCACCAGGGTTCCGACCACCGGCGTGTGGGACAGAAGCGAGCGATGGCGCAGGGTCTTGCGGTAGGGCCACCACAGCCAGCGCAGGGGGCCCCAGCGTTGGTAGGGCCGGGAGTTGGTGTCGAGATCGGGGGAGAGCCAGAGGCCTCCGATCAGGAAGGCCAGGGCGCTGACGACCGTTCCGAGCGGTCCAAGCCAGGGCCACCAGAGCAGCCCATAGGGCAGGGCCAGCCAGCAGGTGGCGCGGTCGTGTTGCTGGCCGCTGGCCATCGCCGGGGGTGAATGCTGCCCTGCAGAATGCCGTAACCGCCCGGTTAGCTCAGCGGTAGAGCGCCTGCCTTACAAGCAGGATGTCGCTGGTTCGAACCCGGCACCGGGCATCACTGCACTAGTGGGCTGAGGACAGCTCCCCGCCGCGTCCGCCGGCCTCTTCCGCCACACCGATGCGGGCGAAGAGATCGGTGCTTTCTTGGTTGAGGTTGATCACCTCGACCTGGCTGCCGCCGAGCTTGAGCTTGCGGATGACCTGATCAAGGGCGGTCACGCCGCTTTGATCCCAGATGTGGGCCTCGCCCATGTCGATGGTGACGCGAGCGGGATGCTCGTGCAGCTCAAAGCCCTGGCGGAAGTAGATGCTGCTGACGAAGAACAGCTGACCGCGGACGCGGTAGATGCGGTGCTCGCTGCCGCTCTGCTCGCTGCTGACCTCGATCACCTTGGCCACCTTGCGGCTGAAGAGGATCCCCGCCAGGGCCACACCGGAGAGCAGGCCTACCGCCAGGTTGTGGGTCAGCACGGTCACCACCACAGTCAGCAGCATCACCGAGGTGTCGCTCTTGGGGATGCGGCGGATGCTGCGGATTGAATCCCAGTTGGCGGTGTTGATGGCGATCATCACCATCACCCCAACCAGGGTGGCCATCGGGATCTGATTCACCCATTGGCTGGCCAGCAGGATCATCGCCAGCAGGCTCACGCCCGAGGTGAGGGTGGAGAGGCGGGTGCGGCCGCCATAGCCCACGTTCATCACCGACTGGCCCACCAGGGCGCAGCCGGCCATGCCGCCGAAGAACGAACTGACGATGTTGCCGATGCCCTGGCCGCGGGCTTCCTGGTTTTTGTGGGACGAGCTGTCGGTGACGTCGTCGAGGATGTCCTGGGTCAAGAAGGTCTCCATCAGACCCACCAGGGAGATGGCCAGGGCGGTCGGAAGGATCAGGCCCAGGGTGCCCGTGGTGAAGGGAACCTGCGGGATCCCGAATTGAGGAAGGCCGCTGGGCAGGGTGCCGAGGCTGCTGACTGTGGGCACATCCAGGCCCATGCGAATCGAGATCCCCGTCGAGATCAGGATCGCCACCAGGGCCGATGGCACGACCTTGGTGAAGCGCGGCATCACGTAGATGATCACCAGGGTCAGGGCCATCAGGCCCCAGACCGCCGGCAGCTGCCCCGCGGTCACCGCCACCTTCTCGGGGTGGAAGAAATCAAGGCCGAGCTGAGGAAGCTGGGCCAGGAAGATCAGGATTGCCAGGGCATTGACGAAGCCCGCCATCACCGGTTGCGGCACGAAGCGCATCTGGTGGGCGAGCCGTAGATAGCCCCAAGCGATCTGCAGGACTCCCGTCAGGACCCCGGCCGCCAGCAGGTACTGCAGGCCCATGCCTTCGCCGAGGGCGTTGCCCTGCTCCACCAGCCCGGTCATCAGCAGGGCGGTGGAGCCCGTGGCCGAGGTGATCATCGCGGTGCGCCCGCCGAAGACCGCCAAGGTCACCGAGAGCATGAAGGCGCCAAAGAGACCCACCCGCGGATCCACGCCGGCGATTCCGGAGAAGGCGATCGCCTCGGGGATCATCGCGAAGGCCACCACCAGGCCCGAGAGGATGTCCCGATGGGGTTTGCCCCACCATTCTTTGAGGGCGAAAGTCATAGGGATCGGCGGCGGCTGTCGTCTGGCGTTCCCTACAGGGAACCGCCCGCTGGGGCCGACCCTATCAGTGCTGCACTGACCGACCTGAGGCGTGCGCAGGCCGTGGCGTCTAGCGCTTGAGGGGGCATGCGGCAGCTGGTGGGATAGCCCCGCAGGTTCCCGAAGCCGCCTGGTCCGTAGAACACCCCGGCCTTTGCCTCCGGCGCGGTCGCGGCAAAGAGCTGAGGCAGGGCCCCCATGGCGGCGCTCTGGAAGAGCGGGTCCATCAGGCGGTAGGCCAGTCCCTCGAGCTTGGCGTTTTTCGAGGCCACGGAGGTGGGCTGCAGGTTGGTGCGGGCCAGGCCCGGGTGTGCCACCAGCGAGAGCACGCTGGAGCTCTCCTGCTCGAGCTGGCGTTGCAGCTCCAGGGCCGTCATGGCGTTGGCGAGCTTGCTTTGGCCGTAGGCATCCCAAGGCCTGTAGCGCGTCTCGCCCTGCAGGTCATCGAACGCGATCCGGCCGAAGTAGGCCGCACCGGAACTCACATGCACCACCCGTCCACTGGGGCTCTGCTTCAGCAGGGGCAGCAGGGCCTGGGTCAAGGCGACGTGGCCCAGGTGGTTGACCGCGAATTGCAGCTCGAAGCCCTGGCGGCTCAGGGTCCGGGGCGGCGCCATCACTCCGGCGTTATTCAGCAGCAGGTCCAGCTGCTCCACCTGGGCGGCGGCCCGCCGCACGCTCTCCAGATCCGCCAGGTCCAGTTCCAGCGGGATCAGCTCTCCGCCGGTGTCCGAGCGCAGGGCCGCGGCGGCAGCGTTGGCTTTCTCGAGGCTGCGGCAGGCCAGCAGCACGCGGGCCCCCTTGGCGGCGAGGGCCCGGGCACTCTCCAGTCCCAGGCCGCTGTTGGCCCCGGTGATCAGGGCGGTCCGCCCCCGTTGATCGGGAATCTCAGCGGCGGTCCAGGGCACGGTGGGGCGGGGCACTACGGCCCCAATCGTCTCGCCCGCAGCTCCAGCACCGTGGGTCCGACCCAGAAACTGCCGGGATCCGAGGCGGCCGCCTGGATCTGCCCGAGTGCTGCGGTTTGGTCCGCAGCGCTCCAGAGCCCGAGGCGTTGCAGCTGCAGCCCGTAGACCGCGACAAAGCGCTCCAGCCACTGCGCCGCCATCGAGCCTTGGGGGCCGAGCACGGGCAGGGGGCGCAGCTCTTTGATGCTCCAGCCCCGCGCCGTCAGCAGCGACGGCAGCCTGCGGTTCACATCCGGATCACCGCCGGCCGCGCGGAAACTCCGCTGGCAGGCCTGACCAAAGCGAGCAATCGCTTCGGCCCCGGGGTGCAGGGCGAAGGTGTCCCAGTGGACGTACTCGTGGAACAGCACCTGGCCGCCGGGGCGGATGCATTGCCCCAGGCCCGCCAGGAGCGGTTCCAGGTCCGGCAGGAACATCGCCAGCCAGCGGCACCAGGCGAGATCGAACTGCTCTTGGGGCCAGGGATCCTTCAGCAGATCGTGTTGGCGGACCTCCAGCTGATCGAAGCCGCTTCGGCGCGCCAGGGCTTGGGCCTCGGCGACGTAGTCAGCGCTGAGCTCCAGGCCCAGGACACGGCCGCTGGGTCCGACGAGGGCAGCGAGATCGGCTGCAGCAAAACCTGGACCGGCTCCGAGGTCGAGCAGGTGCTGCCCGCTCTGGATGCAGGCCCGAGCCCAGGCGGCTTGGCTGATGGGAGACCAGAGCTCGTGCTGAAAGCGCAGGCGTTCCAGTTCGCTCTGGTGGGTCCCCAGGACGTAGTCCGAGGCCATGGCCCCGCGGCTCAGTCTTCGGGGAAGAGCAGGGAGGCGAGTTCGTCGGGATCCACGTCGTAGACGCGGGCCAGGCTGGTCTCGATCGCAGCGGTCACCTCGCCGGGCAGGAAGCGCATGGCGCTCAGGGCGTCATCGGTGATCTCGTCGCTCAGAAGCTTCTCGCCACCGAGCTTCTCGTCATTGATCACCGCCATTACCCAGCTCTGGTAGGCGTAGACCAGATCGGCAAACTCCAGATCGGCGTCGTTGAAGTCGAGGGCCATGGCTCGGCGTTCACTTGACCGCAGTCTGCACACCGATGGGGAGGATGGATGTCATGACAACTGCATCTCCTGACCCACTGGCCCTGCAGGCGACCTTGGTGGATTTCGCCCTGGCGGAGTTGGTGCGCCAAAACCGAGAGAGCTTCCAGCCCCTCTGGAGCAGTGAGAGTTGGGCGAAATTGCTGATCTGGATGGCCCTGAACTGCGGCTGCAGCGGCGATGAGGAGGGTCTGAAGACCTTCGCTGAGGCCCTCGGTGCGGTTCAGACCGGACGGATGCGGCGGGTGTTCTTCGAGCGGGAGCTGGGGGATCTGGAGCTCCAACTGATGGCCGATCCCGCGGAGCAGCAGGTGCTGGTGCTGCCCCAGGGCCCCGCCGATGAGGTCCTGGAGCCAGGGCGCATCACCCGCGCCCTGGAGCGCGTTGGGCTGACGGAGCGCCTGCCCGCGGATCAGGAACGGTGGCAGCGTCTGGACGCCCTTGTGGCCATTCCTTGGCTGGAGCAGGCTTGATGGAGCTGATTGCGCGCTACAGCAACCCCGGCTTTGAGGCCCTCTCCGATGGGGTGATGGCCTTCTTTGAGCGGCGCGAAGACCTGCAGCGCCCCGGTGTGGCGTTTGGGCCCGATGGGGCTGAGCCCGCCAAGGTCTCGACCGACATCAGCCTGGTGGCGATCGATCGCTCCGACCCCGAGGCCTTTGCGCTCGCGGAGGTGATCCTGCGGGGGGTGACTGCCGGCCTGGAGCGCTACCTGCAGGAGCGTCCCCTCTTCCGGGACTGCTGCCCGGATCAGGAGCTCTTCGTGAACCCGATCTTCAACCTGCAGCGCTATGCCCCCGGCGAGGGCTTCAAGCGCTGGCACTGCGATTGGACCATCAGCGATGAGGCCACCGAACCGGTGCATCGCGTTCTGGCCTGGATCCTCTATTGCAACAGCGTTGAGGAGGCCGGCACGGAGTTCCATTGGCAGGAGCACCACGAGGAGGCCCAGCGGGGCAAGCTCGTGATCTTCCCGGCCGGGCCTTCCCACATCCACCGGGGCCGGGTCAATCAGAGCGCGAGCAAGACCATCGCCACCGGCTGGATCAATGCCGGCAGCCGGGAGGCTTATCTCAAGCGCCTGGCGGCGGGCTGAGGCCCCGGCGGCCCTTTGCGAGCATGGGGCGATCGCCTGATCTGTTGACGTGACCGACGCCCTGCCGAAGACCTATGACCCGGTAGGCACCGAGGCGCGGTGGCAGCAGGCCTGGGAAACCCAAGGCGCATTTCACCCGGACCCCAAGGCCCCCGGTGAGCCGTTTTCGGTCGTGATTCCACCGCCGAACGTGACCGGCAGCCTGCACATGGGCCACGCCTTCAACACGGCCCTGATCGACACGATCGTCCGCTTCCAGCGGCTGCAGGGCAAAAACGTGCTCTGCCTGCCCGGCACCGACCACGCCTCGATCGCCGTGCAGACGATCCTGGAGAAGCAGCTCAAGGCCGACGGCAAGCGCAAGGAAGATCTCGGCCGCGAGGCCTTCCTGGAGAAAGCCTGGGAATGGAAGGCCCAGAGCGGTGGCACGATCGTCGGCCAGCTGCGCCGCCTCGGCTACTCGGTGGACTGGCGCCGGGAGCGCTTCACCCTCGACGCCGGCTGCAGCGAAGCCGTGATCGAGGCCTTCAACCGCCTGCATGAGCAGGGGCTGATCTACCGGGGCGAGTACCTGGTCAATTGGTGCCCCGCCTCCGGTTCAGCCGTGAGCGACCTGGAGGTGGAGATGAAGGAGGTGGATGGTCATCTCTGGCACTTCCGCTATCCCCTGAGCAGCGGCCAGGGCTTCCTGGAGGTGGCGACGACCCGTCCGGAGACCCTCCTGGGTGACACCGGCGTGGCGGTGAATCCCAAGGACCCCCGCTATGCAGAGCTGGTGGGTCAGACCCTGACCCTGCCGCTTGTGGGCCGGGAGATTCCGATCGTGGCCGATGACCACGTCGATGCCGAGTTCGGCACGGGTTGCGTGAAGGTCACCCCCGCCCACGACCCCAATGACTTCGCCATCGGCCAGCGCCACAACCTGCCGCTGATCACGGTGATGGCCAAGGACGGCTCGATGAATGAGGCCGCCGGTCGCTTCCAGGGGCTGGATCGCTTTGAAGCCCGCAAGGCCGTGGTTGCGGCGATGGAGTCCGAAGGCTTCCTGGTGAAGGTGGAGGACTACCGCCACAGCGTTCCCTTCTCCGATCGGGGCAAGGTGCCCGTCGAGCCCCTGCTCTCCACCCAGTGGTTCGTCAAAACCGAGCCCTTGGCGGCCCGCTGCCGCGAGGCCCTCGAGAACGCCGATCCCCGCTTTGTTCCGGAGCGCTGGAGCAAGGTCTACCGCGATTGGCTCACGGACATTCGCGATTGGTGCATCTCCCGCCAGCTCTGGTGGGGTCACCGCATTCCCGCTTGGTTTGTGGTCAGCGAGACCGGCGGTGTGATCACCGATTCCACCCCCTATGTGGTGGCCCGGGATGAGGCCGAAGCCCAGAGCAAAGCGGATGCCCAGTTCGGGGCGGGTGCTGTTCTTGAGCAGGATCCGGATGCCCTCGACACCTGGTTCTCCAGTGGTCTCTGGCCCTTCTCAACCATGGGTTGGCCCAATGCCGAGGCGGCTGACCTGCAGCGCTGGTACCCCACCAGCGTGCTGGTGACGGGCTTCGACATCATCTTTTTCTGGGTGGCCCGGATGACGATGATGGCCGGCGCCTTCACCGGCCAGATGCCCTTCCAGGACGTCTACATCCACGGTCTGGTGCGGGACGAGAACAACCGCAAGATGAGCAAGTCGGCGGGGAATGGCATTGACCCGCTGCTGCTGATCGAGCGCTACGGCGCCGATGCCCTGCGCTTTGCCCTGGTGCGTGAGGTGGCCGGTGCTGGCCAGGACATCCGCCTGGACTACGACCGCAAGTCGGACACCTCCGCCACGGTGGAGGCCTCACGCAACTTCGCCAACAAGCTCTGGAACGCCACCCGCTTTGCCCTGATGAACCTGAGTGGGGAAACCCCCTCCAGCCTGGGTGAACCGGATCCCGCGGCCCTGCAGCTGGCGGACCGTTGGATCCTCTCGCGCCTGGCCCGGGTGAACCGCGACAGCGCCGAGCGCTACGGCAGCTATGGCCTCGGCGAGGCGGCCAAGGGGCTCTATGAGTTTGCCTGGAATGAAGTTTGCGACTGGTATGTCGAGCTGATCAAGCGCCGCCTGAACCCGGGCGAGAACCCCAGTGCCGAAGCCCTGGCCGACCAGCGCACGGCCCGCCAGGTGCTGGCCAAGGCACTGAATGAATTGCTGGTGATGCTGCATCCCCTGATGCCCCACCTGAGCGAGGAGCTCTGGCATGGCCTGAACGGCGAGCCCGAAGAGACGTTCCTGGCCCTGCAGCCCTGGCCGGCCCTCGACGTCTCGGCCCTGGATGACGAGCTGGAGTCGTCGTTCGCTGAGTTGATTGAGGCGATTCGGGTGGTCCGCAACCTGCGCGCTGTCGCCGGCCTCAAGCCCAGCCAGGGCGTGCCGGTGCGTTTCGTCACCGGTCGCTCTGAACTGGCCTCGGTGCTGACTGCCGCCACCGCCGACATCACTGCGCTAACCCGCGCGGAGCGGGTGGAGGTGTTGGACCCGGCCGCCGCTGATGCCAACCCTGCCGCGAAGGCCCTGGCCGGCGTGAGCGGTGAGCTTCAGGTCTTGCTGCCGATCGACGGACTGGTGGATCTCGAGGCGCTGCGGGGCCGGCTGGAGAAGGACATCGCCAAGGCCGAGAAGGAGATCAAGGGGCTCTCGGGTCGCCTCTCGAACCCCAACTTCGCCTCCAAAGCCCCACCTGAGGTGGTGGCCGAGTGCCAGGCCAACCTGGCGGAAGCCCAGGCCCAGGCCGATTTGGCCCGCAAGCGTCTGGCCGACCTCGGTTGATGGATTGGCAGAGCTGGCTTCCGGTTCTGCAGTCCCCTGCGGGGGCGCTGCTGTTCATCCCCCTCTATGGGATTTGGGTGACGCTGTTGCTGCCGGGGGTCTGGGCCTCGATGCTGGCTGGAGCCTTGTACGGCACCTGGTGGGGCAGCCTGATCGTCTTCGTGGGGGCCTGCCTCGGGGCTGAAGCGGCCTTTCTGCTGGGACGGACCTGGCTGCGGGACTGGGCGATGCGCCGGCTGGAGGCCTTCCCCAAGCTGCAGGCGGTGGAGCAGGCGGTCAGCCGCGAGGGCCTGAAGCTGGTGCTGCTGACCCGCCTCTCGCCGGCGTTTCCCTTCTCCTTGCTCAACCTGGCCTATGGCTTGAGCGAGGTGAGCCTGCGCGACTACACGATTGGCCTGATTGGGATCATCCCCGGCACGATCCTGTTCTGCGGTCTGGGGGCCCTCGCCGGTGATGTGGCCCGCTTCGGCGAGGTGCTGAGCGGCGAGGCGGATCCCTTCACCTGGGCCCTGCGGGTGGTGGGCATCGCCGCGACGGTGGCCTCGGTTTGGCTTGTGGGCCGGGCCGCCCAGCGGGCCTTAAAAGCAGCTCAGCCTTCCGACTGATCCGGCAGCGGCCAGTCGCGCAGCGCCCCGATCAGCACGAACCAGGCCAGGCGCAGCTTGGCGAGGGGGCCGGGGCGCGCGGCGAGATCGGCGAACTTGGCGCGGCCGCATTCGGTCTTGATCCAGCGGTAGACGGCGGGTTGGCTCATGGGGCAAGCAGGGCTTGGAGGCTGGCTTCATCCAGCACCGGAATCCCGAGACTCTCGGCTTTGCTCAGCTTGCTGCCGGCTTCCTCACCCGCCACGACATAGCTGGTTTTTTTGCTGACCGAGCCGGTCACCTTGCCGCCCGCGGCCTCGATCAGGGCCTGGGCCTGACTGCGGCTCAGGCTCGGCAGGGTGCCGGTGAGCACGAAGGTCTGGCCGGTCAATGGCGCAGGACCGCTCGGCTCGGGTTGTTCCTCGTCGCCGCTGGCCAGGCTGAAGCCCAGGCGCTCGAGGCTGGTCAGCAGCTCCTGGTTGGCACCGGTGGAGAACCACTGCTGCAGGCTCTGGGCGATCTCAGCGCCGATGCCATAGACGGCGGTGATCGCCTCGGGGGTCTCGGTGGCGGCGGTGGCGAGGTCCGCTGCACTGGGGAAGGCCTTGGCCAGGGCTTTGGCGTTGACCTCGCCCACATGGTGGATGCCGAGGCCGTAGAGCTGGCGGTGCCAGGGCTGTTGCTTCGACTCCGCCAAGGCCGCCACAAGGTTCTCGGCGCTCTTGCTGCCCATGCGCTCCAGGCTGCAGAGCAGGGCGCCATCCAACCGGTAGAGGCCTGCGATGGAGCCCACAAGGCCCCGGTCCACCAACTGCTCAATCAACTTGCTGCCCAGGCCATCGACATCGAGGGCGCCTTTGCTGACCCAATGGCGCAGGGCGCCGCGCAGGATCGCCGGGCAGCTGCTGTTCACGCAGCGGGTGGCGGCTTCCCCTTCTTCGCGGACCAGCCCGGAGCCGCACTCCGGGCAGGTGTGGGGTAGCTCCAGTCGCTCAGCGGCAGCCGGGCGCAGCTCCGGCAGGACCCGTACGACCTCGGGAATGATTTCGCCGGCCTTGCGAACGACGATCGTGTCCCCGGCGTGGAGATCGAGCTCCAGCAGTCGATCGGCGTTGTGCAGGGTGGCGCGGCTGACGCTCGTGCCGGCCAGGGGTACAGGTTCAAACTCCGCCACTGGGGTGATGACTCCGGTGCGTCCCACCTGGCAGCTGAGACGCAGCAGTTTGCTGGGGGCCTCCTCGGCGGGGTACTTCAGGGCGATGGCCCAGCGGGGGGCCTTTTGGGTGAAGCCGGCCGCGTCTTGAAGGCGCAGGTCGTTGAGCTTCACGACGACGCCATCGGTGGCGTAGTTCAGCTGGCGGCGGCCCTCGTCCCAGTGCTCGAAGAAGGCCTCGACCGCTGCTAGATCCGGCAGTAGGGCGGCGTTGGGGTTGACCTTGAAGCCGGCCTGCTTGAGCCAGTCGAGGGACTCCCATTGGCTGGCGGGGCCCCCGCTCCAGTCCGGCGGCAGGTGCAGGGTGTAGGCGAAGAAGTCGAGTTTGCGCGCGGCAACCACCTTGGGATCAAGCTGCCGCAGGGTGCCGGCGCAGGCGTTGCGGGGGTTGGCGAAGAGGGCCTCGCCGCGGGCCTGACGCTCGCTGTTGATGGCCGCAAAGGTGCCATCGGGGATCAGGGCTTCGCCGCGTACCTCCAGCCAGGCCGGCGGGTTCTCCAGCTGCAACCGCAGCGGAACTGAGGCGATCGTGCGGACGTTGGCGGTGATCTCCTCCCCTTGCTCTCCATCGCCGCGGGTGGCGGCCCGCACCAACAGCCCGTTCTCGTAGCTGAGGGCCAGGGCATTGCCGTCGATCTTGAGCTCACCGACCATCGGCAGGGCGGTGCCGGCCTCGCGGTCCAGCACCTTGAGTAGGCGGCCGTACCAGGCCTCGAGCTCATCGGTGTTGAAGGCGTTGTCGAGGCTGAGCAGGCCGATGCGGTGGCGCACGCTGCTGAAGCCCGCCGCCGGCGCTCCCCCGACGCGCTGGGTTGGGCTATCGGCGCTGATCAGGCTGGTGTCGGCGATCTCCAGGTCCAGGAGTTCGCGATAGAGCCGGTCGTAGACCGGGTCCTCCATCACGGGGGCATCGAGGACGTAGTACGCGTGCGCGGCTCGGTTGAGCAGGTCACGCAGTTCGCTGGCGCGTGCCTGGGTACCGCTGGTGGTGCTGCTCACGGCAGGGCGTGATCAGGCAGCGGCCATCTTTTGGATGCGATCGACCTTCCAGTCGTCCTCGACTTTCACGAAGGTGAAGTCCAGGGGCAGCTCGGCGTTGTCTTCGGCCTTGAGCTTCACGGTCAGGGTGATCTGGTCTTCTTGGATCCGGGGACGGCCGGACTTGAGGTTGCGGTACTTGTTCAGCTGCAGGCCGGCCAGGAAGCGAATGAACTGCTGCCGGTTCACGTGGGAGCGGTAGTTCTTGGTGGTCAGCAGGTAGGCGGCGTCGATCCGGCCGGAGGCCACCTGGGTGAAGAACTGCTTGATGACCGGATTGATCCCCCGGGCATTCAGCACCAGCTTCACGGCGCTGATGGTCCAGTAGAGGAGGAGGGCCCCGGCGCCAGCCAACAGGGCTTTGGTGCCGATCTGAGAGATCAGGGCCGTATTGAGGTCCATCGCGCCCGGGACAGTTGTATGCGGCCCACGAGTCTGACTGACGGCCCCGTCAGAATGCGGCGCAGCCGTCCAGCTCCTCCGGCGTGCCCCTTGCACCGCTGCTGCCGCTGTATCACCGCCTGAACCGCGAGCACTTCGACGGTTCCCTGGCCAGCGCCGATGGCACCAGCCTGGTGAGCGTGCGCTGGAGTGACGGGCGGATGCGCCGCAGTGCCGGTCTCTACCGCTACGGGCCCGGCGTCAGTGAGATCGTTCTCTCGCGCCCCTTGCTGGAGCCGCTGCCGCTGGAGGCCTGCCTCAGCACGCTCTGCCACGAAATGATCCACGCCTGGATCCATCGGGTGGTCCGCGCCGATGAGGTCCATGGACCCCAGTTCCGGGCGCGGATGGCGGCGATCAACGGGGCCCAGCAGGAGTTCCAGGTCAGCGTGCGCCATAGCTTTCCGGTGCCGGCGCAACCGGCGAAGTGGCTGGCCCGCTGCCCCGGTTGCGGCCTGCAGTCCCCCTACCGCCGTCGCCGTCAGGGGGTGGCCTGCCGTCAATGCTGCGACCGTTTTGAAGGCGGCCGTTGGAGCGCCCGTTTCCAGCTGGTCTTCGAGCGCTCCGCCGCCTAAGTTCCGCCCATGGCCACGGTTCTTTGGGTTTGGCAACTCAGCGGCGTCTCGATCGCCCTGCTGGGTCTCGGGCGTGAGCGCTGGTTGCGTGCCCGCCGCCTGGGGCGGGGGTAGGCCTCACTAGCCTGATTGGATGCGCGACTCCTACGACGACTGGTCCCCTGAGCGACCGGAGCGCCCGGCCTACCGCCGCGGGGAGCGAGGCCTGGACCAACGGATGGACCAGTGGGTGTCAGCCGGCCGCCAGCTGGTGGACGGTGTCTCCGGCGCTCGTCCAGGTGGTCGCCGTGCCTCCTCGGGCCTTCGCCTGGATCAGGTCGGACGTTGGGTGGAGGACAAGATCGACTGGCTTCTGGAAGATGACGACGGCTGGCGGGAGTCCTGGGAGGAGCCCTCGGCGCCCCAGAGCCGTCGCCAACCCTTAGATGCGATCTCCCGCCGAGGTCGATCTGCTCGCCCCGCAGTGGCCCCCGCGCCCGTGCGCGCTGAGGCTCAGCCGCAACCCAGTGCCCCTGCCTCGTCCCAAGAACCCGTCGACCCCGACGCTTGGCCAGAAGACGAGAGCTTCACGCTGACCCGCTGGAAGCGGGAGGCCAGCCCACGGATCTCAGATCGCAGCGTGGAGGTGGTTGATCCTCAGCCGTTCGATGCGGGTCTGGGTAGATCGCTGCCCCGCTCAACCCGGCGACGCGTCCGCTGAACCTGGTGCTTGGAGCGCCGGGTGCCGGCTTTCCGATCCTGCACTTGGAAGGGGCAGCCCTGCTGGCGCAGTTGGGCGTTCACCGGCGCGATCAAATCGCGGGGAACGTCCTCGGCCATTTGCTCGACGCTGGTGCTGATGGAGGCGCAGCCGTCCGACAGCAGTTCCAACAGAGAGGCCCACTGCTCGACAAGGGTCCGCTGGGGAGGGCTGGTGCTGGTGTGGGGCCGTCTGCGAGAGCGGCTCCTGAAGGGAATCACGGTCATGACCATCCGATGCGTTAGGTCAATCATCCCGCCAGCACAAAACCCCGCAACCTGTCAATCCTTTTTTCGTTCAACTCGTAACACTTGTTGGAAAGTGTTATGGAGTTTTGTGTTCGGCAGGGCCCAGCCAGCGCTCCAGCAGTGGTGAGAACACCTCACGGATCACGGTGAGTTCCCGGCCTCCACGAAAGAAGCGGTAATGGCGGCTCCAGTAGGGGCCTGGGATCCCAAACCCCTCTTCCAGAGATGGTGCCTGGACCCGGGCCAGGCCATCGACCTCGCGGTAGAGCTCGGCGCGGTTGGCGGTGAGGCTGGTCCAGATCGGCTGGTTGCGGGCCTGGAGGTGTTGTTCGGCTTGCTCTTGGTTCCACCAGCTCTCAGCCCAGGCCAGGGTGAGGGGGCCGCAGCGCAGCCAGACCTGCCTGCGCACCAGCGGTGGCTCGAGCTCTTCCACCTCCAGGGGGGCTTCGCTGGCCACCTGCTGATCGGCCCGCATGGCGATCACCTCCACCTGGACGGGTTGTCCCGTTAGGGATTGCAGGTGGCGGGTGGGGCTGCCATCCCCCAGCAGCAGCAGGCGCCAAGGACCGCTGAGTTGGGGGCCGCCGCTGACGGCATCGGCGCAGAGGCCCGCGGCCACGGCCTCAGGCGCGGCTTGCCAGAGGGGCTGGGGCGAGGGCCAAAGCTCAGTGGCTTGATCCGAACTGCTCAGGGGCTTGGCTTTAAAAACCTGCCCCGATGCTGACGCGCCGGCGCACGCCACTGCGTTCGATCACGGCCCCATCGCTCTGAATCGAGACCAACCGCCAGCCGCTGCTGCCGATCTGCTCTCCGATCAGGGCGTTGCTTGAGCTCTTGCCCTGTTGAAAAATGGCCGAGCCCCGTTGGCCGGGGATCTGGACGACACCCACCAGCTCCGGCAAGGCTTCTGCTGGGGCCGCGGACTCGCTTGGGAGGGCCGAAAGAGGCGGGAGCTGCGTGATCCAGGCTTCCTCTGGCGGCGGTGGCGGCAGGACCTCGCTGCTGGCGGGTTCTTGGTTTGGAGTGAGGTTGCGCAAGTCGCTGAGCAGGCGGGCGTTGCGCTCGAGCCGGAGTTGCCGTTGTGCGCTACTCCAGCCCTGATAGAGGCCAAGGCCGGAGCCCAGGGTGCAGAGAATCAGGCCGGCCAAGAGCCACTGCCTGGACTGCAGGCGCAGGATTGGGCGGGTCCGGTTGGCTTCGGTCGACGTTGTCTCGCGAACGTCGACCTCAATGGCGTCGTTGAGCTCGGCCTGCTGCGCGGAGGCCGGTTGAAAGACCCGATCCATCACCTGCTCGGCCTTGAGCTCCCAGTAGGCCTTGGAGGTGTTGATGGAGCGGATCGGGCCCACGCGGCATAGCGCTGTGGGTGAACCCTATCGGCTTTGCGGAGTGCTGACGAGGGTGTTGTTGCGGCGACTGTCTAATTCCAACCAGAGCATCAGAGCCGTCACATCGGCATGGCTGACTCCAGGAATCCGTGAGGCCTGCCCCAGGTTGCTCGGTGCGATGGCGCTGAGTTTCTCGCGGGCCTCCCGCGAGAGGGTGCCGATCTGCTCGTAATCGATTCCCTCGGGGATGCGGCGCTCGGCTTGCTTTTTCAGTTGATCGATTTGCTGCTGTTGCCGGGCCAGGTAGCCGCTGTATTTGATGTCGATCTCGGCCCCCTCACGTACGTCGAGGGGGAGCTCGGCTTCGGCGAGGCCATGGCGCACGAGATCTGCGCTGTGGAACCCCGGACGCCGCAGCAGGTCCGCCAGGGTGATCGATCCCTTGATGGCCGCCTTGGTTTCCTCGGCGACGGCAGCCGCCACAGGGTCGCTGACCTTCAGGCGGACGCTCTCGAGGCGTTGTTTCTCGGCTTCGATTCCGTCCTGTTTGCGCTGGTAGATCTCCCAGCGACGGTCGTCGATTAACCCCAGCTCACGGCCCAAGGGCGTCAGCCGGCGGTCGGCGTTGTCTCCGCGCAGCACCAGCCGGTATTCGCTGCGGCTGGTCAGCACCCGGTAGGGCTCCCGCAGATCCTTGGTGATCAGGTCATCGATCATCGTGCCGATGTAGCTCCCTTCCCTGGGGAAGTGCACCGGCTCCTGCTGGCGCAGTTGACGCACGGCATTCAGGCCCGCCACCAGGCCCTGGGCTGCGGCTTCCTCATAGCCGGTGGTTCCGTTGAGTTGCCCGGCGCTGAAGAGTCCCTTGACCCGTTTGGTCTCGAGGGAGGGTTTGAGCTGGGTGGCGGGCAGGTAGTCGTAATCCACGGCATAGGCCGGCCGCAGCATCACGCACTGCTCCAGCCCGGGCAGGGTGCGCAGCAGTTCCAACTGCAGCCGCTCCGGAAGTCCCGTGGAGAACCCCTGGACATAGATCTCCGGTGTGTCTCGGCCTTCGGGCTCCAGGAAGATCTGGTGGCTGTCCTTGTCAGCAAAGCGCACGATCTTGTCCTCGATCGAGGGGCAGTAGCGGGGCCCTTTGCTATCGATCACCCCGCCGTAGATCGGCGTCAGGTGCAGGTTGTCTTTGATCAGTTGGTGCGTGGCCGCGGTGGTGCGGGTGATGTGGCAGCTCATCTGCTCACCGCTGACCCAGCTGGTGGGATCAAACGAGAAGAAGCGATCGGCGGCGTCGCTGGGTTGCTCCTCCAGTTGATCGAGGGCGATGCTGCGGCGATCCACCCGTGCCGGCGTGCCGGTCTTCAGGCGATCGGTCTGGAAGCCCAGCTCCTGCAGGGTCTCGGTCAGGCCCTCGGCCGCCTGTTCACCGGCCCGACCCGCGGACATCGATTGATGGCCGACCCAGATCTGTCCGCCGAGGAAGGTGCCGGCGGTCAGGATCACGGCCCCGGCGCTGTAGGTGCTGCCGAAGTAGGTCCGCACGCCCTGGATCGCGGCGTCCTCGACCACCAGTCCGGTGACCATGGCCTCGCGTAGGGCCAGGTTTGGGGTGTGCTGCAGCAGTTGCAGCATCTGCCGGGAGTACTGGCGCTTGTCGGTTTGGGCGCGCAGGGCCCAGACCGCTGGACCGCGGCTGGCGTTGAGGACCCGTTTCTGCAGCGCGGTGGCGTCGGCCAGCCGCCCGATCACGCCGCCGAGGGCATCCACCTCGTGAACCAGCTGGCTCTTGGCCGGACCGCCCACCGCCGGATTGCAGGGCTGCCAGGCGATCCGGTCGAGATTGAGGGAGAAGAGTGCGGTGCTGCAGCCCAATCGGGCGGCGGTGATCGCCGCTTCACAGCCGGCATGACCGCCGCCCACGACGATCACGTCGAAGTGCTCGATCGGGGCGAAGTCAGCGGACACCATCGTTCGACGCTACGGCGCCGCCAGGTTGCGGAAGCGGGTGAATTGCGGCTCAAACAGCAGCTTGACCGTGCCCACCGGCCCGTTGCGGTGCTTGGTCACGATGATCTCGGTGATGCCGCGATCGGGGGTGTCCGGGTTGTAGTACTCGTCCCGGTAGATCATCAGCACCAGGTCGGCGTCCTGCTCGATCGAGCCCGATTCCCGCAGGTCGCTGAGCATCGGCCGCTTGTTGGTGCGTGATTCCACGCCACGGCTGAGCTGGGAGAGGGCGATCACCGGCACGTTCAGCTCCCGGGCCATTTGTTTGAGGCCCCGGGTGATCCGCGAGAGCTCCTGGACCCGGTTATCGGATCCGCTTCCTTCCATCAGCTGCAGGTAGTCGATGATCACGACCCCGAGCTCCTTGCCGCTCTCGGCCATCAGCCGGCGGCAGAGGGATCGCATCTCCAGTACGCCGGCATTCGGCTTGTCGTCGATGTAGATCGGCATCTGCCCCAGGGTGCTGATGCCCTGGCCCAGCAGGGGCCATTCCTCCGGCTGCAGCCGACCGGTGCGCAGACGACCGCTTTCGATGCCCACCTCCATCGCCAGCAGTCGATAGGTGAGCTGCTCCTTGCTCATCTCCAGGGAGAAGACGCAGACCGGCAGGTTGTGGAGCTGGGCCACGTTCTTGGCCAGGTTCAGCGTGATGGCGGTTTTGCCCATGGCGGGGCGGCCGGCCACGATGATCAGGTCGCTGCGCTGCAGCCCCTGGGTCATGGCATCGAGGTCGTAGAAGTTGACCGGGATGCCGGCCACGGCCGTTCCCAGGGAGCGGCTTTCGATCTCGTTAAAGGTGGCCGTCAGGATTTCCGCCGTTGGGGTGAGGCCAACGCTGGGCTTCTCCTGGCTGATGGCAAAGATCTTCTGCTCGGCCTCATCCAGCACCTGCTCCATGGGCTTGCCCTGATCGAAGCCCAGCTGAATCACCTCGTTGCCGGAGCGGATCAGCTGACGGCGAAGGAACTTGTCCATCACCAGGCGTGCCACCTGGTCGATGGAGGCGGTCGAGAGGGTGCGCTCCACCAGCTCCACCAGCCGGCCGCTGCCACCCACCTTCTCCAGGGCTCCGGTGTCCGCCAGCCAGGCGGTCATTGCCGTGAGGTCCGTGGGCTTGCCCTGGCCATGGAGCATCAGGGCGGTGCGATAGATCTCCCGGTGGGCGGAGAGATAGAAGGCCTCCGGCTGCAGCACATCGGCGACGCGGCCGATGGCATCAGGGTCCAGCAGGATCCCGCCCAGCACGGCTTCCTCGGCCTCGAGGTTTTGGGGGGGCACGCCATCGGGCATCGCCTCGAAGCGTTCGTCCTCCCGCGGTCTGCCCCGGGGCGCCGCGCGACCGCCGCCGCCCTCATCGGCGTCGCTTTGGCTCAGGGGAACGCTCACCATTGCTTTGGCCGGGGCTTCAACGAAAAAGCCGCCAGTCCCGTTGGGGCCTGACGGCGAAGGGGTTGCTCATTGTGGCGGGAACGGGTCGGTTCGCCCAGACCACGCTGAACGGTTCTTAGTGGCTGACCACTTCGAGGTTGATCTCAGCGGTGACGGCGCTGTGGAGCTTGACCTGCACCTTGTAGGTGCCGGTGCGGTGGATTTCGGGGACGATGATGTCGCGGCGGTCCACTTCCTTCTTGGTGGCGGCCTCGATGGCCTCGGCCACGTCGGCGTTGGTCACGGTGCCGAACAGCACGTCATCGCCACCGGTCTGCTTCTTGACGGTGAAGCGGCCGATGGTGTCGAGGGCGGTGCGGAAGTCCAGGGCTTCCTGCTTGAGGGCAGCCTGACGCTCAGCTTCCTTGGCGCGGCGGTGCTCCACCTGCTTCAGGACCGCGGGGGTCAGGGGAACAGCCTTGCCTTGGGGCAGGAGGAAGTTGCGGGCATAACCGGGGGCAACGTCCACCAGGTCACCGTTCTTGCCCAGGCTCAGGACGTCCTCGCTGAGGACTACGGATACACGCTTAGCCATGGGGATGCAGTCGAACGATCATCGAATTTGGCGATTGATCAGACTACGCCACCACTTGCAGCCTGTGCTAGCAGCGGCCTAGGCAGGCGCACCTGGGTGGCGAGTCCCAGCCGTTGCAGCAGCCGGATGTGCATCCAGGTGAGGTCCGGTTCGCGCCAGCCCCAGCCGTGGCGCGCTGAGTGGGGGTAGGCGTGGTGGGTGTTGTGCCAGCCCTCGCCGAAGGTCAGGGCGGCCACCCAGGGGTTGTTGCGGGAGCCGTCGCCGCTGTCGTGCCGGATGTAGCCCCAGCGGTGGGTGGCGGAGTTCACCAGCCAGGTGCAGTGGTAGACGACCACCAGGCGGAGGGGAATGCCCCAGAGCACCAGGGCCCAGCCGCCGGCGCCGCTGACCGTGCCAATCCAGAAGAGCAGTCCCGCCAGGGGCAGCTGCAGCGCCAGAAACCAGCGGTTCAGCCAGCGGTAGTAGGGGTCCTTGGCCAGGTCCCCCGTGAACTGGGGCACGGCCTGCTCAGCGGGGATATCCCGGAACATCCAGCCCATGTGGCTCCACCAGAAGCCCTGGTGGCTGTTGTGGTGATCTGAATCCGTATCCGAAAACTTGTGGTGGTGGCGGTGCAGGCCCACCCAGTCAATGGGGCCGTGCTGGCAGCTCAGGGCGCCGCAGGTGGCGAAGAAGCGCTCCAGCCAGTGGGGCAGCCGCAGAGCCCGGTGGGAGAGCAGTCGGTGGTAGCCGATGGTGACCCCCAGGCAGGCCGTGACCCAATAGAGGATGGCCAGGGTGCTGGCGGCTTCCCAGCTCCAGAAGCGTGGCAGGAGGGCGACGAGGCCCAGGCCATGCAGGGCGGCCATGAAGCCGATCACTCCCCAGTTGCGGGGCAGCTGGTTGATGGGCGTTTGGGCGTGGTTGGCCCAGACGCTGCTGCGGCTGATGGTGGCAGTCATCTCCCTCCTCTCGATACGGACGCGATGTTCTCGCTAAAATGGTAGCAGTACGGATCCGTATCGAGTGAATTATCGGGACGAACTCGAAGCAGGCCGTGACGCGTTTGGGCATCTGATCAAGGTGTGGCACGAGCGGAACGGCTGGAGCCAAAGGGTTTTGCCCGCCCTGGCGGAGCGCCTGGAGCTCGGCCGTGTCCACAATTCCCAGCTCTCCAACCTGCGTAACCGCAAGTTGACCTCCCCCGGGCCGGAGCTGTTTGTGGCGCTGGGCCGGATCAATGAATTGCTGGCGGCCCAGGGCCCGGCTGGACTCTCGCCAGAACTCGAGCAGCAGATCAGCGATCAGCCGGAGTTGCTCGCGGCCCTGCAGTCCTCGGCGCTGCCCCTGTTGAGTGATTCCGATGAGGCCTTAGGCCCAGCCCAGCTCTTCGAGATCTTTGTCGGCCTGCGCCAGCCACCGGGGGCCTTTGACCTGCGCATTGATGTCGCCGAGGCGGCGGGCTTGAGTGCCGCCTTGGCGGAGCTGCTGACCGCTGGTCGTCCCTGGCGGCTGTGCAGAGAGCAATTGATCGCGGCCTACCCCGGGGAGAAGCGACAGAGACGGGAGCGCTTCGCTGAAGTGATGGCCGGCCAGCGGGAATACAGCGCCGAGGAGTTGGATGCCGAACTGGCGGACCTGCGCCGGACCCTGGCGGTGCTGGGGGCGGCGGATGAGCAGGAGCTCAGCGCCGATCAATTTTTGGATCTCCTGCGCCAAAAAGCCCGACTGCTGGAGCAGCCGGGCCAGGGGGAGGAGGAGTCCGATCTGGCGGAGGCGATCCGCCGCCAGTTGCAGGCTTAGCCGCTGTAGCGGGCTTCGCGCACCCGCTTCGCCCAGCCCAGCTTGCGCAGCAGCTTGATGTGCTGCCAGGTGATGTCGAACTCGAACCAGCGCAGGCCATGACGGGCGCTGGAGGGGTGAGCGTGGTGGTTGTTGTGCCAGCCCTCGCCAAAGCTCAGGATCGCCACCCACCAGCAGTTGCGGGAGAGATCCGGGCAGTCGAAGTTGCGATAGCCAAAGGCGTGGGTGGCGGAATTCACCAGCCAGGTCACGTGATAGACGATCACCAGGCGCAGGGGAATCGCCCAGAGCACCAGACCCAGGCCGCCGCCATGGACTTGGGCCGCTTCGCCGTACCAATACAGGGCTGCACCCAGGGGGATCTGGAGCAGGAGGAACCAGCGATCCAGCCAGCGGTAGAGCGGATCCTGGAGCATGTCGCCGGTGAAGCGGTGGATCTCCTTGATCGCTGGGATCTCGTGGAGCATCCAGTCGCTGTGGGCCCACCACAGGCCGCGGGCGGCGTCGTGGTGGTCGTTCGGTTGGTCAGAGAACTTGTGGTGGTGGCGGTGGAGGCCGACCCACTCGATCGGACCGCTCTGGCAGGCCAGCGTGCCCATGACCACCAGCACCCGCTCCACCCACTTCGGAGCAACAAAGCTCCGGTGGGCCACCAGGCGGTGCAGGCCCAGGGTGACGCCGATGACGGTGGTCCAGTACAGGACTGCGAGTACGGCAACCCCTTGCCAGCTCCAGTACTGGGGCAGCAGCGCAAAGACAGCACCAACGTGGATCGCCAGCATGAAGCCGGTGGTACCTGACTTGTATTTCCTCTGACTACGGGGAAGTTGTGCACGGGGCACCACCAGGGCGGCGCGCATCCGAGCCTCTTGGGCGGCGGTATACCCATTGGATCCGCTGGCTTGGTCCGACCCCTCGCGCTGAGAAGGGTGGGCCGCCGCAGCGGTGTCGGGGGCTTGGACCAAGATGAACTCCTTGAAGGGGCGCAGGCGTCGGGTCGCTGTGGTGCTCCAGCAAGGGAGCCTGCGCACCAATGGCCTGGGATGTCAGTCGGCTGTAGCCAAGACATCAGTTTGAAAAATCTAGACGGCTGGCCCACCGTCACGCGGGAGCAGCATGGGTTCACCTGTGGATGGCCATGACCTCTCCTCACCAGGCCTGGGCTGCTGATCAGTTGGCCGTTGCCCTGGAGCGCACGGCGCCGGTGGCCCAGGAGCGTCGGGCGGGCATCAAGCCCCGGTTGCAGCGGGTGCTCGACGCCTTTGCGGCGGAGCGATTGGGGGTGCACCATTTCGCCTCCGTCAGTGGCTACGGCCATGGGGACCTGGGCAGGGAGGTGCTCGACCGGGTCTTTGCCCGGGTGCTGCAGGCCGAGGCCGCCGCGGTGCGCCTGCAATTTGTGAGCGGCACCCATGCCATCGCCGCTGCCCTCTATGGGGTGTTGCGGCCCGGTGATCGGCTCTTGGCCCTGACGGGGCGTCCTTACGACACCTTGGAAGAGGTCATCGGCATCCGGGGCGAGGGGCAGGGGTCCCTGGCGGAGTTCGGTGTGGCCTATGACGAGCTGGATCTCCTCCCCGATGGGAGCGTCGATGAGGCGGGAATCGCTGGGGCACTGGCTGTGCCCACCCGCATGGTCCTGATCCAGCGCAGCTGCGGCTACAGCTGGCGCCCATCCTTGACCGTGGCGCAGATCGCTCGATTGGTGGAGCGGGTCAAGGCGGTTCAGCCTGGCTGCCTGGTGTTCGTCGACAACTGCTACGGCGAGCTCGTTGAGCTGCAGGAGCCCACGGCCGTCGGAGCGGACCTGATGGCGGGCTCCTTGATCAAGAACCTCGGCGGCACGATTGCTCCGACGGGCGGCTACGTCGCCGGGCGCGAGGAGCTGGTGGAGCAGGCCTGTTGCCGGCTGACCGCCCCGGGCATCGGTAGTGAAGGGGGAACAGGCTTTGACCTGCATCGCCTGCTCTTCCAAGGACTGTTTTTGGCGCCGCAGATGGTGACCGAGGCGCTGCTCTGCGCTGAGTTGACCGCAGCGGTGTTTGACGGCTTGGGCTACGCGGTCAAGCCCCTGGTGGGAGGGGTGCGCAGCGATGTGATTCAGGCGGTGCGCCTGGGGTCCCCCGAACCGCTGAAGGCCGTCTGCCGCGCCTTTCAGACCTGTTCTCCCGTGGGCTCCTACCTCGATCCGATCCCAGCACCGATGCCCGGCTACGCCAGTGAGTTGGTGATGGCGGGCGGGACCTTTATCGATGGCAGCACCAGTGAGTTCTCCGCCGATGGCCCCCTGCGGGAGCCCTACGTCCTCTATGCCCAGGGCGGCACCACCCAGGCCCATGCGGAGCTCGCCTTGGAGCGGGCCCTGCTGGCGTTAGCTGAATCCCATTACAAGGGTGGCCCTGGGAACAGCCGCGCCTCGGCAAATTCGACAAAATGAGAGCCACTTTTGCTGCGGCGCGGCCCATGGGTCTGCACTATCCCGATGACTGCCGCTATTCCGACAGTCACGAGTACGTGAAGTCCGAAGGGGAGCTGGTGCGCGTCGGCATCAGCGCCTTTGCGGTCGATCAGCTGGGGGACATCGTCTTTGTGGAGTTGCCCGAGGTGGGGGACAGCCTCAGCCAGGGCTCCAGCTTCGGTTCGGTGGAGTCGGTGAAGGCCGTGGAGGACATGCTCTCCCCGATCGATGGCACCGTGGAGGCCCGCAATGAGGCGGTCCTGGCGAGCCCCGAGGAGCTGCAGAACGATCCCTATGGCGAGGGTTGGTTGCTGTTGGTGCGTCCGAGCGCACCGGCCCAGATCGAGGCTCTGATGGATGCCGCGAGCTACGGCGCCAAGGTCGACGGTCACTGATGGAGTTGAGCGCCTTCGTTCAGCGCCACATCGGGCCCACGCCCGCTGAGCAGCAGTCGATGCTGCGGGATCTCGGCCTGCCTGACCTGGAGGCCTTGGTGCGCCAGGTGGTCCCCGAGCCGATTCGTCTGGAGCCTGCCCAGGCCCTGGAGGGTTTGCCGGCGGGTTGCCAGGAGTCCCAGGCCCTAGCTGAACTGCAGCAGATTGCGGCGGCGAACGAGGTCCGCCGTTCCCTGATTGGCCTGGGGTACTACGGCTGCATCACCCCGGCGCTGATTCAGCGCCATGTCTTTGAAAACCCCGCCTGGTACACCGCTTACACCCCCTACCAAGCGGAAATCAGCCAGGGGCGCCTTGAGGCACTCCTGAATTTCCAGACCCTGATCAGCGAGCTCACCGGCCTGCCGATCGCCAACGCGTCGTTGCTGGATGAGGCCACGGCGGCGGCGGAGGCCATGGCCCTGAGCCTGGGGGCTTGCCGCAACCGCAAGGCGCGCCGATTCCTGGTGGATGAGGCGGTCTTCCCTCAGACCTGGGCGGTCCTGGAGACCCGGGCGGAACCGCTGGAGCTCGAACTGGAGCGGGTCAATCCCCAGGCACTCCTGGAGCGGCCCGAGGCGTTCAGCGACGCCTTTGGTCTGCTGCTGCAGCTGCCGGGGACCTCGGGAGCGCTCTGGCACCCGGGTGAAGTGATCGCCGCTGCCCGGGCCGCAGGCGTGATCGTGACGGCGGCTGTGGATCCCTTGGCCCAGGTGCTGATGGCACCGGTGGCCGAGCTCGGTGTGGAGATTGCAGTCGGAAGCACCCAGCGGCTGGGCATTCCCTTGGGCTTTGGCGGCCCCCATGCGGCGTTCTTTGCCACGACTCCTGCCCACCAGCGCAAGATTCCAGGCCGTTTGGTCGGTCAATCGGTCGATGCCGAGGGGCATCCGGCGTTGCGCCTGGCGCTGCAGACCCGTGAGCAGCACATCCGCCGCGACAAGGCCACCAGCAACATCTGCACCGCCCAGGTTTTGTTGGCGGTGATGGCCAGCTTCTACGCGGTGCACCACGGCCCCGATGGCCTGACGGCGATCGCCCGGCGTCTGGTGCTGCTGCGGGAACTCTTGCGGCGTGGCCTCGAAGCCCTGGGCTATCCACCCGAGGCGGCCCCGGGCCTCGACACCCTGCGGGTGCACTGCCCGGATGCGGCGGACGTGATCGCGCGGGCGGCGGCGGCGGGCTTCAACCTGCGGCCTGAGGCCGACGGGTTTGCCATCAGCCTCGATGAGCTGAGCGACCTCGAGGAGCTGCAGCGGCTGCTCTCCGCCCTGGCGGCCCTGCCGCAACGGGCCCCGGATCTGGCCCAACTCGAGCACGCCCTGCTGCAGGAGAGCCAGGGACAACCGATTGAGGAGCGCCTCTGGGGAACCCTGGTGCCCCGTCGCTCGCGCCCATGGCTGCAGCAGACGGTCTTCCATCGCTACCGCAGCGAGACGGAGTTGCTCCGCTACATCCAGCGGCTCGTCTCCAAGGACTTCTCCTTGGTCCACGGGATGATCCCGCTGGGGAGCTGCACGATGAAGCTCAATGCAGCGGCAGAGCTGCTGCCGGTCAGCTGGCCAGGGTTTGCGGGTCTGCATCCCTTCGCGCCGGCGCACCAGAGCGCGGGCTACCGCCGTTTGGTGGCGGACCTCGAGCATTGGTTGTCGGCGATCACGGGCTTTGCCGGGGTGTCCCTGCAGCCCAACGCCGGCTCACAAGGGGAATACGCCGGCCTACTGGTGATTCGCGCCTATCACCGCAGCCGCGGCGACCAGCAGCGCCGGATCTGCCTGATCCCCACCAGTGCCCATGGGACGAACCCCGCAAGCGCCGTCATGGCTGGTTTGACGGTGGTGGCCGTGGCCTGCGACGACCAGGGGAACATCGACCGGGCGGATCTGCAGGCCAAGGTCGAAACCCACAAGGACGAGCTGGCGGCCCTGATGGTCACCTACCCCTCCACCCATGGTGTCTTTGAGGAGGGCATCCGTGAGATCTGCGCCTTGGTGCATCAGCACGGCGGACAGGTGTATCTCGATGGCGCCAACCTCAATGCCCAGGTGGGCCTGGCGAAGCCCGGGATTTATGGAGCGGATGTCTGCCACCTGAACCTCCATAAGACCTTCTGCATCCCCCACGGCGGTGGCGGTCCGGGGGTGGGGCCGATCGCTGTGGCCTCACACCTGTTGCCCTTCCTGCCGGGCCATCCGTCTTCGGAGGCCTGTGGGGGTGATCAGGCCATCGGACCGGTGAGTGCGGCCCCCTGGGGTAGCGCCAGCATTCTTCCGATCAGCTGGATGTATATCCGGATGATGGGCGGCGCGGGCCTGCGCCAGGCCAGTGCCGTTTCCCTCCTGGCCGCCAATTGGTTGGCCCATCAACTGGAGGATCACTTCCCGGTGCTTTATCGCGGCCAATCCGGACGGGTGGCCCATGAATGCATCTTTGATTTGCGGCCGCTCAAGCGCAGTGCCGGATTGGAGGTTGATGATCTCGCCAAGCGCCTGATGGACTACGGCTTCCATGCCCCCACGGTCAGTTGGCCGGTGGCGGGAACGGTGATGGTGGAGCCCACCGAAAGCGAGGGTTTGGCGGAGCTGCAGCGCTTCTGTGATGCGATGGCCGCCATCCGTGCAGAGGCTGCAGCGATTGAGTCTGGGGCGATGGATCCTGAGAACAATCCCCTTAAACGTGCCCCGCATACGTTGTCAGCGGTGACGGCGGATGTTTGGGATCGTCCCTATAGCCGTCAGCAGGCGGCCTACCCCCAGGGAGAGGCGCAGCAGCAGGGCAAGCTTTGGCCGGCGGTGGCTCGCATTGATAACGCCTTCGGTGATCGCAACCTGGTCTGCACCTGCCCATCGGTTGAGGAAATGGCCGTTTCCACCTCAACAGCAGCTTGATTAGGGTTTAAATTCTTTGGCAAAGGGAAAAGTGCAGAATTTCTTTCTGCATCGTCCCTTGATTTCCTCTCAAAATCTGCTGCAACTGCAGTCATCGCTGTAGTCCAGGGGGCCCATGAGCGACGAGACCAAAACAACGACCCTCGAAGATCAGCCGGCAGTGAAGTTGCCTTCTCTGCAGGGCAGCCTCCATCAAGCAGCCGTGACCGGTCAGACCCTGCGGGTCGAGGGCACCAACGTTGTGCGGGTTCCCTTCGGTGTTCGCCGCCCGCGCCGCACCCGTCCTGCTCGCCCTGAGCATTGGGCCACCGTGGTGCTGCCTTTCCAGGCTGGTGGTTCTACCCCGCCCCCGCCGCAGGCCGCCTAACTGGCGTTCTGGTCAAGGCGCCAGTCGATCAGCGCCTTGACGTCTTCCACTGAACTGGCTGGGGCCCGGAAGGGCAGCAGCTTCATGGGGCTGCGTTCGGGCCTGACCATCCAAGAGAGATCCTTCTGGGGGATCAGTACGAAGCCGCGATAGCGAACAATCCAGCGCTGAGAAGTCGGACTGGCTTTGGGCAGAGCTCCCATCCAGCGGCAGTGGCGTCAGATCTTCATTTCAGCCCTTGTCAGGCTGAGCCCCCCTGAATTCAGGTTTTCTTCCGCTGCAGATCACGAGATCTTGCAGGGCGCTCAGTAGTTGGCGCCGCTGCGGCGTTGGTGAACGGCGGTGGTGGCCTCCGCATCCAACAGTGCTCCCGATCCCACCTGGGCATAGATCAGCCAGTGGTCGCCGCATTCCATGCGCTGTTTGACGCTGCAGTCGAGCCAGGCCAGGGCCTCGGGAAGGATCGGTTGACCGCCAGGGCTCTGCTCGAGCTCCAGGCCTGCGAAACGATCGGCCCCCGGGGCAAAGGGCTGCAGGAATTGCTTCATCGGTCCGCTCTCGCGGCCGCAGGCCAGGACGTTGAGGGCGAAGGAATCACCAACGTGCAGCAGGGCCTCCACGGCCCGATCCTTGGCGACGGCCACAGTCAGGCCCGGCGGGCTGAAGCTCGCCTGGCTGACCCAGCTGGCCACCATGGCGCCGCTGAGTTGACTTTCGCCAGCACCCTTGCGCGTTGTCAGGACGCAGAGGGATCCCACGACGCGGCCCAGGGCGAGGACGGCCGGGTTGCTGCGGCTTTCGCTGAGGCCACCACTGGTGGAGCTGCGGCGTTGGGCCTTGCGTTGCGCTGTGATCAGGCTGCGGCCCAGGCCCGTTCCGGTTTCCTCCAGGGTCTTGATCGTGGCCGCATCGGGACTGAACTTCACCCGCACCGGCTCAAAGGCGAAGCTGAAGCCGCCGTCGCGCAACTTGCTCTCCAGCAGATCGATGGCTTCACCGCTCCAGCCGAAGCTGCCGAAGACCCCAACCGGCTTGGAGCGATCACCCTCTGCCAGCACCGTGCCGAGGGCGGAGACGATCGGCGTTGGGGCATGGCCGCCGAGGGTGGGGGAGCCGATCAGCAGGGCATCGCAACTGCGGATGGTCTCCAGCAGTTTTTCGGCCGGGGTGAATTCGCAGTTGACGCTCTCGACCCGCACGCCGGTGCGGGAGACCCCTTGGGCTAGGGCGTCGGCGATGGCGGCGGTGTTGCCGTAGGCGCTGGCAAAAAGCAGCGCCACCGAGAGGCTGGAGCGCTCCTGGGATTCACCCCAGCGCCGGTAGTCCACCAGCAGGCTGCGCCAGCTTTCGGCGATGGCCGGGCCGTGTCCCGGGGCGATGCAGCGGATGGGCAGCTCATCGATGCGGTTGAGCACCGCTTCCACCTGCCGGGCCATCGGGGCCATCAGGCAGTCATAGAAGTAGCGACGGTCTTCTTCGGTGCTGCTGCGGTTGGCTTCGGCCCACTCCTGGCTGCAGAGGTGCGCCGAGAAGAACTTGCCGCTCATCAGCAGGCCGGTGCTCTCCTCAAAGGCCATCAGCGCCCCGGGCCAGCGCGGGGTCGGAGCGGAGAGCAGGTTGATCCTGTAGCCGTCCGCGCGTTCAAGGCTGTCCTCACCGCGGACCACGGTCAGGGGCGGCAGCTCCGGCAGGGCGGGCGCTTCCTGTTCTGTGGGTTTGCGCTGGGCCCAGAGGTCCTGCAGCAACTTGGCGCCCGGGTTGGAGGCGATCAGCCGGAGCTTCTGCCAGCGGCGGGCCAGCTCGTGCAGCAGCGCAATCCGGTTGGGGTTGACGTGGCTGACGACCACCTGGAGCTCGCTGTCGCCAGGAACCAGCTCCGCCAGTTGCTCCAGGTAGGGCTCGGCGAAGGAGGCGCCGGGGGGGTGGACCAGCAGGGCAGCGGCTTCGCTGCTCGGGAGGAAGAGGAAGCTGTTGGCGCTGGTGCCCCGCTCGAGGCCGTACTCCACCTCAAAGCGCAGGCGCTTGGGGCTGAGGCCCCGCAGGCAGATCAGGCCGGGTTCGATCGGCAGCTGAATGACCTGCCGTTCTGCAGTGGCGCCGGCCATCAGTAGTGGTTCCCCACTTTGCGGTGGTGAACAGCCGTGCGCGCCTCGGTGTCAGAGACGTTGCCCTGCTCAACCTCGCCGTAGATGATCCAGTGGTCTGGGCCCTCCATCCGCTGGCTGACGCGGCAGCCGAGGAAGGCCAGGGCATCGCCCAGGACCGGTCCGCCGTTGGCGACGCCATCGAGGGTGTTGACCCCGGCAAAGCGATCGGCACCCGGTGGGAAGCGCTTGAGGAAGTGGCGCATCAGGTCCTGGTAGTTGTCCTCCCGCAGGATGTTCAGCACGAAGCGATCACCCACCTGCAGCAGCGCCTCGATGGCGCGGTCTTTGGCCACGGCCACGGTGATGCCGGGGGGATCAAAGCTGGCCTGGCTGACCCAGCTGGCCACCATCGCTGAGGCCCTCTCGTCCTGGCGTGCGGTCACCACATAGAGACCGCCAGAGAGACGCCCGAGGGCCTTGTCCAGGTCGCCATCAAGGGACTTCATCGCGGCGATGGTCTTGGCCCGGGTCAGGAGTTGTCCGAGGTCCGTGCCGGCTTCCTCGCAGCGCTGGTAGTCGTTGCCGTCGGGAACCTGGCGCACCCGCAGGGGCTCGAAGGCTTCCTTCTGGCCCATGCTGCGTAGCTGCGTGGCAACAGCATCAATCGGTTCGTCGTTGCCGCCGTAGGCGTCGTAGCTGCCGATCCACTGCTTGGGTTTGAGGGCCGCCAGCAGGGTGCCGATGGAGGCCTGCAGCTCCGGGTCGGGGTTGGCCGGCCAGGTGGGAACCACAACGGCGCTGGCCTCGCCGATCAGGGCGCTGAGTTCCTGGGCGTCGGTGGCCCGCAGGTCCACCAGTTGCACCTGGGCTTCGGCTTTGCCAATGCCACGGGCGATGGCCTGGCTGAGGCGGTCGCAGAAGCCGTATTGGCTCAGATAACAGACGGCGGCGTAGGCCTCGCCTTTGCTGCGGTCGCTGCTCCAGTCCTTGTAGTCCCCCATCCAGAGGTTGAGGTGGTGGCGCAGCAGCGGTCCGTGCCCGGTGGCAATGGTGTTGATGGTGCCCTCGAGGCCATCCATGCGCTTCATGGCCTGGAGGACGCTGCGGGCGTTGGGGCCCATCAGGCAGTCGTAATAGAAGCGGAAGTCGGGAGCGAGGGCGCCGGGGTCCACATCGAAGCTGTCCTCGGAGCAGTAGTGCATCCCGAAGGCATCGCAGGTGTAGAGGATCCCGGTGCCGTGGTCGAAGGAAAAGATCGTGTCCGGCCAGTGCAGGTTGGGGGCACTGAGGAACTCGATGCGGTGCTGAATGCCGCTCTCGGGGTTGGTGCCCAGGTCCAGTTCCTCGCCGCTTTTGACGGCCCGGCTCTTAAAGGGGCGATGCACCTGGTTCTCGAGGAACTGAATCGCCACCTTCGAACCCACGACCTCAATGTCCGGGTTGAGGTCAATGACGTGGCCGACTAGGCCGGAGTGGTCCGGTTCGGTGTGGCTGACGATCAGCACGTCGATGGCCTTGGGATCGATTTGCTCCTTGAGGAGCTCGAGCCAGATCCCTTCGAACTTGAGGTGGCTGGTGTCGATCAGGGCGGTGCGCTCACCGCGCACCAGAAAGCTGTTGTAGGTGGTGCCGTTGCGCAGGCCGAACTCAATGTCGAAGCGGCTGCGGTCCCAGTCCAACGAGCGGATGGTGCTGGTGTCCTTGGCGATGGCCTCGCACTGCAGGCTGAGCCGGGGCGTGCTTGCAACGACAGCCATGGGATCACCAGGTGGGCAGCTGAACTCTACGGAGCTTCTCTGGAGAGCTGGCTGATCCAGCCATCCCTTCCAGTCACAAAAAAGCCCTGGCTTGCGGCCAGGGCTGGGTCCCGTCTCTCTCTGGTTGGTGTGATCGTTCTGGTCGCTTAGCCCTCCACCTTCACCGAGACGGTGCTCATGGTTTGGGCCTTCGGCGCCGTGACCAGCAGCAGGCCATCGCGGTAGTGGGCTTCGAGGCCCTCCCGCTCGATGCCGGAGGGGAAGCGGAAGCTGCGGCTCCAGGTGCCATAGCGGAATTCGCTCAGGAGCGGCGCTTGGGCCTCGGCGGCCTCCTCGGGGGCAAGGCGCTCGGCGCTGATGACGAGGGTGCGATCGGTGGCTTTGACATCGATCGAGTCGCGCTTCACGCCCGGCAGTTCCAGGGTGATGGCGAAGCCAGCCTCGGTTTCACGCACTTCGGCGGCGGGCACGCGCTCGGCGGTGTGCAGTTGCTGCTCGAGTTGTTCGAACAGATCAAAGGGTGATTGGCGCAGGGTCAGCATGGCTGTTCCTCCAAGACTTGACTGGGCGGGGTGATGACCCGCAACGCCAATGTGGCTCCGCTGAATGACAACCAAGAGGGCGCAAACCGACCCTTTCAGTACGGCCCTCACCCCTCGGGTTCGGTTGCTACACCTTGGTTTTCGTAGGAGCCGAACCGCCCCTTAGAGCCACCACCAGTCGCTGAAGGCCGCGGCTTGACCGCAGGGCCGCCCATCGGCGTCCTGGAGGCACCAGAGCCGGGCGTTGTGGATCTGAAAGCGCCGGCCGCTGCGGCTGATGCGGATGCCGCTGTACCCCTCGATCGCTTGTTGGCTCAAGGCCTGCTGCAGCGCCAGCGCGCGGCTTTGGCGCTCCTGCGGTTCAGCGGTCAGTCGCGAGGGCATGCCGACCATGGCACTCCAGGGGCGCTCCCAGAGCTGCAGGGCTGCTGCGTTGGCGTAGGTCAGGCAGGGGTCGCTGCTGCCGTCATGGGCTAGGACGACGAGATCGGCTGAGAAGAGTTCCTGGGCCGACGCTGCCAGGGGCCGGCCAAAGGCTTGGTGGTGGGATCGCAGCAGTTGCTGGGCCAGTTGGCGTTTGCCAGGGGTAAGCCAGGGGGCCGGCGCCTGCTCGAGTTGTGGTCGCTGATCGCTCAGGGACACCTCAGTCGTCTTGCTTGCTGCCGGCAGCCATGGCGGTGGCCATGGCCGTGGCACTGAAGCTGGCGCCCTGGGCCTTGAGGTGCTCGACGAATTGCTTGCCGGCCTCCGGGAAGCGGCCGTCCTCCGCCAGGGGGATGGCTCCGGCTTCATCCAGGCCGGTGTCCCCCTCCATGGCCGGGGTGATGACCACCAGGCCGGGGTCGAGGGCGGCTCCGTAGCGCCACCAGCGTTTGGGCTCGCGGATGGAGATGGGCGCGGGGTGCAGTTGGGGCGCATTGGCCTGCTCTGCGTCGGGGTTGGCCTTGGCCTCCTTGGCTTTCTTGGCCAGCAGGGCCCGGCGCTTGACCGCCAGGTCGCTGAGCAGCTGGGCGCGGGTCCGGCCCCGAAGCTGGAAGAGGACGAAGGGGTCTTCGCTGAAGCGCTCCCCCATCAGGTAGTAGACGGCGCTGACGTGCTTGCAGGGGTTGACCTTGTCCGGGCAGGTGCACTCGCTGCGCACCTCCTGCAACTTGAAGGGAAAGAGCCGCTTGCCGCTGGCGGCGAAGGCGCGCTCGATGTCCTGGGGCATGACCCCGGCCAGCAGCTGGGCGGACCAGCGGGCCTTTTGACCGAGGGCCTCGAGGACGTAGTTCCAGTCCTCGTCGTTGAGGACATCGAGCCAGAGTTTCACCTTGTAGGGGTCCTCGCCGCTGCCCTGCACCCGGGCGTGCACACGGCGCCCCTCAAAGCGAATGGAGAGGACGTTGCCCTCGCGGGCATAGGCCCAGGCCCGCTCCAGGCGTTTCTTGAAGCGGTAGCCGTTGATCAGCTCCATCCACTGCTCAACCCACCAGGGCTGCTGGCTCAGGCCCTCATCGCCGAGCTGGGTGGTGATGCCGTTGGAGGGGGAGGTGAAGGTCACAAAAGATGAGCGAAGGCTCAAAGAAAGGTTAACGCGCGACTATTCATTTGAAATTCCCTCTAAGCATGGGATAGATCCAGGCTTTTCTGCGGTTTTATTTTTTCTGATCTATTTTCTTCAACATGGGGCGATTTCAGCGGATCCAGACTTGGAACCTCACGGATGATACTGATTTGCAGTCAACATTGCCGGTACCCACTGGTCGCACAACGCAAGTGGCATTTGCCAGGTCAGGTTTTAAAAGTGCTGTAATTCAAAAGATCGCTAAGATCGCAAATGTCTACCAGTTTGTTGATGTAGGCGCAAATCTTGGTCAGACAATGCTCGAGGTTTTCTCGAGTAATAACAACATTGAGTATTTTGGTTTTGAGCCAAATCCACAAGCATTTTCATGCCTGCAAGAGCTCGCCGCAACAATAAAAGTCAATGCTAATCTGTTCCCTTGGGCTTGTGGTACTGATTGCAGTCCAGCCAGCTTTTATAGCTCTTCAATTGAAGACTGCAGCGCGACCCTGCTCCCTGAGATACGCCCTGATACGTATTTAAAATCTAAGCCAACACATATCGCAAGCTATCCACTCGATATTTCTCTAAAGTCTCATCAACTCTCCTCATGCTTTATAATGAAAGTGGACGTAGAAGGTTTTGAGAATGAAGTCTTGTCCGGCGCTGAAAATTTAATAGCGGCAAAAAGACCATTTATCTTTTGTGAAGTATTGCATGCTCATCGTGACTCGGAAATAGGACTAAATAATGCACGCAAGGCATTGTTAGAGTCTTTTCTTGTGGGTGTTAACTACAGTATTTTTCAGATTCACCTCTCTGCAAGCGATCGCAATACTTTTCAAGGGTTAAACAAAATCAAGACTCTCCCAAAAAATCTGCTTTGGAAGAGCGCTCCACACACCTGTGATTTCATGTTCGTACCAAGTGAGCTTGAAGAAGGTCTACTTGCTTCAATTTAGATGTCTACTTTTGCTGGTAGACAGAGGTTTTGATATTCCCTCCAAAGCCATAGTAATTTAAAGTTTCTTTGTACAAAGTAAGATTGTGCTTGAATCCTTTTTGAGTGATGTCAACACCGCTCTTTAGCGAAAGTCGCGTGTGTGGTGTACCCGACTCAATATCTAAGTTCGCGACAAACTTATCAGATGGAATATGTTCTGTAATTGCCACAAAACTAGACACGCCGTCCAAATTTGACAGAATCTTCTGGATGTCACTATTTGACAAGTGCTGAAACACCTGACGGATGAAAATTATATCGCACTCTTCCGGGATAAACGTTCTTGCATCAGCACAAACAAAAGTAACTCCATTTTGAATGAATGAATTACGACAGTAGTCGATGACTTTCTGCGATATATCTATGGCCATGATAGATTTGCACTTTGGTGCTATTTTCGAACCGATATTAAAATCGCCACATCCTAAGTCAACTGCATTACATACTCCAGAAAGTCTTTCCGATTCTAGAAAAGCTCCGACTGTATCAATATATGCATTGACAAGTGGTTCATGCCAAGAACCTGGACCAGAACTTAGCTGTTTTCCCCAGAGACCATTAGCATAGATTTGGTCGAAGCGATTGGCTAAATCACTCATGCTTTAACAGCTCGAAGAACAAATGACTGGCCACCAATAATGTTATTGAATAAATACGCGTACGAGTCAAGCTTTCCTGGGTCAAAGCTACCTAGAACATTCTTGATGTGGTTAGCACAGTCAGGATCAATATAGCTCTGAGATGAAATAATGCGAAAATCGACATCGTATATTAAGGCCAAAGGTGTTTTGGCATCACCTTGTTGAATGAGTCTCTTGCAAAATTCCTTGTCTAGCATTTCTAGACCTTCACGGTCAATCGATTTCTGGTGCGTGAAATCGACAATCTGCCAACGGTGGAATGGGTGAGGGCATAAGACCTTTAGCTCGCCCTGGTCTTTCATTATTCGATAGATCTCTTTTAATATTCGAAAGAAATCATTCGGACGAGCAGGGAGATGTTCAAGAACTGAATTCATTATTATTTCATCAATAGATGATGACTTGAAAGGGTAAGGTGTGTTTTCTAGGTTTAAGAGCAAATCTGGCTCACAATGCTCTGATTGATCAATGTTGACATAGCCTCTTAGTTTCTTGTTCCCGCAGCCAAGGTTAAGCTTCATTTTTTAATCTCTTTGCTCTGTCATCATCATTTTAATCGCTTTATCTGGCTGTGCGCTAGGGCTAGCATCGTCTTGGGCCAGGACTAGGGGGGTATTTTTGCGTGAGTAGTGATTAATCATGTATTGGCAGTTTCTGTGAGTGTCAGAGCTTGTTGTAGTGGATACATTTAAGGGGTCAAGTAGATACTCTCGATCTTCGAAGATGGAGTAGACCAATCCCTCTTGATGGGGCATGATCACACGATAGCTCTTATTGCTAATTAGCGATTTTTGATTGATGTAGTCTTGGATTGCTCTCGAATAGGCTATCGGGCCAGTGAGCTCTAAAACAGCCATCCTTCCAAATGTGTGTTTTGACCATCTGGGGAATTCAAGAATATTACGTGTCACAGCTTTAATAGCAGATTCAAGAAACGGATGTCTTGGTCGGCCAATAATAAACCACTGTTGATATTCTCCGCCTTTGATGTCGTTCACCTGCTGGTGGAGACCCCATCCAGCATGTGGCTCTTGTGCACCGTTGTCCCACTGCCCGAGTATGTATTCATCACCCTTTCGGACTAAGTCTCTTAAAGGAACTTTTGATGTGGACTTGATGTCCAGATACATTCCTCCAAACTTATATATTAAGCAGTAGCGAACTAGATCGGCTCGTGCCGCGCCGTAGTCGGGATTAAGCCTCTTGTATGCTTCGTATACGCGTCCAGGGTAGTACTTGCCTAAGAACGAGTCGCAATCGTTGTCGCTCAAGCAACTGTATTCCCACTCGGAATTGCGCTGCAGCAGAGACTCTCTCTCTTGTCTGACTAAGTCAATTGACTGATGTTCGGCAGAGCAGGTTGAAAACAGAAGATAGGGGATATTCATTGATGATCCGAGTGTCTCACATGAAAAAATCGTCGAGCACTCTTGTGACTTCTGCAGAATCAACCTTTCGCATTCTTGGAGTTTCTCCCTGTTTTCTCATCTGCTTTTTGTCAAAGGTGTTTGACTCATGTGAAATGCAGATCATTGTCTTCTCAGGAGCAAGTTGCGCCATTGGAATTGTGTAGTTGTTTAGGAACTCTTTCTCTTCATTGCATGATGACTCGTTGTCATAAAAATGGCTTTGAGCAAACCTTCTGGTCATCGCAAATGTTCCTGCTGTGGCGTGGTTTGCGCCAAATGGACCAGAGAGCCAGAGCGTCCTGTCATGTAAGAAATAAATCAGTAGAGATGTGCTTCCAGCAAGTTCTTTGCCTTCTTGGATGAGGCGCTCGATTGCATGTCTGACTCTTTGGGGATGATAAAAGTCGTCATCATCCATGTAGACTATGTAGTCGTGGCTGCAAAGCTTGTGAGCAACATTCCGCTTCTTGCCCAGTTGCATTTTTTGCTTCACCCTCTGGTACTTAATCTTGATTCCAGTTGTACTCGTAAGTGTAAGGTTGTGTTTGTACTCACTGGAATCGTCCAGTATCAGCCATTCAATCTTTTCCGGTGGATAGTCCTGTGCCTCCACGCATTTCTGGAGTCGCCTAACATGCGACTCTCTGTTGTGAGTCAATGTGCATATTGATACGGTAGGCAAGTCCTTTTCGGCTGTTTTTCTTTTGTGCTGATCTGGAAATAGCTTGCTGTGCAGGGGTTTGGGAATAATGTAATTAGGGAAGCATCTCGAAGTGTTTCCGCGGTGAATTATGTGCAGGCAAATGCCAGATCCATCTTGAGTTAGATGTATTTTTTTCTTGGCGGCAATGAGTTGTTCGACAAATATTGTGTCCTCTCCAATATCTCTATCCGGGAAAGATGACCCAGTCCAGCAGTCTTTTTTGTAAAAGTAGCTGAATCCATAGCCTGTTAAGAAAGATCTGAGGGCGTTTTTGGTGAAAGTGTCCTTTTTGTTTTGGACATCTTCTGTTCCGCAAAAAATATGATGTGCAGACTTGAAGTCGGTTGTATCCCAGAAGCCGAGAGTGTTGCTTTCTTGGTGGAGTGCAAACCAGCCGCCAAGTTTCACAAAGTCGGCATGGTTGCTTTGCATTTCCCCATGCATCCAGCTGAGGTAGTTCGGCGCGTAGTAATCGTCGTCGTCGAAATGCGCAATGATTTCGCCTGTGCTTTCGCTGACAAGTGCATTTCTCTTGGTGCCAATGCTCAGCTTCTGGCTTCGATGCCAGTATTTGACGTCGCTGTGGCTTTTTGCGAGATCCTTGAAGTTTTCGTCTTCTTGCTCGCTGTCATCGAGTACAAGGAGTTCTTTGTTTGGCCATGTTTGATTTCTGTACAGCTCAAGGAGCTGTGGAAGAAATGAAGCCCTATTCCGCGTCGGCACGATGACGGAAATCTTGGGCATCTCGGTCATGGGGCGTTCCTCCTGGCTACTCGCCTGCAGTTAGTCATCACTGAGGGTGACGAGTTCTTTGAGTTGGCTTACGTCCATGCCGCCGAGCCAATCCTCACCGGAGCCAACGATGTCTTCGGCGAGTTTGGACTTCTCCTTGATCATTCGGTCGATGCGCTCTTCGACTGAGCCACTGGTGATGAACTTGTGCACCATCACCCGGTTCTGCTGGCCGATCCGGTAGGCGCGGTCTGTGGCCTGGTTCTCCACGGCGGGGTTCCACCAGCGGTCGATGTGGAACACGTGGCTGGCCCGGGTCAGGTTCAGGCCGACGCCGCCGGCCTTGAGGGACAGCAGGAACAGTTGCGGGCCGCGGGGGTCGTCCTGGAAGCGGTCGACCATGGCCTGGCGTTCGGTCTTGCTGGTGCTGCCGTAGAGGAAGGGCACCTCTTGGCGCCACTTGTGCTCGAGATGGGCCTTGAGCAGATGGCCCCATTCGGCGAATTGGGTGAAGAGCAGGGCCCGATCGCCCGCTTCCATCACCTCCTCGAGGATTTCCTCCAGCCGCTGCACCTTGGCGCTACGGGCAGCGAACTCCTTGAAGAAGCTGGCATCCGCGTCGGCTGGGTCCTGCTTGAGGGCCAGGGCCGGGTGGTTGCAGATCTGCTTGAGCTTGGTGAGCAGCGCCAGCACCTGACCGTGCTTCTGGCCCAGGGGCGACCGGGCGATGGCATCGAGGCTCTCGTCCACGGTCTTGGAGTAGAGCTTCTTCTGCTCGGGGGCCAGGCCCACCCATTCGCTCAGTTCCACCTTCTCGGGCAGGTCGGAAATGATCGATTTGTCGGTCTTCAGGCGGCGCAGGATGAAGGGGCCGACGCGGCCCTTGAGGTCCCGCAGCGAGGACATGTCGCCGTAGCGCTCGATCGGCATCCGGTAGCGCTGGCGGAAGAAGGGCTCATCGCCGAGCACCTTGGGGTTAAGGAAGTCCATCAGGGCCCAGAGCTCGCTCACCCGGTTCTCCACCGGTGTGCCGGTCAGGGCGATGCGGAAGCGGGGACCCTTGCCGGGGCGCCCCATGTCCCGGGCAGCCATGGACTGCTTGGCGGCGTGGTTCTTGATCGCCTGGGCTTCATCGATCACGACCCCCTGCCAATCGACCTTGTCCAGCAGTTCGCTGTCCCGCTGCAGCAGGCCGTAGGTGGTCAGCACCAGGTCCACACCCTTCAGCGCTTTTTTCAGGGCCTCGGGGCTGGAGGGGCGGCGGGGTCCGTAGTGCTCGTTGACCGTCAGATCTGGGGTGAAGGCGGCGGCTTCCCGCTTCCAGTTGGTCAGCACCGAGGTGGGAGCGACCAGGAGCACCGGGCGTTTGAGCTCCTCTTCAGCCTTGAGGTGCTGCAGGAAGGCCAAGAGTTGGATCGTTTTACCCAGACCCATGTCATCGGCCAGGCAGGCGCCCTGATCGAAGCGATGCAGGAAGGCCAGCCAGCCCAGACCGCGCTCCTGATAGGGCCGCAGTTGTCCGGCGAACCCAGGGGGCGCTGGCAGGGGATCGGGGGCTTTCTGCTGGTGGTACTGCTCCAGCACCGCCTGCAGGCGGGGCCCGGCCGTGAAGGCATGGACCGGCAAGCGGGAGAGGGTCTCCCCTTCATTGCCCGTGATCCGCAGGGCGTCATCGAGGCTGAAGGGGGGCTCAGCGGAGCAGAACTTCTCGGCGTTCTTGAGGTCCAGGGGCCGCAGTTCGATCCAGGCCCCCTTGTGCTGCACCAGCGGGCTGCGCTTGGCCGAGAGCTTCTCGAGGTCCTTCAGGTTCAACGTGACCCCGCCGATCATGAATTCCCAGCGCCACTCCAGGGTTTCCCCGAGAGTGAAGCCGCGGGACTTCTCGGGCAGCTCGGCGGTGATGGCCAGGCCCAGGCGGCTGGCCAGGCCACCGGAGAGGCTCGCGGGGAGCACCACCCCGACGCCCACATCCCGCAGGCGGGAAGCGGCGGTCCGCACCAGGACGAAGGCCTCCGCGGGGGTGAGCTGCATCGCCTCAGGGGTGGCGGCATCCAGGCCCCGCTCAAGAGGCTCAAAGGCCAAGAGGGCGCGGCCCAGACCCTCCAGCAGGAGCGCTCCGGGCTGCTCCAGTTGGATCTCACCCAGGGCCAGGTTGCTGTCCCCTGCGGCCCAGACCAGTCCAGCGGGCACCCGCAGGCTGGGGTCGGCTTCCGCCTGGAGGCCGAATTTCAGTTCCCAGAGTTCCTCCCCTTCCGGCGGCGTGAACAGCTCCAGGCAGGCCCGGGCGGGAGCCACCTTGCCGGCGACGGTCTCGCGCCAGTGGTTGCTTGCGCCGCAGAGGCGCTCTTGCTCCTCTTCATCGAGTTTGAGCTTGCCGTCGCGGCTGGCCAGGCCGTCTTCCCAGGCAGACAGCAGTGGATCGAGGCCGGCTGCACCGGGTTGGAAGGCTTCGCGTAGCTGGCCGTCCACCAGCTTGTCGACGATGCTCGCCACCAGCAGCCGGTTGGAGCGGGGGCGGCCGCAGGCCAACTGGGGATCTGGGCTGGAGGCCGCCACCACCTGGGGCATGCGCAAGGCCAGCTCCTCGAGCCGGCGGCGGTCGTCCTCACGGTTCAGCAGCGGGCGCCAGCTGGCCTTGCCATCCGCGCTCTCGGGTAGCCAGCGGCCCCGGGCGATCAGGCTGAGGCACCAGCGCTGGACGTGGCACCACCAGAGCAGGTCATCACCCAGTCCGGCCTCGTAGGCCCCCGAGAGGGGCAGTTGATTGAGCCAGGCGGCAGCGGGGCCCGGTTTGAGGAACCAGCCCTCGACTTGCCAGGGCCACCAGCTCAGATCCTTCGGCAGCGGTTCTCCTGATTGCAGCGGCAGGCCGCTCCAGGCACTGGATTCGCTGCTCTTTTGTCCTTTGCTCAGTTGCTGCCGGCTCGGCAGGGTCAGGGTGACGGTGGCCTGGCGCAGGTCCTCGGACCAGAAGTTGTTCTCGTCCAGCCAGGTGGCCAGATCGTCCAGATCCAGGCTGAGGGGGTGGAACGGCGCCTCAGCTGCCGGACTGAGCGGTTCGGCCACGCGCCAGGTGTCCGCCCAGATCAACAGGCCGGCTGTAGGCGCCTTGCCTTTGGCGAAGCTCCCCGCCGGAACGACGGGCAGCCAGGTGGCATGCAGCAGGCTCATGGAGGCGGGGCCTGGGGATCAGGGGCGCCGCTGGATCGGTTCAACCCGAGTCACGACAAGTCGCGATAGGGCCATCGATCCGTGCAACACCAGCGCGGCGCCGATCAGCGGCAACCAAGCACGAATGAACCCCATCATCACAGTTGGAGCGACCTGAGCCAAGCTCTCGGGCCAAGGTTCCTCCAGCGGCCAGGGCAAAAGGGCCGGTAGGCCCAGGCTGTGGATGCCGCAGACGGCCCCCACCAGGCCCGCCTGCAGGTGGCCGTCATCGGGGTCCACCCGCTGCAGGTGGAAGGCCAGCAGGCCATAGAAAAAGCCGCAGCCCCCGGCCCGGAGGGCTGACTCCAGTCCCAGGGGCAGGCCCAGGGTCAGTGCGCTGAAACCCGCACCGAGGGCCCAGGCGATGGAGCGCAGCCGCAGTTCGGCCCGGCTGTGCTCAGCGGTGGCGGGGGAGGCGGCGCTCATGCTGCGCGATCATGCCCGGTTCAGGCTCGTTTTGCTTCGCCATGGCCGCCGCTCCCCGCACTGGTGCTGAGATCCGTGCGGCCTTTCTCGACTTCTACGAGCAGCGGGGCCACAAGCCGATGGCCAGTGCCTCCCTGGTGCCGGAGGACCCGACGGTTCTGCTGACCATCGCCGGGATGCTGCCGTTTAAGCCGGTCTTCCTGGGGCAGCAGCCCCGCCCGTCGGCCCGTGCGACCAGCAGCCAGAAGTGCATTCGCACCAACGACATCGAAAACGTGGGCCGCACGGCCCGGCACCACACGTTCTTCGAGATGCTCGGGAACTTCTCCTTTGGTGACTACTTCAAGGAGCAAGCGATCCAGTGGGCCTGGGAGCTGAGCACCACGGTCTTCGGCATCAGCCCCAAGAACCTGGTGGTCAGCGTCTTCCGCGAGGACGACGAAGCCGAGGCGATCTGGCGCGATGTGGTGGGGGTGAACCCCAAGCGGATCATCCGCATGGATGAAGCCGACAACTTCTGGGCCTCGGGCCCCACGGGCCCCTGCGGTCCCTGCTCGGAGATCTATTACGACTTCAAGCCCGAACTGGGCGATGAGGGCATCGACCTCGAGGACGACAGCCGCTTCATCGAGTTCTACAACTTGGTGTTCATGCAGTACAACCGCGACGCGGAGGGCAACCTCACGCCGCTGGAGAACCGCAACATCGACACCGGGATGGGCCTCGAGCGGATGGCCCAGATCCTGCAGAAGGTTCCGAACAACTACGAGACCGACCTGATCTATCCGCTGATTGAGACGGCAGCTGGTCTCGCTGGGGTCGACTACCGGCAACTCGATGCCAAGGGTCAGACGTCTCTGAAGGTGATCGGGGACCACAGCCGGGCGGTGACCCAGCTGATCTGTGATGGCGTCAACGCCAGCAACCTGGGGCGCGGTTACATCCTGCGCCGCCTGCTCCGTCGCGTGGTCCGCCACGGACGTCTCCTGGGGATCGACAAGCCCTTCCTGACGGCGATGGGTGAGGCGTCGATTGCCCTGATGCAGTCGGCCTATCCCCAGCTGCTGGAGCGTCAGGAGGTGATCCTCTCGGAGCTCAAGCGCGAAGAAGCACGCTTTCTGGAGACCCTGGAGCGGGGCGAGAAGCTGCTGGCGGATGTCCTGGCGGCCAAGCCCAAGCAGATCTCAGGGGAGCAGGCCTTTGAGCTCTACGACACCTACGGCTTCCCCCTGGAGTTGACCCAGGAGATCGCCGAGGAGCATGGCCTCGCGGTGGATCTGGACGGCTTTGAGCAGGCCATGGAGGCCCAGCGCCAGCGGGCGAAGGCCGCCGCCGTCAGCATTGACTTGACCCTGCAGGACGCCATTGATCAGATGGCCGCCGATTTGGAGGCCACTCGCTTTCGGGGGTACGAGTTGCTGGACCACAGCAGCAGCGTTCAGGCGCTGGTGGTCAACGGTGAGCCGGCGGAGCGGGCCGAGGCTGGCGACAGTGTGCAGCTGGTGCTCGACACCACCCCCTTCTATGGCGAAGGCGGCGGTCAGGTGGGCGACCGCGGCGTGCTGAGCGGTGACGGCTTGATCGTCGCGATTGAGGCGGTGAGCCGAAACCGCAGCGTCTTTGTCCATAGCGGCCGGGTGGAGCGCGGCAGCGTGAGCGTCGGCGATGTGGTCCATGGCCAGGTGGATCGGACCTGCCGCCGGCGGGCTCAGGCGAACCACACGGCGACCCACCTGTTGCAGTCGGCGCTGAAGCAGGTGGTTGATCCGGGGATTGGCCAGGCCGGTTCCCTGGTGGATTTCGATCGCCTGCGCTTTGACTTCCACTGCCCCCGGGCGATTACGGCTGCTGAACTCGAGCAGATCGAGACCTTGATCAACGGCTGGATCGCCGAGGCCCATAGCCTCGAGGTGCAGGAGATGGCGATCGAGAAGGCCAAGGCCGCCGGTGCGGTGGCGATGTTCGGGGAGAAATACGCCGATGTGGTCCGGGTCGTCGATGTTCCCGGGGTCTCGATGGAGCTCTGCGGCGGCACCCACGTCAGCAACACCGCTGAGATTGGCCTGTTCAAGATCGTCAGCGAAAGCGGCGTGGCCGCGGGCATCCGCCGCATCGAGGCCGTGGCGGGTGCGGCGGTGCTCGCTTACCTCAATGAGCGCGATGCGGTGGTGAAGCAACTCGGCGAGCGCTTCAAGGCCCAGCCGGCGGAAATCGTCGATCGCGTCCTGACCCTGCAGAGCGAACTGAAGGCCAGCCAGAAGGCCCTGGCCTCGGCCCGTGAGGAGCTGGCACTCGCGAAATCGGCGGCCTTGGCGAGCCAAGCCGAAGCGATCGGCGACTTCCAGGTGCTGATCAGCCGTCTGGATGGCGTCGAAGGCGGCGGCCTGCAGAGCGCCGCCCAGGGGCTGGTGGATCAGCTGGGCGATGGTGCGGCCGTGGTCTTAGGCGGTCTCCCGGATCCCTCGGATCTGGGCAAGGTGATCCTGGTGGCGGCCTTCGGCAAGGGCGTGATCGCCAAGGGTCAGCAGGCCGGCAAGTTCATCGGTGCTGTGGCTAAGGCCTGCGGCGGCGGCGGCGGCGGCCGGCCCAACCTGGCGCAAGCCGGTGGCCGCGACGGTGCAGCCCTGGATGCCGCGTTGGAGCAGGCCAAAGGCGAGCTGACTGCAGCCCTGGGCTGATCCAGACAGCTCCGGAACCGTTCTCCTGGCGTTGCCAGGGGAGCGCCAGGAGGGGAATCCTGCAGGCAAGGACCGATGCGGGAGAGAACCGATGGCGAGTTCCTTCGAAATTCATGCCCGTCACCACTGGAGTTTCCAGTTGGTGCTGATGGGCAGTCGTCTGCAGCTGGAGGGTTGCCGCGACGGGGATGAACCCCTGCGCTGCTCCACCTGGCTGGAGCCCCAGGACACGCCCCTGGACATGGCCCATGAGCTGATCGCCCATCCCAGCTGCGCTGTTTGAGCGATGCCCACCGCGTTTTCGGTCCAAGAGCTTCAGGCCATTCCGTTTTTCAGCGCGATCAACGAGGAGGACGCTGCCGTTCTGCTGGATCGTCATCGCCTGGTGGAGGTGATGCCGGGGCAAACCCTGGTGATGGAGGCCGATTGGGGCGAAAACCTGATGGTGGTCATCAGTGGCCTGGCCAAGGTGCGCTCCTACAACGCTGATGGCGAGGAGTCGGTCTTGTCCTTGGTCGGTGCGGGGGAGTTGCTGGGGGAGCTGTCGGTCTTGGACGGTGATGCCCGCTCGGCGGATGTGGTGACCCTCTCTCCGGTGAAGCTGTTGAAGTTGCAGGGCACTGGGTTTCAGAGGGTGCTGCAGGCCAACATGAGCCTGGCTCTGGGAATCGCGCGACTCGAGGCTTCGCGCTTGCGGGATCTCAATCGCCGTTTCGGCGTTCAGAAAAGCGATGCGACAACGCGGCTACTGGATGCCTTGGCCTACCTGGCGCGCAAGAGCAGCGCTGAAGACAACCCTTTGGCACTGATGCCGCCTCTCTCCCAAGGAGAGATCGCGATCTTGGCGGGGTTGGCTCGGGAAACGGCCTCGCGAACGATGAGCAAATTGCGCAGCCGTGGGGTCGTGAATGAAGAGAACGGCTGCATGCAACTCACGTCTCTCGAGCCCCTGCAGAAACGTGGCTTGATCGCTTAGGCCTCCCCGATGCTTTCGAGGTGATCGGCTGCTAGGGCCATGGAGTGGCTGTATGCCCGTAGCGCCTCACAGCTGCGGGTCAGTTGTTCACGGTCTCCGGCCTGCACAGCAGAAATGCCATCGAGGAGAAGCCCCATAATTTGGTTGCTCTTGAGGCAGCGCTGGCAGATCAGGGCCAGGATCTCAATGGTGAGATCGGCATCAAACAGCATCGCTTGGAGCATCTCGTTGCCATCCACCGCGATCAATTTCGCGGGTCCATTGATGACGCGCACATCCGCGGAGTGAACCCCATTGCCGAAGAGCCCCATCTCGCCAAGGATCTCCTCGGCTTCGACAATCGCCAGGGTGTGTGGCTGGTTCTCTCCTTGCTTGAGCTGAACCGCGACCGTGCCTTCCATGAGCAGAAGGATGCGTTCCGCGATGGCGCCCTGCTCCATCAACAGTTCGCCCTCCTCGGCGATGTGTTCTCGTGCGGTCAGGTCATTGCCATGAGATGCCAACAGCAGCTTCATCCGCTCGCGGACGACACTGAGTTGTGGCTCAAGCCCCCACATCGTTAGATGAATTCAGCAATTGTGAATGGGCTGCTGCATTCAGGGGTGTCATTGCGGTTGGCTGTTGTGTAGCGGGTTGCTTCGGAAAGGCCTGAGGCACTGGGCTTATAGACAATTCCTGTTCCATTGGGATCTCTGCACACATAGGTGTACGTAACCACTTCTTCTTCAACGGGTTGTTCAACCACGGGTGGCTTGGGCAGCTTGTCCTCAGGAATCACGAGGTTGTTGTCTGCCCGCAGTCTTGGGAAGGGGGTTTGGGCCGCAATCATCCAGTCAACGCCGGTGATGGCCTGCAGGCTCGAGCTGGTGGAGCCATAGAGACGTTTGTAGCTCTCGGCGATCGCGTGACTCTCGGGGAGGAGGTTCTGCCCCTCGAGGTTGCTGACCACCAGCTTTGAGAAGCGTTCACGGCTGATGGCGCCCTTGCGGATCAGGTCGCCATTGCTGTTGAAGCTGGCTTCCTCTCCGGCCGCGATCACGGTTGCACCGGCTTGGCTCAGCAACTGCTCGCCCACGTCGCTATGCACCCGCTGTTGGCGTCCAATGGCGACCTGAATCGGCTGACCGTTGTTGAAGCTCTGGTTCTGCCAGGGCAGAGGCGACTTCTGCCTTGGGGAGGGCAGGTTGGGATCGCGAACAAACCGACCGGCCGTGGCAAATCGGTAGGTGATCTGGCCGCCGACCACCGTGTCCAGCAGCTCGTCGTACTGCCCGTAGACATTCATTTCCAGGGCATTGCCGACGGGTACGTTCACTCCGATCCGTCCACCGCCGTATTGGTTCCCTAAGCCGTGCATCACATAGGGCGCCAGGGAGAGATGGATGGAGCGCTCCCCGAGGTTCACAACGGGAATGCCCACCCGCGCGATCGCAAAGCCCAGGCTGTCCTCGCAGTTGTCTGAGGGGATGCCGCCATTGGCACTGAACTGCCAGCGGTTGAGCTCAATCTGACCGCCCACGGCGATCTGGGAGTGGAAGCAGCCGGGGATCTGCCAGCCGTCGTAGCCCACCAGGAGCGTGTTGGAGCTTTGGTTATTGGGGTCGTACCAGGTGTAGCCCACTTCGCTGCTGGCACCCCAGAAGCCATCGAAGTTGCTGGATCCCGTGCTGTAGCTGTACAGCAAGGAACTGCTGTTCTCTTGGATGATCGGCGTGAAGAAGCTCAGGTCGCCCAGGACCAGACCAGCCGCTTGGCCCAGGCTGGTTCCGCCTGCATTGCTTCCCCAGGCACTGGATCCCAGGCCGACCACGGGGCTCAGGCTCGGGTAGGTCGAGAGAATGTTGATCTCCTCTTCTGCCGCCATCGCGGTCTCGATCGCTGCGGCTTCGCCAACAGTGGCGGTCCCGGTCAGCACAGCCAGGTCGTAGCCGCCGTCCTCGGTGCTGCTCAGCACATAGGTCGTGCCGCGAACGCCCAAGACCTTGCTGCCGAGGCAGCTGGCCTGAGGGCCATTGACCAGCACGCGTCCACTGTTCAGGCGGAAACACTCCTGGCCCAGGGTGATCAGGCTGTTCTGACCCAGGAAGCCGATGGCTCGCTTGTCAAAGAGGAGTTCAGTCCGGCTGGAGCCGGTGCTGATTTGTTGTCCGCGATCGGCCGTCTGGTTGACCTTGGCCTGTTGTTTGTCGATGTAGACCTCGCGTCCGTCGATGATCCGGCGGACCGTGGCGCTGTCAAAGGGTGCGGCGAGGGCACTGCCCATGAGCAGCGGAGCCACAGCCAGACCTTGAATCAGGCGTCTGCTGAGACCCATCACTGCACCCTGTGGTGGACGCATTCAACTTCGATCAGCTGCCTTGGGCACAGGGTTGGTGACGCTTGCCAGCGCGTACACGTGTTGGGCGGTCTGGCCTCGGATCTCGAAGCGGCCCAAGTCCTCGAGGGGCCACTGGTCACGCACTAAGTCGGCGACCCCCTGACTCATCACGATCGTCCGCTGGCACTGTTTGGCGACGGCTTCCAGGCGGCTGGCGGTGTTCACCGCATCTCCGATCACGGTGTAGTCCATGCGGCGGCTGGAGCCGATGTTGCCGCTAATCACAGTGCCAAAGCTGAGCACGATCACCTGCTGCCAGCTGGTCTCGCCCTGTTGCTCCCAGGTCTGGTTCAGGCTGCGTAGGCGAGCTTCGATCTCCAGTGCGGCTTCGATGGCGGCTGAGGCCTCCGCTTGGTTGCCGCGGTGGATGGGGGCTCCAAACACCGCCAGGGTGGCGTCGCCGATGAACTTGTCCACCGTGGCGCCTTGCCCGTGCAGCGCCTCAACGACTTCGCTGAAGTAGACGTTCAGCCGCTCCACCAGTTCGACCACCCTGCCGCTGCTGGACATGGCTTGGGTGTAGGCCGTGAACCCCCGGATGTCGGTCATCAGGACAACGACCTCGGTCAGCTTCCCCCCCAGCAAGCCATCAGCTTCTTCCGGTTGATTGGCGATCTCGCTGGCCACCGCAGGTGAGAGATAGCGGCTCAGGCTGCGCTTGAGCCTGCGCCGATTGAGCTGCAGATTGACGGTGGCCTCCGCGCTGCTCACCACACCGACAGCGAGGGTTCCAAGGGACAAGCTGATGACGCGCAGGGCGATTCCCCACTGGCTGATCAACAGGACGCCGCTAACCACAAGGGCTGCAGCGATCGCACCTGTGATCCCCAGGCGCCTCAGGGGCCGAGTCCAGCGCTGACTCAGTAGACCGACCCCAATCACGCTCGCTCCTGTGAACAGCGACCAGGCGATCGAGCGGGGCTGGAGCCAGAGCACTCGTTGCTCAAGGCGGTTGCCTAATTCGGTGGCATGAATTTCCACCCCGGGCATGCCTTCCGTTCCGGCAAAGGGGGTGTGATGCAGGTCCTGGAAGATCGCTGCCGTGGGGCCAACGAGCACCAAGCGATTGCGCAAGCGCCCCGAGGCGTTCAGGTGTTGATAGCTACGGGGCTCCAGCAGTTCCCAAATCGGGATGGTCTCGATCGTGCGCGGTGGTCCGTAGGGGTCCAACAGCGGCCTCCAACCGGTCCTGGTCGTCGTCTCAATGGTTGGCTGGCTGCTCTGTTGCAGCAGGGCCGAGCCCAGGCTTGGTGGCACCTGGGGGCCCAGCGTCTGGCGCAGTTGCTCGGCGTAGTGATCTGGGCGAAGACGAATCGAGCCATCGGGGTTCAGGAACCCATTCAGCAGTCCCTGGGGTACTTGCGCGAGCGCTTGAACCGGGCTGGCCAGGCTCAATCCAGCCACTGAGCCGCGGCTTTCCAACACCTGCGCTCCGAGGACGACCTTGCCGCGATGTTTCCTGAGTCCTTGTGCGAAGGCCTGGTCGTCAGCAGGTCCGTACCCACTGGGGGTATCGAAGAGCAGGTCGAAGCCCACCGCTTTAGCGCCGCTCTCAAAGAGCCGGTTCAGAACCAGTGCATAGATGGCCCGGGGCCACGGCCAGCTCTGCAGGCGTTGCAGTTCCGCTTGCTCGGCCAGGTCGGCATTGGCGGTTTGTTGCAGGCTGAAGTCGTCAATCGCGACGATTGCCAGTTCAGGCGGGGCCGGCCGGGGGCCTCTGAGCTCCTGACTGATCTCGGTGAGCTGATACTCCGCTTGCTCGAGCGGTTCCGGCCACAACCAAGGTGCCGCCGCACTAAGGACTCCCAGTCCCAGGATCAGGCTCTTGCGCCGTAGCCAACCTCCAATGGATGTCGTAGCCAGGCGTGTCATCAACCCGTCCTTAGCTCTGCAGGTAGGTCGTTTGCCTCAGGCTCGTCTCCAGGTGATCCATCAAACGGCGGGCCTCCTGGATTTTGAGGGTTCCTTTTTGGATGGCTGACTCGCTGGTCACCCGGAGTCGCTCCAGCAGCACTTCCGGATCGTGCTCCATCGCCTCGAGCACCTCGGCATTGGTATCCCCGCGCACGACGTGGTCGACCTGGTAGCCGCCTCCTGGTGAGAGGCGGATGTGGACAGCATTAGTCGCGCCAAAGAGGTTGTGGAGATTGCCCATGACCTCTTGATAGGCCCCGCCGAGGAACATGCCGATGAGGTAGGGCTCATCGGGTCTAAGCGCATGCAACTCAAGCAGGGGCTTGCTTTGTCCCTGGGCGATGAAGCGCGCCAGTTTGCCGTCGGAGTCGCAGGTGAGGTCGGCGAAGTGCCCCAGCTGGTCCGGTTGTTCGTTCAGCCGGTGAATCGGCAGCAGCGGGAAGAGTTGCTCAATGGCCCAGCTGTCGGGGGCGGAGCGAAAGACCGACAAGTTGGCGTAGAAGGTGGCGGCCAGCTCGGCCTTGAGGTTGCTCAGCTCCTCAGGGATTGCTGCGTTGCTGGGGAGTTTTTGTGCAATCGCCTGGGCGCAGGCCCAGGTGAGCTGCTCGGCTACGGAGCGTTCCGGAAGGCTGAGGTAGCCCAGGCGGAAGGCGTTGAGCGCATCGTCTTTGAATTTGAGGGCGTCGTTCCAGGTTTCCTGCAGCTTGGAGAGATCCCGATCGCCCTGGCCATCGACAGCTTCGATCTCAGCAAGGGTCTGGCGCAGGTTGCGGACTGTCAGGGCTTCTTCGCCTTCAGCCTCAGGACAGCCGCTGGGCACGGTGCTTTGGCCCAGCACGTTGAACACCAGCACCGAGAAGTGGCTGGCAATGGCCCGCCCGCTCTCGCTGACAAGAGTGGGAACCGGGACTCCGTGGGGTTCGCAGCATTCACGAACCGTGGCGACGACGTCGTTGGCGTAGTTCTGCAGCGAGTAGTTCGTTGAGGCTGAGGTGGCCGTGCGGCTGCCGTCGTAATCCACCCCCAGGCCGCCCCCCACATCGAGGAAACCCATGGGGGCGCCAAGCTTGGTCAGCTCGACATAGATCTGTCCGGCTTCCTGCAGGGCATCCTTGAGCACGGCGATGTCGTTGATCTGACTGCCCACATGGAAGTGGAGCAGCTTCAGGTCGTTCAGCAGGTTGGCCTTCTTCAGGGCCTCGACCGTGGCCAGCAGCTCGGGGATGGCCAAGCCAAATTTCGCCTTGGCGCCAACGGAGCTTCCCCAGCGGCCGGTGCTGCGGCTGGAGAGCTTGGCGCGGATTCCAATGAACGGGGCAGCACCCAGCTCCTGGCTGGCCTGGATGATGCGCTCGACCTCGTCGGCCTGTTCGATCACCACAACGGGTTGGCGACCAAGCCGGCGGGCCAGGATCGCCGTCTCGATGTAGCGCTGGTCCTTGTAGCCGTTGCAGATCAGCAACGCCTCGGGGTCATCCACCAAAGACAGGGCGATCAGCAGTTCCGCTTTGCTGCCGGCCTCCAGGCCGAAGTGCCAGCGCTTGCCGCACGTCACCAGCTCTTCGACGACATGGCGCTGCTGGTTGCACTTCACGGGGAAGACCCCCTGGTAGCGGCCGGTGTAGCCGTATTGCGCGATGGCGCGCTCAAAGGCCCCGTGCAGTCGCTCAAGCCGGTCTTCGAGGATGTCGTCGAAGCGGATCAGCAGGGGAAGCCCCAGGCTGCGGCCTTCCAGTCCCTGGACGAGATCCAGAAGATCAAGGCTGCCGCCCCGCTCCCCCTTGGGTTGCACGCTGATGTGGCCGCGGGCATTGACCGAGAAATAGGGATCACCCCAGCGGTCGATGCCGTAGAGGGCTGCGCTGTCAGCTGCGCTCCAGCTGGTGTTTTCAGCGGAGACCATCAAGCCGGCGGCGGGGCAATGGCAGAAATCTAAGGACTCACGCCCGGGGTGCCAGCTGTGCTTGCCAAGCGGTAGGGCGGCCACGGACGATGGGCCGGATCAGATGTTTTTTTGTCATGGCTGCCGAGCGCACCTTTATTGCCATCAAGCCCGATGGTGTTCAGCGCGGTTTGGTGGGTGAGATCCTCGGCCGCTTCGAGCGCAAAGGCTTCAAGCTGGTGGGCCTCAAGCAGCTCACCCCCAGCCGTGAACTGGCTGAGAGCCACTACGGCGTGCACCGCGAGCGTCCTTTCTTCGCAGGCCTGGTGGACTTCATCACCTCCGGCCCCGTGGTGGCGATGGTCTGGGAAGGCGATGGCGTGATCGCCAGCGCCCGCAAGCTGATCGGCGCCACCAAGCCTCTCGAGGCTGAGCCCGGCACCATCCGCGGCGACCTGGCCGTCAATATCGGCCGCAACGTGATCCACGGCTCCGACGCCCCCGAAACCGCTCAGTTCGAGATCGGTCTCTGGTTCCAGGCCTCTGAGCTCAGCGACTGGACCCCCTCCGATCAGGGCTGGCGCGTCGAGGGCTGATCCCTCCAGCGATTTCAACCTTGCCCCCCGCGAGTGCGGGGGGCTTTTTTATGCCCAAAGACTCAGCAGTAGGACCCAAAGCAATTTGCAGAGCAGGTGGAGGCTCTGATCCACACCGATGCGATAGCGGTGCTGGCACTTGCCGTAGTCGATCAGGGTGTGGGCGCCCCATTCGGCCAGGCCCAAGGCCGGAACCCCGCTCAGGAGAGCCACGATCAGGCCATGTATGGCGGCATGGCCGGTGAGCCACCACTGCCAAGGGAGGGTGTTGTCCTGGCCGCGGCACTTCTCGGCGGCCATGCGGTCGCTCTGCAGTCCAAAGTCCCCCAGGAAATGGCCCATGGACAGGAGGGCCAGGAGTTCAAGACCGTCTTGAAGAGGCATCAGCGACGGATCTGCCAAGACCGAACAGCGTGCATAGGTTGACGGGGAGTTCCCCAACTGTCGCTGATGCAAGCGGAATCGCTGCAGTTGTTGCAGGCCATTGATGACGGGGTGGCTGGTGTTTTTGAAGGGGTTCAGGCCAGAACCTTTGCCGCAGGGGAAGAACTCGTCGCTGAAGGAGCATCCCTCGATCGACTGCTCCTGGTGTCCTCCGGGGTCTGCCGGGTCAGTTGGCAGGGCCTGCCCGAATCTCAGCGGCCCTGCCTGGGGCCTGGTTCCGTCATTGGTGACGTCTCGTTGTTGCTGGGGGGTGTGACGAGGGCGCGCATCGTCGCGTTGGAGTCCGTTGATTGCTTGGAGCTACCGAAGGCGTCTCTTGAGGAGGTCACGCGCAGCAATCCAGCCTTGGCTCTACGCATTTATCGGGCCTTGGCATCGATTAATGCCCAGCGATTGATCCAGCAAACACACCACCTGGGTCTGCTCCAATCGCCGCCCTTCGCTGAGCCCAAGCATTTGAACGCCAGGGTGGGTCAATCCATCCGTCAATTCAAAGATGCTGCTGCTGCCTTTGAGGCGGATCTGAGGCGTACACAGCGCAACCCTGATTTATTGGTCGCTCTCAAAGAAGCCTTCCGTGGCGTTGTGCTTGTCGTCCATGAGGTGTTTCCCGCCCTCTCGGGAGCTGAGCCGGCTTTGGATTGTGCGTCGCTCCAGATCCTGCGCACAGAGTTGCTTCCCTATTTGCTGCTGACTCGGTCTGCTGAGCGGATGTATCGCAAGCCGCGCGGCTATGCGGGTGATTTTTTGACGATTGACTGGATGTATGCCGATGAACCAGGAGGTGCTGGTGAATTGGGTGTGGAACTCGATCGCTGTTTTTTGGACGAGCCGGCTGCCCAGGCGGTGCGAAATCGGCGGGGGTTGCTGCGGGAAGAGTTGCAGCGCTCCTTAGATCTATGCGCGGAGAGGCCTCTGCGGGTGACGAGCTTGGCCTGCGGTCCGGCGGCCGAGATCTTTGATCTTCTCCAAGATCCGCAGTTGGCGAGCCAGTTGGAGTTGACCTTGGTTGATGTGGATCAGCAGGCCTTGGATCACGTCCGTGCGCGGCTGGACCGTGAGCAGATTGAGCAGCATTTGCCTTTGCCCATCCGACTGGAGCGGCGCAATCTCTTGCATCTCTGCATCGGACGGCAACGCCTGGAGCTCAAGCCCCAGCACTTGATGTATTCGATTGGCCTGATTGATTATTTCGATGATCGAATCGTGACCCGACTGCAGGCCTGGATTCATCAAAGCCTGGTGAGCGGCGGACGTTCCATCTTGGGGAACTTTCACCCAGACAACAGCACGCGCGGCCTGATGGATCAGCTATTGGATTGGCGCCTGATTCACCGCGACCAAGCGGACATGGAGCGCCTCGCTCAAGCGGCAGGCTTTGCCCCAGGCGCGACCGAGATGCGCTTAGAGCCCGCAGGAGTCAATCTGTTTGCGATTTCAACGCGCGGGTGAAACGGCGGTAGCTGAACGCCTCCAACAGCTCCTGCTCATTGGTTGTGAGCGGTTCTGACATGACGCAGGACTTGAGCAGCTGCGCAGTGATGGCCGCCAGCAGCACACCATTGCGGTGGTGTCCCGCCGCCAGCCAGAGGCCCGAGATGGAGCTGCCTCCCAGCAAGGGGCCTTCGTCGGGGGTGCAGGGCCGGAAGCCCCACCAGCGCTCCATCGGCGGCCAGTGTTTGGCCTCGGGGAGGAGCGCCGCAATGCCCGCCTGTAGTTGCCTCTGGCCGAAGGGCGTCAGCCCGGTGGTGAATCCAGCGTCTCGTTCGCTGGTGGCTCCGACCACCAGCAGGCCGTCTTCTCTGGGCACCAAATAGGTGCCTGGGCCAAAGATCACCCGGGGCAGGGCGTCTTTGGGGCCCTGCAGCGAGAGCATCTGCCCTTTGACCGGATAGATCGGCAGCTCTGGCAGCAGGTCGGCACTCCAGGCGCCGCAGCAGAGCACGGCCTCACGGGCATCGATGGTCTGGAGGTCGCCTTCGGCGTTGCGGACGCGGATCCCCCGAAGTGTCTGGTCCCGCTGGAGCAGTTCCAGGACTTCAACGCCCTCCTGGAAGCGGACACCCAGGTCGACACAGGAGCGCTCCAGCGCGCGCATCAGTTGCCGGCGGTTATCGATTTGTCCGTCCTGCTGGAACAGCAGTCCGGCCCGCCAGCCGGGTCCAATGCCGGGGATTTCGCGTTCGAGGGCTGCACGATCCAGTGCTTGGCCCCAGGGAGCGGTGGGATAGATGTCGCGCTCCGCTTCTGAGGCGAAGGGCACCACGATTCCGCAGTCCCGCAGACCGCAGGAGAGGCCGCTGTCGGCTTGGATCTGCTCCACCCAGCCGGGGATCCGCCGCAGGCTGTCTTGGCCGAGGCGCAGCAGATCACCGCTGAGCCCTTCGGCATGGGGCGCGAGCATTCCGGCGGCTACAAAACCAGCGGCTTCGCTGCGCTGGCGGCTGAGCACTTCAACGGAGCGACCTGCCCGGGCGAGCTGATGGGCCAGGGCGAGACCCATGAGGCCGCCACCGAGGATCAGAACTCCGTTGCCCTGGGCGGCTGTCATGGCCGATCCAACCCGAACCGCCAGTGTTTCAGGTGATGCGCAGGGCTGACCAGCGGCCCTTCCATAGGATCAGGCGATTGACGGAGTTGGGACATGGCAGCTGAGGCCGCCTGGGAAGCAGTGATCGGCTTGGAGACCCATGTGCAACTGGGGACCAACAGCAAGATCTTCACCGGCGCCTCCACCACCTTTGGGGACGATCCCAATACCCATATCGATCCGGTGGTGTGCGGCCTGCCGGGAACCCTTCCGGTCCTGAATCAGAAGGTGCTGGAGTACGCCGTGAAGGCCTCCATGGCTCTCAATCTGAATATTGCTGAGCACAGCAAATTCGATCGCAAGCAATATTTCTATCCGGACCTGCCCAAGAACTACCAGATCTCTCAATACGACGAACCGATCGCCGAGGACGGTTGGATTGAAGTTGAGGTGGCTGAGAAAGGCAAAGACACCTACCTCAAGAAGATCGGGATTGAGCGTCTCCACATGGAGGAGGACGCCGGCAAATTGGTTCACGCTGGTAGCGATCGTCTCGCCGGTTCAACCCACTCGTTGGTGGATTACAACCGGGCTGGTGTGGCCCTCGCTGAGATCGTGAGCAAGCCCGATCTGCGCACCGGCCGGGAGGCGGCGGAGTACGCCTCCGAGATCCGCCGGATCATGCGCTACCTGGGCGTCAGCGACGGAAATATGCAGGAGGGCTCCTTGCGCTGTGACGTCAACATCTCCGTGCGCCGCGGGCCGGATGCGCCTTTCGGCACGAAGGTGGAGATCAAGAACATGAACTCCTTCTCGGCCATTCAGAAGGCCTGTGAGTACGAGATTCAGCGTCAGATCAAGGCCTACGAAACGGGTGAACCGATCGTTCAGGAGACCCGCCTTTGGGATGAGGGCAAGCAGCTCACCAAGAGCATGCGCAGCAAGGAGGGTGCCAGCGATTACCGCTACTTCCCCGATCCCGATCTGGGCCCGATTGAGGTCAGTGCAGAACTGCGCGAGGGCTGGCGCTCTGAGCTGCCCGAGCTGCCGGCTGCCAAGCGCCACCGCTACGCCGAAGACCTCGGTCTGTCCCAGTACGACGCCCGTGTGCTGACGGACGAACGTCCGATGGCGGAATTCTTTGAGGCAGCTGTGGCCACCGGAGCGGACCCCAAGGGTGTGGCGAACTGGATCACCGGTGACATTGCTGCCTACGTCAATGCCAACCGTCTCAGCTACTCCGAACTGGCCTTCCGCCCGGAGCAGGTGGCGGAGATGGTGAAGCTGATCGACGGCGGCAAGATCAGCGGCAAGATTGCCAAGGAAATCCTTCCCGAGTTGCTGGAGAAGGGTGGCTCACCGGCCAAGATCGTCGATGAGCGGGGTCTGGGCATGATCAGCGACCCTGCCGCGATCACCGCGATCGTTGAAGAGCTTCTGGCTGCTCACCCTGAGGAGGTGGAAGCGTTCCGCGGAGGAAAGAACAAGCTGCAGGGCTTCTTTGTTGGTCAGCTGATGAAGAAGACCGGCGGTAAGGCTGATCCGAAACTGGCCAACCAGATCCTGAGCCAGAAGCTCAAGGGCTGAAGAAGACCCTCCAGTTGATCTCGTTATTCTTGATCTGAGCTGAATCGGAAAATAAAAATCCCCTCCTCAGGAGGGGATTTCGTCCTTTGCAGGTTGCTTAGTTGCAATTGGGTCGCGACTGAATATTGGAGGGCCTGGCGGACCTAGACCAAGTGGTGTTTTTGGTGCTTCCGGCGATGCGCTGTAGGCGCCCATTGGAGTAACGGAGAGTGGCGTTGGCTGATCTGTTGTCGCAGTAGTTTTTCCAGCGTCCTGTGATGGTGTTGCCCTTGATGGTTCCGTCGTAGAGGTTGAGAACGGAGCCATCGTTATTGAAGCCCTTCATCTGGAAGGTTGTGCCACTGGTCTGGATGGAGTAGTAGCCGCTGTTGTTGCCCTTCCACCAGCCATCAAGGCGTACTTGTTGTGTCTGTGGAGGCTGTTGTGTGACGATTTCGCCGCTCCAGTTGCCCCGCGGTTCGTCGTCGCAGTTCCCGTATTGACCTCTAAAGCCGCTTCCGCTGAACTCAAGGGTGGCTCGACCCCAGTAATAAGAACCTGAGATTGGATAGTTGCACCGGCGACTGCTGCCATCCTTTCGAATCCAGTGGCCTGAAAATTGACCTGAGCTCGATTTGCTCCCATACAGAAGGGCTTTGCCGTCGAGATAGGTTCCTCCCCAATTGTTGCCGTTAATTCGATTTATCTTTACGACGCCCCAATTGCTTGAGTAGGTCTCTGCTTGGGCGCTAGTCCCTAAACTCAAGAGCCCTGCGGTTGCCGTAATGCAAGCGACTCGAAGGGAAAAATGTTTAATGAGACGGGACTGCATTGTCTTGAGGCTTTGACCCTGTCACATTAAATACATATCTCGGAGGAGTTTCTTCGCTTTATGAAATCTTTGGATCAGCAAGTGTTGATATTTTGTTGCGTTTTAGTGTCTTTTCTACCGCTGCACTTAGTTGGTGGCTGTGCTGTCGGTTGTCGATGATGACGTCGGCGCACTTGCGTTTGACCTCTAGTGACCATTGGCTCGCGATCCGTTGTTGGGCCGCTTCCTGACTGATTGCATCGCGTTGTATCAGGCGTTCCAGTTGCTGCTTCTCGTCGCAGTCCACCAGCCAGATCTCGCTGCAGAGCTCTTGAAGTCCCGCTTCAAAGAGCAGGGGAATCATCAACACCACTGCTGATTCAGCTGCGAGTTCAGCGAGCGCCAGCTCAAAGCGCTGGCGGACCAGCGGGTGAACGAGTTGCTCTAGCCAGCGCTTGTCAGTCGGATTGCTGAAGACAATCGAGCCAAGGGCTCCTCGATCGATTGTTGGGCACTCGGGGCCTGTGCCACTGGTTCGAACCGCGTCGCCGAAGCGTTCCAGCACTGCTGCAGCACCGGGGCTGCCAAGTGCCAGGGCCTCACGGGCGTACTGGTCGGCATCAAGAACAGGTAGCCCTTCTGCTTCGAGCAGGCGCCCCACCGTGCTTTTGCCCGTGGCGATGCCGCCAGTCAGGCCAATGCGCCGTTGTTGCCCTTGCCAGCGGGGCCCCTGACCCATGGGGAGTCACTGATCTGCCTGCACTCAGAATTGCAGGAGTTGATGCGGCTCACCAGCTGTGACCTACGCCTGGCGGTTGATTGATGGTGGTGTGGCCGCACCTGCGGGCTTTCAGGCGTCGGGGATCACGGCGGGCCTGAAGGCCTCGGGGAAGCCGGACCTCTCACTTGTGCTGGCACCCGAGGGCGCGGTCTGTGCCGGCACCTTCACAACATCCTTGGTGCGAGCGGCCTGCGTGGATCTCTGCGCCGATCGCCTGGCCTCCAGAGGTGGTATCGCCCGAGCGGTGCTCACGAATTCCGGTCAGGCCAATGCCTGCACCGGCGACCGCGGCCTGGTTGACAGCATCCGTGCCACCCAGGCCGTGGCTGATCGCCTGGGGCTTTTGGCGGAAGAGGTCCTGATCTGCTCCACCGGGGTCATTGGTGTCCCGATCCCCATGGAGACCCTGCTGCAGGCCATTGACCCGTTGACGGACGCCCTCAGTTCAGAGGGTGGCGCAGCGGCGGCCACCGCGATCCTCACCACCGACCTGATTGATAAGCAGATCGCTCTGGAGGCGGACCTCGGTGGCCAGACCGTTCGCATCGGTGGGATGGCCAAGGGGTCGGGAATGATTCACCCGAACATGGCCACGATGCTCGGCTATCTCAGCTGTGATGCCGGCGTCCCCGCTGAGGTCTGGCAGGGGATGGTCTCCCGCGCGGTGCAGCGCTCCTTCAACGCCATCACGGTTGATGGCGACACCAGTACGAACGACACCTACCTGGCTTTTGCCGCTGGCGCTCCTTTAGATCCAGCCCAGTACGCGGCCCTGGAGGAGGGGGTCACCGCGGTCTCTCAACACCTGGCCAAAGCCATCGCCCGCGATGGTGAAGGGGCCACCTGCCTACTGGAGGTCCAGGTGGACGGGGCGGCCACGGAGGCCGATGCGCTGGCCATCGCCCGCACGGTCTGCGGTTCCTCCTTGGTCAAGACGGCTGTCCATGGCCGTGACCCCAACTGGGGCCGGATTGTCGCTGCCGCGGGTCGTGCGGGAGTCCCCTTCGATCCTGCTGCCGTCGCGCTCTGGCTCGGGGAGCATCAGCTGATGGCAGCTGGCCAACCCATGGCCTTTGATCGGCCGGCCGCCTCGGCCTACATGCGCGATCGGGCTGCCGGCGCTTACCTCTTGAATGACACCGTTGCGATTCGCCTCTCGGTCGGTGCTGGCCCTGGGAGTGGACGCGCCTGGGGCTGCGATCTCTCGGATCAGTACGTGCGCATCAACGCCGACTACACGACCTAAGAGCAGGCCTAGCATCAGCCACCAACGTCCCTGCTGAGATGGCCAAGGCCGGAGCACCCCAGAAGCAGGCTCCCAATGGTCTCCCCAGGATCTGGATGGGCCCTTTGGTCGCTGGGGTGAGCTTTGCCTTGGCCTACGGCATCACGCAGCGACTGGCCGCGATCAACCTCGGCGATGTCATTCGCCTCAGTCCCCGCTTTGAGCAGAAGCAGACCCCTGGGGTGACGCTCAAGGACATGCGCCTGCGCTACGGCGAGCAGCCCTCTGAACTGCGCTCAGATCTTGACCCCCAGCAGCTCGAGCTCTGGCGCAAGGCCCAGGAGCAGGCCGATGCTGACCAGAAGGCCAAGGCTGAGGCCGAGGTCAAAGCCGAGCGTGAAGCTGCTGCGAAAGCTGCGCCAGCTGTGGCCCCAAAACCAGTGGCTTCAACTGAAGAGCCCGCAGCGCCGGAGCCCAAGCCTGTCGTTGAGGCGCCTAAACCCAAGCCCACGCCGAAGCCGAAACCTCAGGTCCAGTCGCCTGCACCGCGTCCGCAGCCTGCAGCACCGGCTCCGCAGCAATCGGTTCCCCTCTTGGATTTGCCCCCCCTTCAGTAACTCTGATCTGCCACGATTTGGGTGACTCTCAAGCGGCCGGCCATGAGTGAGCCTCAGACCCTGGTGCAGGCGGCCCTCAATCGTCTGAGCGCCCGCCTGGGAAGTGGTTTGGCGGACGCCGCAGCTGGTCTGGCGGTCCTAGCCCAGGACGCCCCCGAGCGATTGCGTCAGGAATGGGACCTGTTTAAAGAAGAGGTGGAGCTCGAAGCCCAGCGGCTGGAGCACGGAGATCAGGAGGTGCCGGCAGCGGAGTCCCCGATGGCTTCGTCTTCACCAGCGGCAGATCCCCAGACGCAGATTGATCAGCTGCGCGCCCAGGTCACGCGGCTTGCCCGCCGCCTCGAGGAGCCCGCTTGATGCGTCGCCTTGGCCCGGCCCTGGCGAGCGCCCTTCGCTCCCTACGGATCTGGGGTGCCGTTCTGCAGTTGTTGGCCTTCCTCTGGTGGGATGCCCAGTCCTGGAGCTATCCAGGGGGCGTCAGTGAGGAGGGGCAGGAGCGTCGTCAGAAGCGTCGTGCCCGTTGGCTCACGGCCCAGTTGTTGGAACTGGGCTCAGCCTTCATCAAGCTCGGTCAGCTCCTTTCGGCCAGGCCGGATGTGCTGCCGGCCAGCTGGGTAGAAGAACTCTCACGGTTGCAGGACAGCGTCCCGGCCTTCTCCTTCGACACGGCCCAGTCGCTGCTCGAGCAGGAGCTGGGGGAGCGCTGCGCCGAGATCATTGATATTGAGGAGCAACCCCTCGGGGCCGCCAGCCTGGCCCAGGTCCATCGCGCCAGCCTTCGCAGTGGCCGGCAGGTGGTCTTCAAGATCCAACGCCCCGGGCTGGAGCGCCTGTTCCGCCTCGACCTCGAGGTCATGCAACAGGTCGCGGCGGTGCTGCAGCGCCATCCCCAGTGGGGCGTCGGACGCGATTGGGTCTCCATCGCTCAGGAATGTCGTCGTGTGCTCCTGCGTGAGCTCGACTTCCGTCTGGAGGCCGAGCACGCCGCCCGCTTCCGGCAGCAGTTTCTCGATGATCCGGGCATTCGAATCCCAGCGGTGGTCTGGGAACTCACCACCCGGCGGGTGCTCTGCCTCGACTACGTCCCCGGGATCAAGATCAACGACCGCCAGGCCCTGATCGAGGCTGGCATCGACCCTTCGGCGGTCGCCGAGAAAGGTGCTGCCAGTTACCTGCAGCAGCTGGTGCGCTTCGGCTTCTTCCATGCCGACCCCCATCCCGGCAACTTGGCCGTAGCCCGTGATGGGGCCCTCATCTACTACGACTTCGGCATGGTCGGGACCTTGTCTCAGCGCCTCCGCAGTCGCCTGGGGCGGATGGTCACGGCGGCGGCGGCCCGCGATGCCTCGGGCTTGGTGCGTGAGCTGCAAGCCGCTGGGGTGATCGCCCCTGACATCGATCCCGGTCCGGTCCGTCGCCTCGTGCGGGTGATGCTCGCGGAGGCCCTGACCCCTCCCTTCTCCGCCAACATCCTCGACAAACTCTCCGGCGACCTCTACGAGTTGGTCTATGGGCAGCCCTTCCGTCTGCCCCCGGAGCTGATCTTTGTGATGCGGGCCCTCTCCACCTTTGAGGGGGTCGGCCGCAGCCTGGATCCCAGCTTTAGCCTCGTCGCTATCGCCCGCCCCTATCTGCTTCCCCTCATGACCGCCAGCGGCAACGGCCCCAACGACCTCTTCAACCAGTTGGGTCGCCAAGCGGTGGAGGTGGGCAGCCGTGCCCTCGGTCTGCCCCAGCGTCTGGAGGACAGCCTCAGCCGAATTGAACAGGGCGATCTCCAGGTTCAGATCCGTGCCGGCGAGACCGACCGTCTGCTGCGTCGGTTGGCCCTGAGCCAGCAGAGCGCTGGCCAGTCGGTCCTGCTGGGTGCCTTTGCCGTCGCAGCGGCCCTGCTCGCCTCCAGCGCCAGGCCGCTGCTGACGATCATTCCCGTCGTGGCCGGGGTTCCGGTGGGTCTCAGCTGGTTGAAGCTGCAGGCCCGCCTGAAGCGCGATGCCCGCATCGACAAGCTCGGCAATTCCTAAGCGCCGCCCATAAAAAAATCCCGGGCTGGCTGATCCAGGTCCCGGGATAGCGATTGGGTTGGAGCCTGGCTCCGGTTGGCCTCAGGCCTTGCCGCGGGGGCCGCGGTCTTCGGCACCGGCGTAGACGGCCTGGCTGCCCAGTTCGTCTTCGATGCGCAGCAGCTGGTTGTACTTGGCCACGCGCTCACTGCGGCTGAGGGAACCGGTCTTGATCTGGCCGGCGCGGGTAGCCACGGCCAGGTCGGCGATGGTGGTGTCCTCGGTCTCGCCGGAGCGGTGGGAGATCACGCTGGTGTAGCCGGCACGCCCCGCCAGATCGATCGCCTGCAGGGTCTCGGTCAGGGTGCCGATCTGGTTGACCTTGATCAGGATCGAGTTGGCCACGCCCAGGTCGATGCCGCGCTGCAGGCGGGCACTGTTGGTCACGAACAGGTCATCGCCGACGAGTTGGACGGTCTTGCCGAGCTTCTCGGTCAGCAGGGCCCAGCCCTCCCAGTCGTCTTCGGCAACGCCGTCCTCGATCGAGGTGATGGGGAAGCGGTTCACCAGAGCGGCCAACTGGTCGACCATCTCGGCGCTGGTGTAGCTGCCGCCATCGAAGGCGTAGCGGCCGTCCTTGAAAAACTCGGTGCTGGCCACGTCTAGGGCCAGGGAGATTTGGTCGCCGGGGCGGTAGCCAGCTTTTTCGATCGCCTGAACCAGCATGTCGCCGGCTTCGATGTTGCCCAGGTCAGGGGCAAAGCCGCCCTCGTCGCCGACGGCGGTGCTCAGGCCCTTGTCCTTCAGCAGACCCTTAAGGGTGTGGAACACCTCGGTGCCCATCCGCAGGGCCTCGCGGAAGGTGGGTGCGCCGTGGGGCACCAGCATGAATTCCTGGAAGTCCAGGCTGTTGGCGGCGTGGGCGCCACCGTTGATCACATTCATCAACGGCACCGGCAGAAGGTTGGCCATCGGGCCGCCCAGATAGCGGTAGAGGGGCAGGCCAACGCCATTGGCGGCGGCGCGGGCGCTGGCCAGGCTCACCGCCAGGATTGCGTTGGCACCCAGGGCGCTCTTGTTGTCGCTGCCGTCGAGCTCGAGCATCGCGGCATCAACGGTGCCCTGGTCCAGGGCACTCAGGCCGCAGAGGGCGGGAGCGATTTTTTCTTCAACGTTGCTGACGGCCTGCAGCACACCCTTGCCGCAGTAGCGGCTGCCGCCGTCCCGCAGTTCACAGGCTTCGTGGGCACCGGTGCTGGCGCCGCTGGGAACGATGGCGCGGCCACTGGCTCCGCCCTCCAGCATCACCTCGGCTTCCACGGTCGGTGTGCCACGGGAATCGAGAACCTCCCGGGCCACGATGGTGTCGATGACGAGGTCGAGGGTGTCGATCACAGCGGCCTAACGCACAACATGAGTCCTTGCAGGGATCTTATGGGTCGCCCTGCCGGGGGCCTTGGTGACCGTTGGCACCAATCCGCTGACTTTGGTCAGAATGCGGCCGTCAAGAACAGTCCGGATGCGCCTTCTCCACACCATGCTGCGGGTCGGCGACCTGGAGCGCTCGATCGCGTTCTACACCGACATTCTTGGGATGCGGCTGTTGCGCCGGAAGGACTATCCCGGGGGGCGTTTCACCCTGGCTTTTGTGGGCTACGGAGACGAGAGCGACCACACCGTGCTGGAGCTCACCCACAACTGGGACACCAGCAGCTACGACATCGGTAGCGGCTATGGCCACATCGCCCTGGGTGTGGACGACATCGTTGGCGTCTGCGACCAGATCCGCGCCAAGGGGGGAAAGGTGGTGCGCGAACCGGGCCCGATGAAGAACGGCACCACCGTCATTGCCTTCGTCGAGGACCCCGACGGCTACAAGGTTGAACTGATTGAGATGAGCTCTCGCGCCCATGCGGCCTGATTCCTACGCCGCTGGCCCCGCCAGCCTCACCACGGTTCCTGATCGTTTCAGCGATGCCGGCTGGGACCTCCTGCTGGCCAGCCAGGAGCAGGCCCGCCGCTGGCGCCACGGCGAGATGAACGTGGAGCACCTGCTGCAGGTGCTGCTGAATGACGAGCGCTACGCCGCCTGGGTGGATCCCCTGCCCCTCGATGCCTCGCGTCTGCTGGATCAGCTGGATGACTTCTGCGCGGATCAGCCCACCAGCAGTGCCAGGGACCTGTTCGTCGGCGAGGACCTGGAACTGCTTCTGGAGGAGGCCGATCGCCAGCGGGGCCAGTGGGGTTCGCGCTTCATTGATGTCCCCCATCTGTTGGCGGCCCTGCTGGACGATCGCCGCATTGCGGGCGCCCTTCTGCAACAGCAGGGGTTGACCCAGGAGGACCTGCGTCGCTCCGTTCCCAGGCCTGCGCCCGCAGCCAGCAGTCCCCCGCCGCAACCGGTGGTAGAGCCGCCCGCTCCGGCGCGTCCCGCGCCCAGTAGGACAGTCGTTGAGCCCGTCCCCAACGGGGAGAACGGCCTGAAGCTTGAGCAGGAGCCCACGGCCCTCGAGCAGTTCGGACGGGATCTCACCGCCGCCGCCCGGGCGGGTGACTTGGATCCAGTCATTGGTCGCGACACCGAAATCCGGCGTCTGATGCAGGTGCTGTCGCGCCGCGGCAAGAACAACCCTGTCTTGATCGGCGAGCCGGGCGTGGGCAAGACCGCCATCGCTGAGCTGCTGGCCCAGCGGATCGTCGCCGGCGAAGTGCCGGATGCCCTTAAGGGCCAGCGGCTGGTCTCCCTGGACCTGGGCGCCCTGATCGCTGGCGCCAAGTTCCGCGGCCAATTCGAGGAGCGCCTTCGCAGCGTGCTTAAGGAGGTGCGGGAGGCCGAGGGCGCTGAGGCGGGCGGCGTGATCCTGTTCATCGACGAGCTCCACAACGTGGTGGGCCCGGAGCGCTCCAACAGCGACGCCGGCAGCATCCTCAAGCCGGCCTTGGCCCGGGGCGACCTGCGTTGCATCGGTGCCACCACCCCGGAGGAGTACAGCCGCACCGTTGAGAAGGATCCCGCCCTGAACCGGCGCTTCCAGCAGGTCCTGATCAAGGAGCCCAGCCTTGAGGAGAGCACCCTGATCCTGCGGGGCCTGAAGGAGCGCTACGAGTTGCACCACGGGGTGGCCATCACCGATGGCGCTGTCGTGGCCTCGGCTCGGCTTGCCGATCGCTACATCTCCGATCGCTGCCTGCCGGATTCAGCCATCGACCTGATCGATGAAGCCGCTGCCCAGCTGCGGATGGAGGTCACCTCCAAGCCGCGTCTGGTGGAGGAGGCCGAGAGCGATCTACGCCGCGTTGAGTTGGCCCTGCTTTCGGCGGAGAGCGCCCCAGAGGCCGAACGGGTGGCGCTGCAGCAGCAGCGACGGCAGGTCAGCGAGACCCTGCAGGACCTGCAGGAGCGCTGGTCAGCCGAGCGTGAGCAGTTGGCGGAGCTGCGCCAGCTCCTGGCCGATGACGAGGCCCTGCGCCTGCAGATCGCCGAGGCCGAACGCGATGGTGACCTCGAAGAGGCCGCCCGGCTCCAGTACGACCAGCTCCACGGCGTTCAGCAGCGCCGTCATGAGTTGGAGGAGCAACTCCAGGCCAGTCAGCAGAGCGGGCAGTCCCTTCTGCGGGAACAGGTGGAAGAGGGGGACATCGCTGATGTGGTGGCCCGCTGGACCGGGATTCCCGTTCAGCGCCTGCTGGCGGGTGAGCGCCAGAAGCTGCTGGAGCTTGAGCAGCGCCTGGCCCAGCGGGTGATCGGACAAGGGGAGCCCGTCGGTGCCGTGGCCGCGGCGATTCGCCGCGCCCGTGCGGGCATGAAGGATCCGCGCCGTCCCGTGGGCTCGTTCCTCTTCCTCGGTCCCACCGGTGTGGGCAAGACCGAACTGGCCAAGGCCCTGGCGGCGTCCCTCTTCGATGAGGAAGAAGCCTTGGTGCGTCTGGACATGAGCGAGTTCATGGAGCGCAATGCCGTGGCTCGCCTGCTCGGGGCTCCTCCGGGTTATGTCGGCTACGAGGAGGGCGGTCAGCTCACCGAAGCCGTCCGCCGGCGTCCCTATGCCGTGCTGCTCCTTGATGAGGTGGAGAAGGCTCACCCCGATGTCTTCAACGTCCTGCTGCAGGTCCTTGATGACGGACGCCTGACTGATTCCCAGGGCCGCACGGTCGACTTCCGCCACACCGTGGTGGTGATGACCAGCAACCTGGCCAGTCGAGCGATCTTGGATGCCGCCCGCGGCCAGGCCGACGCCTCGGCGCTCGAGGAGCAGGTGGAGCGAGCCCTGGCTAGCCAGTTCCGGCCGGAATTCCTCAACCGCATCGATGAGGTGATCCGCTTCCAGCCCTTGGGGCCGGCCGACCTGCAACGGATCGTGCGCCTCCAGGTGCTCGAGTTGGCGCAGTTGCTCCAAGAGCAGGGACTGGCGCTTCAGGTGGACGAGCCGGTCGTGGCCTGGCTGGCGGAGCAGGGCTACGAGCCGGAATACGGAGCGCGGCCCCTGCGCCGGTTGCTGCGGCGCCAGATCGAGAACCCCTTGGCCACCGAGTTGCTCGAGGAGCGCTTCCTGGGTGCGGCAGCCGTTCAGGTCAGCCTGGGCGAAGGCGAGCAGGCCCTCTGCTTCAAACCCATCTCAGGCCCTGAATAGGACATCCGTTAGTGTGTTTGTTTGCCGGCGCGTGGGCTCAACACGCCGCGCGGCCCGCTGAAGGCTCAGCAGGCTTCATGCTCTGCCCATGAGGCTTGGCCCTGATTTCCCCTGTGGAATCTTCATCCGTGGAATCCCAGACCGAACCACAAGTCAAGTCCGACGAGGCCGCCGCCACTGAACCGGTGAAGACCGGTTTCGTGGCAGACACCGTCGCTGAATTGCGCAAGGTGGTCTGGCCGAGCCGTCAGCAGCTGTTTGGTGAATCAGTCGCGGTGATCTTGATGGTCACCATTTCGGCTTTTGCGATCGCTGCCGTCGATCGCTTCTACAGCTGGGGAAGCTCCCAGGTGTTCCGCTGACCCACTGAATCTTTCGCCCTCTCCTTCCTTTGCCCGTGTCCGACGTCGACTTGACCACTGAAGAATTCGCCGCGGCGGATCTGGCTGCCGACGCCGAACCCGCAGCTCCCGCCGCTGACTCGGAAGGCCGGGCTCTGATTGCCCGCTGGTACGCCGTTCAGGTGGCCTCCAGCTGCGAGAAAAAAGTCAAGGCCACCCTCGAACAGCGGGCCGTCACCCTCGGCGTGGACAACCGCATCCTCGAGATCGAGATCCCCCAGACCCCCGCGGTCAAACTCAAGAAGGACGGCAGCCGCACCAGCACCGAAGAGAAGGTCTTCCCCGGCTACGTCTTGGTTCGGATGGTCCTCGATGAGGACACGATGATGGCGGTGCGGAGCACCCCAAACGTGATCAACTTCGTGGGTGCGGAAGATCGCCGTGCCACCGGCAAGGTCCGCGGTCACATCAAGCCTCGCCCCCTGAGCCGTCAGGAGGTGGATCGCATCTTCAAGCGGGCTGCCGAGAAGAAGCCTGTGGTGAAGGTCGATCTGGCCGAGGGCGATCAAATCTTGGTGACCGCTGGTCCCTTTAAGGACTTCCAAGGCGAAGTCATCGAGGTGTCGGGCGATCGCAACAAGCTCAAGGCTCTGCTCTCGATCTTTGGCCGGGAAACCCCGGTGGAACTCGAGTTCTCCCAGATCAGCAAACAAAGCTGATTCCCGTGCGGCCGTCTCCCTGCGGAGGGCGGCCTAAGGCGGTGCTTCGGTTTTCGGAGTCCGCCGCACACGCTGCCCTAGGGTCGCGGATCCGCAGATTGCTCAAGACGCCAGGACGATGGCAAAAAAAGTTGTAGCTGTGATCAAGCTGGCGCTCGACGCCGGCAAAGCAAACCCCGCGCCGCCGGTGGGCCCTGCCCTCGGTCAGCACGGCGTCAACATCATGGCGTTCTGCAAGGAGTACAACGCTCGGACGCAGGACAAAGCCGGATACGTGATTCCGGTGGAGATTTCGGTCTTTGAAGACCGCAGCTTCACCTTCATCACCAAGACCCCTCCCGCTTCCGTGCTGATCGTGAAGGCAGCCGGAATCGCTAAGGGTGCCGCCACCTCTTCCAAGGGTTCTGTCGGGGCCATCAGCCGCGCACAGCTCGAAGAGATCGCCAAGACCAAGCTGCCCGACCTCAACTGCACCAGCGTTGAGTCGGCCATGCGCATCATCGAAGGCACCGCCCGCAACATGGGCGTGGCTGTGAAGGACTGAGTCTCGGGTTCATCCCTCCCGGCTCATCCATCCTTTCTGTTCCTTAGCGGGGGAGAGCTCCTGAGCTCGTCTGCACCCCATTCCTGACATGCCCAAACTCTCCAAGCGCTATTCCGCCGCCGTCGGCAAGGTTGAAGAACGCGTCTACGCCCCGCAAGAGGCTGTCGACCTGGTGAAGGCCAACGCCACCGCCAAGTTCGATGAGACCGTCGAAGCCCACGCTCGCCTCGGCATCGACCCCAAGTACACCGACCAGCAGCTGCGGACCACCGTGGCCCTGCCCCACGGCACCGGTCAGAGCATTCGCATCGCTGTGATCGCTCGCGGTGAAAAGGTCGCTGAGGCCAAGGCCGCTGGTGCTGATCTGGCTGGTGACGACGATCTCGTCGAAACCATCTCCAAGGGTGAGATGGAGTTCGATCTGCTGATCGCGACCCCGGACATGATGCCCAAGGTCGCCAAGCTCGGTCGTGTCCTCGGCCCCCGTGGTCTGATGCCGAACCCCAAGGCCGGCACCGTCACCACCGACCTGGCCTCGGCCATCAGCGAGTTCAAGGCCGGCAAACTGGAGTTCCGCGCTGACCGCACCGGCATCGTCCACGTGCGTTTCGGCAAGGCCAGCTTTGACGCTGCCAAGTTGCTGGACAACCTGAAGGCACTGCAGGAGACCATCGACCGCAACAAGCCCAGCGGTGCGAAGGGTCGCTACTGGAAGAGCCTGTACATCACCTCCACCATGGGTCCTTCCGTGGAAGTGGATGTGTCTGCGCTGCAGGACATCAAGCAAGAGGGCTGATCGTCCCCGTCCCTCTGCGCAAAGCCCCCGCCCCGGCGGGGGCTTTGTTGTATGTTCTTTCTCTGGCTAATGCCAGAAGGGTTACGCGCCCTACCCAAGACAGCAGGTCGAATTCCTGTTCTGCTCGCAGAACCTGAGTCCTTAAACCCTGCCGAGGTGTCCGCGACAGTTTTTCTCACCAGGGCTCCCTCGGGAGTTCGGGTTGGGTGAAGCGAGCCGCAGCCCTCGAGTACCGCCCGGTACTGGGGTTGCGTTCCCGGCTTGTTCCCCTGATCCGATCCTTAACCATGGGCCGCACTCTGGAGAACAAGCAACAGATCGTCGAAGAGCTGAAGCAGCTCCTTGGCGAGGCCGAAATGGCGCTGGTCCTTGATTACAAGGGTCTGTCCATCAAGGAAATGTCTGATCTGCGGACTCGTCTGCAGGCCAGCAACGGTGTCTGCAAGGTGACCAAAAACACCTTGATGCGCCGTGCCATTGATGGCAATAGCGCTTGGTCGGAACTCGATTCCCTCCTCACCGGTACCAACGCCTTCGTGCTCGTCAAGGGCGACGTGGGTGGTGCCGTGAAGGCCGTTCAGACCTTCCAGAAGGAGACCAAGAAATCGGAGACGAAAGGAGGCCTTTTCGAAGGCAAGCTCCTCTCCCAATCCGAAATCAAGGCCATCGGGGATCTGCCCTCCAAGGAGGTGCTCATGGCGCAGATCGCAGGTGCGATCAACGCCGTGGCCACCAAGGTGGCTGTGGGCATCAACGAAGTTCCTTCCGGTCTTGCTCGGGCGCTCAAGCAGCACGCCGATGGCGAGGGCAAGGCCGACTGAGGCCTGCTCTGCTGAGCTCTCCGATCCGACTGTTTACACAGATCTGTTGCTGATTCCCAACCATGTCTGCTACTACCGACCAAATCCTCGAGCAGCTGAAGTCCCTCTCCCTGCTGGAAGCCTCTGAGCTTGTCAAGCAGATCGAAGAGGCCTTCGGTGTGTCCGCCGCCGCTTCCGCTGGCGTCGTGATGGCTGCCCCCGCCGCTGGCGGTGCTGCTGAAGCTGCTGAAGAGAAGACCGAGTTCGACGTCCACCTCGAGGGCTTCGACGCGGCTGCCAAGATCAAGGTCCTGAAGGCCGTCCGCGAGGCCACCGGCCTGGGTCTGGGCGAAGCCAAGGCTCTTGTCGAGGGCGCTCCCTGCAACGTCAAGGAAGGCGTGGCCAAGGCTGATGCCGAAGCCATGAAGAAGGCCATCGAAGAGGCCGGCGGCAAGGTCTCCCTCAAGTGATCCCGCCGTGGGCTGCTTCGGCAGCCCACTCCTTCAACGAAGCCGGCCCTTTCGGGGGCCGGCTTTTTTGTGTGTAGCGGCGGCTGAGCAATAAAAAAGCCCCGCCGAAGGCAGGGCTTTGAGCCGGAACGCTTCTGGGAGTCTGTCCTCGTTTCGACCCCGGAAGTGGTGTTCCGCACTCCTCACACACCAAAACCTTACCGCCAGAGAAAAAGACCGGGCCGCCGGTTCGGGCCGCTGTCTCAACTGTCCCTGATCAGAATCGTGGCGTCTGCCCGGCGTAAGGGATCACCTGGAGGGCGATGGGGCCATTGCTGCTGCTACTAAGGGCTACCGCTGCTGGACGGTCCTGGCGCCGTTCCGCCTGGGCGATCAAGCCATCGAGGGGTTTGGGGTTGGCGAAATAGACATGGCTCAAGCTGCGCTCGCCGTACATCCGCCGTTCGAGCTGCCAGCCCGGCTCCAGCTTGAGGGCGACAAATCCGCTGCGGTCTCGCAGGGGGATCGCCCCACGCCCCACGACGAGTTCGGTCGGGTGGCTGCCGGACATCGCCAGCAGCACCAGGGTGTTCCCTTGGCTCTCGAGCCTCAGGCGATAACGGGGTGAGACGTCGTCCTCGCCGACCCGCAGGGAATAGCCATTGCTGTCGAGGTAGCGGCTGCAGATCCCGCTGAAGTTGAAGCGGTTGAGGGCCGGATCAATCAGGCCGTCCCGGCGTTCTTCCCAGCACTTTGGTTGGGGTTTGAGCTGCTCGAGCACCAGCAGCTTCCAGTCCTGGTTGCCCACCGGTTGCCCCAGCACGGCCAGACGCTCCTGCTCGAGCGGCTGGCTTTGGAACACCCCTGCGGCGGCTTGGCTGCCCACCAGGCCTGCGCTCAGCAGAGCGAGGCCGGCCCACGGGAGGTAGCTTCGCTGCATGGGATGTCTCCTGGGCTCCTGACGAGAGCTGTGTTGTACCGGATGTTGGGGGACAAGCCCAGTGGTCAGTGATACGCCCAAGGTGGTTGCCGCCGCCTGCGACGGCGCTTGTAGCGGAAATCCCGGCCCTGGCGGCTGGGGTGCGTTGCTGCGTTTTGACGATGGCAGCGTTCAGGAATTCGGTGGGGCGGAGGCCAACACCACCAACAACCGCATGGAGCTGACGGCGGCGCTGACCCTGCTGGAGCGCTTGGCGGTTCTGCCGCGTCACCCCGACCTGAGCATCCGCACGGACTCCAAGTACCTGATCGACGGCTTCAGCAAGTGGATCAACGGTTGGAAGCGCAAGGGCTGGCGCACGGCCTCCGGTAGCCCTGTTCTCAATCGCGACCTCTGGGAGGCCCTCGATGGCGCCCGGATCCAGGGCTTGCCCCTGACCTACGTGAAGGGCCACAGCGGTGATCCCGACAACGACCGCTGCGATGTCATCGCCGTGGCCTTTTCCAAGGGCAACCCGATCCAGCTGGCGGCCGGGGAGGTGGTGGAGGCGGCCCCGGCCCTTGATCTGGCCCCTCCGGCCCTGCAGCAGCTGCTGACCCGCTTGGACTTGGCGGATCGGTTGGCCGAGGGCGACTACGGGTTGAGCCTGATGGAGCTGGCGCAGTTGGTCGAGAAGCCCCTCAAGACCCTGGAGGGACGCGATGGCCCCTGGCGGTGGCGGGATTGGCAGGTCCTTCCCCTGGACGAGGGGCGCTGGCGTCTTCGCCGTGACGCGTCAGGATCAGGGGAGCCCCAAGGCGAGGAGCGAGGAGATGGCTGAGGTCGGCACGGGATCGCTCTACCAACGTTTTGTGGGTCCCCTGCTCCGCCGTGATGACGGTGCCGATGCTGAGCAGCTGAGCCAACTCACACTGCAGGCCCTGGGGCAGGCCTCCCTGCGCCGCAACTGGCCCTTGGTCAGCAGTTCCCTGGCGGGCCTCGGAGCAGAGCTGCAGCGCAAGGACCTGCGGCTGGAGCAAACCCTTTTTGGCTGCCGCTTCCTCAATCCCGTCGGTCTGGCCGCCGGCTTTGACAAGAACGCCGTCGCCGCGGGCATCTGGCATCTGTTTGGTTTTGGCTTTGCCGAACTGGGCACGATCACCTGGCATGCCCAGCCTGGTAACCCCCGGCCCCGGCTGTTCCGTTTGGCGGAGGAGCGGGCCGCCTTGAACCGCATGGGGTTCAACAACCAAGGGGCCGAGGCGGCGCGCCGCACCCTGGAGCGCCAGGCTCTGCCGGCGGCCGGGCAGCGACCGGCGGTCTTGGGGATCAATTTGGGCAAGTCCAAGGTCACCCCCCTGGATCTTGCCCCGGATGACTACGCCTCGTCGTTGGAGTTGTTGGCTCCCCTGGCGGACTACGCCGTGATCAATGTCAGCTCCCCCAACACTCCGGGGTTGCGGGAACTCCAGGACGAAGTCCAGCTGCGTCGCCTGGTGGAGCGGCTGCGGCGTCTGCCGGCCTGCCCCCCGTTGCTGGTGAAGATCGCCCCGGACCTGGAGGACGACGCCATCGATTCCATTGCCCGCTTGGCCTACGAGGAGGGCCTGGCTGGGGTGATTGCCGTCAACACCAGCCTGGATCGCCTGGGCCTGGAGGGCAGGCGCCTGGCCCAAACCGGCAAGACCTTGGCGGAGGAGGCCGGGGGACTGAGTGGTGCACCCCTGCGCCAGCGGGCCCTGGAGGTGATGCGCCGGCTGCGGGTCACCGCTGGCCCAAGCCTGCCCTTGATCGGGGTGGGTGGCATCGACTCCGCCGCGTCTGCCTGGGAGCGCATCACCGCCGGTGCCTCCCTGGTGCAGCTCTACACCGGCTGGATCTACGGCGGGCCTGGCCTGGTTCCGGAGATTCTCGAGGGCTTGAGCCAGCAGCTTGATCGCCACGGTTTCCGCAACATCAGCGAAGCCGTCGGCTCTGGGGTGCCCTGGAGCTGAAATCTCGATAGCTTGCGGATAGAGCAAGCGGAAGGCGAGTGGTGCTCGCAGGAGTTCAAGAGCGCCTCGGCCCCTTGCAAGCCTGGCTGTTTCCGCAGCGGGTCTACCTCGAGCTGCAGGATCAAGCGATCACGGCAATGGTCCTGAGCGGCCGGGGCCTGAGCTGGGTCGATCAGTTGTCCCTGCCGCCGGGGCTCTGCCAGGGCGGACGTCCCGTGTCTGGTTCTGCCCTGGCGGATCTGTTGGGGGATTGGTTGGTGCAGTGCGGCTACCCCGGGGCCAGGATCTGGGCCGTGCTGCCGGGCAGCGCCTGCGAACTACGCCTTCTGCAGGGCAGCGCTCCTGAGCGAATGGCCATGCCCAAGGAGCTGGAGGCCCTGCGTTTGCCTTGGCCCCCGGAGACCGCGGTGGATCTGCTGAGCTGCCCTCTGCCCTCCTCCCCGGGCAGCCGTGTCTCGGTGGCGGTGGAGTCGGCCTTGCTGGAGGACTGGATCGAGGTCTTTGCCGATGCGGGCCTCGGTCTCGATGCCCTCGAGGCTGCTCCGGTCTGTGCGCTGCGCTGCGTCGAGGGCCAGAAGGGTTGGTTGTTGGGACTGGAGCCTGAGCAGAGCTGGTTGCTGCGCCTGGAGCGGGGGGCTCCGATCTGGCAGTGGCGCTTGCCGCCGTTGGAGGAGCTGGAGGCTTTGCAAAGCGAGCTCAACCAATGCCTGAGCTATTGGCAATCCCAGGCTCCTCAGCCGCGCTCGATGGATGTCGTGGTCTCAGCGGCCCTGCCGGCTTCGGCGCTGGAGACCCTGCAGAGTTGTCTTCCGCTGGAGCTCAATGGCCTGGATCCCTTGCGGAGCGACCCAGCGCAGTGGTCTCTGGGTCTGCTCTGGGGGCTGGCCGCGGCGGAGTTGGAACGATGAGCCCTCGTCTTGGCCCCCTCGATTTACTGCAGGAGCGCCGGCGTGCCAGCGGCATGGCTGAGCCAGCTGGGTCCATGCTTCCGGCCCGCCCGCTGTTGCTCAAGGGCTCGGCCATTGGCGGTGGCGTCCTTGCCTTGATGCTGCTCTTGCTGGTGGCGCTGGGGTGGCGCCAGCAGCAGGTGAACGCCGCCCTGGCGAACCTCGCCGGCATCAAGCTGCAGGTCCAGACCCTAGAGACGCGGGTCGGACGGGTGCGGCGGGCCAAGGCTCAGCTGCAGCGCAGCAGCGAGGGCTTGGCCAAGGGTCTGGTGGGGGTGTCTTCCGGCTCGGCCTTGCTGGCTCAGTTGTCCGCGGTCACCCCGGCCGGTGTGCAGCTGACGGAGGTGCGCTCCCAGAACAGCGGCTTACTGCTCAAAGGGGTCGCCGTTGATCCCCAGGCATTCCGACGGGTCAATGGGCTGAGTCTGCTGCTGTCCCAATCGCCTCTGTTTGATGCCGAGTCGGTTCAGGTGGTGAAGCTCCAGCGCGATGGCGCCAGCGGGGGGCCGGTGGACTGGGAGCTCTCCGCTCGCTTCGCGGCCCTGGCTCCGGATCAACAGTTGGCGGTGCTGCAGGCCCTGCAGGCCGACGGTTTGGTGCAGCGTTTGCGTTTGATGCAGTCCAAGGGGGTGCTGCCATGAGCCTGCAACTGCGGCGAGAGCAGGTGTTGCTCGGTGCACCCGTCCTTCTGGGGGTGCTGTTGGCTGCAGCGTTGGGGGGCCTGGTGGCCTGGCCCCGTTGGCAGCGCTTGCAGGCGGATCAGCAGGAGCTGCTGGTGCTGGAGGAGCAACAGCAGCGCTTGCCCTTGCTGCGCCGTCAGCTCGAGAGCTTGGAGCAGCAGCGGGAGCAAGCTGACCGCAGGAATGCCCAGATCCTGGGGTTGATCGCGGGCAGCGGCGAGCTGCAGACGTTCTTGGCCCAGCTCAGTGAACAGGCGGCCCAGACCGGCGTGCTGCTGGATGGCTATGAACCGGTTCAGGCCGTCGCACCGCCCACCAGCAAAAAAAGCAACAAGACCGCGGCTGAGACCCCGCCGGCGGATCCGTTGTTGGCCCCTGGTTTGAAGAAGACCTCGGTGCTGCTGCGCGCCCGCGGCAGTGGCCCGCAGCTGTTGGATTTTCTGCGGCGTCTGGAGCGCCTGAGCCTCCTGGTGGTCCAGAGCGATCTCTCGCTCAAAAGTGGCAACAGCAGTAAAGACAAGGATGGCCGGGTGGTCGTGGAGCCCACGGAATTGCGGCTGAATCTGGGCCTCTATGCGAGAGATCACAGCCCAAGTCAGAAGCCTGGAAAGCCCGGCTGAGCATCGATACCATCCGCCCAACTGGCAAAGGGCAGCGTGGGTTGGCGGCGCACTGGGATCTCAGCCCTGATGGCTGCTGCCGCGATGACGGCTCCAGCGCTGGCGCTGCCGCAGTCCAGCGCCTCTGCTCCCGCGCCGTCCGTCGCGCCGTCCGGGGGGGCTCTGCTGCTGCAGTTGCGCCGTGGCGCCAACAGCGTGGACGTGGTGGTCGAGGGCACCGGTGCGGCTCCGCTGCTGCGGCAACGCCAAACCGCGGCCGGTTGGCAGGGGCAACTGCAGCTGAGTCAATCCGCCTCCCTGAAGGTCGGCCCGCAAACGCTGACCCTGCCGGAGGCCGGCCTGAAGCGCGTGAGCATCAGGGGGAGCGGGCGCGAGTTTGAGCTGGAGGTGGTGCCGATGCCGGGGGCACCGGCCTCCAAACCGGTGGTCAGCGCCGATGGCCGCAACCTGATCTTGAGCTTCAGCGCCCCCAGCGAGTTGGTCTCGAAGACCGGCACCTTCAACCTCAATCAGCCCGGCTCGGTGCCCCAGCCGCGCTATGCCCCGCCCCTGCAACCCAGGGCGGTGGCGCCGCCCCTGGGCGACATGGCCGTGGGAACGATGGTGCTGCGCAACCGCAGCTACCTCAACCTCAGCGGCCCGCCGGTGACGATGACCCTGCGCAACGCACCGGCCAAAGACGCCCTGATGGCCCTCAGTCAGATGGGTGGCTACGGCTTCGTCTACGTCGACGATGAGGAGCGACCGGGTGCTCAGGCCAGCGCGGGCCCGACGGTTTCGCTGTCTTTCCGCGGTGAGGCCTACAGCAAGGCCTTGAACTCGGTACTGCTGGCCTCGGGTTTGCAGGGGCGGATGGAAGGGAATCTGTTGCTGGCGGGTCCCTCGGTCATGGGCAAGACCTTCGGCACCCAGATGTCCAAGGTCTATCGCCTCAACCAGGCCTCAGCTGAGTCGGCCGCCAAGTACTTGGCCAGCCTGGGGGCGCGCATCACCCAGGTCACAACGATCACCAATGCGGTGACCTCGGGGCAGCCCGTGGCGAACCAGGTGGCTGGTGGCGAGCAAACCCAGCAGACCAAGAAGGAGCAGATCACCACCACGGAGACCTATGGCGCCTCCACCGGTCCCCTGCGTGGCTTGATTGGGACGACCGATTCACGCCTGCGCACCATCACCTTGGTAGGTGATTCGCAGTTGGTTTCCGTCGCTGAGAACTACCTCCGGCAGATCGATCTGCGCCAGCGGCAGGTGGCGCTGTCGGTGAAGATCCTGGATGTCACCTTGAACAACGACACCAGCCTTTCGAACTCCTTTGCCTTCCGCTCCGGCAGCAACTTCGTTGTCAGTGATCGGGGTGAATTCTTGGGTGCCTTTGGTGGCTTGCTGCCGCCGCAAGGGGATCAATTCAGTACGATCGCAGGTGGCGCTGCGAGCGCTAAGTCTGAAACTGTGACGGCTACCGGCCGGGACGCAACAGTTGCGACCACTGAGATTCCTGCTAACAGTCCTGCCCCAATTAATCCAGGCTTTGCTTATCCATCTGGCAATGCCAACAACTACAACTACTTCGATTTCGTTCGAGGTCTGATTGAGTCGAATACGACCAAGGTGCTGGCTTCCCCGACCCTGATCATTAACGAGAATTCCGAACCGATCGTTTCCGGTAAGGCAGTCACCGTTGGTGGTTCGGGTACGGCCGCACTCAATACGGCCTCCATTGGTCGCCCCTTTGCCAATGAGTCTTTTGTGACTGTGGGGGCCCAGGAGATTGTTAGTTACACCGTGCAGGCCGGGCAAAACGGTGCCCCAAATAGCTGTCAGCCGGAGTTTGGGACGGCTGGTTTGACCTTTGGTGCGCGCGTCTCCCGCATTGATGACAACGGCTTTGTCACCTTCTCGATGTCACCGGAGATTTCGGCGGTGATTGCGACGGACGTGCGCATTGAAGGCTGCGGCACGGTCAATACCTTGACGACCCGTCGCTTGGATACGGGGGAGGTACGCGTGCGCGATGGCCAGACCTTGATCCTGACAGGTGTGATTTCTGATAACGACCAGGCCGTGGTGCGCAAGTGGCCCGTGCTTGGGGATATTCCGTTTGTTGGTCAATTCTTCAGGGATTCGATCAACAGGCGTGAGAAGCGCGAGCTGGTGATCTTGGTGTCGCCGCGCATCATCCGTGACGACAACGGCGGCAACTTCGGTTACGGCTACCAAGCCGCGACGCCTGAAGCCCGTCAGCTGGTCTCCCCGTACTAAATCGAGCCTGGTAGGGCGGCCTTGGCGGCGATCGGCGCCACCATCTTGAAGGCGGCCATCAGTCCCCCCAGCAGGGCGCTGCCCATGCCATTACCTCCCTTTGCTTTCTTGCTGGGCTTGAGCAGGGTGGTTGCTGCCTCCTCCAGTGACTTGGCCTGCTGGAGCGCCCCCAGCTCGCTGTAGAGCCTGCCGGCGTAGCGGAGGTCCTGGGCAGCCAGGCTGAATTGGCCCTGCTCGGCGCGACTGACCCCCCGGGCCATCCAGCTCACAGCGGCGTTGGGGAGCCGTTCAATCGCCTGGCTGAAGAACTGCTCGGCCTCTGGAAAACGGCCGGCCTCCGCCGCTTGAACACCAGCGTTATGGAGGGCGGCATAGCTATGGACTGCCGCGCCGACCCCGCGAGCCCCTTGCCAATGGCTGCCCTCGAGGGCGCCGGGGTCCAGTCGTGCACCGGAGAGGTCGCTGTTGCGTAGATCGGTCCCCTCCAGCACTGAGCCCCGGAGATCCGCTCCCCGCAGAGATGCGCCCGCCAGGCTGGTGAACCGCAGGTTGCTTTCCCGCAGGTCGGCTCCATCCAGGCGCGCTCCGCTGAGGTTGGCCCGCTCCAACTGGGCCCCTTGAAGCTGTGCGTCCCGCAGGTCGGCATGGACCAGGTCGGCGTCATGCAGCATGCAGCGCTCGCAGGAGCGTTGATCCAGGGTGCGAATCACCGCTTGGTCATCGGCCGCCTGGGCGGCTCCGCTGACCAGCACCAAAGCCAGGCCGGCCAGATGGAGACGCAGACGAGCCATGGGCTGGTGCGGCCGAACTGGCGCTGTTCTAACGGTCATCTCTCCCCCCGTCGATCAGGCTGGGGAGATGGAAGCCCACGGCGGCAACTTGGAGGCAACGGCACGGCGCTTGGGCTGCCGGCCGGATCAGATCCTGGATGCCAGCGCGTCCCTGGCGCCCTTTGTCCTGCCGCGGGCGGCCCGGCGGGCCCTGCGGCAGATGGATCTGCGGGCCTATCCCGACCGCAGTCACTGGCGGCTGCGTCACCAGATCGCGCGGCTGCATGACTTGGATCCGGAGCTGGTGCTTCCGGGCAACGGTGCGGCGGAACTGTTCACCTGGGCTGCCCGTGATGCGGCCAGCGGCGGTCTGTCGCTGTTGCCCCAGCCCGGCTTCGCTGACTACGCGCGTGCTCTTCAGTGTTGGGGCGGCCTGCAGCGGCCCATGGCCCTTCCCCTGGAGTGGGAGGCCTCGTTCCCGCAACCGTTTCCAGCTGACGCCGCTGCGGAGGTGCTCTGGATCACCAACCCCCATAACCCCACCGGCCAGCTCTGGAGCCGCGCGTCCTTGAGGCCGCTGCTGGCCCGTCACCGCTTGGTGATCTGCGATGAGGCCTTCTTGCCATTGGTGCCAGGCGGGGAGCAACAGTCCCTGATTCCGCTGGTGGCCGAGCACCCCAACCTGATCGTCATCCGCAGCCTGACCAAGCTGTACGGAATTGCGGGGGTTCGGCTCGGCTATGCCGTGGCCCAGCCCGAGCGGCTGCAGCGCTGGGCCGGCTGGCGGGATCCCTGGCCCATCAATGCCGGGGCGGGAGCGCTGGCCGATGCCCTGCTCAGCGATCCCCGCTCTTACCAGCGCTGGTGCTCGCGCGTGCAGGCCTGGGTGGTGCAGGAGGGCCAGTGGCTGCAGCAGCGCCTGCGGGCGTTGCCCGGCATTCACCCGTACCCGTCAGCGGTCAATTACCTGCTGCTGCGCGCTGAGCAGGGTTCCCTGCAGCCCCTTCGGGAGGCGTTGGAGCGGCGACATCGCATCCTGGTGCGCGATTGCCGATCCTTCGCCGGGCTCGGCGAGTCCTGGTTGCGGATCGGCTACCAGAACCGCTCCGGCAATCGGCGCCTGCTGCGGGCCCTAGGCGCTGAGCTCCTGCAGTAGCCCTGCGATCAGTGCTTCGGCATCGCGGACGGCCAGCTGCTCCATGCCGCGGCGTAACTGCAGCAGTGGGTCGATCACCGGATCGCAGCCCCGAAGCCTGGGACCGAGTAGACGCCAGAGGGTGCGCTCCAGGGCCGGGTGTTCAGGGGGGTGCTGCCAGACGATGACGGCCGCGCCGACGGCCGCGGCGGCACCGGCGTTGGCGTCCTGGTGTTTGTCCGCCGCTTGGGGGTAGGGGACCAGGATCGTTGGACTCCCGCAGACCGCCAATTCGCTCAGGCTGCCGGCACCCGCACGGCTGATCACGAGATCGGCGTGTTGCAACAAGCCGGCCACCTCGTCGCTGAAGGGGCGCTCGGCGTAGCGGGGGTGTTGCAGTTGACCGCTCTCGGGGTCGTTGTTGCCGCTGAGGTGGACCACCCGGCAGCCCAGGTTCAGCAGTCGGGGCAGCAGGGGCCGGACCATGCGGTTGAGCCCCACGGCACCCTGGCTGCCGCCCATGACCAGCAGCAGGGGGCCCGCTCCTGCCGGCACCCAACTCGGGAGTGGTGCGGCGTGCAGAAACTCCCTGCGCACGGGGGTACCCGTGACCCGCGGGCGGCAGCCCTGCAGCCGCTCCGCCGCCTGGGGCAGTCCGACGGCGACCTGGCTGCAGAGCCGCCCGAACAGGCGCGTCACTTTTCCTGGGACGCCATTGGATTCATGCAGCACCACCGGCACCCCGCACCAGCGGGCCGCCAGGATCGCCGGTGCAGCGATGTAGCCGCCGGTGCTGAAGACCAGACGGATGCGTTCCCGGCGGATCAAGCGCCGCACCGTGACCGTGGCGCCCAGCAGGCGCAACAGGTTGCTGAGCTTGCGCAGTCCCCGGCCCTGAAGGCCGCCGGCATCGACGGTGTGCAGCCGGTACTCCTGGGGAACTAGCTCGGTCTCCAGCCGGTCGGGAACCCCGAGCCACTGGATCTCCCAGTCCGAGGGCAGAGCCTGGGCCACGGCGAGGGCTGGGAAGAGATGCCCGCCGGTGCCGCTGGCAGCGATCAACAGGCGTGACATGGGCATCGCTGATGAGCGCGCCTAACTTAAGGGCACCTCCCCGTTGAGCTCCCGTGCAGTTGCGCTCCTTCCTGGCTGCCGCCCTCGCTCTGGCGGGTCTGGCCATGGGGGCTCCCCTTCGGGCGGCGCCCAGCCTGCAGGCCCTGCAGGAGGCCCTGAACAACGGCTCCTCATCGGAGATCTCGGCCCTGCTCGAGGCCGGTAATGGCCTGGATCCCGCGTTGGTGTTGCAGCGCCGCGACTTCTTGCGTGCCCAGTTCCCCGATGCCAGTTGGCAGGTGAGCCCCGGGGTCTCCCTCAAGGACGGACGGCCCACCACCCTCGTCACCGTTGCCGGTAGCCGTAAGCAGGGGCCCTACAAATTCCGCTTTGAAGCCACCCAGAAGCTGGTGCTGGGATCCAGCGGCGATCGCTTCAACAGCCAGGACGTGATCGAATCCAATTCGATCCTGCGCAGCGGTGACCCCAACCTCAAGGTCAGCCTGTTGATTCCCGATGCCGTGCTGACCGGGCAGCGCTACGATCTCGACGTGATCTTTGACGACCCCCTCAACGGTGCGGTGGTGGCTGGAGCGATCAAGCCCGTCACTGTCAGCGAGTTGCTGCGGCTGCAGGCTCCTGACCTGCAGCTTGAGGCCCTCGGTGGCGGCGGCCTGTTCAAGACCGTGCAGGCCCCCTTCCAGCCGGGCAGTCAGACCTGGGCGGTGCTGTTGGTTCACCCCAAGGGGATCGTGGCGGCGTCCAAGCAGGTCCGGGTGGTCGCCAAGCGCTCTGAGCTCACCCTTTAAACCAACGGGCCAGCGCGGAGACATCCAGCTCACCGCAGCCCTGCTCGATCAGGGCGTCCTCTAGGGCAGCTACCCGTTCGCAGATCGGCAGCTCCAACTGAGCCTCGGCCGCGGCATCCAGGGCGATGCCGAGGTCCTTGCGGTGCAGGGCCAACTTGAACCCCAACGGATAGGAGTCGTTGATCATCTGTTGGCTCCTGTTCTCCAGGGCCCAGGAGCCAGCGGCGCCGCCCTTTAGGGCCTCCACCAGTGCGTCTTGCGGTAGCCCCAGACGATCGGCGAGGGCCAGGGCTTCAGCGACGGCGGCATAGCTGCCGGCCACCAACACCTGATTGACCGCCTTGGCCTGTTGCCCTGCTCCCACGGGGCCGAAGTGATGCAGGCTGCCGCCAATCACCTCCAGCAGCGGCCGGGCCCGCTCGAGCTGGTCCAGCTCAGCCCCGATCAACACCCGCAGGGTTCCGGCTTCGGCTCCTTCGGTGCCGCCAGTCACCGGAGCATCGATGTAGTCCACCCCCTGGGTCGCGAGCTCGCCGGCGAGGCGTTGGCTGGTGCCTGGGCTGATGGTGGAGCAGTCGATCACCAGCGCCCCAGGCTGCAGGTGGCCCTTCGCCAGGGCCAGCACCTCCTCGACCGCCTGGTCATCGCTCAAGCAGAGCAGCAGCAACGGCGACGCGGCCGCCGCCTCAGCCACGGTCGCCGCTCGCTGGGCACCCGCCGCCTCCAGGGATTGTGCGGGAGCGGCAGTGCGGTTGAAAGCGGTCAGGCTCCATCCGGCCCGCAGCAGGTTGCGGGCCATGGGGGCACCCAGGGCTCCAAGGCCCAGACAGCTCACATCAGTTGGCATGGGCTGGTTTGGAGAGGGTGTTGAGTTCGCCGCGATCCAGGCTGCCATTGCCGTTCTGGTCGATGGTCTGGAAGTGCTTGCGCAGCCAGGGGTAGCCCTGGGCTTCCTGTTGGTCGATGCGGCCATCGCCGTTCTGGTCGGCCTTACGCAGGACCCGCTCGGCGCGCGGGGGCGGCACCTTGTTACTGGGCTTGAGATCCGCAGGGGTCAGGTAGCCGCGGCGGTTCTGGTCCAGGCGGTCGAAATGACGCTGGAGGTAGGGCTGCCCTTGAACCTCCTGGCGCTCGAGTCGTCGGTTGCCGTCCCGGTCCAGTTGCTCGAAGAGCTGTTGCAGGCGCCGTTCATAGGCCTTGAGTTCCTGCGGCGTCTGAGCCTGTAAGCCCAGGGGGAAGGCCAACAGCAGGCTGGCGCCAGCGGCAAGCAGGAAACGGGAGCGGTCGCGCCTCATGGCATCAGGCTATGGAGCCCTGCTCGCTGCAATCGGCCTGGCCGCTCGGCAAGGTGTGACCAGATCTGTCTAGCGCGATTTCCGCAGCTTGATCTCCATACAGTCAGGACAGATGTTGCGCCTGCAGTCCCATGGCCGTGCCTGCACGGAGCACTCCCCAACGCATCTGGGTGGTGGATGACGATGCGGAGCAGCGGCGTTTGGTCGGCACCTATCTGACCGATCAGGGCTACGACGTTCGCTGCCTCAGTAGCGGTGAGCAACTGATGGTGCGGCTGGAGAGCCAGCGGCCCGATTTGGTGGTGCTCGACGTCATGCTTCCGGGGGATGACGGCCTGACGCTCTTGCGCCGGCTGCGCGACGGCGGCGATGACCTGCCCGTGGTGATGCTGACGGCCAAAGGGGACGGCATCGATCGGATCATTGGCCTGGAGCAGGGGGCCGACGACTATCTCGGTAAACCCTTCCTGCCTCGGGAGTTAACGGCGCGCATTGAGGCGGTCCTGCGGCGCCGGGTGGCCCTGCCTGCGGGCACGCCGCTGGCGGAGGGGCAGGTGGTGGAGTTCGGCGAGAACCGGCTGGATTTGGCCAACCGCAGCTTGGAGCGCGATGCCCATCCCGTTGTGATCACCAGCGGGGAGTTCAGCCTGCTCGCGGCTTTTGTCCAGCACCCCCATCGGCCCCTGTCCCGGGAGCGTCTGATTGAGTTGGCCCGGGGTCCGGAATCGGAGACCGACAGCCGCAGCATGGATGTCCAGGTCTCCCGGGTCCGCAAGTTGGTGGAGCCCGATCCCACACGGCCCCGCTACCTGCAGACGGTCTGGGGTTACGGCTACGTCTTTGTGCCCGATGGCCAAGCACGCACCCGTTAAGTACGTCCTGGCGGGCGCGGGCATCTCCGCCCTGGCTCTGGTGGTTCTGCAATCGCTGCTAGCCCAGCGCTTGGAGCGGGCGCAGATTGCCCAGATGGGTCCCGAGGTGGCCTTCAACCTGAAGCTCGGAGAGTTGGCACTCGATCGCCTGCCGCCCGAGGCCCTGGCCCGTCTGAGTGGATTGCCGTTGCGGGTCGGTCCCTTCCCTCCCGTCAGCGGCGATGGACGTTTGCAGCGGCAAGCGCGTCTGCTGCAGCAGGAGCTCTGCCAGCGGGTGCGGCCCTGTCCGCCGGTGCTACCGGCCCAAAGTCTGGCGCCCGGCCTGTGGGTCGAGTTGCTGTCGCCCCTGGAGCCGATCTGGTTGTTCACCCCCGTGGGGCCGGCTCAGCGCTGGCCCCCTGATCCCCTCCTGCTGGGGTTGTCCTTGTTGACCGGGAGCATCTCTGCCTCGTTTCTGTTCCTCTGGCGCGAGGTGCAAACCCCCCTGCAGCAACTGGAGCAGGCCCTGGGCTCCGTGGGGCGCTCCGGCCAGCAGCCCGCTCTGCCGGAGCGGGGGGCTCGGGTGGTTCGTTCATTGACGGGCCGCTTTAACGCCATGGTCGAGCGCCTGGCCAGCAACGATCGTGAGCGCGCAACGATGCTCGCGGGCATCGCCCATGACCTCAAAAGTCCCCTGACGCGTCTGCGCTTGCGTTTGGCGGACCAGCGGCCAGCGGAGGCGGACCTGGATGCGCTTGAGCGCATCACCAGTCAGTTCCTGTTATTTGCCGGCGGAGGGGATGCGGAGCCGCCGGTGCAGTTGCCCCTGGATCAGTGGTTGGCGGAGTTGACCGCTCCCCTTGAGGCGGACCAGGTGCAGCTGGATTTCATCCCCTTGGAGGCGCGGGTGCAGCCGGTGGCCCTGGGACGAGCGGTGGGGAATTTGATCGAGAACGCCCTGAGCCATGGACAGGCTCCGCTGCGGTTGGTCCTGCGTCCGGAGGCGGCGGAGGGTTTTCGCATTGAGGTCTGGGATCGAGGCGATGGCATTCCTGTCGAGCAGTGGGCCCAAGCCTTGATGCCGTTTCAGCGCTTGGACCGGGCCCGGGGTGGCAGCGGCCACTGCGGATTGGGGCTCGCCATTGCGGCCCGGGTCGCCGCCAGCCATGGCGGGGGGCTGAGCCGCCTGCAGTCGGAGCAGGGCTTTGCGGTGGTGCTCAGGGCCCACTCCCTCGCGGCGGCCTAGCTCAGTCGGATTTGGTCACAGTTGGCGCCCGGCTTCGTCACAGCTGGGCTGTCCATTCCGCGCAGCCTGTGGGGGCACGTTGTTTTGACCGACATGTCAGCCGGTTTGCGCCTGTTTCAACCGTGGTCGAGGGCCTTGCAGCTGGGTCTGGCGCTCTGCTTGAGCACCAGCATCCCGGCCATGGCCGAGGGGCGTTCCGCGTTTGCGGAGGTGGAAGCGGAGGCCCTCTCCAAACTGAGCCGTCAGCAGCGCCATCGCTATTTCGATGACCTGCGGGCGCTGCAGCGCCGCCGTTTTGATCAACGCCAGGCGGATCTCTCCCGTTTGGAGGGTTGCCTGAATCGCACGGCCAAGGCGAAGGCATCGACCTGTTTTGAGCGGCAAACCCGAAAGGGGCACGCGCGTTGGCGGCGCGAGCTCCAGGCCTTGCGGCAGCGCTACAACCTGCCGGTGCCGCCGAGCCATCACCACCGCCCCTCCTGAGGCATAAAAAAAGGGGCCCCTCGGGGCCCCAGTCGCTGAATCGCCAGTGGAGATCAGGCTTCGTCGAGGGCGGCCACGCCGGGGAGGACCTTGCCTTCCAGCAGCTCGAGGCTGGCGCCACCGCCGGTGGAGATGTGGGACATCTTGTCGGCCAGGCCGGCCTTCTCCACAGCAGCCACGGAGTCACCGCCGCCGATGATCGTGCAGCAGCCCTTACCGCTGATGTCAGCCAGGGTGGTGGCGATGGCGTTGGTGCCGGCGGCGAAGGCGTCGAACTCGAACACGCCCATGGGGCCGTTCCAGATCACGGTCTTGCAGTCAGCCAGGGCGTCCTGGAAGACCTTGACGGAATCGGGACCGATGTCCAGGCCCATCCAGCCGTCGGGGATGGCATCCACCTTGGCCACCTGGCTGTTGGCATCGGGGGCGAAGTTGTCAGCCAGCACCACGTCGGTGGGCAGCAGGAACTGAACGCCCTTGGCAGCAGCCTTGGCCTCGAGCTCCTTGGCCAGCTCCAGCTTGTCCTCTTCCACCAGGCTCTTGCCGACGGCCATGCCGCGGGCCTTGTAGAAGGTGAAGATCATGCCGCCGCCGACAAGGATCTTGTCGCACTTGTCGAGCAGGGCCTCGAGCACGCCGATCTTGGAGCTCACCTTGGAGCCGCCGACGATGGCCGCCAGGGGACGCTTGGGCTCATCGATGGCGCCCTGCAGGTACTGCAGCTCCTTCTCCATCAGGTAGCCGGCGACGCTGGGGCTCAGGTACTGGGTCACGCCCTCGGTGGAGGCGTGGGCACGGTGAGCGGCACCGAAGGCGTCGTTGACGTACACGTCAGCCAGGCTGGCCAGCTTCTTGGCGAAGTCGCCTTCGTTCTTCTCTTCTTCGGCGAAGAAGCGGACGTTCTCCAGCAGCACGACGTCGCCATCGGCCATCGCAGCAACCTTGGCCTCGGCGTCAGGGCCGATGCAGCTGTCGGTCTTCACCACGCCCTTGCCCAGCAGTTCGCTCAGGCGAGCGGCCACGGGGGTGAGGCGCATGCCCTCGTTCACCTGACCCTTGGGACGACCGAAGTGGGCCGAGAGGATCACCTTGGCGCCCTTGCCCACCAGATCATTGATGGTGGGGAGGGCAGCGCGGATGCGGGTGTCATCGGTGATGGCGCCGGCATCGTTCAGGGGAACGTTGAAGTCGACCCGAACCAGCACGCGCTTGCCGCGCAGCTCGTCAGCGGAAAGGCTGGCCAGGGAGCGCTTCGCCATGGGTGAGACAAGGGGGTAGAGGTCGGGCGAATTTAGCGGGCCAGTCAAGGGTTGCCCCGTTATCGCGCTCTGCGATGGCTTTGCTGGCCCCCCGCGCTGTCGGCGCTAGACAGAGGGTGCACCGGCCAGCCGGCCATGTTTGAGATCGTTCTCTTCCCCATCGACCGCAGCCGCCAGGCTGCTGAAACCGCTGCCTTCGCCCTGAAGTTGGCCCAGCAGCACGGCAGCCGTTTGGTGCTGCTCTCCGTGGTTGAGCCCGGTCAAGACGATCCCGCTGCTGTGGCTGCGTTGTTAGAGGACGCCCGCGGTCGCTTCCAAGAACAGGGCGTCAGCTGTGAGGTGCTCGAGCGCGAAGGAAAGCCGGCTTTTGTGATCTGTGATGTGGCCGATGAAATCAATGCCGATGTGATCGTGATGGGGACCCGCGGGCTGAGCCTCGAAGCGGAGGACGCCCCCAGCACGGCCTCCCGTGTGATTCAGTTGGCCCCTTGCCCCGTGATGGTGGTGCCGTGAGTGAGCTGCTGAGTAGCGCGGCCCCGTCGATTCAGTGGTATCCGGGCCACATCGCCAAAGCAGAGCGCGCGCTCACCGACAACCTGGCCAAGGTCGACTTGGTGATCGAGGTTCGCGATGCCCGCATCCCGACGGCCACCGGCCACCCCCGTTTGCAGCGTTGGATTCAAGGCAAGCAACATCTGCTGGTTTTGAACCGCCGCGACATGATTCCAGTGGCGGCGCGGGAGGCTTGGGACGCCTGGTTCCGCGGCCAAGGCCAGACCCCTTGGTGGAGTGATGCCAAGGCCGGCACGGGGGTCAAGCAGCTCCAGCAGGCGGCGATTCGAGCGGGGGACTCCCTCAATGAGCGGCGCCGGAATCGCGGCATGCGCCCAAGGCCCGTGCGGGCGTTGATGCTGGGGTTCCCCAACGTCGGCAAGTCCGCCCTGATCAATCGCTTGGTGCGCCAAAAAGTGGTGGACAGTGCCCGCCGCGCTGGCGTGACCCGCAGCCTGCGCTGGGTCCGGCTTGGCCAGGACTTGGACCTGCTGGATGCACCAGGGGTGTTGCCCCCTCGCCTGGATGACCAGCTCGCTGCCCTGCGTCTGGCGCTCTGTGACGACATCGGCCAGGCGGCCTACGACGGAGAGGCCGCCGCCATGGCCTTTGTCCACATGCTCGCGGCCTTGGAGGCAGCGGAGACCTCCGGGGTCAAGCCCGGCCTGCTGGAGCGTCGCTATGGCATCCCGGTCGAGACGCTGTCAGGGGAGGGCGCGCCCAAGCCGGATGTCCATGGCTGGTTAACGGGAGCGGCTGAGCGGCACACCAGTGGCGACACGGTGCGAATGGCCCAGCGGTTCCTCGATGACTTCCGCCGGGGCATGCTCGGACCGATTGCCTTGGAGTTGCCGTGAGTGGTTTTGGGGAAGGTGAAGGGGAGCTGCTGACGCTCACCTACCCCAAACCTCTGCCGATGCGATTGGACCGCTGGCTCGTGGCCCAACGCCCCGAGCAGAGCCGGGCCCGGATTCAGAAGTTCATCGATGCGGGCTATGTCCGCGTCAACGGAGTCACGGGCCGCGCCAAGACCCCCCTGCGTCTGAACGACACGGTGGAGTTGTGGATGCCGCCGCCGGAGCCCCTTCCCTATCTGATCCCCCAGGACATCCCCCTGGATGTCCTCTACGAGGACGAGCACCTGATCGTGCTCAACAAGCCGGCCGGGCTCACGGTCCATCCCGCCCCTGGGAACAAGGACGGGACCCTGGTCAATGGCCTGCTGCATCACTGCCCCGATCTACCGGGAATCGGCGGCGAGATGCGTCCGGGGATCGTTCATCGCCTGGATAAGGACACGACGGGCTGCATCGTCGTGGCCAAGAGCCAGGAGGCCCTGGTCAAGCTGCAGGTGCAGATCCAGAAGCGTGTGGCGTCCCGGGAGTACCTGGCGGTGGTCCATGGGGCGCCGGCTGGGGACAACGGAACGATCGTTGGGGCCATCGGCCGCCATCCCGCCGATCGCAAGAAGTACGCGGTGGTCCATGACGGCTCCGGGCGCCATGCCTGCACCCACTGGACCCTGCTGGAGCGCCTGGGCGATTACGCCCTGATGCGCTTCAAACTCGACACCGGCCGCACCCACCAGATCCGGGTTCACTGCGCCCACATCGGGCATCCCATCGTTGGGGATCCGGTTTATTCCCGCTGCCGCAAGTTGCCGTTGACCCTGCCCGGTCAGGCGCTCCATGCCTTCCAGCTGGGTCTGGATCACCCGATCCGTAAGGACCGAATGCTGTTTGAGGCCCCCCTGCCGGAGGTGATGGAGAAGTTGCTCAAGCTGCTGAGGCGGCGGGCAGGCGTGGACACGCCTCCACCAGAGTCCGAGTGATGGCGGCCTGGGGCTGGCTGAGCAGCTGATCACCGGGGCCTTCTTCGACGATCTTGCCGCCATCGAGCACCACGACCCGCTGGCAGAAGCCACTGGCCACCGCCAGGTCGTGGGTGACAAAGATCAGCCCCAGACCGAGGCGGTCCTGGAGGGAGCGCAGCAGCTGCAGTACCTCGGCCTGGACTTCGGCATCGAGCATGCTCACGCTTTCGTCGCAGAGCAGCACCTGCGGTTCCAGCACCAGGGCCCGTGCGATGGCGACCCGCTGTTGTTGACCGCCGGACAGCTGGCGGGGCAGGCGCCCCTCAAAGGCTTCGGGCGGCTGCAGGCCAACGGCCTCTAGCCAGTGCCGGGCTTGTTCACGGGCGGCCGCTGGGCTGGCGAGCCCATGGATCAAGAGTGGATCGGCAATGGCCTCCCCCACGGTCATCGCTGGGTTGAGGCAGGCCAGCGGGTCTTGAAAGACCATTTGGATGCGCCGCCGGGCCTGGCGCAGGGCCTCACCCCGCAGGCGCATCAGATCAACGCCCTTGAGCTTCACGCTGCCGCCCCGGACCGGCGTCAGCCCCATCAGGGCGCGGCAGAGGGTGCTCTTGCCGCAACCGGAGGCGCCAACGACGCCCACGGTTTCGCCGTGGCGCAGTTGCAGGCTGACCCCGTCCACGGCCCGGTACCAGCGGGACTGCCAGGGCAATCCCGGCAGGGGATGCCAGCAGCGCAGTCCCTCCAGCTCCAGCAGGGGAGAGGCATTGGACGGGGCGGGTGTGACACCGCCTTCCCGGGCCCGCGCGGCCCCCACGAGCCGTTGGGCCAGGGGCGATTGGGGTTGGGTGAGCAGGGTCGTCGCTGGGGCCTGCTCCACCAGTCGGCCCTGGTCCAGGACGGCGATTTGATCGCACCAGCGCCCGGCCATGGCCAGGTCATGGCTGATCAGCAACAGGGCGCTGCCGGCCTCCCGGCAGAGGTCGCAGAGCTCCTGCATGACCTGCCCGGCCACGGCCACATCCAGGCTGGTGGTGGGTTCATCGGCAATGACCAGGGCGGGGCGCAGGGCCATGGCCAGGGCAATGGCGAGACGCTGTCGCATCCCGCCGCTGAACTCGTGGGGATAACTGCTGTAGCGCTCCTTGGTGATGCCGACCCGCTGGAGTAAGGCCCGAGCCCGTTCACGGATTCGTGCCTGCTGCCAGGCCGGGCGGTGTTCGCTGAGGGTGTCGGCCAGGTGCTCGCCGATCGTCATCAGGGGGTTCAGCCGGGTCATCGGGTCTTGGAAGACCAGGCCGACCGCCTCGCCCCGCAGCCGCCGCAGTTCGGAGCGCCTGAGGGTCCTTGGATCCCTGCCCTTGAGCAACAGTCCGCCTTGGCAGCGACTGCCCTGGGGGAGCAGTTGCAGCACGGCTCGGGCCACCGTGCTTTTGCCGCAGCCGCTGGGTCCCACCAGGGCGAGGCGCTCACCCGCGTTCAACTGGAGATGGAGGCCGTCGAGGGTGTTGCTTTGGCTCCCCGGGTAGCGCACGCGCAGGCCTTGCAGCTCCAGGACCGCACCGGGATGGGCTGGGGCGGCCATGGTCAGGCAACAGCACTCCACCCAGGCTGGCAGGTGCGGGAAGGGCAAACCCTCACCTGTGGTCGGTTTGTGAGGGCCACTGCATACGATGGTGGAAATCGCAGAGCGCAATGCTCCAGGCGGTGCCCGGTACGGCAGAACGGTCCGCCTCCAGTGGGGCAGCGGCTGCTGCTGAACGCCAGGGCCCAGGAGCGGCGCTCGGCAGACGGATCATCAACAGCCCCGCGGACTACGGCATTGAGCTGCCGGCGTGGCTGCACACCTGCATTGAGCACGTTCCCCCTGGGGTCGGGGAAAGTTGCCCCACCGACACCGAGGCGCTGCTGGCCTCAGCCTTCGACTTCGCGTTTCAGCTCCATGACGGCCAGGTGCGGGCCAGCGGGGAGCCCTACATCTGCCATCCCGTGGCGGTCGCTGATCTGCTGCGTGACATCGGTGCCAGTGCGGGGGTGATCGCCGCTGGATTCCTCCATGACGTTGTCGAGGACACCGAGGTCACGCCAGAGGAGATCGAGCAGCACTTCGGCTCTGAGGTGCGGGGCTTGGTGGAGGGGGTCACCAAGCTGGGGGGCATTCACTTCACCAACAAGACCGAGGCCCAGGCCGAAAACCTGCGCCGGATGTTCCTGGCGATGGCCAGTGACATCCGCGTGGTGCTGGTGAAGCTGGCTGATCGCCTGCACAACATGCGCACCCTCGGTGCACTCAAGCCCGAGAAGCAGCAGCGGATTGCCCGTGAAACGCGTGAGATCTACGGCCCCTTAGCCAACCGCTTGGGCATTGGTCGCTTCAAGTGGGAGTTGGAGGACCTGGCCTTCAAGATCCTCGAGCCCGAGGCCTTCCGCGACGTGCAGCAGCAGGTCTCCAGCAAGCGCAGTGACCGCGAGGAGCGCCTGGGGGTCACCGCCGACATCCTCAGTGGCAAGTTGTCATCCGTGGGGTTGGGTGAGTGCGAGGTCAGTGGACGGCCCAAGCACCTCTATGGCATCTGGAACAAGATGCAGACCCAAGGCAAGGCTTTCCACGAGATCTACGACGTGGCGGCACTGCGGATCATCTGCCCGAACGTCGAGAGTTGCTATCGCGCCTTGGCGGTGGTCCATGACACCTTCCGCCCGATTCCTGGTCGCTTCAAGGACTACATCGGGCTGCCGAAGCCCAATGGCTACCAGTCCCTGCATACGGCGGTCATTGGTCGCCATCGGCCGATTGAAGTCCAGATCCGCACGGCCGAGATGCACCGGGTGGCGGAGTTCGGCATCGCAGCCCACTGGAAATACAAAGAGGGCGGATCCCCCGCTGCCACCGGATCGGATGCCGAGCGCTTCAACTGGCTGCGGCAGCTGGTGGATTGGCAAAAAGATGGCGTGGGGGAGGACAGCGGGGACTTCCTGCGCTCGATCAAAGAGGACCTCTTTGATGAAGAGGTGTTTGTCTTCACTCCCGGTGGAGATGTGGTGGGCCTGCGCAATGGCTCAACTCCAGTCGACTTTGCTTATCGCATTCACTCCGAGGTGGGGAACCACTGCCAAGGAGCCCGCATCAACGATCGGCTCTGCCCTTTGGCAACGCCGCTGCAGAACGGCGACTTCGTTCAGATCCTGACTTCCAAGACGGCTCACCCCAGCCTGGATTGGCTCAACTTCGTGGCCACGCCCACGGCGCGTAATCGCATTCGCCAGTGGTACAAGAAGAGCCATCGTGAGGAGAACATCCAGCGCGGCACCGACATGCTCGAGCGCGAGCTGGGCCGTGATGGTTTTGACGCCCTCCTCAATGGCGAGGCGATGGCGAAGGTGGCGCGCCGTTGCAACCTCGTCGGCACCGAGGATCTGCTCGCGGCCATTGGCTTTGGTGGCGTCACCCTCCATCAAGTCTTGAACCGCCTGCGGGAGGAGCTGCGCCTGGCCACCGAGGCCGAGGCCCCGGTCATCAGCGATGAAGAACTCGCCCGCAACCTCACCCAGCAAGGGGAGCAGACCTCGGGGCCATCGACTCCCCTGACGGGCCATGGCGATGCCAGCCCGATCCTGGGTCTCGAAGGCCTCGAATATCGCTTGGGCGGCTGTTGCAGTGCCCTCCCTGGCGAGGCGATTGTCGGCACGGTCGCCCTCGGCAACCACGGCATCACCATTCACCGTCAGGATTGCTCCAACCTCGGTTCAGTGCCGGCTGAGCGCCGTCTGCCGGTGCAGTGGAATCCCCAGGTCAGTGATTCCCAGCGTCGCCGTTATCCCGTTCAACTGCGGATTGAGGTGCTCGACCGGGTGGGTGTGCTGAAGGACATCCTCACGCGCCTGTCCGACCACCGCATCAATGTCAGCGATGCCCGGGTTCGCACCAATCCGGGCCGCCCTGCACGCATTGACCTGAAGGTGGAGCTGGAGAGCGCGAATCAGCTGAGCAACACCATGGATCAGATCCGCTCGATGGCTGATGTGCTCGACATCGCCCGCGCCGGCATCGGCTAATCCGTGTTGCCTTTTGAGGCGGCGTATCTAACTTTCAAATAGTCGAATCACGCGAATGCGTCGCGTCCTTGGGTTCCTTTTTGCGGCCTTGTTGATAGTGGGCCTATGGACGGGAGCAGCCATTTCCGCCCAGGCTGCAGGCCTCCCAGCATTTGCGTTTCCCTTTTCCAAACAGCCTCTGACGCGGTACGACGGGGGGACGACCAAGCAGGTTGGGACCTATAACTTTCCCGTCAGTGAGGCGATGGCTGGCGTCTATATGACGTTGGAGCCTGGCGCGCTGCGGGAACTGCATTGGCACGCCTTTGCCGCGGAATGGGCCTATGTGATTGAGGGACGTACCCGGATCACCCTCACGAGTCCTGAAGGTGAAGTGCAGATCGCCGATGTTGATGCCGGTGGACTGTGGTATTTCCCCAAGGGTTGGGGTCACAGCATTGAGGGACTTGGCCCCGGGGAGGCCAAGTTTCTGTTGGTCTTCAATGATGGCTCGTTCAAGGAGGGATCAACCTTCTCGATCACCGGCTGGATAGCCAATACCCCAGTCGCCTGGGTCAGTCAGAACCTTGGGCTGACGCCGAAACAGGTGAAGGAGCTGCCGGACAGGCAGGTTTACATCACCCGCAAGCCGCCGCGTCCAGGTCCGTTGGCGGAGACCGTCTCCCGCGACCCCAGCTTCAAACGCATGACGGAAAGTCATGTTTTTGATCTCGGTGGCCAGCCCGAGCAGTCCCGTGAAGATGGGTCTTGGTTGAAGATCGCCAGCGCACAAGAGTTCCCGGCCAGCTTCAACATGACTGGCGCGATTGTGCATCTGGAGCCTGGAGCGCTGCGCACGATGCACTGGCACCCGAATGCAGCGGAGTGGCAATACGTTCTGAATGGTTCCTACGACCTCAGTGTTTTTGCCTCTGAAGGTCAGGCGAGTGTGAGTCGTCTCAAACGCGGTGATGTTGGTTATGTGCCTCGGGGCTATGGCCATGCCTTGATGAACACCTCCAGCGGAGCGACAGATGTCTTGGTGGTCTTTGACAGCGGTAGTTATGAGGCCATCAATCTCAATGACTGGTTAGCGGCTAACCCGGACAGTGTTGTGGCCAATAACTTCGAAATTCCTCGATCGCTCGCCCAGCAGTTGCCCAAACGCAACGCCGATTTCGCTCCGAATTAGGCGTTGATGTTGGGTCTCTCCCTGGGTGGAGTGTTGCTGTGGTTAAGCCTGGGCTTTCTCCTGGGGTTCTGGGAGTGGCCCTATCAACTGTTGTCCGAGCTTGGATTCGAGCTGCAGCAGCGGCTTTGGCCTGGACCGACCCCGTTGGGAGTGGTGCTGGTCTTTGGCGGCACTGTGGCCCTGGTCGGTTTGGCCTGGGGACCGTTGGCCCGTGGTCGTAGCGGCGGCCTGACCCCTGTCCTGGCGGCCCAGCAGGACTCTGATCAGCCAGCTCTCCAGCAGGTTCTCTCGCTGAAGACTCAGCTTTATCGCCTGCCGTTGTTGGTGCTGACTCGCCTCAGTGGCGGAACGGTCGGTGTGGAGTCTCCCTCCGCTTCGCTTGGGGCCTCCTTCCTCCTGGCTTGTCGCAGCCGCTGCTCCCCATTGGCGGCCTTGCCCTTGCCACTCCTGCTGGCCATTGGCGGCGGCGCAGGTTTGGGTGCGGCCTTTCGTTCGCCGTTGTTGGGTGCCGCCTATGCGATCGAAGAATTAAGCCGTGAGAAGGGCCTGCGCTTGGTCCTGCCCACCCTTCTCTTGGCGGGTACGGGAGCGCTAGTGAATTCGCAGCTGGGTCAGCCCGCCCGCCTGGATGGGTTGCGCATGGATGCTCTGCCTTTGAAACTCTGGCCCTGGGTGCTGTTGCTCACCGTGTTGGCGTCGACCCTGGGCGGTTTGTTTGTTCGTTGCTTGATCCCACTCTCGGTTTGTTTGACGCCATGGTTCAAGCGCACGCCCTGGCGCTCGTCCCTGGGGATTGCACTGGTCTTGACGCTGGTGGCTTGGCTCAGTGGTGGTTTAAGCCTCAATGACGGAGGGCTTCTGCTGGGACCAGCGCTGGCGGGCAGCGTGACTGTGCCCTCGGCCACCCTGATTTGGCGTTGGATCGCGTCGTTGTTGAGCATTGCCGCGGGTGTCCCGGGCGGCTTGATGCACGACACCATGACCCTGGGCTCCCTATTGGTAGGAGTGCTGCAGTCGCTGCCTGGTGTCGCCCCACTTCCGGCGACGGCTATTGCTCAGTTGGCGGCCGTTGGTGCGACCGCTCTGTTTGCCGGAGCCAACGGCACGCCATTGTTTTGTGCTCTGTTTGTGTTCACCCTGCAGGGGGATTCCGCACTCTTGCCCGTGCTGTTGCTGGTCAGCGCCGTCAGCACCGCTTGGGTGGGGATGTGGCGCGGACCCACCTGGAATGAGGCGCAGTTAGAGACCGCCATGGCGCACCACACCCGATGAGCCTCCAGGTTCTGCTGGCTGATACCCCCGAGCTACGGGAGGCCATCTATGCACTGCGCTACGTGATTTATGTGGAGGAGATGGGCAAATCGCCTCCGGCCGCAGATCACCAGCGACGCTGGATTCGCGATGGTCTGGATGCCACCGCCCGTCTCTACGCCGTTCAGGACGAGGCCGGCACCTTGGTGGGCACGCTGCGCCTCAATCGACTGAGCGATCTGAGTGACCCGACCACAGAGCTGGCGCCCCTCCCGATCGCGACGCTGTTGGAGCGTTTCCCTCCCGAGGCGATCTCCCACACCTCACGCCTGATGCTCCTGCCCGCCTGGCGCGGAGGGGCTGCGCTGGGGTTGCTGTTCAACCGTTGCTACGGCGATGCAGCTGAAGCCGGAGTCCGCGTCGATCTCTGCCACGCCAAGCCTGGTCTGGTGGAGCTCTATGAGCAGTTGGGTTATCGCCGCTTCTGTCCAGGCCTCGATCTGAAGGGGGTGGGGTATCAGGTGCCGATGCTGCTGGCCTTGCATGACCGCGCGCATCTGCGTGAGAGCCGTTCACCGCTGCTCCGTCACCCGGCTAGCCGCCAGGGTGAAGACCCTTGTGGTGATGCCACCTGGATGGCCTCGATCGCGGAGAGCTATCGCGGTCTCAATCACCGCCTGGTGGAGCCCGATGCGTTCTGGGGTGCCGTGGGTGATGCCCTGCGGGAGGGCGAGCAGGAGATTCCTCTCTTCCGCGGCCTGAGCGAGGAGCAATCGCGAGCCTTGCTCAAGACGGGGACCGTGCTCAGCTGTCAGCCCGGTGATCCCCTGGTGAGGGAGGGGGAGCCGCAGCAGGAGCTGTTTGTGGTGCTGGAGGGCGTCGCGGAAGTGTGGCGAGAGCAGGAGGGGCATCGGCTCTCCTTGGCGTTGCTGGAGCGGGGCGCTGTCTTTGGAGAAATGGGCTTCCTCGGACGCTCGCGTCGCAGTGCCGATGTGATCGCCGTGACGCCGATGCGGGTGCTGGTGCTCACCCAGGCTTTTTTGAATCGTTCCATTCGGCATCAACCGGATGCCGCGGCATTGCTGCTCCGTAACCTCTCGATGGTGCTGGCGGAGCGGTTGGCTCAGACCACCGATCGCCTCTGGCAGCTGAGCCAATTCACTTGAACGCCCCAATTCCGATGGCCGCTGTCTCCTCCGCCGGCTCCTACGACTTCAACGCCCTCGGCAGCGCGAGCGGAGAGTTGGACCGTCTGCAGCTGCAGGCCCGACGCTCCGCGGAACTGGAGCGCGGGCTGCTGCTTCAGATGGGCTTGCAGGACGGTCAGGAGGTGCTCGATCTGGCCTGTGGTCCCGGTGTGATCAGCCGCCTGATTGCTGAGACCCATCCCGCCAGCCGGGTGACTGCGATGGACCTCAATGGCGAGCTGCTGGATGCCGCGCGTCAGGAAGCTGCGGCCGCCGGCCTGGAGCGGATCACCTTTGTGCAGGGTGATGTCTACGCACCGCCGCTGGAGCCCGGCCGCTTCGATTTCATCTACGCCCGGCTGCTGTTTCAGCACCTGGAGGATCCGCTGCGGGCGTTGCAGGCGGTGCGCGCACTGCTCAAGCCCGGCGGCAAGCTCTGCATCATGGACATCGACGATGCCTGGCTGAGCCTGGTGCCTGAACCCGAGGGCTTCCGGGCTTTCACCGAGGCTGCGGCCCGTGCCCAGGCCAAGCAAGGGGGCAATCGCAACATTGGCCGCGAGCTGGGCGGCCTGCTCGAGGCGGCGGGCTTCAGCGATGTGAATGTGCACGTCGAAACCGTGAACTCGCGTCAGCTCGGCATGCGCGCATTCCTCGACATCACCCTCGGCTTCAAGCGCCTGTTGCTCAGCGGCGCCGAGCTCGAGGCTGCGTCCAGCACGCTCGCCGCTGCGGATGCCTTGGTGGATGACCCCCAGGCCTGGGCCTTTGTGGGCGTCTTCCTGGCCAGCGGTTCTCGTCCCTGAGTGTTGGGCGGGTTGGGTTCTGATCCCCCGACACAGGCCAGGCCCTGTGGCGTGCACTACAGCTCGGCCCGGTAGCTGCGCTTACGACTGAGCCACGCTGCAGCTGATGCCATGACCTCCGAACAGGCCGCTCAACTGATTGATGATGCCCTCGATCTGGTGCATCAGCGGTTGATCTCCCTGGAGCATGAGGAGCAGAGCCAGGCCCACCAGGCCCTGATGGAGGAGTTCCGCGAGTGGCGTCATCCACCCGGCGGGCAAATCGACTTGATGGTCTGCCCGGGGTTCTCCGCGAGCTAAGGCAGCGAAACGAGACACTGGAGGCATGTCCTCCGACACGATCGCCGCCGTTGCCACCGCCGTCGCTGCAGGCGAGGGCAGCGTCTCGATCGTGCGGATCTCCGGGCCCGAGGCGGAGGCCATCGGTGAACGCTTGTTTGAGGCCCCCGGCCAGCAGGTGTGGGAGAGCCACCGCGTGCTCTACGGCCATGTGCGCGACCCCGGCAGCGGCGAGCGGGTGGATGAAGCTCTGCTCCTGCTGATGCGGGCTCCCCGCAGTTTCACCCGCGAGACCGTTGTTGAGCTGCACTGCCACGGCGGGGTGATCTCCGTGCAGCGCGTGCTGGAGCTGGTGCTGGCCGCCGGCGCTCGGCGCGCCATGCCGGGCGAATTCAGCCAACGGGCCTTCCTCAACGGCCGGCTGGATCTCACCCGGGCGGAGGCCATCAGTGAGTTGGTCACAGCTCGCAGCCGGCGTGCGGCCCAGTTGGCGATGGCGGGCCTCGATGGGGGCCTGGAGCGCCAGATCAGTGCCCTGCGGCTGCGCCTGCTCGATCAACTGGCGGAGTTGGAGGCGCGGGTGGATTTTGAGGAGGACCTGCCCCCCCTGGATGGTCAGGCGGTGGCTTCGGAACTGCAGGCGGTGCGCAGCGCTCTGCAGGAGCTGGTGGCCGATGGCGAGCGCGGTCAGGTCCTGCGGGAGGGGCTGAAGGTGGCGATCGTGGGCCGCCCGAACGTTGGCAAGAGCAGCTTGCTGAACCTGCTCAGCCGCAGCGATCGCGCGATTGTGACCGACTTGCCCGGCACCACCCGCGATCTGGTGGAGAGCGAGCTGGTGCTGAAGGGGGTCCCGCTGACCCTGCTGGACACCGCTGGGATTCGTGACACCGAGGATCGTGTCGAGCAGATCGGCATCGAACGCAGCCGCGGCGCGCTGCAGGCGGCGGATGTGGTGCTGCTGCTGTTTGACCGGGCTCAGGGTTGGCTGGCGGAAGACCAGGCACTGTTGGATTCCCTCCCACAGGGCATCCCCCGTTTGGTGGTGGCCAACAAGGCGGATCAGCCCGCGGCGGAGCCTGCCGCCCATGCCGACGTTTGCATCAGTGCGTTGACCGGCGAGGGCCATGAAGCCCTGGTCGATCGCCTGCTGCAGAGCTGCGGCCAGGGCGGTGACCAGGGTCTGCAGGTGGCCCTGAATCGACGCCAGTTGGATCTGGCGGTGTCAGCGGCGGCCAGCTTGCAGCGCACCCTCGAGGCGGGTGAGCAGCAGTTGCCTTGGGACTTCTGGACGATCGACCTGCGGGCTGCGGTGCGCTCCCTCGGGGAAATCACTGGGGCCGAAGTGACCGAGGCGGTCCTCGATCGAATCTTCTCGCGCTTCTGCATTGGCAAATAGGACCAAGAGCTCGGGCAAGCTGCCCCTGGGTCCATCACGCTGAGTTCATGATGAGCGCCGCACCCCTGACACTGACGCCGGCTCTTCAGCAGCAGCTGCGCGACTGGTTGCAGGAGGACATCGGCCGCGGCGACCTCAGCGCTGCAGCCCTACGCCCTGGTCGTTGTCGGGCCCATTGGATCAGCAAGGCCCCGGGGGTGTTCTGCGGCGGCCCGCTCCTGGACTTCGTTTTTCGTGAGCTGGATCCGAAGGCCAGCGTGGAGCTGCTCGTGGCCGATGGAGACGCAGTGACCCCTGGCCAATGCCTGTTGAACGTGGAGGCCGAGGCGGCGGCCTTGGTGGCGGCAGAGCGCACGGCCCTGAATCTGGCGATGCGCCTCTCGGGGATCGCCACGGCCACTTCCCGGCTGGTGGCTGAACTGGAGGGAAGTGGCGTCCGGCTGGCTGACACCAGGAAGACCACGCCCGGTTTGCGGGTGCTGGAGAAGTACGCCGTGCGCTGCGGCGGTGGGGTGAACCATCGCCTCGGCCTGGATGACGCGGCGATGTTGAAGGAGAACCATCTGGCCTGGGCCGGTGGGGTCGCTGCAGCGATCGCCGCTGTTCGCTCAGGGGCACCTTGGCCGGCGCGCGTCATCGTGGAGGCCGAGACCTCCGCCGAGGCCCAGGCCGCGATTGAGGCCGGAGCCGATGGGGTGTTGCTCGATGAGTTCAGCCCCGAGGCCCTGCTGGAGCTCGTCCCCCAGCTGCGGGCCCTGACCAGCCGCCCTGTGGTGCTGGAGGCTTCGGGGGTGCAGCCGGAGCAGCTTCGGGCCTATGCCGCCACAGGACTGGATTTGATTTCAACCAGTGCACCGGTGACCCGCAGCAGCTGGCTGGACCTGAGCATGCGCTTCTCCAGCTGAGTTCATTCCCGCGGAGAGGGATGATCTGAAGATCTCCCCCGCATCTCCATGCTTTGCATCGCCCAGTCCCTGGAGAACCAGCTGCGCGATGCCATGCAACGGGCATTTCCTGAGGCGGCGGGGGCGGGCCAGGCCTTCGATCCCCAGCTCGCGCCGGCCAGCAAGCCCGAATTTGGTGATTTTCAGGCCAATGGCGCCTTGCCCCTGGCCAAGCCCTTAGGCCAGCCCCCCCGCAAGATTGCCGAGGCGGTGGTGGAGCAACTCAAGGCGGACGAGGGCTTCATGGCCCTCTGCCAGGAGCCGCAGATTGCTGGCCCTGGCTTCATCAACATCACGCTTCAGCCCGAGCGTCTGGCGGCGGAGGTGCAGCAGCGCCTCGGGGATGCCCGCCTTGGCGTGCCGGCTGTGGAGCAGCCCGCTCCTGTGGTGGTGGACTTCTCCAGCCCCAACATCGCGAAGGAGATGCACGTGGGGCACCTGCGCTCCACGATCATTGGCGACTCCCTGGCCCGTGTTCTGGAGTTCCGCGGACATCCGGTCCTGCGGCTGAACCACGTCGGCGATTGGGGCACCCAGTTCGGGATGCTGATTACCCACCTCAAGCAGGTGGCCCCGGAGGCTCTGGAGACCGCCGATGCGGTGGACCTGGGCGACTTGGTGGCCTTCTACCGCGAGGCCAAAAAGCGCTTCGATGAGGACGAGGCCTTCCAGACCACCTCACGGGAGGAGGTGGTGAAGCTGCAGGGGGGCGATCCGGTCTCCCTAAAGGCCTGGGGGCTGCTCTGTGACCAGAGCCGCCGCGAGTTCCAGAAGATCTACGACCGCCTGGACATTCGCCTGAGCGAACGGGGGGAGTCCTTCTACAACCCCTATCTCGAGGGAGTGGTTCGCGACCTGGAGGCCACGGGGCTGTTGGTGGTGGATGACGGAGCGGGTTGCGTCTTCCTCGAGGGGGTGAGCGGTAAGGACGGCAAGCCCCTGCCGGTGATCGTTCAGAAGAGCGATGGCGGCTTCAACTACGCCACCACCGACCTGGCGGCCATCCGTTATCGCTTCGGCTCAGCCCCGGAGGGTGATGGAGCCCGCCGGGTTGTGTACGTGACCGATGCCGGTCAGGCCAACCACTTTGCGGGGGTGTTTCAGGTGGCCCGCCGCGCCGGTTGGCTCCCCGAGGGGGCCCGTCTGGAGCATGTGCCCTTCGGTCTGGTGCAGGGGGAAGACGGCAAGAAGCTGAAAACCCGCGCCGGTGACACGGTGCGCCTGCGGGATCTGTTGGATGAGGCCGTGGAGCGCTCAGAGGCGGACTTGCGTCGCCGCCTGGAGGAGGAGGGCCGCAGTGAGGACGAGGCCTTCATCGCTCATGTGGCCAACACCGTCGGACTGGCGGCGGTGAAGTACGCCGACCTCAGCCAGAACCGAATCACCAACTACCAGTTCAGCTTTGATCGGATGCTGGCCCTGCAGGGCAATACGGCTCCCTACCTGCTCTACGCCGTGGTCCGCATTGCCGGGATCGCCCGCAAGGGCGGCGACCTGGATGCGGCTTCCGCAGGGGGGCTTCAATTCAGTGAACCTCAGGAATGGGCCCTGGTGCGGGAGCTGCTGAAGTTCGATGCGGTGATCGCCGAGGTGGAGGAGGAGTTGCTGCCCAATCGCCTCTGCACCTATCTCTTTGAACTGAGCCAGGTCTTCAACCGCTTCTACGACCAGGTGCCTGTGCTCAAGGCTGAGCCAGAGGCCCTGCCGTCTCGCCTGGCCCTTTGCCGTCTGACCGCCGACACCCTCAAACTGGGTTTGGGTCTGTTGGGTATCCCAACGCTGGATCGGATGTGATGGAGCAACCGTTGCCATTGGCTCGCCCCGAGGTGGAGAGCCTGCATGCCTACAGCGCCCCCCTGGAGGGACGCCGAAAGCTCCTGCGGCTGGATTTCAACGAGAACACCGTCGGCCCAAGCCCCCGCGTTGTTGAAGCGCTGCGCTCCATTCCCGCCGATCACATCGGCATCTATCCGGAGTACGACGGTCTTCGCGAAGCGGTGGTCGCCAACCTTGGGCTCCCGCTGCAGCCCCAGCAGGTCGGTCTATTCAATGGCGTTGATGCGGCGATTCATGCCGTCTTCCACGCCTATGGCGACCGCGGTGAGACGTTGCTCTCCACCTCGCCAACCTTTGGTTACTACACCCCCTGCGCTCAGATGCAGGGGATGGTGATTGAGGCCGTTCCCTACGTCGGGGAGTCCTTCGCGTTCCCTCTGGAGGCGATTCGCGAGCGCCTGCAGGCCCTGCAGCCTCGTCTGCTTCTGATCTGCAACCCCAACAACCCCACGGGAACTCGCTTGGCTCCGGAGCTGATCCTTGAGCTCGCGGCCGCGGCTCCGGCAACCCTGGTGGTGGTGGATGAGCTCTACGAGGCCTTCACCGGTGACAGCGTGCTGCCCACGGCCGATTTCGCCGCCACTCCGAATCTGCTGGTGCTGCGCTCCTTGGCCAAAACCGCCGGCCTGGCGGGGCTGCGCATCGGCTTTGCCATCGGACATCCCTCGGTTGTGGATCGCATCAGCCGCGTCACGGGGCCCTATGACATCAACAGCTTTGCGGTCACCGCGGCCTTCGCGGCCCTGAAGGATCAGGCCTACGTGGATGCCTACGTGCAGGAGGTGTTGCAGGCCCGCACCTGGATGGCCCAGCAGCTCCAAGCAGCTGGAGTGCGCCACCACATCGATGGCGGGAACTATCTGCTGGTGTGGCCGAAGAACGATCCAGCACGGATCGATCAGGGGTTGCGGGAGGCGGGAATCCTGGTGCGGGCGATGACCGGCAAGCCGTTGATTGATGGCTCACTGCGGGTCAGCCTGGGAACCACAGCGCAGATGCAGCAGTTCTGGGCGGCCTATGCCGCCCTGGAAGGACTCGCGGCCTAGCGCATGACGTCGATCTGGGTGCCCTCGCCGAGCTTGCCCGGCAGGCTCAGCACCCGGCCGACCCGTTTGACGCTGGTGCCCTTCATGGCCTCCAGGAAGGGCTCGACGCTGCTCTGGTCGCAGTTCGCCGGGGTTTTGCCGCTGACGTACTGCACGGGGATCACCCGCTTGGGAGCTAGCTCACGTACCACCGCCGCGGCTTCCGCCCCGTCGTAGACCTTGGCGCCGCCGCCGACACCGATGATCAGCACGTCAGGCTTGCCCAGGAGGACCCGATCCTCAGGACTGAGCTTGGCGGCCGTGCCACCGAGGTGGGCAAAGCTCAGACCGCCCTGGTTCCAGCGCCAGAGGGTGGCCTGGCCGAAGCGCCGACCGCCAAAACGGTCGTGGGGTGCGGAGATGCCTTCGATCTTGAGGCCGGCGAGGCGGTAGGAGCCCGGTTGGCTCAGAAACTTTCCTTTCGCCACTGGAGCGCCTTCATCCAGCAGCAGGCTGCTGGCGAGAATCACATTGGCGCTGACCCGGGGTTCCGCCAGTCCTGAGGCGCAGGCCACGGCCTTGAACGGGTTCACCAGAACCTTGGCGCCACCGCCTTGGATCAGCAGGGCGCTGTGGCCGTAGCTGGTGATCGTCACACCGGTGTTGGCACTCGCTGCCAGGGGCAGGGCGACGGCTGCGGCAGCCAGGGTGCGGATCAGCAGGGCCATGGAGCAGCTGGAGTTGGGCCGAACGTTAGCCGGCTGCCGCTTGGGCCAGGAAATTCCCCAGGAGCTGATGACCGCTCTGGGTGAGGACGCTTTCCGGGTGGAACTGCACCCCCTGCAGATGGGGGTACTCCCTGTGGCGCAGGCCCATGATCGTGCCGTCTTCGAGCCAAGCGGTGATCTCGAGGCAGTCGGGCAAGGACTCCCGCTCGGCAATCAGGCTGTGGTAGCGGGTGGCCGTTAGGGGGTTGGGCAAGCCGGCGAAGACCCCAGCTCCCTCGTGGAGCACCGGTGAGGTCTTGCCATGCATCAGCTCCTTGGCTCGGATCACCTTGCCGCCGTAGACCTGGGCAATGGATTGATGGCCCAGGCAAACCCCCAAGGTGGGGATCCTTGGGCTGAGTTCCCGCAGGACATCGAGGCAGACCCCGGATTGATCCGGGTCGCCGGGGCCCGGCGAAATCAAGATGGCGTCGGGGTTGAGCTCACGGATCTGCTCCAGGCTCAAGGCGTCGTTGCGCTCGACCCGCAGGTCTTCAGTGATGGGGTGGTCGGCCGCCAGTTCACCCAGGTACTGCACCAGGTTGAAGGTGAAGCTGTCGTAGTTGTCGAGAACGAGAAGCATCAGCCCTCCAGCCAGGGCACCATTCAAACGCCCAGACGGACCAAGAGGGCGGGGAGCACCAGCAGCGCCGCGATCACCAAGGAACTCAGGGCCGCCACCAAGACCGCTGCGGCGGCGCAATCCTTGGCGATTCGAGCCAGGGGGTGAAATTGCCGGCCGATGGCCAGGTCGACCACCGCTTCGGTGGCGGTGTTGATCAGTTCCAGCACCAAGACTGCGGCCACGGTCAACACCAGGACGGCCAGTTGGGGCAGGGGCAGCTGCAACCAGAGGCCCAGGCCAAAGACACAGGCCCCGGTCACCACATGGATGCGGAAATTCCGCTGGCTGCGGAAGCCGTAGATCAGGCCCTGGGCGGCATAGCGAAAGCTGGCCGGCAGATCACTGGCGACCTGCCAGGCTCCGAGCCGCCGCACCTTATTGCCAGCACCAGTTCCCGCCTCGCTCGCCTGATGCAGGCCTCGCCTGGAGGTTGGTTCCGGGTCCTGGGGTTGAAGCATGGGCAAAGGCGACTGGTGCAGCCCTTTGGCCGCACCCTACCGCTGCTGGGTCCCGGCGAGAAGCTGCTGCTGCCTCTGCAACATCGCCTCGAGGCTGGCGTCGTCGGGATGGTCCCAGCCCAGTAGGTGCAGCAAGCCATGGGTGGCCAGGAACAGCAGTTCCTCCCGCAGGCTGTGCCCGTGTTCCGGGGCCTGCCGCGCAGCGGTTTCGACGGAGATGACGATGTCGCCGAGTTCCAGGGCATCGAGCAATCCCTCCTCCCCGTCGAAGTCGGGCATGGGGATCGCTGGGGCGTCGTCCAGGCCGTCGTCCTGGGCGGCGAAGGCCAGCACGTCCGTCGCCCCTTCCTTGTCACGCCAATCGCTGTTGAGGGCAGCGATCTCTTCGTCGTTCACCAGGCTCAGGCCGAGGCTGTAGGCCGGCGCCTGGAGGGACTCTGGGAGTTCGCCCTTGAGCTGGCTCAGCCAGCCGTTGATCAGTGCATGCCAGGGCTCGATCCCCTGGATCGGATCGCAGAGCTCAGCGGCAGACTCAACCAGGGCTTCCGGTAGATCCTCCGCGGCCTCAAAGGCCAAATCCAGGTCGGGTTCGGCCGTCATCGCTTCAGGCTCCAGGTACTTGGGGTTTGCCCAGCCAGGCCACCAGGACGATGAAGCCGACAAACCCCAGGGCGGTCAGGCCGAAGTGGAACAGGCTCAACTTGCCCTTGCGCACCATGTTGCGCATCGCCAGTTTCGTGAAACTGGGGTTCTCACCGGCCGCGCCGGAGGTCTCTTGCGTCGTGGCATCAGTCATCGCTGCTGGCTCCGGCCACTTCAACGCCGGCATGCAGCAGGCTCTGGATGAAGGGATCGAGATCGCCATCCATCACGCCTTGCACGTCGGTGGTTTCGTGCTGGGTGCGCAGGTCTTTCACCATTTGGTACGGGTGGAAGACGTAGTTGCGGATTTGGTTGCCCCAAGCCGCTTCGACGATGTCGCCGCGGATGTCGGCGATCTCAGCGGCGCGCTGCTCCTGGGCGATCACCAGCAGCTTGGCCATCAGCAGGGCCATGGCCTTTTCCTTGTTCTGGAGCTGGGAGCGCTCCTGGGTGCAGCGCACGAACAGACCCGTCGGGATGTGGAGGATGCGCACGGCGGTCTCCACCTTGTTCACGTTCTGGCCGCCGGCGCCGCCTGAGCGTGAGGTGGTGATCTCCAGGTCCTTTTCGGGAATATCCAGCTTCACCTCCTCCTCGATCTTGGGCATCACCTCCACGCCCGCGAAGCTGGTTTGGCGCTTGTCGTTGGCGTTGAACGGTGAGATGCGCACCAGCCGGTGGGTGCCCTTCTCGTTGCGCAGATAGCCGTAGGCGTAGCGGCCCTCGATTTCAATCGTGCAGCTTTTGATCCCCGCCTCTTCCCCGTCGCTGAGTTCGTCCACGGTCACCTTCATGCCGTGGTCTTCGGCCCAGCGGGTGTACATCCGCATCAGCATCAGCGCCCAGTCCTGGGCGTCGGTGCCGCCGGCGCCGGCATTGATGCTGATCACGGCCCCCTCTTTGTCATAGGTGCCGCTGAGTAGGCGCTCGAGCTCCCAGCGATCGAGGTCCACCCGCAGCTTCTTCAGCGCTGCGTCCGATTCGCTGAGTAATTCGTCATCGGGCTCGAGCCCATAGATCTCAACCGTGGCCTCGGCGTCGGCCACGGCCCCCTGCCACTGGCTCAGCTGCTCGAGCTGGGCTTTCACCTCATCGAGCTGGCGCATCTTGGACTGCGCCAGCTTTTGGTCATCCCAAAAATCCGGCTGGGAGGCCAGTTGTTCGAGATCCTGTTGCCGTGCTTTCAGTGCAGCGACGTCAAAGACAGTCCTGGGCATTGCCCAGGCGGTCAGTGAGCTCAGAGAGATCGCGCTTGAAGTCGGTGAGGTCGAGCACCAGGCCGAGAGGAACTTGGTTTGACCGTATCAGCGCAGGCCTTGGGCGGGTCGGCTTCCCGTCCAAGACCCTCAAATCTCGCTTCTAGGATTTCGAAACGCTTGAGAAGTGGCGCCATGCCGACGGTTGAGATCTACACCTGGCGCGCCTGTCCGTTTTGCATTCGCGCCAAGGCGCTCCTGGATCGCAAGGGTGTGACCTACACCGAATACGCCATTGACGGCGATCAGGCCGCCCGCCGGGCCATGTCTGAGAAAGCGGGTGGACGCACCAGTGTTCCCCAGACCTTCATTAACGGTGAACACGTCGGCGGCTGTGATGACCTCTACGCCCTTGAGCGCAGTGGCCAACTCGATGCCCTGCTGGGAGCCTGAGCTTGAGCGCTCTCACTAGCGGTCTGCCCGCGCAGCTGTTTGTGATCGATCCGATCGCACGGCTGCGTCCAACCAAAGACTCCAGCGTCGCCCTGATGCAGGCGGCCCAGCGCGCCGGTCAGCAGGTCTGGGTCTGTACGCCAGCCCAGCTTTCCGTTCAAGGCCAGGACGCCCTGGTGCAGGCCCAGCCGATTCGCCTGGCTGAGATCAAGCCAACGGCCAGCGGTTGGGACCTCCCGGACCAGTGGTTTGAAGCGGATGAGCCCCGCTGGCTTCCCCTCAGCAGCTTTCCGCTGGTGTGGATGCGCAAGGACCCACCGGTGGATGAGGCGTACCTCTACGCCACCCACCTGTTGGAGCTGGCGGAGCGCCAGGGGGTGCGGGTCCTGAATCGCCCCGCTTCGCTACGGGCTTGGAACGAAAAGCTGGGAGCGCTGCGTTGGAGCCATCTGATGGCCCCCAGCCTGGTCAGCGCTGATGTGGAGCAACTGGCGGCCTTTGCTGCGGACCACGGTGATGTGGTGCTCAAACCCCTCGGCGGGCGAGCCGGTCAAGGGGTCGTGCGCAGCCATGGAGCAGCGCCGGGTTTAAAGGCCCTGCTTGAGCTGGTCACGGCCCAACAGGCCCTGCCGGTGATGGTCCAGGCCTTTCTCCCAGCGGTGACGGCCGGTGACAAGCGCATCCTCTTGGTGGATGGTGAGCCCCTGGGGGCGGTGAACCGAAAGCCCGCGGCCGGGGAGTTCCGCAGCAACCTCGCGGTGGGTGGCTCGCCCCAGGCGACGGAACTGACGGAGCGGGAGCGGGAGATCTGCGCGGAGTTGACCACAAGCCTGCGGGCAGAGGGGCTGTTCTTCGTCGGCATCGACGTCATTGATGGACGCCTGAGTGAGATCAATGTCACCAGCCCCACCGGCGTGCGTGAGGTGGAGCGTCTGAGCGGTATCCCCCTGGCCGATCAGACGCTGGAGCGCCTCCTAGCTGGGTAGGGGGGCTAAAACACCAAAAGTAAGTCGTTGTGTGGGTAATACCCTTGGCGGGTGGAGTTCAGGTTGACTTCATAGAGACGCTTGATGTCTTCGAGCGAGACTTGTTCAAAGAAATCCTGATGACTGGTGGTTCTCATAAGGAGAACCTTCTCGCACTGATCGATTGCTTCATAAAATAGTTCTGGGCCTTCCTTGGTTCTTTGCAGCCCGTAAGGCCAGAATTCAACAACTGCGAACCTATGACACTCTTTGTGGAGGGTCTTGGTTCCACCTTTGAGTACATGCCCTTCGTGTCCTTGGGTGTCGATCCACGCAAGAGTTTTGTTGGGTGAGAGGGTATGTGCATAGCGATCTGTTAAAGAGTCGAGCTTGAAAACGGTTGTTCTAGCGGTCCTTCTCTTGGACTCGTTGTCTACTTCTTTCGCATTTTTGGGGATCCTTGGATCTCGCACGCGATGATCGCCGCAATTTCTTGAGCAGAGCTCAAGTTCAGCGTCCCCGTCAAAATCGCTTACTGCAGCATTGATCGCGCTGAAATAAGGGCTTAAGTTGTTGAGAGAGATGTTTTTCTGTAGAAGTTCAAAATTGATCGGGCTCGGCTCAATTGCAATGCATGTTTGGTAGAGCTTGCTTTTAAGTGCATAGATTGAATACAGGCCAATGTTGGCGCCGATATTTAAAAAGTTCTCAGGCGAAAATCCCCACTTTTCCACAAGGTGCTCCGTCGTAAGCCGGATATTGTGCTCGTGATAGTGACGATTTCTCTTTAGTTCGTTTGTTAAGTAGTCCTCTTTGAGGCAAAATAATTGAAACAGCCGTGTCTTTATAAGTGTATGATTGCTCGTTCCTTGGTCGCGCCTGGCTAGTCGCTGTTTGAGCCACTTGAGGCTGGCTCTGTGGCCATGATTATTGCCTTCTGCAGTCCAGTATCTTGCAGGCATATAAAGGGACTCGGTGTCGTATATTTCCTCTAGGCAGTGAAGTAGTTCATTCTTTATGAAAAATGCATTTACACCGCTAATATTGCATGAGACTAGTGTGAATCCGAGATTGCTCATCATCTCGACCCATGACTGCAGGGATGAGCCGTAGTAGTCATCTCCACCCCATTGATGATTGTTCTCGGGGGTGAGTTTTAGCGCTATTGGAGGCCTGAACTTTGCATTGTACTCAACGCAGATTAATTTTGGATTTAAGGTTTGTATGAACGTTGGGGCTATTTCTTCGTCATAGCCATCGATGTCAATGCTCAGGAAGTCTAGTGAATCTGTTCCAAGGAATCCCTTGCAGCGTTTCGGCAGTTCGTCTTCACTTGGCGAAATGAGCTGTTCTATGACAAGGAGATCGTCGAAGCTGCGCCCTCCAATATTAGTTGCAATGAAATCGATATTGGATTTTGAGCCGTCAATCCATACCCCGCGGTAGCCCTTTAGCAAGAGCAGGTGAGAATTGTTTTCTGTCCCATTGCCGCATCCTATCTCGACAAAAGTTTTGCTTTCGGCGGAAACATTTCCTATCCTCTTCAGGCAGTATTCAATAATTCCGTCCTCATCCGTTTGTGAGTAGCTCTTCCATCCGTGCAGGATGGGATTGTGAGGTGTCCTCTCTCTGATCACCGTTTTTATTTCGGTGATTGCTTGCTCTATCTGTAGCTCTTTGCTCACGATAAACTTGCTGAGGAGTGTGGTTGCCTGGGTATAGCTTATCCATTCCTTGGTCTGATGCCTTTGTTTTTGCGAGTCTTGACTTGGGGTATGTTTTTGCGTTCTCTATCCCCACCCCATCCCCCCTTGGCCGATCAGACGATGGAGCGCCTCCTAGCTCGGTAGGCCTGCTCCGCAGTGATCGCAGAACTGAGCTTCAGCCCTGTGGCTCGTGGTGTGGCACTGCCCGCAGCTGCGCTGCACCAGGGTCGGTTGCAACCGCTGCATCTGCTGGAATTTGGCTCCGACGATTCCAGTGGGCACGGCAATGATGCTGTAGCCCAGGAGCATCACCAGTGAGGCCACAAGCCGGCCGAGGGGGGTGACGGGAGCGACATCGCCGTAGCCCACGGTCGTGATGGTCACGACGGCCCAGTAGATGCCGATCGGGATGCTGCGGAAACCGCTCTCGGGGCCTTCGATCACGTACATCAAGGTGCCGATTAAGACCACCAGCGCAACGATCGTCAGCAGGAACACCGTGATCTTGCGGCGGCTCTGGACGAGGGCCTGACGCAGCTGATCGGCCTCGGTGAGATAGGCCCCCAGCTTGAGGATCCGGAATACCCGCAGCAGGCGCAGCACCCGGATGATCAGAAAGGCCTGACCGATGGGGATGCCAATGGTCAGGAGGGGCGGAATGCTCGAGACCAAATCCACCACGCCAAAAAAGCTGCGGGCGTAACGCAGGGGCGTGCGGCTGCAGAGCAGGCGCAGCAGATACTCCAGGCTGAAGAGGGTGGAGAAGACCCACTCGGCGCCGCTGAACCAGGGGCCAAACAGGGTGTCCAGCTGGCGATCACTTTCCAGAGCCACCAGCAGCACGCTGGAGCCGATGGCGATCAGCAGAGCGAGGTCGAAGTTTTTCCCGGAGGGGGTGTCGGATTCAAAGATCACCCGCTCCAGTCGGGTTTTGCCCAGCCCTTGGCGCAGCCCCAGGGCAGCCAGCAGGCAGAGGGCTAAAAGGACCGTGCCCACCCCCAGCTGCATCAGCGCAGGCTCTCGCTGTGGGGCAGATCGAGTTGCTGTTGCAGGACCCCCAGCTTCAGGGCGACTTCCGCCAGCTCGCGCTCAACTGCGGATCCGCGCACCAGGCCAGCGCCGGCGGTGAGCTCGAGCCGGCGGCCCTGGAGGCTGCCGCTGCGGATGGCGACGCGCAGTTCCGTGTCCCCTTCGCTGTCGATCCAGCCGATCGGTGCGGCGTAATAGCCCCGCTCGAAGGGTTCCAGGCTCCGCAGGGCAGCCATGGCCTCGCGGCGGGGAAGGCCGGCTACCGCTGGGGTGGGATGCAGGGCGGCCGCCAGGGAGAGCGGTTGTTGGTCCTCGAGCGCCGCACTGATGGGGGTGTGCAGATGCACCAGCTGCCCGTGCCGGGCCAGTCGCGGGTGACGCGGTCTGCGGGTGGTCAGGCCTGCGGCGCGCAGGACGTCGGTGATCGCTTCGACCACGAGTTCGTGTTCACGCCGGTCCTTGTCGGAGCGGGTCAGCAGCTCGGCCGTCGGCCCCACCGGCGCCGTGCCGGCCAGGGCGTCGCTGCGCAGTTGTCCCTGGCGCACCGTCAGCAGTCGCTCGGGCGAGGCGCCCAGCAGGGCTGGACCTCCAGCCTGCTGCCAGAGAAAGCGGCAGCTGCCGGGTTGGCGCAGCCGGAGTTGGGCCAACAGTTGGAGCGGATCGAGCGGTTGATCCAGCAGCAGCTGTTGGCGCACCGCCAGCACCAACTTGCGCAGGCGACCCTCCTCGACCAGCTCCACGCCCCGCTGCACCACCGAGCGGTAGCCCTCCTGCCAGGAGGAACGGCTGGCGATGGCCGGACCGGGGGCATGCCCCTGGTCGGCGCTGGGATCGGAGGGCAGGGCACCCAGGCGCTCGGCCTGCTCCCAGAGTTCTTCGGCGACGCTGCGGGCGCTGATGTCCCCGCCGAGGTTGCGCTGCAGCCGCAGCCAGCAGTGGCGCCCCTGCTTGCTCAGCTGCCAGCGGGGCAGGACCGCCTGAACGCCAGGGACCCCTTCGCCTTCGTGCAGGGGGCTGTCAAAAAACGAGAACGCCAACAGCACCCTGGGCCGTGCCAGGGGCGGGCAGTGTTGCGGTGCGGCCAGGCGATTGAGGCTGACGGCACTGAAGCGCTGGGCTAATTCGAAGCGCCGGGGACCGCTGAGTTCCAGGCTGTTGCAGCGTCCGCTGGCGGCGAGGCACAGCCCGGGGGCGCTGTCCCAGAGGAAGCGAAACCGCTCTCCCTCTTCCAGCTGGCTGAGCAGCGCCATCGGATCCCGGCTGGGGATCGCCACGGCCAGGCTGAGCACGCCCTCTCCCTCGAGCTGGCGCTCACCCGCCTGGGCGGCGGTCAGCAGATCGCTGAAGCTGGTTGTGACGCTGGTGGGGGCCTGCAACCGAAACGGGCCGATGCGGCTGCTCAAATGTATGGGCCTTCCCGCACCTCGAGTTGCCCCTGCCCGCTGACGAGCCTCAGGTCGTCGCAAGCCTTCATGCCCCTGCCGCCGAGCGCAGGCGCCTGTGGAAGGCTGCGATCAAGTGGCCGATGTATGCCGTGGCCGTGATGCCAGTCCTGCTGGCCGCCGGTTGGCGCGTGCAGCAGGAGCTCCCGGTGCGGCTGGATCAGCTGCTGTTGTTTCTGCTCGCGGCCGTGCTGCTGCTGGCTTGGGAGAACCTGGCCAATGACGTCTTTGATGCGGACACGGGCGTCGATGCCCACGGGAAGCCCCATTCCTTGGTGAATCTCACGGGCCGGCGGGATCGGGTGTCGCTTCTGGCCAATGGAGCTCTGTTGCTCGGCCTGCTGTTGATGGCCCTGGTGGCTGCGCGCAGCCATGGCGCCGTGCTGGCCCTGGTGCTGGCCTGCTGCGGTCTGGGCTACCTCTACCAAGGCCCCCCGTTCCGCCTGGGCTATCGCGGTCTGGGAGAGCCCCTTTGCTGGTTGGCCTTCGGTCCCTTGGCGACGGCCGCCGGCTTGATGGCCGTCGCCCCAGCGGGCGCAGCGGCGGTGCCATGGCGGGCAGCCCTGGAGGTGGGCAGTGGTCCGGCCTTGGCGACGACCTTGGTGCTGTTCTGCTCCCACTTCCATCAGGTGGAGGAGGACGCCGCCCATGGCAAACGCTCTCCTGTGGTGCGCCTGGGCACGGGACGGGCGGCGGCCCTGGTGCCCTGGTTTGTGGCGGGTTGCCTGGCGTTTGAGTGGGCGCCGGTTCTGGTGAACCATTGGCCCTTGACCGCTCTGCTGGGGGCGGCGGGCTTGCCTCCAGCCCAGGCCCTGATTCGCCTGCTGCGGGAGCACCACCGCGAACCCGAGCGCATCAGTGGCAGCAAGTTTTTGGCCCTGCGTTTCCAGGCCCTCAACGGCTTGGGTCTGGCCCTGGGCTTGGCCTTGGGCTGATGCAACTGCAGTGGCGGCCCTATCGCTTCCAGCTGCCCAGTGCCTTGGTCAGTGCCCAAGGACGCTGGCTCGAACGACGGGGTTGGCTGCTTCGTTTGCAGGGACCGGGCGGCTGCTTGGGATGGGGGGAGGTGCCCGAGCTGCCCGCCGCCTGGATCAAACCTGAGCCAGGGCGGCTTCCGCTGCAGCAGGCCCTCGAGCAATTCCCGCTGGAGCAGGAGCGCAGCGGACTCGAGGCGCAGCTGCCCGAGCTGCCCAGTGCCCTGGCCTTGGGCTTGGGGATGGCCCTGGCTGAGCTGGATGGCCTGGGCGAGGACTGCTGGCTCCAGGCGCCCACCTCCGCCGAGCTGCTGCCAGCTGGTTCGGAGGTTCTCCCGGCCATGGCGGCCCTGCTGGAGCGTTCATCCGCGGCTCCCCGGACTGTGAAGTGGAAGGTGGCGGTCGGCGCTGATGCCCAGGAGCGCACGCTGTTGGATCGGTTGCTGCAGCAACTCCCACTGAATTGGCACCTGCGCCTGGATGCCAACGGCGCCTGGGATCGTCAGACGGCCCAGGACTGGGTGGAGCGCCTGCACGGCGAGTCGCGCTTGCAGTGGCTGGAGCAGCCGCTGGCTCCCGCTGATGTCCAGGGGCTGAGGGCCCTGGCGGAGCGCGTTCCAGTGGCCCTCGATGAAGCCCTGCGGCAGTGCCCGGAGCTCTATGGCGCCGACTGGACGGGCTGGCGCGTGCACCGGCCCCTGGCGGAGGGCGATCCGCGTCCTCTGCTTCAGCAGTTGCAGCGGGGCCTGCCCCGCCTGGTGGTCAGCACGGCCTTCGAGACAGGGATTGGCCGGCGCTTTCTGCATCACCTGGCTGGTCTCCAGGCCCTCGGCCCCACTCCGGTGGCCCCGGGCCTGGCGCCCGCCTGGCAGCCAGAGGGCCCCCTGTTCAGCGCCGATCCCCAGCAGGTTTGGGAGGCGGCAGCCCCATGAGCCCTTTGCAGTTGCTGCTGGATCAGGGGGACCGTGCGGCCTTGGCCGAGCAGCTGCGGTTGAGTTGGCGCGATGGACTGACCACGGCGGTGGTGGCGCCCCAGGAACAGGAGATGGTGGCGCCCCTGTTGGAGGCAGCCCTGCCGGCCGACCTGGGCCCGGGAGTCGTGCTGGGCACCGGCGGCAGTGCCGGCGCGCGCCGCTGGTGCCTGCAGCCCTTGGCTGGCCTGCAGCGCGCGGCCACAGCCACGGCCGAATGGCTCCTGGGCGTCGGCCTCGATCCGGGGGACTGTGAGCTGCTCAACCCCCTGCCGCTGCACCACATCAGCGGCCTGATGCCCCTGGTGCGGGCCCAGCAGTGGCGGGTGCCGATGCGTTGTTTGCCGCCGCAGTGGTTGCGGGACCCGGCGCTGCTTGTTGAAAACGCCCCCCTCGATCGCAAGCGGCCGGCGCTGGTCTCGCTGGTGCCGACGCAGCTGCAGCGGCTGCTGGAGGATCCCCGCGCTCTGGCCTGGTTGCGCGGCTGTGCCGTGATCTGGGTGGGTGGAGCGGCCTTGCCAGAGGCGCTGGCGGAGGCCTGCCGGTGCGAGGGCCTGTCCTTGGCCCCCTGCTACGGCAGTACGGAGACGGGGGCGATGGTGGCGGCTCAGTTGCCGCAGGCCTTTTTGGCGGGTCAAAGCGGATGCGGCCAGCCGCTGTCCCATGCCGAGCTGCAGGTTGACCCCTGCACTGGCGCCCTGCAGATCCGCGGCGAGAGCCTGGCGGCGGCCCTCTGGTCTGGGGAGGCCTGGGAGCCCCTGCCGTTGCAGCAGGGCTGGTGGAGCAGTGGCGACCGCGCCCGCCTTGATGCGGGTGGTCTTCAGCTGCTGGGCCGGTTGGATGGTGCGATCCAAAGCGGTGGGGAAACGGTGTTCCCTGAGCAGGTGGAGCTGGTGCTGCTGCAACGGCTGAAGGACGCGGGTTTGCCGATCGAGTCGCTGCTGCTGCTTCCGGTAGAGGACCCCCTGTGGGGCGCCCGCTTGCTGGCCCTGGTGCGGCCGGCCGGACCGCAGGACTGGCCAGCGCTGGAGCGCGCTCTGCAGCGCTTGGCTGAGCTGTTGCCTCCGGCCCAGCGGCCCCGTCAGTGGCTCTGCTGTGAGGCCTTGGAGCGCAATGCCATGGGCAAGTGGGAGCGCCAGCGCTGGCGCCATTGGCTCCAGTCCCTGCCGTGACAGATCCAGCGGCCTTTGCTAGAAGCGGCCTGTGGCGGGAGGACCGATGGTCGAGAGCAACCTCACCGAAGCCAGCAATAAAAAGCTCGCGGCTGGCTTGCTGGCGATCTTTTTGGGCTCATTCGGTGTGCACAAATTCGTGCTGGGTTACAACACCGCTGGGCTGATCATGTTGCTGGTCACGGTGTTGACCTGTGGCATCGCTGGTTTTGTGATGGGCGTGATTGGAATCATTGAGGGAATCATCTACCTCACGAAGACCCCAGAAGAATTTGAGTCGATCTACATCCAGAACAGCAAAGAGTGGTTCTGAGGTGTGGCCTTGAAGTCGGCCCATCGCTGGATCCTGCCGCTCTCCGCTCTGGTCAGTGTGGGCTTGTTCTCAACGGTTCCTGCCCAGGGATTCCACCCCTTTGCCTTGCTGGCGAGTTTGCTGCCGCTGCAACTGGCTGCGCTGTTCTGGTGTCTCGGCGTTATCTCTAAAGGGGCTGAATCCCGCCTTGTAGGGCAGAGGCTTCCAGCCAACGATTGATCCCTGGCGGCAATTCACAGCGTTGCCGGCCGTCGCTGCGGATGGCCCGATGGCGTGTGAGCCCCTCAGCGACCAGCTGGTCGTCGCTGCTGAAGCTGTAGCGCACTTCAAAGCAGCCCGGATCGAGCCGCGTCGGTTTCAGGCTGATGGCCAGCGGGGATCCGCAGACCAAAGGGCGGCGGAAATCGGCGCTGCAGTGAACGATCGGTAGGCCCACCTCTGGAGTGCACCCAGGGGTCGGGAAAATCTCGGCTGCGTTGAGGCCAAAGCGCTCGAGGCTTTCTTCATAGGCCTCATGGCACCAGCGCAGGAGCTGTTGAAAGTGCATGACCCCGGCGGCGTCGGTTTCACCGAAACGCACGCTGCGGCAAAGCATCAACCAGCTGTTCGGATTCATTGCAGGCCGAAGTCAAACCCGCGAAGGGCTCTGCACGATGGGTTCAGTTTGAGGGATGACATGGCCTCGCCGCTGGCTACGGAATCACCCAGCATTAATCGGGCCTGGGAAGCCTTTGTTGCTCACGTGCCTGCGATTTTGTTGGCCTGGATCGCGGCGATGGGCATCAGCGTGATCGGCACGGTGGTCTATTTCGTGATCAGTGCCTTGCTGACGATGCTCAGCGGCGCCGACCCCAATGGCGGTGGAACGGTGTTGGCCATGGTCCTGGGGCAGCTCGGTCAGTTGCCCTTCATGGTCCTCTCCAGTTTCGTCGGGGTGTTGCTTGCGGCTATTCCCGCTCTCTATTACGAACGCGGTGAGGTGATTACGGTTCAGGCTGCCTTTGCAGCGCTGTTCGAGAAGCCCTGGCGTTACCTCTGGGCTGGTGTTCTGTTTACGGTCCTGGTTCTGGTGGGCTTCCTCTTTTGCGTGCTTCCAGGGGTGTTGATTTTGTTCGTCACCCCTCTCTATGTGAATCGCATTTTCAACACTAACTTGAGCGTGACCGATGCTTTTGCCGCGTCGGTCCAGGCCCTCTTTCGCTCTCCCCAGGGGATCCAGTATTTGGGTCTGGAACTGCTCACGACCCTTCTTGTTCTGGTGGTGTCGATCTGCACCTGTGGTTTCGGCGCGCTTTTGGCGCTACCGGTGAGCTCTTTTTACCTGCAGAATGCCGCTTACAGCAAGGGTTTAATTAGTTCGTGATTGGTTGGAGCTCTACGCCTTGTAGCTTGTTCTTCGCCTCTCTGTAACCGGCTTCGAGCGCTGTGTCGCAGCAGCTCCAGTCGAGGAGCCCTGCTGACATCAGGTCTGGTTTGAGTACACAGTCCGCAAGATGTTCCGCGTCGTCTGACTTTTGTCGTGCAGCGCCCAGAATGGAATACAAGATTGTGTCGGTTAGTAATGGCATCGATCGCTTGGCCAGGCCGGCCCTGGATAGCCATTGAATGATGGCGCCTTTGCTATCGGCAAGCGTTGGGATCGTGCGTTGGCCCTCTCCATGGTCGAGAGAGATTGCGATCACGACTCCTGAAGTTGAGCTCCGCGCTTCGGTAATCGGAAGGTTGTCAATAACGCTGCCGTCAACGTGAAGAGAACCATCCTCCATTTGGACCGGTGGAAGTATGCCTGGAATCGACATGCTCGCGATCACGCGATCCAGTAGGTTCCCAGCCGACCAGGCTGTCAGATGGTTTCTTGAGATATTTGTGGAAAGTGGTCGAAAAGGAATCCAGGTGTCGTGAATGTCGAAACTGCTGTAATCGGTCTTGAGTTGTTCGAGGCCTGTGCTGTACTGAAGAAGGGAGTGGAATGACGGGGAAAAAGAGTAGGGAGAGCCATCGACAAAAATCACTCTCATGTACTTATAAATAGCCTCCCAGGGCATCTCAAAGGAGCAAAGCATGCCAACGAAGGATCCAATACTGACCCCGTAGATCAAATCAAGTTCTAGTGCTCTTGTCTCTTGAAGAGCCTTGATGGCGCCGACATGTGCGAAGCCCTTGGCTCCTCCGCCCCCAAGTACCAAAGTCGTTGCGATTCCAAGGATGCACCGCGCCGCTCTTAAGGCGTCGGTTTGACAATCTTTGCGCACATTGTAGACATGGTGAACTGTTAGGCTGCTTGCCCTTTCTTGTAGCGGATCGGGTTTTTCCTGCTCCGATGGCCAGAGTCGAATGAGGTCAACCACTTCATCCTTTCTGGTGGATATCTGGGCACTAATCTCATTGCCGCTGATCAAAAGAAGGTTGGCATCAATGAGCTTTAGGTTGGAAGCCGAGATCAGTGTGTGTTCGTCAATGAGGAATGCGACTGAGCGTTCATTCTCGATCGATCGAGTGATATCGGCGATTTGTTCCTCGTGTGGCCATGTGCCTCTGCGTTTGTCAATGATGTCGATCTTTTTTGATTGAGAGAGTGCGTCGCAGAGTTGCTCCGCTCCGCTGGAGTCGGTGCGATTCAGGCTGTCTCTGATCACAATGAGCCTTGCGCCATGGCCCTTGTTCAGTGTTCTTCCTCTCGAGGCCTCGCGTGCGATTGAGGCCAGCATTCTTTTGCAGAGTCTCGGTGATTGATCCAGTAATTGGTTGAACGCGTCGCTGTCAATGGAAGCAAGAGTGCTCTCCGTTGTGGCGATCGCGGTTGCTGATCTCGCATTGCCGCAGAGCATTGCGTATGTTCCAAAGAGGCTTCCTTTTGAAGCCCTGTGAAATGGCGTTTTCGTTCGTGAGTTGGATAATTCATAAAGGCTGATAATGCCTTCCAGTACGACATAGGCTTTTCCGCCTGTGTCGCCCTGTTGAAAGATCAACTCATCGGGTTCGAAATGCTCGACTTTGAACAGTTCGCCTTTGATGTCGGACGGATCAATGCAGTCAAAGAACGGTGAGATACTGACCAGCTTCTCGATGATTCTCATGCGGGTCAGGCTTGGCCTTCTGCCTACCGTATGAAGGCAGTCGTGGCTCGTCAAGGAGAGCGCCTTACAGTCTGCTGGTCCTCGCGAAAGATTCCGTTTAGAGATTGTGTGAGGTTGGTGAGTCTATGCGCTCTATCTGTGTCGGCCTCACCTCTGATTGCTGTTAATAGCAACTAACTCAAGAGCGGGAAGTGAAGCCATGCGGGTGCTGCCATGTCTCCAATGTTGACGACAATGCGCATGAGCCAGTAGGCAAGCAAACCGACGGCGAAGCTCCCCAGGGGCCAGGCCGGGATCCCCCGCGGCAGCAGGCGCCTTTGGCGGATCGAGAACACGGACCAAGCCAGTAGGGCCCCCGCCACCACTGGGCCAAAAGCATGGAGCTGCAGGGCCCCATCAAGATTGCCGGTCAAGCTGGCGGCGGTGGCGCGGGTCAGATAGCAGGTCGGGCAGGGAACGCCCGTGAGTGCCCGCAGCGGACAGCTCCAGCCGGGCAGGCCCGGGTGCAGGCCCTTCAGCCAGAGCGCGCCGGTGAGTCCGGCAGGCAGCAGATAGCCGCTGAGTTGAATCCGTTGAAGAAACCGATTAGCGGTCAACCGAGCCCATGATCACGTCGATCGAGCCCAGGATCGCCATGATGTCTGCCACTTTGGCCCCCTTGAGGATGTGGGGAAGGATCTGCAGGTTGGTGAAGTCGGCCGCGCGGATCTTGAAGCGCCAGGGGGTCACATCGTTGTTGCCCTGCAGGAAAACACCGATCTCTCCCTTGCCTGATTCCAGACGGGTGTAGAGCTCGCCGTTGGGGATTTTGAAGGTGGGCGCCACTTTCTTGGCCACGATCTGATAGTCGAAGCCAGCGAATTCACTGCCCTTGCCCTCGGCCATGCGGCGGGCTTCCAGGTTTTCGGTCGGGCCGCCCGGGATCATTTCGCAGGCCTGCCTCAGGATCTTGAGGGACTGGCGCATCTCCTCGATGCGCACGCGGTAGCGGGCGAAGCAGTCGCCTTCCTTCTCCCAGGCCACGTTCCAGTCGAAGTCGTCGTAGCACTCGTAGTGGTCGACCTTGCGCAGGTCCCAGGGCACCCCGGAGGCGCGCAGCATTGGGCCCGACAGGCTCCAGTTGATCGCCTGCTCGCGGGTGATCGTGCCGAGACCCTCAATCCGCTTGCGGAAGATCGGGTTGTTGGTGATCAGCTTTTCGTATTCATCAATCTTGGGGCCGAACCAGTCGCAGAAGTCCAGGCACTTGTCCAGCCAGCCGTAGGGCAGGTCTGCGGCTACACCACCAATACGGAAGTAGTTGTTGTTGATCAGACGCTGACCGGTGGCTGCTTCCCAGAGGTCGTAGATCATCTCCCGCTCGCGGAAGATGTAGAAGAACGGCGTCTGGGCGCCCACGTCCGCAAGAAAGGGGCCAAGCCAGAGCAGGTGGTTGGCGATGCGGTTGAGCTCAAGCATCAACACGCGGATGTAGCTGGCCCGCTTGGGCACCGGCACGTCGGCCAGGCGCTCCGGGGCGTTGACCACGATCGCCTCGTAGAACATTCCGGCCGCATAGTCCATGCGGCTGACGTAGGGCACGAACATCACGTTCGTGCGGTTCTCGGCAATCTTTTCCATGCCGCGGTGGAGGTAGCCGATGACCGGCTCGCAATCCACCACGTCCTCCCCATCGAGGGTCACCACAAGCCGCAACACCCCGTGCATCGAGGGGTGGTGGGGCCCGAAGTTGACCACCATCGGCTCCGTGCGCGTTTCCAGCTGCGTCATGGGGCCGAGGAAGAGGGCTCGCTGGCGGGATCTTAGGAAGGAAGGGCCCGTTGCTTACACCTCCGCTGGGACAGGCCTTTGATCACGTGCCTGTGCTGGCCGCGCAGGTCTTGGCCAGTTTCACTGCGCTGGAACCCCTTTTGCAGGAGCGCGGTGGTGGCCTGCTGATCGATTGCACCCTCGGCGGGGGCGGCCACAGCGCCCTGTTGCTCGAGGCGCACCCCAGCTTGAGGCTCGTGGGCTTGGACCAGGACCCCACGGCTCGCCAGGCTGCGGCGGAGCGCCTGGAGCCCTTTGGAGACCGGGTCAGCATCGTCGCGACCAACTTTGCGGACTACCAGCCCCAGGAGCCGGCCCTGGTGGTCATGGCGGACCTGGGGGTGAGCAGCCCCCAGTTGGATGTGGCGGAGCGGGGCTTCAGCTTTCGCCAGGACGGTCCCCTGGACATGCGCATGAACCCGCAGGCCGGTGAGACCGCGGCGGAGCTCATCGAGCGCCTAGAGGAGACGGAACTGGCGGATTTGATCTACGCCTATGGAGAGGAGCGGCTCTCCCGCCGCATCGCCCGCAAGATCAAGCAGCACCTCGCTGAACAGGGGCCCTTCGCCGGCACCGATGCCCTGGCCTACCTGGTGGCGGGTTGCTACGCCCCCAAGGCGCGCCGCGGACGGATCCATCCCGCGACCCGCAGCTTCCAGGCCCTGCGCATCGCCGTCAACGACGAACTGGGGGCCCTGGATCGCCTGCTCCAGCAAGCCCCCGACTGGTTAGAGCCCGGCGGCCTGATGGGGGTGATCAGTTTTCACTCCCTTGAGGATCGCCGCGTCAAAACCGCCTTCAGCAGCGACGAGCGGCTGCAACGGGTGACCCGAAAACCAGAAACGGCTGGAGAGGAGGAGCAGAGCTCCAACCCTCGCAGCCGTTCCGCAAAATGGCGCGTCGCTAGGCGGCGCGATCTGAGCTGATCAGTTGTTGTTCATGATCCCGGTGTGGTCCTGGCTGCCGAACAGCTGGCGGTAGGCCGCGGTGCTTACGCAGATCAGCACCGGAGCCAGCACCAGCAGGCCACCGGCGTTGAACAGGTAGGCGACGCCAGCGACGACGCTCTCGACGATCACGAACCAGAGCACGGTCCACCAGCTGGGGTTGACCCCGTCGATGCCGGCCTGCAGGGTTTCGACCGGGCGCTTAGTGCCATAAAGCGACATCGGCACCAGGAACTGCTGGGTCACGACCAGCCAGATCTTGAAGATCGCAAAGGCGATCACGGGGATCCAGAACAGCACGGTGTTGACCTTGCCGAGGCCGAAGCCGATGCCCCAGGCGACGGCGCCCACGACCGCCAGCACGATCACCAGCAGCAGGCTGGAGCCGAAGAGGCGGCCGCTGGCATCGCTATCCCAGCGGGTGAAGCTGCTGAAGCTGGGTTTCTGGCCTTCGAGGCTGGTCCAGGCACCGCGGGTCAGCCCCACGGCGGCCCAGAGGGCCACGATGATGTAGCCGATGATTCCGACCACCAGGCCGATCTTGGTGGCGACGGGATGAAGCAGGGCCGGAGCGCCAAGGGCCAGGTGCAGCAGGCCGCTGGTGATCAGGCCGATGAAGGGGGCCATGATCACGAGCACCAGCACCTGGAACAGCACGAAGGGCCAGGGGGCGCGGCAGAAGGCCTGCCAGCCATCCTCAATCGCTCGCAGGATCGAGAGCTTGTTGGTGCCTGGGGTGGGCAATCCCATCGAAAAAGCAGGTGTTTGGCCGGAAAGTAGCGACCGCGACAGCGCCTGCCTACCAATGTTGAGCTTTTGAAGCGCTAGGCCCGGCGAAGGGTCTTGAGCGTTTCCTCCAGGACGTCCCCCGCCCGCTCCACATCGGCGCCGCTACTCGAGCGCCCCAGGCTGAAGCGCACCGAGGCGGCGGCCTCCAGGCGGCTGCGGCCCAGGGCTTGGAGCACGTGGGAGGGTTCGCCCGCGGCGCAGGCGGAGCCGCTGCTGACCGCCAGGCTGCGGCGCAGGGCCTGATGCAGAGCGTTGCCCTCGACGCCCTCGATGCTGATGTTGAGGTTGTGGGGCAGGCAGGGGGCTCCGGCGCCGTTGCGTTGGATGCCGCCCAGGGCCTGGCAGCGCTCCCAGAGGGCATCCCGCAGCCCGGCGAGCCGCAGCCCCCGCGCCTCGCGATCCGCCTCGGCCAGCTGCACGGCCTTGGCGAGGCCGACGATCAAGGGCACCGGCAGGGTGCCCGCCCGCAGGCCGCGCTCTTGGCTGCCCCCGTGCTGTTGCGGCGCGAGATCGACCCCAGGGGCGATGGCCAGGGCGCCGATGCCTTTGGGGCCATAGAGCTTGTGACCGCTGAAGCTGAGCAGGTCGATGCCGAGCGCGCGCGGCTGCAGGGGCAGATGGCCGACTGCCTGGGCGCCATCGCAGTGGAACAGCACCTGCTGCTGGCGGCAGAGCTGGCCGATGGCCTCGAGCGGCTGGAGAACGCCGATCTCGTTATTGGCGGCCATGACGCTGACGAGCAGTGTCTCCGGGCTCAGGGCGGCCTCGAGCTGCTGCAGGTCGATCAGTCCATTGGCCTGGGGGGCCAGGCAGACCAGCTCAAAGCCATGCCCCGCCAGATAACGCATCGGATCGAGCACGGCCCGGTGTTCGGTCGCCAGGCAGATCAGGCGCCGGCGGGTGCCGCCGCGACGCAACTCCGCCTCCGCCACCCCCTTGATCGCCAGGTTGTTGGCTTCGCTGGCACCGCTGCAGAAGATCAGCTCTTCAGCCGTCAGACCCAGGGCGCCGGCGATGGCGGTCCTGGACTGCTGGACCACCGCAGCAGCGGTCAGCCCGGGTCGATGCAGGCGACTGGCGGGGTTGGCGAACGCGTCGCTCCACCAGGGCGCCATCGCTTCCACCACCGCCGGATCGCAGGGGGTGGTGGATTGATAGTCGAGATAGGTGACGCCGGAGGCCATGGACGCCCATGCTGGCAACCATGCTGCCGAACTCGGGCGCCATGGGCCGTCGCATTCCACTGCTGTCGTTGCTGCTGGGCGCCGCCGCCGCTGCAGGGCTGGGCGCCCAGGCCCAGGAGGTGCGCGATGGCGTTTTCTTCAAGCCCTCGGAGCAGCGCCCGGCCGATCTGGTGGTGCTGCGGGAATGGGGAACGATCGAAGGGGGGCACCTGATTGGGGTGCACGGCGTGAAGCCCGATCCCAATGACCCCACGGCGCGAACCATCGTCGTCTGGGTGGAATCCCCGACCGGGGTGGAGCTGGCCGTGGACAACCTGCGCTGCAGTGCCAGTGCGCCCATGCGCCTGACCAAGCGCCGCAACGAACTCTTGATCAAGGAGCTCAACCCCGGCGGCCAGGTCACCGAGGCCAACCGCTTGGATCACAAGATCTGGTGGGCCGCCTGTTTCCCCGAGCAGGCCGGTAAGGATCCCGCCACCCTCGCGGCCCTGGCTAAGCATTTGGGCTACTCCGGCCAGCTGATCGAGCAGCAGCAGGTCCTGCCTGGAAACCCTCGATAGATTGCGGCGATGAGCCTCGAACCTGATACCCAACAAGACGTCACGCCAGCGGCACCAGCCCGTTTGCTGTTGGTGGATGACGAACCGGGGTTGCGCACGGCCGTGCAGGCCTACCTCGAAGACGAGGGTTTTGTCGTCACGACAGCCGTCGATGGAGAGGACGGTTGGGCTAAGGCCCAGGAGCTGCTGCCCGATGTGGTGATCAGCGACGTGATGATGCCCCGCCTGGATGGCTACGGCCTGCTGCGCAAGCTGCGGGAGGACGAGCGCCTGGGCGGCACCCCCGTCATTTTCTTGACGGCCAAGGGCATGACGGCCGATCGCATCGAGGGCTTCCAGGCCGGCTGCGACGACTACATCCCCAAGCCGTTTGACCCCGACGAGCTGGTGGCCCGGGTGCACAACGTGGTCAAGCGTCAGGAGCGCCTGTTGACCGAGGCCGCCCGCTTCGCCGATGCGGACATCGGGCAGATGGCCAAGCAGATCACCGAGATCCGCTCCCTGCTGGCCACCGGTGGCAGCAAGCAGCCCACTGCGGCGGTGAAGCATGAGTTCACCCCCCGGGAGGCCTCGGTGCTGCAGCTGGTGGCGGAGGGAATGATGAACAAGGAGATCGCCCGGCGTCTGGAGACCTCGATCCGTAACGTCGAGAAGTACGTCAGCCGGCTGTTCACCAAGACCGGCACCGCCAGCCGCACGGAGCTGGTGCGCTACGCCCTCGAAAACGGCCTGGTTGAGTAGGGCCTGGCTGCCGGCGGCCCTCAACCGCGGTCACCGCTACCGGGACCGGGTCCAGGCGGCCGCCCAGAGCACGGTTGGCTATTACGCCGAGCGCTATGGCCATTCCGATCCGTCGGTGTGGAGGGAGCGCCTGGCCGCCGGTGAGATCTGGTGCAACGGCCAGCAGCTCCGGGCCGATGCAGCGTTGGCAGCCGGGGATCAGTTGATCTGGCATCGGCCCCCCTGGGAGGAGGCCGCCGTGCCGGTGCTGAGTCAGCGCGCGGTCGTCTTCGATGACGGTGATCTGCTGGTGCTGAACAAACCCAGTGGCCTGCCGGTGTTGCCCGCCGGTGGATTCCTGGAGCACACCCTGCTGACGCAGCTCCAGGCCTGGGCGCCCGAGGCTCGGCCCGTGCATCGCCTGGGGCGATTCACTTCGGGCCTGCTGGTCTGCGCGCGGCAGCGCGAGACCCGGGCGCAGCTCAGTGCCCAGCTGCGGGAGCGCACCGCAGCATCAGCCGTCGTCTCGTGGGGTCGGTGTTGTGTATATGAGACAGGCGGCCGACTGGCGCTGCGGCGAGAGCCGAGCGATCACGGTTCCCATTGGCCGGCGGCCCCATGTGCTGCTGGGGCAGTTGTGGTGCGCGGCCCTCCCGGGCGATCCCTCAGCCCTGGAGTCCCGTAGTGCCTTGACCCTGCTCGAGCGCCGGCCGGTGGGCTGTTTGGTGGAGGTGGAGATTGCGACGGGACGGCCCCACCAGATCCGGATTCACACCGCCGCCTTGGGCGCTCCACTGCTGGGGGATCCCCTGTATCTGCCGGGCGGAGCGGCGCGCCCTGAGGTGCTGCCCGGAGCCGGTGGCTACCAGCTCCATGCCCATCGCCTGCTTTTGGAGCCGAGGGGTTTGGCGCTGGAGGCGCCCCTGCCCTCAGGCCTTCTCGAAGGCCAGCAGCCGTGAGAAATAGAAGGGGGCTTTGTTCAGGCTGCGGCGCTTGAGCACGAAGCCCGCCGCTTCAGCGGCCTGGACAATTCCCTTCTCGCGCAGGGTGTAGGCGCGGGTGGTTTTGCTGGGTCCAGGGAAGAGCTGGCCGATCTTCTTGAGCACCGCCAACACCGGTGTGTAGGGGGCAAAGCTGACGATCAGGTGCTTCTCGGCCATGGAGGCGAGGTGGCGCACCATGTCCTCGGCGGGTTCCTGGGGGTAGTGGATGAAGACATCCAGGCAGACCACGGTGTCGTAGCTGCCGCTCAGGCTCTCCAGGTCGGAGGCCAGGTAGCTGACGCGCCCTGGGGCGATGCCGGCTTCATTGGCCCGGCGCTCGGCTTCCTGGACCATGGCCCCCGAGAGGTCGGAGGCGGCAATTGAGCCGGCGCCCAGCTGCGCCAGCGGCAAGGTCAGGCTGCCGACGCCACAGCCGGCATCACAGAAGCTGCGGCCGCCCAGGTTCCCCTGCTCTTGGAGCCAGGCCAGCACGTTGTCGACGGTCTTTTGGTGGCCGATGCGGATGTTCCGCTGCACCTTGTTGACGTCACTGGACTCGCTGTAGATGCGGTTCCAGCGATCGAAACCGGTGGTTTCGAAGTAGCCCTTCACCTCTTGCTTCTCGGCCTGCTTCTCGGCGGCCTTGTCGTTGAGGAGCTGATCGGCGGGCATTCGGCGCAGGGGGGAGGTGGGGCGGATCCTATTCAGGCGGCCCGGCTCCAGCGCAGCTCAGCACTGGTCCCGCTCCAGCGCAGGGTTTCGCCGAGGGGCAGGGCCTGCAGTTGCTCCCGCACGCGGGTTGGCGCACCCAGCAGGCGCCGGGGCAGGACGGTGGCCGCGGCGATGGCGCGATCGGCATCGCCACTCCAACGGGCCAGGCGCCTGACCGCCTCGAGCAGGGGCAGGGTGACCCCGGCCAAGGTGCCGTCTTCGAGTCGGCAGCTCCCCTGTTCGACGATCAGGGTGCGCTCATCCCAGCGGTGCAGCCCGTCGGCCAGGCCATAGGGAGCGAGGGCATCGCTCACCAGCACGACCTGCTCGGGTGCCAGCCGCTGCAGCAGGACCGCCATGGTCGGATCCACATGGACGCCATCGGCGATCAAGCCCAGGGCCACGTCCCCGCGTCGGACGGCGGCGCCAATCGGTCCAGGACTGCGGTGCTGCAGTCCTGCCATCGCATTGAAGCTGTGGGTGAGCATCCCCACCCCCTGATCGAAGGCATGGGAGGCCTGCTCCGCCGTGGCCTCGCTGTGCCCGAGGCTGACCACAATCCCTCGGCTGCGCAGGGCGGCAATCACCGCATCGGAACCCGGTAATTCCGGCGCCAGGGTCACCAGGGCGATGTCCTCTTCGAAGCCGCCGATGCGGGCATCGAGGGCCTCCAGGCTGGGGGTTGCGAGGTGCTCGGCCGGGTGGGCTCCGCGTTTGCCATGGGCGAGAAACGGGCCCTCCAGGTGCGCCCCCAGCAGCCGGCAGCGGCCGCGTTGGTGCTCTGCGCGCGCGTCCCTCAGCACCCCCAGGGCTTGGCGCAGGGGGGCGACCCCGCAGGTGACCAGCGTGGGACTGATGGCTTCAACCCCATCGCGCCAGAGCAGCTCGAGCAGCTCCAGCAATTTGGGCAGATCGCTGGGTTGCAATTCGGGGAAGGCCAGTCCCAGGCCACCGTTGATTTGCAGATCGATGCCGGCGGGACTGAGCCAGTCGCCAGACCAGTTCTCACCAGCGGCGGCGCTTCCCTGGGGCAGCGGCTGGATGGCGGCGATCTGCTCCTGGGCGAGGCCAATGCGCCAGAGCCCCGGCTCTCCAGGCAGGCGAACGTGGCTCAGCCAGCGCATTCGATGCGAGAACGGAACCATGTCATCCTCGCTGCGAATGCTGAAACGTGCCGATGTCTGACGCTGCGCTGGTGGCCGTGGTGATGGGGAGCGACTCTGATCTGCCCACCATGCAGCCCGCCGTGGAGATGCTCAACCGCCTCGGGGTGCCCGTGGAGGTCCGCGTGCTCTCGGCGCACCGCACGCCCATGGAGATGGTGGAGTTCGCCCAAGCCGCCGCCGGCCGCGGTTTCAAGGTGATCATCGCCGGGGCCGGCGGGGCGGCTCACCTGCCCGGGATGGTGGCGTCCCTGACGGTCTTGCCGGTGATCGGCGTTCCGGTCCAGACCCGGGCCCTCTCCGGGGTGGATTCCCTGCATTCGATCGTGCAGATGCCCGCTGGTATTCCCGTGGCCACCGTGGCGATCGGCAACGGGGCGAACGCTGGCCTGCTCGCCGCGCAAATTTTGGCGACGGCCGATGGGGCCCTCTCCGCTCGCCTGGCGGAGTACCGCCAGTCCCTCCACGATCAGGTGGTGGCCAAGGACGCCCGCTTGCTGGAGCTGGGCAGTGCCGCTTACTTGGCACAGATGTGATCGGTTGGGGCGGTGTTGTTGGGGTGACCCATGCTTGAACGTCTGGTTCTGCCGCCCTGGTTGCGCCTGAGCCTGGCGCTGCCGCTGTTGGCCTTGAACCTGTGGGTTCTGCGGCAACTGCTTCTGCCGCTGGCCCCCTTCCCCGCCCTGTTCGTCGGGGCTGCGCTGATTGCGTTCCTGCTGGATCTCCCCACCCGTTGGTTGGCTCGCCGTGGCCTCCCCCGCGGGTTGGCGGTGTTGCTGGTGGTCGGCCTGTCCCTGACCCTGTTGGTCTTGGCTGCCCTCTGGTTGGTGCCCCGCCTGATTGAGCAGCTGGGTGAGCTGATCAATTCCCTGCCCTCTTGGTTGGTTGAGGCGGAGGGCGTGCTGGATCGCCTGGAGGTCTGGGCTGCCGATCGGGGATTGCCGACGGAATTCACGGACCTCAGCAGCACCCTGTTCGCCCGGGCCAGTCAGCTGGCCAGCCAGCTCAGCCAACGGGCCCTCGGGATCCTGGGGGCCACCGTCGGTTTGACGGTCAATGTGGTGATCGTGGCGGTCCTGGCCCTGTTCCTGTTGCTGGGCGGCGACCCGATCGTGGCGGGCTTGGCCCGCTGGCTTCCCGAGGGAACGCGGGCGTTGGTCACCGGCACCTTGAACCGCACCTTCCGGGGGTACTTCGCCGGGCAGGTGCTGCTGGCCTTGATCCTCAGCGCCCTGCAGATCGTGGTGTTCACCCTGCTGGGGATTCCCTATGGGGTGCTGTTCGCGGTGGCGATCGGCTTCACCACCCTGGTGCCCTATGCCAGCGCCCTGACAATTGTCTTGGTGAGTGTGTTGCTGGCCTTGGATGACCCCCGCACCGGCATCGAGGTGCTGGTGGCGGCCATCAGCGTCGGTCAGGTGGTGGATCAGGTGATCCAGCCCCGCTTGATGGGCAGCATCGTTGGTCTGCAGCCCGCTTGGCTCCTGGTCTCCCTGCCCGTTGGCGCCCGCGTGGGCAGCTTGATGGGCTTCGGCGACCTGCTGGGCCTGTTGCTGGCGGTTCCGGTCGCCAGCTGCTTGAAAACCTTTTTGGATGCCTGGGGGCAGCAGCCTGCCCCCGACGTGATCACTGGGGAATGACGCCCGCTTCCCGCAGGTGGTTGATCACCAGCTCCACGCAGGCCTCGAGGCTCTGGCTACCGGTGTCCACCCGCAGTTCGGGCTTTTCAGGGGCCTCGTAGGGGCTGGAGATGCCGGTGAATTCCTTGATTTCACCCGCGCGGGCTTTGGCGTAGAGCCCCTTGGTGTCGCGCTCTTCGCAAACGCTCAGATCCGCGGCGCAGTGGATCTCGACAAAGTCGCCGTTCTCCACCAGGGAGCGGGCGCGGTCCCTGTCCGCCTTGAAGGGGGAGACAAAGGCCGTCAGCACCACCACGCCGGCGTCCAGGAACAGCTTGCTGACCTCGCCAATCCGGCGAATGTTCTCCTCGCGATCGGCATCGGAGAAGCCCAGGTCCTTGCAGAGCCCATGGCGGATGTTGTCGCCGTCCAGCACGTAGCAGGCCAGGCCGCGCTCAAACAGCGCCTGGTTGACCGCGTTGGCGAGGGTGCTCTTGCCGGAACCACTCAGGCCGGTGAACCAGAGGATGGCGCTGCGATGGCCGCGCTGCTCAGCCCGGGCGGCGCGATCCACCGATGCGTGGTGCCAGGCGATGTTGGTGGAGGCGCCCTTGTTGGTGAGCTCTCCGTAGGTGGGAGATGCGGTCATGGCGGGCCTTGGAGCAATGTCGGGCCATTGTCGCCGCCGACCGCTCCGGCTCAGCCGCCCGCTTGCTTGGGCCGGTAGCCCGCTTTCTCTAGGGCCGCCAGGGCGGCGCTCACCTGGTCTCCCTGTAGTTCGATCACTCCATCCTTCACCGTCCCGCCTGTTCCGGCGGCGGCCTTGAGCTGTTTCAGCAGGGCCTTGAGATCGCTTTCGGCGGCCTCCAGCCCCGTGATGGCCGTCACCATCTTTCCGCCCTTGCCGGCCTTTGTGCGCTGCACTCGCACGCGCTGTTGGGCCTTGGCCGTCGATTCCGCAGGGGCACTGCTGGCCCGTTGCAGGCTTTCAGGCCGTGTGAATTCTTGCCAGCCTCCCTTCGGCATCGCTTTGGATGTGTCTTGGTTCCAGTTCAGCGCAACGGAGGTCCGCGATGGATTTGCCGGCCGTTCAGGTGGAGGTCTGGCGCCTGGGTCTCCAGGGGCAACCCGCCCAGGAGGTCTGCCGTCCTGGCCCAAGTGGCGCTGCCTTGTCCACCTCCGTGAGCGGCAGTGATCCCTGCACTGCAGGCGGTCAGCGCATCCGCATCGATCAGCCCGCCGGCTGGCCAGTCCTGCCGCCCCCGCCAGTTCCTAACCTTGACTGACTCCGCGCGCACCTGGTGACCAGCACCGTTCCTTCGATGACGTCGGCATTGGCGCTGGAGTCACGGCCCAACAGCCTGGGTCGCTACGGCCAATTTGGCGGTCAGTACGTTCCCGAGACCCTGATCCCTGCCCTGGCGGAACTGGAGCGGGCCGCTGCAGAAGCCTGGCAGGATCCCGCGTTCACGGAGCGGCTCAATCACCTGCTGCGCAACTACGTCGGCCGGCCGAACCCCCTCTACGAAGCGGAACGGCTGAGCGAGCACTACCGCCGCGCCGAGGGCGGCCCGCGCATTTGGTTGAAGCGCGAAGACCTCAATCACACCGGCGCCCACAAGATCAACAACGCCCTGGGCCAGGCACTCCTGGCCCTGCGGATGGGCAAAAAGCGGATCATTGCCGAAACCGGTGCGGGCCAGCACGGTGTGGCCACCGCCACGGTCTGTGCGCGCTTTGGCCTCGAGTGCGTCGTCTACATGGGCGCCGAGGACATGCGCCGTCAGGCCCTGAACGTCTTCCGGATGCGTCTGCTGGGGGCAACGGTTCAGCCCGTCACCGCTGGCACCGCCACCTTGAAGGACGCCACCAGTGAGGCGATCCGCGATTGGGTCACCAACGTCGAGACGACCCACTACATCCTGGGTTCCGTCGCAGGCCCCCATCCCTTCCCGATGCTGGTGCGCGATTTCCATGCCGTGATCGGCGAGGAGACCAAGCGCCAGTGCCATGAAGCCTTTGGCCGTAACCCCGATGTCCTGGTGGCCTGCGTTGGTGGGGGCTCCAATGCCATGGGTCTGTTCCACCCCTTTGTCCAGGACACCGACGTCCGCTTGATCGGCGTGGAAGCGGCCGGCGATGGCGTTCCCACCGGTCGCCATGCCGCCACCATTACCGAGGGTCGCGTCGGTGTGTTGCACGGGGCGATGAGCCTGCTGCTCCAGGACGAGGAGGGGCAGGTGCAGGAGGCGCACTCCATCAGTGCCGGCTTGGATTACCCCGGTGTGGGCCCTGAGCACAGCTATCTCAAGACCATCGGCCGGGCTGAGTACGGCGCCGTTACGGATGCGGAGGCCCTCGATGCCCTGCAGCTGCTCTGCCAGCTGGAGGGCATCATCCCGGCCTTGGAGACCGCCCACGCCTTTGCCTGGCTCGACAAGCTCTGCCCCACCCTGGCCCCAGGGACCGAGGTGGTGCTCAACCTCTCCGGCCGCGGCGACAAGGACGTCAACACGGTTGCCGACCGCCTGGGCAGCGCCCTCAGCTGAGCAGCCGATCGAGGTAGCCCGCGACGCTCTCCACCGCTGAACGAGCGGTGGAGTAGGCCATGCGCATCGGGCCGATCAGGGCGACGTGGCCGTCGTTGCCGTAGCTGGCTTGCACCACTGCGCAGTCCTGCAGGGCGGGATGGGGGTGCTCTGAGCCAATCCAGACCCCGCCCCTGCCGCTGGCGGCCTTGCTGCGCAGAACCTGTTGGGGCTCCAGCTCCACAAGTTGCAGCAGCGGTTTCAGGCTGGAGCTGCGTTGGAATTCCGGTTGGCCAAGCAGTCCCGCCACCCCGAGGCTGACGGCGCCTTCGCTGCTGTTGCCCCGGGCCAGGTTGTGGCTGCTGAGGCCCTGCCGCAGCAATTCGCCGCTGCTTCCCAGTTGGCTGGGGAGTGCCTTCCAGTTCAGGCGACCAGTACCCCCCTGGAGTTGATCGCTGGCCCAGCGCTCCAGGGCTGGCACCTGGGCACCCAGTTCCTCGGGCATCCGCAGGTTGAGACAACTGGCGGCGGCCCCCTTTTCCACGAGCAGCACCAGTAACCGGTCGTCGCTTGGGACCAGCCGGACCGTCTCGAGGCGTCCCCCCATCTCCTGGGGCCGGGTGATCAGGCTCATCAGGCCCGTGAGGTCGGCCAGGCGGCGGGCGAGCTGCAGCAGCAGGTCATCCAAGGCGGCCCATTGCAGGCTCAACCCCGTGAGCTCACGGTTGAGTTGATTGGCGGCGGCACCGGGGGCGGGCAGGAGGCAGTCCACGTAGTGGCGATACCCCAGTTGGCTCGGAACGCGGCCGGCGGAGGTGTGCGGTTGGGTGAGCAGGCCCCGCTGCTCCAGGGCTCCCATGGCGGAGCGCACCGTGGCGGGGCTGGCCTGGAGGTCAAAGCGCCGCACCAGGGTTTGGCTGCCCACGGGCTCCGTGGTGTCGACGTAGTGCTGCACCGTCGCCTGAAGCACCTGCTGTTGCCGTCGGGGCAGGGGCTGCAAAACGGTGCACTGATGCCGCTTTGCGGATGCTACGGGGCCTAAACGCTGGCGCGGGCTGAATGCAGGAAAAAGCGGCGGTAGTCCGGGTCCTGATCGAGCAAATCCAGGAAGCGATCCCGGTCGAGCCGCAGCAGCAGTCCGTCTCCCCGCGCCCGCACGGTGACGGCCCGGGGGTGGTCCTCGATCAGGCCTGCGTCGCCGAAGAAGTCCCCCTCCTCCACCAGCCCCTGTTTGATCGGAGTCCCGCCCCAGAGATCGTTCTGCAGCACCTCCAAGGTGCCGGCCACCACCACATAGAAGGCGTCCGGGGCGTCCCCTTCGCGGAAGACCTCCTCGCCATGGCGGATCCGATCGCTGACGAATTCCGAGGCCAGCCAACGCAGCAGCTTGGGATCGACGCCGTGGAACAGGGGGATGGTGGCCAGGCGCTCGGGCGTGATCCGGACCCGTTGCCCCAGCTCCAGGTTGAAGCCGCTCATCTGCCGGTGCCAGAAGGAGGCATAGAGCCCGCCAGCGGCCAACAGATCGTTGTGGTGGCCGAGCTCCACCACTTGGCCTTGATCGATCACGGCGATCTGGTCCATGGCCGCAGCGGCCCGCAGCCTGTGCAGCACGGAGACCACCGTGCGGCCCTCGCTCAAGCGACGCAGGGTGGTGTTGATTGCTTCTTCGGTGCTGGGGTCGAGGGCGCTGGTGGCTTCATCCAGCAGCAAGAGCTGGGGGTTGCGAACGATCGCCCGGGCAATGGCAATCCGTTGCTTCTGGCCACCGGAGAGGCGACCGCCACCGGAACCGACCGCGGTCTGGAGGCCGTTGGGTAGGGACTGAATCAGTTCCCCGAGCTCGGCGGCTAGGGCTGCATCGAGGACCTCCTGATCGGACGCATCGAGCCGGCCTAGGCGGATGTTGTCCGCGATCGAGAGATCGAACAGGACGGTCTCCTGGGGGACCAACGCCACCTGCTCAAGCCAGGCGCCCCGGTCGGTGGTGCTCAGGGGCACGCCATCGACCCGCAGGCCACCGCGCTGGGGCTCGATTTGCCGCAGGAGCAGTCGAAGCACGGTGCTTTTCCCGCCGCCGCTGGGGCCAACCAGGGCGAGGGAGCTGTTGGCGGGGATCGTCAGGTTGAGTCCGTCCAGGCCGCCACCACCCGGGTAGCGGAACTGCACCTGCTCGATCCTCAGCTCCTGCCGCAAGGCCGGGGGGCTGGGTTCAATCCCTCGGGCCAGCGCCGGCCGTTGCTCGGAGCGCTTGGCGGCGGGCAGCTGCTGCTCCAGCAGGTTCAGGGCCGTCGTGGCGGCCTGGAGTGGCAGCAGGGAGGCGCCCAGCTGCCACATGCCGCTGACCATGGCCGTGGCGATCCCCAGGGCGGAGACCAGCTGGCCCACCGTGAGTTGCCCCTGCAGCACCAACCAGGTGCCCAGGGCAAAGACGCTCACCAGCGTGAGCATGGCGGAAGCGGTCAGGGCGGCCTGTTGCAGGCCCGACATCGCTCCGACCCGCTGGGCCCAGCGCATCAGGTCCCGGTTGCGACGGTTGAATTCCGAGCGGGTGGTGCTGCGCAAACCGAACAGGTCCACCAACTCCCGGCTGCGCAGCCGTTCGCCGGCGTAGCTCAGCAGCCGTCCGGCCTGCTCGACCCGAGCCTCTTCCCGCCTGGCCAGGGCCGGGGTGAAGGCCACCTGGCTCACGAGCAGCAGCGGCGTGAGCACCACGGCGACCAGGGCGAGCCGCCAATCGCTGGTGAACAGCAGCAGCACCCCCAGCAAGAGCTGCGCCACCGTCCAGGTGAAGAGGGGGAGCTGGCTGACGACCGCGTTTTCCAGGGTGGGAATCTGCAGCGCCAGCAAGCCCTGTTCCCCTCCCTCGGCGCGGCCATCGGTGGGGTTCGGTTGCTCCAGTAGATGACCGAAGAGCCGCTGGCGAAAGCTCGTGCCCAGTTGGCTACCGAGGGCGGCAAACAACTTGATCGAGAAGCCGTTGCAGACCACCGCCAGCAGGAGCCAGGCGCAGGGCAGCAGCACCAGCACCGCCACCGGTGGCCCGCCGCTGGGGTTGCCAATCACCTGGTCGATCACCAGCTGCAGCAGCACAGGGATGCCCACCATCAGCAGCGGATCGGGCAACACCGTGAGGATCGCCAGGACCGCCTTCAGCCGTTGATTGCCGAAGTAGCGCCACAGTCGTAGGGGCAGCAGCAGCGGAAACATCGGCCGGCTCATCCAGCCAACCGATAGCAATCACAGCGGCGTTTGACCGCCTGGTCGCCTCAGTACCGCGGCACCATTGGGTCGGCTGAGACGCTCCAGGCATCGATTCCGCCCTGCAGGTTCAGCACCTGTTCGTAGCCCTGGGCTTCCATCAGCCAACAGGCGAATTGCCAGCTGCGGATCCCGGCGTGACAGAGCACAACCACGGGTTGATCCCGGTTGATCAAGCTCGAGATCTGCTCAATCCAGGTCTCCGATTGACTCAGGGGGAGATGGATCACCGGTTGCTGCAGTCGAGCCAGGTCCAATTCCAGGGCCTCGCGCACATCCACCAGCTGCAACGCCTCACCGGCGTCGAGCCGATGCTTCAGTTCTGTGGCGCTGATGCTTGCGGGATTGGGCATCACGGAACCCTACCGGCGGTCACGGGGGTGCCAAAGATCGCCTTGATGCATAAAGATGAGGCCAATCCTGTAAGCGACGCATGAAGGCCCGCCCCTTCTTGGCGGCACTGCTGGCGGTGGCGTTGGCGATGCTGAGCTTTGGCTTGGCGGGTTGGTGGCTCCTCCTGCAGCGCAGTCCCCTTGCGTTGCAACACCAGGCCCTCTCCATGCCGCTGGCGGCGCGGTTTGTTCCGCGGACGGCGCCCCTGAGCCTGCACTGGTTGGTGGGCCCGGATGAGCCGGCTGCCTACGCCCGGGCCGTTGCTCCCCCCCGTCAGCGCCGTCAGGCCGCGGCGGCCGCTGATCGCCTGCGGGACGGGGCCTTTGCCGCTGCGGGCCTGGACTACGCCTCGGAGCTCTCCCCCTGGCTGGGGGATGAAAGCAGCTTTGCCCTCTTGACCCCCCCTGGAAGTGGGGAGGCACCCGGTTGGGTGCTGGCGCTGCGCAGCCGTGACAACGAAGGGGCCCGCCGTTTCCTGCAGCGCTTCTGGCAGACCCGAAGCCTTGCTGGGACCGATCTGCAGATCACCAGTTATCGCGGCATGGGGCTGATCAGCGGTCGCGGCGCCCTCTTGGGCCAGGACCCGCAACCCCTGGCGACGGCCCTGATCAACGACGATTTGGTGCTGATTGCCTCGGGTCGGGGCGTGCTCGAACAGGCGCTCGATGTCTCCCAAATCGATGAACTGAACCAAGCGGCCAGTGCGCCCCTGCAAAAGGCCCTGCAGCGACTTGGAGAGGGGGTGGCGCTGCTGACGGCCCGCCCCGAGGCCATGGAGCAGTGGCTCGGCTTGCCCGTTGGGGATGAGTCGGCGGCGGTGGAATTGGTGCTGGCCTTGGCCCCCCAAGGGTCGGGGCTTCAGGTGGATGGCCTGGCCCAGTTGCGTGATGCGCTCCCCAGCCTGGGTCCGGTCAACACGGAGCTGTTGCGCCAGGTGCAGGTCGCTGCCGACAGCCTTGCCTTCTTGACCAATCCCGCTGAGCTCCTCGCCGCCGAGGACGCCAATGTTTGGAGCAACCTGCTTGGCCCGTCCCTGACCCAGGCCCTCAAGCGGGATCAAGGTCCCCTGCCGGCCCTGGTGGCCGCGGCGGATTCGGGGCCCTTGCTTTGGGCCCATCAGAGCGAAGGCTGGTTGCTGGGCACCCGCGGGGATCGTCCGTCGGCCGAGACCCTGCAGCCGGCCCTTGAGGCCGATGGATACAGCGCCTCCCCGCTGGAGAGCCGCGGGCAAACCCTTCAGGCCTGGACGCGCCTCGAGTCCAAGCCGGTCAAGGGCAATCCCGACCAGCTCCAGGCCCAGCTCGCAGGTGCCCGCTCCAGCCAAGGTGGTTTCGCCTGGTGGGGCCAAGGCCTGGCGATCCTCAACCAGCAGTACGAAGGCCGTCGTGCACCCCAGGAGCGCCTCGATCAGCTGGAGCTCTTGGGCTCACCCCAGGCCCCCTTTCAGTGGTCGATGGACGCCCAGGCTGCCCAGGGTCTGCTCAGTCGCTGGAAGCTCTGGCGCTTGGTGGGCACGCTCTCCAGCTCCTCCCTGACCCCCAGGGTGGACGGGGTGGCCTTGAGCCTGGAGCCTGATGCCCCCGACCAACGCAGCTTGAGGCTGCGGGGGCTGCTGCAACTGCACGCCTGACCATGGCCAGCCGCAAGCTTGAGTTGCTGTTGGTGCGCCACGGCATCGCTGAAGAGCGCAGTGAGGGCGTCGATGACGCCCAGCGCAGCCTCACGCCGGAGGGGCGTGAGCGCACCACTCAGCAGCTGGAGCGCCTGCTGGAGTTGGAGTTGGACTGTGATCTGGTGCTCAGCAGTCCGCTGGTGCGGGCCCGCCAGACAGCTGAATTGATCGTGAGCGCAGGGCTGGCGCCAGAACTGGAGTTGGCGGCGGCCTTGGCTCCCCTGGCGGACCCCCTGCCCCTGCTCGAGCGCTGGCTCGGCCCCCTCTCCCCGCGGCCCGGTTGGAAGCGCCTGGCCTTGGTGGGCCATGAGCCGGACCTGAGCACCTTGGCGGCGCTGTTTATTGGAGTGCCGATGGCCCGAGCCCCCCAGGCGATCCGGCTCAAGAAAGCCGGTGCCTTGCTGCTGCAGTGGCCGATCGCCCCAGGCGCTGACTTGCTCGGATCGGCCCGCTTGGAGATGGTCCTGCCGCCTCGGGTACTGCTCGGTCGGCGACAGTCGCGCAGCGAGGGCGGGCCTTAGGTTGCGGTTGACGCAACCCCGATTCCATGGCTGAGGAGGCAACCCCAACGGCAGCGACTCCGGCGTATCGCCCGGGTCTGGAAGGGGTGCCGGCCACGCAGTCGGCGGTGTGCGACATCGATGGACAAAAGGGGCTGCTGACTTACCGCGGCTACCGGGTGGATCAGCTGGCCCAGCAGAGCACCTTCCTGGAGACCGCCTATCTGCTGATCTGGGGTGAGCTCCCCGACGCTGAGCAGCTGGCGGCGTTTGAGCAGGAGGTTCAGATGCACCGCCGGGTGAGCTTCCGCATCCGGGACATGATGAAGTGCTTCCCGGCCAGCGGCCATCCGATGGACGCACTGCAGAGCAGTGCGGCCTCTCTGGGTCTCTTTTATTCCCGCCGCGCCCTCGACAACCCTGAATACATCTATTCAGCGGTGGTGCGCCTGATCGCCAAGATCCCGACGATGGTGGCGGCGTTTCAGCTGATTCGCAAAGGGCAGGACCCGATTCAGCCCAGGGATGACCTGCCCTATGCGGCCAACTTCCTGTACATGCTCACTGAGCGTGAACCGGATCCCCTGGCGGCGCGCATCTTTGATGCCTGCTTGATCCTGCATGCCGAGCACAGCCTGAACGCCAGCACCTTCAGCGCGCGGGTGACGGCCAGCACCTTGACCGATCCCTACGCCGTGGTGGCCTCGGCTGTGGGGACCCTGGCGGGTCCCCTCCATGGCGGCGCGAATGAAGACGTCTTGGCGATGCTTGAAACCATCGGCTCCGCCGATCAGGTCAGGCCCTGGCTGGATCAGGCGATTGCCGAGAAGCGCAAGATCATGGGCTTCGGCCACCGCGAGTACAAGGTCAAGGACCCCCGGGCGGTGATCCTGCAGAAACTGGCGGAAGAGCTCTTCGATCAGTTCGGCCACGACCCCCTCTACGACCTGGCCCGCGAATTGGAAGCCGCGGCAGCCGAGCGCCTGGGCCCGAAGGGGATCTATCCGAACGTCGACTTCTATTCCGGCTTGGTCTACCGAAAACTGGGCATTCCCCAGGACCTATTCACCCCGATCTTTGCGATCGCGCGCACCGCAGGCTGGCTGGCCCACTGGAAAGAACAGCTCGGTGCCAACCGCATCTACCGGCCCACGCAGATCTACACCGGCTCCAGCGGCCGCGATTGGCAGCCGATCGAAGGCCGTTAAGGGCTGCGCCGGCCTAAGTTGCCCCCATCAACAGACCACCCATGGTGATCGCCAATCCCGCTGTCGTGAGTGCCGGGCTCGACCTTGAGGCCAGCTTCACGGACGTGCTGCAGGGCTTCGGCTTGTCGCCGGGGATGGCCCACCTGCTCTGGCTGCCGCTGCCGATGCTGGTGGTCCTGGTGGCTGCCGTCGTTGGCGTGTTGGTCAACGTCTGGCTCGAGCGGAAGATCTCGGCGGCCGTTCAGCAGCGGATCGGCCCCGAATACGCCGGTGCCCTGGGCATCCTTCAGCCCCTCGCGGACGGCCTGAAGCTGCTGTTCAAAGAGGACATCATTCCGGCCCGAGCCGACGGCCTGCTCTTCACCCTGGGCCCGGTGCTGGTGCTGGTGCCGGTGATCCTGAGCTGGTTGGTCGTGCCCTTCGGCCAGCACCTGCTGATCAGCAACGTCGGCGTCGGCATCTTTCTCTGGATTTCCCTGAGCAGCATCCAGCCCATTGGCTTGCTGATGGCTGGCTACGCCTCCAATAACAAGTACTCCCTGCTCGGTGGCTTGCGGGCCGCCGCCCAGTCGATCTCCTACGAGATTCCCCTCGCCTTGGCGGTGCTGGCCGTGGTGATGATGAGCAACTCCCTCAGCACGGTTGACATCGTCAACCAGCAAACCGGCGCCGGGATCCTCAGCTGGAACATCTGGCGCCAGCCCGTCGGTTTCGTGATCTTCTGGATCTGCGCCCTGGCCGAATGTGAGCGCCTTCCCTTCGACTTGCCGGAGGCTGAAGAGGAGTTGGTGGCTGGCTACCAGACCGAATACGCCGGCATGAAGTTCGCCCTCTTTTATCTGGGCAGCTACATCAACCTGGTGCTCTCCGCCCTGCTGGTGGCGGTGCTCTACCTGGGTGGCTGGGGCTTCCCGCTTCCCGTCGAGTGGGTGGTGAACCTGACGGGTCAGCCGATCGACGCTCCCCTGGTGCAGGTGATCACCGCCACCACCGGAATCGTGATGACGGTCCTGAAGGCCTACCTGCTGGTGTTCTTCGCGATCTTGCTGCGCTGGACCGTTCCCCGGGTGCGCATTGACCAGTTGCTGGACCTGGGTTGGAAGTTCCTGTTGCCGGTCGCCCTGGTCAACCTGCTGGTGACCGCTGGTCTGAAGCTCGCGTTCCCGGCCTTCTTCGGCGGTTAATTCCCCACCGCCACCCCCCTTTGCCAGGTCGCCAGGCCATCATGGTGCCGGCGCCACCGCCCCTTCCCACCACTCCATGTTCGGGTTCCTCAAGAAAGTCGGTGACTACACCCGCGATGCGGTGGGTGCGGCCAACTACCTCGCCCAGGGGCTTTCGGTCACCTTTGACCACCTTCAGCGCAGGCCGATCACGGTTCAGTACCCCTACGAAAAACTGATTCCGTCGGAGCGCTACCGAGGCCGAATCCACTACGAGTTCGACAAGTGCATCGCCTGTGAGGTGTGTGTGCGCGTCTGCCCGATCAACCTGCCGGTGGTGGATTGGGTGATGAATAAAGCCACCAAGAAAAAGGAACTGCGCAACTACTCCATCGACTTCGGGGTGTGCATCTTCTGCGGCAACTGCGTCGAGTACTGCCCGACCAACTGCCTCTCGATGACCGAGGAGTACGAGCTGGCGGCCTTCGATCGCCACAGCCTGAACTACGACAACGTCGCCCTCGGCCGTCTCCCCACCAGCGTCACCAGCGACCCAGCGGTCTTGCCCCTGCGGGAGCTGGCCTATCTGCCGAAAGGGGAGATGGATCCCCATGGCGTGGATTCCAATCGTCCGCGGGCCGGCAAACTGCCCGCTGACGTCCTCAAGACCCTGCCGAAGGAGGAGAACGCCTGATGACCATTGCTTCCTCCACGCAGTTCATCTGCTTTGTCTTCCTCTCAGCAGCGGTCGCCATTGGCGCCCTTGGCGTGGTCCTGCTGCCGAGCATCGTCTATTCCGCCTTTCTGCTGGGCGGCGTGTTCCTCTCGGTTGCCGGTCTCTATCTGCTGCTGAATGCCAGTTTCGTGGCGGCCGCCCAGGTGCTCGTCTACGTCGGTGCGGTCAACGTCCTGATCCTGTTCGCGATCATGCTCGTGAACAAGAAGGAAGACCTGGCGGCGATCCCTGGCCTGGCCGTGCGTCGCTTCCTCTCTGGTGCAGTGTGCGCTGGTTTGTTTGCCCTGCTGCTGCGGGTGGCCTTCACGACCCCCTGGGCCCTGCCCGGCCCGACCCCCATTGGCGAAGAGGCCACCATTCGCATCGGTGAGCACCTCTTCAGCGACTACCTGCTGCCATTCGAGCTGGCGTCAGTCCTGCTGTTGATGGCGATGATTGGCGCGATCGTCCTGGCCCGCCGCGATGTCTTCAGCACCGATGTGGTCACCGGCGAACCCGCTGATCAGGGTTTGATCGAGAAATCCCGCACGCCCCTGCTCCTGGAGAAAACCAACTGATGTCCATCGAGCTGCCCACCACCGTTCCTCTCCAGGGCTATCTCGCCTTGGCCGCCATCCTGTTTTGCACGGGTGTCTGGGGACTGATCAACAGCCGCAACGCCGTGCGGGTGCTGATGAGCATCGAGCTGATGCTTAATGCGGTGAATATCAACCTGATGGCCTTCTCCAGCTACCTCGATGGCCAGCTGATTCGCGGACAGGTCTTTGCGATTTTCGTCATCACCGTGGCGGCTGCTGAGGCTGCCGTTGGCCTTGCGATCCTTCTCTCTCTGTATCGGAACCGTGAAACGGTGGATATGGAGCGTTTCAACTTGCTGCGTTGGTAGCCAGGCTGGGCGCGAGCTCAGCTCTGGCTTATGCGCCTTGAGACCGTTTGGTTGATCCATCGAGCGGCCAGCCAGGCTGCCCTGCGCCAAGCCCGGCGTTGTGCCCAGATCTTGCGCGATCAAGGCGTCAAGGTCGCCGTGGCCATGAGTGGGGCCAGTGCGAACCCCTTCCCCGGACTCTTGGCGGATGAGGGGAGTCCGCCCGATTTGGCCGTGGTGCTGGGCGGAGACGGAACGGTCCTTGGGGCTGCGCGGCACCTGGCGTCCCTGGATGTGCCGATCCTCTCGTTCAACGTCGGCGGTCATTTCGGCTTTTTGACCCAGGAGCGCAAGCTGCTGGGCCATGGCCATGAAGCCGAGGGTTCCTTCGATCTCTGGCAGCGACTTCGGGACGATCGCTTTGCCCTCGAGCGGCGCATGATGCTCGAGGCGCGCACCGACAGCAGCGACACGGTGCATACGGCCCTCAATGACCTCTACCTGAGGCCCGGGATCGATGAGGTCACCCCCACCTGTGTCCTGGAGTTGGAGATTGATGGGGAGGTGGTCGATCAGTTCCGGGGGGATGGCTTGATCATGTCGACCGCGACTGGCTCAACGGGGTATTCGATGGCTGCCGGCGGCCCGATCTTGCATCCCGGTGTTGAGGCGATTGTGGTGAACCCGATCTGTCCGATGAGCCTCTCCAGCCGTCCGTTGGTGGTTCCCCCCCGGGCGCAGTTGGCGGTCTGGCCGCTGGGTCCCTCCAACAGTCGGGTGCGCCTCTGGAAGGACGGGGCCTTCGCGGCGGTGCTGGAGCCCGGGGATCGCTGTGATGTGCGCCGCTCCCCCCATCACGCCTTGATGGTGTTGCTGGAGCAGAGCCCCTCCTACTACCGCACCTTGACCCATAAGTTGCATTGGGCCGGCAGTTTGACGGCCGCCGAGCCGTCTCCCAACTAGAGCAAGCCCATGGCCCTCGAGATTGAACGCCGCTTTCTGGTCGCCGGTCAGCAGTGGCGCTCCGTGGTGTCTTGGCAGCGGGACTTCGCCCAGGGGTACCTGCCGAACTCCTCCCAGGCGATGACCTCGCGGGTCCGCCTGGCTGGCGTCGATGAGGCCTGGCTGACGCTCAAATTTCCCGCCGGCGGAATCGCCCGGCAAGAGTTTGAGTACGCGATTCCGGCGGCCGATGCTTCGGCGTTGCTCGAGCGCTGCGAAGCCCAGCTGATCAAGCGTCGCTTCGGCTTGGATTTACCGGGTGGGGACTGGGTTCTGGATGTCTTTGCAGGGGAGAACGCCCCCTTGGTGCTGGCCGAAGTGGAACTTGAGCGGGCCGATCAGGCCGTGGAGATCCCGGATTGGTGCGTGCGGGAGATCACCGGGCTGGGCCAATTCAGCAATGCGGCCTTGGCAAGCCATCCCTGGGCCCGCTGGAGCGAGGCGGAGCGGACCCCCTGGCTGGAGCACAGCTGAGCTGCCTTAGGATTTGCTTAAGGATTGACCAGGTTGTTCGTTGCTCGGCCTTTACGACCAAGACGGAGTGCTCCGCTGCTGTGGGCTGGATCAGGCCGAGTGCCTCGCCTACGCCGAGCTCTTTGCCCTGGGCGAGGGTGCCTTCAGTATTGAGCCGCTGTTCGCGGCGGGGGAGTCGGGAGCTAGTCCTCGTCCCCAGGCAGGTTGCAGCAATTGAAGCCGTCGCGGCAGATCTTGCCGTGATCCATCGCCCAATTCAGTAGCGCCACGCGGTTCTTGGCGCCCGTTTTGGTGAAGACGTTGCTGACGTGGTTGTCCACGGTGCGTTTGCTGATCATCAGGTTCTCGCCAATCTCCTGATTGGTGAGGCCTTGGGCGACGAGTTGGATGATCTCCAGTTCGCGCTCGGAGAGGTCCATGGGGGAATGGCCGAGGCTGCTTCGATCAGTCATCCATGCCCCGAGACGCCTTGTCACTGTAGGCAGCCGATCCCATCTGGGCATGGCAGCGATGGTTAATGATGGGCCCTGTTAAGCAAGGTTGTTTTGCGGCTACAGCAGGCGCTTGAGGCGGGCCAGTTTGCCCTGACGGCAGAGGTGATGCCCCCCCGTGGCGGGGAGATCAAGCGGACCCTTGAGCACGCCGCGTTGCTGAAGGACTGGGTGCACGCCGTGAACGTCACCGATGGCAGCCGCGCCGTCATGCGGATGAGCAGCCTGGCGGTCTGTCGGCTGTTGCTAGACGCCGGTGTCGAGCCGGTCTGGCAGCAGGCCTGCCGGGACCGCAATCGCATTGGTCTGCAGGCCGATCTGCTGGGGGCCCATGCCCTGGGGATCAGAAATATCCTCTGTCTGACGGGGGACCCGGTTCGGGCGGGAGATCAACCGCAGGCCCGGCCGGTCAACGAGTTGGAGTCGGTGCGCTTGCTCAAACAGGTGGCGGCCTTTAACCGCGGTGAGGATCCGGTGGATGGCCCCCTGCCGGATGGTCCAACGGACCTGTTCGCCGGTGCAGCGGCCGATCCGCAAAGCCCCAGTTGGAGTGGCCTGAGCAGCCGAATCCGCCGGAAGCAGCAGGCGGGGGCTCGATTCGTGCAGACCCAGATGGTGATGGATGAGGACTGCCTGAAGCGTTTCGTCGATGAGATCACCGCACCCTTAGGACTGCCGGTACTGGCGGGGGTGTTTCTCCTGAAATCGGCGAAAAACGCCGCCTTCATTAACCGCGTCGTTCCCGGAGCCTGTATTCCTCAAGCGATCATTGATCGACTGGCCGCCGCGAGCAATCCAGCGGACGAGGGAATCACCATCGCCGCGGAACAGGTCCGTCGCTACGCCCAAACCTGTCAGGGGGTTCACCTGATGGCCGTGAAGGCCGAGGAGCGCATTCCCCTGGTCCTGGAGAGGGCGGGATTCAGCTCGCGCTGCTGATCGCTAGATCGGTGCCGAGCAGGTCGGCCATGGCCTTCTGTTGCGCAGAGGGCTTGGCGTAGTCCTGGCGACGGGCGTCGGTGATCAGCCAGTCCAGGGCTGCTTCTTGGAGATCGAAGTGGTCGCCATTGCGGTCTACGCAGTAACGACCAAAGACCAACTTCTCGACCAAACGAACGCCGGGTCCGATGCGGGAGTAGTCAAAGATGATCGAGTTATCGATCGTGGCGCCTTCGCAGATGTGGCAGCTCGGTCCGATCATCGCGGGGCCAATGATTGTGGCGCCGTCTTCGATCTTGGTCATGCCGCCGACGTAAATCGGTCCCTCGACATGGATCTTGTCCCAGTTGGCTGCCACGTTGAGGCCGGCATAGATGCCCGGACGGATTTCCTTGCCGGGGATTTGAACCTGGCGCACTTCGCCCTGCAGAACACTGCGGATGGCCTGCCAGTAGTCGGGGACTTTGCCGATATCGACCCACTCGAAGTCCATCGGCAGGGCGTAGAACGGTGCGCCGTTGGCTACCAGCTGGGGGAAGAGGTCAGAGCCGATGTCGAAGGGAACACCCTCGGGGACAAAATCGAGAACTTCCGGCTCGAAGATGTAGATGCCGGTGTTGATCATGTCGCTGGCGGCTTCTTCCACAGAGGGCTTCTCTTGGAAGGAACGCACCCGGCCGTCGTCATCGGTCACCACGACGCCGTAGCTGCTGACCTGGTCCCGGGGAACGCGCTTGGTGATCAAGCTCGCCATCGCCCCTTTGGCCTTGTGGCGCTTCACGGCTTCGCTGAGATCGAGGTCGATCAGCGCATCTCCGCAGAGCACCACGAAGGTGTCATCAAAGAAGTGTTGGAAGGTCTGAATTTTTTTGAGGCCACCGGCGGAGCCAACAGCATCACCAATGAGCTCGCCGTCTTCAATCCGTCCTTCAAAGCTGTAGGCGATTTCAACGCCAAAGCGTTGACCATCGCGGAAATAGTTCTCGATCTCCTCAGCCAGGTGGGAGACATTCACCATGATTTCGGTGAACCCGTGCTCCCGCAAAAGCTCCAGCAGAAACTCCATCACGGGTTTCTGAAGGATGGGGATCATCGGCTTCGGGATCGTGTGAGTAATGGGTCTCACACGGGTTCCCTTGCCCGCGGCCAGGATCATCGCCTTCATCGCGCCACCCTACGCAAAAGACTTAGGCCGCAATGGGTTCACGAGCCGGCCCCCGAGCTGACCCCAGTTCAGAGGGCAGCGGTAGTTGCACCGATTCCCGCTCATCGAGCAGCCGCTTGAGTTGCAGGGGCCCGAACAAGCCGCCCTGCTGCTCCAACTCCACTTTTCCTTGGGAGCAGAGGAACAGCAGCGCCCAAAACACCCCCACCCGATCGCTGTCCAGATCCTCTGGTGCGACGGCAGCCCAGGCCTCCACGAGACCCTCAAAACCCGTCCACTCCAGGGATTGGGGCCACTGCAGCAGGAATTGACTCAGGGCGGCAGTGGTTTCCGGCAGTTTCTCGCGGTGTGCGAGGGCGGCGACCTGCTCGATCGCGGCCCGGTCGCTGTAGCGGCGGCTGCGTTGGCGGTTGCGGACTTGTCCCTCTTCCTGCTCGAGGCGCTCGGCGATGTCCTCGAGTTGCCGGATCAGTTCGCCCAGGGTCACCGGGCGCTGCAGCGGTGGCGGGGCTACGGGGCGCCGCAGCAGATGGCGCTCCGGTTTGCGGGGGAGCTCCAGCCCAGGGGTGAGGAGCCAACCCTGCCCCTCGGCATCGAAGTCAAAGTCATACCCCTCGTCTAGGTCGGGTTCAGGGGGGAAGGTCTGGGCCTCGAGGACTTCCGCCTTCAGGCTGACCAGCACGGAGGCGGCGAGGAAGGCTTCGCTGGTTTCGGCGAGGTCCTGTTCGTAGCTGCCGCCGCGTCCCTTGTTGAGGGCCGCCACGAGCTTGGGCACTTCAATGCGCTGCCGCAGCTGATCGAGAAAGCCGTCCACGACAGCGATGACATCGACGTCCCAGGGGTCGAGATCACCCCGCTCAGCGGCGTCCTGCAACAGCCGGATCGCAAGCCTGGCGCCACCTTCGGCCACGGTTTCTTGCGGACTGGACTGAAGGTACCGGCTTGAAGCGGGTTAAGCCAGTGCCCAAGAGCGATCTGAGCCCATTCTTTTCATGGGCTTCTTGGCCAATCTTGCGCCCCTAGGCGTGCAATTAAGCGGCCTCGCCCTGGGCGGAGCTTTCGCCAGCGGCTGGGAGCAGGCCCAGCTGGGCATCCACAGTGGCGCGGTAGCGCTGCACGTCTTCCTCAAGCTCGCGAATGCGCACCTGTTGTGCTTCGTACTCGCCTGGATCGGTCTGGCTTTCAACCCGCTTGACCACACCGGTCCAGACGGCAAAGACCCAGGCGGCGGTTGCGCCGACACCGCCCACCACCAGCAGCAGTGCGGCCAGGGGCATGGTGGTGGTCAGCCCGGGCAGAAAGCGCACGGTGGTGGGCGCGGTGTTCTCCAGGGTGAACATCACAGTGGCCAGACCAAAACTGAAGATCAGCAGGAAGTTCAGCTGCTTCATGGCTGCGAGGGGCCGCTGTTGAGCTGTTTTTGAGATTACGAAGATCTTGCACGCGCAGCCGCTGAGAGGCTGCGCTTCGTAATGGTCCTAGGTCAGGGCTGGTGCCTGCAAGGGTGCCTGGCGAATCAGACCGGCTCCGGCAGGAGCGGTCAGGGCCTTCATCGCACTCTCGTTTCGGGCCACCAACTGCTCCATCGACGCCTTGTAGCTGTCGGTCATCAGGCGTGGGTAGAGGCCAATGCCGATGATCGGAACCAGCAGGCAACCGATGATGTAGATCTCCCGCGGCTCGGCATCCACCAGGTTGGTGTGGTCGACGAGCTCGGCCTTCTCCTTCCCGTAGAAGATCTCCCGCAACATCGAGAGCAGGTAGATCGGAGTCAGGATCACGCCAATGGCCGCCAGGCCATCGATGGCCACCCGGAAGGGAAGGGTGTAGGCGTCGTCGGTGGCGAAGCCGACGAAGACCATCAGCTCGCTGACGAAGCCGCTCATCCCCGGAAGGGCCAAGGAAGCGAGGGAGCAGACCGTCCAGAGCGCAAACATCTTGCGCATCTTCTGGCCAACACCACCCATCTCGTCGAGCTGGAGGGTGTGGGTTCGGTCGTAGGTGGCACCCACCAGGAAGAACAGGGAGGCGCCGATCAGGCCGTGGCTGATCATCTGCAGCATCGCCCCGCTGGAGCCCAGCGCACTGAAACTGCCGATGCCGATCAGCACAAAGCCCATGTGGCTGATCGAGCTGTAGGCGATTTTGCGTTTGAGGTTGCGTTGGGCGAAGGAGGTCAGGGCGGCGTAAATGATGTTCACCACGCCCAGAACGACCAGCAGTGGCGCGAAGACCGCATGCCCATCCGGAAGGATCTGGCAGTTGAAACGCAGCAGGGCGTAGCCGCCCATCTTCAGCAAAATCCCGGCCAGCAGCATGTGGACCGGGGCCGTCGCTTCGCCGTGGGCATCCGGGAGCCAGGTATGCAGCGGAACGATGGGGAGCTTGACGCCAAAGGCGATCAGTAGGCCCGCATAGGCCAGGAGTTGGAACTTCAAGGAGAAGCCCTTGGCCATCAAGTCGCTGTACTCAAAGCTGGTGGTCCCGCCGTAGAAGGCCATGGCCAGGCCCGCCAGGAGGATGAACAGCGAACTGCCAGCGGTGTAGAGGATGAACTTGGTGGCGGCGTACTGGCGTTTTTTCCCGCCCCAGATCGCCAAGAGCAGATAGACCGGCAGCAGCTCCAGCTCCCAGGCCAGGAAGAACAGCAGCATGTCCTGGACAGCGAAGACGGCGATCTGGCCGCCATCCATCGCCAGCAGCAGGAAATAGAAAAGGCGGGGCTTGAAGCTCACGGGCCAGGCCGCCAGCACGGCCAGGGCCGTAATGAAGCTGGTCAGCAGGATCAGCGGCATGGAGATCCCGTCGGCTCCAACCGACCAGGACAGCCCCACTTGCGGGAGCCAGCTGACCCGCTCCACCAATTGCAGATTCGGGTCGCTGGGGTCGTACCCGGTCAGATACGCCCCAACGGTGATCAAAAAGGTGATCAGGGCCACGCCCAGGGCAAACCAGCGGACCTGTTTGCCATCCCCCTTGTCAGGGATAAACGGAATGCAGAGGGCCGCTGCAATCGGGAACAGGATCGAGGCGCTGAGCCACGGGAATGCCGAGCTGCTCGCCTGTTCCGTCGCTACGGCCAGGGTTGAGACGAAGTCCAGGATCACCGAAAGCGAATCGCTTTAGGCGGAGTGTAGAAATGCTCACCGTGACGCGCCCCTGGGAGTGGGCGATGTCACACAGAGCGTTGTGCGAGGGCCTCAGCCCAGGGCTCCGAAGAGCACCACCAGGGCGATCACCCCTCCGAAAACGATCAGCGCATAGAACTGCGCACGGCCGGTCTCGAAGTATTTGAGGCCCTCTCCACTGCCCAGGGTGACCAGGCCGGTGAGGTTCACGACCCCATCAACCACCTTGGAGTCCACCTCCAGCACCGAGCGCGCCAGTTTGCGGCTGCCCTGAACGAAGAGCTTGTCGTTGATGTCGTCCAGGTACCACTTGTTCGCCAGGAAGGCATTGATGCTGGGGAAACGACCCGCCACTGCAGTCGCAAGGTCCAGCTTGCGCAGGGCGTAGGCCAGGACGGCCACGCTGATGCCGATCACCGAGATCGTCACGGAGGCTCCGGCTAAGGGCAGGAATTCAGACCAGCTGAAGTGTTCTGCCACCTCGGCGGCTTCCTGGGGATCGAGGAGGGTGCCGAACCGGCTGTTCCAGGGCACACCCAAGAGACCCACCAAGACCGAGGGGACCGCCAGGACGGCTAAGGGCATGGCCATCTGCCAGCCGGATTCATGGGGATGATCGGCGTGGGCATGGTGTTCGCCATGCTCCTCACCGTGCTCGTCCGCGCCTTTGCCGGCAGCGGCCATCAGCTGGGCTTGCATCGCCTTGTCGTTGCCGCGGAACTCCCCTTCAAAGGTCAGGAAGTAGAGCCGGAACATGTAGAAGGCGGTCATCCCGGCGGTGACAAAGCCCGCGGCCCAGAGGATCGGGAAGCTGCCAAAGGCTTGGCCGAGGATTTCGTCCTTGCTCCAGAAACCAGCCAGGGGCGGGATACCGCTGATGGCCAGGCAGCCGATAAAGAAGGTGCTGCTGGTGACGGGCATGTACTTGCGCAGCCCGCCCATCAAACGCATGTCCTGGGCCAGGACTGCCTCGTGGCCGACCACCTCTTCCATGGCGTGGATCACTGAGCCAGAGCCCAGGAAAAGCATGGCCTTAAAGAAGGCGTGAGTCACCAGGTGGAACATGCCCGCCACCGGGGCGCCACAACCCATGGCCAGCATCATGTAGCCCAGTTGGCTGACGGTGCTGTAGGCCAGGCCCTTCTTCAGATCCATCTGGGTGAGGGCGATCGAGGCCCCCAGGAAGAGCGTGATTGTGCCGATCACGGCCACCACGACCTGCACCTCTGGGAAGGGCACGTAGACCGGTTGCAGGCGCGCCACCAGGAAGACACCCGCCGCCACCATCGTTGCGGCATGGATCAGGGCTGAGATGGGGGTTGGGCCCTCCATCGCGTCCGGCAGCCAAACGTGCAGCGGGAACTGGGCCGACTTGGCCATCGGACCCATGAAGACCAGTAGGCAGAGCAGGATCGCGATGCCGTTGGAGACGCTGCCGGCGCTGATGGCCTCTTGCAGGCGCACCCCGATCTCTTCAAAGCCGAAGCTGCCGGTGGCCCAGAACAGGCCGAGGATGCCCAGCAGCAGGCCGAAGTCACCGACGCGGTTCACCACAAAGGCTTTCTGGGCGGCATTGGCGGCGCCATCGCGGTCGTACCAGAAGCCCACCAGCAGGTAGGAGCACATGCCCACCAGCTCCCAGAAGACATAGATCTGGAGCAGGTTGGGGCTGATCACCAGGCCCAGCATCGAGCTGCTGAAGAGGGCGAGGTAGGTGAAAAAGCGGACATAGCCCTTGTCGTGGGCCATGTAGCCATCGGAGTAGATCATCACCAGCACGGCGATGGTCGTCACCAGCGAGAGCATGACGGCGCCGAGCGCGTCGACGCGGAAGCCCATCTCCAAGGTGAAGGCCCCGGCGCTGGCCCAGTCGAAGAGCACCTCTGTGGCCCCGGCGCCCGCCAGCTGCTGGGCGAGAACGGCGTAACTCAAGACCGCCGCGGCTCCGACACAGCTGATCAACAGCAGTGCAACCGGTTTGCGCAGGCGGTTGACCGTGCGGTTAAAGCTGATCAGCCCCAGGCCAACGATCGCGGCCCCGATCAGCGGGAGCACCGGGATGAGCCAGGCGAGTTCGGCGGGCGACGGCATCCGGCACTCAGGGAATCAGGGCGAGTGTAGGCAGCCCCGTGGGCGCTTATCCCAGCCAGTGCGCGAGCCCTAATCGACTGAAGCCTGTCGCGGCAAGCCCGATGTAGCGGTGGGCCCACCAGAAGACGCCAACGGCGATGGCGATGCCCAGTTGGGCGGGCCTGAGGAATTCAGAGGCCACCAGCTGTTGACGTCCATCCAGCACCGCGCGGAAGGGAACGATGGAGGTGCTGGCCCTGAGCTCCTCAAAGGCTTCGCCAAAACGGTTGCTGAGACGGCGATCACCGTTCCAAACGGCAAAGAGATGGTGGGCAATCAAGCCAAGGCAGGTCGCGACCATGAAGCTGCTGCCAATCCAGAGCAGATGGGTGCAGCACCAGAGGATCTGGCCAATGGCCTGGGGGTGGCGGCTGATGCGAATGATGCCGGTGGCGTACATGCGCACCTGGGGCTTGAGGACCGCCGGGATCTCCAGCAGGTTGTAGGTCGCTGGGTAGAGGAAGAGAAAGGAGATGGCTGTTCCGACCCAGACCAGGGGCACGATCCAGGCCTGGTCCTGGAGATTCCAGAGCCGGATCCCGTCGTAGCGGTGGGCGAGGAAGTAACCGATCACCACCACGGCAGAGGGAATGCTGACGGCGGCAAACAACAGCCGCCAGGCCCGCTCACCAATGCGCTCAGCCCCCCAGTACCGCAGAGAGGCCCCGCCGCTGTGGATGACGGCGAAGACCAGGAGTAGAGCCAGCATCACCAGGCTGCTGTGGTGGAGGTGGCTGGCGCTGCTCAAGGCTCAGGGTTGCTTCAGATCCAGTGGATTCTGGCCAAGCGCATGAACCCGCTGTTCGATCGACCTAGAGTTTTGATCCCCCCGCTGAACCGCAGCGCCCTGCATGGCTGATCTGCCGTTCACTCTTGATCAGCTGCGCATCCTGCGGGCGATCGCCAGCGAGGGCAGCTTTAAAAAGGCCGCCGACAGCCTCTACGTCACCCAGCCGGCGGTCTCCCTGCAGATCCAAAACCTGGAGAAGCAGCTCAATGTCTCCCTGTTTGACCGGGGGGGACGCAAGGCCCAGTTGACCGAGGCCGGTCACCTGCTGCTGAGCTACTGCGACCGGATCCTGAGTCAGTGCCAAGAGGCCTGTCGCGCCCTGGATGACCTTCACAACCTCAAAGGCGGCTCCTTGATTGTTGGTGCGAGCCAGACCACCGGCACCTATTTGATGCCGCGGATGATCGGCCTATTCCGCCAGAAATACCCCGAGGTGGCGGTTCAGTTGCAGGTGCACAGCACCCGCCGCACCGGCTGGAGCGTGGCCAACGGCCAGATCGACCTGGCGATCATCGGCGGCGAGCTGCCCAGCGAGCTCAATGAACTGCTGCAGGTCATCCCCTATGCCAGCGATGAGCTGGCCCTGGTGCTTCCCACCAAGCACCCCTTGGCCCGCCTGCCGGAGCTCAGCAAGGACGACCTGTACAGGTTGGGCTTTGTCTCCCTGGATGCCCAGTCGACCACGCGCAAGATGGTGGACCAACTGCTGGCGCGCTCGGGCCTGGACGTCTCGCGCCTGAAGATTGAGATGGAGCTCAACTCGTTTGAGGCCATCAAGAACGCCGTGCAGAGCGGACTGGGTGCTGCGTTCCTGCCGGTGGTTTCGATCGAGCGGGAACTGGCGGCGGGCAACCTGCACCGTCCTGCCCTGGCGGATCTCTCCGTGCGCCGGCAGCTCAAGTTGATTACCCACCCGGCGCGCTACTGCTCGCGGGCCGCCGATGCCTTCCGCAAGGAAATCCTGCCGGTCTTTGCCAGCCCCGATAGCCCCCTGCGCCGGCCCATGCCGGAACCAGTAGAGGCCTAGGAGGCCTCAGAACTGGTCGGCTTCAGGGGTGATGCCGGCGGCGTCATCGGCAACGCCCTTGGTGATGAATTTGTTCTCCGTGATGTCCGTCTGATAGACGCAGCGCACGATCGGCTGGTCTTTCACCGAGCCGATGTAGGCGAAGGTGTTCATCCGCTGTTTGCACTGGCGCATCTGCTCAGCGGTGACAGCCCCTTCCTTCTGCAGGACGCTCCAGTTCTCCCTTCTGATCACGCAGCCCGGCCGCAGTGCCGGTTGGGTGACGAAGCTCGAGCTGGGGTTCATGGTCGTGTAGAGCTCGATGTCCATCACGAAGGCACTGGCGCCCCACTGCCGGCAGAACTCCGGATCGGGGACGGCCATGTCCAGCTGCTGGGAGCTGGCGATGTTGCCCTGGTCCCCTTGGGTGTTACTGGAGATGCCGGTCCCGATGCCGATGCCGACCACCAGGACACCACCGAGCACGGCCACCGTGCCCACGTTGAACTGAAAGCCCCCGCCACCACCAGGGGCGCCACCACCACCTGAGCCAGGTCCCCGGGGCCGGCCGCCACCGCGGCGCGGGTCCCCATAGCTCTCACGGCCGTAACCCTCGTCGTAGCTGCTGCGGCCGTAGCGGGAGCGGGTCATGGCTGCTCGGGGCTTTGGGGAAGACCCATCGAGTAGTTCAGGACTCGGCAGTCGGGGTTGTAGCTGAGCTGACCGGCCTGGAGCAGGGTGCGGATGGTTCCCTCGAGCTCCGATCCGATCCGGCGCAGGTTGTAGTCGTTGAGATCGTTGCCGGCGTTGGCCTGCACGAGTTCTTGGAAGCGCTGCTGCACGACCTCTTGGGCCGCCGTGTTCCAGAGAAATTCGTTGTCCGGATCCAGGTCCAGGGTGAGCTGCTGATCGTCAGGGACCAGTTGACCGTTCTCCACCCGTGCCGTGAAGAGGCGCACGTGGCGAGTGGTGGATTTGATCAGGGTGTCGGCCATGGCGAGGCAATCTGCTGACCGGCGAACCCGAAGGCCGGCGTCAAGACTTTAAGAAGCGCCTGGCGGGTCTGGTCAAGCCGGCTTGGGACTGGAGGGACTCAGCCCTGGGCACGGGCCCTTTAAGGTTGCGTGCTGATTCCCTGTTTTTCATGCGCGTCGCCATTGCTGGTGCTGGCTTGGCCGGGTTGGCCTGTGCCAAGTACCTCTGCGACGCCGGACACACCCCTGTGGTGGTGGAAGCCCGCGATGTACTGGGCGGCAAGGTGGCCGCCTGGCAGGACGATGAGGGTGATTGGTATGAGACCGGTCTGCACATTTTTTTTGGTGCCTACCGGAATATGCGTCAGCTCTTCAAGGAGCTGAACATCGAGGACCGGCTCCAGTGGAAGAGCCACTCGATGATCTTCAACCAAAAGGAGACCCCGGGTACCTACAGCCGCTTCGATTTCCCGGATATTCCGGCTCCGCTCAACGGCGTGGCCGCCATCTTGGGCAACAACGACATGTTGTCCTGGCCCGAGAAGATCTCCTTCGGCATGGGCCTGGTGCCGGCGATGTTGCGCGGGCAGCAGTACGTCGAAGAGTGCGACCAGTACTCCTGGACCGAGTGGCTACGGATTCACAACATCCCTGAGCGGGTGAACGATGAGGTCTTCATCGCCATGGCGAAGGCGCTGAACTTCATCGATCCCGACGAGATCTCCAGCACGGTTGTGCTGACGGCTCTGAATCGCTTCCTGCAGGAAAGCGACGGATCCAAGATGGCCTTCCTCGATGGCAACCCTCCCCAGCGGCTCTGTCAGCCGATCGTCGACTACGTCACGGCCCGGGGCGGTGAGGTGCATCTCGATTCCCCCCTGCGGGAGATCGAACTCAATGCCGATGGCAGCGTCAGCGGCTTCCGCATCGGTGGCATCAAGGGCAAGGAGGGCTTCACCCTCGAGGCCGATGCCTATGTCAGTGCCCTGCCGGTCGATCCCTTCAAGCTGCTCCTGCCGGAGCCTTGGAAGCAGATGCCCTACTTCCAGAAGCTGGATGGCCTCAATGGTGTCCCGGTGATCAACATCCACCTCTGGTTTGACCGCAAGCTCACGGACATCGACCACCTGCTCTTCAGCCGTAGCCCTCTGTTGAGTGTCTATGCCGACATGAGCAACACCTGTAAGGAGTACGAGGATCCCAACCGCTCGATGCTCGAGCTGGTGTTTGCTCCGGCCAAGGATTGGATCGGCCGCAGTGATGAGGAGATCGTGGCGGCCACCATGGAGGAGCTGAAGCGTCTCTTCCCGATGCACTTCACGGGCGACTACCAGGCCAAGCTGCGCAAGTCGATCGTGGTCAAGACCCCGCTGTCGGTCTACAAGACCGTTCCCGGTTGCCAGAAACTGCGTCCGGATCAGACCTCGCCGATCCCGAACTTCTTCCTGGCCGGTGACTACACGATGCAGCGCTACCTGGCCTCAATGGAAGGCGCGGTGCTGAGCGGCAAGCTCTGCGCCCAGGCGGTCAGCCAGGCCAAAGCGGCAGTGGCTGCTTGATGGCGGCAGTGACAGCAACGGCTGATCTCTCCACCATTCCTTCCCTCGAGGAAGCTTTTGAAGCCTGCCGCCAGGAAACTGCGGAGTGGGCGAAGACCTTTTATCTGGGAACCCTGCTGATGCCCCCGGCCAAGCGCCGGGCCATCTGGGCGATTTACGTCTGGTGCCGGCGCACCGACGAGCTGATGGACAGCCCTGAGGCCATGGCCCGTCCTGTCGCAGAGCTTGCAGAACGTCTCGATCGTTGGGAGGAGCGCACCCGGGCGTTCTTCAAGGGCGAAATCCATGATGGCCTCGATCGCGTCATGGTCGACACCCTCGAGCGCTATCCCCAGCCGCTCCAGCCCTATCTGGACATGATCGAGGGGATGCGGATGGATCTGACGACGACGCGCTACGCGACCTTCGACGACCTCAAGCTCTATTGCTACCGCGTTGCAGGCACCGTCGGTCTGATGACGCAGGAGGTGATGGGCGTTGATCCGGCCTACACCTCCGCCCCTTGGAGTGATCCCCCGGACACCAGTGATGCGGCCGTTGCTTTGGGCATCGCCAACCAGCTGACGAACATTCTTCGGGATGTGGGTGAAGACCGGGGCCGCGGTCGGATCTACCTGCCCCAAGAGGATCTGCAGCGCTTTGGCTACAGCGAGGAGGAGTTGCTCGCTGGAACCCTCAACGACAGTTGGCGTGAGCTGATGCGCTTCCAGGTGGACCGTGCCCGTGAGTGGTTCGCCCGCTCAGAAGCCGGTGTGCGTTGGCTCGCCCCGGATGCCCGTTGGCCGGTCTGGGCCTCGTTGCGCCTCTACCGCGGCATCTTGGATGTCATTGAAGAGCTCGATTACGACGTCTTCAACCACCGCGCCTATGTGCCCCGCACGGGCAAGTTCCTGGACCTGCCCAAATCCTTTGTGATTGCTCAGGCGCGATGATGATGAGTCCGATGCGACGCCTCCTATCCCGCTTAGCACACCTCTGCGTCAGCGGTTGTGTGGCTGCACCGCTGTTGTCGGCATGGGGGGCGGAGCCCATCACCTTGCCCTCTGGCAAAGAGGTTGAAGGCTTGGGCGCCGGTTGGCCCGCGCGGCAGGCCACGGCGTTTCTCGATGCGGCTCCGATTCCCGCTGAGTTGCTCCAGAACCTGGATATGGCAACGGCGGTTCGCCTGGCCAATCAGCGCAATCCGGTGGTTCGGCAGAACTTTGATGATTTGCTGGTTACGCAAAATTCGCTTGGTGCTGCCTACGCCACCTGGTGGCCGGTGATCAATGTTGATCTCAACGGTGGCCTCTATGGCGAGACCGCTTACTACAACTACCAAGGCGCTGTGAGCGGGGTTGGTAATCCCTATGGCGGCACAGCAACGGCATTTAACGGCAGCTACTTCCAGAGCTTGAGCCAATTTGATGTCACATGGAATTTGTTCGATCCGGCAAGAACTCCGGCCATCTGGAAGAACAAATATCTGGTGCGGCAGGCCGTGGATTCCTATGTGATTGCACGCCGCGATAACCGTTTGCGTACGCAACAAGCCTTCATTGAGCTTCAGCGCGCGATGGCGCGAATCGAGACGAGTCGCGAGCTCGTTTCTAATGACAAGAGGTTGCTAGGGCTTGCGCAAGCGCGCGTTGCTCTTGGCGTGTCCTCCAAGTTGGAGATCGCCAAACAGACCACAGTTTTGAAGACCGATGAAGTTAATCTGGCTAATTCAGTAATTGATTCCGAAGTGGCCCAGGCCGATTTGGCTGAGCTATTGAGTGAATCTCGCGCCTCCATTCTTCGCCCTTCTAACCAGTTGGTGCCGTTGGGTTCGTGGACATCCGGCCTGGATGAAACCATCCAAGCGGCGATGCAATATCGCAAGGTGATTGAACAGCAGTTGATGAATGTCGAGATCAATCAAGCCCAGGCACAGATTGATTTGTCTGTTTATCGCCCCACGGTTGCCTTGGTGAATTCGCTCTATTGGACCAAGGGTGTTGGCTATACGGCTGTGGGACCTCCTTGGGTCGCGGATGCCCAATCGGATCTGTGGAACGGATCCTCGTTGTTGCAACTCACCTTTCGGGGTTTTGATGGCGGTCAGGCCCGCATGACGGCACAGGCATCGATGAAGCGCGCAAAGGCGGCAGAAGCCGCCACGCTGCAGGCTGTGAATCAGGTGAGGCGGGATGTCCAGGCTTACTACGCCCAAGTGGTGCAAGGTCGCGAAGCGGTGCTGTTGGCTTCACAGCGCACCAATGCGGCCAGTAGTGCCTTGCGCCTGCAGTCGGTACGTTTCAGTGCCGGTTACGGCACCATCACCGATGTGGTGCAGGCACAGCAGGATCTCACTCAGGCGGTTGCTGATTACATCGCGCAGTTGGCGGATTACAACGTGTCCTTGGTGAGTTTGGCCCGATCTAGTGGAATGACCTATGAGCCCGACCCGCAACTCGAGAAGCAGCTCGGTAATCCGCTCTCTCGCCTGCGCTTGCCCTCGCTTACGCGGCCGGTGGTGAATTGATCCCGCGTGCTTGACGGCGAGTGCGCATCGCCTTAGCTCGCGAGCTGAGCTCATTGAAATGAGGGTCGTCGGTGATTGAGCGAACCTGACCGTGGAGTTCACGCTCGTTGATATTGATTTCCAGGGTTTGGATTCTTTCCTTGAAGCGGTCTTCGCGATCACCCACGGCCTCTGCCATTTGATTAAAGGCTTCCACCAGTCGCCCCAGCGCGTCGTCGCCGCTGTAAGCCAGCTTTAGGCGTGAATCGCCACCAGCAATGGCATTGGCGCCATCAGCGAGTTTGCGCAGTTCTTTCTTGATTCCCTCTCCAATCTTCCATGCTGCGATCGCGCAGCCTGCAATCAAGAGTCCCGTTCCAATTAATAGGAAGGCAATCAGCTCAGTGGCTTCTTTGCGCAGTGGCGCCCAGGCGTTTTCGAGCTCACCATTGCTGATCTGCACTACTGCCAGCCAATTCCAAAGAGGAAATCCGGCAACAAACACCCTGGATTCCTTGCTGTTCAGCTTTCGCTCGATGACCTCGTTCTTGAACTCCTTGGGAATTCCGCCCGACTGCATCAAGACGGTTTTGAGAACTTCGCAGGTTTGAGGTGTTGGTGTGGCGTAGTTGCAGAAGAGGCCTCCATTGGCACTGCGAGCAAAAAAGGCCACCCTGTGCTCTCGATAGGGCAACAGTTGACTGCTGGTTTGCAGGATGATCGACCCGGCATCGCTGGGCAGGCTTACTCCCAGCGCCAGGCGTGGCGGAGCTCCTTGATTGGAGAGGGCTTGCACCCGCGACATCTGCCAGGCATCGCCCCACTTCATCATGGTGTTGATGCCTGGATTGGTTTGATTCGCCTCGTTGATCAGTCCTTCGAGGTTCTTGGCAGCAGGTTTGGGTACGGTCCAGCCACGCGGCAATGCCTTGCCCTCGCTGGTGATGCCCGCCAGCCGTCTCCAGGTTCCGTCAGAACCTTTCAGAAATACGGAGGTTGACTCTTCGGGGCTGCGGAGTGGCTTCCAGAGCACCTGGGTGACACGCTCGGCGATTTCCGCCTTCGGCAGCGCTGTCCCTTTCCAGAGGAGTGTGCCCTTGGCATCCACACTCAGGGACTGCTGCAATTCAGTGGAGAGGGTGTTCACATCCCGTTCGAGTCCCTTGGCCAAGCGGTCGGTCGCGAGTGTCACGAACTCGCTGGCCGTTCTCATGTTGTTGAAATTGACCTCGTCAAATAGGCGCCCAAGATCGACCTTGGCGACCCTGGCCAAATCCATGATTGAGGCGGTTGAGAGCCCCAGAAAGAGTCCCAGGCCCACCAAGGGTCCGGTGACACCCAGGACCAGAAGGCGCACGGAGAGTCGCATGGATGGGCCTGGATCGGGCAGCTACTCCTAACATCCGTTCTGGACTTCCTCGGCGCCCATGACCCGGATTCTTGCCATTCACTCGTTTCGTGGCGGCACTGGGAAGTCGAACCTCACGGCCAATTTGGCGACCGCGATTGCCTTGAAGGGCAAAAAAGTAGCGATCTTCGACACAGATTTGGCCTCGCCAGGGGTGCATGTTCTGTTTGGTTGCTCACCGCAGCCAGGACAGTGCACCCTCAACGATCACCTGCAGGGATCAGAAAGCATCCACGACTGTGCGCATGACGTGACGCCTGAGCAGGTCAGGCAAGCCCATGGTCGGCTCTGGTTGGTGCCGGCGGCGATGGAAAGCGATCGCATCGCTCGCTTGCTGCGGGAGGGCTATGAGGTTGAGAAGCTCAATGATGCCTTCTTTGAGCTTTCTGATCATCTCCATCTTGACTACGTTCTGGTGGATACTCACCCGGGTATCAATGAGGAAACATTGTTATCGGCTGCGATTGCTGACTGTCTGCTGATGATCATGCGACCCGACTCGCAGGACTACCTCGGGACGGCGGTCGCCATCGAAGTGGCAGAGCGCTTGGATGTTCCGGCGATCCGAATGGTGGTGAACAAACTCCCGGAACATTTCGATCAGCTGCAAGTCAAAGAACGCGTTGCTTCCAGCTACGACGTTCCCATCGGTGCAGTACTACCCCTGAGTGACGATCTGTTGACGCTGGCCAGCGGCGGCCTGGCCTTGCTGACCTTCCCAACCCATCAGTGGAGCCAGGGTGTGCAAGAGCTCGCCGATGAGTTGATGCTGCGGGTGCTGGCATAGGGCTAAATCTGGTGACTGATCTCACGTCGTTGCCCCAGGGGCCACTCACCATGAGCGCCCTGGTGGCTTTAGAGCCGGCTGGACTGCGTCGTTTGTTGAAGGGAGGGTTAAGACGCGGTTTGCATCGCGATGAGCTCGAGGCACTGCTCCAGGACGAGTGGCAGCTCAGCTGGGACTCTCCAGAGGCACGTGCTCTGCTTCAAGCGTTGTGTGATCGATCCTGGTTGCAGGCTTCCCCGGATGGGATGCTCTGGAAGACTCGTCTGGGCTGAACACCCTCTGAACGCGGCTAACTCCTATGCAGCTCCTCGATGCCTGGTACGTGGTGGCGCTGTCATCTGCAGTGGTGGCAGATCGTCCAACGGCCGTTCAGTTTCACGGTCAAAACTTTGTGCTCTGGCGTGATACGGACGGTCAGGTTGGGGTCCTTCCCGACCGTTGCCCCCATAAGGGTGCTTCTCTGAGCAGTGGCTCGATTCGAAACGGCCAGATCAGCTGCGGTTACCACGGTTGGTGCTTTGGCCGTCATGGACAGTGTTCGTCGATTCCTGCTCAGCACACCGGCGAGCCGATGCCCCACAGGGCACAAACCCGTGCCATTCCTGCTCGTGAGGCCTATGGGTTTGTTTGGATCTGGTGGGCCCGTGACCCGTTGGCATCCCTAGAGAACCTGCCTCCTTTGCCAGAGGTTGGACCGCTTCCTGAGGATGCCGACCCCACTTGGCGCCATCTGGAAGGTGAAGTGGTCTGGCAGGCCAACTGGCTGCGGGTTCTTGAAGCCTTCATGGATCTCACCCATGCGCCATTTGTACATTCCGGCAGCTTTGGCGCCATGGCCGCCGATCAACTGATGCCAGAGGAGCATTGGGTGAGAGGCGACAGCCTTTATGAGCGCGTGTTGGCGCCTCGGGATCGTCACTACAGGGCGGATCAGGGCCGTGGCCTTCGCGCTTGGTTCAACAGTGATGCCAAGGAATCACCGGATGACACCAGTGCTGGAGCTGGGGTTCAACACATTCAGCTTTGGCTGGCCAATGTCTCGCTGGTGAGGGTGGTCTTTGGCGATTTCCAGATCTCCCTTTGTACGGCCCATGTGCCGATGGCTGATGGTCAGACGAGAAACCTGTGGAGGCATTTCCGCTCGTTTCTGCGCACTCCCCTTGCTGACGGCAACGCTCGCGGCCGCGTTGACCGCTTTATGGCTGAGGATCAGAGGGTGGTGGAGACCCTCACCCCGTTGCATCCCGATCTCGAGGGGCGTGGCGATTTGCTCTTGGCTAGTGATGCCATGACCCTCGGCTTGCGCAAATTGCTTCGGGAGAAACGCTCCGCCGGGCTGCTGCTCTGATCTGAATCAATCCTGATGCTGCACGTGCCATGACAACAACCTCTTCCACTGCTCTGCCCATCGAAGCGCTGGATCATGTGGCGCTCACCGTTCGTGATCCCCAGCGCTCCATGGCCTGGTATCAGGAGGTGCTCGGATTCCAGAGTGCTGCCATGGAGGGCTTGGATTCGGGGCCCCCATTCATTTTGCGCGTGGCTCCAGGTTGTTATTTGAACCTTTTCCCTGCTGATTCGGATCAGCCTGCTGGATCACCAGATCACAACACTCTGGCGATGCGTCATGTGGCCTTTCGTGTCACCTATCGCTGCATGGCTGAGGTGGAGGCCGAATTACAGAGCCGTCAGCAGGCCGTGATGGCCTTTGATTACGGACCACGCTGTCGCTCTCTGTTCATCACCGATCCCGATGGACACCAGCTTGAGCTGATCGGCTACGGAGACGGCGTGTTTACGGCCTGAGGGGCGCCGTGTGCTTGTTGCTTCTGAGACCTGGAGCACTGATGAGCAGGGCTGCAGCGGTTAGCACCAAAGCGGCCTGCACTTGAAAGGTGCTTGCTGATCCGGTTTTGGCGTAGAGCTGTCCTGCCATCAAGGGACCCAGGAGTTGGGTGAGGCTCACGGCGGCTTGGGTCAGTCCGCCGAGGGCTCCCTGCTGATGCTCCTGAACGTGTTGCGACATCAGCGAGCGCAGTCCAGGGGTGCTGATGCCAACACCAGCTGCAAAGAGCAGTTGGGTGGCATAGAGCTCTCGACCTTGCTGAATCCCTGCCACACCAAACATCGCAACGGCAACGAGCAGTAACCCCGCCACCGAGAGGCGTTCCGCTTTGAAACGCTTGAGAAGCTTCGGCAGGAAGGCCCCCTGGATCACGGCAGCGACCACGCCCACGTAACAGAGAACGAGGCCAGCAGCTTGCGGCCCCCAGTTGAATCGGGTTTTGGCATCGAGCACGAAGATGCCCGTGAAAGCAGAGAATCCCAGATAGAAGAGGGCGTAGACAGCCAAGAGTCGCTGGAGCTCCCTTTGTTGAGGGCTGAAAAGTTTTAGCGGTGCCAGGGAACGCTCGTCCTCTGCCTTACTGCGCCGCGACTCCTGCAGTTGGCTCAGGAGGAGCCCAAGATTGGCGAGGCTGAACACAGCTGCTGCGAAGAATGGGGCTCGAGGATCCATCGACCCCAGCAAGCCCCCCAACGCAGGGCCGGCCACAAAGCCCAGTCCCAGGGAGGCTCCAAGAGCTCCGAAGCTCACGGTGCGCTGATCTCCGGGTTCAACAGAGTCGGCCACAATCGCTTGGGCCACAGCAAAGACCCCAGCGAAGGCTCCATTGATGGCTTGCCAGATCATCAAGGATGTGAGGTCATTGGCCAGCGCTGAACCCAGCAGCGCAATGGTTGAGACCGCAACAGCTACCGCCAGAACAGGTTTGCGGCCATAGCGATCAGAGCAGTGTCCAATAATTGGCGCGCCTAAGAGTTGAAAACCTGCATAAATTGCGGTGACCTGGGTAATCGCAATGGCGTTGAATGTGCCCGTGAGGTTGCCCACAAGGAAAGGCAAAACCGGCAAAAGCAGGCCAAAGCTGGCGGCATCCACGGCCACCACGAGGCACAGGGCGATCAAGGCGCGGCGATTCATGGCGTGGGGGATTCCATCCCTCGGTTCTCGTGCTGCTGCAAGGCCTGAGCCAGCAAGGGATTGACCACCTCTGGTGCCTCGTCATGGGGGCAGTGCCCCAGACCAGGTAGTTCCTCGATGCTGCGCACGCAGTCGAAACGCTCCCATCGCCGGGCTTCCTCGATCGGCTCCCAGGGGTCGCGTTGTCCCCAGAGCATGGCGACCGGTGCGTTCAGCTTGGCCAGAATTTCAGGTGCGATTTTGTCGTCGAACAGGTTGATGAAGCCTCTAAATGCTTCGCTGGCCCCCTCGCTGAGGGCCGGCTCCAGAAGGATCTGCACCAGTTCGTCATCAACGTTGCCTCCGGAGGGATAGGCCTGAAGCAGCACCTTGCGGATCACCCCCGGGCGGCAAAGGCTCTTGAACAGAGGGGTCGTAATCCAGCGCTTTCGTACCACCTGCTTCAGCAGAGGTCGTCCCCAGCGGCGCAAGGGTGGTTGCTCAGCGAGCCGTTTGTCATCCAGGGCTCGTTGGGCACAGTCAATGAGCACCACACCCTGGACGGGGCGTTGTTGCTGCTCCAGCTTCTCTGCGGCTGCCAAGGCCACAACGCCGCCAATGGAATTCCCCACCAGTTGAACCGGCCCACCGATGTGCTGAACAACGAAATCAGCCACCTGTTGGGCCCACAGCTCAATCCCGTAGCGAATGGCGTGCGCGTCGGCTGGCTCATCCCGCAGCCGCGATCTGGGTTTCGCACTGCCTCCAAAACCAATCAGGTCGATGGCATAAACGGTCCGGTTCGCTTGCAGCGCGGACACGTTGTGCCGCCAGTGCTCCTTGCAGGCTCCGAATCCATGGATCAGCAGCACGGGTGTTCCTGATGCTGTTGACGGGCAGGCCAGATAGCTCACCTCCATGCCCTCCCAGGTCCAGGTCTGCAGCCAGTCAGAGGGATACGTCATGGTGTTTGTTGCCAGGGTTCGACTTTGCCGTCCTCGATCTGCCAGATGCGATCGGCTTCCTTCAGCAATCGCAAGTCATGGGTCACTAGCAGAACGGCACTGCCGCGGTTGCGGCAGAGCTCCCCGAGCAGTTCGACCACGTCCTGGCCCGACTGGCTGTCGAGCGAAGCTGTGGGTTCATCGGCAAGGATCAATTCAGGTTGAGGCGCCAGGGCGCGGGCAATGGCGACCCGTTGGCGTTGTCCACCAGATAGCTCTTCGGGGTAATGGTGCAGGCGATGGCTGAGCCCCACCGCTTCGAGCAGGTCGCAGGCGCGTGCTTCCCTTCGCTGAGGGTTCGGTTCGCTGAGTTGCAGGAGCAGTTGCACGTTCTGAAGCACTGTCAGTGAGGAGACGAGGTTGTGGCTTTGAAAGATGAAGCCGATGCGACGTCTGATCGCGACCCGTTGCCGTTCACCGGCACCCTTCAGTTCTTGCCCAAGAACCTGCAGCGATCCCTCCTCCACAGATCTCAACGCTCCTACCAGCGTGAGGAGAGTGCTCTTGCCGCTGCCGGAAGGTCCAACCAGCAAGGTCACTTCCCCTGCATGGACCTCAAAGTTGAGGCCGTGAAGAATCTCGCTGCGCAGTTCTCCTTCCCCGTAGTGGTGGCGTAGCTCTCGACTGACGATGACAGGTTGGAGTTGGGAGGCAGTCATTGCGGGGATAGCTGTGCTCAGAACACCGATGCGGGATCTGCATCTTTCAGGCGCCTAATCGCGATCGCGGAGGAAAGGGCGCAAACGGTCAAGGTGAGAATGCCAACCAGGGCTGTTTTTCCCGACGTCATTTCAATCCTGATGCCTGATGCTGAGGTCAAAAAGGCATACATTCCGGCGCTGATGAGCGTGGCCGGGATAAACGCTGAAACCCCAAGAAGGAAAGCCTCCTGCACGACAAGGATCAGGATGAAATTGTTAGCGAATCCCATGGCCTTCAGCGTTGCGTATTCCTTAAGGTGGTCGCTGACATCGGTGTAGAGAACCTGATAGACAACCACTCCGCCCACGAGTAGGCCCATGATTGTTCCAAAGCCAAAGATCACGCCGAAGGAGGAGGCTGTGTTCCAGTAATTCCGCTCCTGCTCGATCAGTTCTTCTTTGGTAAGCACCTGTAGCTCGGAGCCGAACATCTGCTTGAGGTTGAGCTGGATTCTCCCCAGGTCAGCATTGGGGCTCAATCGAATGAGGCCCAGGGAAATTTCCCCAGTATTGATTTGTCTATAGGCCAGTTGAATGGCTGTGCTGTCACTGCTGATTAGGTTGCTGTCGGCGGCAAACGTAGACCCCAGCTTGAAAAGTCCAACAGCTCGGAATGTTTTGGAGAAATCCGAGAGGATTAGCTCTTGCATGCCATTGCTGGCAATGGCGGCAGCGATAGGGCCGCAATTGCGGTTCCCAAGGGCATCAAAGAGCACATAATTTTGGGTCTTGAGCAGGTGGCTTTGCGCCAAGACTGGCTCAAGGTTGAGGACTCGTTGATCAGGGTCGTAACCAATGACTCGCAGGCTGGTGGGTTTGACGCCACCAAGCTTCTGGACATTGACGTTTGCTACGTAGAGCGGAATCGTGCTGGCAACACCCTCAACCCCAAGGGCGTTGTATAGCTGGGACTGGGGAAATTGCTGGAAGTTTCCACTGTTCAGAGTCGCAGGGCTAATCAGAACAAGATCTGTGTCCAGAGCTTCGTAAAAGGTGGTTGCACTGCTGAGCAATCCAGATTGGAAGCCGAGCTGCATGTACATCAGCAGCGCGGCAAATCCGATGCCGGTGACCGCCACGAGGTAGCGGACTGGTTGCCGTTTCAGCTGCAGCCAGGCAAGCGGCAGGTCGGCCAGGTTCAGGCCATCAATAGCCTGACGCCAGTTGATCATGGATTAAAACGCACTGTGACGTTCAATCCGGCGAGATTGGCTAGGCCACGCTGCTGTTCTGGATCGAGGTCAAGTTTGACCAGCACCACGCGGGCATTCACATCGTTGTTGGAGTCGGTCGCGAAGAGGTCGCGATCGGACACTTTGCCAATAATTGAGCTCAGCCGGGCTTGACGTTCGCCCGCAAAGCCTCCGGTCTCCGCCTTGATGCTGGCGCCTTGACCAATGCGAAGCCGCGCAACATCGGTTTGAAAGACCTGTGCCCATACCTGCATCCGGCCGGTGCGGCCGATCACAGCCAGACCGTTTGTGGTCTCTTTCATCCCAGGCCAGCTGTAGATGCGGATCAGTCGGCCATCAAGGGGAGAGCGGATTTCTGCTGATTGCAGCTGCCGTTGGGTTTCATCGAGGGCTGCCCTGGCGCCTCCGATGTCGGCTTCCTTGGTGATGATGCTGGCTGTGGTGCGGGCCAATTCCTCCTCGGAGATCGCGCCATCGGCATACAGCTGTTTTCCGCGGCTCTGGCTCACCTTGAGGTACGGCAGCAAGGCTTTGGTGGAATTCAGCTTGGCCTGGGCCTGCTTCACAGCGGCCTCGAGCTGGGGGTAGCTGCTCAGTCGGGCCATGAGTTCACCCTTGCTCAGCTCGGCACCTTCATCGACGAACCATTGATCCACCACCTCGTTCCCACCGGAGATCCCTGAGGGCACAGAAAGGGTCACAAAGCCTCCGTAGGGGGTCAGGCGACCCAGGGCTGTGACCTGTTGGATGAGAGGGGCTGGGGGCTTGGGCTTGGGCTTGGGTTTGAACGTCTGCCAGCCGACAAGGCCAGCGGCAACAACCGCTACGGCCATCAGCACACGTGGTTGCCGCAGGCGGTCGACGGCGCTCATCCCGGATGGGTGCTTGGGATGAAGGCCTGCCATGGTCGGTTTTGGCTCGAGCAACTGTAGGGGGCAATGCCCCTACGATCTGGTCAGTTTTGGCGGCTTGTGGGGTCGATGCAGCGGATCACTGTCCCGTCTGGTGATTACGTCTACAAGGTGGACGATCCGAGTTCCAGCATCTTTGTCGTGAAGACAGGGAAGGTGGAGATCACAACCACCTATCCCGAAACCGGTGCAGGGGTGGATGCCTCCCACGGTCCCGGTCACATCTTTGGGGAAGTGGAAGTCATCGATGGACGGGCGCGCTCATCCAGCGCCAGGGCCGTGGTGACTACGGACCTGATGCGGATCGAGCGGGAGGAGTTGATGGATTTGCTCTACGAGCACCCAGAAAAGAGTTTGCTGATCGGCAAAAGTGCTTTTGAGCGCTTGAAAGAGCTCTACAGCGAAGAGTCACTGGATTCTGATCTAGCCCGTTTGCGTGAAGAGCTGGAGATCTCGATCCGTGATGCTGTGGTGGCCCATGAATCGCGTGTCGTTAAAAGCCACAACGGCATGGCTGCGATTGGGGTCCCGATTGTCCTGATGATTGCTTTGGCCGTGGGCGCCTACTGGTTTTTCCATCGCTCTTGAGCACGCACCTCATGCCCGCGCTTGAATCAACCGACTCTGTTGAGCACTATCCCCGCCGCTGATGAAGCAAATCCCCAACGCTGAAGACAAGAAAGCTGCCTTGGATGCGTTTCGTGAGCAGATGGCTCACGAGGTGGAGGAGGGCATCGAGCACCATGAAGCCTCGATGACGAAGATGGGCTTCCTGTTCCTCGGCATCTTCATTGCGGTGATCGCAATAGCAGCGCTGCTGCCTTGAGTTGAGGTCTTGGCGAAAAAAATCCCCGGAGGGCGATTCGCCGGCTCCGGGGCTCTAGTGACTTTCTGAAATTGCGAAGAGTGCTGATCAGACCGCAGCCTTTTGGTTGTCCAGCAGACCCTTGAGCTTGGCCAGTTCGCCAGCCCAGCGGGGGTCGGGAGCACCCTCTTCCACGGTGTCGCGGTGGACGACCTTGTTGACGGCCTTGCGGGCCACGGCGGGGCCAGCGCCGCCGCCGGGACGGCGATCATTGCCACCGCGGCGGTCATCACGGCGCTCGGAGCGCTCGATGCGGAGGGCGTTGCCGCCGAACTCACGGCCATTGAGCTGCTCGATCACCGCATCAGCGACCTTCTCGTCGTTGACGTTGGCGAAACCGAAACCGCGGCCAGCGCCGGTTTCACGGTCCTGAACAGCCTTGAAGCGGACGCCTTCACCAACGCTGGAGAACAGAGCCTCGAGCTCCTTGTTATCGAAGCTCTGGGGCAGGTTGCCAACGTAAAGACGAACGCTCATGGGACGAGAGAGAGAAGAAAAAGGTTTTGGTTCTGGCTGGTCGGGGGTGAATCACGAAGCGGCTGCACCGAACCCGACAGCGGAGTTCAATCGGCGACCTACGGCGTAATGCTGTGCCCTAACTGGCTGAATTCAGGTCGTTGATAACGCCTTTCACTGTGAAGTTAATCACGGCGGGTGTCCCTCTCCAGCCATTGGCGCGCACGTTCGAGGGCTTCCGCTGTGCCATCAAGGCGGCCAAAGGCCTGCTCCAGCATCAAGAACTGCAGTAGGGATCCCAGTTGGGGGGAGGCTTTCAGGCCTAATTCCTGCTGCAGTTGATCACCATTGATGGCCGGTCTTGGATGAAAAAGCCGGTCCTCAGGGTCTCGCCAGCGCCGCAGCCAGGCCTTGGCCGCTGGGGCGGGCCAGTGCAGCAGCAGGGCTGGCAGATCGCTGCTGAGGTCGCGGTGGAGTTGCAGTCGCTCCGCTTCCTCGAGGGCCTCGGCGTGTTCGGCGGGGTTTTGGGCCCCCAGCCGCTGCTGCCAATGGCGCAGGCGCTGCACCCGCTGTTGCAGCTTGCGGCTGCTCTTGAGCTGCTGCAGGCCTGGGCCATCCAGAACCGCGGCCATGCGAGCCAACGGCAAGGCCTCCTGGCACTCCTGCTCGCTGAGGCCCCTGCTTGAGGCCTGCTCGGCCGTGAGCGGCGTCAGGGGAGCCAGGGCAGGGCAGGGGGCCAGCAGCCCCCAATCCAGGCAGCGCTGCAGTCCCTGCTGCCCCTGGGGGCTTTGGCAGAGCTTCTCCAGTTCCGCCAGGACGCGCTCCCCGGCCACGCTGCTGAGGCGCTCCCTGTGCCGCTGAATCCAACCCGCGGTGGTGTCATCCAGCTCAAACTCCAGCTCGCTCGCCAGGCGGACCCCCCGCAGCAGGCGCAGGGGGTCATCCAGCAGGTTGCGTTCCGCCAGGGCCACCAGCTGACGGCGCTGCAGATGCTCCAGGCCCCCATGGGGGTCCACCAGCTGGTCCCGTTGGGCCAGCGGCAGGGCCATGGCATTGACGCTGTAGTCCCGGCGCTTTAGGTCGTCAGCGAGGCTCTGGCCTTCGCGGCGCGCCAGATCCACGCTCCAGCCGCGGATTACCAGCCGGCCGATGTCACGCTCGGCGTCCAGCACCACAGGACTGCCGCCAAAGCGCTTGCTGAGCGTCTTGCATAGGGCGATGGCGCCGTCCGCCACCACCAGGTCGAGGTCGGGGGCCGGACCCAGGCGGTTCAACAGGGCATCGCGGACCGCTCCCCCCACCAAGGCGGCATCGGCGGGAAAGGCGGAGAGGGGGACCGGCCAGTCCTCAGCGCGCAGGACACTCCAGGCCACTGCCGCTGCAGAACCGCCAGAGCCGGGCACAATGAGCCCATCTGCGCTGACGCTGGAGATGTGCATCTGCGTGGACTGCCGCTGGGTCGACCAGTGCCAGGCCTACCACGCAGTGGAGCGTCAGCACGGCGCTGCCCATCTCTGCGCAGCGCCGCAGTTCATCCCCAGCGAACCCAAGATTCACGTTCAGGTCAGGGAGCTGGGCTCCACGGACGTGGGCGTTGAGTGGGACGTGCGCGCCTGCGGCAGTTTTGAGCTCGAGCGGGGCCGCTGGCAGCGGCTCTGTCCTGGGGAGTTACTGCCCACATGAGCGAACCCTCCTTGCTGCTGGCGTTGCACAGCTCAAGCGAAACCCTGGGGGTCGGTCTCTGCGATCTCCAGCAGGAGGGCGCGCCTCCCCAATGCGCCAGCTTCCCCTTGGGGCGTCAGCTCTCCAATGCATTGCTCCCCTGCGTGGAGGAGCTGCTGCCCGCCGAGCGTTGGCCTCAGTTGGCTCGGATTGTGGTCGCTACCGGTCCCGGAGGCTTTACCGGAACACGCCTCAGTGTGGTCCTGGCGCGCACCTTGGCCCAGCAGCTGCAGATTCCCCTGCACGGTTTCAGCAGCTTTTTGCTGATCGCACGTCGCCTGGCGGCGTCCGGGGCCTTCCAGCCGGATCAGCCCCAGTTCTGGTTGCAGCAAACCCTGCCGCGCCGGGGGATTGTGGCGGGGGCCTACCGCTTGGATGCCTCAGCCCTGGGGGGGATCGACGAATGCGTGGAACCGCGTCTGTTTAAGCCCGATGAGGCCGGGCCGGGCGGTGTCGAGGCCCACGTTGAGGCGGAGGCCGATGTGCTGCAGCTGCTGACCCTGGGGCGGCTGGCCCATGCAGCGGCAATGCCCGGGCCCTGGAGCACGGTGCTGCCGCTCTATCCCACCAGCCCGGTGGAGGGCGGATGACCCAGGCCCATCGTCAGACCGAATCCCGGCCCCGCAGGAGGCGCCGTCGCCCCCGTCGCCGCGGCAGGGCTCGGCGCCTGCTGCTGCTGGCAGCCTTGTGCGCGGTTGCTTGGAGTAGCCGAGGACTGGTCTTCCCGGCGCTGCCTCCACCGCAGTTGGTGCTGGTCCTCGGCGGCGATGTGGAGCGGGAGCGGGTTGGGGCCGAGGTCGCCAAGCGCGATGGCCTGCCGGTCATGGTCAGCGGCGGCAGTAATCCGGAGTACGCCCACTGGTTATTCCGCGGTCGCGGCCTCGATGACACGCGAGTCCTGCTGGATTACCGGGCCACCGACACCCTGAGCAACTTCACCTCTGTGGTGGATGACCTCAAGCGCTCCAAGATCCGCCACGTGGTCCTGGTAACCAGCAGTGACCACATGGACCGGGCCCTGATGGTGGGACGCGTTGTGGCGGGGAGCCGCGGGATCGGGCTGACGCCGTTGGCCGTGCCCTGCGGTGAGCGCTGTGTCCCTGAGGACTGGCGCAAGGTCTGGGGTGATGGGCTGCGGGCGGCCCTCTGGGTGGTGAGTGGCCGGGACCTCAGGGACTGGGCGGCAGAGCGTTTTGGTCCGCTGCTGGAGGAAGTGCGGGGTCGCTGATCAGGCCTTGATCCAGCAGGGCATTGATCTGGGCCTGGCAGGCGGCCGTGGCTTGATCGAGATCCGCCCGCTTGCGGCTGGCCGGCGGCGGGATCGGCGTGCCAATGCGGATGTGGACGGGCAGTAAGCGCGCCGTGCGTGAGCCGGTGCCCAGGGCGCGGTGACTGTTGATGATCGCGACGGGCAGCAGGGGGACGCCGGCGCGGGCGGCCAGTAGGGCCGCACCGGGCTGGGGGTTGTTGACCCGGCCGTCGGCCTGGCGGGTGCCATCAATAAAAACGCCGGTGGCCCAGCCCTGATCGAGGCGATCGGTGGCGGTGCGGATGGCTTCGCGGTCGCTGGCGCCGCGGGAGACCGGATAGGCCCCGCAGGCGCGGATGATCGGTCCCAGCAGTGGAATCTTGAACAGTTCTGCCTTGGCCATGAAGGCCACGGGGCGCCCCAGGGCATGCCCGAGCAGGGGTGGATCGAGGTGCGAGCCGTGGTTGGCCACCACCACCAGGGCGCCTTCCATCGGCACATGGGCGTTGCCGGCGGTGCGCCCGCGGAACAGCAGCCGGTAGATCGGGAACACCAGCAGATAGCTCACCAGGCGGTAGGTGAGGCTCGGCCGCGGGGTGCGGATCAGGGCCGGTGGTTCGGCGGGTTTGCGGCGGCGGAGGACGCGTTTGACCGCCTTGACGGGGCGATTCACAGCCCCAGGTCGGCGGCGGTGGCGATCTGCGCGTTGGTGATGCCTTCGGTGCTGCGTTTGATCAGGCCGCTGAGGACGTTCCCCGGTCCGATCTCCACGGCGGTGCTGATGCCGGCGGCGGTCATGGCCTCCATCGTTTCGCGCCAGCGCACCCCTGTGGTCATCTGACTGCGCAGGCGTGCCTTGAGCGCCGCACCGCTGGTCTCAGGGGTGGGGTCGGTGTTGCTCAGGACCGGGATCGAGGCGTCGGCGAAGCTGACCTCCTCCAGGGTGGCGGCGAAGGCCGAGGCGGCCTGCTCCATGAAAGGCGAGTGGAAGGCGCCACTGACCGCCAGGGGGATCGCTCGCTTGCACTTCAGCTGGCTGCTGACGCTGTTGACGGCCTCAGGGCTGCCTGAGAGGACCACCTGGGCACTGCTGTTGTCGTTGGCAATCACCACGCCTTCGGTGGCATGGACCAGGGCTTCGAGTTCGCCGCGGTCAAAGCCCATGACGGCGGTCATCGCGCCGCCGCCGGCGGCGGCCATCAGCTCGCTGCGGGTCTTCATCAGCTGGATACCCGTTGCGGCATCGAACACGCCGGCCGCATAGAGGGCCACCAGTTCGCCGAGGCTGTGGCCAGCCACCAGGTTGGCGCTTCGGCCCTGGGCCTTCAGGCCATCCACCAGCAGGCTTTCCACCACAAACAGTGCGGGTTGGGTGTTGCGGGTGTCGCCCAGATCGCTGAGCTCGCCCTCGGCTTCGCCGTTGCAGATCGCCAGCAGGTCGCGGCCCAGCAGGGTGGATGCGGCCTCAAAACGCTCCTTGGCTCCTGGGAGTTCCAGGACCCCCGCGGCCATGCCCACCTTCTGAGAGCCCTGTCCAGGGAAAACCCAGGCGTTACCCATGGCCGCGCATTGAAGTGACCGGGGGAGCCTACGCGGGGCCCTTCCAGCGCAACAGGGCTCCGCCCCAGCTCAGTCCAGCGCCAAAGCCACTGCTGGCGATCAGGTCACCGGGTTGAACGCGGCCATCCTTGACGGCCTCGTCCAGCATCAAGGGAATGGTGGCGGCAGAGGTGTTGCCGTAGTTGCTCAGGTTGCTGAGCACCCGCTCGTGGGGAATCTTGAAGCGATCGGCCACCGCATCGAGGATGCGCTGGTTGGCCTGGTGCAGCAGCAGCCAGTTGAGTTGCTCTGCTTCGGTTCCGGTGTCCTCCAGTAGCTCCTTCAGGACGGCGGGGACTTCGCGCACGGCGAACTTGTAGACCTCCTGGCCGTTCATCCGCAGGGGCTCAAAGCCACCCTGCTGGGCACTGACCCCGTCGAGGACCGGGTGATGGCTGTCGGTCTGAGCGAGGGTTAGGCAGCCATTGCGACTGCCATCGGAGCGCATCTGGAAGCCCAGCAGGCCGTCCTGGTCGGCGGGGCAGGCTTCGACGGCCACGGCAGCGGCGGCATCACCGAAGAGCACGCAGGTGGTGCGGTCGTCCCAGTCCACCCATCGGCTGAGCTGATCGGCGCCGATCACCAGGGCCCGGCGCATGGCACCGCTGCGCAGGTATTGGCCGGCGGTGATCAGGGCAAAGAGGAAGCCACTGCAGGCGGCGGTGAGGTCAAAGGCCACCGCGTTTTTGGCGCCGAGGGCACCTTGAACCCGGGGGGCTGTGCCAAAGAGATCGTCGGGGCTGGAGGTGGCCATCAGGATCAGGTCCAGATCCTCCGGTTGCCAACCGGCATGCTCCAGGGCGGCCTCAGCTGCGCGCGTCGCAATGACGGTCAGGGGTTCATCGGCATTGCAGATGCGCCGTGCGCCGATGCCCGTGCGGGTGCGGATCCACTCGTCGCTGGTGTCGACTCGGGTGCTGAGTTGTTCGTTGCTAACCCGGTTCACTGGCACAGCACTGCCGCACCCCACCAGGGCCATGCCCCAGGGGGTCCCGGCTTTGGCAGCGCTGGTCATATGGCCTGGCCCGAGACGGTGGGGGTCAGTCAACCACAGGCAATGGTTTCGTTTTCGGCTTCGCTGAGGCGGTGCAGGTCGTCCATCACGCCGTGGTTTGCAGCGGAATGGGCGATGCGCAGGGCGCTGACCACCGAGAGCGCTTTGCTGCTGCCGTGGCCGATGACGCAGACCCCATTGACCCCGAGGAGCAGTGCGCCGCCGTGTTCGGCATGGTCGAGGCGTTTCTTGATCCGCCGCAGGTTGCTCATCAAGAAGGCGGAGCCGACCTTGCCGCGCCGGCCGCGGGGGAGTTCGGCCTTGAGCACATCCAACAGGACACTGCCCACGCTTTCCAGGAACTTCAACAGCACGTTGCCGGTGAAGCCGTCGCAGACGACCACATCAAAGTCACCGGAGAGGACGTCGCGGCCCTCGCAGTTGCCGGCAAAGCGGAAGCGGGTTTCAGCCGCCATCAGGGGATAGGTCTTGAGGGCCTGGTCGTTGCCCTTGCACTCCTCCTCGCCGATGTTCAGCAGGCCGATGCGGGGCTCTTGGACCTGCAGGACATCGCGGCTGTAGATGTTCCCCAGGAGAGCCCACTGGTGCAGGTAGCTGGGCTTGGCGTCCATGTTGGCGCCGACATCGAGCACCAGCACCTGCTGAGCGGGATCTTTGGTGGGGAAGAGGGCGCCAATGGCCGGGCGATCGATGCCCTTGAGCCGTCCCAGCCGGAAGATGGCTGAGGCCATCACCGCCCCGGAGTTGCCGGCGGAGTAGACGGCCGTGGCCTCTCCGGCTTTCACCAGATCCATGGCCATGTTGATGCTGGCGTCACGCTTCTTGCGCACCACCGTGGCCTCTTCGTTCATGCCCACCGAAGGGCCACTGGGAACCAGTGCAATCAGGCCCTTTTGTTGCGCTTCGCTCAGTTCCTCGCCCAGCTCGAGTTCGGCAACGGCCGCCTCCACAGCGGCGGTTTCAGCTACGAACTTCACTCGCACGGGCAGCAGGCGGACGGCCCGCAGGCAGCCTTCGAGGATCGGACCGGGGGCATAGTCGCCGCCCATGCCGTCAACGGCGACCCAGAGCCGATCGGCATCGTTGATGGCTTCACCATCGACACCACCCACGCCCTGCTGCAGGCGCCGGAGGGGGTCAAAGACCAGGGGCTGTAGCACCGTATTGGCGGCTGCACCGGCAGCTCCAGCCGCCGTTCCCGCCGTGGTGACGACGGAGCCCGCCATCGAGCCCGCTGCCGTGCCGGCTGCGGAGGCTGAACCCACCAAGCTGGTCACGGCCGCATTGCGGCGATACCAAATCACCAGCCGCCGTATGGCTTTCGGGCGGTTTCGGCGGTTTGAGGCGCCTTGGCCCGTCGCGTCAGTTGGATTCTGGGGCAACGGCTTCAACGATGCGTTGGAACAGATAGCCGGTGCCGCGAGCCGTGAGGATCAGCTCGGGGTTGGCCGGATCGTCTTCCAGTTTGGAGCGCAGCCGGGAGATATGAACATCCACCACCCGGGTATCCACATGGCGCTCCGGGGTATAACCCCAGACCTCCTTGAGGATTTCGCCGCGGCTGAAGGGTTCGCCGCTGCGGCCCACCAGCAGCTCCAGCAGGCTGAATTCCATGCCGGTCAGGCGAATGCGCTCATCGCCGCGGAAGACTTGGCGCTTGTTGGTGTCGATCCGGATTTCGTTGATTTGGATGACGCCTGAATTGGGGATCCCGGCAGCGCCCTCCTTATCGATCCGGCGCAGCACGCAGCGGATGCGGGCTTCGAGCTCTTTGGGGCTGAAGGGTTTGACGACGTAGTCGTCGGCACCGAGCTCGAGGCCAGTGATGCGGTCGGCCACGTCCCCGAGGGCCGTCAACATCACGATCGGAACGTCGGATTCCTTGCGCAGTTCCTGGCAGACGCCGTAGCCGTCCAGCTTGGGCATCATCACGTCCAGCACCACCAGGTCCGGGTTGGTGTTGCGGAAGGCCTCCAGTGCCTCTTGGCCGTCGCAGGCGGTGACCACCTGGTAGCCAATCATCGAGAGGCGTGTTTCCAGGATGCGGCGGATGCTGGCCTCGTCATCCACGACCAGAATCGTTTCCTTGGCTGGAGCGGAGGAGGCCGTCATTGCGCCAGTCTGGGTGGCCGTAACTAAGTGATTAGACCTACTGAAGAGGTCTGGCGGGGTTCGTGATCGACGAAACCCCACATTCGTCATACACCGTCTTCATCCCTCTGCCCGATTCAGGCCTTTGGCACGCACCACCAGCACCTACGTCTGCCAGAGCTGCGGAGCCCAGACCCGGCAGTTTTTTGGCCGCTGCTCCAGTTGCGGCAGCTGGAACAGCCTGGTGGAGCAGTCCGCCCCCGCCAGCGACAACCGTCGCCGCCGGCCGGTGGTGGCCAGTGAGGCCGATGCTCCGATGCCCGCCGCGCCGCGCCGCTCCGAGCCCATCGCGGCCGTTGGCGATCGCCCCTTGCAGCGCCTGGCCAGTGGCTACAGCGAGTTTGACCGCGTTCTTGGCGGCGGATTGGTGCCGGGTTCACTGGTGCTGTTGGGCGGTGACCCCGGCATCGGCAAGAGCACGCTGCTGCTGCAGAGCGCCCAGGCGATGGCGGCCCGCCATTCCGTTCTCTATGTGAGTGCGGAGGAGTCGGCCCAGCAGGTGAAGCTCCGCTGGCGCCGGCTGGCGGAGGAGCAAGGGGAGCTCCCTCCTCCAAAAGAAGACGCTGCTGGGCTGCAGCTCCTGGCGGAGACAGACCTGGAGTTGGTTCTGCAGGAGCTGGAGGCGCTGCGGCCGGCCGTGGCTGTGATCGACAGCATCCAGGCACTGCACGACGGCGAACTGGGCAGTGCCCCAGGATCCGTGGCCCAGGTGCGGGAATGTGCCGCCGCCCTAGCGCGGATCGCCAAGCGTCAGAACACGGCGCTTTTGCTGGTGGGCCATGTCACCAAAGAAGGCATGTTGGCGGGACCGAAGGTGCTGGAGCACCTGGTGGATGCGGTCCTGACCTTTGAGGGGGATCGTTTCGCAAGCCATCGCTTGCTGCGGGCGGTGAAAAACCGCTTTGGCGCAACCCATGAATTGGGGGTGTTTGAGATGCGCGGCCAGGGCCTGGCCCAGGTGCTCAACCCCAGCGAGCTGTTTTTGGGCAGCGATGAACCCAGCGCAGGAACGGCGACGATCGTGGCCTGCGAGGGCACCCGGCCACTGGTGGTGGAACTGCAGTCCCTGGTCAGCACCACCAGTTACGCCAGCCCCCGCCGCACCGCCACAGGAATCGGCACCAACCGGCTCCACCAGATCCTGGCGGTCCTGGAGAAGCACCTGGGGCTGCCCCTCTCCCGCTTCGACTGCTACTTGGCCGTGGCCGGTGGCTTGGACGTGGAGGAGCCCGCGGCTGATCTGGGCGTGGCGGCCGCTGTGGTGGCGAGCTACCGCGATCTGACCCTGCCTCCGGGCACGGTTCTAGTGGGTGAGTTGGGTCTGGGCGGCCAGTTGCGTCCCGTGGGGCAGCTGGAGCAGCGCCTGCAGGAGGCGGCTCGCTTGGGCTTCAACCGGGCTGTGGTCCCCAAGGGCTCCGGCTTGGGTCGGCTGGCGGCCGGCTTGGACCTACAACTTCACGAGGCGGGGAGCGTCGCTGAAGCCCTGGTGGCGGCCCTGGGGGTGAACCCCGCCGATGACAGGGCTTAATCCCCCAACGTCGACTCAGAAGTAGACGTCAACGCTGCCGCGGCCGCTGGTCTTGAGCCAGTTCTGGGCTTCGATGTAGTTGTTGGGTGCCAGACGGATGGCCTTGCCCCAGAAGTCCGCCGCCAGATCAAAGCGGCGATCGGCTTCATCCCTCTCGCCCTGCTCTTCGGCGATGGAGCCCAGGTGGTGGTGAATCACCGCCATGTTGTTCAGCGCCTGGGGCATCTTGCCGTTGAGATCCAGGGCCTGGCCGTAGTGCTCGAGAGCCTTTTCGTGCTCGCCATTGCTGGCAAACACCAGGGCCATGTTGTAGAGGATGAAGGCCTTGTCGTTGGGGTCTTCCTCAAGCTTGAGCGCTTCGGCGTAGTTGTCCAGCGCTTCGGCGTATTCACCGTCCGCCTGGGCGCTCATGCCATCGCGGTAGTACGCAAACGCTTCTTTGGCCCGTTGGTTGGTGGGCAGCACCTTGAGGATCAGGTCCGCCATCACCGTGAAGCTCTTGTCGATGAAGTTGTCGTTGCGCTGGGAGCGGGGCACGGCTTGCACCTGAGCTTCGTCGCCCCATCCTGACTTGTGCCCTGCGGATCAGGGGAGAACCGTGAGAACTCCCTAGCCTGGGGCTCCTCTCTGTGTCTTCGTGTCTCCAGAGCTCGAGCCAGCAGCCCAGCCGGTGGCGCCGCTCTTGCTGGATGTGGAGGGCATGAAGTGCGGCGGTTGTGTCCGCGCGGTGGAACAGCGCTTGCTGGCCCAACCCGGAGTGCGGCAGGCCAGCGTGAATTTGCTCAACCGGACGGCCTGGGTGGGACTGGACCCCGACGTCCAGGAACCAGCCCAGCCCTTAATTGAGGCCCTGGCGGCGATGGGCTACTCCGCCGCGTTGCGGAGCCTCGATGACGAGGACCGGCCCTTGAGCCTGGCGCAGCGGCAGCAACAGTTCAGTTGGTGGCAGCGCTGGCGCCAGCTGATGGTGGCGCTTCTGCTGCTCGTGTTCTCGGTCTTCGGGCACCTGGCGGAAGCCGGTCAGCTGCCCCTTGCCCCCCTGGCGGACATTCGCCTGCATGCGCTGGTGGCGACCGCGGCTCTGCTGCTGCCGGGGCGCCCGATCTTGGTTCAGGGTTGGCGTTCCGCCTGGGCCGGTGCCCCGGGAATGGACACCCTGGTGGGCTTGGGGATGGGCAGTGCCTACCTCGCGAGCCTGGTGGCCTTGCTCTGGCCGGCGGTTGGCTGGCAGTGCTTCTTCAACGAGCCGGTGATGCTGCTGGGCTTCGTTTTGATGGGGCGTTTCCTCGAGGAGCGGGCACGCTTTCGCACCGGACGGGCGCTGCAGGAGTTGGCCCGTTTGCAACCGGATCAGGCTCTGCTGGTGTTGGGCAGTGGCGCTCAGGTGCGGCTCGAGCCGGTGCGCGTCGGCGCCCTGCGCCCGGGGGATCGCCTGCGGCTGCTGCCGGGGGATCGGGTCCCGGTGGACAGCCGCGTGCTCGAGGGCAAGTCGAGCTTGGATGTCTCCAGCCTGACCGGTGAACCCCTGCCGTTGCTGGCGGGTGTCGGTCAGGAGCTCGCGGCGGGTTCCTTGAATCTGCAGGCGACCCTGGAGCTTGAGGTGCTGCGCCCCGGCCGCGAGAGCGCCGTGGCGCGAATCATTGCTTTGGTGGAAAGCGCTCAGGCCCGCAAGGCGCCGATTCAAACCCTCACCGATCGGGTGGCGGGGCGCTTCAGCGTCGTGGTGATGCTGTTGGCCCTGGGCACGTTCTTGTTCTGGTGGTTGATTGGCGCCCAGCTCTGGCCGCACGTCTTAAGCGCTGCACCGGCACTCCACCAGCACGGCGGGCACCGCAGCCTGGGCTTGGCGGCTGAAACACCGTTTGTCCTGGGACTTCAGCTCAGCATCGCGGTCCTGGTGGTGGCCTGCCCTTGCGCCTTGGGACTGGCGACGCCAACGGCCATCACCGTGGGGAGTGGCCGGGCCGCGCGTTCGGGGGTGCTGTTTCGCGGTGGCGATGTGATCGAGGCGGCCTCCCGTCTGGGCACGCTCTTCTTTGACAAGACGGGGACGCTGACGGTCGGTCGCCCCACGGTGCGGGCCGTGATGCTGGCTGACCCTGGCGGCAGCGAATCGACCCTGATTCAGCTGGCGGCCAGCCTGGAGGCGCAGACCCGTCACCCTCTGGCCCATGCCCTGTTGCAGCGGGCGCAGCAGCTGGAGCTCCCGCTGCTCGAGGTGAGCGAAGCCAGCACCCTGGCTGGCGATGGCGTGCAAGCCCAGGTCACGGGCCATGGCCTGGCTCGGGTGGGACGACCAGCCTGGTTGCTCCAGGAGGGAGTGGAGATGGCCGAGGAGCATCGGCTGTGGTGGAGCGCGCAGGAAGAGCAGGGTGCGACGGTTGTGGCGGTCGCCACAAGTCAGTTGCAGGGCCTGATCGCCCTGGATGATCAGCCGCGTGGGGATGCTCCAGAGGCCCTGGCCCAGCTGCGCTCCATGGGACTGCGGTTGGGGTTGTTGAGCGGCGACCGCCAGGCGCCTGTGCGGCACCTGGCCAGCCAGTTGGGCTTGCCGCAAGAGGAGTTGGCCTGGGAACTGCTGCCGCAGCAGAAGCTGGAGCGGATCGATCAGGCACGTTCGGCCTCGAGCGGACCGGTGGGGATGGTGGGAGATGGCATTAATGACGCACCGGCCTTGGCCGCGGCAGACCTGGGTATAGCCGTTGGAACGGGAACCCAGATCGCCATCGATACCGCTGATTTGGTGGTGCTCGGCGAACGCCTGGAGGCGATCCCGATGGCGCTACGGCTCGCGCGTCAAACCATGGCCAAGGTGAGGCAAAACCTGATTTGGGCCTTTGGCTACAACCTGGTGGTGTTGCCCATCGCCGCCGGGGTGCTCCTGCCAGGCTTTGGCGTCGTGCTGTCACCCCCGCTGGCAGCTCTGTTGATGGCAATGAGCTCAATCACTGTTGTCGTGAACGCACTGTTGTTGGGGCGCCATGACTAGGCGGGGTCGTTTTCTGGTCCTGGAGGGCATCGACGGCTGTGGCAAGACCACCCAGATCGAAGCCCTGAAGCAGTGGTTGCCCAGCAGCGGCTTGATGCCGGAGGGGGCGCAGTTGCTGGTGACCCGAGAGCCAGGTGGCACGGCCTTGGGCCAGGCCCTGCGCCAACTGCTGCTGCATCCGCCTGGGGACGCCGCCCCGGAGTCCACGGCGGAGTTGCTCCTCTACGCGGCCGATCGCGCTCAGCACGTTCAGCAGCGCATCGCTCCGGCCCTGGAGGCCGGCCACTGGGTGCTGAGCGATCGCTTTGTGGGGTCGACGGCGGCCTATCAGGGCTACGGCCGCGGCCTCTCCTTGGCGTTGATTGAGCAGCTGGCTGGAATCGCGACCGCCGGGCTGGAACCCGATCTCACGGCCTTGCTGGAGATCCCCTTGGCGGAGTCCCTGCGCCGCCGAGGCCATCGCCCGGCCGATCGCATCGAAGCCAGCGGCGAGGCCTTCCTGGCCCGGGTCTGTGCTGGTTTCACGGCCTTGGCCCAGCAATACGGCTGGTGCCGCATTGAGGCCAGCCAATCGCCAGAGGCAGTCAGCGCAGCCCTGCAGGCCGCCATCCAAGCCACCTGCACCAGCGATGGCTGAGCTGTTTGACGATCTGCTGGGGCAGCCCCAGGCGGTGGCCCTTCTGACTGCGGGACTGCAGCACCAGCGTCTGGCTCCGGCCTATCTCTTTTGCGGTCCCGACGGAGTGGGTCGTCGTCTGGCGGCATTGCGCTTCCTGGAGGGAGTGATTGCTGGGCTGGATGGCTCCCCTTCGGTGAGGCGTCGGCTGCAGGACGGCAACCATCCCGATTTGCTGTGGGTGGAGCCCACCTACTCCGACAAGGGTCAGCTGGTGCCGGCATCCCAGGCGGAGGCCTCCGGCGTGAGTCGCAAGGCGCCCCCCCAGTTGCGCCTCGAGCAGGTCCGGGCCGTGTCGCAGTTTTTGGCCCGCCGACCGGTGGAGTCCCCCCGCTGCCTGGTGGTGATGGAGACCGTGGAGGCGATGGCCGAGGGCGCTGCCAATGCCCTGCTGAAGACCCTGGAGGAGCCCGGCGACGGGATGTTGATCCTGCTGACGGCCTCTCCGGATCGGCTGCTCAGCACGATTCGCTCCCGCTGCCAGTCGATCGCCTTCGCGCGGCTTGAACCCCAATTGCTGGAGGCGGTGCTGCAGCGCCATGGCCACGGGGGAATGGCCCAGGCCGGTGACCCGCCGGAGCTGCTGGAACTCGCGGCCGGCTCCCCAGGTGCCCTGCTGGAGCAACGGGCCCAATGGCAGGCCTTGCCGGAGGGCTTGGCCGAGCGTTGCAGCGCTTTTTCAGGCGGCGATGCAGCGCAGACCCCGCTGGTGGCCCTCTCCTTGGCCCGGGACCTGTGTGAGGCTCTGGATGTGGAGCAGCAGCTCTGGTTGTTGAACTGGTGGCAGCTGCGTCTCTGGCGTCAACGCCAGGATTCAGTCCCCTTGAAGCGCCTGGAGCAGCTCAGGGGGCAGCTGCGCAGCTACGTGCAACCGCGCTTGGCCTGGGAGGTGGCGTTGCTGTCGCTTTAGGCGGCCGTGCGCCGGTTGTCGCGGGCCTGCTGCACCAGTTGGGCCAGCTCCTCTTGATGGTCTCCGCTGGGGAGCTCTAGGCAGTAGCCAGCGCCGTAGACGGTCTTGATGAAGCGAGGTTTGCGGGGATCGGGCTCGAGCTTGGTGCGCAGGTGACGGACGTGGACGCGGATCGTTTCGATGTCGTCGTCGGGCTCGTAGCCCCAGACCTCTTTGAGAATCAGTGAGGGGGCCACGGTCTGGCCATGGCGCTGCAGCAGGCAGTGGAGCAGTTCGAACTCCAGGTGCGTCAGCCGCACGGGCTCGTCAAACCAGATCGCCTCAAAGCGCTCGGGGACGAGTGTCAGGCAGCCGTAGTTGAGGATTTCGTTGTGCTTGGTCGAGAGCGGCGCGCGATCGGAGCGGCGCAGGAGCGCTTTGATCCGCACCAGGAGCTCTTCGAGGTCAAACGGCTTCGCGAGGTAGTCGTCTGCACCGGAGTTGAAGCCGCTGACCTTGTCTTTGGTGCTCCCTAGGGCGGTGAGCATCAGCACCGGGATGCGGGAGGTGCGCTCATCGCGCCGGAGTCGCTGGCAGAGGGTCAGACCGTCGACCTTGGGCAGCATCAGATCCAGCAGGACCAGATCGGGGGTGTACTGCAGGGCCAGTGCTTGGCCTTTGATGCCGTCCTCGGCCCGCTGCACGTCGAAGCCGCTGTGCTCCAGGTGTCCGGCCACAAGCTCGCGCATGTCGCCGTCGTCTTCGATCAGCAGGATGCAGGGCTTCATGACTGGCTCCTCGGTAAACGGGGTCGCGGTTGCAGTGAAGGGCCGAAGTTCACCGTCGGTATTCTCCGCGGCTTTTTGTGCTTCTGCACAACATTGCTTCGCCTTGGCTTTGGCCTCTCGGCCAGCTGGCTTCAGTGCTGGAGACGGATCTGGGTAAATCGCCTCGGATCGCTCGGGTCTGAATCTTCAGCTTTTCTTTCGTCTTCTGGGTTGCGATTCCGGGTCGTTTGTTGTGAAGCGATTGCTGGCTTGAGATCAATGGCCAGCAAAAAGCCCCAGCCATGGGGCTGGGGCTTTGAGAAACTCCCCGGGCGGGATTCGAACCTGCGACCAATCGATTAACAGTCGACCGCTCTACCGCTGAGCTACCGAGGAATGATCCCTGTCGGGACCCGAAGAACATACCTTTCAGCCCTTCCTCGTCGCAAGGGGCCTGAGCTGGTTCTGGAGGGTTGTGCCGGCTTGCCAGGGACCGATGCTGCCCCGTTCCATCAGCGCGGCACCGTCGCACCAGTTCAGTTCCTCCAGTCGGTGCGTGATCCAGAGGGCGGTGATGGGTTGCTCGCCGCGGTGGCAGAGCTGATGGATCAGGTTGATGACTTCCTGTTGGCTGGTCTCATCGAGTAGGGCGGTGGGCTCGTCGAGCAGCAGCAGCTGGGCGTCGCTCGCCAGCGCTCCGGCGATCGCCAGGCGTTGCTTCTGGCCCCCACTGAGGCTGTGGATGGGGCGTTGGCGAAAGCCCCCAAGGCCCACCTGCTGGAGTGCATGGGTGACGCGCTCCAGCCGTTCGCTGCTCGGCAGATGGCTGGGAAGCGAGAGCTCGATGTCGCTGCCGCAGCTGGGCAGCAGCAGCTGGTGATCGGGGTTTTGGAACACCAAGGCCGGCTTGAGGGGGCGCTGCAGTTGGCCCTCGCTTGGCTCCAGCAGGCCGGCGATCAAGCGCAGCAGCGTGCTTTTGCCGCAGCCATTGCCGCCCACCAGCATCCAGAGGCCCGGGCGAGGAATGGAGAAGCTGCAGTGGTTGAGGGCGCGATGGCCGGTCGGCCAGGTGAAACCCAGTCGATCGGCCAGGAGAGCGGGCTGCCCTCCGCCTGCCTCAGCCATCGAAGCTGAAGCCAGGGCGCTTGCTGCCGCCACCGAGGCTGGATTTTTCGTAGGTCTGAACGGCCACGACCTCACTGGTCAGCAGGCTGATGCGCTTGCTCTCTTCTTTTTCGCAGGTCAGCTCCAGCAGGCGGGGCTGGCCGGACTCCATGGCCTGTTTGATCTGGTTGTAGAGATCCTGCGCGGCGCTTTGCTCCTTGCGCTGGACCGCGACGGGCATCGGGCTCAGCTTCAACGAGAGCTCAATTACAAACACAGGAGCAGAGTTTCAAGCAGGCTCCACTCTGGCGAACCGGCGCACCGGCTGCTGTTGGCCTGAGTACATCTACTCATTCGCTCCTTGGTCGCGATGGAAATTGCCCCAGGGCTCGCCGCCAGCTGCGCGTTACCCGTACAGTGCGCGTGTAACGCTTCATGAAGCCGCTCTCATGACGATCGCTGTAGGGCGCGCGCCGCAGCGGGGATGGTTCGACGTCCTCGATGACTGGCTCAAGCGCGACCGCTTCGTTTTTGTCGGGTGGTCGGGTCTGCTCCTGTTCCCCACTGCCTATCTGGCACTGGGTGGCTGGCTGACCGGCACCACCTTTGTCACCTCCTGGTACACCCACGGCATTGCCAGCTCCTATCTGGAGGGCTGCAACTTCCTCACCGCTGCGGTGAGCAGCCCGGCTGATGCCATGGGCCACTCTCTCCTTCTGCTCTGGGGCCCAGAAGCCCAGGGCGATTTCGTGCGCTGGTGCCAGCTCGGCGGCCTGTGGACCTTCGTGGCCCTGCACGGCGCCTTCTCCCTGATCGGCTTCATGCTGCGTCAGTTCGAGATTGCCCGTCTGGTCGGCATTCGTCCCTACAACGCCATCGCCTTCTCCGGCCCGATTGCGGTGTTCGTCAGTGTTTTCCTGATGTACCCCCTCGGCCAGAGCAGCTGGTTCTTCGCTCCGAGCTTCGGCGTGGCAGCGATCTTCCGCTTCCTGCTGTTCCTCCAGGGCTTCCACAACTGGACCCTGAACCCCTTCCACATGATGGGCGTGGCCGGCATCCTCGGCGGCGCTCTGCTGTGCGCCATCCACGGCGCCACGGTGGAGAACACGCTGTTTGAGGACAGCGAGCAGGCCAACACCTTCAAGGCGTTTGAGCCCACACAGGAAGAAGAGACCTATTCGATGGTCACCGCCAACCGCTTCTGGAGCCAGATCTTCGGGATCGCGTTCTCCAACAAGCGCTGGCTGCACTTCTTCATGCTGTTCGTGCCCGTCATGGGCCTCTGGACCAGCTCCATCGGCATCATTGGCCTGGCCCTCAACCTGCGTGCCTACGACTTCGTGTCGCAGGAGATCCGCGCTGCTGAGGACCCCGAGTTCGAGACCTTCTACACGAAGAACATTCTTCTGAACGAAGGCCTGCGCGCCTGGATGGCCCCCGCGGACCAACCGCACGAAAACTTCGTCTTCCCTGAAGAGGTTCTGCCCCGCGGCAACGCCCTCTGATTCAAATGGTTTGACATCTCACGCCTGGCGTGGACACCCTGCGCCCCTTCGGGGGCGCTTTTTTATTGCCCTAATCGAAGGTCAGCTGTTCATGGACAAAGCCGCTGGGGTCCCACCAACCCAGATCGGCTGAGCGATAGGCCAGCACGTTGAACATGCCGCGCATGTGGTGATAGCTGATGTGGCAGTGGAAGGCCCAGATGCCTGGGTGGATGGCATCAAAGGCAATGCGGCAGCTGCCGCCCTTGGGCACCAGCACGGTGTCGCGCATCGGACCGGAGAACGGCTGCCCGTTGATTTCGATCACCTGGAATTCATGGCCATGCAGGTGCATCGGATGGCCCATCGGGGTTTCGTTGCTGAAGACCATCTCCACCCGTTGTCCCTCCTCGACCCAGTAGGGATCGCGGTAGGGATAAAAGCGATCGTTGAGGCCCCAGCGGTACTGCGGGGCGGGGCCGGTGAGCGCCACGGGAATGGTGTTGTCCGCCGGTTTCTTGGGGAGGGGTTGCTGTGCCTTGAGTTGCTTGTCCTGGGTGAAGTCCAGGCGTCCGGTCCACTGCTGGGTTTGCGGGGCCAGGTTCGGGATCGCCTGTCCGGGCGCTGTACGTAGGACGACGCCACAGCGCAGGTTGCTCTGCTCGCCGCAGGCCAGCAGCGGGAAAACCCCCGGCGTCTCCGGCAGGCGGATCCGCAGGGTGAGCCGTTGGGCGATGGCCAGCTGGAACACCGAACCGCGGATCGGCTCCACCGGGTTGGCGTCGGTGCGCAGGAGTTCTCCCTCCAGCTCGCCGAGGTCCAGGAAGAAGTTCATGAAGGCGCTGGCGGCGATCCAGCGAATGGCCACGGTCTCCCCGGGTCGGGCCTCGATCACCTGGGGTGCGTCCAGGCTGCGCTCGTTGGCCAGCAGGGCGTCATAGACCACATCCGGCAGCATCAAGCGCCCGGGTTTGCGCTGCCAGCTGAAGCTCTCGGCTGCTGCATCCCATTGCTGCGTAAGCAGGGGCCGAGGCTGCTGCCAATCAAAGTTTTGGAGCGAGCGGGCCATGGCGGTGTCGCCGCCCCGCTTGCCGGAGACGATGTTGCTGAGGATGGTGTTGGCCGGTGTGAAGCTGAAATCCCTCAGGGTGACCGTGACGGTTTGGTCCGCCCATTGCTCCTGTTCCTCGCTGAGGATCACGAAGGGCTCAGCGACAAAGCTCTGGGTTTGCAAGCCGTAGTGGGAATGCATCCAGAAGGTGCCGTCCTGCTGGAGCGGGTAATGGATGCGTTGGCGCTCCCCCGGCGGGATGGGGGGTTGGGTGACATAGGGCACCCCATCCATCGGATTGGGAAGGATCAGACCATGCCAATGAATGGTGGTGGGAACCGGCAGTCGGTTTACCAGCTCCAGATTGACGCCGGCCTCCCGGCTGGTGGTGTACCCCCGTTCCCCAGTGACCTGTCGAATGCAGCCCCGCTCCACTTGTCGCCCCAGCACGGTGATGGGTGCGGTGGTGATTTCCAGAACGGTGGTGGCTGGATTGGTGGGCACCTGGAAGGTGGCCTGGCCGATGAATCGGCTCCAACTGCTCTTGGCTTTGGCCTGGGCTTGCTTGAGCAGCTCCAGTGCCGTGCCCCCAAAGGCGGCCCCCAGCAGTCCGAGCTGGAGTAAGGCGCGACGACGCATTCGCAGCTGCTGTGCTGCTGGTTCTCTAGCCAGGGCGGGCGGTGTTGTCGCATCCGCAACGCCGTTCTTGGGTCAGCCTCGATAGGATTTGCGAGATCCGTTAGCAGTGATGTGGCGGCGCAGAACCCTTCGGGCGGAAGCGTTGCCGGATGCATTGCCGGCTAACAACAACCCCCACAGGAGGAGGTGCCCGTGTCCCACAGTTGTAAGAAGCAGGGTCTGCTGATCGCGGAGAACGCCGGCTGATTTCGGCGCCTCGTTCCTAGATCAAACGGTTCCGCGTCAGAGCGGACCCGGCGAGAGCCCCCGGTTCCTTTCGAGGAATCGGGGGCATCGTTTTGACTGGTGCCCTCAGCGTGATTGCGCGGCTCGGCTGAGATCCGGTTGGCGCATCAGCGCCAGGACTCCGACTAGGCAGGGGATGGCGAGGGTGCAGAGACGAAGCAGCAGCGTCACCGCCAGGGCCTGGGAGCGATCGGCCCCGTAGAGCATCGCCAGGCCAATCGAGGTGGCCTCACTGGTGCCCAAACCTGCCGGCAGCAGCGAGATCACCCCGCCGAGGCCGGTCGCGGTGCGGATCACGGCGGTTTGGTGCAGGCTCAGCTCAACGCCCAGGGCGTGATACAGCGCCACCAGCAGGCCTGCCTCGATCATCCAGCAGACGCAGGCCAGCAGGGTGCCGGCGATCAGGGGCTTGGGTTTCATCAACTGGCGCATCCGGCCCATGGCCAGCAGCGCTTCCCGCAGCAGCCGAATCAGGCCGTTCCAGCGTTGATGCAGGGGCAAACTCTCGAGCCAATGCTCCAGGCGCCGCAGGACCCGCGGGTGGGTCAACACCCAGCCACCGACCCCGAGGACCGCCAGGCCAATCAGCATGGCGATCCAGACCTGCTCCCCAAGGCCCCAGCTGAGCACCAGTAGCGCACTGGCGAGATCCGCCAGGCGCTCGGCCAAGGTGATGCCCACACCCACGGTCAGCGGGAAGCCGTGGCGCCGCTGCAGCCAGAGGCCGCGCACCGCCTCGCCGCTGCGGCCGGGGGCTGCAATCAAGGCCAGGCCTGCGGCGTAGATCTTTGCGGCGGGTTTCAGGGACAGGGGAAAGCCCAGTTGGCGCAGGTAATAGGACCAGCGCCCGATCAGCACCAGATGGCTACCCAGGCAGATGGCGGGCGCCAGGATCCACCAGCGCCAGTGCAGTTGCCCCAGGGTCGCGCTGACCTCCTGGATTCCAAAGGCCGTGGTCAGTCCGAGGTAAATCGCTAGGGCTGCGACCAACCCAAAGAGCCAACGGCGCCGCATCAGGGAATGAACCGCAACTTGCGGGCGGCATAGAGACACATCTGACCCAGGATCAGGCCTTCTTTGACGTGGGCGATGTTCGAGCTCCCGTAGCTGCGCTCTTGGTAGCGAACTGGGACCTCCACGATCTTCAGGTTCAACTTGCTGGCGCCAAACAGCAGGTCAAAGTCTCCAAAGGGGTCGAAGTCACCGAAGTAACTGCGACCGGCCTTGAGCCGTTCGTAGTCGTCCTTCCAGATCACCTTCGTGCCGCAGAGGGTGTCCTTGAGCCGTTGACGCAGCAACCAGGAGAAGGCGGCGGCAAAAAAGCGGTTGGCTGCCGTGTTCAGCGGTGGCATCGCCTCCCAGCTGCGGGGGTAGACCAGGCGGCAGCCGTTGACGAACTCCCCGCGTCCATCGGCCATGGCCTGGGCGAAGCGCGGCAGATCCTCCGGCCTGACGGTCAGATCGGCATCGAGGATCATCAGCACATCCCCCTCGGCCTGATCAAAGCCCAGCCAGACCGCATCGGCTTTGCCCTTGCCGGTCTGGCGGAATTTCTTCAGGCGCATCGGGCCTTGGTAGGTCGCGCAGACCCGCTCGATCTCCTCCCAGGTGTTGTCGGAGGAATGCCCCTCGACAAAGATCACCTCGGTGAAGCGGCCCAGTTCCGGCAACCGCTCAATCGCCGGTGCGATGTTTCCGGCTTCGTTGCGGGCCGGGATGACCACGCTGACGCTGGGGTTCTGGCGCTGCTGACGGGCCGGCCGGGCCACCATCCAATGGGTCAGCCCCAGGTTGTCGATCAGCGGCAGTTGGCTCAGCCAACGGTTCGCCAAGGGGGTGATCAAGGGAATCTGGCGCGGGACCAAGCAGCGCTGGCCCTCTTTGAGCACCTCCCAGCTCGCAAGATCCAGCAGGTTGCGGACGTCGTTGGGGGTCAGCCAGCTCTCGGGCGGTTGCGGTTGCCGTTGACCCAGGCGCTCGGCGGTCTTCAGTAGCGGTTGCCAGAGCCAATTGTGGAAACTCACCACCAGGCGTGTACGCGGGTGGCAAAAGGCCTCGAGCCGCTCCAGCACTCCTTGCACGTCCTGCAGCGTGTTCAGGGTGTTCGGCAGCAGGATCACATCGAACGGCTGGGTTTCGCCGATGGACGCCGGGGTCATCGTCTCGGCGTTGGTCGCCAGGATCCGGAGCTCCGGGTGCCGCTCGCGGGCAACAGCGGCGACATCTGGATCCAGCTCGATGCCCACCCCATGGGCCGGTTGCAGATGGGCCAGCAGATCGCCGCTGCCGCAGCCCACCTCCAGCACCCGCAGGCCCGGTGGCACCAGCAGTTGGTGCAGACGCTCCAGGTCGGCGTAATAGGTGCGGTTGCGCTGGCGGAAGTGGATCTGCTGGCTCGGGGCGGTCATGAACGAAGCAGGTGGAGGGTCTGGGGCAGATCCAGGCGCAGGGCACTGGCCACGATGCGCAGGGTGCGCAGGGTGGAGTTGTTGGGGCTCATCTTCGCTGCTTGATCCAGCGCGACCTGCGCTTGGGCGGGCCGAAAGCGATAAAGCTCCACGACTCCAAGCCCCAGCAGTGCATTCGGATTGGAGGGATCCAGGGCCTTGATCTGGGTCAAGGTCTGCGCCGCATCGTCGGCGTGGCGCTGCAGGGCCTGGGCTAGAGCCAGGCTGTAGAGGTCGTTCAGGTCACCGGGATCGTCCTGGAGCCGGGCCCGCAGGATCGTCTCGGCGTCGCTCAAATAGACCTGCTCCGGGTCGCTTTGGTTGAGCTGTCCGACCTTGGAGAAGAGGCTGTCCAGTTCGCCGCGGCGCAGTTGTCCCCCCAGCTGACGCAGCAGGGCGACGCGGTTGGCCGTGCGTTCACCGGGATCGCCCTGCCTGGGTTGGAGCAGCACTGCTTGATCGGCCGGCAGCTGGACGGCCTGCCGCTGGCCATTGGCCTTCAGCAGTTGCAGCTCAGCGCTCCAGGCCCCGTCGCTGTTGGCACCGTCACTCAGGGCCAGCTGTTGCTGAACTTCGAGGCATCCCTTGGGTAAGCGCAGCAGGCCCTGGCCCAGGGCCTGGTCGGCTTCGAGCCGTTGCTCCCCTTGGCGCAGGGTCAGCAGCAGCTTGGATCCCTGCAGGGTGGCGCTGGGCCCTGAGACCCGGACATCCAGGCCACCTGGAATCGCCGTGATCGAGCCGCTGAGCTTGGCCGGGCAGCTGATCGCTGCGGTGCGCACGCTCAGTTGCTTGCGGCGCAGCAGTTGCGCCTGGCTGCCATCGGGCAGGGGCCAGCTGCCCACCTGCTCGAAGTGGGGCGAGTTCTGCAGCAGTTCGCTTTGGCGGGCCTGCCGCTCATCGCTCATCACCCCCTGGTCTCCGCCTTTGCGGAGGAACCAGTCGAAGTTGCTGAGTTCTTCCTCCAGTCGCTCCTTGGGGGCCACGGTCTGGCGGGCGGCCAGGCGGAACTGCTGGCGCCGTCCCTCGGCTTCGAGGTTGAAGGCGTTGAGGCCTTCACTGTCCGGGAGCACCGCCAGGGTCGAGAGCTGATTGGGGCTGGTGCTGCGGACGCGGGCCACGATCGCCTCGATGGGCCAGCCCCCCTGGGGGTTGGGGCGGTGGGGCGGAAAGCTGCTGAGCTTGGGTCCCCAGCCGAATTGGCTCCAGAGCGCCCCCAGCAGCGCGACCAGCACCAGCGCCCCCTGCCAAAGGGGTGCCCAGCGGCGCTCGACGCTGGCGACGATCAAGGCCAAGGCAATGGCCAGCTGCGGCAGCAGGGGCAGGACGAAGCGGAAGTCCTTGCTGGTCATCAGGATGCAGATCAGCAGTCCCCCCAGGGGAAAGCTCAGCCACCAGATCAGCCAGGTCTTGTCTGGGTGGAGTTGCGGTCTGCGCTCCACCAGCGCGATGACTCCGCCCACCAGCACCAGCGCCGTCAGGCTGCTGCCCAGCATTGCCGGCAGCAATTTCAGGTAGTAGAGCCAACCCTCCAGGCTGTTGGCCTCCAGGCCGTCCTGGTAGGCGACCCCCCACTGGCGGGCCTTGTTGATGGTGCTCAGGATGGTCAGCCAGTTCTGGCTGAACCAGGGCCAGACCAGGAGCCAGGCGATGACGCTGGCCGTGGCGCCGTGCAGCAAAGGCCGCCATTGGCCGCGCCGCGCCGCGCGCAGGCCCCCGATCAGGAACAGCAGCAGGGGGAGCCAGAGCAGCACCAAGCCCGTCGGCCGGGTCAGGGCCACCAGCCCCAGTCCGATTCCGCTGAGGACGGTCCAGAGCCAGCGACGGCCGGCTACAAACCAGCGCCGCTGGCTCAGGATCCACCAGCTGCCGGTCATGACCGCCGTCAGGCTCAGGTCGATCAGGTAGTCGGTGCGTTGATTCAGCAGGGCCGGGGCTGTCGCCACAAACAGGGCGGCCCAGAGCCCCGCGTGGCGGCTGTGCAGTTGCCGGCCTTGGCCGTAGCAGCTCAGCAGCAGGATCCCGTTGAAGACGGCGCCGGAGGCCATAGCACTGCTGAAGCTCGGGCCGAGCAGCTGCAGAACGGGTGCACTGAGCACGTAGGTCAGCGGGCCGCGGTAGCTGGGGGCCTGGGCCCAGAGGCTGTGCCACCAGTCCCCGCTCCAGGGGGCCGGCTGGCTCAGGACCTGCCAGACCCCCAGGGCACGGCTGAGGTGATCGCCTTGGTCCCAGGCCGGCGGGGCCTGGTGCTGCTGAATCCAAAGGCCGTCCAGCAGCAGGCAGAGCAGCCACAGGGCCAGCAGCAGCAGGCCATCGCGCCGGTTCAGTTGCCGCTGGGGCTGCGTACCAAGGTCCATGGGGCCAGATCATCGCCCGAGGCCAGGGGGATCAGCTCGCGATTGGCGGAATCCTGCAGGGCCGCTGTCTCAATCCAGGCCAAGCGGCCTGGCTCCAGCGCCGCCGCGCTCTCCACCTTTGCTCCCAACTGTGGTGTCCCCAGGGCCAGCAGGATCAGCTGGGCATGGGCCTCGCCGCTCAGGGGGCTGCCGCTGATGACCGCGACCGGTTCTGCGGCCAGCAGCGGTTGGATCGCGCCATCGCTGAGGGCCTGGCGCAGCGCTGGAGAACGATCGCTGAACAGGCCCCCCTGCACCAGCAGGCTCAGGGCCAGCCAGGGGCCGATCAACACGGCGGCCAGGACGCGTTTCGGGGTCCGTTGCTGGGGCAGCATCGCCCAGCTCAGGCCCAGGGCCAGGGCCGCCAGACCCAGCAGCGCTGGCGCCAGGGGCGGGATCTCGACTTGGAGCAGGTTTCCGGGGAGCAGCACCAGCGCCCCGGCCAGGCAGAGCAACAGCCCAAGGCCCGCGACGCTCCAGGCGATGGCCCGCGGCCGGGCGATGCCGGATTGCGCGAACAGCCGCAGGCCGCTGGCGGCCCAGATCGCCAGAAAGGGCGTGAGCTGCAGGCCGTAGTAGGGCGTCTTGGTGCGGAAGCAACTCAGCAGCAGCAGTAGACCGAGCGGATAGATCAGCAGCAGCAGCCCCTGCTCCGAGCGCCAGCGCCTCATGCCCCAGACCAGCCCGGCGAGTGCCACCAGGCTCCAGGGCGCGCAGTTGGCTGGGATGTTCCAGAAGTAATAGAGGGGACCGGCGCTGTAGACGTCGCTTTCCGAGAGGAACAGCAGCTTGTCCAGCAGTCCTCCGACGACGCCAGCCCCGTAGTGCTGCAGGCTCAGGCCTAGCCAGAGCCCGACGGGCAGCCAGCCCAGCAGAAGCCCGGACCAGAAGGCGGCTGAGCGCAGCAGGACACGCCGCCGCAACAGCAGGAAGGGCAGCAGGGCCAGCACCGGTAGGGCGACCATGAAGCCCTTGATCAAAAAGGCGGGTCCCAGCCAGGCCCCCGCGGCGAAGCTCCAGCCGCGGGACCGTTTGTCTGCTCGAAGCAGGGCCAGGCCCCCCAGCAGTTCGAGCGCCAGTAGGGGCATGTCCTGGCTGGCCAGGTGGGCGTAGTTAATAAAAAGTGGTGTGAGCGCCAGCACGGCGGCACTGAGCCAGCCCAGTCCTGGGCCCAGCAGGCGATGGGCCAGGCCTGCGGTGAACACCAGAGCCAGGGCAGCCGCGAGCAGGGAGGGCAGGTGCGCGGCCCAGCTGCTGGCACCGAAAAGCTGCTGGCTGCTGGCGATCAGCCACTGCAAACCGACCGTGCGATCAAACAGCGGTTGATCCCACCAGAGGGGCGCGAGCCACTGGCCGCTCTCTTGGATCCAGCGGGCCTGGAGGGCGTAGTAGCCCTCGTCATGGGCCAGGTAGCTGCGGGGCGCAATGCTCAGCAGCAGCGGCATAAACGGCAAAGTGCGCCAGCACAAAAAGAGTGCGTTGGTATACGAAAACAACCCTGCTTTGTATCTCTTGTTACTAGTCATTGCAGGTTGTGGCACACCCGATGTTTCTGGCTAGGGGGTCGGTTCCACATCATCGCCGGGGGCCTTGTGCCCTTCTCCTCGTTTTGGTGTGAGGACCAATGAAACTGTTCCAGAAGCTTCTTCTGGCGCCTGCAGCTCTGGGCCTTCTGGCTCCCGTTGCTGCAAACGCCGCTGACGTCAACATCGCTGGCCTGAGCCAGTACGGCACCGAAGAGCAGGTGACTTCGATCACCCAGTTCTCCGACGTGCAGCCCACCGACTGGGCCTATCAGGCACTGAGCAACCTGATCGAGCGCTACGGCTGCGTCGCTGGCTACCCCAACGGCACCTACCGCGGCAACCGTGCGATGACCCGCTATGAAGCGGCCGCACTGCTGAACGCTTGCCTCGACCGGATCACTGAGGTGACCGACGAGCTGAAGCGCCTGATGAAGGAATTCGAGCGTGAGCTGGCTGTGCTCCGCGGCCGCGTGGACGGCCTCGAGGCCCGCGTGGGCGAACTGGAAGCAACCCAGTTCTCCACCACCACCAAGCTGCGTGGTCTGGCCACCTTCGTGGTGGGCGGTAACAGCTTCAGCGGCACCCAGTACGGCAATCCTGTCAACACTGTGACCCTGCCTGGTGGTGTGGGTGGCTTCGGCACTGCTCCGGGAATCGTCACTCCAACTGCTTCTTCTGGGTTGACCGCTGACGGCCTGCCTATGAATCCCAACCAGGCAAATGCTGTCCTGGGGATTCCTAACTCTCAGTCGAACCGTCGCACCCTTGGCGCAACGACTTTTAACTACGACGTCCGCCTGATTCTGGACTCCAGCTTCACGGGCAGCGATCTTCTTCGCACCGTCCTGCGTGCCGGCAACTTCCTCGGGGCTAACGGCTCTGCTTACGGACAAGGTTTGACCTTCCTCGAAACTGCGTTTGAGGAGCCCGCTGGTGACAACGTTGTCGGCATCAACCGACTTTTTTATAACTTCCCAGTTGGGAAGAGCTTCAGTGTCACGGTCGGTCCGCGAGTCCGCGTTGATGATGCTGGCATGCTCGGCATGTGGCCCAGCGTCTATCCCGCTGACACGGTCCTCGACTTCTTCACTTATGCAGGCTCGCCTGGCGCTTACAACCTGAATGGTTTCGGCGGTGGTGCTGGTCTCACCTACAGCGACGTTCTCGGTGCCAAGGGCGTGACCCTCAGCACCAACTACGTCTCCTCTAACGCTGGTGACGGCAACCCCAATAACGGCGGACTCATGACTGAGGGGTCCTCCTCGGCATCCGTTACTCAGTTGGCCTATACCGGGGGTAAGTTCCCCGTGATTGGTGGTAGCGCCTGGGGTCTGGCAGCTGCATACACCTATGCCCAAAACATGGGTCTTCCTTCAGGCACGATTCTCGCTACGAGGTTCGGAACTGCAGGTAGCAATAACAGTGTCGGTATCAGCGGATACTGGGTCCCCGAGAACACCGGTTGGATTCCTTCGGTCAGCACTGGTTGGGGCACCACCGCTAGTGAGTCATCGACCATCTGGAACAACACCAAATGGGCTCGAAGCAACTCTTGGTACCTTGGTCTCCAGTGGCCTGACACCTTCGTGAAGGGCAATGACCTTGGCATGGCCGTTGGTCAGGCTCCCTTCATGACGACCAACGGTGGTGGTAACAGCACCGATGGTTATGCCAAGGTCGCGGGTACTAACGGCAACCTCGACTCCAACTACATGTGGGAGTGGTGGTACAAGTTCCAGGTGACCGACAACATCACCGTGACCCCGGCTCTGTACTACATCCAGAACTACGACGGTCAGATCGGCAAGATCAACATCAGCAATGGCCAATACAATGCTTCCAGCAATGTGTTCGGCGGCCTGCTGAAGACCACCTTCAAGTTCTGATCCAGAACGCTTAGCGGCCACTCCTCACGCACTTGGCCTCTTCGACCCCGGCTTCGGCCGGGGTTTTTTCATGGCAATTGATCTTTGAGCGCTACAGCACATTGCGGGCCCATGAGGGGTGTGTCTCGATACAGGGCGGAGCAGTGACTGGCACATTCCCTGTTCATGGGAATCCGTTTGTCGGCCATTTTGTGCTCGCGATCACATTTGGTCGTATTCCTCGTTTTGGTGTGAGGACCAATGAAACTGTTCCAGAAGCTTCTTCTGGCGCCTGCAGCTCTGGGCCTTCTGGCTCCTGTTGCTGCAAACGCCGCTGATGTCAACATCGCTGGCCTGAGCCAGTACGGCACCGAAGAGCAGGTGACTTCGATCACCCAGTTCTCCGACGTGCAGCCCACCGACTGGGCTTATCAGGCACTGAGCAACCTGATCGAGCGCTACGGCTGCGTCGCTGGCTACCCCAACGGCACTTACCGCGGCAACCGTGCGATGACCCGCTATGAAGCGGCCGCACTGCTGAACGCTTGCCTCGACCGGATCACTGAGGTGACCGACGAGCTGAAGCGCCTGATGAAGGAATTCGAGCGTGAGCTGGCTGTGCTCCGCGGCCGCGTGGACGGCCTCGAAGCCCGCGTGGGCGAACTGGAAGCAACCCAGTTCTCCACCACCACCAAGCTGCGTGGTCAGGCCACCTTCGTGCTGGGCGCCAACAGCTTTGGCGGTACTCAGTACGGCAACCAGGTCAATCTCAAGCTTCCCGGAGCTGCCGGCCGTTTGATCAACGCCGTCCCTGGTGGCGTTCAGGTTGATCCTCGTGCCTTCGGCGCAACCGCAACCGTCAACGGTGCGCAAGTTGACGCTGGCAATGCACTGATTGGTATCAATCAGGGCGCTCTCGCCGAGATCGGTACTCCTCAGTACAACAAGGCCAACTACGGCGCGACCGTCTTCAACTACGACGTTCGTCTGAACTTCGACACCAGCTTCACCGGCAAGGACCTGCTCCGCACCACCCTGCGTAGCGGCAACTTCTTCGGCAACGGCACCACCGGCATCAGCCCCTACGGCATCGGTCTCACCTTCCTGGAGGTGGCCACCAACTCCGCCAACGTTGCGAACACGGTTGAAGTCAACCGCTTGTTCTACAACTTCCCCGTCGGCAAGAGCTTCAGCGTGACCGCTGGCGCCCTGGTCCGCATGGACGACGCTGGCATGCTCGGCATGTGGCCCAGCGTTTACCCCGCTGACACCGTCCTCGACTTCTTCACCTACGCCGGTGCACCTGGCGCTTACAACACCGGTGGTGGCCTCGGCTCCGGTGCTGGTTTCACCTACAACGACGTGCTCGGTGCCAAGGGCGTGACCCTCAGCACCAACTATGTGTCGGCTAACGGCAATGTTGGTAACCCCAACGTTGGCGGCGGCGGCATCATGACCGAGGGCTCCAGCAGCACCTCTGTGACCCAGCTGGGCTTCACCGGTGACAAGGCTCCCCTGGTTGGTGGTAGCGCATGGGGCTTCGCGGCCGCCTACGCCTACAGCCAGAACATGGCTCTGCCCGTCGGCACTCCTCTGGCTCTGACCACCGGCGTTGGCGCGCTGGGTCAAGGTGTCTCCAGCAACAACGTTGGCCTCAGTGGCTACTGGGTGCCTGAGAACACCGGTTGGATTCCTTCCGTCAGCACCGGTTGGGGCATCACCAGCTTCAACCTGAACACACCCAAGAACAATGTTCTGGGTCTGAATACCACCCGGAACCCTCAGGCCAACTCCTGGTATGTGGGTCTGCAGTGGCCTGACACCTTCGTGAAGGGCAACGATCTGGGTATGGCCGTTGGTCAGGCTCCGTTCATCACCAAGAACGCCGGTGGCAACACCTCCAGCCTCTCGGGTATCAACGGAAACCTCGACTCCAACTACATGTGGGAGTGGTGGTACAAGTTCCAGGTCACCGACAACATCACCGTGACCCCCGCTCTGTACTACATCAACAACTACGGCGGTCAGCTCGGCAAGATCAACATCTCGAATGGCTCTTATAGCGCCAAGAACGATGTGTTCGGCGGCCTGCTGAAGACCACCTTCAAGTTCTGATCCAGAACAACTGGGGCTCTCTCCTCACACTTATGAGCCCCACTTTCTTCTCACACACTGTCCTCAAAGACCTCGATCAACCCCGGCAATCGCCGGGGTTTTTTATTGGCTGGATCCCAGGATGTGAGCGCTGCTGTCCAGTGGCGTTGCATTTGATACCTCGCCGCGTGCCCTCTGCTGATGCGCCGCTCTGGTCGGCGAATAGGGTTGCGCTTCGTCCCCTTAATTGGGGCTCCTCGTTTGGTGTGAGGACCAATGAAACTGTTCCAGAAGCTTCTTCTGGCGCCTGCGGCTCTGGGCCTTCTGGCTCCTGTTGCTGCAAACGCCGCTGATGTCAACATCGCCGGCCTGAGCGCTTACAGCAGCCAGGACCAGGTCACCTCGATCACCCAGTTCTCCGATGTGCAGCCCACCGACTGGGCCTATCAGGCACTGAGCAACCTGATCGAGCGCTACGGCTGCGTCGCTGGCTACCCCAACGGCACCTACCGCGGCAACCGTGCGATGACCCGCTATGAAGCGGCCGCACTGCTGAACGCTTGCCTCGACCGGATCACTGAGGTGACCGACGAGCTGAAGCGCCTGATGAAGGAATTCGAGCATGAGCTCGCCATCACCCGGGGCCGTGTCGATGGCCTTGAGGCCAAGGTTGGTGAACTGCAGGCGACCCAGTTCTCCACCACCACCAAGTTGCGTGGCTACAGTCGATTCGTTGTTGGTGCGAATAGCTTCACCGGCACGAATACGGCCGCTGGTGATGCAGGAACTCCCTACACAACGGCGTTTAAAAAAGCCACCGTTGGTGCCACCACGTTTAACTACGACCAGCGCCTCTATCTCGATACCAGCTTCACCGGTAAGGACCTGCTCCGCACCCTCTTGCGTGCTGGTAATTTCCAAGAAAGCGCCTACAACTACGGTCTGCTCAAGCTGGATCCGGCCTTCCAGGAACAGGCTGGTGCCAACGTTGTTGGCGTGAACCGTCTCTTCTACGCCTTCCCTGTGGGAGAGAAGCTCAAGTTCAACGTGGGTGCTCGGGTTCGTATTGACGACCCCGGCATGCTCGCCATCGGCGTTCCCTCGGTCTACAAGCCGGGTCTGCTGGACTTCTTCACCCGCGCGGGCTCCCCTGGCGTCTACAACAAGAGCGGTTTCGGCGCCGGCTTCGGTGGCACCTACAAAAAGCTGCTTGGCATCAAGGGCCTCGCCATCAGCAGCAACTACGTCTCCGCTGATGGGTCCGACGGCAACCCCAGCACCGGCGGCATCATGACCAATGGCTCCAACAGCGTCTCGGTGACGCAGTTGGGTTACCTGGGTCAGAACACCCCGCTGATCGGCGGCAACTACGCCATCGCGGCGGCCTACACCTACGCCCAGAACTCCAAGCTGCACCGCGCCACTCCCTACGGCTTTGACGTCGGCCGCACCGGCGCCAACAACAGTTATGGCGTCAGCGGTTACTGGATCCCCGAGAACACCGGTTGGATCCCGACCGTGAGCCTCGGCTGGGGTTCCACCAACGCCGAGAACGCCACCTTCCGCGGTATCCCCTACCGCACCGATAACTGGGCCAAGACTCAGTCCTGGATGGTTGGCCTGCAGTGGAACGATGCGCTGCGCAAGGGCAACAAGGCCGGCATGGCCGTCGGTCAGGCCCCCTACGTGAGCGACAACGGCGGCGGCTCTATCGGCACCGTCGCTGGCGCTAGCACCCCGATGGACTCCAACACCATGTGGGAGTGGTGGTACGAGTACCAGGTCTCCGACAACATCTCGGTCAAGCCAGCGCTGTACTACATCAACAACCTCGACGGTCAGTACGGCAAGTACAACACCAGCAGCGGTGCCTACAACGCCAAGGACAACGTCTTTGGCGGCCTGGTGATGACCACCTTCCGCTTCTGATTGTCCTCAGATCACCCCGGGCCCTCCGCCTTTGGCGGGGGGCTTTTTGCTGTTTAAGGATGGGTGCAGCTCTGGCCTGAGATGCATGCCCCAGTCCGCCCGCGATCCCTATGCGGTGCTCGGTGTGGCGGCTTCAGCCAGTGGCGCGGAGATCAAGGCGGCCTACCGGGCTTTGGTCAAACAGCACCACCCCGATGCCGGGGGAGATGAAGAGGTGATCCTGGCGATCAATGCGGCCTGGGAGGTCCTGCGGGATCGGGAGCGCCGCGCTGAACACGACCGCCACCGCGTCGTCAGCAGCCATGAATCCACGGTGCGCTCCGCAGCGGCGGGTCGGGCGGCCCGCAAGGCCACGGCGGAATCAGCCCGCGGTGATGAGGCCCTGCTGCTCTGGTTGCAGACGGTCTACGGCCCCATCGACCGCTTGCTGGGTCAGGTGATCAATCCCTTCCCCGCTGAATTCAAGGCGCTCTCGGCCGACCCCTACGACGACCAGCTGATGGAGGCCTTCTGCAGCTACCTCGAGCAGAGCCAGGCCAAGCTCGAGAAGGTGGAGACGCTCTATCGCTCCATGGCCGCACCGGCCTCAGCCCAGGGATTCAGCCTCAGCGTTTATCACTGCCTCTCCCAGGTCAAGGACGCCGTGGTCGAACTGGAGCGCTACACCATGGGCTACGTGGACAACTACCTCCACGACGGCCGCGAGATGTTGCGGGAAGCCAAGCACCGGCGAACCAGGCTGCAGGCGGAGCGCCGGCGACTGGACCTTTAGTTGAAGGCTTCCAGCTGATCCAGCCGCAGCCAGACATCGGGCACCGGACGGCGATAGCGCAGTTGGGCGTAGTCCCCCTTCACCAGCAGCACCTCAGCCGGACCCTCGAAGAGGTAGTCCGGTGCGGTGGTGTCGCTGGCCTTGGACTCGAGGCTGCCGCCGTAGGCCGCGCGATTCACCTTCACCAGGGCGCCTTTCTTGATGGCGGTCGCTTCGGCCATGGCAACGAGGTCGGGTAGCCGCCAGGCTAGTTCCCGCTCGGAGATCCAGAGGGTCCCTAGCCTTGGCCCCAGTTCAAGGGCTCGTGGCGCGTGCGGATTCTGCTGGTGGGGTGCAGTGGTTTTGTCGGCCGGGCCCTGGTGCCGCAGCTGCTCGCGGCGGGCCATCAATTGGTGCTGCTCAGCCGCTCCAGCGCACCTCTGGCGGCCGTGCGGTCCCCCCAACTGCAGCGTCTTCAGGCGGACCCCGCTCAGGCGGCCACCTGGCAGTTGCCCGCGGTGCAAGAGGCCCTGGCCTCCAGTGAGGCGGTGATCAACCTGGCGGGTGAGCCCATCGCCGAGAAACGTTGGAGCGACGCCCACCGGGCCCTGCTCAGCAGCAGCCGCATCCACACCACCCGTGCCCTGGTGGCTGCCATGCAGGCGCTCCCCGAAGGCCAGCGCCCCCAGACCCTGATCAGTGGCTCGGCCATCGGCTACTACGGCACCAGCGAGACCGGGCGCTTCAGCGAAACCAGCCCCGCGGGCAGTGACTTCCTGGCCGGGCTCTGCCAGGCCTGGGAGAAGGAAGCCGAGGCGGCCTCAAGCTTTGCTCGCGTGGTGGTTCTGCGAATCGGGATTGTCCTCGGCGCCGACGGCGGTGCCCTGGGCAAGATGCTGCCGGTCTTCCGGATGGGCTTTGGCGGACCGATTGGCAACGGCCAGCAGTGGATGAGCTGGATCACCCGCCAGGACCTCTGCCGCCTGATCGCCGAGGCCCTGGCCAATCCCGCCTATCAGGGTGCCTACAACGCCGTGGCCCCAGCCCCCTGCAGCATGGCCCGCTTCGCGGCGGCCCTCGGTCAGGCCCTCGGGCGCCCCAGCCTGCTGCCGGTGCCAGCGCCGATCCTGCAGCTGCTGCTCGGCGATGGAGCCAAGGTGGTGCTCGAGGGTCAGCAGGTCCTGCCGGAGCGCCTGCAGCAGCAGGGTTTTGTCTTTGAAGACGGGGAGCTCAGCGCTGCTCTCGAGCGCGCCACCACTTGAGCGCCCAGCCCAGGATCCCGCTGAGGATCGCCGCTCCCATCAGCAGTCCGATGGCTGGGGTGAAGAGCGGCTCCCAGAGGCTCTGAAACAGGTTCAGGGGCCCCTCAATGCCGCGGCTGTGGCAGACCACCGCCACACCAAACCAGATGGCGCCGGCGATCACCACGAAGACGTCCGCCACCAGCACCGCATCCAGATAGCCCTTGAGGCGTTGGCCGGTGCTGGGTGGGGTCGCTTCAGCCATGGCGCTGCGCCAGACGCTCCAACAAATCAGCGCTCATCTTGGCGGCACCGCCGCCGCTGCCGATCCGCTCCTCGCCAAGCTGCCGCAGTTCCTCATGCCAGCGCTGATCGCTCAGTAGTCGGTTCAGCAGTTGCTCCAGTAGCTCAGCGGTGCCCCGCAGTTGCGCCTCGCTTCCCCCACTGCCGGGGGCACAGAACAGTCCCGGCCCCAGTAGACGCCGCTGGGCCTCCGCGAAGTTCTCAGTGAATTGCGGACCCTCTCCGACGAGCTGCAGCACCGGCTTGCCCAGCCCTACGCATTGCTCGGCAGCGGTTCCGGTCATCGAGAGCAGCAGGTCGCACTGTTGGATCACGGCGGCGAAGCGCCCCCACTCCAGTTGCAGGTGCAGGGGGCCCCGCTGCAGGCTGCAGCGGCTGCTGCTCTCGAGCTCCAGACGCCAGCCCAGGCGACTGGCCAGGGGGGCGACCTCCTGGGGCGTCAGTTTGCCCACCAGGGCTGCGTGTAATCCCAGCCGCTGCGGCGGACGCAGGGCTTCAGGCAGGCGCTCGAGCACCCGCAGCATCAGCTCCAGGTTGTGCAGGGCCTCCGGCAGGCGGCTGCCGGGCAGCAGCCCTAGCCGCTGGCGCGGGGCACCGGCGAGGCCTTCGCTGGCGCCCAGGGCTCCATCAAAGAAGGGGTTGCCAAAAAACTGCACCGGCCGCTGCAGCTGTTCACTGAGGTCGCTTGCGGTCAGCTGATCGCGGCTGTAGATCGCCAGCGAGCGCTTGGACTTCAGGCAGCCTCCGCAGGGCCAGGGCAGCTGCAGGCGTCCCTCGTAGTGACTGGAGTAGGCCACCAGGTACGTCGCCATCGGCCTGCGGCTCAACCAGGCCGCCAGCACTGGGATGACATCGCCCACCACCAGGATCAGGTCGTAGCGATGGCCAATCCGCAGCAATAGCAGCAGCCGGCTGAGCAGGTAGAGCACCTGCCCTTGCACGACCTCGGTGATGCGTCCGATCAGGCTGGTGTAGCCCAGGCCTCCAGTGCTGTATTCGCGGGTCTTGCCGCGCGTGGTGATGCCCGCCTGGACGTAGGCCTGGCCGTGGCCCACCAGGGGCAGCGCTTCAACGCTGCAGCCCTGCTGTTGGAGAGCCGTGCCGATCAGGGCACCGCTGAGGTCTTCGCCGTGGCCGTTGCTCAGCAGCAGAACGCGCCGCTGACCCTGCTGATCCATCAACCGTGCAGCCAAGCTTTGACCTTCTGCAGGGCCTGCCAGTCGGGGCGACGGGCCAGGCCATCGGCGATGGAGTTGTCCAGTTCTTCGCCGATCTCAGGGGCCATCAGCCGCACGCGCTGCACCAGTTCGATGTGCTCTCGAACGCCTTTGACGTTGTTCTCGAGCATCGCCAGGCTCAAGTTGATCCGGGCCTGGGGGTCCTGGGGGTTGAGCTTGACCGCCATCCGGGCCGAGCGCAGGGCCGTTTGCGCCTGGTTGTCCAGCAGTTGCAGCCAGGCCAGGCAGGTCCAGCCCGCAGACAGCCGAGGGTCCTGTTGGGTGATCTCCTGGAAACTGGCGATCACCTCAGACAGCGGAGCGCCCTCGTTGTAGCTCTTCAGGGCCTGCTCAAACAGAGAGGGCGCGTCAGTGGCGGTCATGGCGGAGGGCGTGCCGTTTCGTGAGCTCAGATTCGCACCCGAGGGGGATCAGACCGCGAAGGAGCTGCCGCAGCCGCAGGTTTGGGTGGCGTTGGGGTTGGTGAAGTTGAAGCCCCCACCGATGAGCGCGCTGGAGAAGTCCAGCTGCATTCCATAGATGTAGAGGAGGCTCTTGGGGTCGCTCACCACGGTGAAGCTGGGGGCGCCGCTGGGCTCGTAGATGTAGCGCTCATCGTCCTCGCGGATCTCGCTGCCATCGATGAAATCCATCGTGTAGCTCATGCCGCTGCAGCCGCCGGAGCGCACGCCGACGCGGAGCACCTTCCCCTCCCCTTGGGCCGGAAGCAGGGTCGCCAGCTGCTTCATCGCCGGCTCGGTGATCAGGATTCCCTTGCCGTCCTTGCCGGTGTGGGTCGCGACTGGAGTGGCGGTCTCGCTGGTCATCGGGGCCATGCCTATGCCCCCACTGTATGGAGGCTCTCCTCCCCCTGCCGAGACGCCCGTCTCCATAGAGTCACCCCATTCGTGGGAGAACAAGGGTGCGGGTCGCCATCGTGGGTGCGGGTCTGGCCGGATTGGCGGCGGCGGTGGATCTGGTGGAGGCTGGCCACCAGGTGGACCTCTATGAGGCGCGCCCGTTCATGGGCGGCAAGGTCGGCAGCTGGGTGGATGACGGCGGCAACCACATTGAGATGGGCCTGCACGTCTTCTTCTTTAACTACGCCAATCTCTTCGCCCTGCTGCGCAAGGTGGGGGCGATCGACAATCTGCTGCCCAAGGACCACACCCACCTGTTCGTCAATTCGGGTGGGGATCTGCGGGAGCTGGATTTCCGCTTTGCCCTCGGCGCGCCCTTCAATGGCCTGAAGGCCTTCTTCACCACGCCGCAGCTCGACTGGCTGGACAAGCTGCGCAATGCCCTGGCCCTGGGCACCAGCCCGATCGTCCGCGGCCTGGTGGATTACGAGGGGGCGATGAAGGTGATTCGCGACCTCGATCGCATCAGCTTCCAGCAGTGGTTCCTGGGCCATGGCGGCAGCGAGCAGAGCATTCGCCGGATGTGGAATCCGATCGCCTATGCCCTGGGCTTCATCGACTGTGAGGCGATCTCGGCCCGCTGCATGCTGACCATCTTCATGATGTTCGCGGCCAAAACCGAGGCCTCCAAGCTCAACCTGCTCAAGGGCTCGCCCCACCGCTGGCTCACCGGCCCGATCCTCGAGTACATCCAGGAGCGGGGCGCGCGTTTGCATCTGCGCCACCGGGTGACCGAGGTCCAGTTTGAAGAGGTCGCCGGCGAGACCCGCGTTACCGGCTTGACCCTCGGCACCCCTGACGGTGATCTCAAGGTCGAGGCCGACACCTACCTGGCGGCCTGCGATGTCCCTGGTATTCAGCGGATGGTGCCTGAGTCCTGGCGCCGTTGGCCTCTGTTCGACAACCTCTACAAGCTCGAGGCGGTGCCGGTCGCCACGGTTCAACTCCGCTACGACGGCTGGGTGACCGAACTGGGTGATTCCCCCATGGCCGAGGCCGCCCGCCGGGATGTGGCCCGTCCCGCCGGTTTGGACAACCTGCTCTACACAGCGGATGCGGACTTCAGCTGCTTCGCCGACCTGGCCCTGGCCAGTCCGGTGGATTACCGCAAGGAGGGGGTGGGTTCCCTGCTGCAGTGCGTCCTGACCCCCGGCGATCCCTGGATTCCCAAGAAAACAGAGGAGATCGTCGCGGCGACCGACGCCCAGGTCCGGCGCCTGTTCCCCTCGGCTAAAAACCTGAACCTGGTCTGGAGCAACGTCGTCAAGTTGGCCCAGTCCCTCTACCGCGAGGCCCCGGGGATGGAGCCCTACCGCCCGGACCAGAGCACGCCGGTCACCAACTTCTTCATGGCCGGTAGTTACACCAAGCAGGACTACATCGATTCGATGGAAGGCGCCACCATGAGTGGGCGTCTTGCCGCTGCCGCGATCCTGGGTCGTCAGGCGGAGCTGGCCACCAATGCATCCGTTGCCTAGAGACCATGGGCCGTTGGCTTGAACACAGCGTCACCACTGAGGTGAAGGCCCCCGCCGAGCGGGTCTGGGCGGTCTGGAGTGACCTGGAGGCTATGCCCCGTTGGATGAACTGGATTGAGTCCGTCACCACCGAAGCCGGGGACCCCGATCTCACCGACTGGACCCTGGCGGCCCAGGGATTTCGCTTCCATTGGAAGGCGCGGATTACCGAGCGCGTGGAGGCCCAGCAGCTCCATTGGGAATCCGTCGGCGGCCTGCCCACCAAGGGGGCCGTTCGCTTCTATCCCCAGGGCGGCGAGACCACGGCCGTGAAGCTCAGCGTCAGTTACGAGCTGCCGGGGGTGTTGGCGCCGCTGATGGATGCCTCCATCCTGGGGGGGATCGTGACCAAGGAGCTCCAGGCCAACCTGGATCGCTTCCGCGATCTCGTCCAGAGCGGCTATGGCCAAGAGGCGCACTAACCCACTGACTGCGGTCCTGCCTGTGCTGCTGGCTTTGGCGGCCTGCGGCACAGGTGAGAGCAGCACGGCGCCCTCTGCCCCGGGAACGGCGATTCCCCCCGCCCGCGCCTCAGAGCCGACGCCGCTCACCCCATCGCCGGGCTTCATCGCGATGCCGAGCGCCCAGCAGGTGGTTCAGGCCCAACCCCATGGCCGCATTGACCCCTTCGCGCCGGTCACGGCTGCGCCGGCGAGCACCCCAAGCGAGACCCCCGAGGCGGATCTGCAGCTCACGGGCCTGATCGGCAGTGGCCGCAGCGCCCAGGCCTTGGTCTCCCTAGGTGGCCAGAGCGGCACGGTCTGTATCGGCCGCCAGGGCCTCTGCCCGGGCTCCGGTCTGCCGGCCCTGCTGCCCCCGGGCTGGACCGTGACGGGTATTGATTTAGGGCGCGGTCAGCTGCGCCTGAACCAGGCCGGTCAGCAGCGGGTGCTCAGTCTTTAAGGGCGAGGGAACAGGCGGCCACGAGCCCATCGAGGTCATGGGGGTTGGCCTCCGCATCAACGCGCCCCAGGAGCGCCTGGAGTGTTTTTGAGGTTTGCGGGCCAATCGAAATCAGTCGCACCCGCTCCAGCGGCTCCCTCCAGTTCTCGCCGAACTGCTGCTCCAGCAGTTGGATGGTGTGTTGCACGGTCTTGCCGCTGCTGAAGGTGATGGCATCGACTCGTCCCTCGGCCAGGGCCGTGGCGGTGGCCGCAGGCAGCGCTTCGGGGCAGCGCGATTCGTAGGCCGCCACTTCCACCACCCGTGCTCCGGCCTCGCCAAAGGCTTCCGCCAGCAGGGTCCGTCCACCGCTCTGGACCCGCGGCAGCAGCAGCCGGAGGCCCCAGCCGGAGACAGGGAAATGCTCAATCAGGCTGTCGGCGACGAAGGCCGGCGGCACGAAATCAGCGGCCGCCCCCAGCTCATCGAGGCGCGCCGCTGTTTTGCGGCCGACCGCGGCGATCTTGAGGCTGCTGGGCCGCCGGGCCAGGCTGCTGCCCTGGCGCTGCAGCCGCTGCTCCACGGCATCGACCCCATTGCTGCTGGAGACGATCAGCCAGTGGAACTCCTCGAGCTCCGCCAGGGCGTCATCGAGGGGGCCCCACTCATCGGGTGGGCCAATCACCAGGGCAGGGAGATCGAGGACGCTGGCTCCCGCCTGCTCGAAGAGCTGCCGGGCCGTCCCCAGTTGCTGCTCAGCCCGAGTGACCGCGATGGTGCGTCCCTGGAGCGCCATCCCTCAGCCCTCGAGCTTGACCAGTTCTCCGGCTTGCTTGTGCAGCCGCTGGGCCTCCTGGGTGCGTCCCTGGTCAATCAGCAGTTGGATCGCCTCACGGAAGCTGCCGCGGGAACCATCGATGTCGCCGCCCAGCAAGAGGGCGACGGCCAGGTTCTGGTGGGTTTCGGCATGGCCGGGATTGACCCGTTTGGCTTCGCGGTAGGCCTCCAGGGCCCCGGCGAGATTGCCCTGTTTGCGGCGGATCAGGCCGAGGTTGTACCAGCCCAGTCCGATCTCAGGGGCGACGCGGGTGGCGCGGGCGCTGAGGGCTTCCGCCTCCTCCAGCTGTCCGAGCTGCAGCAGCAGGGCCGACAGGTTCAGCTGGGCCGCCAGGTTCAGCCGCGGTGCCAGGGGGATCTCCAGGGCTTGGCGGTAGTAGCGCTCCGCTTGCTGGGGGTCGCGGCTGGCTTCCGCGAGGGCCAGGTGCAGCAGCAGCTCGTAGCGCTCCGGTTGGGCTTCGCTTGGGCAGTTCGCCAGGCCCTCCTGCAGCAGCTTCAGGCCCCGCTCGAGGTTGCCTTCGGCGACCTCCAGGCTGCCCAACTTGGCGCAGGCATAGGGGTCGCCGGGACGGCTCTGCAGCTCGGCCTCCATCGCCTGGCGCAACCGCTCGGGTTTGTTGCCTTGAGCCAAGAGCTCTGGGCGGTAGCCGTCGTGATCGATGGCGGGCTCGGAGCAGTCGGCGATGCGCCACTGCGGCTCTTCCTTGAGCAGTTCTGCCACGCTGTCGTCAATCATCGAGTGATAGGCCCGGCTCCAGCAGATGCGCGGATGGCGGCGGAAGAGCCGACTGACGTTGGAGTAGGGCGACTGGATCGCGCCGCGCTCATGGCGCAGCAGGTTGATCACCAGCACATCCGGTTGCGCCATGAGGGCCCGCAGGGGCTTCCAGGCCTCCGGTTTGAGCCGTTCATCGGCGTCCAGCACCAGCACCCAGTCGCCTTGCACCATCTCGAGCGCTTGGTTGCGGGCGGGGGCAAAGTCCCCGGGCCACTCGATCGCCTCCACCCGGGCACCGGCGGCCTGGGCCAAGGCGACGGTGTTGTCCTTGGAGCCGGTGTCCACCACCACCAGCTCATCGGCAAAGCCTTGGACGGACCGCAGGCAGTCCTCGATTTGTCCGGCTTCATCCCGAACGATCATCGAGAGGCTGAGCATGGTGGGTGCCGGCGGCCGCAGAAGACGGCCCGAGGCTAGTGGCAGTGGCTCGCTTAGTCGGTAAAGCCGCCCTCCAGCGCCGCCTCGGGCAACCCCAGGGCCGCGAGCACCTGAGCCTGGGCCTGGGGCATCTGCGCCGGGCTGTAGGCGGCGGGTAGATCCGGCGGCAGGAGGTGTTCGAGGGCCTGCCAGAGGTAGGGACTGCCGTAGACCGCCAGAGCAGCCAGGCGCTGGGCCGCCAGCAGTTGTCGCACCACCTGGGGCCAGGGTTCATCGCCGCCGGCACTGCCGCGGAAGGGATTCCCCCGCACCAGCAGTTGCAGCAGGACCGGGCCGTCCGGCAGGCGATCCAAAGCCAGAGGTGCCTCGGGGTCTGGGTTCCAGGGGCTGGGGCTACGGGCGTCGATCAGCCGTGCCTCGTAGCCAAGGGCGGCGGGCCGCAGCAGGGCCGGGGCCACCAGGGGCAGCTGCGGCGCGTTGAGTTGGTTGTCCAGTCGGATCAGGTTCAGCCCCGGTCCGGGGGGCAGCTGGCCCGGTCCTTGGCGAATCAGGCTGAGGGCAAGCAGTTCAGCGCTCAGCTGCCGCTCGCCCGGGCTGATCAGCTGCTCCAGCGGTTCCTGGGCAGGCGAGCAGCGGGCCAGGGCCTCCCGGCGTCGCTGGAGGCTGGCGTCCACGTGCGCTTGGCTGATCCGGCCGCTCTGGACCGCGTCGACCAGTCCATCGAGCGCCTCCTGGGCATTGGCGGGCATCAGGATCAGATCAGCCCCCGCTTCAAAGGCCAGAACGGCCGCTTCGGCGCTGCCGTGGTGCTGGCTGATCGCCTCCATCACCAGCGCGTCGGTTACCACCAGGCCTTGGAAGCCCAGGTCCCCCCGCAGCAGCTGAGTCAGGACGGCCTTAGACAGGGTGGCCGGGCGCTTCGGGTCCAGGGCCGGCAGGCGCAGGTGGGCGGTCATGACCGAGGCGACCCCAGCGGCAATCGCCTGTTGAAACGGCGGGAGTTCGATCTGATCCAGCCGCCCTCGGTCGTGGGGCAGCTCGGGTAATTCCAGGTGGGAGTCGCAGCTGGTGTCGCCATGGCCGGGGAAGTGCTTGGCGCAGGCCAGTACCCCTTCGTCCTGGCAGCCCCGCACAAACGCCGCCGCCAGGGCCCCGGCCGTGCGCGCTGTTTCCCCCCAGGCCCGCACGTTGATGACCGGGTTGCTTGGGTTGTTGTTGACGTCGCAGACCGGCCCCAGGACCCAGTTCAACCCCAGCAGTCGCGCCTGCCGGCCGGTGCAGCGGCCGTAGCCCTCGGCCAGGGCCTCGGCCCGTTGCGGCTTCCGCTGATGCAGCCCACCCAGGGCCAGGGGAGGAGCGAGCCAACTGGCCCCTTCAAAGCGCTGGCCGACCCCCTCCTCCACATCGGCGCAGAGCAGCAGGGGTTCGGCGGCCCAGCCTTGAAGTTGCTCACAGCGCAGCCGCAGCTCTTCGGCGCTGCCCCCCAGCAGGATCACCCCGCCAACGCCTTCACCCAGGAGCTGGCGCAGTTCTGCGTTGCTCAGTTCCCAGCGGGGATAGCGGCGTTGATGGTCCCGGGCATGGCCGCTGCCGCGAACCACCAGCAGGCTCGCCAGCTGCCGCCGGAGCTCAGAAGCCTCCATCCTCCTGTTGGCCGGTGCCTTCAGGAACCTCGCCGCGCTCTTGGCGCTTCTCCTCGAGTTGGTTGAGCAGACCGAGCACCGAGGTGCCCTTTTCGATGCCGCGATCCAACTGGAAGATCACCTCTGGGGTGCGGCGCATGTTCAGGCGACGGCCGAGCTCCCCTTTGACGTAGTTCGAAGCCGAGCGCAGGCCCTCGAGGGCTTGCTGCTGCACCTCGGCGCTGCCGTAGACGCTGACAAAAATCTTGCAGTGCTGGAGATCGCCGGCGACATCCACATTGGTGATGCTCACCATCCCCAGGCTGACCCGCTCGTCCTTGATGCCGGTGACGAGGAGTTCACTGACCTCCCGCCGGATCAGAGCGGCCACGCGTTCTACGCGACGACCTTGCGCCATGGCTATGCGATGACCTCTGGAGTCACCATGGCACGCAGGATCAGGGTCAGGCTCAGCAGACCGCTCACCAGGGCGCCGATCAGGGCGACGGCTGTCACGGGATTGCTGCGGCGCTGGGCCAGGGGTTCCAGGACGGAGTTGGCGACGCCAAGCCCGAACGCGATCAGATAGCGCGGGTAGCGCGTGACGTTCAGAAAAAAGTCCCGCATGGGGGCTGGGGCGCTGATCAAAGAGTGCTGGCTACTCTGCCGCCAAAGGGGCACTCGCTGCCGCGCGATCCGATCGATTGATGCTGGAGCTCCATCAGTTCCGCCATTCCGCCTTCTGCGAGAAGGTCCGTTTGCTGCTCGCCTTCAAGCAGCTGAGCTTCACCCCCATTGAGGTCACGCCCGGTGTTGGTCAGGTGGACCTCTACCGGCTGTCGGGGCAGCGCCAGGTGCCGGTCCTGGTGGATGGCAGTGAAGTGATTGCCGATTCCACGGCCATCGCCCTGCACCTGGAGCAGAAGCACCCCGATCCGGCGCTGCTGCCCAGTGATCCGGCCCAGCGGGCCCAGGTGATGCTGCTGGAGGACTGGGCCGACACGGCCCTCGCGGCAGGTGCGCGCATGGCCCTGGTGCAGGCCGCCGCCATCGATCCGGTGCTCCGCGATGGCCTGCTGCCGGAGGCCACCCCGTCGCCCTTGCGTTCCTTGGTGGGTGCCCTGCCGGGCGGGGTGCTGAGCGGTGTGGGTCAGGTGCTCGATCAGCAGGTGCTGCAGCAACTGCGCAGCAGCCTTGAGCAGCTCACGGCCCTGGTGCAGGCCCAGCCCTACCTGGTGGGTGATCAGCTGAGCCTGGCCGATCTGGCCGTGATCGCCCAGCTGTCCTTGATCAAGTTCCCCAGCTCCGCCGGGAGCCCCCTGGCGGGACGCGGGGTGGCGGGGCTGGCCGACGATCCCCGTCTGGAATCCCTCTGGCTCTGGCGCGATCGCCTCGGCCTGCAGCTGGGACGTCCCTAGGGCTGGCGCTCGAGCAGCAGCGTTCCACTCCAGCTGCGCTGGGCCTCGGCCCGGAGGCCATCGGCGGGGGAGCCGTAGCTGACCTGCCATTGCCTGGCTTCGATGCGATCGGCATCGATCCGGGCGTAGCGGCTGAGGGTCTCCACTTGGCTGACCCGCGGGTCGCCGGGGCCATGCAGCACCTGCAGGCTGAGTTCATCCGCCAGAAACTGCTCCTGGGGTTGCTGCTCGCTGCGGCGGCCGATGACGGTGGACTCCAACGACTGATCCCCGCTCAAATCCGCCAATTGACGGTTGGGGTTCTGCGGATCGTTGCGAACCCGCTGCAGCTGATCGCCCAGCAGGGCGCGACCGACGGACCCGGCATTGAAGGCGCGATCGCCAACGATCCGCCCGGCGTCATCTTTGACGAAGCGCACGGCGTACTGAATCTCAGGCTCCGCGCCGCTGAGATCGCGGCTGGTGGCGCTCCAGTCCCCTTCAAACCAGGCGGGGTAGATCAGATCGCGTCGCCCAGGCCGCGGCAGCGGCGCCGGCAGACTCCACTGCGGCCAGTTCTCCAGGCGTTGTTCCAGGGTTGAGGCCGCCACAGCGGGGAGGCTTCCGCTCAGCAGCACCAGCAGGATCAGGGCGAGCGGCATCGCTGGGCACGTGGCAGGCTGCCTTTGATCCTGCCGCCTGGACGGCCTGATGTCCGATCCCCTGATCCGCGAGCTGGATCACTACGTGGTGCTGGAGCCAGGGGCCCCCCAGCAACTGCTCACAGCCGAGGAGACCTTGGCTTGGTTGGAGCGCCAACTGCACTCCCTCGAGGCCATTCCCGAGGACCTCTCAGGCCTGGGCTCGACGACGGATCAGGCCCAGCGGCTGCTGGAGACGGCCTGTGAGTTGGAGCTTCAGCCGGGGATCACGGTGCAGTGGTTTGCGATCCGCCTGGAGCCACCTGGGGCGTCTAGTTAGTTGATGGAGGTTCCCACCTCGCCGGCGTCACTGGTGACCTGCAGTTGACCCAGGGGTGGTGCTGTGCGCTCCTTGATGATCGAGGGCAGCGCCTCAAGGATTTGCTGGGCCACCTGCTCGGCCGGACGTCCGTCCTGAAGGATCTGTAGATCGGCCTGGGCGTAGAGGGGGCGGCGCTCGGCCATCAGGTTGGCGAGGCGTTCGGCGCGGTCCTCCGCTTCCATCAGGGGCCGGGGAGTTGGGTCGGCCTCGAGGCGCGCCAGCAGGATCGCGTCGGGGGCATCCAGCCAGATCACGACCCCTTGGTGCAGCTCGCCCCAGTTGGCCGGCTGGGTCACGACACCGCCGCCGGTTGCCACCACGAGGGAATGCCAGGAGGCGATTTGGTTGAGCACCGCTGACTCCAGGGCGCGAAAGCCAGCCTCGCCCTCGCCGGCGAAAATCTCGGGAATGGAGCGCCCCGCCACCTGTTCCAGGCTGGTGTCGGCGTCCAGGAAGCGGTAGTCCAGGGCCTCGGCGAGGTGCCGGCCCACGCTGCTTTTGCCGCTGCCCATCATCCCCACCAGATAGAGGTTCAGGCCCTCCAGTCGCTGCCGCAGCTGGACTCGGGTGTCCTCCATCGGTTCGCCATCGCAAGCACCAACATTCTTAAGATGCGACCAACCGTTACTCGCTGTCATGACTCCGCCAGTGATGGCGGCGCCTCCGGCGAGCCCGGTGTCCGTCGTCTCCTCTGCCCCCCACGGTCAGGGCCGGCCCTGCGTGATCACGCGCCGGGCCACCTTCAGCTCCAGCCATCGCTATTGGCTGCCTGAGTTGAGTCCGGAGCAGAACGCAGCCCAGTTCGGACCCTGCAGCCTGGCCCCGGGCCACGGCCACAACTATGAGTTGATCGTCGCCATGGGTGGCGGGCTCGATGCCAACGGCATGGTGCTCAACCTCTCGGACGTGAAGCACGCCATTCGCGAGCAGGTCACCGCCCAGCTCGACTTCCGCAGCCTGAACGAGGCCTGGCCGGAATTCGATTTGAGCCGTCCCGAGGGGATCCTGCCCACCACCGAGGCCCTGGTTCTGGCCATCTGGAAGCGCCTGGCGCCCCACCTGCCCCTGATGGGGCTCCGTCTTTACGAAACCGACAAGCTCTGGGCCGATGTGCTCGGCGATTCCATGGAAGCCTTCCTAACAATCCGCACCCACTTCGCGGCAGCCCACCGCCTGGCCCGACCGGAGCTGAGCTTCGAGGAGAACACCGCGATCTACGGCAAGTGCGCTCGGCCCCATGGCCACGGCCACAACTACCTGCTGGACATCACCGTTCGGGGTGCCATTGACCCCCGCACCGGCATGGTCTGCGACCTCTCGGCCCTGCAGACAGCGGTGGATGAGCTGGTGGTGGAGCCCTTTGACCACACCTTCTTGAACAAGGACGTCGAGCACTTCTCCAGCACGGTTCCCACGGCGGAGAACATTGCACTGCATATCGCCGATCTGCTCCAGGCCCCCGTGGCGGCCCTGGGGGCTTCGCTCCACAAGATCCGTCTTCAGGAGAGCCCGAACAACGCCGCTGAGGTGTTCGCAGAGGTGCCCCAGCTGGGCATGAACCCCCAGGCCCTCGAAGCCCTTGCCGGCGCCTGAGCTTCGGCTGGTTCTGGCGATCAGCCTGGACGGCCGGCTCGCCCCCGCCGCTGGTGGTGCGGCCCAACTCGGAGGAACGGGAGACCGCCGTGTCCTGGAGGAGGCCCTGGCTTGGGCGGATGGTGCCCTGGTCGGCGGCAGGACCATCCGCCAACACGGCTGCACCTGCCTGATTCGTGATGCCGACCTGCTGGAGCAGCGTCAGCAGCAGGGGCGGCCGCCCCAACCCGCCGCCCTGGTGGTGAGTCGCCAGCTCAGCTGGGATGCAGACCTGCGCCTGTTCCAGCAGCCCCTACAGCGCTGGCTTCTGGGCCCAGGGGAGGCGGCCCCCTCAGGTTTTGACAGGTCCTTGCCGCTGCAGAACTGGCCGGTAACCTTGGCGGCCTTGGCCGCCGCTGGTTTGGAGCGCCTGCTTGTCCTGGGGGGGGCTGAGTTGGCCACGCAGCTGCTGGCCGAGGGACTCGTGGATGAGTTGCAGTTGACCCTGGTGCCTCAACTGCTGGGCGGCCCCCATGCCTGGCTTCAGTCCGATGGGGCCCTGGAGGCCAGTGCCTGGACGCTCCAGGAGCAGCGCTGCTTGGGCGGTGACGAGCTGCTTGTGCGTTACCGGCGCGCCTGAGCCTTGAGGCTGTTGAAGCGCTCGGCCAGGTCCCGCAGCGGCAGCTTGCCAAAGGTCTCCGGCGAGAGCCCCAGCATCCGTCCCGCGCAGCGCTTGACCACCACCTCGAGGTCATCGCCAAAGCGTCCGGCGAGCAACTCGCTGATCACCCCCAGGCTGCGGCCGCTGGATTGGGTTTCAGCTACGAGGCAGCGGCTGGTGGGGGCGGCCAGGGCCTGGCAGGCGGGGGTGAGCCGCTCGATCAGGCTTCTGTTGCCCATGGCACTCCAGCGCAGGCAGGCCTCGCTGATCTTGGCTTCGACCTGCGGGCGCATCAGGTTGAGCACGGGGCTGAGCAATCCGGCTTGGCTGGGTGCGCTGAGGGCGCCGATGGTCAGGGCCGTAGCCGTTAGCGTTCTGCCCGCTGCCCGCCCCCTGGTTCTGAGCTGATGGCCGAGCTCACTGTTCGCTGGCACCGTTCGATTGAAGAGATCCCCGAGGCGCATTGGCAGGCCCTCACGGAGGCGGCTGGGCTCCCCTTCTACTCCTGGCGCTGGCTGGCTGGCCTGGAGCGCTCCGGAAGTGTCGCGCCTCGCCAGGGTTGGCAGCCCTGTCACCTGAGCCTCTGGCGCGGGGAGCAGTTGATCGCCGTCGCTCCGCTGTACCTCAAGGGCCACAGCTACGGCGAGTTCGTCTTCGATCAGTCCTTTGCGGAATTGGCCGCCCAGCTGGGCCAGCGCTACTACCCGAAGTTGCTGGGCATGAGCCCTTTAAGCCCCGTGGTGGGCTATCGCTTTTTCACCGCCGCCGGCGAGGACGCCCAGCAGGTCACCGCCCTGTTGATGCAGTGCATTGATCGTTTCTGCGCTGAGAACCAGATCTTCAGCTGCAACTTTCTCTATGCCGATCCCCAGTGGCAGGCCTTTGCGGAGTCGGCGGGCTGCGCCACTTGGCTGAACCAGCAGAGCCTGTGGAGCAACCAGAGCTACGGCTGCTTTGATGACTACCTTGCGAGCTTCAACGCCAACCAACGCCGCAACATCAAGCGCGAGCGCAAGGCCGTGGAGCGCGCCGGGATCACGGTGACGGCCTTGGCGGGGGAGGAGCTGCCGGCCGCAATGCTCGAGCGGATGCACCACTTCTATGCCCAGCACTGCGCTCGTTGGGGACCTTGGGGAAGCAAATACCTCACAGAAGCCTTTTTTGATGAGGCGGCGGCGGAGCTGCGGGAACACCTGGTGCTGTTCAGCGCCCATCGGGGCGATCCCCACGATCCGGTGGCGATGTCCCTCTGCGTGCACTCCGGGGAGCACCTATGGGGCCGCTACTGGGGTAGTGACGAGGAGATCGACAACCTCCATTTCGAGGTCTGCTATTACGCCCCGATCCAGTGGGCCATTGAGCGCGGCATTCAGCGTTTTGACCCTGGTGCGGGCGGCAGTCACAAGCGCCGCCGCGGTTTTGTCGCCCGCTCCCATGCCTCCCTGCACCGCTGGTACCACGAACCCTTTGATGCCATCGCCCGGCGCTGGTTGCCGGAGGCCAATCGCGAACAGCTCAGTCAGATTGAGGCGGTGAATGCCGAGCTCCCCTTCACGGGGGCGACGCGATCCCTGACGGATTCCGCTGCGTAGCATCCGCCCATGAGCCCGTTTTCGCTAGAGCAGCGCCGCAGCCTCGATGAGGGGCTCTCCCAGCGCTTCATTGCCCTGGATCCCGCCGGTTATTTCCTGATCAAGATCGACCGCGAGGCGGGCGAGTTGATCGCGGAGCACTACAGCAATGCGATTGACGAGCGCGGACTAGCCACCGATCCCGACACCGGTGAGGTGATCAGCTGCAAAGGCGCGGGTCCCCGCGCTGCCGTGGCTGTCTATCGCGGCCGCAGCGCCAAGGAGTTGGGCATGGCGCTGACGGAAGGGGAGGGTCCCCATCCCTTGAGTTGCCTGGATCACGCCCTTTATCTGGGCCGCGAATTGCAGAAGGCGGAGCTGGCCCTTGAGAGCGGCGAAACCTACATCCAGGACTAGGCCGGCTGCAGTTCCCGCGTTGGCGTCGAAGGGCTGTTGGGGGGCTCTGGCGGCAGGGCGGCCAACTGCTCTTGGATCTCCTGGGTGACCACCGCGCGGTACTCCATGAAGTGTTCGTTGTGGGCGAGCACCACCAGGAACTGCTCGAGCACCGCAGGGTTCTTCTGGGCCACCTCCAGCAGGGACCGCCAGAAGCGCAGGCGAGTGTTGCGCTTCACGCCCTGACGCCAGAGCACGATCAACAGGGCTCGCACATCGGTCCAGGCGGGCAGGGTGGCTTTGCCAAAGGTGGAGGGCACGAATTCCTGCCAGCGCGGCTTGCCCATCTTCAGGTAGTAGTGCTTGACCCGGTCGATGTAGGCGTGGGGCTCATAGAGGCGACAGAAGGCGTCGACGTACTCGTTGGCGATGTCGCGAATCGGCCGGGTGGGCACGAAGTTCAGCAGGTTGGTCTGGTTGACCCCCTTGGCGTCGGCCTTCTCTTGGATCAGCCTGCCTTCCTTCTCCAGCCGGTGCCAGAGCCCGGTGTTGGGTAGGGCCTGAAGCATCCCCATCATTGCCGCGGGAATCCCGGTGCGGGTCACGAACTCGACGATCCGATCGCCGGCTCCGGTCTTCTCGCCGTCGAAACCGATGATGAATCCGGCCATGACCCGCAGGCCGTAGGAGTTGATCCGGTCCACGGCTTCCTCGAGGGAGCTGCGGGTGTTTTGGTGTTTGCCGGCCACCGAGAGGCTGGCCTCATCGGGGGTCTCAATGCCAAGGAAGACCGAGTCGAAGCGGCACTCGGCCATCATCTGCATCAGCTCTTCATCCGCCGCCAGGTCAACGGAGGCTTCGGTGGCAAAGCTGAAGGGGTAGCCCCGCTCGATCTGCCATTGCTTCAGGGCCGGGAGCAGCAACTTGGCGTTGCGCTTGTTGCCGATGAAGTTGTCATCCACCAGGAAGATGGAGCGGCGCCAGCCCAGGTCGTAGAGGGACTGGAGTTCGGCGATCAGCTGCTCAGGGGTCTTGGTCCTGGGCTTGCGGCCATAGAGAACGATGATGTCGCAGAACTCGCATTGGAACGGGCAGCCCCTGGAGAACTGCACGCTCATCGAGTCGTAGGCGTCGAGCTTGAGCAGGTCAAAGCGCGGCACTGGCGTGCTCGTGACGTCCGGCTTTTCACCGTTGGCACTGAAGCGTCCGCCGGCTTCGCCCTTCTCGATCGCCTCGATGAACATCGGCAGGGTGATTTCACCCTCATCGAGCACCTTGAAATCCGCCAGGCCCAGTTCGGGAGCGTCAGGGGTGGAGCTCGCGAAGGGACCGCCGACGGCAACGGGAAGACCCCGCTCCTTGGCCTTGGCGATCTGCGCGGCCATGTCGGCCTTCTGCACGATCATCCCGGAGATGACCACCAGCTCAGCCCATTCCCAGTCGGCCTCGCTGACCTCTTCAACGTTGCGGTCCACCAGCTTCATGGGCCAGTGCTGGGGCAGCAGCGCCGCCACGGTCACCATCCCTAGGGGTGGCAGCAGAACCTTGCGGTTCACGAGCTCGAGAATTTTCTCGTAGCTCCAAAAGGTCTTGGGAAACTCGGGGTAGATGAACAGAGTGTTCATGCCGTTCGGTGGTCTCCAGTGAGATGCGTGGAACGGCTGCCCCCTAGGGGACATCCGATGAGTTGGCGATCAGCCTAGGCCGAGTGACCAGGGGGCGGGCTGGTTTCTGCTCTAATAGCGCACAGTTGAACGCACCGAACCATGGGCCCCGTGATCTATCTCGCACTGGTCGGCGGTGGTTTGGTGGCCGCTGCAGCCATCTCCTTCGTGCTGCGCGGCATCAAGCTGGTCTGAGCCGCATCCTGCGGTTCCGCAGGAGCTCCCAGACCCCGAGGGCAGCCCCAAGGCTGCCAAGCACGGCCAGGCAGCTCCAGAGGCCTCCAGGCAGCGTTTCCGTGAGAAGCGCTGCCGCAAGACCACTGAGTCCTCCACCCCCCAAAAAGGCAATCTGACCAAGGCCTGCCATTCGTCCCCGGAGCACCTGGGGAGCATGCACTTGGATGATCAGATTGGTCCCCGCCAGAAGGCTTGCGGTGCCTGCTCCGATCAGGAAGGCCATGGCCAAGCCCCAGGCGAGTGCCCCTTGGTGCGCTAGCCCCAGTTGGGCCAGTGCCGTCAGCAGGGTGGTGCTACCCAGGAGCCAACCCGGGCGCGCGCTGATTGCAGCGGCGTTGCGCTGCAGTAGGACCCCGCCGCAGATGCTGCCGCAGGCCAGAACGCTGGTGAACAGCCCCAGGGCCATTGGGCTTGGTCCCAGGAGCTCAAGGGCCATCAGTGGCGCCAGCCCAGGGTGGAAGAAGCCCACTAGGCAGGCCGCGGCGGTGAAGCTGAGGACGTGGCGCAGGCTGACGCCGCACTCGCGCCAGGCCGTTAGCAGGTTGGCCGCTTGGCCGCCCTGACTGCGGCGTTCCCGCTCGCGATGGGGTGCCATCAGCCAGAGCAGGGTGAGGATCGGAAAGAGATAGGTGGCCGCATCCAGGCTGAGGGCCAGGGTGGGTCCGGTGGCCGCCAGCAGTAGTCCCCCCAGGGGCGGTCCCACCAATTTGCCGACGTTGAAGATCACCGAGAAGCTGGCGAGGTAGGGACCGAGTTGTTCGGGTTCGTCCACCAGCAGGGCGACGTATTTGTTGCGGGCCGTCAGCTCGTAGGTGCTCGCAATTCCGATGCCCAGGGTGCTGAGCAGAAGCAGCAGGTCTTGCTTGGGACCCACCGTTAAGGGAATGGCGATGGCACCGAGCACCGCTGCGGCGAGCAGGGCCCATTGGGCGCGGATCAGGACCCGCTCACTGCCGAGTCGATCGGTGAGTACCCCGGCCGGGCCGCTGATGACCAGGGTCGGCAGTGTCAGGACGGCGAAGTTGAGCGCCAACAGAAACGGGTTGCCGGCACCCTCCATCAGCAACCAGCCTTTGGCGGTCAGCCCGGCAAAGGAGCCGGCGGTGCTGATCCCTGAGGCCAGTAAAAACGTGGTGCGTTGATGCCGCGTGAGGCGTCCTTGAAGACGCTTCAGTCCCTGTTGAATCAAGACTGAGCCCGCTGCATCGAGAGGGCGTCTTGGACCATGGCCTTGGCTCCCACCACCTCACCAATCAGGTCGTAGGTGTCCGCGGCGGTGATGCGCACCTGGACCATCGTTCCGGGGGCAGCGCAGAGCCCGCCTTCACCGGGCATCACCCGCACTTCGCCATCCACTTCGGGGGCAAAGCGGGCGCAGCGACCAATCATTTCGCCACTGCTGGGGTTCTCCTGTTCGATCAGGACATCCACGATCCGCCCCACCCAAGCGGCGTTGCGCTCGGCGGCGATGGGCTGTTGCAGTGCCATCAGGCGGTCCTTGCGCTCAGCGGCGATCTCTGCGGGCACCTGGTTGGGCAGCTCGGCCGCGGGGGTCCCCTCCTCGGGCGAGAAGGTGAAGACCCCCACGTGGTCGAAGCGTTGCTCGGCCACGAAATCCAGGAGGTGCTGGAACTGCTCTTCGGTTTCGCCCGGGTAGCCGACGATGAAGGTGGTGCGCAGAACGGCGTCCGGGAGTTGCTCGCGAATGCGCGCCAGCACACCGTTGGTGACATCGGCCTGCCAGGGGCGATTCATCGCCCGCAGGACATCCGGGTGGCTGTGCTGCAGCGGTAGATCCAGATAGGGCAGCACGTTGGGGACGTCCCGGTAGGCCGCCAGCACCTCAGAGGTGAGCCCCGTGGGGTAGGCGTAGTGCACGCGGATCCAGGGAATCTCTACCTCGCCGAGGGCGCGCAGCAGCTCGGCTAACTGGGGCTTGCCGGCGAGATCAAGGCCGTAATTCGTCGTGATCTGGCTGATCAGGACCAACTCCTGCACGCCCTGGGATGCCAGTTGGCGCGCTTCGGCAACGATGCTCTCGATCGTGCGGGAGCGCTGGTCGCCGCGCAGGTGGGGAATGATGCAGAAGGCGCAGCGGTAGTCGCAGCCCTCGGCCACCTTCAGGTAGGCGACCGCCTCGCTGGTGGTCCGGTAGCGGGGCAGGTTCTCGTCGCCCACGAAGGTGGGGTTGGCGCTGACCTGATTCACCCGCTCGCCGGCTTCGACGCGCTCGAGCACGCTGACGATGTGTTGGTAGTCGCCGGTGCCAACGATGGCCTTGGCTTCCGGCAGGCTCTCGAGCAGTTCCTCTTGGAAGTGCTGGGCGAGGCAGCCGGCAATGATCAACTCCTTGCCCTGCTCGGCCAGTTCCACCAGGGTGCGAACGGACTCTTCCCGGGCGTCCTGAATGAAGCTGCAGGTGTTGACGACCACGACGTTGGCGTCGGCTTCATCGGCGCTGACCCCGTAGCCGGCCTCCGCCAGCAGGCCGAGCATGTGCTCGGTGTCGACGCGGTTCTTCTCGCAGCCGAGATGCGCGAACGCCACCGTTTTTCCAGTATTAGGTCGGGCGCTATCGGTCATGGAGGAGCTCAAGAAGGTCGGCCGCTCGCTGGCCAATCCCTAACCCTACTGATCAGGATCCCTGCCACAATTCCTCCAACGTCAGGAGTCCTGCGCCGTGAGTTCATCGCGCCTGAGTGAACGTCTTGGAAGCCAGCGCCGGCGCGGCGATGGCGGCAAGCGTTGGGTGCGGGTCGTGATGGCCGTTCTGGCCACCATCGGTGTGATTGACACCGGCTCGATCACCCTGAGCAAGTGGGGCTTGATCGGCAATCTCAGCTGCAGCTCGACCGGCCTGTTTGGCTGCAATGGCTGCGAGAAGGTGCTCTCCAGTGCTTGGGGTTCGCTGTTTGGGCAGCCCCTGGCCCTCTTTGGACTGCTGGGTTACGGCGCGGTCCTGTTGATGGCCGTCGTTCCCCTCGTGCTGCAAGGGGAGTTGCGGGTGAGCCTGGGCCAGCGCAGCTGGTGGGGATTGTTCCTTCTGAGCACCGGCATGGCGGTGTTCAGCGCGGTGTTGCTGGGGGTGATGGCCTTTGGCATCCGCGATTGCTGCCCCTTCTGCATCCTCTCGGCCGGTCTGAGTTCAGCGCTGTTTGTCCTCAGCCTGATTGGCGGTGATTGGGAGGACCGCGGCCAGCTGATCTTCAGCGGCGTCATTACGGCCCTGTTGGTGGGCGTCATTGGTTTGGGTTGGGCGGCCTCCGTGGGGCGTCCGGTGGTGGATTCCGCTCCAGGTGTCTCCCCTCCGGTGCGCAGTGAAAGTGGGCCGGCACAAATCGCCTTGGCTGAACATCTGACCGCCAGTGGCGCGAAGGTTTACACCGCTTACTGGTGCCCCCACTGCCATGAGCAGAAGGAGCTCTTTGGTCGCCAGGCTGCCGAAAAGCTGACGGTGATCGAGTGCGCTCCCGATGGCCGCAATAGCCAGCGCGAGTTGTGCGAGGCCAAGAAGATCGAGGGCTATCCCACCTGGGAGATCAATGGCCAGCTCGATTCCGGTGCTAAGCCCCTGGCCAAATTGGCCGAGGCCAGCGGCTACAACGGACCGCCCCTTCAGTAAGCGTTAGTCCGCCAGGGCCTCAGTGCTGATGCTGAGTCCCTTTCGCTGCACGCTGTGGCGCCGCCAGAAGGGCTGCCTGGCTGGGGCGTCGACGCGGAAGTGACCGCCGCGACTTTCGGTTCTGAAGAGCGCTGACTCCATCAGGAGGGCCGCCACTGTGGCCCGTTGCTTCAGGTCATGGGCCTTGGCTAGCCAACGGACCTGCTCTTGAGACAGCTGCAGAGCTTGGTCGTGCCCCAGTGTTTGGACGGTCTGCAGGAGGGGTTGCCCGCTGAGCGCGCCCTCAAGCTGCTGGCAGGCCTGGTAGCCCGCGAGCAGTTCGTGTCCGTTGCGCTCCACACCGGCCCGCCGCCAGCAGAGGCGTCGTAGCTCCTCGGTCTGCAGCTCGATCGCCTCGACGCTGATGGGCGGATGGTTCGTCATGGCCTTGCCAGGTAAGGGCTCTGGCCTGGCGGATGGGGCTGGGGACAGCTCGATGTCCCGCAGTTGCCTGGCGTAGACCAGGCATTCCATCAGGGAATTGCTGGCCAGGCGGTTGGCGCCATGGACGCCGCTGCTGGCGACTTCCCCAACGGCATAGAGGCCAGGGATGGTGGTGGCTGAGCGCGCATCGGTGCGCAGGCCCCCCATGCAGTAATGCGCTGCGGGCGCGACGGGGATGGGGGCTTCGGTGGGTTCAAGGCCCAACTCGCGGCAGCGCCCCAGGATCGTCGGGAACTGCCGCTCCAGCTTGCTGGTCCCGACGGGCCGCAGGTCGAGCCAGAGGTGAGGGGTCTGCCGCTCCCGCATCCGCTGGACCAGGGCCCGGCTGACGGTATCCCGCGGCGCGAGATCTCCGCCGCTGAGTTGACTGACGGGGCTCTCCCCTTGGTCGTCGACCAGTCGCGCGCCCTCGCCGCGCACCGCCTCTGAGATCAGGAAGTGGGGGGCCCCCGGCAGCATCAAGGCCGTCGGGTGGAACTGAACAAACTCGAGATCGCGGACTGCTGCGCCGGCCCGCCAGGCCATGGCAATGCCGTCACCGCTGGCCTGTTTGGGGTTGGTGGTGTTGGCGAAGAGGTGCGCCGCCCCGCCGGTGGCCAGCACCACCGCCCGGGATTGGAGCCACTGCACCGTGCCGTCCACCAGCACTTGCAGGCCTCGGCAGTGGCCGTTGCTGATCCAAAGCTGGAGCGCAAGACCCCCTTGGATCCGCTGCAGGCCCGGCCGCTGCAGCACCTTGCGCTCCAGGGCATCCACGAGTGCTCCACCGGTGCGGTCCTGGGCATGCAGGACCCGCCGGTGGCTGTGGGCGGCCTCCAGGGTGGTGCTCAGTCCGCCTTCATGGCGGTCAAAGTCCATGCCCAGCTCCAGGAGCCGCTCGACGCAGGCCGGCGCCTCGCGCACGAGTAACTCGACCGCAGGTCGATCGCAGAGATCCCCGCCCGCCTTGAGGGTGTCCTGGAGATGGCTCGCGAAGCTGTCCTCAGGTCGCGTGACCGCAGCAATGCCCCCCTGGGCCCAGCGACTCGCCGAGCGGGGGGCGCGATCTTTGCTCAGCAGCAGGACGCTGAGACCCTCCGGTAATTCGAGGGCGGCCATCAGGCCTGCGGCACCCCCGCCCACCACGATTACGTCCCAATTGGAGGGAATGGACGGCATCAGGCCAGGACTACTGAGGCAACAAAAAAGCCGTCGGGATGGCCCGACGGCGGTCACCGGCTGCGGAATCTAGACCTCAGCTGAGCGCTTGAAACGCTCAGGCAATCAACGGTATTGGCCGTCGTTGATCCGATCGAAGCCTTCGTTGAGGGCGATGGACGCCGGGGTGACGGTGAAGTTGCCCTTGTACTTCTCAACAAGTTCCTTCTGGCGATCGGTCAGGTCGAGGCTGAACAGGTCGTCAACACTGTTGTAGGGGCCACCCAGCACGATCTTGCCGGCCAGGGTGGGGTACATCCCTGGGAAGGCTTGGAAGCGACGGACCGAGCAGTTGTTCAGGTCGATCTTGTCGCCGCGCTCTGAAATCTTGTCGTCTGCGACGTTGCGCAGCGAATCGGCCTGAGCGGCGGGGGCGATGATCAGGCTGAGGAGCAGGCCGGCCATCAGCACTCCACTCATGAGCCACGAAACCAGCCGTTTCATTGATAACTCCGTCTGAACGGGAACCACAGGGAGAGGGCTGCTAGGCAGCCAGCCCTGCAAACCTACAAGCAGCGGTCCTCGCGGCTGTGCCCTTGCGTTGAGGCTTTTGCAGTTCTTCAGATCAGCCCACTCCAGTGGGGTGACCAAAGGGCTGCAGCGAGGAAAAGTCCATCCACAGCAAGGGTTGTCGCCATGGCGGCCGCGGCGACTCTCCAGGCGCCATCGGGATGGTGCCAATAACGGCGGCAGAGGTTTAACAGCCCCACACCCGCCAGCAGGGTGACCCCCAGGGGCATGGGCTCCAGCACTCCAAGGGCCGCCTGATGCAGCAGGGCGGTGGCCTGATCGATGGGTGCGTTGAGCACTTCGGTCCAATGGCGCATGACACCGGTCACGGCCATCACACCGTCGGTGGCGGCGGTCCCGACCAAGGAGGCCAGGTAGAAGCTGGCCGCGAGGCGCCAGCGGGTGCCGAGCCCCCCGAGGGCCAGGGGCAGTGCGAAGGCCTCAATTGGCAGATGCCAGAGGGGATGCAGGCGGCACCAGCCCCAAAACAGACATCCCCCAAGCCAGCTGCCGCTGAAGCCCACCAGCAAGCTGCCGGTGCTGCTCAACCGTTGGTTGGGGTGCTCCGACAGGGCGATCCCCAGGAACAGCAAGGGGGCAGTAAAGAGAGCCGCAGAAAAGGGTGCCAGGCGCACCCAGGGGGCCTGAAGGAAGACCGGCAGGGCCACCAGTAGGCAGCCCGACAGCCAAAGCCCCCAGCCTTTTGCCTCGGAGCCACGGCTTGGCGTTGCCTGGGTCAGCGTCCCTGTGGTGAGGCTGGGCTGCACCCCGAGCACAACGCCTGTAACGAAAGGTATCCAACCTTAAAGGGTGCGCGGCTTCTCAAGGCCTCCCCCCGCGCATAGGGTCTGGCCTGATCCTTGCTGCCCTGCCGTGACCACCCTTCCCCCCACTGAGTCGCTGGGGGTCTTGGAGGCCTGTTGGCGTTTTTTGGTTCTCGGTGTGGTGCAGGGCCTGACGGAGTTCTTGCCCATCAGCAGCACGGCGCACCTGAAGGTGGTGCCGGTGGTCCTGCTCGGCTGGGATGATCCCGGCGTGGCGGTGACCGCGGTGATCCAGCTGGGAAGCATCGCTGCGGTGATTGGCTTCTTCCGCGATGACCTCAAACAGGTGATCCAGGCCTCCTGGCAGGCCTGGCGTGCACGGCGCTGGGAGACCCCTGAGGCGCGCTTGGGGCAGGCGATTCTTTGGGGCACCCTGCCGATCCTGGTGGCGGGCCTGGGGATCAAGCTCTTTGTTCCGGACTTTGATCAGTCCCCGCTGCGCAGCCCCACCTCCATCGGGATCGTCTCGATCGTGATGGGCCTGCTGCTGGGGCTGGCGGAGCGTTGGGGCAGCCGTCGCCGCGTTCTCGGCGATGTCGAGCTACGGGACGGCTGGCTGGTGGGCCTGGCCCAAACCTTGGCCCTGATCCCCGGGGTCTCCCGTTCGGGCAGCACCCTGACGGCCGCGCTGTTTGACGGCTGGAAGCGATCGGAAGCCGCCCGCTTTTCCTTCTTGCTTGGGATTCCGGCCATCAGCCTGGCCGGTTTGGTGGAGCTCAAGGATGCGTTTTCACAGCCAGCGGCCGGCGGGGCCCTGCCGCTGCTGGTGGGGATTGCCTCTTCGGCGGTGGTGTCTTGGCTGGCGATTGCCTGGTTGCTGCGTTTTCTGCAGAACCACAGCACCTGGTGGTTCGTCGGCTACCGCGTCTTTTTTGGTCTGGGGGTGATTCTTTGGGCTGCCCGCAGCGTCGCCTGATCCAGCTGCGTCTCAGACTGAAGGCAGGTGTGCAGTAGCGGTCGGTGTGGAATGAGCCTTCGGCCGGGGTGGTCCTGGCCGAGACAAATGGAGAGGCCAGGCTTCCCGCTCCCGCGGTGGTGGATCGCGTCGAGCCGGACTCCATTGGCGATGAGTTGGGGATCCAACCGGGTGACCGCCTGCTGAGCATCAATGGGGTGCGGCCCAGGGATTTGATTGACCTGCAGTTTTTGGTCGGAGAGGAAGAGCTCTGCCTGGAGGTGCAGGACCCCGATGGCAGCGTGCATCGGGTGGAGCTGGAGAAGGATGCCGATGAGGGCCTCGGTCTGGCTTTCACCGAGGCGCTGTTCGATGGCTTGAAGCAGTGCAATAACGCCTGCCCTTTTTGCTTCATCGACCAGCAGCCCCCAGGCCATCGCCGCAGTCTTTACGTCAAAGATGACGACTACCGGCTGAGCTTTCTCTACGGCTCCTACCTCACCCTGACGAACCTCTCGGCCGCCGATTGGGAGCGGATCGAGCAGCAGCGCCTCTCGCCCCTGTTCGTCTCGGTGCACGCCACCAACCCGGAGCTTCGCTCCCAGCTGCTGGTGAACCCCAGGGCGGCGTTGTTGCTGGAGCAGTTGGCTTGGTTCCAGAAGCGGCAGCTGCAGATCCATGCCCAGGTGGTGGTCTGCCCGGGCCGCAATGACGGCGAGGCGCTGGAGCAGACCCTCAGGGATCTCTCAGATTTCGCCGGTGGGGAGTGGCCAGCGGTGCTCTCTGCCGCCGTGGTCCCCGTGGGCTTGACGCGTTATCGGCCCGATGGGGATGGCTTGGTGCCGGTGGACCGGGCTTGCGCACAGCGGGTGATCGCCCAGGTGGAGGCCTTGCAGGAGGGATTCCGGGAGCGTTTCGGTAGCCGTTTCGCGTGGCTCTCTGATGAGTGGTACCTGATGGCGGGCTATCCCCTGCCGGATCGGGCCGATTACGAGGACCTGCCCCAAGAGGGGAATGGGGTGGGGAGTATTCGCTCTTTTCTGGAGGCGATGGATGAGGCCACCAGCGATCTGCCGGCTGCCCTGGCGGCCCCCAGGCGGGTGAGTTGGGTGGTGGGGCAGTTGGTGGCTGAGGCCCTGCAGCCGGCGGTGGACCGTCTGAACCAGGTCGAAGGCTTGGAGGTGCTGCTGAAGGGCCTGCCCAGTCCCTACTGGGGTCAGGATCAGGTCGTGACGGGGTTGCTCACCGGTTCAGACCTGCTCGAGGGCCTGGAGGGCGCGGAGCTGGGTGATGAATTGCTGTTGCCTGCTGTAATGCTGCGTCAGGGTGAACCAATCTTTTTAGACGACCAACCCTTTGAGGCCGTTGCGGCGCAACTGAAGTCCCCTGTGCGCCTGGTGCATGGGGCGGACGACATCGTGGCCGCCTGCCTGGGCGAATAACGAACCGCTGATTAAAGTTCCGGCAGAATTATTTCCAAGGAATTCGAGTGGGCCGCTTTTTTCGCTCAATCGCTGCGGCCACCGGTTTCTCCCTGTCCCTTGCGACTCCGCTGGCCGCGGCAGCGGCTGAAGAGTCTGCAACCGCTCCTCAGGCAGCCCCCAAGCTGGAGCTGATTGATCCCCCGCCGGTGCCCTTGCCATCGGCGTTCAGCACCAAGGGCCAGCGCCCGAAGTCCAACCCGACGGTGCTTCCTCCGGCTGCCACCAAGCTCGATCCAGCCCTTCAGCGACTGGCGGCCCCGGCGACTCTGGCTTTGCCGGATAAAACCGACCAAATCAAAATCGTTGAGCTCCGTCCGCTCTCACTCCAGGACGTGGAGAACCTGGCGGAAGTCAATAACCCCAATCTCAAGGCGGTTGCGAGCCGCGTTGACCAAGCCCAGAGCAACCTGCGGGCGACGATCGCCGCTTGGTACCCCAGCTTTGATTTCACGACGGGCAACCAGTTCCCGTCTTGGACCTACGGCCGTCAATACAACTATCTGAACTCCATCGGTTCAACCACCGAAGGCGGCAACACCCAGACCAACCGTTGGGCGGCGACGGCCAACCTCGGCTTCAACTGGGATCTGATCAATCCCCAGCGGGTTCCCCAGGTCAGTGCGGCCCGTGACGCGTTTGAGCAGGCGAAGAACACCTATCTGATTGCTCTGCGTGACCTGCGTCTGCAGGCCTCTCAGGCCTACTTCCAGCTCCAGTACAGCGATGACAACGTTCGGATTGGTCAGACCTCTGTCCAGGCCTCGCTGGTCAGCCTGCGCGATGCCAGGGCCCGCTACCAGGCTGGTGTGGCCACCAAGCTGGAGGTGCTTGAGGCCGAAACCCAGCTCGCGCGCGACCAGAACATTCTGACGACTGCCCTTGCGACCCAGGCCAATGCAAGGCGGGATTTAGCCAGGCTGCTGGACCTGCCTCAAAACATCACCCCCACGGCAAAGCAACCCCTGCGTCCGCTCGGGGTCTGGTTGCCCTCTCTGGAGGAGAGCATCCTCGGGGCTTACGCCTTCCGCGAGGAGCTGGATAACGCGCTCTTGGATATCTCGGTTTCGAACAGCAACGCCAACGCCTCCTTGGGTGCTGTGCAGCCGTTCTTGAGCATCATCAACAACTTTGTGACGGGCCGAACCTTTGGCTACGCCGGTCTGAATGCCAATACCGACGAGGGGTTTGGTATCAGCTCTGGTCAAACCTGGGCCACGGACAACACGGTGGGTCTGAACCTGCGCTGGTCGATCTTTGATGGCGGCCGCGCCCGGGCGCAGTACCGCCAGTCCAAGCAACAGGCTCAAGAAAACGCTTTCCGCTTCGCGGACACCCGCGATCGCGTTCGCTTCGAGGTGGAGCAGAGCTTTAACGATTTGCGGGCTGATACACGCACGATTCAGACCACCTCACGCGAGGTGCTCTCCTCCCGTGAATCGCTCCGCTTGGCTCGCCTGCGCTTTCAGGCCGGTGTGACCACCCAGCGTGAGGTCGTGGATAACCAGCGGGACTTGACCCAGGCCCAGCTGCGGTATGCCCAGGCCCTCGCCGACTACAACCGTGGCCTCGCTGACCTGCGTCGCCGCACCGGTCTGGATCAGATCGCCATCTGCCAGCCGCCCAAGCTCTCGGCGATCAAGCCGCTTGAGGACGAGACCTACACCGTTCCTGTCCCGCCTGAGCCCCTGCCGCCGGCCTGCTCCGCTCCCTATCAGGCGGCGCAGAGCTAGGGCTTAGTCCGACTAACGTCAGTGACCAGCTGAGCGACTGCAGCTGTCTCTTCCTCTTCCTCGTCTGATCCGTCTGGGGTTGTTCCAGGGTTGCCTGGGCTGTCTGGCGGTGATCTTTGTCGGGATGCTCAACCGGGTGATGCTCACGGAGCTGGGTTTCCCTGGGCTGCTGGTAGGTGGTGCCCTGGCCCTTGAGCAGGTGGTGGCCCCGGCGCGCATCCTGTTCGGACAGATCTCCGATAGCCGGCCCTGGGCCGGCAGACACCGCACCCCTTACATCTGGCTGGGTTCGGCCTTGTTCTGCAGCTTGGCGGTGCTGTTGATCCCGCTGATTTTCCGCCTGCATGCCGCCTTCGGTTCAGGGGACGCTGGGGCGATAACGGCTGGGATTGCGGCGATCTGTGCGGTGGTGGCTTGCTACGGCCTGGCGGTCTCGCTGGCGACGACGCCCTACCTGGCCCTGGTGATTGACCTGACGAGCGAGGAGGAACGCCCCCGGGCGGTGGGCTTGATTTGGTGTCTCCTCACCGTGGGCATAGTGGTGGGTGCGATTGCCACCAGCATTTGTTTGAAGGGGCTGGATGGGGTGAGTGACCCAGCGCTGCTTGAGCCAGCCCTGTTCCAGTTCTTGGCTCGCGTGGCCGTGGTGGTGTTTGCCCTGACGGTCTTTGCGACCTGGGGCGTTGAGCCCCATGCGAGTGAGCGGGCGATTAGTCGCTCGGAGGACCGTGAGGATGCGATCACCCTCAGAGATGCCTGGCGTCTGATCACCTGCAGCCGTCAGGTGCTGGTCTTTTTCTGTTTCCTGCTGGCGTTCACCTTGGCGGTCTTCCTGCAGGACCCGATCCTGGAGAGCTACGGCGCAGAGGTGTTTGGTCTGCCGATTGCTGCGACGGCTTCCTTGAGTGCGGTTTGGGGGGTGGGAACCCTGCTGGGTTTGCTGCTGGCCGGGCTCTGGTTGGTTCCCAAGCTTGGGAAGTTCAGCGCGGCTCGGCTGGGCTGTCAGCTGATCCTGTTGTCGCTGCTGCTGTTGGCGGGCGTCGGGGTGCTGGCTGATCCGAATGCATTGCGGATCGTGCTGTTTGTGTTTGGACTGGCGACAGGGATCGGAACCAATGCCACCTTGGTTTTGATGCTCGATCTCACCCTTCCTGCTGTCGCTGGCACCTTTGTTGGTGTCTGGGGCCTGGCCCAGGCCTACTCACGGGCGTTGGGCAAGGTGATGGGTGGTGGTCTGTTGGATGCAGCGCGCTGGGTGTTGCCTGATGCACCAGCGCATGTGGCCTACGGGCTGGTGCTGCTGTTTGAGGCGTCCATCGCGGTTCTGGCCTTGGTGCTGTTGAGCCGCGTCAGCCTGAAGCAATTCCGGGCGGATACCGCCGGCAATCTCGATCGTGTTCTCGCTGCGGAGCTGGGGTGACGATGCTTTCTCTTGCGATGCCAGAAGGCTTGGAGCAGCTGGGGCTACTGCTGGATCAGGTGGCCGAGCGACAGCGACAGGACTTTGGCCAGCTGGATTCCGAAGCCAAGGCCGACGGGAGCCTGATCACGGCCTGTGACCGCTGGAGCGATGCCACCTTGGTCAAAGGTTTGGCTGAGCTCTATCCCGGTGAGGGGGTGCTGAGCGAGGAAGGCAGTCAGTCGGTTCCGACCTCGGAGGCCTACTGGGTGGTGGACCCCCTGGATGGGACGACCAACTTCGCGGCTGGGATTCCCTATTGGGCGATTTCCCTGGCCCGCTTTGAGAACGGAGTCCCGGTGCTGGGGGTGTTGGACGTACCGCCCCTGCGTCAGCGGATCGTGGCGATTCGAGGCGGTGGAGCTTGGCGCAAGGACAAGAAATTGGGTGCCCCTTCGGCCCGCAATCAGGTGGTCGGTTGTGCGTCGCTTTGCAGCCGCTCGATTGGGGTGCTGCAGAAGCTTCCGAATCAGCGTTTCCCCGGGAAGATTCGGCTGCTGGGGGTGGCCAGCTTGAACCTGGTGAGTGTGGGCATGGGGCAGACCATCTCAGCCTTGGAGGCCACACCGAAGATTTGGGACCTGGCTGCCGCATGGCTGGTGCTCCAGGAACTGAATTGCCCGATGGATTGGCTGGTGCGGGATCCAGCTCAGCTCAAACCCGGGGAGGATCTAAGTGAGGCCAACTTCCCTGTGCTGGCGGCGCGCAACGCGGAGACCCTGGCGCGCTTCAAGCCCTGGGCGGACGCTCTGGTGGCCCGTGTTTGACGGAGTGGGGGTTGATGGTGTTATGGTTATGTGCTGCGAGCAAACCGAAAGGTGAGTGAGCAGCGAACTGAAAGCTGGGGCGACCTGGTGATGTAGGTTCGATCAGCGGCTGAGACGCCGCTGAGAACCGAAAGCCGAGGGAACTCGGTGATGTAAGTTCAACAAGCGGTCGCGAGGCCGCGGACCGAGAGCCCGAAAGACCTGAGAGGGTCGAGCTGAAAAGCGTGTGGCGACCGGAGCACCTGGACAACTGAACGTTTAGGAACTGACGCTTTCACTGCGTTAGTCGCTGTCTGAGGCCGAGAGGTTGAGGGTAGTGGTTAACGAAGATGCAGTGAGGGTGTGAGGTCCCGTCAAAAATTTTTTAGTTGTGGAAGCTCATTGCTTGCATGATCTATTGATTTCACGGTCAAGGATTGTGTCGGTGTGCAGTGAGTGGAGCAACGACCGGATCTGAGATCCTGGAAAGTCTGAACGAAAGAAATTTTGTTTTGCACTCTTTGAACGCTTCTGTCAGAGGAAGTGGCATCAACTGCGACAGTGCGCCAGTGCTGGAGTGGGTGAAGCAAATCAAATTGAGGCTGCGTAAGCGGTCAAGAGGATTTGATCTACAACGGAGAGTTTGATCCTGGCTCAGGATGAACGCTGGCGGCGTGCTTAACACATGCAAGTCGAACGAACCTTCGGGTTAGTGGCGGACGGGTGAGTAACGCGTGAGAATCTGCCCTCAGGAGGGGGATAACGGTTGGAAACGACCGCTAATACCGCATACGCCCTTCGGGGGAAAGATTTATCGCTAAGGATGGGCCCGCGTTGGATTAGCTAGTTGGTGAGGTAAAGGCTTACCAAGGCGACGATCTCTAGCTGGTCTGAGAGGATGATCAGCCACACTGGGACTGAGACACGGCCCAGACTCCTACGGGAGGCAGCAGTGGGGAATATTGCACAATGGGGGAAACCCTGATGCAGCCATGCCGCGTGAGTGAAGAAGGCCTTCGGGTTGTAAAGCTCTTTCACCAGGGAAGATGATGACGGTACTTGCAGAAGAAGCCCCGGCTAACTCCGTGCCAGCAGCCGCGGTAATACGGAGGGTGCGAGCGTTAATCGGAATTACTGGGCGTAAAGCGCACGCAGGCGGTTTGTTAAGCTAGATGTGAAAGCCCCGGGCTCAACCTGGGATGGTCATTTAGAACTGGCAGACTAGAGTCTTGGAGAGGGGAGTGGAATTCCAGGTGTAGCGGTGAAATGCGTAGATATCTGGAGGAACATCAGTGGCGAAGGCGGCTCCCTGGCCAAAGACTGACGCTCATGTGCGAAAGTGTGGGTAGCGAACAGGATTAGATACCCTGGTAGTCCACACCGTAAACGCTGTCTACTAGCTGTGTGTGAATTTAATGCGTGCGTAGCGAAGCTAACGCGCTAAGTAGACCGCCTGGGGAGTACGGCCGCAAGGTTAAAACTCAAATGAATTGACGGGGGCCCGCACAAGCGGTGGAGCATGTGGTTTAATTCGATGCAACGCGAAGAACCTTACCTACACTTGACATGCTGAGAACTTTCCAGAGATGGAGTGCCTTCGGGAACTCAGACACAGGTGCTGCATGGCTGTCGTCAGCTCGTGTCGTGAGATGTTGGGTTAAGTCCCGCAACGAGCGCAACCCTTGTCCTTAGTTGCCAGCATTAAGTTGGGCACTCTAAGGAGACTGCCGGTGACAAACCGGAGGAAGGTGGGGACGACGTCAAGTCATCATGGCCCTTACGTGTAGGGCTACACACGTGCTACAATGGTATTTACAGAGGGAAGCGAGACAGCGATGTGGAGCGGACCCCTTAAAGAATGTCGTAGTCCGGATTGGAGTCTGCAACTCGACTCCATGAAGTCGGAATCGCTAGTAATCGCAGGTCAGCATACTGCGGTGAATACGTTCCCGGGCCTTGTACACACCGCCCGTCACACCATGGGAGTGGGATGCAAAAGAAGTAGTTAGTCTAACCTTCGGGAGGACGATTACCACTTTGTGTTTCATGACTGGGGTGAAGTCGTAACAAGGTAACCCTAGGGGAACCTGGGGTTGGATCACCTCCTTACAGGGAGACAAACAACGATTTTGATGCCTGAGTACTTTTATTCTTAGGCCGAAATCCTGTCACCTTAGGTCGATCGGTACCTCAACTTCAATCCTGTGAGTCGCAAGACTGCACAACGATTGATTTTTAGTTCCTAAACGTTGTCTAGGTCACCCCATAGAGGGTTCACTTCCTGGGCCATTAGCTCAGGTGGTTAGAGCGCACCCCTGATAAGGGTGAGGTCCCTGGTTCAAGTCCAGGATGGCCCATTCCAAAATCCATTTTGGATCATTTGGGGGTTTAGCTCAGTTGGTAGAGCGCCTGCTTTGCAAGCAGGATGTCAGCGGTTCGAGTCCGCTAACCTCCACTAACACTACTGAACTCCTAAGCCAGGAAGAGCTTCTTGGTTGGTGACTAGACGTTGTTCCAAAGAATCCACTGGTTCGTCCAGTCGTATTCAGCCTCAGCTCATGTCCGATAACGGATTGAGCTGATGCTGAATTCACTCCTGAGAAGGAGAGGATTTAGCAGAACCTTGACAACTGCATAGGTGAGTCTGGAAAGACAAAAGCATCTCATAGAGGCTAGTTCGCAAGAACTAGTAATTCTATTTTTGAGAGCCGAGACCTTCTAGCGTTCTTCCCAATCCGCCGAGGAGCGGGGAGTTTGATCCTTGTTTCTAACTGGTGAGTGAGCAGAGAAATCTGCTGATTGACTAAGAGAAACTTGAGAGAATGGGCCTCAACAGCCTGAAGCGTTAGGAGGATTAATTGGTCAAGCTACAAAGGGCTCACGGTGGATACCTTGGCACACAGAGGCGATGAAGGACGTGTTTACCTGCGATAAGTCTCGGGGAGCTGGAAAAACGCTTTGATCCGGGAATTTCCGAATGGGGCAACCCCTAGAACGGCCAGCTGAATCTATAGGCTGGCGCGAGCCAACCCAGCGAACTGAAACATCTTAGTAGCTGGAGGAAAGGAAAGTAAAAACGACTCCCTAAGTAGCGGCGAGCGAACGGGGAAGAGCCTAAACCGATAGTTTCGACTATCGGGGTTGTGGGACAGCAACGTGTATCAGGGATGTTAGAGGAAGCGTTTGAATGGCGCGCCATAGAGGGTGAAAGCCCCGTATTCGAAAACTGAACTGAGCTAGCTGTATCCCGAGTAGCACGGAGCACGTGGAATTCCGTGTGAATCTGCGAGGACCACCTCGTAAGGCTAAGTACTCCTGTGTGACCGATAGCGCAACAGTACCGCGAGGGAAAGGTGAAAAGAACCCCGGGAGGGGAGTGAAATAGAACATGAAACCGTGAGCTTACAAGCAATGGGAGCCCTACTGATAGGGTGACCGTGTGCCTGTTGAAGAATGAGCCGGCGACTTATAGGCACTGGCAGGTTAAACCGGAAATGGTGGAGCCATAGCGAAAGCGAGTCTGAATAGGGCGTTAGTCAGTGTTTATAGACCCGAACCCGGGTGATCTAACCATGGCCAGGATGAAGCTTGGGTGATACCAAGTGGAGGTCCGAACCGACTGATGTTGAAAAATCAGCGGATGAGCTGTGGTTAGGGGTGAAATGCCAATCGAACCCGGAGCTAGCTGGTTCTCCCCGAAATACGTTGAGGCGTAGCGTCTAGTGCTCCAGCAGGGGGGTAAAGCCACCGTTTCGGTGCGGGCTGCGAGAGCGGTACCAAATCGAGACGAACTCTGAATACCCTGTGTGTAACTAGGCAGTCAGACTGTGGGGGATAAGCTCCATGGTCGAAAGGGAAACAGCCCAGACCGCCAGCTAAGGTCCCCAAATCAACACTAAGTGATAAAGGAGGTGGGATTGCCGAGACAACCAGGAGGTTTGCCTAGAAGCAGCCATCCTCAAAGGAGTGCGTAATAGCTCACTGGTCGAGCGATCCTGCGCCGAAAATGAACGGGGCTAAGTGTTGTACCGAAGCTGCGGATTAAACTTGTTTAATGGTAGGGGAGCGTTCTATGTGGGGTGAAGCGTTAGCGTAAGCGGGCGTGGACTGCATAGAAGTGAGAATGTCGGCTTGAGTAGCGAAAAAATGGGTGAGAATCCCATTCCCCGAAACCCTAAGGGTTCCTCCGGCAGGCTCGTCCGCGGAGGGTTAGTCAGGACCTAAGGCGAGGCCGAAAGGCGTAGTCGATGGATAACAGGTCAACATTCCTGTACTGATCATGTTTTGGGAAGGAGGACGGAGAAGGCTAGCCAATCCGGATGTTGGTTACCGGTCCAAGCGTTCGAGGCGTTGAGAGCTGGCGAAAACAGCTTGAGCTGAGGCGTGAGTGCGAGCTGCTACGGCAGCGAAGTTGGTGACGTCAAGCTTCCAAGAAAAGCCCTATACCCGTTAAGGCATGATTACCTGTACCCGAAACCGACACAGGTGGGGTGGTAGAGAATACCGAGGGGCGCGAGGTAACTCTCTCTAAGGAACTCGGCAAAATGACCCCGTAACTTCGGGAGAAGGGGTGCCAGCGCGAGCTGGTCGCAGTGAATAGGCCCAGGCGACTGTTTACCAAAAACACAGGTCTCCGCTAAGTCGCAAGACGATGTATGGGGGCTGACGCCTGCCCAGTGCCGGAAGGTTAAAGAAGTTGGTCAGCGCAAGCGAAGCTAACGACTGAAGCCCCGGTGAACGGCGGCCGTAACTATAACGGTCCTAAGGTAGCGAAATTCCTTGTCGGGTAAGTTCCGACCCGCACGAAAGGCGTAACGATCTGGGCGCTGTCTCGGAGAGAGGCTCGGCGAAATAGAATTGTCTGTGAAGATGCGGACTACGTGCACCCGGACAGAAAGACCCTATGAAGCTTTACTGTAGCTTGGTATTGTGCTCGGGCTCGCAATGCGCAGGATAGGTGGGAGGCTTTGATCCATTGCTTGTGGGTGATGGTGAGCCACTGGTGAGATACCACTCTTTGCGAGCTAGGGTTCTAACGGTTACCCGTTATCCGGGAACCGGACAGTATCTGGTGGGCAGTTTGACTGGGGCGGTCGCCTCCTAAAAGGTAACGGAGGCGCGCAAAGGTTCCCTCAGGCTGGTTGGAAATCAGCCGACGAGTGCAAAAGCAGAAGGGAGCTTGACTGTGAGACCTACAAGTCGAACAGGTACGAAAGTAGGCTTTAGTGATCCGACGGTTCTGAGTGGAAGGGCCGTCGCTCAACGGATAAAAGTTACTCTAGGGATAACAGGCTGATCTCCCCCAAGAGTTCACATCGACGGGGAGGTTTGGCACCTCGATGTCGGCTCATCGCAACCTGGGGCTGAAGTCGGTCCCAAGGGTTGGGCTGTTCGCCCATTAAAGCGGTACGCGAGCTGGGTTCAGAACGTCGTGAGACAGTTCGGTCCATATCCGGTGCATGCGCAGGAATATTGAGAGGATTTCTCCCTAGTACGAGAGGACCGGGAGGAACGCACCTCTGGTGTACCAGTTATCGTGCCAACGGTAAACGCTGGGTAGCCATGTGCGGAGTGGATAACCGCTGAAAGCATCTAAGTGGGAAGCCCACCTCAAGATGAGTATTCCCATGGCTTAAGCCAGTAAGGTCACGGGAAGAACACCCGTTGATAGGCTCTATGTGGAAGCGCAGTAATGCGTGAAGCAGAGGAGTACTAATAGACCGAGGGCTTGACCAAATCTCATCTCTCAAAACACAGTGACTGCAGAGTCAATGTGGAGAGCTTTTGACTTCCAGAGCGAGAGTTTGCTGTTGACGCAAGTCAATCAGCCAATCAACTCGTAACCTATGCAGTTCTCAGGGTTCACCTGAGAGCGAATCTCTATCCTGGTGTCCATGGCGCAGTGGAACCACTCCGATCCATCTCGAACTCGGCTGTGAAACGCTGTAGCGCCGACGATATTTGGGGGGTAGCCCCCTGAGAAAATAGGTCGATGCCAGGTAAAACATTCGCTCCAACAACTCAATCCATGCTGCTCTCTTTTGATGAGATGAGCCATGGGTTGAGACGAGAAAGCCACCCCAAAAGGGTGGTTTTTTTGTGCCTGGAAGAATGGGCTTACGCATAAAAGAGGCCGCCGGGGATCACTCCCTGGCGGTCTTGGCGTTCAAATCAAACCTGAATCAGGTCTGATTCAATCAATCAGGAGCGGTGCACGTGCACTTGTTTCCAGTTGCCGCTGAGCTTTTGCCAGATCCGGGTTTCGCAGCAGCGGGCCGTGACGGGATCACCATTGACGAGTTTCTGGGTCAGGCGGGTGTAGCTCACCACCACTGATTCATCGCTCAGCCAGCGCAGATGCGGGCGCGCCATCGTCACGTTCACGGCTGCTGGGGCTTGCGTCGAATCCCCCGGCAGTTCGAAGTAGTAGCGATGGAACGGCAGGCCTTCCACCAAGTGCCCTTCGCTTTCGGCTTCAAAGCAGCTGACGTCTTCGGCGCAGACGGCCGAGTAGGCCTGCCAATCACCTGAGGCCACGCTATTGAGCATGGCTTGATTCAGTCTGAGGATCTCTTGATCGCGCTCGCTAAAAGCCATCGCCAGGATTCAGTCCGCTGTAATCACTGATCCTCGCAAAGCGTCCGGCATCCCGTGCTGGGTTGCCCTCTCGATCGCTGAACAGTGTCTTCATCCCCGCTGCATCCGCTGCCTCCAGTTCTTGCAGTGCATCGCTGATGAACAGGACATCCGACGGGGCAGTCCCCATGGATTTGGCAATCATCAGATAGCTCTCCTTCGCTTGTTTGATTCCCGTTTTGGTGTCAAACCAGTGTTGGAACAGAGGCCTGAAATCTCCTGCTTGGCAATGGCCATAGAGAAGTTGTTGTGCAGGGACGGACCCAGAGGAATACACCGCCAAGGTCAATCCGGCGTCATGCCAGCGATTTAGAGCCTCAGCAACATCGTGAAAGAGCGGTGCGACGATTTCGCCTGACGCATAGCCCGATCGCCAGATTCTTCCCTGGAGATCTTTGAGTTCCGTCAGCTTGATGTCCCTTGCAATCAGTTGCTTCAGGTATTGCGCAACCGCCTTGATTCCGATCGGAGAGTCTTGTCCTTGTGCTTCGAGAAGGGCAATGGCCTCGGGGTGGACATCCTCTTTCCATGCCATCTCTACGCCTTGAAGCAAGCTTTTGATCTCGGCTTCGTCCTGGTGTTGCTCGAGGTAGCGCTCGAGGCAGGAACTGGCATAGGGAAAGAGCACATCGGCGACAAAACTCACGGGACAGGTTGTCCCTTCGATATCAAGAAGGATGTGCGTAACGGTCATCATTTATTTGGCCAGGATTGCCTCGAGAAGCAGTTGCCTCCAGCGCTGCTCCAGTAGAAACTCCAAGATCTCCAGGTGACGCATCGCGCTACCCAGGCTGCGTCCCCAGGCATAGAGCCCGTGGCCGGCAATCAGTAGTCCCTGGGGTGCGTTGCTCAGCAGCGGTCTGGCCTGCGCTGACAGTTCAGCGAGGTTCTGATTGTTCGCCAGGACAGGGATCTCCACGGAGCAGTCGTGGGTGTTGATGCCATCCAGCCCCTTGAGCATCTCCAGGCCGCTCAGCTCGAGCTTGCCCTGTTTGCTCTTCAGGGCCCACTGGGAGAGGAGCGTTCCGGCCTGCGAATGGGTGTGCAGCACTGCACCGGCTCCGCAGGTTTTCACGATCTCCAGGTGCAGGGCGGTCTCGGCGCTGGCTTTGCCATTGCCCAGCACCACATGCCCTTCCCGATTCACCTGAATCAGATCGATCGGAGCAACCGCCCCCTTGTGCACTCCGCTGGGAGCCATCAGCAGGCGAATGGGGTCCCCATCCAGCAGACAGCTGAAATTGCCGCCCGTCCCGTCGCACCAGCCCCGCCGATGGATCTCAGCCATCGCTCCGCACAGGGCCTTGGCGAGGGCTGTGGTGTTGGCATCGGGCATCGTTGCGTCCCGCTCAGGGGGTTCTTCCACCCTGGCAGGAGGGGCACCAGTGGCTGCTGCGGCCGCCCAACTTGTCACGACGGATCGGTGTGCCGCAGACCCGGCAGGGCTCGCCGGTGCGGCGGTAGACCCAGGCGGCATTGCCGTAGTTCCCATTGGTTCCGCTCAGGTCACGGAAATCACTGAAGGTGGTGCCGCCCGCTCCAATGCTGGTGGTCAGCACCTCCACCAAGGCGCCGTGCAGCCGCTCCAACTGCTTGAGCTTGAGCGATCCGGCACGCTCCTCCGGCGCGATACCGCTCATGAACAGCGACTCATCCGCGTAGATATTCCCCACCCCGGCCACCAGGGACTGATCGAGGAGGGCCGTCTTGATGGCCCGCGATGACCCTTTGAGTTTCTGCCGTAGGTACTGGGGCGTGAAGGCCGCGCTGAAGGGTTCTGGGCCCAGCCGTTTCAGACCCGTCATGACCGATTCCAGGGGTTCACCGGGGGGGACCCACCACATCTCACCGAAGCTGCGCAGATCCACAAAGCGCAGCTCCTGGCCTTCGGGATTCCAGAACCTCACGCGCGTGTGGCTGCAGGGGGCCTTGGCCGTCTCCATCCAGAGGAACTGACCGGTCATCCGCAGGTGCACCCCCCAGTGCCCGGCGTCGGCCCCTGCTCGCTTGAGGCTGGCCATCAGATATTTGCCGCGTCTCATCCATTGATCGACGCTGCATCCCTCGAGGGCGGAGCAGAACTGCGCGGGGACCGGGGGAGCGGCAATGGCCCGGGCCCGCAGCACCTCGACCCGCTCAATCGTGAAGCCGCGGGTCTGGCGTTCGAGTCCGCGGCGCACCGTTTCCACTTCGGGGAGCTCTGGCACCCGTGATCCCTGACCGTTGGTGGCCACAGGTTGCCACGCAGACCAGACAGCAAAAATCCCCGACCTGAACCCAGGCCGGGGATCACTGCGAGATCTTGAGCGCCTGGATCAGGCCTTCTCGAGTTCGCTCTCGGCGAAGTTGTTGGTGTTGATGCCGCCTTCGGAGCCGCTGACGCCGTTGTAGTTCACCTTCTCGAAGCGCACCACGACGGGGTAACGGATGCCGGAGGTGTCGATGGAGGCAACGGTGCCCACATCGTTGAACCAGTAGGACTCAGGACGCTTGATGCGCACCTTGTCACCGCGGGAGATGGCCATCGCTGCGCTGTAAAGGGGTGGCTGTCATTGGGAATTTACCCGTAGCGAGAGTCCCCAAAGCCAGCCCGTCACGAAACGTGGCACCATCGACCTCCACCGAGCGTTTCCCCATGGCCGAGGCCCCCTCCTTCAGCCTCGACTTGCCTGATCCCGAAAGCGACAGCATTAGCTCGATGGAGTTCCTGGCCCGCATTGAGGAGGCCTGGGCCATTTGTGATCGCTTTGACCTGCAGACCGAGATCTGGCGGGGCCGGATCCTGCGCAGCGTCCGGGACCGGGAGCGCCGCGGCGGCGATACCCGCGGGGGCGGCTTCCTGCAGTGGTTGCGGGAACAGGAAATCAGCAAAACCCGGGCCTACGCCCTGATTCAGCTGGCCGAATCCGCCGATCACATGCTCGGGGAGGGGGTCCTGGAGGAGACCAGCGTCAACAACTTCTCCAAGCGGGCCTTCATGGAGACAGCCCAGTCCGATCCAGAGGTGCAGTTGATGATCGGCGAGGCCGCCAATGACGGCCAGCAGATCACCCGTAAACAGGTGCGTCAACTCACCGACGAGTTCACGGCAGCCACCAGCCCGCTTCTGCCGGAAGAGATTCGGGAACGCACAGCGAACAATCTGCTTCCGCCCAAGGCCGTTGCCCCCCTGGTGAAGGAGCTGGCCAAGCTGCCCGACGATCAGCAGGAGGATCTCCGCAAGGTTCTGCGTGAGGAGCCCGAGCTCGAGCGGGTCAAGGACGTCACCAGCACCGCCCGTTGGCTGAGCAAAGCCTCGGAAGCCGGCCTGGCCGTTCGGGCCTTCCAGCAGGGGGAGCTGGATCTCGATAAGGCGATGCAGGAGGCCCTGCGTCTCGATGCCCTGGGACTGCTCTCCGATGCCGTTGGGCAAGCCCAGGCCCTGGAATCGGCGGTCCTCAAGCTCCACACCAGCTGGCGCCGCCTCAACGGTCTTCAGGAGCGCCTCTGGGTCGAGAGCGGCAGCAGCACCCCCCACCTGCGGGAGTTGCTGACCGCTCTGCAAACCCTCAGCGGCAACACCATGCGCGTCTCCCTCGGGGAACTCGCCGGCGGTAAGCGCGTGCGCTTGCAGTTGGTGGAGGAATCCCCCGATCAGCTCGAGGCTCCGGCGATCGCGGTGCTGGCTCAGGCCGGCTGAGATCCGCCTGATGAGCGATCCCCTCGACTCCGCCCTCCAGGAGCACTTCGGCTGGTCTGCCTTCCGCCCTGGCCAGCGCCCGGTGATTGAGGCGATGCTCGCTGGCCAGGACTGCCTGGCGGTGCTCCCCACCGGTGCGGGGAAATCCCTCTGTTATCAACTCCCAGCCTTGGTCCGGGAGGGTCTGGTGCTGGTCATCTCGCCCCTGGTGGCGTTGATGGAGGACCAGGTGCAACACCTGCAGCGAAGGGGCATTCCAGCGGCCTGCCTGCACCGCGGTCTGGATCCCATGCGCCGGCGAGACCTGCTGCAGCGGGTGCGCAGCAATCGCCTGCGCTTGCTTTATCTGGCGCCCGAACGGCTCCAGGTGGAGGCCACCCGGCGCTTGCTGGAGGAGATTCACGAGGAGGGGAAACTCGTCGGGCTGGCCATTGATGAGGCCCACTGCATCAGTGCCTGGGGCCATGACTTCCGCCCGGACTACCGCCGCCTGGGTCAGTTGCGCCGGCTCTGCCCTGGGGTGCCGGTGGTGGCCCTCAGTGCCACCGCAGCCCCCCGGGTCCGCGCCGATCTGATTCGCCTGCTGGAGCTGCGGCGTCCCCTGATTCAGGTGCGCTCAGCCCGGCGCGACAACCTGTCTTATGTGATGCGCCGTCGTCCGGCGGACCCCCTGCCGGAGGTCCTCAAGGCGCTGGAGGAGGCGCGCGGAGCGGTCCTGATCTATGCCCGAACCCGGCGCTCTGTGGAGAGCTGGGCCAAGCGCCTTAGCGACAGCGGAGTCGAGGCGATCGCCTATCACGCCGGGATGGATCCAGAGAGTCGTGCCCTGGCCTTGACCCATTTCCAGGAGCACGAGATGCCCGTCCTGGTGGCCACCGTGGCCTTTGGCATGGGTGTCGATCGGCCGGATGTGGGCTTGGTGCTGCACCTGGATCTTCCGGCCAGCACCGAGGGGTACCTCCAGGAGTCCGGCCGCGCCGGCCGTGATGGCCTGCCCGCCCGCTGCATCGTGCTCTTTGACCCCGAGGACCGCTCCAGCCTGGCCTGGGCCATTCGCTCCTCGGCCGAGGAATCCGGGGATCCCCAGGACCGCACCCGGGCTGAGCTCTCTCAGCAGAAGCTGCGGCGGATGGAGGCGGTTGCGGAGGGGGCGGGCTGCCGTGAGCAGGCCCTGCTGCTCTCGGTGGGGGAGCTCGTTCCTCCCTGCGGTCGCTGCGATCGATGCAGCCAGGCCCCGCGGGTGCGGGACTGGTCTGAGATGGCCTCCCAGGTCCTGGAGCAACTGGACCAACGCAGCGGTGTGGATCTGCGCAGCCTTGGCGAGGACCTGGCCAAGGCCGAAGGGGATGAGGTCGATCAGTGGCGCTGGTTAGCGCGGCGCCTGGTGCAGGAGGACCTGATCAGCGAAAGCGATGACGGCAGTCAGCGCCTTTGGCTCAGGCCTGCGGGCCGACGCTTCCTGCGCCAGCCCTGGACCCTGAAGCTGGCGGCCTGATCAGCCGGGCTTGGCCTTGCAGAGATCGGTGATCAGCCGCTGCTCAAAGTCGCTCTGGGGGGCATCCCAGGTCTTCCAGGCTCCCGACTGACCGGTGGCATTCAGGCGCTTGGCGTTGCAGTTGATCGCCAGATAGAGGGGCTGCCCTTCGCTGTTGAGGCTTGGTGCCACGTAGCTGCCGCCCATGGACTGCCAGTTGGCCCAATCCACCTGCAGGGGGCCATAGCTGCGCCAGTCGGGCGTGCTGCCCGCGGCGGTTGTGCTCGATGCCTGGGTTTTGCTGACCTCGGCCTTGGCAACCGTTGGTTTAGCGGCTTCCGCCTTGACGGGCTCAGCCTTCTTCTCGGGCTGGGTCACCACGGTTGTTGCTGCGACTGTGGTGGCCACCGAGGGCTTGACCTTCACCGGTTCAGCTTTGGCGACTTCGGTCTTGGCGGGTTCAGGCTTGGCCGCAACGGGCTCAGCCTTTTTCACTGGCTTGGCGGCCACCACTGCTGCGGGCTTTGGCTTCGGCTTGGCGGCAACAGGAGCAGCGGGCTTGGGCTTGGGTTTGGGCTTGCTGGCGGCGCGCAGGGTCAGGGTGCTGCCGGCCATGACCTGGTTGGGGTTGCTGATGCCGTTGATGGCGATCAGGCGCTGCATCGAAACGCCGTAGCGATCGGCGATGGAGGAGAGGCTCTCGCCGGGTTGCACCTGGTGGGTCTTGGCGTTTTTGTTCACGGCCACCCGCGGGCGAGCGTTGGCGCCAGGCACCTGGATACGGCTGCCGGCCCAGAGGTCGTTGGCATCCCGCAGGCCATTCAGCTGGACCAGGCGGTCGACGCTGGTGCCGTAGCGATCGGCAATTTCAGAGAGGGTCTCACCCGCTTTGACCGTGTAGTTGCCGGATCCCCCACCGCTGTAGACGTTGCCCGGCACCTTGATGCGGCTGCCAGCCCAGAGGTCGTTGGCATCCCGCAGGCCGTTCATCTCCATCAGCCGATTGACCGAGGTCCCGTAGCGATCGGCGATTTCGGAGAGGGTCTCACCGCGCTTGACCACCACCTCGCCGGCCAACCCCGGAAGGGGAAGCAGAAGGGCCAGGGCTAAAGCGGCAGCAGAGCGGCGGCGCATTGGGTTTAACAACGGTCGACTGGGCGCACCATACGGGGCCTGGAGGCGGGCGCCAGTCCCCCTCCCATAAGGCATGGAAATGGCTTCAGCCCAGGAGTCGTCGCATCAGGGGGAGTCGTCCGGCGTAGGGGGGATAACGGAAGGGCAGATCCAGGGCAAAGGGCCGGCGCAGAACGCTGCGCTGGTGGGAAAAGGTGTCGAAGCCAGCCTTGCCGTGATAGGCCCCCATGCCGCTGGCGCCGACGCCGCCGAAGGGGAGTTCGGGAACCCCGACCTGCATCACCACATCGTTGAAGCAGACACCACCGGAGCTGGTCTTGTTGAGCACCGTCTCTTGGTTCGGCTGGGAGCTGCTGAATAGATAGAGAGCGAGGGGTTTGGGGCGTTGGTTGATCCACTCGATTGCTTGCTCCAATCCATCCACCTCGAGGATTGGAAGGAGGGGACCGAAGAGCTCCTCCTGCATCAGCGGATCCTCGCGATCGTTCACCTGGATCACGGTCGGGGTGATCCGGCGGCGTTCCGGATCACAGGTTCCCCCCAGCAGCACCTGGCCCCGCTCTCGGGCCTGCTCCAGCAGGGCACTGAGCCGCTTGTATTGCGTCTCGTTGACGATCGAGGCCAGGTCGCTGGAGTCCAGAGGCTCCTCGCCAAAGCAAGCGGTGATGCGATCGCCCAGGGCCTGGATGAGTGAGGCGCGGGCGCTGCGTTCCACCAGCAGGTAGTCCGGGGCGATGCAGGTTTGCCCGGCGTTCAGGCACTTGCCCCAGACCAGTCGGCGGCTAGTGACCTCGAGATCCGCGTCGCTGAGCACCACCGCCGGGCTTTTGCCGCCCAGTTCCAGGGTGACGGGCGTGAGGTGCTGGGCTGCAGCGGCCATGACCAGCTTCCCGATGCGCTCTCCGCCAGTGAAAAAGATGTGATCAAACCGCTCAGCGAGTAGGGCCTGGGCGGTGCTCCCATCCCCTTGGACCACCTGGACGATCTCGGGCGGGAAGGCCTCCCTGATCAGGCTGCTGATCAGCTGAGCCGTTGCCGGTGCGTGCTCCGACGGTTTGAGGATGGCGGTGTTCCCGGCCGCTAGGGCACTGACGAGGGGCTGAATCGCCAGGTGGAACGGGTAATTCCAGGGGCCGATGATCAGGACGCAGCCCAGGGGTTCAGCGATCACTTCCGCGCGACCTGGCCGCTGGCTCAGGGGAACGCCGACCTTTTTGGGGGCGATCCAGCGCCGTAGCTGCCGGCGGCAGAGGCTGATCTCTTGGCGAACGGCGACGACCTCGAAGTAGGCCTCGACATCAGGCTTCCCCAGGTCCTTGGCCAGGGCCTCCAGGACGGCGTCGCTGTGGGCGCTGAGGGCGGCATCGAGTCGATCCAGTTGCTCGAGGCGCCACTGCAGCGGGCGGGTGGTTCCACCCACAACCAGCTGACGCATCGCAGCGATGGGGGTAGTCAGCTGGAGCACAGATGGACGGGCAGGGCTTGAGACACCCTATGGACAGCGGCGGAAATCCCGTGGTTAGGGCCTTGGTGACTTCGCCATGAAGCCCTTGCTGGGGAGTTCGGAGTCCGCCTCGGGGCTCACGGACGGAGGGGTGGCCGAGAGCTTGGATTCAATCCAGCGGGAGAGGACATAGATGCCGATGAACATCGGCACATAGATCACGCCCGCGCTGCGTTGATCCAATTCCAGTTGGCTGACCGCCGCAACGCCCGCGCTGCTCAGCCCGAAATAGATCAAGACCCGGCGCAGTGCGATCGACTTCAGCATCCCTAAAGCTCCCCGGTCCTCTTCAGCATTTCATGGGCTCTGGAGATCCAACACCTGCTGAATGGCAAGGGTTTGGATGAGGTCCTGACGAAGCAGTGCGTAGATCCGTTCTCCGGCCACCGGCCGGCTGATCAGCGCGCTTGAGGCTGGCAGAAGAGGGGGCTCACTGAGCAGAACAAGATCCAGGAGTCGCCCCTCCAGCAGTGCGGCCAAGCGCTCGGGCTGCCGGCTGCCGGCAAGGGGCAGCGCTGGGGGAAGCCGCAGGCCGAGGTCACCCAGCAGCAATGGCTCATCGAGGCTGTGGAGCCAGCGCAGTTGGCTCGGCATCAGAGCCAGACGCATCTGCTGTGAGGCCAACCGCAGGCTCGCCAGCAAGGGCTGATTGGCTTGGGCTTGATAGAGGCCGTTGCTCCGTTTTTGGAAGTCCAGATTCAGGACTTGGCTGACATGGCGGTAGATCCGAGAGACCGAGCTCTGGTCGCGCTGGATTCGCTGGGCCACGGTGGTCGTGCTGCTGGTGATCTCCAGCAGATCCAGCACCGGGATTCCTTCCAGCAGTAGGTCCGCCAAGGCCTTGACCCCGAGGTATGCACACCGTGCATGACCCCTATAGGTCTGATCAATCCCCAGAACTGGGTAGGGCAGGGAAGCGCAGCCGCAGCAAGGCGCCTCCTTGGGGGCTGGTGGCAACGTCCAGCTGGCCGCTGTGGTTCTCCATGGTGGTTTGCACCACAAACAGCCCCAGGCCACTGCCGCTGGCTTTGCTGGTTTGCAGGGGGAGTTGATCGAGCAGGCTTTGCGGCAGGCCCGGTCCGTTGTCGGCGACCTCCAGGCACCATCCATCTCCTTGGGCCTCGATGCTGATGCCAATCCAGGGCTTGGCAGTCTGGGCGTCGATCAGGGCCTCGGCGGCGTTGCGCAGCAGGTTGACGATTGCGATTTGGATCTGCACCGCATCGCCTTCAATCCAGGCGGGGGCGTCCTCGCGTTCCAGGGCCATGCTGTCGATGGCCACGCGGGCCGTGCTGCCCCCCGAGCGGGCGTAGAGCAGGGCGCTCTGGCTGATCTCCCGCAGGTTCAGGCGCTGATGCTCCGTCTGGACGTTCCTCAGCAGGGCACGCATCTTCTCGATCGTGAGCACGACGCGATCGGCTTCGTGGCGAATGCCCTCCACCTGTTGCTTCCAGCCGCTGGGGAGCGCGCTGAGGTCGACGTTCTCCGTCTGCTTGATCAGCAGCTGGCTGTTGAGCAGCAAGACGCTGAGCGGTTGATTGATTTCGTGGGCCACGGCCGCAGCCTGCAAACTGCTGCGCAACTTGTCTTTCAGCAGCGCCAGGGTTTGGGCATCGCGGTAGCGCTCTTTCTCTCGCGCTTCCGCCAGGCTGGCTTCCCGTTCCCTCAGCTCGCTGGTGAGGCGGTTGTAGCCATCCACCAGTTGCCGTAGGGCTCCATCCAGAGAGACCAGTTCTTCTCCGGACTGCTCGGTCACGCCGCTGTGGAACTGCAAACTCTCCGGCTGCAGTTGTGATGTGGCTTGACTGAGCTTCTGGCTGAGTTGCTCGGAGGTGCTCTCGAGCTGGCGTAAGGGATAGAGCAGGCTGCGGATCTGTCTGTTGGTCATGGCTGCCGCTCCGGCCAGGGCTCCGGCTGAGGCCAGCAAGGCGATGAGGGCGTTCCGGTCAGCAGCGGCCGTGCCGGGCTCCACCGTGAGGCTGGTCAGCAGGATCCAATTCAGTCCTTCATCGGTGCCCCAGGGCGTGGCCACTAGGGAATAGGGATTGCCATTGATTTGGGCGCGCTCGGGTTTGCCGTTGGCTCCCCCCTTGAGCCGTTGATGGAGGGCTTGCGCCATCGGGTCGCTCAGCGCGGCCAATCGGGAGCGCTCCACCTGGCCCTTACTGCGGCTGAGGGTTTGGCTGGGTCTTGAGCTCGCCACCAGGGTGCCGTCGGGCTCCACGATCAAGGCCAAACCATCGCGGCCCTTCCAGACCTGCTCGAGCCAGGTGCTCAGTTGGGAGAGAACCATGTCGACCCCCACCACCCCAAGCAGGTTGCGGTTGGCTCCAAAGAGGGGCGCGTTGTAGGAGATCGAGAAAATCTCGGGCTGGTCTTCCCAGGCGTAAATCGAACTCCAGAGGGGTTTGCCTGCTTTGGCCGTGTCGGTGTACCAGGCTTCCTCGTGGGTTTCGGTCATGCCTGGAATGCGCTCCAGCAGCTCACCCCGTTGTCCCTGCTTCATTGCATAGACAGCCATCGATCCCCGGCCGCTGCGACTGGTGTCTTCGTTGAGCAGCAGCTCTCCGTCATCGCTGCGCTCCATGCCGATGAAACGGCCGTCGGCTCCGCCGTAGTTGATGTAATCCACGGGGAAGGCACGCATCTGGTTCCAGAAGCGCTCGGCCATCGCCGCATACTCCGAAACACGTCCTGGGTTTTGCTCCAGCCAGGCGAGGTTGAGGGTGTTGATCCAGCGGGGGTAGCTGAGCTTGCGGGAGAGACGCGTCGAGAGTTCCACCACCGAGGCGTTTTGGCGATAGGTCTCGCTGATCTCCAGGCCGCTGCGTCGGCCGATGGCGAAACTCAGCACGCTGAGGCTGCCTCCGACGAGCACGAGCTGAAGCGCGCTCAGCAGGGCCAGCCGATTGGCCAGTTTTCTGGGGGTGCTCAGCAAGCGACGTGGAGCCATCTAGGTGTCTTGGGCAATGGTGAGGGGGGCGAGCCGCGAGGCTTGGTGCACCAGTTCGGCGCCAGAGAGTCCCAATTTCTGGGCGATGGCTTTGCGGTGGGTTTCCACCGTGGCGATCGATAGGGCGGTCTCTTTCGAGATCTCCTTATTGCTGAGGCCTCGGCCAATCAGGGCATAGATCTCCTGTTGGCGCGGTGTCAGCGTTGCGATGGGTTGCGGCACCAGTTGCTCGAGAACCTGATGCAGTTGCTGGAAGGCGGCTGTCTTGTCCACAACGCCGCAGATTTGGCTCAGGAGCTCAGGCGGACAGACAAAGCTGGAGGCCTGGCCGGAGAGCACCACAACCTTGGACTCCGGCGACCGCCGATGCAGGGCCCGGGCAACGTCCAATCCCTCACCATCCGGCAGGGCCAGATCGAGCACAAGCAGGTCGGGTGCATCCAGCTCGCAGAGCTCCTGGGCTTCTTGGCAGCTGGTCGCTGAGCCGATCACTTCAATGCCGGCCATGGCTTCCAGTAGCGAGCGCAGCAGCTGAAGAAACATCAGCTGGTCTTCCACGATCAAGCAACGCAGTGATTGTGGGGGTGTTCCGCTCAAGAAGGCCGACGGATTCGTGGTTGAAAATTACCAACCAGCAGGTTCAAGCCGCTCGCCAATCTTGTGGTTCTTCATCAAGGTATCGGCTGAAATGTGTATCACTGGCGCCCCTGATCTGGCCCGCGTGCGGGTCATTGCAATAAAAAACCGGCTTGAGAGCCGGTGGGGTGACAAGTCTGGTGCCGCTTGACTTGTCGGTGATTTTTGGAAGCCCTTGACGAGACTTGAACTCGTGACCTCTCCCTTACCAAGGGAGTGCTCTACCGCTGAGCTACAAGGGCATGTGGAAGGTGGGCCGGGTTGGATTTGAACCAACGTAGGCAGAGCCAGCGGATTTACAGTCCGCCCCCATTAACCACTCGGGCACCGACCCGAACCACACCCCAAGAACTTACCAGCCGGTGGGGCCCCACTAGGCACTCTCCCTACGATCGCCGCAGTGGACCTTGACCCTGGCCGGCACCGATGCATCTGCTGTTGCTGAACGGCCCCAACCTCAACCTGTTGGGACAGCGTGAGCCGGGGCTCTACGGCGCCGACACCCTCGATGCCATCGAGCAGCGGCTGGGCGCAGAAGCAGAGGCGCTGGGTGTCCAGCTCAGTTGCTTTCAGAGCAACCACGAGGGAGCCCTCGTCGATCGGATCCATCAGGCCCGCGGCCAGGTGGACGGGATCTTGATCAACGCCGGAGCGCTCACCCATACCTCGATAGCCCTGCGGGATGCCCTGCTGGGGGTAGCCATCCCCTATGTGGAGCTGCACCTGAGCAACGTGCATGCCCGCGAGGCCTTTCGGCATCAGTCCTATCTGGCCGACAAGGCGCTAGGGGTGATCAGCGGCTTTGGGCCGGCCAGCTATTCCCTGGCGCTCCAGGGCTTGGTGGCCAAGTTGCGGACGCAGCCATGACCGTGCTCTTGGAGAGCCGGGCGGCGCGGGTGAAGTGGCTGGCGGCCCCCAGCTCCCAGGCCTGGCTTGAGCAGGCCGTGGCCCGCGCTGATCTGGTGCTGATTGACCACGCCCACTGCGAACGCAAGGCGGCGGGGGTCGCCCTGCAGTTGATGTTCCGCTATCCCTCCGATGAGTCCTTGGGCGCGCAGCTCAGCGCCCTGGCCCGCGAAGAGCTGGAGCACTTTGAGCAGGTTCTGGCGCTGCTGCAGCGCCGGGGCATTCCCTTGAAGCAGCTGCCGGCTCCGGCCTACGGCTCCAGCCTGATGGCCCAGGTCCGCAAGGCGGAACCCCAGAGGATGCTGGACACCTTTTTGGTGGCGGGCTTGATCGAGGCCCGCAGCCATGAGCGCATGGCCCTCTTGGCGGCCCATAGCCCGGATGCGGAGTTGCAAGCCCTCTATGGCGAGCTCTTGGCCAGTGAGGCCCGCCACTTCGGGCTCTATTGGGTGCTGTGTGAGCAGCGCTTTGGCCGGGAGGTCACGGTGGAGCGCCTGCGGGAGCTCGCTCAGTTCGAGGCCCAGGCCCTCAGCGGCAGCTTGGAGCGTCCGGAGTTGGTTCGGATGCACTCGGTGGGCATCCAGCAGGCGTGAAATTCCACAAAGACTGCGGCAGCTGTGGACTGGAGGCAGCGCTGGGTCTGCTGAAATCCCATCCCGGCTCGGGCTGTTGTGCTTTCCCTCGAACAGCTCGCCACGCTGGATCTTTATCTCTGGCTCGAGCGTGAGGACGAGGCTGCCCGGCGGCTGAATCTGCACCAAACCTCGGTGTCGCGCCAGCTGCGGGGGGCGCTGAAAACCCTGAACCTGAAGCTCGATCGCAGCGCTCCGCACAAGGGCCTGCTGGGTGAACTGGAGTTGCTGCAGGCCGAACGCCGGGTGCACCAACTCGCCCGCTTGCGGGGGCTGATGCCCCTGCGGCTGGATGCGGCCTTCAGTTCCGGACCCTGGTTCGCGCCGGGATTGCCCCAGGCCTGGATCAGCGGCAATTTCGATCTGCCAGGGAAGAGCCGCCCGCTGGCCTTGCTGCAGGACCGGGTGATTGATGCCTGGATTGGCAGTTATCAACCGGACATGCCAGAGCCCGATGACCCGCTGTTTTTCAGCGTGGACCTGCTGCGCTTTCCCGTGTATCTGACGGCGGCCCCAGATCACCCCTTGGCCCGCGAGCGGCAGATTTCCTCGGGTGATCTCGCGCGCTTCCCCAGCCTGGCTCTTCCTTCGGGTTGGTTCCCCAAGACCGAGGCCAAGCTCAAGGCCCAGGGGCTCTGGAGCGACACCGTTCGGATTCAGCGCTACGACCCCGCCAGCTGGGAGGGCCGCAGCGCCGATGGGGTGACAATGCTCTACGGCACCTCCTTCTCCGACAGCCTCCAGCCCGGCAACGTCCGTTTGGATTGGGACATGCGGCACAGCTCCGGGGACACCCTGGTGGTGCGCCGTGACCTGATCGATCAGCCCGCAGTGGCGGAGTTGATCGAAGGGCTGCAACAGCGTGCTGTGGCTCTTTCGGCGGTTTTTGAGGATGTCGCCTTGGCGGCTTAGTTCAGACGGGGGAAGCGATCGGCGATCGGGTCGCCGCTGAACTGCGCCACCCAGCCCTCGGGGTTGTCAAAGAAGCGAATGGCGCAGAAGCAGGGCTCTGCCCCCATGTCAAACCAGTGCTTGGTGCCGGCTGGCACGCTGATCCAGTCATCGGCTTCGCAGAGCACCTGCAGCACCTCCTCGCCGATGTGCAGGCAGAAGAGCCCTCGCCCTTCGACAAAAAAACGCACCTCGTCTTCGGCGTGGGTGTGTTCGGCGAGGAACTTCTGGCGCAGGGCGGCGCGCTCGGGATGGTCCGGGGTCATCCGAATGGCATCGACCGTCGGGTAGCTGCCCCGGGCTTGGACCGCTTGGATCTCCCGGGCGTAGGCCTTGAGTACGTCCTCGGGACCCGCACCCGCCGGGAGCGCCTCACGGGCCGGCCAGCGCTCGAAGCCGATACCCCGCTCAGCGAGTTCAGCGGCAATGACCGCCGGATCGTTCGTCGTCAGCTTGGCTTGTTGCTCGGCCTCGCCGAAGACCTGCAGGTCGCTCATCGCCCAGCCCGCTGAATCCCATCACCCTAGAAAGGGGTCGGTTGAGCCCCCTTCGATGTCCTCCAGCGCGATCCTGCGCGTCTTGGCAGACGCTGCCACGGCGGCCAAGCCTGGGGTCACCCTGGTGGGGGTGGGTCCGGGTGATCCCCAGTTACTAACAGTGGCGGCGATTCAGGCCATCGCCTCGGCGGCCGTGGTGGCCTATCCCGTGGCAAGACCCGACGCCGAGGGCATGGCGGCCCAGATCGCGGCGCCCTGGATCTCGGCTGCGCAACGGCGGCTGCCATTGCTGTTCCCGATGGTGGCGGAGGCGGAGCCGCGCCAACGGGCCTGGCGGGAGGCGGCCGATGCCCTGGCGCTGGCCGTAGAGCAGGACCAGGCGGTGGTGTTGCTGTGCGAGGGGGATGCCTCGCTCTATGCCAGCTGTTCTTATGCCCTGCTGTCCTTGGCCGATCGCCATCCAGGGGTGCCTGTGGCTGTGATTCCTGGGATTACCGCAGCAGCGGCGGCGGCGGCGGCGGCTTCGGCCCAAGGCTTCCCTTGGCCCCTGGCCCTGCAGCAGGAGGGTCTGATGATTCGCCCCACGCCTGAGGATCCAGAGGCCCTGGAGGCTCTGTTGGATTGGGCGCGCCATCAAGAGGTGGTGTTGGCCCTGCTCAAATTGGGCCGCCGCTGGCGCTGGGTGCAACCGCTCCTGGAGCGTCGCGGTCTGCTCGGCGGCAGTCTGTTTGCCCAGCGGGTGGGCTGGCCTGATCAGCTCTTAGCCCCGGCCGATTCGATCCCGGCGGACGAGCAGCCCTACTTTTCACTGTTGCTGATCCGTCAGGGTTGGCCCAAGGTTCTGCCCTAGAGGAGCTGTTGCCATGAGCGCCATTGACTGGTTTGCCCTGCTCCACCCGGTGCTGGTGATCCTGTTCGTCTATCCCCTGATGGGCGCGACGGTTCGTCTGGGCCTGCTGGTGCGCGAGAAGCGCCTGGGCATCACCAAGCAGCCCGAACCGGTGCCGCAGGAGCACGCCGACCACGGCCTTTGGCTGACGGTTGGGGTGGTCGTGGCGGTGCTGATTGCCATCGTCTATTCGTTCAGCAAGGCCTATCTGGAGGCCGGTGCGGACTTCAGCGGCGGCGCCGGCCGCTACGGGCTCCTGCTGCTGGTGTCGGCCGGGACCCTGGTGGCCCTGGCGGCTCTGCTGCGGGTGCACCGGGCGATCTGGCGGGCGAGTTTTGCGCTGCTCTGCTGGGCCGGAGTCCTGGGCCTGGGCAGTCAGGCCGAGATCTGGCGTCTCTCCGACAATCCATTCGGGGCGGGGTTCTGGAGCTCCCACTACTGGGCGGGCGTTCTGCTGAGCGGTCTGATGCTGTTCACGCTCTCGGCGCGGCCGGAGATCAAGCGCAACCCTCGGCTGCGGCAGCTGCACATCAGCGCCAACGTGCTGATCCTCCTGTTGTTTGCTGTGCAGGGGGTCAGCGGCACCCGGGACCTGCTGCAGATCGGTGCTTACTAGCTGACGAGGGCCGCGGCGGTTTGATCCAGGAGTGCGATGGCGTCGGCGGGCGTGGGTGCCCGCATCAGGGCGTGCCGCAGTTGCGGGGCGCCCGTGAAGCCATTGCAGGTCCAGCCCATGTGTTTGCGGGCGATCAGCAGCCCGTGGTCGCCCTTGGCGGCCACGAGGGCCTGGAGTTGTTCCTTGGCGAGCAGCACCCGCTCAAGCGCTGAGGGGGCCTCTGGGATCGGCCGGCCGCTGAGGGCCGCATCGATTTGGCCGACGAGCCAGGGGGCCCCCATGCTTCCCCGCCCCACCATCACCCCATCGGCGCCGGTTTGCTCCAGGCAGCGCAGGGCATCGGCGGCGGAGTTGATGTCGCCGTTGGCAATCACAGGGATCGCCAGGGCGTGTTTGACAGCGGCGATGGCTTGCCAATCGGCGCTTCCTTTGAAGCCCTGTTCCCGGGTGCGGCCATGGAGGGTGAGCAGCTGGGCCCCGGCGCTCTCCAGTTGACGGCACCAGGCCACCGGGTCGAGGTCACTGCCGCACCAGCCCAGCCGGGTCTTCACGGTGACTGGGATCGAGACGGCCGCAGAGACCGTCTCCACGATGCGGCTGGCCAGATCGGGTTCGCGGATCAGGCCGCTGCCGCCCCCTTTTTTGGCGATCTTTTTGACCGGGCAGCCCATGTTGATGTCGATCAGGAAGGCCCCGGCGGCCTCCGCCCTGCGGGCTGCATCGGCCATCGACTGGGGCCGGTGATCAAACAGCTGAACGCCGATGGGCCCCTGCTCGAGGGCCAGCTCCTCGACCTTTTGCAGGCCATGGCCCAGCTCCAGGCTCGTGGCGTTGACCATCTCGGTGAACAGCAGGGCATCGGGCGCCCAGCGCCGCACCAGCCCGCGGAAGATGCGATCGCTCACACCCGCCAAGGGCGACTGCAGGGCGCGGCAGCGCAGCAGGCGCGGTGTGCCCTGGCCGGACAGCTGAATCGCTTCGGAGGTAGTGGCGGGCGTGATCATGGTGATCCGATTCTCGGACTCCAGGTCGATGCCCATTCCCTACCCCCTTAGCAGGGCGCTGCTGGAAGCGGTGTTGGAGGACCGCACCAACGATCGTTTTGTGTGTGAATTGATCTGGCCGCGCCTGGGATACGAGCAGAACGGCGAGGGGGTTTGGAGCGCCGGCCCGGCGACGGAGGCCAGTTGGCTGGAGTCCTTTCCAATCGAGCCCCAGTTCATTGCCGAGCGTCCAGCCAGCGTGGCCCTGACCCGGTCGGTTCCCAAGCCCTACAAGCAGCTGCTCAAGGAGCAGCTGGGCTTTGGCGGCTACCGGATTGGCGGCCTCTATCCACGCCGCACCCGCCGGGCCACCGCCGTGAACTGGCTGCTGGCCCACCTGGCGGAGCGGGGCGAACCCCTGCCCGCTAGTGGTCCGATGCCTCCTTTGTTGGAGCAACCCGCTGATCCGGTCCAGGGGCATCCAGGCGACCTGCCGATTGGCTAATCCCCGGGCTCGCGGGGGCCTGATGGGCAGGGAGGGCCAGGACCCATAGGCCCACGATCAACAGCTCCAGGCTCAGGAGCTGCAGGATCTGGCTTGAAGGCCCTCCCCGCATGGCTCAGGCCTGGATGCTGACGGGTGTTCCCTTGGGTGTGTTCTCAAACAGCCAGCGGGCATGGGGGCTGGGGATCCGAATGCAGCCGTGGCTGCGGGGCACGCCAAAGGCCTCATTGGCCTGCTCCTGCCAGGGGGCTCCGTGCATGCAGATCATTCCGTTCTGGGTGATGCACATCGCCCAGGGCACGTTGGGCGCGACATAGCCCCGGCCGCGCATGGTCACGCTCTGGTACTTGTCGTAGACCTGGCCAACACCCATCGGTGTGGGAGTGGAGCCTTTGCCAGTGCTCACCAGCACCGTGCGAACGAGCTCTTGTTGTTGGTTGTAGACGTAGAGCTTCTGGTCGGAGAGATCGACCACGATCGAGGCAATCAGTTCCACCATCGCGGGAGACCGCCGTCGGGCGGGGGACAGAACACCCTTCCTCTAGCGAGACTCGCCTGGTCTTGCTTTGAGACTGGCGGAAAGATTTTCGCTTCTGCCGGCCTGTAGGGTCGGATTACGGCAGTTGTTGCGATAACTCTTTGGCGTTGCCCGTCGTTGCCATTATTGGCCGCCCCAACGTGGGCAAATCCACCCTTGTGAACCGCCTCTGCCGTAGTCGCGAGGCCATCGTTCACGACGAACCCGGTGTGACCCGCGATCGCACCTATCAGCAGGGCTATTGGCGGGATCGCCATTTCAAGGTGGTCGACACCGGTGGTCTGGTCTTCGACGACGACAGCGAATTCCTGCCGGAAATTCGTGAGCAAGCGAACCTCGCCCTCTCCGAGGCCTCAGTTGCGGTGGTGATCGCCGATGGCCAGCAGGGGCTGACGGCTGCAGATGAGTCCATCGCTGAGTGGCTGCGGGGGCACAACGTTCCGGTGCTTCTGGCGGTCAACAAATGCGAGTCCCCTGAGGCGGGCCTCGCCATGGCCGCCGAGTTCTGGAGCCTGGGACTCGGTGAGCCCTTCCCGATCTCCGCCATTCACGGCGCTGGGACCGGCGATCTGCTCGATCGGATGGTGGACCACCTGCCTGCCGCCGAGGAGTTGGAGGGGGAGGAGCCCATCCAGATGGCCATCGTGGGCCGTCCCAATGTCGGCAAGTCCAGCCTGCTGAACGCGGTCTGCGGCGAGAAGCGGGCCATTGTCAGTCCGATTCGCGGCACCACCCGCGACACGATCGACACCTCGATCGAGCGGGAAGGGAAGCCCTGGAAATTGCTGGATACCGCCGGTATTCGCCGCCGCCGTTCGGTGAATTACGGGCCGGAGTATTTCGGCATCAACCGCAGCTTCAAGGCGATCGAGCGCTCCGATGTCTGTGTGCTGGTGATCGATGCCCTCGATGGCGTCACCGAGCAGGATCAACGCCTCGCGGGCCGCATTGAAGAAGAGGGGCGCGCCTGTGTGGTGGTGGTCAACAAGTGGGACGCCATCGAAAAAGACAGCCACACCATGCCGGCCATGGAAAAAGAGCTGCGGGCCAAGCTCTATTTCCTGGACTGGGCTCCGATGCTCTTCACCTCGGCGCTGACCGGTCAGCGGGTGGAAAGCATCTTTGCGATCGCCGCCGTTGCTGTGGAGCAGCATCGCCGCCGCGTCAGCACCTCGGTCGTCAATGAGGTGCTCAGAGAAGCGGTCAGTTGGCGCTCTCCGCCCACCAGCCGCGGCGGACGTCAGGGCCGGATTTACTACGGCACCCAGGTGGCCGTTCGCCCCCCAAGCTTCACCCTGTTCGTCAACGACCCGAAGTTGTTTGGGGACACCTACCGTCGCTACGTCGAACGGCAAATCCGTGAGGGTCTGGGCTTTGAGGGGTCGCCGCTCAAGTTGTTCTGGCGCGGTAAGCAGCAGCGCGATGCGGAGCGGGATCTGGCGCGGCAGCAGGCCAGGGGACGCTGACGGCCTGAGCCGGCTTCAGCCCTGATGGATTGGTTGCGGCAGATCCCCATCGGCCAGTACGTCGATGGAACCAGCAGCTGGCTGCGGCTTCTCGATGCCCGCCTGAAGCTGGCCTGGACGGTGGCGTTTCTTCTGACCCCGATCCTGGCTGGACCCTGGTGGCGGCTGGCCCTGGTGGGTCTGTTGCTGCTGTTCACCGCCTGCAGTGGGCTGCCCTGGCGCCTCTGGCGCCGCACCCTTCCCTTGCTTCTCGTCCTCTCGGTGTTGGTGGGAGCCCTGGCGACGACCCTGCCGACGGGATCCCTGGCGCCTGCCTCCTTGAATCGTCCTCCCCAGGAATTGGAGTTGGGCTCCGATCAGCAGGGCCTGCGTTGGGAGTTGCTGCGGCTGGGTCCGGTGCAACTGGGCCCCCTGCCGCTGGGTCCGTTGGTGGTGACCCGCCGCTCGGCGGAGTTGGGGATCAACAGCGCCACGCTCCTGTTCACGGTGATTCACAGCGCCAACCTGCTGCTGCTGACCACCCCGCCGGAGGAGTTGGTCTGGGGCTTGAGTTGGTGCATCGCTCCCCTGGGTCGCCTGGGGGTTCCGGTGGAGCGTCTGGGCTTCACCTTGCTGCTGGCTCTGCGTTTTCTGCCGCTGGTTCAAGAGGAGTTCCAGAACCTCCTGCGCTCCCTCGCCACCCGTTCGGTCAACCTGCGGCGCTTGGGCTTTCAGGCGTCAGTCGGCCTGGTCCTGGCCTTGGGGGAGCGGTTGCTGGCCAACGTTTTGTTGAGGGCGGAGCAGGGGGCGGAGGCCCTGTTGGCCCGGGGCGGTCAGTGGATGGCCCCCTCACAGCTCCTGCGCTCCAGGCTTCGTGCCCCCGTGCTTCAGGCCTTCGGCTGGATGGGCTTGCTTGCCGTTCTGGTGCTGCGCTGGCGCTTCGGTGCGCTTTGATAGACGGTTGGCCGACCTTGGCGTGTGAGCAACGAGCGCTATCTCAATCACCCCACCTTTGGCTTGCTCTATCGCGTCGCAGAGACGGGCGATGGCCGCGAGGTCTACGCGACCCTCTACGCCCAGAGGATGTTTTTTCTGGTCATGGTGCAGGGCCGCAGCGTCGAATTTGAGGTCATCCCCTTGATGGATGCCCGCCATCTAGCCGAGCAAAATCTCAATCGCGCCCGCCGAGAAGGTCCCGAGGTGCATGCCAGCTGGCGACAATTGTTCGACAAGACCTTCATCTAACCGTTGGGCATCTAACTGTTGGGCACTTCCCCTGCTGCAGATCGTCTTGCAGCCCTGTCTGCACAGTTGCCCTCCCACACCCGCTTGCTTGCGGTGAGCAAGGGTCACCCCGCCAGCAGCATTCGCGCGTTGGCGCAAGCCGGGCAACGCAGCTTTGGTGAAAGCCGCCTGCAGGAGGCCACGGTGAAGCAGCAGGAACTGGCCGATTGCGTTGACCTGGATTGGCACTTCATCGGCCGTCTGCAGGCCAACAAGGTGCGGCCGGTCCTGAAGCACTTCAGCGTGATTCACTCCGTGGACTCCTTGACCCTGGCCGAGCGGATCTCGCGGATTGCAGGAGAGGAAGGGCTGCTGCCCTCCATCTTTCTTCAGGTGAAGCTGCGCCCCGATCCCAACAAAGGGGGCCTCTCCGTTGAGGAATTGGAGCGGGAATGGCCGCGGCTCCAGCAGCTGCCGCACCTGCGGATTGTCGGTCTGATGACCATGGCTCCCCTGGAGGTGGAGGGGGCAGAGCGGAAGGCGTTATTTGCGGAGTGTTCGGCTCTGGCCAAGCGCCTGGGTCTGGCCGAATTGTCGATGGGAATGAGCGGTGATTGGCCCGAGGCGGCCGCCGCTGGGAGCACCTGGGTCCGGGTGGGTTCAGCCCTCTTTGGACCGAAGCTTTGAAACCGGCATGAAAGCCAACAATGATCCGCTGAAACCCTTGTCACCGCTCGCGTGGGACGCTATCTAGGTTGAAAGCCAAATCCGAGGTTTCACGGTGTCGTTGTTCTCCCGCCTGCGTGCAGTTGTTTCCGGAGACGATTACCTCGACGGTTATGAGGACGACGATCTCGATTACGACCAGGGCGACATGCCTGAAACCAGTGGTTCGACCCCCTCTGGTGCACTCGCTCTGACCAGCGATTTCGATTCCGTTGATCCCTTCGCTGGGAGCAATGTGATTGGCATGCCCGGCATCTCCACCTCGGCGGCTGAGGTCACCTTGATGGAGCCCCGCAGCTTCGACGAGATGCCTCGCGCGATCCAGGCCCTGCGTGAGCGCAAGACCGTGATCCTCAACCTCACGATGATGGAGCCCGATCAGGCTCAGCGCGCCGTTGACTTCGTCGCCGGCGGCACCTTCGCCATCGACGGCCACCAGGAGCGCGTCGGCGAGAGCATCTTCCTGTTCGCCCCGAGCTGCGTCACCGTCACCAGCGCCGGCAGTGAAGAGGCCTCTGCCCCCACCGTGGCTCACCGCGAGAGCGTTGATGAGCCCCAGCAGGACATCGCCCCCACCCCCGCCTGGGGTCGTGAGTACGGCGCGAACGTCGGTTGAGCCTCACCTCCCCCTCGACCTTCGGGGTGATTGGCCTGGGCCGCATGGCCCAGGCTTTGCTATTTCCGTGGCTGGAGAGCGACCTGGTGCAGCGTGCTTCGGTGCGCGCCGTCGTCGCCTCCCAGGCCTCGGCCCAGCGTCTACAGACTGAGCACGCGGGCCTTTCGGTGAGCGTCGATGGCCGTGAAGCCTGGGCGGCTCCGGTTGTGATGCTGGCGGTGAAGCCTCAGCAGCTCGAGGCCGTGGCAGCCGCGGCTCCAGCCCCCGCTCCCGGTGTATCGCCGCTGCTGATTTCCGTGTTGGCGGGGGTGAAGCTCGAGCGTTTGCAGCGCCTGTTCCCCGGCTGGCGTGTGGTGCGCTCCGTTCCCAACACCCCCTGCCTGGTGCGCGCTGGCCTGACGGCCTTGGCCTGGGGCGAGGGTCTTGAGGCCGAGCAGAAGGATTGGCTGCTGGAGTTGTTTGCCCAGGTGGGTGAGGTGCTGGAGCTGCCTGAAACGCAGCTCGACGCTTTCCTCGCGCTGACCTCATCGGGCCCCGCGTTTGTGGCCTTGGTGGCTGAAGCCATGGCGGATGGGGCGGTGGCCTCCGGCCTGCCGCGGGCGCAAGCTCTGCACCTGGCCCATCGCACCTTGGCGGGGACCGCCGCGCTGTTGCATGAGCAGCAGTTGCATCCCGCCCAGCTCAAGGACATGGTGACCAGCCCGGGCGGCACCACCATTGCCGGCGTCCGCGCCCTCGAGAGCTCAGGTCTGAGGTCCGCCTTGATTGAGGCTGTCGTGGCGGCCGCCGAGCGCAGTCGCGCGCTCGGTTAGGCCTCTTTTTTCTTGTCCCCCAGGCGGGGCTCGGTGCCCGCAGCGATCCGGCTCAGGTTGCTGCGGTGGCGCCAGATCACCAGCACGGCGGCGACGATCGAGAGGCTTAGGTAGGCCGGACGGATCGCCTCTCCCAGGGAGGCGAAGCGCGCCAGCATCAGCAGAGGCAGGCTCAGGGCGGCGAGCACGCTCGAGAGGGAGACGATGCGGCTGACGCTGATCACCGTCAGGAAGACCCCGAAGGTGGCCAGGCCGACGGGCCAGGCCAGGCCCAGCAGCATCCCCAATCCAGTCGCAACGGCCTTACCCCCACGCCAGCCCAGCCAGATGGGCCAGATGTGGCCGGCCAACGCCGCTAAACCGGAGGCGACCACCCACCAATCACTCAGGGCGTTGGTGCCATCGGGCTGGAGTAGGGCTTTGGCCAGGAGCACCGCGGCGGTGCCCTTCAGCACATCGATCAGGAACACCACCAAAGCGGGGCCCTTGCCGATTTGGCGCAGGACGTTGGTGGCGCCGGTGGAGCCGGATCCCAGGGTGCGGATGTCGACTCCCTTGAGCCAACGCCCAGCCAGGTAGCCACTGGGGAATGAGCCCAAGAGGTAGGCCAGAGCCAGGGTGAGCAGAGGCGCGATCACGAAGTCGGTCACAGCAGGTCATCCTCCAGGGCGAGCTCGGTGGGGCTGCCGGCAAAGGCGAGCCAGACCGGGAATTGCAAGATCGGCACCTCGACGGCCGGCTCGGCCGCGTCCACCACGATGAAGGGGAGTTCGCCGCGCTCCTCCAGGCGGTCGGCCCGTTCGATCAGGGCATCGGCGCGCTCGAAGAGAACAATGCCGCTGCTCGGCCCAAAGTCTTCGCGGTTCAGGCCCAGGCAATCCTGCAGGCCCCGGCGCCATTCCCCGAGGCGCTCGGGTATCCCCGCCAGCACCAAGGTCTGGAAGCGCTCGCCGTAGAGCTCGCCCAGGATCGAGATGGCGGCGGCGGTGGTCAGGGCATTGCGGTTGCGGCTGCCGCAGCTGGGTTGGGCTCCGCGGCCCCCTTGGGCCAGGAACCAGTCCTCCAACAGGGCCGCGCCGCCGGGCTCCAGGCTCCGGCGCAGTTTCCAGGGATCGGCGTAGAAGTCGGCCTGGCCTTGGAAGCTCTCGAGGCGATCGCGAATCAGCGCTTCGTCATTGCTGAACAGCCCCGCCGGTGCCGGAGCCGGGATCTCAGCCGCCGCTGTGGCTTGCGCTTCAGCGGCTGCAGCCTGATCCAAGGGAGAGGGCTGGACCACCAGGGGCTGGACCACCAGCTCCATCTGTTCTGCGGAGACCGCCAGTTCCTGGAGGGCTCCCACCAGATAGTCCTGGAACCCCTTCACCCGCCGGGCGATGGAGTCGGATTGGCCGGCAAAGCTGCTTTGGATCTCCTGCTGCAGTTGATCCCGGCGGCTGCTGAGCTCACTGATCTCCTGCTGCAGGGCATCGCGCTGCTGCCGCAGTTCGCTGGTGGCTAGGGCCGTCCAGTCGTCCGGTTGTGCTGGGTTGGTGGCGTCGTCGCTCATGGCTGGGCGCTCACGTGGTGGTTGAGCTGCTCGCGCAGGCTGTTGGCATCAAACAACACGGGCAGGAAGTGAATGCTCTGCTGTTCACGGAAATAGAACAGCACAGGGAATTGCCCCCAGAACACCGTCCAATTGAGCCATTCGCTGTAGGGGAAGCGGCGCAGGACGCTCTCGCCCCGCCAGACGATCAGGGCCTCAGCGCAGAACTGCAGGCGCAGGATCTGACTCTGGACCAGCAGGAACAGGCCAAAGACGCTGACCAGCGCGGCGGCCCAGACGTTGAGCAGCAGGCACGCCAAGCCCAGCAGCAGGACCCCCAGGGGCACCCAGATCCGCGGGGCCAGGATCGTGCCCTGATCAGGGTTCGGACCGGATCCAGTCACGGTTGCAGGACTCATGAACCGAAGAGCAATTGGGTCAGGACCACATCCATCAAGGACACGGTCACCAGGATCATCACCACGGCGCCAGTGGTGCTGGTGCCGACTTCCTTGGGGCCGCCCCTGGTCGTGAGGCCCCAGCCGCAGGCGATCACGGCAATCTGAAGGCCGAAGACACCGGCCTTCAGCAGCATCGCCGGCAGGTCCGAGGGCTGCATCCAGCCGCGCACGGAGGTCCAAAAGACATCCGGCGGGATGTTGTAGAGGATGGCGCTGCTGACTTGACCCGACCAGATCGCCACCCCGAAGAAGGCGAGGCATTGGACAGGGGTCATGACGACCATGGCCAGCAGACGCGGGACGACGAGGTACTGGACCGGGTCGGTGCGCAGCATCGTGATCGCGTCGATCTGTTCGGTGACCTTCATGGTCCCCAGTTGGGCGGCATAGGCCGTGGCCACCTTTCCGGTCACCAGGGTGGCAGTGAGGATCGGTGCGATTTCACGGGCCAGGCCCAGGGCCAGGATCCCGCCCACGGTTGATCCCGCGCCCTGCTTGACGAGCTCTGAGGCGGCCTGGATGTTGAACACCGTGCCTGCCGCCAGGCCGGTGATCAGGATGATCAGGAAGCTGCCGGGACCCGCCTCCATCAATTCGGCGATGAGGTCATTCGGGTTGATCTGGCCCTTGGCCAGGGCCGAGACGGCTTGACCGCCAATCAGCAGGCTTTCCCCCAAGCGGGTCAGCCAGCGGGGGCGAAGCCAGGCGGGAAGGCGGCGGGCAGGCATGCGATGGGGTGGCTAGCTGGCTTGAAGATGCAGGCCCCTCTCGGGCCAGCGGCGCGTCACCACTAGCCCAAGAACCACCAACACTGCGGGAATGATGCCCATGCACAGCCGGATCGCCACTAGGGCGCTGGCTGGTTGGGCGGTGTTGGCGAGGGCTTCGTCGTAACCGCTGGCGCTGAGGACCATGCCCAACAGGGCAATGACGACGCTGATGCAGACCTTTTGGGCCAGGACCATCCAGGCGCTGTACTGCCCGGCGGGCTTCTCCGGGTCCGCGTCGATGGCATCGGGCAGCAGCGACCAGGGAATGAGATAGGCCGTTGAGGCGCCGATGCCGGCCAAAACGATGGTGACCACCAGCAGGACCAGCTTCAGCAGGTTGCCGGTGGCCAGCAGGGGCAGGCTGCTGTTCAGGGGCTGGAGCACCATCACCAGAAGGCAGCCGATGATCCAGAGCAGCCCCCCCTGGCGCAGGGCCTGAAGGCGTCCGGCTCGATGGGAGACGTTGTTCCAGAGCCAGAGCCCCCCAAGGGAGCTGAGCAGGAAGGGCAACAGGATCAATTTGCTCAGCCCCTCGGGCACCTGGAGCACGACCGGAAGGAAGAAGAGTGAGACGGCCTGCATCAGCTGCAGGGAGCACCAGAGCAGCAGATAGAGGGCCAGCACCATTAAGAAGCGGCCGTTCTGGGCCACCCGCCGCAGCAACTTGCGGGTGGTTCCGGGGGTGGGTTCAGGCCGTTGGCAATTGCGGGCGGCCGGCAGCAGGCCCCAACCGCAGAGCAGGCCCGAGAGGCTGATGATCACGCCCGAGACCAGGCCAACCGGCAGATAGGTGGAGGGATCACGAAGATCGCTCACCAGCACCCCCGCCAGCAGGGCCGCGGTGATCGTGGCCAGGATCGAGCCGGTGAAGCGGGAGGTGTTCAGCCGGGTCCGCAGTCCGACGTCGGTGGTGAGTTCGGCCGCAAGGGCTGTGTAGGGGAGATTGACGCAGGTGTAGAGGCTGTTGGCGACCACGGAGACCACCAAAAAGACCCAGAACTTGGTCCAGATGTTGTCCCAGGGGGGCAGCCACCACATCAGTGCCATGGAGGCACCCAGGGGAACGGCGCTCCAGAGGATCCAGGGGAGACGTGGGCCGAGTTTGGTGTTGATGGTCTTGTCGCTGAGCCAGCCGACGATCGGGTCATTGACGGCATCCCAAAGCCGTCCGAGCCCATAGGCCAGGCCGGCGAGCCAGGGGGGAAGACCCGCGGCGACGTAGAACCTCAGTAAATAGAAGCCAATCAGGGAGGCGCCCATGCCCGTGCCGACGTCCCCGAGGCCATAGGCCCAGAGCAAGCGTTGACGTGGTCTGCCCCGCAGATCGACGGCATCGCTAGGGGCTTGAGGCGTGGCGGCCAAGGACGCTGTCCCGAACGCAGGTCATAATGCTCTAGTCAGCGCGAAACCCGATCCGCTGGCGTTCAGCACCGAACGCTCCTAGTGCGTTTGTACTGCTGCGGGCTTAGTTTAGTGGTAAAACCTCAGCCTTCCAAGCTGATGATGCGGGTTCGATTCCCGCAGCCCGCTTCCCTCTAGAAGCAGCTCTGCTCCACGAGCAGCACCAGGCTGCGGCTCTTCATGGCCTGGGTTGCACCGTTCCAGGCTTGGGGGTCGGCGGGTGCAGCATCGGCCTCAGCGGTATTGATCACCTGGCGCCAGCCGTGATTCACCTTGGGCACATCGAAACTCAGGTCCTCGCAGTAGGCGTTCATCCCGCACCAGATCAAGGGGCCCCGCTGACGGTCGTTGAGACTCCAGGCCAGGGTGTGGGACCAGCTGGCCCAATCGGGTTGTCCGAGTTTGGGGCCGTGCCATTGGCGAATGAGGTGTCCCGGCTGATCGAAGCGGGGGGACTTGGCCTCGGCAGGGGGCACCTCGGGATTGAACAAATCAGCCCATTGGTGGCGGATCTGAATCAGCCGTTGCAGGAACCGTTTGAGCTCGAGGTCCTCCGCGTCCGGTGCCCAATGCATCCAGCCGAGGATGTTGTTCTGGCACCAGGTGTTGTTGTTGCCGCCCTGGCTGCGGCGCACCTCGTCCCCCATCAGCAACATGGGAACCCCGGGGGCGAGCAGCAGGCTCGCCAGCAGGTTGCGCAGTTGCCGATTCCTTAGGGATTGGATGTCGGGGTCGCTGCAGGGCCCCTCGGCGCCGTGATTCCAATTGTTGTTGTGGTTATCCCCGTCGCGGTTGTCCTCCCCATTGGCCAGGTTGTGCTTACCGCCGTAGCTGACCAGGTCGTTCAAGGTGTAGCCGTCATGGGCGGTTAAGAAGGTGATGCTGCGCCCCAGGACGGCTGGTTGGCCGCCGAAGAGATCCGGACTGCTGCTCAGGCGTTGGCCCATGGCCCAGCAGCTCTTGTCATCTCCCTTCCAGAAGCGACGCACGTCATCGCGGAAACGGCCGTTCCAGCTGCCAATGCGCTTGGCGGGGAAATCGGCCAGGCGATAGAGGCCGCCGCAGTCCCAGGGCTCACTGACCAACTTCAGATCGGAGAGCTCGGGGTCGGCTTCGATCTCTTCAAACAGTGGTGGCTTGTCGAGGGGGGCCAGTTCTTCCCCGCGGCTGAGGGCGATGCCGAGGTCGAAGCGGAAGCCGTCGACCCCCAGCTCCAGGGCCCAGCAGCGCATCGATTCAAGAATCAGGCGCCGCACCAAGGGCCGGTTGGCCGCAATGGAGTTGCCGCAGCCGCTGACGTCGAGGTAATCGCCTTTGGCGTTCTGGTGGTAGTAGAGGCGGTCGTCAATTCCGCGCCAGCTCAGGGTTGGGCCGGCCTGGTTGCCCTCGCAGGTGTGGTTGTAGACCACATCCACCAGCACCTCGAGGCCGGCCTGGTGGCAGGCGCTCACCAGTTGCCTCACCTGATGGCGGATCTGTAGGGGATCGTCTCCCTGCTGGTAGCCGTGATGGGGGGCCAGCCAGCTGAGGGGGCTGTAGCCCCAGTAGTTCATCCGTCCCTCGGGTGCATCGTGGGGGTCGAACGCCATCACCGGCAGCAGTTCGACCGTGGTGATGCCGAGGTCCTTGAGATAAGGAATGAGTTCGATTAACCCCAGGTAGGTCCCCTGGGCGTCCGGGGTGACTGGGCTGCCCTGGCCGCGGCTGAAGCCCCCCACGTGCAGCTCGTAAATCAGCGTGCGCTGCCAGCTGTGGCGCGGTCTGGGCGCCGCTTGGAAATCAAAGCGATCCCGCTCGGTGACGACCCCCTTGAGGCACTTCGCCGTATTCGGCATCCCGCCGAGGGCATCGATTCGGCTGTAGACATCCCACCCTGTGATTGCACGGGCACAGGGATCAAGGAGCAACTTGGACGGGTTGTAGCCGTGGTTCCCCGGTTGCAGGGGGCCAAAGACTCGGTAGGCGTAGCAGCAGCCGATGCCGACGCCCTCGACCTCCACGTGCCAGATGTCGCCGGAACGGTGGCTGCTGCTCAGCTCAATCGTTTGCTCGGGTTCACTGGCGTTGCCATCGCGAAACAGCAGCAGCTCAATCCGGCTGGCACTGGGAGCGGCCAGGGAAAAGTTCACCCCCCTGGGCGTCGCTTGCGCCCCAAGGGGCCAGGGCTGTCCGAGGTGGATCGAAGCCAACGGATCCTGGGGGCTGCCACCACAAGCTAAAGGTGGTGGAGCGGTTGTGGCCCGTCATGAGTGAGGAGAGCCCCCAGCAGGCTGCATCCGGTTCGGTGTTTGCAGAGCCCTTGCCGGAAGGGCGCCCGCCGCGTCAGGTGCTTGAGAACCTCTGGCTGTTTGCCCCCAACCGCGACACGCTGGGGGGCTCGGCCTGGTGGCTGGAAACCCCGGAGTGGGAGGGATGCGCGGGTCTTCTGATCGACTGTCCAGGACTGAACCAAGCCAACCTGGCTTTTCTGCGGGAGCGCGGCCCTGGTCGACTGGTCTTGACCAGCCGTGATGGCCACGGCCGCACCCGACGCTTTCAAGAGGAGCTGCAGTGGCCGGTCTCCCTGCAGGAACAGGAGGCCTACCTCTTGCCGACCGTTGAAGGACTCGAGCCCTTCTCGACCGAGCAGTCCCTCGCCCCGGGATACAGCCTGCGCTGGACCCCAGGCCCGACCCCGGGCAGTGCCGTGCTGCTTGCTGATCGGGCATTCAATGGCGCGCCGCTGCTGTTCTGCGGGCGGCTTCTCAGTCCAGTCGCGTCGGGTGAGGCCCGTCCCCTGCGCACGCGCCGTTCATTCCATTGGAGCCGTTGGTTGCGCAGCCTGGAGGCCTTGGGGGACTGGTTGCCCCGCTCCACGCCGGTTGCTCTGGCCAGTGGGGCTGGCTTGGGGGCCCTGCGGGGTGAGGCCTTGATCGCTGATGTTCAACAGCAGTTGCAGGCCCTGGACTGGGCTGCTTTAGAGGGCCAGGAGCCCGTCTAGGGATCGGCTCGTAGGGGCACAAAACAGTGCGAAAGGGCCGATTTCGGCAGCAAATGTGGCAAAAACGGCATGGGAAAAGGGGTTTTGAGGTTGCCGCCCCTTGCCAACCCCCATACCATTGGCGCGCTGAAACCAGTGGTGGCGGGGTTTTCTCACTCCGCCCTGCTGCTACTGAGCCCAGAGGCTTCCACTCCGATGAACAAAGCTGACCTCGTCAATCTCGTGGCTGCTCGCACCGAGTTGACCAAGACCGACGTGGCCCAGGTGGTCGACGCGGCCATCGACACCATCATCGATTCGGTTGTCGAAGGTAAGAAAGTGTCGATCCTTGGCTTCGGCTCCTTCGAGCCCCGCGAGCGCTCTGCCCGTCAAGGCCTGAACCCTAAGACCGGCCAGAAGATCAAGATCCCCGCGAAGCGCGTCCCTGCATTCACCGCAGGCAAGCTCTTCAAGGATCGCGTGCAGGGCTGATCACACCGCGCCCATTCACGGTGTTGAGCAGAGGGCGACCTTCGGGTCGCCCTTTTGCGTGTTGCGGGCCTAGCGGTTGATCGATGTCTACCTTGCTGCCCTCTCATCTCAGAGCATTACGGCGCGAGGTCGCCGATCTCAAGGAAACGGCTCGCCGGGGTCGCTATGCGCCGTCCCCGACCGGTCCACTGCATCTGGGCAACCTCCGCACGGCCTTGCTCTCCTGGTTGATCACCCGGCTGCAGGGCGGCGAGTGGTTGCTGCGGATTGACGATCTCGATACGCCCCGCAATCGAGCAGGGGCGGAGGCCAGCATTCGAGAGGACCTGCGCTGGCTGGGTTTGCTTTGGGATGGACCGGTGCTGCGCCAGAGCGAGCGCCGCGGTCTCTACGCCACGGTCCTCTCGGCCTTGCGGCGTAGCGGCCAGCTCTATCCCTGCCGCTGCAGCCGTCGGATGTTGGCTGACATCTCGGCCCCCCATGGCCGATCGGGGGTCTATCCCGGTTTTTGCCGGCCACTCACTCCCCGTTGGGGTCTGGAGGATCAGCGCCTGCCCAGTTGGCGGCTGCGGCTGGAGCCGGGACCCCTTCGTTGGCCAGAGCAGTTGGGTCCTGAGGGGTGCCTCGACGGACCGACGGAGGTCGGTGATGTGGTGCTGCGCCGGGCCGATGGTTTCCTGGCCTATCACCTGGCGACCGCGGTCGATGAGTGGGCACTCGGCATCAGTGATGTGGTGCGCGGCTTGGACCTCTGGCCGGCCACGGGACCGCAGGTGGCGGTCCTTCAGCACCTAGGCGTGGAGCCGCCGCGTTACTGGCACCTGCCCCTCTGGATGGATGGTCAGGGCCAGCGCCTGTCCAAACGCGATGGCGGCATGGGCCTTGCGGTTTGGCGGGAGCAGGGCGTTCTGCCTGAGGCGGCGATTGGTCGCTTAGCCGCCTCCTTAGCGCTGGTGCCGGAGGGCTCCTGTCTCAGCGCCCAAGAGCTGTTGCAGCACTGCCAGCTCGGGACCTTGCGGCAGCAGTTGAGCAAGGCTTAACAATCCCTTCGGGATCAAAACCCCTGGCTGCGAACAAAGTGAGGCCATCACCAGGAGCGGCCCATGGCCAGGCCCGAGGAGCAGGGGAAAACAGCCATCAATGAGGGTGCAAAGCCTTGTCCCAGGTGTGGAGGGAGCGGCATCCAGCGCACGCAAACGGCCGGCTACCGCACCTGCTTGCAATGCGTGGGTCAGGGCACCATCCTGTTGATCAGCGCTTCGTCTTCTGCCGCCAGATGAAGAAAGCCGTCGTTGCGACCACGGCCAACAGGGGTGCGGCAGTCAGCAGCAGCAGGGCAATGGCGGTCCAGTCGGTGTACATCGCGGCCAGGGCGAAAGCGGCGCCCATCCTCTCAGGCGCTCTGCTCGTTGTGAGCTGCTGTTGCGTTCCGGTTTCGGCCCGGGCGGGTGTGGTCTTTGACGATTGCCAGCCCACGCCGGATGGGGGAGTGACCTGCAACACCCAGCCGACGGGGAACACGCTGATGGATGACGAGGCGGCCCGTTACGGCCTCTTCAATGAAGCCAGCCCTGGCTGGTCGGAATTTGACCCGTACCAGGGCTACGACGACATGTTTGGCGGGAACGAAACCTGACCTGCAGGTGAGGGCTCCGTAGGATCCGCCCCATCTCGAGTTCGCTGAGCCAGCCCCCGATGGAGCTCACCTACCGTCCCCGCCGCCTGCGCCGTTCCCCTGCCCTGCGGGCGATGGTGCGTGAGACCTCCCTGAGTCCCGCGGACTTCATCTATCCCCTCTTTGTCCATGAGGGGGCCAGCAACGAACCCATCGGGGCGATGCCCGGCTGTCAGCGCTGGAGCCTGGATGGGCTCGTGCAGGAAGTCGGTCGTGCCTGGGACCTGGGGATCCGTTGCGTGGTCCTCTTCCCGAAGGTGGCCGATGGCCTGAAGACCGAAGACGGTGCGGAGTGCTTCAACGAAGGTGGCCTGATCCCTCGGGCGATCCGCCGCCTGAAGGAGGTACACCCCGAGATGGCGATCATGACGGACGTCGCCCTGGACCCCTACTCCTGCGATGGCCATGACGGAATCGTCAGTGGCGAAGGGGTCGTGCTCAACGATGAAACCGTTGCCCTGCTCTGCAAGCAGGCCGTTGCCCAGGCCCGTGCCGGTGCGGATCTGATCGGCCCCAGCGACATGATGGATGGCCGCGTTGGTGCCATCCGCGAAGCGCTCGATGAGGAAGGCTTCGAGCACGTCGGCATCATTAGCTATACGGCGAAATACGCCTCGGCCTACTACGGCCCCTTCCGTGAAGCACTGGATTCCGCCCCTCGTGCGGTGGCCAGCAAGCCCATCCCGAAGGACAAATCCACCTACCAGATGGATCCGGCCAACGCCCGCGAGGCCATCACCGAGGCCCAGCTCGATGAGCAAGAGGGGGCCGACATCATGATGGTCAAGCCCGGTCTGGCTTACCTCGACATCATTCACCGCCTCCGTGAGGAGAGCGAGCTGCCGATCGCGGCCTACAACGTCAGTGGTGAGTACGCCATGGTCAAGGCGGCCGCTGAAAAGGGTTGGATTGACGAGCGGGCTGTGGTGCTTGAAACCCTCCTCTGCTTCAAGCGTGCTGGTGCGGATTTGATCCTCACTTATCACGCCTGTGATGCAGCCGAATGGCTGCGCCAGGGCTGAAGCCGGCTCTGACGGCAAGCACTCCGGGGCAACCCCCCTAGCGTTAGCCCGTCCAACGCGGGCTGCATGAGTGGGGCTGCGCGGGTTACGCCACCTTTTGCTCGTCGTTGCCGTCGGCTTCCCGGTCGGGGTCGTCGCGCGCGAGAAGGAGATTCCTCCGGCGCTCCTCCCTCTGGTCAAGAGTTTTGAGGCGTACGCCCGGGATCTTGATCGTCTCGATGGGGTCCTCAAGGTCGCCTCACCGGAGACCCCTGCGGCTGAGCCCACTGCGGAGTTGCTGGAACGGCTCAGGCCTCCCAGCCCGGGAGACTTGCCGGCCAGAACTGAGGCCGTTGCCGTCGCACAACGGCTGCGCCTGGACCTGCAGCAGGTGATCGCCGTTGCGGTACAAAACGACCCGGTCCTGCAGCAGCAGGTTGCCGAAGTCCAGGAACAGCAGGGCTGGTTGAAATCGGTTCGCGGCCGTCTGTACCCGATCCTTGGCCTGAACCTCGGCGGGAGTTACACCCAGCAGAAGGTGGGCAATGTCGCTTGGCAGGGGAACGAGAGCCTGTATGGCGTCGACTCCGCCTTCTACGTCCCGACGGGTGGTTGGGAACGGGCCCAGACGAACGTCGGCGAAGGATTTGCCCTGCTGCGCCTCGATTACGAGCTCTTGAGCTTTGAGCGCAATGCCGCTCTCGCGGAGGTCAAAGCGGAACTCGATGCCTCTGAGCAGCGCTATGGCAACCGCCTTCGTCAGTTGCAGCTCAACGTCAGTGAGGCCTACTACCAACTGCAACTGGCTGACCAATTGCGCAGGATCCGTCAGGTGGTCGTCGACAACGACACCGTGATCTACGACCAGGTCGTGGCGATGAAGATCGCGGGCCTCGTGCCGCGGGTTGATCTCTTACGGGCTGAGGCGATGCTGCAGCAAAGCCGCTTTCGCCTTGAGCAGGCCGATGCCCTGCGATTAAGCCAGCAACGGCGGCTGAGCAACTTGGTCAATGCCCCCTTCCAGATCACGCTCGAGGCGAGCGAGGCCGTTCGCCTGCAGCCGCCCTGGCCCCTGGATCTTCAGCAGACCATTGTCCGCGGCTTCCAGGACAACCCCCAGCTCGAAGCGTTGCAATCGGCGCGTACAGCCTTGCTGCGTCAGGCGGATCGCCGGGCCGCTGAATTGCTGCCGCGGTTGGGGTTGTTTGCGACGGGCGGCTATCTGGCTGCCCAAACCACCGCCCCTTTGGTGGATCTGCAGGGGTGCTGCAAAGGGCCGGCCTATATCCCTGGACTCAATGGGGAGAGTGGGGAATGGGCCGCTGGGGTCATGCTCAATTGGCGTCTCTTTGATGCCGGGATCACCTCGGGGGCGGTTGCTGCCAGCCGAGCGGCGGCGGAGCGGACCTTGCAGGCGGAGGCCACAGAGCGCAATGCGATTCGGCAACGCCTTGAAACCGCCTACTACGACCATCGCGCGGCCCTCAGTCAGATCATTGCGTCGAACGCCTCGTTCCGGGCAGCGCGGGAGGCCTACCGCGATAGTCGCGCCCGTTTTGAGTTTGGCCTGGCGGATTACACCGACCTGGCGGACACGATTCGATCGCTGACGACGGCGATGGAGCAGCAGGCCGAAGCGATGACCTTGGCGAATGTCAGCTATGCCCAGCTGCTGCGGGAGTTGTTGCCGATTCCCACCACACTCGATGCACCGGTGAGCTTGCCCATCACTTTGTCGGCGGCGCAGGATTGATCAAGGTGTTCACCGTCGCGTGGGAGGTCGCTCCCGCACGCAAGGGATGACGACTGTTTTGCTCCATCAGGATTCGCACCGGGAAGCGTTGCGGCACCTTCACCCAGTTCCCTGTGGCGTTTTGGGGCGGCAGCAGGGAGTAGTAGGCACCACTCCCTGAGCTGATGTTGATGACCTTGCCTTTGAAGGTCACACCGGGGTACATGTCGAGCCGGACCTTGGCGGGCATCCCATCACGGATGCGGTGGATCTGGGTCTCCAGATAGTTGGCGTCCACCCACCAGTGGTTGTTGTCGACGAGGGTGAACATCGCCTGGCCAGGTTTCACATATTGACCAACACGAATGGAGAAGTTGTTGCTGACATACCCGTCCATCGGTGCGTAGTAGCGGGTGTAGTTCAAGTTGACCTTGGCGTTGCCCAGCGCCGCTTTGAGCGCACGGATGTTGGCCTCCTGCTCGCCGATCTGTTTCTCCAGTCGGCTGATGTCGAGGTTGGCCCCTTTCACCCTGGCGCGCGCTTCGAGTTTCGCGGCTTGAAATTCCTGCTCCTTCTCGAGCGAGACCACCTGTTGCTGCTGGAGGTAGGCGTAGCGCTGTTGGTTCAGGTCGATCAGCCATTGACGGGCCTCTTGATCCTTCAAGGCCTGCTTGGCCTGCAGGCGCTGTTGCTCAAGGGCTTCTTTCTGGGCGATGGCCGCATCGAGTTGATGCTGTTGCTGATCGACACTCAGTTGAAAGGGAAGCGGGACGATCTCATAGAGCAGCTGCCCCTCTTTCACGAAGGCATTGGGCTCGGTATTGACGGTCTTGATGTAGCCCTCGACATACGGTGAGACGGTCACCGTGTAGGCGTGGACGTAGGCGTCGTCGGTGTAGGGAAAGAAGTGGCCGTGGATGAAGTACGTGGCGAGGCTGGTGGCGACCAGTCCGATGGCTCCACCGGCGATTAGGCGGGTGCGCTGTTTCTTGCGGGCGGCCTCTTCAGGGCTGAGGGCCTTGGTCTCCCCTGCGGGTTGTGCCGCTGATGCGCTCACGCCCGGCTCGCCTGACTATTGCCGGAGGCTAGGGCTGTTCTTTCGTTTTGGCTGGTGCCGTGCGGTGAAGCTGGGGCAGCACGCAGAGCACCAGCAGGACGAGCCCCACCAGGGTGGCGATGTTGATGAAGTTGACCACTTCGGCCTGTTGGGCGATGGCTTTGTTGAGCAGCTCAAGGGAGCCTTGGGACCAGAGGTTGCCGCTGATGCCCATGGGATGCCCGCTCAAGGGTTCTTGGAAGGTCTCCAGCCCCCAGTTGGACCCGTAGCTCTGCTCACGAAACCGTTCCCAGCTGCCCTGCGTGCTCACGGTTCGGATAGCGGAACTCACTCCCCCAGAGAGGGCCTTGGAGATGTTCGTGCAGAAGAACAGCACGGAGCTGGCGCTGGTCATCAGTTCCGCCGGCATCGTCGAGAACGACATCTGAATCTCGAGGCAATTGATCAGGGCGAAGCAGACCCCCACCAGGATCAATTGCAGGGTGACGTTGCTGTTGCTCTGCTGGGCTGAGGTGTAAGCCATCCAGAGCGCGGTCAAGGCAAAGGTGAAGATCGCCGCAGAACAGAGTTTCTTTTTGGCGGGGATGGTGGCGGCGATGAGATGGGGGCTGGCCCCCGGCGTGACCATCAGGCCCGTCAGGATCGCCGCTGCGACAAAGGGAAGAAAGGACCAGGCGTAGTTCTCAATGGTGTTGTTGACCACCACCATCAAGAAGCGCGGGACGATCGCAAAGATCATGAACAGAAAGAACATCACGGAGCTCAGGTTCACCGCGCTCACGCAGTAATTGACGTCCTGAAAAATCTTGAGGTTGATCAGTTTGGGGACGGTGGCCACACGCCAGCCAAAGAGCCCAAGCAACAGCAGTGAGCTCCAAAGCATCACCACATAGATCCCGCTGCTGAACCACTCCCGTTGGTTCCCGACCACCAGCGAGAGGCTCAGGAGTCCGAAGCCACCGGCCATCAGCCCATAGCCCAGCCAGTCGATCTCGGCTTTCGGGTCACCCGGGGTCGCGGGCATTAATCGCAGGATAACGGCGACTGCTGCCAGGGCCGCTAGGCCCAGGCCGGCGTAGAGCGTCCGCCAACTGAGGTACCAGGTGACGAAGGCGGAGAGGGGAATGCCGATGGTGGAGCCCGTGACCAAGGCCAGGGCCACCAATCCCTTGCCCATCGGCGTGTACTTCTCCCCCAGCTGACCGCCCAGGTAGCCCCCCGCTGCCGCCGGGATCACCCCGGCTCCGAGTCCCTGCAGCACGCGCATCGCGATGAACAGCTGCGGATCGGTCGCAACGGAGCTGAGCAGGCAGGCGATGCCGAAGACCCCTGGACCCACCGTGGCGATGGCCTTGGCCCCGACCCGCTCTTTCAGGCTGCCCAACAGGGGCATGATCAGGGCGGCTGGCACCAGGAAGGCCACCTGAAACCACACCTCCAGATAGGGCGTCCCACCCACATCGCCGCTGACATATTCATGGGCGGGCACACCGATGGAGTCGGTGGAGAAAAACACCAGCTCCAGCGCCAGAAAGCAGATCGCCACCACCCCGCGATTGGTGACCCAGAGGCTGCTGGGTGGACTGCTCAAGGGGGACGATCGGTGCTCGCCCAGTGTTGCCACGCCAGCCGGGGCCTGCACGACCGAGAATGGACTCAATGCCAACGGATGCCATGGCCGTCTCCCATCGCCTTGGCCATGTCGCCCTGCGGGTGCAGGACATGGAGCGGGCCAAGCGTTTCTATCTCGATTTGGGCTTGCGGCTGACCTGGGAAGCCGCGGACTGGTGCTATGTCCAGTGGCCTACTGGTGAAGGCATTGCTCTTCTCAGCCCTGACTACAAGGCGGCAGGCCCCCACTTCGCCTTTCACGTCCAGAACCGCGCTGAAGTGGATCAGGTGCGGGAGCAGCTGCTTGCCAAGGGGCACTCCTGCGGTCCGGTGCATGACCACCGCGACGGCACGGCCTCCTTCTACATGCAGGATCCAGAAGGGAACTGGTTGGAGATGCTCTATGAGCCCGCCGGCGGGCTGCCCTCCAATATCGGAGCCGAGCCGATACCTCTGACCTACTCGTGACGGCTGAGCTGCACGCGCCCATCCAACAGGAGGCCCTGGAGCTACTGGAGTGGCCGCGGCTGGCCCACCACGTCTCCAGCTTCGCCAGCACCGCCGCCGGTCGCGTCGTGGCGGCGCGGCTGCCCCTGGCTTCGACCCGCCAGCAGAGCGTGGGCTGGCTGGCGGAGACGACCGAGCTGCTGGCGCTGGATGGCCTGATCGAAGGGGGGCTGAGCTTTCAGGGGGCTGCTGATCTGGATCACACCCTTCAGCTCTGTGCCAAAGGTGGCGTAGCCAGCGGTGATGACCTCTTGGCCGTGGCGACCACCTTGGCTGCGGCTCGGCGTCTGCGCCGGCAGATCGACGATCCCGAGCTGCGGCCGGTGACGACTGCCCTGGTGGAGCCTCTACGCACCCTGCCTGAGCTGGAGCAGCGCCTGCGCTTTTGCATTGAGGACGGGGGGCGTGTGGCGGATCGCGCCAGCCCTCCCCTCTCAGGCCTGCGTCGTCAGCTCGCCTCCGTGCGGATGGAGCGCCGTGATCGTCTGAATGAGCTGATTCGTCGTTACGCCGCGCTCCTTCAAGACACGGTGGTCGCCGAGCGCAATGGCCGGCCGGTCTTGGCGGTGAAGGCGGGCGCCGGCAGTCAGTTGCCGGGCCTGGTTCACGACAGCTCCGCCTCCGGCAACACCGTTTTTATCGAGCCCCAGGCGGTGATCCCCCTGGGCAACCGGATCCGGCAGCTGGAAGGCGAGGAGCGCGAGGCGGAGCGGGCGGTGCTCCAGGAGCTCAGCGCCCTGGTGGGAGAAGAGCAGCCGGCGCTCGAGCACCTGCAGCAGGTCCTGATTCAGCTGGATCTCGCCCTGGCTCGCGCCCGATACAGCGCTTGGCTGGGGGCTGTACGCCCCGAGCTGGAGGCCGATCCCCTGGCGCCGCTTCAGCTGGAGGGGCTGCGGCATCCGCTCTTGCTCTGGCAAGAACGTCGCCAGGGAGGCCGAACGGTCGTTCCCGTGAGCGTCCGCGTGGAGAGCAGCCTGCGGGTGGTGGCGATCACCGGCCCGAACACCGGCGGCAAAACGGTGACCCTTAAAAGCGTCGGCCTGGCGGTCCTCATGGCCCGGGCGGGCTTGTTTGTTCCCTGCAAAGGGTCGCCGCGTTTGCCCTGGTGTCAGCAGGTCCTCGCGGACATTGGCGATGAGCAGTCCCTCCAGCAGAACCTCTCGACCTTCAGTGGCCATGTGCGCCGGATTGCTCGGATCCTGGAGGCCCTGCCTGCCGCCGGTAGCGATCTGGCGACCCAGGCCGGAGCTCAATTGGTGCTTCTCGATGAGGTGGGTGCCGGCACCGATCCCACCGAGGGGACGGCGCTGGCCATCGCCCTGCTGAAGCAGTTGGCGGATCGGGCTCGTTTGACCATTGCCACGACCCACTTCGGGGAGCTGAAAGCCCTGAAGTACGACGACCCGCGCTTTGAGAATGCCTCCGTCGCCTTCGACGTCGAGAGCCTCTCGCCGACCTATCACCTGCAGTGGGGCATCCCTGGCCGCAGTAATGCCCTGGCCATCGCCACCCGACTGGGTTTGGACGGCGCGGTCCTTGATGCGGCCCAAGCCCTGCTGGCTCCCCGGGGAGAAGGGGAACTCAATCAAGTGATTGCGGGGCTGGAGAGCCAACGTCAACGGCAACAGGAGGCGGCCGAAGAAGCGGCTGCTCTGCTGGCGAGAACCGAGCTCTTGCATGAGGAGCTCCTCATGCGCTGGCAGCAGCAGAAGGAGCAGAGCGCTGAGCTGCAGGAGCAGCGCCGCGAGCAATTGGAGCGCTCGATCCGTGATGGCCAAAAGGAGGTGCGCCGCATCATTCGACGTCTCCGCCATGGCCGTGGCACAGGCAGCAGTGAACTGGGTGAATCAGCTCGCCGGGCAGGGCAGCAGCTGAAGCAGCTGGAGCAACAGCATCGCCCCCTGCCGGAGCGCCGTGACCACAAGGGTTGGCTCCCTAAGGTTGGCGATCGCGTGCGGGTCCTCTCCCTCGGCAAGGCAGGTGAGGTCCTCTCCCTCAGTGAAGACGGCCGGGAGCTCAGTGTCCGCTGCGGGGTGATGCGCCTGAACCTGGAGCTCTCCGCCATTGAGGGACTTCAGGGCGAGAAGCCCGAGCCGCCGCAAGCCCAGGTCTCGATCCGCAGTCGCCGCAATCCCGCCAGTCGAGGTCCTGAGGTGCGCACGGAGCGCAACACCATCGATGTCCGGGGCATGCGGGTGCATGAAGCCGAGTCCGCCGTGGAAGAACACCTGCGCGGAGCCAACGGTCCGGTTTGGGTGATCCACGGAATCGGCACCGGCAAGCTCAAACGCGGACTGAGGGAGTGGCTCTCCAGCGTTCCCTATGTGGAGCGGGTTACGGACGCCGCCCAGGGGGATGGCGGCCAAGGGTGCAGCGTGATCTGGGTGAAGTGAGGGGTTAGCCCAGCGATGGCAGCACCGGTTCGGGACCGCTGGCTGTAGGGGCGATTGGCTCGGGCGCCGGAGGGATCGCTTCTCCGTCGGCGTCAAAGAACCGCCAGCCCTTCGGATCGATGTCCAGGTGAACCGTTTCCCCTGGGGTGAGGTGCTCGCTGGGATCGGCCCTTAGCTGAACCAGGTGGCTTCCCTCCTGCAAGCGGCAGGTGAGCAGTTGTTCATTGCCGAGGCCCTCCACATGGCAGACCTCCGCCGGCAGATTGCGGTTGGTGGCCGGAGCCAAGTGCAGGTGTTCCGCCCGCAGGCCTCCCGTGAGGGCTTCGCTGCCCCCCGCCTCCTGCCAGTGCAGGAGGGCATCACCGCTGGGACCTTCCGGGAGAAAACGCCGGCTCCCGAGCTGCAGTTGACCCTTGCCGGCAACGTTGACGGGCAGCAGATTCATGGCGGGGCTACCGATGAATTGCGCCACAAAGAGGTTGCTGGGCCATTGATAGAGCTCCGCCGGTGTCCCGAGCTGTTGCAGGCAACCGCGGTTCAAGACGGCGATCCGATGGCCCATGGTCATCGCTTCCACCTGGTCGTGGGTCACGTAGACCGTTGTGGTGCCCAGACGGCGCTGAAGCTCGACGATCTGGGCGCGGGTTCCCGTTCGCAACTTGGCATCCAGGTTGCTCAGGGGTTCATCCATCAGGAAGACGGACGGTTGACGGGCGATGGCACGCCCTAGGGCGACCCGTTGTTTTTGCCCGCCGGAGAGTTCCTTGGGCATCCGCTCCAGCAGATGCTCCAGCTCCAGGGTGCTCGCGACCTCTTGGATGCGTGCTTCGATGCGCTGCTCTCGGCTGGAGGGAATCCGTAGCGCCTGGGGCAGAGTCCGTCCCGCCCGATGGAGGCCGTCTTGAAGTTGCTGAAGGCCCGTGCGTTGGCGCTGCCGGCGCAGGCCAAAGCCGATGTTGTCCGCCACGCTCAGGTGGGGATAGAGGGCGTAGCTCTGGAAGACCATCGCCACATCCCGCTGGGAGGGGCGCAGGTGGGTCACCCGGCGACCGCCCACGATGATTTCACCGCCGCTTGGGCTCTCCAGTCCGGCCAGGAGGCGCAGCAGCGTGCTTTTGCCGCAGCCGGAGGGCCCGACGAGAACTAAGAACTCGCCATCACGGATGGAGAGTTCCAGCTGCCGTAGGACCTCAACCGCTGCACTGCCCCGCCGCGGTGGGTAGGTCTTGCTGACCTGCTGGAAGCGAACCTCTGCCAAGAACCGGCCTCACGGCGGCCCGATCTTAGGGTTGGTCAAATGCAATTCATTGATCAGGCCCGGATCTCACTGCAGGCAGGACGCGGCGGCGATGGGATTGCCGCTTTTCGCCGTGAGAAGTACGTCCCTGCCGGCGGTCCCTCCGGTGGGGATGGCGGTCGCGGTGGTGATGTCTGGCTCGAGGCCGACCCCAACCTGCAAACCCTGCTGGACTTCAAATACAAGCGGCTCTTTGCCGCCGATGACGGTCGTCGCGGTGGGCCGAACAAGGCCACTGGAGCCAGTGGTTCTCCCCTGGTCATCAAGGTTCCCTGCGGAACGGAGGTCCGAGATGCCCGGACCCACATCCTTCTGGGAGACCTCACGGAGAAGGATCAGCGCTTGCTCGTGGCCGTCGGAGGCCGTGGTGGCCTGGGCAACGCCCACTACCTGAGCAACCGCAACCGCGCCCCCGAGAAGTTCACCGAGGGACGCGACGGCGAGGAGTGGTTGCTGCAGCTCGAGCTCAAGCTCTTGGCCGAGGTGGGGATCATCGGTTTGCCGAATGCCGGCAAAAGCACCCTGATTTCGGTGCTCTCTTCAGCCCGGCCCAAAATTGCCGACTACCCCTTCACAACCCTGGTTCCCAACTTGGGGGTGGTGCGCCGCCCCAGTGGTGATGGCACGGTCTTTGCTGATATCCCTGGCTTGATCGCCGGGGCAGCCCAGGGGGCTGGACTGGGCCATGACTTCCTGCGTCATATCCAGCGCACCCGTCTCTTGATCCACCTTGTGGATGCGAGCTCAGAGAACGTCCTGCACGATTTCCAGGTGGTGCAGCAGGAGCTGGCCGCCTATGGCAATGGCTTGGACGAGCGGCCCTGTCTGGTCGCCCTCAACAAAACCGAGTTGTTGCTCGAGGATGAGCTCGAGGAGAGGATCCAACAGGTCAGCGACCACTGCGGCCAACCGGTGCTGGATATCTCAGCAGCGACATCAAAAAATTTGGATCAGCTCTTGGCCAAGGTCTGGAAAGAGCTGGGGGTGTGAGCCAGAGAAACGAAGTTCCACCGGCTCACTGCTGAACGCTTAGAGACTCAGTCGTCGTAGACGAGGCACTCAGGGGCGTCGGGATTTAGGTCGCAGTAGACCTCCATCGGGGAGGGGTCTTTTTTGTCCTCGGGGTGGTGGGCCTTGTACTCCTCGAGGCCTTTCACTTCGTCCTCAAGGTGGCGCACTTTGCCTTGATCACCAGCAGCTTTGGCCGCTTCGATCTCGGACTTGTCCTTAGCGATGTGCTCGTCGATCGTGTTCATGCAATGAGGCCGGAGAGATCAGGCTGCTCGACGTCGCTGCACACCATACGGGGTGTCTGGCGGATGCGGAGCCAATTGTGATCGGGTTCTGATTTCGGCTTTCTGTTTTCTTCGCGGTCCGATCGCAGGACTCTGGCTAGCAGAGGGCTAGTGATGGGCTTCCAGATGGCGCGAATCACGCAGCGACACGATCGTCACTTCATGGATGAGTCCGGTCGTCTGTTCTGGATCAATGGCCCAGACCATCACTGCTATCTGTCTGAACAGAGGCAGTGGCGTGATGGGCTGAGCTTTGAAGACACCCTGGAGTGGAAGCAGTGCTCTCCGACCGGCTTGGTCAGTCAGCGTTTTCAGTCCCTGCAGGCGGCCTGCGAGGCCTTTGAACACAACCAGATCCAGTGGACCTTGGATCTCTACCTGCGGCACATGGGCGATGAAATGGCCCTTCAGCGCAGCCTGAGCGACTACAAGCCAACGGCGATGAAGGAGGTGGAAGCTCAATCGGGCCGAGCCCGCCAACAACCTTGGCTAGGGCAGGACACTCCGGTGATGCAGTGCGAGCTCAGCGCCAGACCATCCCGCCGTGCAGCGGACCTCCCCCCCCATGCCCATCGCCGCCGGCGCAGCAGTGCCCCTAGCTCGGCATCTCGCTGAGCTCGAGCCAGCGCTCTTCCCCAGCGGCGATCTGCTCAAGCAGGTTCGAGAGTTCTGCGCTCTGGGTCTCGAGGGCGGCGTAATCGCTGCCTCCTGCCGCCATGAGTGCTTCGAGTTCCTCCTTGCGTGCCTCCCAAAGGGGAAGGTTGGCGTCCAGTTGCTCGAGTTCACGGTTTTCCTTGAAGCTGCGCCGCCGGGCCTTGGCCGGTTTGGCGGGGGCCTCCTTGGCTTTTTTCTCTGCTGGACTGCTCGGAGCGGCTGGGGCTGGGCGGCTGGCGGCCTGCCGCTCGAGATAACTGCTGTAGTTCCCTTCAAAGCGCTGGAGTTGGCCGTCCTCGAAGCTGAACAGCCGATCGACGGTGCGGTCGAGGAAGTAGCGGTCGTGGGAGACCACGACGACACAACCGCGGAAGTCCTCGAGGAAATCCTCGAGCACCGTCAGGGTCTGGACGTCGAGGTCGTTCGTCGGCTCATCGAGCAGCAGGACGTTGGGCGCCTCAATCAGGAGGCGGCAGAGGTGCAGTCGCCGCCGCTCCCCGCCGGAGAGCTTGCTGACGGGCTGGTGTTGCTGCGCCGGAGGAAACAGAAATCGCTCCAGCAGCTGGGAGGCACTGAGGGTGGAACCCTCGATCTCGACAGTGCTGGCGGCCTCTTTGACGATGTCGATCACCTTGCGCTCCCGGCCGGCGGCATCGGTCTGATCGAGCACGGTGTGGCTGTGCTGGTCGAAGTAGGCGAGCTTCACGGTTGATCCCAGCTCAACCCGTCCGCCCTGGGGGATGCGTCGACCGGCAATCAGATCCAGCAGGGTTGATTTGCCGGAGCCATTCGGCCCGATGATCCCGATCCGATCCTCCGGGCTGAAGTCGTAGCTGAAGTCGCGCAACAGCGGTGTCTGGCCGCTGTTTTGGGCCTCCTCGCTGGCCCAGACCAGCACCGCCTCGGCTTCGATCGCTCGCTTTCCGAGCCGCCGCTGGTTGCTGGTCAGGCTCAGGTCCCCTCTCCCCTGGCGCTTGGGGGCCTCCTGCATGGCCTCGATCCGCTGGATGCGCGCCTTTTGTTTGGTGCTGCGCGCTTGGGGGCCCCGCTTGAGCCACTCCAGCTCACGCCGCAGCACTCCCTTGAATTTGGCTTCGCTGGCGGCAGCCGCTGCCTCCTCTTCGGCTTTTCGGGCGAGGTAATAGGCATAGTTCCCGCTGTAATTGCGGGCCTCGCCGCGGTCCACCTCCACGATTCGGTTGGTGACCTGATCGAGGACGTAGCGGTCGTGGGTGATCAGCACCAGGGACCCGCTGAAACGCTGCAGATAGCCCTGGAGCCACTGGATGCAGTCGGCATCGAGATGGTTGGTGGGCTCGTCCAGCAGCAGGACATCCGGGTCGGCCACGAGGGCGGCCGCCAGGGCTAGGCGCTTGCGGTAGCCGCCGGAGAGATCCCCGACCCGGCGTTGGGTGTCGCCGATGCCCAGTCGCTGCAGAACTTCGCGGATTTGCTGCTCCAAGCCCCAGGCTTGGCTTTGGTCCATCCGTCCATTGAGTTGGCCCAGCTCCGCCAGCAGGGCGGCATCGTCGTCGCCTCGCTCATGGGCCGCGGCGAGGGCCTCGCTGACCTCGGTGTATCGGCGCAGCAGCTGCATCTTCTCGCCGCTCTCAGCAAAGACCTGCTCGAGCACGGTCCGCTGCGGATCCATCTCCGGCTCCTGGCTCACCAGGACGATGCGGGCCTGGGGCAGGACCCGGCGGTTGCCACTCCCAGTGGGCTCGAGTCCCGCCAGAACTCGCATCAAGGTGGACTTCCCGGCGCCGTTGGGTCCGATTAGCCCCAGGCGCTCGCGTTCACCGATGTGCAGGGTCAGCCCGTCGAAGAGGGTGCGGATGCCGAAGTCCTTGCGGACATCCACCAGGCTGATCAGGCTCACAAGTTGGGGGGCTGTCGCTGCGCTTCCAGATAAGCAAACACGCTCTTATCGCCCACGTCGGCCGCGGCATCCATCGGGAATTTCCGCAGGGTCAGCACCAGCAGGAGCGCCGCCTCGATGGCCAGCAGGGTCGCCGTGGCTTCTGCGCTGAGCAGATGGCTGAGGCGTCCGAGCAGCGCCAGAGGCAGCAGCAGAGTCACGCCAATGGCCTCGGGGCGGCGGAAGCAGAAAAACTCCTTGAAGCCGATCCCCGCTAGGGCGGCGAAGAAGGGACCCACGGCCCAGATCCAGCGGCTGTCTGTGCTGAGTGCGCCGGCCATTCCTTGGGGACCGGCGCTGATCAGCAGGGCGAGGAAGCCCAGGCATCCCGCCAGCCAGAACCATTGCAGGGCCCGGTGCAGGGGGCGCAGATAGATGTGAATCCAACGCAGGGCCAGGCCAACCCCTGCGGCCAAAGGCAGTAGCCAGGGCCAGATCCACGCTCCACCGAGCTGCTGCCATTGGATCAGCAGTGCGGCCTGGGCCACTGCCGCCGTGAAGAGGGCCAGCCGGTACCCCAGGACCTCGCGCCGGTCCGTGTCCGTGATGCTGTAGGTGCCATAGACACCTTCAAAGACCGGATCGGCGGCGGCGCTCATGCTGAGACGGTTCCTGACACCAGTGTGGCCAGAGCGGGGCCCGCGGGCACGATCCCCGAAGGATGGAGGGGAAACAGGGCGCCGAAGTAGTCCTTGCGCCAGGCCTGATCGCAGCAGGTTTCGGCCACGCCAGGTAGCGCGAAGAAGCGCTGTCTCCAGGCCCAGAGCCCAGGGAGTTGCCAGAGCGGCTGACGGCTGACCCCGAACAGGGGGGCGTAGACCAACTCCAGACGAATCAAGGTGGGGAAGAGCTGAACATCAGCCAGGCTTGGTCTCTCTCCGCAGAGCCAGGGCGAGGTGCCGGCGTCAGCCAGGACCGATTCCGCTTCGCTCAAGGTCTCAAAGAGCGCTGATTCGGCCCGGTCATAGGCCGCTTGGTTGCGGGCAAATCCGCAGCGATAGACCCCGTCATTGACGCTGTATTGCAGGCGCTCGCGCCAGTGCGCGATGGCCTGAGCCTGGTTGGCGGGTTCCAGGTCGAGGGCGTCCTGCGCTGCTGGCCAGCTGTTCAGCAGTTCCATCAGGCGAGCGCTTTCGCCCACCACCACGCCTCCTGAGCGGCTGTCCACCAGGACCGGAACGGTGGCCCGCTGGTTGGGGTCTGCCCCAGCGGCTCGGTAGAGCTCCTGCAGGGTCTGGCAGCCACGGAAGGGCTCGCTGAAGCGCCAGCGGCCTGCCTTGGGATCGGGCTCCACCACCAGCAGCTCAATGCTCTGGTGCAGTTGTCGCAGCTGCCAGACGAGCCAAGCCCGGTGGGCCCAGGGGCAGCTCCGTCCCACGATCAGCACATGGGCCCCCGCCTCACCGGCCGATGGGGGCAGCGCTGGTTTGGCGACAAAGGCTCCGGCGGGGCGGGTGTAGTTCCCCTCGGCATCGGCGGGTCCAAGGCCCCCCATCAGTTGCTGCCACTGCCACTGCCAGCCGTTGCGGGCGGCTGTCACCACGGCAGGGGGGATGGCCATGGACGTTCAGAAGACTTCTGCCAGGCTGACTCAGCTGCGGGCTGGAGCAAAGGGTATGGGGCGGGCTCAGGTGTTGGTTGTGGCGGGGACCCACGGCAATGAGCGCAACGCTCCGGCCTTGCTCGAGCGTTGGCGCAGGGAGCCCCGGGACCTCGATTGCGCTGGGCTGCCTGTGCAGCTGGTCCTCGGTAATCCGGCGGCCCATGCGGCCAATCGCCGTTACATGGATCGCGATCTCAACCGCTGTTTTGCCCCCGAGCTGCTGGCCGATCTCACCCAGCAGCCCTTGGAGCTGCAGCGTGCCAGGGAGCTGCTGGCCCAGTTCGCCCCGACGGGCGCGAATCCCTGTGCGGTCGCGATTGACCTGCACAGCACCACCAGCGGCATGGGCAATTCACTGGTGGTCTATGGACGGCGTCCCGCCGATCTCGCCCTGGCGGCTGGTGTTCAGGCTCGGCTGGGGCTACCGATCTATCTGCACGAGGCCGATGCTGCCCAGACGGGTTTTTTGGTGGAGCGTTGGCCCTGCGGCCTGGTGATCGAGGTGGGGCCTGTGGCCCAAGGGCTACTCAGTGCGCCAATCCTGCGTCAAACCCAGCTAGCGCTCGAGGCGGTCTTCGCGGTCTTGGCCGAGGCGGCCGCCGGGGAGCTGCGCCTGCCCGCGGGCCTTCAGCTCTATCGCCATTGCGGCAGTGTCGATTTGCCCCGGGACTCGGCCGGCGAGGCCATCGCCTGTGTGCACCCGGCCCTCGAACGTCAGGACTGGAGGCCGCTGCAGGTCGGGCAGGCCCTCTTTTGGCAGCCCGGCGGCCAGGACTGCCCGGCTGAATGGCGCTTCGACCCGCAGACCCTGGGTTTTCCTGCCGAGGCCCACTGGCCTGTCTTTATTAATGAGGCGGCTTACGGCGAGAAGGGCATCGCCTTCAGCCTCTGTCGCCGGGAACGTTGGGCGAGCGAGGGGGCCTGGCTTGAGGCCCTGCAGGCCCTGATGGCGGCCTAGCCGCAGGCCCAGGTGCCCTGCTCCTTGGTGCAGGGCAGATCGCTGGTGCTGCCGTCTGCCCAGTAGATCCTGAGGCGGTCATCGGCGCTGTCGGTGCGGAAGGTCAAGGACTTGACCGGCCCGGCCGGGGCCTTGCCGGTGGGATCACTGGTATCCACCCCTCCAGGGTTGGCTTGCCGTTGCTCCAGCTGCTGAAGGCGCAGTTCCAGCCGATTCAGGCGTTCGATCTGCGCTTCGTTATCGCGGCGTTCCCCTCCTTGGCAGCCCGCTAGCAGGAGACCGGCAGCAAGCAGCAGCAGGGGAAGACGCATGGCGCTGAAGGCGTGACAGGCGACTCCTAGCAGCGGTTTTGGGGCTTGGCTACCTGCAGTCATGGAGGCGTTGCGCAAGATCGCTTTACAAAGCGCGCAAACTTCCTTTACATTCCCCGGGGCAACCCGTTTGGGTCGCCCTAACTACCGCTCTGACGGCTTGCCGTTGAGCCTTTCTTTCCCGTACTCATGACGACCACCCTCCAGCAGCGCCAAGGCGCTTCTGCGTGGAACCAGTTCTGCGAGTGGGTCACCAGCACCGACAACCGCCTCTATGTGGGTTGGTTCGGCGTTCTGATGATTCCCTGCCTGCTGGCCGCCACCATCTGCTTCATCGTTGCGTTCATCGCAGCACCCCCCGTCGACATCGACGGCATCCGTGAGCCTGTTGCTGGCTCCCTGATCTACGGAAACAACATCATCTCTGGTGCTGTTATCCCCTCCAGCAACGCCATCGGCCTGCACTTCTATCCCATCTGGGAAGCCGCCAGCCTCGACGAGTGGCTGTACAACGGTGGTCCTTTCCAGCTGGTTGTTTTCCACTTCCTCATCGGCATCTACGCCTACATGGGTCGTGAGTGGGAACTCTCCTACCGCCTCGGCATGCGCCCCTGGATCTGCGTTGCTTACAGCGCACCCGTGGCTGCTGCTTCCGCTGTGTTCCTGGTGTATCCCTTCGGTCAGGGCTCCTTCTCGGACGCCATGCCCCTCGGCATCTCCGGCACCTTCAACTACATGCTGGTGTTCCAGGCTGAGCACAACATCCTGATGCACCCCTTCCACATGCTTGGTGTGGCTGGTGTCTTCGGTGGTTCCCTGTTCTCCGCCATGCACGGCTCCCTGGTGACCTCCTCCCTGGTGCGTGAAACCACCGAGAGCGAGTCCCAGAACTACGGCTACAAGTTCGGCCAAGAGGAAGAGACCTACAACATCGTGGCTGCCCACGGTTACTTCGGTCGCCTGATCTTCCAATACGCCTCCTTCAACAACAGCCGCAGCCTTCACTTCTTCCTGGCTGCCTGGCCCGTCGTTGGCATCTGGTTCACCGCCCTGGGCGTCAGCACCATGGCCTTCAACCTGAACGGCTTCAACTTCAACCAGTCGATCCTGGATTCCCAGGGTCGTGTGCTGAACACCTGGGCTGACGTGCTCAACCGCGCCAACCTCGGTATGGAAGTGATGCACGAGCGCAACGCTCACAACTTCCCCCTCGACCTGGCTGCTGCTGAGTCCACCCCCGTGGCTCTGACCGCACCTGCCATCGGCTGAGGTTGATCCTCAAACCAAAAGGTTCAATCTCGGTTGAACCAGAAGCCCCCTCGCAAGAGGGGGCTTTTTGTTGGGGGGACGCAGATTCCCGAAAAAAAACGAACGCAGGGGCTGTGGTGCAGCGTTGTGGTCATGGTGTGCGAATCAGCCTTCGGACCGTCGGATGACGACATCGGCACGCCATTCCCATCCCCACGCACCGCAGACCTCTAACCGCAGAACACCAGGCCGCTCAGTGGAGCCGGCGCCGCGCTCCAAGGCTCTGACGGGTGCTCAGTTTCTGGTCAAGGCGCTGGAAGCCCATGGCGTCACCCATGTGTTTGGCATCCCCGGGGCCAAGGTCGACAGCGTTTTCACGGCCCTGCTGGATTCGCCCATCGAGCTGGTGCTCTGCCGGCATGAGCAGAACGCGGCATTCATGGCTCAAGCCTTTGGCCGCCTGACCGGCCGCATCGGCGTCTGCCTGGCCACCTCCGGCCCTGGCGTGACCAACCTGGTGACGGGCCTGGCAACGGCGACCACCGAAGGCGATCCCGTGTTGGCGATCGGTGGTGAGGTGCCCCTGGACGATCGCTTTAAGCAGACCCATCAGTCGCTTGATGCCATCGGCCTGATGCAGCCGGTGACGCGCTTTGCCCAGTCCGCCCTCTCGATTCACGACCTACCGGAGGTCCTGGGCAATGCCATTCGGGCGGCTGAGCAGGGCCGGCCGGGGGCAGCCTTTCTGGGGCTGCCCAAGGACGTTGGCTTGGCTGAGATCGAGGCCGACCCATCGGCGGGCTGGGGTGAGCCGATCCTTCAGGGGCCCTGCCATCCCCAGGCCCTGAGCCGGGCCGCGGAGTTGATGGCAACCCTGGAGCGGCCCCTGCTCCTTCTGGGGATGCAGGCTTCAGATCCAGATCTCAGCGAAGCGCTCCAGGCCTATGTGCGCCGCAGCGGACTGCCCTACTGCGCCACCTTCCAAGGGCCCGGGCGCTGGGTCGCGCCGGAGCAGTACGTGGGGCGGTTGGGACTCTTCCGCAACCAACCGGCGGATGCCCTGCTGAGCGCGGCCGATGGTGTCATCTGCCTCGGCTTTGATCCGGTCGAATACGACCCCAGCCTTTGGAATAGCGATCAATCCCGCACCCTGATCAATGTCGATGTAAAGGCTGCGGACCAGGACCAAGCCTTCCTGCCCCAGGTGGAGTTGATCGGGGATCTGCAGCAGACCTTGATTGCCATGGCCACCCTGCCGCCACTGACGATCGCCCCTGATTTCCGTCAGCAGCAGCAGGCCCTCGCCGCTGAATTACGGGCGACGGCCGCCGAGGGTGCCTCCATGGGTGGAGCTGCTCCTGTTCATCCGTTGCGCCTGGTGCACGAGATCAGTTCGGTGATCACCAAGGACACCACGCTCTGCCTGGATGTCGGCTCCCACTACATCTGGATGAACCGCTATGCCCAGGCTGAGCGAGCTCGCCAGGTGCTGGTGAGCAATGGTCAGCAGACCCTGGGCGTGGCCCTGCCGTGGGCCATTGCCGCTGGGATGGTGCGCCCCGGCTGTCCCGTGGTCTCCGTCTCAGGGGACGGGGGCTTTTTGTTCACGGCGACGGAGCTGGAGACGGCGGTGCGGATGGGCAGCCGCTTCGTGCACGTGATTTGGAACAGCCACTCGTACAACATGGTGGAGTTCCAGGAGCAGGCCCACTACGGACGGGTCTCGGGGATCCAGCTTGGCGACTACGACGTCGTCAAGTTCGCCGAGGCCTTTGGCGCGAAGGGCTACTCGATCCAGAACGCCGAGGACCTCGGACCCGTCCTGCGGGAGGCCCTGCAGCAGCCGGTACCGGTTCTGATCAATGTTCCGGTGGACTACTCCGAGAACATCCGGTTGATGCAGAACGTGCACCAGCAGTTCATCCACTGAGGTTCCGATGAGCACGCAGCATGCGAGCGGTCACCACCTGAACGTCTCCGTTGGGGATGGTCTCTGGGACGCGCTGCACGCCTTGGCTGAACGCACGGGCGACAGCGTCAGCCATCTGGTTCGCCGCTCCCTGGCGGAAACCCTAGATCTTGACCACCACACGATCTATCAGGTCTCCACCTCTGGCGCCCTGGTGCAGGGGGTCTATCAGGGTTGCGTGCGCGTGGCGGACATCAAGCGCCATGGAGACTTCGGCCTGGGCACCTTCGATGGCCTCGATGGTGAGGGGATCATGCTCGATGGCACCTGCTGGCAGGCCCGCAGTGATGGGTCGGTGCATGTCGCCCCGGACACGGCCCTGGCTCCCTTTTGGGCGACGACCTTCTTTGCGGCTGACACCACCACGACGCTGCCGTCCGTCAGCAGTTGGGACGACCTCACCACTCAGCTCGATGGCCTAAGGCGCAGCGACAATCTTTTCTGCGCCATCCGTATTACCGGCACGTTCGAGAGGATCCACTACCGCGTGGCCTGCAAGAGCGCCCATGGCACTGACCTGGTGAGCGCGACCAGTCACCAGGCGGAGTTCAGCCAGAGCGGTTTGCGCGGAAGCCTGGTGGGGTTCTGGACCCCCAGCTATGCCCGCACGATCAATGTGCCCGGCTATCACCTGCACCTGCTGAGCGATGACCACAACCATGGCGGTCACATCCTCGACGTCCAGGCCAAAGATCTGACGGTGCAGGTGCACATGGACAACCACGTGCATTTGGCCTTGCCGGAAACGCCGGCCTTCCTGGAGGCGGATCTACAGGGGGATCCCGCCGAGGCTTTGGCCCGAGCTGAGAGCAAACACAGCTGATCCCTGAGCCAGGGTTGCGCTGAGGGCCGTGTCCACGCTCAAGGTCCGCTCCCCTAGATGCACGGGGCGGGCACCATTGGCCTGGGCGAGCTCGATCTCAAAAGGGACAAAGCCGCCCTCGGGCCCGATCATTACCAGAGCGGGTTGGCCGGCGTGCTGAGCCAAGGGCTCCTCGGCCCCCATCTCCGTGATCAGGCAGAGCCGTCCGACGCAGAGCCCTGGGAGCTCGTCTTCGATGAAGGGCCGGAAGCGTTGGTGCAGATGCACCTGCGGGGCGATGGTGTCTCGGGAGCGCTCCATGCCCGCGAGCAGGGCGGCCTCGACGTTGCTGGCTTGCAGCAGCGGGCTTTGCCAGTAGCTCTTCTCGACCCGCGCACTGTTGATCAGGTGCAGATGGCTGATCCCAAATTCGGCGCATTGCCGCAGGATCCGGCGCAGCATCTTGGGTCTCGGTAGGGCCAGCACCAAATCGAAGGGATGGCGCTTGGGTGGCGGTTCGCTGAGGACGGCTCTGAGCACCACGCCACTGGAGTCCAGGGACTCAATCAGCCCCTGACCGCAGGCACCTCCGATGAGCCCGAGCCGCAGGGTCTCGCCCACGCTCGACTTGAGCAAATTGCGGATGTGGCGCGCCCGCTCGTCATTCAGCAGCACGCGCTGCTCGTCGATCCAGTCTTCTGGCCTCAGCAGGACGATGTTCATCGCTGTTCAGCAGCCGATGTCTTCTGCCCAGAGCTCAGGCTTCTGCTGCTGCATGGTTTGCATCAGCTCTTCGCAGCGTGGATCGTCCAGGCAGGTGACTTCGATTCCAGCCTCCTTGAGCCAGGTCTCGGCCCCTTGAAAGGTCTTTCGCTCTCCGATGACCACCCGCCGGAATCCCAGCAGAACGGCCGTTCCGGCGCACATCGGACAGGGAGAGAGGGTGGTGACCAGGGTCAGCTCACGCCAGTCGCGGCGCCGCCCGGCGTTGCGGATGCACTGGGTTTCACCATGGCTGGTGGGATCCCCGTTCTGGACCCGTTGGTTGTGTCCACGGGCGACGATCGTTCCATCCTCTTGGGCCAGGACGGCACCGATGGGAATTCCCCCTTCGCTCCAGCCCTGTTCGGCTTCGGCCCGGGCCGCATCGACCAGACGTTGCATCGTGCTGCGATCGATCGCACCTCCGTGCCGTTGGCCCAAGCATGGCAGGCATGACGCAAGACAACCTCGGTCCGTGGGATCCAGAACGCCACAGCGTGGCTGAGATCGTTGCGGCCCTTGATCTTCAACCTCACCCCGAGGGGGGGTGGTATCGAGAGACCTTCCGCAGCGCGCTCAAGGTGCGCCGCGCCGATGGGGTGCAGCGCGACGCCCTGACCCAGATCCTGTTTCTGTTGGGCCCCGGGGAGATCAGTCGCTGGCATCGGGTGAACCACGCCGATGAGAGTTGGTGCTGCCTAGCGGGGGATCCCTTGGCGTTGCTGCTGGTGATGGATGGGCAGCTGCAGGAGCACTGTCTTCTGCCGGGTTCAGCAGAAACGGTCGTGGTGCCAGCGGGTGTCTGGCAGGCCGCTCGGGCTTCAGGGCGTTGGAGCCTGATGGTGTGTGCGGTCGCTCCTGGTTTTGACTTTGACGACTTTCAAATGCTCAGCGAACTTTCAGAAGCTGAACATCCACCAGCTGCCCTGGTCGAGTATCGATAGAGCTTGGTGCCATCTTTGGCTCGAATTCAAAGCCGCTGGCTCAGATGTCTTGCTGTGACTGCAGGGTCCCATCTCTTTTGAGAGCGTCAGGACCTGAAAAGCCGGAGATCGGACTTGAACCGACGACCTACTGATTACGAATCAGTTGCTCTACCACTGAGCTACACCGGCAGCCCAGTGAAATTAGCATTCAGGCTTCGAAGCCTGAGACGCGCGGATGCCGCCTGACTCCCGTCCCCCACTGGATCCCGATCTCAGGGCTCGTCTGTTGCAGGAGGCTCGCACCCCCTGGCGTGGACTCAGGCGAGGACTCTGGTTGGCCTTTACTGCTTCTGCGGCCGTTGGCCTGGCCACGATGGCGATGCGTTCGGCCGGTGGAGAGGTGGTCCAGTCCTCTGACCTCCTGATTCAGGTTTCGGCGTTAGCCCTCTTCGGGCTTCTCCTCTGGCGCGACCGCTCCCCCAGCGTCGACGACTGACGCGTCGTCCTCAGTGTCTTGGGGTGCTTCGGCAGTGGTCTCTTCGGGGCCGGTTTCTTCGGAACAGGGCTCTTCGTGAACGACCGCTTCCTCCTCGGGCTCTGCGTCGGCGTCTGAGGCTTCCGCTTGCGGCACATCGACGTCTTCTGAGGCAAGGGCTTCAGCGTTGGCCTCGTGGCCCTCGTCGGTTTCCTCAACGACCTCCGCGTCCGCCTGCAAAGGCTCTGCAGCAGCTTCAGACGCTTCTGCGGCGACGGGCTCTGTCTCGGCAGGGGAGTCGGTCTGCTCGGGTTCAGGAGTGACAGCTTCGGCTTCCTCCTGTTGCTCTTGCGGTGTGGCCTTCGGTTCCGGCTCGACGGAAGCCGCAGGTTCGGCAAAGGCCAACGGCGCGAGAAGCAAGAGCGGAAGCCCAGCGTTCAGGCGCTGCTCAGCGGCCTGGATTTGAGTGAGGGGCAGGGTCTGATCTACCAGGCTGGAGGACCGGGTGAGCATCCAGAGGGACTGAATCACTTGGGCCCACTGCCATTGGATCAGCGCCAGCACCGGGATGCAGAGCAGCAGAACCACCAGCCTGGGGCTGCTGGAGAGGGGGGACCAGGCCCAGGCCATGCCGGCGTGGCTGTCGGCCCACCAGGTCAGGGGAAGCAGCAGTGCGGCGCCAAGGGCAATGACAACCTTCAGAGGCAGGGCGGTCTGAAGGGCACTCAGACGAAACTGCTCCGGGCGGCGACCCCGCAGGGGCACCTGCAGGATCAGCACAGACCAGAGGTCGGGAGGAAGGCGCCAGAAGAGGACCGCGCTTCCCAGGGCGCCGATCGCCCAGGTCAGTAAGCGTTCAAAGCCGGGGAAGGGACCCGGGTCTGCCCCTGCAAACAGCAGGAATAGCAGCAGGATTTCGAGCGGCAAGGCCGCGAGCCCCAGTAGCTGGAGCCACAGGAGCGGTTCGCGTCTTGCCGGATTCACGGTCAGTTGCTGAGGGTGCGTCGCTGAGTGACCAGTTTGAAGGATTCCACCCGGTCGCCCTCTTGCCAGTTGGCAAAACGATCACAGCCGATGCCGCATTCGAAGCCGGTGGCGACTTCTTTGACATCGTCCTTGCCGCGGCGCAGGGAGTCCAGGTCGCCCTCGAACACCTTTTCCTTGCCGCGCCAGACGCGGACCTTGCAGTTGCGCTGCAGTTTGCCGCTGGTGACGTAGCAACCCGCCACGGCGCTCTTGCCGATCGTGAAGACGGCCCGAACCTCGGTTTCGCCCAGGGGCTCTTCCACCAGTTCGGGTTCCAGCAGGCCTTCCATGGCCATCTGGATGTCCTCGAGCAGTTTGTAGATGACGTCGTAGTCACGCACATCCACGCCCGTGGCGTCAGCAGCACGCTTGGCGCCAGGCGCCATCGAGGTGTTGAAGCCGACGATGACAGCACCGGAGGCCGCTGCCAGGTCGACGTCGGTTTCGGTGACTTCACCCGGTGCAGAGAGCAGCACGCGGACCTGAACCTCCTCTTGAGGCAGTTGTTCCAGGGACCCGAGGATTGCCTCGACGGAACCCTGAACGTCGGCCTTGAGGATGAGGTTGAGTTCCTTGAGTTCGCCTTCGCTGGCCTGGCCCGACATGGAGGCCAGAGAGACCCGGCGGGAGGCCATCTGTTGGGCCAGACGGGTTGCGCGGGCTTCGGTGGCGCGGTCGCCGACCACCGCACGGGCCGTTTTTTCGTCGGTGTAGACCTCGAACTCGTCGCCCGCCGTCGGCACTTCGCTGAAGCCCAGGGCCTCAACGGCGTAGGAGGGGCCTGCTTCTTTGACGCGCTTGCCGTTGTCGTCGACCATGGCGCGCACCTTGCCCAGGATCGGACCAGCGGCCAGCACATCACCGGTGCGCAGGGTGCCGTTCTGGATCAGCAGGGTGGCCACAGGACCCTTCGCCTTGTCGAGGTGTGCCTCGATGACGGTGCCCCGGGCCATCCGGTCTGGGTTGGCCTGCAGGTCTTCCACTTCGGTGACCAGCAGGATCATCTCCAGCAGCTTCTCGATGTTCTCGCCCTTGATGGCGCTGACCGGCACCATCACGGTGTTGCCGCCCCAATCCTCAGCGACGAGTTCGTGGGAGGACAGCTCCTGTTTGACGCGATCCGGGGAGGCACCTTCTTTGTCGATCTTGTTGATCGCCACCACGATCGGCACCTTGGCGGCGCGGGCGTGGCTGATGGCTTCCAGGGTCTGGGGACGCACGCCGTCATCGGCGGCCACCACCAGCACGGCCACGTCAGTGACCTTGGTGCCACGGGCTCGCATGGCGGTGAAGGCTTCGTGGCCAGGGGTGTCCAGGAAGGTGATCTTCCGCTGCTCCCCGGCGTGGGGCACTTCGACTTGGTAGGCACCGATGTGCTGGGTGATGCCACCGGCTTCGCCAGCGGTGACCCGGGTTTTGCGGATCGAGTCCAGCAGGCTGGTCTTGCCGTGGTCCACGTGGCCCATGACCGTGACCACGGGCGGACGCCGGATCAGGTGAGCGAGATCGCTCTCTTCGATCATCTCGACGGTCTTGGCCGCCGCTTCCTCGACGTCGTCCTCGAGCACCGGAACGCCGAATTCCTGGGACACCGTCTCGATCGCTGAGAGATCGAGGGTTTGGGTCACCGTGGCGATGATGCCCTTGAAGAAGAGGCTCTTGATGATCTCGGAGCTCTCGACGCCCAGCTTGTCGGCCAGCTCCTGCACCGTGAGGTTGCCCTCCGGAACGATGAGCATTTCGGGCCGCTGTTGCTTGGCTTCCCGTGCGGCACGCAGCTCCATCGCGCGGCGGCGCTGACGCTGACGGGCGGTTTCCTTGCGGCGCTTGCGGGCCACAACGGTTGGCTTCGGCTGAGCGGAGCCAGCGCTGCGGGGTTTCGCCGGACGGGCGAGGGAGGCCTGCAGCACCACCGCATCGGTGTCACCGGCGTAGCCGCCGGTTTGTGCGGCCAGCGAGTCGTCGTTCTCGCCAATGATGTGAACGCGCTGGCGCTGCTTCTGGGGTGAGCGGCTGCGCAGTGCATCCAGACGCGCGCTGTCGTCCCAATCGGGGCGGCGGGGACGGCCGCCACCGGGCGGCATGGGAGCACGGAAATTCGGGCGGCGTGGTGCCGACGGGGGAGTGGCTGAAGGACGGTTGGCGTCGCCTGCTCCAGGGGCTCCGGGGGCGCCGGCGGGTGCGCCAGGGGCGCCACCAGGACGCCGAGGCGGCGGTGCGCTGGGCCTTGCTCCAGGTTTCTGGAGCTGCATGAGCTCGCCAGGGGCCACCGGCTTGCGCATGCCAGGCATGCCGGGACGGGTCGGGGGCGCGGGGCGGTTTCCGCCGCCACCAGGACCGCTGACATCACGGCGAATGGGTTTGCCGACCAGCTCCACCTGAGGGCGGGCGGGTTTGGCGGGCTTGCCGCCCTGTCCCACCCGCGTGGGGGCTGGTGCGCCGGGGCGTGTGGGCATCCCTGGCCGCTGGCTCAGGGCCGGGCGGCCGGAGGGTGTGGCAGGACGGGCTCCGCCCTGGCCGCCCTGAGGACGACTCACGAGCTGCGGGCGGCCACCGCCTGCAGCGGGACGCGTGGGGGCGCCAGGACGCTGGGGGGGGCTACCTGCCGCAGGGCGCGACACAGGGGGCGCCGGCTTGCGGGCCGGGGGGGCTCCCGCTCCTGCCGGGGTCTTAGACACAATTGCCGGTGCAGGTCGGCTCGGGGCCGGGGCTGCAGGACGGCTGGGGGGAGCGCTGGCCGCGGGTTTGGCGGCAGGCTTGGCCGCTGCGGGACGAGCCGGAGGCGCTGACGGGGCTGCAGGACGGCTGGGGGGAGCACTGGCCGCAGGCTTGGCTGCGGGCTTGGCCGCTGCCGCAGGGCGGGCTGGGGGAGCGGATGGTGCGGCCGGGCGAGCTGGAGCGGACGGAGCGGCGGGCTTGGCTGCCTGGGGCTGGGGCCGAGGAGCAGGGGCCGCAGCAGCAGGTTTCGCCGGAGCAGGGCTGGCTGCTACCGGTTTGGCCGCTGCGGGTTTCGCAGGCGCTGCCGGTGCAGCAGGAGCGGCCTTCTTGACCGAGAGGATGGCTTTCTTGGGCTCGTCCACCGTCGGAGCGGCCTTGCTGCCATTCCCGCCACCTTTAATCAGGCTGCGGATTTTCGCTGCCTCGTCATCGCTGATGGAGCTGCTATGGCTCTTCGCTGCGATCGACAGTTTCTCGGCGGCATCGAGCACGTCCTTGTTCTCAAGGCCCAAGTCCTTGGACAGCTCGTAAATCCTGACTTTGCCGCTGCTGGTCATCAAGTGCTCCAAGTGGTCGGGGGCAACACGTGCCACCGGGCCATCACCCACAGTGAGGCCACTATTTATCTTGCCTCAGCGCCTGATAAGAGGTGGCATTCAGGCGCTGCGCCAAGGCCGCGTAGATGGAATCTGACACTTGGCACCGGAGTGCCTTCTGCAGACGTTTGCGGCGCTTGGCTTCCTCAAAACAGCTCTCGGTCGGACAGAGATAGGCCGATCGGCCCATCCCTTGGTCCAGAGCCATGCCGCCCTCGGCAAGGCGGATGACCCGTAGCAGGTGCTGGCGATCCAGCAGTGCACGGCAGGTCACACAACGCCTGAGGACGGGCTGTTGCTTCACCGGGCTCCTTCCTCGTCGGTCGTCTCTTCGACAGCCTCTTCGACTGCGTCTTCCGTTGCCACGGCTTCGGTGGTCTCAGCCTCAGCCACAGGCTCTTGCTCGTAGGCCGCTTCGTCGTACTGGGCCTGCTCGCCGTACTCCTCTTCGTCCTCGGGCAGGGGATAGAGCTCCCGAAGACGGGCGTCTTCCTCGGCACGCAGGGCGTGTTCTGCCTCCATCCGGGCTTCAGCTTCCGCCTGAAGCGCCTCCTCTTCCTGGCGCATGGAGATCAGTTCCGCGACCTTCTCGTCCTCAGAGGCCTGGTCGTACTCGGTGCTGTTCTTGATGTCGATCTTCCAGCCGGTCAGGCGAGCGGCGAGACGGACGTTCTGACCCTCGCGACCGATGGCCAGGCTGAGCTGATCGGGGGGCACCAGGACGTGGGCATGCTGCCCTTCGGGATCCACCAGTCGAACCGCTTCCACGCGGGCGGGGCTCAGGGAGTTGGCGATGTACTGGCCCGGGTCATGGGACCAGCGGATGACATCGATTTTTTCGCCACGCAGTTCGTTCACGACCTGCTGGATGCGAGAGCCGCGGGCGCCAATGCAGGCGCCGACAGGGTCCACTTCGCGCTCCACGCTGTCCACGGCCACCTTGGTGCGGGGACCGACCGAGCGGGAGGGGGGGTTGGCCTCACGGGCGACGGCAACGATGCGGACCGAGCCCTCCTGGATCTCGGGCACTTCGTTCTCGAAGAGATAGACGACCAGGCCGGCGTTGGCGCGGCTGACAAACAGTTGAGGTCCGCGGCGCGGAATCTCACTGACTTCCTTCAGGAAGACCTTGAAGGTGGCGTTGGCCCGGTAGTTGTCATTGGGCAGCTGGTCGCGGCGGGGGAGTTCGGCCTCCACTTCGGGGCGACCCAGTCCGCTGCTGACGGCCATGATCACGCTCTGTCGCTCGAAGCGAATCACCCGAGCGGTCAGGACAGGATCTTCCAGGTCGGCGAACTCCTCCTGGATCATGCGGCGCTGCTGGTCGCGCAGCTTCTGGGCCAGCACCTGTTTGGTGGTGGCGGCGGCCATGCGGCCGAAGTCTTCCTTCTCGGGGGTGACGTCCAGCACCACGGTGTCACCGGCCTGGGCGTCTTCCGCCACCTGCATCACTTCGGCCAGTGAGATTTGGTGGTCTTCGCTCTCGACCTCTTCAACGATGATTTTGGAGGCCAGTACCCGGTAGCCCTCTTCGTCGAGATCCAGGGCGACATCGAAGTTGGAGAAGTAGTCCTCCTCGAAGGGGTCCTCGCTAATCCCCAGATAAAGGGTGCGGCGGTAGCGCTCATAGCCCTTGAGCAGGGCTTCACGCAGGGCCGCTTCCACCACCGCAGGGGGCAGTTTTTTCTCTTCGCTGATGTCCTCGATCAGGTTGGAGAGACCGGGGAGCAGGACCAGTGCCATGGCAGGTGGTTGGGTGCGGGATTGGAGAGGGGAAAGGAGGGGTTAGGCCTCTTTGGGAGTCACCAGCTTCACGCTGATCACATCGGGGCGCGGGATTCGAACCGTGCGTCCCCGGACGTTGAGGAGAACGTTCTCCTCATCGCGTTCGAGCAAGAGGCCCTCACGCTCGTTGTCGCCCCCGGATTTGGTGTCGCGGTAGCGGATCGAAACCGGGAATCCGCGGAAGCTGCGGAAGTCTCGGTCGTCGCTCAGCTGCTCGCTGACGCCCGGACTGCTGACTTCCAGGACATAGGGGTCCTGCAGCAGCCCGCTGTTCTCGATGGCGTCGCCCAGCACTCCGCTGAAGCTGGCGCAGTTGTCCAGGCTCACGTCTCCGCCATCGGCCAGACGCAGCTGGACCAGCAACGTCATCGGAATTCGATGGGTGAGCAGTTCAAGGCCGCAGACCTGGAATCCAGCGCCCTCCGCCGCCTGGCTAGCCAGGGTTTGGAGGTCAGGGTGCAGGGGATGCGGCAAAGCCTGAATCGTGAACAGGGGAACGGGCGACCCGTCCGGCACCTGCAGTGATCTGCTGTCTGGCTGTCCAGCTGCTCCCGAGGAGTCAGCGCTGTTCAGTCAGAGGTGCCCGCCGGGCACAACACAACAGTACGTGATCGGCCTTGGAGCGTCAGGCCCCCATGCTGCCGAGATCGACAGCAGGTGGCTCCATGTAGGCATCCCCAGGTTGGGCCTCGCCCCGCAAGCTGGGGTCCTGGTTGAGGCACTGCGACTTTTGTTCGTCTGTGCGCAGGAACTGGCAAACCCGGGCGTAGAGCTTGGAGCGGGTGGAGGGCTTGCCTTGGCTGAAGTGCACCTGATCCAGGCCGCCGACTAAGCCCTGAATCTCCACTTGGCAGAGAGCACAGCGTTGACGGGTGCCCGGGGGGATAGCGGCCATGCCAGCTCGGTCAAGAACGGGCAACTTAGGGCCATTGATCTGCTCCGTTGGTGTGCCTGGCCTCCTTCAGTTGAGTGATCCGCACCTCCTGGCAGACCCTCGGGGGCACTGCCGAGGTCGTCCCTCTCTGGCGTCCTTGCGCCACGGCCTGCGGCAGGCCCTGTCCCAGATCGATCAGCCCCCGGATCTGCTGCTGATCACAGGGGACCTCTGCCAGGACGAAAGCTGGGGCGGGTATCGCCGCCTGCATGAGGTCCTGGAGGACGTTGAACCCCTGAGGGAGGTTCCCCTGGCCTTGACCCCGGGCAACCACGACCATCCGGCCCTGATGCGATCGGCCTTGGGACGTCGCGCTGTGATTGCCCCGGCGGCCCTGGACCTCGGCGACTGGACGCTGCTGTTGCTCTCGAGTCACCGCAGTGGCGCCGTTGCTGGCTTCCTTGACCCCAGGCAGCTGGCCTGGCTCGAGCGCCAGCTGGCGCTGGCCGATCAGCCCGTGGTGCTGGCTTTGCACCATCCCCCCGTGCCCATTGGTGATTCAGGCTTGGATCCGATCGCTCTGCAGGATCCAGGCCCGTTTCTTCGCTGCCTCCAGCGGGCCCCAGCCCTCAAAGCCGTTCTCTTCGGCCATGTCCACCAGCATTGGCAGGGCGAACTGCCCCGCAGCGGCGCTGGGGCTCCCATACCCCTTTGGGCCTGTCCCTCCTCGTTGGCGTCGTTTGCGGCTGTTCAACCCTGTCCGTTGGGGCGGCCTGACTGGCCGGGGGGGCGTTGGCTGACCTTGCAGCCCTCGGGCGAGGTGGCCTCGACCCTGCTGCGTTGGTCTCCCGTGGAATCTGCCTAGCCTTCAGTCCACTTGGGTGTGTTGCGGATCTTGGTGCGCGTTCTGCTGGCCCTGGTGTTGTTGCTGTCCGCTTGGTTCCCGGCGGCTCCAGCCTGGGCGGACTTTGGAAGTAACACCAACCACAGTTTTGTCTCTGCGGCGGTGAAACGGGTTGGGCCGGCGGTCGTGCGGATCGACACCGAGAGGACCGTCCCACGGATTGGTCTGGACCCTTCCTTTAGTGACCCGCTCCTGCGGGAGATGTTTGGCGATCAGATCCCCAATAGCCGCGAGCGCGGGCAGGGATCCGGAATCGTGATTGATGGTCAGGGCATGGTTCTCACGAACGCCCACGTCGTGGATGGCGCTGACCGGGTTGAGGTGACGCTGGCCAGTGGTCAAGAGCTGGAGGGCTCGGTGCTCGGAATCGATCCCGTGACCGATCTGGCGGTGGTGCGCATTGCCAAAACCCAGGGGTTGAAGTCCGCGCCGCTGGGGGACTCCAGTGCCCTGGAGGTGGGGGATTGGGCCATCGCCTTAGGGACCCCCTATGGCTTGGAGCGCACCGTCACCCTGGGCATCGTCAGCAGCCTGCACCGCAACATCACCAGCCTGGGCTTCTCGGACAAGCGTCTGGAATTGATTCAGACCGATGCGGCGATCAATCCGGGCAATTCCGGAGGCCCACTGATTAATGCCAGCGGCGAGGTGATTGGGATCAACACCCTGGTGCGTTCGGGTCCGGGAGCCGGATTGGGTTTCGCGATCCCGATCAACCTGGCCAAGGGTGTTGCGGCCCAACTGAGCCAAGGGGACTCCGTGGTGCACCCCTACCTGGGCCTACAGCTAGTTCCCCTCAATCCGAGGCTGGCTCGCGACAACAACGCTGACCCCAATGCCCTGCTCCAACTGCCCGAGCGGGACGGGGCACTGGTGCAACGGGTGATCCCGGATAGCCCTGCCGAACGGGCTGGCTTGCGCCGGGGAGATCTGGTGGTCCAGGCGGCGGATCAAGAGGTCAGCGATCCCGGGGAGCTGCTGCGTTTGGTGGAGGCCTCCCAGGTTGGTGATGTCCTGGCGATCCGCGTGTTGCGGGGCGAGGAACAGATCGATCTCTCGATCCGGCCTGAGGCGCTGCCGCATTCCTGAGGCCTGAGCTACGGTCACTGGCCAGTGAAAACGGCGTGATGGCGGATCTGCAGGACCAGATGAAACAGGCGGTGGCGGCTGCAGCCACCGAGCAGATCCAAAGCGGAATGGTGGTGGGCTTGGGCTCCGGTTCAACCGCTGCCCTAATGATTCAGGCCCTCGGCGCCAAGCTCAAAAGCGGAGAGCTGCGGGACATCGTTGGGGTGACCACCTCCTTCCAAGGTGAGGTGCTTGCTGCCGAGCTGGGTATCCCGCTGCAGAGCCTGAATGCCGTGGATCGGATCGATCTGGCCATCGATGGCGCCGATGAGGTGGATCCTTCGTTCCAGTTGATCAAGGGCGGTGGCGCCTGCCACGTTCAGGAGAAGCTGGTGGCGGTTCGTGCCAAGCGCTTCGTGGTGGTGGTGGATTCCACCAAGCTCGTGGACACCCTCAACCTGGGCTTTCTGCTGCCCGTGGAGGTGATGCCCGGTGCCTGGCGTCAGGTCCAGGGCCAGCTCAAGGAGATGGGGGGTGACGCCCAGCTCCGTATGGCAGTCAAAAAGGCTGGTCCCGTCGTGACGGACCAGGGCAACCTCGTGCTGGACGTCAAGTTCAGCGGTGGCATCGGCGATCCCGTCAGCCTGGAGAAGGAGATCAACAACCTCCCCGGCGTTCTGGAGAACGGTCTGTTCGTGAACATCACCGACCAGGTGCTGGTGGGCGAGATCAACGACGGCGTTGCCGGCGTCCGGGATCTGGTCAAGCGCTGAGCGCTTAGGCCAGGCGCCGGCGAACGGACTCTGCGTGGCTGTGGAGCCCCTCGCTGTCAGCCAGGGTGCCAACGGCAGCGCCGGTGGCCTCCAGGGCTTGCCGGTTGAAGTGAATCAAGCTGGTGTGGCGCATGAAGGTCTCCACGCACAGCGCTCCGGCGAATCGGGCCGTACCCGAGGTCGGCAGGGTGTGGTTTGGGCCGGCCAGGTAATCGCCAACTGCCTCCGGGGTCCAGGCCCCCATGAAGATCGCCCCGGCCTGTTGGATCTGTTCGGCCAGGGGCTCAGGCTGCTCGACCTGCAGTTCCAGGTGTTCGGGGGCAAAGCGATCACTGAGCTGTGCCGCCTCATCCAGGTCTGAGCAGACCACGATCAAGCCCCAGTCGTTGAGGGCCTGACGGGTGATGGCGGCACGGGGGTGTCCCTCCAGTTGCTGCTCAATCGCGGCGGGGATGGCCCGTGCCAGTTCCTCGCTGGTGGTCAGAAGGATTGCTGCAGCGAGGGGGTCGTGCTCCGCCTGCGCCAGGAGATCGGCCGCGACGTGGTCAGGGTTGGCGCTGGCATCGGCGATCACCAGCACTTCACTGGGGCCAGCTAGTGAGTCAATGGCGACCCGGCCGTAGACCGCTTTTTTGGCCAGGGTCACATAGAGGTTGCCTGGACCGCTGATGACATCCACCCTGGGGATGGATTCCGTGCCGTAGGCCAGGGCTCCCACGGCCTGGGCACCTCCGACCCGATAGATCTCATCGATTCCCGCTAGGTGGGCTGCCGCCAGCACGGTGCTGTTGATGCGGCCGTCGGGTCCGGGAGGAGTCACCATGACCACCCGCTTGACCCCCGCAACCTTGGCGGGCACCGCATTCATCAAGACGGTGCTGGGGTAGCTGGCGCGGCCCCCTGGGACATAGAGACCAGCCCGCTCCACCGGGCGCCAGCGGCGGCCCAGCCGCTCTCCGTGCTCTCCGGTGATGGCCAGGTCCTTGGGCAGTTGGCGCTGGTGGAAGTCCAGGATCCGGCGGTGGGCCAGGGCCAGGGCCTCCTGCAGCTCAGGGGAGGTGGAGGCCCAGGCCGCTTCGATTTCCTCCTTGGGAACGCGCAAAGGATCCGGGCGGACCCCATCAAAACGCTCGGTCAGTTCAAAGAGGGCGGCATCGCCCTGCTGTTGCACCTGCTCGAGGATTCCCTCAACCCGTTGGGCGACCTCTCGGCTTTGGCCGCTACCGGTGCGCTCGGCGATGGCCTCGAGCCGTTGACCGGCCTGCTCGGCATCGCGCAGCAGCTCGATCTGCAGCGGTGCGATCGACTCGGCACGGCTTGGAGGGGAGCTGGCGGTCACGAAACCGTGGTGCGGCGGTGATTGTTCAAGCTAGTTGCTCAGCCTTTTGGGAGGGTCGCAAGCCAGGGGGTAAGCTTGTCGACTGCCGAATCAGCGCCTTTTCCGTCTGTGGCCAATAACAAGTCGTCGAAGAAACGCATTGAGGTTGCCGAGCGCAATCGTCTGCACAACCGCACCTACAAGTCTGCGGTCCGCACCCTGATGAAGCGTTGCTTCGCCGCTTGCACCGCCTACAGCCAGGAGCCCGGCGATGCAGCCAAGCAGGCTGTCCAGTCGAGCCTGAGCGCTGCCTTCAGCAAGATCGACAAGGCCGTCAAGGTCGGCGTGCTGCACCGCAACAACGGTGCCCACCAGAAATCTCGCCTGAGCGCTGCTGTTAAGAGCGCCATCGAGCCCGCAGCGAAGGCCTGATTTTTTAGGTTGGATCCAGGTGAACCTTGGATCCATGGCAGCTGCCGTCGCTCTCGAGAGCCTTCCGGCTCCTTTGATTGACAGCCACTGCCACATCGTCTTTCGAAATTTCGACGAAGACTTGGAGGAGGTTGCTCAACGCTGGCGTGATGCCGGTGTGGGGCGCCTCCTTCACGCATGTGTCGAGCCTTCTGAGATTCCGGCGATTCGAGCGCTGGCCGATCGCTTCCCCGAGCTTCGCTACTCCGTTGGCGTTCATCCTCTGGATCCGGAGCATTGGGCTTCCAACACGCAGCAGGTGTTGCGCGAGGCGGCTCAAGCTGACCCCAGGGTCGTGGCGATCGGCGAGCTCGGTTTGGATCTGTTCCGCGACAACAATCTCGAGCAACAGCTGGCGATGCTCCGGCCCCAGCTGGACCTGGCGGTGGAGCTGGATCTGCCCGTGATCATTCACTGCCGCGATGCCGCTGAACCGATGCTTGCCGAGTTGCGCGAGCGTGCTGAGCGGGGTGCCTGCCCTAAGGGCGTGATGCACTGCTGGAGCGGCACTCCCGAGGAAATGCAGGGGTTCCTCGAGTTGGGGCTCTACATCAGCTTTAGCGGCAATGTGACCTTCCCGAAGGCCACCGACACCCATGCCTGCGCCCAAGCGGTTCCCGCGGATCGATATCTCGTGGAGACCGACTGCCCGTTCTTGGCGCCCGTGCCGCGACGGGGCAAGCGCAACGAGCCTTCCTATGTGATGGCTGTGGCGGAGCGAGTGGCAGTCCTGCGCCAGGAGCCGCTGCAGACCGTCGCCTTACAGAGCACCCGCAACGCCTGTGCACTGTTTGGACCCGCTCTTCACAATGTATGATGTTTCATTGGCCTGGCAGCGAGTCGTGATTTATCCGTGCTCGTTGCAGCCCGAAAGCGCTCGCCAGGGATCTGGTGAGTTAGCCCATGACCAGTGGTGCGTTGTCTTTCCGGTGCGAGTTGTCGTTCCCTGCGGTGTTCAAGCGATCTGAATAGGCGCCCCAGCTGGCCAGTCGCTCCCGAGAGGGACGGCTGGCTCTGTCGTCTGTGTGGTGATGTCGCGCTGACATCCCCCTTCGTCTTGATCTCCGCCTGGTTCTGAAACTGCTGTCCAGGCCCTCCGTTCCGTTTCACCCGTTCCTGCAGGTTCACCGCATGAGCAGCGCGATTCAGGTCGCCAAGACCGCCACTTACCTCCCCGACCTGGTGGAGGTGCAGCGCGCGAGCTTCAAATGGTTTCTGGAGAAGGGCCTGATCGAGGAGCTGGAGAGCTTCTCCCCGATCACCGACTACACCGGCAAGCTTGAGCTGCACTTCATCGGTAGCGAGTACCGCCTGAAGCGCCCTCGCCACGACGTGGAAGAGGCCAAGCGCCGTGACGCGACCTTCGCGTCCCAGATGTATGTGACCTGCCGCCTGGTCAACAAGGAGACCGGCGAAATCAAGGAGCAGGAAGTGTTCATCGGGGAACTGCCCCTGATGACCGAGCGCGGCACGTTCATCATCAACGGCGCCGAGCGCGTGATCGTGAACCAGATCGTGCGTTCACCCGGCGTCTATTTCAAAGACGAGCAGGACAAGAACGGCCGTAAGACCTTTAACGCCAGCCTGATCCCCAACCGTGGCGCCTGGCTGAAGTTTGAAACCGACAAGAACGACCTGCTGCACGTTCGCGTCGACAAGACCCGCAAGATCAACGCCCACGTGTTGATGCGGGCCATCGGCCTGTCCGACAACGATGTCCTCGACAAGCTGCGCCACCCCGAGTACTACCAAAAGTCCATCGAGGCGGCGAACGACGAAGGCATCGCTTCAGAAGACCAGGCTCTGCTTGAGCTCTACAAGAAGCTGCGTCCGGGTGAACCCCCCTCGGTGAGCGGTGGTCAGACCCTGCTGCACAGCCGCTTCTTTGATCCCAAGCGCTACGACCTCGGCCGGGTTGGTCGCTACAAGATCAACAAGAAGCTGCGCCTGACCATCCCCGATGCGACGCGCACCCTCACCCCTGAGGACGTCCTCAGCACGATCGATTACCTGATCAACCTTGAGCTCGATGTGGGTGGCGCCACCCTCGATGACATCGACCACCTCGGTAACCGCCGCGTTCGCTCCGTGGGCGAATTGCTGCAGAACCAGGTCCGCGTTGGTCTGAACCGCCTCGAGCGGATCATTAAAGAGCGGATGACCGTTGGTGAGACCGAGAGTCTGACCCCGGCCCAGCTGGTGAACCCCAAGCCCCTGGTGGCTGCGATCAAGGAGTTCTTCGGCTCCAGCCAGCTGAGCCAGTTCATGGATCAGACGAATCCCCTGGCTGAGCTCACCCACAAGCGCCGCATCAGCGCCCTGGGCCCAGGCGGTCTGACCCGCGAGCGCGCTGGCTTTGCCGTGCGCGACATCCACCCTTCCCACTACGGCCGGATTTGCCCGATCGAGACCCCTGAAGGCCCGAATGCCGGTCTGATTGGCTCCTTGGCCACCCACGCCCGGGTGAACGAGTACGGCTTCATCGAGACCCCGTTCTGGAAGGTGGAGGACGGCATCGTCCTCAAGCAGGGTGACCCCCTCTACCTCTCGGCGGATCTCGAGGACGAGTGCCGTGTGGCTCCTGGCGACGTCGCCACCGACGCCGATGGCCGGATCAAGGCCGACCTGGTTCCCGTGCGCTACCGCCAGGACTTTGAGACCGTGCCCCCCGAGCAGGTCGACTACGTGCAGCTCTCACCGGTTCAGGTGATCTCGGTTGCAACCTCGCTGATCCCTTTCCTCGAGCACGACGACGCCAACCGGGCCCTGATGGGTTCGAACATGCAACGTCAGGCTGTGCCTCTGCTGCGCCCTGAGCGTCCCCTGGTCGGCACCGGTCTGGAGACCCAGGTCGCCCGTGACTCGGGCATGGTCCCCATCACCACCGTCAACGGCACGGTCAGCTTTGTCGATGCCACCGCGATCGTCATTCGCGATGAAGAGGGCAACGACCACACCCACTACCTCCAGAAGTACCAGCGCTCCAACCAGGACACCTGCCTCAACCATCGTCCGATCGTCAAACTTGGCGATCAGGTGATCGCCGGTCAGGTCCTGGCCAACGGTTCGGCCTGTGAGGGTGGTGAAATCGCCCTGGGTCAGAACGTTCTGATCGCCTACATGCCCTGGGAGGGCTACAACTACGAGGACGCGATTCTCGTTTCCGAGCGCCTGGTGCGCGACGACCTCTACACCTCGGTGCACATCGAGAAGTACGAGATCGAAGCCCGTCAGACCAAGCTTGGACCTGAGGAGATCACCCGCGAGATCCCCAACGTTGCCGAGGAGAGCCTGGGCAACCTGGACGAGATGGGCATCATCCGCATTGGTGCCTATGTCGAAAGCGGCGACATCCTGGTCGGCAAGGTGACCCCCAAGGGTGAGTCGGACCAGCCCCCGGAAGAGAAGCTGCTGCGCGCGATCTTCGGTGAGAAGGCCCGCGATGTCCGCGACAACTCCCTGCGCGTTCCCAGCACCGAGCGTGGCCGTGTGGTCGACGTCCGGATCTATACCCGCGAGCAGGGCGATGAGCTGCCGCCCGGCGCAAACATGGTGGTTCGGGTCTACGTGGCCCAGCGCCGCAAGATCCAGGTCGGCGACAAGATGGCCGGCCGCCACGGCAACAAGGGCATCATCAGCCGCATCCTTCCCCTGGAGGACATGCCCTATCTGCCCGACGGCACCCCGATCGACATCGTGCTCAACCCCCTGGGTGTGCCGAGCCGGATGAACGTCGGACAGGTCTTCGAGTGCTTGATGGGCTGGGCTGCATCCCACCTGGATTGCCGCGTCAAGGTGGTGCCCTTCGACGAAATGCACGGTCCTGAGACCTCGAAGAACACCGTTCAGGCCTATCTCGAGGCGGCCAAGTCCCAGCCCGGTAAGGACTGGGTCTACAACCCTGACAACCCCGGCAAGATCCAGTTGATCGATGGCCGGACCGGCGAGGCCTTTGACCAGCCCGTGACCGTGGGCTACGCCCACATCCTCAAGCTGGTTCACCTGGTGGACGACAAGATCCACGCTCGCTCCACGGGTCCCTACTCCCTGGTCACCCAGCAGCCCCTGGGTGGTAAGGCCCAGCAGGGCGGCCAGCGTCTGGGTGAGATGGAGGTCTGGGCTCTCGAGGCCTACGGCGCCGCCTACACCCTGCAGGAACTGCTCACCGTCAAGTCCGACGACATGCAGGGCCGCAACGAGGCGCTCAACGCCATCGTCAAGGGCAAGCCGATTCCCCGTCCTGGCACCCCCGAGTCCTTCAAGGTGCTGATGCGCGAGCTTCAGTCCCTGGGTCTCGACATCGCGGTCTACACCGATGCGGGTGAGGAAGTCGACCTCATGCAGGACGTGAATCCTCGCCGCAGCACCCCCAACCGACCCACCTACGAATCCCTCGGCGTCGCGGATTACGACGACGACTGATTGCTGATCAACTCGGCCCACCCTTTGGGGTGACCGTCAGATCCCTTCTTCCTTCCGATCTCCGCGCGCTCTTAGGTCATGACCAACAGCAATCTCCGCACCGAAAACCACTTCGATTACGTCAAGATCACGCTCGCCTCTCCCGAGCGGGTCATGCAGTGGGGGCAGCGCACGCTGCCTAACGGTCAGGTGGTGGGCGAGGTCACCAAGCCCGAAACCATCAACTACCGCACCCTGAAGCCCGAAATGGACGGGCTCTTCTGCGAGAAGATCTTTGGCCCCTCCAAAGACTGGGAATGCCACTGCGGTAAATACAAGCGGGTGCGCCACCGCGGCATCGTCTGCGAGCGCTGCGGTGTGGAGGTCACGGAAAGCCGGGTGCGCCGTCACCGGATGGGCTTCATCAAGCTCGCCGCTCCGGTGTCCCACGTTTGGTACCTGAAGGGCATTCCCAGCTACGTGGCCATCCTGCTGGACATGCCCCTGCGGGATGTTGAGCAGATTGTTTATTTCAACTGCTATGTGGTGCTCGACCAGGGCGACCACAAGGATCTGACCTACAAGCAGCTGCTCACCGAAGACGAGTGGCTGGAGATCGAAGACGAGATCTACGCCGAAGATTCGGAGATCGAGAACGAGCCCACCGTTGGTATCGGCGCTGAGGCTCTCAAGCAGCTGCTCGAAGACCTGGATCTTCCGGTCGTTGCTGAACAGCTCCGCGAAGAGATCGCTGGCTCGAAAGGTCAGAAGCGCGCCAAGTTGATCAAGCGCCTGCGCGTGATCGACAACTTCATCGCCACCGGTGCCCGTCCTGAGTGGATGGTTCTGGACGTGATTCCGGTGATTCCCCCCGACCTGCGCCCGATGGTGCAGCTCGATGGTGGCCGTTTCGCAACCTCTGACCTCAACGATCTCTACCGCCGTGTGATCAACCGGAACAACCGGTTGGCGCGTCTGCAGGAAATCCTTGCCCCTGAAATCATCGTCCGCAACGAGAAGCGGATGCTGCAGGAGGCGGTTGACGCCCTGATCGATAACGGCCGTCGCGGTCGCACCGTGGTGGGTGCCAACAACCGTCCGCTCAAATCACTGAGCGACATCATTGAGGGCAAGCAGGGCCGCTTCCGTCAGAACCTGCTCGGTAAGCGCGTCGACTACTCCGGTCGTTCCGTGATCGTGGTGGGTCCGAAGCTGAAGATGCACCAGTGCGGTCTGCCCAAGGAGATGGCGATCGAGCTGTTCCAACCCTTCGTCATTCACCGTCTGATTCGTCAGAACATCGTCAACAACATCAAGGCCGCGAAGAAGCTGATTCAGCGCGCCGACGATGAAGTGATGCAGGTGCTGCAGGAGGTGATCGACGGTCACCCGATCATGCTGAACCGAGCACCAACCCTGCACCGTCTCGGCATTCAGGCCTTTGAGCCGAAGCTGGTTGATGGCCGTGCCATTCAGCTGCACCCCCTGGTTTGCCCGGCCTTCAACGCTGACTTTGACGGTGACCAGATGGCCGTCCACGTGCCCCTGGCCATCGAGGCACAGACCGAAGCCCGCATGTTGATGCTGGCCAGCAACAACATCCTTTCTCCGGCAACGGGCGATCCGATCATCACGCCGTCCCAGGACATGGTGTTGGGTGCCTACTACCTCACCGCCGAGCAACCGGCGGGCATCAAGCCTGAGTTCGGTGACCGCAGCCGCACCTTCGCCGGTCTGCGTGACGTGCTCAATGCTTTTGAAGACAAGCACCTGACCATGCACGACTGGGTCTGGGTGCGCTTCAACGGTGAAGTCGATACCGAAGGCGAAGCCAAGGAGCCTGTCCAGCAGGAGACCCTCAGTGATGGGACTCGGATTGAACAGTGGAGGTTCCGTCGTGATCGTCTCGATGAGGACGGTGCTCTGATCAGCCGTTATCTGTTGACCACCGTCGGACGCGTGGTGATGAACAGCACGATCATCGATGCGGTGGCAGCCGCCTGAGATCCCGGACGTTTTCAACCCCTAACTCCCTTTCTTCGCGCGCAGCCATGACCGCCACCCCCTCCAAAAAGACCAGCAAAAAGTCCAGTAAGAAGTCCGCAAAGGCTGAGGCTCCAGCACCCGCAAACGCTCCCTTGAGCAAGGCGGCTCCGACGTTCCGTAACCGGACGATCGATAAGAAGCAGCTGCGCAACTTGATGGCGTGGGCCTACAAGAACCACGGCACCGCGGCGACGGCTTCCCTGGCCGATGAGCTGAAGGATCTGGGCTTCCATTACGCCACCCAGGCCGCCGTCTCCATCTCCGTGGATGACCTGCGGATCCCCGGTGAAAAGGCTCGTCTGCTGGAAGAAGCAGAGCAGCAGATCACCGATACCGAGGAGCGCTATCGCCTGGGTGAAATCACCGAGGTGGAACGGCACACCAAGGTGATCGACACCTGGACTGAAACCAACGAGCGTCTGGTTGAAGAAGTCAAGAAGAACTTCAACGAGAACGACCCGCTGAACTCGGTCTGGATGATGGCCAACTCCGGGGCCCGGGGAAACATGTCCCAGGTGCGTCAGCTGGTGGGCATGCGCGGCCTGATGGCCAACCCCCAAGGGGAAATTATTGACCTTCCGATCCGGACCAACTTCCGCGAAGGCCTGACGGTTACTGAGTACGTCATCTCCTCCTACGGCGCCCGTAAGGGTCTGGTGGATACGGCACTGCGTACCGCCGACTCCGGTTACCTGACCCGTCGTCTGGTGGACGTCGCCCAGGACGTGATCGTTCGCGAGGACGACTGCGGCACCACCCGCGGTATTCCCATCAACGCTGATGACAGGGGCCGTTACGCCGCCAAACTCGTCGGCCGTCTTGCTGCTGAACCCGTTCTGGACGGCGAAGGCAATCTGATTGTCGACCGCGATGGTGAGATCGATGCCGTCATCACCGCCCAGATCGAAGCCGCCGGCGTTCAGACCGTGGTGGTTCGTTCACCGCTGACCTGCGAAGCCGCCCGTTCGGTTTGCCGCAAGTGCTACGGCTGGGCCCTGGCCCACAACCAACTGGTTGACCTGGGCGAAGCCGTCGGCATCGTCGCCGCCCAGTCCATCGGTGAGCCCGGTACCCAGCTCACCATGCGGACCTTCCACACCGGTGGTGTGTCCACCGCAGAAACGGGTGTGGTTCGCTCGCAAATCGCGGGCACGATCGAGTTTGGAGCCAAGGCGCGCGTGCGCCCCTTCCGCACCCCCCACGGTGTGGAGGCTCAGATCGCAGAGAACGATTTCCCCCTGACCCTGAAGCCCAGCGGCAGCGGCAAGGCCCAGAAGCTCTCGATCACCGCCGGTTCCCTGCTGTTCGTCACCGATGCCGCTGAGGTGCCGGCCGACATGATGCTGGCTCAGATCTCTTCTGGCTCCTCCGTCAAGAAGAGCGTTGAGAAGGCCACCAAAGACGTCATCTGTGACCTGGCTGGCCAGGTGCGCTACGAGGACGCTATCCAGCCCAAGGAAGTCACCGATCGCCAGGGCAACAGCACCTTCAAGGCCCAGCGTCTTGGCCGGATGTGGGTCTACAGCGGCGATGTCTACAACCTGCCGCCCAACGCCCAGCCCGTGATCGCTGGCAACACCAAGGTCACCACTGGCGAGGTTCTGGCTGAGAGCCGTCTTGTCAGTGAGTACGGCGGTGCCGTGCGCCTGCGCGAGAGCGCTGGCGACTCCCGTGAGGTCCAGATCGTCACCACCAGCCTCACCCTGAAGGACTGCAAGCTGCTGGGTGAATCCACCCATGCTGGTGAGCTCTGGCACCTGGAGGGTAAGGACAACATCCGCTATCGCCTCAACACCCACCCAGGCACCAAGATCGGTAACGGTGAGGTGATCGCGGAACTCGCCGATGATCGCTTCCGCACCCAGACCGGGGGCATCGTCAAGTTCGCCCCTGGCCTGGCCATCAAGAAAGCCCGTAGCGCCAAGAACGGCTACGAGGTCAACAAGGGCGGCACCCTGCTCTGGATCCCCCAGGAGACCCACGAGATCAACAAGGACATCTCCCTGTTGATGATCGAAGACGGTCAGTGGATTGAAGCCGGCACCGAGGTGGTGAAGGACATCTTCAGCCAGACCGCGGGCATCGTCACCGTCACCCAGAAGAACGACATTCTTCGCGAGATCATCGTTCGCTCCGGCCAGCTGCACCACGTCTCCGACGCCAAGGTCGTGGCTCGCTACAGCGACGGCAAGATGGTCAACCCCGGCGAGGAGATCGCCAAGGGTCTCAAGGCCGAGGCCATGGTCTTCGTTGAAGCCGTCGAGACCTCCGAGGGCGGCGCCCTGCTGCTGCGTCCCGTTGAGGAGTACCGCATCCCCGATGAGGCTCACCTGCCTGATCTCGGTAGCGTCACCCAGAAGAACGGTCCAAGCCTGGGCCTCAAGGCCACCCAGCGTTTGGCCTTCAAGGACGGCGAGCTGATCAAGAGCGTTGAGGGCGTCGAACTGCTGCGCACGCAGCTGATCCTCGAAACCTTTGACACCACCCCTCAAATGACGGTGGATGTCGAGGCTGTTCCCGACAAGCGCGCCAAGACCATCGAGCGCCTCCAGCTCGTGATCCTTGAGAGCCTGCTGGTTCGTCGCGACACCCTGTCTGACGCCAGCCACGGTTCCACCCATACCGACCTCTCCGTCAATGACGGCGACAGCGTCAAGGCCGGTGATGTGGTCGCAACCACCCAAATCCTCTGCAAGGAAGACGGTGTGGTGCAGGTCCCCGATGTGATCGATGGTGAGCCTGTGCGCCGTCTGATCGTTGAGCGCGCAAGCGACACCCGCAGCATTGACCTGGGCTCTGCGAAGTCTGAGGTCAAGCCCGGTCAACGCTTCGTCGATGGCGATCTCCTGGCCAAGGGCGTTCCGGCCCCCTGTTGCGGTCAGGTCCAGTCCGTGGATGGCAACACCCTCACCATCCGCTTGGGCCGTCCTTACATGGTCTCGCCCGATTCCGTCCTGCACGTTCGCGATGGCGAACTGGTGCAGCGCGGTGACTCCCTGGCCCTGCTGGTGTTCGAGCGCCAGAAGACCGGTGACATCGTGCAGGGTCTGCCTCGTATTGAGGAACTGCTCGAGGCCCGCCGTCCGCGGGAATCGGCTGTGCTCTGCCGCAAGGCCGGCACCGTTGAGATCAAGCAGGGCGACGACGACGACTCCGTCACCGTGACGGTCATCGAAGGCGATGACTCCATCACTGAGTACCCGATCCTCCTGGGCCGGAACGTGATGGTCAGCGACAGCCAGCAAGTCACCGCCGGTGAGCTGCTGACCGACGGTCCGATCAACCCCCACGAGCTGCTGGAGTGCTTCTTCGAAGATCTGCGCAGCCGCAAGCCGACCCTGGAAGCGGCCATGGAGGCGATCTCCAAGCTCCAGTTCCGCCTGGTGCAGGAAGTCCAGAACGTCTACAAGTCCCAGGGCGTGACCATCGACGACAAGCACATCGAGGTGATTGTTCGTCAGATGACCAGCAAGGTCCGGATCGAGGACGCCGGCGACACCACCCTGCTGCCCGGTGAGCTGATCGAACTGCGTCAGGTGGAGCAGGTCAACAGCGCCATGGCCATCACTGGTGGTGCTCCCTCTGAGTTCACTCCGGTGCTGCTCGGCATCACCAAGGCCTCCCTCAACACCGACAGCTTCATCTCCGCGGCCTCCTTCCAGGAGACCACCCGCGTGCTGACCGAAGCCGCCATCGAGGGCAAGAGCGACTGGCTGCGCGGCCTCAAGGAGAACGTGATCATTGGTCGCCTGATCCCTGCAGGTACCGGCTTCAGCGGCTTCGAAGAGGAGCTCCGCGCTGAGGCGGGTCCCCATCCCGACATCCTTGATGAGGATGCGATGAACTACCGCCGTTTGCAGAACCTGCGCCCGGATTACACCGTTGATATGCCCGCAGCTCCCTCTGCCGCCAATGCCGGCGCGATCCTCGACGATCCCTCCGATGCCGACCTGGATGCCACCCGCACCCGCCACGGCATCGAGGCCAGCGCCAGCACCACCGCAGCTTTCACCCGCCCCACGGTGGAAGAGGGACTGGAGGAGGAGCTGATCGCCGACCCGGAGGCCGTTCAGGGTCTCCAAAATGAGGGTCTGTTGGCCGACGAGTCATGATCCAGCCCAAGCTCGTTCCCCAGCGTCGTTTGCCGCGCTACGGCTTCCACACCCATACCGAACGACTGAACGGTCGTGTCGCAATGCTGGGCTTCATCGCCCTGCTGGCGGTGGAGTACAAGCTGGGGCATGCGCTCTTGGCTTGGGGTTGATGCCCCAGGCCAGTCCGCCACTGGACGAGGCCCGTCCCCTACTGGGGATGGGCCTCTCTGCTTTGGAGCAGTGGGCCAAGCAGCACGGGCAGGCCGCCTTCCGCGGCCGTCAACTCCATGACTGGCTCTATGCCAAGGGGGCGCGCTCCCTGGATCAGGTCTCGGTCTTGCCCAAGGCCTTCCGCGAGGAGCTCGCAGCCCAACCCCCAGCCGCTGCGTTCGACTGGATGGGACGCTCGCGGGAACTGCACCGCAGCATCGCCAGTGACGGCACCACCAAGTTGCTGCTGGGGACCCACGATCAGCTCAGCATTGAGACGGTCGGGATCCCGGCGGAAGGTCGCCTGACGGTCTGCGTCAGCAGCCAGGTGGGCTGCCCGATGGCCTGCCGTTTTTGCGCCACCGGCAAGGGGGGCCTGCAACGCTCCCTGGCGGTGCACGAAATCGTGGATCAGGTGCTGAGTGTGCGTGAGGTCATGGACCAACGCCCCAGTCATGTGGTCTTCATGGGGATGGGTGAACCGCTCCTGAACGTGGAGTCGGTGCTCGCGGCCATTGATTGCCTTTGCACGGATCTGGGCATGGCCCAGCGTCAGATCACGGTCAGCACCGTCGGGGTTCCGCGCACCTTGCCGCGACTGGCGGAGTTGGCCCTCGAGCGCCTGGGCCGTGCCCAATTCACCCTGGCGGTGAGTTTGCACGCCCCGGATCAGCGGCTTCGCGAGGAGCTGATCCCCACCGCCCATGCCTACCCGATTGAGGCGTTGCTCGAGGACTGCCGCCGGTACGTGGAGATCACCGGCCGCCGAGTCAGTTTCGAGTACATCCTGCTGGGGGGGCTAAATGATCAGCCGCGCCATGCGGCGGCGCTGGCTCAGTTACTGCGGGGCTTCCAAAGCCACGTGAACCTGATTCCCTACAACCCGATCCAGGAAGAGGAGTTCCAGCGCCCCACCCCCCAGGCCGTCGAGGCCTTCCGCCGCGGGCTAATGGACCGGCACGTGGCCGTGAGTGTTCGCGCCAGCCGCGGTTTGGACGCGGATGCGGCCTGTGGTCAGCTGCGCCGCCGCCTCGAAGGAAGCCTGGAGCCCGCGTAGCCGTTGCTGCTGAACTGAGGGAGACTGCCCTCCAGTGAAGGGCGGCCATGACCAGCATCGATTGGGCGATCGTCATCGCCTATCTGGTGGTAAGCCTCGTCGTTGGCCTCTGGCTGGCCCGCCGCAATCGCAGCGAGGAGGACTACTTCGTTGCGGGTCGTCAGCTCAAGGGTTGGCTGGCCGGGGCCTCGATGGCGGCCACCACCTTCTCGATCGATACGCCCCTCTATGTGGCGGGTCTGGTGGGCGTGCGCGGCCTCGCTGGCAACTGGGAGTGGTGGAGCTTTGGTGTGGCCCATGTCGCCATGGCGGTGGTCTTTGCTCCGCTCTGGAGACGTAGCGGCGTCCTGACCGATGCGGCCCTGACGGAGTTGCGTTACGGCGGGCCCACGGCCGCTTGGTTGCGGGGCATCAAGGCCTTTTTGTTTGCCCTGCCGATCAACTGCATCGGCCTGGGCTATGCCTTCTTGGCCATGGCCAAGGTGAGTGAGGCCCTGGGCTTGGCGCCCACGCCCCAGGCCAGGGTCACCCTGCTGGCCATCGTTGGCCTGCTGGTTTTGGTCTACACCGCGGCTGGCGGCCTCTGGGCTGTGGTCGTCACGGACATGCTTCAGCTGGTGCTGGCTCTGCTGGGGGCGATCGCTGTCTCGGTGGCAGCGGTCCATGCCGCGGGCGGGATGGATGCCCTGCTGGAGAGCATCCGCGGTCTCGAGCGGCCAGAGCTGTTGTCGTTGGTGCCCTGGCAGGTCGAGGGCGGACGGCTGCAGTGGCTGGATGGGGCAGGCATCTCCATTGCCACCTTCAGCTCCTACCTGGCGCTGCAGTGGTGGAGCTTCCGCCGAAGCGATGGTGGTGGCGAATTCATCCAGCGCCTGCTCGCCACCCGCGACGAGCGCGAAGCACGGACCGCTGGTTGGGTCTTCCTGGGCGTGAACTACGTCCTCCGCAGTTGGCCCTGGATTGTGGTGGCTTTGGCCGCGGTGGTCCTGCTGCCGGATCAGACCGACTGGGAGCAGAGCTACCCCCTGTTGGCGGTCCAACTGCTCCCCCCTGTGGCCTTGGGACTGGTCGTTGTTTCCCTGGTGGCCGCCTTCATGAGCACCGTCAGCACCTCGGTGAACTGGGGGGCCAGCTATCTCACCCATGACCTCTACCAGCGCTTTATTCGGCCTCAGGCCAAGGAGAAGGAGTTGCTCCTGGTCGGTCAGCTGGCGTCGGTGCTGCTGGTGGTCTTGGGGGTGATCACCTCCTTGATGAGCAGCAGTATCGGCACGGTCTTCCGGTTGGTGATTGCCATGGGGACCGGGCCCGGGGTCGTTCTTGTCCTGCGCTGGTTCTGGTGGCGCGTCAATGCCGCTGCTGAGCTGGCGGCCCTACTCGGCGGCTTCCTGATTGGCTTCTCCACCTCCGTGGTGCCCCTGTTGCGGATCGATGACTACGGCGTGCGCCTCTTGGTGACCACCCTGCTGACGGCTGGGCTCTGGTTGCTGGCGATGTTGGCGACCCCGCCGGAGTCGCCCGAGGTGCTCGAGCGCTTTGTCCGTCAGGTCCGCCCCCCGGGTCCCGGCTGGACCCGCTGGCGCCAGCGGACGGCCGTGCAGGCCGACGAGACGCTCCCAGGCCTGTTGCTCTTGTTGCTGGCTGGCTGCGCCCTGCTGTTTGGTGCCCTGCTTGGCATCGGTGGCTTCCTTTTGAAGCTGCAGCTTTGGGGATGGGGTGGTCTGGTCTTGGCGGTGGTCGGGGGCCTGTTGCTGCGCCGCGGCAGCGGTCGCGTGCCGGCGGAGGGATGATGGCCTGATCGCTTAGGCCCAACCGTGCAATTTCTCCGCTCCACCCTGCTCCCCGCCGCGATCGTGTTGCTCTTTGGTTTGGCCCTGTTTGCGGTGAGTGCTCGCATCTGGCTGCCCGGCGATATGGCAGCCCCCGCGCCGGTGGGTTGAGTCCGGGACTCGGCCACCACGGCCCTTACGATCCTCCGCATGACTGGCCCTTATCCCGAGTCTTCGCAGAGCCCGGCTGAACTGGCCCTGGACCCGGAGATGTTGGCCCGGGAGCTGGCCCAAGAGCTGCTCGGTGACCCCCTTGATGAGCTCGACTCGGCTGAGCTGGCCGCCGCCGATGTCGCAGCGGAGTGCGACCTGGGCTTGGCCTGGCTCGATGGCAGCCATGAGGAGCGCATGCAGGGACTGCGGATCTTCTGCGAGTACCGCGATCCCCGTGCCCCGGCCAAGCTGCTGCCCCTGCTGGAGGCCAGCTGCCCGATCATTCGCATGAGCGCGGTCTATGCCCTGGGGCGGAACCCGGACCTCCAGGCGCTGACGCCGCTCCTGCAGCTGCTGCAAAACGACAGCAATGGCTATGTGCGTAAGGCCGTCGCCTGGAGCCTGAGCAGCTATCCCGATGCTCCGGTCATGAATCCCTTGATCCGGGCCCTGGAAACCGATATCGCAGCGGTCAGGCTCTGGGCCGCGAGCTCCTTGGCCGATGCCGGGGCGACGGGCCTGGCGAAGGCTGATCAGGCCGCTGGTCAGCTGCTCTTGGCCCTCAAGATCGACAGCGAGCCCGTGGTTCGCAGCAACAGCGCCTGGTCCCTGGGCCGCCTCTATGCGGATCTGGTGGAACCCCGCCAGAAGGAGGTGGTGGACTCCCTGCTCAACGCCATGCTCAACGACGCGGATTTGGCCGTGCGCGATGAGGCTCGCCTGGCCCTGGAGCAGCTGGAGAGTCCGGAGATCCTCGAGCGCCTGCAGACCCTGGTGGATGAGGGACTGCTGGCATAGGGCGCCGCTCCACTCAGCAACCGGCTCTCGCGGCTAGCATCGCGTGACACCGCCCGTGTCTCGGGATGGCCCAGCAAACGATCCGCTTTCGCATTCGGCCTGACGGTCGCGTCGAAGAGGTCGTTGAGGGCATCACCGGCCACGGCTGCGAGCAGCTCACCGAGCGGATCGAGGAGAAGTTGGGCGTTGTTCAACAACGCCAGCCCACCTCTGAAGCCTTCCAGGGCCAAACCACCACAGTTCAGCCCGAGCAGACTCTTTCGTCCCAGGTCTCCTGATGTCGCACTTCAGCACCGTCAAAACAGAACTGCGCGATCGCTCCGCTCTGATTGATGCCCTGAAAGATCTGGGTCACTCCCCCATGGAGGGCGAGTGCCAGGTGCGTGGATACCGGGGCCAGACCGTGACCGCTGAGCTGTCCATCCCCACCGAGGGTGCCGGCGATCTGGGCTTCCGTTGGAATGCCGCCTCTGGCAGCTACGAGCTGGTGACCGATCTCGATCTCTGGAGTCAGCCGATCCCCGTCGAGCGCTTCCTCTCCAAGCTCACCCAGCGCTATGCCCTGCGCAGCATCCTGGCGGCCTCGGCCCAGGAAGGCTTCCAGGTGGCGGAAGAGCGCCAAGAGCAGGACGGCACGATTGAGCTCGTCGTGACCCGCTGGGACGGCTAGGCCCTCGGCGTGGGGATTGATCCCTCCGTTGCCTTCTCGGCACCAGCGGCCCCGGCCACCGAGCGCAGCGGTCTCGAGCCCGTACTCGGAGGAGCGCTGCGCCAGAAGGCGGTCTGGGTGGATGAGGCCGTCTGCATCGGCTGCCGCTACTGCGCCCACGTGGCTGGCAACACCTTTGTGGTGGAAGCCGACTGGGGCCGCTCGCGGGCCATCCGTCAGGACGGCGACAGCACCGAGACGATTCAAGAAGCCATCGACACCTGCCCGGTCGATTGCATCCACTGGGTGAGTTACGAGGAGCTGCCCGAGCTCCAAGAACAAACCCGTTACCAGGAACTCCAGCCCCTGGGTTTGCCGACGCCGGTTCGCTCCCGGCGCACCTTCCCGAGGCGGGAGCCCCATTGATGCTGCCCACACGGCGCTTTGGCCGCACCGAGCTGGCAATGCCGCTTCTCTCCCTCGGCGGGATGCGCTTTCAGCAGAGCTGGTCTGACCTGCCGCCGGATCGCATCACGGCTGAGAGCCAGGACAACCTGCGGGCCACGCTGGCAGCGGCCGTGCAGCACGGCTTTCACCACGTCGAGACGGCCCGGCACTACGGCAGTTCCGAGCGGCAGCTGGGTTGGTTGCTACCCCAGGTTCCCGATCCCCAGAGGATTCTGCAGACCAAGGTCCCTCCCCAAGACAATGCCCAGGCCTTCGAGGCAGAGCTCCAGCTGAGCTTCGATCGCTTGGCGGTCGATCGGGTGGACTGCCTGGCGATCCACGGCATCAACCTGCCGGAGCATCTTCAGGCCACCCTCAAGCCAGGGGGCTGCATGGAGGTGGCCCGGCGCTGGCAGCAGGACGGCCGCATCGGCTGCGTGGGCTTCTCAACCCATGGCCCGCTGGAGCTGATCGAGGCGGCCATTGCCAGCGATGCCTTCGACTACGTCAACCTCCACTGGTATTACATCCGCCAGGACAACGGCCCCGCCATTGCGGCGGCCCGCGCCCGGGACATGGGGGTGTTTGTGATCAGTCCCACCGACAAGGGGGGGCATCTCCATAGCCCGTCAGAGCGGCTGCTGGAACTCTGCGCTCCGCTGCATCCGATCGTCTTCAACGATCTGTTCTGCCTGAGTCACCCCGGGATTCAGACCATCAGTGTCGGAGCCTCAGGGCCGCAGGACTTGGCCTTGCATCTGGAGGCCGTCGCCTTGCTTCCCCAGGCCGCTGAGCTGTTGCCTCCGATTGTGAGTCGTCTCGAGGGGGCACGGCTCTCCGCCCTCGGCGATGCCTGGCTGGGCAGTTGGCAGCAGGGGCTGCCCAGATGGCAGGACACCCCTGGACAGATCAACCTGCCCACCCTTCTCTGGCTGCACAACCTCCTGGAGGCATGGGATCTCCAGAGTTATGCCAAGGCCCGCTATGGCCTGCTGGGTGCGGCGAGCCATTGGTTCCCTGGTGCCAATGCCGACGCCTTGGACGAGAGCGTGAGCGAGGCCGAGCTCAAGGCGGTGCTTCAGGCCAGTCCCTGGGTTGAGCAGATCCCCGGCATCCTGCGCCGCCTGCGGGAGCGTGTGGGGGGCACCCCCAGCAAGCGCCTGATGCAGGAGGACTAACTCCCCAGCGGGAATTTGCTGGGAAGTCCCACGGCCCGGGGGTAGGTCTTCGGGCAGGGTTCCTTGGGCTGCAGCACGATCGCGGTGCGTTGCCCCCGCTCCCCCGGCAGCTCCTGTTGACGGCAGGACAGGATCTGGGCCTTGAGCTGCGTGGCCGCCTTCTCCAGTTGGGCTTGGTCCTCCCCGCCCCACTGCCCGCGGTAGAGCAGGGCTTCGCCACCCGGGGCGAGCAGGGGCACGAGATACTCCGCCACCACCGGTGCGGCGGCCACGGCGCGGGCCATGGCCAGGTCGAATTGGCCGCGGCAGCGTTTTTGCCGCCCGGTGAGTTCAATGCGCTCGCAGCGCAGCTCCACGCGCTCCCCCAACCCCAGGCTCTGGGCCATCGCCTCAACGGCCTGGGTTTTGCGCCCCACGGAATCCACCAGGGTCAGCTGCGCCTGGGGGAAGGCAATGGCGACGGCCAGCCCCGGGAAGCCCCCCCCGGTGCCGACATCGATGCAGCGCAGGGCGGCTTCGGGGTTCGCCTGCAACTGCGGCACCAGGGGCCAAAGGCTGTCGAAGATCTGGGCGATCCAGAAGTCATCGCCCTCCACCAAGCGGGTCAGGTTGACCCGGCTATTCCACTGGCGCAGCTCCTCCTGGAGTTGGAGGAAGCGCTGGAGCTGATCGTCGCTGGGTCTCCAGTGCAAGGCCTCCCATAGTGCGTCTGCTGGCGCTGGCATCCCCTGGGCTGATCTCGTCACACTCTCTAGGATCCTCCCCAACCGGTGTCCTGCGTTGGCGGCTGCCAATCACTACGAACTGCTGGAGGTGCCCAGTGAGGCCTCCAGTCAGGAGTTGAGGCAGGCCTTTCGCAGCCTGAGCAAGCGCTACCACCCGGACACCACCGACTTGCCCGAGGCCGAGGCCCGGGAGGCCTTTCGCCTTCTCCAGCAGGCCTACCTCACCCTCAGCGATCCTGAGCGCCGGCGCAGCTACGACGCGACCCTGCAGGCTCCGCTGCCCCCTCGGCCACTACGGACCGCACCGAAACCAGTTCCGGTGCGTCGCGCCCTCTCCGGTGGTGAGTGGTTCGCGCTGCTGCTGCTGGCCGTGGCGGTTGCCTTCAGCCTGGTGTTGGGGGTCGGCCTGGCTTGGTCCCGCGGCGCCGAATTCCTCAAGCCCCCCAGCTGGCTGGAGGCCGGTGGGCAAACTGATGGGTCAAGCCCGCTGCTTGTGGATGTCGGATCTGCCGTCGCCTCAGACCCCGCTGTACAACCACCCGCTGCCGGTTCTTGAGCGTTGGCTCGCTGAGCTCGGCGGCATCCAGCGCGGCCACCACTCCTGTGAATGGGACCTGACCACCGTCGCCTGGAGCGCCGAGATGGTCTTGGGTTCAGAAGAACTGACGGTGCGCTGGGGGCAGGGTGTGGGCTCAGTCGAGCGCCACTTTCCCTACGGCCTCACCCGCGCGGACGTGCAGGCTGCGATCCTGGCGGGCCCCTAAAGCTGGCGCTTGCAGACCTCGCTCTGCTCTTCGTTGAGCGTGGAGAACGGGCCACAGTTCACCCAGCGCACGAACGAGAGTTCGATGTCGGTGAACAGCACCAGGATCCCAGCGCAGAGGGCTGTGACAGCAGCGATGACCGCGACTGAGGAGGGTTTCATGGGCGGCTCGTGACCCCCTTGAGCTTATGAACGAGATCCAAGGCCTGCCACTGCTGTTGCAGGCTGACGGCATCGAGGCTCGGGAGCGGCGGCAGACAGCCCAGCACCGGAACCCCTGAGATGCTCTCGAGGGTGCTCGCATTGTTGGGATGGGGCTCCCCGTTCAGCAGGATCCCAAGCAGCGGCAGATGGCGGCTGCGCAGGGCCTCGATCGAGAGCAGGGTGTGGTTCAAGGTGCCAAGTCCCGAGCGGGCCACCAGCAGCACCGGCAGGTTCCAGCGTTGCAACTGCTCAATCTGCAACCAGTCCAGGCGTAGGGGCACGAGCAGCCCACCGGCGGTCTCCACCACCAGGGGACCCTCCACGGCCGGGAGGCAGAGGTGCTCGCAGTCAATCGGGGGCTGATCCCCAGGTTCCAGTTCGGCGGCCCAATGGGGCGAGACCGGAGCGGCGAAGCGATAGGCCTCAGGCAGGACCCGCGCGTCCGGGAGGCCGAGCCAGCGCTGCACCCGCTCACGATCCCCTTCTCCGTTCTCCAGCCCGCACTGCACCGGTTTCCAGTAGTAGGCCTTCAGGCCCTGCACCACTAGGGCGCTGACCACGGTTTTGCCGACATCGGTGTCGGTGCCGCAGATCACTAGGCGTTGGTTGGCACCAACCGGTGTGTCTGTCATCGCTTCTGTCCCAGGAGCACCAGCACCTCCCAAACGATCGCCTGCTGCGGGCCCGGCCAGGCCCGCAGCAGGCGGCGGAGTTGTCCCGCATTGAGCTTGGGACTGCGGCTGGCCTGGGCGCCGATCGCCTTGATCTGTTGCAGGAACCAGAGACCGCCCCGGTTCGGACGGCTGAACCGCAGCACCTGAGCGTGATGCAACTGCAGCCGGTGCTGGGCGCAGTCGATCAGCCGTTGGGCGCAAGGGAGCTCTAGGGCGGTGCAGGGCACCCCTGCCTGGGCTGCGGCCTGGTGCCAGAGCGGGAAGCTGCCGGAGGTGGGGACCCCCAGGATCAGCCAGCCTCCAGGTTGGAGTTGCTCACACCAGTTCCCCAGCTGCTGTTCGGGTCGCTCCAGCCATTGCAGGGCGAAGCTCGAGGCCAGGGCCGCCGGTTGCTGCAGGCTCGCCGGCAGGCCCTGATTGAGATCCCAGTGGATCAGCGCAGCGTTCTCACCAGCGCCCTGCTCGAGGAGGGCGCTGCAGGCGTCGATCCGTAGCCAGGGGCCTTGGCCGAGGGCCGCCTCCAGGGAGCGACTCAGCAGCCCACTGCCTGCCCCCAGATCAGCCAGGGGACCGGGGGGGAATCGCACCCCCTGGCGGGCAGTGAGGCCGGCGAGCCGTTGGGCGACAGCGGCCTGAAGGCGCGCCCGGCTGGGGTACAGGCGGGCCCCCTCGCTGAAGCAGCCGCGGACGGCCTCGCTAAAACCCTCTGCCGGCGGTTCAGGCCTGGACATCGGCAATCCAATCGAGCACGGCGTCCGGCAAGGCCGGATCGATCAGGGAGTGCCCCAGGTCGTCGCGTGTCCAGACCGTGGCCTGGGGCAGGGCTTGCTGCAGTTCCAGGCGACTCCTGGCCGTCACGATCTGGTCCTGGCCAGCCTGGACCAGCAGCACGGGGATTCCGCTGGGGAAGCCCGCCGGGAGACCGCTGGTGGCCCCCAGGTGCTCGAGGTCCTCGAGCAGTCGTTCCCGGCCCGCATCGCTGATTCCCTGTTCCAGGGGGCCAGCGGGCAGCAGCGACCTGGATTGCGGTGCAGCGGCTTGCCGCAGGAAGTCCCGCAGTTGCTCCTGCTCCTCTCCGAGCTTGATCCTGCGCCCCATGGCCCGCAGGGCCGCACTGATGGCCCGCCCCTCTCGGCCTTCCGGGACAAAGCGGGTGAAGCTCGCCAGCAGTACAGCCGCTGTGGCTCCCTGCCAGAGGTCCTCGTTCAGCAGGTGCGGGCCGAAGGAATGGGCCAGGACAACGCGCCGCTGGGCGCTGGTCTCCCAGCGGGGTTCCAGGGGGGATTCCTGGCCATAGCCCCGTTCTCCGCAGTCCATGGACCAACCCCGCGCCGCAGCGCCCTCCGCCCAGGGAGCCCAGCTGCGGTGGTCCCCAGCCCAGCCATGCATGCCGATGAGCTGGATCGCGCTCATGGTTCCCCCAGGGCCTCAATCAAACGGGCCAAAGTCCCGCCGGGGCAATCGTGCCGAAGCACGAGCCGCAGCCGTGCCGTTCCCACAGGGACGGTCGGGGGCCGGATCGCCACGCTCAGCAGTCCTGCCTGCTCCAGTTGCTGCTGCAGTGCCAAGGCGCGGTGATCGTCCCCCACCAGCAGCGGCAGGATCGGCCCGCTCCCGCAGGGCCTCGGCCAGCCCGCTGCCTCGAGGGCGTCACGCCAGCGCTGGGACCGCTGCAATAGGGCCAGGCGCTCGGGTTCCCGCTCCTGAATCGCAGTAAGACCGGCGGCGGCCGCCGCCACGAGCGGTGGCGCCAGGGCCGTGCTGTAGCGGAACGGACCGGAGTGCTGCAGCAACCAGTCCCCCACCGTGGCATTCCCCGCCAGAAAGGCTCCGCCACTGCCAAAGGCCTTGCCGAAGGTGCCGCTGATCAGGCTGATGTCCTGGATGCGGTAGCCCAGGCCTCGGCCCCCCTCCCCCAGCACCCCAAGGGCGTGGGCCTCATCCAGCAGCAGGGCCGCGCCATGGCCGCGGCAGAGCTCGGCTAAGGCGGCGACATCGGGGGAGCTGCCCTCCATCGAAAACAGGCTTTCACTGAGCACCAGCAGCCGGCGTTGGGGGGCGTCGCGGCGGGCGCGTTGCAGCTGCGCCTCCAGGTCACTGAGGTCGTTGTGCTGAAAGCGCCGCAGCTTGGCCCCCGTCGCTTGGATCCCCACCAGCAGCGAGTGGTGAATCAACCGATCGGCCAGTACCCAGGTGTGCCGGTCCGCCAGGGCCTGAACCGCAGCAATGTTCGCCTGAAATCCGCTGGGGTAGAGCAGGACCCGCTCGCGCCCCAGCCAGGTGCCCAGGGCCCGCTCGAGGGTCCCGTGCAGGGGACGTGTTCCGCTGATCAGCCGAGAGGCCCCAGCCCCCACCCCTTCGCTCTGGATGGCTTCAGTCGCTGCACGCTGGAGGGCCGGATCGCGGCTCAGCCCCAGGTAGTCGTTGCTGGCGAGATCCAGCAGGGGAGATCCCTCTGCGACAAAGGCGGCCTGGCCCGCCGGCTGCAGGCTGCGCAGACGGCGGCGGCGTTCCGGAGCCAGGGCGGCCAGATCGGCGGCCAGGGGTGCCAATGGATCGGCTGCCTCCATCGCCCCAGCTGCGCCCTCGGGTGGATGCCCTCAGTTTGCCCGTTTGGCTGGAGCCCATAGGATCTACTAATGCCCAGTAGCGCTTCGGTCCCCGGCACCCCGGCCCAGTCCACGGACGTGCCGCCCCTGGAGCAACTCTTCCCCTTCAGCCTCGATGACTTTCAGCTGGAGGCGATTGAAGCCCTGAATCAGGGCCATTCGGTGGTGGTCAGCGCCCCCACCGGATCGGGCAAGACCCTGATCGGTGAGTACGCGATCCATCGCGCCCTGGCCCACGGTCAGAAGGTCTTCTACACAACGCCGCTCAAGGCCCTCTCGAACCAAAAACTGAGGGATTTCCGCGAGCAGTTCGGGGCCGAGCGCGTCGGCCTGATGACCGGCGACCTCACCGTGAACCGGGAGGCCTCGATCGTGGTCATGACCACGGAGATCTTCCGGAACATGCTCTATGCGGAGGCCGAGCAGGGGGATGACCCCTTGGCCGACGTGGAGGCCGTGGTGCTCGATGAGTGCCACTACATGAATGACTCCCAGCGCGGGACGGTCTGGGAGGAGTCGATCATTCACTGCCCTCCGGTGGTGCAGCTGGTGGCTCTCTCGGCGACGGTGGCCAACGCCGGGCAGCTCACCGACTGGATTGAGCAGGTCCATGGGCCGACCCGCTTGGTGATGAGCGACTTCCGGCCGGTGCCGCTGCAGTTCAGTTTTTGCAGTGCCAAGGGCCTGCATCCCCTGCTCAACGACGAGGGCACGGGCCTCCACCCCAACTGCAAGGTCTGGCGTGCCCCCAAGGGGGGGCGTAACCGCCGCGGGCCCAAAACCCCGAGGCCGCCGCAGCCGGAGGCACCACCGCTGGGGTTCGTCGTGGCCCAGATGGCGGAGCGGGAGATGCTGCCGGCCATCTATTTCATCTTCAGCAGACGCGGCTGCGACAAGGCCGTTCGGGACCTGGGCAAGGTCTGCCTGGTCAGCCCCCAGGAGCAGGCCCGCATTCAGGCGCGCCTGGATGTCTTCATGGCGGCCACCCCCGAAGCCGTACGCGATGGCGGCCATGACGATGCCCTGCTGCGGGGGATCGCGGCCCACCACGCCGGGGTGTTGCCGGCTTGGAAGGAACTGATTGAGGAGCTCTTCCAGCAGGGGCTGGTGAAGGTGGTGTTTGCCACCGAGACCCTGGCGGCCGGCATCAACATGCCCGCCCGCAGCACCGTGATTTCAGCCCTCTCCAAGCGCACGGAGCGGGGCCACCGCCCCCTGATGGGCAGCGAGTTCCTGCAGATGGCCGGCCGGGCGGGTCGCCGTGGACTGGATTCCCAGGGCTACGTCGTCACCGTGCAGAGCCGCTTTGAGGGTGTCCGGGAGGCGGGGCAGCTGGCCACCAGCCCGGCTGACCCGCTGGTGAGTCAGTTCACACCGAGCTACGGCATGGTCCTGAACCTGCTGCAGCGCTATGAGCTCTCCAAGGCCAAGGAGTTGGTGGAGCGCAGCTTCGGTCGCTACCTGGCGACCCTCGATCTCACGGAGGACGAGGCCCGCATTAGTGAGCTGCGCGAGCAGTTGGGGGACCTCAGCGGCACCGTTCAGGAGGTTGATTGGGAGGACTTTGAGGACTATGAGAAGCAGCGCGGCCGCCTGCGGGAAGAGCGCCGACTGCTGCGGATCCTCCAGCAGCAGGCCGAGGAAACCCTGGCCCATGAACTCACCTTGGCCCTGCGTTTTGCCAGCGAGGGAACGCTGGTGAGCCTGAAGGCTCCGGTTCTGCGGGGCCGGGTCACACCGGCGGTGATCGTTGAGAAGCAACAGGGCTCAGGTCAGTTCCCGCTGCTGTGCTGCCTCACCGACGAGAACGTTTGGGTGCTGGTGCCCTGCAGTGCAGTGGTCAGCCTCCATGCCGAGCTCACCTGCCTTCAGGTCAAGGATGTGGCTGTTCCCGAGCTGCACCGCCCCGGCGAGCTGCGCCATGGCGATCAGGCCAGTGGTGGCCTGGCCTTGGCCGTCGGACACATGGCCCGGCGCCACGACATGGTCACCCCCCAGTACGACCTGGCCGGTGAGGTTCAGGCCCAGGCCCATCTGGTGCGTGAACTGGAGCTGGCCCTGGAATTGCATCCGGCCCACGGCGCCGGCGACCGCAAGAAGCTGCGCAAGCAGCGCTTCCGCATGGAGGAGTTGGAGGCGGAGATTGCCGAGCGCCAGCGCGTGCTGCACTTCCGCGCCAATCGCCACTGGGAAACCTTCCTGGCATTGATCGAGATCCTGCGCTTCTTCGGCTGCCTCGAGGGGGACGAGGGCCTGGATCCGAGCGAAGTGGGCCGCACCGTGGCCGCCCTGCGGGGGGACAACGAGCTCTGGCTGGGATTGGCGCTGATGAGCGGTCACCTCGATGAGCTGGATCCCGCGGACCTCGCCGCCGTGCTGGAGGCGATCTCAACGGAGGTGAATCGCCCGGATCTCTGGAGTGGCTATCCACCGCCGCCAGCGGCCGATGAGGCGATGCATGACCTGCGCGGCATTCGCCGCGAACTGCAGCGGCAACAGGAGGCAGGCAAGGTCGTGATGCCGGTCTGGTTTGAAGGGGAGCTGATGGGCTTGGTCCATGCCTGGGCCAAGGGCGTCAGCTGGAGCGACCTGATCGCGAACACCTCGTTGGATGAGGGCGATGTGGTGCGGATCATGCGCCGCACCGTCGATCTTTTGGCGCAGATCCCCTACTGCGAAGCCATCAGCGAGCAGTTGCGCACCAACGCCCGGGCGGCCCTCAAGGCGATCAACCGCTTCCCCGTGCGGGAGCCGATCGATGGCGGCCAGGCTTCAGGGGAGGACTCCAATCCCGCTACCGCCCGCCAGGCCGATCCTTCGGCGCTTAATCCCGCGGCCTAAGCACCAGCCAGACGATCAGCAGCAATCCGGCCGTACTGCCCACGGTGTACAGCCAGTCGGCGTAGGGCGTCCAGAAGAGGGCAAGGGGCATGGGTAGCGTGAGCGCGTGATGAATCCGTCCCGCATCCGCATCCTGGCGGTGGGCAAGTTGCGCAAGAGCTGGGTGCTCGAGGGAGCCTCCACCTTCCTCAAGCGCCTGCCGGGATTGCAGGTCCTGGAGCTCCGCGATGCCGGCATGGCCAAGGAGGCCGAAGCGATCCTGGCGGCCCTGAAGCCTGACGAGCGCTTGGTGATCCTCACCGAGGAAGGCCAGACCTTGGACTCGGTGGCTCTGGCCCAGCGTCTCGAGGGCTCGGGGTCAGAGCGCTTGGCCTTTGTGATCGGCGGCGCTGAGGGCATTGACCCGGCCTTGAAGGCCCGCGCTAGCTGGCGCCTGAGCCTCTCGCCGATGACCTTCCCCCATGAACTGGCCCGGTTATTGCTGCTGGAGCAGCTCTACCGGGCGATGACCATTCAGCAGGGCGGGCCGTATCACAAGCCCTGAATCAGATCGCGAGGCGCTTCCAGATCACGTCCAGGTTGGCCTGGTGCAGATCGGTGGAGAAGCACTCCGCCAGCTGCTCGGCGGTGAGGCGTGAGGTCACCTCGCCATCGGCCTCCAGGTTGGCCCGGAAGTTGCCGCCCTCGGTGTTCCAGGCGGTGTGGGCGTTGCGCTGCACGATCCGGTAGGCGTCTTCACGGCTGATGCCGGCTTCCACCAGGGCCAGCAGCACCCGCTGGCTGAAGACCACGCCGCCGTAGACGTTCATGTTGCGGGCCATATTGCCGGGGTAGACCCCCAGACCCTTCACCACGGAGGTCATCTCCCGCAGCATGAAGTGGAGGGTGACCGAGCAGTCGGGCAGCATCATGCGCTCCACGGAGCTGTGGCTGATGTCCCGCTCGTGCCAAAGGGCGCAGTTCTCCAGCGCTGCCACGACGTAGCTGCGCAGCACCCGGGCCAGGCCACTGATCCGTTCGCTGCGGATCGGGTTGCGCTTGTGGGGCATGGCGGAGCTGCCCTTCTGTCCCTTGGCGAAGTTCTCCTCGACCTCCAGCACGTCGGTGCGCTGTAGGTTGCGGATCTCGGTGGAGAAGCGCTCGAGGGCGGCACCCACCAGGGCCAGGGTCTGGATGTACTCCGCGTGGCGATCGCGGGAGATCACCTGGGTGCTGGCGGTGTCGGGCACCAGGCCGAGCTTGGCGCAGGCGATCTCCTCCACCCGGGGGTCGGTGTTGGCGTAGGTGCCCATGGCACCGGAGATCTGGCCGACGCTGACGGCGGTTTCCAGGTGCTCCAGGCGCTGCTGGTTGCGCACCACTTCGGCGAGCCAGCCAGCCACCTTGAAGCCGAAGGTGATGGGTTCACCGTGGATGGCGTGGGACCGGCCGATCATCACCGTGGCCTTGTGCTCGCGCGCGAGGGCCCGCAGGGCGTCCGCGAGCAAGTCCAGCTCCTGGCGCAGCAGCTTGACGGAGGCCTTCATCTGCAGGGCCACACCGGTGTCGAGGACATCGGAGCTGGTCATGCCCACGTGGATGTGGCGACCGGCGTCACCCACGTGCTCGTTGACGTTGGTCAGAAAGGCGATGACGTCGTGACGGACCTCGGCTTCGATCTCGAGGATCCGCTCGACGCTGAAGCTGGCTTTCTCTTTGATCGTCGCGACGGCCTCAGCCGGGACGCGTCCCAGTTCGCAGTTGGCTTCGGTGGCTGCAATCTCCACGTCCAGCCAGCTCTGGAACTTGGCCTGCTCGCTCCAGATAGCGCCCATCTCGGGCAGGGTGTAACGCTCGATCAAGGCCGCGCCTGGCTCACATCAAGACCAATGTATGGAATGGCCTTTCGGGGCCCTAGGCGACGCTGGTGAGCTTGTGGTGCTCCACCTCCCACTGCACCAGTGGGCCCCAAGCCTGTTGTTGAACCCAGCAGCGCCCTCCACGGCAGCGCAGCACTTGGAAGGGGGGCAGGTCCGATGGCTGATTGCGCAGCTTCACGAAGCTGCCGGGTTGCAGCAGTTCAACCACCTTCGCGCTGTGGGGTTTGGGAGTGCGGGCCACGGTGGTACCCCTTGGTTTGGAACATCCTCAGGAGTGTTCCCAGGGAAACCCATTCAGCACCGGTTTTTATTCGGTTTCGCTTCGAGCTTTGTGATTAAACGGGCGTACGGCACGATGCAGAGGTGCTGGGCCGCTGCCCGATGGGTCGAAAGCGACGCTTGGATCTGCAGCTGGTGGAGCTGGGTCTGGTCACCTCCCGTCAGCAGGCGCAGCAGTTGATCCGTGCCGGCAAGGTCCGCAGCGGTGATCGCATCCTGGATAAGCCTGGACTTGAGGTGCTGCCGGAGCTGGAGCTGCAGGTGGAGCAGCCCCAACGGTTTGTCTCCCGGGGTGGCGAGAAGCTGATGGCGGCCGTTGAGGCCTTCCCCTTAGGCCTGGATCAGCGCGTCTGCCTGGATGGTGGGATCTCCACCGGTGGCTTCACCGATTGCCTGCTGCAGCACGGGGCATCCCGGGTCTATGGCGTGGATGTGGGCTACGGACAAACAGCCTGGAGCCTGCGCACCGACGAGCGCCTGGTGCTGAAGGAGCGCACCAACCTGCGCCACCTGCAGCCGGAGGATCTCTATGGCAGCGATGACCCCTGGCCTGATCTGGCCGTGGCGGACGTCTCGTTTATTCGCTTGGCCTTGGTGCTGCCGGCCTTGGGCCGCCTGCTGCATGGCGAGCGCCGCGAGGCGGTGCTGTTGGTCAAACCTCAGTTTGAGGTAGGAAAAGAGCGGGTCGGGAAGGGGGGAGTGGTGCGAGACCCCCTGGCCCATGCCGATGCCATTGCGGGGGTGATCGCTGCGGCGGAGCGGGAGGGCTGGCGCGCTTGTGGGGTGGTGGCGTCTCCGATTACCGGGCCCGCTGGCAACCACGAATATCTGCTCTGGTTGCGTTCAGGGGACTGGAGCGAGCAAGAGAAAACCTCCGAAGTGCCCCCCACAGAGGAACACATTCGGAGGTTGGTGGAGCTGACCTTGGCCAGCTAGCTCAGATCGCGCTGTTGTCCTTGTCGCCGGTGCGGATCCGGACCACGGACTCGACGGGGCTGATGAAGATCTTGCCGTCGCCGATCTCGCCGGTGCGGGCGGCTTCTTGGATGGCATTCACCACGGTGTCGACGCGGGCGTCATCCACCACGATTTCCAGCTTGAGCTTCTGCAGGAACTCCACGGTGAACTCAGAACCTCGGTAGCGCTCGACTTGGCCCTTCTGGCGACCAAAGCCGCGAACCTCGCTGACGGTCATGCCGACGATGCCGGCGTTGACCAGGGCCAGCTTCACGTCTTCGAGCTTGAAGGGGCGAATGATGGCCTCGATTTTTTTCATGGCTCAGGGCTGGAGATGGGGGAATTCTCTCAGGAAAATCCGGCGAGGAAAGGTCTTTGCGGACCTTCTGAAGCCATTAGGGCGCAGTCTTTCGGCGGGCGATGTGACCGTTGATACCGCCTTGGTTGAAGGGCCGCGATGCGTAGCATCCGAAGTCAGGACGAGCGCTTGGATGACTGCGACCGCAACAACCCGTACCCCCCTCTACGGAGAGCGCGCCATTGCCGAGGCGGAGCTGATCTGCTTCGACAACCCCCGGCCTGAGCGCCCCTACGAGGTGTCGATCACCCTGCCGGAATTCACATGCAAGTGCCCGTTCTCGGGTTACCCCGATTTCGCCACCCTGCGCCTGATCTATCAACCCGGTCCCCGGGTGATGGAGCTCAAGGCGATCAAGCTCTACGTCAACAGCTACCGCGATCAGTCGATCTCCCATGAGGAGGTGACCAACCGCATCCTCGATGACTTCGTCGCGGCCTGCGCTCCGGTCTGGATGCAACTGGAGGCCGATTTCAATCCCCGCGGCAATGTCCACACGGTGATTCGGGCCTGCCACGGCACCCGTCAGCCCTGCTGAACCTCCGCGATCAGCAGCGGCAATTCATTGGCCAGGGCTGTCAGGTTGCGGTTGCAGAGACCGGCAACGTGGAGCTTCTGGCCACCGGCCTCGGCGATCGCCCAGATCTGACGGGTCGCGATCAGGCTGAGGGCACCGCCGGCCAGGGCGATGGCAAATCCGCCATAGACCAAGGGCACCCCGGGGTCCCGTTTGAGCAGGATGCCGCTGGCTGGGACCACACCGGCCACCCGCAGCGGAATTCCCTCGACCTCAGCGGCGTCCCCCCCGGGGATCAGGGTGGCCAGGATTTCAGCGTCGGCGGAGTAGGCCGTCACCGGACCTTCCTCACTGGAGAGAGCCAGAAGCACCGGGTTGCTGCCATCGGGCCGGGTGGGAAGGACGATCCCCCAGACCTGTTCTCCGAGCTGGGGAAAGCTTTGAAGCGGCAGCTCCAGGATTGGGCTCTTCCCGAGTTGAACCTTGATGGCGGAGAGGGCCCAGTCCGCCTGATACAGGGTCATGCCGCGGTAACGCAGCGGATGGTTGACGCTGATCTCCGCCTGGGAGACCTCTTGGCCTTGGCTCGGGGTCAAGGTCAACTGGGAGCGGAATTGTTCCGGGCGTCCCGCCGGGTCCCGCTCGACGCCGAAGCGCTCCAAGCTGACGCTGACCTGGGTTTCACCGCGGCTGTTCAGCAGCTCCAACTCGTTGCCAGGGGCGAGGAACCGCTCCAGACGTTGGCCGCCGAGGGATCCCCAGGCGGCCCCCACCATCAGGACCACCAGGCCGGCGTGAACAAGCAGTGGACCGACCCGTCCCAGCACGCCTTTGCGGGCCGCTAGGCGGTCCCCTTGGGGTTGGAGTTCCCAGCCACGGCTCTGAAGCAAGGTCTCAAGTCGCGTCAGGCTGGCCTTGGGATCGGGAACGGCGATGGTCTCCGCCAGGGTGAGCTTGCTGAGCTGACGGGGGGTTTGGTAGTCGATCCAGCGCAGGGCGGCCTGTAGGGCCGGCCACTGGCGACGCCAGCTGCAGAGGATCAGGGCGAGCCCAAGCCAGGCCAGCAGGGCGAGGAACCAGCTGCTCGAATACACGTGATCCAGCTGCAGCGAGAGGATCGCGTCACCATTGAGCAGTCCCAGCCAGGGTTCTGGGTCATAGACGCGGTGGTAGAGCGCGGCGGCTTCCTTCTGCGGCACAAAGGTCCCCAGTCCGCTGGCCGCGGCGATCAGGATCAACAGGCCAATGGCCACCCGCAGGTCAGAGATCCAGGCGATCAGTCGCTTCATCGGTGGGGTGGAAGGAAAGCTGGGGTTAGGTCCAGCGGGCCAGCAGGGTCAGGCAGCCGGTCAGCAGCAGCACGGCCCCGCTGATGGGCGGTACCCATTGCCCGAGGGAGCGCAGGGCCAGGAGTCGGGGAGCCCAGGCCGCAGCGGTGCCCGCCAGCAGCAGAGGCATCACCTGCCCAGCGGCGAAGGCGGTCAGCAGCAGGGCGCCGGTCAGGGGGGTCCCGGACTGGGCGATCCAGGCCAGCAGGACCGCCAGCACAGGGGTGGTGCAGGGGGAGGCCGCCAGGCCGAAGGCCAGGCCTGCGGCCAGTGGGGCCAGGGCGGGTGGCACCCGCTGCCGCCACTGCTCCGGATCGGGCCCCGCCGGCAGCTGCAGGGGCACCAGGCCCAGCAGATTCAGACCCATCACGACCGCCAGCAGGGCCACCAGGGTCGGCACAACACCAGGAACCTGGCCATAGATGCGGCCTAGAGCGCCGCTGCCCAGGCCCAGGAGAACCAGGGAGCCGACGATGCCGCTGCAAAAACTGAGGCTGCGGGCCCAGGGACGCTGGCCGCCGCGGTCAAATCCCGCCAGGTAAGCCAGCGTCACAGGCAGCAGCGAGAGGGAGCAGGGGCCCAGGCTGGTGATCAAACCGCCAGCAAACACCAGCCCCACGGTCAGGGGCCCTGGATGGGCCAGGGAACTGCTCAGCAGCTGCTCACCACTGCGGGCCCAATCCGCTAGGGCCTGAGCCAGCATCAAACGGTACGCAGCGCGAGGGGTCAGCCTATCGGCATGCTCTGCCGCTTGGCTTGGATCCGGCGGTTGCGGTGGGGCTTGCCGGGCTCCAGGCCGGCCCCCTCCAGGGAGCAGCGCAGCAGGAGGCCTGCGGTGAGCAGGCTGGAGAGGAGGGAGTTGCCGCCGTAGCTGATCATCGGCAGCGGTAATCCCGTGGTGGGCATGGCACCACTGGCCACGGCGATGTTCAAGATCGACTGGCCCACCAGCAGGGTGGTGCAGCCGATGGCCACCAGCCGCTGTTGGTTGCTTCTGCAGCTCAGGGCAATGCGCAGGCCGACAAAGCCAAAGAGCAGCAGGAAGACCAGCAGCAGCAGGGATCCGACGTAGCCGAACTCCTCAGCGAAGACCGCGAAGATGAAGTCGGTGGTCTGGATCGGGAGGTACTGCAGCTTCTGTGTGGACAGGCCATAGCCCTCACCCCAGAGACCACCGGAGCCGATGGCCAAGAGGCTCTGAACCAGCTGATAGCCATCCCCCTGGGCATCTTTCCAAGGGTTGAGGAAGGAGGTGACGCGAATGCGCTGGTATTCGTTGATCGAGATGCTTCCCACCGCCACGGCCAGGCCAGCGCCGGCGGTGCCGAGCATGGCCCAAAGCGGCAGACCTGACCCCAGTGCCATCAGCCAGAGCAGGATTCCGCAGAGGGATGCGGTACTCAGGTTTGGCTGTTTGAGGATCAGTCCGAGGGTCACCACAAAGACCCCGAGCCAGAGCACCTTTTGATCGATGGAAATGCGTCTCCAATGGGAGAACAGGGCAGCTCCCTGGAGGACGAGAAAGGGCTTGATCAGTTCGGTCGGCTGGATCTGAATCGGCCCGATCACCAGCCAACGGCTGGCGCCATTCACTGTGCTGCCGATCACCAGGGTGAGGGCGACGAGAACGCTTCCGGCCAGTAGGGCTGGACCGGCCATGCGCAGCCAGCGCCTGAGGTTGATGCTGATGCCTGCATAGAGCAGGCCCCAGCTCACCAGCATCCAGATGGCCTGGCGTTTGAGGTAGTAGCTGGCATCCCCCATCTCCCGGGCGGCGACCCACCAACTGGCGGATCCCAGGACGGCCAGGCCCAGGAGGCACCAGATCGCGATCATCCCGAGGAGCAAGCGTGCCTCTGCGGGCCAGTGCTCAAACGGCACGGGGAGCCACGGTCGCTTAGCGGGCAAGGGGGTGCGCAAATCAGACACTGACTATCCCGTATTTCTCTGGCGCTTGCCAACAAAAAAGCCCGGCAGTGCCGGGCTTTTGAAGAAGGTTTCGGCCTGAAGGAATCAGTTGCCCAGGTTCACCTGACGGCGACCAGCAACGAGTTCAACTTTCAGGATTTTGCCCCCTTGCTTCATGATCCGCTGCTGTTCAGCGAACCAGCTTTCATAGGGCACCCACTTGGTGAAGAAGGTGTTCTGCAGCTCGCGCTGGGAACGGGTCTTCTCCGGGCAGGGAATGCAAGCTGTGATTTTGAAGAGGCGCATGGATTGATCCGCAGGTTTGCCGAAGGCAGGGATCAGTTACCCAGGCCGGAGCTGATGTAGTCGAAGTACACGCCCATTTCACGGCCTGCGTCAGGACCCACCAGGGAAGCGGTCACTTCCTTCATGGCCTGGATGGACTGAACGGTGGCGCCGATGGGCACACCCAGGGAGTTGTAGGTCTCCTTGAGGCCGTTCAGAACGCGCTCGTCGAGGATCGAGGTGTCACCGGCCAGCATGGCGTAGGTGGCGTAGCGCAGGTAGTAGTCGAGGTCGCGGATGCAGGCTGCATAGCGACGGCAGGTGTACATGTTGCCGCCGGGACGGGTGATGTCCGAGTACAGCAGCGACTTGGCCACAGCTTCCTTGATGATCGCGGAAGCGTTGGCGCTGATGGTTGCAGCGGCACGAACGCGCAGCTCACCGCTGGCGAAGTACTGCTCCAGGCGCCCCATGGAGGAGCTGTCCAGGTACAGACCCTGAACGTCGGCCTGGTTGATGACGTTGGTGATTGCGTCTTGCATGGAACCTGTTCGAAGAGGCGGGGATCAGAGAGAGAGCAACCTCAGGAGAGGGCGCCGACGACGTAGTCGAAGTAGAAGCCAGCCTCTTCGGCATCAGCACCGGTGAGCAGGCCCATGGCGGCGTTCTTCATCTCGCGCACGGCTTCAGCCATGGCTTCGAGGGGAGTGCCGAGGGAGCGATACATCTCCTTGGCGCCGATGATGCCGATCTCCTCGATCGGGGTGACATCGCCGGCGATGATCCCGTAGGTCACCAGGCGCAGGTAGTAGTCCATGTCCCGCAGGCAGGAGGCGGTCATCTCTTCGCCATAGGCGTTGCCGCCGGGGGAGATGACGTCGGGACGCTTCTGGAAGAGGGCGCCGCCAGCGGTCTTGACGATGCGCTCACGGCTCTCGCTCAGGACCTGGGCGACGCGAAGACGGCGCTGACCGCCGCTCACGAAAGCCTTGATCTGGTCGAGTTCGCCAGGGCTGAGGTAGCGGGCTTCGGCGTCCGCGTTGATGATCGAGTTGGAGACGATGCTCATGCAGTTCTGCCTCGAAACAAGCGGTCGCCTGAACGGTGACCGATATCCGGTGGGTAAGGGGGAGTCTCCAGCCTTGAGCGATGCAGTGACCTGCGTCGACGCGAGCTGAAGGAGCGACAGCTGAGCTGTGCGCCGAATCATTCTGTGGCAACGCCCCGCGCCGTCCTGAGTCCCGGTAACAGTTCTTCACGGCGATTATTTTTGCTTGAAACCCTTGCCGGCACTGGGTTTCTCTTGATCGAAGACTACGTTCAGGCTGCGGCGGTTGCTAACAGTCAGATTTGCTTCATGGCTCCACTGAATATTTATCTTTGTCTCAATCTTTTTCGCTTCATTGTTAAGAATGCCCATTAAAAAGCCGGCTCGTTAGAGCCGGCGAGGTGGACAGGGTCTGGATCTGAGGCTGGACTTCTCAGCGCCCCACTGGATTGAGTGCGGCATTGCCGCCATAGAGGGCGGCCGTGCGGTTGACCGTGCTCAGGGGGATCCCGTTGCTGGTGCCCATGCCCTTGAGGTAGGGAACGGTGTCGCGACCGAAGTTCTCGGCGTAGGCAGGATTGTTCAGAACGCCGTCGATGGCGGTGCGCATGCCCTCAACACAACGGGTGTTGAGGAAGGCGCTCGTTTCATCGGCCTGCGCTGCCCGACCCAACAGGGCGATATGGGCGGCGGCGGCGGCCTTGAACGGGGCCATCCGGTTCAGTCGGCTGACGAACAGGTCACAGCCTGCAACCCGAGCGACAAACTCGGCGACGCACAGGCGACCTTGACGGAGCTGGGATTCGGCATCCCCCAGTTGTTCTGACGCCAGGGGCTGGCGACCGAGCAGCTGGCGATAGACCGCCTCGATCACCTGCGTGACTTCAGCGCTGCTGGGATCCATGGAGAGCTTCACGGCGGTGCCGAGGCTCTTGCGCTTTCCGAAACCTTGCAGGGTTCCAGGCTTCAGGGCCCTGGCCATGGCAGCCCGGGGCTGCTCGGCGTTAGCGCCAGCTCCGCCAGTCGACACAGCGGCGTTCCAACCACTGCCGAAGCTGCTGCGGGCGGGGACCGCCGCGGCTGCAGAGGGGGCCGGGGCAAAGCTGGTGATCCCTGCCGCGCTCCAGGTGGGAGCTGCGCCGCCACCGGGTTGCCAGCGGGGAGCGCTCCACTTGCGCTCGGGCGAGGGCTTGGTCTGGACGGAATCGGGGCCGGAGCGCTTGGACGGTGCTGGAGCCAGCTGCTCTCCACCGGTCAGGGTGGCGCTCCAGCCGCCACGCACGACGCTGGTGCGGCCCTTGAGGTTGCGGGGGGTCAGCGAACTGCTGTCGCGGAAATCGCTTGGGGGGGTGACCTCAGGGCGAATCCGTGGGGTGATGTCGGCGTAAGCCGCTGCGTTGAAGGCGCGCTTCAGCGAGGGCACGCGACGGGTGTTGAGGTCGTTCGGGGTAATGAACCGCTCATAGGGAACGGTGTCTTCGCCGAAGGTCTCGCTGTACTCGCTGCTGTTGAGCATGGCGTCCACCACGCCGTAGAAGCCCTTGCGGGCAGCCACGTCGAAGTAGCTGTCAATTTCCCAGCGGCCAAAGGTGGGGCGGCCCAGCAGGCGGCGGTGCATGACCTCGATGGCCTTACAGATGTAGAGGCCACTCCAATAGCGACGGCGGAAGGCCTCGCTTCGTGCCACCTGGCGAATGAATTCACGCAGGCTCAGGTCACCGTTCTCGAGCTTGATTTCCTCGACGGTGTTGTGCTCGCCGGCGTAGCCGGTGTTGCCCAGGACCTGGACATAGACGGCGCGAATCACAGCCTGCGTGCTGGATTCGGTGTTGCGGATGCTGGGTTGACCGCCGCGACGGGGAACGGAGTTGCCGCCGGTGGCGATCTGCTGAAGCCTCACCAGCTTCGGCCCTGCCTTGCGGGGGGTCGATGCCCGGAACTGCGGGCTGTTCATCTGGCCCGGCTGGCGCATGCCATTGCCCACCAGGATGCGGCGGGTGTCGTAGCTCAGCGGTGCCGGACGGGTCGACACATTGGCGGTACCCGAGGGGAAGATCGCGCCGTAGTTCAGGCCCAGAGGATCGTTGCCGCCGCCATAGGGGTGCTGATCGGCGTAGGGCTGGCGGTAGCTGGCGTAGAGGGTGACGTATTGGGGAGCGCCTTCAAAGGGAGCGCTGAAGCGGAACAGCTTGCGGTTGGATCCCCAGCCGGCGCTTTCCTGTGCTTCCTCGCCGATGTCCCGCAGGTAGGGAACGGTCTCCTCGCCGAACACCTGGGCGTACTCCATGGTGTTGATCAGCGAATCCACGAGGCCCTTGAGGCCCTGGGCGCTGACGATGTCGAAGTAGCGGGTGAATTCCTCGCGGGAGCTGATGCCCCGGCCCAGGAAGTGGCGGAAGGCCAGCTCAACGGCACGGCTATTGGAGAAGCGGCCGTAGAACTGCTGTTGGTATTCCTTGCTGTGGCCGAGGGAGCGGATGAACTCCCGCATGGAGATGTCGCCCTGGCGCACCTGGGTGGCTTCCACGGGGCAGGGCACCTGGCTGTAGGCCTTGGCGATGTCCCGCTCGAAGATCTGGCGGTAGGCCGCCCGCACCACTTCTGCTTTCTGGCCGCCACTCATGGCGGGCCTCATGATGAAGCGCTGGGCCTTGCCTTGGGCCGCCAGGGCGTAGATCGCAGGCAGCTGCAGGCCCTGGTTTTCGGGGCTGCCCAGGCGCTGGCGGGCCGAGGGGGTTGGCACGGCCAGCTCTTCGAGCAGGACGTTGAAGCTCTCGATCAGGAGTTGACGGGCTTCGGGCAGGTCCTTCAGCAGTTCAGCGGCACCGGCACGCATTTCCTGCAGGGCCACGTTGGTGGCGGCCAGGGAACAACCCTTCTCCAGGACATCGCGGAGACCACGGGTGTTGACCCGCAGGATGCTGGGATCGCCAGCCACGACGGCGTAACCGACGTAGCGCAGGAACCAGGCCAGGTCGCGGATGGACTTTTTCATCCGCTCGGTGCCATAGATGGCCACCGAGATCGGGTTGAAGCCCGTGGGCAGAACCACGCGGACATCCGCGTCACCGCCGGCTCCCTCCAGGAGGCGGGTGAAGGCATTGCCGCGCTTGGTGCTGCCGCTGGCGCCAGCGAAGGTCTGCACGGAGCGCTGGAACGCGGCTTGGTCGGCCGCCAGTGGGGTCTGGGACCCGGCCGCCACTGGGTTCAGAGGCGCATCGAGATAGGAGAGCGGGGTGCCGCCCGCAAAGATCCGGTTGGCCGCCCGAGCGACGATGGCTTCGGCATTGGCCGAGACGCGACGGGCCGCCTCAACCCGGAGCTGGCCGCTCTGGAAGAAGTTCGTGAGGTTGCTGAGCTCGCCCCCATCCGGGAAGCGGTCCTGCTGCTCCGCCTGACGGACGCTGGAGAGCGGCAGGGTGTCGTAGCGCTGAGGAGCAACCCTGCTGCTGCCGCTGCTGGCGGTCACAGTCATGGACGAAAGCGAACCTGGCCTGGGCACGTTACGGCTGGCCCTCTGGCCTCCTGGCAGGCCATGAACAAATGTTTGCAGCCCGTTGTGGGTTTGCTCGAGCGGCAAGGCCGGGACATGAAATGCTCGGCCTCAGCGGATCCACCTTCTGACCCGCTTCCAGCCCATGACTCAGGCCCCTGCTGATGCCGCCACCCCGGTGGTGAGCGACTTTTACGACCGCTTCCCCTATCCCGGGGATCCCCTCCAAGACGGCCCACCGCCCGGATACAACTGGCGCTGGTGCGTTGACGCTGCCTACTCGGCCAGCACCGGTGCCTTGCCTGCGGCCCGTTCGAGCGCTGAGCCCCTCAGGATTCTTGATGCGGGCTGCGGGACGGGGGTCAGCACGGACTACCTCGCCCATCTCAACCCGGGGGCAGAGATCCTCGCGGTCGATATTTCGCCGGGGACCTTGGAGGTGGCGCGAGAGCGCTGCCGGCGCTCCGGTGCCCTGGACCGAGCCCAGGTCCGGATCGAAAACAGGAGCCTGCTTGAGCTGGCAGGAGAGGGGCCGTTCGACTACATCAATTCCGTCGGGGTCTTGCACCATCTCCGGCAACCGGAGGCCGGGCTGAAGGCCCTGGCTGCGTTGCTGAAGCCCGGTGCCTTGCTGCATCTCTTCCTCTATGCCGACGGTGGCCGCTGGGAGATTCACCGCACCCAGCGGGCGCTCACGGCGATGGGCGTGGGGACCGGAGCGGATGGACTGCGGTTGGGGCGTCAGCTCTTCACGGAGCTTCCTGAGCACAACAGGTTGAGGCGCCATCACGAGCAGCGCTGGGCGATCGACTGCGCCGCCGACGCGAACTTCGCGGACATGTATCTCCACCCGCAGGAGACCAGTTACAACCTCGAGCGCCTGATGGCGTTTGTGGCGTCCGCAGACCTGGACTTTGCCGGCTTTTCCAACCCGGAGGTCTGGGACCCCGCGCGGCTGCTCAAGGGTGAATTGCTGGAGCGGGCTCAGGCTCTTCCACCCGAAGCGCAGTGGCGTTTGGTGGAGGACCTGGATCCCGACATCAGCCACTTCGAGTTTTTCTTGAGCAAGGGTCCGGTTCAGAAGCAGCGCTGGGATGAGGACAGGGATCTACTGGCGGCCCTGGGCTGCCGAAACCCATGTCTCTGGGGCTGGCCAGGTCGCGCCCTGTTGGATTCCGACATGGCACCTCTGGACCTGAGTGCCGAGGGCTTCAGCCTGTTGCAAGCGCTCGAGCAAGCACCGGCAGATACTCCGCTGGGTCAGCTCCCATTGGACTGGTCAACGGCTCAGATCGCTTCTGTCGCAAGGGAACTGCAGCTGCAGCGCGTTCTTCTGCTTCGCTCAGGACCAGGCTTCAGCGCGTGATAGATTCCGCGCGCCTTTTCAGAGCAAAGGCGCCTTTGTTGGCTGCTTCATCACCCCAGTCAGATCCGGACTCTCACCTCGAGGGGCTGGACGCACTGGATGACACGGCGAGCCAAGAGACGGTTCCTTCTCCCCCTCTGGAAACAGAGTCCTCTGGGTCCTCTGCTGTCGCTGAAACCGAATCGGTTCCCGCTGATAGTCCTGACCTGGCTGACTTTCAGAGGCTTCAACGTCGCCTGATCCTCGCCACCTTGCTGGTGTCCGCCATTGCGGTCCCGGCCACGGCCCTGATCTACGACCTTCACATCGCCAGCAGCTTGCTGGTCGGTGGCCTCGCCGGCGCTCTCTACCTCAGGCTTCTCGCCCGAAGTGTTGCGAAGCTCGGCAACGGTTCCAAGAAGGTGGGCAAGTTCCAGCTTCTGGTCCCTGTGGTTCTTGTTCTGGCTGCAGCTCGCCTGCCCCAGCTCGAGTTGTTACCAGCTCTGCTTGGTTTCCTGCTCTACAAGCCCGCGGTGATTCTTCAGGCACTCACAGATCGCTGAGCGCCAAAAACCTTTTCAACGTCGCATTTGCGACCCCGAACGTCGACCCGATGGGTTCCTTGCCACTCGTTCTTCCCTTTGCCGAACTGGAGGTGGGTCAACACCTCTATTGGCAGCTGGGAAATCTCAAGATTCACGGCCAGGTGTTTCTGAGCTCCTGGGTTGTGATCGGAGCCTTGCTCGCCTTTGTCGTGGTGGGCACGCGCAAGATGGAGCGCGATCCCCGTGGTGTCCAGAACCTTCTGGAGTTCCTCTGGGATTACATCCGCGACATGGCCCGCGAGCAGATCGGCGAGAAGGCCTATCGCGATTGGCTTCCGTTCATCGGCACCCTCTTCCTGTTCATCTTTGTGAGCAACTGGGGCGGCGCTCTGGTGCCCTGGAAGCTGATTCATCTGCCCAGTGGCGAGCTTGGTGCTCCGACCGCTGATATCAACACCACCGTTGCCCTCGCGCTGCTGGTGTCCCTGGCCTACTTCTATGCAGGCCTGAGCCGGAAGGGCTTCCGCTACTTCGAGTACTACGTGGAGCCGACTCCGATCATGCTCCCGTTCAAGATCGTTGAGGACTTCACCAAGCCCCTCTCGCTCTCCTTCCGTCTGTTCGGAAACATCCTTGCCGACGAACTCGTCGTTGCAGTGCTGGCCTTCCTCGTGCCTCTCGTGGTGCCCCTGCCTGCGATGTTCCTCGGCCTGTTCACCAGTGCCATTCAGGCGCTGATCTTCGCCACCCTCGCCGCCTACTACATCGGTGAAGCGGTGCACGAAGAACACCACTGATACTCATCAGTCCCCCTGCCTGATCGGGGTCACCCGCTCTGGCAAACTCCTTGCGCGCAGGTCCGGTTCAATCCGGGCCCATCTCGGTTCAGTCCAGATGTCCCAGGCGCAGGGATAACGTCCCGGTCCCAATCCGCGCTCTCCCAGCGCCCTACATCCTTCGTTCCACCATGGATTCCATCACCTCCGCCGCGTCTGTTGTCGCTGCTGGTCTGGCCGTCGGCCTCGGCGCCATTGGCCCTGGTATCGGTCAGGGCACCGCTGCAGGCGGCGCTGTCGAAGGCATTGCTCGTCAGCCCGAAGCTGAAGGCAAGATCCGCGGCACCCTGCTGCTGTCCCTGGCCTTCATGGAAGCTCTCACCATCTACGGCCTTGTGGTCGCTCTGGTGCTGCTGTTCGCCAACCCCTTCGCTGGCTGATCGCGCTTGAGGTGACGAGGGAAGGGCGGCCTTCAGTTCGCTGAACCGCCCATCCCCTCAACCTTTGCCTCAGCCTTTCGCTTCCGCCGCCGTTTTGCGGCCCGCTTCAACCGCCCGCACCCCTGCCTCATGACCAGCTGGCTTTTGCTAGGTGCAACGGAGGGAGGTCTCTTTGACCTCGACGCCACCCTGCCTCTCATGGCAGTTCAGGTGGTTCTCCTCACCTTCATCCTCAATTCCCTGTTCTTCAGCCCCGTTGGACGGGTCGTGGAAGAGCGGGAGGGTTACGTGACCACCAGCCGTGCGGAGGCCAAGCAGAAGCTGGCCCAAGCCGAACGCTTGGAAGCTGACCTCAAGGAACAGCTCAAGGACGCACGTCTGTCCGCCTCGAAGCTGATCCAAGAAGCGGAAGCTGATTCCGACAAGCTTTATCGCGAGGCCCTGGCTGCAGCGACCGCTGACGCCAACGCCTCCCGTGAGCAGGCACGCCGCGAGATCGATGCCCAGCGCGAGTCGGCCTTGGGCCAACTCAAGACTGACGCCGACAAGCTCGGTGACCTGATCGTCGACCGTCTGCTGGCCGCCCGATGACCATTCCTTCCCTCTTCGCCAGCCACGGTGGCTTTGGTCTGAACCTCAACGTGTTCGAGACCAACATCGTCAACCTGGCGATCGTGCTCTTCGGCCTCTACAAGTTTCTGCCCAACTTCCTGGGCAGCATCCTTGAGCGCCGCCGCGCGATCATCCTGGCCGACCTGAAGGACGCTGAAGAGCGCCTCAGCTCAGCCACCGCCGCCCTCTCTCAAGCCCAGCAGGATCTGGCCGCTGCTCAGCAGAAGGCCGAACAGATTCGTGTTGACGGCAAGGCTCGCGCTGAAGCGATCCGCCTTGATTCTGAGAAGCGCACCATCGATGAGATGGCTCGTCTCAAGCAAGGTGCTGCCGCTGATCTCGACGCTGAGGCGTCCCGCGTCAGCAACCAGCTCCGCCGTGAGGCGGCTCGCTTGGCCATTGAGAAGGCTCTCGCCACCCTGCCCGGCAAGCTCAATGCTGAAGCCCAGGCGCAGTTGGTGGATCAGTCCATCAAAACGTTGGGGAACGCCTGATGCCGCTGCTCAACACCATTACGACCCCCTACGCCGAAGCGTTCCTGCAGGTTGCTGACAGCCGCAAGGAAACCGACGAGGTGGTGGATCAGGCCAAGGCCGTTCTCGGCCTCTGGAATGAGTCAGCTGATTTCCGGGAAGCCATGGGCTCTCCTGTGATCGAGGTTGACGCCAAAAAGGCGGCCCTTGAGAAGCTGTTCGCTGAGCAACTCAAGCCCTCTTTCCTCAATCTGCTGAAGCTCCTGGCTGATCGCCAGCGCATCGGCATGCTCGACGCGGTGCTGGATCGCACCCTCGAGCTCTACCGCGAGCAGCGCAATATCGCTCTCGCCTCTGTCACCTCTGCCTCTGCTCTCACTGAGGAGCAACAGGCTGAGCTCAGCAAGAAGGTTCAGGCCGTGGCCGGTACCGACAAGCTGGAGATCAATCTGAGTGTCGACCCCACTTTGATCGGCGGTTTCGTCGTCAAGGTCGGCTCCAAGGTGATTGACGCCAGCCTCGCGGGTCAGGTGCGTCGCCTCGGACTGGCGCTGGCCAAGGTGAGCTAGCTCCGCACCCGAACCCCTTTCTCACCCCTCGTCCTCAACCCCAACGCCTCCCATGGTTTCCATCCGCCCCGACGAGATCAGCGCGATCCTCAAGCAACAGATCGCTGATTACGACAAGTCGGTTTCCGTCAGCAACGTCGGCACCGTGCTGCAGGTCGGCGACGGCATCGCCCGCGTCTATGGCCTCGAGCAGGTCATGGCCGGTGAGCTGATCCAGTTCGAAGACGGCACCGAAGGCATTGCTCTCAACCTCGAAGACGACAACGTCGGCGCGGTGTTGATGGGTGAGGGTCGCGGCATCCAAGAGGGCAGCACCGTCAAGGCCACCGGCAAGATCGCCTCGGTGCCCGTCGGCGACGCCATGCTCGGCCGTGTGGTGAACCCCTTGGGTCAGGCCATCGATGGCAAGGGTGATATCCCCACCAGCGAGACCCGCCTGATCGAATCGATGGCGCCTGGCATCATCCAGCGCAAGTCGGTGCATGAGCCCATGCAGACCGGCATCACCGCCATCGACGCGATGATCCCCATCGGTCGTGGCCAGCGCGAGCTGATCATTGGCGACCGCCAGACCGGCAAGACCGCCATCGCGATCGACACGATCATCAACCAGAAGGGCGAGGACGTCGTCTGCGTCTACGTCGCTGTCGGCCAGAAGGCTGCCTCTGTGGCCAACGTCGTTGAGGTGCTCCGCGAGAAGGGCGCCCTCGATTACACCGTGATCGTGGCTGCGAACGCCTCCGAGTCCGCTGCTCTGCAGTACCTGGCTCCCTACACCGGCGCAGCCATCGCTGAGTCCTTCATGTACAAGGGCAAGGCCACCCTGGTCATCTATGACGACCTGACCAAGCAGGCCCAGGCCTACCGTCAGATGTCCCTGCTGCTCCGTCGTCCCCCCGGTCGTGAGGCCTACCCCGGCGACGTGTTCTATTGCCACAGCCGCCTGCTCGAGCGCGCCGCCAAGCTGAGCGACGCCATGGGCAAGGGCTCCATGACCGCCCTGCCGATCATCGAAACCCAGGCTGGTGACGTCTCGGCGTACATCCCGACCAACGTGATCTCCATCACCGACGGTCAGGTCTTCCTGAGCTCCGACCTCTTCAACTCCGGTCTCCGCCCCGCCATCAACGTGGGTATCTCCGTGAGCCGTGTTGGTGGTGCTGCCCAGACCAAGGCCATCAAGAAGATCGCCGGTACCCTCAAGCTTGAGCTGGCTCAGTTCGATGAACTGGCCGCCTTCTCCCAGTTCGCCTCCGACCTGGATGCTGCGACTCAGCAGCAGCTGGCCCGCGGTAAGCGTCTCCGCGAGATCCTCAAGCAGCCCCAGTTCAGCCCCCTGATCCTGGCTGAGCAGGTCGCCGTGGTTTACGCCGGCGTCAAGGGCCTGATCGACGAAGTTCCCGTCGAGTCCGTCGTTCAGTTCTGCCGCGAGCTCCGCGAGTACCTGAAGACCAACAAGCCCGAGTTCATCAACAAGATCCAGACCGAGAAGCAGCTCAGCGAAGACGCTGAGGCCATGCTCAAGGCTGCCATCAACGAAGTGAAGTCTTCGATGCTGGCTGCGGCCTGATCCCTGACGGTTACCCCGGAGAGTCCAATCCATGGCCAACCTGAAGGAGATCCGCGACAGGATCAGTTCCGTTAAAAACACCCGGAAGATCACCGAGGCCATGCGCCTCGTGGCAGCCGCCAAGGTCCGCCGGGCACAGGAACAGGTTCTGCGCAGCCGTCCGTTTGCTGATCGTCTTGCCCGCGTTCTGGAGAATCTCCAGACCCGGATGCAGTTCGAGACCGCTGACGCGCCGCTGCTCGAGAACCGCGACGTCCGCACCATCACCCTGCTCGCCGTGACCGGCGACCGAGGTCTGTGCGGTGGCTACAACGCCAACATCATCAAGCGCACGGAACAGCGTCACGCTGAGCTGAAGTCTCAGGGTTATGACGTGGATCTGGTGTTGATCGGCCGCAAGGTCGCCACCTACTTCCAGAACCGCGCCAGCCAGTACACGATTCGCGCCACCTTCATGGGGCTCGAGCAGGTCCCCAGCGCTGCTGAGGCCGGCAAGATCGCCGACGAGGTGCTCGCCGAGTTCCTCTCCGGCACCACCGATCGTGTCGAGATCATCTTCACCAAGTTCATCAACCTGGTGAGCTCGAAGCCTGTTTCCCAGACCCTGCTGCCCCTGGATCCCCAGGGCATTGCCAGCGCGGACGACGAGATTTTCCGTCTCACCACCCGCGACGGTCAGCTGGGCGTTGAAACAGGAACGGTCAACAACGACCAGCCTTCTCTGCCTTCTGATCTGGTGTTCGAGCAGAGCCCCGATCAGCTGCTGAATGCACTGCTGCCTCTGTATCTGCAGAACCAGCTGCTGCGTTCCCTGCAGGAGGCGGCCGCTTCCGAGCTCGCCAGCCGGATGACCGCCATGAACAACGCCAGCGACAACGCCAAGGCGCTCGCGAAGTCCCTGACCCTGGACTACAACAAGGCCCGCCAGGCCGCCATTACCCAGGAGATCCTGGAAGTGGTCGGCGGTGCTTCTGCCATGGCCTGAGCACGTTGCTCAGACGCCCAAAGCCCTCCCGTGTGGAGGGCTTTTTTTGTGCCTTGTTCCAGGATGAGGGAAGCGCCGGCGCCCCATGACGCTTTCCCTGCAACCGCTCTTCCCTTTGGCCCTGGGCACCGCAGATCTGGCCCTGGATCCGATGGATGCGGTGTTACTGCTCCAGGATGTCCTGGCTCTGCGGGGCGAGGACAGCGGCAACCCCCATCCCGGTTGCGCCTGGACCGGCGACATCAACGGTGTCTGGCGGGTTCACCAGCTTCCGGCTTTTGCGGCCATTAGCGATCAGGTGCGCCGGCATGCCTGGGCGTACCTGGAGCAACTGGGCTTCCACTGCGACCAGGTGGCCCTGCACATTCAGCGGTCCTGGCCGGTGGTGAGTGAACCGGGCCAGGCGGTGGGCCGTCATCACCATCCCAATGCCCATCTGAGCGCCATCGTCTACCTCAATGGCGATGGCTCCGGCCGCAGTGGTTGCCTTCGGCTTTACCCCGCCCGGCAGAGCAATGAGCTGGTGCCAGGCTTATCCGTGGGCCATGGCGGTCCCCTCGAGGGGGCCCTGCACTGGAATGCCCCCCACTTCGATTTGGCCCCACGGGCTGGGTTGCTGGTGCTCTTTCCCGCACAGATCGACCACGCCGTCACGGCCAATGAGGACGAGGGCGATCTGCGGGTGTCCCTGGCCTTTGATCTGGCCTTGAGTGCACCGCTCTATGAGCAGCCTGGGCTGGCCCCACCGGAATACCTGGCTCCGCACCCGCAGCAGTGGGGCGTCCTGCCCGGGCCGTGATCCTGGACAATGGGGAGCTTCTGGACTGAGCTGCTCCCTCCATGGGCGAGACCTACACCGTTGTCTGTGAACTCGACGGCACCAGCCACAGCTTCAGCTGCGCTGCCGATCAGACCGTTCTCGCTGCTGCGGAAGCCGCCGGTGTGGCTGTCCCCAGCTCCTGCTGCTCCGGTGTCTGCACCACCTGCGCTGCCGTGGTGAAAGAGGGATCTGTTCATCAGCCCGACGCCATGGGCGTCAAGGCTGAGCTGCGGGATCAGGGTTTTGCGCTGCTCTGTGTGGCCTATCCCCGCAGCGACCTCAAGGTGCTCGCCGGCCAAGAAGACGCGCTCTATGAGGCGCAGTTCGGTCAATACCAAAAGTGAGTCCAGGGCTCTCTGGCTTTCGATCCCTGGCGCTCACCCTGGTGGCGCAGCCTGGTCCGCTGCTGCCGCAGATTGACGCTGAACTGCGTCAGTACGGGGTGCCGTTGCGCTGGGCGATCACCCAGGCGGTCTGGCGGCCCGATGGTGGCCGCCAGCTGACCCTGGAAGCGATGGTGCACCAGCCCGCCCTGCTCGTATGACCCGCCCTGGCGCCCCCTTGCCCACCGTGATGGTGGTGCCCACGGGCATCGGCTGTGAGGTGGGCGGCTATGCGGGTGATGCGGTGCCCGCGGCGCGCTTGTTGGCGGCCGCCAGTGGCTGCTTGATCACCCATCCCAATGTGATGAATGGGGCCTCGCTCTATTGGAGTGACCCCCGCATTCACTACGTCGAGGGATCAAGCCTCGATCGTTTCGCTGCCGCTGAACTGGCGCTCCAGCCGGTTCGTTCTCAGCGCATTGGTCTGCTGCTGGATGCCGGTATCGAGGAGGAGCTGCGGCTGCGGCACCTGCAGGTGGCCGACGGTTGCCGGGCCAGCCTCGGGCTGAGCCTGGGTCCGGTGGAAACCACTACGGCTCCGATCGGCGTCAGCCTGAGCCAGGGGAAGAGCGGTGCCAGCTGGGGTCAGCTGGCGCGTCCCGACGTCTTGCTGGAGGCTGGGGAGCGCCTGCGCGATGCCGGTGCCACGGCCATCGCCGTGATCGCCCGCTTTCCGGATGACCCCGATAGCGAGGCCCTGACGGCCTACCGCCAGGGGGGCGGCGTTGATGCCCTGGCTGGTGCCGAGGCGGTGATCAGCCACTGGCTGAGCCGTCAGCTGAATCTGCCCTGTGCCCATGCGCCGGCGCTGAGCCCCCTGGAGATCGATCCCCAGTTGGATCCCCGGGCGGCGGGCGAGGAGCTGGGTTACACCTTCCTGCCCTGCGTGCTGGTGGGTCTGAGCCGCGCTCCAGCCCTCTGGCCAGCGGACCAGGCCCCCGCCGAATCGATTCGCGCGGAACAGATCGGTGCTGTGGTGGCCCCGGCTGGAGCCCTGGGGGGCGCGGCGGTCCTGGCCTGCGCTGAGCGCGGCATTCCGGTGATCGCCGTGGAGAACCCCTGCGTTCTGTCGGTGACGGCCGAGGCCTTGGGGATCGAGGTGCTCCGGGCTAAGAGCTACAGCGAGGCCGCTGGGCTGCTGCTGGCCCTGCGGGAGGGCATCAGTCCCGAGGCGCTGCAGCGTCCGCTGCGGCGGCTGGTCTGATGGCGGGCTTTGGCGTGCGCAAGGACCCCTGCCCCTGCGGCGGCGGGGTCTACGCCGACTGTTGTGAGCCGTTCCACCTGGGCCAGTCCCTGCCGGCCACGGCTGAGCAGTTGATGCGCTCGCGCTACAGCGCCTTCAGCCGCAACCTGATCAACTACTTGATCGAGACCCACCCCTCCCCTGAGCCCGTGGCCGAGCGGCGTCAAGCCCTCATGGCCAGCAACCGCGGCGTGCGCTGGACCCAACTGCGGATCAGCGCACGGGAGGCCGGAGGCGAGGCTGACCTCAGCGGCCGGGTGAGCTTCGAGGCCCACTACCGCCAGGCGGGGCAGACCCATCTGCTGCGGGAGTGCTCCCGCTTTGGTCGCGAGGGTGGGGTGCTCGAGGGGCGTTGGCTCTATCTCGACGGCAAGGCCTAGTTCAGGCAGGCCATCGGGTGACGATTGCCCACCCCCAGCGCTTTGGCCACGCCGGGATGGCAGACGGAGCCGCCGACGGTATTCAGGCCTGAGACCAGTTCGGGCCGGTCGGTGACCGCCTCGATCAGGCCCCGACCGGCGATCGCCAGGATGTAGGGCAGGGTGACGCTGACCAGGGCCTCGGTGGAGGTGTAGGGCACGGCGCCGGGCATGTTGCCGACGGCGTAGTGCTGCACGCCATGGATGGTCACCACCGGATCGGTGTGGGTCGTCTCCCGGCTGGTGGCGATGCAGCCCCCCTGGTCGATGGCGACATCGACGATCACCGAACCCGGTTGCATCTGTTTGACGAGGTCCTCGCTCACGAGGGTCGGGGCGCGATCGCCCGGACGCAGCACCGCGCCGATGACCAGGTCGGCGCTCGGGATCAATCGCTCCAGGCGGCCAACGCTGCTGACCAGGCTCACCATCCGCCCTTGGCGTGCCGGCTCCAGTTGCCGCAGTCTCTCGGGGGAGAGATCCAGCAGCAGCACCTCCGCATCCATCGCGGCGGCGACCCGGGCGGCGTTCCAGCCGACACTGCCGGCCCCCAGGACCACCACTCGGGCCGGCCGCACCCCGGTGCAGCCGCCCATGAGAACGCCGCGCCCGCCGTGGGGTTTCTCCAGCAGGTGCGCGCCCACCTGGGCGGCGAGCCGGCCGGCGATCTCGCTCATGGGCGCCAGCAGCGGCAGGCTGCCGTCGGAGAGCTGAACCGTCTCGTAGGCGATGGCGGTGGTGCCGGCCTCGATCAGGGCCTCGCCGACGGCGGGGTAGGCGGCGAGGTGCAGGTAGGTGAAGAGCACCTGATCGGCGCGCAGGAAGGGGAATTCCTCTGTCTGGGGTTCCTTGACCTTGACCACCAGGTGCGCGCCCCAGGCCTCCTCGCGGCTGACCAGTTCCGCCCCGGCGGCGACATAGGCCGCGTCCTCAATTCCGGCGCCGGCGCCGGCCTGGTGCTCCACCCGCACCGAGAGGCCATGGCTCACCAGCTCGCGCACGGCATCGGGCGTCAGCGCGACCCGCTGCTCATCGGGCTTGATTTCCCGTGGCACGCCGATGCTGGCGATCGGTGCGATGGAGCCGGCCATGGCAGACCTTCGATCACCTCCAAGATGGCGAGCTCAGGCTCCTCTGGCTACTGCGCCGCAGCTGCGATGGGCATTCGCCAACCGCTGCCGAAGGCCCGCTGGCTGAGCTTGAGCACCGGCGGGGCCTGGCGTCGCTTGAACTCCGCCCGGCGCAGCAGCCCCATCACCCGCTCGGCCAGGGCTGGGTCGGTTCCCTGCTGGGCCAACTCCTCGGGGCTTTGGTGCTCCTCCAGCAGGGCCTTCAGCAGCGGATCCAGCACGGCGTAATCCGGCAGGGAGTCGCTGTCTTTTTGATCGGGGCGCAACTCGGCACTGGGGGGTTTGGTGCGAATGGCGGAGCCGATCAATTCCCCCTCCGCCGGTAGGCCCAGCTCCTGGCGCACCGCTTGTGCAGCCTCGGAATCAATCCAGTCGCAGAGATGAAACACGGTTGATTTGTAGAGGTCGCCGATCACCGCTAGGCCACCATTCATGTCGCCGTAGAGGGTGCAGTAGCCCACGGCCAGCTCGCTCTTGTTGCCCGTGGTGAGCAGAAGCTGTCCCTGTTGGTTGGCCACCGCCATCAACAGGGTGCCCCGGATGCGGGATTGCAGGTTTTCCGCCGTCACCCCCGCCGGCGTCCCCCCCAAGGGAGCGATCAAGGCGGCATCGAATCCACCCATCAAGCCCTCGATCGGCACCGTCTGGGTGCCGATCCCCAGGCGATTGGCGAGCTCCAAGGAGTCGTTGATGGAGCCCTCTGAACTCCAGGGCGAGGGCATCAACAGCGCCTGCACCTGCTTGGCGCCCAGGGCCGCCGCCGCCAGCACCGCCACCAGGGCCGAATCGATGCCACCGCTCAGTCCAAGCAGCGCTTTGCCGAAGCCGCATTTGCGCGCGTAGTCCCGTACCCCCAGAACTAGGGCCCTCAGCAGCAGTTCTTCGTCGCAGGGGATCGGCGCTGCAGCGGAGGCGTCGCCGAGTGTCCAGCAGGCCAGATCCGCTTTTCCAAAGGCCAGCTGAGCGGCCACCTCACCGTTCGCGGTTGCGGCGAAGCTGCCGCCATCAAAGATCAGCTCGTCATTGCCTCCCGCCTGGTTGACGTAGAGCACGGGGGCGCCCAGGCGCTGGGCGGCGCTCTTGGCGAGCTGTTGCCGCAGTTGGGGTTTGCCCTGGCCGAAGGGGGAGGCCGAGAGATTGATCAGCAGGTCAGGCTTCAGCGCCGCCAAGTCCCCCACCGGATCGCCCCCCAGGAGCCGTTGGCTGTGGAGCTGCTCCTCCACCCAGAGGTCCTCGCAGATGGTCAGGCCCAGGCGCCAGCGGCGCCCCCCCCGCTCGAGCTCCAGCAGGCAAGGCTCTTCGGCCGGGCGGAAGTAACGCCGTTCATCGAAGACGTCGTAGCTGGGGAGCAGACGTTTGCGGGCCACGATCCGCCAGACGCCCTTCTCCACCAGGGCCACGCTGTTGAACAGATCGGGCTGCTGACCATCGCTGACCGTCTCACTCACCCCCAGCAAGAGGCTCTGGCCGGTTGGCAGGTCACGGGCTAGCCCGTCCAGCACCGCGTCTTGTTTGTGCCGCAGGGACGGGCGCAGCAGCAGGTCCCGCGGGGGGTAGCCCCAGAGCGCCAGTTCTGATGAGACCACCAGGTCGGCACCGCCCTCTGCGGCGTGGCGGCAGGCCTCAAGCAGTTGAGCCCCGTTGCCGCTCAGGTCCCCCACCAGGGGATTGATCTGGGCCAGGGCGACGCGCATTAGGGGGCGAGCTTGGAGGTGAGGCCATAGAGATTGTGCTTGAGCAGTTCGGGCCAGAGCACTTCGGGAATCGAGCTGTTCTCTTGCCCGCCGCGAATGGCCGAGCTGGCGGTTGCTGGCACAGGCAGCTCCAGCAGCTCCACTTGGGCCCCCAGATCCCGCAGCTTCTCCAGGGCGCCTGTCGCCATCGGGTGGCCCTGGCGCGGCACCACGGTGAGGCGGCAGCGCTGCAGCAGATCTGCCGCCCGATACCAACTGGGGATTTGAGCGGCGAGATCGCCCCCGACGACAAACACCAGCTGCCGATCCGGCCAGCGGCGGGCGGCGCGATCGAGGGTCTCGATCGCTTTTGGACTGCTGAGGTCCTGCGCCAGCTGCACCTGGTCGTTGCCCAGGCTCTCGATCAAGGTCCCCAGGAGCTGGGCGCGGAGCTCCAGCGGTGCCCCGTGCTGCTTGAAGGGGTTGTCGCTGGCCCAGGCCGCCACCTGGCCGTAGCGCTCGGCCAGGCCGAGCAGCAGGGCCTGATGCCCTTCGGTCGGGGGATCGGCGCTGGTGCCGAACAGGGCCAGTTCGCGGCTGCTCACGGCAACAGCTGGCCCGAGGGGATGGGGCCTCCACCCATGCGCTGCCACTGCTGCAGCCAATCGCGCACCTGGGGGTCTTGGCCGGCCAGGCGCCGCAGTAGCGAGGCGGGCCGAAAGCGCCCCCGCTGGGCGCTCCGCAGGAGCTCCGCCGCCGCCAGGCGTCCAGTCAGGCGGGTGCTGTAGACCGCCAGGGCCGCCTGGGCCATGGCCACCGGAGCCGCCGGTGCCAGGCTCAAGCCGCCACTCAGGGGGGCGGCCAGCAGCAACACCTGCCGCAGTCCCCCCAGCAGCAGTTGGATGCCCAATTGGGTTCCCCCCAGCAGGGCGTTTTGCGCCGAGAGCCGTGTCAACAGGGCCCGGGCGCCGCTGCTGCTCATCTCCAGGTCGTAGAGCTTGCAGAGCTGCAGCACCAGGGCGGTGTCGATCGCAAAGCCGCCGGCGAGATCCAGCAGTAGCAGCGGATTGGCGGCGACCCCGGTGGCTTTCATCGCCGCATAGCGGCCGATTAGCCCTTGGGCGGCGGCCTTGCCGCGTTTCAGGCGCCAAGCATGCAGGCTTTGGCTGAAACGATCCGCCGCCCGCAGTCCATTGAGGCCCAGCAGCAGGGAGCCCTGGTCCTGGAGTAGCTCCAGCAGGGCCCTGCGCAGGGGTGCGATCTGCGCTGGCTGGGGTTCGCTGCGCACGCGGCCCCCCTCCAGCAGCACCGCCCGCCGCGGGGCGGCGGCCACCGGCAGGATCTCCAGGTGCTGCGCCTGGCGGGGGAGGCGCGAGCGGATGCTCTCGATCAGCGCCGAGCGCTCGCCGCTCGGCCAGTTGTCGATGCGATTGAGCACCAGCAGCAGCGGTTTGCCGGCGCCCAGTAGCTGCTCGATCGCCTCGGCCTCCGGGGTCGTCAGGTCGCTGTCGAGCACCAGCAGGACCAGGTCGGCCCCCAGGGCGACCCGGGCCGCCAGGCGATGGCGGGCCCGGGCGGCAATCTCATCAATGCCCGGGGTGTCGACCAGCTCGATCTGGCTGAGATCGGGCACCTGGACCCCCCAGGTCTCGCGCTGCTGCTTGCGGGTGCAGCCGTGGGCCACGTCCGTGGCGAAGGCCGGCTTCTCCAGCAGGGCATTCAGCAGGCTGGATTTGCCCACGCCCACCCGGCCAAAGACCGCCACCCGCAGCCGCCGCTGCTTCAGCGCCAGCAACTGTTGATCCAGGGTGCGCAGCTCCGGCTCCAGCACCGAGCGCTCCCGATCGCTCAGGCGCAGGTCTCCCCGCCATTGCGAGAGCAACAGGGCGCAGCGTTCAGCGGTGGAGGGCTGAGGCAAGGGCAGGGGCCTGGTCGCCACGTATTGAAGCGGTTGTGCCATCGTCGCGCTCAGCACCGCTCGCTTCCATGTCGCTCGCTCCGGACGTCTTTGCCCAGCGCCGTGCTCGTTTCTTTCAGGCCCTTGGCGGCGCTGCTGCGGTGATTCCCGCGGCTCCGCTGGTGACGCATCACGCCGACTGCGAGTGGCCTTTTCGCCAGAACAGCGACTTCTGGTACCTGACGGGTTTCGATGAGCCCGACGCGGTTGCGTTGTTTCTGCCCCATCGGCCCGAGGGGGAGCGGTTTGTTCTCTTTGTGCAGCCCAAGGAACCCAGCGCCGAGGTCTGGATGGGCTTCCGGTGGGGCTGTGAGGGGGCCGTGGAGCGCTTTGGCGCAGACCTGGCCCACCCCCGCGAGGAGCTGGCGGAACGGTTGGCCGATTATTTGCGCGGTGCCGAAGGCATCGCCTTTCGGGTGGGCAAGCACCCCGAGGTGGAGCCCCACGTGCTGCAGGCCTGGGCTGGTCAGCTCGACCGTGCCCCCCGCAGCGGTACGGCGGCCCTGGGCCTGGTGGCGCCCTGTCCGCTCCTGCATGCCCTGCGGCTGCGCAAGAGCCCCGAAGAAATCGCGCGGATGCGCGAGGCGGCCCGCATCTCCGCCGAGGCCCATGAACTGGCCCGCCAGGTGGCTCGCCCAGGGCTGAACGAGCGCCAGGTTCAGGGGGTGATCGAGCAGCACTTCCTCGAGCAGGGGGCCCGCGGCCCGGCCTACGGCTCGATCGTCGCTGGTGGGGACAACGCCTGCGTGCTGCACTACACGGCGAACAATGCAGTGCTGAAAGACGGCGATCTGCTCTTGATCGACGCCGGTTGTTCTCTGAACGACTACTACAACGGAGACATCACTCGCACCTTCCCAATCAACGGCCGCTTCAGCGCCGAGCAGCGCGCCCTCTATGACCTCGTGCTCGCGGCCCAGGAGGCGGCCGTGGCCGTCGTTGCTCCTGGGCAGACGGCTGAAGGCGTCCATGACACCGCCGTGCGCGTGCTGGTGGAGGGCTTGGTGGACTTGGGTCTGCTGCGGGGCGAGGTGGACGGGATCATCGAGCAGGGGGCCTACCGGCACCTCTACATGCATCGCACCGGCCATTGGTTGGGCCTGGACGTCCATGACGTCGGTGCCTATCGCCTGGGTGAGCACCATGTGGCCCTGGAGACCGGCATGGTGCTGACGGTTGAGCCAGGTCTCTACGTCAGCGATCGCCTGCCGGTCCCTGAGGGGCAGCCTGAGATCGAGGCACGCTGGAAGGGGATTGGCATTCGGATTGAGGACGACGTGGCGGTGACCGACCACGGCCACGAGAACCTCACCGCCGCCGCCCTCAAGGCTCCGGCGGCCTTGGAGCGCTAGGCGATCGCCTGCTCCAACGCCGCCAACACAGCGCTGGTGTTGGCGATGACCGCATCAGCACCGGCGGCCCGCAGCTGCTCCTCATAGGCCCCGCGGCGCGGGCTGTTCTGGAGGTGCGGCGGGGCCACCGCCAGGCTGATGAAGCGTTGAGCGGGGCGCTCTTGGCGTGCCCGCACCACGGTGGTGACGTCAGCCACGGTGTCCCCCAGGTAGGCCACCGGCACGGTTGCCGCTGCCAGAGCGTCCGCCAGCCGCAGGAAGCCGCTGGGGTCCGGTTTGTCGGGGGCCTCCCCCATGGCGATGAGCGGCGGTTGCCTCAGGCCAAGGCGGGTCTCCAGCACGAAGCGGGCCGAGGGGGGCTCGGCGCCACTGACAAATCCCCAGGCCACATCCGCCGCCGAGAGAGAGGCAAAGAACGTGGGATCCACCAGCAACGGCTCGTTGCGGATGAAGCCCGCCCAAGCCGCTGGGTCACCCTCTGGATCACCACCGAAATAGAAGCTGTTGAAGACCTCTACCAGTGCCTCAAAGGCCGGGAGGTCTTGCTGACCCTGCCGGCGCAGCAACTCCAGGGAGGCCTCCCAGTCGTTGTTCCAGCACCCCTCGGCCTTCAGGGCATCGATGCTCTCGGGGGTGGGCCGCTGGCCGCTGTAGTGATGCACCGTCTCCACGATGGCCTTGCGGTAGCTGCCTCCCACATCGCGGATCACGCCGTCGATGTCGAACAGGAGAACAGCGCGCGGGCTCAGGGGACTGGAGAACAGCGGCTGGTAGGTTAGTTGTTTGTCATTAAGCCTTGAGCGCGGACACCATGAGCACCGAGAGCGCTGAGAGCGCCGCGGCGACTGCTGCTACGACTGCCTCGACAGAAGCTCCGGCAACGGAGACCACTGAGGCTCGTCCGGTGCTGAGTGGTGCCAGCGCTGCCCTGGCGACCGCCACCATCGACGAGAACGGCGTTCCCTCCGGCCGTACCCCGAAGGCCGATGAGGGCCGCTTCCTGGTGAAGATCCTCTGGCTGCCCGACAACGTGGCCCTGGCCGTCGACCAGATCGTCGGTGGCGGCCCCAGCCCCCTGACCTCCTACTTCTTCTGGCCCCGTGAGGACGCCTGGGAAACCCTGAAGACGGAGCTGGAAGGCAAGAGCTGGATCACCGATAACGAGCGCGTTGAAGTCCTCAACAAGGCCACCGAGGTGATCAACTACTGGCAAGAGGAAGGCAAGGGCAAGAGCCTGGAAGAGGCCAAGCTCAAGTTCCCCGACGTCACCTTCTGCGGTACCGCCTGATTTGCGCTTACCCCGTGTCCTTGGCCCCCGCAGAGCGGGGGCTTTTTTGTGCCTGCTCAGCGGCGCGGGCTGACCACTTGATCAAAGCTGCTGGCGGTGATCAGTCCCGGTTGGCTGGCGGTGTCCACGGTGAAGGAGCGAGATTCCGCCTGGCTGGTGCCATCCGGATAGACGAAGGTCACGACCCCCTGCAGGGTGACCTTGCTGCCATCGCGGCTGACTTCCTGGAGGTTGTCGACGGCCACCCGTTGGAACTGGCTGAAGAAGGCGGGATCGAACTGATCGGCGGCTTGGGGGCTGAAGAGTTGCTTGGCGGCAGCGGTGTTCCCTAGGGAGATGTCGTCGTACAGCTGGCGGACGGTCTCAATGGCCTGGTTCAACTGCAGTTGGGCTGGATCCAACTTGGGTTCGCTGGTGGCCGGCTCCGGTTCGGTTTGGGTGGGTTTGGGCTCGCTCACCAGGGCCGGCGCTGGGGCCGTGGAGGGCGTCATGGAGCGGTTGAGCAGCACCAGCCAGGTGAGGGCACCAACAACGCCCACCACCAGCACGCCAGCGATGAAGCTCAGCACTGCGACGACACCGCTGTTGGAGTGAACGGGGGTATCCACCCCGGCGGTGGGCTCGTCCTGGAGGTCGCTGGGGATGGCCTGGCCATCGGGGGCCAGGCCCAGCAGGCCCCGCAGGACGTCGGCCATCCGCAGGCACAGGGCCGGGGCGAAGAGAGCGTCGAGCTCCTGCTGCAGCCGCAGGTTGAGTTGGGTTTCGCTGGGTAGGGGCGGCCGCTCGGCCACGGCCTCCTGGAAGGCGGCGGTTTGCACCAGGTGCTTCAGGGCCGGCAGCAGCAGCAGTTCGTTGTCTCCGCAAAAATCGCTGAGCAGCGCCTGGTAGCGGCGCGCATCACTGCTGATCCCCCGCTCAAAGTCCGCCAGGATTTGGCGCCGCAGCTTCACGCCGAGCTGGTAGTCGTTCATGGTCGCGCCGGGGCGCGGGATGGCTCTTGAGTCTCGCTCGCCGCCTCCCATTGCGCCCGCAGGGCTTGCTCCAGGGCTGGGCAGATCTTCGGCTCCGCCTTGGCACCAGGCGCGTTGCTGGCAATCAGGGCGCCTAGGGGATCTCGCTCGGGGTGATCCAGCAGCGCCTGGGCTTGGGCGGGACTGCTCTTGAAGGCCAGGAATTGCTGGCGCCGTTGCTTGAGGCTGGCCTCAATCCGCTCGGGGTGCTGGCAGAGCTGTTGGATCTCGAGGGCCAGCGGATCAGGGGTCTTGGGCCACCACCAGAGGGCCCCCGCGATCAGGGCTGCGGCAGCGCCCAGGGCGGTGAGGACCCCCGCCTTCCCGCGCCGGGCTGGTTCGCTGCGCTGGGCGATGGCAACGGAGACATCGTCACCGCTGCCTTGGGCCGTGATTTCCTCCAATCCCTGGACCAAGGCCTCCCCCTGGATCTCCAGCATCTGCTGGCAGAGCTGCAGGAAGTCCCCATCTGTGGCGCAGGACTTGCGCACCCCATCGGTGCAGAGCACCAGGGCGGTTCTGGGGAGGGCGGACTGGAGTTGGACCCGCGTGGACCAGGCATCCAGGGCTTCGCTTTGGCAGAGGCTCAAGGTGGCCTCTCCTGTGGCGTTGCTCAGTTGCTCCTGGTTCACCAGACGGGCATCCCCATCGGCGTGGATCTCCACGAGGTCCCAATCGCCGATGCCGGTGCAGCCCCACCAGTCGGGGCTCAGCAGGACCAATCCCAGGGTGCAGCCGTAGAGCGCGCTGGAGAAGGCTTCGTCCGCTGAAGCGGCCTGGCTGCTCCAGTGCTCCTCGATCGCCCGGAGCCAGCGCTGCTGAATCGCGTTGGGCAGCTCCTGCGCGAGCAGCCGGCGCCAGCCGTCTTGATCCTGAAGGGAGAGTGTCCTGGCCAGCGCCGCGACCGACTCCTCTGCCGCAGCGCAGGCCAGCTGGCTACCCACATCGCTGAGGCGATAGCGGCTGCCGCCATGGCCATCGGAGACCAGAAGCAGTTGCAGCTCAGGGCCGACTTGGCAGACCCGGGAGGCGTCTTGGCAGGGTTTGCCCTGCCGCCGGTGGGCGGCGCCGATCACGCTGCAATGGCGTGCGCCAGTCCAGGCGGGTCTCACCACACCAGTGGACCGACGTCGTCGACGGGGTCCAGCAGGGTCGGCGGCAGATCCGGCAGGGGAATGTTGCCTGCATCCTGCGGCGTGTCATCCAACCGGCTGGCGGGCATGGAGGCCGCTCCGACCACGGCGGTGGAGGCCCATTGGATGTACTGCGCCAGGGTCGTGGCATTGCTGGCCTGCAGCGGTCGCCGCGGCGACTTGCCGCCACCGCTGGGCTCAGGACCAATGAACTGCTGCAGCACCTCGAGGTCGGCGTCATGGCCCATGGCAATCGCCAGGCGCACGGCCTTCTGGGCCCAAGGCTGACGCATCAGCTGGCTTAGCCCCGCATCGAAGTCGTCGGTGGGTTGGCCGTCGGAGATCAGCACCAAGACCGGGGGGAGAGCCCGCTCCTCCATCGGCGGGGACTGCAGCACGCCGGCCACCAGCTCCAGCGCTTCCCCCATGGCGGTGATGCCACCGGCCTCAAGATCACGCCACTGCAGCTCCTGCACCGGTGTGGGCTCGGCCAGATGCCAGGCGGCGCCATCGGCAAAACGCACGGCCCGCACCAGCACCCGGGCTTCAGGGTTTTGCTCGGCAACCTCCGCCATGCCCGGCAGGGACTGCCGGATCGACTGATTCAGGGCTTGCATCTTGCCCTGGGCGGCCATGGAGCCGGAGCAATCGCAGAGGTAAATGAAGTGCAGTGGGCGGTTGCTGAGGCGAACGTTGGGGAAGGGCATGGCTTATCTGCGGATCGGGGTGATCGGCCCGGCCTGGGTGCTGAGTTGCTGCAGGGCCGCGACATTACAGGTTTTGCCCGGCTCCACCTCCAGCAGCTGGCCGTTGCTCAACTGGCCTTGCCAGGCCGTTGCTCCGAGGTTCCTGAGACCGACAACGCTTGGGTCCGTGGGGTGGCCGACCAGCTGCGCCAGGGGCTGATCGAGCCGCTCGCTGTCGCGTCCATCGAAGTGATGGGGGTAGAGGTCATTGCCTGGGCAGGCGGCCACCTGTCCTCGGGGGAGCTGCAGTTGCAGGACTGCCGGGTTGGTGTGACCGCAGCTCCAGCAGGGTCCGCTGTGGAAGAGTTCTTCGCCGCAGTGCTGACAGAGGTGGCGTTGGTCCAGGCAGCGCGCGAGCACCTGCTTCCACTGCCCGGTCAGGGGGCGTATGCCGGGTTGCCGAAGCCCCGCGCCAAAGCTCGTCTCAAACAGCTGCTGCAAGCTCCGCGGGTAGATCGGCCAGGTCAGCAAGGCCGCGGCGTGTTCCTCTGAATCAGGCCGGTTCGCGGGGTTCTCTGGATCAAAGATGAACAGGGCCTCCTCGCCGTAGAGCCGGCGCCGGGCCGGTTCATCGAGGCAGCGGATCGCCAGTTCCTGTCGCCCGCGGAAGGGGTCGTGGCGGGTGAGCAGCCGAAAGAGCAGCACGGCCAGGCTGAATTGATCCGTGCTGGCACTGGGTTTGGCTGCCCCCAGCAGCACCTCCGGGGCCATGAATCCTGGGGTGCCGAGCACGCTGCCGGCGCCCTGGCCGTCGATCGCGACGTTGTCGTTGTCGCAGATCAGGATCGCGCCATCGCCTGGCCTGAGGAAGAGGTTCCCCAGGGAGATGTCCTTGTAACAGAGCCCCTTGAGGTGGAGTTCGTGGAAGGCATCGGCCAGATGAAAGCAGGCCCGCAGGATGTTCTGCAGGCTGATCTCCATCCGCCCGCCGGCATGGAGATGGGCCCCCTGGAAACCACTGGGACGCAGGGGCATCAAGTAGCCAAAGCCTGGCTCTTGGCAGCGGATCAGGGGCCGACTCTCGGCGCTGGGCTCCAGCAGTGCCATGGGCCAGAGAAAGGCGCCGTTGGGAGCCCCCAGGCGAATGCTTTGCTGCAGGCGCTGCCGCAGTAGTGGGTCGCGGGCGATGCAACTGGGGAAGTACCACTTCAGGGCGAGCTCCTCCGCACCGCAGCGCACGGCGTAGACCTGCCCTTGGGTTCCGCCCCCCAGGAGGCGCGTGAGTTCAAGGGGTTGATCGAGGCCGTCGAACGGCAGGTGTGTCCCCAGCGGCAGCAGGCTGTTCATCGGCCCTGGCTGGCGAGGGCCTTGCGGATGCCGTTGCGATGGGCCAGGGCCGTGCGGCGGTTGGCAAAGCCATGGCGTAGGGCACGGCCATCCCGTAGCACCACCACCAGGCTGTGGTCCTTGCGGGAGCCCAGCACGATCCAGCCGCCCAGGGCGCCGATTTCTAGAGGCCAGAAGATCAGCGGGAAGGGCAGCAACAGCAGCCCCCCGAGGCAGAACAGCAACCACCAGCTGAAGACGTGGGGGTGGCGGGGCAGGCTCTGCACTCCCGCCGAGAGGATCTCGGCCAGCTCCACCGCTTCCCCATCCACATCGATTCGGCGGGGCGCGGCTGGTTTGGGCGCTGGCTTGGTCGCAGTGGTGGTGATCAGCTCAAACTGCAGCAGGGGGCCCTGGAGTCCCAGCCGGATCTCATCGCCGTCCTCGAGCTGGCGGCACTGTTGAATCCGTTGCCCTTCGAGGAAGGTGCCGTCGTTGCTCTGCCACTCGCAGATCAACCAGCCCTGGGTTTGCGAGAACCGGACGACGGCGTGGTGATCGGAAACCCCGGTTTGGCTGGCGAGGCAGAGCCGATTGCTCGGAGCCTTGCCGATCGTCAGGGGCTGTTTGGGATCGAGGGGCGCGGCTTTGCTGGGATCGCTGGCGAGCAGCAAGCGGGCTTTGGGGGCGCTCATCGCTCTCCTCGCCGGCGCGCCCACCAGAGTCTCCAGTCATCGCGCAGGTCGTTCCAGAGGCCGCCATCCCCCTCGCGATAGGGCACGACACGACCGGGGAAGAGGACCGCTTTGCTGGCCAGCGCCAGCGCCACGAGCACCATCAACAGCAGGATCCAGCCCGGGATCGCACCCACCCAGGTGAAGGCAAAGAAGGCCCGCAGGGCATAGAGCCCGATCGTGATCGCCAACCAGAGGCGGAAGGGCTCCCAGGGGTCCCGTTGACGCTGCACCGAAGGGGGGCGGAGGTGGGCTGGTCTTAGCCTATGGCTGGACTGCAACACCCGCCTGAGCACTTCCTCTCGCTTGGATCGTCTTGCCTCACCGGCCGTTCGGGAGGCTTGGAAAGACTTTGCCCGTGCAGCCCTTCGCGGACCTTGGCGAGAGCGGCTCGAGGCGGTGCGGAGCACCCTGCCTGCATTGCTGGAACACCAGGCGCGCCTGGAGCTCTGGGGGAAGGACGGGAAGATCCAGGAGCTCAAGCTTGAGCCCAGGCGTTATCGCCTGGGCCGTGATCCGGCCTGCGAGCTGCCGTTGAGCGATCCGAGTCTCAGCCGGGTGCACGCGATCCTTGAGAAGGAGCGTCCCAGCGACCGGGACTTTGCATTGGAGGACTTTGGTTCCTCCAATGGCCTGTTCCATCGGGATCGTCGGATCCGCTGGATTCAGCTGCGGGATGGGGATGCGGTGCAGCTGGGCTCGCCCCTCAAGGGCCAGGCGCCTGAGCTGCGCTACGTCCACCCCCGCAGCCCCCTGGAGCAGGCGATTCGCCTGGTGGGCATCACGGCCTTGGCAGGCTCAGCCCTGTTGGTGAGTGGCATGCTGCTGGCCGCCAGCATTGGCGGCGGCTCCCGGATCCGCAGCATCGACGGTCCGGTCAAGATCTTTGCGGCCGATGGTCAGCAGGTGGATGCCAAGGAGGGGGCCTCCACGGCGCTGCCGTCCTTACGGTCCTATCCGCTGCATCTGCGCCAGGCCCTGCTGGCCTCCGAGGAGGCCCGCTTTGGTTGGAACAGCGGCATCGACCTGTTCGGCACCCTGCGCTCCGCTGTGTTGGGGAGCGGCGGCGGCAGCGGCCTCACCCAACAGGTGGCGCGCATGGTCTACCCGGAGGTGGGGCGCGACCTGAGCCTGACCCGCAAGCTGCGCGAGCTATGGGTGGCCCTACAGCTGGAGGTGGGCTTCAGCAAGAACCAGATCCTCAAGCTCTATCTCGATCGCGCCTACCTGGGCCTGGGGACCGAAGGCTTTGAGCAGGCGGCCCAGCTCTACTTCCGCAAGTCCGCCAGCGATCTGGACGTCGGCCAGTCGGCCTTTTTGGTGGGACTGCTCCCCAGCCCGAACGGCTACAGCCCCTGCAACCTCGAGGACCCAGGTGCGGGCCTGGAGCGCCGCAACCTGGTGCTGAAGTTGATGCACGAGCAGGGTTGGTTGAGCGATCAGGGCCTGATCGATGCCCAGCGGCGGCCCCTGAACATCGATCCCTCGGCCTGCCGGGAGTCGAGCTTCAGCAGTTACCCCTTCTTCAGCGACTACGTCATTGGTGAGCTCGAGGGCACCCGCTTTGGTTTGAACCTCAGGGGCGGTGATGGGGCTGGCAATTACGCGGTGGAGAGCACGATCAACCCCAAGCTGCAGCAGTTGGCCCAGGAGCAGCTGAAGCGTTTTTTGGAGGGGCCCGCGGCCGCGGCGGGGCTGACCCAGGGGGCGCTGATCAGCCTGAATACCGAGACCGGCGACATCCTGGCCTACGTCGGCGGTGGCGATTACAGCCGCTCGAGTTTTGATCGGGTTCAGGCCCTGCGCCAGCCCGGCTCGACCTTCAAGTTGTTCCCCTTCCTGGCGGCCTTGGCCGCCGGCGTCTCACCGTCCGAGTCCATCTCCTGTGCCCCACTGGACTATGTGGGGGGCTGCCGTCAGTCCGCCGGAGCGATCAGCGTGGCCGCGGGTCTGGCGGGTTCGGAGAATGTCGTGGCCCTGCGGCTGGCGGAGCGGGCGGGGTTCTCCCAGGTGCTCAAGCTGGCGCGACGGCTGGGCATTTCGACGCCGCTGGACGCGGACTACAACACCATGCTGGGCGGCCGGGAGACCTATCTCTACGAGATGGCCCGGGCCTATGCCGTGGTCGCGAACGGGGGGAGATCGGTGCCCGTGCACGGGGTCAGCCGCATCTATGACCTGGGCATCTGCCGATCGCTGAAAAGCCTGGACCGCTGTCCGGCCAGGGGTGTGACGACCCCGATTGGAGAGCGATCTCGCCAGTTGATCCGGCCGGAGGTGGCTGCGGCGATGGATCAGATGTTGGCTGGGGTGGTCCAGGGCGGAACGGGCAGAGCGGCGGCGGTGGTCCCGGATGCCCGCGGCAAGACCGGCACCACCAACAACGGCGTGGATGCCCTGTTCATCGGCTACTCCCCCTCGCTGAAGGTTCTGACGGCGATTTGGATGGGGAACGACGACAACCGTCCCGCCTCCGGAGCGAGCGGTGGCTTGGTGGCGCAGCTTTGGGGGCGCTACATGCAGCAGGCCGCTAGAGCCCTGCCTGCAGCCGGCTGATCAGGGCCCAGACCAGACCCAGGATCAGTCCCCAACTGCAGCTGGAGGCCAGCAGGCGTTGCAGGGCCGTGCTGCGTTCCTCGGGTTGCTGGCGGGGGAGCTGCCAGCCCAGTTGCAGGGCCCCCACCAACAGCAGCAGTACCCAAGCCGGGATGCTCAGCCCCAGGGGGCGAAAGACCAAGAGCTTCCACTGCAGCAGGCTGGAGCCGGCCGCTAGGCCGATCAAGGCACAGACCGGCCCGGCCGATCCGCTCCAGGTTCGTTGGACGCTCCAGCGTTTGGCGCAGAGTGCGGCCAGGCCCAGGCAGGCCAGGGCCGTCAGGCTGTAGCGCAGGATCACCTGGCCGAGGGGCAGGGGCGAGTTCCCCAGGATGATCAGCAGCACGGCCACGTTCACCGCGGCTTCGAGACCGCTGCCATGGACCCAGGGGGAACTGATCCAGCGCCAGACCTGCCGCGGTTGTGAGGCCTGCTCGCTGCTCAGACTCCAGCGTCGCCTCAGGCTGCTGCGCCACGGTCCGACGGCCAGGCCGGCCAGGCTTATCACCAGCACCAGACCCCCGCTCCAGCCCCAGCCATCAAAGATCAGCCGGTCCAGTTCCTGGCCGAACCAGCTCAGCACCAAGGCGCCGCAGGCTGAGAGGGCCAGCCCTGGGGCGAGTGGTTCCAAACCCTTGAGGGCCGTTGCGGCAGGAGCGGCCGCAACGCTCTGGCGCGGTGGGACGGCCGCAGGCTCGGGCTTGCTTGTCCCGCAGGCGGCGTCGAGCAGATCCTGAAGCTCGCTTTGGACCTCGGCGGAGTAGGTCTGTCGAATGTGTGCCCCCAGGCTGGCGCGGGCACTGGTTTGGCTGGCGCCGCTGCCATGGAGCAGCTGCAGCAGCAGGGGTTGGTTGGCAAGGTCGCGAATGGGACCCCTCAGCGCGTCCTCCGCGCCGAGGGCATCGACGAGGCGATTGGCGATCGCCCGTCCGCTTTGCAGCGCCTCAGGGTTCTGGATCTGCCATTGGCGCAGCTGCCTGCCGAGAGTCGTGCCGAGGCCCATGGCTTGGGATCTGTGGGCTGAGCATAAAAAAGCGCCCCATTTGGGGCGCTGGTGCGTGCAACTGAAGGCAGCGCTCAGTTGTTCAGGGTTGCCGCTTGAACCCGAGCGCGGGCACGGGAGACGGCTTGTTGGGCCTTGAGCTTCTCGGTGCTGGCGGCCTGACCTTCGAACTGGTTGGCAGCAGCGGTGGCGGCTTCCAGTTCTTTGTTGGCTTCGTCAGCGTTGATAGCGCTACCAAGCTCAGCGGTGTTCACCAGGACGGTGACTTCATCCGCTTCGATCTCGGCAAAACCACCCTGGAGGGCGATGGCTTTCCAGTCGTTGTTCTCGCGCACACGCAGCACCCCGTAGTCGAGGGCGGTGAGCAGGGAGACGTGACCGGGAAGAATGCCCAGTTGGCCCGTGGTGGAGGGAAGGATCACTTCGTCGGCAGGGCCGTCGAAGACGCTCTGGTCTGGAGCCAGAACGCGGAGGGTGAGAGACATCAGCTAACGCTCCGGATCAACCTTTGGCGTCGGCTTGGATCTTGGCCGCCTTGGCCTTCACTTCGTCGACGTTGCCCACCAGATAGAAGGCAGCCTCGGGCAGGTGATCCAGTTCACCGGAGAGAACCATGTTGAAGCCCTTGATGGTGTCCTCGAGCTTCACGTACTTACCGGGCATGCCGGTGAAGATCTCAGCCACGAAGAAGGGCTGGGAGAGGAACTTCTCGATCTTGCGGGCGCGGTCCACGGTGCGACGGTCGTCTTCGGACAGTTCGTCCAGACCCAGAATCGCAATGATGTCCTGGAGCTCCTTGTAGCGCTGCAGGGTGGACTGGACGGCGCGGGCGGTGCGGTAGTGCTCGTCACCCACAACGGAGGGCTGGAGCATGGTGCTGGTGGAATCCAGGGGATCCACAGCGGGGTAGATGCCCTTGGAAGCCAGGCCGCGGCTCAGCACGGTGGTGGCGTCCAGGTGAGCAAAGGTGGTTGCGGGTGCGGGGTCGGTCAGGTCGTCCGCAGGCACGTACACAGCCTGAATCGAGGTGATGGAACCCTCGAGGGTTGAGGTGATGCGCTCCTGCAGTTGACCGACGTCGGTGCCCAGGGTGGGCTGGTAGCCCACAGCGGAAGGCATGCGGCCCAGCAGTGCGGAGACTTCGGAGCCGGCCTGAACGAAGCGGAAGATGTTGTCGACGAACAGCAGCACGTCCTGCTTGTTCACGTCGCGGAAGTGCTCAGCCATGGTCAGAGCCGAGAGACCGACGCGCATGCGGGCGCCGGGGGGCTCGTTCATCTGGCCGTAGCAGAGGGCCACCTTCGACTTGGAGAGGTCCTCGGCGTTGATCACGCCGGATTCCTTGAATTCCTCGTAGAGGTCGTTGCCCTCGCGGGTGCGCTCACCCACGCCACCGAACACGGACACACCGCCGTGCTCTTTAGCGATGTTGTTGATCAGCTCCTGGATCAACACGGTCTTGCCCACGCCGGCACCGCCAAAGAGGCCGATCTTTCCGCCCTGGCGGTAGGGAGCCAGCAGGTCGATCACCTTGATGCCGGTCTCGAACACCTTGGGCTTGGTCTCGAGGTCGGTCAGCTTGGGAGCTTCGCGGTGGATGGGGGCGGTGGTGGTGGTCTTCACCGGACCCTGCTCGTCAACGGGCTCACCGAGCACGTTGAAGATGCGGCCGAGGGTGGCCTCACCCACGGGCACGGAAATCGGAGCACCGGTGTCCAGGGCGCCCATGCCGCGGACCAGGCCGTCGGTGCCGCTCATGGCGACGGCGCGGACGCGGTGGTCGCCGAGCAGCTGTTGAACCTCAGCGGTCAGAGCAACGTCTTGACCAGCCGAGTTTCTGCCCTCAATGCGGAGGGCGTTATAGATCTTTGGCAGCTTGCCGGCCGGGAATTCAACGTCGATCACCGGTCCGATCACCTGCCGGACGATGCCTTTGGTGCCGGTGGCAGTAGCAGCAGCCATTTAAAGGAGAAGTCGCAGGACGCACAGCGGGACGCAGCCCGCCTGAAGCGGCGCAAACATACCACCGCGCCCCTGCACCCCGTCACCCCTCCCCTGCCCTGTTCGGTCACCCGCCCCGCGGGGTGGTTGTGGAGTCGGGAAGCGCGCCCATAACTTGGCACTCAGGGGATGTGAGTGCTAACTCGCGTTCCCAGGCGTTTTACGCCGCGACCCTGGCAGCGTCTCTGGCGCCATGCCAATGGTTTCGCCAACCAACCCGAATTCCATCCATGGCTGCTGTTTCCCTCAGCGTTTCCACCGTCAAGCCCCTGGGCGATCGCATCTTCATCAAGGTCTCTGAGTCCGAAGAGAAGACCGCCGGTGGCATCCTTCTGCCCGACACCGCCAAAGAAAAGCCCCAGGTGGGCGAGGTGGTTCAGGTGGGCCCCGGCAAGCGCAACGACGACGGTTCCCGTCAGGCTCCTGAAGTGAGCGTTGGCGACAAGGTGCTCTACAGCAAGTACGCCGGCACCGACATCAAGCTCGGCAGCGACGAGTACGTGCTCCTCTCCGAGAAGGACATCCTGGCTGTCGTCAACTGAGCCTCAACACCGTCTTCTAACCACCCCTACCGCGAGATTCGCCTCCCATGGCTAAGCGCATTATTTACAACGAGCAGGCCCGCCGCGCCCTCGAAAAAGGCATCGACATCCTGGCTGAGGCGGTTGCCGTGACCCTCGGCCCTAAGGGCCGCAACGTCGTCCTCGAGAAGAAGTTCGGCGCTCCTCAGATCATCAACGACGGCGTCACGATCGCCAAGGAGATCGAGCTCGAGGATCACATCGAGAACACCGGTGTCGCCCTGATCCGTCAGGCCGCCTCCAAGACCAACGACGCCGCCGGTGACGGCACCACCACCGCGACCGTCCTGGCCCACGCCATGGTCAAGGCCGGTCTGCGCAACGTTGCTGCTGGCGCCAACGCCATCACCCTGAAGAAGGGCATCGATAAGGCCGCTGAATTCCTGGTCCAGAAGATCAAGGAGAACGCCAAGCCCATCAGCGACTCCAACGCCATCGCCCAGGTCGGCACCATCTCCGCCGGCAACGACGAAGAGGTGGGCCGCATGATTGCCGACGCCATGGACAAGGTCGGCAAAGAGGGTGTGATCTCCCTCGAGGAAGGCAAGTCGATGACCACCGAGCTGGAGGTCACCGAAGGCATGCGCTTCGACAAGGGCTACATCTCCCCTTACTTCGCCACCGACACCGAGCGGATGGAAGCGGTTCTGGAGGAGCCTTACATCCTGCTGACCGACAAGAAGATCGGTCTGGTGCAGGACCTGGTGCCCGTGCTCGAGCAGATCGCTCGCACCGGCAAGCCTCTGCTGATCATTGCCGAGGACATCGAGAAGGAAGCCCTGGCCACCCTGGTGGTCAACCGTCTGCGCGGCGTCCTGAACGTGGCGGCTGTGAAGGCCCCTGGCTTCGGCGATCGCCGTAAGGCCATGCTCGAGGACATCGCTGTTCTGACCAACGGTCAGCTGATCACCGAGGACGCCGGCCTCAAGCTGGAGAACGCCAAGCTGGAGATGCTGGGTACTGCCCGCCGCATCACCATCAACAAGGACACCACCACCATCGTGGCCGAAGGCAACGAGGTGGCTGTGAAGGCCCGCTGCGAGCAGATCCGCAAGCAGATGGATGAGACCGACTCCACCTACGACAAGGAAAAGCTGCAGGAGCGTCTGGCCAAGCTGAGCGGCGGTGTGGCCGTGGTCAAGGTGGGTGCCGCCACCGAGACCGAGATGAAGGACAAGAAGCTGCGCCTGGAAGACGCCATCAACGCCACCAAGGCGGCCGTTGAAGAGGGCATCGTTCCTGGCGGTGGCACCACCCTGGCTCACCTGGCTCCCGCCCTCGAGGATTGGGCCAAGGCCAACCTGTCCGGCGAAGAGCTGATCGGCGCAACCATCGTGGCTTCCGCTCTGACCGCTCCCCTCAAGCGCATCGCTGAGAACGCCGGTGTGAACGGCTCCGTCGTGGCCGAGCACGTCAAGAACAAGCCCTTCAACGAGGGCTACAACGCTGCCGTTGGTGAGTACGTCGACATGCTGGCCGCCGGCATCGTGGACCCCGCCAAGGTGACCCGCTCCGGTCTGCAGAACGCTGCCTCGATTGCAGGCATGGTTCTGACCACCGAGTGCATCGTGGCTGACATGCCCGAGAAGAAGGAAGCAGCTCCTGCCGGCGGCGGCATGGGCGGCGGCGACTTCGACTATTGAGGCCGGTCGGGGAGAGGGTGACCCCTCCCCGATGAACCTTCAGTCATTGCAATGCATCTGGGGCACATTCGTGCCCCTTTTTTGTGCCTATCGCTCGGCGTCGATCAGGGCGACCCCAGTCCTGCCAGGACTATTTGTCTAGGCGCTGCAATGCAGAGCTATGCCAGAGGGCCGCTTTTCTCTTGCCGCGAGGGCGAGCTGGTGCGGGTGCAAATGCTCGCCATTGAGCAGGGGAATGGGCGTGAAGAGGCGGACGTATTGTTTCGGCTATATGAGTCTTGGCTGTGCCGCGTCCTGGTGCCTTTGCTGCGAACTTCAGGCCTGAGGTTCTCGATCGCTTTCGGGATCTTTGCCGGCGGCAGGGCAGGCAGTACACCAAGGTTCTTGAGCGCCTTGCGGAGGTGTATCTAGAGACTGAGGGTGCTGTTCTAGATGGAGCGGTCTCCGCTGGACCGGCGGACCCCGATCGGAAGAAGCGGCTGGTCCAGGTGGAGTCACTTCAGAACAAGCTGCTGGAGGACCTCTTGAAGCGAGTGGAGCTTCTCGAGAAGCAGAAGGTGAAGACGGACTATGAGATCGAGCGTGTTCAGAAGAGCGTTGCTTTTCTGCGCTCCGGTCTTCAAGAGCCCGACTCCAAGGGCTGAAGACTTAGGGGCTTTGAGTCACCCGTGTTCGAATGAAGGCCTGCTTTCCCAGGTCTTTCATGCTCGCTTTTCGTCGCTGGTTGAAGGAATTCACGGAGTTCTTCTTTCAGAAGGGCAATGCCCTGAACCTGGCCATTGCGGTGGTGGTGGGCACCCAGTTTCAGCAGATCGTCGATGCGCTCACGAAAGACCTGTTGATGCCATTGGTGAATCCCCTGATTCGCAATGGCGGCTGGGAAAAGTGGGAGATTCCCTATGCCGGTGGGCAGCTCCTGATTGGACAGGCTCTGAATGTGCTGCTCAATTCCTTGATTGTGGGCTGGGTGCTGTTCTTCATTGTTAAGGCGATCAACCGGTCCCAGCGCATGGCCTCGGCGGGGATGGATCGCCTGCGTGCTGCCCAGGGCGGGGAAGCCGAGGTCTGAGCGGACACGGATCACCTAGAGCCCGTCAAATTGTTCGCAGCGAACAGTCCATCTCCTGCGTTGTCTGAAACGGTAGCCGTCATCACCGAATGAGTTCGCGTGCCGTTTCTTTCGCGACAGCGCCGATTGCTGATCGCTCTCCTCACCGTTCCTGCGCTGCAGTTCCTGCTGGGTGCGTTCTTGCCAGCCCAGGCGGCAGAAGCCTCGCTGGATAGCTCCGACAACACCCTGCTGCTGATCTCAGCGGCGATGGTGCTCTTGATGACCCCTGGTCTGGCCTTCTTCTACGGCGGCTTTGTTCAGGGGCGCAACGTGCTCAACACGATGGCGATGAGCTTCGTGATGATGGGCATCGCCACCTTGGTCTGGGCCAGCTTTGGTTTCAGCTTGGCCTTCGCCGATGGCGGCGCCGCCCAGGCGGTAGTGGGGAACCCCTTCACCTTTGCCCTGCTCGAGCGTCTGCCTGAGGTTTGGGATGGTCTGGCGGTTCCCGGCCTGACCTTTGCCCTGTTCCAGGGCATGTTCGCGATCATCACGCCGGCCCTGATCTCCGGTGCCCTGGTGGAGCGCATCAGCTTCCGCTTCTGGTGCCTGTTCACGCCGATCTGGCTGTTGCTGGTCTATTCCCCGCTGGCCCACATGGTCTGGGGCGGCGGCTTCCTGGGCAAAGATCTCGATTTCGCCGGTGGCACCGTCGTGCACATCAGCTCCGGCGTGACCGCACTGGTGCTGGCCGGTCTGATCGGTGCGCGCCGTCAGTGGCCCAAGGCGATCCGTCCTCCCCATGACGTGACCCAGATCCTGCTGGGTACCGGGTTGCTCTGGTTTGGTTGGTTCGGCTTCAACGGCGGCAGCCAGCTGGCTGTTGGCGGCGCCGAGATTCCCTTCACCACCACCCACGTCGCTGCTGCTGCGGGTCTGGTGGCTTGGTCGGTGGTGGAGACCTGGCGCGACGGCAAGCCCACCGCCGTTGGCATGGCCACCGGGGCTGTGGCTGGCTTGGTGGGCGTGACCCCCGCCGCTGGTTTTGTGACCATCGGCTCGGGCATGGCCATCGGTGCGATCACCGCCGTCCTCTGCTACATCTCGGTCCAGGTCAAGGTGAAGTTGCGCTTTGACGATTCCCTCGACACCTATGCCGTCCATGGCGTCGGCGGTACCGCGGGTGCCCTGCTCACCGGCGTCTTTGCCAACGCTGAGTTGATCTCTTCCCATCCCGCCGGCCAGATCCTGGCCGAACAGGGCCGTGGAGCTCTGGTGCTGGGTCAGCTGCAGGCGGTGCTGGTGGCCTATGGCCTGGCTGCCCTTGGCACCTTCTTGATTGCCGGTGTCTTGCGCGGTCTTGGTGTTCAGTTCCGTGTCGGCGAAAACGCTGAAAACCTCGGCGTTGATGTGGCTGAACACGGCGAAGAGGCCTACGCCGAGCGCGTCGGTTCGCCTCAGCTGTTCTGAGCACAAGCTCAATAAGCAAGCCCGGGGTGCAGCGCATCCCGGGCTTTTTGCTGTCTTGTTTTAGGCGTTGGGCGTAAAGGTCAACGCAACTCCGTTGTTGCAGTAGCGCTTGCCGGTCGGGCGAGGGCCGTCACCGAAGACGTGACCTTGATGGCCGCCGCAGCGGCGGCAGTGGTATTCGGTCCGGGGGACGATCAATTTGAAGTCCACCTTGGTCTCGATCGCATGGGCCAGGGGCTCCCAGAAGCTGGGCCAGCCGGTGCCGCTGTCGTACTTCGCCTTGGAGCTGAACAGCGGTAGATCACAACCGGCGCAGTGGAAGATGCCGGCGCGTTTCTCGTTGTTCAGGGGGCTGGAGAAAGGACGCTCGGTCCCCTCCTGACGCAGGACCTGGTACGCCGCTGGAGACAGGCGTGCCTTCCACTGGGCATCCGTGAGTTGCCACTGAGGATCAGCTGCCTTGCTGGCAGCATCCGCCGATTTGCCGCCTACCAGCAGGGCCAAGGAGGCGAGCAATCCCCGTCGTGTCATCGCGTTAGAGACCTTTGAACCAGCCGGCGCTGAGGGCCGTGGCCAGTCCCATGAAGATGGCGAGCAGGGTCCAGGTGATGCGGTTCAGGGTCGCTTCAGCGCTGCGGGCGCTGCTGAACATCGAGCTGCCGCTGGAGGCGATGCCACCCATGCCATCCCCCTTGGGGCTGTGCAGGAGAACGGTGATCACCAGCAGTGCACCACTGCTGAGCCAGATCCAGGTGAGGGTGGTTTGAATCATCGATGCAGCCTAGGCAGTGACTAGACGCCGAGGGTCTGGGGGATGCGGCTGGGTTGGCTTGGGCTGCCCAGGGGCGTGATCAGGGAGGTGCCAGTCATGCGGCTCGGCTGCTCCAGGCCCAGGATCTCCAGCAGGGTCGGGGCCACATCCGCCAGGCCACCACCACTGCGCAGTTCGACGGCGGTGCCGTGACCGGGGATCTTGCGCTTTTCGCCCTCCACCAGGATCAGGGGGACGGGGTTGGTGGTGTGGGCGGTCCAGGGCAGGCCATCGGGGCCTTCCATCAATTCGGCGTTGCCGTGGTCGGCGGTGACGATCAGGGTGCCGCCCATGCGGTTGGTGGCCTCCAGCAGGCGGCCCACGCTCCGGTCGACTGCGCCGATGGCTTCAACGGTGGCTTCCATCGCCCCGGTGTGGCCCACCATGTCGGGGTTGGCGTAGTTGATCACCACCAGGGAATAGATCCCCTTGTTGACCGCGGAGATGCAGTTGTCGGTCAGCTGCTCGGCGGACATCGCTGGAGCCTGGTCGTAGGTGGCGACGCGAGGGGAGGGGACCAGGTGACGGTCCTCGCCGGGGTAGGGCTGCTCGATGCCCCCATTCATGAAGTAGGTGACGTGGGGGTACTTCTCGGTTTCTGCCGTGCGGAACTGCCGCAGCCCGGCTTCGGAGACCACCTGACCCAGGAGTCCATCGAGGGACTCAGGGGGGAAAGCCACGCTCACCGGCAGGCCGGCTTCGTATTGGGTGAAGGTAACGACGTTGAGGTCGGGGATGAACGTCCGCTCAAAGCCATCGAAGCCTTCCACCACCAGCGCTTTGACCAGCTGGCGGACGCGGTCAGGGCGGAAGTTGAAGAGCACCACACCGTCCCCGGATTCGATCGCGCCGGGAGCCAGTCGGGTGGGCTCGAGGAATTCGTCGTAGATCTCCTCGCCGTAGGACGCCTTCAGGACCTCCTGGGGCGAGAGTTCGCTGATCGTTCCCTCTTCGGTGAGCAGGCGGTAGGCCTTTTCGGTGCGCTCCCAGCGGTTATCACGATCCATCGCCCAGTAGCGCCCGCAGAGGGTGCTGATCCGGCCGATTCCTGCCTTCTCGATCTGGGCTTCGATCGTGTTGAGGAAAGGCTCGGCGCTTTGCGGCGGGGTGTCACGGCCATCGGTGATGGCGTGGATGCAGACCTCCTTGAGGCCGCGGGCCTTGGCCCATTGCAGCAGGCCCCCCAGGTGGTCGATGTGGCTATGGACGCCACCGTCGGAGCAGAGGCCGATCAGATGCAGCGTCTTGCCACTAGCCCGGAGTTGATCGGCCAGGGCGTTGAGTTCTGCGTTCTCAGCGATGCTGCCGTCGCGCACGGCCTGGCTGATGCGCACCAGTTCCTGGCGAATGATGCGGCCGGCGCCGATGGTCAGGTGACCGACTTCCGAGTTGCCCATCTGATCGTCCGGGAGGCCGACATCGGCGCCGCTGGCTTCGATCAGGGTGTGGGGATAGGCATGCCAAAGGGCATCCATCACCGGGGTTTGGGCCGCCCGGATGGCGTTATGGCTGTCGTCGTGGCGGTAGCCCCATCCATCCAGGATGCAGAGCACAACAGGCGCAATCGCTCCGTTCTGGGAGGACTGCGAAGGACCTGCTGCGGTCCCCGCGTTGTGCGAGCTCGATTCGGTGGACGGTATGGCTGTCACCCGATAAAACCCCGCCTTTCCCTGCACAACCAGATGGGTCCAACCTACCTCTTGCCTTGCGCTGAGCCAGTCCTCAGCATGGTTGCGTCAGCTTTTGGCTACACCATGGGTTCCCACGCCCATCGCGCTCCCTTCTGAGACCCATGGCCGTTGATCGCGTTGAAATCCTGTCAGCGGTTGAGTTGGGACGGACCCTGAACCGCTTGGCCTCCCAGGTGCTGGAGAGCATCGATGACAGCCGCGATCTGGTCTTGCTGGGTATCCCAACCCGAGGGGTTGCCTTGGCCGAGGTTTTGGCTCAGTTGCTTGAGCAGCTCTCGGGGCATCCGGTGGACTGCGGCAGCGTCGATCCCACCTTTCACCGCGATGACCTGGATCGCGTCGGTACACGCCTGGTGACGCCGACCTCCTTGCCGTCGAGCCTCGATGGCAAGGAGGTGGTTCTGGTGGATGACGTGATTTTCACGGGGCGCACCGTGCGCGCTGCTCTTGAGGCTCTGCAGGCCTGGGGCCGTCCCAAGCGGGTTTCGCTGCTGGCGATGGTGGACCGCGGCCACCGGGAGCTGCCGATTCAGCCGGACTTCTGTGGTCGCGTGGTGCCAACGAACCGCCAGGAGCTGATCGCCCTCTGCCTCAAGGGGATCGACGGCGAAGAGGGGGTGTTCCTCTTAAAAGGTGAGCCCTAGGGCTGGCCCTCAGGCCACCGCCTCAAGTTCATCGGCGCGGAAGTGGGCGCGGAACTTTCCGAAGGCCACGATCACCGGCATGGTCGGGCTGATGGTGCGGCCCTTGTAGTCGTTCAGGACCTGGAAGACCTCCCCCTGCTGGCCCTTGAGATCGAAGGCCTGGCCGCGGTGCTGCGGGTGGTGGAAGACCACAACGCTCTGGCTGACCGTGACTTGATCTCCCGCCTGCATGAAGGATCGCCCTGAAGTGGTGGCCATCCTGTCACGCGTGATTAACGCCTGCAGGCTGTCTCGGGCCCATCCTCGATGACCTGTCCCCCCAGTTCGGCGCAGGCTTGGCTGAAGGCTTGCCAGTCATCCAGCCCTTGGCTGAGCTTCTGGCTGACGAGTCGGCTGAGCTGGGCCTCGGGGACGTTGGAGCCCAGGCCTCCATGGGAGTCGTGCTCGCCGTGGTCGCGCTTGCGCAGCCCCTCGATTCCCCCCTCGACCTGTTGGCGTAGGGCTTGGGTGTGTTGTTTCCACCAGGGATGTTCGATGCGATTGAGGGCATCGAGGGCTTCCCACCAGCGCTCTTGGGGGATCAGCCGGGCAGCGCGCTCCTTTTGAAACCGGTTTCGGCTCCAGTCCTCACGGAGTTGATCGCCCAGGGCAGTGCCTTGGGGGTTTTGGTCGGCATTCAGGCTCTTGAGCACCGCCAAGGCCCGATCCAGTTGTCCGCGGCGGTAGAGGGACAGGGCTTCGGTCTCCAGTTGCTGTTGCCAAGTCAGCAGGCGCTGTTGGTCCTCCGGGGTGCTGTTGCCGGAGTTGACGAGCAGACGCTGCAGTTGCAGAGCCTGGGCTGGTTGTTGGGCCAGCCAGAGCTGTTCGGCTTTCAGCCGGCGGCAGCGGCTGAGTTCCAAGGGGGCTTGGCCCCCGAGCCAGCGCAGGGCTGAGAGCTGTTCGCCAAAGAGCAGGCAGTCATCCAGTCGCCCGGCTTTGGCCGCTTGATCGAGCCGAGTGGGAAGTTGTTTCTCCCACCAGTAGGCCGCGCCAACCCCCGATGCCACCAAGCCCAAGGTGAGCACCAGCCAAAAACGCGGAAGCCGGTGTCGGCGGATGGCCAAGTGGCGGGTCTGGAGTCCAGCTCCGTTCTATGCAGCGACCTTCCAGTGATCACGCGGCCAGGGGCAGAGTTCGAGCCGGCCTAGCGGACCGCCCCCAAATCGATCGTGCTTTGGCGGATTTGGGTCTGTAGATCCAAAGGCTCAACCTGCAGGTGGCAGGCCGAATCGATCCAAAACCGCAGCTCGATGCGGTCCTCGCCGGGACTGCCGCAGGGGCTCAGGGGAATCTGGACAGGAGCCTGCGGCCAGGCCTGGACTCGTGCGGATCCGGTGCTGTTGCGGCGCAGGACCGGCAGGCCATCGACAAAGACGACTTCGCTGCGTTCCTCGGCTTGTGGTTCGCCAAGCACCAGTTCCAAGGCGCTCTGTTCGGCCTGGCTGCAGGACAGGCGGATGGTCAGGGGTTGCTCGATCGGCCAGCTCTGGCCCGCCATGAACAGCGGATGCCAGCGATGTTCAGCGCTGCGCTGATCCCAGCAACGCAGGGAGACCCCTTGGCTGAGCACATCTTTGATGCGAACACCGGGGGTCAGGCTCAAGGCGCCCAGGGCCACGGCTTCCACGGGGCGGCTCCCCCGCAGGGGGATGCCCGGGAGCCGTTGCTGGAGCCATTCGCGAATCAAGGGGATCTGGGCGCTTCCCCCCACGGGCAGAACCGCATCAATGTCCTCGGCTTGCACGCCCGCGGCCCGCGCTGCCGCCAGAACGGTCTCCAGCAAGTCGTCCAACAGGCTCAGCAGCCCCCGCTCCTCGAGCAGGTGCTGGAGCTCATCCCGCTGCAGCCGCAGCGGGATGGCGCTGGCGTCCTGGGGCGTCCAGAGCGCTAGCGCCTCCTCTGTTTCGCTCAATTCGCACTTGAGGCGTTCGCAGACCTCGAGCAGTCCCCGCGGTGGGCTGGTCCAATCCGGGCAGAGATGGGCCGCGATCCAGCGGTCGAGATCGCGGCCGCCGATGGCCAGTCCGGCCTTCCCCAGGACCTCGGCGGTCCGCAGGGTTTGCTGACTGTTGTTGAGGGTCCGGCCGCCAAAGCGCAGCAGTTGGGCGATGGGTGCTGCCCGGCCCTCGCCGCCCGGGAGCGCCACCAGCGACAGGTCGGTGGTTCCCCCGCCCACGTCGACCACCAACACACGGCTGCCCGGGGGGAGGCCTGCGCCGATGGCCGCAGCGGTGGGCTCATCCACCAGGGCCACATCAGGGACGTCCATGGCTTCGACGGCCTCCAGCAGCCACTGGCGGTAGCCCCGGTAGCCATCGATCGGTGCGGTCAGCACCAGGCGATCCGGTGCGAGGGCCTCCGGTAGATGGGACCAGATCTGCTCCAGCAGCAGGCGCCCGCTTTGCTCTGGGCTCAGCCAGCTGGCACTGGTCTCGCGGCTGGGTTGACCGATCAGACGTTTGAAGTCCCGCTGCAGCTGGGGCCCGTCCTGCTCCAGGAGTCCCCCTTCGACGACCTGCCGTCCAATCAGCGGTTGGCGGGTCTCCCGATCCCCCAGCCAGATCAGGCTGGGGATGACGACAGGATCGGCACTGCTGAAGGGCGGCAGCGGCAGCAGGCAGGCGCTCTGATCGCCGGCGCCTTGATGGGCCACCACCGTGGTGGTGCTGCCGAGGTCAATGGCAAGGGTGCCGGCCATTGGCCAAAGCTGAAGGGAAACTGCCGTCTAAGAGGGTGACGCAAAACCAGACTTCATGGTGAGACAAGCGGGACTTGTCTTGGGTCATGGAGCGGGTTGCTGTTGCCCTGTGGTCGTTCTATCGGGAGGATCCCGAGCAGGCGCGTCGCCTGGATCCTCTCCTGGCCGCGCGGCTGTCCCGCGGTTGGGGGTCCTTGCGGATCGAGTGCAGGGATCTCGCCCACCGCGCCATGGTCTGTGGTGTGATCGATCTACTGAGGCCACCGCTGGAGGCGCTTCAGCTGGCCCGCGAGATTCGTCTGGTGGTGGCTGGTGAGGAGCCGATGGTCTTCCCCGTCAGCGTTCCCTTATCCAGCAGTCTTCTGACCTACGATGAATCGATCGGCGAATAGTGCATGTATCTCGGCGTCAACGTCAGCCCCAAAGAGCTCGCGCAGCGCGCTGAGAATCTCGTTCGGCAGTCCAGCAACCGCTACCTGACCACCGTCCGCATCGCATTCCGCGCCAAGCAGCGTCGTTTCGATGACTTCGATGGTCTGCTGGAGGATTCGATGGTGAAGCCCGTGCAGCGCGCCATCATCGAGCTGAGCGACGAGCAGGACCAGCCCGATCTGCTTCCTGGTTGAGCCTTAACGGATGCGGTTCGCTCCCGGGTGACCGTGATTGAACGCGAAGGAGAAGGGTGGCGGTTGGCATGGGATGCCGGCCGTCACCCTTTTTCCGTGTTGATCGGGGGGGATGGCTGGGCGGTGGAGCTCAGTGAGGCCGAGGCCTGCAGCCTCCGCGATGGCCTGGGCGCGCTCATCGACCAGCACCGTCAGCTGATCGATCAACTGATGGCCGAAGAAGCGATCGAGCTTGAGCTCGAACGGGAGTGCTGGTGGATGGCCCTCGATGGCGATCGCCAGGGCTGGGCGTTGCGGGTGATGCTCACCCCTGGGCCGGGGCAGCGGGCGATCGAGGGCAGCTGGAGCCGGGAGGCAGCCGCTGGCTTTACCGCGGCGCTCTCGCAGCTCCATGGCCAGCCGTGAGGGCGTGCAGGGCGCAGTAATCCAGCCCATCGAGGCCTGCTGCAGTGGATCCTTGCAGCAGGTGCAGGAGTCCTTCGAGCCCGTCGCCATTCAGTCCTGCGGCTTGCGAGGCCTGGAGGAAGAGGGCGAGGTCCTTGCGCAGGTGGGCCGTGGGGAAGTTTGGGTTGCCGTAGTCGCCCGCGAGTTCCCGCTCCAGTTTCTTGTCGAAGGTGGGGGCGTAGAGGGCACTTCCGCGCAGGATCTCCATGAAGGCCTCTACCTCCACCCCGCTGCGCTGCACCAGATGCAGCGAGAGGCTGAAGGCATGGGTGAGGCTGGCGATGAGCTGGTTGAGGGCCAGCTTGCAGGCCATGGCGCTGCCCACGGCCCCAAGCCGCCTGGGGGCTTCGCTGAGTTGGGTCAGGATCGGTTGGGCCGCGGCAAAGACCGCAGGCTCGCCTCCCGCCATCAGTTGCAGCCGGCCCAGGAGGGCTTCCGGTTTGCTGCCCAGGACCGGAGCTTCCAGGTAGCGCCCTCCGCGCGCTGCCACACCATCGGCCAGGGCCTGGCTTTCCTCGGCGCCGATCGTGGCGATTTGGATCACGGTGCGGCCGTCGAGCTGCTGATCCAGGTCCCCGAGAAGCAGTGCCGAGGTGCTGGGTCCATCGCTCAGCACGGTGATCAGCCAGTCCGCCTGCTCGGCCACCTCCCGGGCCGTGGCGGCGCTGCGGGCTCCCGCCTGGATCAAGTCTTGGCAGCGCTCCGGCGAGCGGTTCCAGACCCAGAGTTCCTGCTCACCCTCGAGGAGCCGCCGGGCGATCGCACCCCCTAGCAGGCCGGTTCCAAACAGGGCGATGGCCATGGCGGCAGGGGTGAGATTGCTGATGAGATCATCGCTCTGATCAGGACTGCTGATCTCCGTTTTTCTCCCAGCCGAGCGCGCCTCTTCCCCAGGGTTTTGCACTGGTTTTCCACAGCCTGAGGGCGCCAGCGGGCAGTCGCCGCGGTCGCCTGGGGAGAACGGCCATCAATTCGGCAAGCCCTGTTGACAAGCCCTGGGGGCCTGACAGGGGTGCTGGCTCGCTCCCCGCTGTAGGGCGCAAACCCGCTCGGGCTGCTGTGATCTAGCCCTGAGATCCCCTGGGAATGGCTCGATCAGGGCGGTGTTGACCGTTCCCTCGCGTTGTGGGGAACTAGTGCTCATCGACCGCAGGAACGGCATGGAAGCAACTGGCACGGTGAGCATGTGCGCTGAGGTTCCCGAGCCCCTGCTTCAGTCCATGCAGGGCTTCATTGAGGCCCACCCCAACTGGGACCAATACCGCCTCTTCCAGGCGGCCCTGGCCGGCTTTCTGGTCCAGAACGGCGTGCAGACCCGTGAGATCACCCGTTGCTATCTGGCGAACCTCTTCCCGCAGCAATCGCGCTTCAGCGAGCCCCTCGCCTGATCCGGCGCCATTGGACATAGCTGTTGGTCACGGTCGTGGCCATCAGGCAGAGGGATGGCACCACCACCGCGCAGGTGATCAGCAGGCCCGAGCCATCCCAGAGCAGTTCACTCAGAAGGCCCAGGATGAAGGGCAGGCCTGTGATGGCCAGCAGCACCGCCGAGAGAGCCAGCAGCCCCGGCCCTTGCTGCTCCAGCAGCACAAAGCCTGCCCGGAAGGCTTGGGTCGCTCCGAGGCCTTCCGCCACCACTAGGCAGGCGTTGAAGATCTGACTGAGGGCGAGTCCCCCCCCGAGGACGACGCCAACCACCAGGGGCAGGGGCGCCAGAGGCTCAGCAATCAGCAGCAGCAGGGACCAGCTCAGGAAGCTCGTCAACACGATCAGGCTGAGGGCGGCGGTGAGTCGCAGGACCCCCCGGGTGAGGTGCCAGCTGCAGGCACCGTGCCAGCGATAGAGGGCGTCGGCCTTTGGGGCCAGGCCGCGACTGAGATCCAATCCCGCTCGCGTGAGGCCATCGATCAACCAGATCAGGCTGATGGCATACAGCGCAATCCCGATCAGCCGGATCAGTAGGGAGAGTCCAGCGTTGCTGATGGCTTCCCCCAGGCCGAACAAGACCCAACCCAACAGATGCAGGCCAAACAGGCTGGCGGTAAAACCAAGAACAATCCGCGGGTGGGCCCTCAGTTGGCTGAGGCTGTCGAGCAAGGCTCGCCCCGGCTTGATCTGGGCTTGCTTCAAAGGGGTCCGAGGAGGGCAAGGAGCCGCTCAGCGCTGGCATCCGGGACCGGCAGGATCGAAAGACGATTGCCGTTGCGCACCACCGGCAGCTCCTCGACGCTGAACTGCTCCCGCAGGGCATCAAGGCTCAGCATGGCGCCAAAGGTGCCGACGTACTTCAGGCGAACACAGTCCCAGCGGGGCGCTTCCGGTTTGGATTTGGAGTCGAAGTATTTGTTCTCTGAATCGAATTGAGAGGGGTCAGTGATCCCGGTCTCGATCACTTCCATCATCCCGACAATGCCCGGTGGTTTGGCGTTGGAGTGATAGAAGAAAGCGCGATCGCCGATCGACATCGAGCGCATGAAATTGCGCGCCTGATAGTTGCGAATGCCATCCCACAGCGTTGTGCCCTCGCGCTGGAGATGCTGGATGCCATAGACATCCGGCTCACTCTTCATCAGCCAGTAGGCCAAGGCTGCTCGTCCCGTTGGCCGCGAGTGTAAGGCGGTTGTTCAGGCCCCTAGAGGCCCTCGGTCAGGGAGCGGAAATGCTCGCCTCGCGCTTCAAAGTCGCGGTATTGATCGAAGCTGGCGCAGGCCGGTGAGAGCAGGACAGCTCGGCAGTGTTCCCGTTGGCTGAGCTGTCGTGCCGCAGCCACCGCTTCAGGGAGCGCGTCGCAGCACTCGATGACGCCGGTGTACCCGCCGGAGAGCAGCAGCTCTTGGAAGTGGGATTGGGCGGCACCGAAGAGCACTACGGCCTTGGCGCTGCGTTGAAGCGCCGCGATCCAGGCGCTGGCATCGCCCTGCTTGGCCTCCCCGCCGGCCAGGGCCACGAGCGGACCTTCGACGGCCCGCAGGGCTACCTCGGCGGCGTCGTAGTTGGTGGCTTTGCTGTCGTTGATCCAGTCGACCCCATCGAGGCTGCGGATCAGCTCGAGTCGGTGGGGGACGCCGGGGAAGGACCGCAGGGCCGCTTCCATCGCCGAGCCGCTGAGGCCCAGCTCCAATCCCACGGCCAGGGCCATCAGCATGTTCTGGCGGTTATGGGCCCCCGGCATGGCCAGGGCGTTGGCTGGGAGTAGGGCGCCGCTGCGCTGCATGACCTGATTGCCCTCGATCCAAAGCCAGGGGTCGATTCCTATGGCCAGGGCCGCCTCCCGGGATGCCGCGGTGATCCAGCGGGCCTTCGGCCAGCTGGCGGCATGGGCGCAGAGGTCAGGGTCATCCCCATTCAGCACCTGGATCGCAGAGCGCTCCAGCAGTCCCCGTTTGATGGCCCGGTAGTTCTCGAGCGTTCCGTGCCGCTCCAGATGATCCGGAGTCAGCGTGGTCCAGAGGCCGATGGCCGGAGCCAGCTCCGGGGCTGATTCGATTTGATAGCTGCTCAGTTCCACCACCAGGGCCTGGGGCCGGGTCTGTCCGTCAGAGAAGCGTTCGAGGGCCAACTCCGCGGCGGAGTGGCCGACATTGCCGCACATCGGCGCGTCGACGCCCCCCTGCTCGAGCAGGTGAGCGACCAGATGGGTGACCGTGGTCTTGCCGTTGGTCCCGGTGATGCCAATCCAAGGGGTCGAACCGCTGGCTTCCCAGGCGGTGCTGATCTCACCGTTGGTGGGGACTCCTTGCTGCCGCAGCCAGATCAAGGTCGGGTGATCCCAACGGATGCCCGGGCTGACGATCACCCGCTCACAGTCCGCCAGGAGCGGCTCAAAGCTCTCTGGTGCCAGGGGCTTACCCAGCTCCACCGCGATCCCTTCGCTGCGGAGCTTCTCGGCCTTGCGCTGATGCTCAGCCCCCTGGCCGCTTTCCAGCACCAGAACGTTGGCTCCCTGCCGTGCCAGTAACCGTGCGGCCCCAAGACCCGATCGGCCCAGCCCGAGAACCACGGTCACTGGCATGGCCTTGATGCTCGGGAGCGAATTAAAAAGTGGGCGATACTGGAATCGAACCAGTGACTCCTACCGTGTCAAGGTAGTGCTCTACCTCTGAGCTAATCGCCCTCAGAAGCCTTTCGGCTTGAGGAACCTAGCAGTCGGTGGATCAGCGTCTTTGCATCACCAGGCGCCAGCGTTCCCGTTTGGTGGGCTGAATCTCGAGGATCTCCAGCTCCCCTCGGCCATCGAGGCGGACCCGGTCGCCCTGCTTGAGCTCTCGGCTGGGGCTGGTGATGACGGACCAATTCACCCGAACGGCCCCCGCCCGGATCCAGTCGGCCATCTTGCTGCGGGACACCCCAAGCCCCGCAGAGGCCACGGCATCCAGGCGCAGTGAGGCTTCGACGCTGCTGAGTTGCTTCGGGGTGCGGCTGGCGGGGAGTTGCAGGGCGCTGACGGCCACGGCCTCAGTGCTGATCTCCACGCTGCGCACCTGAGCCGTTCGTCCCCCCCAGGCCTCTGCGACTTCCTGCCGCAGGATCAGTTGGGCGCCGCGGTCACCCCGCATCCAGATGTCGCCGAGGTCCCCCGCTTGGGCTCCGGCCTGGATCAGGCCTTGGCGCACATCCAAGGGTTCGGCTGGATCAAACAGGAAGTTCCCCGTGATCACGAGCCCCTGCAGGGGGGCTTCTGGTCGTTCGCCGTCGCTGATCTCGACGCGCCGCAACAGCAACCTGCGGCGCTCCGCCTGGGGCCATCCGCCGTCGCTGGAGAGGGTCAGCTCGGTCAGGCTGCCGAGCCGCTCTTGCGCCTCCTCGAGGAGGTCAGCGGCGAGGAAGTCACTCCAAACGGGTTCCCAGGTGCGCAGGGCCTGCTCCGCCAGGCCGATGAGCGCCCCCATGGCCTCGGGGTTGCTACAGCCCTGCAGCAGTTGATCACGGGGCAGCATCGGCGCGCTCCTAGTTGTCGCCGAGCCGCACCACGCTCTGGGGATTGGCCTCCTTGAGCCGGGTCCAGGGCACCTCGACGCCGGTGGCGGTTTCCAGCAGTAGCAGCCAGTTGCCCTCCTCGAGGCGATTGCGCAGGGCGCGGATGCGGTCGTCGCTGTCGGAGCTCACGCTGGCCGCCGCGGCGTAGCTCCCCATCAGGCCTGAGCCCAAACCCAGCAGGCCGCCGATCAGATGGGAGCCCACCTCTCCGGCAAAGGCAAAGGTGTCGAGGTCCGTCATGAAGGTGAAGGTCACGCCGGCGAAGAAACCAAAGGGCATCAGCCAGGTGGCCATCCCTTTTTGGCGCCGTTTGCGGGCGATCGAGGGGTTCAGCTCATCCACCTCGGCCATGGCGGTTTCTCCAGTCCCCACGGCGACGAGACGCACCGGGGCAGGGCTGAGGGAGGCCAACTGTTCCTTGAGTTGGTGCAGTCGCTTTCGCGACGAGAGCACCACCACCACGCTGCTGCCCACGGAGTCACGCTTCAGACCAGCCGATTCTCCATGGTGCGGCCTGCCGTTGTGGCGGCTTCAAGGTCCCTCTCTACACTTCACCTCCGGCCGCTCCACCCCGCCGGGTCATGACGAAGGTTCTGGTATCCGATCCCATCGATCAAACAGGGATCGACATCCTCTCTCAGGTGGCCCAGGTGGATGTCCGAACGGGCCTGCCGCCTGAAGAGCTGAAGTCGATCATTGGCGACTACGACGCCTTGATGATTCGTTCGGGCACCACGGTGACCGCGGACATCATCGAGGCCGCCTCCAAGCTGCGGATCATTGGCCGGGCCGGTGTGGGGGTCGACAACGTCGATGTCCCGGCGGCCACCAAGCGCGGCGTGATCGTCGTGAACTCGCCCGAGGGCAACACCATTGCGGCTGCCGAGCATGCCCTGGCCCTGATGCTCTCGCTCTCCCGGCACGTGCCCCACGCCCACGGCAGCACCATGGCTGGTGGCTGGGACCGCAAGAAGTACGTCGGAAACGAGCTCTATAAGAAAAAGCTGGGCGTGGTTGGCCTGGGCAAGATCGGCTCCCACGTTGCCCGGGTCGCCAAGGCGATGGGGATGGACGTGATGGCCTACGACCCCTTCGTCTCGGCGGAGCGGGCCCAGCAGATGCAGGTGCGTCTGCAGGAGCTGCCGGCCCTGTTCGCTGAAGCCGATTACGTCAGCCTCCACCTGCCCCGCACTCCGGACACCGAAAACCTGGTGAATGCGGAACTGCTGCGGACGATGAAGCCCACCGCTCGCATCGTGAACTGCGCCCGGGGCGGAATCATCGATGAAGCGGCCCTGGCTGAGGCGGTCGAGAACGGCGTCATCGCCGGTGCAGCACTGGACGTCTACGCCAAGGAGCCCCTGGCCGCCGATAGCCCCCTGCGCAAGGTGAGCGAGCGGCTGATCCTGACCCCCCACCTGGGGGCATCCACCGAAGAGGCCCAGGAGAACGTGGCAGTGGATGTGGCGGAGCAGATCCGCGATGTCCTGCTCGGTCTTCCCGCCCGCAGTGCCGTGAACATCCCCGGCTTGAACGCCGAGGTGATGGAGCGCCTGAAGCCCCACCTGCAGCTGGCCGAGATTTTGGGTCAGCTGGTGAGTCAGCTGGCCGGCGGCCAGATCAGTGAGTTGGAGGTGCGTCTCCAGGGCGAATTCGCCAATCACCCCGCCCAGCCCCTGGTGATTGCCTCCCAGAAGGGCCTGCTCTCCACCGCCCTGGGGGATTCGATCAACTTTGTGAATGCCGGCCTGGAGGCCAAGGAGCGCGGCATCCACGTGGTCGAGGTCAAAGATGACGCCGCCCGCGACTTTGCCGGTGGTTCTCTGCAGCTCACCGCCAAGGGCGCCAACGGCAGCCACGTCGTCACCGGTGCGGTCTTCGCCGATGGCGAGCTGCGGGTGACCACGATCGATGAGTTCCCGGTGAGCGTGACCCCGAGCAAGCACATGCTCTTCACCCGTCACCGCGACATGCCCGGAATCATTGGCCACATCGGCTCGGTCCTGGGCGAGCACAACGTCAACATCGCCTCGATGCAGGTGGGCCGCCGGATCGTGCGCGGTGATGCCGTGATGGTCCTGAGCCTGGATGACCCCCTGCCTGCCGATCTCCTGGCGGGGATCCATGCCATTGAGGGCATTCAGCAGGCGCACCCCGTCACCCTCTGACCCCGATGGCCTTGGCTTGGTGGCGGCTTGAGCTGCTCGCGCTTCCAGAACTCGAGGAATCGCTGACCTGGAAGCTCAACGCCCTGGGGATTCCCAGGGTGGCTCTGCGCCATAGCCCCGACCAGCCCCAGGACCGGAAGTTGGTGGCCTGGCTGCCCGCGTCCGATTGGCCGGAGAGTGAACGGCAGCAGCTGGAGCAGGCCCTGCAGCCCCTGGCCGAGACCTTTGGCTTGACCCTGCCGACCATCCACTGGTTTGAGCAGGACGACGAGGACTGGAGCCTGAGCTGGAAGCAGCACTGGGAACCCGATCCCGTCGGTCAGCGCCTGTTGATCCTTCCCGCCTGGCTGGAGCTGCCTCCCGAGCACGCCCACCGCCAGGTCATCCGGATGGACCCCGGCAGTGCCTTTGGCACCGGCAGCCATCCCACAACAAGGCTCTGCCTCGAGGCGATCGAGCAGTTGGCGGATGAGCGCGGCGGAAGCTTGGGGCCCATTCGTGTGGCTGACCTGGGCTGCGGCAGCGGGATCTTGGGCATTGCCTCCCTGCTCGAGGGCGCAGGCAGCGTGGCTGCAGTCGACACGGACTCCCTGGCGGTGCGCGCCACCCGAGACAACGCCGTGGTGAGTGGGTTTGCCGAGCAGTTCCAGGTGGACCTGGGCTCGATTGAACGCCTGGCGGAGCTGCTGGAGGGGCGTCCTGCTGACCTGCTGCTCTGCAACATCCTGGCCCCGGTGATCGAGGCCCTCTGCCCAGCCTTTGACACCGTTCTGGCCCCCGAGGGCCTGGGCCTGCTCAGTGGATTGCTGGTCAGTCAGGCCCCGCGCTTGCAGCAGGTTCTGGCGGAGCAGGGCTGGAGCGCTGAGCTCAGCGCCCAGCAGAGTCAGTGGGGACTGATGACCATCAGGCGCTCCTGACAAAAATCCGAAACCGTGGCTTGTTGCATAAGTCACGCTGATGTGTGCCCATGCTTCCCATTGGGCTTCGCCTTGAGATCCCCTCGAAACCCCAGGAACTGCCCTTGTCGGATGTAGGAAGGGTCCGTCCTACAGGGCCTGGGTGTTTTGTCCAGGAGCCTGTGAGCCCCATTCCTTTCATGGCTTCCTACAAGGTCACCCTCATCAGCGAGGCAGAGGGCCTCAACAAGACCATCGAGGTTCCCGACGACCAGTACATCCTCGATGCCGCTGAAGAGCAGGGCATCGATCTCCCCTACTCCTGCCGTGCTGGTGCTTGCAGCACCTGCGCCGGCAAGATCACCGCTGGCACCGTCGACCAGTCCGACCAGAGCTTCCTCGACGACGACCAGATCGAAGCTGGCTTCGTTCTGACCTGCGTGGCTTACCCCACCAGCGACTGCACCATCAAGACCCACGCCGAAGAAGAGCTGTACTGAGCTCGACCCGGGGCGTGCCCATTCACGCCCCGTCTCTTTGTGCTTTTAGAACCACCCCCCGGGGTGGTTTTTTTGTCTTTAGTCCCCGCCTGCCGTTGTGACTGCCTCAGCCTCGGCTTCAACCCCTCCTCAGGTGCAAGAGGTTTATGCGCCAGGTAGCGAGCACACCAGCCCTGGTGCGCAGTACAGCTTTCGGGTGGTTGGCCCCTGCTGCCGGCTGTTTGACCGTGAAGAGCTGCCCTGGCCCTGCTGCCGGCTCTCCTGGCGCAGCAAGGAGCCCAGCTGGCGTCGTGTGGGCAAGCGCTTCGTCCCTGACCTAGCGGCCCGCCGGTGCCCCTCCTATGCGGTGGAGCTGCTGCAGCCGGGTTCAAGGCCCACCCAGACCGTGCTGACGCTCTTCTCCCAGCGCCTCAGTGCGCCCCTGCAGGAGTGGTGGTACAGCAAGCAGCCCACCTCCTGCGATCCCAGCAACCTCACGCCGCCGGAGGCTGCCTGATCTGGGGCATAAAAAAAAGCCCCGCCGTGACGGCGGGGCTTTGCAGTCGTTGAGGTTGAGCGAGATCAGAAGTAGATCTTGCCGCCGCCCCACTGGGGACCAAGCACTTTGGGAGCGGTCAGGATGAAGCCGGCCATCAGGCGCAGGTCTTCGTCGTTCATGTTCCGCATCTGCACGAAGACGTCGCTGCTGCGGATGCTGGGGTGCACGTCGGCAATGCTGTATTCGCCGTCGTAGCTGGTCGGGTCCTTCATGTAGTCGACCAGGGCCTCAACGTTGTCACGGGCCGGGGTGGCCAGGGCCAGGGTCTCGGGGTCGAGGCCAACGTTGTGGTTGGTCTTGGTGATGCCGCCGGCGTGGCAGACGCCGCAGCTGTTGTTGAAGGTCTTACGACCTGCGTTGACTTCCTGCTCGCTGAAGGTCACGGTTGTGCCTGCGGCATCAGCGGGCACGGTGAGCTGCTCAGCAGTCCACTGGGCGGCCTGGGCAGGGCCGGCAAGACCCACCAGCAGAGCCAGGGGCAGAAGCATCAGCCGGGCCAAGGACCGGAGTGCAGAGGAGAAAACAGAGGCCATCGAAAAAGCCGGCGACGTGGCGTTTAAAACGCGCCTGAGTCCTTGTATCACGGCTGGCGGGCCCGCTGGTTGACCGCGGCCAAGGCACTCACGAACTGTTGCAGGCCTAGGGCTCCTGGGCGGCGACCTCCAGGGTCAGGAAATCCTTCGCCAGCAGCGTGTTGGGGAAGATCGCCTGGGCCTCCGCCAAGAGGTCATCTGGGGTGACGGGATTGCCGGGCACGTAGCGCGGGCTGAGGTGGGTCAGGGCGAGCTGCTTGACCCCAGCCGCCAGGGCGGTTTGGGCGGCCATGGTGCTGGTGGAGTGCTGTTTGGCGAAGGCCATTTCGGCCTCGGCATGGGCGAAGGTGCTCTCGTGGATCAGCAGGTCGGCGCCGGCAGCCAGTTCCACGGCCGCTTCGCTGAAGACGGTGTCGGTGCAGTAGACGACGCTGCAACCCGGACGGTCGGGGCCGCAGAGGGCCTCCCCGTTGATGATCCGGCCGTCCTCCAGGGTGACGCTGCGGCCGGCCTTGAGCTCGGCGTAGATCGGCCCAGGGGGGATTCCCAGGGCTTTGGCCTGTTCCACGTCAAAGCGCCCAGGGCGGGGCTTCTGCTCCACCCGGTAGGCGAAGGCCGGCACCCGGTGGATCAGCGCGGTGCAGCGCACGGTGATGTCGTCGTCATCCAGCAGCAGCGCTCCAGTGCGGGCTGCCTCTTTGACCCGATGGCTGCGCAGGGGATAGCCAATGCGCATGGAGGAGGTCCGCATCACCCCCTCGAGGTAGTCCCGCAGGGGATCCGGTCCGTAGAGGTCGATGCCGCTGCAGGTCCCGGCCAGCCCGAGGCTGGCCAGCAGGCCCGGCAGGCCAAAGGTGTGGTCACCGTGCATGTGGGTGATGAAGACCCGACGCAGCTGGCTGACCCGCAGCTCACTGCGCAGGAACTGATGCTGGGTGCCCTCGCCGCAATCAAACAGCCAGATCTCCGCCCGCTGCGGCAGGCGCAGGGCCACCGCTGACACATTGCGGGCTCGCGTAGGGACTCCCGAGCTGGTGCCGAGGAAGGTGACCTGCACGGCCGGTGTTCTCCCCGGTCTCTCTGGATTGATCGTGCCACGGCGGGGCTGGCAGGGCTCGCCCGGGCTGGTCACAATGGCCTGCCTTTCCTATTGGGGTCGATGCCGCGGCGCACCCATCCCCAACTCGCCGCCCTGGTTGCGGGGATCTGCATGGCGATGGCCGTGGCCCCATTGCGCGCGGCGGAGCCCTGGTTGCGGGTGTTGGTGCTGGAGGCCCCCAGCCTGCGCCTTAGGGCCGCTTCACCCTCGGGTGGCCTGCGGGTCCTGGATGAGCGCGGTCAGCAGCTGGGACTGGAGCCGTCCGGGGCTGAGCTGCGTTTTGAGGCGCAGCGCCAGCAGAAGGAGCTGTGGTTCGAGGCGGTGCCTGAAGCCCAGGGGCCGGATCGTGATCCAGGCCTCTGGCTTGGAGCGCGTCACTACCGCGGCCGCCTGCAGCTGCGGCGTCAGGGGGGCCAGCTGCAGGTGGTCAACCACGTGCCCGTGGAGACCTATCTCCCCAGCGTGGTCGGCAGTGAGATGCCAGCCAGTTGGCCCGAGGCGGCCCTGAAGGCCCAGGCGGTGGCAGCCCGCACCTACGCACTGAAGGCGCGCAAGCCGGCTGCGGCCTTCGACCTCAAGGCCACCGTGGCCAGCCAGGTCTACAAGGGGGTGGAGGCGGAAACCGCCAGCACCTGGGGGGCGGTCAACCAGACCCGCGGTCTGGTCCTGACCTTTGGCGACGCCCTGATTGATGCGGTCTTCCACAGCAGCAGCGGTGGAGCAACCGAGAGCAGCGGGGACCTCTGGACCCGCCATCTGCCCTATCTGGTCAGTGTCCCCGACTTCGACCATGCCTCGCCGGTGCACCAGTGGAGCAAGCCCCTCGATGGGCCCCTGTTGCGCCGGGCGTTCCCCGAGCTCGATCAGGTCCTGGCGATTGAGGTCCTGTCCAGAACGCCCACCGGCCGGGTCAAGCAGGCGCGTGCAGTCGGTCGCGCTGGCCAGCAGGTGCTGCTGAGCGGTGCCCAACTCCGGAGCCGCCTGGGCCTGCGCAGCACCTGGGTTCGCTTTGAGTTGGCCCCGACCAAGACCTCCAGCATTGAGCCGTTCGGCTTGACGGCCAGTCATGCCCCCCTGGGTTGGCCGGCACCACCGCCGCCGCTGCCTGCCTTCTCCCTGCCCCAGGCCCGTCCACTGCCGGGGGCGGCTGTTCAGCTGGTGGCCGTCGGCCGCGGCTATGGCCACGGCATCGGCATGAGCCAGTGGGGGGCACTGGCTTTGGCCCAGCGGGGCGAGAGTTTTGAGGCGATCCTGCGCCACTACTACCGCGGCGTGCAGCTGGAGTCCTATGGGGCCCTGGCGCAACGGGCCAGACCTCAGCCAGGCTTAAAGCCGGAGGCATGGCAGGCGATGGCCCCCCGTTTGTGAGCACTCAGCTGATGACCCTGACGCGGGCTGCCGATGGCGGCGCCGTGGCGGAGTTGGTGGCTAGTCGTCTGCTGGAGGCACTGCGCTCCGGGGGCAACCTGGGCCTGGCCACGGGCCGGACGATGCGGCCGGTCTACGGCGCTTTCGTGCGGCAGTGGCGCCAGTTACCCGCCGAGGAGCGTCAGCGGCTCTTGGCGGGATGGTGCAGCTTCAACCTCGATGAATACGTCGGCCTGGGTGCGCAGGACCCGCGCTCCTTTGCCGCGTTTATGCAGGCTCAGCTGGGGGCACCGCTGCAGCTCCCCCCTGGTGCCCTGCGGATTCCCAATGGTCTGGCGGCTGATCCGCAGCAGGAGGCCCGGCGATACCGCCAGGAGCTCCAGGGGGCCGGGGGCATTGGGCTGCAACTGCTGGGCCTCGGCAGCAATGGTCATGTGGGCTTCAACGAGCCCCCCTGCGGCCCAGAGCAGCCCTGCCGGGCCTTGGCCTTGAGCCAGGCCACCCGGGAGCAGAACGCCGCGGACTTCGGCGGAGACCCGGGATCCGTCCCCGATCAAGCCATCACCCTGGGGACGGCTGAGATCCTCGGGGCCCGTTCCCTGCTGTTGGTGGTGACCGGCGCGGCCAAGGCCGAGATCCTGCGGCGCTCCCTGCAGGAGCCGCCCTGCGAGCAGGTTCCCGCCAGTTGGTTGCAGCGCCATCCCCAGTTGGAGGTGGTGGCGGACCCGGAGGCGGCCTCTGCCCTCAGCTGAGGGCGGCGTCCATTAGGGCTTCGTCCGCCTCCAGGTTGGAGGTGACTGTCCGTACGTCGTCCAGCTCTTCGAGGGCATCGAGCAGCTTCAGGCAGCCGGCGAGGGTCTCGGGATCCTCCAGCTGGCAGGGGGTTTGGGCAATCCAACGGTGTTCCCAGCTGCTCACGGGCAGGCCGGCACTGCGCAGGCTGTCCTGCAGCGATTCCAGTTGTTCAAAGGCGCCGAGGATGTCTGCACCGTCGGCATCAATCTCGTAGCTCAGCACCGGCTCCTCAAGGTTGAGCAGCTGCTCCAGCAGGTCCTCGTCCTGCAGGCCGGCTTGGCTGAGGCGCACGACGCTGCGGTGCTCAAAGAGGTAGCCGACGCAGCCGGTCTCCCCGAGGTTGCCGCCGTTTTTGTTGAAGGCCAGTCGAATCTCCGCGGCCGAGCGGTTGCGGTTGTCCGTGAGGGATTCGATCAGCACCGCCACGCCCCCGGGCCCATAGCCCTCGTAGCGCACCTCTTCAAATTGATCGGCCCCGCTTCCCCCCTGCCCGGAGCCCTTGGCGATGGCCCGCTCGATGTTGGCGTTGGGCACCCGCGCAGCCTTCGCCTTCTCGATGGCGGTGCGCAGTTGGAAATTGCCCGCCGGGTCCGCGCCGGCCCGGGCCGCCACCATGATTTCCCGTCCCAGCCGCGTGAAGACCGCTCCGCGCTTGGCATCCACCACGGCCTTGGTGCGTTTGATTTGGGCCCATCGGCTGTGGCCGGCCATGCGTGATTTCCGAGTGAACTAGCCCGCGGCGTCGAGCACGAGCTTGGGTTGGAGTTGCCCAGGGGAGGCGACCCGGGCCATGCCCGCCAGGTTGCCATCTGGATTCACGACCACAACGGCGTCCTCGACTGCCCAACTGGGGTCACAGTCCTGCAGGCGCCCGCAGCGCCAGCCCGCGAGCCCCTCCTCGTCCAGCCGGTGTAGGGGGAGGTGGCGCAGGACCTCCAGGGGGTTGAGCAGTGCCGGAGGTTCCCCCTCCAGTTGCTCCAGGGTGACGCTTTGCGCCAGGTCAAAGCCCAGGGCTTGGGTCCGCCGCAGGCGCGCCAGGCTGCCCCCGCAGCCCAGGGCCTCGCCGAGGTCTCGGGCCAGGGAGCGGATGTAGGTGCCAGAGCTGCAGTGCACCTCCAGTTCGATCTGCCCTTGGGTTGGATCCCAGCCCAGCAGCTCCAAGCGGTGAATCGTCACCGGGCGGGGGGGCAGCTCAGGGCACTGGCCGGCGCGGGCCAATTTGTAGGCGCGCTCTCCATTGACGTGGACCGCTGAGACCGCCGGAGGTCGCTGTTGAATCGCCCCGCGAAATGGCGCGAGAGCCTCGCCGATGGCCTCTGGGCTGAGGTTGGGCAGGGGGCGCTGCTCCAGGACCTGGCCCTCCAGGTCATCGCTGTCGGTTGTGACCCCCAGTTGGATGACCCCCCGATAGGTCTTGTCGCTCTCCAGATAGGGGAGTAGCCGGGTGGCGGGCCCCAGGGCAATGGGCAGCACACCGGTGACTGCGGGATCCAGGGTCCCTCCATGCCCCACCCGTTTGAGCCCGTAGGCCCTGCGAATCCTTGAGACACAGCTGTGGGAGCTCATCCCTGCGGGCTTGTCCAGTACGAGAAAGCCGCAGGTCAACGCTGGATTGAGGCGAGCACGCCGCAATGGTGCCACCGTGTGGCACAGCTGATGCCCCCCAATGCCCGTGGATGAGGCGCTGCAACAGCGCCGGGAGCTGGCCTTTCTTGTCCTCTCGGGTCTGTTCCTTGGAACGATGGGGATGTTGAACATCCTTGGCCTGACACGCTTCCTGCAGCTCGGTCAGATCGGCTCATGGCCGGTGGTGGTGGCGGTTGGAGCCCTCCCCTATCCGGTGACCTTCCTCTGCACGGACCTGATCAGTGAGATCTGGGGCGAGCAGCGGGCCAATCAGTTGGTCTGGGTGGGCTTGCTGTTGAACGGTTGGATCGTCCTGGTGCTCTGGCTCGGCGGTGTGTTGCCGGGTCTGCCGGGGGCGCCGGAGGAGACGTTTTTTGCCGTTCAGGGCTTGGCCTTTGGTGCGATCGGAGCGTCGATGGCGGCCTACATGGCGGCCCAGTTCACCGATGTCCGCCTGTTTCATTTCTGGAAGCGGCGCACCGGTGGTCGGGCGCTTTGGTTGCGCAACAACGGCTCGACCCTGGTCAGCCAGTTGGTGGATACGACGGCGGTGGTGCTGATCAGCCACTACGCCGCCCACGTCCTTCCGGTGCGCGCGGATCTTCCGGTGGCGCCTCAACTGCTGAGCTTCATTGCCAGTGGCTACCTGTTCAAGGCCCTGGCGGCCTTACTGGACACCCTGCCCTTCTATTGGCTAACGGCCTGGCTGCGCCGCTGGTTGATGGTTCCCGGGGCTGGGGCGGAGTTGGGACCTGAGCAGCGACCTCTACGGTGATCAGCCATGACCGTCACCGCCGCTCTCTCCCTCGATCACTTTCTCTCCGGGGGATTTGATCTACGCCAGCATCTGGCCTCCCATCTCCAGCTCACGGCAGCGGAGCTGGAGCAGCAGTTGCCGATGGCGACCGAGGCCCTGGCCGCTGCCCACCCTGGGGCCTTTGATCCCGAGCAGGCGGGGAGCTTCTACGAGAACGAGGTGGGCCATGCCCATCTGCTGGAGCTCGCGGCTTGGCACCTGAGCAGTGCGGATTACATCGCGGACACCCTGCGCTTGCAGGCCATGTTTGCCAAGGGGCAGGTCCTCGATTTCGGCGGCGGGATTGGCACCCATGCCCTGGCGGCGGCGGCACTGCCTGAGGTCGAGTTGGTCTGGTTCGTCGACCTCAACCCCGCCAATCGCGCTTTCGTGACGGAGCGGGCGGAGCGCTTTGGCTTGACCCACAAGCTGCGTTGTTTCCGCGACCTCGGCGACGCCGCCCTGCCCGAGCGGTTTGACACGGTGGTGTGCCTGGACGTCCTTGAGCACCTCAACGATCCCTCGGCGCAGCTCGAGCAGTTCGCTCAGCGGATGGGGCCGGAGGCGATCGCCCTCCTGAATTGGTATTTCTTCCAGGGGTTCAACGGCGAGTATCCCTTCCACTTCGATGATCCGGCCCTGGTGGAGCGCTTCTTCCGCACCCTCCAGGCCCGCTTCCTGGAGGTGTTCCATCCCTATCTGATCACCACCCGCGCCTACCGCCTGGCCTGAGGCCGGGCCACAAAAAAGCCGGCACCTGGGTGCCGGCTCAATCAACCGTGGTGCTGGGCTTCAGCCGAGGGCCACGTTGATGCGCTTGCGGGTGCGCAGACCGCGCTTGATGGTGTCGAAGCTGACCACACCGTCGACCAGGGCGAAGAGGGTGTCGTCAGCACCGCGGCCGACGTTGTTGCCGGGGAGCACAGAGGTGCCGCGCTGGCGGATCAGGATCGAACCGGCGCTGACGGATTCACCGCCGTAGCGCTTCACGCCAAGACGCTTGGCGTTGGAGTCGCGGCCGTTACGGGTTGAGCCGGTGCCTTTCTTGTGGGCCATGGGGGAGGAAACTCAGGAGTTCAGGTGAAGGATCTGGAGGTTCAGGCCAGTGCTTTGCCGCCGACGCTGATGGACTTGACCATCACGCGGGTGAGCTCCTGACGGTGACCGTTCTTACGGCGGGTCTTCTTCTTAGGGCGCATCTTGTAGACGATGATCTTCTGGCCGCGGCGGTGAGCCATCACCTGCAGCTCAACGGTGGCCCCTTTGACGTAGGGCTGACCCACGTTGGCGGCCTTGCCGTCGTTCACCAGCAGCACGTTCTCGAGGGTGAGGGTGCTGTCGACCTCGGCGTGGATCCGGTTGAGGTCGTAGTAGCGGTTGGGCTGAACCCAGACCTGGGTGCCCGAGGTCTCAACGATGGCGTATGGGCCGGTTTGCGAATCAGTACTCATGACAGAAGGGGCGTGGTCAGGCTGACGGGAGGACGCCGTCATTGGGGCCTGCCACGGCAATTGGAAGACAAACAACGAGTTTCACCGCTCGAGGGCACTCCCGTCAACACTGAGGTCACTTGCCAGGGCTCCAACTCAGGGCCATGACCCAGCCGGCGCTCACTATTGCTTCGCTGCTGTCGGACCCTCGTCTGGTCAAGGCTGCCACCAGCTGGCTGAAGGGTGAGCGCTACTGCCTGGAGGACCTGGGCTCCCTTTCCGACCCGATCGCTGAATTGCTCCAGCGGCGGGATGCCTTTGATGTGGTGCTGCTGCAGCAGGGTGTCACGCCCCCAGAGGCCCTCCAAGGCTTGCGTCAGCAAGGAGTGCTTCTGCCGGCGGTTGTGGTGGGGGAAGTCAACGGCCGCGTCGACTACCACGAGGCGGAGGTGCATCTGCCCCAGGACCAGCTTGAACAGGTTGTCTACAGCCTGGATGCAGCGGTTTCGCGCTTCCTGCGCAAGGGACTGTCTGCTCAATCGGAGTCGGGCGGTGAGTCGGCCTCGACACCGCTGTCCTGGCGGCTACCCAATCGACTTCAGGGGCGCCTGGGCTACCTGGGGGTCTTCTACAAGCGGGATCCGTCCCTGTTTTTGCGCAATCTCCCGGAGCCTGACCACGGCGAGTTGCGCCAGTCGTTGCAGCGGGGCTACCGCGACATCCTGATCAGTTACTTCAAGGATCCTGCGGCGGCCAACCAGGCGATCGAGAGCTTTGTCCACAGCGCCTTCTTTTGCGATCTCCCGGTCAACAGCGTTGTTGAGATCCATGTGGATCTGATGGATTCCTTCTGGAAGCAACTGCGGCTTGAAGGCCATAAAAACGATTTTCTTCAGGATTACCGCCTTGCGCTTTTGGATGTGATGGCCCATTTGTGTGAGATGTACCGGCGTTCCATTCCCCCGGATCTCCCCTTGGCGGAACCACCGCCTGGTGAGGCCGTTGGTTAGTTCTTATTCGTTCCATTTGTCTTAAGGAGGTGATTCCGATGAGTCCACGCAAGACCTACATCCTGAAGCTCTATGTGGCTGGAAACACGCCCAACTCGATGCGCGCATTGAAGACCCTGCGGAATATCCTTGATACGGAATTTCAGGGTGTGTATGCCCTGAAAGTGATTGATGTTCTGAAAAACCCTCAGCTCGCTGAAGAAGACAAGATCCTGGCGACGCCCACCCTCGCCAAGATCCTTCCGCCACCGGTGCGTCGAATCATTGGTGATCTCTCAGACCGGGAGAGGGTTTTGATTGGTTTGGATCTCTTGTTTGAGGAGCTCAGCGATGAGGCCTTGTCCGAGTCCTTGTTGGACCAGGATGCGGTGGGTGATCTTGTGTGAAAACCAACGTTTCCTTCACAAGAGCGGCTGTCATAGCCGTGAAAACGAACTAGATTTCTGACAGGACCATCCTCCCCATGCAGGACCCCAGCCCACAGTCCAATCATCTCGCCTCGGTCCAGAAGCTGCCGACGGGGATTGAGGGGTTTGACGACGTTTGCCAGGGCGGTCTCCCCATTGGTCGCTCCACCCTGATCAGTGGGACATCGGGTACGGGAAAAACCGTGTTCTCGCTGAACTTTCTCTATAACGGCATTCGTCAGTTTGACGAGCCCGGGATTTTCGTCACCTTTGAAGAGTCGCCGCTCGATATTCTCCGCAATGCGGCCAGCTTTGGCTGGAATCTTCAGGAAATGGTGGAGCAGGACAAGCTGTTCCTGTTGGATGCCTCCCCTGATCCGGAAGGGCAAGATGTCGCTGGCAGCTTCGATCTGTCAGGTCTGATCGAGCGAATTAACTACGCGATCCGTAAGTACAAAGCCCGGCGTGTGGCGATCGATTCGATCACGGCCGTTTTTCAGCAGTACGACGCGGTCTCGGTCGTGCGCCGGGAGATCTTCCGCTTGATTGCCCGCCTGAAGGAGATCGGCGTCACCACGGTGATGACCACCGAGCGGATTGATGAATACGGTCCCATCGCCCGCTACGGGGTGGAGGAATTCGTCAGCGACAACGTGGTGATCCTCCGCAATGTCTTGGAGGGGGAGCGCCGCCGGCGGACGGTGGAAATCCTCAAGTTGCGCGGTACCACCCATATGAAGGGGGAGTTCCCCTTCACCATGGGCTCCCACGGCATCAGCATCTTCCCGCTGGGGGCCATGCGCCTGACCCAGCGCAGCTCCAATGTCCGCGTGAGCTCGGGTGTCCCCCGCCTCGATGAGATGTGCGGCGGCGGCTTCTTCAAGGATTCGATCATCCTGGCCACCGGTGCGACAGGGACGGGTAAGACCCTGCTGGTCAGCAAGTTTGTGGAGAACGCCTGCGCCAACAAGGAGCGGGCCATCCTCTTTGCCTATGAGGAGTCCAGGGCCCAGCTGCTGCGCAATGCCACCAGTTGGGGGTTGGATTTCGAGGAGATGGAGCGCCAGGGACTGCTCAAAATTATTTGTGCCTATCCCGAATCAACGGGCCTAGAGGATCACCTCCAAATCATCAAGACCGAAATCAGCCAGTTCAAGCCATCGCGGATGGCGATCGACTCCCTCTCGGCCCTGGCGCGGGGCGTGAGTCATAACGCCTTCCGTCAGTTTGTGATCGGCGTGACCGGTTACGCCAAGCAGGAAGAAATCGCGGGCTTCTTTACGAATACCTCCGAAGAATTCATGGGGAGTCACTCGATTACTGACTCCCATATCTCGACGATTACCGACACGATCCTGCTGCTTCAGTACGTCGAGATCCGTGGTGAGATGGCCCGCGCTCTGAACGTCTTCAAGATGCGCGGTTCCTGGCACGACAAGGGAATCCGTGAATACATCATTACGAGCAATGGCCCTGAAATTAAGGACTCCTTCTCGAACTTTGAGCGGATTATTAGTGGTGTGCCGCACCGCATTGACCACGATGAGCGCAGCGAGCTCTCACGCATCGTGAAGGGGGTTGGCGAGGGCCAGTTCTAGATCCCGTCACCCAAATTGCTGGTGCTTCGCCGTTCGGCCTGCAGGCGCAGTTCCGTGTCGTCAGCGTCTTCGAGGGGCAGGTCAAACCAGAAGGTGGTGCCCACATTGAGTTCGCTCACCATGCGAACGGTGGCACCGTGCTTCTCCAGGATGCCCCGCACGATGGAGAGTCCTAGACCAGTTCCCACTTCGGTGTGAACAGCGTTCTCGACCCGGTAGAAGCGATCGAAGATCTTCTCCTGGTCTTCTCGGGAGATGCCTGAACCGGTATCGGAGATTTCCACCCGTAACTTCGGCAGCGGCGCGGTCAGCTCGCAGGCGGGGTTATCCGGGTTGGCTGCGGTGCTGGGATCAATCGTGCAGATGTCAGGCCAGGGGTAGGCCCGCAGGCTCAGGCGGCCCCCGGCGGCAGTGAACTTCAGGCCGTTGCCCACCAGGTTGTCGAGCACCTGCAGCAGCAGGTCCCAGTTGCCGCGAACCCGGGGCAGCTCGTCGATGACATGAAGGTCGAGCTCGACGCCTTTTTCCTTGGCGTTCAGCTTGTAGTTGCGCAGGGTTTGCTCCATCGCCGGACCCAGCTCCACCGCTTCCATCGACCAGGCCCGATCGCTCTCCAATCGGGAGAGATCGAGGACGTCATTGACGAGGCGGGTGAGGCGATCGGTCTCGGCGTTGGCGATCGCCAGAAAGTCCTTCCGGTCCTCCTCGCTGAGCTGCTCGCCCATGTCGTGGAGGGTCTCGACGTAGCTCTTGATGTTGAAGAGCGGCGTGCGCAGCTCATGGGAGACGTTGCTGATGAAACGGCTCTGGGCGGCGTTGAGTTCCACCTCGCGGGTGAGGTCCTGGACGGTGACGGCGATGCCCTTCAGGGTTTCGCCGCTGGCATCGCGCACGGACTGCAGAACGATGCGCAGGGTGCGCGGCGGTTCACCAAAGCTGCAGCGCACATCGCTGCTCTCCTTGTCGTTCTCCAGCAGGCTCTCAAGGGGGGTCTGCAACTCGAGGTTCAGTCCCTCCGGCAGTTCGTCCATCAGGCGCGTGCCCTCCAGATTGCGGCCCTCCCAGCGGAACAGGCGCCTGGCGGTGGGGTTAACCAGCACCACCCGCCCTTCGGAATCCAGCAGCAAGGCCCCATCGGCCATGGTCGCGATCAGCGATTGCTGCTTCACCTGGGCGGCGGTGAGCTCTTCGATGTTGGCCTCGTTGTAGGCCTCGAGCTGGGAGGCCATGTCGTTGAAGCCGTCCAGCAGTTCCCCCAGTTCACCGCCAACGGGTAGGGCAATGCGCGCCTCGAAGTCCCCCCCTGCGATGGAGCGCACCCCCCGCAGCAGCTCCTTCACCGGCTGGGTGATGGTCAGGGCGTTGAAGACGGCCCCCAGGATCACCAAGATCCAGATCGAGATGAACACCGCCACCGTCACCTCGCGGCTCAGGGCGGCACTGGCCAGGGCGGCTTCGTTGGGGTTGATCCCCAGAGCCAGCACACCCATGTAGCGGCCATCGGCCACCAGGGGCACGAAGACATCGGTGACCTGGCCATCGGGGGTCAGGTGTTGCCGGATCAGAGGGTTTTGGGGACGTTTGGAGAGTTCGGCGGGCAGTTCCAACTTGCGGCTGAGCAGCAGCTCACTGCTGCCGGTGGTGCCGCTGATGGGGATCCCCAGGTAGATGATCCCCTCGGGATCGGCGAAGAAGATGTAGCGAAGGCTGCGGCTGGATTTCCAGAAGCGTTCGGCGACGGCCGCCAGCTCCCGGTCGTTGCCCTGGGCCACCAGGGGTGTGACGTTGGCCGACAGCAGCAGGCCCAGGTCGCGGGCAAAGCGGGTGTCGCTCATGCGCACATCCGCCTGGATGCCGTTGAGCGCAAAGAAGGTGATGGCCGTCATCACCAGGCTGACCACCAGGGTGGCGGCCGCCAGCAGCTTGGTTTGGAGGCTGAATTCCGCCCACCAGCGCACCAGGCTCTGCCACCAGCGGCGAGGGGCAAGCGGTGTGGAGCTGCTGGTCAAGGTGCTGGGATCGGCGGCGGAAGCTTAGTGGCTGCGGACCTGGTGGCCGATGTCGCGGCGATAGGTCATGCCCTCAAAGTGCACCTGCTGGAGGCCCTCGTAGGCCTTGGCGAAGGCGGCGTCAAAGTCGCTTGCTTGGGCCACCATCGCCAGCACCCGGCCCCCGTTGGTGTGGCAGACCCCGGCTTCATCCCGGCGAGTTCCAGCATGGAACAGCTGTAGATCGGCGCCGTTCTCCACGGAGCTCGAGATGGGGTCTCCCTTGCGGATCTCCCCGGGATAGCCCTGGGCTGCGGCAATCACGCAGGCGCTGCACTGGTCATGGATGGTCAGGCTCGGGGCGGTCTCAAGTTGGCCGGTGGCGCAGGCCATAAGGACCGCCGCAAACTCCGGACCCATCAGGGGCATCAGGGTCTCGCATTCGGGGTCCCCGAAGCGGCAGTTGAACTCGATCACGCTCGGACCGGTTTCGGTGAGCATGAGGCCCGCATAGATCACCCCCCGGTAGCTGATCCCCCGGGCCTGCAGGGCCGCCAGGGTGGGATCAAGCACCAGTCGTTTGACCTCCTCGAGACCGGCTTGATCCAGCAGTGGGGCCGGGGCATAGGCCCCCATGCCGCCGGTGTTGGGGCCCACATCCCCTTCGCCAATGCGTTTGTGGTCCTGGGCGGGGGGCAGCAGCACCATGCGCTGGCCGTCACTGAGGGCAAAGACCGAGACCTCGGGGCCGTGGGTGCGCTCCTCCAGCACCAGGGAGGCTTCGCCTCCAAACCGTCCAGCAAAGATCTCTTCAATCGCGGCGCGGGCTTCGTCCACGCTCTCGGCCACGGTCACCCCCTTGCCGGCGGCCAGTCCGTCAGCCTTCACCACAAGGGGCTCGCCCTGGGCGTCGAGAGCACGGAGGGCTTCGTCTCGGCTGTTGGCTTTCCAGTAGCCCGCCGTGGGGATGCCGGCCTCCACCATCAGCGCCTTGGCCCACTGTTTACTGGCCTCCAGCTGGGCGCCATCCGCTCCAGGGCCGAAGACGGCAAAGCCAGCCTGGCGCAGGCGGTCGCCGAGGCCCGCGGCCAGGGGGGCTTCGGGACCCACCACGACCAGGTCAATCCTTTCGTCTTGGCAGGTCTTCAGCAGGGCGTCCTGATCGCCCTCGCTGATGGCCAGCTGGATGCAGCCCTCGAGTTCAGCGGTGCCGCCGTTGCCTGGGGCCACCCAGACCTGCTGGACGCCAGCGCTGCGGGCCAGGGCCCAGGCCAGGGCGTTCTCCCGTCCGCCTCCTCCGACGACCAGCACGTGTTGCGGGGCAGCGGGCGCGGTCATGGAGGGCAGGAGGCGGGTGGTTTGTTCGGTGATCACAGCGGTGAGCTCCCCTAGGTTGTCCCCCAGAAGACCGCTGCCGGTGCCTTTCCTTCTTTACTCGCCGGTGGGGGCGCGCCGGCGGCAGCCGTGGGCTTGGGGCTTGGCGCTGCTTCCCTTGGTGCTGTCTGCGGCCCTGCCCGCCGAGGCCAAGTTGCCCTTCATTGGCGATCTGTTTCGCGGTCAGCCGAAGCCCAAGGTCCAGGGACCCTCGGCCCCAGAACTCGAAGGGAGCACCCCGGAAGCGGAGTTTCAGGAGCTACTGAAAACCGGGGACCTACGGGCCCTCAACCTGGCCTGCCAGGAGGCCGCCAGCTTTGACTTCGTGACCCGGTTGCAGTTGCTCCAGCAGCGGTTGTTGACCGTGGCTCCGCCGCCCCAGCCCTTCCCGGTGGTGTTGGTGAATGCCAATGCTCTGCTCAGCTGCCGGGCCCCCGATGCGGCCCTGGAGGTGCTGAACCGCTTTGGTCCGGCTCCCGGTCTCGAGCGCGAGCAGTGGTTGGTCCAGCGCTGGCGCGCCGCCATGGCTGGTTTGCATCACGACTTGGCGGCGCGCCTGTTGGAGCAGTTGACCGCGGCTGATCCCGAGCGCCTGGAGACCCTGGCCCTTCCTGTCCGGGTGAATGAGGACGGCACCGTGCTGACGCGGCCTGCCCTGGATCTCTACGTCGAACACCTGATCGTTCTGGAGCGCCACCAGGAGGCGGCGGCGCTGCTCTTGGCCGGACGACGACCGGGTCAGGTGGCGGCGGAGCGCCTCAGCCAAGCGGTCGCTCTGCTTGCGCAACTGCCCTTGGCCGAACGCGATCAGCTGATGGAGCGCGCCCTGGATCAGGCGGCGGCGGCCCAGGCCTGGGGCCTGGCCATCGCCTTGCTGGAGCAGCAGCGCGTCTTGATCGAATCCGAGTCCGGCGCGGTGGCGGAGCGCTCCCGCGCCCGCCTGAGCCGTCTGAGCCAGCGCCTGGATGATGCCTACAGCGAGTGGGCGATCACCCGGCAAGATTCAGGACAAAGCGCCAGGGCCGACGCATTGCAGCAGCAGTTGCGTTCCCCCCGCGATCCCGGAGGCCACGCCGCACCGCAACCATGACCGCTTACACCCTCGGATCTCTCCTCTACGAAGGCAAGGCCAAGCGCGTCTTCCAGACCGATCAAACCGATTTGGTGGCGGTTGAGTACAAGGACGACGCCACCGCCTTCAACGCCCTCAAAAAGGCCCAGCTGGCGGGCAAGGGGTTGATGAACTGCCAGATCTCGGCGCGGCTGTTCGAGTTGCTCGAGCGGGAGGGGATAGCCACCCACTACCTCTCCCTGCAGGAACCCAACTGGATGTTGGTGAAGCCGGTTCAGATCGTTCCGGTGGAAGTGGTGGTGCGCAACATCGCCTTTGGCTCGCTGTGCAAACAGATGCCGATCGAGCCCGGCACCCCCTTGGATCCGCCGCTGCTGGATCTCTATTACAAGGACGACGCCTACGGCGATCCCCTGCTGACCGATGCGCGACTGGAGCGTCTGGGGGTGCTGACGGCACCCCAGCGCCAGGAATTGGAGCGTCTGGCCATGGCCGTCAACGCGGTGCTGCGTCGCTTTTTTGCCGAGATCGCCCTGGAGCTGGTGGACTTCAAGATCGAACTGGGTTTCACCACCGACGGTCAGCTGGTGGTGGCCGATGAAATCAGTCCCGATACCTGCCGTCTCTGGGACAGGAACGTCAGCGGCGATGCCCAGGAGCGGATCTTGGACAAAGATCGCTTCCGTCAGGATCTCGGCGGTGTGGTCGAGGCCTACGGGGAGGTTCTCAAACGGGTCCAAGCCGCCTGTCCAGAACCCCGCTGAGCCAAGTAGGTTCGGCGGCATTTGCGGTTCGCCGCTCCAGTCCCCGTTCCATGGCTGCAACCCGCAACGGCAAGAACCACGCATGGAGCCTGGGGCTGGCACTGACGTTGCCCCTGGTCGCTGGGGTTGGCCCGGTCTGGGCCCAGGACAAGAGTCCGGAACCAGAGGACCCTGCACCGGTAGACCAGCCTGCGTCTGAGACCCCCAGTTCCAGACCATCACTTGCCCCCAGCACCAGTGATTCCTTGGCGCCAGCGGCTCCCGCTGAGCCTCAGGTGTTGATCAGTGAGGTGGTGGTCCAGGGGGCTGAGGGGCATCCGGAGCAGGAGCGGATGGAGATCGCGGTGTACGACGCGATGGCCACCCGCCCCGGCAGTCGCGTCACCCGCGCTCAATTGCAGACGGATCTGTCCGCGATCTACGCCAGCGGTTGGTTCTCCGACGTCCGGATTCAGCCGGTGGATAGCCCCCTGGGCGTCCGGCTCGTGGTCACGGTCGTGCCGAACCCGGTGCTCACCAAGGTGGACCTTGAGGGCGTTAGCGAGACCACCAAGCTTCCGGACAACCTCATCCCCGACATCTTTGCCGCGGACTACGGCAAGACCCTGAATCTCAACGCCCTGCAGGCCCGCATCGCTGAGCTCCAGAAGTGGTACGCCGATCAGGGCTATTCCCTCGCTCGGGTCACCGGTCCAACCCGCGTCAGCCCCGCGGGTGTGGTGCAGCTGCTGGTGCGTGAGGGCACCGTGGCGGGCGTCGAAGTGCAGTTCCTCAACAAGGAGGGCGACAGCACCAACGACAAGGGTCAGCCGATCCGCGGCAAAACCAAGACCTGGGTGGTCACCCGAGAGATTTCGATCAAGGCCGGCGACACCTTCAACCGCCGCCAACTGGAAGACGACATCAAGCGTCTCTATGGCACCGGTCTCTTCGGTGATGTGAAGGTGACCCTGCGCCCGGTCGCGGGTGAGCCCGGTGCCGTCACGATTGTTCTGGGTGTGGTGGAGCAGTCCACCGGCTCCCTCTCGGGCGGTATCGGCTATAGCCAGAGCCAGGGCATCTTTGGTCAGATCCAGCTTCAGGACAGCAACCTCTTCGGTCGCGCCTGGGATTTGGCCCTGAACGTCACCTATGGCCAGTTCGGTGGATTGGCGGATGTGTCCTTCACCGACCCCTGGATCAAAGGCGATAAGTACCGCACGGCCTTCCGCACCAAGGTCTTCCTGAGCCGGGAAGTCCCCCAGGTGTTCCAGAGCCAGCAGAACGGCAACTTCTACACCGTTTCTGACGTCTCCCAAGGCTTCTTCAACGCCCCGAGCACGGCCCTGGCCTACCAGAGCAACTCGACGGTCTTCACTGGTCCCTATGCCTCGCCGACGGCAGCCAAGGCTGCGAATCCCCAGCTCGGCGACAACAACAACTGGTTCCAGCTCGACGGCAATGCCGTGGCGATCCAGCGGATTGGTGGCACGGCCTCCTTGGCCCGCCCCCTGAACGGCGGTGACCCCTACAAGAAGGCCCCCTGGAATGTTGTCGTTGGCCTAAACGCCCAGCAGGTCAAGCCGATCAACTTTGCGGGGGAGGCGATGCCCTACGCCACGGCCTCCAACAATTTCAGCGGTAATGGCACCACCACGGTCAGCAACGTGATCTGTGTGGCCTACAACTGCGAAAACGGCGCGACGACGAACCAGTTGGTGGGCCTGCGCCTGGCGGCTTCGATGAACACGCTCAATGACCCGCGGAACCCCACCCAGGGCAACTTCCTGAGCGTTGGCACCGAGCAGTTCGTCTCCGTCGGTCAGGACTCCCCGACCTTCAACCGTCTTCGGGCCAGCGCCACCCACTACATCCCGGTGAACTGGCTGAAGTTCTACAAGGGCTGCCGTCCCAAGCCTGGGCAGAAGGAAGACTGCAAACAGGCCTTGGCTTTCCAGGCTTCGGTGGGTACCAACCTCGGCAACATGCCCGTCTACGAGGCTTTCTGCTTGGGTGGCTCCAACTCCGTTCGCGGTTACTACGACTGCGACCTGGGCGTGGGTAAGAGCTTCGGTGAGGCGACGGTGGAATACCGCTTCCCGATCTTCAGCATCATCAGTGGCGAGATCTTCGTGGATGCCGGCAGCACCTTTGGCAGCCAGGCCAATGTCCCAGGGAATCCCGGGACGCTGCTTGATAAGCCCGGTGATGGTGTCTCCCCGGGTGTCGGCGTGATCGTCACCACCCCGGTCGGCCCCCTGCGTTTGGAGGTGGCCAGCCAGGACTTCACCGACGAATGGCGCTTCAACCTCGGTGTGGGTTGGAAGTTCTGAGGCGGCTCCTGTGACCCTTTGGCCCAGCGATTACAGCCAAGCGTGGACCCTGGCTCAGCCCGTGGAGCGCTCCGGTGTGGGCCTCCACAGCGGTGTTCAAGCCAGGGTTCGTCTGGAGCCTGCGGAGCAGCCGGGTTTTTACGTGGGTTGGCTCAACGCCCCTGAGCGTCCCCACGTCCGATTGCAGCCCTCCCAGGTCTGCGAAACCCAGCTCTGCACCGCCCTGCAGCTGGGTGAGCAGCGTCTCGCCACCGTGGAGCATCTGCTGGCTGCCCTGGCCGGTGTCGGGGTGACCTCGGCGCTGATCCTGGTGGATGGCGAGGAGATCCCCCTGCTGGATGGCTCGGCCCAGCCCTGGGTTGAGGCCTTGGCAGAGGCCGGCCTGCGCTGCCTCGGTCCCCGTCCTGAGGCTGCACCTCTGGCCGCACCGATCACCCTGCAGCAGGGCCAAAGTTTTGCCACGGCGCTCCCGAGTGATCGCCTGCGCTTGGGGGCAGCCATCGAGTTCCCCCATCCCGCCATTGGCCGTCAGCTGTTCAACCTCGAACTCACCCCCCAGGCCTTCGTCGAGGAGATCGCCCCGGCCCGCACCTTCGGCTTCAAAGACCAGGTGGATCAGCTGCGGGCTGCGGGCTTGATTCAGGGCGGTGCATTGGATAACGCCCTGGTGTGCGACGGGGAGGGTTGGCTGAATCCCCCGCTGCGCTTTGCCGACGAGCCCGTGCGCCATAAGCTGCTTGACCTATTGGGCGATCTCGCCTTAGCGGGACTGCCTTTGGCCCAAGTGTTTGCCTTCCGTGGCTCCCACGGACTGCACACCGCCTTGGCCGCCGCTCTGGTTTCTTCTCGCTGAGTTCCTTGTCTTCATCCGCCACCCCTTCCGCCCCAGTTCTGACCAGCGAGCAGATCCAGGGGCTGCTGCCCCACCGCTATCCCTTCGCCCTGGTGGACCGGGTGATCGAGCATGAGCCGGGCAAGCGGGCGGTGGCGATCAAGAACGTCACCTTCAACGAGCCTCAGTTCCAGGGTCATTTCCCCGGTCGCCCGCTGATGCCAGGCGTGTTGATCGTCGAGGCCATGGCCCAAGTGGGGGGCTTGATCGTCACCCAGATGCCGGATCTCCCGAAGGGGTTGTTTGTCTTCGCAGGGATTGATGGCGTGCGCTTCCGCCGTCCGGTGGTGCCGGGTGATCAGTTGGTGATGACTTGCGAACTGCTGTCGCTCAAGCGACAACGGTTCGGGAAGGTCAAGGCGGAGGCCACGGTGGACGGACAGCTGGTCTGCTCCGGCGAATTGATGTTCTCCCTGGTCGACTGAATTCCCCCCATGACTCAGGCCGTTATGAACGGGGACAGCACCCGAATCCATCCCACCGCCGTGGTGGATCCCAAGGCCCAGATCGATGCGGGCGTTGAGATCGGCCCCTATGCCGTGGTCGGTCCCGAGGTGTCGATCGGCTCAGGAACGCGCATTGGCCCCCATGTGGTGCTCGACGGTCGCGTCAGCATCGGCAAGGGCAACCGCATCTTCCCGGGGGCCTCGATTGGCGCTGAGCCCCAGGACCTCAAATACAACGGTGCACCCACCGAGGTCGTGATTGGCGATGACAACGCCATCCGCGAATGCGTGACCATCAACCGTGCCACCCATGAGGGAGAGCAGACCCGCATCGGTGATGGCAATTTGCTGATGGCTTACAGCCACCTGGGTCACAACTGCGACCTGGGGAATCGCATCGTGATCGCCAACGGCGTCGCCGTGGCCGGCCATGTGGTGATCGGTGACCGCGCCGTGATTGGAGGCGTGCTGGGCATCCATCAGTTCGTCCACATCGGCACGATGGCGATGGTGGGTGGGATGAGCCGGATCGACCGCGATGTTCCGCCCTTCGCGATCGTTGAGGGCCACCCCGGTCGCCTGCGGGGCTTGAACCGGATTGGCTTGAAGCGCAGTGGTCTGAGCGAGCTGGATGGCGGCGCACAAACCAAGCAACTGCAGCAGGTCTGGGCCCAGCTCTATCGCGGTGATGTGGTGCTGGCTGAGGCGATCAAGGGCGTGCGTGAGCAGAGCCTGTTTCCCCCCGCCGAAACCCTGGTGAGCTTCCTGGAGGCCTCGATTGGCCCCGGTCGCCGAGGTCCCCTGCCCGCCGGGCGTTCATGAGGCGACTGCTGATTAGCACCGGCGAAGTATCCGGTGATCTGCAGGGCGGCCTGTTGGTCAAGGCCCTGCGGGAGGAAGCCCAGGCCCGTGGTCTTGAGCTGGAGCTCTTCGCCCTCGGCGGTGAGCGCATGGCCCAGGCCGGTGCAACGCTCCTTGCGAACACGATGGCGATGGGCGCCATTGGCCTCTGGGAGGCTCTCCCCTTGGTCTTGCCCACCCTGCAGGTGCAGCGCCGGGTCAATGCCTGGTTGCGTCAGTCCCCCCCCGACGGCTTGGTGCTGATCGATTACATGGGGGCCAATGTCAACTTGGGCCTCAAGGTCAAGCGGCTGCTGCCGAAGATCCCGATCCTCTATTACATCGCTCCCCAGGAGTGGGCCTTTCGCGTTGGCGAGGGGGGGACGACCCGGCTGATCGGCTTCACCGATCGGATCCTGGCGATCTTTCCAGAGGAGGCCCGCTTCTACGGCTCCCGCGGGGCCGATGTCACTTGGGTGGGGCACCCCCTGATCGACACCTTGACCCAGCTGCCCAGTCGTGAGGCGGCCCGCACTCAGTTGGGCTTGAAGCCGGATCAACGCCTGTTGCTGCTGCTCCCTGCCTCGCGCCAGCAGGAGTTGCGCTACCTGCTGCCGGACTTAGCCCAGGCGGCCGCTGAGTTGCAGCGGCGCTGCCCGGGGCTGCAGGTGGTGGTGCCGGCGGGTCAGGCCAGTTTTGAGCCGGTCCTGAAGGAGGTCTTGACCCAGGCTGGAGTGCAGGCCCGCGTGATTCCGGCGGCGGAAGCCGATGCCCTGCGTCCGGTCCTCTGTGCGGCAGCGGATCTCGCCATCAATAAATCCGGCACCGTCAACTTGGAGTTGGCCCTGCGGGGGGTGCCCCAGGTGGTGGCCTACCGGGTCAGCCGACCAACGGCTTGGGTGGCCAAGCAGATCCTGCGCTTCAAGGTCGATCACATCTCACCGGTCAATCTGGTGGTGGGTGAGCGCCTGGTCCCGGAGCTTCTGCAGGACGACCTCACCCCCGAGTCTGTGGTGGAAGCAGCCCTGCCGCTGCTGGAGGATCCGTCCGCCCGGGAGCGGGTTGCGCAGGGCTATCGCCGCTTGCGTGAGCTCCTTGGGGAACAGGGCGTCACCCGTCGGGCGGCCGCGGCGATCCTGGATGCCCTGCCAGGGGGGAGTGCGGCATGATCCGGCGCCTCTTGTCCGCCTGCTTGGCCATCGGCCTGCTGCTGCTAGGTCCCTGTGCCTCCGTGCTGGCCGCCACGGAAGAGGCGGTCCTCGCTGGTGGCTGTTTCTGGTGTCTGGAGCACGACCTGGAGGACCTGCCGGGGGTGATCGATGCCGAGAGCGGCTACAGCGGTGGCCATCTGGACAACCCCAGCTACGGGCAGGTCAGCTCTGGCGGCACCGGGCACCAAGAGGTGGTGCGCGTCCGCTTTGATCCCCAGACCATCAGCTACCCCACCCTGCTGCGGTCCTACTGGCGCAATATCGACCCCCTCGATGGTGGCGGGCAGTTCTGTGACCGCGGCGGGTCCTACAAACCGGTGATCTTCACCGAGGGCGAGCAGCAGCTCAGTCAAGCCAAGGCCAGCCTTCAGGCTGCAGCCAAGGAGCTGGGTAAGCCCGCCTCAGCGATCAAGGTGCAGATCAAGCCCCTCAAGCGGTTCTGGCCCGCCGAGGGTTATCACCAGAATTACGCAGTCAACAACGCGATCAAATACAACTACTACCGCTGGGCCTGCGGCCGGGATCGCCGCTTGGATCAGGTCTGGGGATCAAAGGCCCGTAGCGATGCTCCCTGGGTGACTGGACGCTGACCGGAAAGCTGAGGAAAAGCTAAAGAGCCGATTGCGCAAAATTCGGTTTTTTCGAGTGCTGATCCGGTTTTTACGCCTTTTTCCTCCCGGCCGCCCGAATTACCCTTACCTTGTCTCGACTGCAGGTTTTGTATGTATCTGCTGACGATTCGCGATGGTCTCGTGACACGTCATATCGGCCCTTACGCCACTCCGAAGCAGGCTTCGGACGATCTCGATCGCCTGTTGAAGCTCTTTGGTGATCGGGCTCGCTGGCAAATCCACGCCCTGGAAGAGCCGGCTTCCCTTCTTGGGGCGTCCAGCGCTTCAGCCGCCGCCGCTGCCTAGCGGCGCGGTTGGTTCTGTCCTGGGTAGCCCCGCAGCAGTCCGCTTTCCACCATCAGTCCGACGGCGGCCACGATGGCCACGAGGCTGAGGGTTCCGTACCAGAACCAGGGGCCGTGGGGCTGTCCCAGGGCTTGGAGTGTCCGCCGCTGGACGGCCTCGCCAAAGAGACAGAGTCCCGCCGGCAAGAGCAGGACGCCCAGCTGGGCTTTGACGTACCACCGAAGTTTGGGCACCGCCACGCTGCAGGTCTGCCTGAGCCTAGGCGGCTCCCCCGGCCAGGACCCAATTCACCAGGGTGCGAACGCCAAATCCAGTGGCACCGGCGGGATCCAAGCCCCGTCCCTTGTCGCTCCAAACCGTGCCGGCGATATCCATGTGGGCCCAGGGGATGTCCTTGTTGACGAAGTCCTGCAGGAAGAGGGCCGCCGTGATCGAGCCACCGGGGCGCGGGCCGGTGTTCTTCATGTCGGCCAGGCCGCTCTTGAGGCCAGCGCGGTAGGAGGCCCGCAGGGGCATGCGCCAGAGGTTCTCGCCGCCGTCTTCGCCGGCCTGCACTAGGGCCTGGGCCAGGGTGTCGCTGGGGGACCAGAGGCCGGCGATCTCGTCGCCCAAGGCGATCACGCAGGCGCCCGTCAGGGTGGCCAGGTCCACCACCGCGTCAGGCTCCAGCTTGCAGGCGTAGACCAGGGCGTCGGCCAGGGTCAGGCGACCTTCGGCATCGGTGTTGTTGATCTCGATCGTTTTGCCGTTGGAGGCGGTGACGATCGCTCCGGGGTGGATCGCTCCGCCGCTGATCATGTTTTCGCAGGCGGCCACCAGCATGTGGACCTCGATGCCGGCCGGTTTGAGTTCCGCGATGGCTCGCATGGCGCCCAGCACCGCAGCGCTGCCCCCCATGTCGAACTTCATCATGTCGATCTGGGAGCCGGCGGTTTTGAGGTTGTAACCGCCGGAATCGAAGGTCAGGCCCTTGCCGACGAGTACCAATCGCCGCTTGATCTCCCCATCGGGGACATAGGTCAGGTGGATGAACTTCGGTGGCAGGTCCGAGCCCTGGGCCACGGCCAAGTAGGAGCCCATGCCCAGGGCTTCACAGTCGCTGCGCTCCAGCACCTTGAGCTGCAGGCCGAAGTCGCGGGCCATGTCCGTGGCGGTCTGCGCGAGGGCGGCTGGGGTGACCACATTCGGAGGTGCTGCCACCAGTTCGCGGGCCAGCTCGACGCCGCTGCAGAGCGCTTGGCTGCTCGAGGCGGCGCCTTGGCAGGCGCTCAGCTCAGCTGCGGGTAGGCCCAGCAGCTCCACCTGGGCGGGTTGCTTAGCGGGTTCGGCTTCGCCTTTGAAGCGCTGGTCCTTAAAGAGGCTCAGCCGCACGGCCTCAGCCATGGCTGAGGCGGCAGCGATCGGGGCCAGGCCCTCGAGCGGCAGGGCGAGCCCCAGGCTGCTGGCGCCACTGGCGTTGGCTGCTTTGGCGCCCATGGCCGCGGCGTGGCGCAGCTGCTCGAGGTTGAAGTCCGCGGCGGCCCCAAGGCCCACCACCACCAGGGTGCTGGGCTGTTGATCCAGCAGCTCCACCACCAGGCTCTCGCCCGGCTTGGCTTTGAAACGGCGCCGCTCCATGCGCGCCAGCAGGGCTTCGCCAAAGCGGCTCTTCAGCAGCTCACGGCTGCCCTCTCCGGGGGCATCGCTGAAGAGACCCACCACCAGGGCCTCCCCCGTCCAATCGCGGGCGGTGGCACTGCTGCAGCGGATCTCCATGGCCATCTCGAGCTCAATGGGCGCGATGGTAGGGCGATCAGCCCGGCTCGGCCGTGAAGGGGGTGGCCCAGCGGCCGCGGGTTTCCTTGTTAAACGGAGGCAGCCAGTGTCGAATCAAGGCTTGCTCCAGGGCTTGCCGTGCCCGCCGTTCGCTGGGGGCGTCGTGCCAGAAGCGGATGCTCAGCTGGCTCTGGAGGTTGGCCTGCTGCAGCGCCTCGCCATAGGCCGCTAGGTAGCCCTTGCAGTCGTGTTCGCCTTTCCAGCGCCGATCGGCCTGTTTGGTCTCCCCCACATAAAGGAGGAGTGCCCCCTCCAGGTGGGGCGGCCGGTCCACGACGAAATACAGGGCCGCACCATCGGGTTGGCGTTCGGGCCATCGCCAGAACTGCAGATGTTGTGGGGCCAGCTGCAGCGGATCGAGGCGTTGCACAGCCGCCGCACCGAGGCTGCCGCCTCCGAACAGATCCATCTGACCTGGGGGCAGCTGGCTGCCGCTGGCCACCGCCTCAAAGCGGGGGCTCTGGTAATCCAGTAGACGCTGCTGCCAGGCGATCAGCTGATGCTCCTGCAGGGGTAGGGCCTCGCCGCTGATCCCGCCACCGACGGGTGTCGCGCCAAACAGTTCGCCTTGCCGTCCCATTCGCCTAGGCCGAGCGCGGCAGTTCTGGACCGGCGGAACCTTGGCCGAAGCGCACCTTCCCGATCAGCTCCTCCACCACCGACGCCGGCAGTTGCAGTCGCTCCTGTAGCTCCGCAAGGTCCTGGAAGGGGGCCCGTTGCCGCTCGCGCAGCAGCCGTTGGCGCCGCTCCGGGCTCAGTTGGGGCAGTTGGCGCTCGAGCGCCTGGGCCGGGGCGCGGTTGAGGTCGATCAGCAAGGGCGTCACGGCCGTTGGGGCGCCATCGCCGTACCAGCGGAATTGCAGCAGGGGTTCCCAGCTGGCCACCAGTGCAGCGGGGAGGTCCAACAGGCGCTGGAGGTCGTCTGGACCGCTGAGTTGCACCCCACCCTGCTGGAGCCGCAGGAGCAGGTCGACTTGATCGCGCGTGATCTGCGGCAGCCGCAACCAGTCGTTGGCGCTGGCGCGATTGACATCGAGGCGCCAACCCAGGGCCGCCGCGTGCTGGACCTCCTGGGCGTTGGTCAGCCGCAGGTTCGGGTTGTGCTCGAGCTTGAGGGCGAGGAGGTCTTGCTCGACGCTCTCCTCCAGGGGCTGGGGTTCCGGCGCGGCAGGTTGTTGTGCACGCCGCGGCAATTCTCCCGCCGCCTCCAGCAGTCTCCGGGCCAGAGGATCCAACCAGTGGCCTCGGCCCATGGCGGTGTCGGGTGCGGCGGAACCGCCTGACCTTAACGAGGGTCTGGCCACTCGACCAAGCCCAGGCGAATGCCTTGGACCGCGGCCTGAATGCGGCTGTTGGCATTCAGCTTGTGGAAGATGTGCCGGATGTGGTCTTTCACCGTCTCAACCGACAGGTGCAGGCGTTGACCGATGCCCTGGTTCTCGGTCCCGCCGGCCATCAGTTGAAGGATGTCCACCTCCCTGGGGGTCAGCTGCGCCAAGGGGGTGCCCTGGCCCTCGGCAAAGGCTTCGAAGTAGCTCTTGCTCAGGTTCCGGTCGAGGTAGAGCCCGCCGCTCTGCATGGCGCGAATCGCGGCCAGAAAGCTGCCGAAACCCAGGTTGCTCTCCAGGCAGAGCCCATCGCAGTTGGCCTGCAGTGCTTGGTGAATGGCCATCAAGCGCCGGGGCTGGGTGACCACCATCAAGGTGGCGGGCGGCTGGGGCAGGGCTTTGGCTTGGGCCACCAGGCTGCCGCCGTTGCCCTGCTCGAGCCGGTCAGTGCAGATCAGTACATCCGCCTGCCCCTGCTCCAACCTCTGCAATCCCTCGTCTTGGGTGGTCACCGCCCCGACGATCTCGGGCCCCGGCTGCAGGGCGGCAATGAAGAGGGTCAGGGCGAGCCGTGAGCCGCTGCAGACCACCACGCGGGATTGACTGAGCAGCGCGTTGCCTGCGGCCACGTTGCCCCGCACGGCCGCCAGGGAGGGGGTGTAGTCCATCGCGACGCAGGCTGCACTGTTCACTGTGCGCACGGGCCGCGAACTTGGCAGCCCGTTACGCCTATCCGCACTCGTCAGGGCCGCTCAGGCTCGACACAATCGTTGGGCCCGCCCGGCTCAGCCTGATGGCCTTCTTTGAATCCGAGATCGTTCAAGAAGAAGCCAAGCGCCTGTTTGGCGATTACCAGCAACTGATGCAGCTGGGCGGCGAGTACGGCAAGTTCGATCGGGAAGGCAAAAAGCTCTTCATTGAGCGGATGGAGGAGCTAATGGACCGCTACCGCGTGTTCATGAAGCGCTTTGAGCTCTCCGATGACTTCCAGGCCAAGCTCACGGTTGAGCAGCTACGCACCCAGCTCAGCCAGTTCGGGATGACCCCCGATCAGATGTTTGAGCAGATGCAGCGCACCCTGGATCGAATGAAGGGGGAGCTGGACGCCGAAAGCTGATCCCCGTCTGCGTACGATCCGACCCCAGACAGCAGGGCGGACATGGCCAAGGGCGAGTGGGGACTGCCGCAGTGGTTGGAGCGCGGTGTCGCTGACCTGTTCCCCACCGGTACGGAAGCCAGTGATGCCGACCAACAGCTGGCCGCCCGCCTCGCTGAGGCCGAGAAGGCCGGCCGGCCCCTGCGGATCAAGCTCGGCATCGATCCGACCGGCAGTGACATTCACCTGGGCCACTCGATCCTGTTCCGCAAATTGCGGGCCTTCCAGGATGCGGGCCACACGGCTGTGCTGATTATCGGTGACTTCACCGCCCGCATCGGTGACCCCACGGGCAAAAGTGCCACCCGCGTTCAGCTCACGGCTGAGCAGGTCGAGTCCAACGCCCGCACCTATCTCCAGCAGCTCGGCCAGGGCCAGGACCCCGCGCGTGCCCTGCTGGATTTCGAGACCCCGGGCCGCCTGGAGGTGCGCTGCAACAGCGAATGGCTGGCCTCCCTCGATCTACCCAAGGTGATCGAGCTGCTGGGGATCTCCACCGTCGGCCAGATGCTGGCCAAGGAGGACTTCGCCAACCGCTACGGCTCCGGTACTCCGATCTCCCTGCACGAATTTCTCTATCCGCTGCTGCAGGGCTATGACTCGGTGGCCGTGCAGGCCGACCTGGAACTGGGGGGGACGGACCAGAAGTTCAACGTGGCCATGGGCCGCGACCTGCAGCGCCACTTCGGCCAGCGCACGCAGTTCGGGATGCTCCTGCCGATCCTGGCGGGCCTCGACGGCGTTCAGAAGATGAGCAAGAGCCTGGGGAACACCGTCGGTCTGGCCGAAGACCCGCTCTCGATGTACTCCAAGCTCGAGAAGGTGCCCGATGCGGCGGTCGAGGAGTACCTCACCCTGCTGACCAATCTCGATCTGGCGGCCCTGCCGGATAACCCTCGGGAGCGCCAAAAGGCGATGGCCCTGGAGGTGACGCGCCAGCGCCACGGCCAGGCGGCGGCTGATCAGGCTCAGGCCGATGCCGGCAAGCTCGTGGGCGGTGCCAAGGGCAGCGGGGCGGCGGACGCCGAGGTTCCCGAGGCATCCCTGGCAGAGGTGAACTTCCCGGCGAAGGCCTTCTATTTGCTCAGCGCCGTCGGCATCTGCGCCAGCAGCAGTGAGGCGCGCCGCCAAATCCAGGGCGGTGGGGTCAAGCTCGATGGCGAGAAGCTGGCAGATCCCAACCAGGAATTTGCAGGGCCCGATCAGTTGGCCGGCAAGGTGTTGCAGCTGGGCAAGAAGACCTTCCGGCGCCTGGTGGCGGGTTAAACCGCGCTGACCCGGCCCGATTGGATGTCAAAGAAGGCTGGCTGGATCTTGACCTTGCCGCTGGCCTGGGCGTCCGCCAGGACCTGGCTGCGCTTCACCAGCTGCCCGGCGGCGTAGCGGGCGTTGCCCTGAATCGCTTGGGTGAGGTCGTCGTTGGGTTGCAGTGATGCGCGGATCGGCTGCACCAGGTCCTCCAGCAGCGGTGTGAGCGGTTCCGAGCCCATGGCGGCGGCGACGGCACCGCAGCCGCTGTGGCCCATGACGACGATCAAGGGCACCTCAAGGGCGGCCACGGCAAATTCCAGGCTGGCGATGCCGTCGTTGAAGGCGCTGTTGCCGGCCACCCGCACCTGGAAGAGCTCGCCTGAGCCGACGCCAAACATCCACTCCGGTGCCACCCGAGCATCGGCGCAGCTCAGTAGCGCTGCCCAGGGCCGCTGGCCTTGGGCTAAGGCCTGAGGATCGATGTGGCAGCTGGCATCAAAGATGGCCTGCTTGATCTGAATCCGCTCCTGGGGATTGCTGGCTTGGATGCTGCGTTGCCAGGCCTTGCTGAACACCTTGTTGCGCTCGAGCATCCAGGTGAAGGTGTCGCCACTGGGGCTGCAGACCTCGAGCTCCTGGCGCAGCTGCTGGGCTTCTTTGCTCCAGCCCTTACCGATGGCGGTGCTGCCGGCGGCGGCGAGACCCAGGGCCTGCAGGGCATGGCGACGGCTGAGGGGCATTCGAGCGCGGGCGTCTGCCCACAACCTGTGGAGCCCGGGCCCCCTTGGCTTGATTTGGTTGGCTTTTGTGACCTAGAGGCTGCGCAGCACAGCCAGATCTTCCGCATCCAACGGCGTCGGGATCCCGTGCTCCAGCAGGTCAGCGAAGCCACCATCGCGGCTGAGCACTGTGATCAGGTAAACCCTGCCTGGGCCTGGGTTCTCCAGGTCGTGGATCGCATCGCCGGGGACGCTGACAAAGTCCCCACCACTGGCGGTGATGCTGGATTCACCGACGTGGAACACCACGTTCCCCCGCAGAACGAAGAACAGCTCGGCGGCCTGGTGATGGCTGTGGGCGGGGACCCGATCGCAGGGGTCATGCACCTCTAGGAACTGCGTGCAGCCGCCGGCTTCCGGCTTGCTGAGCAGGGCCAGCCGGCAGTGGTCATTGCTGCCCAGCCGAAACCCCTGGAGTTGCTCGGGATGCAGGATCCGCGGACCCATGGGCGAGGCAAGGTGCTGATCCCATGCTGGGTGGCTCCTGGAGAACGCGCCAGGACAATTCGTAGCCTGAGATCTTCATCGAGAGCTGCCTCCCCGTGACCAGGCCTGCCGCTGAGCGGATCATCGTTGCCCTCGATGGCATGGCCCCGGATCAGGCCCTGGCCTTCAGCCGCGGGGTCGAGGGCCTGCGCTGGGTCAAAGTCGGCCTGGAGCTCTTTGTTCAGGCGGGCCCTGAGGTGGTGGCCCAGTTGCGGGAGCAGGGCCTGCGGGTCTTCCTCGACCTGAAGTTCCACGACATCCCCGCCACCATGGCCGGTGCCTGCCGGCGGGCGGCTGGCCTGGGTGCGGAGCTGATCACGGTTCATGCCTGCGCCGGTAGTGAAGCCCTGCAGGCAGCCCAGGCCGCCGCTGCTGAGGGCGCCCAAGCCGCTGGACTGGCCGCTCCGACCCTGCTGGCGGTGACGGTGCTGACCAGTTGGGAGGAGCAGCGGCTGCAGCGGGAATTGGCCATCCGTCAGGACATCGCTGAACGGGTTCCGGCCTTGGCGGCCCTGGCCGCAGGGGCGGGAATTGGCGGTTGCGTCTGTTCTCCGCTGGAGGCCGCCAGCCTGCGGGCCCAGCACCCAGAACCCTTCGCGCTGGTGACCCCAGGGATTCGCCCGAAGGGCAGCGCCGCGGGCGATCAGGCCCGGGTGCTGGGTCCCGCTGAGGCCATCGCTGCTGGAGCCTCCCAGCTGGTGATCGGCCGCCCGATCACCAAGGCTGAGGACCCCACCCTGGCTTTTGCCGCCTGCTGCGCCGAGCTGGCCTAGGCCACTGCCTGCGCCGCCGGGCTGAGCTCGCCGTAGAGCCGCTCCAGCTGGTCGATGTTGCGGGTGAGGGTGTAGCGCTCCAGCGCCCGCTGGCGGGCACGCCGGCCCAGTTCTGCACTAAGGACGGGCTGGTCCCGCAGCACCGGCAGCAGGGTGCGCAGTTGGGTGGTGACCCCTTGGGTGCTGATGACGATGCCGGCCCCGCCCTCGAGCACCTCCCCATCGGCCCCGGCATCGGTGGCGACACAGGCGGTGCCACTGGCCATGGCCTCCAGCAGTGCCAGGGAGAGCCCCTCCACCAGGGAGGGAAGGAGAAAGACCTCCGCGAGCTGCAGGAGCGCCAGCCGCACGGCCTGCTCCGGTTCATGGCCCCACCAGAGGATGCCGGCGTCCTCGCCGTAGTTCTGCATCAGCGATTGGCGCATCGGACCATCGCCCACCACCACGAGCTTGCAGCCGCTGGGCTGGACCAACTTCCAGGCCCGCAGCAGCGCTTCGACGTTCTTCTCCGTGGCGATTCGCCCCATGTAGAGAAAGACCCGCTGGCCACTGAAGCGTTGGCGCAGCTCCTGCAGCCGTTCGGAGGGTGCGGTTGGGTTGCTGGGACTCCAGCGCTGGGGGTCGACCCCGTTGGGGATCACCGCCAGGCGATCCCTGGGGACCCCGAGTCGCATCAACACATCCGCCTGCAGTTCCGAGAAGACCACCACCCGGTCGTACTTGGCCAGGGATGGGGCGTAGAGCTGATAGGTCAGCTGCTGGGTGCCGGCGCTCAGGTTGCGCAGGCTTGCGTCAAAGGGGGGGTGGAAGGTCGCCACCAGCGGCAGGCCCAGCTGCTGGCAGAGATCCGGCAGCCGGAAATCCAGGGGGGAGAGGGTCAAGCTGGCGTGCACCAGATCCGGTTTCAGCCGCTCCAGCGACTCCCGCAGTTCCCGCTGGGCTCCTGGCGAGGGGATCGTGTAAACCTGCGACTTGACCAGATAGGGCAGGGCCACGTCCGGGCTCGCCGTTCCTGGACTGTCGAAGTGGATAAAGCTGATCTCGTGGCCCCGATCCCGTAGGGCCTCGGTGGTGGTCAGGCCGTAGGTGACGTTGCCGCAAAAGGGTGACTTCTTGCCCAACCAGGCGATGTGGGCCACGCAGCGGCTACTCGACCAAGTGCCGAAACTAGCAGCGTTTCCACGGCTGCTCGAGCAGCGCAGCGGCCACCGCCAGCCCCGCCAAGACCCAGAGGACCGGCAGTAGCCCGTAGCGGCTGACGATTGCGCCGGCGAGCACCAGCGGCAGGCTCAAGGCGATGTTGATCAGGTTGTTCTGCAGGCCAAAGACCTTGCCCCGCATCGATTCCGGGGTGTCCTCTTGGATGGTGGTTTGGGCGGGGATGGCCAGCAGGGCGGCCCCCACACCGAGCACTGTGCAGAGGGCGAGGGTAAAGCCGAGGCTGCCGCGCAGTTGGCCGAGCAGCACCAGGCTCCAGGCGATCGTTCCCAGGCCCGCGGAGGCCAGACGGCGGCGGTTGAAGCGATGACCGATCTGGGCGACAGCGACGGCGCCCAGGGCGAGGCCGATGCCACTCATGGCCAGCAGGGTTCCGAATTGCGTGGGTCCCAGCTGACGGATGGCGGAGGCCAGGCTGATCGCTAAGACATAGAGCGCCGCCAGAAGGCTGTAGAGCAGCACCAGTTGCAGCATCGCGCTGCGGACGGTTGGACGCTGCTTGAGCACCTCCAGGCCTTCGGAGATCTCGCGCCAGATGTTCTCGTCGTGGCTGCGCTGCGGCGTTTCCTCGACGCGAATCCAAGCGATCGAGAGGGCAGCCAGGCCGTAGCAGAGGGGCAATAGGGCGAATTCGCCGTTGGCAATGCCCAGGGCACCCAGGCCATATTTCAGACCCCGCAGGATCGGATCACCCAGGGCAAAGCCGACGATGGTGGCGGCCATGCTCGTGGCCTGATAGAGCGAGTTGGCCGCCAGCAGCTGACGCGTGGGCACCAGCATCGGGATCGCAGCCTGCTCTGCCGGTGCAAAAAATTGGGTCAGCACCGACTCCAAAAAGGTGATGACCAGCAGGGCCCAGTAGCCCCAGCTCAGCCCCAGCCAATGGGGTCCATCCAGCAGGCAGAGGGGAGTGAGCAGGGCCAGGCCGGCACGGATGCCATTGCTGGCCACCATGACTTCGCGCTTGCGCCAGCGATCAGCCCAGACCCCAGCCACTAAACCCAGGACCATCGCTGGGATGGTGTTGGCCACATAAATCCCCGTGGCCAGCAGGGTGATCCACTGGGCCCGGCCCTCGATGCTGAGGTTGAACGCACCGGCGGCCTCCACCAGCGCACCGCCCTCGGGTGGTGTTGCCCCCGCCCAGTACTGGGCGATGAGGAACACCATCAACACGATGTAGAACTTGTCCGCCAGCTGGCTGAAGATCTGCCCAAGCCAGAGCTTGCGGAATTCGGGCAGGGCCAAAACCCCCTGGAGCCCTGTGTTGTCACCTGGAGACCGCGGGTCTTCGCTCACGTTCTTCAGGACCTCCCGGCTACCGATGATGCCCCATCGTCGAAGCACTGCCTCAGCATTCGCCAGGACCGGGCGCTGCGGTTGAGGTGTTCTCGGCACCAGAGCTCCAGCAGCTGCAGCAACCGGAGCCAGACCGACTCCGGTCCCATCAGCGTTCCATCCCGCTTGCGCGGCAACGCCGGCCGCAGCAGCCGCTGCAACAGGGCCAGCTCGGAGGCGTTCAGCATCATCTGGGCGCCGGGCACAGCGCCGATCACGAAGCCCTCACTGGGCAGCAGGCTGCAGCGCCAGTCCCAATTCCCCAGGGGCGGATCCAGGGGCTCCCCGCTGCGGCAGCACTCCGCCAGGGGCAGGGCGTAGCCCCCCAGGGCCAACAGGTGGGTGAGGCCCTGAACACTGATGGCCAGGGCTTCCATGCTGTCTTGCTTCTCCTTGACCACCAACTCCAGGCGGGCGAGCTGCACCAGCAGGTCCTCTAGTAGACCCTCGATCGCATCGCCACTGGGCACCAGCAGCAGAGCTACCTCGGCCAATCCCTGGGCGGCGGCCAGGGTCTCCAGCCGCTCCGCCAGGTGGGAGAAGTTGCGCAGCACCCGCAGTTGGCGCACACGCTTCAGGCCGCTTCGGCCCCCCACCTGCAGGCTGAGGACCGCCAGGGGCACAGCGGCGGCCAGGGAACTCTTGGGCTTGCGGGCGCCGGGGGCCGCCAGTCGGATCAGGCCCTCCTCATTGCTGAGGACCGTGATCAGACGGTCGCTTTCGCCCAGGGGACTGCTGCGCAGCACCAGCCCCTCAAGCCGTTGCTCTGGGCTCACGCTGACTTGGCCCGCAGGGCCTCCATCAGGGCCACCCCCCGGCTGGTCCCCAGCCGGCTGGCCCCGGCTTCGACGAGGCCGTAGGCCTGCTCGAGTCCGCTGATGCCACCGGAGGCTTTGATCGCGGCCCGGCCACGGGCCAGTTGCCGCAGCTGTTTGACCTGCTCAAGGCTGGCCGCCGGGCCAAAGCCGCTGCCGGTCTTGAGCATGCTTGCGCCGACATCGATGCTGGCCTCGACGGCCCACTCCAGAACCTCGGGCGACAGCCGTCCCACCTCCAGGATCACCTTGAAGGGCAGCCCCAATTCGGCGATCGGGGCAAGGTCCTCGCAGAACTGACTGCTGTTGCCGTCGGCCAGGGCCCCGAAGTCCGGCACCACATCGAGTTCGTCGGCACCGGCGGCAGCGGCCCATTCGGCCTCTTGGCGCTTGATCTCGGCGGGAATCGCGCCGAAGGGGAAGCCGATCACACTGATCAGCTTCGGGCCCCGCCCGCCGCTTGGACCGAGCCGCTCCCTGGCGAGATCCAGCCAGCGGGAGGCCAGGCAGACCCCTGCAAAGCCGAAGTGTTTGGCCTCATCGCAGCAGCGGAGGATGGCCTCCTGGCCCTGGTGGGGATCCAACAGGGCGTGATCGATCAGGGGAGCGAGATCGGGCAGGTCGCGCACAGTTGCGTTCAGTCCTTGGCCTGGATGACGCCAAATCCTCCATGGTTGCGGCGGTAGACCACCTGCAGCTCATCGCTGCCGGCGTCGCGGAAGAGATAGAAGTCGTGGTCGATCAACTCCAGTTGATGCAGGGCCTCCTCGAGGCTCATCGCCGGCATCGAGAAGTACTTGCGGCGCACCCCGCGGCTGGGAAGACCGGCTTCCTTGCCGTCCAGCAGAGATCCGCTGACGCTGTCATCGCCGGCCATCTCCACCACGCTGGGGGTCTCGCTGGCGTGGTGGCCATGGCTGTGGTGGTGGTCGCCGTGGCGGTCCTTGTAGCGGCGCAGCTGCCGCGTCAACTTCCCGGCCACCAGATCGATGCTGGCGTAGAGGTTTTCGCTGCGTTCCTGGGCGCGGATGACGGTGCCGTTGGCGAAGACCGTCACCTCGGCGGTCTGTTGCGGAACCCGGGGATTGCGGGCTACCGAGAGATGCACGTCCGCCTCTTTCACCATCCCGTCGAAATGACTGGTCGCGCGCTTGAGCTTCTCTTCGGTGTACTCGCGGATGGCTGGAGTGACCTCCAGATTGCGGCCATGAATCACGAGCTTCATCCCTTGCCTCCTCGGCGGTGGACCCGCTTAAACGCTAGGAACGGTCAGTGAGTTCAACCACGGCCTCGCCCACCCGCGACGCAATCTGTTTCGAGCCCACCGGCTGCGTTCCCTTCGCGCTGGCCTGGGATTGGCAGCAGCAGTTGCAACGGCGTCTGCTGGAGGACCCCGATGGGCCGGAGGCAGTGCTGCTGCTGGAGCATGAGCCCTGTTACACCCTCGGTCGCGGGGCCGACCCGGGGTTTCTGGGCTTTGATCCAGCCGATCCCCCCGCGCCGCTGTTTCGGATCGACCGTGGCGGTGAGGTGACCCACCACTGCCCAGGGCAGTTGGTGCTGTATCCCGTGCTCAACCTGCAGCGCCATGGCGCTGATCTGCACCTCTATCTGCGGGAGTTGGAAGGGGTGGTGATCGATCTGTTGGCGGAGCTGGGCCTGGAGGCCGGCCGCCTGGAGGGGCTCACAGGGGTTTGGCTGGAGGGCCGCAAGCTGGCCGCCATTGGGGTCGGTGCCCGCCGCTGGATCAGCCAGCACGGCTTGGCCTTGAACGTGGAGGCGGACCTCGCCGGTTTTGCCGAAGTCGTGCCCTGCGGGATTGCGAACCGGGAGGTTGGGCGGCTGGTGGATTGGCGGCCGGAGCTCTCGGCGGCGGCGCTGCGGCCACGGCTGCTGGAGACCTTCGCGCGTCGCTTTGGTTTGCAGTTGCGAGCCCCAACCCTGCAGGAGCAGCTCCAGGGGTGGTAAGACCGGGGCCAACTGACTGATATCCCCCATGCCGCTCGCCAAGATCAGCTGGACTGGCAGCCGCCAAGATCAGCGCGCCTTGGCCGAGAGGCACGACTGGAGTGCACTCCGCGGCCTTGAGCAGCTCTGGGGGCAGCTGGCTGAACGCCACGGCGATGCGCCTGCCCTCGAGGCTCCCCATGCCAAGCCGCCGGAGCAGCTGAGCTTCCGCGCCCTGCATCAACAGATCGAGCAGGCTGCGGCAGGGTTTGCGGCTCTCGGGGTCCGGCCGGGGGAGGTGGTGGGGTTGTTTTCGGAAAACTGCCCCCGCTGGCTGGTGGCGGACCAGGGTCTGATGCGTCTGGGGGCTGCGGATGCGGTTCGCGGCAGCGCGGCCCCCGTGGATGAGCTGCGCTACATCGCGGGCGACTGCGGCGCGGTGGCGCTGGTGCTGGAGTCCGCAGAGCTGCTGCAGCGTTTGAAGCTCAGCAGTGAGCTCCTCGGGCAGTTGCGCTTTGTGGTGCTGCTGCAGGGGGACCGCGGTTCGGTGGTGCCGGTGGTTCCCTGCTTCACCTGGGATGAGCTGATGGCCAAGGGGGTGAGCAGCCCCGCTCCTGCCTGGCCTGAAGGGGGAGAGGAGCGCCTGGCCACCGTGCTCTACACCTCGGGCACCACGGGCCGGCCGAAGGGCGTTCCCCTGAGCCACGCCAACTTGCTGCAGCAGTTGCGCAGCCTCGGTGTGGCGGTGGCGCCGCGCCCGGGCGATCGGGTCCTGAGCGTTCTGCCGATCTGGCACGCCTATGAGCGCAGCGCGGAGTACTTCCTGCTCTCCTGCGGCTGCCAGCAGACCTACACGACGCTCAAGCAACTGCGTCCGGATCTGCAGCGGGTTCGCCCCCACTATCTGATCAGTGTTCCCCGGCTCTGGGAAGCCCTGCTGAGCGGCTTTGAAGATGCCCTGAGCGCCATGCCGGCGAGCCGCGCCAAGCTGCTGCGCTCGGCCCTGAAGGTCAGCCGCTTCCACTGCCTCTCGAGGCGGGTGGCGGCGGATCGCACCTTGATCCGTGAGCGCAAGCGCCGTCGTCTGACCGCCGCCGCCGGGGCGCTGCTGAGTTGGCCCCTGCATGGGTTGGCCGAGCAGCTGTTCTGGCCAAAGGTCCGCGCTCAGCTGATCGGAGGGCGCCTGCGCACGGCCATCAGCGGCGGCGGTGCCTTGGCGATCCACGTCGATGGTTTCTTTGAGGCCATCGGTATTGAGCTGCTGGTGGGCTACGGCCTGACCGAAACCAGCCCGGTCTTGACCTGCCGTCGCCGCTGGAACAACCGCCGCGGCAGCTCCGGCCAACCGCTGGCGGGCACCTCCATCAAGATCACCGATCCCGAGACCGGGGCGGTGCTGGCCATCGGCGAGCGGGGCAAGGTCTTGGCCAAGGGCGCCCAGGTGATGGGCGGCTACCTGGGCAAGCCAGAGGCCACCGCCAAGGTGCTCGATGCCGAGGGCTGGTTTGACACCGGTGACCTGGGCCACCTGCTTGCCGACGGCACCTTGGTGCTGACCGGCCGCGCCAAGGACACGATCGTCCTGAGCAGCGGCGAGAACATCGAGCCGGGCCCCCTGGAGGAGTGCCTGGTGGCCTGCTCCCTGGTGGAGCAGGTGATGCTGGTGGGGCAGGACCGCAAGGCCCTGGGCGCCTTGGTGGTGCCGAAGCTGGAGAATCTGGAGGCCTTCGCGGCCGAGCAGGGGATGTCGGCCGCTGATCCGGCGCTGCTCAAGGCCCTGACCAGCCGCCTGAATCGCCGCCTGCAGTCCCGGGTGGGCGCCCGCCCGGATGAACGGCTGGCGGGGGTGGCCCTGGTGGAGGCCTTCAGCATCGACAACGGCTTGCTGACCCAAACCCTCAAGCAAAAGCGCGATCGCATCGCCGATCGCGATGCCCAAGCGATTGAGGCGATCTACGGGCGCTAGGGCCGGGAACCCGCCCGAGCCGGGCGTTGTCGGCCTCGCTCGCCCCTGACAGGCTGGGCGCCGCGAATCCCCCTCCCATGGCCGACGGTTCCCTCTCCGTGAAGCGCTCCATCACCGTTCGCGCGGTGGTTACGCCCCGTTGGAAGGAGGACGCCGAGCGCGAGATCAGCGCGGCCATCGCCAATAGCGACGCCCAGCTGGGGCAGCTCGAGCAGGAAGGGCAGCAGCTGGTGGACGCGATCCGCAGCCAGAGCGCCAACCCCCTGGATCCCCGCGTCCAGGAGCAGGTGGGTTCTGTGCAGGAGCAGGTGGCGGCCAAGCGCGCCGAGCTTGAGGAGCAGAAGCGTCAGCTGCTCGAGCAGCAGCGCCAGGTCCGCGACCTGGAGATGGAGCAGATCGTTGAGCAGGGCCAGCTCGACAGCTTCACCGACGTCAAGGTGGGCGACAACCTCGTGGAGAAGCTCCAGGTGGCTGTGGTTGTGCGCGATGGGGTGATCGAGTCGATCGAGGGAGCCCTCTGAGTCGCCACTCCGGAGGTCCCTGCCGCTGAGCCGCGTAAAATCCGCCTCAATTGAGCGGCAGACCTCCGTTGGCCACCCACGAAATCTTCATGCCCGCCCTCTCCTCCACCATGACGGAGGGCAAGATCGTGGAATGGCTGAAGAAGCCAGGTGACAAGGTCGGCCGCGGTGAGTCCGTCCTGGTCGTCGAGTCGGACAAGGCCGACATGGACGTGGAGTCCTTCAACGAGGGCTACCTCGCAGCGGTGTTGATGCCCGCCGGCAGCACGGCCCCCGTTGGTGAAACCATCGGCCTCGTGGTGGAGACCGAGGCGGAGATCGCCGAGGCCCAGGCCAAGGCCCCCAGTGCACCAGCCGCCGCTGCCCCCCCCGCTCCGGCACCTACTCCTGCAGCTGCTCCTGCCCCCGCACCCGTTGCTGCAGCCCCGGCACCCGTTGCTGCTGCCCCCGCTCCAGTGACCAATGGCCGCGTTGTGGCCAGCCCCCGGGCCAAGAAACTGGCCAGCCAGCACGGCGTCGCCCTCGAGACCCTGCGCGGCAGTGGCCCCCACGGGCGAATCCAGGCCGAGGACGTTGAGCGGGCCCTGGGTCTGACCGTGGCTGTTCCCCGCGTGGCCGAGGGCTCAGCTCCCGCTGCCAGCGGCAGCGGCAATGGTGCCGCTGCTCCTGCGGCTGCACCGGCGGGCAATGCCTTTGGTCGTCCCGGCGAGAGCGTTGCTTTCAACACCCTGCAGGGTGCGGTCAACCGCAACATGGTGGCGAGCCTGGCGGTGCCGACCTTCCGGGTCGGCTACACGATCACCACCACCAAGTTGGACGCCTTCTACAAGCAGGTGAAGAGCAAGGGCGTCACCATGACCGCACTGCTGGCCAAGGCCGTGGGCGTGGTGCTGGCCCGTCACCCCCAGGTGAATGCCGCCACCAGCGCCGATGGCAGCGCCATGGTTTACCCCGCTGCGGTGAACGTGGCTGTGGCCGTCGCGATGGAAGACGGTGGCTTGATCACCCCCGTGCTGGCCAACGCCGATAAGACCGATATCCACTCCCTGGCCCGCAACTGGGCGGATCTGGTGAGCCGGGCCCGCAGCAAGCAGCTGCAGCCTGAGGAGTACAGCACCGGCACCTTCACCCTTTCCAACCTTGGGATGTTCGGTGTGGATCGCTTCGACGCGATCCTGCCTCCGGGCACTGGCGCGATCCTGGCGGTGGCCGCCTCCCGTCCCACCGTCGTGGGCGGCAAGGACGGCTCGATCCGCGTGGCGAACCAGATGCAGGTGAACCTGACCTGTGATCACCGCGTGATCTACGGCGCCGATGCGGCGGCCTTCCTGAAGGATCTGACCCAGCTGATCGAGACCAACCCCGAGAGCCTGGCCTTCTGATCAGCGACGATCAGCTGCTTTCGAGCTACGTCTTCGATCTCCCGGAGACGTTCATCGCCCAGCGGCCCGTGGAACCGCGCCATGCGGCTCGGTTGCTGGCGCTGGAAGGCCCTGAGGGCTGCAGCCACCAAACGGTTTGGGAGCTGCAGCAGCTGCTGAAACCGGGCGACTTGCTGGTGGTCAACAACACCCGGGTGCTGAAGGCGCGCCTTCAGGCCCGCCGGGCCAGCGGCGGCGCGGTGGAGCTCCTGGTGCTGGAGCCTGTGGAAGGCAGTAATTGGCTCTGTTTGGCCAAGCCAGCCAAGCGCCTGAAGCCGGGCGAGATCCTGCAGATGGAGCATCCCGGTCAACCCCCCCAGCCCCTGGAGATCGTGGCCATCGACGCCGAGACCGGCGGCCGGGTCGTGCGCTTTCCGGCGGAGTGCACCACCCCAGAAGCGATCGAGGCGCTGCTGGCGCGCTATGGCGAAATCCCCCTGCCGCCCTACATCCACCAGCACTCCAGCGAGGACGACAGCCGCTACCAGACCCGCTATGCCTCGCGGCCCGGGGCGGTGGCTGCTCCGACGGCGGGCCTGCACCTCAGTGATGCGCTGCTCGAAGCCCTGGAGGCGCGAGGTGTGCAGCGCACCACCGTGACCCTGCATGTGGGCCTGGGCACCTTTCGGCCGGTGGAGACCGAGGACCTGACCCAGCTGGAGCTCCACAGCGAGTGGGTTGAGGTGTCGCCGGCCGCTGTGGAGGCCGTCGCCCAGTGCCGCGCCCGTGGCGGCCGGGTGATTGCGGTTGGAACCACCTCCGTTCGTAGTCTGGAGGCCGTGGCCCAACTCCATGGGGGCGAGCTCCAGCCCCATGCCGGGCCGGTGAATCTGGTGATTCAGCCCGGCTATCGCTTTGCGGTGGTGCAGGGACTGCTGACGAATTTCCACCTGCCCAAGAGCTCGCTGCTGCTGCTGGTCAGTGCCCTGGTCGGTCGCCGCCGCCTGCTGGATCTCTATGAGGAGGCCAAGGCCGAGGGCTATCGCTTCTTCTCCTATGGCGATGCGATGTGGATCGCACCGGAATCGGTTCTCGAGAGCGCCAGGCCATAAAAAAAAGCCCCCGCTTGTGCGGGGGCTTGGCTTGGATCGCTCGGATCAAGCGGCGGCCAGGTTGGCGGCCACGAAGTCCCAGTTGACCAACTTGTCGAGGTAGGTGCTGATGTAGTCGGGGCGGCGGTTCTGGTAGTCCAGGTAGTAGGCGTGCTCCCAGACATCCATGGTCAGCAGGGCCTTCTGGCCGTGGGCCAGGGGCAGATCGGCGTTGCCGGTCTTGGTGACCTTCAGGGTGCCGTTGTCGAGCACGAGCCAGGCCCAGCCGCTACCGAACTGGGTGGCGCCGGCTGCCTTGAAGGCCTCAACGAACTTCTCGAAGCTGCCGAAGTCAGCGTTGATCTTGTCGAGCAGCGCGCCGCTGGGGGTGCCGCCACCGTTGGGCTTGATGCACTGCCAGTAGAAGCTGTGGTTCCAGACCTGGGCGGCGTTGTTGAACACACCAGCCTTCCCGGCATCACCGGCCACGGCAACGATGGTGTCTTCGAGGCTCTTGCCTTCCAGATCGGTGCCAGCCACCAGGTTGTTGAGGTTGGTCACGTAAGCGTTGTGGTGCTTGCCGTGGTGGAACTCAAGGGTTTGGCGGGAGATATGGGGCTCGAGGGCGTCGAGGCCGTAGGGCAGCGCGGGCAGCGTATGAGCCATGAACGGAAGGATCGTGCTTTTCAATGCCCGGCCAAATGCCGGACGGCGGCGGCATCCTAACGATCGTTTGCAGTTTCGACAGTCGCGGGAACCGCACCGCTGGCGCGGCTCCCATGGAACGGATCAGCCCTTGATCTCGAGCAGTTCCACCTCAAAGATCAAGGTGGCGTTCGGGGGGATCACACCACCGGCACCGCGCTCGCCGTAGGCCAGATCGGGGGGGATCACGAGCTTGCGCTTGCCGCCCACCTGCATGCCGGCGACGCCCTCATCCCAGCCCTTGATGACGCGACCGGCGCCGAGGGGGAAGCTGAAGGGACCGCGGCCGTAGCTGCTGTCGAACTCTTTGCCGTTCTCAAGGGTGCCGCGGTAGTTCACAACCACGAGCTGACCGGAGCTGGCCTCAGGGCCATCACCGATCACCAGGTCGGTGATGCGCAGACCGCTGGGGGTCATCCGTTCTTTGGCCGCAACCATTTCTCCTCCGAGGGCAGACGCCCCACTGTCGGCGATGACGTCGCTGGCCATGGTGAAGAGGCTGGGGTTGGGGTCCTCCGGATCGAGCTCGATCTGGCCGCTGAAGCTGGCCTGGACTGGGGCACTGGCCACGGCCTGTTGCACGGCCGGCTGGCTGGGGGCGGCGTTCACGGTGGAGGGCGCCACGATCTGGCTCACCAGTGCCAGCAAGAGGCAGCCGACGCAAACGGCGGAGCTGATCAGGATGTCCCGCATGGCTGGATCAAAGAGGCATCAAGGGCCGATTCTCGCCTAGTCGCCTCTCAGTCCGGGATCTCGAGTTGGGATTGCTTTTGCCGGAGCTGCTGCTCCAGGCGATCGATGCGGCCCCGCAGTTCATCCACCTCCCGCTGGCGGGCCAGGCCCAGGTCCTGCAGTAGGTGGTCCAGGTTGCGCTCGACCTGCCGTTCGGTCTGTTTCTCCAGCTCGGGGTTCTCGCCGCGAAGGCTGGCGAGAACGTCATCCACCAAGGCGCTGGCCTGGTTTGGATCCAGGCGCCCACTGCTGACCCAGGCCTGGGTCACGCTCCGCAGGCGATCGGCCACCAGTGAAGTGGTGCCAAGGCCGCGGAAGAGAAGTTGTTGCAGGGTCCGGCTGGGATCCATATCACTTCTTTAGTGGTAAGCGAGCTGAGCTGATCAGAGAGGGTTGGCGCCAGCTCTGCCTTTTGCTGGTCTAGCTGGCCCAGAGTTCAGGCGCCTATGAACAGTGCGCCTGACCCAAGCACACCAACAGTTTTGAGTATGGCCAGGCTTGTGGTTTATCTGATCGCGTGAGTCATCCTTTTTGCCTGCTGAGTTGATGCTCTGCTGGAGCGCGGCGTGCTCTTTATGGACCCAGTTTCTTATGCATTGTTCGAATCATTAAGGATCGGGATTGAGAGGCTTCCTTGATACTCGCGATTGGCAGTACATGCAGAAGATCTGCTGCGTATTTGAGGCTTGATCCCTTGGGTTGCTGAAGGTTAATAGCTTGGTCTAGATGGAGTTGGATTCACGATGACGGTGCCAGGGCCTTTCGCTTCGGTCGTTGTCTTGCTTGATGGAGTGAATCTCTTTTTGATGGGCTTTGTTGTGATCTTTCTGATCATCAGTGCTCGCTCTGTTCTGATCGCTCTTGTCTCGGGGCTCTTGCTTCGAGATGGTCCCAACTGTTTTGGCCGAGCGAATGCCAACGATCTTCGACTCAGCTTTTCGTCTTCATTGGTCTTCGCTTGTGTTGGCTCAGTTTCGCTGATCCTGCATGGATCTGGGTACGTACAGCTTTACCATCACGAGTCTGAATGGCAGCTTCCTTTTCAGTTGACAGGATTTCTTGGTGTTTTGGCTGTGCAGGATGCCGTCTTCTACTTTGTTCATCGCCTTCTGCATCATCCTGCCCTCTACAGGATTGCGCACCTAGGGCATCATCGGTCAAGGCATTATTCAGCCTGGACTTCATTTGCTTTTGACCCAATCGAGTCACTCTTCCACTCTGTTTTTATTGTGGTTGTTGCGATGGCCGTTCCGCTTCACTTCGTCACACTGTTTGCCCTTCTTGTGACGATGTCTGTTTGGGCTGCTTTGAACCACATGCCGCCGGCTGGATTGCCGGAGGCATTTCCTCATCACTGGTTGGGGCGTTGGTTGATTGGCCCTGTTCATCATTCCATTCATCATCAAAAACAGGGCTCTAACTTTGGACTTTATTTCACGTTCTGGGATCTTCTATTCGGAACGCAGGATCAGGGCTACGCTCGAAGTGTCTCGCGCGTTGTTAGAAAAGATTCACTGTTGCGTTGAATGGCTCAAAAAAGGACTGGTGAAATTCTCGCCAGTCCTCCTTCTCTTGATTGCCTCAGTCAGGGCTTTTGTCTGTTGGATCCGCCATTTTTACGTCATGGCTATTTGGAGTGTGCTTGAGACCGCAAGATCAAGTGGGAAATTGTGCGCATTCCTTTCGTGCATGGCTTCGATGCCAAGATCTGTCCGGTTTAGTACATCAGCCCAGCTGTGAACGACACGACCTTGAGGATCAAGGATCGATTGATTGAAATTTAGACCATTCAGTCCAAAGGAAAAGCTGGCGATTGCAAGGGACGAGAACCAAATCCCGAGTACTGGCCATGCAAAGAGAATGGCATGGATACTTCGGCTGTTATTCAATGCTGCATAGGGGAAGACGAGCCGACCGAAGTAGGCGTGAGCTGAGACGATGTTGTAAGTCACCTCCTTCTGGCCAAAGCGATATCCACGATTAATCGACTCCTGTTCTGTGGTTTCTCGAACCAGGTTGCTTGAGACGAGTGATCCATGAACTGCCGCGAGGAGTGCCCCCCCAAATGTTCCGGCTACGGCAAGCATGTGAAATGGATGCATTAATACATTGTGTTCAGCTTGGAGGACAAGCATGAAGTTGAATGTGCCCGATATTCCAAGAGGCATTCCCTCTGAAAACGAGCCCTGGCCCATTGGGTAAACCAGAAGTACAGCCATTGCTGCTGACCAAGGTGCTGAAAAGGCAATGGCAATCCACGGCCGCATTCCTAGGCGATAGCTCAATTCCCACTGCCGCCCCATGTAGGCCGTGATGGCGATCAGAAAGTGAAAGACAATTAATTGGTACGGTCCGCCGTTGTAAAGCCACTCATCCAGACTTGCCGCTTCCCAGATCGGATAAAAATGGAGTCCGATGGCATTTGAGCTGGGCACGACTGCGGCGGTAATGATGTTGTTCCCACTGAGTAGTGATCCTGTGATGGGTTGCCTGACGCCGTCCAGGTCGACACCCGGAGCGCTGAGGAAGGCAATCACAAACGCCGCAGTGGCAGCGAGGCTCGTTGGAATCATCAAGACCCCAAACCAGCCGATGTAAAGCCTTTGGTTGGTCGAAGTGATCCAGTCTCCAAATGCAGACCAGGTCTGCAGTCCATTGCGGTTGGACAAGAATGTTGTCATGAAAAGTCCTTTGAGGTTCAGTCCCGCTGCCAGACTTGTGGCACTCAAATGGCCCGGCTATTTCGGGAGCTGGTGAACGAAGAAAGTGCATTTCAAGGATCTTGATTCCTCAGTGATCTCTGCACCTTCTCCGATAGACCCTGATGCCTTCCCTCTGGGCCTTTGGGTTTCGCTGTATCTTTGCTTCACTTTGGCTTCAAGCCAATGTCGATCGATCTAAATCTTCTTTTTCTAGATGCAGAACCGCTGCATTTCCTCCTTGGATCTGCAGGTGTTGGCTTTTCCTTAGCCAGTTGATTCATAATCCTGAGGTGGATTCACTTCGTCGCCGCAGCATCAGCGAGCTCAGTCTTCGTGACTATTGCCTTTATCGGGCTATTTGCTCAGAGCTCGAGGTTCTCGAGGACTCCATTCAGATTGATGGTCAATCAGGCGGTCATCTTCTAGAGCTGGCGGTGGCCATGCGTGATCGACGTCTCCTTGTCGAGTGGTTGCGTGAATTGGGGTATCCCCCAAGCTCTGATCTCAGCTACAGCGGTATCACTCCAGAGTTGGAAGAGCAGCTGATCACCCATGGATCTGATTGGTAGCTCTTTCGTTTAATTCGCCGCAACTTCTCTGCGCCACTGAACACGTGTCCGTGTAATCACTGAGAGACTGCCCCAAAGCTGATGGCAGCTCTCTTTGCGCTGGGCTGTTGTCTTTCGCTGCTTCCAGCCCTGTAGCAGCCAGGACCCTCTATAGGGTCAGTGGCCATGGCAGAGAACCGGCGACTGGTCTGGAGCGGAGCCCTCGCGGCTGGTCTGCTGGCCGGTGTGGCGCTCCCCCCCCTGGGATCCCCGCCCCTGCTCTGGCTGGCTCTGGTGCCGCTCTGGGCCTTTGGTCCTGGGCCGGCGGCCCTCTGGGCTGCTGCTGCGGTCTTGGTCAGCCATCGCTGGCTGCTTTGGTTGCACCCCCTCGATTGGATTGGGGTGCCCCTGCCCTTGAGCCTGCCGCTTTGTCTGCTGCTCTGGTTGGCCCTCGGACTGCTGGGGGCAGGGTTGGTGGCGCTCTGGCGCGCCCTGGTGGGGCGATTGGGCGCTGGCCGTTGGTCTGTGGCGCTTCTTGCCTCGGCCCTTTGGGGCTTGGGTGAGGTCTGGATGGCCAAGGGGCCTCTGTTTTGGCTGGGGCTGGGGGCGGCCGTTCTGCCGGGTGATCGCGCCCTGGCGGGGCTGGCCCAGTGGATTGGGGCCGGTGGCTTGGCGGCGCTGCAGTTACTGCTGGCCTGGGGGCTCTGGCGTTTGCTCCTCGGCTGGTGGGAGGGGCGACGCGGGCTTTGGTGTGGCTGGCTGTCCTGGTTGCTGGTGCTCGCCCTGCTCCATGGTCTGGGCTGGCAGCAGCTGCAGCGCAGCGCCCTAGAGGACCCAGGTGCTCCCTGGCTGTCGGTGCTGGTGCTGCAGCCCGATATCCCCACCCGCGAGAAGTTCAGTTGGGTTCAGCAGCGGTCTCTGGAGCGGCAGCTGCGCCAGGCCCAGGCCGATGCGGAGGCCCAGGGCGCTGACCTGTTGGTGCTGCCCGAGGGGGCCTTGGCTCTGGGGCAGGGGCTGCCCACTGCAGCGGGAGTGGAGGTTCTCAGCGGTGGCTTCCGTCAGGAGGAGACCCAGCTGCGCAGCAGTGTTCTGCGCTTTCCCCCTCAGGCACTGCAGGCGGAGGGGGGGATCGATAAGCACCGCTTGGTGCCGCTAGGGGAATGGGTCCCCGGTGGAGCTCTTCTGCGTTGGGCTGGGTTGTCTGCGGTCGGTGGGGTCGAGCCGGGAGCGGCCTCGCGTCTGCTGCAGCGCCCCCAGAGGGATCTGGCGGTGGCCATTTGCTACGAGATCGCCGATGGGTCTGGGTTAATCGCTGCATCCCAGGCGGGGGCTGGCTGGATCCTGGCCAGCGCCAACCTCGACCCCTATCCCCTGCAGTTGCAGCGGCAGTTCCAGGCCCTGTCCCAGTTGCGGGCGATTGAGGCCAGTCGCTGGCTGGTCAGTGCCGCCAATAGCGGCCCGAGTCTGGTGGTGCAGCCCGATGGGCGGCTGGGGGCCTCCTTGGCTCCGATGGAGCCAGGAACCCTGTTGGTGCGGCTGCAGGCTCGGGCGAATCAGACCGTCTACGGGCAACTGGGGGAATGGCCGCTGTTTCTGGCGGCGGGCGCCGGACTCGTCGCAAGTCGGTCTCGCATGAGACAATCTTGAGACTTGCTTAAGGCGCCTTTTGGTTTCCTTCCGCTCTGGTCTGTTGGGTCTGGGCTTGGCGGCCGCATCGGCGCTGCTGACTCTGCCTGCCAGGGCTGTGGATCCGGCTGATGCGGCGCTGGAGGCGGCCTCTGCCCTGGGGGTCGTGGTGATCCAGGGGGCGGACTGCGGCGGGCCGCGTCAGCTCGCCACCTACAACATGGGCGCGAACGTCCTCTGTCTCTCCAAGGCCCTTGACCTTGATCCGCAGAAGCGGGCCAGGGCGATCCAGCACGAGTTGGTCCATGTGGTGCAGGACTGCCTTGATGGTTTGGGTACGCCCACCTCGCTGACCCTGGCGGAGGGATTGCGCTCCAGCGGTCAGCTCAGTGGAGAACAGGTCAACGGCTTTTTTCTGCAGCATCTGCGCAAGCAGGGCAATTTGAATCACGTCGTGGCTTCAACGGCGCAGTTGCCATTGGAAAGTCGTCAACGTGAGTTCGAGGCCTACGCCCTGCAGGCGGATCCGGCGATGGTGGCGCACCTATTGAAGTCCACCTGCACGCTCTAAGTCGTCGGCTAATCGCGGATTGGAGTTGACTGTCAGGCCACGCAGACAGCGCGGTTAATGGATGCGTCTGTCTAGGTATTCAGCACCAGGTTATTGTGCCTAAATCACCAAAAGTATGGCATTTATACCTGGAAGAAATGCCCTGACCAGGGTTAGGACATCAGGAGTTGCCGCCTTTGCTGTGACCGCTTATCCCTGCTGCGCTGCCTGTAAGAACTTCATCATCGCTGGCGGCATGGGGGTCTGCCGCTGTTGGCGGATGACGATGAGCTTGAAGGACGCCGAGGCTCAGGTGCGATGCCCCTATTGGCTTCGCGCGGAGGCGGTTGAAGATCCCTTTGAGACCTTCGATTGAGTCAGAACTAGATTCAGTGAAGAGCACGTTGGTGTCCTGCGTCACCTTCTGAGGTCTTGGGTTTGCTCTTGATGGGGCGGTTGGCCGCCCAGAGTTAAGACGCTCTGGACGCAGCTGTGATGCCCGACGTGCTGTCCCTGACGGCGATCCTCCTGTATCTGACGGCTAAGGGGGTTCATGCCTTTTGGCTCGCTGACTCTCCGCCTGCGCCTGGCTCGGGTCGGGGCTGAAAACCGGAGAGATTCGGCGCGAACAACCTCCCACCTTCTCGAAATGGGTCCACTGAGACCAGGGTTGAGAGGGATGGGGTATGCGGTTCTCCAGGCCCATTCGCTTTGCGGTCCTGTTGGCTGCGCTGCTCGGGTTTGGATTGCAGGCGTCCCCGGCTCGAGCGGAGCGTCTCAGGTCCATCGCGTTGCTCGCCGGGCTGCTGCGCCGGGCCGGCACCGAGACCTTGGTGGCCCGGGATTGCCCCAAGCAGTTGATGGGTGCTTTTGTCTTCGCCCGCAATGCCGTGGTCTTGTGTGCCAACAACCTCAAGGACGATCCGGAGCGGGTCTGGGAGACCTTGGCCCATGAGTCAGCCCATGTGATGCAGCACTGCCGGCGTCAGCCGATCTTTGAGCGGGATCGTCTGGGCTTGGATTTCTTGCTGGCAAGCCATCAGTCACCGGAGCTGTTCAAGGCCGTTGGCCAGTACCACCCCAGTCAGCACCGCACGGAAATCGAGGCGCGGATTGTTCAGGGTTTGCCGGCTGAGGAGGTGATGAATCTCTTTCGCCGCTCCTGCGCGGATCGCCTGCTCTAGGACGAGCAGCTGTAGTGCGACAGCCCGCCGGCATTGAAGAACTCGCGGGGTTTGAGCCTGTCGTAGGTCGCCGCAAGCTCTGCTGGAGGGGTGGCGTAGGGATCGCGGAAGACCGTCTGGAGTTCTTGGATCAAGCTCAGATCGCCTTCAGCAGCACGCTCGTAGGCGGGGGCGATGAGCCACTCCCGCCAGGTGATCTGGGGATTGGCCTGGCGCATGGCGGCCCTAGCGGCCTCGGGGTCGCCCAGCTGTTCGCGCCAACGCTGCAGCCAGGTCGTCCAGCGCTGCTCGAGTTCAGCGTCGATTGGCAGATAGAAGCTGGGTTTGAGCGCCTCCACCTGCTCCGGGAGTTCAGAGAGGTGGCGGAAAGCCAAGGTGTAATCGGCCCTGGAGCTGGCCAGCAGTTGCAGCAGATCCTTCAGAAGGTCATCGTCGTAGCTCGCTAGTCCCAGCTTGCGGGTCCACATCGCCTCGAGTTCGCTGCGCATCGCTTCTGAGAAGCCCTCGCGCAGCCCATCGAGCTCAGCCAGCGCCACCGAGTCGTCCTCCAGCAGTGGCCGCAGGGCAGACCAGAACATCTGGTAGTTGGCCTCTGCGGCTGCCGGTTGGTTGAACAAGCAGAAGTGCTCGCCGCCGCCGGTCCAGGGCTGGAAGCGGGGATCAAACAGTTCGCAGAAGCCGAAGGGCCCGTAGTCGAGGGTGTAACCGCCGGCGGCGCAGTTGTCGCTATTGAAGTTGCCCTGGCAGTAGCCCACGCGAATCCAGTTCGCCACCAGGGCCGTCAGCCGTTGGCGGAAGAGCCGGGCCAGCTCCAGCACCTGCTGAGGGAAGGGCAGCGCTGCGTTGATCTCGGTGCGGTAGTTGCGCTCGATCAGGTGGGCGGTGATCTGCTGCAGCTCCCGCAGGGCCCCGGGGTGGGCGTTGCTGCGCACCCGGCGGGCAAAGAGCTCCAGCTGGCCCACCCGCAGGAACGACGGTGCCACCCGGGTCGTGATTGCGGCTGGGTTGTCGACCATCACGTCCGGCTCGAAGGAGCGCGATTGCGGGGAGTACCAGGGCCGCCGCACGCCCTCGGCGCGGGACATGTAGAGGCTGAGGGAGCGGGTGGTGGGTACCCCCAGGGCATGCATGAACTCCTGGGCGAGGAACTCGCGAACGCTGGAGCGCAGGACGGCCCGGCCATCAGCGCCGCGGCAGTAGGGGGTGGGCCCCCCACCCTTGAGCTGCATCTCCCAGCGTTGGCCCTGAAAGAGGCCTTCGAAGATTGAGATCGCCCGCCCGTCGCCGTAGCCATTGCCGGTGCCGAAGGGGCACTGCTGGATGTACTCCGTGCCGTAGATCGAGAGGGCATAGCCCGTGGCCCAGCCATAGGGCCGCATGGCTCCTCGCGCCACCCGGCTGTCACCGGAGAAGAGCCGGCGGAAGTCCTCGTCATGGGCCAGGCCTTCGCCTAGCCCCAGCTCCGCGAACAGGCTGGCGCTGTGCGCCACGTACTCCGGGGCCGGTAGTGGCTTGGGGGTGACGGGGACGTAGTGCCCTGAACGGACCTGTCGCGGCAGGTGATCATCCCCATCGCTGCTGGACTCCGGGTCGGCCTGGAGGGTCTCCAGCAGGGAGTAGTCCACCTGCGCCGCAAAGGCCTCAAAGCTGTCGGTGGTGGTCATGGGTGTTGGGCACAAAAAAACCCAGGTCAAGCCTGGGCTTTTGGAAAGTGGAGCCAAGGAGACTCGAACTCCTGACCCCCTGCATGCCATGCAGGTGCTCTACCAGCTGAGCTATGGCCCCTTTTGATACCGATGAGCTCACCTGACGCTGGTCGTCAGGGATGGCCCGGAGGCCGTGCTTTCGATGCGAAGAGCTTACACCGCAGAGGGTCTAAACCTGGCGCCAGACAGCGACGAGCTTCCCTTGGATCGCCACCTGATCGGCATCGATCAGGATCGGTTCGTAGGCGGGATTAGCGGCCTCTAGGCGCACCTGGCGTCCATCGCGGTGGAAGTGCTTGAGGGTTGTGCCGCTGCCGGGCACCAGGGCGCTGACGATCGTGCCTTCTCGCAGGCGGCTCGGTTCGCTGACGGGTTCCATCAGGACGACGTCACCGTCGGCGATGTGGGCGTCCACCATCGAGTCCCCGTTGACGGTCAGGGCGAAGAGCCCGCGGGTGGCCAGCACCGGCTCGAGCTCGAGTCGTTCCTCGACGTCGTCAAAGGTTTCGACCAGGCCGCCGGCGGCCACGGCCCCGAGTACTGGAATACCGCCCCCGAGGGCGTCGCCCAGGAGCTGCAGGGTTCGGGCCTGGCCCTCTTTCCAGGTGATCCAGCCCTTCTGTTGCAGGTGGCGCAGGCGACTCTGAATGGGAGCCGGTGAGCGCAGCCCCATGGCCTCCATCATCTGGCGGATGGAGGGGCTATGGCGATGTTCGCCGATGTACTGGGAGAGCCAGTCGTAGAGCTCTTGCTGGGCAGTGGTCAGGGGCTCAGGCGATCCAGCGGGCACCGGCAATGCATTTGTTCGTCAATACATTTGTACCGCTGGTGCTTGGCTTTGGCAACCGGCTGTTACGAGAGCAGGGCTGCCAGCAGGGCCTGCTGCGCGTGCAGGCGGTTCTCCGCTTGATCGAAGATCCGGCTGCTGCTGCCCTCCATCGCCCCGGCGCTGATCTCCAGGCCCCGGTAGGCCGGCAGGCAGTGCAGGACGATGGCCTTGGGGTCGGCCTCGGCCACGAGCTCCTCATTGAGGCACCAGCCGTTAAAGGCCTGTTCCCGTTCTCCCTTCTCCTCTTCCTGGCCCATGGAGGCCCAGACGTCGGTGTAGAGGGCATGGGCGCCGCGCACGGCGGCCACCGGTTCTTGAATGACCTCGATGCTGCAGCGACCGCCGGCCAGAGCCCGGGACTGCTCGAGGACCGCAGCGCTTGGCTCATAGCCCTTGGGGCAGCCCACGCGGATGTTCACCCCCAGCAGGGCGCCACAGAGCATCAGGGAGTGGGCGACGTTGTTGCCGTCCCCCACGTAGGAGAGGGTCAGCCCCTCGATCGAACCAAAGGCCTCCTGCATGGTCAGGAAATCGGCCAGGGCCTGGCAGGGGTGCTCCAGGTCGGTCAGGGCATTGATCACCGGAACCGAGGCCCAGTGCGCATACTCCGCCAGCTCCTCCTGGGCAAACGTGCGGATCGAGAGGGCGTCGACGTAGCGACTCAGCACCCGGGCGGTGTCGGCCACGGGTTCACCGCGCCCCACCTGGGAGACCTGGGGGTTGAGGTCGATGGTCTGGCCGCCCAGGCGGGCCATGGCCACGGTGAAGCTCACCCGGGTGCGGGTGGAGGCCTTGCTGAAGATCAGGCCCAGCACCTTCCCGCCCAGATCAACGCGGGTGCGGCCGGCCTTGAGGTCCGCGGCCAGGTCGAGCAGGGCTCTGGTTTGTTCCGCGCTGATGTCAGCTGACGAGAGGAAGTCGCGTCCGCTGAGTTCGGAGAGGGAGGAATAGCCGCTCAGTGCAGCCATGGGCCCGTCTTCAAAGACCCCTTATCCGAGATGACGGGCCCCCGCGTCAACCCCTTGGAGCTCAAACGATGGCTTGAGAGTCCTCGGGCATGACGCTGCTGGCGAGCAGATCCTTGAGGTCATCGCCTTCAATCACCTCTTTTTCGAGGATCTGCTGGGAGATGCTCTCCATCAGCTCACGGTTGTGGTGCAGGATCGAGAGCGCCCGGTCATGGGCGCGGTCCACCAGGGTGCGCACCTCCTTGTCGATCGCCTGAGCCGTGGCGTCGCTGACGACCCGGCGGGGATTGTTGGCGCCGCCGAGGAAGCGGCTGCCGCCCTGCTTGTCGTAGGCCAGGGGGCCAAGGATGTCGCTCATCCCGTAGGTGCCGACCATCTGCTCGGCGATGTCGGTGGCCCGCTGCAGGTCGTTGGCCGCACCGGTCGTGACCTCGCCAAAGACGATCTCTTCGGCGCTGCGGCCCCCCAGGAGGGTGGCGATCTGACCCTCGAGGTCTTCCTTGGAGTTCAGGAAGCGCTCTTCGGTGGGCAGCTGCAGGGTGTAGCCCAGGGCCGCCATGCCGCGGGGAACGATCGAGATCTTGGCGACCTTGCTGCCGCCAGGCATCAGGTGGCCGACGATGGCGTGGCCGACCTCGTGATATGCCACGACCTTTTTCTCGTCGGGCTGGAGGACGCGGCTCTTCTTCTCAAGGCCAGCGACCACGCGCTCGATCGCCTCGTTGAGGTCACCTTGTTCAACGGAGGTCCGCATGGCGCGGGCGGCCAGCAGGGCGCCTTCGTTCACCAGGTTGGCCAGATCCGCACCGGCAAAGCCGCTGGTGGCCTGGGCGATCTTGTCGAGATCAACCCCTGGGGCGAGCTTCACCTTGCGGGCATAGATGTCGAGGATGGTCTTGCGGCCCGAGAGGTCCGGGCGATCCACCAGCACCTGCCGGTCGAAGCGGCCGGGGCGCAGCAGGGCGGCGTCCAGGGTCTCGGGTTGGTTGGTGGCGGCCAGGACGATGACGGGCTTGTCCTTGGCGGCGAAGCCATCCATCTCGGTGAGCAGCTGGTTGAGGGTCTGCTCGCGCTCGTCGTTGCCTCCGACGACGCCCATAGAGCCTGCGCGGCTCTTGCCGATGGCGTCGAGTTCGTCGATAAAGATGATGCAGGGCGCTTTTTTCTTCGCCTCCTCAAAAAGGTCCCTAACGCGGGCGGCGCCGGCACCAACGAAGAGTTCGACGAACTCCGAGCCGCTGATGATGAAGAAGGGAACGCCCGCTTCACCGGCGACAGCCTTGGACAGCAGGGTCTTACCGGTGCCCGGGGGGCCCACCAGCAGGACGCCCTTGGGAATGCGTGCGCCGATCGCCGTGTAGCGCTCCGACGACTTCAGGAAGTCGACGATCTCGGTCAGCTCTTGCTTGGCCTCATCGACGCCCGCCACATCGGCAAAGGTGACCCTGGATTCTTCATCCGGGACGTAGACCTTGGCTTTGCTCTTGGTGAAGCTCAGGGCACCCTGGGCGCCCCCCATGGAGCGGCGGGCGAAGAACTGCAGCACCAAGATGAAGATCAGGGGCGGCACGATCCAGCTCAGGGCCGTGGTGATGAAGCTGGGCTTCTGGGGCGGAGCGGCGGCGAACTCAACACCGTGCTCCTCCAGTCGCTTCGGCAGATCCATATCGAAGATCGGCGTGGTGGCGAGCACCGAGGGGGCGTCCTCCTCCGGAGGGGCCTTGAGCTCGTAGCGGATCTGTTCTTGGGTGATGTAGGCGCGGCGGACGTTGCCGTCGTCCACCTGACTGACGAAGAGGGAGTAGGGAACCCGAGGCACCTGCTGCATGCCCTGGTTGGGCAGGAAGCTGCTCACCAGCAGCAGCACGCCAAAGCCAATCAGCAGCAGATTGACGATGCCGAAGCGCCGGTTCGGGGGCGTGTCGTCCTTGCGGATAGGCATGCGACGGGTGCGCGTTTGCCCCAAACTAGGGTTGCTGCAAGGCCCCAGTGGGGGGTGAGAACCGAACGGGGGCCGGTCAGACCATGTGCGGTCGTTACTCCCTGACCTCCCGTCTGGACCAGCTGCTGCCCAGGCTGGGAGGGGGCTTGCCGGACGGTTTGCTGGCGCACTACGCGCCGCGGCCCTTGATTAACCCGGGGGAGCCGGTGTTGGCCCTACGCCAGGAGCACGGTCAGATCAGTCCGGCCTTAATGCTCTGGGGGCTGCTGCCGGAGTGGAGCAAGGACCCCTTGAACGGGCCCCGGCCCTTCAATGCTCGATCGGAGACCGTGGCGGAGAAGGCCAGCTTTCGCGGCGCCTGGCGCCATCGGCGCTGCCTGCTGCCGGCCGATGGGTTTTACGAGAAGGGGCATCGGCTGGCCCCAAGTGATGGCGGGATCTTTTGGTTGGCGGGTCTCTGGGATCGCTGGATCGGACCGGATGGCAGTGAGGTGGAGACCTGCTGCGTGCTGACCACCTCGCCCAATGCCTTGGTGGCTCCGCTGCATGACCGGATGCCGGTGATCGTTCCTGAGGGGTTGGAGGAGGCCTGGATGGAGCCCCTGGATGGGCCGGGCCTGCGGGCCCTGGAGCCCTTGATGCAGGGCTGGTCGCCGGAGGGTTGGGCGGCTGAGGGGCCGGTCAAACCCAAAGCCAAAGCCAGCTCGGACCAGTTGCCCCTGTTTGGTTGATCGCCAGACTGGGCCATGGCCCGCAAGAACCAACGCCACCTCGGCTATCGCCTGCTGCTGGCGAACTGTCTGACGGTGATCGCTTGCTTGATGCTTCCGCTGGGCATGCGGCAGCTGTCGGCCTTGGGTTATCTGTCTTTGCCGTGGGTGCTGAGCTTCAGCTTGGGGGCACCCCTGGAGTCAGGCCGATGGTCGCTGCAACGCTCCCGGGTCTATCGCCTGCTGGCGCTGCTGACCTTTGCCTCCTCGATGGGTTGGTACTTCACCGGTGCCAATGCCAACCAGGCGGGCTTCCCGCTGCTGTTTGTCTGGACGCTGCTGGTGGCCTGGAGCTGTGAGCGCCTGATTCGCAACCTCGCGCAGGAGCGACTAATTAGCCGGGATGTGTTGATGGGGGCCCTGGCGGGCTACCTGCTGGTGGGTCTGGCGGCGGGGCTGCTGTTTGCCGTACTGGAGTCGCTGGCACCCGGGAGCTTCTTGAACTCCGTGGCCAAGGATGTCTCCCTGCTGCATGGTTCAGCGGGGCAGGCGGCCCGGATTTTCTCCCTGGATTTTGTCGAGCTCAACTACTACGCCTTCATCACCCTGACCACAACGGGGTACGGCGACATCAGTCCGGTGACGCCCCAAAGCCAGATGTTGAGCGTGATGGTGGCGGTCTCCGGGACGATTTACTTGGCCCTGGTGATGGGTCTGCTGATCAGCCGCTTCACCGTTCAGGACGTCGAGGAAGAGATCGCCGAAGAGCAAAGCAACGACTAGTGCTGCAGTTCCAATAGCCAGTCGTTGCCGAGGCGCCGGAGTCGTTGCTGCGGCCATAGCTCCGCCTGGTTGACATCGACCAGCCCCAGCTCGCCAAGGGGGGTGCGAGCGGCCAGGCCGCCCAGCAGTTTCGGGGCGATCACGCCTGCCAGTTGCTGCACGCAACCCTCGCGCAGCGCTGCGGCGGCCAGTTCCGCTCCGCATTCCCAGAGGACCTGATTGCAGCCCCGCTGGGCCAGGAGCTCCAGGGCTGCCCGGGGCTGGCACTCCGGCAAGGCCAGGTGCTCTACCCCGAGTCGATCGAGCTGCTGCTGTTGCTCGGCTGGGGCCTCACTGCCGTGGAGGACCAGGGTGTGGGCCAGGCTTTGATCCCAGAGCTGGGCGTCCTGCGGGAGATCCAGGCTGCGGCTGAGGACCATCCGCAGCGGCTCCGGGCTGCGCTGGCCGCGGCTGGTCAGCAGGGGGTTGTCGGCTCGGACGGTGCCGCCCCCGACGAGAACCGCGTCGCATTGGGCCCGTAGCTGATGCACCCAGGCTCGGGCCGGGGGACCGGAGATCCACTGGCTGGCGCCATTGGGCAGGGCGGTGCGGCCATCGAGGCTCATGGCCCACTTAAGGATTCCCCAGGGGCGCCCGGTTTGCACCCGCTGAATGAAGCTGCGGTTGAGGGCCTGGGCTTCGGCTTCGCAGACCCCGCTGATGACCTCGATGCCGGCGGCCTGCAGTTGGGCGATGCCGCCGCCAGCCACGCGGGGATCGGGATCGCGCATGGCCACGATGACCCGGCGGACCCCAGCGGCGATCAGGGCTTCACTGCAGGGGGGTGTGCGGCCGTGGTGGCAGCAGGGCTCCAGGCTGACGACGGCGGTGCCGCCTTGGGCGCGCTCGCCGGCCTGGCGCAGGGCATGGACTTCGGCGTGGGGCGTGCCGGCTTGGCGGTGGAAGCCCTCACCCACCAGTGCCCCCTGGCGATCGAGGACGACGCAACCCACTAGAGGGTTGGGGCTGGTGCGTCCGGCGCCGAGGGCGGCCAGCTGCAGGGCCCGCTGCATCCAGGGCCGCCAGGCGCTGCTGCTCATCCGGCGTCGCGCCAGCTCGGCAGGCTGCGCCATTCACCGACCACAAAGGGAGGAACCGGCAGCTCCACAAACACCCCGGGCAGCTCCAGGCGTAGGGGGCGGTTCTGGTGCAGCTCGGCCAGCAGTGGATTGAGGTCAAATTCGGCCGCGGCATCCCGGCCATCGGCGGCCAACTTGGGGTTGGCGGTGGTGATGTCCTCGAGCTCCCAACTGCCCCGGCCGGAGTGCACGATCAAGGAGGTGGGGTGATCCAGGCGGACGCGGCCGGGATAGCCGACGATCCGCAGGGTGACGGGGCCGCCCGGGGGACCGGTGCGGTAGGCCACGGCCTGCCAGCTCTGGTAGTCCAGATCCCGCAGGCTCTCGAGGCTTCGCACGATCTCTGTGCCGTTCTCATCGGGGTGCAGGTGCACCTGGGCGTTGGCGGGTTGGCCCAATCCCAAGGCGATTACCCCGCCGATCAGCAGGGAGAGGGCAATACGCAGAAGGGAGCCGAACGCCATAACACCATTGCTCTGAGGCCAGCGTATGGAACCGAGTTGTGGTTCCGCTTAGCCCCGCTCCGCCCCTGGGATCCGCTGCCAGTCGGTGTGGGTGGCCCAGACCCCCCAGATGGCCATGGCCCGCAGGTAGTGGCAGGCGCGGAAGGTGTTGACGGCCGTGATCGCCTCGGGGGTGCGGAACTGCAGGCCGCCGGAATAGACCTGATTGACCACCGCTGAGGTGATCGCCAGGGCGGTCTCGGTCTCGCCCATCAGCCGGAAGTAACTGGCGATGCCGAAGTTGATCCCGGTCCAGACCTCCAGCGGGTGGGTGCCGTTGGGATCCAGGGGGGTGCCATCGCGGCGCAGGCCATTGGCAACGCCCAGGCTGCCGCCCTCGAACTTCTCGAAACAGGAGTCCTTGACGGCATTGAGGGTGCTGCGGCTGTTGGCCTCGCTCACCACCGGCTCCAGGCCCAGCAGGCGGGCATAGAAATCGCCGCAGAGCTGATCAGCCATCACCACCGGCGTGCCGCTCTCGGCATCGATGTCGTAGTACTCGCCGTTCCAGAGGAGCCTGTCGAAGTTTCCCCGCGCCTGCGCCAGCCAACCACTGAATTCCTGTTGCTCGGCCGAGGTGTCTAGGCCGGTGCTGAGTTGCAGCTGCTGGGCGATCGCCAGGGCGGCCTCGAGTGCCGCAATCCAGAGGGCGCCGCAGTAGGCGCTGACGCCCTTGAGCGGCCAGTCATCAAAGGTCTGATCCGGCGCGCCGCCGTTGTCGGGTAGGCCGTCGTTGTTGATGTCGAAGGTCTTGAGATAACGCAGGGCTTCCACCGCGGCCGGCCAGCAGTCCGCCAGGAAGCGCAGGTCCTCGCCGTTGGGGGCGAGCTTGAAGGTGCGCCAGACCTGCAGCACGTAGTCGCTGGCGAGGTCCTTCCAGAGGTTGCAGTCCTGGTAGGCCGTGTAGTTCGTGGCATCCCAGGGCTTTTCGTTCGGCGCCCCCAGGTCATGGGGTGTGGCGCCTTTGACCTTGCGGGCGGCTTCCACGCGCCCCTTGCCCTGGGTGAAGTACCAGCCGATCGGCCGTGGCGTGGCATCGGCCGCGGGGATGGCCCGGGCAAAGCTGCGCAGCACCGCCTTGTCGAGCTCCGGCCAGAGCTGCAGCAGTGCCAGGGAGCCATAGAGCCGCACGTCCAGGCTCTCGTACCAGGCGTAGTCCAGGCACTCCAGCACCCCGAATCGGCCGACGGGGTCTTCGCGGCTGGCGGCACTCCAGAGGCTGCCGCCGCTGCAGAGGTCGTAGAGCTCGTTGAAGAGCGCCATCCGCAGCGGCTCGGGCAGATCACTGCGCTCCAGCACCGGTTGCTGCCAGGCCTCGATCTGTTGGCGCCAGCTGCGCCAGTCCCGCAGACCTTCGGCGGCGATGGCGGCGGCGTTCTTGCCGCTGGCGCCGAAGAAGTCGGTGTAGCGCCGCAGGGCACTGGTGCCGGTGGCGAAGGCCGTGACCGGCAGGTCCCAGCTGATCACCACCGGGATCTCGATGCTCTGGCCGGGCTCCAGGCGGCAGCGCACCGCCAGGGCCGCGCTGACGGGCTCGGCTGCTCCACTGCGGCGGTTGTTGTTGCTCTCGGGGATCGAGCCATCGCGGCTGAAGCTGCCCCAGAGCTCCGAGCCGTCGCCCTGGGGATTCCAGCGGCTGCAGCGTTGGATGCTCACGCCGGCTTGCTCCTGCGTCGCGATGCACCACTGCCCTTCCCCTTCGGCGACCGGGGAGGAGACATCACCCCCTAGGACGACTCCCTTGAGCGAGCCGTCGTCGATCCAATCGTTGCGATGGCCCTCGCTCTTGCCGATGGCCGGGGCGTAGTTGTGTTCGGGGCTGCCGTCATCGCGGAAGTGCACCTCTGCCGATGAATCGGTGTTGGTGAACCAGCCGCAGGTGTTGCGCCAGCTCAGCATCAACGAGAGGTCCAGGGCCTGGCGCGTGGGGTTGCGCAGGGTCCAGACGAAGGTCGCCAACGGGTAGCTGGTCTGCTGGTAGTTGCCGGGGAGGATCGGGCTGAAGGCCTCGCAGCTGACCTCGGCCTCGAAGACCCCTTGGTAGTGGCTCCAGCTCAGCGGATAGCGCGCGGCGTAGGTGCCGGTTTGGCGTTGCTCACTGCTGGCGGGATACCAGCTCCAGCTGGAGAGGGGGTCTGCGGCTTCGGGGCGTGAGTCATCCCGGTTGGGCTTCACCGCCAGGGCGTGGGCCCGTTGCTCTTTCCCGTTGCTTTCAAAGAGCGAGAACTGGCAGTCGGGCAGCACGCCGAACCAGTGCTCGCCGCCATCGAGGTGCCAGAGGTTGAAGGAGCCATCAGGGGCGCGGCCGATGCAGCCGGCGCCAAAGCCGCCGAGGGGCATCCCATGGTTCGGGCCGTCGTCCAGGTTGCTCGCGTAGCGAACGGTGTAGGGCGACGCCCAGCCCTGACCGAGGGCTCGGCTCCAGCTTGCGGTGGGGGGGTGCCAGGTGGAGGGGCGTGAGGCGCGACTGAGGCCGGCGCGGCGCAGCAGGGACTTCAGGGCGGAGAGGCCGAGGCGCGCCATGGGGCAGCTAATAGTGCCGCCAGCTTGTCAGAGTTGAGAGGGGTTGGCCCGTTCGTTGGCCTCCTGTTCCACCAGGGCATCAAGAGTGGCGGCGGAGCGCACCAAAGCCTGGTAACGCTGCACCACCCGGCGGTTGCGCTCCAGCCAGCCAGCGGGGTTGCCTTGGGCCACGGCCAGGCTGCCGCTGTTGTCGTCATCCAGCAGGTCCAGGTCGCCCTGTTGCGCGATCAGGGCGACGACCAAGTCATGCAGGCGTTGACGGCGATCGGAGGGGTTCATCGCTCAGCAGCAGAATGCACCCATGATTGAGGTGATTGGCACCGACGCGGGCGCTCCGGCATCGCTGCCCCTCGACAAGCAGCAGTTGTTGCGCCAGGCCCCCTTGGTGGCGGCGCCCCTGCGTCTGCATGACGCCCTGACGGCCTGGGACGGCTGGAGTGGTGCGCGGCTGATTGCCAGTGACCAGCCCAGCGCCCTACTCGATCAGCTTCAGGGGCAGGGGCAGGCTGTGGTGCTTGCCAGTGGAGACCCCCTCTGGTTTGGCATCGGCCGGCTGCTGATTCAGGGCCTTGGCGCCGAGCGCTTGCGGTTTCATCCGGCTCCCTGCTCCCTGCAGCTGGCCTTCTCGCGCCTGGCGCGCCCCTGGCAGAACGCCGCTTGGATCAGCCTGCACGGCCGTGATCCCGGCGCCTTGGCTGTGCGCCTGCAGCAGCGGCCAGAGGCCCTGGCGGTGCTGACCGACCCCAGCCGCGGTGGGGTCAAAGAAGTGCGTGAGCTGCTGCGCGCCTCGGGTCTGGAGCAGGCCTATGGCCTCTGGCTCTGTGAGCGGCTTGGGCATCCGGGGGAGCGGGTCCAGCGGCTGGCCTCCTCGGCTGCGCTGCCCGCTGATCTCGACCCGCTGCATCTGGTGGTGTTGCTGGCGGAGGTCCCGGCACCTACGCCGCCGGAATCCCTGCCCCTACTCGGTATTGCAGATGGCGCCTACCTGCAGCACCCCGATCGGCCCGGTCTGATGACCAAGCGGGAGGTGCGCGTTCAGCTCTTGGCCGAGTTGGAGCTGCCGGCCGCTGGCGTTCTTTGGGATCTCGGCGCTGGAGTGGGCTCCATTGGTCTGGAGGCCTTGCGGCTGCGGCCGGGCCTGCAGCTGTGGGCGCTGGAGCAGCGCGGCGGCTCGGCGGAGTTGATCCGCGCCAATGCCCAGCGACTGGGGGTGGTTCCCGCGGGTGTGATCGAAGGCCGGGCGCCCGAGGCTCTCTCCGAGTTACCGGACCCCGACCGCGTCTTAATCGGCGGCGGCGGCCGTGATCGGGCGGCGCTGCTCCAGGCCGTGCTGGATCGGCTGAAGCCCGCTGGCATCGTCGTGATCCCCCTAGCCACCGTTGAGGCCCTGGCGGAGCTGCGCCCCGTTCTTGAGAGTGCTGGCCTCGCGGTGAGCATCAGTCAGCACCAGGCCTGGCGCGGTGCGGCCCTGGCCGATGGCACGCGGCTGGCGCCCCTTAATCCGGTGTTGATCCTGCGGGGACAGAAGAAATCGGGGTAATCACCACGGGCATCCCCACCCGCAGGCCCAGGCGTTTGGCTTCTCCTGCCCCGAGTTCCACGACCCCATCCCCTGGCTCCATGGGGCCATAGCTGCGGCAGGGCAGGTGCGGGCAGGGAGTCGTCTCGGGCTCAATGGCGATCACCCGGTTGCCGTTGAGAAAGACCATGTCGAGGGAGGCCGGGGTCTTGTGCATCCAAAAGCGCAGGGGTTGCGGCTTGGGGAAGGGGAACCACATGCCCCGCAGCGGAGCCAAGGGCGGGCGGCCCTGAAGCCCTCGCCGCTGTTGCTCTTGGCTGCGGGCCACCTCGAGGGCAATGCAGGGCTGCTTCTCCTCAAGGCACCACTGGGCCTCGATCGGCAGTTGCTGGGGCGGCAGAGCGGGAGTTGGCATCGCCCTAGCCCAGTTGGGGAGGGCCGTCGCTGAGGCAGTAGCCCCGGCCGCGCACGGTGTGGATCAGGCGCTTGCCGCCGCCGGTCTCGAGTTTTTGCCGCAGGTAGCGCACGTAGACCTCGATCACGTTGCTGGCGGCGCCCTGCTGATCCCGCCAGACCGTCGCCAGGATCCGTTCGCGGCTGACCACCTCGCGGGCATGCCGCATCAGCAGCTCCAGCAGGGCGTACTCCCGCGCGGTTAGGGCGATGGTTTGGCCATTGCGGCGCACCTCATGGCGGCTGGGGACGATCGAGAGGTCCCCCAGTTGCAGCAGATCCCGCGGCGGCCGTTGCTTCTCCTGCAATTTCAGATGCACCCGCAGCCGGGTCAGCAGGTCACTGGCGCCCGCGGAGGACAGCCAGAAGTCATCGCCCCCCTCGATCAGCACCTGGGAGCGGGCGGGAACACTGTCCTCGACGATGTCCAGCAGCATCGGAAGCGCCCCGAGGTGGGAGCGCAACTCCTGAATCCGCGCTCCCCACTCGGCCGAGAGCACCACCAGCTCACACCCGCCCTGGCTGGCTTGTTGCAGGCCGCGTTTGCCGATCAGTGGGCTGTACCCCGAGGCGCTCAGACGCTCGGCGAGGGCCTCGGACGTCTCCCCCAGCAGCAGGACGCAGATGTCGCCCATCAAGCGCCGGGCTTGGCCACGTGCGGCAGGCCCCAGCCGAGCTTGTTGCGCAGCACCTGGAAAAACTCATGGTCCGCCAGGCGCACAAAGCGCACTGGGTGCTCACTGCGGCGGATCAGGACCCGATCCTCCGGCCAGACGTAGCAACCGGCGCTGCCGTCCACCACCATCATCAGCCGCTCCGGGGTGGCGGGGAAGACCGTCACCGGCTCCTGATCGCTGAAGACCAGGGCCCGTGAGGCCAGGGAGTGGGGCGCAATCGGGGTGAGTTGCAGCACCGGGCAGTCGGGGCTGATCACCGGTCCGCCGGCGCTCAGCGCATAGGCGGTGGAGCCCGTCGGGGTGGAGAGGATCACGCCATCGGCGGCGATGTCCACCGGGGCATGGCGCCCCACGGCGATCTCGAAATGGCACATCGAGGTGATTGGCTCGCGGTGCAGGGCCATCTCGTTGAGGCAGAGCAGTTCCCAGCGGCGCTGGTCCCCGCGCATCACGGTCACCACCAAGGTGGTGCGTTCCTCCACCGTCCATTGACCGGCGATCACCTGCTCGAGGGCCTCCTCGAGCTTGGGCAGGTAAGTCTCAGCCAGGAAGCCCAGGTGGCCGGTGTTGATCGTCAGGATCGGCACGTCGATCGGTGCCGTCATTCGGGTGGCCGAGAGCACCGTGCCATCGCCCCCCAGCACCATGGCCATGTCCATCCCGGCTTCGAAGTGGGGCGGGACGCAGGCAACGTGGCCCTTGCTGCGCAGGTGTTGCTCAGGATTGGCGAAACCCACCATTCCGGCGGCACTGCTGGCGCGCAGCACGTCGTAGCCCGCCTGCTTCAGGCGGGCCTCAATCGTGTCGGCGGTGGACAGGGCAAGGTCCTTGCCGTCGTTAATGATCAGTCCGACGCAGGGCAAGGAGCAGCTCAGGTGGTCCCCCAGAGTTTATGGGGATCAGAACTGTTCGAGGAAGCGCAGATCGCTCGTAAACAAGCGGCGGATGTCATCAATGCCGTGGCGCACCATGCAGAAGCGCTCCACCCCCAGGCCGGCGGCGAAGCCGCTGTAGCGCTCGGGGTCGATGCCCATGCCCTGGAGCACGGCGGGGTCGACCATGCCGCAGCCCATCACCTCGAGCCAGCGGCCGCGCCACTGCACATCCACCTCGGCTGAGGGTTCGGTGAAGGGGAAGTAGCTGGCGCGGAAGCGCACCGGCAGATCGCCGAAGAACTGCTGCAGAAAGGACGTCACCGTGCCGCGCAGATGGCTGAAGTCCAGTCCCTCATCGATGGCCAGTACCTCCACCTGGTGGAAGACCGGCGAGTGGGTGGCATCCACGGCATCGCGGCGATAGACGCGGCCCGGGGCAATGATGCGGATCGGCGGGGCGTTGTTCTCCAGGTGGCGGATCTGCACCGGAGAGGTGTGGGTGCGCAGCAGCTGGTGATCGCCCAGATAAAAGGTGTCCTGCATGTCCCGGGCCGGGTGGTGCTCGGGGATGTTCAGGGCGGTGAAGTTGTAGAAGTCGCTCTCGATTTCAGGCCCTTCTTCCACCTGGTAGCCGAGGCCCGAGAAGATATCGACGATTTCTTCGATCGTGCTGATCAGGGGGTGGCGGTGCCCCACCGGCGTGAAGCTCGCCGGCATGGTCACGTCCAGGGTCTCGCTGGCGATGCGCTCGGCCATCGCGGCGCTCTTCACCGCCTGCAGGCGATCGCTCAGCAGGCTCTGCACCTGCTCCTTGAGCACGTTGGCCCGCTGACCGACCACCGGCCGCTCATCGCCGGGCAGCTTGCCCATCGCTCCGAGCACCCCGGAGAGCCGACCCTTTTTGCCCAGCAGGCCCACCCGCAGCTCCTCGAGGGCTGCGGCATCCGCGGCGGCGGCGATCTCTTGGGCAGCCTGGGCCTCCAGCTGATCGAGTTGATCGGTGAGCTGCTGCAGGCTGACGGTGGCGCTCAAGGATCGACTTCAACGAGCGCCGACTTTAGGTAGACGCCTGTTTCAGGCCCCTTAGCCTCAGGCCAGGCGTGAGGGCACTGTGCGGATCCTGATCAGTAATGACGATGGCGTCTTCGCTGATGGCATCCGTGCCCTGGCGGCTGAGGCCCTGCGGCGCGGTCATCAGGTCACGGTGGTCTGCCCCGATCAGGAGCGCTCCGCTACGGGCCATGGCCTGACCCTGCAAACCCCCCTGCGGGCCGAGCGGGCCGACGAGCTCTTTGCGGAGGGTGTCACCGCCTGGGCCTGCAGCGGCACCCCCAGCGATTGCGTCAAGTTGGGCCTCTTTGCCCTGCTTGAGGAGTGGCCTGACATGGTCCTCTCGGGCATTAACCACGGCCCCAACCTGGGCACCGACACCCTGTATTCCGGCACGGTCAGTGCGGCGATGGAGGGAACCATCGAAGGCCTGCCCGCCCTGGCGGTGAGCTGCGCCGATTACAAGTGGCGCGACTTCGAGGCGTCCGCGCGCATTGCCCTGGATGTGGCCGAGCAGAGCCGCCGCGAGGATTGGGACAAGGGCATGCTCCTCAACCTGAATGTCCCGGCCCTGCCGCTGGAGTCCATCGGGCAACTGCGCTGGTGCAGAAAGGCCGTTCGCCGCTACACCGACCAATTCGTCAAGCGCGCTGACCCCCGCGGCCGCACCTACTTCTGGTTGGCCGGTGAGGTCGCCAATGACCTCGAGGCCGAAGTCGCCGGTCCCAAGGAGTGGCCCATCGATGTGGCCCATGTGGCCGCAGGCGGTGTCTCGCTGACCCCACTGCAGCCGGAGTTGTTCTGGCGCGGAGACCTCTCAGCCCTCAAGCCGCCTCACTTCGAGCGGTAGATCCGCTGCAGGAACCAGAGCGAGAAGATCAGACCGATGGTGTGGGCGAAGAGCACCTGGGTGTTGCTCAGCACCGAGAGCATCTCAATGGAGGTGATCGGATAGCCCACCAGGCTGCGGGCGCTGGTGCCCCCCACCGGAGAGCCAAAAAAGCCGGGGGCCTGCAGCGAGGCCTGGACAAACAGGCTGCCGGCCAGGGACTGATAGCCCACGGAGGCAAAGACCAGCCCGAGCACATCCGCCAGCAGGCCGCGTTTGATCAGCTTTCCGGCTTCGCTGCGGCTGGGCTTCGCGCCGCTGCCTAAGGCCCGCCCGAGCCGCACGATCAACCAGCCCTGCCAGAGGCTGTAGAGCAACACAAAGAAGGACAGGGTCGTCAGGGAGAGGCCCGGTCCTAGACCCAGGGCCCGCTCGGAATTGCGGGCCAGGCTGCCGCCGATGTTGTTGAAGAGCAGCACCCCCACGACCACGATCCCCAGGGCGGTTTGCGTCCAGAAGCGGATCCAGGCCATCCGCCTCAGCCCTAGGGAGAGCAGCTGAAAGTCGAGGCGATCGGCCATGGGACGAGGGGGGATGCCCAAACCTGCCATGGGAGAATGCCTCTGGCGAGGCCTCGAGCGCTTTTGGTTGTGATTGCAGCGCTCGAGCCAGGGCAGGCGAAGGGGCCGACGGCGGTGGCCCTCGGCAGCTTTGACGGTCTGCACCCGGGGCATCGCAGCGTGATCGCGGCCGTCACCGAACGCGCCGCCCAACGGCATCTGGTGCCGACGGTGGTCAGCTTCTGGCCGCACCCCCGGGAGGTGCTCTTCGCCGAGGCGCGGCTGCGGCTGGATTTGCCCAGCGAGAAATTGGCCCTGCTGGAGCCCCTGGGGATCGAGCAGTTGGTGCTCGTGCCCTTCACCCGCGAGCTGGCGGCTCTCTCCCCCGAGGCTTTCGTGCAGCAGGTGCTGCACGAGCAGCTTCAGGCCGGCCTGGTGGTGGTGGGCGCCAACTTCCGCTTTGGCGCAGGCCGCAGCGGCACTACCACAACCCTTCAGCAGCTCGGCGCTGAACGGGGCATCGAGGTTCAGATCCAACCCCTGCTGGCCGAGGGGGAGGAGCAATTCAGCAGCAGTCGCATCCGACGTGCCCTGGCGGCGGGAGATCTGCAGGAGGCCACCCGGCTGCTGGGCCGTCCCTATCGCTTTGGGGGCAGCGTGGTCAGCGGCCGCGGCCTAGGACGTCAGCTGGGTTGGCCCACGGCCAACCTGCAGGTGGATGGCCGCAAGTTTTTGCCCCTCGAGGGGGTCTATGCCGCTTGGGCCTGGCTCGGTGAGGAACGGCTGGCGGCGGTGATGAACCTGGGCCCGCAGCCCACGGTGGATCCCACGGCCCCATCGGCCGTTGAGGTTCATCTGCTCGGCCGGACTCTTGATCTCAACGGCAGGGAGCTGCTGGTGGAGCCGGTGCAGCTGCTGCGCAGCCAGCAGCGCTTCGAGAACCTCGAGGCCCTGGTCCAGCAGATCCAGCGCGATGCGGAGAGCGCCGCGGCGCTGTTGGAGTCAGCTGCCGGGGTAGGCGTTAGTTAGGCCCCAGCCGATGAAGGCGGCGATCGCCCCCAGCAGCAGAATCCCTGAGATCAGCACCACCATTGGGCTGTCGGATTCGCCCTGGGCCATCGCCATTCCTTTTGGTTTGCGCCACAAACCTAAGCAGAGAGTCCTGCCCGTGCAGACGCCATGACCACACCTGAACAGCCGGCTGCGGTGTTGCGGTTGCTGGACGCCAACCTGGACCGCGCCCGTGAAGGGCTGCGGGTGATCGAGGACTGGTGTCGCTTTGGCCTGGATCGGGCGGATCTGGTGGCCCGCAGCAAGGACATGCGCCAACGCCTGGGCCGCTTGCATGACGAGCGCTACAAGCGGGCCCGCGACGCGGCGGGTGATGTGGCGACGGGCATGGCGCATCCCGCCCAGCGGGAGCGGGAGCAACCCCAGGCAGTGGTCGCGGCGAACTGCGGCCGGGTGCAGGAAGCCCTGCGGGTCCTGGAGGAATTCGGCCGTGGCGTGGATGATCGCCTGGCTGAGGAGGCCGCGGCGGTTCGCTATGCCCTCTATGACCTGGAGGTGGATGTGATGCGAGCCAGTGCCGGCGGGCAGGAGCGGCGGGAGCGGCTGCGGGCGGCGCGGCTCTACCTGGTGACCAGTCCCTCGCCTCGGCTGGAGGCCGTGGTGGAGGCGGCCCTGGAGGGCGGCGTTCGCCTGGTCCAGTACCGCGCCAAGGACGGAAGCCTGGGTCCCGATGGCCAGCCGATCACCGATGCCGTGCGCCTGCAGCAGGCCCAGGCGCTGCGGCAGCTCTGCAGTCGCCACGGGGCCCTGTTCCTGGTGAACGACCGCATCGACATCGCCCTGGCGGTGGATGCCGATGGCGTGCATCTGGGCCAGGGGGATCTGCCGCCGGCCCTGGCGCGGCAGCTGCTGGGGCCGGAGAAGTTGATTGGCCGCAGCACCCATGCCCTGGCGCAGCTGCAGCAGGCCATGCGCGATGGCTGTGATTACGTCGGCGTTGGACCAGTGAACGCCACGCCGACCAAGCCCGGCCGTCAGCCGGTGGGATTGGATTACGTCCGCCAGGCCTCTGCGGAGAGCGCCATTCCCTTCTTTGCGATCGGCGGCATTGAGAAGGACAACCTGCCTTCAGTGCTGGCCACCGGTGCCACCCAGGTGGCCGTCGTGCGGGCGATCACTGAGGCGGCCGATCCCGCCCAGGCCGCCCGCGAGCTGTTGGAGGTCCTGGGGGAATGATTGAGATTCGGGTCAACGGCGAAACCACCAGCTGCCCGGAGGGCTTGAACCTGGTGCAGATGCTGGAACACCTCGGCTACCGCCCCCAACTGGTGGTGGTGGAGTTCAACGGCGAGATCCTGCCTCGCGCCCGCTGGGCTGAGCAGCCGGTTCGGGAAGCCGATGGTCTGGAGGTGGTCACCATCGTCGGCGGGGGTTCTTAGATTCCATCGAGCTAGAGCTCTGCCGTGGCCGCTTCACGTCCCTCCTCGCTCGTGAGACGGCTGCTCAGCGGCTTGATGGTTCCAGCCCTGGTGCTCACACTCCTGCTGGCGATGCCTCAGGCCAGCCAGGCAGCCAGTGGCGGTCGCATCGGCGGCGGCAGCTTCCGTTCCGCCCCCATGCCACGTAGTTATGGCGGAGGCGGTTATCGCGGCGGCGGCTACCAGCGCGGCTATGGCGGCGGCTTCGGCTTCCCCTTCGTAGTGCCCTTCTTCTTTGGTGGCGGCGGCCTGTTTGGCTTCCTGATCCTGATGGCCGTAGTCGGTCTTCTGGTGAACGCAGTGCGGGGCGGCGGTGGCGGCGGCTCCCTGCCGGCGGGCATGCAGGGCGGTGCTATCGATCGCGCGCCAAGCGATGGCCCTGTTTCGATCGCCCAACTGCAGGTCGGTCTGTTGGCTTCGGCGCGGGAGCTGCAGCAGGACCTGAGACAGCTCGCCGGCAGTGCTGACACCAGCACCAGCAGCGGCCTGCAGCGGGTCCTGCAGGACAGCACCTTGGCCTTGCTGCGCCAGCCGGATCTCTGGGTCTATGCCAACGCTGAGGTCGGGCAGGTTCCCTTCCAGGCTGCGGAATCCACCTTCAATCGCCTCTCGATGACCGAGCGCAGCAAGCTGCGCAGCGAGGTCACCAGCAACGTCTCGGGAACGGTGAGCGCCAATAGCGGTGGACCGGCCGGTGATGCCGATGCCGTCAGCGACTACATCGCCGTCACACTGCTTGTGGCCAGCCGCAGCCGCCTGACCCTCAAGCCGGGGAATGGCTCCGAGGACTTGCGCGAGACCCTGCGCATCCTGGGTTCGGTTCCGTCCAGTCAACTGCTGGCTTTGGAAGTGATCTGGCAGCCGGAAGGGGCGGGTGATGTGCTGAGTGCTGATGAGCTGATTACGGCCTATCCGCAGCTGAAGCACCTCTGATTGGGCTCTGCGGATTTCCTCAAGAATTGAGGAACTAAAGAATCTCTTCGGCTCTTGATCGCCAAAACCCGTTGTTAAGCAATGGGTTCAATTTGTAGGGTCTGAAGACTTCAATTTCAGACCGTGTCCACCCCGCGCCACACCGCCGAGACCTCCGCCATGAAGTGGCAGGCCAACGGTGAATTGGCCGGCGTGGATCTGCAGGCCCTGCTCAGCCGCCTGAACAAGGTGGAGAGCGAAGAGCGGGCCCGCGAGCTGGAGTGGCTGAGCCGCCACGAGGCGGTCTGAGGGTTGGCGCGGCGTTGCGCCGGGGCCAATCCTGAAGGCCAGCCGCAGATTCGGCCTGGGCTAGTTGCACCCCCTGGGGGTGCTCAGCACACTGCGGTGCACCGGCGTTGCGTGAATGGCTCGGCGATCGATGCAGTGGGTGAACACCCCCGTGTTGATGGAGGCCTTGGATCGCTACGAACAGGGGCGACTGCCCCGCTCGATGCGTCTCTGGGTGGAGGCGGTGCTGGAGATCGAGCGCCCGCTCAGTGCTCCGCTGCGGCCCCACTGCTGAGCAGGATCCGCAGGGCGGCCATGGCCGCGCCATAGCCGTTGTCGATGTTCACCACGCTCAGGCCCGGAGCGCAGCTGGCCAGCATTCCGTGCAGGGCAGCCTGGCCGCCGGCACTGACGCCGTAGCCAACGCTGACCGGCACTCCGATCACCGGTTGGGGCAGTAGGCCCGCCAAGACTGTGGGTAGGGCGCCTTCCATGCCGGCGCAGGCGATCAACACCCGGGCCTGGCGCAGCCGCTCCAGTTGATCCAGCAGCCGGTGCAGGCCCGCCACGCCCACATCCAGCACCAGTGCGCAGCTGATGCCATGCCATTGCAGGGCGAGCTGCGCCTCGGCGGCGACCGGTAGATCGCTGGTGCCGCCGCTGAGGATCAGGACCTCGCCGAGCGCCGGCCGGGCCGCCGCCGGAGCGCCAAGGCTGAGGCAGCGGGCATCGCTGTGGAACTGCAGCTGCGGGTCATGGGCGAGCAGCGCGGCCACGTCCTGGGCTTTGGCGGGATCGACCCGGGTGGCCAGGGCCAGCTCGCCGCTGTCCTGTTGCCGCTGCAGGATCGCGGCAATCTGTTCGGCTGTTTTGTGCTCTCCCCAGATCGCCTCGGCCATGCCCAGGCGTTGGCGGCGTTGCAGATCCAGGCGGGCCTGCTCGCTCATGCCGCGGGGATCAGTTCCCCTTCAAAGACCAAGGGAAAGGGATTGCCCTGGCCTTGGCCCGTGGCTTCGCGAGCGAGTTGCTCAAAGCGCTCTTGCACCGCCTCCACCTCCGTCTCGGGGATGGCCTTCCACTGCTGCCGGCTGGCCCAACGGATCAGCAGGGTGCCCTCTTCCCGCTCGCTGTCCCAGAGCAGGTCACGGCCGAGGTACCCGTCCTGCTGCTTGAGCCAGGGCTCCCAGCTGCCCTGCTCGGCCTGCAGCCAGGCGGCGCGGCCGTCGGCCGGCACTTTGATGCGCAGGTGCTCCACGACGACAACCTCCAGCTGACCGCCCGGCTTCGCGTTGGTGGCGATCGCCACGTCGGGATGGCCGGCCAGCAGCATCGCCAGGCAGAGCACAAGTGCGGCGACCCTAGCGAGCAGCCTCATGGCTGTTGCAGCAGCGCCACGGCCTGGCAGGAGATCCCCTCCTCGCGGCCCTCGGCACCGAGCTTTTCATTGGTGGTGGCTTTGACGCCCACCTGATCCGGCTCAAGCCCCATGCGCGCCGCGATGGCGCTGCGCATGGCGTCGATGTGGGGCTTGAGCTTGGGGCGCTCGGCGATCACGACCGAATCCACGTTGACCACGCGCCAACCCCGCTCGGTCACCAGGGCCACCACCTGCTCCAGCAGCACCAGGCTGTCGGCTCCTTTCCACTTGGGATCGTCGGGGGGGAAGTACTTGCCGATGTCCCCCAGGGAGAGGGCCCCCAACAGGGCATCCATGATCGCGTGCACCAACACGTCGGCATCGCTGTGGCCATCGAGCCCCAACCCGTCTGGATGCTCTAGCTGCTGCCCGCCCAGGATCAGCGGCCGACCAGGCACCAGGCGGTGGATGTCGTAGCCGTTGCCGATCCGCAGCTGCATGGGGCACAAGGGAGATCCGGACGCCGACCCTATCGCCGCCTTTGATCAGAGCTCAGCCCAGCATCTCCACCCCGTCATGGCAGGCGAAGCGTTGATCGAAGCTGAGCACCGGTAGGGCGCCATGGCTGCTCGCTCGGGCCAGCAGCAGGTGATCGGCAAAGTCACCTCCCTTCAGAAATCGGCCGAGGGCATCGATGACTCCGTCGACATCGACGACGGCAACGCCACGGGTGCGGACCAGGCGATGCAGCAGGGCATGGCGCTGGCTTCGCTCGAGGCCATAGCCACGCAGGACCCAGCCCACCTCGGCAAGCACGACATCGGGAATGAAGGCGCCGCCCGCTGCAATGGCATCGAGAAACGCTTGTTCGGCCAGAGGGGTCTGAACGGGGTCATCCCCGATCAAGATTCGCACTACAACGTTGGTATCAAGCGTCCGCACGGCCGGCAGCAGCGGCGATGGCGCGATCCATGTCCTCGAGGGTCATGGATCGCTGGACCGTTGGTCGATCGCGAAAGAGGTCCTCTGGTTCGTAGAGCGAGGGCACCAGGATCAGTCGTCCGTTTGGATCAACACTCACCATCAGGCGTGTTCCAGGGGTTAAGCCCAAGGATTCCCGCAGCTGCCGCGGAATGGTCAGCTGGCCCTTTGAGCTGAGAGTCACGCTGGTCATCCATCCAAGGTAAGGCAGCTGGCCTTACTTGGTTGATTGCTGCTGCTCCGGCAGCACCTGCAGGTTGGTGCCGGAGCGCCCCATCACCAGGACCTGGCTGCCGGGCTGGAGCGCTTGACGGGGTTCAAGGTTCTCGGCTGCCCAGCTCTGGCCGTGCCAGAGAACCCTCCCCTGGTCACTGCCGGCCCCGAAGCCGCTGATGACCTCCGCGTATTGGGAGGCTTCGCTCTGGCGAATGGCCCGTTCCCGCTTGCGCGCTGACCAGCGCTGCAGCACGAGCAGGAGTGCCACCGAGCCCCCCGCAAAGAGCAGCAGCTGCAGTCCCAGGTTCAGGGGCAGCCAGGCGCTGAGTAGGGAGACCAGCAGGGCCGCCAGGGCCGCGGCGAGCAGGCCATCGAACTCCACCCCGAGCCACTCCAGGGCCAGGAGGACCAGGGCCAGCAGAAACCAGAGCAGCGCGGTCACGGGGTTGCGATCAGGCAGCTGCTGCCTAGCTTGAAGCCAACGGATCAATTGGGCCAATGGAAGCGCTGTTTGGCTTGCCGGCCCTGGTGGTGATGGCCTTCCTGGGGCTGAACAGCATCAAGGTCACCAGCGGCGGCCAGTCCCGACTGGTGGAGCGACTGGGTAAGTACGACCGGCAGCTGCAGCCGGGGCTCTCACTGGTGCTTCCGGTGGTGGAACGGGTGGTCAGCCATGAGTCGCTGAAGGAGCGGGTGCTGGATATCCCGCCGCAGCAGTGCATTACCCGCGACAACGTCGCCATCGAGGTCGATGCGGTGGTCTATTGGCAACTGCTGGAGCACGAGCGGGCCTACTACTCGGTCGACAACCTGCAGGCGGCGATGGTGAATCTGGTGCTGACCCAGATCCGCGCCGAGATGGGCAAGCTTGATCTCGATCAGACCTTCACCACCCGCCAGGAGGTGAATGAGGCGCTGTTGCGGGAGTTGGATTCCGCCACCGATCCCTGGGGCGTGAAGGTCACGCGGGTGGAGCTCCGGGACATTCAGCCCTCCCGCGGGGTGCAGCAGGCGATGGAGCAGCAGATGACGGCCGAGCGGGAGAAGCGCGCCGCGATCCTGCGCTCTGAAGGCGAGAAGGAGTCCCAGCTCAATGCAGCCCGGGGCCGGGCCGAAGCCCTGGTGCTCGATGCCAGGGCCAAGCAGGAAGCCCTGCTGCTGGAGGCGGAGGCCCAGGCCAAGCAGCAGGGACTCTTGGCCCAGGCCCGCGCCGATGCCGCCACCCGCCTAGCCAAGGCGATGCAGGCCGATCCCGAGGCGGCGGAGGCGATGCGCCTGCTGCTCGCGGGCGACTGGATGACCATGGGCGAATCGATGGCCCAGGCCCCCGGGGGCAGCGTGCTGATGGTGGACCCGCAAAGCCCGGCGGCCCTGCTCGGTGCCCTCAAGGGGCTGCAGAAGCCCGAGGCCTAACAGCTCACTGCTGTTGCTGCTGCTCTTGCCAGCGGGCGTAGAGATCGGGCCGGCGCTCTTCGGTTCGCTGCTGCTGTTGATCGGCGCGCCAGCGGGCGATGGCGCCGTGGTCGCCGCTGCGCAGCACCTCCGGGACGGTCATGCCGCGGAAGTCAGCCGGCCGGGTGTAGTGGGGGTGCTCCAGCAGCAGGGCACTGTGGCTTTCCTCCTCCAGGCAGGCCTCGGTGCCGACGGTGCCCGGCAGCAGACGCACGACACCATTGATGATCGTCATCGCCGGCAGTTCACCCCCGGTCAGCACGAAGTCGCCGATCGAGACCTCCTCATCGGCCAGGGAGCGAATGCGTTCGTCGAATCCTTCGTAGTGGCCGCAGAGGAAGACCAGCTGGTCGTAGTCCGCAGCCCAACGGCGCAGATCCTGCTGGCGTAGGGGTTGCCCCTGGGGCGACATCAACAGGGTGCGCCGGCGCGGCTGGGTTGGGATCGATTCGTAGGCGGCAAAGACCGGCTCGGGTTTGAGCACCATGCCGGCACCGCCGCCATAGGGCTCGTCATCCACCTTGCGGTAGCGGTCGGTGGCGAAATCCCGGGGGTTGTGAACGTGGAGCTCAGCGCGGCCGGCGGCGAAGGCGCGGCCGATGACCCCAAGACCCTGCAGCGGCGCGAAGGCCTCCGGGGTCAGGCTGACCACATCGAGACGCATCGCTCAGGCGGCGGGCCGGCTCACCCGGCGAATCTCAGAGCTGAAGCTGGCGCGGCCGGGGGTGCCATCGGCCGGTTGCTCGATGGTGGAGCGCAGCCGCAGGTTGGGCTTGTTGAACCAGATCCGCTCGCGGATCTCGTTGCCATCGCGCTCGATCACCAGTTCCAGGCTGCTGTCGGGCCAGAGGGTCCAGCGGCCCTGCTGATCTCCGGCGTGGAACTGCCCATCGGCCTGAAACTGCAGCTGCTTGGGCGCCTGCTCCTTGGGCCCGACGCTCAGCCCGCCGGGGTTGCCCTCGAGGTAGCGGACCACCAGTTCACCGCGCTCGCTGCTGTGCCACTCGTCGCCCTCACCGGCGTCGCTGTCATCGCCCAGCACGAAACGGGACCGAAGGCTCATCCACTCGCCGTCGCAGAAGCGCAGGAAGGCTTCGATCGAGTCGGGGGGGAAGGAGGCGTTGTCGCTCATGGCGGCGATTCTCTCAGCTGTCGCCGCGGTAGCCCAATTCCGCCAGCCGTGAGGAGTTGCGGCGCCAGTTGGGAACGACCTTGACGAAGAGCTCCAGGTAGACCGGACCGGCGATCAGTTTCTGCATCTGCTGCCGGGCGCCCGTGCCGATTTGGCGCAGCATGCTGCCGCCTTTGCCGATCAGGATGCCCTTCTGGCTGTTGCGCTCCACCAACACGGTGGCCAGCACGGCGGTGCGTTCCTTGTCATCCACCACCCGCTCGATCTGAACGGCGACGGAGTGGGGGATCTCTTCGCGGGTGTGCTGCAGAACCTGCTCACGGATCAACTCCGCCAGCAGCAGCTGCTCGGGCTGGTCGCTGACCGCATCCGGTGGATACAGGTGGGGGCCTTCAGGAAGCTCCGCGGCGAGGGCACTGACCAGGGCCTCGGTCCCATCGCCGTTGAGGGCGCTGACGGGGTGCAGGGGCCAACCGGGCACCAGCTCGCGGTAGCTGGCCTCCAGCTCGGCGGCCTGGGCCGGGTCCACCAGGTCGGATTTATTCAGCGCCACCTGGACCGGCACCTTGATGCGCTCCAGCAGTTCCACGATGAAGCCGTCGCCTCGGCCGGCGGCCTGGCTGCCATCCACCAGCAGCAGGACCTGATCGACTTCGCCGATGGCACCGCGGGCGGTCTGCACTAGCCGCTCCCCCAGCAGGTGGTGTGGCTTGTGGATTCCAGGGGTGTCCACCAGGACCAGCTGGGCTGTGGGGGTGGTGAGGATTGCCCGCAGCCGGTTGCGTGTGGTCTGGGCGACGGGGGAGGTGATCGCCACCTTCTCCCCCACCAGCTGATTCATCAGGGTGGATTTGCCCACGTTGGGCCGTCCCACTAGGGCGACAAAGCCCGAGCGAAATCCTTCGGGGCTCTGCCCCAGGCTGAAGCCCCCGGCCATGGCCTCGGCCGGCAGATCGCTCAGATCTGGCAAAGGCGGCAGCTGGTCGTGTGACTCCATAGCCTCACCTTGGCAGTTCAACCTCCCCCATGACCGAAGCCGCCCCGCTGGAGCCCACGTTTCAACAGGCGATGGAGATCACAGCCCAGTGGCTGGGGCTCTGGGAAAACGGTGAACTCAGCGATGAGGTGATTGGCGATCGGGTCTCTGAGCTGGTGGCCAGCCGTGATGGCGCCCGGGGGTTCTTTGTGGTCTCCCTGGCAGGGGATTGCCCGCTGATGGACCGTCTGCCGGATCCGGTGGTCTTGGCCCTGCGCCAGGCCGGCGATGGCGTGGTGGATCTCAGCGCCCGCAACCTGGCGATGAGCACGGCCATGGCGCTGCATCACGGTCGCAATGCCGATGAGGCGCAGCAGGCAGGATCGGAGCGGGTACAGGCGCGTTGCACCGAACTGCTGCGGTTGCTGGAACCTGAGGCCGTGAAGGCCCGCCTGGAAGTCCTGCTGGAGGCGACCGAGGGCCGCGGTGAGGACGTGGCCTTCCTCAAGCGCTGGGGGTATGACGCCGCTCAGACCGCGGCGATTGCTGAGGCGGTGCTGGCCGTGGCGGAGGGCTGAGGCGCCCCCTCAGCGCATCAAAAAAGCGCCCCGTTTGGGGCGCTTGGGTGAACCAGGGAACGGGATCAGTCGCGGCGGCCGCCACCGTTGAGGGCGATCACCAGACGCAGGATGAAGATGAAGAGGTTGATGTAGGTCAGGTACATGCTCAGCGCACCGGCCAGGTACTGGTCGTCGCTGTAGGTGCGGGGCATCGTGTAGAAGTCCACGAAGGCGGCGCCCACGAAGATCACGGTGCCGAAACCGGCAATCAGAAGCTCCATGCCGCCCATGCCGAAGCCGGGCACAAAGATGCCGCCAACGATCTGGACGACCATGGCGATCACTAGGCCGAGGATGCCCAGGCCGACGACGCCGCTCAGGGCCTGACCGACGCTGTCGCTCATGCGGCGGCCCATCACCGAGGCGGCCACGAAGGTGACGCCGGTGGCCAGAGCCGCGGTGCCGATGGCGCCGATGCCGGCGGTGCCGATGGCCAGGGCGACGATGCCGCTCAGGGTGAAGCCGGTGATCAGGCTGTAGGCCGCCATCAGCGGCAGCGCGGTGCTGTTGTTCGCCTTCAGGGCCACGTTCTGGGCCACGAAGAAGAGGATGAAGTTGCCAATCAGGGCCACCCAGAACAGGGGCATGAAGCTGGCGGGGTTGCTGGCCAACAGAGCCAGGCCGCCCATCACGCCACCGGCGGTGAGCACCATGCCGCCGCCCACGTAGGGCAGCGCCTTATTGACCACGTTGGGCCCCACGAGGGCGCTCGATTGCGCCTCGCGGATGGCCTCCTGGAAATTGCTGCTGGCCGGCATGGCACAGAGGATGACTGGCTTCATCCTGCCAGCGATCTCCAGCTTGTGTGCCCTTTGGGGGTGTGGATCCCCCGACTAACGCCGGGACTTGGCCGCATCCCGGGCGGCGTAGGCCGTGACCAGGCGCTGCACCAGCGGATGGCGCACCACATCGGCGGCGCTGAGCCGGCAGACGGCAATGCCCTCGACCCCCTCCAGGACTTGAGCGGCTTCGATCAGGCCGCTCAACTGCCCCTGGGGCAGGTCGATCTGGGTGGGGTCTCCGGTGACGACCATCTTTGATCCCTCCCCCAGGCGGGTCAGCACCATTCGCATCTGGGCGGGGGTGGTGTTCTGCGCCTCATCGAGGATCACGAAGGCCTCCGCCAGGGTGCGGCCCCGCATGTAGGCCAGCGGCGCCACCTCAATGACGTTCTTCTCGATCAGCGCCGCGGTCCGCTCCTGTCCCAGCAGGCTGTGCAGGGCGTCGTAAAGGGGCCGCAGATAGGGGTCCACCTTCTGCTGCAGATCCCCTGGCAGAAAGCCCAGGCGCTCGCCGGCCTCCACGGCCGGGCGGGTCAAGATCAGCCGCTCCACCTTGCGCTCCTGCAGGGCTCGGACTGCCTGAACGGCCGCCAGGAAGGTCTTGCCGGTGCCGGCTGGACCGAGGGCGAAGGTGAGGTCGTGGCGTTCGATCGCCTCGACGTAGGTCTTTTGTTTGAGGGTCCGGGGACGCAGCAGCTTCCCGCTCTGGCTGCGGGCCAGCACCTGTTTCCCCAGCTGCTGGTGCTCCTCTCCGCGGCCCGTATCCAGGGCGGAGAGGGCGGTTTGCACATCCACCTGGGTGATGCCTTGGCCTTCCTGCCAAAGGGGACGCAGCAGTTCCACCAGGCCGGCGGCCCGCTCCAGCTGGGTCGGCCTGCCGCGCAGTTGCAGCGAAAGACCCCGCAGCACCAACGAAGCACCAGTCAGGGCTTCCAGGCGATGCAGGGTCGATTCAGCTTCACCGGCCAGGGCCATGGCGGCGTCCTGGTCGGGAAGGTCGATGGTGAAGGCCGTGAGGCTTTCAGCCCCGGGCATGGGGGAGGGCCTCAGGCTTCAGTTGCTTCTTCAGCGGGAGCCTCTTCGGCGGCAGCGGCGGCTTCTGCAGCAGCAGCGGCCTCAGCAGCCTTGGCTTCGGCAGCTTCCTTAGCGGCCTGCTTGGCAGCAGCCTCGCGGATGGCGGCTTGCTTCTTCTGGCCGACGACCACGGAGGGACGCACTTTCTTCTCGATCAGACCGCCGCGCTCGAGCAGGGTTTGCACGACCTCGGTGGGCTGAGCGCCTTGGGCGAGACGGGCGCGGATGGCCTCGGTGTCGAGACGGGTCTCCTTGGTGCGGGGGTTGTAGAAGCCCAGCTCCTCAAGGGGACGACCGTCGCGGCGTGAGGTGCTGTTGCAGGCCACCAGGCGGAAGCTCGCTTCCCGCTTCTTACCGAACCGCTTCAGGCGGAGCTTGATCATTGTGGCCTTGCCTTGCTGACTGGATAAACGCGCGTTGATTCCCCAGGGAATCGGGCGCAAACGACAACAATACTCTCTGGGGTGACCCCCTAGAGCTGGCCGAAGCCTTTGCGCTTCTTGGCGGGTTTAGGGGCCTTGGGCATCCCGCCGCCACCGCGGCCACCCATTCCCCCCATGCCGGGCATTCCGCCCATTCCAGGCATCCCTGGCATTCCGCCCATGCCGGGCATTCCAGGCATGCCGGGCATTCCGCCACCGCGGGTCATCTGCTGCATGAAGCCTCGCATCTGCTGGAAGTTCTGCAGCACCTTGTCCACATCCGCGGGGGTGTGGCCACTGCCGCTGGCGATCCGGCGCCGGCGGGAGGGATTGGCGGCCAGCAGGTCGGGGTCGCAGCGCTCGGCTTCGGTCATGGAGCCAACCATCGCTTCGATCTTCTTGAGCTGCTCTTCGCCCTGCTTGAGCATCCCGTCGTCGATCTTGTTCATCCCCGGGATCATTTTCATGAGGCCGCCCAGGGAGCCCATGCGCTTGATCAGGCGCATCTGCTTGATGAAGTCCGAGAAGTCGAAGGTGGCTTCCTGGAGCTTCTGCTGCATCTTGGCCACGTCGGCCAGCTCGACCTCCTTCTGGGCCTTCTCCACCAGGGTGAGGACATCGCCCATGCCGAGGATGCGGCTGGCCATCCGCTCGGGGTGGAAGGGCTGGAGTGCCTCGACCTTTTCGCCGGTGCCGATGAATTTGATCGGTGCGCCGCTGACCTTGCGGATCGAGAGGGCCGCCCCGCCGCGGGAGTCGCCGTCGAGCTTGGTCAGCACCGCACCGGTGATGCCCACCTGATCGTGGAAGGCCCGTGTGAGTTCGGCGGCCTCCTGGCCGATCATCGAATCCACCACCAGCAGCACCTCATCGGGCTGGACGGCTTCGCGGATCCGCACCATCTCCTCCATCATCGAGGTGTCGATCTGGAGGCGGCCGGCGGTGTCCACCAGGACGGTGTCGAAGCCTTCGGCCTTGGCCTTCTCAATGCCGGCGGCGGCGATGGCTTCCGGTTTGGCGTCGGTGCCAAGGCTGAAGACCTCAACGCCGATCTGCCCGCCCAGGGTTTTGAGCTGCTCAATGGCCGCGGGCCGGTAGACGTCGGCCCCCACCAGCAGCGCCCTGCGTCCTTTTTCTTTGAGGTGCAGGCCGAGCTTGGCGGTGGCGGTGGTTTTACCGGCGCCCTGCAGGCCCGCCATCAGCACCACCGCCGGAGCGCCCTCTTTGCCGGCAGGGGCCAGGGGTGCGTTCTCGCCGCCCATGGTCTCCACGAGTTGCTCGTGAACGACCTGAATGAATTTCTGGTCGGGGCTGATGCCCCGCACCACCTCTTCCCCTAGGGCCTTCTTGCGGACCTCTTCGACGAAGTCCTTGACCACCGGAAGGCTGACGTCGGCCTCCAGTAGGGCCCGGCGCACGTCCTTGAGAGCACCGTCGATGTTGCCCTCGTTGATGGCCCCCTGACCGCGCAGGTTCTTGACGGCATCTTCAAACCGTTGGGAGAGCTCGTCGAACATGGGGGCGCCTGTGATCGAGTGATCGTAAAAAGCGACCGTCTCGGCAGCGGGTCGGGCGCGTCAGTTCTTGGCGGTGGGTTTGTAGGCCACGAGCTGCCAGCTGCCGTTCCTGCGGCCAAAGATGTAGGTGTTGCGCAGGGTCATCTCAGGAGTCCTGCTCAGGACCTGACCGGTGCTGCTCTTGCGTTCATCGCTGTAGGTCAGGACCACCTGGGCAGCGATGCGGACGGGGGAGCGGTCGCTGACCTTGAAGCCGGTGATGGTGGTCTTGACGGTTTCAGTGGCTCCGCGCTGGCGGTTGGCCTGGCTTTGGCGCTGCAGACGCTGGATTTGATCGCTGCTGGCCAGATCAGCCAGGGATTCGCTGGGGGCTCCACCGGCGAGCACCGCGGCTTTTTCCGTTAACCAGGCCTCCAGTAGGCCCTGCAGTTGGCCGGCACTGGGGTCGGGGGCCTTGAGCGGGAAGGGGGCTTCGAGCGGCGCTGGTGCTGGGGTTTCGGGTTGAACCAGGGCGCTGCTGGCGGCCGTTTCCACCTCACTGACCCGTGGTTTCAGAGCCATCCAGCCGCCGAAGCCAAGGACGAGGGCAGCGACGGCCGCACCAACCGGCAACCCCCAGCTGGGGAGCGCCTGCAGCCGTTCGTTCAGGCCGCCGAGTTGGGGCCATTGGAGATCGGGGAGCCTCCAGCGGGGGCCATCCCAGAGCTCGTCATCGTCCTCCTCGCTCTCCTGCTCCAGCGACTCAAAGCTGCTGGGGCTATCGGAGCTGCCTGAAAGGTCGAAGCTCGGCCAATCGCCGAAGGGGCTGCTGGTCTCGGCGGTCGCTGGTGTCTCGAGGCTGGTCTTGGCACTGAACTGGCGGCCGCGGATGCGGTCCTGTTGATCGATGTAGGCCTGGACATCCCGGTCAGCGAACCAGGCATCGAGGTTGGCGTCGACGTCGATGTCGCGGAATCCCTCGAGCACCTCGCGGGTGAGCCAGTCACGGCAGTAGGCGCAGAGGCGGGCCAGGGGGTCGTCCCCCTGTTCCAGGGCCCACTGCTTCAGGGCGGCATCCGCCCCGAGATCAAAGAGGCGCTCCGCTTCGTCTACCTGACCGAGCAGCAGTTGCTGGCAGGAGAGGAAGACCTCAATGCCCGGCTGGCCGCTGTTCTTCAGGCGTTCGTAGGCCTCGAGAATCCGCTCGGGCTTGCGCTGGGAGAAGCCCGAGGCCGTGAGGGCAAAACTGGCGAGAAAGTCAGCGGTGGCTGAGCCGGCATCGCCCCAGCGGCTGAACAGTTCCACCTGCTCCTGGGCCGTCAGGAACTGACGGATCTGCTTGAAGAACGGCTGGAACTCGCTTTGGGGGAAGGTCAGATCGGCGTGGCCCTCGAGACCGCCCCGTTGCTGCACCAGCTGCTCCAGCAGCGCAATACCCTGTTGGCGCGAGCCGCTGGCGGAGAGATCGCGGCTGATCAGATCCAGCACCCGGTAGGGGAGGAGTTCCTTGAGGTCCTGCTCGAGCTTTCGGCGCTGTTCGGCCTGTTGGCCCATGCGTTGCAGCAGCTGCAGACCCTGCTGCAGGGTCAGGGCGGCCGCCTCATAGCGGCGTTGGTCGCGGTAATCCCGAGCAGTGCCCTGGCAGGCCAAGCCAGCCAACAGGGTCAGGTCGGCTTCGCGGCTGCTGCCCAGGGCGGGTGCTTGGGGTGGCTGAAGCCCGCGGGCGGCGCTGTCGAAGGCCTCCTGGGCTTGGCCGGCCTCCATTAAGAGGAGAAGACCGCCGACCTCACGGGAGGGCGGAATCTCCAGGGCGGCGATGGAACCGTTGGCGTTGTCCGCAATGGCCGTCAGTTCCCGCTCATAGGCCTGGCGGCGGGTTTCGTCACTCAGCAGGTCGGCGCTGGCTTCCAGCAGCTCGGCCCGGGCCTGGAGAGTGTCTTGGGTGAAGCCTTGGTCTGGCGCGCGATCAAGACGCTGCTGCAGGGTTCGCAGCACGCTCTGCCGGTCGGAGCTGGCATTCACGCCGAGTAGGCGGAAGTGGTCGATCGGCAGTTCCAAATTGAGCTCGGATTGGCGGGCGCTAATCGGACGTGACTGTAGGCAGAGTCTTCGGTTTTGGCCGTCCTTCGTGCACCTTTTGGAGATGGACCCCGTACAGTCAGGCCAGCATCAGAGTCCCCGGAGAGCAGGACCTCAGCCATGACACAGGCCGATCTTGGACAGGGCGTCGCCACCAGTGGTGCTCCCTCCTGCTCCGCCGATGTCAATCAGGTCGGCTTGCATGCCGAGCGGCTGATGAATCTCTATCCCTCGACGCCGGCGACGGTGACCCGGGATGAGGGGTTGATGCTCTACCGCGACATGACTCTCGGTCGGCGCTTCGAAGACAAGTGCGCCGAGATGTACTACCGCGGCAAGATGTTTGGCTTCGTTCACCTCTACAACGGCCAGGAGGCCGTGAGCACGGGGGTGATCAAGGCGATGAAGATGCAGCACGACTGGTTCTGCAGCACCTACCGCGATCACGTGCATGCCCTGAGCTGCGGCGTGCCGGCCCGCGAGGTGATGAGCGAGTTGTTCGGCAAGGAGACCGGCTGCAGCAAGGGCCGCGGCGGTTCGATGCACCTGTTCTCCAAGGAGCACCACCTGCTGGGTGGCTATGCCTTCATTGGTGAGGGCATTCCCGTGGCCCTAGGTGCCGCCTTCACCAGCCGCTACAAGCGCGATGCCCTGGGGGATTCCAGCAGCGATGCGGTGACCGCCGCCTTCTTTGGCGATGGCACCTGCAACATCGGCCAGTTCTACGAGTGCTTGAACATGGCGGCGCTCTGGAAGCTGCCGATCTTGTTTGTCGTCGAGAACAACAAGTGGGCCATTGGTATGGACCACAACCGCGCCACCAGTGATCCGGAGATCTGGCGCAAGGCCGCAGCCTTCGGCATGGCCGGTGAAGAGGTGGACGGTATGGATGTCCTGGCCGTTCGCGGTGCTGCCCAGCGTGCGATCGAACGGGCCCGGGCAGGCGAGGGCCCCACGGTGCTGGAGTGCCTGACCTACCGCTTCCGCGGTCACTCCCTGGCGGACCCCGACGAGTTGCGGGCTGAGGCCGAGAAGGAGTTCTGGGCCCAGCGGGACCCGATCAAGCGCTTGGCGGCGCACCTGATCGAGCACAACCTGGCGACCACCGAGGAGCTCAAGGGAATCGAGAAGGAGATCGACGCCGAGGTGGCCGATTGCGTGGAGTTCGCCCTGTCGGCCCCAGAACCCAAGCCCGAGGAACTGACCCGCTACATCTGGGCGGAAGACTGAGCGGCAGCCCTAGAGCCCGTGCAAGCGGGCTTGCTCGCTGGCGGCGCGAAAGACCAGGCCGTGGCGCAGCACCAGCGGCGTGAGCGCGTCGTAGCCGCCGCCGATTACCGTCGCGACCGGGATGTTGCGGCGCAGGCAGCTGTCCAGGACGAGGCGGTCGCGGTTGAGTAGGCCCTGATCCGTGAGGTTCAGCCGACCGAGTCGGTCTTCCCGGTGGGGATCGACGCCGGCGTTGTAGAGCACCAGATCCGGTTGCTCTTGATCCAGGAGAGTTGGGATGAGATCGCCGATTGACTCCAGATAGGCGTCATCCCCCAGACCATCGTCGAGGGCGAGGTCGACGTCGCTCTGTTGTTTGCGCAGGGGGAAGTTGCTGCCGCAGTGGACCGAGAGGGTGAAGACCCGCGGTTCATCGCGGAAGATCGACGCGGTGGCATCCCCTTGATGCACATCCAGATCGATGATCATCAGGCGCTGGACCTGGCCTTCTGCCAGCAGGACCTGGGCGGCGACGGCGAAGTCGTTAAAGATGCAAAAGCCGCTGCCGTGGTCGGGGTAGGCGTGGTGGGTTCCCCCGGCGAGGTGGCAGGCGACGCCGTGTTGGAGGGCCAGGCGGGCGGTCAGGAGCGACCCTCCCACCGCCAGCCAGGTGCGCTGCACCAAGGGGGTTGTGGCTGGCAGGCCGATCCGGCGCTGCTCCGCGGGCAGCAGCTCCCCGCGGGCGAAGGCCTGGTGGTAGCGGCGGCTATGGATCAGCTCCAGTGAGCGCCGCGGCACCGGAAGGGGGGTATGGATCTGCTCCTCCCTCGCCAGGCCCTGCTCCTCGAGCAGGGCACGCAGGAGCTTGAACTTCGCCATCGGGAAGCGATGGCTACTGGGCAGAGGGGCCGAGTAGGCCGGGTGGTAGACGAGCGGCAGGCGCACCGGGGGTGATCAGTCCTCGTCGCCGTCGAACTCTTCGTCGAAGAGGGACTCCCGCAGCAGGCGATCCACCAGCAGCCCCATGTCATCGAGCTGCAGTTGCTGCATCAAGAGCTCGAGCTCCTTGATCACCGGCTCCGAGAGCCGCAGGGTGATCGGAAGGCTGTCCTCTCCGCCGAGCATTGCGGGTAAGCGTTGGTGCGCGAAGTCTGGCGGAAACCGGGCTACAAAGGAGTGCAATCAAGGGATCTCGATGGCTCCGGTTTGGCTGGTGATCTTGTTTTGGTCCGGATCCGTCCACGGCGGCACGGCGATGCAATCCCTGCCGATGAAGACCTTCGCGGATTGTCAGAAGTCCCGCGACATGCTGATGGCCCAGCTCAAGACCAGCCCCGTGAGCAAGAGCAAGGCCCTTAACAGCTTCTGTATTTCCGGCTCGGAGCTGCCCGCAGCGCCAACCCCGGCAGCGACGGAGTCCTAGATGGCGGTGGGCAGGCGGCGGGTGAGGTGACGCAGCTTGCGTAGGGCCTTGAGTTCGACCTGGCGCACCCGCTCGCGGGAGACCTCGAGCATGCGGCCGATTTCAGCGAGGGTGTGGCGCTCCTCCCCTTCCAGGCCAAAGCGCAGCTCAAGCACCTGACGCTCCTGGTCGGTGAGGTGGCTGAGCCAGCGTCCCAGCTGCTCTTGATGGATGCCGCGCTCGACCTGATCGAGGGGCTCGCTGTTGCTCTGATCGGCAATGAGATCGCCGAGGAAGCTGCGCCCTTCTTCTCCGTTCACCGGGGCATCCAGGCTGGAGGTGGTGAGGGCCTGGCGCAGCAGGGAATCCAGCTCATCGAGAGGCATGTCCATCTCTTCCGCAATTTCCTTGCGGCTGGGCATGGCACCGAGCTTGTGGGCCAGCTCAAGGCTGACCTTGCGGATGGCGGTGAGGCGCTCGGAGAGGTGCACCGGCAGGCGGATGGTGCGCGACTGACAGGCGATCGCCCGGGTCATGCTCTGGCGAATCCACCAGAAGGCATAGGTCGAGAACTTGTAGCCGCGGGTGGGGTCGAATTTCTCCACGGCGCGCTCGAGGCCCAGGGAGCCCTCCTGGATCAGATCGAGCAGTTCCAGGCCCTTGCCTTGGTATTTCTTGGCGACGCTGACCACCAGGCGCAGGTTGGCTTTCATCATGCGCTCTTTGGAGCGCTTGCCCACACGCATGATCTTCTTTTCATGCGTTGTATAGGCCTCGCCTTTGTCTTCTTCGGCAAGCCGCATCATCGCTTGCACTTGATTGCCGAGTTCGATTTCTTCCGCGGGCGTCAGCAGGGGCACCCGACCAATGGTTGAGAGGTACCAACTAATCGGATCGCTGCTGCGGCGCCGACTGCTGCTGGTGTTGGAGCTGGTGGCGGCTGCCATAGAGGCTCCTGTTGAAAGGTGGGAAGAATCTCCTATGGCTTTTTTTGAAAGTGCTGGGATTTCAGTAACGCTTCAGCTTTGAGATACGAAAGATCACAACACTTTTGAGACTCAGGTGCACAACTGGCCGCTGCGGATTCTGTTAACAATCCCTGACTTCGTTTTTCTCTCCATCGCGGCCAACATTTCGGCAATCTGATGCGGTGTAGCAGCGCCGATGCCGTGCAGCGTGCTGACTTGCAGCCCGGCGCTGGCGTGGGCCAGGGCTGCCAGGGCGAGCAAGGAACCACTGCAGCCGGCGCCGCTGGCCTGCGCGAGGGCGCCCAGTCCTCCGGCGTAGCCCGCAAGGACATCGCCCAGGCCTGCGCGGGCGGCATGGCTGCTGGCGCTCCTGAGCTGCCAGCGCTCTCCGCTGGGATCCGCAATGACGCTCCGGGCCCCCTTGAGCAGCACGGAGCAGCCGCTCTGCTGGGCCGCCGCCGCGCAGGCCTCCAGCGGCGGCAGTCCGGTGAGATCGGGGAAGAGGCGCTGAAATTCGCCGGGATGGGGGGTGAGCCAGCTGGGGCCCGAGCGGCCTCGCAGCCAGGGAAGGGCGGCGCGCTGGGCGAGGCGGTTGAGGCCATCGGCATCGAGGACCAGTAGGCCAGGGAAAGCCTGCAGCGTCTCCCAGATCGCTGCATCGTCTGTCGTGTTGCCGATGCCCGGGCCGATGACCAGGGCATCGAGCCGCTCCAGGGCTGAGGGGGCGAGCGCGCTGAGATCCAGGTACCCATCGCCGCGGCTGGGCAGCCGGGCGGAGAGCACCGCATGGGGGAGCTGGCTCCAGAGCTGATCGGCGACGGCCACGGGGACGGCGGCCCGCAGGCTGCCGAGGCCACTGGCGCTGGCCCCCAGCAGAGCGAGCAGGGCGGCACCGCGGTAGGCGTCGCTGCCGGCGACGACCAGGAGGCGCCCCCGCTGGTATTTCGAGGCCGCGGCAGCGGGCGTGGGCCAGGGGGCGCCATCGAGGTCGCTGGGGCTCAGGCCCCGGGGCTGCTGCGCGGGCAGTTGCTCCAGTAGAGCCATGGGAAGCCCCAGGTCGATGCGCTCCAGTGCTCCGGTCCAGGCCAGGGCGCTGTCTTGGATGAGCCCCTGTTTGATCAGGCCGATGCTCAGGGTCAGCCCGGCGGTGGCGGCGGTCTGACCCAGGGGCAGGCCACGATCGGCGCAGAGGCCTGTGGGGCCGTCGATGGCGATCAGCCGCTGGGGTTGTTGCCGTTGGCGCTGGGCCAGCAGGGACTCCAGGGCCTCTCCCGGGGGCCGGCTTTGGCCGATGCCAAAGAGCGCATCGATCCAGAGGGCCGGATCACTCGGGTCGGGCGGGCTGCCCAGCTGGGGAATTCCCAGCCAGAGGGCATGGCGCAGGTGGTTCTCGGTGAGGGGCTTGCGCCGTTCAAAGGGAGACCAGAGCCGTACGGGGATGCCTGCGAGCTGCAGCTCCCGGGCGATGACCAGGCCATCGCCGCCGTTGTGGCCGGGGCCGACCAGCACCAGCGCCCCCCGCGCTTGAAGCTCTGGCCAGAGATCGGGGTCCTGCAGCCGCCGGCTGATGGCCAGGGCGGCCTTCTCCATCAGCGCCTCCACCGGCAGGCCGTGCTCGAAGAGCACCTGCTCGAGTCCGGCCATCTGCTGGCCGCTGACCAGCAGGTGCTCGGCGTCGCGTGGGGGCCAACAGGACGAGGCCAAAACAGCACTGACGGCGTCAGTTCCATGATGGAGAGAACAGCCACCGTTGGCATTGGCGCGCTTCTCCGCTGTTCCCGTTGCATCTGAGGCCTCCGTGGCGGCAACGGAGGCGGGGGCGCTGGCGATTGAGCGTCTGCGCCAGTGGCCGGGGGAGCACCGGGTGGCCGTGGGGCTGTCCGGCGGAGTGGACAGCTCCCTGACGGCGGCCCTGCTGGTGGAGGCCGGCTGGGAGGTGGAGGGGCTGACCCTCTGGCTGATGAGCGGTAAGGGCGCCTGCTGCGCCGAGGGTCTCGTGGATGCCGCTGGGGTCTGCGAGCAGCTGGAGGTGCCGCACCACGTGGTGGATTTCCGCGAGCACTTCAAGGAGCAGATCGTTGATTTCCTGGTGCAGGGCTACGAGGCCGGTGTCACACCGCTGCCCTGCTCGCGCTGCAATCGGGAGGTGAAGTTCGGGCCGATGTTGCGCTGGGCCAAGGAGGAGCGGAACATCGATCGGATCGCCACGGGGCACTACGCCCGGGTGCGCCATGGCGATCAGAGCGAGAACGGTCGCCATCAGCTGCTGCGCGGCTTGGACGAGCGCAAGGACCAGAGTTATTTCCTTTATGACCTGCCCCAGGAGGCCCTGGGTCGGTTGGTGTTTCCCCTGGGCGAGCTGACCAAGCCCGACACCCGCCTGGAGGCGGATCGTCATGGGCTGCGCACGGCCCAGAAGCCCGAGAGCCAGGACCTCTGTCTGGCGGACCACCACGGTTCGATGAAGGCCTTCTTGGATGCCTACCTGCCGCCACGGCCGGGGCAGATCGTGCTGGCCGATGGCCAGGTGGTGGGCGAGCACGACGGCATCGAGCACTTCACGATTGGCCAGCGCAAGGGCCTGGGCGTGGCCTGGAGTGAGCCGCTGCATGTGGTCCGCCTGGATGGCGCGATGAATCAGGTGGTGGTGGCCCCCCGCCGGGATGCGGCCCGCGGCGAGGCCGTGGTGGGCGCGGTCAACTGGGTCTCCATCGCGCCACCCACTGAGCCGCTCGATGTGGAGGTGCAGGTGCGCTACCGCAGTGGACCCCAGCAGGCCCGACTGATTCCCCTGCCGGAGACCGATTCCGACCGCGCGGCCGACCGACCGCACCGCTGCCGCCTGGAGTTCGCCGAGGAGCAGTTCTCGATCACCCCGGGCCAGGCGGCGGTGTTCTACGCCGGCGAGATGGTGCTGGGGGGTGGCTTAATTCAGCGCGATCACCAGTAGGGATCGGCGAATTGCGACTGTTTCAGCTCGTTGTCTCTGTACTGAGGATTTCGAGGACTCGGTCTCGGATCCAGGGGAATTGCCGATAGGCCTGCCAGACCTCCTCAAGGTCCACCTTGTCGTAGGCATGGATCAGGAGATCGCGCATTCCTGCCATGCCGCGCCAAGGCAGATCGCTGTGAGCATCGCGCAATTCAGAGCTGATCCGTTTGACGGCTTCTCCCATGACTTCCAGGCATCGGATGAGTGCGTCCTGCAGATAGTCCGTCCGCTCCAGCGCATCGAAATCTGCAATCGGAAATCCCAGGGCACGCTCGATCACCGCAAGGATGTCGTTGAGGGCGTCTTGATCCGATGGGGTCATGCCAGGGGAATGGCGTCTGCCTCGACGCGATCACGCAGGCTTGGTTTGAGGTTGCGGCGACGGATCAGATCGACGCTGTGCTGGAGCAGGGTTTCCAAGTCCTGCTTGAACTCTGCGTGCTCAAAAAGGCTCGTGCCTTGGGGCAGATCAACCAGAAGATCGATATCACTGGTTGCTGTCGCTTCATCGCGGGCCACGGAGCCAAACACAGCGATGTTGGAGGCGCCATAGCGCGCTGCGATCAGCTGCAGTTCTGGAGTGAGGGCCTGAAGTTCTGAAAGCCGCATCTGCTCTGCCGAGCGTGACTTAAGCCTACGGGTTGCCTCTGAATCCTTTCTGCTTGGTGCTCACCAGTAGGGATCCGTCGCCAGCTCCACGCTCAGTTGACCGCTTTTGCTGGCGGGAACGGTGGCGATGCAGGCCCGGATGGTCTTGCCGTTGACGTCGATTTCGCAGGCGCCACAACTGCCGCCGAGGCAGCCCGTGGGGATTGAGAAACCGGCCTCGCGTGCAGCCTGCAGCCAATCCTTCCCCGCACTGCAGCGGGTCTGCTGTCCATTGGGCCACTGGATCAGGACGTCCTTCATGGCTTGAGCAGGGGCTCCAGGTTGACGTGTTGCTCGAAGGCATCGGCGAGGCGATCGAGCAGTGCCTCCCGCTGACGGCTGTGGTGGGGTTGGCGTTCACTAAGCAATGGCAACCCCTTACGCGCCCTGAGCTGGTTGAGCCAGCGCCGCCGCCAGGGGCCACTCTCAAACACACCATGGAGATAGGTGCCGGCGATACGGCCTGAGACCCAGCCCAGGGACTCATTCTCTGCCAGGGTCTCGCACGCTTCGATCGCCTTGGTGGCTCCCCGGTGCAGTTCAAAGCCCTCCAGTAGCGCAGGCTCTGATCCTTGGGGCCATCGCGCCGGACTGCTGCATTGCCGCAGCGCCTTGACCTCTCCAAAGACCGTGCGCAGTGGCAGGAGCCCTAGGCCGCCGTGGCTCGAGCCGGCACCCCCTTCCAGTCCCTGGGGATCAAGCAGTTCGCGCCCCAGCAGTTGCATGCCGCCGCAGATACCCAGCACGGCTCCGCCCTGGGAGGCATAGGCCGAGAGTTGCTCCCCCAGGCCACTGGCCTGTAGGGCCGCCAGGTCCCGCAGGGTTTGTTTGCTGCCGGGCACCACCACGGCATCAGGGCGCCCCAGTTCCTGGCCCGGTGCAATCCAGTTGAGCTGCACAGTGGGCTCAGCCTCGATGGGGTCGAGGTCGGAGAAGTTGCTCAGCGAGGGCAGCTTGAGCACGGCGATCTCCAGCTCGGCCCCGCGTTTGCGGCCGCGGCGCTCCAGCAGATCGAGGGAGTCCTCCGGGGGGAAGAGTTCATCCAGCCAGGGCATGACGCCGAGTACGGGGATGCCGGTGTTGGCCTCGAGCCAGCGGCGGCCCTCATCAAAGAGTTCGCGGCGCCCACGGAAGCGGTTGATCAGTAGACCCCGAATTAGCGGACGCTCGACCGGCCGCAGTAGCGCCAGGGTGCCGACCAACTGGGCAAAGACGCCGCCCCGTTCGATGTCGGCCACCAGCAGGCAGTTGGCCCGCAGGTACTGGGCCAGGCGCAGGTTGGTCAGGTCCCGGGGTTGCAGGTTGACCTCGACCGGACTGCCGGCCCCCTCCAGCACCAGTCGCCCGCCGGGGTGGCTTGCCTTGAGGTCGCTGAGGCCCTGGCGAATGGCGGCCCAGCCGGGGCGGAACCAATCGCGGTAGTAGTGCTCGGCGCGGCAGTTCCCGACCGACTGCCCCAGGTGGATGACCTCGCTGGTGCTGTCCCCCTGGGGCTTGAGCAGCACGGGGTTCATGGCACAGGCGGGCTCCAGTCCCGCCGCCCAGGACTGCAGGGCCTGGGAGTAGGCCATCTCGCCGCCGGCCTGATCCACCCAGGCGTTGTTGCTCATGTTCTGCCCCTTGAAGGGCAGGGGTGTCTCCCCCCGGCGCCGCAGCACCCGGCAGAGGGCGGCCGTCATCAGGGACTTGCCGGCACCGCTGCTGGTGCCCAGCACCATCAAGGGGGTGGGGTTGGGGGCGGGCAAAGAGCGGTAGAGCTGTGGCCGCAACCTAAAACTGACTAGGTGGTGCCAAGATCAACCGTAGTAGTACAGCGAGAGCCAAGGGATGACGTTGGCGATTGAACTGTCTGATCAGCAGGCCAAGGCGCTGGCCGCTGCCGATGAACAGTTGCACGTCAGCGAAGCAGAGTTGGCTGCTGCTGTGGTGCGCGATTTCGTGTCAGAGCCAGCTTCTGACTTTGCGGCGGCCTCTCAGCTTGTGCTTGCCAAAAACAAAGAGCTGTATCGCCGCTTGGCTTGATGCGTTGGTTGACCTTGGCTGAGGTCCTGGCTCTTCACCGCCAATTGATTGAGCAGAGTGGTGGTTCAGAGGGTCTTTGGGATCTGGGCCTTCTCGAATCCGCTCTGGCTCAGCCGTGGTAGAGCTTCTCCGGCGAGGATTTGTACCCGGGTTTTTGGGAGAAGGTTGCCTGTCTGGGCTTCTCTTTGATTCAGAACCATCCTTTCGTTGATGGCAATAAACGCATTGGCCACGCAGCGATGGAGGTCGTGATGGTTCTCAATGGGTTCCAACTCGTTGTGGATGTGGACGAGGCGGAGAGGCTGGTTTTGTCTGTTGCGGAGGGAACTGTGGATCGCTCAGCGTTGTCGCAATGGCTCGTGGAGCATCAGGCTCCTGTTTGATGCTCAGATCTTCTGAAAGGTCACTAAGCCGGTATTGACCAACTGAATCAAGCCAGCGCAGCATTCCGTTGGAGTCGGCTGATGGAGGTGTCGGCCAGTTGGAATCGGATAACTGCAATAGGGCGTCGAGCCTATTGTTTGCCTCTCACAATCTCCTCGTTTCTTGCTCGATGTCGTAGACGGGTCGCCAGTTCAGCATCGCCAACAAGCGCCGCCAAAGCGGCAAGGTGGAGACATACTCCGATCTGCTCATCCAGAGCGGCGGCTCTGAGGTGGATGAGTGCTCCATATCCAATGTTGCTGAAAAAAGAAATTGCAAGCAGGAGGGCACCTGCGATCAGGGTGGCGGCGGCCTGGCGGTCGAGAACGGGTGGGCTGTCCATCACCGTAGCGGCGCCATTCGGGCGTCGTTTCTTGATGCTCTCCGCTATTACCAGTCGGCGGCATCCGTGAACGCACGGAAGGGTCGCGTTAGACCAAAACCGTCGCGACCGAGGCATGGGCTCTCGGGCGAGGGGCTGCCTCTTCTTGCAGAACCACGATGAGGTTTGAGGTCGGCACTAGCCTGACCAGAGCTCAGCGCAACGCAGCGGTGGCCGCTTCCGGTTTTTCTAAAGAGGCCTGGTCGGTGACGGAGGAGAAAGTCCTCGAAGCCGTCGACCGTCTTGTGAAGGCAGCAGCGCCTTTACGCCTGATTGCCTTTGGATCTGCATCCAAGGGAGAGCTGAGCTCTGCCAATGACCTGGATCTGCTCGTGGTTGAACCATCGGTGCAGAGTCGCTACGCAGAAACGGTGCGCCTCCAGAGAGCCCTGAGAGGAATTCTGATGTCCGTCGATGTTGTGGTGACGACGGCGGAGCACTTCCGTGAACGCTCTGCAATCCCGGGAACTGTTGAATTCACCGCACACCATCAGGGCAGGGTGCTGCATGACTCCCTCTGATCAGGGGCTTCTTCTTCTGCGTAAGGCAGCCCAAGACCTGGCTGTATTGGAAAAGTTGATCAACGATCCTGAGATCTCCGACGAGACCCTGGGGTATCACGCTCAACAAGCCGCAGAGAAATGCCTCAAGGCTCTGCTGGCTTCTCCCAAGCTGGACTATCCCCGGAGCCACAGCATCGGTCTTCTGCTTGACCTTCTTGAGGCACAGGGTTTTGTCCTGCCCCAGGAGTTCCAAGAGCTGGAACTGTTCACACCTTTTGGCAAGATCTTTCGGTACGACGAATTGCCGCTCGAGGAGCCCCAGGACCGCTCTCGGTGGCCGCTGTTGATCAAAGAGCTCTATGCATTTGCCGTTTTGAAGGTCCGAGACTCAGGGGATTAGCCCTACTAGCCCCGTGTTCATCACTCCCCGGCATCCGTGAACGCACGGAAGGACGGTCTCAGACCACAACCGTCGCGACCGAGGCATGGGCTCTCGGATGAGGTTCCGCCTCTTCTTGCAGCCCATCAAGATGAAAACGAATGGCGGAACGGATCTCTTGCAGAACCGCCTCACGTGTTGCAGCTGTTGCGACGCACCCGGGAAGGTCCGGTACGTAGGCCGAGAAGTTCTCTCCGGCAGGCTCAATGACAACGGCGAACGATTGATTCATGGCAGGGCCACTCCCGATTGCTTCGCAATGCTTTTGAGGGTGCCGGTGGCGAGATCATCACTTGGCTTACCCGCAACCGTAACGCGACCTGGCCGGTCTGGATGCTTGAACTGCCTGTGACTGCCTCGCGTTGCAACCAGAGTCCATCCGGCAGCGTTCAGTCGAGAGATGACATCTCGAACCTTCACGGCATCGAGGCTGAGCTGGTTGTTCACCATCAGCCAGTAGCCCACTCCCCGGCATCCGTGAACTCACGGAAGGACCGAGCTAGAGCCTCGGCCAGTGCTGCTTGATCCAGTGGCGCAGGCGGGAGGGGAGGCTGGCGCTGGGAATCTCCCCGGGCCAGTCCGAGAGCACGACCCGCCCGAGGGGCGTCAGGCGAACCCGTTCGGTCAGGCCCTGGCCATCGACCTCGCGGCGTAGCACCCCCAGTTGGATCAACCAGATCAGGAGGTCTTCGCAGTGGTTGGCTGAGAGACGCCGGCAGCTGAGGGCAGTCCAGTCGGAGCGAGCCGCGAGCTGGGTGCTGCTGAGGGCCTCCCGCTCGAGTTCCTCGTAGAAGCGGCGCCGAAAGGGCAGGCAGCGCACGGCCCGCCTGGCCCGGATCAGCGCCCGTTGCTCCTGCTGGCTAAGGCGGGGCTGCATCAACGGGAGCGCTGGGGTCCCTTCATTGTGGTCATCAGCTGGCTCCTACCGCCCGAGACCCTTGCCAGAGTGGGCCGAGCTCAAGGATCGGTCGTGCTGCTGTTGGCCTCTGCCTCCCCCGCCCGCCGGCGCTTGCTGGAGCAGGCGGCGATCCCCCATCGGGTGCAGGTCAGCGGGGTGGATGAGGAGGCCATCAGCCACCCCGATCCGGCGCAGTTGGTGCAGCTCCTGGCCCGGGCGAAGGCGCGGGCGGTGCTGGAGAGCGGGCTCGATCGGGAGGTCTCGGCGGTGCTGGGCTGTGATTCGGTCCTGGCGTTTGACGGGGAGGTCTTTGGCAAACCCGCGGATCCCCAGGAGGCCATCAGCCGCTGGCGGCGGATGCGCGGCGCCTGGGGGGAGCTGCATACCGGTCATGCCCTTCTGGATCCTGCGGGGGGCGAGCGGGTGGCCGCGGTGACGACTCGGGTGCTCTTTGCTGATCTGAGCGACGCCGAGATCGAGGCCTATGTGGCGACGGGTGAACCGCTGCAGTGCGCCGGTGGCTTTGCCCTGGAGGGCCGCGGCGGCTGCCTGGTGGAGCGCCTGGATGGCTGCTTCTCCAACGTCATTGGCCTGAGTCTTCCCTTGCTGCGGCAGTGGTTGAGCGCGGCCTGAAGCCTTGCCGAAATCCACTGTTGCCATTTTTCTTTGGCCGTAGCTATCGCGAAGACAAGGCCCTCCTCACACACCTGGCCATGAAGACCTTCGCGCTTGCAGCAGCATGCAGCCTCCTGGTTGGTAGCGGATTCACGCTGAACGCCAACGCCATGGAGCCGATCCAGCTCTCCACGGCTCTGCCCACTGCCGACCACGGACTGATGGCCGAGCAGGCCTACATGGAGGACGCCTCGGCCCGCCACAGCGTCGAGGTGGCAGACGATGCGCTGTTGCCCCTGGAGTTCAAGAAGCCCTCCGGACCGCAGGGCTACAACGTCCTCAACCTGAGCTTCTGAGGGATCGTTGCGAAGGCTGGCGCTTCGCCGTGGTCTCAGCAGAATTCAGGCAATTCCTCCTGGGCTGATGGGTCGACGTCTAAGCCTCAGCCTGGCCCTCCTGAGCGCGGGCTGGATGGCGGCGCTGCCGGTGCAGGCCCAAAGCCCCAGGCCTCCCCAGGCTCTGGCGGTCTTGCTCAAGCAGCTCAAGGCCCAACCCCTGGGCCTCTACGACGGGATGCGTTTGCTGCGCATCCCCCAGAGCGATGGGGGGAGCCTGACCATCAGCGTCAGTTGCGAGCGTCAGCTCTGGCGCGTCCAGAGCCGTCAGACGCCCGCCGGCCGGCCGACGTTCTATGGCGACAGTCCGTTCCTGAGCGCAACGGGGATTGATCGCTCCTGGGTCTGCACGGGCCCCGCTCGGGTTCTCGAATGAAGCGCGCGCCTGCGCTTCGATGTGTTGGCCCCCATCCCTCAGGGCTTCTGCAACGCTCCGTACAAGTCGTCATGCTCCATCAACCACGACTGCGCTTTTGCTGCGTTTCCCTGTTCGCACTGGCTGCTTTGGCGGGGAGTACCCAACCAGTGGCGGCCCAACCCAATCCCTGTGCCCACACCATGAGCACGGTGGAGACATCGCTGTGCATCGCCAAGGTTCTTGAGCAGAAGGATCGGGACTTGGCTCTGGCCATGCAGAAGGTGGCAACGGAGGCTGCCGCGATGCCCGGCGGTCAGTTCCCCACGCTCTGGAAGGACAACCTGACGGGCTTCTTTAAGACCAGCGCGGATCCCGAGGACCAGCTGGCGGCGTTTCAGCAGGCCCGCCGCAATGCCTGCGTTTACATGAACTCGATTGCCTTCCAAGGCACGGGCTTCGGCATCTTCGTTAGCAACTGCGAGATCCGGATGACCGATGCCCTGATGCAATCTTTGGATTAACAGGTCTAGCCAGTAACGAGTCTTCTCTAGCCCTACCAGCTGTAGCGAAAACCTCCGCCGTAGGTCAGCTCGTTGCCGTTGGACCAAAAGGATCCAGCAACGTTGCTGTAGATCGCGGTGCTGGAACTGATTTCATACTCAAGTCCAAGGGAAACATCGACGTCATTGCTACCTCGGTTCTGGCCGTAGACATCGATTTCACCTGCTTCTGGCAGATCGACGAAACCACCAGTCACCTCGTGCTCTTCGTCGGAGTTGCCATTGACGTCGTAGCGATAGCCAACACCAAGCCTCGGGATGAGTCGACTTTCAGAGGAGACAACTATGGGAGCCTGCAGAATCAAACCACCACCAAAGATCACCGATGTGGCTGTGTGTGGATTGAGCTTGAGGTTGAGGGACTGTGCACCTGATTCCTCAATGAGCCCTTGGGAGTACCCAGCGAAGGAAACCAAGGCATTGGGCTTGAGAAGGATGGCGTTACGGCGTTCTTTCTCTTTTTGCTTGGGGTCCGCTGAGTCAGTGACTTTTGAGAGAGTGAAGGCGTATTCACCTGTTAACGCAACGGTGTAGCCGTTGGAATTCCAGTCCGCTTCTGCAAGACGATTGATCGTGCCGAACTGGATTGGCCTGCGTGAATCGCTGTTGAAGCGCGAGTAACCGCCAAGCAGGGCAATGGTTGCTGGTTCAGATGGCTTGTACAAGCCGTAGAGGCCGCCCGAGTAGGTATCACTATTAACCCGTGTATCGGCAAATTCGTAGTTGTAGAGATTGTTCTGTCCGTAGCCAAAAACTCCGCCAATGCTGAACTGATCGCTCAGTGCGTATTCGACGCCATAGGTGGACTGGAAGATGTTGTAGTCAAGCGAGCCAAGGTCCTCTGTTCCCCTGAGGCTGGCCTGTGTGTTGGTGCCGTCGATGACAAGAGACCAGGGGAGTTTCTTTGTGACCTTTACGGTTTTGCAGTTGGTTGACTCTTTTGAAACCTCTTGGTCTTTGGTGCTTGCTGTCAATGCGTTTCCATTCTCGTCAACACAAACTTTGACCTTTTCGGTTTTTGTATAGGAGATCTTGTTGTCAGCAAGTGCAATGGCCAATGCATTCTTTCTGAATCGGTTCATCGATTCAAGGCCAACCGATAGGTTGCTGGCGTAGGCCTCAGCTGTCAGCTGCTCCCAAGATGATGCATTAACAGAGGCAAGAACAGTGACGCAGTCTCTTGTTGTTGCGGGATTGATTGATGCATTGCTCACGCAACTCACCAAGGAAGTCAGTGCCCCTTTGGTATTGTCTGGTTGATCGGTTGGCTTGGGAGCAGGGGCAAGAAATCCCCAGGCAAAAGATGCAGAATCAGTAGAAAGGGGCCAGGCACGGTTTTTAGATTTGATACCGCCAAGAAAAAGGACCCCATTATTGTCAAACTCTGAATCTGCGAAGACTGTGCCATCTGTATTCCATGCCTGAGCGAAATCAATGCTGAGCTGGTATTTCCGCCACCAGGGAGAACTTTTTATCTTGTTCAGTTCATCGCTCGAAAGGTTGCTAGGAGTGCTGCTTGGCAGAGCGAAAACCTTGTATTGAGTGCCATTGACTGTGATGATCTCCGAACTCGCAGGCAGTGCACTCAGAAGCTGAAGGCCACACGCCACCGCCGCAGTGGCAAGTGCGGGGAGCCTCATTCGAAGAAATTGCACAGGTCTTTGTTGCTTCAGCAGAATATCTCGCGCCTCTGTGAGGAGGAGCCACCCCAGCAGGCCAGCTGCCGAGCTGGATCCGCTCCCACTGGGATGTCGATTGCCTCTGGCCAGTCTCCAGCTCAATCCCATCGCTATCGGTGGAGCACAGGCCCCACCGCCATGTCCGAGTAATGCGTATCTACGGCTGGGATCGGCTCCAGGGGCTTCAGGGCTTCACTCCGGTCGGTTGAGTTCTAGTTGTTCTCGGCTCCAGGCTCGCCGTCCTGCATGACGGCCATCACGTTGCAGCCAGGAAAGAGGTCCTGTCTAAAGGCCCTGGCCTGTTCTGCACTCTCTGCGTGGAACAACGTCCCGACAATCTCGCCCTTAGAGACCTCAACGGCCAGGTCGAACAGCTTGCCCATAGATTTGTCGCTTACACCATGGATTAGCCACGGACAGGGCAATCGAGGGAGCGAGCAGCCCCACCCTCACCACGGCATCTCCCTGCAGACCGAGTGCAGCTCTTTAGATGTGATGACTTCCTTCCCTCTAAAGCTGTCGTAGATGCACATCTGATGAACGTGCCAGCCAACGCGATGCAGCGAACCAATCCCCCAAGTCAAAAGGGCGAATGGGCCAACAAACCAAAGAACAGCCTTGAACTCTTTCATGGCTTCAGGCTCCAACGGGAACGGCGGCCGACGTCACCCCATTGGCGGCATCAAAGGCGCTGATCAGGTCAAGACCTGGGGTTGCACGCCATGCCGCGGCCAAAGCACCGGATAGGAATTTCAAGCGTTTATGTCTCTGAGGGCTTCGAACCAAACTCTCAGGGCTACCGCTCTGCCCTGGTCGCCTCTGCGATCAGCCGCTGAACGCGGTCCAGCACGGACTCATTGCTGAGCCTGGATCGCACCGCTCCACCTGGAGTGCTGGTGCCCGCCGCCGTCTAGAGCGGATCAATGGGAGACGCTGCGGGGTCTGATGGAGCTGGTGGGGGAGCTGATACCCAATCACCAGCTGTAACGGAAGCCTCCGCCGTAGGTCAGCTCGTTCCCGTTAGACCAAAAGGATCCAGCAACGTTGCTGTAGATCGCGGTGCTGGAACTGATTTCATACTCAAGTCCAAGGGAAACATCGACGTCATTGCTACCTCGGTTCTGGCCGTAGACATCGATTTCACCTGCTTCTGGCAGATCGACGAAACCACCAGTCACCTCGTGCTCTTCGTCGGAGTTGCCATTGACGTCGTAGCGATAGCCAACACCAAGCCTCGGGATGAGTCGACTTTCAGAGGAGACAACTATGGGAGCCTGCAGAATCAAACCACCACCAAAGATCACCGATGTGGCTGTGTGTGGATTGAGCTTGAGGTTGAGGGACTGTGCACCTGATTCCTCAATGAGCCCTTGGGAGTACCCAGCGAAGGAAACCAAGGCATTGGGCTTGAGAAGGATGGCGTTACGGCGTTCTTTCTCTTTTTGCTTGGGGTCCGCTGAGTCAGTGACTTTTGAGAGAGTGAAGGCGTATTCACCTGTTAACGCAACGGTGTAGCCGTTGGAATTCCAGTCCGCTTCTGCAAGACGATTGATCGTGCCGAACTGGATTGGCCTGCGTGAATCGCTGTTGAAGCGCGAGTAACCGCCAAGCAGGGCAATGGTTGCTGGTTCAGATGGCTTGTACAAGCCGTAGAGGCCGCCCGAGTAGGTATCACTATTAACCCGTGTATCGGCAAATTCGTAGTTGTAGAGATTGTTCTGTCCGTAGCCAAAAACTCCGCCAATGCTGAACTGATCGCTCAGTGCGTATTCGACGCCATAGGTGGACTGGAAGATGTTGTAGTCAAGCGAGCCAAGGTCCTCTGTTCCCCTGAGGCTGGCCTGTGTGTTGGTGCCGTCGATGACAAGAGACCAGGGGAGTTTCTTCTTGACCTTGGCCGTTTTGCAGCTGGCTGACTCTTTTGATGCTTCTTGGTCTTTGGCGCTTGCCGTCATTGCATTTCCATTCTCATCAACACAAACTTTGACCTTTTCGGTTTTTGTGTAGGAGATCTTGTTGTCAGCAAGAGCAATTGCCAGAGCGTTCTTCCTGAACCGATTCATCGATTCCAGGCCGACGGAGAGGTTGCTGGCGTAGGGCTCAGCGGTCAGTTGCTCCCATGCAGCGTCAATGGCCGACGCACTTCCTAAGCGCCACAGGGAGTTCGTCACGGCTATCAGGTCGCCAAAGGTTGACGAAGTGGGATTTGCAGTATTGGCAATGGCGGTTAGTTTCCCTCCAGCGGTCGCGCCTGCATTTTTTGAAACGCCGGATGTGGTTGTTAGTGATATGGTCGAATTGCTCGCGACTGTTGATACAGTGCTGGAGGGCAATGGTACGGCTATTGCGTAAGAGGTGCTTAAGACATCAGGCTCGGTCCAGTTGCCAAGTCTGTCGACAAAGCTCACGCTAGTGCCGCTAGCACTATAGGCGTACTGGTACGACATGCTGCAATACCCATACAAGCAGAAAGTGCTTGCTTGGCCTAGGAATTGCTGTGCGCTCCCAAGGTCGTTCCACCAGGGTTGAGACTGAAGTAAGGCGCCACTACTTTGATATGAAGTGATTAAAGGGCTTATCTGGTATTTGATTCCATTTACCGTCGCATCGCTAGCAAAAGAGACAGTCCCTACCCCTTGGGTGGCGAATATGGTGGCTGCAATATGTATCGCTCGTGCAACCAGGGAGGTTCGCCGCATGAATTCTCGCCGGGGCATACAAATATTGGCTCATGCTACCGGCGTGCGAGGAATCTTCCGCTTAGTTCCCGCGCTCTCAATTGAGACGAAAATCAGTCTGTGATTCCTGTCGCCCCCGTCAGAAGCTGCAGCAGTTTCCGGCTGATCCTGCTGAGTTCCTGAAGCTCCTTCAAGGTGTTCACCAGGATCGGCTGGGTTTGCTCCAGCACCTGCTGAGCACGATTGGAGGTGGCCTCGGCACTGGCACCGGTAGCGCTGATTTGCGTGAGCGTTTTGCGCAGGGTGGGTGCTGTCGCTGCGGTTTCCCGTTGCACTACGCCGCTGAGGTTGTCGACGCTCCCGAGGGTTTTGCGGATCTCGCGCAGGGTGTCGGGAACATCCTCTGCCGTGAGTTTGGTGGTGTTGTTCAAGGTGGCCTGCAGGGCCTTCTGGGTTTGATGCAGATCCACCATCAGGCTGCTGATGGCGGGCGGTTGCTCATAGGGCAGGGTCGTGTCGCGCATGCCGTGCTTCTCCAGGCTCACCGGCCAGGGCTGCGGATCCGGACTGACCACCAGGAAGTGCTCCCCGACAAGACCTTGCTGCCCTTGGCTGGCCTTGCTGCGTGGTCCCACCAACGGCGCAAATCGCTCGTCAATTTGAAACTTCACCTGCACCTTGGCGTTGGGCAGCATCTCCAGGGAGCGCACCTGACCGACCTGCATGCCTGAGATCTGAACCGCCTGGCCAGGCCTGATGCCGTTGGCATTGGCCGCCACCAAGCGCAGGTTCAAAAAGCGTTGGCCCCAGCGCTGCTCACGCGCCAAGCCAATGATCAAGGCTCCTAGTAGCAGCACACCAGAGCCAAGAAAGAGGAGTTTCTCGTGACTCCGCGTCGGTGGATTCGGCATCGTCATAGGGAGCTCGCCTGCAGACGGATGGGATCGAGCACCGTGATCCAGAGCAGCTTGAGGGCAAAGAGAACCATCAGTCCCTCGATCAAGAGATTGCTGACCATCAAGGCCGGATGGCGTTGGCGTTTGAGTTCCTGGTAGCCCCGCCATTGACTCCAGGCGCAGATGCCGGCCAGGAAGAACGAGCAGCGCAGCATGGCCCGCAGGACATCCTGCAAGTCAACACCGCTGAGCAGCGCCTGCGCTTCACCAATCAGGTCACTGCGGGGCGTGGTCAACGCTCCCGCGCAGAGCGAGGAGATCAAAAACAGCACCAGCAGAACCGCGGCGAGCAGTGCCGAGGCCGGGACGCTGATTAGCCAGGCCCTGGAGCCGTGGCGTTCGACGCGATCCAGCCAGTTCGGCATCATCAGCGCCATCGCCAACAGGGAGACCAGCAGCGGTCCGACCAACTGCAGCACCAGCAAGGTCAGCAGCTCCAAGCTGAAGCGACTGTTCTGCCCAAGGGGACCGGCACTCAGCTCAACGATGCCGGCGCCAACCACCAGCCCCGAGAGCAGCACGGGACCGCCGCAACGTTGACCGTTGCGCTCGGCGGTGTTCAGCACCCGCCAGATTCGATCACTCGTGAGCTGGCTTTGCACCAGAGCGCTCAATGGCTCCACCCAGGTTGCCGATGCGTGCCTGATCGTCTACGGCTGATCGCTCAGCCGATAAACAGTGCCACAAAGCACCAACGCTTAACTCGCATCAACCAAAGCGGACTCGACAAATTGCAAGACGGCCTTGGAGGCCTCTTGTGCCATCCCGGAGTCGTTGGCATCGAACCGGTCGATGGGAGCCTCATCGTCTCTTGGATATCGGGTCTCACTATTCATCCGACTCAAGGCCTTGAGGCGCAGTGAATCAATCCAGACGGTATCGACACCTTGCTCGCGAATCGCTTCAGCTAAGCGATCCAGAGAATGGCTGTAAGGGGGCAGTGTCCCCAGGGAAATCAGCAGTCCCTTAAGGGCTTTCTCCGCCGCTTGGCTGTAGTGATAGCAAGCCTGGCTGTGGAAACCCTGTGACTGAGTGAGTTCTCCAACTTCGAAGTCACTCTTGGCTTGCCGCAGCCAAGCCTGTTGTCGTTGGCTCATCCTTTTGCCAGGCAAAGGGCGTCTTTGGCAATGGCCCGCCAGTACGGGTCCTGACTTTGTGACTGTTGGAGCCAGTCCGTTGTGCTGAGTGCCAAGGCGTCATCGGCCATGCCAATGGCGAGAACAGCCTCTGCCAGTTGATCAGCTGTTGCCTGGTCCCCAGCGACGGCCAGCATGTCCACGTCGGAGTAGGCGTCCCAGTCGCCGCGAGCCAGTGATCCAAACAGCCAGAGGCTGGAGCCTGGACACTGGCTGACAACAGCTTCAGCGTTCGAGCGAAGTTGAGCTAACCGTTCTGTTCGCTTTCGTTCGCGAATTAGCGCAACTTTGGCGGCGGTGGAGGCTGCTTCGACCATGGTTCAAGAATATGCAGGACTTCAGTCTTTTGCTGGCTGAGCCCGTCCTGTCCACAAAGGCCACAAAAAAAGCCCCCGCCGATGGGCGAGGGCTGAGGGACGATCGCTGAGAGGAATCAGTCGAGGTCAGGCATGGCCAGGGTGGGCTCGGCCTGACGGTCGATGCCCTTCTCGAAGCCAGCAGCAGCAGCGCGGGCGCGGCCGGCGTGCCAGAGGTGACCCACCAGGAAGAAGAAGGCGAGAACGAACTGAGTCGCAGCCAACCACTGACGGAGGTTCACGAAGTTCACCGAGTTGGGCTCGGTGATGATGCCGCCCACAGAGTTCAGAGACGCGTTGGGGGCGTGGGTCATGTACTCAGCCGCGCGGCGCACTTGCCAGGGCTGAATGTCGTTCTGGAGCTTGTCGAGGCTCAGGCCGTTGGGGCCACGCAGGGGCTCCAGCCAAGGACCACGGAAGTCCCAGAAGCGCATGGTCTCACCACCGAAGATGATCTCGCCGGTGGGGGAGCGCATCAGGTACTTACCCAGACCGGTGGGACCCATGGCGGAGCCGATGTTGGCTCCGAGGCGTTGGTCACGCACCAGGAAGGTGAAGCTCTGGGCCTGGGAGGCTTCGGCGTTGGTCGGGCCGTAGAACTCCGAGGGGTAGGCGGTGTTGTTGAACCAGATGTAGGCCGAGGCGATGAAGCTCATGAAGCTCAGGGCGCCAAGGCTGTAGCTCAGGTAGGCCTCACCGTTCCAGATGAAGGCGCGACGCACCCAGCCGAAGGGCTTGGTGACCACGTGCCAGATGCCACCGAAGATCAGGGTCAGACCCAGCCAGATGTGGCCACCGATGATGTCCTCCATGGAGTTCACACCGATGATCCAGCCCTCACCGCCAAAGGGAGCGCGGAAGAGGTAGCCGAAGATCACACCGGGATCCAGGGTGGGGTTGGTGATCAGGCGAACGTCGCCACCACCAGGGGCCCAGGTGTCGTAGACGCCGCCGAAGAACATGGCCTTGAAGACCAGCAGCAGAGCGCCGACGCCCAGAAGAATCAGGTGATAACCAATGATGTTGGTCATCTGGTTCTTATCCCGCCAGTCCTGGGAGAAGAACGCGGAGTAGTTCTCCAGGATTTCGGGACCACGCAGGGCGTGGTACAGGCCGCCGAGGCCGAGCACGGCGGAGCTGATCAGGTGCAGAACACCAACGACGAAGAAGGGATAGACATCCACAACTTCACCGCCAGGCCCAACGCCGTAGCCAAGGGTGGCGACGTGGGGGAACAGGATCAGGCCCTGCTCGTACATGGGCTTGTCGAAGGTGAAGTGGCTCACCTCGAACAGCATCATGGCGCCGGCCCAGAAGACCATCAGGCCTGCGTGGGCGACGTGGGCGCCGAGAAGGCGACCAGAGAGGTTGATCAGACGGGCGTTACCCGACCACCAGGCATAGCCGGTGGAGTCGAGGTCCTTCCCGCCGATCCCGGAGAGAGAAGGATTAGAGAGCGTTACCACGGGGCAGAACCTCTTCAGGGAAGACGAAGTTTTCGTGCGGTTGGTCCGCGGGGGCCATCCAGGCGCGCAGGCCTTCGTTCAGAAGAATGTTCTTCGTGTAGAAGGTCTCGAACTCGGGGTCCTCAGCAGCGCGGATCTCCTGCGACACGAAGTCGTAGGCACGCAGGTTGAGGGCCAGGCCAATGATGCCGATGGAGCTGGTCCAGAGGCCCATGACGGGCACGAACAGCATGAAGAAGTGCAGCCAGCGCTTGTTGGAGAACGCGATCCCGAAGATCTGGCTCCAGAAGCGGTTGGCGGTGACCATCGAATAGGTCTCTTCTTCCTGTGTGGGCTCAAACGCCTTGAAGGTGTTGGCCTGCTCGCTGTCCTCAAACAGCGTGTTCTCCACCGTGGCGCCGTGGATGGCGCACAGCAGAGCGCCGCCGAGGATGCCGGCCACGCCCATCATGTGGAAGGGGTTCAGGGTCCAGTTGTGGAAGCCCTGGAGGAACAGCAGGAAGCGGAAGATCGCTGCCACGCCGAAGCTCGGAGCGAAGAACCAGCTGCTCTGGCCGAGGGGGTACATCAGGAAAACACTGACGAACACCGCAATCGGGCCGGAGAAGGCGATGGCGTTGTAGGGACGAATGCCGACCAGACGGGCAATCTCGAACTGACGCAGCATGAAGCCGATCAGGGAGAAGGCGCCGTGCAGGGCCACGAAGGTCCACAGGCCGCCGAGCTGGCACCAGCGCACGAAATCGCCCTGGGCTTCTGGGCCCCAGAGCAGAAGGAGAGAGTGGCCCATGGCATCAGCCGGGCTGCTCACCGCAGCGGTGAGGAAGTTGCAGCCCTCCAGATAGGAGCTGGCAATGCCGTGGGTGTACCAGGAGGTGACAAAGGTGGTGCCGGTCAGCCAGCCACCCAGTGCCAGATAGGCAGTGGGGAACAGGAGCAGACCCGACCACCCGACAAAAACGAAGCGGTCGCGCTTGAGCCAGTCATCGAGGACGTCGAACCATCCCCGCTGCGGCGCGCGCCCTACAGCGATCGTCATGGGTGGGAAAACCGCGAGCTGTGGGTTACCGGGCGATGGTAACAACGTTCATTGGCGCTGCGAGACGGGTTTTGACGGCCTGACACGCCACGTCACCATTGCGTTTTTAAGTACTAATGCCTAGTCCTCCCCAGAGGGGCGCGTGGGGGAGCGAAGATGGCAGGCCCTCGGATCCTGCCCTGCATGGCATCGGCCTCCGCCGCCAAGGCTGCACCCTCCTCTGATCTGCTCGAGCAGGCGGTGGTGGGCTCCCGCCGTCTCTCCAATGTGTTGGTGGCCGCTGTGGTCAGCACTGGGGGACTGGGTTTTCTCCTGACCAGCGCCTCGAGCTACCTGGGCAAGGATCTGCTGCCGATCGGACACCCTGCTGCCCTCTCCTGGGTTCCCCAGGGACTGGTCATGGGTCTCTACGGCATCGCCGCCGCCCTGCTCTCCTCCTATCTCTGGGCCGTGATTGCCATTGATGTGGGCGCCGGCAGCAACAGCTTCAATAAAAAGAGTGGTCAGCTGACGGTCACCCGCCGCGGCTTCCGCGAGTTGATCAGTGTCAGCACTCCCCTCAAGGAGATCCAGGCGGTCAAGGTGGACGTGCGCGACGGCCTCAATCCACGTCGTCGTCTGGCCCTGCGCGTTCAGGGTCGCCGTGATCTGCCCCTGACCACCGTCGGTGAGCCGATGCCGCTGGCGGAGTTGGAGCGCGGCGGTGCTGAGCTGGCCCGCTTCCTTGGGGTTCCCCTGGAGGGCGTCTGAGCGATGGTGCGCTCCCTTCTTCTCGCCCTCTTGCTGGTCCTTAGTCCCTTTGGACTGGTGGCCTGCGCCGCCCCCTCGCCGACGGCGAGCTACGGCTGCGGAACAGCGGGAGTCCCCTGCCTGCAGGGCAAGGCCCTGGTCGAGCTCAAAACCAGCAAGGGTGTTGTTCAGCTGAGCCTGGACGGGGCGGAGGCCCCCCTGACCGCTGGCAACTTTGTCGATCTGGTCCGCCGCGGCGCCTACAACGGCACCGTCTTCCACCGGGTGGTCAAAGAGCCGATTCCCTTTGTCGTTCAGGGCGGCGACCCCCAGAGCTCCAAGCCCGAAACCCCTGTCTCGGCTCTGGGAACCGGCAGCTTCATCGACCCCTCCAGCGGCCAGCCGCGCTTCATCCCCCTGGAACTGCTGTTTGAGGGTGAATCCGGCCCCCGTTACGGGGAGATTGTGACCAGTCCAACCCAGCAGCAGCGTCTGAAGCTGCCCCATGAGCGCGGCTCCCTGGCGATGGCCCGCTCCAGTGATCCCAACTCAGCCAGCGCGCAGTTCTACATCGCCCTGCGGGCCCTGCCTGAGCTCGACGGTCGCTATGCCGTCTTTGGCCGGGTGACCAAGGGGATGGATGTCGTCGATCAGATCAACCAGGGCGACAAGTTGATCAGCGCCAGCGTCCTAGAGGGCGGAACGCTGGTGCGCGACGCCAATTAGGCGGGAACCCGCTTGTCCAGGCTGGTGACCTTCAGGTAGGCCGTATTCACTCCGGAGGCGCGCTCCAGAGCGATGCGGCCCGTGCGGGCAATCTCCAGGATTCCGTAGCTCTCGAGGACGTTCTCGATGGCCACGAGCTTGCCGGGGTCCCCCACGACTTCGATGACCAGAGCGCTGTCGGCCACGTCGACAACCTTGGCGCGGAAAACCTGCACCAGATCGAGGATGGCGGCGCGGTTTTCCGGCGGTGCCGAGACCTTGATCAGCATCAGTTCCCGCTCCACCGAAGGGATCGGGGTGAGGTCGGTGACCGCCAGCACGTTCACCAGCTTGTCCAGCTGTTTGGTGAGCTGCTCGAGGGTTTGGGCGTCACCGTCCACGACCATCGTCAGACGGGAGTGGCCGCGCTTCTCGGCCGGGCCGACGGCCAGGCTTTCGATGTTGAAGCCGCGACGGGCGAACAGACCAGCGATGCGGCTGAGGGCACCGGATTCGTCTTCCACCAGCACCGAGAGGGTGTGCTTCATGCCCAGGGCTGTTCGCGTGGCTGACCGCTCCCCAAGTTACGTGCCAGCCAGGTGGTCACCACCCTGTTGAACAGTTCAGGGTGTTCGTCGTGGGGACAGTGCCCCAGCTCCTGAAGCAGCTGGAGCTGGAGATCGCTCTTGTGGGGCTGCAGTTGCCGGCTGATCTGGGCTGGGACCAGGCGGTCCTGGCTGCCCCAGAGCACCAGCAGTGGTTGCTGCATCCGTTGCAGCAGTGGGGCGGCGGTGGCTTCGCGGGGGCGCAGGGCCATGCCGATGCTCATCGCCCGCAGGGCCTGGGCCGCCTGGGGACGCAGGGCCGGCCGGGCGATCAGCCGCCGCAGTTCGCCGTCCACCGCCCCCAGGTCCTGATAGGCGCTGCGCAGCCCGAGATCCAGCAGCGGTGTTCGTGCGATCAGGGGGACCAGTAGCTCCAGCGGCAGGATCCGGCAGAGGACGATCACCAGCCGGCGCTTCCAGGCCCGGCGCCAGCGGGGCCGCCGCCGCCGCAGGGGCATCAGCAGCGTGGGATCGGGCAGCGGGGCCGCCACGACTCCCTGCACCCAGGTGGGAAAAAAGACGGCGCAGGTCACGGCCACCAGGCTCCCCAGGGAGTTGCCCACCAGGACTGCCGGTCCCTGGACGACCTGCTCCAGAAAGCCCTGGAGTTGCCGCGCCCAAAGCCTGTTGTCCAGGGGGCGATGGCGACGGTGCCGCGGCTGACTGGAGTCGCCAAAGCCCACGAGGTCGATGGCATAGACGCACCAGCCGGCCTGCGCGAAGGCGGCGGCGTTGTGGCGCCAGTGGCCACTGGCGGCACCAAAGCCATGGATCAAGACCAGCGCAGGTGCGCTCCGCTCGCCGACGACGCGCCAATGGCAGGCGTGGCCTTGCCAGTGCCAGGTCCCGTGCTCACCCCAGTGCACCCCCGCAGAGGCAGGCTGGAGATTCAATCGCGGTGGCGCAGTCACAGTGGCCGACACGGCTAGCCCAGCTCACTATTGCGAAGGGGCCGCGCAACTGGTGCTGGGGCCGGGCTTTTTTCGGCCGCAATCCCGTCCCTCCCGGGATGCGGGAGTCCTGCTGAGCCGGTGGCTGACCCGGGAGCGGCCCGGGCGGGTGCTTGATGCCATGGCCGGCTGCGGCATTCGCGCCCTGCGTTATGGCCTGGAGGGGCGGGCCCAGGAGGTCTGGGCGAACGATGCCGACGGGGATCGCCTGCCCCTGCTGCAGGAGAACCTCCAGCCCCTGGGGGACCGTCGTCTGGAGATCAGTGCCCGCACGGCCCAGCACCTGCTGGCCGATTGCTTGATGCAGCAGCGGCGTTTCGATCTGCTCGACCTGGACGCCTTTGGCTGCCCCACAGCCCTGGTTCCCTTGGCGCTAGAGGCCCTGGAGTTCGGGGGTGTTCTCTACCTGGCCAGCACCGACGGTCGCTCTCCGACAGGCCATGACCGCCCCGCGGCGATCCGCTCCCTGGGGGCTGCAGCGCGGGCCCATCCCTCCAGCTGGGAGCTGGCCCTCCGCCTTCAGTTGGCGGTGGTGGCCAAGGCCGCCTGGGCCCTCGGCCGGGGCATCCGGCCCCTGTTCTCCTTTAGTGAGGGCCGCACCTTCCGGACGGCCGTTCAGTTGTTGCGTCGCCCCCAGCCTCGGGAGGAGGAGCAGTTGGGGCTCTGGGCCTACTGCCATCGCTGTGCGGAGCAGTCCCAACAGAGCCTGCTGCGGCTGCGCCGATGGCCGGCCTGCGCCTGCGGTGATGACTCGGCCGCTCCCCTGGCAATTTCGGGGCCCCTCTGGCTGGGCCCCCTGCAGGACCCGCTGGTTCTGCAGGAGCTGCTTGAGGAGTCCCAGGCCCTGCCCCAGCAGAGCCTGGCTCCGGCGAGCCGCCGTCTATTGGAGGGGCTGCGCGCTGACGACGGTTTGCCGGTGTCGTGTTGGCCGCTGGATGTGCTGGCCAAACGTCTGGGGGGCGGCCCGCCCCGCTTGGATGCCTTGATCGACGGCCTGCGCTCGGAGGGCTATGAGGCCAAGCGCTCCGGGGTGATGTCTGCTCAGTTCCGCTGCAATGCGCCCTTCAGACGCGTGGTGGAGCTGGCTTCTGCGCTAAATAGGTAGCTGTTACGGCTTGGGTTCATGGCCTCGGAAATCTTCGGCACCGCAGCGCTGTTCTGGGTTCTGATTCCCCTGGGTCTTGTGGGCGGTGCCCTGCTGCTGAAGCTCCAAGGCGACAACTGATCCCTGATCGCGGGCCGGTTCGGCTCGCCTTTAGGCTCGGGCGTCTTTCGAGTCAGCCCGATGCAGGTCCTGGTGATCGGTGGAACCGGAACCCTGGGTCGCCAGATCGCGCGTCAGGCCCTGGATGCCGGCCATCAGGTCCGCTGCATGGTGCGTTCGCCGCGCAAGGCGGCCTTCCTGCAGGAGTGGGGCTGTGAACTGACCCGCGGCGACCTGCTGGAGCCCGACAGCCTCGATTACGCCCTAGAGGGGCAAGAGGCTGTCATTGATGCCGCGACGGCGCGGGCCACGGATGCGGGCAGCGTCTACGACACCGATTGGACCGGGAAGCTCAATCTCCTGAACGCCTGTGAGCGCGCCGGGGTGAAGCGTTTTGTCTTCCTCTCCCTCCTGGGGGCCGAGAAGCATCGCGATGTCCCGTTGATGGACATCAAGCACTGCACCGAGCAGGCCCTGATCGATTCCGACTTCGACTACACGATCCTGCGCGCTGTGGCCTTCATGCAGGGCCTGATTAGTCAGATCGCGATTCCGGTTCTGGAAAGCCAGACCGTCTGGGTGAGCGGCACGCCGACCCCGATTGCCTACATGAACACCCAGGACCTGGCCCGCTTTGCGGTGGCTGCCCTGGCTCGCCCGGAGACCAGCCGCAAGGCCTTCCCGGTGGTGGGAAATCGGGCCTGGAGCACCGGTGAGATCACCCAGATGTGTGAGAAGTACACCGGCAAGAGTGCTCGCGTGATTCGCGTGCAGCCTTTCCTGCTGCGGTTGATGCAGGGCTTCAGCTCCTTCTTTGAGCCCGCCGTGAACGTGGCGGAACGCCTGGCCTTCGACAAGGTGATGGGCGGTGGCGAGCCCCTGTCGGCTCCGATGGAGGAGAGCTATGCCGCCTTCGGCCTGGACCCCGCGGAGACGACCGAGATGGAGGCCTACCTGAAGGAGTACTACGACACGATCCTCAAGCGCCTGCGCGACATGGAGGCCGATCTGGACAAGGACGCCAAGAAGAAGCTCCCCTTCTGACACCCCTCTGGCGCAGTGAGTGGTTCGCTTGTACTATTGAATCAGTGTTGAGGTAGCTCGGTGGCCATTGCTCAGATCAAGAACCTGCAGCGTCGTCTCGGTTTGCTTGAGCAAGAGGCCGTCGAAGAGGTCAGCCGCGCCTGCGGCAGTGATCTCTGGCAGACCGTCGGTTTTGACGTGGTCGACAGCATGGAGGATGCCGATCGCCGTGCCCGCGCCAACTACTACTACGGGCAGCTCCAGGTGGTGCGTGAGCTGAAGGACGCCCTGGGCTAGGCGGTGAGGGAGCGGATCGGGACACCGCAGGAATAGAGGTGTCCCGGAACCAAGGCGACTAGAGCGAGTTCATGGTCTTGATGGCAGGCCTTGCTCTTGGTCACAAAGGCAGCCGCGTCGTTCGCCCCCCAGACCAGCTCGCCTTTGGCCTCTTCTCTGTATTCCTCCCAAAGCTCAGCAAATTCCTCGCCATCGGCTCCGTTGAGCAGGGCCTCAATCGCTGGCTCGGGTCCGATCTCTTCATGCAGCACGAAGAGCTGTTGGATTAAGGGGTGATCCACGGTGCGGGAGATGCGCAGCACCGATCCGATCGTTCCAATCGCCGTCGCGTAGACCCGGGTGGGTGGTTTGCGGGCATCGATCACGGCCACAGGCAGCGCAAGGGACCAGCTCGCCTGCGCTTCTGCCTGGCGGGCGATGTCCGCTAGCTCCTCGCGCACGCTCTCCACCAGAGCCTGGATGCCGCTGTCCTTTGCCATGGCAGCAGTCTCTAGCGCCCCCAGTCATCGAGGATCTCCATCCTGGCGAAGCCCAGGGGTGCAGCAGCAGGGTTGGGGCCCGCTGGCAGGGCCTCGACTGCAAAGAGATAGAGGTCGTTGAGGGAGGGGTTGTTGGGTGGCCGCAGGACCACGGTCAGCGTCGAACCCGCGGGCTGTGGCTCGGGAAACTCCAGTCGCATGATCCGTTTTTGTTCATGGAACTGGGCGCGGACCGGAATCGCTGTCCCCTCTTGGCGCGGGCGCCCGAAGAACGCCGTGGTTTGTGTGGGGTCAATCCAGAAGGTCTGATCGCTGCCTGAGGTTTGTGTGATCACCAGTCCCCCGAGATCTGCCCCGGCGTTCTGCGCCAGTGAGACGGTGAAAAAATATTCAGGCCCCCCCTGGTCGACGAGCCAGTCGTAGTTGGTGAACTCCACCCTCCAGGGGGGCTGGGTGAAATAGCTCTGACCGTTGAGTTCAAGGGATCGGCCAGGCGTCGCTGCTCCCAGGCTCAATGCCCCGAGCAGGAACCAGCGCTGGACCCGTGCCATCCGTTGCTTAGGCCGCGAGATCCTTTTGCTGTTGCAGGCGCACGCGGTGGGCCACCAGCTTTTCCTGTTGCCGCAGTGCTTCGAGTTGCTTGCTGGAGACCCGAGGGTTGTGCACCTGCCAGTCCCGGTCGGCGGCCGCCTGGTCTGCAGTTGAAGAACCGTGCTGTTCCATGTCTCACCGCTTGCGCCTGGTCCACTCCAGCACTAACAGGCCAGTCCTTGGGCGGGTCTTCATGTTTGCGTAAGGCCCGGTATTTCTGCTCTGGACACCACTCTTTCCCTCGTCGTAGGAAAAGAACCACAGCCAGAGGAGGGGACGATGGCTGATCAACGGCACCCAGAATCCGGAAGCTGCGAACGGAGGACCTGCCTGAAGTGGCAGCCCAGCGGCGAGCTCTCAGAGCATGACTTCGCCAGCCTGATGGACCTGTTACTCGTGGCCGATCAGGAACTCCACGCGGACGATCACTGCGACCTCAAGAGCGCCTGAGGAGCTGTCAGCTCAGGACCGCAGCCCGTTCTTGCTCTTGAGCGCGGGCTAGGTCTTCGCTGAGGACCAGCAGGGCCATGCCCATGAGGGCGAGGGCAGTACCGCAATCCTGATGGCTGCTGCGCTCGATCAGTCGGGCTGTTTGCAGATGTTGGGCCCAACTCAGCTGCATCGGATTGCATCTGCAAGACCATCACTCTCAACTGCGCGGACGAGGCGGCGTGGCTTTGCTTACAACCTGAAACACTGACAATCGCGCTGACTCGTAGCTGCTGTTACGTCTTGCTTGGTTCAGCCCGATACGTTTCGATCAGTCATCGACTGAAGGCGCAATGTCCAACGCGATCGAACTCACGGTTGGTCAGCAGTTTGAGATTGAGCGTTTCAATCGCGCTCTGGATGCCACAACGGATCCGGACCAATTGCGCGATCTAGCCAAGCAATTGATGCAGGCTTGGCAGACCCAAAAGGCCGCCACCAAGTGGGCGATCGAGCACCAGCAGGGCCTCTCCTGCTAGGAGAGCCAGTCCAGGGGTAGGGAGAAGGTGAGGACCCCGTGGGTATTGCTGGTCGGTCCTGGAGTGATCGCAACGCAGGCCAGTTCGCGGTCTTTCCAGGCCTCCCGAGATTTGGCCACAAAGGCTGCAGAATCGCCGACGGACCAAACCGCATGGCCCTTCTCTTCGCGCTCTTCGCGATAACGCTCATAGACCTCGGTGAAGTCCTCCGCCTCGGAACTATCGAGGAATTCCGTTAGGGCTCGCTCTGGGTCACTTTCCCTGGCTCGCTTGAGAAAGGACTGCAGTAAGGGGTGATCGAGGGCACTACTGGCCACCAGTACTGAATTGATCGTGCCGACGTGGGTGGTGACCACCTGCGGAGCGCTGTTTCGGGCATCGATCACAGCGCAGATTGTGGAGAGGGACCATTCCCGTTCCGCCTTGACCAAATTGGCTGGCGCGCGCAGCAGTTGGCGCACATCGCCCACGAGGTTTTTGACGAACTGCTCGGAATCCCCCATCGCCCGATCTCCCCCTTTGGCAGACCGTAGCGATTGCGGAGCCTGGATGAAGCGATTAGGACTACCGGGCGCGGCCTCGATTCAGGCGAATGCTGGTTTTAAAAATCACCAACGCCTCCAAGGTCGTTGCGGCCAAAACCAACCGCTTGTTTGAGGCGCTGACCCCCGACCGCCTGGACCAGAAGCTGGTGGAGGAGCAGGTGATGAAGGGGCTGATCGAGCAGCTCAGGGCCGAGGGCATTGAGGCCGAGGTCGCCCTTGTGGATGGCCTGGATTTCGGTACCAAAGGGGTCTTGGTGACTGAGCGCCTACGAACCAAGCACCGGGAACGCATCTAGCGCCGTTGGCGCCACTGCCAGAAGGTGCGGATCAGCTTGCGGTGGGGTGGTGTGACATCCACCATCGGCCGTGGGGCCGCTTGGCGGTACAGGTTCTCGAAAAACGGCTCCAGCGGAGTCCCCTGGAAGGGATTGCGTTGTTGCGCGGCGACCGTCTGCTCGGCCTCCTTGCGCAGGCGCCGGAGAGTCGGGATCAGCATCAGGCTGACCACCAGCGCCATCAGCAACAGATAGGGCAACAGGCTGGCCAGCCAGATCGTGGCCACCACGGCGGCGCAACCCTGCAGCAGGACCGTGATCCAGCGGGGGCGTTGGCGGCCAGGTAGCTGTTTCACCGAATCAGTCCGTGAGCACTGCGTGGAAGTTGCAGACCTTGCTCAGGCTGTCCTGGTCGCAAAAATCAATGCTGTTTTTGGAGCGCTGCAGCCGCAGCTGAGAGGAGAGAACGGCAGTGCTGACCAGTAGGACCCAGAAGCTGAGCACCGCTGCTGTTCGAAGCAGATCCCCAGCGCTCCTCAATGCTTAGCTGCTCCCGGCATGGCCTTTGTGCGCCAGCACAACGGCAACTTCACGGATCAACTCTCGCACTCCATAGAGAGCCAGAGCGCTCACAATGCCTGCAACCAGTAGGGGCACGGCGTAGTCCATGGGGAAGCGCGCGCGTTTCCCCTGTCTTATCTCCGGAATTTGGCTTTGGCGACGCCACCCTTCCCCCAGCCTCCAGCGCGGCCCGACTTTCCGCCCCCCGCGCGGCCGCCCCGGCCTGATTGCAGCAGGGATTGAAGCCGTCGATCTTCTTCGTCATTAACCGATCGCCACTGGCCCGGTGCCAGCCCGTCCAGGCTGAGAGGTGGGCCTCCATCCATCAGGTCCATCGCCACCCGCAGCAGCCGCAGGGTGGGCAGTCCGACGGCCGCGGTCATCCGCCGCACCTGCCGGTTACGCCCCTCCCGGAGCTCCAGCTGCAGCCAGCTGGTGGGGATGCTCTGGCGCACGCGAATGGGTGGATCACGCTCGGGCCAACCCGGGTCCTGCAGGGCCTGCGCTTGGGCGGGCAGGGTGCGTTGGCCCTGAATCACCAGCCCTGAGCGCAGGGCGTTGAGGGCATCCTCGCTGGGAATGCCCTCGACTTGGCTCCAGTAGCGGCGCCAGTGGCCCCAGGAGGGATCGGTCAGCCTCTGCTGCAGTCTTCCGTTGCTGGTCAGCAGCAACAGGCCTTCGCTATCGGCATCCAGCCGCCCCGCTGCATAGACACCGGGAACCTCGATGTAATCGGCCAGGCAACCCCAGCGACTGCCCTCTTCAGGGGTGAACTGACTGAGAACGCCGTAGGGCTTGTGGAACAGGAGGGTGGTCAGGGTTCAGGAGGCCTGGCGAGCCTTCCAGAGATTCACAACCCCGATCGAGATCATCAGCAGACCCAGATCCATCGAAACGGGGGGGAGAACCATGCTGGCTGCCAAAACAATCGTGAGCCGCGACCCTAGCGACAACTAAGCTGTGGAGAGCACTTGGGTTGGCCACTAGCAGCAGCGCATGATTGAGACCTCCGGCGTCATCGAGAAGGAACAGGGCAACGGGTTCTACCTGGTCACCCTCGAGCAGCCCGCTGGCCACCAATGCCTCTGCCGCGCCGCCGGCAAGCTGACCAAGTTCCGCATCAAATTGCTGGCGGGCGACAAGGTGCTGGTGGAGATCAGCCCCTACGACCTGAGCCGCGGTCGCATCACCTACCGCGAGCGCAACGCCAACGCCGGCCCCCGTCCAGGTGGAAACCGTCCTGGCGGTCCCCGTCGTCGTTGATCACTCTTCAACCCCTGGCCGGAGCGGCCAGGGGTTTTTTGTGGCCCGTACCGCCTAGAGCAGGCTTTCGATCGCCGCCTTGAACTCGCTGCGCTGCTTGACCCCGCGGAACTGTTGCTTGAGTTCCTTGTTCAGGAAGACCTGAACGGTGGGTGTGCCGCTGACACCGGCCTGCTGCGCAATCTCCTGTTCGGCCTCGATGTCGATTTCGATGCCCTGGGCCTGTCCTCCCAGTTCATCCAGGACGCGCTTGAGTTGCGGTTTGAGCACGTGGCAGGGGCCGCAGGTGGGTGAGGTGTAGACGACCACCAGCGGTTTGGTGCTGTCGTGATACAGCTTCCTCAAGGCAAAACTTCCCTTCTGCCACAGGGCATCGCTGCTGAAGTTGGCCTCATCGCTGACGGCTGTGCGCTTGGTTTCGCCCACCTCGGCTGGATCGACGGGCTCATGGCTGACGGTGACCGCCAGGTCCTTCTCCGTCAGCCAGCGTTCGGCGGCGAGGGCGGCCTGGCAGCCGCTACCGGCGGCCGTGATCCCCTGGCGCCACTCCGCATCGGCCACGTCTCCGGCGGCATAGACCCCCTCAAGGCTGGTCTCGGGGCGCCCCGGCTGGGTGATTAGGTAGCCCTTGCCATCGGTGCTGAGCTGCTCGCGCACCAGGCGGGTGTTGGGGGTGTGGCCGATGGCATAGAACATGCCCCGCACGGGGAGCTCTTCGCTCTGGCCGGTCGCGGGATCCTTGAGCTGGATCGCCTCGAGCCACTCGCCACCGCTGCAGTCCGCCACCTGACGGTTCCAGTGCACCTGCACCTTGGGGTTGGCCAGCACCCGGTCTGCCATGGCCTTGCTGGCGCGGAGCTTGTCGCTGCGCACGATCAGGTGGACGCGGCTGGCGTATTTGGTCAGATAGACCGCTTCTTCGCAGGCGGAGTCGCCTCCGCCGACGACCGCCAGCTCCACATCTCGGAACTGCGGGGTCGCACCATCACAGATGGCGCAGGCGCTGATGCCGGCGTTCCAAAAGCGCTGCTCGCTGGGGAGGCCCAGGCGATTAGCGCTGGCACCCGTGGCCAGGATCACAGCGTGGGCCTGGATGGTCTGCCCGTCCGCCTGGATCCGGAAGGGGCGCTGTGAGAGGTCGATGGCCTCGGCGTCGGCCTCGATTAAGCGGGTGCCCCAGCGGACGGCCTGGGCCTTGACCCGGTCCATCAGCTCGGGGCCGAGGATTCCATCGGGGAAGCCGGGGAAGTTCTCGACGTGGGTGGTGGTCATCAGCTGACCGCCAGGGATTCCGCCATCCTGAAAACCCGTGATCACCACAGGGCTGAGGTTGGCCCGGGCGGCGTAGATCGCTGCGGTGTAGCCGGCGGGGCCGGAGCCCACGATGACGAGGTTTTCAACCGATCCGGGCGCGCCAGCGGCCATGGCCTAAAGCGGAATGACTTCGCTTTAGTTTAGGGATCTCCCTGGCGGCGATTGGGGAGGGGCTGGACGGTTGTCCGTATCCCCTTCGCCAGAGCAAATAAACGGGAAGGTCTAAAGATTCTCTTTAGATTTCAAGTAGGCCGTCGGATTCGTTGCTGGTTTCGTTCTCTGAGCCCTTCTCGAAGCTGGGCACCATCAAGACCTGGTCCAGGATCAGTTCGGGCTGGTCGTCGGCGCAGAGGATCCATTCCCGGAACTCCTCTGTCAGGGCGTAGCTGTCTTCATAAAGCTCGCGATCATCCAGGTAAGCGATGCGAGTGACGGCCCAGTTGCTTGCGACCGAGATGCGCCGTTGGGTTGAACCGTGCATGGTTCTCCGTGCGGTTGAGACCAGGTTGGCGGCTGGAGTGCCGCTTTCCGGGCTTGATTCGCACAAATTCGCATTCAGTGCTGAATATTCGATGTAGTCATTGCTGCATTAAAAAGTCAGGAAGGCGTGGTCCTCGCACCCGAATCACCCCTCCGGCACCATCCTCGACGGCCTGCAGCGGCAAACTGGCGCCTCGGTTTTGTCCACTTGCTTCTTCCGGAGCGTCGCTGCTTTTCGGCCTCAGGACGTAGGGCTCGCTCAGGGACCAGGTCCGGGCGTACTGCATCAGCAGCGGATCGGCTGGGGCAAAGACGTAGGAGGGGTGCCGCGGCACGCTCTCGGCGCTGGCCCGCTCTCCATTCATGCGAACGGCTCGGGTGATGGCCTGCACGAAGCGAGTGCGGGTGACGACGGTGGTGAGGTAGGCCACCACCCGCAGCCTCGGTGCATCGAAGCCCTCGGCGCACATGTCGATGCTCACCAGCCAGTCGGAATCGCCCGCCTTGAAGCGCTCCATGCGTTCTGCGGCTTCGGGGTCTTGGGAGTGCACCAGTTGAACCCGGTCCCCTTCCTCCTCCAGCAGTCCGCAAATCCGGCGGGCATGGGCAATGTCACGGGCCACCACCAGGCCGCCCGCCTCGGGATGCTCGCGCCGAACGGATTCCAGCCGTTTGCGGGCATTGAGCAGCAGCCGCAGGGCGATGCTGCTGCTGTCCCCCAGGCGAATGGCGCGCCGCAGGTTCCGCGCCCGCCAGCTCTCGCGCTCTTCCTGGGAGAGGGGCGAGCGCTCGGTGTCTGACAGTTCCCCCTGCCGGCCGTGATCCACCCAGCCGTCCTGGAAGCGGAATTCCAGGGGGCGCACGTCACCGGCCTGGATCAATTCCCTGGGCTCGACACTCAGATCAGGAGCGATCTGCTCGACCCACTCCTGGCCGTCATGGACCTGGATCCGCCGGGCGGCGCAGAAGCCGAGGTTGTCGGCTCGAAACGGCGTGCCGGTGAGCCCCAGGCGCAACTGGGCGCTCTGGCTGAGCCGGCTAAAGGCATGGCCCCAGGCCGTGGCCTCCGGTTCCTCTGGGTCGACCCCGAGGTGGTGCACCTCATCGGCGATGGCCAGCCAGGGACCCCAGCCCCACTGCCTGAGCTGATGCTCCAGGGACTCCAGGTTGCGGCCCGCCGCCTGATAGGTGAGCAATAGGCCCTGGCTGTCCGCCAGGTCGCTGCCGCAGAGGCCCGGTTGCCAGTCCTGGATCTTCAGGTTGAGCCGCTCGGCAGAGGCAATCCACTGGGCGGCGATGGAGCTGCGGTGGCAGAAGACCAGAAAGCGCTCCAGCCGGCCTTCCCGAAGCAACCGCTCAAAGCTCAGCAGGGCCCCGAGGGTTTTGCCAGCCCCGGGCCCGGCGTTGATCAGAACATCGCTGCCCCGGTTGGTTTCCAGCCGGCGCCGCAGCAGTTGGATCAGCTGGGTCTGCCACTGCCGCGGTTGCAGGTTGCTGAGCGGCCGCTGCTCAACAGCCTTGGCGGCAGCCGGAGCGCGCCGGGGAACGCGCAGGTCGAAGGACAGCGATGGCATGCCGCCATTGTGTGGCGATTCGGCCAAAAAAGTTGGGCACTTCTACCTATTCGCATTGGCGCTGGAGGCACTAACTTCCGGCCATCACCCGCTCCCGGGCTTTGCCCCTGTTGCCCATGGATGAGCGTTTTCTGTTTGCACTCACCCCAGACGAGCTTCGGCAGCGCTTTGAGGAGGCGCTGTCTCTGGAATGCGATCTGGACCCAATGATCCTGCGGGCGCGCCAGTTGCGCCGACAGGGCTCCAGTCCCCAGGCCCGCTGCTTAGAACAGGAGCTTCTGCCCCTGTTCTGAGTCCATGCGAGTCGCGGTCACCGGCGCTTCCGGCAAAACCGGCTGGAGAGTGGTCGCCGAGGCCCTGGCCCGCGGTTTCGAGGTTCGGGCGATCGTCCGACCTGGCTCAGTCCTCCCACCTGGTTTGGAGGGAGCCGAGGTGCATCGCCTCCAGCTGAACGACAGCGCGGCCCTGCAACAGGCCCTGCGCGGCTGCGATGCCCTGGTCATCGCCACCGGGGCTCGACCCAGTATTGATTTGTTGGGCCCCCTGAAAGTCGATGCCCTTGGCGTGCGCCAGCAGCTGGAGGCTTGCCGCTCCGTCGGCCTCAAGCGCCTGGTGCTGGTGAGTTCCCTCTGTGCGGGCCGTTGGCTGCACCCGCTGAACCTCTTTGGCCTGATCCTGGTCTGGAAACGCCTCGGCGAGCAGTGGCTCGAACAAAGCGGGCTAGAGGTCACGATTGTTCGCCCGGGGGGCCTCAAGGAAGCCGAGGAGGACATCGCCGCGCAGGAGCTGCGCTTCTCCGGTCCTGATCAACAGGAGGACGGCAGCCTTCCGCGCCGCCTGGTGGCCCGGGTTTGCCTGGATGCCTTGGAGGTCCCAGCCAGCGCGGGACGCATCATTGAGATCACCAGCACTGTTCCGGACGTTCCGGCCCCTGAACCCCCTGCGCTTGCCAGCTGGTTGGCTTGAGAACGCTTACGGCCGTATGCGAATCTGCCTCAACCCAGGGTCGAGACATTGATTCGTGTTTTAGTGCCAAGGGAGTGCCGTCCTGGTGAAACCAGGGTCGCGGCCACTCCCGAAACCGTGCGCCGTTTGGCGGCACGCGGCTGCACCTTTGTCGTCGAGCGGGGCGCTGGTCAGGCCAGCGGTTACGACGACGCGGCCTATGAAGAGGCCGGTGCTGCGCTGACGGACCCCAGTGCTGAGCAGTGGTCTCAAGCGGACGTCGTTCTGACGGTCCAGGGTTCGGATCTGGCCCAGAAGCATTCCCCGAAAGCCGGAGCTCTGCTTCTGGGTTTGCTTGAGCCCCACGGCAACGACGCCCTCAAACAGCGTTTTCAGTCCGCTCAGGTGAGCGCACTCGCCCTTGAGCTGCTGCCTCGGATCAGCCGGGCCCAGAGCATGGACGTGCTCTCCTCCCAGGCCAACATCGCTGGTTACAAGGCCGTTCTGCTCGCTTCGGCGGCCCTGGATCGCTACGTGCCGATGCTGATGACGGCCGCGGGCACAATTCAGCCGGCCCGCGCCCTGATCTTGGGTGCCGGCGTTGCGGGCCTTCAGGCCCTGGCGACCGCCCGCCGCCTGGGCTCCGTGGCCTACGTCAGCGACGTTCGCCCCGCCGCCAAGGAGCAGGTGGAGTCCCTCGGTGGCCGCTTTATTGATCCGCCTGAGTTGGATCAGAAGCCCGGCGAAGCCGGTGGCTACGCCAAGCAGGCCACAGAAGCCTTCCTCGCTGAGCAGCGCCGTCAACTCACCGAACAGTTGGCCCTGGCCGACATGGTCATCTGCACGGCCCAGGTGCCGGGTAAGAAGGCGCCGCGTCTGATCGATGACGCGATGCTGCAGCACATGCGTCCCGGCAGCGTCGTGGTTGACCTGGCGGTCGCCCAAGGCGGCAACTGCGAAGGCACCGTGCCCGGCCAGACCGTCATCCGCCACGGCGTTCAGCTGATCGGCGGCGATGGCCTGCCCTGCAGCGTGGCCAACCACGCCAGTGCCCTCTATGCACGCAACATCGCTGCGCTGCTTGAGCTGTTGCTCAACACCACCGCCGAGGGTGCCTCCTCGGTGAATCTCGATCTGGACGACGAGATCGTCTCGGGCTGCCTGTTCAGCCACAACGCCCCTGAATCTGCCGGAGGTGCTGCATGAGCAGCCTGAATGAAGCCCTTTGGGTGCTGCTGCTCGGCAGCCTCCTGGGTCTGGAACTGATTGGCAAGGTGCCCCCCACCCTGCACACCCCCCTGATGAGCGGCGCGAACGCCATCAGTGGCATCACCGTGCTGGCCTCCCTGACCCTGATCGCTCAGGCCCAGGGCAACCCCGGGATGTTGATCCTCGGCGCGGTCTCCCTGGGCTTTGCCCTCTTCAACGTGATCGGGGGCTTCCTCGTGACCGACCGCATGCTCGCCATGTTCAGCCGCAAGAAGTCAGGAGCACGCCGATGAGTGGCCTCGCGCTGTTTGGTTATCTGATTGACCTGCTGGCGGTCCTGCTGCTGGCCCTGGGCCTCAAGGGCCTCTCCAAGGTTCGCTCTGCCCGCTCCGCCAACGGCCTGGCTGCCCTGGCCATGGGCCTTGCCGTGGTGGGTCTGTTGATTCAGTTGGCGCCCTCGCCGGTGGCTTGGGTCTGGATTGCCGTTGGTACCGCCGCTGGCGGCCTGCTGGGTCTGATCACGGCTCGCCGGGTGCCGATGACCTCCATGCCGGAGACCGTCGCCCTCTTCAACGGCTGCGGTGGCATGGCCTCCCTGCTGGTGGCCATTGCGGTGGCCCTCTACAACTCCGCTGAGTCGGACATGGTGGCCCTGGTGTCCATCGTGATCTCGGTCTTCGTGGGTGCGATCACCTTCAGCGGCTCCATCGTGGCGATGGGCAAGCTGCAGGGCTGGATCGACACCCCTGGTTGGACCCAGAGCCAGGTGCGCCATGGCGTGAACATCGCCATCGCCGTTGCCGCTCTGGTGGGTGCCTTTGCCCTCCCCGGCGATCCCGCTGGCTCGTCCCTGTGGCTGCTGGTGGTGGCCTCGAGCCTGCTTGGCATTGGCGTGACCCTGCCCATCGGCGGTGCCGACATGCCGGTGGTCATTTCGTTGCTGAACTCCTATTCCGGCGTGGCGGCTGCCGCCGCTGGCTTCGTGGTGGGCAGTCAGCTGCTGATCGTGGCGGGCGCCATGGTCGGTGCCGCTGGCCTGATCCTCACCCAGGTGATGTGCGACGGCATGAACCGCTCCCTGGTGAGCGTTCTCTTCGGTGGTGCCCTGGGCGGCGCTGCTCCGGTTGGTGGTGGCGGCGAAGAAGCCGGCTATACCCGGATCGTCAGCTGCAGCCCCGAGGAGTGCGCCATGGCCCTCGAGAGCGCTGAGCGCGTGGTCTTCGTCCCCGGTTACGGCCTCGCCGTGGCCCAGGCCCAGCACGCCCTGCGCGAGCTGGCCAAGATGCTCGAAGCCAATGGCTCCGAGGTCAGCTACGCCATCCACCCGGTGGCCGGCCGCATGCCGGGTCACATGAACGTGCTGCTGGCGGAAGCCGATGTGCCCTACGAGCAGCTGCTCGAGATGGACACCATCAACCCCGAGTTCCCCCGCACCGATGTGGTCATCGTCCTGGGTGCGAACGACGTGGTGAACCCCGACGCCAAGAACGATCCCAACAGCCCCCTCTACGGCATGCCCGTGCTTGAGGTGGACGGGGCCCGTCAGGTGTTCGTGGTCAAGCGCAGCATGGGCGCCGGTTATGCCGGCATCAAGAACGCCCTGTTTGAGCTGCCCCAAACCGCCATGGTCTTCGGTGATGCCAAGGCTGTGCTGCAGGGCCTCTGCGCTGAACTGCGCAGCCAGGGCGTCGGTAAGGGCGCTTGATTCGCTCCTCGTCAATGAGCAGCATTGGGGGCCCTCGGGGCCCCTTTTCCATGGACGGTGAGCCTCCCTTTGAGCCTCGCTTCCCCTGGCTGAACGGCGATCTGCAGACCCTGCGGGACACCTTCCGCTCGGATGCCCTTCCCCCCGATCAGGGGCAGCCCTTGCCCTTTGATGTGGGCAATGGCGATCAGCTCCTCGCCAAGTGGGATGCCCCCCTCTCCGGGCCGGAGCCCCTTGGCCTCGTGCTGTTGATGCATGGACTGGGGGGATCAAGCCAGCGCGGCGGACTGAGGCGGATGGGTGACACCCTCCAGCGCGCCGGCTTTGCCGTGCTTCGGCTGAACATGCGCGGCGCCGGCGACGGCCGTGCCCTGGCTCGCGGCACCTATGCGGCCAACAGCAATCGCGATCTGCTGCCGGTCCTGCGCCAGGCCCGCAGCTTGGCCGCTGGCCTCCCCCTGCTTGGGATGGGGATTTCCCTGGGCGGGACCAAGCTGCTCAATGCCCTGACCTCCAGCTCACTGGAGCGCCGCACGGCCGGTCTCGATCCCCAGGCGCCACTGCTGGATGGGCTGGTCACCATCAGCACTCCAGTCGATCTGGAGAGCTGCTCCCGCCAGATCGAGTTGCCCCGCAACCGCCTCTATCAGCATTGGCTCTTGAAGCGGCTGGTGGCCCAGACCCTGGCCGATCCGTTTGGGGTGACGGACGCCGAGCGTCAGGCCCTGGAGGGGCCCCTCGAGAGCATCCGAGCTTTTGACGCGGCGATCACGGCTCCCCGTTGGAGCTATGGCTCGGTGGACGACTACTACCGCCAGGCCAGTCCCCTCTGGCGTCTGCAGGAGCCCCGGATCCGGCGAGAGCTGCCCCCCTGCCTGCTGATTCACGCCGAGGATGATCCTTGGGTGCCCGTGGAGCCCACCAGAAGCCTGGAAGCCTTCCAGGATGAGCGCTTACAGCTGCTCGTGACCGCCAAGGGCGGCCATAACGGCTTCCATGGCCGCGGCGGTTGCTGGACCGATCAGCTCACCGCCCGCTGGTTTCAGGCCTTGCTCGCCTGAAAGGGCATCCGTTTGACGATCCACTCCTCGATGGGGGCGCCGCCGATGACGTGCTCCCTCAGGATCCGCTCGATGCGCTCAGCGGTGACCCCGCCGTAGACGATTCCCTCGGGCCAGATCAAGAGCACCGGACCCTCGGCGCAGATGCGGAGGCAATCGGCCTTGCTGCGCAGCACGATCCCTTCAGGGCGTGCTGGATCCTCCAGGCCCCACTCCCGCACCAGGCGCTTGAGGGCAGTCCAGCTCTCAGGGCCGACGGTTGGGTCGGGGCTGCAGAGCGCCTTTGCCGGGGTGGCGCAGAGCAGCAGGTGGTGCTGAATCAACGGCTGGCTCAAACAGAGACGGCTGCAGCTTCACGCACCGCCTGACGGGACCAGCTGTCGACCGCCAGCACGTCGTCCAGGGAGGGATGGGCCATGAGGTCAGCCTTGTGGCGATCGCAAACCCTGTCGATCAGCTTCGGGATGTCGAGGAAGTGGATCTTCTCCTCGAGGAAGAGCGCCACGGCCTGCTCGTTGGCGGCATTCATCACCGCGGGCATCGTTCCCCCGGCGCGGCCGGCGGCATAGGCCAGTTCCATGCAGGGGTACTTGGCGGGGTCGGGCTTGCGGAAGGTCAGTTGCCCCACCTCGGTCAGATCCAGGCGGCGCCAGGGGGTCTCCAGGCGCTCCGGCCAGCTCAGGCAGTAGAGGATCGGCAGCTTCATGTCGGGCCAACCCAGCTGGCCCAGCACGGAGGAATCCGCTAGCTCCACCATCGAGTGGATGATCGACTGCGGGTGGATCACGATCTCGATGTGGTCGTAGTCCAGACCGAAGAGGTAGTGGGCCTCGATCACCTCCAGACCCTTGTTCATCAAGGAGGCGGAGTCGACGGTGATCTTGCGACCCATGCTCCAGTTGGGGTGGCTGGTGGCATCGGCCACGGTGGCCTTGTGTAGATCCGCCGCATCCCAGTCACGGAAGGCACCGCCGCTGGCGGTCAGTTGAATCCGGCGTAGACCCGGCGTCGGCACACCGGTGGAGAGCCGGGCGGTGTCAGCCCAGGGGGTGCCCTGCAGGCACTGGAAGATGGCGGAGTGCTCGGAGTCCGCGGGCAGTAGGCGCGAGCCGCTCTTGGCGAGCTCCGGCAGCACCACCGGACCAGCGGCGATCAGGGTCTCCTTGTTGGCCAGGGCCAGGTCCTTGCCGGCGCGAATCGCCGCCAGGGTGGGCAGCAGGCCGGCGCAGCCCACGATTCCGGTGACCACCAGGTCGGCGCTGGACCAGGCCGCGGCGGTGCAGAGCCCGTCCGTGCCGCCCACCAGCTCCGGCAACTTGGCGGGGCGCTCACTGGCGGAGAGGGCCTGGAGCCGCTCCTGCAGGGCCGGGAGTTTGGCTTCATCCGCCAGGGCAACCACCTCAGGGGCGTGCTTCTGGATCTGGCGGATCAGCAGATCGAGGTTGTTCCCGGCCGTCAGGGCGACGACGCGGAAGCGATCGGGGAACTCCTCGACGATCTCGAGGGTTTGCGTACCGATTGAGCCTGTGGAGCCGAGCACGGAGAGGGCTTTCACGGCGGAGCTCCAGGGATCAGCGGCCAGTTTCCCATTTCCAGGCGCGTAGCGTTGCCGGCACTCCTTTGATCCGCGATGGCCGAGCAGAACCCGGCGGCGCCCCAGCGCTGGCCCTACGTCCTGGGATGTGGCTTCGCCATGGGCGCCGCCGATGTGGTCCCCGGGGTCTCGGGGGGCACGATGGCTTTCATCCTCGGCATCTACGGCACCCTGCTGGAGGCTGTCTCGGGCTTTGACTTCGAGCTCCTCGGACTCCTGCGACGCGGCGCCTGGGCGGAGGCCGCCGAGCGGGTGCACCTGGGCTTTTTGCTGCCCCTTTTGGCTGGCCTGTTCGGTTCAGTCCTTGTGCTGGTGCGTCCGATCACCTGGCTCTATGTGAACCAGCCGGCCCTGCTCTTTGCCTTTTTCTTTGGTCTGATCGTCGGTTCGATCGTGTTGATCGCCCGCCATGCCCATTGGGGCGCTGCCGGCCTGGTGGCGATGGTGGTGGGTGTGGCGGCGGCGCTGCTGCTGGTGACCCGTACGCCGGTGACCATGCCCCACGATCCCTTCACGATCTTCTGGAGCGGGGCCGTGGCGATCATGGCGATGATTCTTCCGGGCGTCTCCGGCTCCTTTCTGCTGCTGGTGCTCGGCCAGTACCAGTACGTGATGGAAGGGGTGAAGGCCCTGGATCTGGCGACCCTGGTGCCCTTCGCCCTGGGCTGTGCAACGGGGCTGCTGCTGTTTGTGCGTCTGCTGAGCTGGCTGCTGAAGCGCTGGCATGGCCAGACCGTGGCCCTGTTGATGGGTTTCATGGCCGGCTCCCTCTGGAAGATCTGGCCCTTCCGCACCGTGCTGGAGAGCACCACGAATGCCAAGGGCAAGTTGATCGTCCTGCGGGATGCCCTGGCGGCGCCCCCCAGCGGCTCGGCCTTCGCCCTGGCCCTGCTGCTGATGGGGCTGGGTGTGCTTTTGGTGTTGGGCCTCGAGCGGATTCAAGAGCGCATGGGCGCTGCGGAGATGGGCGGCTGAGTCCAATCCGTTGATGCAGCTCCCTTGCCCCGCCGGTGAAACTGGGGGCTGCTTTTTGCTGCCCCGATGACGTCCCACGATCGTGGTCACCCCCCCGAGCAGTGGGGCTCGTCTCTGGGCTTCGTGTTGGCCGCCGCAGGCAGCGCGGTCGGTCTGGGCAACCTCTGGGGCTTCGCCTATCGGGCCTCCCAGGGGGGCGGGGCGGCCTTTGTGCTCCTCTACCTGCTGATCGTCTCGCTGGTCTGTCTGCCGGTGCTGGTGGCAGAGATGGTCCTGGGGCGCAGTACGGGCCACGCCCCCCTGCTAGCTCCGATCACCGCCGGCGGTCGCCGCTGGGCCCCGCTGGGTTGGCTGTTCCTGGCCGCTGCGATGGGGATCCTCAGTTACTACGCCGTCCTGATGGGCTGGACGGGCCGCAGCTTGATCCATGCCTTGAGTTCGCCGCTCCCAGCCGACATTCCCGCGGCGGAGCGCTTCTTCGCTGGCATCAGCAGCGGCGGTGATGCGGTGCTGGGGCACCTGATCAGCCTGGCCCTCACCGGGGTGGTGGTTGCCGCCGGCATCAAGGCCGGCATCGAGCGCCTCACCCGCTGGGCCATGCCCCTGCTGTTTCTCCTGCTGCTGGCCCTGGCGATCTGGGCGGCCTTTCTGCCCGGAGCCCATGCGGGCTACAGCGGTTTTTTGCTGCGCTGGGATCCCAGCAAGCTCACGGACCTGGGCACGATCCGCAACGCCTTCACCCAGGCCTTTTTCTCGATCGGCACCGGCATCGGCGCGATCTTGGCCTACGCCACCTACCTCGATCGCAAGAGCGCTCTCCCCGGTGAGGCCGTGGCGGTCGTCGGGATGGACACCGCCGTTGGCCTGATGGCCGGCTGCATCACCTTCCCGCTGGTGGCCAGCTTTGGTCTGGTGGATGTGGTCAGCGGCAGCACCGTGGGCACCCTCTTCATCAGCCTGCCGACGGGGCTGGCCTCCCTGGGGGGCGGTGGCCGGGTGGTGGCGGCTGTCTTCTTCCTATTGGCCTACGTGGCCGCCATCACCTCATCGGTCTCGCTGCTGGAGGTGCCGGTGAGCTCGTTGATGGATCGCCTGGGCTGGAGCCGCTCCAGGGCCGTCTGGCTGATGGTGCTGCTGATTGCTGTGATCGGCCTTCCTTCTGCTTTGGACATTGGGGTGCTGGAGCGGATGGATGCCCTCTTTGGCGGGGTCTGCCTGATCGCCGGTGGCCTGCTGCTGGCCCTGCTGCTGGGCTGGCAGGTGCCTGATCGCTTCCGCAGCGATCTGCTGGAGTCGGGGTCCTCGCCTGAGCTCGTGCGGCTTCTGCGCTGGTCCCTGCGTTGGATTTCGGTGCCGGCCATCAGCCTGGGCCTGCTGATCTCGATCATCGATCTGGCCAAGAGCTGGAGCGGCGCTGGCGCTTAACTGAGCGGAGCTTTCGTCTCCCCATGGCCATCGGTCCCCAGTGGCTCCAGCGCTTCAACTTCATTGAGCGGGCGAAGCTGGAGCGTCAGCTCTGGGAGGCCTTTGAGCGGGGCGAGCCGATCGAGACCCTGGTCGAGGAGTGTGAGCCCGGGTTTCAGAAGGAGGTCTGGAGCACCACGGCCACCCGCATTCGCAAGATCGAGCAGATGATGAAAAACCAGCAGGCTCCCAAGCCCTAGGCCCTGAGCCACTCCGTCAGGCCGCCGGGCTTGTCGATCAGTTCGATCCCCTGGGTCTTGAGTTCGTCGCGGATCTGGTCGGCGGCGGCAAAGTCCTTGGCGGCTTTGGCCGCCTTGCGGGCTTCAATCTGCGCTTCGATCTCAGCGTCGCTCGGACCGCCGCCGCCGCTGGCGTTGCCCTCGGCTCCCTCGTGCTTCAGCCCGACGACCTCGGCCAGCTCCAGCAGCAGGGCCAGTTGCTGTTGATGGCTGGCTTGCTCCAGTTCGCCCTGGGCGCTGGCGTCGCCGCGCTCGATCCGGTTGGCCAGACCCCGCAGGGGCTTGGCCAGCTCAAACAGCACCGCCAGGGCGGCGGAGGTGTTGAGGTCATCGTCCATGGCCGCGGCGAAGCGTCCGCGCGCATCCGCCAGGGCGGTTGGCAACTGTGAGGCGGCGATGCTGGTGTCGCCGGCGAGGCCGAGGGCGGCGTTCAGTCCTTTCCAGCCGGTGGCGGCGGCCTCGAGGGCTTCCGCGGTGAAGTCGAGGGGTTTGCGGTAGTGGGCCTGCAGGGTGAAGAGGCGCAGGGTCATTGGCGAGACCCCGGAATCCAGCAGGGCGCGGATGGTCGTGAAGTTGCCGAGGGATTTCGACATCTTCTGGCCGCCGACATTGACCATGCCGTTGTGGAGCCAGAAGTGGGCCAGCTCCTTGCCGGTGGCGGCTTCCGATTGGGCGATCTCGTTCTCGTGGTGCGGGAAGACCAGATCGGCACCGCCCAGGTGGATATCGATGGTGTCGCCGAGTTCCTCGCGCACCATCGCTGAGCACTCGATATGCCAGCCCGGGCGCCCCTGGCCCCAGGGGGAGGGGAAGCTGGGTTCGCCGGGTTTGGCTCCCTTCCAGAGGGCGAAGTCAAAGGGGTGCTGTTTGCGGGCTTCCTCGGCACTGGCCACCCGACCGGCGGCGTTGTCCTGCTGTTGCTCCAGATCGCGGCCGCTGAGCTTGCCGTAGCCGGCGTGCTTCATCACGGCGAAGTAGACGTCTCCATCGGCGGAGTAGGCCGCCCCTTTGGACTCCAGCTCGCTGATCAGGCCGCGGATGGCATCGAGGCTGCGGGTGGCCCGCGGCATCCGATCCGCCGGCAGGATGTTCAGACGCCCCATGTCGGCGACGAAGGCGTCGATGTTGCGCTCGCTGACCTCCTCCATCGAGCTGCCCTCTTCGCTGGCGCGGTTGAGGATCTTGTCGTCGATGTCGGTGTAGTTCTGCACGAAGGTCACGGCGTAGCCGCTCCAGCGCAGGTGGCGGCGCAGCACGTCCCAGGCGATGTAGCTGCGGGCGTGGCCCAGGTGGCAGAGGTCATAGACCGTGACCCCACAGCAATAGATGCTGACCTTGCCCGGCTCCAGCGGCCGGAAGTCCTCAACGCGGCGGGTGAGGGTGTTGGTGAGGCGCAGGGTCACAGGTGCGGTCGAGCTGAGGTCCGGGCCGCATGGATCGTGGCACACGTGCTGACACACATCCGCCGGCCCAATCAGGTCAAACGGACGAAGAGACACCTTGAGTTAGTCCAGTCTTGATGCCGCTTTGAGGCGAGTGAGACTGCGGCGCACTGGTCGGCGCTCGCTTCGGATCAAGCCTCTTTCCTGTGCAGATCTGCTTGGCTCTGCGTTGCTGTTCTCGGTGATCTCTAGGTAAGACCAGTTGTCCTGGCCCAAGGTGATCTCAACAGCACATCTGGGCTTGCAGGTGGAGCCTGAGATGGCCGCCTGGCTGTCGCGACTCCAGCTGAATCGAGACTCAGCTTTTGGTGGGCCGAGGATCCGCGATGTGCAGGTCGAAACCTATCGGGGTTCACAGCTCACCGTCCTCAAGATGTCGGCGGCTGGGATCTCTGATCTGCGCTTTCGTCATCATCCCGCCATGGTGAGCGTCGTGATCCCAACCCGGGGCCGCTTTCAGGGCGTGGCAGCCGGACGTTCTTTCACGGCGGTGCTCAATCAAGTGGGCTGTGTGCTGCTCCCGGACGATCCGCTCGCGTTGACTGCGGGATCCGATGTGCTGTCGGCTCTGGTGATGCAGCTGCCGCTGCAGGGCCTTCTGGATCTCTGCCAACGCCAGGGTGTCGCCCAGCCCAATCTGCACCTGTTGCTGGATGCCCTGGCGGGACAGGAAAGGTTGTTACTGGCTTGCTGCGAGCGGTTGCTGCAGTTGGCACTCCGGCCCGAGGGTGAAGCGCGCTCCACATTGGCGTTGCCACTTGAAGCCTCCGTGCTCGCGGTGATGGCAAGCGGGCTGGTGGGGCGTGATCAGTTGCCGCACGGTTCTGTGCAGGATGCCCATGCTCTGCATGTGGAGCGTGCCATGGCTTACATGGAAAGCCACATGTCCGAGGTGATCGCTCTGCAGGATCTGTGTCAGTCCTGCTACATCTCTGCGCGCACACTTCAGGTGTCCTTTCAAAAGGTGCGTGGCTGCACGCCTCTGCAGGCCCTTCAGGAGATCCGTCTGGTCAGTCTGCGGAAGCATCTTTTGAAGCGCCTTGATTTAAGAGAAGCCTGCGCGTTGGTGGGTTTGCCTCCCACAGGGCGGATGGCTGCCAATTACAAACGACTGTTCGGTGAACTGCCGAGTCGGACCCGCCAGCGCGCAGGCCGGGTGATTAGTCGGGTAGACGGTTTGTGAGCTCCTGTAGCAGGGTTCGATGGGCGATGCTCAGATAATCAACATCGCGCCGAAGCCTGGTGATCTGTGCTTCACAGTCGTAGGCAGCTTTGACCAGTTTCTGGGCTTCATCGCTGAGATCTGCAATCGGATAGCTCCGATCACCGATGGTGAGTGTCGCGGCTGGGGTGCCGTTCTCTGTACGGGTGATGGTGGGTTGTTCCATAACTTGGGAATGAAGGTAGGAATGTCCGATGTCGCTGTGCCTGATGAGCCGGTCTCGCCATTCAGGGCGAGCGTGATCGTGTACACATCAGTGTCGCTCTGCCATCGGTTTGAAGATGTCCTCAAGAAAATCAAAAACAACAGCAATCACTGGTTTTTCATGCAGCACAACCCGGGCGGTGATGCCCATTCCAGATCGCAGAGATTCCGCCGGGTAATGCTCTGGAATACCGCTTTTGTTAATGCGAATTCGGGCGATGTAGGCCTGTACCTGACCCTTGCCGTCCAGCGCAGATGTGGTGGGAGACAATGATTCAATAACACCTCGAAGTGTGCCGTGTTCATTGGCTGGAAAGGCATCCACGGTGATCTCTGCCCGTTTACCCCGTTGGATGGGTGCTGCCAATTTGGATGACACTTGTACCGAGGCAATCAGGCCATCACTGGGCACCACTTTCGCGAGAACTTCACCTTGGTCCACCCGTTGACCAGTCACCTGAACGGCCAGTTGCTGCAGCGATCCACCAATGGGCGAAACCACATCGAATTGAGCTGAGCGGTCGCGCAACTCCCGTAGTTGCATGCTCAGGTCATTGATCTCGATCCTGCGCTGTAGATCCAACTTGGCTTTCTCTTCCAGCAGGGCCTGGTGCTCGGCTTTGCTTTGAAAGAGCTCGTTTTTCTTTTCGAGCAACTGCACCTCCTGCGCGGCGCCCTGCTGCACCAGATTTCGCAGCCTGGCCACCAGGCCGGTGTTCAATTGGATACGTGCCTTGGCTTGACTGAGGCGGATGGCAAAGGCGAGGTCATCACGTTGTCCCTTTTGCTTGAGGAGTTCAAGCTTGAGGGGAATACTCTCCAGTCTTGGCTGTAAATCACCACGGCTTAGGGTGAATAAGACTTGCCCTTGTTGCACCATTTGGTGTTGCACGGCATTCACCCGTTCCACCACGGCTGAATCGGGGCTTTTGATGCTGGCCTCCGCGCGTATCGTCTCCAGCTGTCCAGGCAGATTGCTGGTTTCTTCAATGCGGCTGAGGCATGACCAGCTCAGCAAGGCTAGAGAACCCAGCCCCAGCGACCAGATCAGGGCGCGGCTCCAGCGCGGGGGAGGCGTGAGCAGAATCTGGTGACAGGCTGTTGCGTCATTAGCTTGTTGCAGCTTGCGTTTTGTTAGTTGTCTTAGGTCGGTCAAGAGTGATTTCATTTAGCCTCCAAACTGTTGTTGATAAAGGGCGTAGTAGCGACCTGATTGGGCCATTAATTCTTCATGAGTGCCTACGGAGTCGATGCGGCTGTTGTGCATCAGGACAATTTGATCGGCATGAATCAATGTGGAGAGTCGGTGGGTGATCATCAGTAGGGTGCGGCCTTTGGCGTGGCTTCGAAGATTCCTCACAACCTGCTGTTCTGTATCCACATCGAGGGCACTTGTGGCCTCATCCAAAATCATCAAATTGGGGTTTTGCAGCAGCATTCGAGCCAGGGCAATCCGTTGCCGTTGTCCACCAGATAGACCTCCTCCCTTTTCTCCAACCGGAGTGCTGTAGCCATAGGGAAGTCCCATGATGAAGTCGTGGGCACAGGCAAGGCGTGCCGCTTCTACCACCTGATCCGTTGCGGCTTCCGGATCGGCTACGGCGATGTTGGAGTAGATCGAACCTTCGAATAGCAGGCAGTCCTGTGGAATAAATCCCAGCTGCCTGCGTAGGGAGTAGAGCTCAACCTTGCTGACATCCAGGCCGTCAATGAGTACTTTTCCTCGGCTTGGTTCATAGAGCCTGGGAATCAACTTGAGCAGGGTGCTCTTGCCGCAGCCGCTTTGCCCTACCAGACCCGTAAAGCTGCCCTTGGGAATCGTCAAGCTCACCCCGGACAGCTGTCCGCCACTGGTGGCTCCGTAACTAAAGCTCACCTGATCGAAGCGAATCGTCCCTTCGATTGGGGGCATGCTGATGTTCGCGTCTTCGATGTCCTCGGTTTCTAGGGGTTGGTTCACCAGATCCCCGAGCCGTTCCACGGCTAGAGAGACCTCCTGGAAGTTCTGCCAGGTGCCAGCTAGGCGCAGGATCGGTTGGGTCACATAGCCGCTGATGATCCGAAACGCGATCAGACCGCCCAGTGTCAGCTGGTTCTGCAGAACCAGCCATGCCCCCACGGTGATCACCAGAATGTTGCTGCTTTTATTGATCAACTGCAGGGCGTTGGAGCTGGCCGTGTTGGCTAGAACCGAGCGAAATCCCTTGTTGATGCCATCGAGGTGCCGGTCTTCCCAGTTCCGCCTTGTCGTCAACTCACTGTTTTGCACCTTCACGGTCTGGATGCCGTTTAGCACTTCCACCATGTAGGACTGGGTTCTTGAGTACGCCTCAGCACGCTGCCGGATCAGGTGCTGGGTAATCGGTGTCAGGCCAAGGATGACTAGCAGTAGTAGTGGAATACTTCCAAGGATGATGCCGGCAAGAATCGGCGAGTAGAAAAACATCACCCCGAAGTAGAGCATCGCAAACAGTGCATCGAGGACCACCGTGAGTGCAGTGCCAGTAAGGAAGCTCCGAATCTTGTCGAGTTCATTGAGGCGGCTGGCCAGCTCGCCTACGGGATGCTTTTCGAAATAGCGAATATTGAGCCTCAGTAGGCGAGAAATAATTGCCGAGCCCAGGCTGATATCAACCCTGTTGGAGATCTCCATGAACTGGAAGGTGCGCAGATTACTGAAGATCAGTTCCAGAACCATTAGCAGCACCATCACCACCGCAAAGCCGCCGAGCGCATTCACCGAACCCTGGCCAATGACCCGGTCGATGATCTGTTGAAAGAGCAGTGGTGTCGCCAGGGCAAAGAGTTGCGCCAGAAAGCTCGAGATGAAGACCTCCACAAGTCCAACCTTGTAGCGGCTCAGGAAGGGCAGCACCCAGCTCAGGCCAAAGCGCTGCTGTGGTGTATGCCGGCCCGCGCTGATGGTCACAGCCTTTAGATCCGAACCGAACCGCTCGCTCAGGACCTCACCATTGAGTCGTTCAGCCTTGGTGTTGGGGTTGAGAATTAACAGGCCGGATCCATTGGCTTCAATAATGAGGCTCGGATTTTGCTGGGGATCCAGAATCACGGCAGGCGTGGGCAGACGGCTGGCATCGGCAGCCCGAAACGTCACGATTCGCCCGGCCAGCCCGAATTGATCCGCCACGCTCACCAGCTTTTCCAGGCTGAGGTTCTGTTCGCTGGCGGCGAGAAAATGTCCTGCTTTGCGCAGGTTGTCTCTCCGCATGGGTAGCCCGTAGAACTGGGCCAGCATCGTGAGCACAGCGGTATGGCACTCCGCCGCCGTACCGCCACCCACGGGGCGAAACCCGAGTTGTCGGATCTGCTGAGCAAGGCTTGGTTGCTGTTGCTCCAGTGCTGTGGTCTGGCTGTCGGGCGCTGCGTTGGTCGGGGCGTCCCCACGGTCAATCGGTCGTAGCCCGGCGGTGCGTCTGGAGTGCTCTTCCTTGGGATGTTCAGCGTCGCTCCAGATCAGAACGCGCGGCTTCTCCTCACCCAGGAAGCAGCGAATCGCCTCCGATGTGACCAGCTGTCCGTAATGAAACCCTTTTGTGGAGCGATCGGCATAAATTAGTGGTCCTTTTGGTTCGCTTTTTGGTGGTGGATCTCCTGTGGGCAATATCTGCCAGCGCCGCAGGTAGATCTCCGGAGTCTGCTGGTCCTCTGGCACATTGATCCCGTAGCCCTGGATGTATTTCTGGATCAGCGGTAGTTCACTCGGGGAGAGGCCGCTGCGTAAATGATCTAGAACTGCTTCCTCCAGTTTTGGATCCAAGGGCAGCGTGCCGAGCACGATGGCTTCGCAGTCTGTGGAGGCCATCAGCTCCTCCCCCAGGTCGCTGTTCAGCAGGGTCAGGGCACCGCAGAGATAGGGACTCTCCGGTCGCAGCACGGTGTGGCTGCCGAACCAGCGATCGGGATCCAGCAGCCGGCAATGCCCTTCCACCACCAGCAGCACTTCGGGACTTGAGCCACTGGTCTGCAAGACCGATCCTGCGGGGAATCGGCGATGGTCACAACCCAGTTGTTGTGCCAGAGCGCGCAAGGCATCTGCATTTGCCGTTGTGAGTTGCATCACGGAATTGACCCTGCAACCAGCTCGAGAGCTGTTGCAGCTCGGTCTTGAGATCGCCGCAGATCCTCGACTTGAAATTCATTTCCTCGAGAAAGTTTTGCGTATGTGCGTCGTATACGCTGTCGAACCGGTACTCCAAGCGCAGCAGCGTGTGCCACTCAGCGGCTTCAAACGGGCCGATCAACTGGCCGGCCTGAGCCGTGCGCAACCGGCCGGCGATCTCCGGATGGGGGGTGGTCAAGTCAACAGGGCCGACAATGCCCTGCGTTTTTGCCTCCGGACCCCGTGAATGGAGACGTGCCGCCTCACCGAAGCTGATCTCGCCAGCTTCGATGGCATAGAACAGTTCGCGGCAGAGGCCCGCATCATCTACGCGAATCAGGCTATACAGCACCCTGTCTAGATTGTCCTTGTAGCGCAGGTAGAGTGATTCGACGTTGCCACAGAATTGCTCGCGGAGTTCTGTGCGGCGCCAGTCATGAATGGCCTCGGAGATGAGATCAGCCCTGCTCATGCCACGTTGAAGGCACCATTGCTGCTGCTCCTCCTGGTTTTTTAGACCGTGTTTGCTGCAGTATGTCTTCGTGGCATCTTCGGCAACCTTATTGGGGTCTGACAGGTTGTTGTGTTCAAAGACCAAGGCTCTTTCTTTGAGTTGTCTCAGGAAGGGTTCTGCCAACTCGAAGCGAAATAGCAGTGAAATTAGCTCCACACTGCTGGCATCCTTCAGCGCTGTAAGAAGCGACTCGGCCGTCAATGTCGAAGGCTCTGCTGTATTCATGATTGGCGAGTTGTTGATTGCCATGTTCGTGATCGCAGTCGGTCTGGCAGTGGTCACGGCGATACTGTTGGTTGTGTTTGATGTGTTCAGCCCTTCTGAGGCATCAGTCCCAGCTGCACCTGGCAGTTGAGGAGTTCACTGACCATCAGGGCATCAGCCATGGCCTGATCAATGTCTTGCGCCAGCAGTAGCGATTGCTTCAACTGCTGCAGTTGGATTCGCTTCTGAGGGTTGGCTGGCGGATCGCGCTGCCATGCCAGGTGATCCAGCCAGCTGCCCCAATTCAGGTCCTCCTCCTGGTGGTCCAGGACGCGTTCGATCATGCGGCTCACATCAGCCAGTAGTGCGCCTGGATGGCTACTGCTGCAGATCAACTGCCACAGAGAGGCCTGCTGATCCAGCTCACGGGTGACCAATAAGGTGTTCGGCGCATGGATCTGATTGGCCTGCAGGCTGATGCGGCCGTGCTCGATCAACAGCTGAAGTGGCATCGGAGTACCTCTAACGGGGTAAAGCCGCAGATGCCATGCAGCTTTCAGCTCGGGATTACGCCGCTGCAGCTGAATCGCTCGGCCGAGCTTCGATTTGAGCAGCAGGGAGCGAAGACCACGCTCACCACCGGCGGGCATCGTCATCATCGTGATCACGAGGCCCGCCAGGCTCGCTGGATGCTGAAAAAACTCGAGCAGATTCCCTAGCAGGCTGCGGAAGTCATCGGGCTGCTGAGTTTCCATTCGCCGCCTCTGCTGCCAGGTGTCCATGGCTTCGCGTCCCTGCTCGTCAGGCTCGTTGCCTTGCCGCAGGCGTCCGCGTTTCAGCGCTGACTCGCTCAGAGGAACTTCGGTTTCATCCGTCGGTGCTGCCGGGTGCCCTGCCGCTGTCACGGTTAGAAGAAGTGGTTGGTCGTTGCCCCGCAGGTCAGCACCCACTCTTCCGACGTAGAGGGTCGGAACTTGTGCTGTGCGTGTCTCTGGCCCAGACGGTCCTGATAGATCGAGCTGCAGAGCACTGGCTGATTCGCCGCGCAGCGATGGGCTCTGCGATGGGCTCGTCTCGACGACGATGCGAATGCCGACACCGCGGACCCTGTTGGCTTTCTCCTGTCCCTCGCGAATCAATCGATCAATCAGTGTCTGAGCGCTGAGCGACTTGATTTCCAGTTGCCGTGCTGCATCGCTGCCATCGGCCATGGCGAGTCCCAGTCCACCCGCTGACTCCTCATTGAGCATCAGATCCAAGCGGATCGGAGCCGATGGATCCGTGAGCTCAAAATCAAGGACAAGAAACGTCTCGGCAGGCTGGTCACCAAGCGCCTCACCCAGGCCGAGTTCCGGCAGGCTGGCAGCGCTGAAGCGCAGGCGGTTCTCGTTAAGACGGCTTGGATCGACCTGCCGAAACAGAGGGAAGACCGCAGTGATCGATTCGTCGAGGGGGCGATCGGCTGGCTGTCTCAGCTGCAGACCTGTCCAGTGCAGATCCAGATCAAGCCCGATCACCCCTGGGTTGAGGCTGCTCTGCCGCTGATCAGTCAGTTCCACACGCATGGACAGCTGAGTACCAGCGGGCAGGGTCCCAAGTTGCTCCGTCCTGATCCGCTCGCCGCTCCCTGAGAGATAGAGGCGGGGTTCAATGCTGAGCAGGTTGTCCTCACCGCGGCTCTGCTTCGTGCCACCCTTCTGGTCAGCTGTGATGACATCGAGGTTGAGTTGATAAAGGCTGATCGCACCACTGCGATCCGTTGCAGTCAGGGTCAGTCTGTGTAAGCCTTGGTCGCCTTCACCTGGTGAAAATCTCAGTTCGCCGGTGTCAGGATCAAAAACCAGGTTGCTCTCGCGGTTTTTCTGCAGGCCGAAACTGAGTTTGTCGCTATGAATCTGATCGAGATCTCCAAATAGATCCCTGGCTTCCAACCATACATCGCTGTTGATGAGGATGCGGCGCTCGTCAAACGCCCCATCCAGGTAGAAGGGGGCTTGGTTGCTATTCTCAACCTGCAGCAAGAAACGCTTCTCTGCTAGGGCTCCAGCTTGATCAATCGCCTTCAGTCGGATGCGATGCTCGCCCACTGAATCGTTATCTGTGCTACCGCTAAGTCTGTTTCGCTGTGGATCAACTTCAAGCCATCCTGGAGCATCCACTTCAAACCGGAGCTGGTCGCCAATCAAGATGTCGTCGTCCTGAAAAAGCACCCCATAATCCAACTGGAATGTATCCCCTTCCTGCAGGATGATCTGCTCCAGCTCTGGACCAATCCGATATGGACTGCGGTTGAAATCCCTATCCACTACTTTGAGTCGCAGTGGCACAGCTGCTGACTCACCGGCAAGATCGGTGGCAACCAGTTTGATGTTGAGCAGTTGTGTTTCGCCTGCTGGAATCAGGCCGCTAATCGTCCCCCTCTCTGCATCGATTGTCAGCAGCGAAGCAAGCTGCTCAGCATTCTGTAGATCCAAGCTGTAGCTCAGCTGATCTCCGGCATCCACATCGCTGATGCTTTGCTCCGGCAGCCTGATTTCGAATGGACGGTCCTGCCGGACCCAGATCTCTGGGAGAGGTTGCCCATTCCAGAGCGGCGCATCGTTGGTGTTGATCACCACCAGCTTCACGGTCTGCTGTGTGGTCGCTCCACTCTGATCCTGTGCTTCCACGCCGATCTGCCAGTGGCCCACCTCGCTATTGCTTGCCTGCCCACTGAGCAAGCCGCTTCGTTCATCCAGCACCAACCATTCCGGTGCTCCTCTGCTCAGCTGATAAGTCAGGCTGTCGCCGACGCTGACATCGTCATCCTGGAAGGCATCGGCCAGATTGATCGTGAATGCTTCGTCTTCCAGGATCTCGATTGGGTCGATTGCAATGGCCTTGGGGGAGTCATTGACATTGAGAACGTTGAGAAGCAGCGTCTGCTCCCACGCTCGACCTGAGTTGTCGATGGCTTGCAGCAGCAGTCGGTGCTCTCCCACCTGTGCTTGCTGGGCAAGGCCGAACAGCACGGGAATGGGTCGGCTCTGGCTGTCGACGACCACCACCTGCTCGGCAGAGAGGGCGGCGTTGCCGCGTGCGGGATAGTTGCGGGGAATGATCGTGAGATCGGGCCCTTCTTCCCCATTCGTGAGCAGTCGATAGTTGAGCTGAGCAAAGCTTTCTCGCCAGCTGTCGCCCAGAATTTCACCATTACCACTGCTGGGCAGGCTTGCGGCCACCAGACCACTGAGGCTTCCTGCTGCTGCATCGAGGTTGCCCGTATCACGAAACAGCGGCAGTGATGGTGTGAGGTTGACCTGCTCCAGCTCCACTGCATCGGACTTCCAGAGCAGATCCAGCTCCAGGCCGATCAGGCCGAGGCCTGCATGGCGCGTGTCTGTGACCACCACATCCAACTGCATCCCATCGCCTAAGGGATCTTGGAACAGGCCTTCAATCACCACCTTCTCCGCCAAGGTGGCATCGGGTAATCGCCACTCGTAAGTCAGCCAGTCGATGGGCTGACCGTCTGCCTGATTCAGGATCTGGAGCTGCTCCACGTTCTGCGCTTGCGGCAACAGGCTCTGAAGCTCAAGGCTGAAGGGGCGGTCTTCAAGCACCAGTCTCTGTTGCAGCGCCAGCGGCTGATAGGTCAGAAACGCGTCCTGGCCAATGGCTGATTGCAGAAGGGGGGGGGTGCTGACCTCCGTGGGACCTGTCAGTTGATCCGGGACGGTGGTTGTTGTGATCTCTCCTCCAAGGGCCGCGATGGCTGTATCCAGCTGATCGAACTGCTCTGGTGATCGGACTGGAGGTGTGCTGTCCAGAACTCCCAGCGTGTTCATCACATCGCTGGCTGTCTCAATGGGTTCGCTGAGCGGTGACGTCAGTGGCTCCTGTAGATCAACAGAGGCGCTGAAGTTGCTGTCGGTCTGCAGAGGATCGCTTGTGAGTGCCATACACCAACCAAGACCTCAGCCATGGTGATCAGCCGGTTTGTGAATGGCCTGGCTCAGGCATTGGAACGTCGCTTTTGGGACAAGCCTGCGTTTTGTGCTGCCTGAGTGCGCAGGTTTGTCCGATTTACGCGGTTCTGGCGTTCTGACCAAGAAGGTCGCTGATCAGCTCGTCATGGTTATGGAGGTCATAGCTGGAAAGGCCTCAGGTTTCGTAGGCCTCCCTTGGCTATGTCACTTCCTCCTGTGCACTTCCTCGGACACAGTTCATGGCCAGTTCATTCCACGTTAATTACGCCGACTTACAACGGATTCTTGAGAATATCAAGATTGCCGAGCGCGAATCTGCCGGTGAGAACCTGCTCGACATCATTACAGAGGTAGCCACTGGCTCCCCTGCGATCACGGGAACAACCTTTGTCAATGCGGCGAATCTTCCCCTGGGCCTGCGCCATGTTGATGGCAGCTACAACCAGCTGATTCCTGGATCGCCAGACGGGGTTCTCACGGGCGCGGCTGATCAATCATTTGCTCGCCTGGTTGATCCCAGCTACATCAGCGAGACCGGAAGCCCCAGCCTGGATCTCAATCCTGATCCCGCCAGTTTCCTTGAGGTCACGAACAGCAGCTATGACCCAGAGTCTCCCAACCCTCAGAACGATCCGGGCATTCATCCCAACAGTGTTGTTGATGCATCTGTTCGCACCATTTCGAATCTGATCGTTGATCAGACCATCAGCAACCCTGCTGCTATCGCATCCGCTCTACGTTTGGCGGGTCACGAGGATCCTGATGGCCAGGCGCTCATCCTGCATGAGCAGGCGCGTGTGCTCCTTGATCCTTTGGCCGCCGAGGCGGACCAGGCTGATGCGCGAACGGCATTAACGAATGCCCTGGCTGAAACCGGTGTCACGATCACGTCGGATGGCTCCATTGTTGTGGAGCATCGCAGCGCTGATATCGGCCTTTCGCCGGGTAACAGCAGCTGGATGACGATCTTTGGTCAGTTCTTCGACCACGGACTTGACCTGCTTGCCAAGGGTGGCCAGGGAACGGTGTACATCCCGCTTCAACCTGATGACCCTTTGTATGTGGAGGGCAGCTCTTCCAATTTCATGGCTCTCACTCGAGCCGCTGGCAACCCTGGCACGAATCTGATTACACCCTGGATTGATCAGAACCAGACCTATACCTCCCATCCCTCGCATCAGGTCTTCCTGAGGGAGTATCAGCGCATTGATCGTCAGACGGGTGCTCTTCTGACTGATCCTACTCAGACTGAGTGGGAGGCCGGTCTCACCGTTGCCACAGGCCGCTTGCTGAACGGTGCGCAAGGTGGTGTTGCGACTTGGGCTGACGTGAAGGCCCAGGCCCTCACCTACCTCGGCATTGCTCTGGATGACCGGGATGTGCTCAAGATCCCTCAGGTTCTGACCGATCCTTACGGTCGCTTCATTGCGGGCCAGAACGGCTATGCCCAGTTACTCGCTGTGGATCCACAGGGCCAGCCGATCACGGTGGAGGGCACTGCTGAAGGTGTGATTCCATCTGAGCTCAATGTGAGCCGGATTGCCCAAGCTTTCCTGGATGACATCAACCGGGCCGCTGTTCCCGTGATCGTTGATGGACAGCTGCTGCAGGATGCCGACATGGCTGTTGGCCTCTCTGACGCGGTGCCGGATGGTCGGGGTGGCTTCACCACGTACGACAACGAACTACTGGATGCTCACTATGTGACCGGCGATGGTCGTGGCAACGAAAACATCGCCCTCACGGCCATCCATAGTGTTTTTCATGGCGAGCATAACCGTGTGCTTGAGGCCAACAAGCTCACGATTCTGCGCAGCGGTGACCTGGAGGGTATCAACGAGTGGTTGCGTAGACCCCTCGCTGATGATGTTGCTCTCCCGTCCTCTCAGGCCAGTGATGCTGATCTGACTGCTTTCGCGGCTGGGCTGCAGTGGGATGGTGAACGCCTATTCCAGGCGGCAAAATTCTCTACCGAGATGCAGTATCAGCATATCGTCTTTGAGGAATTCGCTCGTCGGATCCAGCCAAATATCGCTCCATTCGTGTTTACTAACTCGGCAGATCTTGATGCTCGTATTGTTGCCGAGTTCGCCCATGCGGTCTACCGCTTTGGTCACTCCCAGCTGGGTGATGGAGTCGCCAGATTGGAAGCGGATCTGGCTTCTAGAGATCTGGGCCTGATTCAATCCTTTCTCAACCCGCTGGAGTTTGCCAATAGCGGCCTCGATGCCGAGGCGGCTACAGGTGCCATTGCCCGCGGGATCACGCGTGTGGTGGATCAAGAGATCGACGAGTTCATTGTCGAAGCGCTGCGCAACAACCTGCTAGGGGCGCCGCTTGACTTGGCCAGTCTCAACTTGGCCCGCGGACGTGACCTGGGTGTCCCGTCGCTCAATCAGACCCGGGCTCAGCTCTATGCGATGACCGGGGCTGTTCAGCTCAAGCCCTACACCGGTTGGACGGTTGATCCAAATCAAGCTGATTCCCATGGTTTCTTCCAACATCTGAAGAATCCGATGTCGGTGGTGAATCTCATCGCTGCCTACGGCACACACCACACCATCACAGAGGCTACAAGCATTGAGGCCAAGCGTCGTGCTGCGATGTTGATTGTCTTCAACACGCCGTTTGATGGTCAAGAGCCGCCCGCTGATTCTCTGGACTTCCTGAGGGGTACGGGTGCGTATGCCGACCAGGAGACCGGCATCAATGATGTGGACCTTTGGATCGGGGGTCTGGCAGAGCAGGTGAATGAATTCGGCGGCCAGCTGGGAGAAACCTTCAACGCAGTCTTCCAATACCAGATGGAGCAGCTGCAGAACGGAGACCGCTTCTATTACCTGAGTCGTACACAGGGGATGAACCTGCTGACCCAGTTGGAGGCCACAACCTTCTCCGATCTGGTGATGCGGAACTCGGATCTTGGCGATCCGCATGCGACTCACCTGTCTGCGCACATCATGGGTGTGCCGGATCTCATTTTAGAGCTCGATCTCAATACGGCTCAAGCCAATTACAGCGGTGATCAAGAGCTTGATGCTTTGGTTGGAAGCGAAAATACAGCTGAGCAACGGGGCTCTCTAGACCCCACGGCATCCACGCTCTTCGATTTCCTCCTGGGGGGTGCGGCCACGAGCAAAGTTGTTCGTCAGTACGGATCTTTAGATCTTGACGGTAACGGTTTTGTGGATGGCAACGTCTTGCGCTTCACCGGCGGTGAACATGTCGTTCTGGGCGGAACAGAGGGGAATGATGCCATCTATGGCGACAAGGGCATCGATACGCTATGGGGCGATGGCGGTGATGACTATCTCAATGCCGGCATGGAGTCTGATCAGGTCTTTGGTGGCGACGGCGATGACATTATTATTGATCCCTTCGGTGATGATTTTCTCCGTGGTGAAAATGGAGATGACGTAATCGTCAATGGTGCTGGCCTTGACGTTGATTTTGGCGGTGCGGGTCAAGACGCGATGTTTGCCGTCGTTGATAGCACTGAAATGTTTGCCGGTGAGGATAACGACTTTATGCGTGGCGGTTCAGCTCCTGATCTCATGATGGGAGGTGAGGGCGACGACTGGATGGAGGGTGGCGAAGGCTTTGATTACATGGCCGGCGAAAATTCGGAGCTGTTCTTTAACAGCCCAATTGTTGGTCATGACATCATGAATGGCCAAGGTAACGATACTGATTATGACGGTGAAAATGGTGATGATATTATGGTACAGGGCGTAGGCATTCAGCGCAACAATGGTATGAATGGCTTTGACTGGGCTATTCACAAAGGTGACCCTGTTGCGGCTGATACGGACCTCACGCCGCAGATCCCAGGTCTGGTTGAAATCCCAGATGCTGCCTTGGCGGTGATACTACGTGACCGTTTTGATTCTGTTGAAGGCTTATCGGGCTGGAAGTATGACGACTATCTGAGGGGATCTGTTCGTTCCATTGACCAGAATCCCTGGTTCCAGAACCAGCTCACACAGGCTGGTGTCGACAGGATTCGTGGCCTGCGCGCTGTGCTTGGTGGTGAAGATCTTGCTGATCCAGATGCTGTTGCCTTCGGTGACCCCAATATCGATGGGAATTCGGATGGCCAGATCTTCCTCGGCGGAGACGGTAGTGACACCATCATGGGCGGAGTTGGCGATGATCTCATCGATGGCGATGCCTGGCTGAATGTTCGCATCGAAGGGACTCGTAAAGACGGTTCTTATTTTACGGTCGACAGCCTTAGTGACTTGTTCGTTGATCTCGTCTCAGGGGCTATTGATCCTGGTGAGATCCATGCTGTGCGTGAGATTCTGTATGACGATCGCGCTGACGGCTCTAACCCCGATGATGTCAATCTTGATGTCGCTGTCTTCCAGGACCTGAGGGGCAACTACGACATTGCTTTTGACGCGGACGGTTCTGTCACTGTGTCGCATCTGACCGTTTCAGACGGCCTGCAGAGTGACGGGATCGATCGACTTCGCAATATTGAGGTCGCACGTTTTGCCGATCAGGATCTGCGGCTGGTTAATGATCCTGCACTGTCTTCGGGTTTGCTGGCAACCACGGAGCTCTCCACAACGGGCTTTTTCGGTTTCTTCGGTGCCGCTAACCGCGTTGGCCTTGCCGCTCCAGCCCTCTTTGACGCGAATAACGTCACACCTGATAACCCGCTAGGGCTTGTTGATCCAAGCTCGGTTTCTGTTTCCTTCTTTGATGCCGCTGATTCTGCCACTGCGCTGCCGCTCTCGGCGGCCGGTGAGCTGGTGTTGGCCGCCACGCCCGGCCGGCAGCTGTCGATGACAGCCAGCTATATCGATGCAGCTGGTTTCACCAATACCTTTGAGGCACCCATCTTCAATGCGATTGTTGGCACTGCTTTGGCCAATACGCTGACGGGTACGGCTGATCTGGATTATATCTTCGGTGGTGGTGGAGCTGATGTTCTGCTCGGTAATGGTGGTGATGACTATCTCTCTGGTGGTGTGGGTTCCGATCTGCTCAATGGCGGTGACGGTGTTGACCTTGCCAACTTTGCCGGAGTGGCCACTAGTCTTTTCAACGCGGCTAATCCTCCAGCACAGGCAGTTGTGGATGCCAGATTCGACCTGAATGGTGTCAACCTTACGGTCTCAACTCTCACCGGCGGTCTTGACACGCTTGTATCGATTGAACGCCTGCGCTTCAGTGATGGCGTCTTTGATCTTGTCGCTGGTGCCACCAACGCTGCTGATGATCTGATTTATAGCGGTGAGCAGCGTGCGTTGCTGTTTGGTGGTGGTGGTGATGACCATCTGCGTGGCGGAGCTGACGATGATGTTTTCACCTACACCGCAGCCGGCACGATTGTCGAGAACGCCAGTAGCGGCGGCGGCCGCGATTCTGTTGACGGTGGTGCTAACCGTGAGCTTGGTGATCGCCTGGTGATTCAAGGTGATAACACCACAGAGACGTTCCGTGTGATTGCCGTGGCAGGGGATGTCAATGCATCACACCGTGCTGAGTTAACGGCAGCGGGCTTTGCCGCCATCGCTGAGACTACCGAGATCGTGATTCTCCGGGGTACCGGTAATCTGTCTGCTATTGCGCCACTGACGACCGATAACTTTGCCGTCATCGCTGAAGTGATAGAGATTGAAGAGTTAACGATTAATGTGAGTGGTGCTGGCCGAACTGGTACCCAACGTGTTCAGGTGATTGGTGACTTTAATCCCACCAGCCTGCGCACCAACACCATCACGATCAGTAGTGATGGCACTGGCGTTGATGTTGATGTGACCAGCCTTGAATCCGATCACCGTGTTGTGCTTGATGCCGGCACGATCCTTGGTCAGCGCCCTCAGGATGTTGTTCAGACAGCTGCGAACGAAATCATGAAAGCTGATCCCATGACGCCTGATCAGAACAATGAACTTGCTGATGGCAACGTGTCTGCATCGCTCACCTTGCGAGACGCCCAGGATCTTCTTGATCTTGTGCGTGGGATTGCCCCAGAGCGTCTCGATCCCGAGAATGCCGATGCGGTTGGTGTTCGTGATCTGGCTGGCGCTGAGAACAATCGCGCCAATGCCACCTTCGGTGCAGCGAACGAACCGTTCATTCGTCTCACTGAAGCGCGATTCGGCGCTGTTGACCCCGACTCTGGCACCGCTGAGATCAACCCGATCTTCGCTGGGCTCGACCCCCGCCAGATTTCCAACAGTGTGGCGACCCAGCAGCCGCAGACTCCCCCCAGCAGACAGGCGAACCTGTTCTGGATGTCCTTTGCCCAGTATTTCGACCACGGCCTCGACTTCGTTGTGAAGGGGGGTAATGGGACCATTCCCATCGGCGGCGTCGGTTCTGGTGGTGCTGATAACCCTGCAGATCTCACGCGGGCAACGATCACCGGTTGGGATGCTGATGGCCCGCAGCACCTCAACCAGACATCCCCCTTCGTTGATCAAAACCAGGCCTATGGCTCCACTGCCCTGGTTGGTCAATTCCTGCGTGAATCCGACGGCGCGCGTGGCTTGGGATCTCATTTGATGTCAGGTGGCGATGATCCTTCCGCTCCCGGATTCAAGTTGCTGCCGACACTGCGCACACTGCTGGACCACCACATCGCAGCCCAAACTATTTTCACTGGCACCAAGCTTGGTGACTTAACCCTGACGGAGTACTACCCCGCTCTGATCAAAGCTGACACCTCTGACTACGACCCGGCTGTCATCGCTGAGCTGAACCGTGATTTTCTCGGATCGGGTTACTCCTTGCTTGTTGATCTCAATCCGTTTGTCTCGCCTCTTGAGCATGTTGTAGCTGGTGACGGCAGGCCGAACGAGAATGTCGCCCTCTCTTCGATTCACTCGATCTGGGCGCGTAATCACAACTATCACGTTGACCAACTAACGGAGCTTTACTCAGCGGCTGGCCTTGATGTGACCCCGGAGGAAGTCTTCCAGGCAGCCAAAATCATCAACGAGACGGAGTATCAGCGCGTCATCTTTACGGAATTTGCCCAGGTTCTGTTGGGGAGTGCTGGGATTCGTGGTTATGGCGAGCACGGCTTCGATGACTATCAACCGGCTACGGACGCTCGCATTAGCCACGAGTTTGCAGCCATGGCCTATCGCGTGGGCCACACCATGATTGCTGACGACTTCACGATCCTTGATGCTGATGGGCAGCCAGTGCGCGTGCCCCTGGTGGATCTTTTCCTCAACCCCACCAATGAGGCGGGGGCCTTCACGTTTGACCCTGATGGTCCAGGACCTGCGGCGCCCCTCAACGGCGATGCCGCGCTGAGTGTCTTGGCCTCTAGGGGGTACACCCCCGTTCCTGGCTATGAGCAGCTAGGCGTTGCCCGCATCCTCGGGGGTATGGCCCTCCAGCCTGCTGAGGAGGTTGATCCCCAGGTGGTCGATGCCGTTCGCAACGATTTGGTTCGGGTGCGTGCTGATCTGGCTGCTTTCAACATCGCCAGGGGCTGGGATCTTGGTCTCGGCACGCTTAATCAGGTCAAGGCCGGCCTGCTGGCTTCCACCAACCCTTATGTCCAGGAAGCCCTCAGCTATGTGGGCCTCGAGAACATGACCCCCTATGCCAGCTGGGAGGACTTCCAGCTGCGTAATGGTCTTGCCGATGCGGAGCTGGAGCGGCTTCGTGCCGCCTATCCCGATCTTCACCTCGAGTCCCCCGCTGTGGAGGTGTTCCGTCAGTTCAATCCTGATGTGCAGCTATCGGTCCAGGGCGATGGCAGCGCCGTGGTTTCGGGCATCGATCGCGTTGATGCCTGGGTGGGTGGTTTAGCTGAGCAGAAATTCGAGGATTCACTGCTGGGCACCACCTTCTGGACGATCATCCATGAACAGCTGGATCGCCTGCAGGAGGGTGACCGCTTCTACTACCTCTCCAGGGTCGATGACCTGGACTTCTATGAGGCCTGGGCCAAGGAACAGAGCTTTGCCGACATTGTTGAGCGCAATACTGGCCTCACAGGTCTACCCAAAGATATTTTTGCAGTCTCTGATTCCGAAGTATTAGTTGGATTGCCTGCTGCGGATGGGGCTCCGGCAGACGGTGGCGCTCCTGCTCCTGTCGATCCTGACCCCGCCGATGGGCTTTTGACTGACGCTGAATCCGACGTTGTGGCTAAGGCATTGCACCTGGGCCTGAGTCTGCACAAGCTTCCGGATTTCACCGGTGATGAACCGAATGAGCTCGTGCTGCGCCCCTTTGGTTCACCGGCAGAGCGATCTGCTCAGTTCTACCTGATGCTCACGGCAGAGTCGCTGCGCGATGCCAGCATCGACACCCTGGATGTCACCTTCGATCTTGGAGAGGACTTCGTCAATGTTTTTGAGCTGAGCGGGGAGCAGATCTTCTTCTCCGATGACCTTGCTCTCCAGCGTCGCGTACAGATTGATGGCAGTAAGCTTCGTTTTGAAGGTGCCGGGCTGGGTGCACTTGGCGCTGGCCAGGGTGTTTCAGAAAAGGCCCCCATTGCGGTGATTGCTCTCACCCCGCGAGAAGACATTGATGAGCAGATTCTTGCGGCGCGCCTGGCCGATCGCTATGGCTTCACCAATTCTGAATCCTGGCAGCAATCGCTCCAGTTCAGTGTTGATGCCAATGTCCATGAGATCATGTTCTCTGATCTCATGTCGCTCGGTGATCTCGGCGGCGAGGCGGCATTGCTCACCGACGAGCTTCAGGTGCTTGCCCGTGCTGCTCAGGTGGATCTGCTGACGGACGACGTCTTCGCCTTGGGCACAGAACGCCAGGTGCTCAAACCGGGTGAAGGAGGAATCACCAACCTGATCCGCTCAGGAGACACCCTGGAGCGCACCACCCAGTGGCAAAACGGCGGTGAATTCACCCTGCAGGACCTGTCGATCACCGACCTCAATCAGGCGGGTGTTGCCACCTCCAAGAGCTCGATTGCAGGTGGTTCGGATGCCTTGGCTGTTGGTGCGACAGCCGACATCACCACAGAGATCAGTGTGTACGGTCCTGCTGGTTCGGTTCTGGACAGCGCAGCCCTCGGCTTCCAAATTGATGCCCTCGGTGGCTATCACTGGGATACGGCTGCCATGCCTACGTTCCAGCAGAAAAATCTGGTCACCTACCAGGCCGACCTCAACTATGACGGTCGTGTCAGCATGAAGGACTTGGCCTTCCTGAATGCCGGTGTGAGCCGTGGTTACAGCCGTGATGTTGATGCCAACTATGATGGGACACTCGATATCAAGGACCTCGCGGTGATTGATGCCGAATGGGGGCAAAGTCTCCATCAGGGTGAAGGTCAGTTCCTGGGTTCTGATTTCATGTCTATGGCGGATCTGTCTCAGCAGGGCCTGCAGCAGTGGGACAGCTCCGCCTTCATCGCTCAGAATGCAATCGAAGCGGAGCAGCAGGTTTCGAATCCTGTTGCTGAATCCGGTGGCACATTCGTCACGGTGCAGGGCTTTGAGGCGCTTCTTGCTCAGCTCGAGCAGCAGCAAACCCAGCAGTACGACCTGACCTAACGGCAATTGCCCCTCAGCCTTTGGCTGAGGGGCTTCTTGTCTCTAGAAGCTGGTCAAGAGATCGATGCAAGAGGGTGGCGTCTCTTGCATCGATTGTTTCGTGTCATGGAGTGGTCGATCCGCTTGGGAGAGTTCAGTGAGGGGAGCGCTGTTAGCGCTCTGCCGGTTTAATGGTGGTGCGCAGTTATTCAGTGCCTCAGAGTTGATCCGATAGCTAAAGCGGAGTGCCATGCGGTCTACGCGCTGCGTTTAGACGTCTAATTTCTTTGCAACCGCTAGTGATCAACTGCCGCGGATTTGCCCCGCTGCTGCATCAGCGCTCTCATTTCGCTTCCATCCAGTTGGGGCCAACGCCGGTCTCCACCACCAGGGGCACAGACAGGGTCACCGCGCGCTCCATGGTTTCACGCGTGAGGTTGAGCACCGTCTCCAGGGCCTCGGGGGCGGCTTCGAGCACCAGTTCGTCATGGACCTGCAGCAGTAGCCGGGCGGGCAGGGCGCTCTCAGTGAGCCGTTGCTGCAGCTGCACCATCGCCAGCTTGATGATGTCGGCGCTGGAGCCCTGGATCGGGGCGTTGGCGGCGGCGCGCAGTTGCTGGGCTTCCATGCCGCCGCGGCGGGCGACATCCAGTTCGATCTCCAGGGGGTCCTTGCCCAGGTGACGTCCCAGGCCGCTGGGGTCAAAGGCAAAGGGTCGCCGGCGCCCCAGGATCGTTTCGACGTAGCCGCGGCTGAGGGCGAGCCGCTCCTGCAGCTCCAGAAAGGCGAAGACCTTCGGGTAGCGCTGCTTGTACTTGCTGAGGAACTCCTTCGCTTCGGCCTGGCTGACCCCCGTTTCCCGGGCGAAGCGCTGCACGCCCATCCCGTAGATCACCCCGAAGTTGATCGTCTTGCCCAGGCGGCGCTCGTCGCTGCTGACCTCGTCTTTTTCAAACAGCAGCCGGGCGGTGAGGGCGTGGACGTCATCACCGCTTTGATAGGCCTTCACCAGCACCTCCTCGCCGGAGAGGTGGGCCAGGATCCGCAGCTCGATCTGGGAGTAGTCGGCGCTGATCAAGGTCCAGCCGGCCTCCGGCAGGAAGGCCTTGCGAATCCGCCGAGAGAACTCCGTGCGTACGGGAATGTTCTGCAGGTTGGGGTTGCTGCTGGAGAGCCGTCCGGTGGCGGTGACGGCTTGGTTGAAGTCCGTGTGAACCCGTCCGGTTTCCGCCTCCATCAGGGCGGGAAGGGCATCGACATAGGTGCTCTTGAGCTTGCTCAAGGTGCGGTGCTCCAGCACCAGGGGCACCACCGGGTGGGCGTCCTCCAGCTTCTCGAGCACCGTCGCGTCGGTGCTCCAGCCGGTCTTGGTCTTGCGCGACTTCTTGCGATCGAGCCCGAGGGTGTCAAAGAGCAGCTCACCGAGCTGCTTCGGTGAGGCCAGGTTGAAGTCCGTGCCGGCGGCCTGCTTGGCGTCGCTCTCCAGTCGCTCGAGGGTGGTCTTGAGTTCCCGGCTGAGTTCGCCGAGGTAGTCGGTGTCGATGCGAATGCCGGTGGCTTCCATTAGGGCCAGCACCGGCTCCAGGGGCAGCTCCACCTGATCGAGCAGCGCCGTGAGGGGTTCACCCAGGAGCTCAAGTTGGCCGCGCAGCAGTGGGGTCAGGCGGTAGGTGACATGGACATCCATGCCGCAGTAGAGGGCGGCCTGGGCCATGGGGACGGCCGAGAAGTTGGAGCCCTTGGGGACCAGCTCGCTGTAGCTGGTGGGTAGGAAGCCGAAATTCCGCTGGGCCAGCAGCTCGAGGCCGTGCTTGGCGTTGGCATCCCGCAGGTAATCCGCCAGGAGGGTGTCCATGACAACGCCCGCCAGGGGCAGACCATGGCGCAGCAGGATCAGCCGGTCGTACTTGGCGTTCTGCAGCGTTTTGGGGTGCGCGGCGCTGCTGAGCCAGGGAGCCAACGCCCCCAGTACTTGGTCGAGGGGGAGTTGCGCTGGATCGCTCAGTTCCGCTTGATGTCCCAGGGGGATGTAGGCCAGCTGATCGAGCCCCTCGCCCCAGCAGACTCCGAGGCCAACCAGTTCGGCCTGGAAGGGGTTGAGGCTGGTGGTTTCAGTGTCCAGTGCCACAGGGCTCTGGCGGTCGCAGCAGCCCAGGAGCCTCTGCACCAAGGCCTCGAGTGCCTCGCTACTGGTGATCAGTTGGGGCGTAAGGGCCGGCGGCGCAGCGTCGCGGGCGTCTCCGTTATCGGCGGCCGGATCGCTGAGCGCTTCGGCTTTTGCTTCTGCTTTGGCTTCGGGTTCGGCGGCGGCGACGGCCGGGGGTGGTTCGTTGGAGAAGACCGTGGCGAAGCTGTTGACCTGGCGCCGCAGGCTGAAGAGTTCCAGTTCCTCCAGGCTTTCGGCGAGGGAGTCGCTCTTGACCGCACCGAGGGGCAGACGCGGGTCCGTCGGCAGCGGAATGTCCACCAGGATTTCCGCCAGCATCCGCGAGCGGTAGGCGTTCTCTTTGTCCGTGCTGAGCTTGCCCAGCAGCGCCCCCTTCAGGGCTCCCTTGGGATCTTTGGCCTTGGGGCCCGCGGCTTCGAGTTGCTCCAGCGCGGCATAGATCCCATCGAGGTCGCCGTAGGCCTGCAGCAGGTTGATGGCGGTCTTGGGACCGACGCCTTTGACCCCCGGGATGTTGTCGCTGCTGTCGCCCGTGAGTGCCTTGAGGTCCACGACCTCTTCGGGGGTGACCCCCAACTTGGCCACAACACCATCGCGGCGAATCTCGAGCGGTCCGCTGCTCTTGGCATAGGGCCCACCCCCCATATAGAGGACAGCGATGTCGCGCTCGTCGTCCACCAGCTGGAAGAGGTCACGGTCACCCGAGAGGATGCGCACCCGCCAGCCATCGTTGGCGGCTCGATTGGCCAGGGTCCCCAGGACATCGTCGGCTTCGTAGCCGGGAGCCATGCAGAGGGGAATGTCGAGGGACTGCTCGAGGATCTGCTGCAGGTTGCCCAGATCCTGGAAGAAGTGTTCTGGCGCTACGTCACGATGGGCTTTGTAGGCCTCGTCAGCTTCATGGCGGAAGGTGGGTTCAGCCGTGTCAAAGGCGATGACCACCCCCTGGGGGGCCAGGCCTTTGCAGTTGTCCAGCAGGGCCTTGAGAAAGCCATAGGTGACCGAGGTGGGAATGCCCTCTTTGGTGCTCAGTCCCCCCTCGCCCCCTTTGCTGAAGGCGTAGAAGCTGCGGAAGGCCAGGGAGTGGCCATCCACCAGCAGCAACAGGGGTTTGAGGGTGGTGCCGCCGGTCAAAACGCCCTGGAGATCAAGTGGGCCCAGCCTGGCAGAACGGGCCGGGCTGCTTTGAGTTCCTGCGGCCGTTATCGCTGGTGGCTCGAGCGGCAGTGGCAGCCGCAGGCCCCGCGGTTGCTGTTCGTCGGGCTGAATCCTTCCCGCGCCACGGCCGAACGTGATGATCCGACCCTGCGGCGCTTGATCGCGTTTGCCCAGGCCTGGGGCTACGGATCGCTGGAGGTGCTGAACCTGTTCGCCCGCATCTCGGCCAGTCCGGCGGTGCTGCGGCGCAGCGCCGATCCGATCGGCCCGCAGACCGACCAGTGGTTGCGGCGGCGCTTGGGCGTCCTGGCGGACGCGCCCGGGGCCGCGGTCTGGCTGGGCTGGGGCAACGGCGGCCGCTGGAGGGACCGGGACCAAGCGGTGTTGCGCCTCTTGCGGCAGCAGGGTGTGCCGCTGCTGGCCCTCGGGCTGACCGCGAGTGGCCAGCCCCGGCATCCGCTCTATGCCGCCAAGGCTGCGCAGCCGCTGCGTTTGACCCATTCTGGGGAAGAGCTTCGGCCTGGTTGAGCGCCTCGATGACCCGCACCCCCAGCCGCTATGCGATCCATCTGCTGCTCTCCGGGGGGCATGAGCAGGTGGTGCACTTCCCCAGCCTCGATGCGTTCCAGCAGTGGTACGGCACGGTCCTGAACGCCGGCCCGGCCGATGCCTTCATCAACGTGCCGATCACGGAGTTGCCCGATGAGTACCTGGTGGTGCGCCCCAGCGCCGTGAAGGGGATCCGAGTGGAGCCGGTCTTCGGTGCCCTCGATGACGATGACTTCTGAGCTGATCTGGGGCTTTTCGTTTTTTGCCGGTGCCCTGGCCCAGCTGATCGCACGCCTGAGTGGCTGGCCTTCGGTGGTGCTGCTGCTGGCGTCGGGGCTGCTGATCGGTGATGCCGGACTGGATTGGGTGCAGCCCGAGCGCCTGGGGGGAGGGCTGGAGTCCTTGGTGGGCTTGCTGGTGAGCTTGGTGCTCTTTGACGGTGGCCTGAATTTGCGTCTGGCTGGCCGCGACCTGCAGCGCACGGTGCTGCAGTTGGTGCTTACCCGTGGTCTGCTCGGGCTGGTGGGCGGAGCCCTGCTGGCCCATGAGCTGGCGGGGTTGTCCTGGCCCTTGGCCTGGGTGTTTGGGGCCATCGCCCTGGGGACAGGGCCCACGGTGATCACGCCCTTGGTGCAGCAGATGCGTCTGGTGCCGCGCCTTTCGGCGGTGCTCGAGGCTGAAGGCCTGATCCTGGAGCCGGTGGGGGCCGTGCTGGCCTTGCTGCTGCTGCAGTTGGCCCTGGGTGATTTGTCCCAGTGGGATCAGGTCCTGCCGCTGTTGCTGCTGCGCCTGGGCGGTGGGGTGTTGATGGGTGGTTGTTGCGGCTGGCTGCTGGTCCTGGTGCTGCAGCGTCTGCCGAGTGAGGCCGAGGGACTCCGGTTGCAACTGAGCTTGGGGGTGCTGTTTTTGTTGGTGAGTGGCACCCAGGTGCTCTTGCCGGAGGCGGGGCTCCCGGCGGCGGTGTCGGCGGGGATCGTGGTCGGCCTGCGGCTCAAGGACGAAGCGAGCAACCTCGATGACCTGATTGCCCACCTGGCGCAGCTGGCGATCACGGTGCTCTTTCCCCTCTTGGCCGCGGATCTCTCCTGGGCTGAGCTCTCGCCCTTGGGCTGGGGTGGTGTCAGCTGTGTGGCCGCCCTGATGCTGTATCGCTGGCTGGTGGTTCAGGCCGGTTCGCTGGGCCTGCCGGGATTGAGTTGGGGCGACAAGTTGATGCTCAGCTGGGTGGCGCCACGGGGAATCGTGACGGCGGCCGTGGCCAGCTTGTTTGCCCTGAAATTGAGCGCCGCCGGGGTGAGTGGCGGCGGTGCGCTGAAGGGCCTGGTGTTCCTGACGATCTTGATCACCGTGGCGGTGCAGGGGCTGTCCGCTCCCCTGCTGGCACGGCGCTTGGGGCTTGTGGAGAGCGACCTAGAGGCTGCGCTCGATGCGAGCCCTGGCCTCGCCACTGGGCTGGAGCAGCAACCAGGTGGTGAGCAGGTCGGGACCTTGAAGGCTGCCGAGTAGGGCGGCCCGCAGGGTCTTCATCAGGACGCCTTTCTTGACGCCGGCATCGGCCACGGCCTTGCCCAGCAGTTCTTGGGCGGTCTCGGCTGTCAAAGCGCCCTCGGGCAGATGCTCGAGCAGGGCCTTCAGGGCCGGTCGGGCACCGTCAAGCTCGAGTTGCTTGAGGGCGGCCTCGCTGAGTTCGGGGCGCTCAAAGAAGGGACGGGCCTGCTCGATGCCGTCCTTGAGGGTGACCAACGAGGGACCGAGCAGGGCGCAGAGTTCCTGGAGCCAGCTGGCGTCGCTGTGGCTCCAGCCCAGGGCCTTCCATTGGGGCTCGAGTTCAGCCAGAAGTTGCTCGGGGCTGCGCTCGTGGAGCACCTGGCTATTGAGCCAGTTGAGCTTGTCCCAGTCGAAGCGGGCTCCAGCTTTGTTGACCCGATCAAAGCCAAAGACCTGGGCCGCGTCGCTCAGGCTGAACCGCTCTTCCATGCCCTCCGGCGGCGACCAGCCCAGCAGGGTCATGTAGTTCGCCAGGGCCTCAGCGGTGTAACCCTGCTCGCGGAAGTCATTGACCGAGGTGACGCCGTCGCGCTTGGAGAGCTTCTTCCCTTCCTTGTTCAGGATCAGAGGGGTGTGGGCAAATTCGGGGACGGGTGCACCGAGGGCTGCATAGAGCAGCAGCTGCTTGGCGGTGTTGGCGATGTGGTCTTCGCCGCGGATGACATGGCTGATGGCCATGGCGGCGTCATCCACAACCACCACCAGGTTGTAGAGGGGGTCGCCGATTTGATCGGCCGGAGCACGGCGGGCAATGACCATGTCGCCGCCCAGGTCGCTACCGGACCAGCGCATGGCGCCGCGGACCAGGTCGTTCCAGGTGATGACGGCCTCGTCATCAATGCGAAAGCGGATGGTGGCCTCGCGGCCCTCGGCGATGTAGGCCTGCTCCTGCTCGGGGCTGAGGTCGCGGTGGCGGTTGTCGTAGCGGGGGGCGCGGTTGGCGGCAGCCTGCTGCTCCCGCATTTCAGTGAGCTCTGCTTCGCTGGCATAGCAGCGATAGGCCTTGCCGGAGTCCAGTAGCTGCTGAATGGCGGCGCGATGGGCCTCGATTCGCTCGCTTTGGATCACGGGCTCCGCGTCCCAGTTGATCCCCAGCCACTTCAGCCCTTCAAGGATGTTGGCGGTGTATTCCGGCTTGCTGCGCTCCTTGTCGGTGTCTTCGATCCGCAGCAGGAACTCCCCACCGAGGTGACGGGCGAAGAGCCAGTTGAAGACCGCCGTGCGAGCGGTACCGATATGAAGCGTTCCAGTCGGGCTGGGGGCGAGACGCACACGGACCGCCGCTCCAGTTCCAGTCACTGGCGTTGACCTCAAGGTGGAAACGGGACTGACGGGATTCGAACCCGCAACTTCCGCCGTGACAGGGCGGTGCTCTAACCGGTTGAACTACAGTCCCTTGAGCGCTCTAAGAGCTCTCTCCGTCTGGGATTTCAAGGCCCCAGCCGTGTCGCGTTTGCGACCTCAAAAGTATCCGTTGTCGCCCTGCCCTCCGTCAACACACTCAGGGCCTGAGCCGGCCAACCTTGTGAACTGGCCCTGGTTTTGGGCACAAAAAAACCCGCCAAGGGCGGGCTTGAGATGGTGATGAGCGGAGCTCAGACGATCAGGGGCGGAAGCCGGCGGGTTCGATCAGGCGGACCTGATTGCCACGGGCGGTGAACTCACGGCCTTGGTCGCTCTGGACGACGACACGACCGCCGGATTTGACGCGGATCACCCGGGCACGAACCCAGCCGAGGGCGGCGGATTCCAGAACCTTGACCACATCACCGGGCTGTAGATCCAACTCCATGTCCGGAAACGAGAGACTGCAGGTAGGGGACATCGAACGCGCCGTGGAGGACTTGAACCCCCGACATCAGGTTTTGGAGACCTGCGTTCTACCAACTGAACTAACGGCGCAGGGCCGATGTCCCCTCTTCAAAGACTTCTGCTGAGCAGAGGTCTTCAGTGGCCACTCCTGGGAGAAGTGGCCGATGTGCTGGAGGCGGTGAGCCTCAGCGATCGAAGCGCTGCTTGACGCGAGTGGCTTTGCCCACCCGGTCGCGCAGATAGAAGAGCTTCGCCCGACGCACCTTACCGCGGCGCTCCACCTTGATGGAAGCCACTTGGGGGCTGTGGATCATGAAGACGCGCTCCACGCCGACGCCCTGGAAGATGCGGCGAACGGTGATGGTCTCGTTGAGGCCGCCGTGGCGCTTGGCGATGATCACGCCTTCGAAGGGCTGGATGCGCTCCTTGTTGCCCTCGGTGATGCGCACGCCGATCCGGACGGTGTCGCCGACGTAGATGTCGGGGAGCTCCTTGGGGTTCTTGGCGATCTGCTCGGCCTCAAAGGCCTGCATCAGGGCGTGGGCGCTGAGCTTGCCCACAGTGGCTTTTGCAGCAGCAGGCTTTTCGGCCACAGCTACGGCGGAGTCAGTTGCAGCCTCGGTGCCGGCGGCTTCCTGGGTCTCTTCGTTCTTGATCTCGTCGGTCATGTCCTTGGAATCCGCTGCCATCCCAGCTCCGTTAAAACGCCTGGCCAAACAACCAGTGTACTGGCTCAAGGTGCCCCCGAATTCCGGGGGCGCAGACGCCACAGCCGGCGGATTGCCAGGGTGGTGCCTGTGACCAGCATCCATAGCAGACCGAGCCCGTTGAGCAGCACGTAAATCGGCTCCGCGGTGGTGCCCAGCCATTCCCCTTCGTGCAGCACCATCAGCCAGTGCACCTGGTCCCGGCCGAAGCCTCCCCAATCCTTCAGAAGCCGATAGGCCATTCCGCTGCAGACGGTCAGCAGCAGCGGCAGCACCACCAGCGGAGCGATGGCGGCATGGAGGCGCCGCATCCAGGCCAGGGTTGCTTGCATGCGGCACAGTTCAGGGCTCAGGTTCTAACTTGCAGAGAGCAGGCCTGCACTGGCGCGATGAACCTCTTTGCTGATTTGCTGGCCGCCACCCAGAAAGAACAAGGTCAGGTGCCCCAGTCGGCGGTGACCCAGACCGGCCCCCGGATTCAGAAAAGTCGCCGCGGTGTCGAGGTCAAGAGCGCGCGTGAGATCGAGACGATGCGCCAGGCCAGCCGGATCGTGGCCACGGTCCTGCGGGAGATCATGGAGTTGGCCCAACCGGGCATGACCACAGGGGATTTGGACGCCCACGCGGAGAAGCGCATTCGCGAGATGGGTGCGACGCCCAGCTTCAAGGGCTACCACGGCTTTCCCGCCAGCATTTGCGCCTCGATCAACAACGAGGTGGTCCACGGCATCCCCAGCAACAAGCGGGTGATTAAGGCCGGTGACCTGGTCAAGGTCGACACCGGCGCCTACTTCGACGGCTACCACGGCGATAGCTGCATCAGCCTGTTGGTCGGTGAGGGTGCTTCCCAGGAGGCCCAGGACCTGGCGCGGGTGGCCCAGGAATCACTGATGAAGGGCCTGGCGACGGTCAAGGCGGGCAGCACCCTGCTGGATCTGGCCGGTGCGGTTCAGGACCACGTCGAGGCCAACGGTTTTGCGGTTGTGGAGGACTACACCGGCCATGGCGTGGGCCGCAACCTGCATGAGGAGCCCTCGGTTTTCAACTACCGCACCCGGGAGCTGCCGAACATGAAGCTGCGCCCGGGCATGACCCTCGCGGTGGAGCCGATCCTGAACGCCGGCAGCAAGGTTTGCCGCACCCTGAAGGACCGCTGGACCGTGGTGACCGTTGACGGCAGCCTCTCGGCCCAGTGGGAGCACACCATCGCGGTGACCAGCGACGGCTGCGAGATCCTGACCGACCGCGACTTTTAGGGCCGGCTGCTGACCAGCCGGAAGTAGGCCCAGCGACTGAGGGTCGCAAGGGGCATCAATAGATAAGTCAAGGGGTTTGGTGTGACGATCACCAACCCCAATCCCCAGTGGGTCTGCCGCAGGATTTCCCGGGCGACAAACGCCGCAGACATCAGCCCGATGGGATTGAGGGCGGAGCGAAATGGGCCGAGGACCAGCCGGCGGATTCGGAAGGTCTCAGTGGCCAGGTCCAGGCTCCGCAGGCTCAGCAGTTGGCCCTGCAGCCGTTTGCTGATCTCATAAAGCGGGCTAACCGCCGCTTGGATCTCGGCCTCGGAAGTGTTGATCCAGGCCTCCCGTTTTCGCGTGCCGTCGTCCTGCTGGGCGAAGAGCTCGAGCAACCTCCAGCTGCTGAGGGCATTGACCTCGAGCGATCGCACGATCGCTTCGGGGCTGCGCTCGCCATGGCAGTTCACGCCATGGTTGATCACCAAGATGTCGGCCCGCGCTAGCACGTCGCTCAGGGCCTGCTCCTGGCCCACGCTCCAGCGCACCTGTTCGAGGGGGATGGGGTCACCATTGGCCCGCTCAATGCGTAGCGGTCGATCGCTGCTGGTCAGGGCGATCAGCAGCGCTCCCTCCGCGTCGAGCTGCTGCAACAGGGCTTGGCCCAGGCTGCCGCTGGCTCCAGTGAGGGCAACGGTGCGTCCTTGAAAGCGCGGCAGTCCCATGCAGCGGTGGGCGATGGCCTCAGCTTGCGCCATCCTCGGTGCAGAGGACGGTGCTTGGCATGTCGGCGGGGCTGGTGGCCTTGTTCGCTCCCTATTGCCAGGGGAGCGCGCGCCCGGCGGAATTGGAGCGTGCCCTGGAGACCTTGGCCCGTGGCTCCTGCTCTGGGGTGCGTCAGCTCAAGCCCGCTGGGCAGCGGCCCTTTGAGCTGCGCTGGCGTGCGGGGGTGGCCCCTTCGGAGCCGGCGCAGTTGGAGTTGGTGGTGGAGGCGGACCCGACCCGTCCGTCGCCGGCACTGCCTGGGGCGAGCTACGCCTGTTCGGTGGCCACCTCTCAGCTGGTGCTCTGGCTGATGGATTGCAGGGAGCAGGACGGTTCGATGGATCTGCCTGAGAGCTTCTGGCAATGGTTGTTGCTTGGACTCGATCCGCCCCCCGGCACCCCTTAGATTCGATTGAACAACTGGGTTGACATGGGCCAGGGCAACGCGGCGAATCACGCTTGTTCCCCCGCCCTGCTGATCGGTTCCTGTGCGCCCTTCAGTGGCAAATCGGCGGTGGTGCTGGGCTTGGCCCGCCAGCTGCTGCAGCGTGGAGTGAGCGTTCGGCTGGGCAAACCCCTGGCCGATAGCGCTGAGGGCTCAGACCCGCTGATCGACGATGACGTGCGCTTCGTCGGCCAGATCCTGGGACTCAAGGATGACCAGCTGGTCCCTTCGGTTCATCTCAAGGACGCCGAAGCAGCTCGGGCGCGTCTGCTGGATGGCAACCTCCAGCCAGGGGCTGGATTCCAGCGGCTGCAGCAGCAACTGCAGTCTTCGAGCGAGGGGCTGACCTTGATGGAGGCCTCAGGAAGCCTCAACGATGGCCGTCTCTATGGACTGAGCCTGGCCCAGGTGGCCGAGGGCTTGCAGGCGCCAGTGCTGCTCGTCCACGCCTGGGACGACAGCAGCAGCGTTGAGCCCCTGCTCGCCGCGCGCGATCAACTGGGTGAGCTGCTGGCTGGGGTGGTGCTCAATGGAGTGCCCCCCGCCCAGGTGACGGCCCTGCGCGCTGATGTGGTCCCCGCCCTCGAGCGGCTTGGCCTGCCGGTGCTGGGGGTGATGCCCCGCTCGCCGCTGCTGCGCAGCGTCACCGTCGAGGAATTGGCTCGCCGCCTCGATGCCCGGACCCTGTGTTGCCCTGAGCGCCACGATCTTCTGGTCGAGACCCTGTCCATTGGTGCGATGAACGTGAACTCCGCCATGGAGTTCTTCCGTCGCCGCCGCAACATGGCTGTGGTCACGGGTGCGGACCGTACCGATATTCAATTGGCTGCGCTGGAGGCCTCGACCCAGTGCTTGATCCTCACGGGTGCGGGTGAACCGTTGCCCCAGTTGATCTCCAGGGCTGAAGAACTTGAGGTTCCCTTGCTGAAGGTCGACCACGACACCTTGACGACCGTTGGGGTGATCGAAAACGCCTTCGGTCAGGTCCGACTGCATGAATCGGTGAAGGCCACCTATGCCTTCCGCCTTGTGGAAGAGCATTGCGATTTTGAGCGGCTTTTCAGTCGCCTACGGCTGCCAGTCCCTGCGTAATCACTGCTAGTTTCGAAACGTCAGCTGGTGTTATGCGTTGACCCGGTCTCTTGATTTGCCGGCCCTCGACCGGATTGACACCCTGGCTCAAGAGCTGGCGATGCTCCAGGACCGGAGTAAGCGTCGCATTGCCATTCTCGGCAGCCGCCATGTGCCGGTGGTTTCGGTCCACCTGGTGGAGTTGGTGGCCCGCTCCCTGGCCCAGGAGGGGCACAGCTTGATTACTTCGGGCTCCCAGGGCGTGAATGCCGCTGTGATTCGCGGTGTCCTGGAGATCGACCCGTCACGGTTGACGGTGCTGCTGCCGCAAAGCCTGGATAGACAACCCCGGGAATCCCGCGAGCAGCTCGATCGGGTTCTGCACCTGGTCGAGAAACCTGAGAACGACGAACTGCCGTTGCCGATGGCCAGCAGCCTCTGCAACCAGGAGATCATTCGCCGCTGCGATCAGCTGATTTGCTTTGCCTTCCACGACAGCGAGACCCTGCTGGCCAGCTGCCGAACCGCAGAAGACATGGGCAAGGTGGTCAGCCTGATGTTCTTCGACTGACCCACCTGCTCAGTTAGCCGCGGCAATGACGGCCTGCAGTCCCTCCCAATAGAGAAGACCGGCGCAGGTCATGGCACCGGCCCAGCAGAGGGAGCGAACGGGCGGAAGGTTGGCGACGTAGGCGGCGATGTAGCCCAGCCGTAGGGCGGGATAGATCCAAGCGGCGGCGATGGCCACCGGCGAGCTGACGCCGGCCATCAGACAAATCAGCGCGGCGGGGGCGTAGAGGGTGAAGGCCTCAAAGCTGTTGAGGTGCGCCCAGTTGGCCCGCTTGCCCCAGTCCGGCAGCCGCTCGGCCATGGCCCGGGGGGCGGCCAGGTCGCTCAGTTGGAAGTCGGCCTTGGAGCGGGCCGCGCCGAGGGGCACCAGGCTGGAGACCACAACACCGGCGCTGAGGAAGAGCGACCAGGCAAAGGCGGGATGCATCGGGGCCAACGGGCTTGGGTTGCCTCCTTTTCTAGGCTGAGACTGGTTCACCCCGCGCGACCGCATGGCCTCCAGCTACTCCTTCGACGTCGTCTCCGATTTCGATTGGCAGGAATTGGTGAACACCCTGGACCAGGTGCGCCGCGACGTCTCGACCCGCTACGACCTCAAGGATTCGGGCACCGAAGTGGACCTGGAGGAGACCAGCCTGACGATCACGACCGCAAGCGATATGACGCTGCAGGCGGTTGAGGATGTGCTGCGTCAGAAGGCGACCAAGCGCAACCTCTCGCTCAAGATCTTCGACTTCCAAACCCCTGAGCCCGTCGGCGGCAACAAGGTCAAGCAGGTGGTCAAATTGCGCAAAGGGCTCAGTCAGGAGCTGGCGAAAAAGCTCAGCAAAACCATTCGCGACGAGCTCAAGAAAGTCACTGTCGCCATTCAGGGTGATGCCCTGCGGGTGACCGGCAAAAGCAAAGATGACCTTCAGGCGGTGATTCAGCTGCTGAAGGACCAGGACGTCGAAGTGCCCCTGCAGTTCCAGAACTACCGCTGAGTGCTGGTTAGCAAAGGAGTCGAATTTCTGGCCAGCGCTGCTTCATGGCCCGCAGTGGTTCCTGGAATCGTTCAAGCAGTGGTGTGACCTGAGGCCGTTCCGCGAACCCACGCTTGAGTACAAGCGCATCGCCGGACTCCAACGGCAGGCTGAGCGGCAGTTTGACCATGCTTCCTCCCAGCAGCTCCAGACTCATGGCGGTGGCATAGCCAATGGTCAGCTCTGTTTCGCTGCGACCCTCCCATTTCTTGAAGTCGTAGCGCTGCATCCGCATCGGAGAAGACCAGAGGCCAATGTTCTTAAGCGCCGCCTCCACTTGCGGATAGGCCCCTTCTGGCAGGGCCAGGCTGGGGTAAGCCGTGAGGTCCTCAAACGTCAACGCCCCCTGTCGCAGCAGTGGATGGCTGGGGGTCACCACGCAATGCACCGGCATGGCAGAAAGAGGCAGGCTGATGAACTCGGGGTCGTGAGCTGCCGGTGCGTCTGGCATGGGGCCCACCCATGCATCAACGATCCCCAGGCGCAGCAACTCCAGGTTGCGGGGTACGCCGACGATGTCGCAAAGCCCGACCATCCAGCCCGCTGGGGGCGGATCAGTGATCAGCGGCCGCCACCAGTAGGAGGCCTCGAGTCGGAGAGGGGCTAGCCCCTTCCAACGGGCCATTTGATGCACGCTGCGCTCGGCATTCAGCAAGAAGGCATCGCTTAAGAGATCCCATTCCCCATCGATTTTCTGGCTGCAGACCCCAAAGATGGTCTGCGCCTGTTTGGCGCGGCGCGAGACGCTCGATTGACTGAGGGCCAGCTTTTCGGCGGCTGCCTCTCCGGTCCTGAGCCAGAGCAGTCCGTCCAGTGCCGCCAAGGTTTCCAGATCGACCATGGGCGAGCGGCTAGCTAGGCGTTTTTAAAATTCTCGTGGATTGTGTTTCCCGTCAGCCCATGACCCGCTCAGGCTGGCGTTTTTGGATCGATCGGGGCGGAACCTTCACCGATGTGGTGGCCTGCAGGCCGGATGGGGAGCTGGAGGTCTTCAAGGTGCTCTCGGAGCAACCCGACCATCCGGGGGATCCGGCGGTTCGGGTCATTCGTCAGTGCCTGGGACTGGGGACGGAGCAGCCAGTCATTCCTCCGGGGCTCGTGGCCGAGGTGCGGCTGGGGACCACGGTGGCCACGAATGCCTTTTTGGAGCGAGGCGGTGCGCGCACCCTGTTGCTGATCAACCGGGGATTCGCTGATCTGCTGACGATTGGAGATCAGCATCGGCCTGATCTCTTCGCCTTGGCCATTCACCGTCCGCAGCCGTTGCAGGGCCGGGTGATTGAGGTTCAGGGCCGCTTAGCGGCTGATGGCCAGGAGCTTGAGCCCCTGCTGTTGGATCAGGAACTGCGGGCTGCCGTTCAGGCGGCGAAGGAGGACGGCTACAGCAGTGTTGCCGTGGCCCTGCTGCATAGCACCACCAATGGGAGCCATGAGCAGCAACTTGGCTCCTGGTTGGAGCCATTCGGCTTTGAGCAGATCGCGCTCTCCCATCAGGTCAGTCCCCTGCCGCGCCTGGTGCCGCGGGGGCAGACCACGGTGCTGGAGGCGTCTGTGGGTCCGGTGCTGCAGGGTTATCTGCAGCAGGTGCAAGAGGCCCTGGGCCGCCATGTGCCGCTGCGGGTGATGCAGTCCAGTGGTGTCTTGGCTGCCCCAGCAGCGCTGCGCGCCAAGGACACGATCCTGTCGGGGCCGGCCGGGGGGCTCGTCGGTGCGGTGCGCACGGCGGCGGAGGCGGGCTTTGGCCGCATCGTCGGTTTTGACATGGGCGGAACGTCGACGGACGTTTGCTACTGCGATGGGCACTGGCCCCGCTTGGAGCAGGTGGAGCTCGAGGGGCTGTCGATTCAGGCGCCGATGCTGGCGATTCACACCGTGGCCGCCGGCGGTGGATCGCGCCTCCAGTTCGATGGTGTGCGCCTGCGGGTCGGTCCCGAGTCGGCGGGGGCGGATCCCGGTCCGGCTTGCTATCGCCGCGGTGGGCCCCTGACCATCACCGACGCCAATCTGTTGCTCGGGCGGCTGCAGAGCGAGCAGTTCCCCGCGGTGTTCGGCCCCAAGGCTGATCAACCGTTGGATGGGAGTGTTGTGCGGTCGCAGTTCGACGCCCTTGGCGAGCGCTTGGGCTGCTCCGCCGAGGCGGCGGCCGAGGGGGCTCTGGACTTGGCCTTGGAGCGGATGGCCGAGGCGATTCGCCGCATCTCGATCCAGCAGGGCCATGACGTGCGTGAAGCCGTGCTCTGCTGCTTCGGTGGGGCTGGCGGCCAACACGCCTGTGCCCTGGCGGAGCGGCTGGGGATGCAGCAGGTGCTTCTGCATCCCTTCGCTGGTGTGCTGTCGGCCTACGGCATTGGCCTGGCGGATGAGGGGCAGGTGTGGGAAAAGTCCTGGGGGCGTCCGCTCTCAGCAGGCGGCTTGGCTGCACTGGAGGCGATCACGGCTGAACGGATCCGTGCCGTTCCCGCGTCTCCCCAGCTGCAGCGGACCCTTCAGTTGCGCTTGCCAGGCCGGGACCAGTGCCTAGCGGTGCCTTGGCCCCAGCCCTGCCCCGGACCTGAGCGGCTGCGGCAGCAGTTCATCGCCCAGTTCCAGCAGCGCTACGGCTACCTCCCCAGCGGCGACCGGCCCGAGATCGTCGTCGATCGCCTCAGCCTGGAGTTCAGCTGGCCCGGTGCCATGGCTCGCCCCCGCTCCAGCTATGCCGTCGCAGCCGAACCCCAAGGGCCCGGGAGCATCTCGGTCTTCCTGGATGGCGCCTGGAGGTCCGCCGCCCTCTGGCAGCGCGCCCAGATCGCCCCGGGTCAGTGCATTGAGGGTCCGGCCTTGATCTGCGAGGCCACAGGCACCAACCTGCTTCCCGCGTCCTGGCGTGCTCGCTGCCTGCCTGGGGGCGAATTGCTCTTGAGCCGTGAGGCTGCGGCTGGCCTGCAGCCCAGCAAGGCTCAGACCACTGATCCTGACCCGGTCAATTTGGAGTTATTCGGCCATCGCTTCATGGCGATTGCTGAGCAGATGGGCACCCGTCTGCAGCAGACCAGCGTCTCGGTGAACATCAAAGAGCGTCTGGATTTCTCCTGTGCCCTCTTTGACGGGCGGGGACGTCTGGTGGCCAATGCGCCGCACATCCCCGTTCACCTGGGCTCCATGGGGGAGAGCGTGTTGTCCCTGATGCGGGCCGTTCAGCAGGGGGAGCTCGAGCCCCTGCAGCCCGGGGATGCGGTCGTCTCCAACAACCCGTTCAATGGCGGCACCCATCTGCCGGACCTCACGCTGATCACGCCGCTGTTTTCCCCCTCAGGCGGTGACCAGCCTGTGGCCTTCGTCGCCTCCCGCGGCCACCACGCCGATGTGGGAGGGATCACGCCTGGATCCATGCCATCCAGTAGTCGTTCGATTGCGGAGGAGGGACTGCTGTTCGACAACGTCCCGCTGGTGCGGGGCGGCCGGCTGCTGGAGCAGGCCTGGCGGGAGCGGCTGGCCCAGGGGCCCTGGCCGGCTCGCAACCCCGATCAGCTGCTGGCGGATTTGCAGGCGCAACTGGCGGCCAATGACCTCGGGATTCAGCGTCTGTTGTCCTTGATGGATGCGGTGGGTGAAGCTCGGATGCTGTCCTACATGGGGCACGTCCAGGATCAGGCGGCCGCAGCTGTGCGTCAGGTCCTCAGTCGACTGTCCGATGGCGAGGCGCGGGTTCCGCTGGATGCCGGCCCTGAGATCGTCGTTCGCCTGTCGGTGGATCGACAGCAGCGCCGCGCTCGGATTGATTTCAGCGGGACCTCCGCTCAGATTGAGGGCAATCTCAACGCCCCCTTGGCGATCACCAAGGCTGTGGTGCTCTATGTCTTCCGCTGCCTAGTGCAGGAGCCGATTCCCCTCAATGCCGGCTGTTTTGATCCTTTGGAACTGGTGGTGCCGGAAGGCTGTCTGTTGAACCCCCGGCCCCCAGCCGCCGTGGTGGCGGGGAACGTTGAGACCTCCCAAGCGGTGGCCAATGCCCTGTTTGCCGCGGTGGGGGCGCTGGCGGCCTCCCAGGGGACGATGAATAACTTGAGCTTTGGCAATGCCCATTGCCAGTACTACGAGACGGTGTGCGGCGGAACCGGAGCTGGCGAGGGGTTTGCGGGTGCCGATGCGGTGCAGAGCCACATGACCAACTCCCGCCTGACGGATCCAGAGATCCTGGAGCAGCGCTTACCGGTGCGGCTTGAGCACTTTGCAATTCGTGCCGGCAGCGGGGGCATCGGCCGCTGGCCCGGTGGCCATGGCGTGGTGCGGACCCTGACGGCTTTAGAGCCCTTGACCGCCTCCCTGCTCAGCGGCAGTCGCCTGGTGCCCCCCTTCGGTCTGGCCGGTGGCGGCGCTGGGGCCTGCGGTCAAAACAGCCTGCGGCGGGCAGGCACTACGCAGCTGGAGCCCTTGCCGGGGTCTGCGCTGCTGGAGCTGCAACCCGGCGATCAACTCCAGATGGCGACCCCCGGTGGCGGCGGCTATGGAGCAATGAAGCCATGAGACGACACTCCCCCTTCGCCATGGGTTTGGCCTGCCTCGCCCTGGCCTTCCCCAACGCGGCCGGGGCGAACCTCTTGCAGGAGCGCAGTCAACGTTTCCATCCCGTTGAGTCCTCCGCCGGAGTCGTGGCAGCCCAGGAGGCCCAGGCCGCGGCGGTGGGTGCTGAGATCCTGCGCCGGGGCGGTAATGCCGTCGATGCGGCCGTCGCGACGTCCTTTGCCCTAGCGGTGACCCTGCCCCAGGCGGGCAATTTGGGCGGCGGCGGCTTCCTGTTGCTCTGGCTGCCCAAGCGGGGGCCGATTCGCACCTGTGCCGCGGTAGCCCGGGGACCGGAGCTTCCCCAGGCCATCAGCCTGGGCCGAGGCGAGGCCGTGGCCCTGAACTTCCGCGAGAAGGCTCCGCTGGCGGCCCGGGCGGATCTGTTCTTGAACCCCGACGGCACGGTGAATCGTCAGCGGGCCCTGCGCAGCCTCCTGAGCACGGGGGTCCCCGGCACGGTGGCTGGCTTGACCCAGGTGCAACGCCGCTATGGCTGCCTCTCCCTCGCCCAGGTGATGCAGCCGGCGATTGACCTGGCTGAACAGGGAGTTCTGGTGGGGCCGGAGTTGAGTGACTCCCTCCAGGCGGCGGCGCCGTTGCTGAAGGCTGATCCCACGAGCCGTTCCCAGTTCTTCAAGCCCGATGGGGCCCCCTACCTGAGCGGCGAGCGCCTGAAGCAACCGCTGCTGGCGCGCAGTCTGCGCTGCATTGCTGAGCAGGGCGCCCGTTGCTTCTACAGCGGTCCCTTGGCCGAGAACCTGGTCGCTTTGATGCAGGCCCAGGGCGGTCTGATCAGCCTGGAGGATCTCAAGCGCTATCAAGCCCCCTGGATGCGTCCGCTGCAGGGGGAACTCCGGGGCTATCCCGTGCTGACGATGCCCCCTCCCAGCGGGGGCGGGGCCACCCTGCTGCAACTGCTCAAGGTCTTGGAGCCGCTGCAGCTTCAGCGCAGCGGTCTGAACAGCGCCGCGACGATTCACCGGATGGTGGAGGCCATGAACCTGGCCTACCGGGACCGCAACCGACTCCTCGGCGATCCGGACCAGGTGGCGATGCCGCTGGGTCGTCTCCTCAGTGATCGCTATGCCGATGCCCAACGGCAACGGATTCGGCTCGATCGTCACCGCCCTGCCGCTGAGCTGGAAGCCGAGGTCCTGCCGGCCCAGGGCGGCACCAATACGACCCACCTCTCGGTGGTGGACCGCGATGGCGGGTTGGTGAGCACCACCACCACCTTGAACACGGCCTACGGCAATGGCATCAGCGTTCCTGGCGCCGGGTTCCTGCTCAATAACGAGATGGACGACTTCACGGCCAAGCCCGGAGCGCCCAATGCCTACGGCCTGCGCCAGGGCAGCCAGAACGCCATCGCCCCAGAACGCCGTCCCCTCAGCTCAATGACCCCGACCCTGGTGTTCCACGCCGATGGCAGGCCCCTCTTGGCCACGGGCAGCCCCGGCGGAAGCCGGATCATCACCACAGTTCTGCAGGTGCTGCTCAACCGGTTGGTGCATGGCCTTAACCTGGCCTCAGCGGTGGCAGAGACCCGGATCCACAGCCAACTCTGGCCTGATCAAATCAGCACGGAGCAGGGGTTGAGTCCCGACACCTGGAGGCTGCTGGAGCAGCGGGGCCATGAACTCCAGCTGCGCCCAGCGATGGGGTCAGCGAACTCCGCGGAAGTCCGCTACGACGCCGAGAGACTCCTTGGCAGTTGGGGTGTGGCTGACCCCCGTCGACCGGATGCGGCGGCGGCGGCTGAGCACCCCTAGACGCGCAGCATCGACGGCAGCCAGTTCACCAAGGGCGGGAAGCAGACGATCAGCAGCAAGACCGCGAGTTGAACGCCGATGAAGGGCCAGGCACCGCGGTAGATCGACTGGGTGCTGACCTCGTCTGGAGCCACCCCGCGGAGGAAGAACAGGGCAAAGCCGAAGGGGGGCGAGAGGAACGAGGTCTGCAGGTTCGCGCCGATCAGCACCCCAAACCAGAGCAGGGCCTCAGGTCCCAGCAACTGACGCGCGCTGGGCAGCAGCAAGGGCAAGACGATGAACGCGATCTCAAAAAAGTCGATGAAGAAGCCCAGGGCAAAGATCACGGCCATGCTCACCAGCAAAAAGCCCGCCTTGCCCCCCGGCAGGTTGAGCAGCAGATCGCTGATCAGCTGATCGCCGCCCACGCCGCGGAAGACCAGGCTGAAGGCTGTGGATCCCAACAGAATTGCCATCACCATCGCGGTGGTGCGCAGGGTGTCGTCGCAGACCTGACTGAGGCCGCGGCGATTCAGTCCCCCCTCCAGTGCCGCCAGGGCCATGGCTCCGATCGCCCCAATCGCTCCAGCTTCGGTGGGGGTGGCCAGGCCAAAAAAGATGCTGCCCAGCACCAGCAGGATCAAGCCCAGGGGCGGCAGCAGCACCTTCAACAGTGCCCCGCCGCTGGGCTGGCTGGAGCCGGCCTCGGCGGTGAGGGCTGGTGTCAGTTCCGGCTTCAGGCTGCTGATGACCAGGACGTAGAGCGCGAAGCCCGCGGTCATCAGTACCCCGGGGATCAGCGCCCCCAGAAACAGGTCGCCAACGGAGACCCCCAACTGGTCGCCAAGTACCACCAGCACGATGCTCGGCGGAATGATCTGGCCCAGGGTGCCGGAGGCGGCAATGACTCCCGTTGCCAGGGAGCGGTCGTAGCCCGCCCGCAGCATCACCGGCAGGGAGATCAGTCCCATTGTGGTGACCGTGGCGGCGACGACACCGGTGGTTGCGGCGAGGAGCGCCCCCACCAGCACAACCGCCAGGGCCAGGCCGCCGCGGACTCCCCGCAGCAGTTGGCCCATGGCCACAAGCAATCGTTCGGCGATGCCCGAGCGCTCGAGCATGGCCCCCATGAACACGAAGGCCGGAATCGCCAGCAACGTGAAGTTGCTCATGATCCCGAAGATCCGCTGGGGCAGCGCCGTCAAGAACTGCGGTTCAATCACCCCAACGGCCATCCCCAACAGGGCGAACAGCACCGAGATGCCGCCCAGGCCGAAGGCCACCGGGTAGCCGCTCAGTAACGCCAGCACCAGGGCGATGAACATCGCGGGCCCCAGGACCTCGCCGGGGAAAAAGGTGATGACGTAGCCGAAGGCCTCCAGTTCCATCAGCGCTCACGCCTCAGGCGCAGCGCCTGGGCCAGGCCCTGCAGCGCCAACAAGCCAAAGCCCAGGGGGATCAAGCTTTTGATCCAGTAGCGCGGCAGGCCGTTGGGATCCGGCGACTGCTCCCAGATCTGCCAGGACTGCAGGGCGGGCAGTAGCGAGACCAGCAGCACCATGACCGCGAAGGGCAGCAGCAGCAGCAACGTCCCGCCGAGTTCAATCCGCCGTTGTTTGCGGGCGGACCAGCGGCTGTGGAGCACATCCACGCGGACATGGCCATTGCGCTGGAGCGTGTAGCCCAGCCCCAGCAGGAAGGCGATGGAAAACAGGGCCCACTGGGCCTCGATCAGGGCGTTGGAGCTCAGGCTCAGTCCCAGGGCCAGGCCGAGGTGGCGCCCGACCACATTCCAGGCTCCGACCACCAACATCAGCAGGATGGCCCAGCGACCAATCCAGGCGGCAGCCTGGTTCAGTCGATCGATCTGATCAGGCCAGTCCAAGCGCGCCATCAGCGGGGTTGGCCGTAGCTGAAGCTGGCGTAGGAGAGCTGATTCACCCGGTTCCAGGCCCAGATCTGCTCACGGAAGGTCTGCCAGCCGGCGTAGAGGGTTTTGAAATCCTGGTTCGTTCTCGCCGTGTCGGCGTAAAGCTGGTCGCTGGCTTCGCGGGCGGCCGTCAGGATCGCTTCGTCGTAGGCACGCAATTGGGTTCCGCCTGTGATCAGGCGCTGCAGGGCCTGACCGTTGAGGCTGTCGTAGCGGCTCAGCATCGAGAGGTTCGCTTCGTAGCAGGCCGTGCTGAACATCGCCTGATAGTCCGCCGGAAGGGCGCGCCAGGCGCTCTGGTTCACCAGGGCCGCGAGGGTCGGACCTGGTTCCCACCAGCCTGGGTAGTAGTAGAAGCGGGCCGCCCGGGGGAGGCCGAGCTTCTCGTCGTCGTAGGGGCCGGTCCACTCCGCCGCATCGATGGCGCCACGATCAAGGGCCAGGTAGATCTCGCCGCCGGGTAGGACCTGAACGTTCACCCCGAGGGCGGCCATGACCTTGCCCCCCAGGCCGGGGATGCGCATCTTCAGGCCCCTCAGGGACTGCAGTCCCTCCAGTTCCCGTTTGAACCAGCCGCCCATTTGGGCTCCGGTATTCCCCGCCGGGAAGCTGATCACACCGAAATCGGCGTAGAGGCGATTGATGGCCTCATTGCCGCCACCCTCATAGAGCCAGGCGTTCTGCTGCTGCGCCGTCAGGCCAAAGGGCACGGAGGTGCCGAAGGCCAGCGCGGGGTTCTTGCCGACGTAGTAATAGCTGGAGGTGTGGCCGCATTCGACGGAGCCGTTTTGCACGGCGTCGAGCACTTCCAGGCCCGGCACTAGTTCCCCGGCGGCATAGGGCTCGATCTGGAAGCTGCCCTCGCTCAGTTCCGCGACCCGGCGGCTGATGGTCTGGGCGCCGCCAAAAATCGTGTCCAGGGAGTGGGGCCAGCTGGTGGCCATGCGCCAGCGCACCTGGGGCCGTGCGACCCCGGAGGCATCACCGACTTTGCGGATGCGGCAGGCACCCAGTAAGGAGGCTGCTCCCGCGGAGCCCGCCGCTGTGGCCGCAGCCCGCAGCAGGCCCCGCCGCTGCATCGTCAGGCCACCATGGAGAAGCACTCGCGGAAGGCCGCGATGGTGGTGTCGATGTCTTCGTCGGAGTGGGCCAAGGAGGTGAAGCCCGCCTCAAAGGCGCTGGGGGCCAGGTAGATGCCGCGCTCGAGCATGGCGCGGTGCACCTTGCCGAACCGCTCCGCATCGGCGGCTTTGGCCTCTTCGAAGTTGCGCACCGGACCCTCGCAGAGGAAGAAGCCGAACATGGCGCTCACCGAACCACCGGTGATGGGCAGACCCGCGCTGCGGGCGCCATCCATGATTCCGGCGATCAGGCGGCTGGTCATCGCTTCAAGGCGCTCGTAGCTGCCGGGTTGCTTCAGCAACTCCAGGGTCTTGATGCCAGCGGTCATGGCCAGGGGGTTTCCGCTGAGGGTGCCGGCCTGATACATCGGGCCGGCGGGGGCCACCATGCTCATGATGTCGGCGCGGCCGCCGTAGGCACCCACGGGCAGTCCGCCGCCAATGACCTTGCCCATGGTGGTCAGGTCAGGGGTGACGCCGAACTTGGCCTGGGCACCGCCGTAGCTGATGCGGAAGCCGGTCATCACTTCATCGAAGACCAGCAGGGCGCCGTTCTCCTTGGTCAGCTCACGAATGCCCTCGAGGAAGCCGGGCTCGGGGGTGATGAAGCCCGCGTTGCCGACAATCGGCTCGAGGATCACACCGGCGATCTCACCGGGGTTCTCAGCAAAGAGTTGCTTGACCGCTTCCAGGTCGTTGTAGGGAGCGGTGAGGGTGCTGGCGGCGGTGGTGCGCGGCACGCCAGGGGAATCGGGCAGGCCCAGGGTGGCCACACCGGAGCCGGCCTTCACCAGGAACATGTCCGCATGGCCGTGGTAGCAGCCTTCGAACTTGATGATTTTTTCGCGGCCGGTGAAGGCGCGCATCAGGCGCAGCACCGACATGCAGGCCTCGGTGCCGCTGTTGACGAAGCGCACCATCTCCACGGAGGGGACGGCATCGATCACCATCTCGGCCAGCTGGTTCTCGAGGGCGCAGGGGGCGCCGAAGCTCGTGCCTTTCTCCAGGGCGTCGTGCAGCGCGCTGATCACCTCAGGGTGGGCATGGCCGCAGATGGCAGGACCCCAGCTGCCGATGTAGTCGATGTAGCGGTTGCCATCGACGTCCCAGGCGTAGGCCCCTTTGACGCGGTCAAAGACGATCGGCTGGCCGCCTACCGAACGGAAGGCGCGCACGGGTGAACTGACGCCGCCGGGCATCAGCTTCTGGGCGGCACTGAAGAGTTCCTGGGAACGGGTGGTGTTGTGCACAGGTGCCGAGACAGGAGCCGAGGTCAAAACGGAATCCGCAGACTGGATTGGGGCTCGAGACCCCAAATGGGCCTTAAGCGTCGCCCATCCTTACGCAATCACCGCCCAAGCGGTCGAGACCGTGCCAGCTCGTTAAGGTCGTTGGGCATCCCCACAATCGCTGTGAATCCAGACTGGGGCTTGGTTGAGCGCCGATTGAAGGCCCTGCTGCCGGCGCGCTCGGTGGTGGCCAAGCGTCAGGAGTTGCTGGCCTACGACTGCGATGGTTTGACGCTGCATCGCCATCAACCGCCCTTGGTGGTTTTGCCGGAGACCACCGCTGAGGTGGCGGCGGTGGTGCGCCTTTGCAACGAGCTTCAGGTTCCATTCATCGCCCGAGGCAGCGGCACGGGCCTCTCGGGCGGAGCCTTGGCGGAGCAGCCCGCGCTGGTCATCGCCACCAGCCGCATGCGCCGGGTGATCGCCATTGATCTCCCCAATGAGCGCATCACCGTGGAGCCCGGGGTGATCAACAGCTGGGTGACGAGGGCGGTCGCCGGTGATGGCTTCTATTACGCCCCCGACCCCTCCAGCCAGGTGGCCTGCAGCATCGGCGGGAACGTGGCGGAGAACTCCGGCGGGGTGCACTGCCTGAAGTACGGCGTGACGAGCAACCACGTCCTGTCGATGGAGGTGGTCCTCCCCGATGGCAGCGTGACGACCCTGGGTTCGGGCATGGCGGAGACCCCCGAGCTGGACCTGCGTGGGGTGTTCATCGGTAGTGAGGGAACCCTGGGGATTGCGACGGCCATCACCCTGCGCCTGTTGCGGCAACCGGCCTGCGTGGCGGTGCTGTTGGCGGACTTCGCCTCGATGGAGGCGGCGGGCGAGGCCGTGCGTCTGGTGACCGCCGCTGGGGTCCTGCCGGCGGGCATGGAAATCATGGATCGCCGCTGCATCCATGCGGTCAATGACTTCTTCGGCGTGGATGAGTACCCCCGCGAGGCCGCAGCTGTTCTGTTGGTGGAACTCGACGGGCACCCCCTGGAGGTGCAGGAGTCGGTGCAGATGGCCGCGGAGCTCTGCCGGGAGGCAGGAGCCGGTGGGGTCCGTGAGGCCTGGAGTCAGGAAGAGCGCGATCGCCTTTGGAAGGGCCGCAAGAGTGCGATTTCAGCCCTGGGCCGCCAATTCCCCAACTACTACTTGCAGGACGGGGTGGTGCCGCGGACTGCCCTGCCGCGGGTCTTGGCGGCGATTGAACGATTAAGTGAGGAGCACGGTCTGGCGGTGGCCAACGTCTTCCACGCCGGTGATGGCAACCTCCACCCCTTGATCCTGTATCGCGCCGATGAGCCCGGCGTGAACGAGCGGGTCACGGCCTTGGGGGCAGCCATCTTGAAGCTCTGCCTCGATGCTGGCGGCAGCATCAGTGGTGAACACGGGGTGGGCAGCGACAAGCGCTGCTACATGGACTGGATGTTCAGTCCCGATGACCTCGAGACGATGCAACTGGTACGGCGGGCCTTTGATCCAGACGGCCTGGCCAACCCCGGCAAGATCTTCCCCACCCCGAAGAGCTGCGGAGAATCGGCCCGTCGCTGGATGGAGCTAAAGGAGGAGGGCCAGCGCCTACCCGAGGGGGTCGAGCTCTACTAGGGCCAGCTGTCCTCGTCTTCGTCCTCTTCCGGCGGCCAGGCCAGGTTCACCACCACCGGGGCATGGTCACTGGGTTGGACATTGCCGCGGGGCTGTTTGTCGATGACGCAGCCGGTGGCGCAGCCCAGGAGCTCCTCTGAGAGATAGATGTGGTCGATGCGCCAGCCCAGGTCCCGGTCCCAGGCCCCGCTGCGGTAGTCCCACCAGCTCCAGTGCCCACTGCCCGGTTCAAAGACACGAAAGACATCCGTGAGGCGATCGGCGAGGGCGGCGCGCAGGGCTGTGCGCTCTGGATCGCTGGCCATGATCGTGCCGCTGAGGCGTTGCGGGTCCGGTAGATCCCGGTCCTCCAGACCGATGTTGAAGTCCCCCACCATGCAGAGCGGATCCCCCTGCTCCTCCTGCACCGCCAGGTAGCGCTGCAGGCAGGCCAGCCACTCAAGCTTGTAAGGGTATTTCTCGCTCTTGAGGGAGCTGCCATTGGGGACGTAGAGGTTCAGGATCCTCACCCCATCGACCAGTCCGCTGATCACCCGTTTTTGTTCGCTGAGCGGCCCCGCGTCCGGGAGCAGGGCGTCGAAGCCCACCTGGACGTCCTCCATCGGCTCTCGGCTGATCAGGGCGACGCCGTTGTAGGCCTTCTGTCCGCTGATGGCGCAGTGGTAGCCGATCTGCTCAAAGGCCTGCAGCGGGAACAGGTCGTCGCTGACCTTGGTCTCCTGCAGGCAGAGCACATCCGGTTCATGGGTCTGCAGCCAGGCCAACACTTGATCCAGGCGGGTCCGCACGGAATTGACGTTCCAGCTGGCGATGCGCATCGATGGGAGGTGGCTTGGGGCTGCTCCTAGCATTCCCGCCAAGCTGTTCGATCGAAGTGCCATGTACCGGGGACTCACCGCGGCCTTGATCGCGGCCGCCGCAGTGCTGCCCCTCGCGGCTCGCGCCCAGTCCGGCAACACGAACCTCGCTCCCGAGCCGAGCGTTTTTGATCAGGGCCCCGGTGGCACCAGTCGGAAGGGCGGGTCGCTGCTGGACAGCACGAATCCGATCGACCTGATGAACAAGCTGCGGCGCAGCTCGGCGATGGATGACGCCACCGACCCCGGCGACGCCATTGACGCGGCACTGCGTCAGCTCGACAGCCAGCCTGCTCCCCCTAGCTCTGGGGCTTCTTCTCCGCTGGTGACGGCTCCTTAGCGCTCTTTTTGTTCTCCCTGAGGCTGTCGAGTCCCCAGCTGGCGGCGACACGATCCAGGCGTGGGTCTTTCTTTTCCGGTTGCCTGGCCTGGGCGTCCGCCAGGGCCTGACCAGCTCCCGCGAGGTCGCCTTGGTCTTGTTTCAGCAAGGCAATGGCAAGAAGAGGTCTGGGGTCTCGCGGGAAATCTTTGGCGAGCTGTCCATAGAGGGCTAATGCGTCCGCGCTCTTTCCTTGCCGCTGGCGCAGATCACCCAGCAGCAGGCCAAGCCCCAGCTTTTGTGGCTGGGGGGTGGGTTTACTGCTGGCCTCCAGCAGGGTCTTGAGCTGGGCCTCGGCTTCGGCGCCGCGCCCCTGCTCCAGTTGGATCAGGGTGAGCAGTTGCAGCGCTTCAATCCGATCGGGCTTGAGGTTGAGGATCTGGCGTAACTCCCGCTCAGCCCCGGGGCGGTCGTTGTTGTCGCGGCGGAGCTCCGCCAGCAGCAGACGCAGCTGCCAGTTCTGAGGCTGCTGATCGGCCAGGCGCTCCAGCACGAGGCTGGCCTCCTGGGATTGACCTTGCTGAATCAACAGATCGATGAGCCGCTGCTGATCCGCGTTGCTGGCGGATCCGTCGCCGAGGCGGGCTTGCAGCAGGGCAATTTGGCGCTCATTGCTGCCCTCGGGGCTGCCCTGGGCTTTGAGGGCTTGGTGCTGACCCAGCAGCCAGCCGCCGGTGAGTGACACCGTCACCAGCCCCGATGCCACCAGGGCGATGAGCACGCCATCGCGCTGGTTGGTGCGGCCGCGTGCCGGCATCGAGGAACCTGCAAGTGGGCCTCAGTCTGGGCCCTTTTTGCAAGCTCGGTACATTGTCCAGCGGGCGATGGATTTCACGAGCGCCCAGAGGGTTTCAGCCACGATGCGTCAACACCCCATTTCCCCGGTCACAGAACCGATGCAGTACCGCGCCATCGGCGTGGTGCGGGGGACTTACGTGCCGGCTGATGCAGATCAGCTCACCCGTGGAGTGATCCAGACCGAGGACGGCTCAGAGATTGATGCCGTTGTCCTTGGCCGCGTGCTGACGCTGATGCGTCGTCACTTGGACCTGAGCAAGCCCCACCTCTGGGTGGCCTATCCCCGTTTCCGCGATCCTGATCAGCTCCATCTCCAGCTGGTGGGGGTCTGGGAACCCAGCACCCTCTCCCCCGAGGAGAGTGCCGATGAGGGGGATGACCTGCCCGAAGGCGATGGTTATTTCTCGGTGCGCGGCGAGTTGATCTACACCCGTCCAGAGGACGGTGATCTGGTCGTCAAGATTCGCCAGCAGCCCAGGCCTGACGGTCGCCGCCCAACCCCATTCAAGCTCCAGCTGAAGGGCCAGGTGGATCCTGCCCATCTGCGCCACTTCGTTTCATTGGATCTGCGCCGCGAGGGTCAAACCCTGCAGGTTGAGAACCACGAAGTCATTGCTCCTGTGCCCCAACGGGCCGGCCGCGGTCGCGGCGGTCCCCGCGGTGCTCGCCGCTAGGTGCGTCTGGCCAGCTCCGATCAGGGATCAACGGCGGCCTTGCGGGCCGGCGTTGCCGTGGCGGGGATCAGTGTTGTCTCCGTTGTGGGCCCTGTGCTGGGCCTCTCCCCCTGGCTGATTGCCGGAGCGGCCGGTGGGGCACTGACGGCCCTGACGCTGGATGCGGCCCGCTTCGGTGGCCTCGGCGGACATCTGCTGGCGGAGGCCTTGCCCTTTGGTTTGGGTCGCGCCCGGCTGCGGCGCATTGCTGTGCATGAGGCTGGGCACCTGCTGCTGGCCGCAGAGAACCAGTTGCCGGTGAAGCAGGTTCTGGTGGGCAGCCGCGCCTGTTTGCGCCATGGTTTGCGCGTGAACGGCAGCACCGAATTGGAACCTCCTGCCCAGGTGAAGATGCCGCTGGAGGATCTGCGGCGTTGGAGCCGGGTGCTTCTGGCCGGGATGGTGGCCGAGGTTGTCGAGTACGGCGGCTCCCGCGGCGGCGCCGATGACCGGGCTCTGCTGGGACGGCTCTGGGGTCTCTCTGGCCACGATGTGATGACGGCGCAAAACGAGCAGCGTCGTGCCCGCCGCGAGGTGCAGCAGTGGCTGGAGCAGCACCGTGAGCAGCTTCAGGCCAGTGCGGAGCAGCTTCTGCAGGAGGCCTGATGGGATCCCTGGCGGTGGTGGATTGCCCGACGGGATTGGCCGGGAACATGCTCCTGGCGGCCCTGTTCGACTGCGGACTGCCTGAGGAGGTCGTCCACCAACCCCTGGCGGCCTTGGGTTTGGCTGGGCTCTATCGCCTGCAGCTGGAGGAGCGCCGCAGCGCAGGACTGCGTGGCTTGCATCTGGAGGTGGAGCTGATGGAGCGGCAGCCCCCCCATCGCCACTGGGCGAGCCTCAAAGAGCAGATTCAGGCAGCCGATTGGCCGCAGGCACTCCGTGAGTCGGTGTTGAGGGCCTTTGGGGTGCTGGCGGAGGCGGAAGGCGCGGTCCATGGCCACCCGCCCGAGCAGGTGCATTTCCATGAGGTGGGGGCTCTGGATGCCCTGGTGGATGTGGTCGGCGTCTGCGCTGGCTTGCAGCACTTCGGGGTTGAGCGCCTGATCTGCAGTCCTCCACCCGCTGGCCATGGCCAGGTCAAGAGTGCCCACGGCCTGCTGCCGGTGCCGGTGCCCGCGGTGCTGGAGCTGGCCACGCGCCATGGGGTTCCGCTCGCCACGAGTGCGGGCTTTCCTCCAGCGGAATTGACGACGCCGACGGGATTGGCCCTGATGGTGGCTTGGGCAGAGTGCTTCGCGCCGGCGCCGTCCCTGCGTCCGAGCCGGCTGGGGATCGGGCTGGGCACACGCGAGTTGGATCGCCCGAATCAGTTGCGCCTGCTCCTGGCTGAGGCGGATGTCCCCGCTAGCAGCGCTCCCGAGTTGCAGACCGTTGTGCAGCAGCAGGCCCAGATCGACGATGCCACCCCGGAGGATGTGGCCTTCCTCCAGGAGGCCCTGCGGGAGGCCGGGGCGTTGGAGGTCTTTGCCCAGCCGGTCGTGATGAAGAAGGGACGCGCGGGCAGCTTGATCACAGCATTGGCCTGGCCGGAGCAGGCGGAGGCCCTGCGGGCGATCTGGTGGCGCTATGGCAGCAGCCTGGGGGTGCGTGAGCAGCAGCAGCAGCGCTGGGCCCTGCCTCGGCAGATCGAGCAGCGGCAGACGCCCTGGGGGCCCGTGCGCTTCAAGCGCTCCATCCGACCCGATGGCAGCGTGCTCTGCAAGCCGGAACTGGAGGACTTGATTCCCTTGGCGCAGCAGCGGCAGCTGCCCCTGGATCAGCTGCGTGCAGAGCTGCTCCGCTGGTTGGAGGAGCAGCCGTGATCCAGCGGCTGAGGGGGTTCTCTCTGCCTGGGGGTGCCCGGCTTTGGGTGAGTGCAGCGAGCTTTGCTTTTGTTCTGACGGCTGTGGTCTCCCACGGCAGCCAGCTCTTGCAGCTCAGCCTGGATCGTCAGTCCTGGCTCTGGCTTGCCTTGGGCCTCGGGCTGAGTGCCTTGAGCCTGGTGGTCAATGGCTTGGCGTGGGGAGTGGTGCTGCGCTGGTTCGGTGCGGCACCGCGCTGGACGCCTGTGCTGCTGCTCTTCCTCGAGTCGAATCTGCGCAAGTACCTGCCCGGTGGGGTGTGGCACCTGGTCACGCGGGTTCGGGCCCTGCGCGCTGGTGGACCGTGTCGCCAACCCCTGAGTGGTCGGCAGGCTCTGGGGACCGTCCTGCTGGATCCGCTTTTGATGGCGGCGGCGGCCTTGGCCCTGGTGGCCCTGGGGGGAGGGCTGGGTCTGTTGGGCCTGCTGCCTTTGCTGGCCTTGGTACCGCGTTGGTTGAACCCTCTGCTGGAGGGTCTGGAGCGCCGCCGCGCCCAAGCCCTGGAGGTTGATCCCGCCGGCCTGAACCCAGGGAGCCTGCGCTTGCCGGGCTATCCCTGGCTGCCCCTGCTGGCGGAGTTGGTCTTTGTTCTCTGCCGCTTTGGAGGCTTCGCCTGCTGCGTTCAAGCCTTTGACCTCAACGTTCAACTGAGCTGGTGGGGCTGGTTGTCCGGGTTCGCCCTGGCCTGGACGGCTGGGCTGGTGGTGCCTGCTGCCCCTGGGGGGCTGGGGGTGTTTGAGGCGGTGTTGGTGCTGCGCCTGGCGGTGTCGGTCCCCGAGGCCCCCCTGCTGGCGGTGGCCCTGAGCTACAGGCTCGTGGTGTCCCTGGCGGATTGTCTGATGGCCGCCGCTGCCCGCCGGGACCTGGCGGCACTTCGCAACAGTGGGTATTGTTGAGAAGTGCCCTGAGAGAGCGTCTTGCCCGCTGGTCCCGTCTCCCCGGTGCAGGCCGATGCCTTACGCAGCTCGCTGCATGACCGCGGACAGCGTCTAACGCCCCAGCGGCAACGGGTCTTGGCCCTGTTTGAGCGCCTGGGTGAGGGGAGTCATCTCAGTGCCGAGGAGGTGCATCAGCGCCTGCTGAAGGCGGAGGAGCGGGTCTCCCTGGCCACGGTGTATCGCACCTTGCGGCTACTGAGTTCGATGGAGCTGCTCTGCGAATTGGAGCTGCCCGAAGGGGGCCGGCGCTTTGAGCTGGCCAGTGATGAGGCCCACCGGGACCACCACCACTTGGTCTGTGCCCGCTGCGGACACACCGAGGAGTTTGAAAGCGAAGCGGTGCTTCAGGCCGGCGGTGAAGCAGCGGCTCTACACGGCTTTCAGCTGCTCAACTGCGTCTTGAACGTGCGGGCGCTCTGTCCCGCTTGTTCCCAGCAGGACGACGAGGTTTGATCAGCGGCGGTTGACCCGGACCGGCACGAGCGACGGTTGCATCAAACCGCCGCCGCCGTTGTCATCGTCCGAGTCGGTGGCAAGCCAAAAAATTAGACCGACGAGCCCCAGAACCGTTGTGAGTGCAGTGAACTCGGCCATCCGGGGGATGCGGTTCGACACACCATAACGGCGTTTTTCGCTTCTGCTGTCGCGGATGCTGCAGCTCAGAGGGGTGCAATCGCCAGCAGCCCGCCGGCCAGCACCAGCAGCCCGGCCCCGAGGCTGGCCAGGTTGCGGTCAAGCCGCTGGCTCAGCCAGGCGCTGCCGCCCACCACCGCAGCGGAGCTCAGCAGGGCGCCAATCCACCAGAAGGAGCTGCCACTGGATTCCAGGCCGTGGAGCATGGCGTGCAGGGCGACGGCCCCGCCAACGGTGAGGGCCAGGATCGAACGGCCGCAGTGACCGCGCAGCACCAGAACAAGCACGGCAGCAACAGCCGAGATTGCCAGTGCTGCCAGCACTTCAGCCCCGGGTAGTTGTCCGCCAAAGCTGCCCACGATCGAACCCAGCAGCGCGCCAGCAACGGCAGTCGTCAGCAACGGGCGCCCGGCCTGGGCAACGCAGAGACCGACGGTCACCAGCATTAGCAGGTGATCCAGTCCCAGCAGGGGGTGCAGGGCTCCACCCATCACGCCATGGTCGGCGCTGCCATGGGCACCGGCCGGGAGCATGGAGAGCAGGCTCAGTCCCAGTCCAGCTGCAGTGCTGCTCAGCAGCGATCGGGTCAGTTTTGAGTTCATGGCAGATCCGGTCCGCGCCGGTGCTGAGGTTTTTTTTGGGGGGGTGAGGGCGGCGAGCGTTCTGACTGAGGAGCGGGCGCTCCCATCACAGCTGCGGGACAGTGCCGGAGTCACACCGAACTTTCCTCGTTGCCTTCCTGGGCTGGTTCCAGGAAACCGCTGCTCGGATTATCGCTTCAGGAGAAGCCCTTGCCGGCATCTTTGGCGACGCAGGCCTGAAGTTGCTTGCGGATCTTGGCGTGGTCGAGGTTTTTGCCGATCACGACCAATTGGTTTTTGCGGTCGCTGGGCTTGCTCCACTCGCTGTCGTCGATGGAGAAACGCTTGCCGGCCAGGTGGAAGACGTGGCGCTTGCTGCTCTCGTTGAACCAGAGGATTCCCTTGGCCCGGAAGACCCCCGCAGGCAGCTGGTTGTCGAGGAAGTTCTGAAACTTCCGCAGGGAAAAGGGCCCCTCGGCATTGAAGGAGAGGGACGTGAATCCCTCGATGGCGAGGTGATCCGCGTGGGAATGGTCGTGGGAGTGCCCGTGATCGTGACTGTGGTCGTGTGAATGACCGTGGTCGTGCTCGCAGTGCCCGTGGTCGTGATCACAGTTGCTGTGGTCCTGGTGGTCGTGGGAATGATCGTGGTCGTGCTCATGGACGCAGTGACCGTGGTCGTGGTCGCAGTCGTCGTGGTTTTGCTGCGCAGCCACCTTGTCGCTTTCGAAGAGGCCCACGCTGAGCAGCAGCGGCAGATTGACCTCCCCTTTGACCGAGCGCAGGATCCGCGCATCGGTTTTGATCTCCCGCAGCTTGTCTTCCACCGCAGTGAGGCGCTCCTCGCTCACGAGGTCGCACTTGTTAAGCAGAAGGATGTCCCCATAGACCACCTGGGCCCGGGCCACCTCCCCATCGAGGATCTCGTCGCTGAAGTTCTCAGCATCGACCAGGGTGATGATCGAGTCGAGCCGGGTCTGATCCCGTAGATCGCTGCCGAGGAAGGTCATGGCCACCGGCAGCGGGTCAGCCAGTCCAGTGGTCTCCACCACCAGATAGTCGACCGGATCTGGGCGATCGAGGATCCGGTAGACGGCGTCCAGCAGCTCTCCATTGATGGAGCAGCAGATGCAGCCATTGCTGAGTTCGACCATGTCCTCGCCAGTCGCGATGATCAGGTCGTTGTCGATGCCGATTTCTCCAAACTCGTTGACCAGCACAGCGGTTTTGACGCCCTGCTGGTTGCTGAGGATGTGGTTGAGCAGCGTGGTTTTTCCTGCGCCAAGGAAGCCCGTGAGGATGGTCACGGGAAGCCCGCTAGGGGCCTGTTCCATCAGGCTGCTGCTCATGGTGAAGGCGGCTTGCTGCGGCTGGGATCGATCCCCTCAGTCTGGGACGTGGCCTGCAGCTTTAGACGCTGCTCAAGCCACAGGCCTTCAGATAGGCCTGGTCGATGGTTTGGCTTTCGGCTGAGCTCGTGAGGTCCTTGTAGGTCTTGGCGGCAGCCTTGGCTCCAGCGCCATCGCCATCGGAGAGGGCATCGAGCATCGCGTTAATCACGCCGAGTTCCTGTTGCTCGAGCTTGAGGTAGGCCGCTTGGGCGCTTTTGCAGGGGCCATCCTTGAGATCGGCCTGAATGCTCTGCAGAGCGTCGGTGTAGCTCGTGGCGGTCGCCCGGGTCTGTTTGATCAGGGCCTCATGGTCGTGGTCATCTTCAGGATCAAAGCGATCGGGAGAGAGCTCGATCGCGGCCAGGAGATGGCCTTCCAGGGCTGTGATGGCTCCCTCGTTGTAGGCATAGACCTCTTTTTGCGGGCCGCTCATTGCGGACTGGTCTGCGCTGGGCGATTGGCAGGCGGCGAGGGCGAGTAGGCCGCTGGCGAGTGCCGCGGCATGGACGGCTGAGCGACGTGGGAAGGACATCGGCTCTCGAGAGGGCGGGGAGTTGGTTTCAGGCTGATCAGGAATGGCCAACACGGCAACGGGCCAACCCTTAACCGAGACTGAGAACCGTTATCGTTTCCGGAGCTGCGGGGTGGGTTTGGCGCGTTCTTTGGCGCTTGCGGCTGTTGCAAGTGGATTGACGCTCGTTGCTCCGCAGGCCAGTGCTGCACAGGCCTCCCCCTCGGTTGTTGCAGCGAACGGCATTCTTTGCGACCTCGTTGGTGTGCTGGCGGGATCGAGTGCTTCTGTCGCCTGCCTGGTGCCCGCTGGAGCCGATCCACACGACTACCGCCTGAACGCCAGGGACCGAGCAGCGATTCAGTCGGCCTCTCTGGTCTTCTTGAACGGCTATCGGTTAAGTCCTGCCCTCGAGCGTGTCGGGAAGCTCAAGCGCACGGTCAAGGTGGCCGAACGGGCGGTCCCCTTGAGTCCATCGCGTGATCCGCATGTCTGGCACAACCCGCTCCAGGCGGTGGCGATGACGAGGGCGGTCTCCTCTGAACTCAAGACTTTGGTGGCGGCCCCTGCCCGCCCGGCGATTGAGGCACGCGCGGCTCGAGTGGCCTCCGTGCTCCAGCAGTTGGATCGATGGGCTGCCGTGCAATTCGCGACGGTGCCCAAGGGGCATCGTGTGGTGCTGACTGAGCACGATGCGATTGCCGCGTTGGCCCGGCGCTACCAGGTTCGCTATGTGCCCTTGATGCGCTCCTTTGCCTCAGGCGGCCCGCTGCGTCCCAGCAGTTTGGGTGAGATCACACAAGCGGTGAAGGGATCGGGAACGAAGTATCTGTTCTCGGAGTCCAAGGCCAACTCAAAAACCTTGCGCCGCATCAGTAAGACCTCGGGGATTCCGATTTATCGCCAGCACTTGGTGGTTGATGGAGTCGCCAAGGGACAGACCTACGTCGCCACGTTCGTCTCCAATGTCTGCACCTTGGTTGATGCCCAGGGTGGACGCTGTGACCGCTCCGCCGCTCACGCACTCGTCGTCCGTTGGAAAGCGATTCGCTCGTCTCGCTGACTGTCGAATCCTCGCTTTGATCTCCTTAGATGATTGGCCCCCGTTCGCTGTTCTTGCCCTTGAGGTGCCTCCCCTTTGGTGTGGGCTGTGCTCTGTTGCTCTCGGCCCCCGCTTTCGCCCACGGCGGCGCGACTGGCGAGGAGCTAAAGCCTGGCGAATTCAAGGCCTCCCCTGTGATCACCATCGAGGGACACGGTGGTCTGGAGAACAATTTGCAGGGGCCGCCCAGGCACTACGCCATCGATGGTCTTTATGGAACGGTTTTGGAGTGGGGGCTCAAGAACCAGGGCAGTTTTGCGATCGAGGCGGCGATTGGTCCAGCCTTTGTCTGGGGTGAGGCTGAGCATTTTTATGGCCAGGTTCATGCCCATGGGGGGCATGCTGATGAAGAGCACGAGGGTGAGTCCTTTACCTCTGCCAGTCCATGGCGCAGGACGGACATTAAGGGCTATCTCACCGCTCGCTATCAACCCTGGAGCAACCTTTCCTTCCAGGCAACCTGGAAGCCGTACTACATCACTCGAACTGAAACCCTGGATGGTCTAGAGGATCAGTTGGGTTTGAGGAATGAGATTCAGGCGGGTGTGCTCTACGCCTTTGGTGATGGCGACGTCAATTTCGCCTTGGGTGATGGCCTGGAGAGTGTTGTGGATGGACTGTTTGTGTCTGCAGTCAACAACACGGGCTGGGATAGTGATGGAACCTATTTGGGCAACTACACCGATACCTGGGGTGGGTTTGGTTTTAACTACGACCTGCTGAATGTGACGCTCTCAGCTGGTCCACGGTTCTACACACCCGGCCGCTACGCCAACCTTCCGCAGCGTACGGATTGGGGTGGAGAGATTGAGTTCGAGTATCCCTTCACCACGTCAGTCGTTGGCTTTGCCCACTGGCAGGCCGTGTACAGCACCCAGGCTGGTGAAGGCTGGGGAATTGGATTTCAGCACCACATCGGTACTGGTGTGACTTTCCGCTTCTAGGGGCTTTTCTAGCGATCCGACTAGCTTGAGCTCTAGAGGCTGGATGGCTTTGCTTCGCGTTCAAAACCTCTGCGTTCATCGCGGCCAGCAACTGGTTCTCGATGACGTCTCTTTCACGATCAAGTCCGGCTCGTTAACGGCTTTGGTTGGCCCCAATGGAGCAGGCAAGAGCACGTTGTTGCATGCCCTAGAGGGGCAACTTCCAGCCACCTCCGGCCTCCTGGAGTTGGCTGGTTTGGCCCTCACCCCTGCATTGGCCCGTCGAGAGATTGCGCTGATGCCGCAACGCGGAGCCATTGATTGGAGTTTCCCAATCACGGTCCAGGAGTTGGTTGCCCTGGGGCGTCTTCTCGGGCGTCGACCGGGCTGCTGCGATGTGGAGGCGGTTTTACAGCGGGTGGGTCTGGCTGGCTTGGGTTCACGACGGTTGGATGAACTCTCCGGCGGTCAGCAGCAGCGGGCGCTGCTCGCGCGCACGTTGTTGCAGCCAGCCCAGCTCTTGCTCCTCGATGAGCCCTGCGCTGCGATTGATCCCCCATCGCGCACCAATTTGTTGCGGGTCATGCGTCAGCTCTGCGATGCGGGATTGACCCTGCTGGTGAGCAGCCATGACTGGGGAACTGATCTGGATGCCTACGACGAAGTGCTGGTCCTGGATCGAGCGCTGCTTGCCCAAGGTCCGCCCGAGGCGGTACGGCGCTCCTTGGGCGACCTCAGGGTTGGGCATCAATGCTGTGGTTAGTCGCTTTGACGGGACTGGCAGCTCTCGCACAGTCCGAAGAACTCCAGGGTGTGAAAGATCAACGAAAACCCTTTGCTGTCCTCGGTTTCGAGGTCAACGTGATGAACAGGACAATGGTTGAGGACCGCGGTGGCGCCGCAGTCCACGCAGGTTATGTGATGCTCGTCCCGCCCCAACGGAGCGAAGAGGGCTTCGCCGCTGGGCAGATGCCGACAGCGGATCAGTCCCCGTTGCTGGAGTTGGCGCAGGTGCCTGTAAACCGTCGCCAGTCCCATGGGGCTGTGGCTGCTCCGCAGCTGGGCATGCAGCTCCTGTCCCGACAGTTCTTGCTCGGCGTCCTCCAGGTGCTGAATGATCAGCTGCTGCCGCTCCGTGATGCCGGCAACCTGGGGGGGCATGCGCGTCCAGTTTGGATGGGGTCCAGATCCTATGGCTGACGCCTGGTGGCTCTTGCCCTTCAGCATCGCCCTGGTGGTGGGCGTGCTCTGTCCCCTGGCCGGAACGGCTCTGTTGGTGCAGCGCCGGTTGTTCCAGGTCAATTTGATCTCCCATGCGGTGCTGCCAGGACTGGTACTCGCCGTGTTCTGGGGGCTGGAGCCAAGCCTCGGCGGATTAATCAGTGGCGTGGTGTTCGCGCTGCTGGCTGAGCGGCTCACGGGGCTTCTGCCCCAGGGCGATCGCAATCGGGAGGCCGTGCTCAATGCCGTCTTGGCGGGATCGCTGGGGCTGGGGGTCCTGCTGATTCCCTTGCTCGGGGTCCGAGTGGATCTCGAGGCGATCTTGTTTGGGGATCTTCTGGCGGCTGGTCCAAGGGAGCTCTTGCAGAGCCTCATTGCCTTGGTCCTGATCGTCGGCGTGCTCGCCGGCCGCTATCGCCAGTACGTCTATCTCGGGGTGGATCCCGTTGGGGCCCAGGCTGCTGGGCTGCGTGTCTCGGCCCTGCGCTTGCTGTTGACACTGGTCACCGCGCTGGCGGTGGTGAGCGCGATTAGCGCCGTGGGCATTGTCTTGGTGGTGAGCCTGATGGCAGCACCTGCTCTCTTGGCCTTGCCGAAGGCCAGGAGTTTGCGGCAGGCCCTGCTGCGCTCCTCCTTGTGGGGACTGCTCCTCTGCGGGGGAGGATTTCTGTTGGCGGTTCAGGATGCAGTCAACCTGCCGCCGGGTCCTGTGATCGGTGTTGTCTGTCTGGCCACCCTGCCGTTGCCACTCTTGCGCCGCTGATCAACGGGCGGGGGCTTTTAGTCTTGCTTCACCAGGGCGGCCGGTGAACCACCGGTCCCTGTGAGGCTGGCCGCAGGCTTGGCTTGCTCCTGCGCGACCTCGCTATAGAAGCTGGTGTCCAGGTTGCTCAGCAGTGCGGGGCGGTTGGTCTCGAAGTGCAGGTGGGGCCCGGTGGTCCAGGCGCCGCTGTTGCCGCAATGGCCAATCAGGTCGCCCCGCTTGTAGGTCCCGGGCGCTTGGGCGCTGTGCAGATGGCTGTAGCTGGTCTCTAGACCGTTGTTGCCCACGAGCACCACGGTGTTGCCGTGGGTGTGGCTGCGGATCACGCTGGCCACTCCGTCGTGGGCGGCGCGCACCGGTGTTCCGACCGCACAGGCGATGTCCAGGGCCGGGTGCTCGGCGTGGGCGTCTTGGGTCACAACCCCTGGCATGGGATTCAGCAACTGCAGCGCGGGGACCAGGAGTGCGACGGGCAAGAAAAAGCTTTCGTGAAATAGAAAGCGAATCTTAAGTTACGACCCCTGAGACTTGAATGTCGTCTATGCGACAGGTTCGGGTTTCAGTCCGGATGTGCGCTGCAGGGCATCCAGAGGTCTCCCATGGCATGGGCTCCTTCGCAGCCCAATTCATGGGCTTTCTCCAGGGCAATCTGCCGGCTGGGGTAAGCCATCAACTGTTCCTGCGGGGGCGTGCTGCTGTGGTGTTGATGCCCGCTGCTCGGGCTCAACGTCCAAATCCCCATGGCGCTCAGACCTGCCACGGCGACACCCATCCCCACCACGCAGGCGTTCACAACGCCCATGCCAACAACGCCGAGACTCAGAACGCCCATCGGCACAACGCCGATGCTGACGACGCCCATGGGCACGATGCCGATGGAGATGATCCCCAACGGGGCAATCCCAACGGCCACCAGTTTTGGCGTTCCGCCGCATTGGGAGCCCTGGTCGATGGCCAGCTTCTCTTTGATCAGTGTTGGGGTGGCCATTGGTTCAGTGGTTCATCGGCTGTTTGTTCCCTGATGGGTGCTTCTCACAGGGCATCCACTGATTACCCATGCGGTGGGCACCGCTGCAGTTGAAATGCTCTTTGGCGGCCTGCTCAGCGGCTTCACGGGTTGGATAGAGCGCTGGCACTCCTTCTGCCCCAGCTGGGTCAGGGATGGCCAAGGTCAGCAGCAATCCGCAGACCAGTTGGATGCGAAGAAGGCTTGGCCGCACTTCAGGGATTGCGCCAGACGCTGGACCCTAAAGGCAATCCATGGGGCTGGATGGTCGTCTTAAGCAGTCCGAAACCAAGTGGGGACTGCGGCGTAGCAGGCGGCGTTCTTCTCGTTTTCACGGGCCTCGACCTTCCAGCAACAGCTGCGGCCGCCATCACGGGCCTTCAATAGCTTGTTGGCCCAGTCCCAGACCAGGGCAGCGCTGGCTTCCATGCCGACGTTCTCCATGACCCGTAGATCCAGGGCCCCCTGCTCATGCAGGGATTGCCATTGCGCCAGCAGCGGGTCGTCCGCATTGACCAAAAAGGTGTGGTCAAACTGCTGCCTCAGTTGCTTCTCCAGTTCGCTCAGGCTGGAGAAATCCACCACGAAGCCGTTTTCATCCAGCTCCTCGGCCTGGAACCAAAAACAAAAGCTGCGGCTGTAGCCGTGCACAAAGCGGCAATGGCCGCTGTGCCTCCACTGCCGGTGGCAACAGGGGTAGCCGCTAAAGGTTTTGCTGCAGGTGTAGGCGGCGGTCATCCCCGGTGAATGCTGGATGTGGGTCTTGAGGGAGGATCGGGGTAGATGGATCGGCAGCCCTTGCAGGCATCATTTCAGGCCCCAGATCCGGCCTTCATTCGCTCCCTTCGTTTTAACGAGGCCGGCCTGATCCCGGCGGTGGCTCAGGACTGGCTCGACGGGGCGGTCCTGATGGTCGCCTGGATGAACCACGAGGCGATTGAGCGCACCTTCGCCACGGGCGAAGTGCACTACTGGAGTCGCTCCCGCCAGGAGCTTTGGCACAAAGGTGCCACCAGTGGCCATACCCAGGCCCTGCGCGGCCTGCGCTACGACTGCGATGCCGACGTGCTGCTGCTCACGATCGAGCAGCGCGGCGATGTGGCCTGCCACACCGGAGCGCGCAGTTGCTTCTATGACGATGGACCGAGCCCGACGGCTGGTGGTGCCGGCGCCGCTCCCCCGCCCGCCGATGTCTGCACGGAGTTAATGCGGGTGATCGAAGGACGCCGTGACCAGCCGGAACCCGGCAGCTACACCAACAAGTTGCTCGAGGGCGGCGATAACCGGATCCTCAAAAAAATCGGTGAGGAGAGCGCCGAGTTTGTGATGGCCTGCAAGGACAACAGTCCTGAGGAGATGGCGGGTGAGGCGGCCGACATCGTCTTTCACCTGCAGGTTGCTTTGGCCCATCACGGCGTGAGCTGGCGCCGGGTGCAGGAGGTGTTGGCCTCCCGCCGGGGTGCTCCGCGCCGCGACTAGGGCTGTTTGAGACGAACGGGGGTCCCATGGCGGAGCCCGCTGCCGTTGCTCAGGATCACCCGATCGGTGGCCGAGAGGCCTTTGAGGACCGGATAGCGATCCCCCTGCAGGGGGCCCAGGGTGACGCTGCGCTGGAGCGCCACGTTGCTGCCCGCCGGTAGGCGCTCAATGGTCGCCAATGGCGTCTTGCCCGGGTCTTTTTTCCATTGGGCAGGGGTGCCAACGACGAAGACGAAGGTCTGGCCAAATTGGCGCGTGACCGCCTCAAACGGAATAGCCAGGTGACGCTCCGCGCCAATGATCAAACGGGTTCGCAGGCGCTGCCCGTCGCGAAGCATGCCCTGAGGATTCTCGATCTTGGCCTTGGCCAGCAGGGTCTGACTTTTGGCGTTGATGTTGGGATCGATCATCGTCACCCTCCCCTTGGCGACGGGGCGCTGCCCTTGACCATCGAGTAGTTGCACCAGCTGCCCGCTGGCGAGCCGGTTCGCCTGGCCGGCCGGCACGTCGATCCGGGCCTGCAGGGCTTCGTTGCGGATGATCCGGCTAAAGGGGCTTCCGGCCTGGAGGACATCCCCTGCTTTGACGCTCAGATCACTGATGACCCCAGCGATGGGGGCCCGTACATCCTTGTAGGAGAGGTCCGCCAACTTTGCCGTCAGGGCTTGGCGCGAGCCGATCGCTTTGGCTTCGAATTCATCGCGCTGTAGCGCGGTTGCCGCCCCTTCCTGGGCCAAGCCGGCCAGTCGCTCAAAGGCCAGTTGATCGCTCTTGCTTTGGGCCTGCAGGGCTGAGACGTCCGCCTTGAGCTGGGTTTGATCGAGGACCAGCAGCAGTTGCCCGGCCTCAACGGACTGACCGGATTGGACCAGGACCCGTTGGATTCGTCCACCGGCCTGGGCCGCCAGCTCGATTTCATCGGTGGCCTCCAGGGTGCTGACGGTGTCGATGCTTTGCACGAACACCTCCCGCTCAAGTGGAGCGGCCGTGACCTTCTGCGGCGGACGCCCAGTCGAGCTGCCGCAGCCGCAGAGTGCGAGTAGTCCAAGGGCGGCCAGACCTGGCCAGAGTGCTTTAGCCATGGCTCCTCCGGGCTTTGAGCTCGAGCTCCCAGCCCTTGATCAACCTGTAGCTACTGGGCACGACAAATAGGCTCAAAACGGTGGCCACCAGTAGGCCAAAGAACACCACAGTGCCGATGCTGATGCGGCTGCTGGCGCTACTGCCGCTGGCCAGCAGCAGGGGCAGAAACCCCGCCAGGGAGGAGATGGCCGTCAGCAGGATCGGCCGCAGCCTGGAGCGGGCGGAGTCGCGGATGGCCTGGTCCAGGTTCAGTCCCTCCCGCAACCGTTGATTGGCAAATTCCACGATCAAGATTCCGTTTTTGGCGGCCAGGGCCACCAGGACCAGCAGTCCCATCTGGCCATAGACATCCAGGGGCAGACCGCGCAGCACCAGGCCGCCCAGTGCTCCAAGCAGGGCTAGGGGAACGGTGATCAAGATGATGAACGGGTCCAGCAGGTTCTCGTAGAGGCCGGCCAGCACCAGCGCCATGACCAAGACCGCCAGGGAAAAGACCCGGACGGTGCTGCCGCCGGAGCGTTTCTCTTCCTCCGCTAGACCGGTCCAGGCCAGGTCCGTGCGCCGTCCGCCCAGTTGCCCCTGCAGCCGCTCGAGCTCAGCCATGGCTTGGCCGGTGCTGACCCCCGAGGCTGGTAGGGCACGAATGCTGATGGAGCGCACCAGGCGGCTGTGGTTGATCGTGCTGGCCCCACTGGAGGCCTCCACGCGCACCAACTGGCCAACGGGGATCAGGGTTCCTGATTTGGCGCGCACCTGCAGGGCGAGGACGTCGTCGAGGTTGCGCCGGCCCTCTCCATCCAGCTGCACAATCACCCGGCGGACCTGATCGCCCTCAAAGCTGTCGTTGACGTAGCTGCTGCCCAGGCTGGCCTGCAGGGTGCTGACCAGTTGGCTCAGTTCCACGCCGAGGGAGGCCATCTGCAGGCGATCGGGCTCCAGCCGCAGGAGCGGGGAATCGGCGCTGAAGCGGGTGGAGACCCGCTCAAACAATCCGCTGGCATTGGCCGCTTGGATCAGGCGTTGGGCCTCGCCCGCAAATTGCTGCAGCGAGAACTGCCCGTTGCTGGTGTCCAGCAGCTCGAGCTCCAATCCCCCTTCGCTGCTGAAGCCGCGCACGCTGGGGGGCTGGCTGACGATCACCGTGGCCCCGGAGATCGTTTTGCGCAGTTGGCGGTTGAGCCGTTGGGCCACCGCCTCGGTGCTGGGGCGTCCAGGCCCCCGCTTGCCGATCGGCTGAAGCCGCAGGAAGAGCAGTCCCTTGTTGGGGGTGCTGTCCCCAAAGGAACGGCCGGCATAGAAGTTGCCGGTTCGAATCGCGGGGTCCGCCTCCGCCAGCGCTTGGACCTGTTGCATCACCGCCTCGGTGCGCTGCAGGGAGAGCCCCTCCGGCAGCACAACGACCCCCCGTAGTTGGCCATTGTCCTCCTGGGGAATGAAGGCCGTCGGTCTCCAGCTCAGCCCCAGGGCGGTCACCAACAGGCCCACCAGGACGCTGGCCATGACGCGGCGCCGCAGCTTGAGGGAGCCCTCCAGCCAGCGGCCGTAGGGGGCCTCCAAGGATTCCAGCCAGCGCCGGGGCGGATCAATCCAGCGCAGCAGCCAGGCGGGCTCGCGTTGTTCCGCGTGGAGCAGGCGGCTGGCCGCCACCGGCGTGAAGCTGATGGCGTTAAACGTCGAGACCGCAATGGCGGCACTGATGCTGATGGCGATGGGCGCGTAGAGCCGGCCCACGCTTCCCTCCAGCCCGATCACCGGCAGGAAGACGACCACCAGCACCAGGGAGGTCGCCACCACCGCCCCACCGAGCTCCGCCATGGATTCGCGGGCGGCGGCCAAGGGGGAGGCCCCCGCTTCCAGCCGCCGTCCGATGTCCTCACTAACGACGATGGCGTCGTCGACCACCAGGCCCGAGGCCAGCACCATCCCAAACAGGCTGAGGGTGTTGATGGAGCCGCCGGCCAGCTTGATCAGGCTGATCGACCCCAACAGAGAGACCGGAACCGCCAGGGCGCTGATCAGGGCTAGACGGCTGTTGCCAAGCCCCAGCAGCAGGGCAAGAAACACCAGCAGTACCGCATCCCGGAGGCTGCCGGCGGTCTCACCAATGCTGGTGCGAATCGTCTCGGCTTCGTTGACGATCAGCTGCAGATCAATGCCAGGGGGAATGTCCGGCTGGAGCTCCGCTAAGGCCTGCTCCACCGCCTCACTGACCGCCAGGGCATTGGTGCCATCCCGCTGGTAGACGCCAATGGCCACAGCGCTGCTGCCCTGGAGGTTCGTGGCGATGGCGTCATAGCTCTCACTGCCCAGACCCACGCGGCCGATGTCCCTCAGCAGCACGACTCCGCCTTCGGGGCCCTCGCCGACCACCAGTTGTTCGAGTTCTTCGCTGCTGCGCAGCCGGCCCTCCATCTCGAGCGGGAGGGTGGTGGCCTGCCCCGGGGGCATGGGCGCTTCGCCGGTTTGTCCCAGTGCGGCTAGGACGTTCTGGGCCTGCAGGGCCCGCTCGACATCGTTGATTGTCAGTTGACGCTCTAGCAGTGCCGCGGGGTTGAGCCAGAGCCGGAAGGCCAACGGGCTTCCGCCAAACAGACGCACATCGCCAACCCCCTCGACCCGCTGGAGCCGCTGCTGCACCACCTGGCTGACCCAGCCATTGAGGAACTGCGGGGTGTAGCGCTTCGGATCTGCGCTGAAGCTCAGGACCATTAAGAGGTCATCGGAGCTGCGCCTGACCTGCACGCCCAGGCGAGCGACCTGGGCTGGTAGCCGCCGCAGCACCTGGGCGATTTCGTTTTGGGTGTTGACCTGATTGAGTTCGGGGGAGCCGCCGCGGAAGTTCAGCCGGATGCTGCTGCCACTGCTGCTGCTGCTGGAGCGGATGCTCTCGAGCCGCTCGAGTCCGTTGAGCTGCTGCTCGATTAAGGCGGTCACCCCCTGCTCCACCACCTCGGGGCTGCCGCCGGGGTAGGAGCTGCGGACACTGACCCGTCCGGGGGCAATGCTCGGCAGGTTCTCGACCTGCAGGCCGCTCAAGCTCAGGGCTCCCATGAGCAGCAGCAGCAGACTCAGCACCAAGCTGAATACGGGCCGTCTCAAGAACAGGTCTGAGAGGGTCCGCCTGGGCGGAGTCATGGCTGGGTGCTGGGCTGATCAGCCTGGGTCAAACCGGGCTGTTCTTGCAACCACTTCAGGGTGGCTTGATCCCTGGGGCTCAGCTGCAGGACCGGGACCGCTCCGGCCTTGACCGCCAGCGCATCGCCGGCTTGGTCGCTATGGCCCCAGAGACCAAAGGCGTGGCCCAATTCATGCAGGCTGGTGGCCTGAATGGCCGTTTGCGCTTGCCCGGGGCTGATCAGCACGGTCACCAGCGGCTCGAGGGACCAGCGCTGATCCCCGCGGACCTCACGCAACTGAAGCAGGGCCCGTCCATTGCTGGCGCGGTTATTGAGCAGGGGAGGCCGACGCCGCTCCACCAGAACGTGGGCCCGCAGCGGCTCGGTGACCAGGTGAATCGGCAGCTGGTCTTGCCAGGTGCGCAGGGCAGCCTGCACCGCCTGATGCCAGCGCTGCTGCCAAATCGCCCCAGGCCCCTGGGTGGTCACGGGCTCCACCCAGACGCACCACTGCTTGCGATGGGGCCAGCCTGCGGGTGTGGTCTTGAGACGACTGCTGTAGCCAGCGCTGCTGGCGGTGGTCTGGACCGGCTCGATCAAGAGCGGCCCCTGGCCGGACCAGGGGCGCACCTCAGAGGCCAGGGGGCAGGCTGGAGGCGGTAGCTCCATTGCTGGGGCTAACCAGGCAGGCCGACGCCCCGGGCCATCAAGGTGGCCAGGAAAGGAATCAGGGCAAAACCCACCAGTTCAATGTTGAGGATCCAGGCCAGCCGCTTGGCCAGGCCTTCGCTGACCTGGGGCAGTTCCCCTTTGCGCAAAGGGATGGCCCAGGTGATGTAGGTGATCGTGGGGTAGAGGGAGAGGCCACCCACGGAGAGGTAGAGGCCGACCTTCCACCAGAACAGAGGGTTCTCCGTATAGAACTCTGAGCCCTGTCCGAAGTACATCACCCGCAGGATCCCGCTCACCAGGAGGGCGAGGGCCGCCATTCCGTAGACCACATCGGTGATCACCATCAAGGTGGCGTCCTTGCGGTTGGGGTTGGGCTGGATCAGGCGACGCTCCAGCACGAGGGCGCCGAAGCAGAGCATGAAGCTCAGGTAGTGGACGTAGGCCACGCCCGCTCGGGTGAGAACGGTCGGTGCGATGTCGGCGATCAGAGCCGGGGCGGGCATTGCCTTGGACTGGATGGGGCCTCAGACCGTAGCGAGCGAGCGACTGAGCTGGTTTTGTTCAGGCTTTGGAAGCCAATCTGCAATTGGGAAATAAGTCTGAATTTGGGAAGCAATTTTGAAAGTTGGAAGCTTTTTAGTGGCTTTCTTTTTTGAGTCAAAAACCCCTTAGGTTCAAATCAGCAGAACGCGCAAACATGGCCAGCTCGCTGAGTGCTTTCTTGGGTGAAATTGGTCGTCACCAGTTGTTGACGCCAGAGCAAGAGCTGATGCTTGGCCGCAAGGTACAAGCCATGGTGCAGCTGCACGAGCGCTGCACCATGGCTGGTGGTGTTGGTGAAGCCTGCAGCTACAACGACATCGAGAAGCGCACGATGCGTGTGGGCGAGCGGGCTAAAGATCAGATGATCACGGCCAACCTGCGCTTGGTGGTCAACCTGGCAAAGCGTTACCAGGGCAAGGGACTTGACCTGTTGGACCTGATTCAAGAGGGGACCCTGGGTCTGACCCGAGCCGTTGAGAAGTACGACCCCACCCGCGGCCACCGCTTCAGTACTTATGCCTACTGGTGGATTCGCCAGGGACTCAACCGTGCGCTCTCGACCCAAAGTCGCACGATTCGTATTCCTGTCAATGTCAACGAAAAACTGACACGTTTGCGGGCTGCAAAGGCGCGTTTGATGCAGCGCAATGGCATGGCGCCTAATTCACAACAGCTGGCCACAGCGTTGGGTTTGCCGCTCGATGAAATTGAGGATTTGCTCGGTTGTGAGCTCCGCAGCGTCACCGTCAGCCTGCAGGGCATCGTCAAATCCAAATCCGATCCCACGGAACTGGTGGATGTGCTTCCTAGTGAGGATCTGCCTCCCATGGAGCGCTGTGAACTGGCGGAGCGCAATGCCGCGGTTTGGAAGCTTCTGGATCAGTCCAACCTCACGCCGAAAGAGCGCACTGTCGTGATGCTGCGCTTTGGTCTCGATGGCAGCCATGAGTGGCGCACCCTCGCTGAGGTGGCCCGTCTCCTGGGCTGCAGTCGGGAGTACTGCCGTCAGGTGGTCCAGCGGGCCCTGCGCAAGCTGCGCAAAGTGGGCATCCAGAGCGGATTGGTCGACGTCAGTTCTGTCGTTCAGTAGGTCGGCCTTCAGAATGGTGTCACCGCTTGAGGTGACACCAGCCCATGGCTGTCGATCCTGCTGCTCAACCCATTGATGCCCAAGTGCTGGGCAGCACCGAGGTCGATGAGGGCGCGCTGCGACGCCTCCTGCGTCGTGCAGGTCGCGCGATCGCGCGGCCTGCCATCGAATGCCTCGAGTTGTTGCTGGATTCCGGCACCCCGCCACAGGTTCGCCTGACGATGCTGGCGGCCCTGACCTATCTGCTGGTTCCGGTTGATTTGATCCCGGACTTCATCCCGGCGGCGGGCTTCAGCGATGACCTGGTGGCCTTGACCGCCCTGCTCGGTCTCTGCTCGAGTCACATGAGCGAACCCATTCGGATGCGGGCGCAGCGCAAACTGGATCGCTGGTTTCCTCCGACGCGCTGATGGCTGCTCTGACCTCTGAGCAGTTAGACGAACTGCAATCGTTCATCAAGGATTGGCTCCGCCACAGCGGCCGGACCCAGTCGGACCTGCGGCGAGCCCTGCGGGCAAGCTCGATTCGGATGCCGGTCCTTCTGGATGAGTTGGACCGCACCTACCGCCGTGACGGTTTGGTGGGCCTGGCTGAACGTCTCTGTGCCATTGAGGCGGTCTGGCAGAGCGAGGACCAAGGCGGGGTTGGTTCCGCCGATGCCGCTCCAGCCGTTGAGGACTCCCTTGGGCAATTGGATCTGCTCCTGGAAGAAATCCGACTGGAAGTCGGAGACGGCTGACGGAGGCCTGCACTCACGTCACAGTGGGTGCACGTTGCACCGTTGAGATGACCTGCGCGCGTTGGCTGGCTTGGGCGTCCGTTGCGGCCCTGGGTGCTGCAATGCCTTCGGCCGTTCATGCCCAGGCGGAGAGTTTCCTCTGGGGACCCGGCAGCAATGTGGGCCCCTCCACCACCGTGGAACCCAAGAACTGCGTGACGGCGGCCGACGGAAGTATCACCTGCGACACCAAGTTGGTGAACCCTCCGGGGGATACTCCGGCTAAGCCTCAGTACACGCCCTTTCGCAATTGAAGTCTCTGTTTTGTGATCGCGCGTTCCTGCGAGGAATCTCGGGTTTCGAACGCGCTCTGGCCAAGGTCCTCTCGGTCACCCTCACCGTGGTGTTGGTGGTCGCGACCCTTCAGCTCCTGATCTTTTTGGGCAGTGACCTGCTGGATTTGCAGGTCAATTGGACCGGTGAGGGCCTGGTGAGCCTGTTGGATCAGGTGCTGGTGATCCTGATTGCCCTGGAGGTGCTGCAGAACCTCACCGCTTACCTGCGGGAGCATGTGATTCAGATCGAATTAGTGCTGGTCACGGCCCTGACCGCCGTGTCCCGCAAGGTGATCGTTTCTCCCCCGGGGATGCAGAAGGACCCTGCGGTTCTGATTGGCTTGGGGGTGGCGATCCTCTCCCTCGCTGCCGCCTATTGGCTGGTGCGGCAATCCAACCTCAAGCGCCCACCGACCAGAACAGAGCTAGCCAGACCGTCCCAGGATTCGGGTCGGTTGCCGTAACCCGATGGCGGCGATGCGGCGCAATCATCAGCGCATCGCCGACGCAGAGGTCCCGCGGCTGCTCTTCGTCTTCAAAGTGCAGCGACGCACTTCCGCGCAGAACCAGAACCCATTCGCTCTCCTCTTGGTCGTACCAGCCCTCGGCTGGGCTGCTGGCCTGGCAGGAATGAATTCGCTCGAGGCGCCAGTTCTGTCCACTGGCGAGCACGTCGGTTTGTTCCTGGCCTGACTCCGGGCAGTCCCCCCGCAGCAGATTGGGTTGATCAGCGGGCCTGTCTGGCTGGGGGCTGCTGTCCCCCCAGCGCCGGCCGATGTCAAAGCCAAATTGGGCTGCCAGTTGGACCACATCGTGGTGGTTGCTGCAGTCTCTGAGGGCTTGCCGAAGCTCGGGCTGGGCTTCAGTCAAGGCCACGAAGGCATTGAGCTGTTGGATCTTCTGGAGGAACTGTTGGAGCTGGGCTTCGGCCATCAGCTCAGTATCGGGTTCAGCGTTTTGCTGAGGTTGAACCGCTCGAAGTGCACCCCGCGGATCAGGAGCTCTTCTCTCCAGCGGATCCGCCAGCCCAGCTTCAGCAGTAGAGGGGTGGAGATCAGGCTGGCTTCGGTGACGAGGGCGCCGAGCTTGTCCTGAGTCGCTTCCGCCTCAATGGCCTCAATCAGGGCGCGTCCATGGCCCCGCTGCTGGTGTTCAGGATGGCAATAGAGCAGGGATAGGCGTTGGCTTGGATCCCGCAGGGCAAAGGCGAGGACGCCTCCATCCGTTGCTTCGCTGGCCAGGGCGCGACCGCGCTCGAGCTGAAGTGCTAGTGCCGGACCTTGACTGGCCCAGGCTTCTCTTTGTGCCTGCGTGTACAGCTTCGGGTCGCAACTCAGGACGGCCTTCTGATAAATCGTGATCGCCTCAGAGTGCTCGTCCCTGCGTAATTCACGGATTCGATGCATCGAGGCCTTTGATACTCAACTCCTTGCCGAATTCTGGCTTGGTTTGATCTTCATGGAGCTGGTGCCTAGTTAAACCGTGTTGTATGTTGCACGAGTATCTGGCTCAAGCCCTCTACCTCAATGCTCACCGGTTCCGATCTTCTGGCCAAAGTTAAAGAGCTTGGCGATGTAAGTAAGTCCGATATCGTCCGCGCTTGCGGTTATGTCTCCTCCAAGAAGGACGGCGGCGAGCGTCTGAACTTCACCGCTTTCTACGAAGCGCTTCTCGAGGCCAAGGGTGTTGAGCTTGGCGTGAGCAGCAAGGTCGGCAAGGGTGGCCGCAAGCTCAGCTACATCGCCACCGTTCAGGGCAACGGCAACCTGCTGATCGGTAAGGCCTACACCGCCATGCTGGATCTTCAGCCCGGTGACGAGTTCGAAATCAAGCTCGGCCGTAAGCAGATCCGTCTGATTCCCGCCGGCGGCAGCGACGAAGACGAAGAGTGATCGACAGCCCTAACGGCTGAGCGTGACCTCCACGCCATTGGCCCCCTCCAGCGATTGGAGGGGGCTTTTTTGTGCCCAGCCCAGAACGTTTTGATAGTCCTCGGGATGGCAGCTGAGCAGGATGATTTGAATCCCCTGCTCCATCCCCCGCTGCAACATTGCTTGCAATGGATCGAGGCGTTGCCGATCGGTATTGGTAAAGGCGTCGTCGAAGACCAAGGGCAGGGCACCGTCATAGGCACCCATCAGGACTTCGGCCATGGCCAGTCGCAGCGCCCCTGCGAATTGTTCGCGCATGCCTCCACTGAGTCGCGCAAAGTCATAGGCCTGGCTGTCCTGCAGCAGTTGCAGTTGCTGGAAGCCATGTTTGGGATTGAAGGCCAACAGGGCCTTCTCCGCTCCTGTCGGCAAGAGGGCCCCGAGGTAGGGATTGAGGGCTGAACAGAGCGGTTCGCTGTAGCGATTGGCCAGCTCAGCTTGGGCCTGATGGAAGTGCTCCTGCAGCAGTTGCAGAGCGTTGGCCTCCCGTTCTTGCGTTTGGCGTTCCTGCTGGACGTTCTCCCAGCGGGCCTGGGCTAGCTCCAGTTGAGCACTGGGGTTTTGGGCTCCCAGGCTGGCGCAGCGCTGTTCGTTCTGCCCCCGCTCATTGAGGAGAAGCTCTTTCTCCTGGTTGAGCTGCTCGAGCAGTTGCAGGGCCCCAACGGATCCCTGGCGGTGTTGCTGCAATGTTTTTCGTTCGCTCTCCATCGCCGCTAGGACCGCTCGCCGCTCCTTGACGTCTTGCTCCAGGTGTTGGAGCTGCTCGACGCTCGCTGGGGTTGACTCTTGTTGCAGTCGTTGCTCGACCATCGCCAAGGAGCCGGCGAGTTGCTCGAGCCGATTGCGGCATTGCTCCAGCTGGCGGCTCTGGGCTAGCTCCTGTTGCCGCTGTTGCTGATGCTGTTGCAGCTGCTGATCGAGGGCGCTGCTTTGTTGCTGGATGGTCTGGCGTAGCTGCGTGTCCAGCTCTTCGAGTGCCGTTGGATCGCTGGGCAGTCCCTCCTGGCGATCGAGACTGATGGCTTGCTCCAGGTCCTGCTGGCGCGGGAGCAAGGCACTGAGACGTTCGCTCAGCCCGGACCAGGGGATGGCCTTGGCTGCGCTGCGAAGGTCGCTGAGATCCCGCTCCAGGCTGCGCCGTTGTTGCTCAATCGCCTCCGCGGCTTCGCTGTTGACGGCCCCGAGCTGCTGGGTTAACCGTTCGCAGTCTTGGCGGCAGCGCTCCAGCTGAGCCTGGGCCTGGGGCAGCGCGTCGCCGCCGCCGGGGCTCACCCGTAGGCGGACGGCAGCTCCAACCTGCAGTTCAGTGATGCTGTTGAGCTGGCGCTTCTCTCCGGCCTGGATCGCTTCACCGGCGAGCGTGATGGCCTGATCGCTTTGGATCACTTCGATGCTGGTGGCCATGGCCTCCAGCCGCGCCTGGGCCTGGGCGAGGGCCTGCTCGGCGCGCCGCAGTCCGCGCACCTGTTCGGCATCGATCGGCGGCAGTTGGGACAGGGTTTGCTTGAGCCGGTTCGCTTCTGACTGCAGGCGGTTCATCTCCTGCTGGTGGGCTTCAAGCTGTTGGCGCTCCCTACGCAGTTGCAGGAGGTCGAGCCGCTGACGCACTCCCTCTTGCCGCGTCCGCAGGGTTTGCAGCTGTTGCTGAGCGGCTGCGATCTGCTGCTCCTGCTTCTGCTGCTGCTCGGTTTTGAGGGCGTCCTGCTCGAGTGCCCGCTTCAGCTGCTCTTGCAGCAGGAGTTGCTCTTGCTGCTGCTCCTGCTGGGTTCGCTTGAGTTCCTGCTGTTGTTTCTGCTGTTGCTCAAGGGTCTGGCGTTGCAGCAGCACCGGTTCAAGTTCCGCCTGCAGCAACTGCTGTTGCTGCTCCAGTTCCCGCTCTCTCAGTAAGGCGGGCCGCAGGTCCTGGTCAATGCAGTGGAGCCTCTCGGCGATGGCGCCCAGGCGCTCCATGGCTTGTTCGAGCTCGAGCAGTTGTTGTTTGGCCCCGTTCAGCTCCTCCAGGCACTCCTGTTCCCGTTGCAGCACTTGGGCGAGGGCTGATCCGGCCTTCACGCGCCCCGTCGGAGTGAACACCTGTCCCAGGCGCTGCTGGAGTTGCTCGACCACCTGGCGATCCAGGGGGGACTGCAGCGTTCCTAGATCGGTCTTGGATTGAAGCTGCTGGAGCAGCCGCTCGTAGTCGTAGCTCTCCGGCTTCCCCTCCAGGGGGTTGAAGCCTGCGTCCCCCTGCCGCACCCAGAGGTGGGCCCAGCGCTCGGGCAGCTGCGCGATCCGCCTGCCTTCGACGGGACCCTCCAGGCCGAGCAGCCGCGCCAGCTCTTCTTCCGCTGCTGGACCACTGAGGGCCTGCCCTTTCTGGTTGCTGAGCTGACAGGTTCCCCCGGCACCAGCGAAGCGTTTGCGCAGCGTCCAGCGTTCTCCCTGGGCGGCAAAACAGAGCTCGACCTCCGGCAGGCCGCCATGGGTGCGTGAGCGCAGCTCCTCCACACCGCGCCCGGTGGCGGTGGAGCGCAGGAAGAGGGTTTTGTGGAGTGCCTCCACCAGGGTGCTTTTGCCCGATTCGTTGACCCCGCCGACCAGGGTCAGTTGGCGACCAAAGCTGAGCTCTAGATCGAGGTGTTGACGAACCCGTTGCAGGCGGCAGGAGAGCAGGTGCATGGCTTACTCCCCTGCGCAGCGGTGCAGTTCGGCCAGGGCCAGCTGCAGCAGTTCGCGCCGCTCCTCCAGCAGCGCGCTGTCCGCCAATTCGCTCTGAAGGCGATGGGCGACGTTGGCAATCAAGGGGTCACTGGGGCGCTGGCTGAGGGCCTTGAGTTCGATTGGATCGGGAGCCTGGGCGCAGCGCCCGCGGCGCTTGAGCCGCAGCAGTTGTGCCTCCAACCGCTCGATCAGCGCGTCGTAGCGGCGATGACCCTCGAGGCTCAGGCTGCCGCTCTCCTCCAGCAGCAGAAGATGTTGTCCTGGCTCGTCGCCCAGGAGCGTCTGGAGCTGCGCTTCAAAGCGCTCCAGCTCCGCGTCGCTGCTCAGCCGCACCGCCGTGGCGTGCCATTGCAGCATCGCAGTCGCCAGAGGGGTCACCTTGGGAAGACTCCCCCGCTCAGCGCGCACCGCCAGGACGACTCCATCGCGGTAGGCGTCATGGCGAGGAAAGCGATCGGGCTCCGGGGTCCCGCTGTACCAGGCCTTGGCATGGACCTGCTTGAGGCCATGCCAATCCCCCAGGGCGACGTAGTCCAGCTGCTCCAGTAGGCCAGCGTCCAGGCGCAGTTGGTTTTGGGCGCTGGTGGGATTCTCCTCATCGGCATCCAGGTCATCGGAGCCAAAACCATGGATGGAGCCATGGGCAAGCAGGAGGCGAGGGCGGTCGCTGGGCAGTGAGGCCCAATCGATCGATCGCACCCATGCGGTGGGGTCCTGGCTGTCCGTGCGGCGCAACAGCGGGCAGGGCAGCACGATCGCCTGCTCCAGCACGAGCGGTTCGCGGCTCAGGAGCACCTGGAGGTTGGGGGCCCGGCGCTGGCACTCCTCCTGGAAAAAACGTTGGTGCCAGACACTGCCTGGGGCACCGTGGTCATGGTTGCCAGGAATCACCAGCACCGGGCAGCTCAGGCGGCCGAGGGCCTGGCAGACCGCACTGATGTCACTGCTGCTGGGGGTTGGTGAGTCAAAGAGATCACCGGCGACCAGGAGGAAGGCGGCCGCCTGCTCCTTGGCGCATTGACCGATTTGATCGATGGCGGCGATGCGCACCTGCCGCAACTTGGCCCGCTTGTCGGGGTCCTGGACCCGGGCGTAGGGCTTGCCGATCTGCCAGTCGGCGCTGTGCAGAAAGGACAGCATGGGGTGCGTGGGTGTGGGGCTATTTGAGCGCGGACACACCGGGAGTGGGCCGGTCAGACTGACGCTTGGCGCGCTGCGCCCCCCTTGCCCTTGACCCGATGTCCTTTGCGTTGCTGCGCCGGCTGTTGTTGGCTCTGGTGTTGGTGCTGGGTTTGAGCGTGGCCCAACCTGCCTGGGCCGATGGTGCCCAATTGTTTGAGCTCCACTGCGCGGGCTGTCACCTCAATGGCGGCAACATCATTCGCCGCGGCAAAACCTTGAAGTTGGCGGCCCTAGAGCGCCAGGGCATTGCCTCCCAGGAGGCCATTGCGGCGATCGCTGCCCAGGGCCAGGGACAGATGAGCGGCTACGTCGAGGCCCTGGGTGAGGACGGTGTCCAGCAGGTGGCTGAGTGGGTCTGGCAGCAGAGCCAAGCCGGTTGGCCGAAGGCTTGATCTAGAAGGCCTGGATCCAGGGGTAGACCTCGAGGGCCGTCCAGATTCCCTGGCGCCAATACACATCGTTGTGGAGCAGATCCACCACCTGCTGCTTGGACTCGGCCTCGTAGATCCCGAAGACGTGGCTGCTGGTTTCCGTGGGTCCCAGGGTGATCAATACGCCGTCATCCTTTTGGCGCTGCAGCCCCGCGAGATGCTCCTCGCGGTAAGGGGTGCGTTTCTCCAGCGCGTTCTCGCAGTAGGTCCCCCAGAGAACAAAGCGCACGGATCAGCAGGCGTGTGCGAGCAAGTTACAGCCAGCCACTGGCGAAGATCGGCTGGCGAATTTTGGCGGGCAGCAGCACCGGCAGGTTGCTGGGTTCGGCGCCGGCTTTGTCGCTCCAGCGCACCTTGCAACGGAAGTTGCCGTCCTTGACTTTGAGCACGTATTGCTGAGGAACGGCCTGTTCGGGCATCAGGTACTGGGCCTGATTGCAGGCATCCACCTCAGAGATGTTGGAGGTGTACTCACTCCAGCCGGCCTGGGCGGCGCTGGGGGCGACCAGCAGCGCGGCGCCAAGGAGTCCACGGGAGAGGCGGTTGCGCAGCGCCATTGAAAACGGTCCCTCGCAGGGGCGAACTGCGCTGATTCTGCCGTGCGGATCGAGGGCTGGCCGCTTAGTTGTCGAGGGCCTGGCGCAGTTGGCCGCAGAACTGACCCGCAGCAGCAGCAATGTCCCCCTGCTGGCTGTGGCTTTCAGCCATGACCTTGACCAGGGCGCTGCCGACGATGGCGCCATCGGCGCCCCAATCACGAACTTGGCGCGCCTGCTCGGGGCCGGAGATGCCAAAGCCAACGGCGACTGGGGTTGGCCCCATTCCTTTGAGTTGATGCACCAGGGTGGCGACCCGGTTTTCCAGGGTGGTGCGGACACCGGTGACCCCGGTGACGCTGACCAGGTAGGTGAAGCCGCGGCTGGCCTGGGCGATGCGGGCCATGCGATCGCTCGGGGTGGTGGGCGCCACCAGCAGCACGAGATCCAGCCCTGCCGCTTCGGCAATGGCCGACAGCTTTTCTGCTTCTTCCAGGGGGAGATCAGGCACCACCAGGCCGGCGGCACCCGCCGCTGCGGCATCGCGGCAGAAGGTCTCCATGCCGCGGTTCAGCAAGGGGTTGCTGTAGGTGAAGAGGATCACCGGGATGGTGAGCTCGCCCTTGAGGCTGCGGAGCATCTCCAGCACCCGACCAGGGGTGGTCCCGCTGCCCAGTGCTCGGCTGGCCGCGGCTTGGATCACCGGACCATCGGCCAGCGGATCGCTGTAGGGAATCCCCAGTTCGATCATGTCGGCCCCGCCGGCCTCCAGGGCCAAGAGGGTCGAGCGGGTCTGCTCCAGATCCGGATCGCCGGCCATCAGGAATGGCATCAAGGCGCAGCGGCCCTCGGTCTTGAGCTTCTGAAAACGCTGCTGGATCGGGGTGCTGGTGGTCACGGCAGCGTGAGATCTGCAGCTGAGCCTATGGCCTCAGCCTTCGCTGTCCTGGGCGAGTTCCCGCATGAGCTTCTCTTGCTCTTCGGGGCTGAGGGCGTCAAAACGCTTCTGCAGCTCTTCGTCGGTGGCAGCGTCGTAACCCGAGCGGTAGCGGCGGCGCTGCTCCATGTAGGTCATGTTTCCGGTCACGACCCGGAACAAGTAAGAGCCCGTCCAGACCAGGACGATGACCACCAGTAGGGCCTGGGCGGCAATGCCCGCACTAAACCCTTCAAAGCCAGCGGCTTGGAAGCCCCAGTAACCGATGCCGCCGATGCCAAAGATGGCCAGGCCGGCCAGAAGCGCCTTGCCGCGTGTGATGCCGGATCCCATTAAGTGTTGCCCTGGCCCTGCAGACGCAGATTCACGAAGGGGGCGAAGACGATCAGTCCGGGGAAGAACAGGAAGACCAGTCCATAGACCGCCGTGCGCTCGATCTTGCCCATCACGGTCCAGCGCTTGGTCATCCAAGCCATCAGAGCCAGGGGGACTGCCACCAGGTAGGCACCGGCGAGTGCCCCGTAGGCGGCCAGCACCAGCAGGGTCTCACTGGTGAGGGAACTGAGGAACCCGGGCAGCGGCACGGCGATGGTGCAACGTCCCGCCAAATCTAAGATGGTCTGCGCCGGGACCATGGCGGAATTGGTAGACGCAGCGGACTTAAAATCCGCAGACGGCAACGTTGTGAGGGTTCAAGTCCCTCTGGTCCCACTGACTGCTCTTAGCGAGCTTCGCCGTTCATCCAGCTGATCCAGTCCGCGGAAATCTCTTTCGGGCAGACGGCTTCGCATTCGAGATTGCTGCTGCAACTCCCGAATCCTTCCTGCTCCATCGCGGCCTGCATCGAACGCGCCCGTGAGCGCCGTTCGGGTTGTCCCTGGGGAAGCTGGCCGAGGTGCGCCAACTTGGCGGCGGTGAAGAGGCTCGCCGAGGCATTGCGGCAACTGGCAACGCAGGCGCCACAGCCGATACAGGTTGCTGTTTCAAAGGCGGAGAGAGCCTGCTCCTGTCCGATCAACATCGCGTTCCCATCGGGTGCTTGCCCGGTGTTGATCGAGCAGTAGCCGCCGCCGGCAATGATCCGGTCCAAGGCTGAGCGTTCAACCGCCAGATCTTGAATGAGAGGGAAGGCCGCAGCGCGCCAGGGTTCCAAGGTCACGGTTTCTCCGTCCTGGAACTCCCTCACGTAGAGCTGGCAAACAGTCGTCGCCCGCTGGGAGCCATGGGCCTGGCCATTGACGAGGAATCCGCAACTGCCGCAGATCCCTTCCCTGCAGTCGTGCTCGAAGTAGATCGGGCGCTCATCGCTGCGAATGAGCTGATCGTTCAACTGATCCAGCACCTCCAGCAAAGAAAGGTCGGGGCTGAGGCCTTTGAGCGTGTAGGTCTGGAAGGTGCCCTTGGTCTGCTGGTGCTCCTGGCGCCAGATCCTCAGCGTGAGAGAGAGGGTGGGCGTCATCGGTAGCTGCGGGTGCTGGGTTGCAGGGCTGTGAACTGCAGAGGTTCGCTGTGACGTAAGGGGTCGGCACCGTCTTGGTACTCCCAGGCGGCGATGTGGGCGAAGTGCTCGTCATCTCTCTGGGCTTCACCCTCTGGGGTTTGGTGCTCCTCGCGGAAGTGGGCCCCGCAGGATTCCTCGCGGGCCAGGGCGTCCCGGAGCATCAACTGGGCTAAGCCAAAGAAGTCGCTTAACCGAAGCCCTTTTTCCAATTCGAGATTGGGTCCCTCGGCGCCGCCTGGAATGCGAACCCGCGCGTGGAAGTCCTGCTCGAGTTCACGGACCTCCTGGAGTCCCTGGCTCAGTCCAGCGGCATCACGGCTGATGCCGCAGCGCTCGATCATCGTCAGGCCCAACTGACGGTGGAATTGATCGACTGGGGTGTCACCTTTCGTGGCGACCAGGCGGGCAATTCGTGTCTGGGCAGCCGCCAGGGCTTCCCGGCAGGCCGAATGGTCTTGCGTGACCAGCGGTCCGCTGTGACTCGCCAGCCATGCGGTGACGGTGGCTGGTGCGATGAAGTAGCCGTCTGCGAGGCCTTGCATCAGGGCGCTGGCGCCAAGGCGGTTGGCCCCATGTTCAGAGAAGTTGGCTTCCCCGAGCACGAAGAGCCCAGGAATGGAGCTCATCAGGTGGTAGTCAACCCAAAGCCCGCCCATCGTGTAGTGCGGTGCGGGGTAGATCTTGAGCGGCTTGGCGTACGGGTCTTCGCCGCTAATCCGCTCATACATCTCCAGAAGGTTGCCGTAGCGCTTCTCGATGACATCGCGGCCGCTCTCTCGGATGGCATCGCGAAGATCCAGGTAGATCGAGCGACCGGCTGGGCCCACACCTTGGCCTTCATTGCAGAGCTCCCGTGCCCTGCGGGATGCCACATCCCTCGGGACCATGTTCCCGTAGCTGGGGTATTGGCGCTCGAGGAAATAGTCCCGCTCGGTCTCAGGAATGGTCTCTGGATCACGGCTGTCCTGGCGGCGTTGCGGCAGCCAGACGCGGCCATCGTTGCGCAGGCTCTCGCTCATGAGCGTGAGCTTGCTCTGGTAGGGATCGCCGCTGGGGATGCAGGTGGGGTGGATCTGTGTGAAGCAGGGATTGGCAAAGAGGGCCCCCTGTTCATGGGCCCGCCAGATCGCACTGGCGTTGGATTTCAGGGCATTGGTGGAGAGGAAGTAGACGTTGCTGTAGCCACCGGTGGCGAGCACCACCGCATGGCCCGTGTGGGTTTCCAGGGCTCCACTGAGCAGATTGCGGCAGATCACCCCTCGGGCGACCCCGTCGACGCGAATCAGCTCAAGCAGATCCCGCCGGGGTAGCAGTTCCACCCGCCCGAGTTGCACCTGGCGCATCAGGGCCTGGTAGGCGCCGTAGAGCAGCTGCTGACCGGTCTGCCCACGGGCATAAAAAGTGCGGCTCACCAGGGAGCCGCCGAAGTTGCGGGTGGCCAAGGTGCCGCCGTACTCGCGGGCAAAGGGCACCCCCTGGGCCACGCATTGATCAATGATCGCGCTGCTGATTTCAGCGAGGCGGTGACAGCCCGCTTCGCGGGCGCGGAAGTCGCCGCCGCGGACGGTGTCCCTGAAGAGTCGGCTGATGCTGTCGCCGTCAACGGCAACCGGCCGGGCGGCGTTGATCCCGCCCTGGGCAGCGACCGAGTGGGCACGGCGGGGACTGTCGTGAAAGGTGATCACCTTCACGCGGTAACCCTGCTCAGCCAGGGTTGCTGCGGCCGAGGATCCAGCTAAGCCCGTTCCAACAACCAGGATCGTCAGCTCTCGCTTGCGCAGCGGGCTGATCAGGGGCAGCTCTTCCTTGGTTCTTGTCCAGGCATCACGAACCGGACCCGAGGGAATTCGAGGATTGAGGGCGTTCATCGGCGTCATCCCTGCAAGGCCAACCAGCCGGCGGAACCGGCGAAGCCCAGGCCAAGAATCAATCCCACTGCGCGGGCCGTGCTGCGGATGATCCCAGCGTTCTCTGGACTGAGGACTCCCAAGCTGCGCTGTGCCGACTCACCGCCCTGGACGACATGCAGTCCGAGGGCAAGGCAGGCCAGTCCGTAGAGGGTCAGGGTGATGGGGGACTGGAGGCTTGCGCTCAAGTGCAGGAGCTCGAGGCCAGGGGCTGGTCGCGGTAGTCGTAGCTGTTTGAGGTGGACAGCGATGAAGAGCAGCAGGGTGAGACCGCCGAGGGGTTGCAAGCGGGCGCTCCAGCTGCCAAGACGATCGCCACGTCGACTCTGGAGCTGAGCATGGTTTCCCGCTCTCCAGTTGCTGAGAGTTTTGCCCAGGCTGATGCTGACGTGCAGGCCGGCCGCGAGTAGCAGCAGTCCCTCAACGACAGGCAGCCACCAGCTCTGATGCAGGGCGCTGGCGTAGTTCTCGAACTGCAGTGGCGCGAGAGGAGCAATGGCGACGCCGATGAGATGAAGCACAAGGAACGCCATCAGCATCAGGCCGGAGCCTGCTAGGAGCACGCGGCGGACCATGGCCATCGGTTGCTGCCTTGAACGCTAGGCAGGTCGCCTCCGCTTCATGACAAATCGGCTGACAGTTTGAAAAGCCGTGGCCAGGCTGATCACTGTTGAGCCCTGGCCCGTTCTTCATGCTTGAGCTGCTGCCGCCGCTCAACGATCACAACCTCCCTTGGATGGACACGATTCATCCAATCGTGGTGCATTTCGTGATCGCCATGGCCCTGATCGGGTTCGTGTTCGATCTGATCGGGGTGATCTGGCGCCGCCCGGCGCTGTTTGAAGCCAGTTTCTGGAATTTGTTATTCGCGACGGGCGCGATCTTCGTTGCGATCATTTTTGGTCAGGTGGAGGCCGGTTTGGCCTCGCCCTATGGCGCAGCGCGCAACATCCTTGATATTCACACCACGATTGGCTGGTCCCTGGCCGGTGTGTTGTCGCTGTTGACGGGCTGGCGCTATGTGCTGCGCAGCCGTGATCCTGAGGCGCTGCCCCTCTCCTTTCTCGGCGCTGGGGCCTTGGTCAGTGCCTTGATCATGGTTCAAGTGGTCTTGGGCGACAAGCTGATCTGGACCTATGGCCTGCACACCGTGAAGGTGGTGGCGGCCACCCGGGAGGGGCTGATCTGATGCTCGTTCAGGCGATGGCCTTGGCCTACAGCCCAGAGGCCACTCCCATTGATCAAATCGCGGGGGAGTTAGGGCCGAATGGCTTGCCCTATGCCCTGCCCATTCATCCGAATTTGGTGCACCTCACCATCGGTTTGTTTGTGATTGCGATTGCCTTTGATGTGGTGGGTGCTCTGTACCCCCTGGAAAAACGGGTCTTTCGCTTTTTGGCCCTTCCGATTACCCGCGGGGGCTTTCACGACGTCGGTTGGTACAACCTGCTGGCCTGCTGCCTGGTGACTTTTTTCACCGTCGCCAGTGGCTTCTACGAAATGCTCACCGCCGTCCCGCTGCCGGGTGTTGTGAGCACCTTTGGGCTCGGCAGCATGACCACGATGCTCTGGCATGGCGTGGGCGGCGTGCTGCTGCTCACGGTGATTACGGCCATGACCGTTTGGCGTGGTTTCCAGCGCTATCTCTGGCGGCGCGACATGGGGCGGCAGGTGCAGTGGCTCTACCTGCTGGTCGGCCTCGGCATGTTTGCGCTGCTGGGTTTGCACGGGACCCTCGGCGCCCAGTTGGCGGCTGAATTCGGTGTGCACATCGCGGCTGACCAGTTGCTGCAGGCCGGCGCTGACCTTCACGCCGCCCTGCCCTGAGATGAGCAATAGCGCCCCCCGCCCCAGCCTCTCCCGGCCCGCTCTGTTGGCCTGGTTGGTTTGGGTTGTTCTGCTCCTGGCCCTCAGCGTCTGGATGGGTCAGCAGTCCCACCATTGGCTTCCTGTTCAGGCCTCAACGGCGGCGCCGTTGGTGGATGACCTGTTCAGCTTGGAGACCGCCATCGGCACCCTCGTCTTCTTTGGCGTGGTCTCGGTGATGGTCTGGGTGGTGCTCTTCAACCGCGCCGAGAAGTACGACGACAGCGACGCCTTCCCGATTGAAGGCAACACGAAGTTGGAGGTCATCTGGACCGCTATTCCCTTTGTGTTGGTGATGGCGATTGCCTTCTGGACGATTCGCGCCAGCGACAAGTTGGGGATGTTGGGTCCGATGGAGCACATCCATCTGCGCAATTCCACAGAAGAGGTTGGGGGCTATCCCGGTGATCGCTTGCCGGCCGAACAGGTGGAGGTGATTGCCCGCCAATGGTCTTGGGAGTTTCGCTATCCAGGCAGCAATGTCTCCTCCACGGAACTGCACCTGGAGCTGGATCAACCGGTGAGTTTGCGGTTGGTCTCCGAGGACGTGCTCCACAGCTTGTTTATCCCCGCCTTCCGCATCAAACAGGACGTGGTTCCAGGCCGGGCGATTGATCTGAATCTCACGCCAACGCGCGAGGGGATCTACCGCCTGCGGGATGCCCAGTTCAGTGGCACCTGGCATGCCGCGAATCAGGTCGATGTGGTGGTGGAGAACTCCCAGGCCCATCAGCAGTGGCTCGAGCAGGCCGCGCGCCAACCGCTGCAGCCGGGCCTGAGCCTTGCCGTGGATGAGTTCGCCATCCGTCAGACCAAGCCCAACCCGGGCTGGGCGACCGTCCCTCCCGCTCCGCCCCCTCAGGTGAATGTCCCTGGAGACCCCAATCAGCCCCATGACGCCTGAGACCTGAGCCGATGACCATCGCCACCTTTCCCCCTGAACCGCCACCGCAGAGCAGCTGGAAGCGCTACTTCGGCTTTTGCACGGACGCCAAGGTCATTGGCATCCAGTACATCGTTACGGCCTTCTTCTTCTTCTTGATCGGTGGCCTGCTGGCCATGGTCATCCGCGGGGAGCTGATTACACCTGCCGCCGATCTGGTTGATCGCTCGGTCTACAACGGCATCTACACGATGCACGGAACAATCATGTTGTTCCTGTTCATCTTTCCGGTCCTCAACGGTCTCAATAATCTGTTGATTCCAACCATGATCGGTGCGCCCGACATGGCCTTCCCGCGTCTGAATGCGGTGGCCTTCTGGTTGGTTCCGATCTTTGGATCGATTTTGATCGCCAGCTTTTTTGTCCCAGGTGGTCCGGCCTACGCCGGCTGGTGGAGTTATCCGCCCGTCAGTCTTCAGAACCCGGCGGGACACCTCTTCAATGGCGAGGGCCTCTGGATTACGGCTGTGGCCCTATCGGGGGTGTCCTCGATCATGGGTGCGATCAACTTTGTGACGACAATCCTGCGCATGCGGGCCCCGGGGATGACCCTGACCCGGATGCCTGTGTTTTGTTGGACCGCCTTTGCGGCCCAGTCCCTGCAGTTGATTGGCCTGCCTGCACTGACCGGTGGGGCGATCATGCTGTTGATGGACCTGAACTTCGGCACCAGCTTTTACCGGGCCGAGGGTGGTGGTGATCCGGTGCTCTATCAGCACTTTTTCTGGTTCTATTCCCATCCGGCGGTCTATGTGATCATCCTGCCGGTCTTTGGGGTCTTCTCAGAGCTGTTTCCGGTGTATTCCAGGAAGCCACTCTTTGGTTACCTCTACGTCGCCTTTGCCTCCTTCATCATTGTTGGCCTGGGCTTGATTGTTTGGGTTCACCACTTCTTCACCAGTGGTGTGGCGCAGTGGATGCGCAATCTGTTCATGGTCACCACCATGTTGATTGCCGTGCCAACGGGGGTGAAGGTCTTTGCCTGGCTGGGCACCCTTTGGGGCGGGAAGTTACGCCTGACGACCCCGATGCTGTTTTGCCTGGGGGGCCTCTTTAACTTTGTCTTTGCTGGCATCACCGGCATCATGCTGGCCACGGTGCCGATCGATATTCACGTCTCGAACACCTACTTCGTCGTCGGTCATTTCCATTACGTGATCTACGGGGCCGCGGTGATGGGGATCTTTGCGGCGATCTACCACTGGTTCCCGAAGTTCACCGGGCGCATGCCCTACGAAGGCCTCGGCAAACTGCACTGCCTGCTCACCTTTGTGGGGGCGAATCTGAATTTTCTGCCGATGCATCCCCTGGGGCTGATGGGCATGCCGCGGCGGGTGTCGAGCTACGACCCTGAATTCACCTTCTGGAACGTGATCGCCAGCCTGGGCGCCTTCCTGCTGGGGGTTTCGATCATTCCCTTCCTGCTCAATATGGTGAGCTCCTGGATCCGGGGTCCCAAGGCCACCCATAACCCCTGGAATGCCATCGGACTGGAGTGGTTGTTGCCCTCTCCGCCGCCGGAGGACAACTTTGGGGAGGAGGTCCCCACTGTGATTGCGCGTCCCTACGGCTATGGCAGCGGCGAACCGCTGGTGGAACACCAGGCTGAGCTGGAGCGTGCCTTGGTGCTGCAGGAGGCGGCGCAATGACGACGACGACCCCTCAGGCTGAGTTGGAGCTGCATCCCAAGCACAACCTCACCGGCTTCATCATTTTTCTGTGCTCAGAAAGCGTCATCTTTCTGGCCTTTTTCAGCGGCTATGCCCTGCTGAAGACCTCAGCCCTCGACTGGCTTCCCCCTGGTGTGGAGGGGTTGGAGTGGAAGATGCCGCTGGTGAACACCGTGGTCCTGGTGTCCAGTTCCGGGACGATCGCCCTGGCTGAGCACTTCAAGGCCAAAGAGAACATGGCCCTCTTCCGGGGGTTCTGGCTGCTGAGCATGGCCATGGGGGCCTACTTCCTCTTTGGGCAAGCCGTGGAATGGGGCGGCCTGAAGTTTGGCTTCACCTCGGGAACCTTTGGCGGCACGTTCTATCTCCTGACCGGTTTTCACGGCCTCCATGTGGCGACGGGAATCCTGTTGATGGGATTGATGTTGGTGAAGTCGTTTATCCCTGGCAATTACAGCGGCGGGGAACAGGGAGTTCAGGCCACGTCCTTGTTCTGGCACTTCGTGGATGTCATCTGGATCATCCTCTTTTTGCTGATCTACGTCTGGCAGTAGCCCAAGAACCATGATCATTGACGACATTCACTACGACGTCATCGTGATCGGCAGCGGTGCTGCTGGCGGGACGATCGCTGGACAGTTGGCGGCCTCGGGCAAGCGCATCCTGCTGCTGGAGCGCGGTGGGGTGATGCCCCTGGCGGATCAGAACGTCGCGGACGTCGACTTGTTCCGCAAGGACCGCTACCACCCTGGCGAGCAGTGGTTCGGGACCGATGGGGACCCCTTCTCGCCCCAGACGATCTATGCCTTGGGTGGCAACAGCAAGATCTGGGGCGGCGTTCTCGAGCGCATGCGTGAGCGTGAGTTTGGCGGGCTCCCTCTGCAGGAGGGGACGGCTCCGAATTGGGAGCTGAGCTACGAGGATTTCGCCCCGTACTACGACCGTGCCGAAGCGCTCTATCGGGTCCACGGCGAAGCCGGTGTCGACCCGACTGAGCCTGGGCGCACTGGGCCCTATGGCCATCGCCCGAGGTCCTTTGAGCCCTGGGTGGCTGAGCTCAGGGCAGCGCTGGAGCGCCAGGGGACCCACCCCTATGCCTTGCCGCTGAGCTGGTCGGAATCCGCTGAAGACCCCACGGGTGATGCGGAGTTGTTCGGCGTGGATCTGGCGAAACAGGCCAGCAATGTCAGCATCCGTGATCGGGTCAAGGTGCGTCGCCTACACGTCAACCCCAGTGGCAATGAGGTGCGTGCTGTCGAGGCGGAGGTTGACGGTCACGCCTGGTTGTTCAGTGGCGATCTGGTGGTTCTGGCCGCCGGCGCCATCAACAGTGCTGCGATCCTGCTGCGCTCGGCGACCGAGCATCACAGCCGCGGACTCGCCAATGGCTCTGATCAGGTGGGCCGCAATCTGATGAAGCCCCAGCTGACGTCGATCATTCAGCTGGCGGCGGCGGCCAATTCCGGTCGCTATGGCCGCAGCCTGGGCATCACGGATTACCTCTGGGGCGACAGCAATGTCAGCTTCCCCCTGGGCTCGATTGCCAGTGGCGGTGGTGTTCTGCAGGACGCCCTGTTTGCGGAATCCCCACCGGTTCTCTCCCTGGTGACCAAGTTGATGCCCAACTTTGGCCTGGAGCAACTGGCTGCGCGATCGGTGACCTGGTGGGCGATGAGCCCGGTCCTGCCCGACGCCCATAACCGGGTGACCCTGCGGGGGAATCATCTCCAGATTCACTACCTCCCGAACAATCGCGAGGCCCATGACCGCTTGGTCTATCGCTGGATCGACACCTTGAAGAAGGTGGAGAACGATCCCCTCTGTCATGTGGTGAAGCCCGCTCCAACGCACCCCCGCGGTGAGGCTCCGCTGACGGTGATGGGCAGTGTCTGCGGCACCTGCCGCATGGGCTCCAATCCGGCGACCTCGGTGGTGGATCTCCAGGGGCGGAGCCATGAGCTGGCCAACCTCTATGTCGCCGATGCCAGCGTCTTCCCCAGCTGTCCTGCCGTGGGCATAGGGCTGACGGTGATTGCCAACGCCCTGCGGATTGGCGATCAGGTGTTGGGTGTGCTGTGACCAGCGGCTCGAGCCAGGTGACCTCTGAACTCCGCCGGATGGCGGAACGGGACCAGGACCAGGTGCCCTGGTCGCTTTGGGGCAGCTATTTGCCGGAGCGCCAATGGGGGACGGTTCGAGAGGACTACTCCGCCGATGGCAACGCTTGGACCTCCTTTCCCCATGACCATGCCCGTTCACGGGTCTATCGCTGGGGAGAGGACGGTCTGCTGGGGATCTGCGATTCGGAATGTCGCCTCTGCTTTTCGCTGGCCCTTTGGAATGGTCAGGATCCAATCCTCAAGGAGCGCCCCTTTGGCTTGGCCAACGGCGAGGGGAACCACGGCGAGGATCTCAAGGACTACTACTTCCACCTCGCCAATACGCCGACCCACAGCTTCATGCGTGGGCTCTACAAGTACCCGCAGCAGCGCTTCCCCTACGAAGACCTGATCGCTGAGAACGGCCGGCGCAGTCGCGATGAACCCGAGTACGAACTGGTCGACACCGGCATCTTTAACGAGAGCCGCTATTTCGATGTCTTTATCGAGTACGCCAAGCGCTCCCCCCGCGACCTGGCGATTCGCCTGAGGGTGATCAACCGCGGTGATCAGGCGGCTCCGTTGACCCTGCTGCCCACCCTCTGGTTACGCAACACCTGGAGCTGGGCCTATCCGGATGAGCAGGAGCAGCCGATGGCTCTCAAGGGTGATGTCCTGCAGGCCCAGGTGGGCGGTGGCTTGGGCGCTTACGAACTCCACTGCCGCAATGAGGGGCGTTGGATTTTTACCGACAACGAAACCAACACCGAACGCCTCTACCAACAGCCCAATACGCGGCCCTATCAAAAAGATGGCTTCCACCGCTATTTGATCGAGTCCGAGCAGGGAGCGATCAACCCCCAGCAGAGTGGGACCAAGGCTGCTCGCCTCCTGCAGCGCACCCTGCAACCTGGCGAGGAATGGCAGGTGGACCTGCGCCTGATGGCCCAGGACGAGACCAGTGGGAATGAGGCCTTTGGTCCTGAGACCGATGCCCTGTTTGTGCAAAGGGAGCGGGAATGGAACGAGTTCTTCGCCGAGCGTGTTCCCAACCTCTCCAAGGAGGACCGTTTAATCCACAGCAGCGCCGCGGCGGGTTTGCTGTGGTGCAAGAAGTACTACGGCTGGAGTGTTCTGCGCTGGCTGGACGGCGATCCGACCTCCCCGGTGCCACCCCCCCAGCGCTGGGCGACGGACAACGCGGAATGGCAGCGGCTGCATGCCCACGACGTGATTTCGATGCCCGATGCCTGGGAGTACCCCTACTTCTGCCAATGGGACCTGATGTTCCATGCGGTCGCCTTTGCGGTGATCGATCCGGCGACGGCCAAGCAACAGGCGATGGTTCTGCGGACGCCCCACTACACGGCGCCGAATGCGCAAACCCCTGCCTACGAGTGGGCCCTTTCTGATCCCAACCCGCCGATTGGCGCCTGGGCGGCGATGCGCATTTTTCAGATCGAGCGCAAGCAGAACGACGAGGGCGATCTGGGCTTTCTGCATGCGGCCCTGCGGAAGTTGATCCTGGAATACGGCTGGTGGGCGAACCGTAATGACCGGGGGGGGGACAACCTCTTTGAGGGGGGCTTCCTCGGTCTCGACAACATCGCGGTGTTTGATCGCCGTTACCCCTTGGCCGATGGCAGCCGCATTGAGCAGTGCGACGGGACCGCCTGGATGGCCTCCTTGAGCCTGAACCTGCTCAATATCAGTGTGGAATTGACGCGCACGGAACCCGAGTACGCCGATATCGCGGAGCGGTTTGTCTACGACTTTGTTCAGCTGGCCCTGACGCTGAACCTGCCCGGCAATCGCGGCTACCTGAATTGGGATGAGCAGGACGGCTTCTATTACGACGTCATCAAACGACCGGATGGATCGACGGAATACCTGCGGACCCGCTCGGTCTCTGGCCTGATTCCACTGTTGGCTGTGGCCAGCTTTGACGTTGAGACGATCAAACGGCTGCCTGTTCTTGATGTCACCCAGAGCTTGAGCTGGTTTTTGCATGAACGCACCAGCCCAGATTGGTTGTTGGATCACTTCGGGCAATGGCGCCATGACCGCCTGCTGTTTGCCCTGGTGCCGGAGCAGCGGCTCCGCCGCATCTGCGAGCGGCTCTTTGACGAATCAGAGTTTCTCTCGCCCTACGGCATTCGCGCCCTCTCGAAGGTCTACGAAGACCAGCCCTACAGCTTTACCGAGGGGAGTGAGACCCAAACCTTGGCCTACAGCCCAGCCGATAGCCCGGTGGCGATGTTTGGTGGTAACTCCAACTGGCGCGGTCCCGTTTGGATCCCAATCAACTTTCTCTTGATTGAGTCCCTGCAGAAGTTTGGCCACTACTACGGCGCTGACTTCAAGGTGGAGTTCCCCACCGGCTCTGGCTGCTGGATGAATCTTTGGGATGTCTCGCTGCAACTGCAGCATCGTTTGGTCAATTTGTTTCGCCGTGATGCCTCCGGTCAGCGGCCCTTCTTGGGCGATGTGGAGCTGTTTCAGAACGATCCCCATTGGCGGGATCTGATGCTGTTCAACGAGTATTTCCACGGCGACAACGGCCGGGGGGTCGGGGCGAGTCACCAAACCGGTTGGACGGCGATGGTCTGCAAGATGATCAATCAGCTCAGCCGCTATCCAGCGCCAGGCGCCCCTTCATCACAATCAGCGGACAGCCATTGAGCCCGTTTCTAGTTTGCGGGTAGTGGCTGGTTGATCCAGTGTTCGAGGCACAACTGCAGAAGCCCGATCGTCAGGACTTCGATCTGGTGATCATTGGCAGTGGTGCTGGTGGCGGCACCTTGGCGCGGGTTCTCGCGCCGACGGGTCTGCGCATCTTGATCCTGGAGCGCGGGGATTGGTTGCCCCAGGAACCGGAGAATTGGGATGCCGAAGCTGTTTTTCAGAAGGGTCGATACGTCTCCAAAGACATCTGGTACGACGGCAAGGGCCAGCCGTTCCAGCCAGGAAGTCATTACTTCGTCGGTGGTGCCACCAAGATGTATGGCGCCCACCATTTCCGTCTGCGGCAGCGGGACTTTGAGGAGCTGGAACACCGCGACGGCGTCTCCCCGGCGTGGCCCCTGCGCTACAGCGACTTCGAGCCTTTTTACCAAAAGGCCGAGGAGATGTATCACGTCCATGGACTTCGCGGTGAGGACCCCACCGACCCCCCAAGTTCAGCGCCCTATCCCCATCCGCCGATTTCCCACGAACCGCGGATTCAACAGCTTGCCGATGATCTGCGCTCGGCCGGATTGAACCCCTTTCATGCCCCCAGTGGCGTGATGCTGAATGAAGCCAATATGGAGATCAGCCGCTGTAGGCGCTGCAACAACTGTGATGGCTTCCCCTGTCTGGTGCATGCCAAAGGTGATGCCGAGGTCTGTGGTGTCAGACCGGCGCTCAAGGAAAGCGGAAATGTCTCCCTCTTGACCCGCGCTGAGGTGAAGCGCCTGGTGACCAATCCAGAGGGGAGTGCCGTCACCTCCATTGAGGTGGAACGCGATGGGGAACAGCTCAGCTACAAGGCCAATGTTGTGGTCGTCAGTTGCGGTGCGGCGAATAGCGCCCGCTTGCTGTTGATGTCGGCCAACGATCGTCATCCCCGCGGATTGGCCAATGGCTCCGATCAGGTGGGCCGGAACTACATGTTCCACAACAGCAAGGCCGCCGTTGCCCTGTCCCACGAGCCCAATCCAACGGTCTTCCAGAAGACCATCTCAATCAATGACTGGTATTTCGGCGATGCCGATTACGACTACCCGATGGGCAATATTCAAATGACGGGTAAGACCCGCGGCGCGATCATGAAGGGCTACGCCCCGCTGGAGACCTTCCTGGTTCCGGGCTGGACCATGGACAAAATCGCCGAACACGCCCTCGACTTTTGGGTGTCAACGGAGGATCTGCCGGATCCAAATAACAGGGTGACGATTGATGCGGGGGGGCACATTCACCTGAACTACAAGGTCAATAACCAGACCTCAGCGGATCGGCTCTGGGGTCGCCTTCAGGGAATCCTCGACAAGCTCTACTTGAAGAAACACCTGGTGGAGCGTCAGGTGTACATCAAAAATGCCATGGGCATCGCGGCCGTGGGTCACCAGGCTGGGACCTGCCGGTTTGGCACGGATCCGGCGAGCTCGGTGCTCGATGTCAATTGCAAGGCCCATGAGCTCGACAACCTGTATGTCGTCGATACCAGCTTCTTCCCCAGCATTGGGGCGGTGAATCCATCCCTCACCGCCATCGCCAATGCCATTCGTGTGGGCGAGCACCTGACGGCTCGCCTGAGGACCTAGAGGGTGAGGCCGGTCTGGAGCACCTGCTCGGTAATGGCGTGATCCAGCGAGAAGAAGCCGCCGCCGCAACCGATCAAGACAACACACATCACGACATACATCGCCGCTTTCTCCCAGCTGGGGGGCTCGCCCACCCCAAGGGGGCCGGCGTAGTCCCCTTCTGGAATCAGATAGGGGTCAACGGCAACGAAGGGCAGTCCACCCTTCATCTCCAGGACCATGGCGTAGGCCATCGACACCAGAATTCCAAAGGCCGCAATCGGGGTCAGGATTCCGGCCACCAACGCGATGCCGCCGGCCCACATCGATCCGGCTGAGAGAAAGCAGAGCCAGGCCGGGGTGCCCAACATTTGCGACCAGGTCTGCAGGTTTTTCAGCTTCGGCCAGCCATGGCGGATGAAGCAGATCCCCGTAAAGACCCGCAGCACCAGCAAGGAGGCTTCCGCAATAGGCGAAGGGGCCAGACCTGCGGGTGCATCGGGCACCAGCAAATTCACAAGAGTGACGTCCACAGCACTTCCGTGACTTCCCGAAAACTAGACATCACAACCGAAACCGGCCGCGCTTAATCCACGCTGATTAACTGCAGCTGGTGGCCGTCTGGATCGCGCACCTGCAATCCCCGCTGGAAACCCAAGAGCGCCGCCTGCTCGCTGTTCAGCGTCTGCACTCCGTCGGACACGTGCGAGCCGCCAAAGGACTCGAGACGTTGGCTGATGGCATCGAGCTCTGCGACCTCAAGACGGATCTGCCAGTGGGCCAGGTCTGCCGCGGATTGATCGACCGGCAGGGGCCTCCCCCCGGTGGGCTCGATGTAGTTCAGGCATTCCACCCCCGCTCCCTCAGGGCAGCGGTGGGAACTGATGTGGACCCGCGTTCCCTCCAGACCATCCAGCCGGTCCTGCTCCAGGCCATGGTTCACCCCATCACCGCCGAAGCGCAGGCCTAGGAGGTCTCCATAGAACGCAGTGCTGCGTTCGGTGTTGGCGTTGGCAATGGCGCTGTGGTCGATGCCAAGGAAGGTCCCGGCAGGCGTGTTGGGATGCCAGCGGGCATCGCCTTTGCCCCCTGGGAACTGCAGCAGCTCAAGGCAGTGCCCTTCGGGGTCGTGGAATTTGTAGGCCTGAATTCCAGCCGCCCCTTGGTTCCACTGCGGCAACGTTTGCGGACCAGTGGAGATGGGCTGAAGCGCACCGGCCTGCACCTGGGCCGTGATCGGCTCCGCCGCCTTCGCCATGTCGGAGACCACGATGCAGATGTGCTGAAACCAGAGATCGCAACTTCTGGAATCCTGCTGAATCGGACGCCCTGGGGGCAGTCCTGGGCCTAGTTCCAGGACCTCGGTGAACTCCAAACGCTCCTGGCCGAGTTGGAGTTGGTGCAGGCGCAAGCGGCTTCCAGGCAGGCCGATGAGCTCCGCGTAGGGACCGGCGTCGATGTCGAACGCGGCCACCGGGCTGAAGCCGAGGTGTGTTTCGTAGAACGCGCTGAGGCGGTTGGCATCTGAGCAGCTGAAGCCGATGCTTTTGATCTGGGGAGTCATCGGGTACCTCGGGTGTTTGTGAAGAGGGAATAGAGCTGGTTCGAGGCACAGATGAAGAGGCGACTGCCGTAGCGATCGCCAAAGCAGAGGTTCGAGACCCGTTGGGGAACGCGAATTTTTCCGAGGAGCGCTCCATCCGCGGCAATCACATGCACGCCATCACCGGCGCTGCACCAGAGGTTCCCCTGCTCATCGATTTGAAATCCGTCGGCCCAGCCGACATTGACTTTGTGAAAGAACTGACCCGGTCCCAGGCTGCGTCCATCGGCTGCAACTGGATAGCGAATGATGTGTTGCCGCGGTTCATCGGCGTCAGGGGCTCCTGTCTCAGCGACATACAGCCACTGCTCATCGGGTGAGAAGGCCAGACCATTCGGTCCGTCGAGGTCGCGGATCACTGCATCAAGCGCGCCTGTTTCAGGGTCCAGGCGATAGAGCGCAGCGGGCTGCTCAGAGGCTTGCCGGCCCCCTTCGTAGTCATTGAGCAGGCCATAGAGGGGATCGCTAAACCAGATCGATCCATCCCGCTTCACCACGACATCGTTCGGTGCATTCAGGCGTTTACCTTCGGCCGCATCCACCAGGGTCGTCACCTGTCCATCGTGTTCCAGTCGGGTGAGACAGCGACTGCTGTGATGGCATTGGATCAGGCGTCCAGCGGCATCACGGGCTTGTCCGTTGGCGAAGTCAGAGGGTTCCCGAAAGACACTGACCCCATCGCGTTCGCTCCAGCGCAGCGTGCGGTTGTTGGGGATGTCGTTAAACAGAAGGCAGTGGTGGTCTCCAAACCAGAGCGGACCCTCCAGCCAGCGAAATCCCTCCGCAAGTAGCTCGAGCTCCGCGTTGAAGAGCACCAGCTGCTTGAAGCGCGGGTCGAGGCAGTCGCAGTGAGGAGCAAGCGGGCTCATGGCTGGGCAAAACAACCCGGTTGCAGATTCAGCCAGCGCTCATCCCGCGGTTGGATGGCCATCTGGATGCAGGGTTCATCCCCCAGTTGTTCGGAGAGGTGACCGCAGCGTCCCTCGGCATCGGTGATGCAGTTCTGATCGCCGCCGAAGGAGAACTCGCCAGGCCCCACTTCAATGCGCTGGCCATCCATGCTCGTGATGGCCCAGCGCCCCTTGAGCACATAGATCAATTTGGGTGCTGGGTTTTCATGCCAGCTCGCTTTCCAACCCACGGGTAGGACCACGGCCGTGGCCATTAACTCGTTCTCAATCACCCGGTTGAACAGAGGGGTATTGCGCGGTCCCAGTTGGATCAACTCAAAACCGCTGAGCTCGCAGTAGGTCTGTCGACTGATGCCATCGGCATCACGCCAAAGGTGCCAGTAGCCAAGAGCAATGCCTTGGTCGCTGTTGTTCACGGTCTCTTGTTGCGGTGGGCCCCAGCTCAGCTTGTCCTTGGTCCTGGTGGTTGTCAGCTGTGGTCTGTTACCGCCGCCATGCATACCCTGCGGATGAGTGATCAAACGGCATGTCGACGAATCCCTACGCCATGGAGACCCTCTCCAATTTCCTCAAGGGAAAGGTGATCATCGTGACGGGCGGCAACAGCGGAATTGGTAAGTCGATTGTTGAAACGGTGGCCCGCCTTGGCGCCAAGGTGGTGATCGACTACCGCTCCCATCCCGAGGCAACGGAAGAGCTCGAGCAAGAGATTGGCGAGCTGGGGGGCTGCTCCTATGGGGTGCAGGCCGATGTGGGCAAGTTGGATGATTTGCAGCGTTTGGTTGAGGCCGCGGTGAGTCGTTATGGCCGCCTCGATGTCATGGTGAATAACGCTGGTATCGAAACCAGGACGTCGATTCTGGACACCACGCCAGAGGATTTCGACAAGGTCCTGAATGTCAACCTGCGCGGCGTTTTCTTCGCGACCCAGTACGCCGCCAAGCAGATGATCGCCCAGGGCAGTGGCGGCCGTGTGATCAATATCTCCTCGGTGCATGAGGACTGGCCGATGCCCAATAACACCCCCTATTGCGTGGCCAAGGGTGGTGTGCGGATGTTGACCCGAACCGCTGGCGTGGAGCTGGCCTCCAAGGGCGTGACGATCGTGAATGTGGGGCCGGGCGCTGTGGCCACGCCGATCAACGACTCGACGATGAACAACCCGGAGTTGCTGGCCAAGCTCAACGCCGCGATCCCGATGGGGCGGATGGCTCAGCCCGATGAGATCGCCAAGGTGGTGGCTTTCCTGGCGAGCGATGCCGCCAGCTACATCACGGCCACCAGCATCTTTGCCGATGGCGGAATCATGCAGAGCAGTCCTGGTCTTTAAGGGCACGCCTTGACCGTGCGGTCATGAAGATCACCCCCGAGCAACTGCTGCAGATGCGCCGCCGCCATCGCGGTTATCGCATCACCTTGGGGGCGCAACTCCTGTTGCTGTTGCTGTTGCCGGTGGCACAGCGGGTGCCCTGGTTGCTGTCCTTGATGCTCTGCCTGCTGGCCATCGAGTTGATGGTGTTTTTGGCGCGCTATTCACCGCTGGGGCGTAAACGCCTGACCTACAGCCTGGGGACGCTCGCGGTGGTGCTGGAGATCACCTGGCATCTGGCCCTGCGTTGGTGGCCAATCCTGGGAAAAATTCTGACCCTGCCCCATGTCATGGTCTGGGTTCTGTTTCTTTTGGTGGTGGCGATTCGCAAGGTCAAGGCTCTGGTGCGGGAGCCCTATGTGACCTTCTCGGTTGTGCTTGGGGCCGCCTCGGGTTACCTCAGTGTCGGTCTGGCTGGTGGTGTGCTGTTGACAGCTCTTTGGGTGCTGCACCCAGCGGCCTTTCTGCAATCATCCCTGCCTCAGCTCTCGGCCCTGGGCGACCTCACCGTGGCCGTGGCTCCAGCCCTGATGGCGGCCTCGTTTTCATTGCTTACCACTGTGGGAACGGAGGTGCTGCGTTCGAGTGATGTCACGGTTCAGGTGTTAGCGAACCTGATCACGATTAGTGGGCAGCTCTACGTCGCCATCTTGATTGGTTTGATTTTGGGGCGTGTGCATCACCGGGCCGTGATCTGACGCGATTTCGGCGGCATCATGTGCTCGGTTTGAGAGCACCGCCGTGGTTCTGCGCACCCGCGAGCTGATCCGCAACCTGTTGCAGTTGTCGCTGCTTGGTGTGCTCGTCGGGGTGGCCTGTTGGCCCTTCAACATGCTCGATCGTTGGCAGGACCAACTGCTGGGTCTGCTGCCGGCCTTCAGTGGTGAGGGGTGGACCCCAACCTCCCTTGCCTTGGCCTGTTCGCCGCTGGTGGTGGTGCCGATCCTGCTGTTGTTGCAACGGGGAATCTGGGCCCGGGGCGCCGGCTCGGGTATCCCCCAGACCATGACCAGCATTGAGCATCCAGCCCAAGCCTCGGCGCTGCTGGGCTGGGCACCCAGCCTGCAGCGCTTGGCCCTTTGGGGAATCGCCAGCCTTGCCCTGATCCCGATCGGCCGTGAGGGGCCCGTGGTGCAGGTCGGTGCGTCGGCCGCCCATTTTTTGCGGCGCCGTTTCCCGAATTGGTTCTATGGCTTAGGGCAAGCCGAGCTCTTGGCGGTGGCCGGCGGTGCTGGTTTGGCCGGGGGTTTCGATACGCCGCTCTTGGGTGTGGTGTTTGTGGTGGAGGAGTTCATCAGTGCCTTTTCCTCCACCCTGATCTGGCCTGCCCTGGTCGTCAGTGGGATGGCCGCCTCCTTCAGCAACCTGGCCGGTCAGCCGATGTTTGCCTTGGGCACCGTGGGCGTCGAGCCGATGGAACTGCTGCAGGTGCTTTGGGCGCTTCCCGTTGGCCTGCTCGGCGGTTTGGTGGGGGCGGCCTTCGCCCGCCTGTTGCTGGCGGGCACCCGTCGGGGTGTTGCGTTGGCGCGCCGTTATCCGATTCGTTTAGGCCTCGGTGTCGGAGCGTTCCTGTCGCTGTTCCTGCTGGTCAGCGGCGGTATGGGAGGTGGTGACGGCGAGCTGCTGATGGGGCGGTTGCTGTTTGGCTCAGCCGATGGGGTGGAGCTCCCCCATGGGTTGTGGACCGATCTGCTCACGCTTGTGCTGCGGATCATTGGTCCGGTTTTGGCCCTCTCCACCGGTATCCCCGGCGGATTGATTGATCCCTCCTTCACCTTTGGCGCGGCCATGGGACAGGTGATCGGCGATCTTGCGGGCTCGCCTCAACTCTTTTTGGCCTTGGGCATGGTGGCTGGACTGTCCGGCGCCACCCAGCTCCCGGTGATGTCAATTCTCTTTGGGATTCGACTGGCGGGAGATCAGCAGTTGCTACCGGGACTGCTGGTGGCTTGCGTGCTGGCCGCCTACGTCAGCCGGCAGTTCGTTGCCAAGCCGATCTACCACGCACTCCATGCCCTGAGTGGCGAAGCTACGAAGACGTCTCCGTAATCACCAGGGCTGAGCGCTCGCGGGTGGCAATCATCCAGAGCCATTTGGTCAGCAACGTCAACCGACTTTCATTGGCGGGCATGAAGGCCAGGTGCGCCAGGCCCCAGAGGACCCAGCCCAGGGGACCGCTGAGTTTGAGGCCCCGCAGGTTGGCGACCGCAAAGAGTGGTCCGACCACCGCCATGCTGCCGAAGTCGGTGAACGCAAATGCGGGATTGGGCTGGCTTTGGCACTGGGCCAGGATGTCCTTGGCCACCCAGCCCCCCATCTGCACCGCCGGGCCGGCCATCCCAGGCAGGGGTTTGCCATCGCGGGTATGGCTGTAGCTGCAGAGATCTCCGATCACTCGGATCTCGCCATGCCCTTTGATCGAAAAGTCCGGCTCCACTACGACTCGGCCGCCACGGTCGAGTTCACAGCCGGTGCGCTCGGCCAGCAGCTTCCCGAGGGGGGAGGCGGCGACACCGGCCGTCCAGCAGATGGTGTTGGCCTCCAGGGTGACTTCGCCATCTTTGGTGGTGATGACGACCTTGCCCTCGCTGATGTCCTTGACACGCCCCCCCAGCAGGAGCTCGACCCCCTTGGCTTTGAGGTGATCGCCAGCCGAGGCTGAGAGCTGCGGATCCATGGCCCGCAGGACTCGATCGCCTGGGTCCACCAGCGTGACCTTGCAGTGGGTGGGATCGATCTGCATGAAATCCCGCTCCAGGGTGTGCCGCATCAGATCGTTGAGGGATGCGGCGAGTTCGCAGCCGGTTGGACCTCCTCCGATCACCACCACGGATTGCAGCCACTTGCGGCGTTCTGGGTCGGGGGTTTGCTCGGCCTCCTCGAGGGAGTTCAAGACTTTGCGGCGGATGGCGTAGGCATCCTCCAGGGTCTTCATCGGAATGGCCTCGCTGCGCCATTCGTCATGGCCGAAGTAGCTGCTGGTCGCTCCTGCGGCCAGAACGAGATGGTCGTAGCGGTAGCGGCGGTTGTTGAAGACCACCTCCTTGTCCTTGGTATTGATGTCATCCACTTCCCCCATCAGGATCTGGATGTTTTCGGATTCCCCCAACATCACCCGCAGGGGGGAGGCCACATCGGTTTGGGAGACCAGGCCAGAAGCCACCTGATAAAGCAGGGGCTGGAATAGGTTGAAGTTGCGCCTGTCGATCAGGGTGACGCGAACGGTCTTCCCCGCCAGGACATGGGCCGCCCGCAGCCCGGCAAACCCACCGCCAACGATCACCACATGGGGCGCGGATCTGAGCAATTCAGACGGAGGGGTCAGCTCGAGAAAAAAGCGTTCGGGAGCCATCGGCCAGTGGGTGCTGACTTCAAACTATCCACGGTTTTCAAAGCTGGCTTTAGCGCCTAGAGACCCAGCCGGACTTTCACAGACCCTTCGGGTTGAACTTGAACCTCCATCGGTTTCTCTTCTCCCACGCGGACCTGCATCGGTTTTTTCTCGCTGATCTCGACGTTGATCGGTTTGGGATGACTCATCCTGAGCTGAATCGGCACAGCCTCCCTCATGCGGACCAGCACCGGCTTCTCCATGACGAGGTCATGTTGCAAGGTCCCCCCGACGGTCACCGGCTTGCTGAAGCTCACCTCCAAGCGGAGTTGAATCGGGTGCCGGCTGCTTCGTGCCAGCAGCACAAAACCCATGGCCCCAAGTAGGAGCACGGTGACCGGCCAACGGAGATCGAGCCAACGCTTATCCATGGCTTGAGTTAAGCCTGATTGGACGATTGGCGCTCAACGTTGTCCCAATAAGTCATCCCAGCTCGGAGGGCAGCTTGGCCTGGGGCTGGCCTGTGGCCGCTGCTGATGACGGCTGGTGTCGACGCTTTTGTTTGGCTGCTTTGTCTGGCTTGCGGTTGTGTTCTCTGGCCGCAGCTTGGAATGTGTGTGTGGCATGAACTGAATCTGGAATGGGATATGAACGCACGCAGCTTTTGCTGTGACCTCAAGATAGTCCTGATGACTTGGAGTAACCACTGGCTGATGGCAATCCAGCCCGTTCTCATCCTTGCGGGTGGTTAGTTCTTCAATACATCGACTGCAGTCTCAATCTCCACACAGTTGCCATCAATGCGAATGTTTCTCCAGGTATTCGAAAACTGCTTGGTAGTGGGCTGTCGTCCAGGACTTGCGACCTTGCATCGCTTCTGCAAATTCGGTCGCCTCGATCTGCCGCTCACGCTCGCGTCTTGATCGTTCGTCCAGTTTTCGCCAGGTTGACTCTCTCATCAGATCTTGGCCGCGGCGGGTTGGATTGGATCCACCGACGATGTCCTCCGCTTCAGCAAACTCCCCTTCCTTGAGCGCAGCGGCCATGCCCAGCACCACTGCATCAGCCCTCAGCGCAACCGTTGCAGCGAAACCCTGCCCTCACACCTGGCTCACTGATCACTGGGAGCTTGCGTTTCCAAGAGCAGACTCTTCTATCTGCAACGGTTGTTTCTTGGTTGCGACGGGGCACCCCCAAGTCGTTTTGGAGCGCTGCTGGAAGGGTTGATCCAGCTGGATCAGTTCATAGGACCAGTGACAACTCAGGGCGGCCAAGAGGCTTTGGCGATCTCCAAAGATCCGGAGCATGGTGGTTGTGTCGCTCCGCCAAGGCTGGCCCCAGCTGAGGACGGTGCTGCGGCAAAGGATGCGACGGGGTGCGCCAAAAAGCACAGCCGGCGGTAGCGGACGGCGGCCTGATTGCGTCAACCTGGGGAGACCTTGCTCGATCCCAGCCATGCACCGTCGCGCGCTGCTGCTGCTCATGGCTGGAGCGGCCACGGCCACCGTTGCTGCTGGACACAGTTGGGCCCAGGTGGCGAGTCCACCTCCCCTGAGCACCACCCGCTTTTTAGCGGTGGGCGATGTGGGCAGCGGCAACGTCCATCAGCGGGCCGTTGGGACCCAAATGGCGGCGGTGCATCGCCGGAAGCCCGTGGACTTGGTGCTGCTGGCTGGGGACAACATCTACCCCTCAGGAGACATTCGCAAGGTTCAGTCGACGTTCCTTGGTCCCTACGCCGAGTTGCTGGCCGCCAAGGTCCCCTTCCACGCAGTCCTGGGCAACCACGACATCCGCACGGCCAACGGCGATCCCCAGGTGGCCTACAAGCCCTATGGCATGAAGGGGCGCTTCTACAGCGTCCGCCGCGGCGAGGTCGAATTTTTCATGCTGGACACCAACGGCAATGCGCCCTGGACGTCCCAGTTGTCCTGGCTGCGCTCCGCCTTGGCCAAGAGCCAGGCCCCCTGGAAAGTGGTGGTGGGCCATCACCCGATCTACTCCTCCGGTCTCTACGGCAACAACCCCGGCCTACGGGGCAAGTTGAGCTCCTTGATGCAGCGCCATGGGGTGCAGCTCTACATCAATGGCCATGAACACCACTACGAGCGCAGCAAGCCGATCGACGGCATCACCTACCTGATCGTTGGAGGCGGAGGGGCCTATCTCCGCCCCGTGATCGCCAAGCCCCAATCGGCGAAGGCCGTGAGCGTTTACAGCTTTGCGGAACTGGAGGCTGGGCCCAACAGCCTGACCGTGCGGGCTTGGGACCGTGACGGAAAGCTGATCGATCAGGGCGTCGTCGCTCGCCGCTAGCGCTGCTCCAGTCGATCCAGGCTCGGGATCAAGGCGGCGGCGGCGATCAGGCCCATGCTCAAGATCAGCAGGGCTGGGATCAGGGCCGCCCCGACTCGCTCATCGCTGGCGTACTGATAGACGCGAACGGCCAGGGTGTCGAAGTCAAAGGGCCTGAGCGCAAAGGTCAGCGGCAGTTCCTTCACCGTGTCGACAAAGACCAGCAGGCTCCCCATCAGCAGCGGTCCCCGCAGCAGGGGGAGATGGATGCGCTGCAGCACGCCCCCCCAGCTCTGGCCCAGGGAGGTGGCGGCCTCATCGATGCTCGGGGGAATGCGCTCCAGGGCCGCGTCGAGGCCGCCTTTGGAGACCGCTAGGAAGCGATCGACGTAGCCCCAGACCAGCAGCAGCAGAGGGGCCAGGGCCAAGGGGCCACCAATCAGCATCAGGGCGAGGGCCAGAACGGTGCCCGGAATGGCGTAGCCCAGGCCAGCGGCAAAGCTCAGGCGCCGAATGCCGGCATTGGGAATCCAGCGTTTGGCAATGGAGAGCACCAGGCTGACGACCACCGTCAGGACGGCGGCCACCAGGGCCAGGCCAAAGGAACGGAGACCCAGCTCGAGCAGTTCCGCGCTGTCTTCGCTCTGGAGCTGGTCCCAACTCAGCAGGGCCCAAACCAAGGGCAGGCCAAGGCTCAGCAGGGGAGGGGCCAGGCAAAACAATTGACTGAGCCAGCGCTGATGCCCCTGAAGCCGCCAGCGCTGTTCGGGCTCGCCGCCGCCGCTGATGGTCCAGCAGCGGCTACGGCGCCGCAGGGTGCGCTCCGCTCCGACCAGGAGGCCCACGATCACCAGGGCCATCAGGGCCAGAGCGACAGCGGCTTGGGGATCCCCCTCTTGCTGCCAGCGCATCAGGATCCCGGAGGAGAGGGTCGGGACCCCGAGCAGTTGCACCGCTCCCAGCTCGTTCACCACCTCCATGCCCGTGAGCGCCACCCCGGCTCCAATCGAGGGCAGGGCCATGGGCAGGGCCACGCGCCAAAAGCTGCCCCAGGGGCCGACTCCGAGGCTGCGGCAGGCCTCTAGCTGCCGTTTGCCGCTCACCGAGAAGCTCTCGGTCGAGAGCAGGAAGACATAGCTGTAGGTGCTCAGCACCATCACCGCCAGGGTGGGGTTGAAGCCATGGATGCGCTGGCCAAATCGACTGCCCAGGTCGATCAAGGTGGCCGCCAGCAGATAGCTCGGCGTGGCCAGGGGCAGCAGCTGCGCCACCCGCAACCAGCGGCGCCCGGGGAAGTCACAGCGGGCCGTCAGCCAGCCCGTTCCGGTGCCTAGTGCGGCGGCCAGCCCCCCGACCAGGAGCACCAGGGCCAGGGTGTTGCGCACCTGAACCGGGCCTTCATCACCCAGGCCCCAACTCTCGATGCCGCCGCCGCTGAGGGCAAACCAGGCCAGGCCGAGGACCGGGGCGAGGGCCGCTGCGCAAATCAGCAGGACTCCGGCGCCCAGCAGGCTTCGCTGTGGCAGTTGTCCCCGTGCCAATGCTTTGCCTGAGGCTGCGGCGCAAAGCCTACGGGGAAGGGATGTGATGAATGTCACAGATGCGGGTGGCCAATGATCAACCCCGCGGCAGAGGGGATCGGGCCTGGGCATAGTTCCGCCAGTGCTCTTTGATTCGGTCTTGGCGTTTCAGCGTCTTCGTTCCTTCATCGCACCTGAGCGCCTGGCAGCGGCTGCTCTGCTCGGCGTCACCGCCGGTGCGGCTGTCCTGACCTCCCTGGCGAAGGCCAACAGTCAGGAAATTGGCGTCTATTCGGGCCGCCACTACAACACCGACAAGGCGCTCTACAAGCAATTCACCCAGAAGACGGGGATCAAGGTCCGCTTGCTTGAGGCGAAGGATGACGCCTTGATCGAGCGGATTAAACGCGAAGGATCCAACAGCCCAGCCGATGTTCTGGTGTTGGCCGATGCGGCGCGCCTGGACAAGGCTGCAGGCGCGGGTCTGTTTCGCCCCAGTCGCTCGGTCTCGCTCAGCCGCGACGTGCCTGCGAACCTGCGGGACTCCAAGGGGCTCTGGTTTGGCCTGACGCGTCGGGTTCGCGTGGTGGTGGTGAACCCCAAGGCGGTGAACCCGGGCAGCATCCGCACCTACGCCGACCTGGCCAATCCGGCCTTGAAAGGCAAGCTGTGCCTGCGCAATCGCAAGAGCGTCTACAACCAATCGCTGGTCGCTGACCAGATGATCCTGCGCGGCGATCAACAGGCTGCGGCATGGGTGAAGGCCATGACCGCCAACGTCACGCAGCCCTACTTCAGTTCCGATACCCCCCTGATTCGCGCCGTCGCCAATGGCCAGTGCGGCGTTGGTCTGGTCAACTCCTATTACGTCGCCCGGATGCTGGCTGGCGGTAACGGCTCCTCCGACCAGAAGCTGGCCGACCGAGTGAAGGTTCTCTTCCCCAATCCCGCCCACGTGAACATCACCGGTGCCGGGGTGGTCAAAACCGCGAAGAACCCCGAGGCGGCGCTGAAGTTGATCGAGTTCTTGGCGTCACCCAGTGGAGGTCGCGGTTATGCGGAAGCCAACAACGAATATCCGCTGCGGGGCTTTGGCAATAACGCGGTGCTCAAGCGCCTGGGCACGTTTAAGGCCGACGGGGTCTCGGCCCAGCAGATGGGTGCCAAGAACAAGGCGGCGGTGGCCTTGATGCAGTCCAGCGGTTGGCGCTGACGCCCTGGCGCAAGAGCGCAAGGACTCGGCCAGCCGCCCTGCGCGGCTGGCTTTTTTGTTGCGCGGCCCGCGCTCCATTTGCAGCTAGGAACTGCTATTGAGAATCGCTTGCAAAAGGCGGGGTTTCTTGTTTATCTTGCGACGCATTCGCAACTAGCCCGTTTTCGGGGGTCATGTCCTTCCGCTTTCTCCCTGACGCCCCTGCCAGTGCCGTGCGGATGCCGGTCGGCCAAACCGTCTTGCTCGATCCTGCTTTGCATGCCGGTGGCAGCTGCATCGAGGTGCTCGAGGGCATGGCTCGCGTCTATTGCCCCTGTGAGGAGACCGAGGGGATGACCCTGGCCTTCCTCCAGCCCGGCGATCAGCTCCGCACCGATCGGCTCTGCAGTGAGGGTGTGTGCGTGGAGGCCTTGACTCCGTTGGTCTTCAGCAGCGATGCCAAGGCTGTGGGGGCTGGCGGCTTTGACCCGGTCAATGAGTGGACCCTGCAGCTGCTGCGCATTCGCCACCTGGGCACGGCTGAGCAGCGGTTGCATGCTCTCTTGAGCCTCTTGGTCCATCGCCTGGGTCGCCGCTGCGGCGATTGGTGCGATCTCCCTTTCCGCCTTACCCATGACCGGATCGGTGAGTTGATCGGTGCGACCCGGGTGACTACCACCCGGATGATCTCGAAGTTCCGTCAGGCCGAGCTGCTGGAGGCGCCATTGGGTGAGGCTGGCTTCCGCCTGGCTCCAGCCCTGGTGGATTCCGCTCCTCTGGCTGGGGGGTTCTGAAATGCAGTGCCCTTGTGAGGCCGGCGTCTCGGTGGATGCCCTGGGCTGTCTCTGCCGGGAGGCGGAAGGGTTGCGGTCGCGTTTGGTTCGCATCGATGCAGACCAGGCGCGCTGTCAAAACCCTGCTCTGTGCCGGCGCTTGCAGCGGGAATCGGAGCAGCTGTTTTTGCGCCTGGCTGAGCTCAGGCGACTGGGCCAGTGGCTGCAGTCCGCGCCCGTGGCGGTTGATCGCTTGACGCTGTCGCTGTTTCAGGAGCTCTGCAGGCGGCCCCTACCCAGTTCTTAGGCGACGGAGGCCGGTGCGCTTTGGCCGGCGGTGAGTTCTCCGTCGATCACCAGCAGGGCGGCTGGGTCGGAATGGGAGAAGCTGATGCGATCCAGCAGATGTGCCGCTTGGTTTTCTGAGTCGATCTGGCTCTGCACGAGGGGATCGAGGAAGACGGTCGTGCGCACATCGCCGCTGCGCTCGGCCATGGCATAGAGCTGATGCAGGGAGGTGGTGACCTCGGCCTCCATTTGGAAGATGCCTTGGAAGACCTCTTCGACGCTGGTCCAGCTCTGGCGCGGTGCTGTGAGGGGTTCCAGCGTGACCGCCTGGCCCCGGGCAATCAGGTAATCCGCGAACAGGCCGGCGTGGTGCTGCTCCTCGCTGGACTCCTGTTTCAAGAAGCTGCTGAAGCCCCGCAGCCCGCGTTCGGCGAACCAGATCGCCAGGGCCCAGTAGGCCGCACTGGCTTGGCGCTCCATGGTCAGGTGCTCCTGCAGCGCCCCGAGGAGATCAGGGGCCATCGGTTGGGCCACGGCCCGCCCGGCGGGGCCGCGGGCGATTGATTGGGTCATGGGGGGCCGTGGGGAGTTGGCCGCAAGCTACGGGCTCAGCTGGTCTGGCGCAAATCAATGCTGACAATCAACTCGCTTGCGCAAAAGAGAATCGATTGCAATAAGATGACTGCATTGCGATCCTGCACGGTTCGACCCTGATGGCCCCATCCATTGGCCCCTCCTCGGATCTGCCTGTCCAGCCTGAGGGCAGGCTCCAGGCCTGCGCCAAAAAGAAGGGTTGCAAGCAGAAGAAGTGCTCGAAGTGGAAAGGCGGGAAGTGTCGTTGCGGCCGGGACTAGCTCCCAGGGCGGATCAGGTCGGCCCGAGGGGATTCGCCCGCCGGCTGCCGTTTCCAGGCCTCTGCGCCGGTCAGGACGGCTGAGGCAATCAGTAATAAGGAGAAGCCCCGCCGTAGATGGCGATCGCTGAGGTGAGGAGCCAGCCATTGGCCGGCCACCGCGCCCGCGGCTCCGCCCGCCAGCAGCGGAATGAGGAGCGGAAGGCTGGCCTGCGGCCAGTGGCCCAGGGCAGCCAAGGCCACCAACCCATTGACGGCGATCAGCAGCAGGCTAGTGCCGCTGGCGAGGGCCATCGGTAGACCGGCCAACAGCACCAGGGCCGGAACGATGGCGAACCCTCCGCCGACGCCGGCGATGCCCGTCAGTAGACCCACCAACAGACCCTGCGGCAGCAGCAGAGCTTCGGACGCCGCGCGGCCGCCTGCCGGGGCTGGACGTAGGAGCAGCCAGGAGGCCAGGACGGCGGCGGCGGCAAAGACGCTGAGTTGAACCGCCTCAGGGATTAGTCCGGCCTTGACCCAGCTCCCGCCGATCCAGCTGCCGGCGAGGGCCGGGAGTCCCAGCAGTAGGGCGGGCCTGGGGGCGAATTGGCCGCGGCGGAGGTAGGGCCCCAGGTTGGCCAGCGCCAGGATCATCACGACGATCAAGGAGAGCGGCACGGCCTCCTTGGTCGGCAGAGCGGCGCCGCTGACCAAGAGAGGCAGCAGCAGGATGGAGCCCCCTGCCCCGAGGACGGAGAGCAGAAAGCCGATCAGGCCGCCCCCCAGTCCCAGCAGGATCAGGCTGATCACAGGGAGACCCGGTTCCAGGGCATGACGGCCAGCAGGCGGGCCATGCCACAGAAGCCGCTGACGCCGGCAAAGGTCAGGCCAGCGCCAACGAACCAGGTCAGCGCAATCCAGCCGGGGGCGACGGTGTTGCTGAGGATCAGGCCCAGCAGCACCAGTGAACCGGCGGCAATTTGCACCTGACGCATCAGGGGCAGGGGTGCGTTTTTGAGTTTGCGCACGGGGAAGCCGGCCCCCTGCCAGGTGGGGAGTCCCCCCTGCAGCTCACTGAGCGGGTGGGGGTGCCCCTGGGCCATGAGTTGCCCGAGGGCGCGGTTGCTGCGGTTGCCGCTTTGGCAGACCAGCACCAGGGGGCCCTGGGGAAGATCCGCCTGCAGCAGGCGGTTGAGCGGCACGTTCAGGCTGCCGGCGATGTGACCGCTGGCGAACTCCATCGGTTCACGCACATCAATCACGCTGATGCGCTTGGCGGCGAGTTGATCGGCCAGGTCGTGGGCGCTGATCGGTTGGGTGTGGGTCATGGGAGTGGGTGGGGTGATTAGTGGTGGATGGAGCCCACGAGTGGGTAGCCCTCATCGCTCCAGCGCAGGAGCCCGCCGCGCAGATTCGCGACGCGATCGAAGCCGGCCTTCAGGAGCTGTTGGGTGGCCAAGGCCGATCGGCTCCCCGCATGGCAGACCACAACGAGGGGACGGTCGCTGGGTAGCTCTGTTTGGCGCTGCTCCAGGTCCTGCAGGGGAATGTGCAGGCTGGTTTCGATCCGGCCATCGGGGCCCTCGACTTCGTCCTCCGAGCGGACATCCAGCACGGTCACCGCGTTGCGATGTTCCGCCAGCCAGCTGGGGGGGAGCTCGGGGAGCCCTGCGAAGCTGCGCTGAACCGGTGCCCAGTGCTGAGCGGGTTGCTCGTCGCGGGGCTGACCCGAGCGCATGTTCCCGGGAAGGGCGATGGCGATCTTGCCCGGGTGGGGCAGCTTCATGTTGGTCATGTGACCCACGAAGTCCCGTTCATCGGCACCACCGCCGAGGCGCGCGTTGAAGGCTTTCTCCTCGGCCACTGAGGTGAGGGTTCGGCCGGTGTAGTCGTGGCCTGGGTAGAGCAGGCAGCTGTTGGGCAGGCTGAAGATCTGCTCGGTGATGGAGCGCCAGAGGGTGTGGGGGTCACCCTGCTGGAAGTCGCAGCGCCCGCAGCCGCGAACCAAGAGGGCGTCGCCGGTGAAGGCGGCGGATTGGTCGTCCAGGACGTAGGTGACACACCCATCGGTATGCCCCGGGGTGCTGCGCACCTGCAGGTGGCGGCTGCCAAAGGCCACGTGGTCCCCGTGCTCGAGGGGCAGGGTGACGTTTTGGGCGCGGGCGGACTGGGCGAGGCCAATGGCGCAGCCGGTGGCTTGCTGCATCAGCCAGCTGCCGGTGACGTGATCCGCGTGGGCGTGGGTATCGAGGCTGGCGACCAGCTGGATTCCCAGCTCGCGAATGAAGGAGAGATCTCGGTCGTGTTGTTCAAACACCGGATCGATGATCACGCCCTCGCCGGAGGTGACATCGGCCAGCAGATAGGTGTAGGTCCCCGTTGTCGCGTCGAAGAGTTGGCGATGCAGCAGGGGTTGCCCACCGGCTGCATCAGAGAGCGCGACCGGGGAGGGCGCGATGGAGGCCATGGACTCCGCTTCAGGCTTGTATGACTATACACGCATAAAGCCTTTGTGATCACGCGCCCTGTTTTCGGCCAAAGGCTTGAACCACAGCGCTCTGGCCCTGGTGGAAGGGGCCTTCCTCGATCCAGCGTTCGGTTTCCTGGAGTTCGAGCCAGGTCAGTCCCTGGAGCTCGGCTTCCAGCTGGGCCGCTGTGATCAGTAGCGCCGGGTTGGGCGGCCCGCCGGTCCCTCGGTTGAGTTGCGCCGGGTTGTAGGCCTCAAGGATCAGGTGCCCTCCAGGTTTGAGCGCTGCAACGGCGCGCCGGTGCACCAGGGCCCGGAGTTCGGGTTCGAGGTGCATCCAGATGGCGACGATCAGGTCGACGCTCTCGGGCTCGGGGCTGAAGTCTCGCAGGTCCCCGCAGCGGCAGTGCAGCGTCACTCCCTGGGTCTCGGCGAGCTGTTGGGCCATTTCCAGGCCGACGGGGCTGAGGTCTTGGGCGGTGACGCGGTGCCCCTGTTTGGCCAGGTGGACGGCGTTTCGCCCTCCCCCTTCCGCCAGGCAGAGGGCGTCTCCAGGGGAGAGGGAGGCCGCCTTGGCTCTCAGGAAGTCGTTGGGCTCTGTGCCGTAGGCGTAGTGGCTCTCGCGGAAGCGCTGATCCCAGAACTCCTGATTCATTGGCGAGGCCAGGCATAATGCGTTTATCGTCATACAGCATTGCAATGGGCGCCGCAGGTGCAATGCCCTCCCAGGAGTTGCTGGAGGAGTACAGCCAGTTCTTTCGGCTGCTGAGTGAGCCGGCGCGGCTGCAGCTGCTCTGCCATCTCAAGCAGGGGCCCATTGATGTCGCGGCCTTGATTGAGGCCACCGGTTTTTCCCAGTCCCACATCAGCCGGCAGCTCGGTCAGTTGCAGCGCGCGGGTCTGGTCCGCTGTGAGCGTGAGGGGACTCGAACGATCTGGCAGGCGGAGGGCGATTTGGTCGATGACCTGTGCGCCTTGGTTCAAAACCGTCTCAAGCAACGACTTCAGGCCCAGCTGGATCAGCTCCAGTCGGCCTGAGAGTTGCGTTTTCTGTTCTCAATGCTTAAGCGCCCCTTGATTTCTGTTTGATCAGCGGTAATCGGCGTAGGTTGGTTTTCTTCGGTTAAAGGGGCGATGCAGGTCACGCACCGGTCTGAGGACAACGTCCAGATCACGATGAGCCGCGAAGAAGTCGCGATGCTTGTCGATCTCTGCCACGCGGCAGCCTTCTCAGACTTGCTGCCGCAGCGGCGTGAGTCCCAGGTTCGGGTTCAGCGTTTCGTCTGGGATGTGCAGAACACCCTGTTTGATGCCGCCCAGTCGGTCTGGCAGGCCAAGCGTCACCTGACCATGCCGGTGAGCTCCGCGCGCCGCCGCTCGTCCGTCGCGGCCTAAGCCCTAGAGCTGCTTCATCAGTTGTGTGGCCAGGTCTTCGGCACTCAATAGAGCACCCTCGATCCGGCCAAAGCCGTCCCCAGCGAGGCTGTCCCCGCAGAAGCCGATGGCACTTTCCGGGCAGCAGCTGTGGCCGGGGTCCAGTCCTGGAGCCAGCGGGAAGGCGGCTCCCCAACGCATCAGTTGCCTTGGTGCGTCACCCAGGGTTTGTCCGCTGAGATCCGTCAGGGCCTGGGTCAGGGCATCTAGCACCCGCCTTTCATCCGAGGGATCCGGCTTGGCGCCGAGCAGTTGAGCGGCCGATGAGCGCGATCCGTAGACATGGAGATGGGCCGCGGCGAAGGCGGGACTGGATTCAGCGACCACGGCACAGCGCCCGCCGGCCAGGGGTTGGATGCTGATGCGTCGCAGTCCCCAACGCTCCTGGGCCGAGGGGGTGCATTGCAGAACTTGCCAGGGCAGTGCCAACCAGGCGCTGGCCTGCTCCGGCGGAAGGGTTAGCAACAGATTGCAGCTGGCCTGGCCCTCGATCGAAGCCAGCTGGGCCTGCGCAGCGTTGAGCTGGGGATCAGCCAGGCTTTCGGCTGCCTGCTCTAGCGGAATACCGTCCCAGCCAAAGACCTGCTGACAGCGGGGATGGGCCAGCAGTGTTCCGCTGAGGACCAGCCAGCGGGCCTCGACCAAGGCTTCCCCGCTGCTGTTTTCCAAAGTCCAGCGCAGACCGGTTTTGGAGCGTTCGGGCCTCAGGTGGCGCACAAGGGTTCCAAAGCGCCTGCTCAGGACTCCGCCCTCTGCCTCGGCCAGCTCCAGCAGTCCAGCGGCGAGGGCATCCATTCCTCCGCGGCCCTGCCAGAGCTGCCCGTCGCTGAAGCCATCGTCAATGGCAGGGCCCAGTGACCGTTGCCCATCGAGGCTCTGAATGGATCCGCGGAAGGGGCTGATGACCTCCCGTTGCTCGAGTGCCTGAAGCAGCTCTGGCGGCGTCTGGGCTCGGATGTTGAAGAGCGGGGCCCCATGGTTGATCCGTAGGTCCGGGTCTTGGCGCGAGTAGCGGGTGGCCGCTCGGCCCGCGGGACCGCGCCCGATTTCCAGGAGTTCCATGGATCCGCGCCAGCCGCGCCGGCGCAGCGAGGCCGCCAGCGCACAGCCCGAGACTCCTGCGCCGACGATGGCGAGATCAGTGCGCGGGAGCGAGGAGGGCAACGGAATCGACCAGAGCCTGACCATGCTGGGTCTTTGCTTGGGCTGTCGTGGCGGAAGGGATTGATCAATCCATCACGGCCGAGGCGTTGCTTGCCCTCGAGGGGCGAGCCCGATCGGAGGGAACGGGCCTTGAGGCCGCTGATCTGGTCGGTTGCTGGCAGTTGGAGCAGGTCTGGCCGAAGGGGCGACTCCAGGCGTCCCAGTTCTCAGGGGTGCTGTTGCGGGGACTGGCGGCTCAGCTGGAGATCCGCGAGGAGGCCGGCGCGTTGCAGCTGCGCAACAGCGTGCGGCTGGGCGCCGTTGAACTGTTTTTTGAAGGTCCTGGAGCCCTCAAGGGGCGCCGTCCTCTGCTGCAGTTCCAATTTCTGCGGATGGGTTTGAGGGTCGCTGGGCGGCAGTGGTGGGAGCGTGCCTTGCCGGCTCCGGCTCCCCAGCGGACGCCGTTCTTTGCCTTGATTGGCCGCGATGCCTCCGGTTGGCTGGCGGCTCGAGGGCGTGGGGGTGGCCTGGCCCAGTGGCGGCTTCCTGGTCAACATGGGCTGAGTTGAACGGTCCTTGGCTCGATGGGGTGCCCCCGCTGCGGCAGTTGGTCGGTGAAATCCGACCGAAGCTTGGGAGGCCGGATGGTCTGCGGGAGGTGTGGCACGCCCCTCGATGGCGTCGCCCAGCGGGGACGGGGGCCAATGCCCAGGCTCTCGGGCATGTCCCGTCAACCCTGGCGCGTTGGCTTGATCGCCCTGGTTGCCTTGGCGGCGTTCTTCGCCGCCTGGAATCCCCGCGCTCCGATCCAGCAGCAACGCACTCCTGCTTCCCAGGGGTTCCTCTGACCGGGCAGGGTGGAGGCGCTGTCGCTTCTGCGTCTCATGGCTGATGCCCCCTATTTGATCGTTCTGGCTTTGCTGGAGCAGGGCGGGCAGCGGGCGATGCCCCTGCAGGGCAAGTCGCTGCGCGAGGCCCTGCCCGCTGGGGCTGATCCCGGTGAGGTCGGACGTGAGCAGGCGCTGGATCTCTTGGTGCGGGTCTGGCAGCGCAGCGACCAGGGCGAGTTGCGTCGCGCAGCTGGAGAACGGAGTCTGCTGCTGGTCACGGTGCCGATTGAGTCCCTGCAGGACCAGCTCCCGGCGTTGAAGGCCCAATGGCTCAACGACGGCGACACCGCGGCCCTGATCGCCGCATTGCAGGATCTCGGCAGTGGGCTTTGGTCGCTGACCATGGAGCACCGTCAGCCTTTGGCCTATCAGGCGCTGGCTTGAACTGAACGCTGGAGTTAAGGGCGCAAGAGAAAGCCCCCAGTCGGGTAGCGGCTGGGGGCTTGTTGTCTTGATGGGTTGGTTTTAGAGGCCGAGCCCACCGAGGGGTTGGATGCGCTTGAGGGGGATGTTGCGGTGGACCTTGAGGTTGGAGGACTTGTGTAGGCCCTGGATGGTGCGGTTGACCTTGATGTTGGAGAGTCCGCGGAGGCGATCGCCGCTGATAGAGGGAGATTGCTTGCCGGGGAAGTTTGGAATGCCTGGCAGTTTGGGGTAGACGGTGGATTTGGGGAGGTTGGGGAGTTTGACGCCGGGACGTGTACCGACGTTTCCAGGACGTTTGCCAGGGCGCTTGCCGGGGCCTTTGCCGCGAAGGGGCTGTCCATCTAGGCACAAGCCCCCACATTCTTCGTAACCATGGCCGTGGTCGTAGTCATGGCCGCGGTTCATGGAGCCTTCAATGACGCCACCGAGGATGCCGCCGACCACGCCACCGAGGAAGGCTTCTCCCGAGGAGGAGGACTGAACGGGAACGGGTTGGGTGGTGTAGACGACGTTGAGGTTGGGGTTGTGTTGTCCTTGGACCATGGCCTCTGCACTGGCGAGGCAGGCGAGATCAAGGCTGGTCATGTCGATGGCTGACTTGATGAGCAGCTCACCGGTTTGCCGAGAGAAGCAGTCGTAATCGAGGGAAGCGGCTTGAGCGTTGGTGGTGATGGCCAGGAGGGAGGAGCCGGCAAGGGCAGCGGCGGTGATGCCAGTGAAGCCTTGACGGAAGAAGGAGAGGGAAGTCATGGGAGGAGCGTGTGAGGAGTGAGGAGAGGGGGATGTGTTCCCCGCTGATCACAAGCTCGCCCGGTTGGGAGGAGAAGTTGTTGAGGGACGCCACGACCTGAGGTGACGTTGGTCTCAATTTGCGACGGCTAAAGAAATAGGGGGCTTGAGGGTGGACTGAGAGGGCCTGAAAGGGGCGATGTGAGCAAGGTCACAGGCGGGCTTGATGGAGGTCCGGCGGCGGCTTTTTTCTTCTGGAAAAGTGAATTCATCGAGGCCAATCGGCCTTTGTTGTTCCCTCTCTGACTCCTGTGATGACCAGCTCGACTCGTCCTCTGAATTTCGATGTTCATAGCGGTGTGATGAAGCGCTCGAGCGCTGTCTCGAGCCGACGAGCCGCGGTCTATTTGCTCTATGGGGTCGCCGGGATTGTGCTGTTCCACGTGCTGGGGTCGGGCGCAGTTCTGGCGAGCAGCGGCGTGGCGATTGCGTTTGTACTGGGAGTGCTGGCGTCCTGCGATTGATGGGAGTGCTGTTTGGGACCGGAGTTTTTTGATCTGTTGTTTTGCATTTGAGGAGTGAGTCGATGACGGAACCGTGTTTTGTGGATGTAGATCGCTATGTGGCTGATCAGTTGCGGCGTGGTTGGCGGCTTGCGGTAGCAGGTCTGCGTCGTCGTCGCCGGCAGCGGAGGTGGCGGGGATGAGGGCAAGCCCGCAGTCGAGGAATCAAAAGAAAGCCCCCAGGCCGGCGAGCGGCTGGGGGCTTTTGTGTGGTTTGGGGCCAGAGATCAGAAGAGATTGGGGCGGAGCTGCAGTGGGCGACGCAGTCCTTCTCTGGAGGTGCGGTTGAGGACCTTGATGGCGTTGTTACGTTCGCTGAGCTGGCGGAAGGTGTTGGCGCGGTTGCCGAGGGGATGGCGAGCCTGTTGACGCTGACCATGGCCATGACCGCCATGGCCGTGGTGACCGTGATGGCCTTGATTCATCGAGCCTTGGATGACGCCACCGAGGACACCGCCGAGGACACCGCCCAGGAAGGCTTCTCCCGAGGAGGATTGCTGAACGACGGGTTGGGTGTAGGTGACGGGAATGACTTGAGAGGGAGCCGGAGCGACCGCCTGCAGACCAGGGACACAGGCCAGATCAAGGCTGGTCATGTCAACGGCGGATTTGAGGAGGAGCTCGCCGGATTGACGTGAGAAGCAGTCGTAATCGAGGGAAGCGGCTTGAGCGTTGCTGGTGATGGCCAGGAGGGAGGAGCCGGCAAGTGCAGCGGCGGTGATGCCAGTGAAGCCTTGACGGAAGAAGGAGAGGGAAGTCATGGGAGGAGCGTGTGAGGAGTGAGGAGAGGGGGATGTGTTCCCCGCTGATCACAAGCTCGCCCGGTTGGGAGGAGAAGTTGTTGAGGGACGCCACGGTCTGAGGTGACGTTGGTCTCAATTTGCGACGGCTAAAGAAATAGGGGGCTCAATCCCCCTTCTGGCGCTCAGTTGTATTCGCCGGGCATGTCGTTCTTATGGACCGTGACCCGATCGAACTTTTTGCCGGAGACCCGCAGCAGTTCATCCCCAGAGAACTCAAAGCCGAGCTTCAGGCCGATCTGCGCCACGTCATCGGCGGTGGCGGCGGCCAGGACCTGCTGCTTCAGGGCCTCATCGGCCTGAAGGCGAGCCAGGAAGGCCTTGAGTTGATCGAGCGACATGGCAGCGCCGTCGGGCGCAACAGTCTCCCAGAGGCTCAGAGCCAGTGATGCGGATAGTGCTCCGCACCGGGCTGCAGCCGGCTATAGGCCACGGCGATCAGCATCATCACCAGCGAACCGCTGAGCACGGGCATCCAGATGAATCCAGGCTGGGCCTTGAGCAGGACCCCCAGCAGCGCCACCGCCCCGGCCGGTGGATGCAGGCAACGCAGCACCTGCCCCAGGGCGATGGTCACGGCCACGGCCAGGCCCATCACCCAGGGGGCATCGCCGAAGGCCATGACGCAGGCGACGCTGACGATGGCGGCCACGGTGTTCCCTAGGACCACATTCCGCGGTTGCGCCAGGGGGCTGGACGGGTGGCCAAAGAGCAGAACGGTCGAGGCTCCGAAGGGTGCCACCACCAGGGGGTAGTGACTCCAGAGACTGATCAAGCCCAGGGCCGTAATGGCCAGCAGAGCACCCAGCCAAGCTCCGATCACCTGCCGCTGTTGGAAGCGCGGTTGGTACTCCCTGCCCCGTTGGCGCTCCGACTGGATCCTGTCCCAGACCATCGGTCTTTCAGCTCAGATAGGGATCCAAGAAGGACAGCGGGCGACTCATTGTTGCCGAGAAGCCCAGCATTCCTCGGTCCCGATGCTCATAGAGCAGGGAGTCGTCGCTCTCCAAGAGGAAGGTGGCTCCGCGTTGGGTGATGAAGTCATCACGGGGGACATAGGTCCGCCAATTCCCCAGCACCTCGGTCATGTTGCGCAGGCGCACGGTGGCGAGCTCAAAGGGCCGCTGGAATCCCTCGCCGCCCGCCAGGCGAAAGAGGGGACTCTCGAAGCGTTGCGGCGCTGATCGATCTCCGGTGTAGCCGCGCAGGACTTCGCTCAAGGTCCCTGGGGAGCCGATGCCGGCACACATCAACAGCAGACCCGGCCAAGGTCCGCCGGGCGTCTGCAGGCCGGAGTAGAGCTCGAGCGCGCGGTGCAACCTCGGTTCGCTCTCCACCCTGAGGTTGCCCCTGGGGAAGCCGGTGAACTGGCAGAACCGCTCGGCTCCGGCCTCGTCACCAATGCCGATCGCCAGGGTCTTGATTCCGGCCTGCTCCAGCCTGGGCAAAACGGGGGCAAGCGCCTGGGCGTATTCCAGCGAATCGAAATCCCCGAGCTGGCTCATCAGGATCACCAGCCGTCTGGACCCTGGCTCCATCCCTGGGATAGAGCGGAGGGCGTCCAGCAGAAGGTCGGGCGTCGTCATGGGTCTGAGGTCATCGGCGTTGAGGACGGCTCTGGTCTCAACGTCTCCTCAGCCTCGCTGAACGGGTGGGGTGGGGCGAGATGCACCTCGCCCCGTTTGAGGCGCGTCTGACGAAGAGAGCAACCTCAATCCATTGATGCCATCGCCCCGGGATGTTGTCCACGGAGGGTTGGCGACTGCAGAAAAGCCAAAAAAACTCCGCTGGTCAATCGACCGGCGGAGGTGCGTCTCTTCGTCAAAAGCGCAGGTCCTTCCTAGGAAGTCGACCAGCCCAGGCGCCATAGGTATTTGTTCCTGGTCGTATCCAGCACAATGGCGAGAGGGGAGGCCTGCCCATGCGCCGTCATCGTTGGCTCTTGTTGATCGCAGCCCTGGCTTGCATCGGCAGCTTGCTGCTCTGGATTGCTGAGATCGATGTGGGGATTGAAGAGTCCCTCCCTACCCCGGCTCCTGTTGCTGCTCCCTCCAATCCATGACGGCTCTTTTCTCCCACTTCCTGCTGGTCTTCACCCTGGGGCTCTTTCATCTGGTGGGTCCCGTGCCGGAGGACCTGGGTGTGCAGAACGGCGCCCTCTCCCCCTGCCCCAGTCCGGCCCATTGCGCCCGCGTGGATTGGGCCGTGGCCAATCCCGAGGCGGCCCTTCAATCTCTGCTCCCGGTGATCCGGGCCACCCCGCGCACCGAGATCGTCGAAGAGGGGAACGGCTACCTGCACGCGACGGCCACGAGTGCCCTGTTTGGCTTCGTCGACGATCTCGAGCTCTACGCCGATCCCAATGCTGGGGTGCTTCAGGCCCGCTCGGTCTCACGTCTGGGCGATTCGGACCTGGGTGTGAATGCGAAGCGCCTGCAGGATCTGGCGGATCAACTCAAGGATTGAGGCACTCTTCCGCCCAGTCCTGATCCAGCCGCCAGCGGCGACGCCGGTGGGGGTGACCCACCAGCTCCAGCAACTCCACCTGCTGGATCTCGATCCGCACCAATTCAAAGGTCTCCGGTAGCGGGACCGCATCGCCGAGGGCCTCGGGAAAGTCCCCCAGGGGATCAAAGGGGGCTCCGGGTTGGGGCCAGCCCCAGAGACTCCGCGCTCCGGGATGGAGTTGTTGCCAGTGTTGGCTGCGGGCGGACTGATCGTCGTCGGCGTTCAGGAGGAGGCGATGCCCCCTAATCCGAAATTGTGATTTCGCCTTGGGCAGAAGCCAGCAGAGCTCCAGCCTGGGTTCAGCGCTGAGTTCAGCGCTCTTCTCGCTGCGTCGATCCGTGAGCAGATCCAGTTGGCAGGCTCCGGCCCAGCCGCGGAAGACGAGCGTGCGCACCCGAGGCGCCCCATCGCTTCCGAGGGTGGCCAATTGGAGCCATCGGGCCTGGGGAGACCTCCCTTCCCGCTGCCGCGCTCCGCGCAGGAGCGGCCTCCAGGGCGGCAGAGCATCACTCATGCCGCGGACTCGCAGCGGTAATGGGCGATCTCGCCGCCGCCGCGCCGGCGCTCAGCAAAGTCAGGCTTGGCTGGATCGGCGGCCTGCCACCACCAGCGCCCATCGGTGTAACTCGGGGCCCCGGCGTTGTTGGTGCGGGGCAGTTGCAGGCTCACGCCTCGCCACTCGATCACGACAAAGGCACCAGGAACGGTCCCGCCCGCGCTGTTGGGAATTCCGCTGGCATCCACGGCGCCCTGGTGCACTTCGGCGCTCAACGGATCGCCCTCACAGAGGTATTGCGTGGCGCTGGCCTGCAGCGGCCAGAGCAACAGCAGCAAGGCCATTGCCAGATGGAGTAACGCGGTCACGGCAGCGGCACAGCGGAGATCAGGATGGCGCAATGACCCTGGTGCTCGTGTACGACGGCGGCTGCCCCTTTTGCAGTCATTTCGCCCTGCGCTCAGAGCTGGTGGGCGGGCTGCCGGGACTGGAGATCCGCGATGGGCGCGCTGATCACGCCCTGCGCACTGAGCTCAAGCGCCGTGGCCTGGACCTGGCCCGCGGTGCGGTGGTGCTGGAGGGGGACCAGGCCTGGCATGGGGCCGAGGCGATCGCCCAACTCTGCGGCCGGCTGCGCCCGAGTGATCCCCTGCTGGCCTTGCTGCGTCAGCTCTTTGCCGCTCCGCCCCAGGCCCGCCGCCTCTATCCCCTTCTGCTCTGGGCACGCCGGCGGGCCTTGCAATGGAAAGGCCTGCCTGAGGACCCCGATCAAGGGGTGCCTCGGCAGGCCGGCAAGAGCTGATCTCAGCGGAGATCAGGCAACAGCAGCAGCAGCGCGATCGAAGTAGGTGCCGATCTCGCTCATCAGAGCGGAGCAGTCGCCGGGGGTGATGCCGTTGCGATCGTTAGCGATCGAGATGGCAGCGTCCTTCATCTTGCGGATGCCTTCAGCCACGGAAGCGCCAGGAACGCCCAGGGCCAGGTAGGTCTCACGCAGGCCGTTCAGGCAGCGGTCTTCCAGCACGGAAGCGTCGCCGGTGAACACGGCGTAGGTGACGTAGCGCAGCACGATCTCCATGTCGCGCAGGCAAGCAGCCATGCGACGGTGGGTGTAAGCGTTACCGCCGGGGGCGATCAGAGCGGGCTGCTCGTCGAACAGCGCGCGGGCTGCATTGGTGACGATGGCAGAAGCGTTGGAGGTGATGCGGTTCACAGCATCCATGCGCTTGTTGCTCTCGCTCACCATGGCGGCGAGGGCATCAATCTGACCAGCGTTCAGGAATTCGCCGCGGGCGTCAGCCTGGGCAACAACCTTGGTGAAAGCGTCGAACATGAACAATTGTGTTCTTGTCCTCAGAATGTAGGGAGGCCCTGGGCGCGAGCGTGAGCACTACGGTCAGGACGCGCCCAACGCTCAGGCATGCAAGACGTCGTTCAGGCCTATTACGGCAAGGAACTGCAGAGCACCGCTGATCTCAAGACCAGTGCCTGCTGCGATGCCGACGCGGTCCCCAACTGGCTCAAGCCCCTCTTAAGCCGGGTCCACCCTGAGGTGAGCAGCCGCTACTACGGCTGCGGTTTGGTCTGCCCGCCCCAGTTGGAGGGCTGCCGCGTGCTGGATCTCGGCAGTGGCAGTGGCCGCGATGTCTATCTGCTCTCCCAGTTGGTGGGTGCCTCGGGTGAGGTCGTCGGGGTGGACATGACCCCGGAACAGCTGGCGGTGGCTCGGGAGTACCTGCCGTTCCATGCGGAGCAATTTGGCTATGCCAACGTCCGCTTTCTCGAGGGGCAGATCGAGCGGCTGGAGGAGCTGGATCTGCAGCCCGCCAGCTTTGACGTCATCGTCAGCAACTGCGTCTTGAATCTCTCCACCGACAAGCCTGCGGTCTTGAGGGGTATTCAGCGGCTCCTGAAGCCCGGTGGGGAGTTCTATTTCTCGGACGTCTACGTGGACCGGCGCCTACCGGCGGCCGTTCAGCGTCATCCGGTGCTCTACGGCGAATGCCTGGGCGGAGCGCTCTATTGGAATGACTTCCTGCGGATGGCCCGCGGGGCGGCCTTCACGGATCCGCGCCTGGTGAGCGACCGTCCCCTGGAGATCACCGAGCCCCAGCTGGCGGCTCTGGTGGGTGAGGCCCGCTTCTACTCCGCCACCTACCGGCTCTTCAACATCCCTGAACTGGAGGATGCCTGCGAGGACCACGGTCAGGCCGTCATCTACCGCGGCTCCATCGACCAGGCGCCCACGCGACTGGAGTTCGACAAGCACCACAGCATCGAGGCCGGCAAGGTCTTCCCGGTCTGCGGGAACACCTATCGGATGCTGCACCAGACCCGTTTCGCTCCCCACTTCCAGTTCATCGGGGACTTTGATCGCCACTACGGGCTGTTTGAGGGTTGCGGTTCGGCCATTCCCTTTGACCAGCTCGCCGCTGTCAGTGCGGCGGCGAGCTGCTGCTGATGGCCTGGGCTCAAGCCTTGGCTTTTAACCGAAAAAGCCCTTGCTGTTGAGCCAGAGCCCTAAGCCCAGCATCGGTACGAACACGGCGCCAGCGATCTGGAGCTTGATGCGCATGGCCGAGGGTTCGGCTTTGACCGGCTGTGCTGGCTTGGTCGAGGTCTTCTTGGAGCGGGATTTCGCCATGGGGGTGGGGGCCGGAGTTAGCGGTGCTCAATCAGATCGGAGGCGGAGTAGCGGACCTTGGCGAGGCCGGCGTACTTGTCCTCGGCGCTGCGGTAGCCGCAGGCGCAGACCACGCAGCTTTGGTAATCGCTGCTCTCGAGTCCCAGGATCTTGTCGTAGTCGCTGGGACTGAAGCCCTCGATGGCGCAGGTGTCCACCTCCAACAGGGCGGCGCTGGTGAGCAGGTTGCCCAGGGCGATATAGACCTGGTTGGCGCTCCACTGGCCAATGGCCTGGCTACGGGGTCCGTCGATCAGATCCACCTGAATCATCTGGCGGTACCCCTCGAGCAGGCTGGCGTCGATGCCCCGGGTTGAGGCGGTGGCCTCGATCAGCCGATCGGCATCGGCGGCCAGGATCTCCCGCTTCTTCAGCAGCACCACCAGGTGGGAGCAGTCGGTGATTTGAGATTGGTTCCAGGAGTGGGGGCGTAGCTGGGCCCGCAGCTCGGCGTCGGTGATGACCAAGAACTTCCAGGGCTGGAGCCCATAGGACGAGGCCGTTAGAACCAAGGCGGACTCAAGCGCCTCCCAGGTTTCAGTCGGGATGCGCTGGCTGGGATCGAAGGTCTTCGTGGCGTAGCGCCACTGCAGGGCCTGCAGCAGTTGCGGGGAGGCCGTCGCCATCAAGGTTCAGTCGTTGGCCACAGCTTCCCATTCAGCCCGCAGCACCTGAGGGCCCGATCTGACCGCTGACCCAGTAGCGGACCCGTTCCGGATGCTGATCGAGGTACGCGTCCACGGCGGACTGGGCCGTGTCTTGATGGGCCTTCAACAACACCTCGGCCAGATCGGCATCGGGGATCCGAAAGCGCGTCAAGAAATCGGTGACCTCAGGGGCGAGAGCACTGAGGTCTGGCTGGCCGATGGCGTGGATCCATTCAGTTCCTCCGAAGGCGCGTTTGGGGTCGCTGAGGAATCGCAGTTTGTAGCGAGCAAACATCCAGTGGGGTGTCCAGCTGGTGACCACGACCCAACGACGCTCGCGGATGGCCTGGTCCAGCACGGCACTCATCGCTGCACTGCTCGAGGCCACCAACTTGATCGCGCTGAGGTCGTAGTCCTTCAGGGCGACCTGTGAGAGCTGATTCAGGCCCGATCCCGGGTCGATCCCTTGAACCTGATGGTCAAAGCGCGCAGCAATGGAGGCTTGGCGGAGATCGCCAATGGAGTTGACCAGATCCGGATCGACGTAGTCGGGGACGACCCAGCCCAGCCGTCCGGAGTACATCGGACCGAGGTCTAAGACCCGATCGCGGACGCGCTTCCAGTAGTCCCGATGGGTCAGGGGAAGCCAGGCCATCAACATCAAATCCAGATCCCCTCGGGCAACGGAGGCGTATTGGATGCCGATGTCGGCCAGGACGCGTTCGACGGGCCAGCCCAGTTCCGTCTCGATCAGTTGCTTGGCCATCAGGCTGATCACCTCCGCATCAGCCCAGGGGGACCAGCCCAGTCGTAAGGGTCTCCGCTCAGTCCGGCCCTGCGCCTGAATTGTGCTTTGAGCCAGGGATTCGCTGCTGTTGCGTTGGCCCCCCTGTTGTTGGCGACCCAACTGGACCAAGCTCGCCAGCGAGAGTCCCGCCAGGCCCATGCCGCCCACCAGGGCGCTGCGCCGTGACCAGCGTGGAGCGTCGCTCATCGTTGTCTCCGGGCGTTGCTGGGTGAGAGGCCCTGGCTCAGGCGATCGAGAATCACCGCCAGGATCACCACCGCGATTCCCCCCTCGAAGCCCAGGCCAACATTGAGCTGTTGAATGCCTCTGAGCACGACATCGCCGAGGCCGCCTCCGCCGATCATTGAGGTGATGACCACCATGGAGAGCGCCAACATGATGGTCTGGTTGACCCCGCTCATCACCGTCGGTAGAGCGCTGGGGAGTTGCACCATCCACAGCAGTTGCAGGTCGCTGCAACCAAAGGACCGTCCGGCCTCCACCAGATCTGTGGGCACCTGAGTGATCCCCAGGTAGGTGAGCCGCACGATCGGAGGCATGGCGAAGATCAAGGTGGCGATGATCGCGGGAACGGCTCCTGTGCTGAACAACATCACCGCCGGGATGAGGTAGACGAAGGCCGGCATCGTCTGCATCAGATCCAGTCCGGGGCGCAGCAGTCTCCAGAGCCAGGGCTGACGGGTCCCAAGCACCGCCAGGGGAAAGCCCAGAAGCAAGGCCAACAGTGAGGAGGTGATCACGAGGGCCAAGGTGGCGAGCATCGGCTCCCAAAGACCCAGGGCCAGGACCAGGTTCAAGCCCAGCAGGCTGAAGAGGGCAAAGCTGCCTCCCACCAAACGCCACCCCACCACGGCAACGACCAGGGCAAACAGCCATGGCGCGGGTTGAGCCAGGACGAACTCAAGCGTTGCGGTCAATCGCTCAATGGCGACCTGGACCACGTCGAAGAGGCCCTGGCCGTTGTTTAAGAGCCACTCCACAGCGGCATCTACCCCTAGCCCCAGCGGCCCGGCCTGCTCGAGACTCGCCAGCGTGAGCACCATCAGCCCTGCTCCTTAAGGGCCTGCAGCAGCCCCCTTGGTGTCACCACTCCCAATGGTCGTCGTTCAGGGTCCAGAACGGGGGTGGGCCAGGGGTTGCTTGAGACCGCATGAATGGCCTCGTTCAGCAGGAGTTCCGAGGGGAGAGCTCCGGCGGCTGAAGCCTCGATCCAAATGTTCTCTGGGTTGCGTAGGCCTTGGAAGCGTCCCTCGGAATCCAGGCTGAGAGTGATCCCCAGGTCTTCGGGGATGGGTTCGACGATCTGCCGCAGGGTGAGCACCGAACCCCGATCGACCGTTTGAAAGAAGGCCCGGACCGCGGGGTTCGCCGGTGCTTCAAGGAGCTCCTGGGGTGTTCCGCACTGCAGCACCTCCCCCGATTGCATCAGGGCGATGCGATCGCCAATGCGGATGGCCTCATCGAGGTCATGGGAGATGAACACCACTGTGCGTCGCTGTTCGGCCTGCAGGTCCAGCAGTAGGTCCTGCATGTCTCGGCGGATGAGCGGATCGAGGGCGGAGAAGGCCTCATCCATCAACAGGATCGGGGGATCCAGCGCCAGGGCCCGGGCCAGTCCCACCCGCTGCTGCATCCCTCCGGATAGTTGGGCTGGCTTCTGCTTCAACTGGCTGCCCAGCCCCACCCGCTCCAGGGCACGTCTGGCTTGCTTCTGACGCTCCGCCCTGGGAACGCCGGCCACCTCCAGGCCAAACGCAGCGTTGTCGAGAACGCTGCGTTGCGGGAACAGGGCAAAGGACTGGAAGACCATGGCCATGGCGTTCCGGCGCAGTTGGTTGAGCGCCTTTGGAGAGAGTGTCGCCAGGGCCTGGCCGCGCACTTGCACGGATCCCGAGCTGGGCTCGATCAGTCCGTTAATCATGCGCAACAAGGTGGACTTCCCCGAGCCCGAGAGGCCCATCACCACAAAGATCTCGCCGGGTTGGATCGTGAGGGAGACCTGCTGGACAGCCGCTTTGGGCTGCCCCAAGAACTGCTTTGAAACGGCTTGAAGTGTGATCTCTGCAGACACCTCAAAGCCGAAGCACTGCGGCGACCCTAGCGATCAAAAGCTCAATCAACAGGCTGAAGGGTGATCGTCAGGTCTTTAGCAAGTTCAAACATTTGCTCGAATGGCCTTTGCTCACTTTGATGTCGGCGACTGAGCGGCAATCAGATCACTTTGCAGCTTGAAGCAACCACTGACAGCCCTAGGCCTCATCGATAGGTTGCGGCCATGGCTTAGTTCACGACTTCGTGAACTGTGTCCGGAGGCCTCTTCAGAGGTGATCCCCCAGCCCTATTGCTGAGCCCTGAAGGTTTGCGTCTATCGGTGGCTCCCGAGGATTGAATGACGACATCCCACCGCACACAAGCATCCTCGGCCCATCGGCCGAAGACTGCTGGAGCAATGGATGAGCAGCGGTTTGGTGCCGCTCCTGAATCTGTTCGTGAGACCGATCACTATCAGCAGGAGTACATCGAGCAGTTCGCTGATCGATGGGATCGCCTGATCGATTGGGAGGCCCGCGCGCAGGCGGAGGGTGATTTCTATATCCGGATCCTGCGCGAGCACGGGGTGAAGTCCGTGCTGGACGTCGCGACGGGGACGGGGTTCCACTCCATTCGCCTCCTCCAAGAAGGTTTTGATGTGGTGAGTGCCGATGGCAGTCCCAACATGCTCGCCCGCGCCTTCCGCAATGCCCGAGATCGTGATCAGCTCCTGCGGACTGCCCAGGCGGACTGGCGCTTTCTGAACCGGGATATCCACGGCACGTTTGATGCTGTGATTTGTTTGGGTAATTCTTTTACGCACCTGTTTCGCGAGCGTGATCGGCGTAAATCTCTGGCGGAGTATTACGCCGTCTTGAAGCACAACGGCCTGCTGATTCTCGACCATCGCAATTACGACCGCCTGCTTGAAGGTGGTGCCGCCGTGAAGCAGGGGAAGGGGACGGTCTATTGCGGAGAGGATGTCTCAGTGAGCCCCGATTGTGTGGATGAGGGTCTTGCTCGCTTCCGCTATGCCTTCAGTGATGGCAGTACTTTCCACCTCAACATGTTCCCGCTTCGCTATGGCTATGTGCGTCGCTTAATGCGCGAGGTGGGTTTCCAGAAAATCACCAGTTACGGCGATTACCAGCGCGGCAAGGATGATCCTGACTTTTATGCCCATGTGGCCCATAAGGCCTATGAGGTTGATGGCGATACAACGGTGATCTAGTCATGACTCAGACCCAGTTCTCAGTCGCTGAGCGCACGGCTTCGGACTACTACGACAGCGTCGATGCTGATCGCTTCTATGAAGAGGTCTGGGGTGGCGAAGACATTCACATCGGTCTCTATGACTCCGATGCCGAGGCCATCGCACCTGCCAGTCAGCGCACGGTCAATGCCTTAATTGAATTGATCGGAACGCTCCCACCTGGGGCGACGGTTGTTGATTTGGGTTCGGGCTACGGCGGCGCCGCCCGCCGCCTCGCCAAGGAGTTCGGGGCCCGCGTTGAGGCGATCAATATTTCCGCCGTTGAGAACGCTCGCCATTGCCAGCTCAATGAACGCGCTGGATTGCAAGGGCAAATCCAGGTGCATGACGCCTCCTTTGAGGACGTTCCGCTTCCGGCCGGTTGTGCCGATGTGGTCTGGAGTCAGGACGCCATCCTTCACTCAGGCGACCGGCAGAAAGTCCTTCAAGAGGCTGCGCGCCTGCTGAAGCCGGGGGGGGTCATGGTCTTGACCGATCCGATGGCCGCCGATGGGGTGGAGGCCGCGTCCCTCACGGCCATCCTCGATCGCATTCATCTCCCGGACCTCGGGTCACCGGATCGCTATCAGCAGTGGGCGGGCCAGGCCGGACTCGTGCGGGAGGTCTGGCAGGACCAGACGGCGATGCTGGTTCGCCATTACAGCCGTGTTCGCGAGGAGCTCACGCGACGGGAGCAGGAGCTGCAGGCCAAGATCAGCCCGGAATACCTCCAGCGCATGGCCGCGGGCCTGGGGCACTGGATTGAAGGAGGGCAGCAGGGGCGCCTGAGTTGGGGGTTAATGCGCTTCCGCAAGCCAGCTGCAGAGGTCTGATGGATTCGTTCGCGGGCGCTGTCTTGATCTTTGTGGTGGGCGGTGTCGTCACCTTGGCGACCACCGTGATGGTGATTCAGGGCCATCTGCACTGGCGTGGCCGGGATCCCTGGGGGGAGGGCTAAGTCATGGCGTTTGTTCCCCTGCTGGCTGTTCAACCCTTCTTGGCCCCCGGGATCGCCTGGGCCCTGGTGGTGATTTTTTCGGTCCTTTGGATCGCCCTTGGGGTCTCCTGGGGACGCCGGGGTTCTGGCGATGCCGATGACTACATGCTGGCCGGCCGCAACATCGGTTTGGCCCTGAGCACAGCCACCTTGATGGCGTCCTGGGTGACCGGAAACACCACCTTGCTGGCGCCTGAGTTCGGCTATCGCAACGGTCTCTGGGGGATGTTCAGCTATGCCCTGGCCGGCCTGGGCCTGGTCCTGTTTGCACCCTTGGCTCTGCGGATCAAAACGCTGATGCCCAAGGGGCGCACCAGCGGCGACTTCATCCGCCTGCGCTATGGCCGAGCCGCCTGGTGGGTCTTCATGGTGATCACGGCGATCTACACCCTGGGCTTCCTGGTGACCCAGGCGATGGGGGCCGGGATCCTGCTGGAGGCCCTCTCCGGCTTCGACTATCGGCTCGGGATGGTTGTCGTCATCGGTGTCTCCACGATCTACACCCTCTATGGCGGCATGCGCGCCGTGGTGGGAACGGACTTCATTCAGTCCCTGCTGATCATGGGCCTGCTGGTCTTGGTCGCTGTTCTTGCCCTGCAGCAGTTCCCGGTACAGGAGCTCCACCGGGAACTGGCGGCGCAGCATCCAGAGCGCCTGAATTTGCTGTTGCCCGCTGGCTTGTTGATTGCTTGGAACTCCGCCCTCTTCTCCATGGGAGAGGTGTTTCACAACAACATCTGGTGGTCACGGGTCTTCTCCAGCCGCGCCTCCGTGGTGTTTGCCTCGTTTGTGCTGGGCGGTTTGGCCTGGATGACGGTGCCGCTGGTGACCGGTTCGATCGGCCTGGTGGCGCTCGCGCAGGCGGTGGATCTGCCCCAGGTGAACATGCTCTTCCCGGTGGTGGCCTCCCAGCTCTTGGGCGCCGGTGGTGCAGCGCTGGTGTTTGTGGTGGTCTTTGCCTCCTTGACCTCCACCCTGGATTCCCTCTTGGCGTCGACGGCGGATTTGGTGGCGGAGGACGTGGTCTTCAAGTTGCTGAACCCCAACTTGAGTGATGCCCAGTTGCGGCAGGCCACCCGCTTGGTGGTGCTGGGTTTGGGGCTGTTGACCCTGCTGCTCTCCTGGCCGCGGCTCGACTCTCTGGCCTCTGTGCTGTTCTTCACCGGTGCCCTGGTGGCGTCCACGATTTGGCCGGTGGCCTACGGGCTCTACTGGCCTAGCGCCAACCGCTGGGCGGCGATTGCGGCGATGGTCTCAGGCAGCGCCGTGGGCTTAGGCGCCTATTTCCTGATCGCTCCCTACTGCGCAGCTCTGCTGTCTGCGGCGGTGTCCGCAGTGGTCATGGCCGTCGGTACCCAGCTCCAGCCGGAGCGTTTCAACTGGTTGACCCTGAAGGAGGGATAGGGATGAAACGTTGGTCGCTCAAAACCCGTGTTGCCCTTGCTGCGGCAGCCCTGGCTCTGGCCTTGCCCGCCGCCCGAGCGGCGCAGTCGACGGACTCCCCGCGCTGGCTGGTGGATCTACCGCTGTTGCGCCTGGTGATTTATGGAAGTGTGGCGGGGTTGGCGCTTTCTGTGCTGGTTCTTCTGCTGATTTGGTGGAACGAATGGAGGCGCGGCGATGTCTGGTAACGCCTTTGTTTGCATGCCCCATGGCAAGAAGAGTGGCGTTTGTGTAGCCGTTGCTACGCAAATCTGCCCCGTTTTAAGCAGCTTGAACTTGGAGAAAGTGATGTGGCAGGGTGGATTTTGGTTTGAGACTCAGTGCGACCAATTCCGCCGCAGCGTTCTGCAGCAGTGGGCCTGGGTCCCCTAATCGCTATGACTGCACTCCACTCCGTCAAGACGAGTACCGGCGCTGACGCACCCGTGCGTTTTGATCCACTGGGGCCGGATGTCTTTGGCGCAGCCTCTCCCCAGGCCCTGTTGGGGGCGATTCAAGAGGACGGCGAGGCGCTCCAGGATCTGGTGGGGCAGCACGTGATCTCGATTCAGCCCTTCCGGCCCGAGACCCTGCTGCAGTTGTTTCGTCTGGCAGCCAAGTTTGAGAGCAATCCCGATCGCTATACGGCCCACAACACGCCGTTGAAGGGAAAGATTTTGATCAACGCCTTCTACGAACCCAGCACCCGCACGCGGCTGTCCTTTGACAGCGCCTGGCACCGTCTGGGCGGCGATTCGATCAACATCACCGACCGCGCCACGACGGGCCTGGCGAAGGGGGAGTCGCTGGAAGACGTCGCCCACATGTTCAACAACTACGGCGACTGCATCGTTCTGCGCGATACCGACTCCCAGGCCATCTATGCGATGACCGACACCCTGCGGATTCCGATCATCAACGCCGGCAATGGCATTGATGAACACCCCACCCAGGCAATGGCCGACCTCTACACGATGCTCAAGTGGCGCCCCGCCTTGGCGTCCCCTGAGGTCCCCGAGGATCAGCGGGCGCGCATCGGCATCGTTGGCATCCCCAGCCGCATGCGCACGGTTCGCTCACTGCTGCGGATCCTGGCCAAATTCCCGCAGATGGTGGAGGAGTTGGTCCTCATCCATGACCCGGCCAACGATGCCAGAGAGGACCTCTTTGATCGCGGCCAGCTGGAGGAGTTGCAGCAGGCGGGTCTGAAGGTGCGCTGCACCGGAGACCTGCAGGGCGAGATCCCCGGTCTGGATGTCATCTACATCAACGCCATTGCTTGGGTGGGCGATAGCTATGAGGTCCACGGCAACAGCTTTCGGCTGACGCGGGATCTGCCCTACAAGCCGGACGCCATCGTGTTGCATCCCCTGGCCCGTGGGCCGGAACTGAGTACTTGCCTCGATGACACCCCCCACAACTGGTACTTCAGTCAGGCCCGGGGGGCGGTCTTCCTGCGCATGGCTCTGTTGACCTGCATGGTGGACCGCACCAACCGGGTCATGGATGTGATCTGAGGAGGACGAAGGGATGTGTGGAATTGGTGGGGTCTTCAGCACCAGGGCGGATCAGCCCGTTGACCCGCAGCTGTTGGTCAACATGGCTGCGATCCAGGAGCATCGCGGTCCCGATGGTTTTGGCTACCGCACGCTGGATGAAGCCGGCGTGGGCTTCTGTCATGCCCGCCTCTCGATCATTGATCTGAATGAGACCCGGGCCCGTCAACCCTTCCTGAGCGCAGAGGCGGGGGCCGGCGCCCGGGTCCTGATGGCCCACAACGGCGAGTTCTATGACTTTCAGCGGATCCGCGCCGATCTGACGGCCCGCGGTGTTCGCTTCAGCAGCAAGAGCGATTCCGAGATCCTGCTGCGTCTCTATCAACAGCAGGGTTTAGGGGCGACGCTGCCGCAATTGCGCGGTGAGTTCGCCTTCGCGATCTACGACGAGGCCGGCGATGTGTTGCACCTGGTCCGGGATCGCTTCGGGATCAAACCCCAGTACTGGACGATCACATCCCAGGGCTTGGTCTTTGGCTCGGAACTCAAGGTCCTGTTTGCCCATCCGGCGGTCGAGCGGCGTTTCACCTCCGAAGGGCTCTTCCACCAGTTGATGCAAACCATGGTCCCCGGGACCACGGCCTTCGCGGGCATCCATCAGGTGCCGCCTGGCCATGGCATCAGTGTTCGCCGGCGCAACGGCAACCTTGAGGTGGAGACCTGGAAGTACTGGGACATGGACTTCCCGCGTCAGGGCGAGCGGGACAGCAGTAAGAGTGAAGCCGACCACATCGAGGCGATCCGTGCCGCCCTGCTGGAAGCGGTGGAGTTGCGGATGGTCGCTGATGTCCCGGTGGGTTGCTACCTCTCCGGAGGCATTGATAGCTGCTCAATCCTGGGGCTGGCCGCTGCCGTCAGCCAGAGCCCGGTGAAGGCCTTCACCATTGGCTTTGACGACGCGCGCTACGACGAGTCGCCCATCGCCCAGGAGATGGCCGAGGCCACAGCCGCTGAGCAGGACGTCATGCGTCTCTCGGGCAAGGAGCTCTATGGCTGGATGGAGCGCACCCTCTGGCACACGGAGCGCACGATCTACAACACCCTGGCGGTGGCCAAGTTCTTGATGAGCCGCCACGTCAACAGCGTCAACTACAAGGTGGTGATGACCGGAGAGGGCTCCGATGAGCTCTTCGGTGGCTATCCCGCCTTCCGCCGCGACATGTTCCTGCACGGTCTGCAGGATCTGCCGGAGCCGGAGCGCAAAGCCTGGGAAGACCTGCTGCAGCAATCGAATGCCTTGGTGCAGGGGGCGATGTTGGCGGCTGATCAAGTGGATGACCCCGACCTCGATGCGGTCGTGGGCTTCACCCCCAGTTGCCTCCAGCCTTGGTTGGCCTGTGCGCCCTTGGTGCCGGACCTGCTCGCGGAGGCCCATCGCTCGGTCCTTTCGGACTATTCGCCGGGCCAGGCCATCGCCAAGACCCTGGATCCCGATCAGCTGGAGGGGCGCCACGCCCTCGATAAGGCCCAGTACGTCTGGATCAAGACGATGCTGGAGGGCCAGATCCTCACCTGGGGTGGTGACCGGGTGGACATGGCCAATTCCATGGAGGCGCGTCCGGCCTTCTTGGATCACCACCTGGCGGCAGCGGCGGTTCAGGTCCCACCTGAGCTGCGGATCAAGGGCAAGACCGAGAAGTACGTCCTGCGCGAGGCCATGGCGGGCCTTTTGCCGGAGGTGCTCTACAAGCGCGAAAAATTTGCCTTCATGGCTCCGCCGGCCCACACCGAGCCCGAGAAGTGGGAGCAGATGAAGCAGCTGGCCGATGACTACCTGAGTGATCAGGCGATCGAGGCGGCGGGACTCCTGAGCGTCGCGGGTGTTCGGGCCCTCTTCGCCCGCCATGACGACCCGGCCACGACCGATGCGGACCGCGTTCAGATGGACGCCATGATCAACCACCTGCTTGGCGTGCAGATGTTGCACCGGATGTTCATTGCCGCGGATGTGCCGGCCCAGGCCCGCGCCAAGGCCGATGCCCTCGGCTGGCACCCGGCCGCTGCGGCTTAAACGGTCGCAACGGTTACGCAGTACTTCGCCCTCCTGGCGGATGGTGGGGGGGCTTTTTTGAACGTGCAGGTCTGCGGTTGGTTCTCTCTGCCCCGGGCTCCCAAACCCTTGCGCCCACCGCTCAACTGAAGAGACCCTCGGTCAACGCCATGCGCCTCCTGGCCTCCTTGGAGGCCATGGCCGAAGTCGGTCTTCAGCCAGATGGTTCCATTTGCCGGCGCGGCTTCAGCGCCGAGGACCGTCAGGGCCGTGAACTGCTGAGTGAATGGCTGATCGACGCGGGGATGAGCCTGCGCATCGATGCCGCCGGCAATCTGATTGGTCGCCTGGAGGGCTCAGAGCCCAACCTCCCCGCGCTGGTGAGCGGCTCACATCTGGACACCGTTCCAACCGGTGGTCGCTACGACGGCACCCTCGGCGTCTTGGCTGGACTGGAACTGGTCCGCTGCCTGAAGGATGCCTCGCTTCAGCTGCGGCACCCCTTTGAGCTGATCGTCTTTGCCGATGAGGAGTCCACGATGGTGGGCTGCAAAGGGATGGCCGGAACGGCCAGCGGCGACCCCAGCGATTACACCACCAGTAACGGTGATCCGATTGAGCGGAACCTGGCTCGCCTGGGTGGGGATTGGGAGCGCCTGACCACTGCGGCCCGCAGCGATGACGCCATCGCTGCTTTTCTCGAGCTCCACGTGGAGCAGGGTGCTGTTCTGGAGCAACGCGGCGACAGCATTGGTGTCGTTCAAGGGGTGGTCGGCCAGCGCCGTTTCACGATCCGCGTTTGCGGGCAGGCCAACCACGCCGGTACGACGCCGATGGATCAGCGGCAGGATGCCCTGGTGGCCGCCGCGCAGGTCGTCTTGGCGGTTCAGACCATGGCCCTCGAGCACCCCGGTGATCCGGTGGCCACGGTCGGCAGATTTGAGGTCTGGCCGAATGCCGCCAACGTCGTTCCCGGGGAGGTTCAGTGCAGCGTCGATCTGCGCGATCTGGACCCCGAGGTCTTGGCCTCCCTGAGTGCGCAGCTCGAGGAACGCCTGGCGTCTATTGCTGAGGCCAGTGGTTGCAGCGTGACGATGGAGCCCCAGTTCTCTGTGGATCCGACCCCGGCTGCACCGCTGCTGATGGAGGCGATCGCCGCCTCGGCCTCAGCCTTGGGCTTCTCCCACAGCGCCCTTCCCAGTCGCGCCAGCCATGACGCCCAGGAATTGGGCCGCCGTTGGCCGATGGGCATGGTTTTTGTCCCCAGCCATCGGGGCCTGAGCCATTCCGCGGCCGAGTACACGAGCCTTGAGCAGTGTGTTGCCGGAACGTCTGTGTTGCTGGAGGCGTTTCTGCGCCTGGATGCCCAGCTCTCGGGATGACCTTTTCAATCCTGGCGCGGGATCCATCCAACGGGCGCTTTGGCGTGGCGGTTGCCACCTGTCACCTCGCCGTCGGATCAACGGTTCCCCATATCCGCTCTGGGGTTGGGGCCGTCGCGACCCAGGCCCACACGAACCCCTATCTGGGGATTTGCGGCCTCGAGCGCATGGAGCAGAACCGGGATGCGGAAACCGTCCTGGCCAGCCTTTTGCGGGATGACCCGCAGATGGAGCACCGTCAGCTGCACCTGATTGATGCCTGCGGCCGTACGGCGGGCTGGACGGGCTCTGAATGCGGTCCCTATGCCAGCCATCGCTGCCATCCGGATCTGGCGGTCGCGGGCAACTTTCTCGCTGGCGAGGCTGTCCTGCTGGCGATGGAGGAGGCCTTTCTGTTGAGTGATCCATCCTGGAAATTGGGGCGTCGCCTGCTGAGCGCCCTTCGCGCCGGTGAGGAGGCCGGCGGTGATCTGCGCTCCCCCCATGCGACATCGGCTGCCCTGCAGGTCAGCGGCGAGGCGGCTTTCCCGCTGTTGGATCTGCGGGTGGATTTTGAAGAGCGCGCTGTCGACTCCCTGATGGCGCTGTACGAGCGCAGTCAGCAACTCTGGGTGCAGCAATGGCGTGATTCCTTTGCTGAACTGCCCAATCCCGCAGGCACGGCCCTTAACCGAACGGTCACACCGCTTGTCGGGGACGATCCCTCGGCGGCTTAACCGAGCGAGCGGGACGTAACGCTGACTACGTCACCCCCCCATCGGATACGGCTCAATTGGACGAGCCATTCGTCGCCGCATGACGGGTTCGATCGAGATCCCCACGTCATCCACCACGCCTCAGGTCAAACTCCACTACTGGACCAATGGCGGAGCCCAGAGCGTTGTTGTCCCCCTCGATGAGGAGGTCCAGCGCCACCGCCTGTTGCTCTCCAACGGAGCAGTCCTGCTCAAGCGGGAACTGATGGCCGCCTAGGCAAAAAAAAAAGCCCCGCCAAAGGCAGGGCTTTTCGGGATTCGCTTCAAGGGTGTGACCTTGTTTCCACCTTTGAGGCGAATCCACTCCTCACACGCACCAACCGTCGCCAGAGGACTGGCACAGTGCCAGTTCTTTGTAACCAGTTGTTCAACCGCACAGGCTCTGGGACATTCGCTTCCCTAGAACGGCGCTTGGAAACATTCCATTCCAACCTCACACCACGGCAAGCCCCCTCGTCATGAGGGGGCTTTTTTGTGACTGGAGCTTGCCCACAAAAAACCCCGCCGAGGGCGGGGTCGGGGGGTGTGAGGAATGGTGCAACCCATGCAGGTAGACCATGCCGCCGGCATGAACCAGTGGAGCGCTGATGGCCGCTGTTCCACCTCGGCGGTACTTCTGCTTTAGCCAGGACCTGGGCGGTTGGCAGCGGGTGCTTCTGCTTAGTTGCTGACGATCAGGGTCTGGGCTGCACTGCGGCGGACCAGCTCGGCCAGGCTCAACATCTCGTCCCTGTGGATCAGGCCGATACAACCGCCGGTTCCGCTGTTCCAGTTGCGGCCGGCACTGGGGTCCAGGTGGATTCCTAAAACGCGGCGGCCCGTGCTGAAGAGGGGCTCGAGGCCGATCCAGACGGGGCCGAGCTCCCGCGGATACTCATGGCCCAATGGTTCGACTGCGCCGATCGAATAGGTCCCTGGCGGGAGGGGCGCCTGGCTACCCAGTTGGTGCCGGTTGGCGCCTTGGTATTCCGCCCGTCCGCTGACGGCTTCGAAATGCCGCACCGGTTGTCCAGGGATCTCGAGTTTCAGGTCCCAGATCGGATCCCCTGTGCGGGGGAGGCGGCGGTTGGTGCGCTCAAACGTCAGCCTTGGGGCCGGCGCTTTCGGCTCGGCAATCGCCAGCTCTTGGGCCGCGGCGGATGGTGCCAGGGTTGCGGCGAGAACGCAGCCACCCAGCAGCTGACCAAGCTTGCGACCCATGGGACTCCCGCGTGAGATCGGGGTGTCCTAGGGGGATTTCTTTTTCTCTCTTCAGAGAAAAACCAGTTGTGCAGTCGGCTCAGCGGCTGTCAGGGCTGACATTGCCTCCTGTGGTGGTCAGGGTGACTTCAGGCGATTGCTGTTCTGAGGCTGCCGATGGAGAGGGAACTGAGCCAGGTGCTCACGCAGTGCCATCACCTCACCAGGCCCTATCGAATCGACAGCGGGGATGGATTCCGGCTGAATCAGATCGATCCTGGCGACACCCTGGATCTGCCCTCCGACAAGAAGGCGGCCCGCGAGGCACTCGAGCAGGGCGTTCAGATGCTCTCGGAGCTGCAGCAGCGTCTTTATGCCCAGAACAAGTGGGCGGTGCTGCTGATCTTTCAAGCGATGGACGCCGCGGGCAAGGACGGAACGATCAAACATGTGATGAGTGGGGTGAATCCCCAGGGCTGCCAGGTGACGTCCTTTAAGGCCCCCTCTGCGCTGGACCTCGATCACGATTACCTCTGGCGCGCCAATCAAGCCCTGCCGGAGCGCGGGCGCATCGGGATTTTTAACCGCAGTTACTACGAAGAGACCCTGGTGGTGCGGGTCCATCCGGAGCTGTTGGCCAAGCAGTCCTTGCCGCCTGATTTGGTCGGGCCAAAGCTCTGGAAACAGCGTTTCGAGGACATTCGCCACTACGAGCGCTATCTGAGCCGTAACGGGGTGGTGGTCCTGAAGTTCTTCTTGCACCTCTCCAAAGAGGAGCAAAAGCGCCGTTTCCTGCAGCGTTTGGAGCGTCCCGAGAAGAACTGGAAGTTTTCAGCGGCCGATATCCGCGAGAGGGGGTTCTGGGAGGACTACAGCCAGGCCTATGAGGAGATGATTCGCGAGACCGCCACAGCCCATGCGCCGTGGTTTGTCGTGCCGGCTGATCACAAGTGGTTCACCCGCTTGGTGGTCGCGGCGGCGGTGATTGAGCGTTTGGATGGCCTGGATCTGCGCTATCCCGAGGTCAGCCAGGAGGCAAAGCAGGCCCTGGCCCAGGCGCGCGAGCAGTTGCTGGCTGAGTGATGCGGTAGCGATCCGCTGACAGAGCCGCTGCTGCGTGAGGGAAGTCGGTGACGATAGGTCCCATCGCCATCCAGGGCTGAACCGTGACGCAAAGCAACTCCAACGCCAAGAGCAGCAACCAGCGTCCCTTCGCCTGGATCCGCGACCTGATTCCCTCGGGGATCAAAGAAAAGATTAAGGAGACGGTTCCTGGGATCGCTCCGCCTTCCAGCGACTCCATCGAGGTTGTCGAGGGTGTCCAGGACGCTTCCACCCACGTGGTGTTTCTACCCCGTGATCCCCAATGGGCCTACTGCTTCTGGTCCATCAGCGCGGCGGATCGCAAGAGCGCCCAGAAGGCCGGTGCGACCCAGCTCTGCATTCGTCTAGCGGACGTGACGGGCCTAGGCGGCGAGCAGTCCCATCCCCATACCCTGCAGGAGCTGGTGGTGGATGGCAACGCCAGTGAATGGTTCTTGCCCGTGCCCCTCGATGGCCGCGACTACCGGGTCGAGTTGGGCTATCGCCTGCGCTCCGGTGGTTGGTATTCCCTGGCCTTCTCGGCCGTGGCTCACGTCCCAGGCATGGAGCCCTCCCAGCGCATTGCCGATGCCTTTGTTCCCTTCTCCCTGGAGGTTGGCCCGAGCGCTGCTCCTCAAGCGCTGACCACCCCCAGCTTTACTGCGGGCGTGCAGCACGAGCAGCACTACCAGCGGGCGACCCTTCCCACCCGTAGCCGCCGCGTCGGCTCCGAGGTGCTGCACGAATACGACCTGGCGGGCCCTGGTCCCCTGAATGATTCCGGGGTGGGTGTCTGGGCCAGTGGCCGCACCGAGTCCGGTGCTGGCGCAGCCCGTCAGCGCTCCTTCTGGTTGGTGGCTGATGCCGAGCTGATCGTCTACGGCGCCACGGATCCTGCCGCCAGCCTGTTCATCGGTGACGAGCAGATTCAGCTGGAGCGCGATGGCAGCTTCCGCATTCACGTCCCCTTCCGTGATGGTGAGCAGCTCTACCCGGTTCGCGCGATTGCCGCTGATGGTGAGCAGGAGCGCTCCATTGCGATGGAGTTTGAGCGCCGCACCCCCCACGCTCGGGTCAACACCGCCGAAGAGGCCCAGACCGAGTGGTTCTAACGGCTGGTTTTCGACAGGTCTCGGAAACCCCCGCTTTCCGTTGCGGCGGTGCTAAAAAAATCCAGTTCTGATCGTTCCGGAATGGACTACCTCGTGCTTGCCTCCGCTGTCGCTCCCCGAGGCGTTCCCGTGATCCTGCCGGCCCTCGGCGGTGCAGGTTTGATTGCCCTGCTGGTCTTCTTCCTGTCTCAGGCTTCCGCCAAGAGCTGAGACCGTTCATCGAAGCCGCCGCGCCTAGTCCTGGGCGGCGGCTTTTTTGTGTTCGGCTTCGGCTGGATCGGGCTGCGTGAAGGTCAAGACGCAGTAGTAGCGCGTATTGCCGTAGCCGATCTCCACGTCGTTGCAGTTGCTGCTGGTCACCCTGGCCCCCTTGGGCAGTTGTGACATGGCCTCCTGCCAGGCCTGTTGGCGGCTAAGGGGTGATTGCGAGGAGACGGATCCTTCCGCAGCCAGGCCCTGCATTGAGAATCCAAGCAGTGCGGCGGTGCCGATGGCCAAGCTGCTCTGGCGCCAACCGTTCATTGGGGTTCAGCGGCTCTCTCCAGACATAGCTACGGACGGCTCCAGTCCGTTGATCCAGCGCCGACCGGCGGGGACCAAGGAGCGCTCGACTTCCCGCCAGGGAAATCCCCCCTGCTTGCAGTCGAGGTCCTCCCCCATGCCGTAGCCCAGGCCGTCATGGACCTCCTCGAGGGCCTGCGGGAAGCTCAGCTGCTTGATCGAGGCGTAGACCCGCGCAATCGCGTTGACCTCTCCGGGGGTGCTGCTGCCGTTGGCATAACGCTCACGTAGCGCTTGTGCAGAGTGCATGGGCTGGGCCTTCCCCTCTGCCCTCAAGGCTGGCAGCGGATTGCTGGGCTAGCTCGGATTGAGGGCCTGACATTCGAAAAACGTTTCCTTCAGGCTGCTGTGATCGCGATCCAGCGATCCCGTCCCTTGCATGGCCATGCTTAGCCGCGATTCCAGTCCGAGCAGCGCGGTGTAGCAGCGCAGTTGGTTGGCATCATCGGCGCGGTTTTTCAGTTGATGGGAGGTTCCCATCGCTGCGCTGCAGTCCGCCCGCGAACCTCCGTTGAAGCAGCGCATGGCCGCCTGTTGCAGGCTGAGCAGGGACTGGGCCTGGGCCGCTGGCGCGGCCAGCAGCGCGAAGAGCAGGAGCCAGCGGCGGTTCAACGGGGCATCGGCCGATGAGCGCAACACTAAGAAGCCGGCCCCGATTGGAGCCGGCTTCGGACGTCTTGCGTTGTGATCGCGCTAGTGCGTGTGCGGAGCCTCCTCGCTGTGGTCGTGCTGCCAGCGGGTCAGGGTCGCTGGGGAGAACTTGTGTCCATGCTTGCGGGCAACAGAAACCACGCAGCTGTTGTTCTCGCCGCACTTGTCGAGCTCGCGCTGCATGCTTGTGTTGCCCTTGGCTTTACGCATGAACAGTTCAAGTTGATGTCTTGACATGGCGTATTCCATGGAAAGATCCACCTACCGTTAGCGGTAGATCTGCTGCGATTGGCCTGAGTTCAGCTTCTCTCCCTGTTGAAGATTGTCTGTGTTTGTTCTCTCTATTCAGAGAAAAAGATCGGGTCTTGGCTCGCTCGGTAGGGTCATCGGCATGAACGTTGCATCCCCTCTGGCCCGTCTTCTGGGCGCTTCTGCGGCTGCCGTTGCCGTCTTGGCTGCTCGAGTCTTCGCGGCGGAGCCTGATCCCTATGCCCAGTTCATGGGGCACTACGAACGGGTCTTGAAGGCTCAGAATTCGGGCGATCTCTATCGCCTCTGCCGCTCCATGCAGGCGATGGATGGCCTGTTGATTGAGCACTTCGCCGTGTTTGAGCAGCGCGATCCCGGTACGGACTGGATGGAGGTGCGGGCTTCCTACAAGCCTGTCCTCGACGACCAGTGCGGCCAGGTCAGTGTTCCCCAGAAGAGCCCGCCGAAGGGGGATGCTCCTGCTGCCAAGCCCCAGAGCTAAGGCTCAGTCGTCGCTCTGCAGGAAGCGCGGAGCGAAGCGCCAGGCCAACACAAGGCTCGCGAGGCCGTAGGCCACAAAGGTGGTCGCTTGGCCGAAGCTGCCCGTGCCGTAAAGCTCACGCTCCAGCAGGACGTAATCCATCACGGACGCCACTGTCCCCCAGAGGATCACCCAAACCGAGACATAGGCAATGCCCTTGAGCGTGCGTTCCATGCTCACCACATCCACTCGTCAGGGGAGGGGATACCGCTTTCGCGGCGCACCCGAGCGATGCGTTCGCTGGCGCGCTGCTGTTCTTCGCTGCGGCTGAGCCAGGGCCGAATCCGATTGGCCGCCTTGCTGGCATCCAGGGCGGAGGGCAGTCGGGTCAGCTTGTAGTTCGCCCCGTTATGGGTGGTGGTCTCCGTCATCGCGCTATCGGTTCAGCCAAAGCTTGATCGCAACCGTGGCGGCGGCCGCCGCCAAGATCCAATAGAGCCAGGTCAGGTTCAGCACCGTCGCCAGCACCAGGCCGATCACAAAGAAGACCAGAAATCGGCCGAGGGTCATTTCTGCTTCGCTTGATAAATCGACCCTAACGCACTGCGGCGGTTGCTCTTTCAGTGAAAGAAGCGGCCAAAAAAGAAGTGGAACTCTCCATGCCCAACGCGTTTTGTTGTGCAGCCTTGGCGGAGAGTTGATGCAGGCGTGATGTCCCAACCGGTGTTGGTGGTGGGTGCGGGGCCAGTAGGTCTCACCCTGGCGCTCGCCCTGCGTCAGCAGGACATCGCCGTTCGGGTGGTGGAACGGGAGCCGAAACCCTCCGAGCGCTCCAAGGCCCTGGTGATCTGGCCGCGGACCCTGGAGTTATTGGATCTCCAGGGCTGCGTTGAGCCCTTCTTGAAGGCTGGGATTCAGGGCCATGGAGCCCGGATCCAGGCTGGTCAACGCCTGCTGGCGGCGCTCTCCTTTTCCAAGGTGCAGAGCGCCTTCCCCTACGCCTTGATGATTCCCCAGAACCGCACTGAGGCGGTTTTGACCCAGTTGCTGGCGGAGCGGGGTGTCTTGGTGGAGCGCCAGCTGGAACTCAGCGGGTTCGCCGCCTCCGATGACGGTGTGACGGCCGAACTCAGCCGAGCCGATGGCAGCACGGAAACGATGGAGTGCAGTTACCTGCTGGGCTGCGACGGTGCCCACAGCCTTGTGCGCCATCAGCTGGGTCTGGCCTACAGCGGCGAAACCCTGGAATCGAATTGGGTTCTGGCGGACGTCAAGCTCGACGGCCCCGCAGCCTCCGATCAGGTGGCCGTGGTCTGGAATCCCGAGGGGATCCTGGCCCTGTTCCCGATCGTCGGAGATCGCTTCCGCATCATTGGCGATGTCTCGGGGACGGAGGCGGCCGATCCGAGCCTGGAGCAGGTTCAGAGCCTGGTGGAGCAGCGCTTGGGATCAGGCTTCCGCGCCCATGATCCGATCTGGCTCAGTCATTTCCGGATCAACGAGCGCAAGGTTGATCGCTACAGCGTCGGTCGGGTCTTCTTGGCGGGGGATGCGGCCCATATCCACAGCCCAGCTGGGGGCCAGGGCATGAACACCGGGATGCAGGATGCCTTCAACTTGGCTTGGAAACTGGCCCTAGTGCTGCAGGGCAAGGCGGGGCCACAGCTGCTGGAGACCTATTCCCCGGAACGCAGCGGGATTGGCGATCGGGTGCTGCGCAATGCCGGTGTGTTGACGCGGGTGGCTCTGCTGCGGCAGCCCCTGCTGCGTCGGCTGCGGAATCTGGCGTTCACGAATTTGGGCCGCAGTCGTCGCGTTCAAGGTCGCCTGGTGGCCCAGCTCTGCGAGACCGATCTGCACTACCGCGGCAGCGCCCTGGCTCCGGTTCTGGCTCGCTCAGGAGGCGGACTGCGCCCCGGTGAGCGCACGCCGGATCTGCCCTGCCAGGGCCCCAGTGGCCAGACGCGACTGCACGCCCTGCTGCGCTCCGGTCGCTTTGTGTTGCTGTCTGTTGGTGCGCCGCTGCCGCCGGCCGGCTCTGCCCTGGCGAGCGACTGGTTGGTTCCGGCTAGTGCGGAACCCCAGGAGGGCTACATGGCTGGCCAGACCTATCTGATCAGGCCGGATGCCTACCTCTGCAGCAGCAGCCCCAGTGCCGATCAGGAGCGCCTTGTGGCCCTGTGGGATCAGTGGCGCTGAGCTGGTTTTCGACGAGTTGCATCGAAGAGTGGAAGATTTGATTAAGTCCGAAGAACGGATATTCAGGTTTGATCAGTTTTGGGTTGATCAGCAAAAAACACCATGTTCTGGCCTTTCCGGACTAGCTCCTCCATCGGTGTCGATCTGGGGACGGCGAACACCCTGATGTACGTATCAGGCAAAGGAATCGTCCTCGACGAGCCCTCAGTTGTCGCTCTTGATTTAGAACGCGGCATCCCACTGGAGGTGGGAGAAGGCGCGAAACGCATGATCGGTAAAACACCTAAAGCGATCCAGGCGATTCGTCCCCTGCGCGATGGCGTGATTGCTGATTACGCCGCCGCCGAGCTCATGATCCAAACCTTCATGCGCCGCGGCAATGCCGGTAAGTCCACCGCCCCTCGCATGGTGGTTGGCATCCCCAGCAGCATCACCGACGTGGAGCGCCGGGCTGTCCGTGAAGCCGGCATCACCGGCTCAAAAGAGGTCTATCTGATCGATGAGACCGTGGCCGCCGCCATCGGCGCTGGCCTGCCGATCACCGAGCCCGTCGGCAGCATGATCGTTGACATCGGTGGTGGCACAACCGACGTCGCCGTCTTGAGCCTCGGCTCTCCCGTGGAGAGTGAGTCCATTCGGATTGCCGGTGATGAAATCACCGAGAGCATTGCCGACTATCTGAAAAAGACCTATGGCCTGGTGATCGGTGAAGCCACCGCTGAGAAGGTCAAGATCAGCATCGGCTCGGCCCATTCCAATGCCCGCAACGATGATCGCCACATGGAGGTGAGCGGCTTCAACAACCGCACCGGACTGCCCGAGAGCATCACCGTCACCGCCGGTGAAATTCGCGAGGCGATCCAACAGCCCCTGGGCGCCATCGTTGACACGATTAAGCGCGTCCTGGAGAACACCCCCCCAGAGCTCGCCGCTGACGTTCACGCCCGCGGAATCGTGCTCGCCGGTGGCGGTGCCTTGATCCCGGGGATCAGTGACTTGATTACTGAATCCACGGGCATCTTCACCATCGTTGCCGATGATCCGCTCCACTGTGTGGTGAACGGTTGCGGTCAGGTTGTGGACGACTGGCAGAACCTCAAGCGCTGCACCAGCGCTGACGCCTAGGTCCGCTCTCCGGCCTTAAAACACTGGCCCCCGGGATCACCCGGGGGCTTTTTTGTGTCCTAGCTGGCCTGGGTGAGGGCCAGGAGTGCCAGCACCTTGTCCTCCAGTTGGTTGATTCGTCTCCACTGCGCGGTGCCCATCGTGCTGGGGGCCAGTTCAGCGCGCAGGTCCTCCAATAGGCCCAGGGTCTCTCGGGCGGTGTTCTGGAGTGACGCCGTCTTGATCTTCATCAAGGATCCGCAGTCGAGCCCATCAAACAAGCCCCTTCGTTGGCGTCAAGGGCTGTTCTCTTCATGCCAATAGAGCAGGGAGTTGGCTCGGTGCAAACCAGTGACGTTCTGGCAGAGGCCTGAGGCCCAGCAGACCCGGTAGTCGCCATCACGCAGGGCTTCGATGCTGGAGCCCTTGGGGGTGATCACCAGCACCCGTTCTGGATTGATTGAGCAATGTTCCATCGCCTCCTCGTCTGCCGATCAGTCATGGCTCAGCTGCCTGGGGATTGGCAAGCCTGGGCTAGGCCTGAATTTTTCGCCTGCGCGAGGTATTTAGACAGTGTTAGGGCTGGTTCATGGACCAGATCCAACGACCAGAATTCGAGACTGTCCTCACGACGCTGCACCAGAGTTTCTCCGGTGATCGGGGTGTGGGACGGGCCTTTTGGGAGAAGGGGCTGATCGAGCGTGTGGAGTCCCATGCGCTCACGCCCCATCGCCTCAAGGAGGCCTGCGGATTGGTGCGCTCCTACGAATGGGCCGAGCACTACGTGCTGGAGGCCCCTGATCTCCATGAGGCCTGGAGCCGTTCTTTGGAGGTGCTGACCGCCACCAACAATCTGCTGGCCTGGGCCTCGGAATTGGGGTTGATCTATTCGCGCTCCACCAGTGCGGATTGATGCTCCTCGGGGCTAGAGCGTCGAGCGCCACTCGTTGAGCAGCTGGTAGCGCCACTCCGGCCTGATCAGCTCGCTGCGGAAGACCGCGAACTGGTGTTGTGGGTAGTCCGCTTCGGCGAGCGACTTGGCCTGCTGCCGGTTCTCTGCGACCACGTGGAAGCGGCCATAGTCAGCCGGCCCGGAGTGAAAGACCTCAAAAATGTGATTCATCGCGTCCATGGCCTCTGCCTCCGGCCTAGCAACGCGATGCCCTTGTCGTCAGCGCCTCAGCTCAGATACCAGCGCACCAGCGCCAAGACCTGGCCGGCTGGCCCAAAGCCCGTGAGCCATTCGCCAACGAGCGCTGCGGCAAAGCCGACCATGGCGACCCGGCCGTTGAGTTGCTCGACGGCCTTCAGAGCGGAGACGTCCCAGGGTCTCTGGGAGGTCATGCTCTTACCGAAGGACTCGACCGGTTCGTAGCGGAACTCCTGTTTGTTCATCGCGAGCGCCTGGGCCGGATCAGAAACAGAAGGGAAGGTACTGGGTGTGGCAGGCGGCGTAGCCGTCAATCAGGGGACCCAGGCCGATCTGGTGGGCGATGCCCTGGCCGGTGAGGCCCTCGGTGATGATCCCGATCACGATGCCGAGCATCGCCATCCGACCGTTGAAGCGCTCGACCTGCTTGAGCTGCTGCGCGTGAATCAGCTCTTCAGCGCGGTTCTGGCACCACTGATCTGTGACTTGGTTGTTGTTCATGACTGTTGGGGTTCGGATTTGAGTAGGGATGCGGCGATCCAGCCGGCGAAGAGAAGAACTGCGGTCAGGGCCATCGTTTATTTGCGGGTGGGGCCCAGGTCGCTGGGGCGAGAGAGCACATACACCACCCCTGCGGTCAGGAGCGCACCCACGACAACCATCGCTGTGATGGCCATCCCGTAATCGGCTTCCATGGTGGTGTTGCGAAACGTAAAGCGAATGTAACTCTCTGTAACGTGCTTTGGCAAGTCATCTGTGCCGGCTCGACAGTCCCGTCAGTGGCGGCGGCTCCCTTGTTCCGTTTCCTGTTCAACCTGCTCTGGTTTGTCCTGGGCGGACTGGTCATGGGCCTGGGCTGGTGGTTCGCAGGCCTGCTCTGTGCCATCAGCGTTGTCGGCCTGCCCTGGGCTCGCTCCTGCTTCGTGATCGGCAACTTCTCCTTTTGGCCTTTCGGTCAGGAGGCCATTTCGCGCCAGACCCTCACGGGTCGCCGCGATTGGGGTACGGGTCCCCTGGGGACCATGGGGAACGTGATTTGGTTTCTCGTGGCCGGTTGGTGGCTGGCGATCGGTCACCTGGCCTCAGCCCTGGCCTGCTTCCTCACGGTTGTGGGAATTCCCTTTGGCCTGCAGCACATCAAGTTGGCGCTGATCGCCTTGGCTCCCGTCGGCATGACGGTCGTTCCGAAGCGTTGAGCTGGGCTCATCCAGAAGCGAGGCCTTGAGCAGTCCGGCGATGCCCCAGATCAGTTCCAGTGGATCGGTGAGCAGCGGCACAACGGCAGGCCTGGTCCCCTTCCCTAGCGACGCGGCTGGATCAGCGGATCGGGACGCAGGATTCTGTTCAGCTTTTGCGCAGGTGTGTGTTGTGGGCCGTCGCTCTGGCTAGGACGAGGGTCCACCTCCCACTTGCCATGCTTCGGCGCTACCAGGTCTGGAGTTGCAGTTCCTCCACTCCGGGTGCGCGCTCAGTGCAGGCGGAGAACCGTGAGCAGGCCATTGCCCTGGCGCGGCGCTTTCATCCGACGGGCCCCCTGGTGGCCATCGACGCGGAGTTGATGGAGCTAGCGCACCCGATCACTGGTGAAGGCGGCCACCATCCAGGCCAGCAGGCTGAGCACCGCGGCACCAAAGGCGAGGAAGGCCAATAGGACGTGTTCCATCGCTCCCTTCTAGGACGCTTGCCTGTGAATCGCTGCTCGTGGCTAACGCCCCTGGCCCTCGTGTGTCTCTGCGGCGCCCTTGTGCCAGAGGCCTGGGCCCATGACGACCATGGAGCCGCTGCCCTCGGAGTCGAGGTCAGGGAACTCGCGAACTCCAGCAAGGAGTGGGATGGCCGGATCCTTCCGCCCTATCCATCCGGTCAGCCCCAGGTCAAGGTCCTGCGGATCACGATCCCTGCGGGGGTTCGTCTTCCCCTGCATTGGCATCCGGTGATCAATGCCGCGGTGATTCTCAAGGGCGCCCTCTCCCTGGAGTTGGCGGATGGCTCCAGGCGGACCTTTGGTGAGGGCGAGGCCTTGGTGGAGGTGGTCAATACCGTCCACACCGGACAGGCCCTGGGCGATGACCCCGTGGAGCTGGTCGTCTTCTATGCGGGAGTGCAGGGTTCCCCTACGACGGTCCTGACCACAACGGCCCAGCCCCCGCGTTAGCGCCGGAGTGGCTGGCGGCCTGATGCCACATCAGCAAGGTCGCGAATTCGCGGTTCGCCCGTTCGCTATCGCTGGCGCACTGCTGGCGCAGCCAGGCGCAGCGAGCCAGGTGCGCGAGGTCGGAGGCCGGGAGGCTGATGGGGATGCCCTGCGAACCTGCTCAGCCTGCCAGGTCTGACGGGGCGAGGCGTCGTCGTCTGGCGTTTTGACCAGGCAGGATGCAGCAGTTGCGCTGAAGCCGGTGAAAGAGATCAGTTTTTGGGAATGGCTTCTGCGCCTCTCCGGCAAGGTCGCGGCCGTCTCCGGTGTGATCGGCCTGTTGGTCTGGCTCACCTGGGTGATGCTCGACGTGAAGAACATGCAGTCGGGCTTCACCCTTCCCACCTAAGAGGGTGCTGACGGCGCAGGGTGTCTTCCTCCGCGTGCGCCTTGGCGCTCCGCCAGCTCCTTGATCGTGGCCTTGCTCGTCAGAAGGGCAGCGTGTTGATTGCTACAGCGGACCTTTAAAAAAGCTGAGGCTTGCGCCTAGGACCAGCGGCTGGGGTCCCGGTTGATGGGTAGCCGCCCCAAGGGAGAGGTCGGCAGGAGGTCGGCGCTGATGGTGCAGCAGATCGCATCCATCGGCACGCAAAAGCTGCTGCCGTCTTGATCAAAGGGCCCCTCGACGTAGGCGCCGATTCGCTCAGCGGTGATGAAGCCCAGAAAGAGCACCGCGCCGGTCCAGGCGGAGTCGCGGCTGGCAAAGCTGGCGAAGAGGGCGTAGCCATAGAGCCAGCAGATCAGGCGAATGAAGACGTCGTAGGTCGGCGGTAGCGGGGTGTTGCGAATGCGCTGCAGACCTCCCAGGGAATTGATGAAGGCGGTGCTGCAGCGCAGCAGGGCATCGCGTCCCCAGTCGTTGATGGCGCCTTGGCTGTAGAGCGATCCGATGAGCTGCGCCCTGTGCTGCAGGCTGCCCTGCAGGCTGATGTCCGCGGAGAGTCCCAGGCTGCGGCTGAGGGCATCCACCAGGGTGCGGGCATCGCTGCGCCAGATCCCACGCAGCTCAAAATTCAGCACCCAGCACTGCAGCACCTGCAGGGCCACCAGTTGCTGCTGTTGCTGGCGGAAGGCTTCCTGGCTGCCGATCAGGGTCTGCAGGGTGTCGCGCCATTGCCGCGCTTCGTTGGTGATCGATCCCCAGAGCACTCGGGCCTCCCACCAACGGTTGATCGCCTGGGTGTTGCGAAAGCCCACGAAGATCGAGACCGCGATCCCCAGCATGGAGAGGCCCGAGCCATCAATGATCGAGAGGTCCCGGACCTGGGGATCGGCCTTGATGGCCAGGGCTAACCCGCAGAGCATCAGCATCAGCAGCAGGTCCAGGCGCATCCGCAGCAGCAGTTCCCACAGCACCCAGGGGATGTTGCGGCGAGCCATCTTGGGCGGCTGACTCACGGGGACTCGGAGGGCTGCTTCGATCATCATTCCCCTCCCCTCCAGCGTCGACCATGGCCGATTGGACGCCCACCCCTGAGCAGCGCGATGGCGTGATCGCACGCACGTTGGAGTTCTTCCGCGATGAATGCGATGAGCTGCAGCAGGAGCTGGGTTGTCCGGAGGCTTTCATCGCTGAGTTGCTCACGGCCTTGGCCCAGACCTACGTCCGCTGAACTGCCCCCATCTGGGGGTAGGCCGCCCGGTGGATGCTCCCTGAGAGTGATTCCATCAAGAAGCGGGAGGTCGCGATGGCAGCCCTTAAGAACGGTGGAGCGGCCGGTGACTGTCTGGGGTCCACCTGCATGAAGTGGACCGCCAGCGGTGAGCTCTCGGAGTTGGACCTCCATCGGGTGATGGAGCGCTTGGCCCGCGTGGACGCCAACGTCGTCGAGGTCGACACCAAAGCCCAGGCAAGCTAGAACGCCTGTACTAGTTCGCTTGGGGTGGCTGATGCCCGCTTTTCTCTCGGTGCGTCTTGGTGATGTGGTGCTGGTGGAGCCCCCTGAGCAGGACTGGTGGGTCGGTCAGGTGATTCACCGCGAAGGCGGGGCCAGGGACAATGGCAATAGCTTTTTTCAGATCGCCTGCGTGGACACGGGGGTGATCCGAACGGTGAATCCCAACAGCGTCACTGGCGTTGTGAAGCCTTCTTCCCCCAGCGCATGCTCAGCGGCTTGATCCTGGTCCCGGTCCTGTTTGCCTTTTTTGGCTTGTCGGAGGACGACACCGAACAGTTGTTCGGCAAGTCAGGTGAGACACCGCCGCCAGCCCATGAACGCTGTCTCAAGGCCCGTGATTACAAGGGCTGCATGGAGTATCAGCGGCGCCAGGCCGACGACTAACCGTCCCCTTAGCTGGCGAGATGGGTGGCGAAATCGATCGCGATCCAGGCGGCGCTCAGGGCAATCAGCAGGGGCAGTACACCTTTGACGGTCTCAAGGACCTCCTGGCGCAGCTGGTCTTGCTGCTCGGGGGAGCGGGTCATTGCGGCCTGGGCGAGTGAACTTCTCCAGAGCTAAAAGTTCAAGGCTGCAATGGCATGAGCGCATTCACCTAGGCGAAGGCAAACCAGTCCAGGCGTTGGGCTTGGCCATCGGCCTGGATCTCGAGGAGCTCAAGGCCTTTGACGGTTCCGTCCTGCCGGTACCAGGGGTCTTGGCAGAGGCTGCTGAAGGCCTGACGGGCGGCTTCGAGGGATGGGAAGTCACCAACCGGGGTGCTGCCCCAGGCGTCGTGGGTCTTGATCCGGTAGGGCATGGATGGCGGCCATCGCTGCGCACCAGTGTCCGGCACCTGCTTCAACAACAAACCCCCCAGCGTTCGGCGGGAGCGCTGGAGGGTTGTTGTTGGGGGCCTCAAGGGGGGCGGCCCCCGTTCGGATAGCGGGTTGGTACTCGACCGCTTCCACAACCGTTATGGCTTCGTGCCTGAGCCTTGGTCCATAGGCACATTCACGGGTTCTAGAAGATGCCGAGGGTCTTCTTCTTGCAGTAGCCCGCTCCGATGTTCATCCAGCCGGAGCGGCAGGGTTGCCCGTTGGTGGGAGCGACCTCGTAGTAGATGGGTGAGACGCAATGGCTCCCTAAATCGTTGACATAGCCGAGCGGACACTGATCCTGGCCTGCGGCCTTGGGGATTCGCTTCTGGGCCCAGCTGGGGCTTGGGGCGGCGAGGGTCAGCAGCAGCAGTCCGCTGCCGCTCAGGCTGAGGATGGTGCGCGTCAAGGGCCCAGTTCCACTGGAGTCAAGCTAGGAAGCCTGTCCCGATTCGGCTGCAAGCTGATGGGCGCGGGCGTTGAGCAGGGCCTCCTGACGGTTGAGGCAAAGCTCGACGCCGATGAAACGGGTGATGGCGAGCCGCCTGAGCCGTTCTCGGTAGCGCTCCTGGGGAACGGCGATGATCACCCGTCGTCCCTGGCGCGTGGCGTCGCGGCAGACCGCATCAATGGCCAGGGAGGCCGTGACACCCAGGTGGGAAACCGCTGTTAGATCCAAGATCAAGGTGGCGTAGGCGGAGCTCTCCTGGAGGAGTTGGGTCAGATAGCGGCTCGCCCCAAAACTCAGTGGTCCGGCAAGGCTTAACAGCGCCAGCTCACTCCCGGCCTCCCGTAGCAGGACTTGCTCCTCGGCGTTGAGCCTGACGGGGGACGGCTCGTCAGTGTCTCCATCGCCGCCGGTAATCCGTCGGCTGGCTTTTTGGAGGGCATCGGCCTGGTCCTTGATGGTGATCACATTGGCGAGGGAAACCCCAATGACGACGGCGGTGACCAGGTCCCAAAAGACCGTGAGCAAGAGAACGAGCCACATCAGGCCCGTGGCTTTCCAGGACAGGCGAGGGGCGCGCTTGAGGAAGCTCCAGTCGACGATCTCCAGGCCGACATGCAGCAGGATTCCCCCGAGGACGGCCAGGGGAATCTCAGAGGCGAAGGAGCCGGCCCCCAGGGTGACGATCAGTAGGGCGAGTGAGTGCACCATCCCTGAGAGGGGAGTGCGTCCGCCCGCTTGAACGTTGGTGACGGTGCGCATCGTGGCGCCCGCTCCAGGCAGACCCCCGACCAGGGCGGCAGCCATGTTGCCGATCCCCTGGCCAATGAGTTCACGGTCCGAGCGGTGCTGGGTGCGGGTGATGTTGTCGGCCACCAAGGAGGTCAGCAGCGAGTCGATCGAGCCCAGGACGGCGAGGGTGATGGCATAACCCCCCAACAGGCGGAGGTCGTCGAAGCGAAGCTGCGGCCAGCGCAGGGTCGGAAGCCCCTGGGGGATGGCGCCCAAGCGGGGGATGGAGCCCTCGGGCAGCAGGGTGCTGAGCGCTGAGATCAGCACCAAGGCCACCAGCGGTGCTGGAAGCCAGCGGTTCCAGCGCCGGGGGTAGGAGCGGATCAGGGCAAAGGTCAGGGCGCCGATCAGCAGGGCCAGGCCGTTGAGGTTGGGCAGCTGAGCGGGCAGGGCCGCCAGGATCTGGGGGATGGTGCCTTTGAGGCTGAGGCCCAGCAGGATCGGCAGCTGCAGCACCACGACGATCACGCCGATCCCCGACATAAAGCCGGAGATCACCGAGTAGGGCATCTGAACGATGTACTGCCCCAGGCGGAAGACCCCGAAGAGCACCTGCAGGGCGCCAGCCAACAGGGCCACGGTGAAGGCCACGGCCAGCCCCGCCTCTGCTCCATAGCGACCGATCAGCGCCGTGATCACCGCCGCCATGATCACGGTCATCGGACCGGTGGGCCCGGAGACCTGGGAGGGCGTGCCCCCGAGGGGGGCGGCGATGAAGCCCAGAACGATGGCGCCCCAGAGGCCGGCGATCGCCCCGGCTCCGGAGGTCAGCCCAAAGGCCATGGCCAGTGGCAGGGCCACCACGGCAGTCGTAATGCCGCCGGTGAGGTCCCCGCGCCAGTTCTTCAGCCAGGGTTGGCTCCAGGTGCGACTAAGTCGCCAGATCTTCGCCTCGGGGGGCTCGCGGAATGGAGAGCGCATGCTGCCGCCGTCAGCTCTCCCCAGGATGCCGGCGATGGCAAGGCTCGGGGGTGGGGGCCAGGATCAGCAAAGAGAGGCCCCCGAGTTGGAGCGCGGTCGCGGGGCGATCGTCTCCTGCACTGTTATGACGCCGCAGCATCGACTCCCGTCATGAGTGCAAATGCTCAGTCACGACGAAATTCAGTCGCCAGTGCTGGAGGGCTGCGGCGGCATGGGACGTTTGCGAATCGTCAGCGGACGATTGCCGAATTGCCGTCTGGCCAAGTTGAAGGCATGACCTTCGCTAAAGGCAATGAGGTGGAGTTCTGAATCCCCATCGGGGAAATGAACCGTGAGATCAAAACAGGGCAAAACAGGCGCCGATCAGCCACATCTCCATGTCGTAGCCATGCTGCGCGCTGCCGTCAGCTACAGCGCTTCACTCAGGCACTTCGCTGTCCTTGTGATGGCGGGGTTGATAGCCCTGGGCTTCTGCTAAAAAGCGCAGCCAGACCTGGCTTTTGCGATCAGGCATCCCCGCTGCACCGATCAGGCCCAGGGGGCCAAAGAGAAGGCCTGCCCAAAACCAACGGGCCCATCGACGCGCCTTGGCGCGCGCGATCGAAGCCGAGATGAAGCCACAGGGGAGGCAGACCATCAACAGGCCAATGACGTAGCCCATCGCCGCACGCAGGTACTGCTCTTCTCTTAGCAAGCTTGAACGCCCAGGGCGAGTCTCTGCGGTTGGATGGTCAAAGCACTCGGGGCGTCATGCCGGCACTGCAGAGCGGATGGATTGAGCTCGCTGTGTTGGCTCTGCTGTTTCTGGTTCTGCAGGCCTGGTGGCTCACTGCACTCGCCCGTCGGCGAGCCCTGGCCAAGCCCCTGAGCGAGGCGGAATTCCGTCAGGTTCTCGAGCGCATCTGGATCTCGAGATCCCGCTCCTGAGCTCAGGCCTGAGTGGGTTGGATGGCACAGGTCAGGGCGCAGGCGTGCTGCTCCTCGACCATGCGCCTGAGTTCGTGATCCCGCAGCAGCAGCATCAGCCGCGTTCCGCCCATCCCTCCTATCGCCGTGCCTGTTTGCTCGCTCACCCACTGCCCAGCCGATTGCAGGTCCGGGAAGAGCGCGGGACAGAGGCGCACCAGGCGGCCAGCCAGTCCGGTGCTCACCCAGCGTTCATGGGCTGAGCGTTTGACCTGCTCCTGGATGTTCTCGGTCATGGTCATCTGGAGCCGGAGGAGACAAGGATTGGACACTCACCTCTTCCTTCTGGACTAATCGAGTTCAGCCCCTTGCGGCGTAGGGATTAATACCTGCTCCTTCCGTTTTTCTTCCAAATTGCGCGGATTTGGGTTCTGCTCAGGGCTTTGGTGGTCTGGAGCCAGCGTGATTGGGGAAGGGGTGGGTGCTGCTGTGGTCGCCACCCTCTCCGTAATGCTCGAGGTAGGAAAGCCCCATGGTGCGCAGCATCATTCCGCAGGCGTGGTGGTCGGCGCCGTATTGCTGCCGCCAGCGTTCGACCAGCTCGATGACGTCTTGATAGCCGCTGTTGAGGAAGTCCTCGGTTGGTTCCCAGGGCACGGTTGAGGGGCTTTGGTAGGCGAGCTGACCACAGCTTCTCAGTATTTGGCTGAGGCGTCCTGTCTTGTTATGAGCTGTGGTCAGGCTGCCTCGGGGCACCAGCCCAGCTGACGCTCTCGTCTGATCAGCCAGTGCTGGCATTTCTTCGTGAGGTGTTCGCCTTGGGCGAGCTGCTTGGACTGGAGCTTGCAGCCCAGCAGGGTGCGGCAGTGGGCGTCGGTCCCGTAGGTGAAGTGCTGGCAGGTGATGCAGACGCGGCCTGAGCGTGAGGCCCGCAGCAGCCTGGCTTCCATGAACTCCCACTCATCCATGCGTTCTGTGCAGGTACGCCTGTACTACTACTGACTTGGTGTCATTGCAAGGGGCAGGGCTTGTTCGTGCCGAATGCGCTGCTGACAATGGAGGCCTTCGCGGCTTTCCGATGACGGCAGATGGCTTGGCTCAGGCCATTGACGCGATTTTTGAACGTCACATGCAGGCCGAGTTAGCGGGAGATCTGGATGGCACCTTGGCGACGATGAGCGCCAATCCCCATCTGGTGAACATCCCCACGATGGTGGGTGGTTCGGGGCCGCAAGGGGTCCGCCGTTTTTATGCCAATCGCCTGGTCGGTCAGTTTTTCCCGCCCGATGTGACCTTTGCGCCCATTTCGCGCACCCATTCGGCGGAGCGGCTGGTGGATGAATTGGTGATCCGCTTCACCCATACCCATCCCATGGATTGGATGCTGCCGGGGGTCGAGCCCACAGGGCGGCGTGTGGAAGTGGCCTTTGTGGTGATTGTTGGGATCGAGGGAGATCGGGTGAGCTATGAGCACATCTACTGGGATCAGGCCACGGTGCTGGTGCAGTTGGGCTTGCTGAAGCCTGAGGGGCTGCCTGTTGTGGGACAAGGCGGCGTCGCCAAGCTCCTGGATCCATCGCTCCCGGATCCTTTCTTCCAGGAAGGCTGAGCGCAGAGATGTGGGATTGCTGATCTCAGCAGTGACGGCAACAGTTGTTGGTTGGCGTTGGTGTGACAGTCGTCCCAGTTGGTGTTCTCACCATGCTCCGAATGTTGACGTTGGTCGCCACCCTCTTGGTGCTGAAAACCGCGACGGAGATCTGGCTGGCTGAATCCCTGCTCAGCTCACGTCCTTCGCAGCGTTCCCTGGCTTAGTTCGGGGCCAGGGCCTGGAACAACTCCCGGATGGAGTCAAGGTCGAGATCGGTGTTGATCAGGACCGAGCTCTCAAAGTCTTCCTGAAAATCACTGAGGCTCTGCAGGATGTCCTGGCTGGTTCCTTGTCCAGGCATCGGAGCGGTGGACTGACCTTGCTCATCCCGCGAGAAGATGCGCCAGAACGCCAGCACACACTGCTGACCGGGAGAGAGCGGCGTCTCGGCCAGGGACCAGGGGTGGTCTGAGGCCACGCGTTTGATCTGCTCCCAGCTGCTGTGGCTGCTCAGTTGTGCGTCAACGCCGGAGAGCGCCTCGAGAAACTCCTCTTCCGACATGGCTCCAGCCAGGGTGTGGGGCGCGTTGCACCGCACCCCTGATGAGGACGGTCCGTGACGTCGAGCCGTCTCCAAGGCAGTCATGGCCCAGCCGCTGGCTCGATTGCAAGGGGCCGATTGGATCGAGCGCCAAACTCTTGGGGACGCAAACGAGATCTGCAGTTGGCGCCTTACTCGGGGACCCGTGTTCAGGAAACGCCTGAGGGCTTGAGTTATCGCATCGTCTACCAGCGACGCGGTGGTCTACCGATTGATTGGTTGGATACCGATGGCGACCCCCTGGAAGGCACCGATCGCCTTCGGGCCCAAGAGGACTCGGCCCGGTTCTTGGCTCAGAAACGCAATCCCTTCAGCCGTTTTCTGCGGGGCTTCATTGCGGTCCTTGTGGTGGTGTTCAGCTTCAGCCCAGGCGCATCGCCTTGGATGCTGAGCATTGGACTGTTGATCTACCTCGAGATTGCGATCCGATCCAAGCAGCGGGTTGGCCTCTACCAAGGCATCGCTCGACAGATCGAACAGAGACTCTTCGCGATCGATCAGGCCAGTCAGTCGGAGCCCTGAGGGAGCCCCCGTAGCCTCTCCGCAGCGCGATCGGGATCCATGGGTTTGCAGCTGCACTCCGAAGCCTTCCTGCACGAGGACGGGGTGACCTACTGCATTAAGCGTGCGTCGCTGGACCAGGACTTCACCATCTATGAGCAGCGCGATGGTGAGTGGGTCGACAGCGGCCTGGACCGGGCGGTGAAGGAGCTGAACTTTGCCGAGTTCAAGCGCCTGGGGCTGCTGATCAAACGAATCATGGATCAGGACCGCTGGATCGCCTGATCTCCCATAGGAGGAGGCCGCCCCTCCCGGATGGAAGAGACGGCCTAGTTCGCTCGTTCATGCATGGAATGACCCGTTTCGTGGATGACGAAAGAGTGGGTCGGAGCTGCTGAGGGAGGTCACCTGGGGCCAGGTGTCCAGGTGTGGAGCAGTTGTGACTCCTTGGGGCACCTGTGGCGGTGCAGATGGAGTGCCGACAGCTCAAACGCACACGTTTGTTTGATCTGACGGCCCGCTCACGGTTTGAGAAGACTGTTGGAGCAGGCGCCTTCAGTCAGCTCGCTCCTGACGTCTGGTTGGGTGGAGTGTCGACCATTTGAGGCCTCTCCGATCTCGATGGGCCTAGCTTCAGTCGGATTCGAGGGGAAGACAATCGGACTTAATGCCCATTGCCCTGCAGGCTTAATCGCCCGAAAGTGATGGGTTGCTTGCCGAAGCGATCGCGCCAGCGGCGTCAGTTGCCTCGGCTCTCCCTGCTGGCTTGGCTTGGTCACTGGTGTTTGCGCCTGCTCAAGATCGCCCTGGTGGGCCTGACCACCTGCGGTTTGGGCTGGGTCTGGCTGGCGATGTACCTCTACTACGAGCGGTTTAAGCAGAGACGCCTGCCGGCTTCGGAACATCGAAGGCGTTAGCCGCGGACGCCTTCGATGCATTTCACGCTGGCTTTTGGCTGCCATGCCGTGACCAGCTCAGCGTTGGCTTGGCACTGCTGCATGTTCGCCTGCGGCACTTTCTCGAGGGCCGCCGTGGTGCGATGCGGCGAGTAGGTCGCCCAGGTGATGATCAGCCAGGTGATGGGTTCCATGGGGACTGCAGCGTTTGCGGAATCCTGGCGCTTGGCTTCGCTGATGGCGTCCTCAAGGACTCTGGCTAAGGGTTGGGAACGACTGCTCGCCGAGCGCGCGATTGCCCATGACCGTCTCCATCCGTCTGTCTGGCCTGCTCACGGCACCCCTCCTGTTGTCTGTTGTCATGGCGCCGATGGACGGACTGGCGCGGGGCGGCGGCGGCGGACGGGGGGGTGCTGGTCGCGCTGGTTATCACTACGGCGGTGGAACCTGGAATCGCGGCTATCAGGGTGCCCATCCGTTATATGGCGACAACGTTCGCCCGAGCATCGATCCAGAGGCGTTGAACCGGAACATCAACCTCCAGAACAACTTCTATGGGCGCGATTTCAACGGGTGGCGTGAGACCTGGCGTAACGGCGGTTATTGGGCAGATCGCCCCTGGCGCACCGGTTGGTATGGCGGTTGGACGAGCTGGGCTTGGTGGCCGGAGAGTGCGCCGGCCTGGGGTGTGGCTGGGTTGGCGACGGGGGCGGTCATCACGGGCTTGCTGAATGACGCCGCCGACAACAGCTCCCCCTACTTTTTGGTGCCGGGAACGAGCTACGAACTCAACTACGCCTCTGTCGAGGCGGTGGGTCTCTATGGCGCGAGCTTCAGTTACAGCATCAATGGCTCCTCGTTGATGGGAGCTGTGGACTGTCAGCAGGGGTTACTGAATGGGCAGAGGCCCGGCACATCTGGCCAGGCGCAATTGCTCAATGCTGTCTGCCAGGTGGCCTATGGGGCCGGGTGAAGACCGTTCAGTGGTGCCAGGCAACAGGGTTGCGGCACTCCTGATCTTTCAGCGTTTCGTAGGCGGTCCAGAGTCCTTCGACTTCGGCGCACTTCAGGTTGCGATCGCAGACGCGATAGCGACCATTGCCGACCGCATCAATCGTGGAGCCGCGGGAGGTGCGGCATATCCGCTTGGCTTCTGCCATGGATGGAAGGCATGAAGGAGTTGTCCTACGGGTCTCTATTTCCGTGCGGTCAGCAGTATTTCGGCAGGTGACAGGACCCGTGGCTAGAGACGAGATAGCGGCCTGGCTCATGGGTGACGACGTTCAAGAAAAGCTGCAGTCGTTGGCTGCTGGCGGGCAGCTTGGTGCTGGCTTTTGCGTCTCCTGTCCAGGCGGTTCCGCGGCGCATCATCCTGCTGCGCCACGGGGAGAAGGCGAACGACTACGCCCTATGCAGCCTCGGGCAAGAGCGTTCCCTAGCGATTCGCGACACCTACCTGGGCCGAGGGGCTAGCGATCCGTCTGTGTTTGCTGGTCAGCCACCGGCGGCGTTCTTGGCAATCACCCTCCATACCTTGGAATTGGCGGCTCCCTCTGCTGCGAGTTGGGGGCTACCGATCACCGCTTATGCCGTCGTGCCGATGGAGGGCCGCGATGTGGATCTGCAAGAGGAGATGAATGCCGCGACCAAACTTGCGGCGGCTGATGTCTTGAACAACCCGGCCTGGCACGACCGCACCCTGGTCATGACCTGGGAGCACCTCAACATCGCTAGCAGGCGCCTGGAAAACCAAAGCGATGGCGTGGCGGTGACATTGCGTCAACTGCTCAATCTTCAGCAGCTCTCCGGTGTTCCTGCCAAATGGGAAGGCAGCAACTACGACTACTTCTGGGTGGTCGACTTCGACCCTGCGACCTCGACTAGCCCGATTGGGTTTCAGATGCTCAAACAGACCTATGGGTCTCCCTTCGGCGGGCTTCCGCAGAACAACTGGGGCGCGCCCCTGCCCCAGGGTTATCCACCGGGCTGTCTGCGCTGAGCTCAGTGGGCGTGGATCGAATAAAGGGTGATCCCCATGGCCCGCAGGATGAAGTAGCCCGTGAATCCGACGAGATTGAGGCCGATGACAAAGGCCCAGACTCCCCAAGGCTGTTGTTTGTCGAGCTTCATTCCCCTGCGGACGCTCGCTTCAGTGTGACGCGTAGCCAACAGCTCCCGCATCGCTTGGCCGGTGGGGAGTGTTGGTTGGGGGGCGGAATAGGCCCCCCGGATCGGACAACGGGGGAATGCACTCGCCCGTCTCCTCAGCGGTTATGGCCCTGGTCTTGAGCGGCTGTCAACGGGTTGGGTTGTTGATCTCGATTGCGAGTGGGTCCGGTTCCCCTTCGGTGATGGCCACCGAGCGGAGATAGATCGCGCTGGAGCGGTCACCGGCTGATTCCATCGCTCGGCGCATGGACCACCAGTACTGGAGGGTCTCCTCCTCGGTCCATTCGAGGGTTTGTTCGCTCGACATGGGGCTAACCCAGGCGGCAGCCAAGGTTGACCGTGCCTTGATCCAGCAGGCGCCCAAGCCGTAGGGCCACTGCCGCTTCGCGCCGGTTGAAGGAACCCTGGTGGGAGGCAATCCAGGACACCTCGGCTTCGGTGACGACCCCTGTGGCGATCGAGCTCAGAAAGACAGCCCCGAGAGACATGAGAGATCTGTAACGAAGTCTTTACATTCTGTCTCGCGCTGGCTGGAGCTGTGGATTGGTCTTTGCTCTCGGGGTGGCTCAGTAGCTGTTTTGCTTCAGGGCGGAGAAGCGTGAGCCGGTCTCCCAGATTCCAACTGCGCTCTTGGCGCGGGCCTTGCCGGTGTTTTGAAGTTGCACTGCTGCCGCGCCCGCGGCGTAGCAAGCGGCAAAGACGGCGATGAACCCCATGGCTCTCCTGCAATCGCAAGACCTTTGCTGAAGCGGATCGGTCGACTGGTTCAAGTCGAACCGTTTCCCCTGGTTGAGTATTTCTGCTTAGGGCTGGTCCGATTAGGCGCCACCTTTGCGTGCTGTGCGCTTGCGCACGACGGCAAAGGCAGCCCAGAGGAAGAGCGCGATTAAGACGACGTCTGCAATGGGACTCATCAAGTGGCCCTCGGGCTTGGTCACTTCATAGGTATCGAGATGTTGGTTGGGTCCTTGGCCGCGGAGCGCAAGTGTTGCTCATCTGGGGCTGGCTCCCCGTTCCCCGGCAGGGTGATTACTGCTGGCTTGATCCCGAAGCTTTTCTGTCGATTGCCCCTAATTGGCTTGGAGCGACCGAGCTTGTGCTCCACCACATGCAGGGTTTCATGTTCAGGATTGAACGACTCACACCCCAGGGCTGGAGTCAGTCAGAGGAGCACGAGCAGCGGGAGCTCGCCGAATTGCAGGCCATGCTCAAGAGTCAGGCCGATGGCCGCACGTATCGCGTCACCAGTCCGGAGCTGAGCACCCTCTGCGTCTTCACGCAGCAGGGCTCCCGCTGCTGGCAGTTGGATCAGCCGGCGGTTGCTTGAGCCCATGGCAATCGGCCTGAATACCCATTGCCTGAGCTGCGAAAGCATTCGACAGTGATCAGCTGATCCTTTCTTTGAGTCGTTGTTTCGACAGAGGTGAGATGGCTGCCCATTGCAAAGACAAGTTCCGCTCCTTCTGGAGGCGCTTTCAGAGCAACCTCAAGACCAACCGCTTTCCGGTTGAGTTGGGCGAGGCGGGATCGGCGCGTCGAGCAGCAGAGGTGGAGCGGATCACCAGCAAGCAGACCCCGCCGATTGACATCCGATGACGCAAGCGGCGTGCGCCTTTTGAGTCGCCAGGGGTTGGCTGGCTTGATGCTTTTCTTTCGCGCGAAATATTTTCCTGGCCGCGTTTGTTCTTCTCGCTACATCTTGCGGTCTTTCTGTAGCCAATTTGTCTGTTATCTGCGCCCCTTGGAGTTCAAAAATAAAGACAAAGAGTTGATCTGAGCTGCCTGGTTCTTGGGGTTTCCATATCGGGAAGGGTTCATTTGCAGAGTCCTTCTCGAGTTGCCTTCCATGTTGAAACTGATTGTTCCTCTTGCTGGTGCAAGTTGTTTGTTCTTGGGCCTCTCAGCCCAGGCCAATCCCCAGGCCCCATTGCCTCTCTCCTCGGATGAGTCTGGAGTTGCCTATGGGGAAGCCGTTTTTATTCCTCCCCATGGCGGGCCACGGATGACGGCTCGTGCTGTCGGCTATGGCTTTGTTCGCTCCAACACCCTGCTGCCCCTCGGCGGTGCAGAGGTGATCGATAACCCCGTTCCTGAGAACCTCTCGGATCTGTCCGGCTGGTCCAGGGAGCAGCTTCAGGCTGGTCTTCAGCAGCAATACAGCGTGGATGTAGCCGCTGTGGCTCGCTTCCTGTATTCCCCCAAGGGCGAGCAGTTCCTGAAGGAGAGCATTCAGGAGAACAACTACACCCCCTACTACAGCCAGCAGAACAGCCTGCAGGCCGTGCGTAGCGCCATCATTCTCGACTCAGCCGACGGCAAGCTCTCGAGCTACGGAATGATGAAGATGTTGCCGACCGACCAGCGCCTCCAGGGCTCAATGAAGGTCTGTGATGTCAACGCTCTTGAGAACAGCCAGCAGGCCACATCGCTGCTCAGCTGGTACATGAACACCCCGGCTTGCATCGCGGCTTACACCGCCGAAGCTCCCGAGCCGGTCAAGCAACCCGTGCGCGGTCTCTGGTGATCCGGGGGTGATTCTCTTGTGATCTGAGCGCCCTCTCGGGGGCGCTTTTTTCTGTGCTTGCTTCCAGGTCTGGCTTGCACCAGAGTTCGCGCATTCTTCGTTCTGTTCTGGAAGGGAAAGAGATGAAACGCTTTCTCTTGAAAGCCTTGTTGCTCCTGTCTGTTGTGCCCTGGATGCCCATCCAGGCCAGTGCACAGGGCGTTCAGCAGACCTTTGATCAGATCGAGCGCTTGCAGAAGGAGGGGCCAGCGTTTCAGCGTGCAATGAATCTGGCGCGGACAAAAGCAGTGGCACTCAACGGTGGGTTGGGTCAGTACGTGCCGGCGGCCTGCATGTTTTCGACAACGCTTGCGCGTCAGCGTTGTTTGATGCGAGCCGATGCCCTGGGTTTCGTCTTTCGGTTTTCCGGCGGACCTCCTGGCTGGGAGATGGAAGGACGGTCTCCTGCGGTGATCACCGAGGTCTCCGTCAGTGCAGATGGCAAGGCACTTCTGAACATTCAGAACAGCGTGCAATGAGCCGCGCGCCATTGAGCATCTGCAATCCTTAATGCAGGACCGAGTACACCAGGGCACACTTTTGAGCGGTAGCAGTCGCTACAGTTTGAAGACGTTCGTCCCCTTTGGGGATGCATGATTTGACAGCAGGGAACGGGGCTGTCATCTCGAGGCTCATGCCATGAACACTCTCGCCCTTATCCGCGCCCAGATCCTCAAGGCCAAGCGTCTTGAGCAGGCTCAGTTGGCCGGTTTAAGCCGGGTTGTGGTGCCGATTTTTTGATCGTTGCCGCAAGTGCTGGATGCGCCCCTTCGGGGGCGCTTTTTTGTGGCAAGGCGTCAGTTGGCGACTCAGTCCTCGATGGGGATTGAATCCCGCTGCCGGCGGGTTGGCCCGGTGCAGGTGCGAATGCTCAGGGGATGGTCGCCAAAGGCCCGTTTGGCCAGGCTCAGGGCCACGGATTCGTTGATCGCGACCAGGTGCACCCGCTTCTCACCGTGGGGAGTTTGGGCGGTCACATCAAAACCGAGCATTGCCTGAGGCAACAGAAACCACACTCTTGATAGGCCGTTCTGGTGCTGGGTTCCAAAAGCTTTAGAAGAATTTCCGTTGTCCTTTGATCTGACTTGGCCGCTGACATCCATGCTGATGCCCCTTGTGGAGAGGCTGGATGTTGTCGCTGCGGTGTTAGGTTGATGTCTGACATCAAAGGCGTGCTGCGTCGGCCCTTCACTGCATGGTCGCCGCTCACATCGACTGAAATACACGGAGTAAGGCTCAGATATCGGTTTGTTGTCGCCCATAGCGACCACGGCCAGTTCATTCCAATCCCCATTGCGGGCGCGTGACGGCAGTGTTCAAGCGTCTTTTCTCCGCTTTGGGGTTTGTCTGGACCAAGGACAGGATTTTTTCGGCTTCATTGTTGCGAGCAGTTTCCCGCTGACTACGGCTTAGAACTTCTCGGGCCTGTTCTTGGCTGATCAAGAAGTGGATGAGCGTTCCTTCTGATATCTCCGCTGTTTTCCAAGGCACCATTCGTTTTCCCGTCTCCTCTTGCGTGCCGATTGTCGTCAAAAAATCTTTTGCTATTGAGTTCTTCTCGTGTTTGATCAGTTCATTCTGCTTCCTGTTGCCGGAGATCGGTCACTTGTATTGGACAGCAGCCATGATGACCTTTGGTCCGCGCAGGCCAAGCGTTATCAGCGGCTTGTTTTGGATCCTGAGCTCCTGCCTGCGCTCACGTCAGGGCCAGCTTTTCATGGTCCTTTAGAGACCGTCGGTTCAATGGGCAGCGATCTCTAGAGCCTTGAGCAAAGGCTCCTCTGGAGCCGTGCATCGTTTGGCGGAGTTCTGCATCCGTTCAAATGCTCATAGCCCTTTCCCTCTTTGCAGGCCATAACTGAGGAGTGCCACCTCAAGGCATAGGGAGGATCCTTTGCTTCCAAGGTTCTCCGCGGGGATCATCACTCTGCAGAGGCCCCTCTTCATCTATCGCACTGGGGGGAACTGTGCTCGATTACAACGTTGATCCTTTAGACGATCAGATCATCGTCGAGATTTCTCTTGCGCAGCTGAACAGTGTCCAGCATGAGGCGTCATCTGAGCTCGGCTCGCCGTGGGGGTATAGCCATGAAACCTGGTGTGTTAACAGGCACCACGCCCTCTTTCAATGTACAACTCAAGAAGCGAATCTGATGCGCCGCGGTGTCAACTATCGCTCGACGAAGGGAGTGTAAGTCGCGCCTTGAAGAGTGATTCAATCCTCCAGCCTCCGGCCCGAGGATGGTCTTGAGGCTTAGTAGTCGTCTCCGTACTTCACTGACGAGGTGGAATCCATCAGTTCAACCGTCGTCTGGTAACCGTTTTCAACGGTGAATTCATGTTGTGCTGCGACATCTTGCAGCGCCGCAACATCCAATTTGGGAGCGGTGATCCAGCTGAATCCTTTCCCGAAGGTGTTGTCCGGATTGACGACATACCAGTGGCATGCGGTGTCGGGGACGGACACAGAGCATTTTGTCCAGTCGTTGTCCCACTGAGGCACTTGAACGAAGGAGAGGGCCGCGAGTAATACGCCAAAGAGTCCAGTCAGCATTGCCGCCCATCTGAGTGAGCTGGACGCTATCAGGGAGTGCCGCGGGCAGAGGGTGTTGCTTGCTGCTGTCCTCGCGCTCTTGCGATGGCGGCACCAGCATGGGTGGAGTGCTCGGTCCGTCATGCTGCACAACCCCTTTTGCCCCATTGCTGGAGCCAAGATCCTCAGTCTGAAGGCCACGGTGATTCTGTTGCTGACGCTTTTGATCAAGTCCAAGATTCGGATTGCGACCTTCTCAGGTCTGGGCGCCCTCTTGCTGCTTCTTCAGACCCTGGTCTTCTTTGCGGTCAGCGGTGGCTTGGCCGTTGCAGCCGCAGGAGCTGCCGTTTACGCCGTCCAACAACGCAAGACCACTACGGCTGCTGCTGTGTAATTACCCCCAAATGGGGCTATCGCGATTGTGACGATCAATCCGATGATTCGCTCAACCCCGAAACGGGGGGACGGAATAGCTCACCCCTGACACTTTCCGGTGGGCAGGGGGATTTTTTTTGACTTCACTGCAGCAGCCATTGAATGGACAGCGCCCTTCCGGCCTGGATGGCGCGAAACAGGAGGCTCGTCCAGAGGACAGCGCGCAGCGTCGTCGCTATCTGAAGGCGTTGACGGATCCGGCCCCTGTGTTGATGACCCAGCCCCCTCTGGCTGACGCCGTCATCCAATCGATAAGTTGATCGCCTGCGCGCGCCTGGGCCCATGCCTGTCAAGCCCCTGCCCAACACCGGTGCGGTGAGCGGCCTGAAGGAAACCCTTGATTTCTTCGGCGATCCGAGCTTTGCCCAGAGGCGCTTTGAGACCTATGGCGATGTCTTTGCCACCAAGCTGCTGACCCAGCCCATCGTCTTTATCCGCGGCGAACGGGCGATCAACGATCTCTTTCGCCAAGGCGAGTTACTTGAGGGCTGGTGGCCTGAGAGTGTCAAACAGCTGCTAGGCAGTCGTTCCCTCGCCAACCGCAGTGGAGCGGGTCATAAGGCCCGCCGGCGTGTGGTCGGTCAGCTGTTCTCCAGTGCAGCCCTAGCCCGCTACACCCCATCGATCTCTGGCCTGGTGGATGAGCTCGCAGAGGAGCTGACCTCGGCTGGTGGCCCAGTTCCCCTGGCCGGGAGGATGCGCCGCTTCGCCTTTGCCGTGATCGCCTCCACGGTGTTAGGGCTCGATCCGGATCGCCGTGACGCCCTGTTCGCTGACTTTGAGATCTGGACCAAGGCTCTGTTCTCGATTCCCTTGGCGATACCGGGCACACCCTTTGCCAAAGCCCTGGCAGCTCGCCAGCGGTTGCTGAAGCGCATCAAAGATGTCTTGAAGGAGGGCCGCAATCAAGGTGGCCTCGATCTCCTCAGTGGTGGCCTGGATGAGGCGGGGATTCCTCTGGAGGACGACGATCTGGCGGAGCAACTGCTGCTGCTGCTCTTCGCTGGTTACGAAACCACCGCGTCATCGCTGAGCTGCTTGTTTCGCGCCTTGCTGCTGCATCCGGAGGTGATGGATTGGCTGCAGAGCGATGTCATGGCCACTGGGTGGCCTGCGACCACAGCAGTGCAGTCACAAAAGCTGGATGCCACCGTGCTCGAGGTGATGCGGCAAACCCCGCCGGTGGGTGGGTTCTTTCGCCGCAGCCTGCAGGCGATTGAGCTGGCTGATGTGGCCGTGCCAGCGAACAGTGTGATCCAGGTGGCGCTCACGCCAACGGCGACCAGCAGCGGCACAGACCTGACGGAGTTCCGTCCGCAGCGCCATCTCGATGGTTCGTTTGGGCAAACACTGCTGCCCTTTGGCGGTGGCGAGAGGGTCTGCCTCGGTAAAGCCCTGGCCGAATTGGAAATTCGTTTGATGGTCGTTGGCTTGTTGCAGCAGGTTCAGCTTGAACTGGAGCCGGATCAAGATCTTTCGCTGCAGCTGGTGCCCAGCCCCATCCCACGGGGAGGCCTGATGGTGAGCGCAACAGCACGCTGACCCTCAGGTTCGAGTTATTGGGGGCCATGTGGTGGGCCCCCGCTCGGACAGCGCTGTCTTCACCGCGCCTCCAACTCGGTTATGGCCTAGGTGGGGTTGCGGGTGCAATCCTCAGCGCCTGATCCGAGCAACTCCATAGCCAACGGCAAGGCCAACAGCACCGCTTCTCAGACCGATCGCAAGGGTGCGTCGGTCTACTGCACTCATTCGTCCAACGCTCATGACAGCGGCTGCTCGGGCAATCCAGCAGCGGATGGGTTCATGAAAAGAACCAAGTCATCGCCAGTTTTCCTGGCATTGGAAGACGCAGGCTGGAGATGCGAAGTATTGGTCGCTTCTGCTATTGGGTTGGTTGTTGACGTCGTGTCGAAGGTTCGAAGATTGGATTGATCTCTAGGGGGAGTAACTCCTGCACGCTGAGCTGGACTATGTCTCCACTGGTTATTTTCTCGGGTTCATATGTACGCGGCTTTTGATCATAGTGTCGAGAAACTAGCGCTACATTGAGCAGCAATGCTGCAACCAATGTGATCAAGAATGCTGACAGGGTCTTCACCATTTCTCGGTCTCGCTTTTGGTGCCAGCGTAGTGATTGGCGAGAGATAAGGGCGAAGTAGGTCTACGCCGCATTTCATCTGCTGGTGTCTGATGCATTTGTGCTGAAGAGGCTTCCTGTGCTCCCTCAAGCACTGTTTACTGGTGACTGAGGACAGCGGTGGTTTAGGTCAGGAACGCCAGCTTTAGGGTCTGATGAACGAGTGCATGATGCGAACTCTCGATGCAGCATCGCACCGCGAGAGACAGCGGCAAATCGATGCTGTTGAATTTGCGATTGCGATTCACGGGCGCAAGTCTTGGACGACGGCTCATGACCAAACGGTTTTTGCCTACCTGAAGAAGCACCCACGTTGATTGCGAGGTCACTGCTCAGGCGACTCAGCGGCGGAGAGGTGGATCCCCAAAAGAGACGGGTGCCACCGGTCCGCCATTCTTTGCTCAGAAAAGAGGACGCCAGCTTTTGCATCCACTTCTGGTTAGCCGCTTAGTGGCTCAGGGATGTCGTTGGCTCTTTGTAGGTCTCAAGTCTTTCAGTCGACAGCAGTTCCCGTACTCGTCTACCGGGAACTCATGCAGCACATCACCGCTGTGTCCAGACACGATTCTGTAACTCCTTCCTGAAACCCAGCACCTGGCTTTTGTGGTGGTGTACGCATTCCACCAAGCATGCCGCACCACCTCGTCGACCCATATTTGCCCTGCCGCGTCAAAACGCTGAACAATGATCATTGCTCTAGCTCGCGATGAATATTGTCCAGGCTTCTACAGATTTTGCACTTCCTCAAGCATTTTAAAGACCGGCTTCGGGATCGCTACATGTTTTGCAGGGCTGGGTGCTCGTGAGCGCAATGAATGAATTGACTTTCAAGATGCGCCTATCAGTTATGTGGGCCGCATTTGCTTGATTCTCATTGTCTTGCTGGGCTTTGAGTCCGCCGCCGCCGAACCCAGCCAGTCCAATCGCTTCTGCTGCCTCGTCCATTTGCTCTGCTGATCTCCATTTTGATCAGCAGAGACTGCATCCTCTTCGGCTTGAAAGTGGAAGACATCTAGCGATTGAGGAGCAATGGCTACCAAAAACAGTGTGATCCCCAGGACATGGGCGGTTTGCACGACTGCGCCCCTTTGTGATTCACGAGAGCGTTCACTCGACCTTCGTCACCTCAATGTGACCAAGTTCCACAACGACGAAGCCGCATTAACTGGCTACACGCTGGACCGCTGGGATCTCCATGGCGTTCCTTGCGAGTGTTTGGAGTGCGTTGCCGACTATCAAGACCTGCTGCTGATGCAGCCAGATCAGAACAGACGACGACTGAGAGAGTCGTCCTGACCATGGACAGGGAGGAGGCCTACACCCGATTACGTGCTGGCTGGGAGGTTGACCCACATCTCCTGGAACTGATCGAAGGTGACTACGACAGCCCTCAGCGCAAGCGATTCATTCGTGGTCAGCAGAAGCTGGTTGATCGCTTAGGACTCAAGGAGCTCCCCGACCCAAGCGTTAGTTCTTGATCCAGATCCTGGAGAGGAGCCAGGCAAAGAGGCCGCAAGGAAGGGCGAACCCAATTATTGGGACAGCCGCGGCGACTGGAGCGGACAACGCGCTCGGGAGCCAGGCGCCCAGGTTTGACTGCCAGTTACCGGTCGCTTCTGTGCAGAAGCTGGGTGCCAGGAACATCACCGGCACGAACATCGTCGAGAGCACGGAGGTGAGAACGATCTTCTGGGCATCGGTCATCGCCAGTCGTCCGCTCCCTGATGCAGCCATCCTCGCTCTGATCACCAACAGCCCCTCCGATTTCAAAAGAGAATGGAGGGGCTAGAGCAACTGCGTCAGGCAACAGCTCCCGACCCACATCTCATGACCATGGGTGGAGCGATGGCATTCCCCGCTCGGACGCACCGAGTTGTGGTCCACCTACTGCAAGAGCAAGGGCGGCAAGAAAGGAGCCCGCACGGCTGAGCGTCGCCTCTACCCGCTGCTGGTGAATGACGTTGACGGCCCCGTGGATTGGAGCCTGCTGCAGCGCGTTCACCTTGGGGAGGAACTGCCGCCGCTGGGGCAGCCAGGCAAGGCAGGCGAGGCGATCCGCACGTTCTTGAAGCGTCAGCCGACTTGGCAGTCAATCGCCGCTGAGGCCGCGGCTGAGGGCCAAGAACTGGTGCCGTACAGCTTCCGCCATCGCTACAGCGCGACTGGGCACGGGCGTGGTCTGCAGCCCAAGCAGATGGCCGACGCCATGGGCCACAGCCTTGAAGTGCATATGGGCAACTACGCCCGCTTCATGACGCGCGACCTGGCCAGCGCCTTCGAGGTGGCGAATGGGGTGATGGCTTCGCAGCCCATCGCTGAAAGTGCTGCCGACAAAGGGAAGCCTCAGCCACGAGAGGGTAAATCCTTTAAGGGGTGATGCCTTTACGGGTTTGCGCCCGCTATATTCCGCAGGCTAAAAGTATCCAGCAATGAAAGCAGGCTCAAAGAATAGGGGGCGGCAGATTCTTGCTCTTTGCGCAGTTGCCTTTTTTCAGGTTCCAGCCAGGGCCGATCTCGTAAATGTAGACGGAAAGACTTATAATATTCAAACCTTTTACGGAAACTACAACGCTCACGCCTCGACGCTTCAATCAACTCCTTGGTGGCCTTATGAGTCAGATGCTAAGAAATTTGCAGGGGAGTGGGTTAATGCGGGATATTCGACTGGGAAAACAGCTTACTTTGCCTGGGCAAAACGACCCCTCTATGGAGTCTTTAACATCATGGCCTCCGATGGACAAACCTATATTAGTACACAGGGCAATGCTGTTGGTCCAAACACAAGCGTGGTCTATGCGTTCAGTGCACCGCTTCCTTCACAGACCACGTCACTAAACTCCTCGGGATCAAAAGTAGTCGTATCGACTGGTCCTGGAATTTCCAAGAACACAGGGAAGGTTGCAGGTGGAAAGCTTACGTACTTGTCCGCAACATCAAGCACTGCGTCATCGCAATTTGCAGATGTCCTGAAAGTCTTTGGGGCACTTACATCCCTTTCAACACAAAGTCAAGTCGACGCGGCCTATGAGCAGCTCACTGCAGAGCCCTATGCCAGCAACCTCTCCGTCGGCCTAGAATCGATGAATCGGTTCAGGAAGAACGCTCTGGCAATTGCTCTTGCTGACAACAAGATCTCCTACACAAAAACCGAAAAGGTCAAAGTTTGTGTTGCTGAGAATGGAAATGCAATGACGGCAAGCGCCAAAGACCAAGAAGCATCAAAAGAGTCAGCCAGCTGCAAAACGGCCAAGGTCAAGAAGAAACTCCCCTGGTCTCTTGTCATCGACGGCACCAACACACAGGCCAGCCTCAGGGGAACAGAGGACCTTGGCTCGCTTGACTACAACATCTTCCAGTCCACCTATGGCGTCGAATACGCACTGAGCGATCAGTTCAGCATTGGCGGAGTTTTTGGCTACGGACAGAACAATCTCTACAACTACGAATTTGCCGATACACGGGTTAATAGTGATACCTACTCGGGCGGCCTCTACGGCTTGTACAAGCCATCTGAACCAGCAACCATTGCCCTGCTTGGCGGTTACTCGCGCTTCAACAGCGATTCACGCAGGCCAATCCAGTTCGGCACGATCAATCGTCTTGCAGAAGCGGACTGGAATTCCAACGGCTACACCGTTGCGTTAACAGGTGAATACGCCTTCACTCTCTCAAAAGTCACTGACTCAGCGGACCCCAAGCAAAAAGAGAAAGAACGCCGTAACGCCATCCTTCTCAAGCCCAATGCCTTGGTTTCCTTCGCTGGGTACTCCCAAGGGCTCATTGAGGAATCAGGTGCACAGTCCCTCAACCTCAAGCTCAATCCACACACAGCCACATCGGTGATCTTTGGTGGTGGTTTGATTCTGCAGGCTCCCATAGTTGTCTCCTCTGAAAGTCGACTCATCCCGAGGCTTGGTGTTGGCTATCGCTACGACGTCAATGGCAACTCCGACGAAGAGCACGAGGTGACTGGTGGTTTCGTCGATCTGCCAGAAGCAGGTGAAATCGATGTCTACGGCCAGAACCGAGGTAGCAATGACGTCGATGTTTCCCTTGGACTTGAGTATGAAATCAGTTCCAGCACCGCGATCTACAGCAACGTTGCTGGATCCTTTTGGTCTAACGGGAACGAGCTGACCTACGGCGGAGGCTTCCGTTACAGCTGGTGATTGGGTATCAGATCCCCAACAAGCTCGATCACGACCCTTAGCGACTGCCACTGATCAGCCGTCTAGCTAATGCGCTTGATGTGGGCCTCTCGCTGGAATACGAAACGTCAGAAGCCCTCTCCCTCTATGCCGGCGTGGGTGGTGCCTTCTGGAGCAATGGCAACGAGCTCAGCTATGGCGGGGGGCTCAAGCTGCGCTGGTGAGAGCTGCAGGGGAATGCTTTGAGCTTCGAGAAAGGCATCGACCGCAAGGCCGAGCCCACTCTGGACATGCCCGACCTCGACTGATCGCCTCGATCACTCGTTCGTCCTCTAACCCTCGCCGCAAGGCGGGGATTTTTGGTTGCACCGATCACCCGAGAGCATTTCGCTCTGATCAAAATCAGCCTGCGAGAAGCCCTGGCCAGGCAGTCCCACTGGCGACATCTGCACCCGGACCGGAAGCTGGCGCTGGCCGGGATGACTGCGAGCAACACAACGACACCACAACCGCTTGGTCTCAGATCCCAACTCGCAAGACTCGATGCATGGGGCGAAAAAGGTTTTGCAATGACCAGAATTCGGTGAGCTCCGACTTCGCCATGACACGCCCCCTGCCTCATCTGATCAGCCTTGGCCTAACGGCCGGACTATTCACCGTGATCAGTGCCCCAGCCCTGGCCAACAAACTCGACGCTGTCACCCAGCGTCTAGGCAACGCATGCAAATTGCGCGTGGTGGAGCAATTTGACGTGAGCATGGCTGAAGCGCGGATCAGCCTCGGCGCCACGCTGAAGCAAAGCCTCGATTCAGGCGCGATGACCATGAAAGACGTGAAGGCCAGCGGCCTCAGCTTCAACTGGGCGGTGGACGGCAAAACAGCCAAGGGCTATTGCAATGTGAACTACGACGGCACGGTGAACGAGTTCAAGCAGTGGTAAAACCACTGGCCACGGCGGCAGCCTGCATCGGTGCCGCCGTAGCCGCCCTTTACTGGGGCCAGGGCTACATCATCGGCTTCATCTACGGCCAGGCGATAAAAGGCCATCGGGCGGCCGAGGGGCGTGGGCTAGAGGCCTACTGCCTGCTGAGCCGCCACGATGACTCGCTACCGATTCAGCGAGGGCCGTGTGCGTTCAGGGAACGCGATGGAGACATAACAGTGTCGATGCAGCCACATGGAACGTTCAATTTCGCGGCCAATCAACACGGGATCAGCCACCAACATGCTGACAACGCCGATGGCATCCGCTTCACCAGAGAAGGGGAGTTCACCTTGCAAGTGTTCTGGCGCAAACCGCTTCAGTGCTCTGGCCCCATTGCAGCTCCAGTGTCGGTCGTGTTCATCAATCTCGGCGATGCCCCCAGCGTTGATCTAGCCGTGGGTGATCAACACGTGCTGCTCCCGATCGCGCGTTCCGGCAGCGGTTCTCGCTACAGCAGTTCAGGAGTCGAACTCTGGGACCACCAGGGCAAGACTCGTATCAGCTGGTTTGGGCAGAACCTCGCTTGCACAAACCAGTGATCGAGCAACAAAGGATTCAGCGGCTGGAAGCCATCAGCACCGACTACAGCGAGTTGCCCAGACGGGTGTTGTTCGTGCTTGGGTCTGGCCAAAGCCCGGCGGTGGATGTGTTTGAAGAAGCAGCCAAGCAGCGCTTCACCACGATTGAACCGCAGCTGCTCAATGAGCTCGCAAGGGGCCAGAGGCGATCGATCACGATCTCAACACCAGCACAGATGATTCCCGAGATTGTGCGCTCCCTGGCCACCGTAAACGTAGCCATCTACCAAGTGGTCCTGCTCGAAGGTGATGATGAGCAACCTCCAGTAGCAGCTGATTCAATGACTGCCGTGGACTGAACAAGCGGAACTGCTCGAATGGTTCAGACCCTCCTGGCCTTGGCATTTGTATGGCCCATCCCCCTGTTCGGCAGGAGCGGTGGTGAACGCACCAATGAAGCGGCCTTGCAGCAGCTGCGGATGGCCTTCGAGGCTATGGATGTAGCCGTGGTGAGCGACCATCCCCGCTGCCGCGAGCCCAATCTCTATGGCCTCTACGTTCGTGGCAGCCGGCAAGTCGTGGTCTGTCCTCGTGGCGACCAGAGCAGCACACTGCGCCATGAGGACTGGCATGCCGTGCAGAGCCTCTGCCTCAACAATCGACGCTGGCTCAGCCGCGAAACGATTGAACAACAACTAACCCGAACTGATCGCGCCGAACTTCAGGCCCTGGTGGCCCCGGATCGCTGGTGGCGTGAAGCTGAAGCTCGAGCCATCGCCAACATGAAGGTGGGCGACTACCTACAGGAACTGGAACGGGCATGCAAGCCCCCAGGGGAGAGACCTGCAGTTTGAAACGCAGCAGAAGAGCCCAGCCCTGGCGCCGTGTGACACCCTCCAATTCCGCCGCCGGGTGGCGAATAAGGGCTTAAGCCTCGTGGTTGCTGAATCACTCAGGTTCCTGGAAGCTGTAGTCGAGGCCGGCAGACTTTCGCAACTGCTGCATCCATGCGATCGAGGGTCACAGTGGGGCAACCTTCAGGCAACCTCCATGAATGCACTTCACGGGCAAGGGCGCTGGGTGCTCAGTGTTTTGGCAGGCCTCGTAGCACCTGGGAGCCTCCTTCATGTGGCACGAGCCGAATCTGATCAGGCGCTTGCGGTCCTGCTGAAACAGCTCAATGCCAAGCCCCTCGGCCTCTACAACGGGGTGCGCCTGTTCCGTCTGAACCAACCCGGCGGCGGCACCCTCACGCTGTCGGTGAGCTGCGCACGCGAACAATGGCGTGTGCAAAACAGCGACAGCGCCAAGGGCCAGCCGAGTTTCTACAACACGCCCTTTCTCTCCGCCAAAGGCATCAACCGCACCTGGGTGTGCACGGCGCCAGGGAGGGTATTGGAGTAACGGCGGTTCAGCTGGCGGCCATGGCCCGGGCTTGAGCCATGGGGTGTTGGTCGCGCTCAAACCGCGCCACGATCTGTGTGTGCAGGGCCCGTTCTGCCGCCGACTGATCGCCGGCATGGGTGATCAACAGCACGCTCAGCCCCACGGCCAGCGCTGTGATTCGCTTCACACCAAGAACCAGCAGCAGCTCCAATAACTGTGGAGACGGGGTCCGGGCGACTGGCAAACAGGCTGCATTCCTCGTGCAGAGCAGCCAGGCCTGGTGTGGCGGGTGGATGCAGGGCCATTGGTGCAGCGAAAAGCCCCGGGCCGTAGCCCAGGGCTCTTGATGGCTGGCGGAGTGGGGTGGGGTGTCAGCTCTTGCTCGCCCTTACCTCCCAGAACGCCGCACCCAAGCTGTAACTCGCCAGACCGCTCTGCTGCTCATAGCTCTGGCGTGCATTGAGTAGGCCGGCGGAGCGCCAGCGATGCAGCGTCCGCTCGCTCACGCCCAGGCAATCGGCGGCCTGACGTTGCACGGACCAGTGGGGGGTATGGGTCATCGGTGTGGATGCGAAGGACAGGAACTCCTGGGATCGGAGATCTGCGATCGATCCATCAGCGGATCCGGCGAAAGGGGATGGATGCGTTCAGAGATGACGCAGCTCGGTATCGCCGCCGTTGAGGCTTGCTCGCAAAGGAGGCTACGGGGGACGGCCCTGACAACCCCGGACACTCCCAGCCAGAGCGGGAAGGATTTTTGAGCCCGTTTTGAGCCCGCCGCTCAGGCCTGGTTGGTGAGAAGTCAATCGGGGCGACAGGATTCGAACCTGCGACCTAGTGCTCCCAAAGCACCCGCGCTACCAAGCTGCGCCACGCCCCGTATGTCTGGAGCTTACCGGTCGATCCGCTGGGCTGGCCGTGGCGCTGGGCCCCGGTACAACGGGCCCGAAGTCCTCGCCCCACCATGGGATTCGGCCCCGTTCGCGCTGTTGCTGTCCTCGCCGGGCTGACGGGCTGTCTGTTGCCTTTCCCGGCTCTGGCCCTCCCCGAGAGGCCATGGCAAATCCCTGGCGATACTCCGGTCGCTGACCTGACGCCCGGGATGGGAATCAGCGAGGCCATGCCCGATTCCCTGGCCTGGCCGCTGCGTCCTGGTCAGCCGATCCGTGTGGTCTATCCCTTGGCGGTCAAAGCCACGGAGGTGGACCCCTACGGCTGGCGCTATTCGAGTTCCCGCGGGGCCTGGCGCATGCACGCCGGTCAGGACCTGGTGGCTCCCGCGGGCACGCCTGTTCTGGCCATGCTTCCTGGACGTGTGGTTCTGGTGGAGCCCATCGACGGCTACGGCCTCACGGTGGTCCTGGACCATGGCCGCGGTTGGCAGAGCCTCTATGCCCATCTGCAGAGCGCCAACGTCCGCAAAGGTGACTTCCTGACGGCCGCCTCCACCCTGGGCCTGGTCGGCCAGAGCGGCCGTGCCAGTGGCCCCCATCTCCATGTCGAGTTGCGCCAGCGCCAAGGGGAGCAGATGCTGGCCCTCGATCCCACCCCGGTTCTTGATCAGGCCACACGCCTGACGCTCCTGGCCCCGCCCCCCGTGGCTGAAGCTCGGGTGATTGAACCAGCCCAGCCTTGATTGCGATTGAGCGTCCTGGCCTGAAGCTTCGCCACGGTTCCGCCTGGCTACAGGGCCATGGAATCGCCACGGAATCCCTGCGTCAGCGCCTGGCTCAGGAGGTTCCCTGGGAGCAGCCCCTGGTGCGCGTCTTTGGCCGCCAGCACCCCACGCCTCGTCTGACCTGCTGGATGGCTGACCCCGGCTGCAGCTACCGCTACAGCGGCCAGGTGCAGCCCATCACCCCCTGGAGTCCCTCCATTGCGCCCCTTCGCGATCTCCTGGAGCAGGAGTTGGGGGTTCGCTTCAACAGCCTGCTGCTGAACCGCTACCGCACTGGAGACGACCGCATGGGCTGGCATGCCGATGACGAACCGGAACTCGACAACCAGGCCCCCATCGCCTCCTTGAGCATCGGCGTTCCGCGCGATCTGCGTTTTCGCCCGAGACGTTCTTCTCTTGCGTCCGCTGAGGCGCCCTTCTCGCTTTGCCTGGATGACGGCGATCTGTTGGTGATGGATCCGCCCACCCAGGCCCACTGGCAGCACGCCCTACCGGCCCGTGCCCGGGTCAGGACCGAGCGGATCAATCTCACCTTTCGGCTGATTCAGCCCAGCACCGCGATGCAGTCGATCTCCACCCGGGCGGCCTTCGGCAGTGCGGCCACCTCCACGCAGGCGCGAGCCGGGGAGACGCCCTCTCCAAATACCTCGGCGTAGAGCGCGTTCACCTTGGCGAAATCCCCCAGATCGGCCAGGAAGACCGTGGTGCGCACCACCTGCTGCGGCGTGCAGCCGGCTTCCTTGAGCACGGCCTGAAGGTTGCTGAGCACCTGGCGGGTCTCAGCCTCCACATCTCCATTGCCGACCATCGCGCCGGTGGCTGGATCCAGCGCGATTTGGCCGGAGCAATAGAGCACCCCACCCGCCTTGACGGCCTGGTTGTAGGGGCCGACCGGTGCGGGTGCCGCGGCGGTTGTCACCGCCTCAATCGCTGGAAGGGTCATTGCACGAGAGGATGTGGCGCCGAGCCTATGGCGAACCTGCTGAATGCGCCCTGAGATGCCCAGCCCTGATCTCCCCCAGGAGCCGCAGGTGGAGCTCAGTGGCCTGTGGCATCGCTACAGCGGCCCCGCCTCCAGTGGTGACTGGACTCTTCGCGACATTGATTTCCAGCTCCAGCCCGGTGAGTTGGTCGGACTGCTGGGCCCCTCGGGCTGCGGCAAAACCACCCTGCTGCGCCTGATCGCTGGTTTTGAGAAGCCCGACCGCGGCTCTGTGTCCATCGGCGGTCGCCCCGTGGCCGGGCAGGGACGTTGGTTACCCCCGGAGCGCCGCGGAGTGGGCATGGTCTTTCAGGACTACGCCCTCTTCCCCCACCTCGATGCCTGGCGTAACGCCTGCTTTGGCCTCAGGCCAGGTCAGGACACCAGTCGCGCCTCCTGGCTGTTGGAACTGCTGGGCCTCAAGGGCCTCGAGCGCCGTTATCCCCATGAGCTCTCCGGCGGTCAGCGGCAGCGCCTGGCCCTGGCCCGCGCCCTGGCTCCGGGCTGTTCCCTGGTGCTCCTCGATGAGCCCTTCTCCAATCTGGATGTGGAGGTGCGGCTGCGCCTGCGGGCGGAGCTTCCCGGTGTCCTGGCCCGTTGCGGCGCCAGCGGGGTGATCGTGACCCACGACCCGGAGGAGGCCATGGCGATCTGTGATCGGGTGGCGGTCCTGGAGTCCGGGCATCTGCACCAATGCGCCAGCCCCCACGACTTGGTGACGGCCCCGGCGACCTCCTTTGTCGGTCGCTTTGTGCTGCAGGGCAACCTGCTGCCGGCCCAGCTCCAGGACGGTCTTTGCCTCACGCCCCTCGGGGTGCTCGAACCAACGGAGGCCGGGGCTGCTGCGTCCTCCTCCTCGGACTTGGAGGTGCTGGTCAGTCAGCAGGCCATCGCCTTGGTTCCGGACGATGACGCCGAGGCCTGGGTCGTGGGCCGGGAATTCCTCGGCCGTGAGTGGCTCTATCAGGTGCAGCTCGATGACCGACGCCTGCGCCTGCGTCTGCCCTTGGAGCTGGACTATGCCCGCGGCCAGCGCTGTCAGTTGCACCTGCGCGCAGGTGAGCAGGGCCGGCTCTACCCCAGTGGTGCCGCCCTCATCGCCCGCGGCTGAGCCCTAGCCCCGCCAGAGGTCCTTGTGACCGCGCAGCTGGCGCAGCGCCGCCGCGTCTTGGGCCCGGATGAACAGGTTCGTCTCCTGCTCCAGTCCAATGTGGCTGGGAATCGTTGGCCGTCCCTCACGACGCAGCTGCTGGACCTCCGCCAGTCGCGTGCGGATCGCGGCATTGTCCGGTTCCCGCTCCGCCGCCCAGCGCAGGTTGCCTTCGGTGTACTCATGGGCGCACCAGACCCGGGTCTCGGGCCCCAGGGCGGCCAGGCTGCCCAGGGAGCTGAGCATCTGCTCGGGGGTGCCTTCAAACAGGCGACCGCAGCCGCCGGCAAACAAGGTGTCGCCGCAGAACAGCTCAGCGGCTCCTCCCGCCTCCGGCTCCACGACATAGGCAATGTGGTGACGCGTGTGGCCGGGCACCTCCAGCACCCTCAGCTCTCGGCCCAACAGCCTCAGCTGATCGCCCCCCTGGACCCCTTGGGTTTGCAGCGGGATCCGCTCACGATCCGTGGCACTGGCGATCACCGCCGCCTCGGGCCAGCGCTGCAACAGCCCGGGTGTTCCGCCGATGTGGTCGCTGTGGTGGTGGGTGTGCAGGATCGCCTCCAGCTCCAGACCCTTCTCCTCCAGCCAGGCGATCACGGGCTCGGCCACCGCCGGATCCACCACCACCGCACCCGGACCTTCGCCGTGGAGAACGAACACGTAGTTGTCGCTCAGCACAGGGATCAGCGAAACCGTCGTGGCGGCATGCATCGTTAAAGTCCCGGTTCAGGCTGCCAACCATGATCACCGTCGCGCTGGCCAAGGGAGCCCTGCTGAAGGACTCGGTCCGCCGCTTCGCGGCCGCCGGCCTGGATTTCGCAGCGGTGCTGGAGCCGGGCAACCGCCAGCTGATGGTGCCCAGCGTCTGTGGTCGCGCCCGGGCGCTGCTGGTGCGCAATGCCGATGTGCCGGTCTATGTGGCCTACGGCCAGGCCCAGCTGGGGGTGGTGGGCTACGACGTCTTGAAGGAACACCAGCTGCCCGTGGCTCAGTTGGTGGATCTGGGCTTTGGCGGCTGCCGGATGAGCGTGGCCGTGAAGGCCTCCAGTCCCTATCGCCGGGCCAGTGACCTGCCGGCCCACTGCCGCATCGCCAGCAAGTTCACCCGCTGCGCTGAGGAGTACTTCGAGGCCCTGGATCTGCCTGTGGAGTTGATCCATCTGGCCGGCTCGGTGGAGCTCGGTCCGATCACCGGCATGAGCGAAGCCATCGTCGATCTGGTGGCCACCGGCCGCACCCTCGAAGAAAACGGCCTGATCGCCATCGAAGATCTGTTCCACTCCACCGCCCGCCTGGTGGGCCATCCGCTGTCGCTGCGGCTCGATTCCGGCGAGATCCAATCGATCGTCGATCAAATCGCCAGCGCAGGCGCTTGATGGCCAAGCGCGATCGTCAACGGCTGCTGCGTCTTCTGCCCTACCTCGGGCGCGATCGCAAACGGTTGCTGCTCACCCTGGTGCTGCTGATCCCGGTGGCGGGTGCCGCTGCGGTTCAACCCCTGCTGGTCGGACAGGCGATTTCGGCCCTGCGTCAGGAGCCGGTGCTGCCCTGGCTGCAGGCCATGCCCCTCTCGGGCCAGTTGCGGACCCTGGTGTCGCTCTTGCTGGTGGCGGTCCTGATCCGCCTGGGTCTGCAGGGTGTCCAGAGCTTCAACGTGCAAGCCGTTGGCCAACGTCTGACCGCGCGGATCCGCAACGACCTGTTTGCCCATTCGCTCGACCTCTCGCTGCGCTTCCACGACCGCACGCCCGTTGGCAAGTTGCTGACGCGCCTGACCAGTGACGTCGATGCCCTGGCCGAGGTCTTTGGCAGTGGCGCCGTGGGGCTGCTGGCGGACCTGGTCACCCTCTTGGTGATCGCCGGGACGATGGTGGCGATTGAACCGCGCCTCGGGGTGTTGCTGCTGTCGGTGCAGGTGCCAGTCACCTTGACCATGCTCTGGTTGCAGAAGCGCTATCGCAAGGCCAACTACCGGGTCCGCGAGGAGCTCTCCCAGATGAACGCGGATTTGCAGGAGAACCTTCAGGGTCTGGAGGTTGTGCAGATGTTCCGCCGGGAGTCCCACAACTCCGCCCGCTTTGCCCGCACCGCTGATGCCTACCGCAATGCGGTCAACGGCACGATCTTTTACGACTCCTCGATCTCGGCGTTGATCGAGTGGGTGTCCCTGGGGGCGATTTCCCTGGTGCTGGCCCTGGGGGGCTGGATGGTCACCGCTGGGGCGATGGGCCTGGGCACCCTGACGACCTTCATCCTCTATTCCCAGCGTCTGTTTGATCCCCTGCGCCAGTTGGCGGAGCGCTTCACTCAGATCCAAGGCGGCCTGACCGCTGTTGAGCGCATCGGTGAGCTGCTGGAGGAGCCCATTGAGATTCAGGAGCTGCCCCTAAACCAGCGCTCCTCGGCCGCCATTCGCAGTGGCAGCGACTTCAGCAGCGCCGGTGAGGTGATTTTTGAAAACGTCTCCTTCGCCTACCGCCCGGACGATCCGATCCTGACGGACCTCTCCTTCCGGATTGCTCCTGGGGAGCACGTGGCCTTGGTCGGTCCGACCGGATCGGGCAAGACCACCATCATCCGCCTGCTCTGCCGCCTCTATGAACCCCAGCAGGGCCGGATCCTGCTGGATGGCGTGGACATCCGAGAGTTGCCCATCCCCACCCTGCGCCAGCGCCTCGGGGTGGTGCTGCAGGACACCTTCCTGTTCAGCGGCAACGTGGCCGACAACCTGCGCCTCGATGGCGCCATCAGCGATGTCGAGCTCGAGCGCCTCTGCTCGGAGCTGGGTCTTGAGCCCCTGCTCGATCGACTGCCTTCGGGGCTGGCTACAGAGCTGCGCGAGCGCGGCAGCAACCTCTCCTCCGGTGAGCGCCAGTTGCTCTCGGTGGCGCGGGTGGCGATCCGCAATCCCTCGGTCTTGGTGATGGACGAGGCCACGGCCTTCCTGGACCCGTCCACCGAGGCCACCCTGCAGCGGGATCTCGATCGGGTTCTGCGCCAACGGACGGCCATCGTCATCGCCCACCGCCTGGCCACGGTGGAGGCAGCCCACCGCATCCTGGTGCTCAAGCGCGGTCGCCTGATCGAAGAGGGAACCCACACGGCCCTGCGCGCAGCCGGTGGTCTCTATGCCCAGTTGGCCGACCTTCAAGAACGCGGTCTGGCCAGGCTCTAGGACAAGGTTCGATCCAGCCAGTCCTCGATGACTCGGGCGAGGGCGTCTGGCGCGCTGCGCATCGGCAGATGCCCTTCCCCTTCGAGCTCCTGCACCTCGGCATTGGGGGCGTAGCCCGAGAGATGGCGGACGTAGCGCGGCTCCATCACCGTGTCCTTGCTGCCCACCACCCAGAGGCTGGGGACCTGCAGTTGGCTCGTCAGCGCCGGCAGCTGGCGCACGGCCCCGCGCTGCATGCTGCAGGCCAGCAGCCCGCGGGCGGCACGGAGCTCCGCCACCAGGGGGCTGCGAATGGCCTCGGTGCCAGGGAGCTGGGCGAGCCAACTCGGCCGCCAGCGCAAAAAGGTGGCTCCGCCGTTGCGCACCATCCGAAAGGGCCGCGGCTGATAGACCCCGCCTCCGGAGGCGACCTGGATGATGCCGCGCAGTTGCTCCCCCAGATGGGGGGCGGCATGGAGCACCAGGCTTCCCCCCAGGGAGTGGCCGATCAGCACGATCGGCCGGCCGCCGGCTTGCTCCTGGGCCGCCTCCGCCAGCCAGCGGCCATAGCTGACCAAGTTGGTCCGCAGGCCTTGGGGCCTCGGGCGTTGGCCAAAGCCCGGCAGATCAGGGGTCCAGCAGTCCCACCTGGGCTCCAGGGCCGTGCGCAGCGGATCCCACAGCCGCCCGGAGAGCAGCCAACCATGCACGCCAACCAGCAGAGGTGCTGTGCCCAGGGATCCCAATGCAAGAAACGGACCCAGCCTGCATCAAGGGGGTGACCTGGTGGGTCAGGATCAACCGAACCCCGCAGGGAGCTCCGTTCTGATTGGTTCCAGCGCCACTGAACTGGAGGAGCTCTACGGCCGGGACCATCGCGTCTGCGCGACCCCAAACGCCCCGACTTCACTGGTCTTGAGCCAGGAGCGGGAGATTGATCTCTATGAGCTCGAGCAACTCACCGATGCGGTGGGTTGGAGCCGCCGTCCGATGAGGCGGGTGCGCATTGCCCTGGAGAACAGCCTCCTGGTGGTGGCCCTCTGGCGCCATGACGCCCGCCTGCCGCGCCTGGTGGGCTTTGCCCGCTGCACCGGTGACGGGGTGATCGAAGCCACGGTGTGGGATGTGGCCGTCCACCCCCATTACCAAGGTCTGGGCCTGGGCAAACAGCTGATGCAGTACGTGATCGAGCGCCTGCAGCGGATGCAGGTGGAGCGCATCAGCCTGTTCGCCGATCCCGGCGTGATCGAGTTCTATGGCGCCCAGGGTTGGGAGCTGGAACCGCAAAACCGCCGCTGCGCCTTCTGGTACGCCCCCTAGGGGCTGCGGTAGTAGCGCTGGGCAAGCTCCTGGGCCGTGGCGCCGCGGCGCCAGGCCCGGCGCAGGGCCGCGTTGCGTTCTGCCGTTCGCAGCACCCCATCGCGTCTCCAGCGGCGGCCATCGACTGCCAGTGGTTGGCCGAGCCGGCGCAGGGGGGCCAGGGGTTGGAGCCGTTGGACCAGATCCAGGTCCTCCATCAGCGGCAGGGGCCGCATGCCCCCGGCCTGCTCCAGCAGGGCCCGCGGCAGCAGCAGCCCTTGGTCGCCGTAGGGCAGGGCCCGGATCATGCAGCGCAGCTGAACGGCCAGCTCCAGCAGCCGCAGCGGCAGACCGGCCGCGGCGACCTGGAAGTCGAAGTACCAAGCGGCTGGTGCTTGCCCCATGGCGCGCTCCACCGACGCCCCCCAACGGGCCGGAAGCCTGCAGTCGGCATGCAACAGCAACAACCAAGGAGACGTTGAGGCGGCAATGCCGAGCTGGAGTTGCAGTCCACGGTTGGCGGCGCAGCGGATCACCTGGGCGCCGGCGAGCTGGGCCACGTCGGCGGTCCCTGGATCGGCGCTGGAGTCCACCACGATCAGCTCTGTCTCTAGCCCGAGTGGGGCCTGCTGCAGATCGGCGAGCAACAGCGGTAGGCGCTGCGCTTCCTGCCGCGCGGGAATGACGACGGCCAGGGACGGTCGCTTCATGCGGGCGGTAGCTGGCAGCGCAGCCAGTCCTCCAGATCGCTCGGTTCATCGAGGTCGTTCTGCTGTCGCAGCAGGACCGCAGGGAGCTGGTGCGCCGCGGCGGCAGCCAGGCTGCGCTGCAGCACCTGATCACTGCCCCAGGGGATGCCACTCATCAGCCGGGATCCGGCGCGGCGGAAGCCGGAGCGGTTCAGGCCAATCAACCAGTAGCCGCCATCTCGGGCGGGCCCAAGGACCAGCGGTGCCCTCAGGAGTGCCTCGGCTGCGGCGTCGAGATCACTGGTTTCCAGGGCGGGCAGATCCGTTCCAATCACGATCACCCGCTCAGCCCCCGCCTGGAAGGCCCGCTGCAACTGCCGCTGCATGCGGCAGCCCAAGTTGCCTCCGCCCTGTGGCCCGAGCTGAACCCCTGGAGCGAGAGCCTGCAGCTGCCCCTGCCAGCGGCGCAACCCGCGGGGCCCCAGACCGTCGACGGCCATCAGCAGCTTGTGCTGGTGCCGTTGGCTCCAGCGGCCGCTGACCTCAAGGCTGTGCTGCGTCAGCTGGCGTTGGATCTGGGCCGCCGCCAGTCGACCCGTGTGGCGGGCCAGCCTGGTTTTGCAGCGTCCGGGGGCTGGCCAGCGGGCCATGACCACCAGGGTCAGAGGGGCAGCCAAGGCCGCGCCTACTTCCCGCGGGGGAGTTCAGCGGGCTTGATCTGGAGGGTGAGCGTCCGCTCCTTGCGCTGGATCACGATCGCCAGGTTCTGGCCGACGCGTCCCTGGTCCACCGCGACCTGCACTTCGGAGGGGTTCTTCACGGGCTTGCCGCCGACCTGCTCAATCAGGTCACAGGCGCGCATGCCTCCCTTGGCGGCTGGACTGCCGGGGATGACCTCCACCACCACGACGCCTTTGGTCTCCGGCAGCCGGCACTCGGCATCGGTGGCATTGACCTCCCTGGCGAGTTGGGGGGTCAGGGCCTGGAGCCGTACACCGATGTAGGGGTGGGAGGCCTGGCCGCGATCGAGGATTTGTGCGGCGATTTGGCGCCCGAGGTTGATCGGGATGGCAAAGCTCAGACCCGCGCCAGGGGCCTGTCGGATGGCGGTGTTGATCCCAATCACCTGACCGCGATCATTGATCAGGGGACCGCCGCTGTTGCCCGGGTTCACGGCCGCGTCGGTCTGGATGTAGGGCACCCGTTGCCCCTCCCCGAGGGCATTGGTGCGCTGCACCGCGCTGATGATTCCCAAGGTGACGGTGTTATCGAGACCCAGGGGGTTGCCGATCGCGATCGCCCATTCGCCGGGCCGCACGCCTTTGGAATTACCCAGGGGTGCCACGGGCAGGTTCGCTGCTGCCACCTTCACCACAGCGACATCGGTGACCGGGTCAGAGCCCAGCACCTTGCCCTTGAAATTGCGGCCATCCGGCAGGGTGACGCCCACTTCATTGGTGCCCTCGACCACGTGGGCATTGGTCAGGATCACCCCGTCGGATCGGGTGATGAAGCCCGAGCCCTGCCCCTGCTGCTGCTGCACCGAGGGACCACTGCCAAACAGTCCGCCCATCGGGTTGACCACCCGCCGCACCGTGTCGATTCGCACCACCGCCGGTCCGACCTTGTCGACCGCGTTGACCACAAAACTTTTGCCCCCCGGTAGGGGGGCGGCGGCGGGCGCATCGCTGACCTGAGCGCCGTCTCCGCCCCTGCTGCCGTTCCAGAGCGGTAGCCGCAAACCGCCGGTCCCGCAGCCGCTCAGGCCCACACTCAGCAGCAAGCAACCCAAGGCGAGCTGGGGGCGAACGCCATGCATCAAACGGGTCATGCGCAGCAGAGATGTGGGGCAGGTGTTCAGGCGCATCATCGGAGACACTCCCGCCTCAGACCACCCCTATATTCATGGACCCCAGGGGATGAC